>NZ_JBSWTU010000012.1:0-41014 GCF_056158685.1 Leisingera sp. ABM4_103 | reverse complement strand
GAGTTCAACGCCTCCACCACCCTGATCTCGCCGGAGGCCCTTCAGGCGCAGGAGGTGCAGTTGAAGGACCTCCGTGAGCGTATCGCCCAGGCCAAAACCGCAGAGGAAGCGGCGCAGGCGCGTTATGAGGAGCTGAGCACGGCAGAAACCCGCAAGGACCAGGCGGAAGCCAGCCAGGACCGGCAGCTGCAGCGCCTGCTGGCGCAGGCCGGCACCGTTGCCGGCGCCGCCGCCTTTGACACTGCCTTTCAGCGCCTGCTTTCTCGCGCGGCACTCGACGCCCGGCGCGCCACCCAGCAGGCAAAGACATTGGTGCAGTCGGAAGCGGAACTGGCCAAGCAGATTGCTCAACAGAGCCAGGATCTGATCACTTTGCAGCAGCTTACCCGGGAAGCCGAAGCAGTCCGGCTGCTATACGAGTATTTCCTCACTCGCCTAAAGGAGACCTCTGCCCAAGAGGGGATCCAGAAGGCAGATAGTCGCCTTCTGTCACGGGCTGTTATCCCAACCACCCCCTCGGCCCCGAAGAAATCGCTGATCCTCGCCATGAGCGGCATCTTCGGACTGATACTTGGTGTCGGCATTGTTCTGCTGCAAGAAACCCGGCGCCGGGGCTACCGCTCGGCCCAAGAGCTTGAGCGCAAGACTGGCTACAGCGTGCTGGGGCAGATTCCGGTGTTTCCGGCCAGCGGCCGCCGCAAGGTGCTGGAATACCTGGCCGAGAAACCCTCGTCGGCCACGGCAGAGGCGGTGCGCAACCTGCGCACCTCGCTGATGCTGTCCAATGTCGACCATACACCGCAGGTCGTGGTCATGACCTCTTCGCTGCCGGGGGAGGGCAAGACTACCAACGCGCTGGCGCTGGCCCAGAACTTCACCGGCATTGGCAAGAAGGTGCTGCTGGTAGAGGGCGACATCCGGCGCCGGACCTTGACCGCCCAGCTAAAAGATGTGCCGCCGCAGGGCATTGTCTCGGTGCTGGCAGGCGATATCCCGGCCGAGGAAGCCGTCTTCCAGGACCCGCTTCTGGGCTGCGACATCCTAGCGGGGGAAAAGACCTCGGCCAATGCCGCCGATCTCTTTGCCTCGGAGCAATTCCGGGAGTTCTTGAACAGGATGCGGCAGCACTATGACGTGATCCTGATCGACACGCCGCCTGTGCTTGTCGTCTCCGATGCCCGGCTGATCGCCCGCAACGCGGATGCGGTGCTGCTGGCGGTGAAATGGGATGACACCGCAGAGCAGGATGTGACGGAAACCCTGCGCCTGTTCCACACCGACAACCAGCGCCTGACCGGGCTGATCCTGGGCCAGATCAACACCCGCCGGATGAAGCAGTACGGCTACAGCTACGGCGATTACGGGTCGAAATACTACGCCAACTGACGCCCCGGGCCGGGGCAGGCAGCTTCAAAAAGAGACCGGCGCGCCAATATGGGCGCGCCGGTCTCTTTTGCATTGGGAAGGCCGCGGCCGCATCAGTTCGTGCTGACGGTGCTTGTGGTTGACGGGGTCGAGCCTCCGCCTGCCGCGGCGGCAAGCCCGGCCGCGGCTGCAGCAGCCCCAAGCGCTGGAGCCACCAGCGGCACAAAGCCGGTGACGCCTTCCGCTTCCGCTGCGGCGGCAGCATCCGCCAGCGCGCCGATGCACTCGTCATTATTATTGTTCTGGGCGTCTTCGCAGTCATCCTGCCCGTTTGCCGGGCTGACGGTCTGGGCGGCAACGCCGGTTGCGGACAGGGCCAGAGCCAAAAGGGTAATCCGGATCATCGTCAATCTCCTAAACCTATTCGGCGCCAAGCTAACATGCCCGATCTGCTCTGAGAATGCTGCGCCGCTGCAAAGCTGTATCAGTGTCCCAAAAAACAGCATTTTTCTGCCGCGTTCCGCCTGCAATGCGGCTGCCGTAAACGGCAACCGCATTGCAGGCGGCCCTTTTGCTCCGGCAAGGGTTGCACTGTCGGCTCAAAAACGAAATGAGACAGGCAGATTCGCCACAGGAGAGAGACATTTCGAGCCTTTCCGCCTGCCTGCGGGACAGTCCGCGGAAAAACGGATATGGGAAGGCCAGGCCACAGTCATTTTTAGACGTTATGAAGAAACTGATACTCCAGGGACGGCAATTGCTTTTGGCAGCACTGATGGTTGCCCCTCCGGCACTGGCCCAGGCGCAAAGCACCTCGAATTATGGCACGCCGGGGCTTATCGAAACGCCGACGGCCGAAATGTATCCCGATGGCACCCTGGCCTTTACCGGCGGCATGCTGGATCAGACCCTGCGGGCCACCTTGACCTTTCAGATGCTGCCTTGGGTGCATGGCAGTTTCCGCTACGCGGTGATTGAGGATTTCGACCGCGGCGGTGCCCTGAACCGCTACGACCGCAGTTTCGACCTCCATTTCCTGCTGCGCGAGGAAGGCGCAAGAACGCCGGCCCTGGCCCTTGGCTTGCGTGACTTCGGCGGCACCGGGATCTACGCGTCAGAGTATCTTGTGGCCACCAAGACCATCCGGGACGGGCTGAAGCTGTCCGGCGGTATTGGCTGGGGCCGGATAGCCGGGCGGGGCAGTTTTTCGAACCCTCTGGGGCTTTTGTCCAACCGGTTCAAGACACGGGCCGCCGCCAATGCCGGCGGCATTGCGGAAACCGGCCAGCTGGATTTTGGCAATTGGTTCCGGGGCGAGGCCGCGCTCTTCGGCGGCGCCAGCTGGACCTACAGCGACCGCTTGACCCTGATCGCGGAATACTCCCCGGATCTCTATACCCAGGAACGCGACCGCGTCGGTTTCGAGGCCAGATCGCCGGTCAACTTCGGCGCCCAGTACCGCTTCCGGAACGGATCTCAGCTGACCGCC
Source organism: Leisingera sp. ABM4_103 (assembly GCF_056158685.1). Classification (NCBI taxonomy): domain Bacteria; kingdom Pseudomonadati; phylum Pseudomonadota; class Alphaproteobacteria; order Rhodobacterales; family Roseobacteraceae; genus Leisingera; species Leisingera sp. ABM4_103. The sequence continues at coordinate 38,160 of NZ_JBSWTU010000012.1, read as the reverse complement.
GCCTACATGTACGGCACCACCCTGGGGCTCGGCTACAGCTACTACATCGATCCGCGCCAAAGCGTGGCGCCAGGCGGGCAGGGGGCCTCGCCGCCGCCCCTGCTGCCCGTTGACCGGGTGGCTCTGGCCAGCTGGAACCTGCGGGATGATCCCGCCGCGCCAAACCGCCGCCAGCAAGTGCTTGCGCAAAGGCTGGAGCAGGAAGGGCTGCGGCTGGTCTATCTTGACGACACCCGGGAAAGCCTGCGCATCGGGGTCGAAAACGGCGCTTACGGCCAGGCGGCACAGGCCGTCGGGCGCACCGCCCGGGTGCTGGCCAATACCCAGCCAGCCCAGGTGCAAAGCTTTGATATTGTGCTGATGTCGAACGGCGTGCCGCTCAGTTCCGTGCGCATCAGCCGGGCCGATCTCTACGAGCTGGAGCATGACCCGGACGGCGCCTGGCGCAGCTTTGCCCGCGCCGAGGTCTCCGACAGCATCTCCCTGATCAAGGGCGGCTTCACAAGCGATGCCTATCCGCATTTCAGTTACCGGTTCGGCCCCTATATGCAGGCCTCCTTCTTTGACCCCGACGCGCCGCTGCGCTATGAGATCGGCGCCCAGCTGGGGCTCGATTACACGGCTGCCCCGGGGCTGACCCTGTCGGCCGGGCTGCGCCAGCCGGCCGCCGGCAACCTCGATGACAGCCAGCGCCAGTCGAACTCAGTGATCCAGAGGGTGCGCTCGGACTGGGGGCTTTATGCGCAGCAATCCGATCTGCGCATCGAGCATCTGACCGCCGAATACATCTGGCGACCGGGGGCGGATCTTTATGCCCGCACCACGGCGGGCTATCTGGAGACCATGTATGGCGGGTTCTCGGCCGAGCTGCTCTGGTTCCCGGCCGGCAGCCGCCTGGCTCTGGGGGTAGAGGCGAATTACGTCAAGCAGCGCGACTTTGACGTGCTGTTCGGCTTCCAGGACTATTCCGTCGCCACCGGCCATGTCTCGGCCTATTACGATCTGCCTGGCGACTACCACGCCCAGGTGGACGCGGGCCGTTACTTGGCCGGCGACTACGGCGCCACCGTCACGCTCGACCGGGAATTTGCCAATGGCTTCAAGGTCGGCGCCTTCTTCACGCTCACCGATGTCGGCTTTGGCGACTTCGGCGAGGGCAGCTTCGACAAGGGGATCCGGCTGGAAATCCCGGTTTCCTGGCTGACCGGCCGCCCGTCGCGCGACCGGCTGGCGCAGGTGATCCGCCCGGTGCTGCGCGACGGCGGCGCGCGGCTCAATGTGCGCAACCGGCTTTATGGCGTCACCCGCGAGGCGCGCGCCCAGCAGCTGATGCGCGGCTGGGGGAGGTTCCTGCGATGAAACGGCTTTGGCCCGGCTTTCTTTGCCTGCTGCTCCTCTCCTGCGGCGAAGCAAAAGACGATCTTGATCTGTTGCGCGGCGCGCTGCAGCCCGACGCGCCCCGGTTCCACCCGCGCGCCAATGCGCTGGCCTCTGTCCGACCGATCCCGCCGCGGCTGGAGGTGGCCTTCCCGACTCGCGATCTGAGCGGTGTCATGCTGCTGGAGACCGAACGCGCAGGCGTGCAGACCTGGCTTACCGCCGACGGCGCCACCATTACGCTCAAGCAGGGTTTCCTCACCTCCGCCAAGGGCTTCGGCTCCGGCCTGGCGGCCTCGGATGTGCAGCAAAGCGCGGATCTGGTACTGGCCGGGCAAGAGGGCACCGCGGAGCGGTTCCACAGCTTCCTGAACGGCAACGACCAGATCGAGCTGCACGCCTACAAATGCGCGGTGACGCGCCTGGGGCCGGAGAGCATTTTCGTGCGCGGCCTGCCGGTTGCCGCGCAAAAGCTGGAGGAGCGCTGCCACGGGGTGGCGGACAGCTTCACAAATACCTATTGGGTGCGGCAGGGAGAACCTGGGCTGGTGCAGTCCTCGCAGTGGACCGGCCGCTTCCTGGGCAACCTCTTCATGAAGGCGGTGCCGGATGAGAATTGAGTTTAAGTTGATTGGAGGACGCATCGTGCGCCGCATTTCCATTGCTCTCAGCGCCCTGGCCCTGGCCGGACTGGCCGTCGGCTGTTCCACCATCTACCGCAGCCCGGCCGTGAAGCCCGGCGTGTCAGACGCCGGAAAGGTCCGGGTGGTGGCGGTGACGCCGGAAACGCTGATGGTCGCCAACCGCACCGCCTATCAGCCTCAGACCTTGCCCGCCGTGTTCCGGATTTCTGCCGGCAGCGGCGCCGGCGCCAGCCCGCGCGGCATGGGCCGGCTGCCCGACGCGCCCTCCACCCAGGACGGCAGCCGCCAAGGGCTGCTGCTGGACCCGCCGCCGCAGGTGGACCCGGGCCCCTATACTATCGGCACCGGCGATGTGGTGGTGCTGTCCACTCCCTCGACCCAAGGCACGGTGGCGGAGCTGTCCGGCCTGCTAGCGGCGCAGAACAGCCGCAACGGCTATACGGTGCAGGATGACGGCTCGATCAACATCCCGGACGTAGGCCGGGTGCGGATTGCCGGCCTCACCGTCGACGAGGCCGAAGCGCTGCTGTTCCAGCGCCTGGTGGAAAGCCAGATCGACCCGACCTTCAGCCTAGAAGTCTCCGAATTCAATTCCCGGCGGGTTTCGGTCGGCGGCGCCGTGGGTCAGCCGGGCGTGCTGCCCATCACCCTGACGCCGCTCACCCTGGGCGAGGCGCTGGCGGCGGCGGGATCGGTTTCGGTGGCCGATATCGACACCAGCTCGGTCCGGATCTACCGCGACGGCACCATGTACCAGATCCCGCTCGAGGATCTCTATTCCCGTTCCAAGCTGCAGCGCCTCAACCTCCTGGCAGATGACTCGGTGTTTGTGGACACCGATTACGATCTCAGCCGCGCCGAGCGCTACTTTGCCCAGCAGATCCAGCTGCAGCAAACCACGCTGGCGGGCCGCAAGGCGGCCGTCGAGGAGCTGACCGCGGCGCTCACCCTGCGCCGTGCCGACCTCAATGAGCGCCGCGAGAATTTTGCCCAGGCGCTGGAGTTGGACGCGGTGGACCGGGACTATGTCTACCTCAGCGGCGAGGTCCGCACCCAGGGCCGCTACACGCTGCCCTTTGCGCGCAAGGCCACGCTGGCAGACGCTCTGTTTGACACCGGCGGCGGCATCGCCAAGGAAACTGGCGACGCCTCGGAAGTCTACGTGCTGCGCGCCTCGGACGATGTCCGCGAGTTCGGCGCGGTGACCGCCTGGCACCTGGATATCCGCAACGCCGCGCATCTGGCGATGGCTGCCCGCTTCGAGCTGCGCCCGAATGATATCGTTTTCGTGGCGGAAAACCCGGTCACCCGCTGGGGCCGCACGATCGATCAGATCACGCCATCGCTGATCAGCGGATCGATTAATGCGGTGGCCGATTAAGGACCGGCTATGAGGCCGACCGAGGTGCCGCTTAAGACGCCTGGGGCTTTTGGGGAATTTTGAGTTAAGGACGGTTTCTATGATGGTCGGCAGAGATTTCTTCTTCCATTCGACACCGGAGACGGCTGCATGAGAAAACCGCGCGCAGTCATCTTGACAGGCCATTTTCCGGTTCAGAAGCGGCAGGGAAACATCCTGTGGTTGAGCGACAGCCTGCGGACCAACGGCTGGCATGTCAGCATAATCACGGTTGGCTACAGCTGGGTGTCCAAGCTGCGCGGCGACCGCCGTTTTGAGCAGTTGGAGGGCGGCACCCCGGTTCCCGGGGAAACGAGGCATGACGACAGTCTCACTTCCTTTTTTGCCTTCTCGCCACTGCATCCCTTCAGCGTCCGCAAGCCGCTTTTGGACGCGCTGCTGCGCCCGCTGCATCAAAGTTTCCCGTGGTACTGGTCCGGCAAGCTGCCTCGCTATCTGAACGGGGCGGACCTCGTGGTTCTGGAAAGCGGTCCGCCGGTGATGCTGGCACCGCAGGTGCGGCGCGCAGCGCCTGGCGCAGCTTTCGTGTACCGGGTGAGTGACGATATCCATGTGCATGATGCGCCGCGGTTTCTGGCCCGCGCGGAGATGGCGCATGCGCCTCTGTTTGACCGCATCAGCGTCGCCAGCCGGTTTCTGGCCCGGCGCTTTGCGCATCTGGACAGCTTGCGCATTGATCCTATGGGGGTCGCCAAAAGCTTTCTGGACAGTGATCTGCCCAACCCGTTTGCAGCTGACCAGCCAGGCAGGTACCAAGCGGTCTGCGCCGGGACCACGCAATTTGATGCGAGCAGCATAAACATAATGGCGGCGCTGCGCCCGGATTGGACCTTCCATGTGCTGGGGAGGCTGAAGACTGCGCTGCCGGATGCTCCGCCCAACCTGATCCTGCACGGGGAGGTTCCGTTCAGCACCGCTGCAGCCTATGTGAAGCACGCTGATGCCGGCCTGGCGCCCTATCTGGACAAGCCCGGAGCCGAATACCAAACAGAGCAGTCAAACCGAATGCTGATGTACCGCTATTTCGGCTTGCCTATGATTGGCCCGCACCGCATCTGCGATCCGGAGGTGCCGCGCTTGGTAGGCTATGCCCCAGGGTCCCGCGGCAGTATGGCCGCTGCTCTGGACCAGCTTGGCGGGATGCGGCGCGGCCCCTCCGATCCGGCCGTGCAGGACTGGTCTGTTCTGTATGAGCGCATCGTCTCGACGCCAAAGCCCGCCTGACGCTGTACGGGGGGCTGTGCAGTGGTAACGCAAAAGTAGGAGCAAGGTTTAGCACATGGCCCATTTCACGCTCCGCCTCATCTCGCCCGCGCCTTTGGTAGCCTTGATCTGGGCGGTTACCTTCATGGTTGGGATGCTACCGGTGGCCTTTCCCGACAGCATGGAGCTGGCACTATACTTCATCCGCCGTCAAAATGCGCTTTCCGGAGATGTCGCCGACGCGATCACTCCGCTTGGCTTGCTCTGGCTCCTGCTCATGATGATGGTTTTCGTCATGGGGAGCATGCTGGCCGCACACTCCCTGCCGCGACACCCCAAGGCCTTGGATCTGCGTACAGACCTGGACCATGCGGCCCGGGTCACCTTCACCATTAACTTGGCAATCGTCGCCATCGTTCTGCTTTGGGTTCTGCTGACAGCGCGGCAGATGGGGGGCTTCAAGGCGCTCATCCTCATGGTGCAGCTCGATGTTCTGGAGGCCCGCGAGCAGCTTCTGGGCAACAAGTTGTTCTCAGGGATGCGGCTGCTTTACGGCGCCTTGCCCTGCACCGGAACCTTGGCTGCGGCGCTGATGGCCGCCAATTCCAAAAACGGTGGAATGTCGGGAAAGGCCAGAAGGCTCTGCCTGTTCACCTTGCTGCTGGACTTGGTGTTGCTGATGGTCCTGCCGATCGTGATGTCGCAGCGCCTGCTGCTGGTTCTGCTGATCATAGGAGCCTATATCTCGACCTGCATGGTGCATCGGCGGCTGGTCGGCCTGCAGTATTTACCGGTTGGGATTGGCCTATTCCTCGCAACTTGGACGCTGCGCGAGTCGCTTTCCAACGCCACTATCAACGCAAGCGCCATCACCATCGGCCTGCAGAAACTGGTTTTCTACTTCACCAACGACCTGATGAACTCCTTCTTGCCGCTGAACCAAGGACCGGGTTCCGAGCATGCCTACGGATTCTTTTCTTTCCGCTTCCTGTTATTCTTCACGCAGACTGAGGGATTTTTTCAAACCCTGATGGCCGAAAAGCTGCGGCAGATCAACATGGTGCGAGGCGGCGGCACTTGGTCGATTTTCACAATGCCCTATGTGGATTTTGGAGCGATAGGCGCAGCCATCTATGTTGCCGCTCTGGGGGCGCTCAGCCGCTATGTATACCACAGAGGGATGGAAAGCTTGTTCTGGACGGCCGCTTACAGTCATTTCGCCGCTGCTATTGTCCTATCCACTCATACGAACTATTTCGCCCATGCTAATTTTACCGCAATACTTATCTTCACTTGGGTCGTCGCTCATCAGACAAAGCGAAAGGCAACGCGGTAGCCCCCGCGCCCGTTTGCATCTTCAAGGTCCCGGTAATGCCTGGCTGTCTCATTGTACCGGCCGCCACACTGGGTTCCAAACTCATGGGATTTGCGCAGCGGCCGAAACATGGCCAGTGCAAAACTTAATTTCACTCTCAGCTCGTCAGGGATGTCATGCATATTGTTCATATCTTAACCCGCCTGCTCCGCGCGGGCTCTGAGGAAAATACAATTTCAACCTGTCTCTGGCAGATCCGCAATGGGCACCAAGTCACAATTGTTCACGGCCCTGGCCCTGACCCTTATTGGCAAAAAAAATACGGCAACCGTATCGAGTTTACCGAAATGCCGGAGTTGCTGCATCCGATCCGGCCTCTGCGGGATTTGCGCGCCGTGCGGCAGATGAAGGCGCTGCTGCGCCGCCTGCAGCCGGATGTGATCCACACCCACCAGAGCAAAGCCGGCATTATCGGTCGGCTGGCCGCCTCAGCCACCCCCAACGCGCTGGTTGTGCATGGCATCCACATCATACCGTTCGACGGAGTGGGTCTTTTCAAGCGCGCAATCTATATTGCCAGCGAGAAGATGGCCGCGCGGCGCACAGATCTGTTCATTGCCGTCTCGCGAAGCGTGGGCCAGGCCTACGTGGAGGCAGGGATCTGTAACAGTGTCGAAGCCGTCTACTCGGGCATGGACCTGTCACCGTTCAGATGTCCGGACCTGCCGCAGGACTGGTCAAAGCTGCTCGGCACCGCACCGGATGCGCAGAGCCGTCCGCCGGTGGTGCTGATGCTGGCCGCCTTCGAGCCGCGAAAGCGGCACCAAGAATTCCTGCGCGCTTTTGCCGAGGTGCGCTCGGAAATCCCGGAAACCAGACTGCTCCTTGCCGGGAAGGGCCCGCATGAGGCCGCGGTGCGCGCCACGGCTGCGGAGCTGGGGATACAAGAACATGTGGTTTTCTGCGGTTTCCGCAGCGATCCCCAAGCGCTGGTCGCTTTGGCCGACCTCTGTATCCTGACCTCGAAACGCGAGGGGCTGCCACGGGTGGTTGTACAGTACATAGCGGCCGGCCGCCCGGTAATTGTTGCCGATCTGCCAGGGATCGGGGAAATCGTGAAGGACGGTGTCAACGGCCTGGTCTCCGACCCCGAGGACATTTCGGACACCGCGGCCAAGATGCGCGATCTTCTTCTAGACCGCGCGGCACTGCAGCGGCTGGCGCAAGGCGCCCGCGGAACCGATGTCTCAGATTGGGACCTGGACCGGTTGGGTGCCCGCACGACCGCGTTATATGAGGGGGCGATAGCGGCAAAGGGTGCGGCAGCGCCTGTAGCGGAGGCCGCCAGATGAGCCATCGCAGCATTCATGTGAACGGCCGCTTTCTGGCGCAGCCCCTCTCAGGCGTACAGCGTTATGCCCGCGAGCTGCTGGGGGCGCTGGATCAGAAGCTGGCGCAAAACCCTGAACTCGCCGCCCGGCTTGGGCCAGTTCCGGTGTGGTATCCGGCCGGGGAGAAGCTGGTTGCGGTTCCGGAATGGAAGGTTTTGAAGCCAGCGCCGCTGGCAGGCGGGACCGGGCATGCTTGGGAGCAGATCACTTTGGGCCGCCGCACCCGCAAAGGCACGCTCATCAGTCTCTGCGGATCCGGCCCGCTGCTGTGCCGAGATCAGATCTTGGTGATCCATGACGCCAATATCTGGACCTTCCCCGAAGCTTTCACCAAAAGCTACCGGCTGTTTCATAAGACCATGCGGCCGCTGCTGGCCCGGCGGGTGCGGCAGCTTGCCACCGTCAGCCGCTTTTCAGCTTGCGAGCTGGGCCGCTGCCTAGGGGTGTCAGCCGATCGGTTTGATGTCATCTACAACAGCGCCGAACACATGCTGACGGCGACCGGCGACGCGGAAACGCTGACCCGCCACGGGCTGGAGGAGGGTGGTTATCTGTTTGCCGCCGGCAATCAGAGTCCCAACAAGAACATCGCCCGGCTGATCGATGCCCTCGCGCATCTGGAGAACGTATCTCTGCCTCTGGTGGTGGCGGGCGGATTTACCCCTGGTGTCTCGCAGGCGGATATTGCCGCCTCGTCGCGGATCCGGCTGCTGGGCAGGGTTTCAGACGCTGAGCTGCGGAGCCTTTACAGCAACGCCAAGGCTTTCTTATGGCCCTCGCTCTACGAAGGATTTGGCATTCCACCGCTTGAGGCGATGACGCTGGGCACCGCCGTTCTGTCCTCCAACAGCACCGCCATGCCCGAAGTGCTGGGCGATTCGGTGGCTTACTTCGACCCCGAAAAACCCGAAGACATCGCCCGCAGCCTGCGCGGCTTCCTGGCCCGCAGCCCGGCGGAACAATCGGCGCTGGCTGCGGCTGGCAAGGCGCAGGCCGGGCGGTATTCCTGGGCTGCAAGCGCCGACCAGCTGTTGGGGCATATTCTTTGATCCAATCTGTTCCCACCTGCCGGAGCCGCAGCATCCGGACTTGTAACGAGAGAGCAAAATGACCGGCGATATTCCCAGGGACACTTGCCAAGATCCGCTTCTGGTCGTGGGCTGTCAGCGCTCCGGCACAACGCTCCTGCGTACCATCCTGAACGCCCATTCGCAGCTTGCGGTGGGGTATGAATGTGACTTTTTTGAGGTTCTCGCCGGGACCTATGGGCAGACCCGGGACATCAGGGTGCATCTGGAACAGTTTTTGACAGATCTAATGGATGTAAACCGGTTCGAGTTCTGGGAGCTCAGCCCGGCGGAGATCCGCGCCGGGTTCGAAACCGCGGAAGGGCCGGTTGGCTTTTCCGAATCTATCCGCCTGATTTGCGACGTCTACCGGCGCAAATACAAGCCCGGCGCAAGCCTTACCGGAGTTAAGAACCCCAATTCGATCGAGCATTTGCCCGCCTTTTGGGCGTTGTTCCCGCAGGCCCGAGTGATACATATCATCCGCGATCCACGGGCAGTGCTAGCCTCGGAAAAGAAGAAGTTCATTAAGCGTGACGGCGGTTTCAACAGTTTCCTGAACACCATTCGGGTGGCGCGCCGCTGGAACAAGGCGGTGCAGGCTCAGGCGCAGTTCGAGGCGGACAGCCGCCTGCTCGCGGTGCGCTATCATGATTTGATTTCGGATACTGAAAACAGCCTGCGGGCCCTATGCTCCGGGCTGGAAGTGCCGTTTGATCCGCAGATGCTGGATTATTACAAGAGCGCCGTCACTCCGGACAAGGAGATGTGGCAGCACGCGCTGACCAAGGCTCCGCCGAGTCCAGAGCGGCTCTCAGCCTGGCAAAGCGAACTGACTAGCACCGAGATTGCCAGTATCAACTTCCTATGCCGGACACATATGGCGCAGTACTCGGACGGACGGCGCACCGGCTACAAGCTGCTGAAAGTGCTGCCCAGCCTAGCGGTGGGCTGGGCGCAGTGGGTGCTGGCAGGCATCCCCCGCAAACTGGGGCATCTGGCGCGGCAGGCGCTGCGCAGAAAAGCAGTCTAAGCAGCGGGCGGTTTAGAGGTTCAGACCGCGCATTCCCGGCCAAAGCTGTAACGCTGCCGGGTGAAATGCAGCAATGCTGCGGTAGGTGTCTTCATAGAAACGCGCGCAGTCCTGCAACGCTTCGGTATCCATGTCGTAGGACTTCCGCGCCACATTGGACTTCTTTCCCAAGCGCTCGGTCTGGCAAGACAGGCCGAGGAATGCCGACAACGGCTGCAGCGCTTCTCCGCTAAAGATTTCCTCATAGAGGAAGGAGGCAAAATCCTCTGCCCCGAATGCCGCCTGCGCGCGTTCAATTGTCACCTCGTACTGCGTGCGGTATCGGCAGCTCTCAGAGGCAAAGAACGCGCGGAAGGCAACGCCGATCTCCTTAGCATCATCAACGCCCATCCGGACTTCCCCTGGTCGGGCGCGGACCTTATTGTGGCCGAATGCCGACACACAGCGGGCCACCGGATCGCGCATTAGAAAGACGCATTTCACCGGCACGCCGCGTCGTGCGAACCCCTCCTGAATTTTTTCCAGGGTAGATTGGGACAGGCCGCTATAGGACGGCGTGATGTCGACCGCGGTGCCGCCGGTTTCCAGCAGCCGGGCGAAATAGTCGAAGTAGTAGTCATCCGAACGCTCCATCCGCCACAGGTGGTAGCGGGACAGGTTGAGCACCTGGCTGAGCCGGCGTCTCTTTGGGAAAAACTCTGGAATTTCCTTGTGGTCCCAGACATGAAGCTCCTTGGGCTTGATGGCTCCCCGCTTGAACCGGCTGTCGGCGATGATGTAGTCATAAAGCCATGTTGTGCCGCATTTCTGGCCGCCTATGCCAAGGATGAACTGCTTCATGCCGGGTAACCTCTTTTTCGTTTAATCACGCCGCTTCCGGCGCAGGGCGCCCGCGGTTTCCTGCCAGGCCGTCGGCGCCATCAGCGGCAGCAGAGCGGCGTAGAGCATCCAGGTTCCAATGATTGCCGGCAGCAAAAGCCATCCTTCCGCCTCCGCCTGGATGACAAGCCAAGCCAGCGGCAAAACCGCCAAAAGACCAGCTAGGTAGGGTTGCGCCACGGCCGCAAACATCTGCCGCGGTGAGATGTCGAACACAGGATGCAGCCGGGTGTAAAAAAACAGCAGCGCGGAATAGGCTGCGGCCACCAGGCTGGCAGCCACCGCCCAGGTGCCAAGCAGCAGCGCAGGCCCTAGCACCAGCCCGGCTGCACCCAGCGTCCACAGCGCGCGCTGAAATGCAAGCTCGGCACGCCCGGCAGCAGTCACCGCTTGGGTCAGGATGGTAACGCTGGAGATATTTATTCCCATCAGGCACAGGATCTGCAGAAGCGGAACGCTTGACGGCGCATTCTGGGTACCGACAACCAAAGTCAGAGCAGGGCCTGAAATGATCAGCGTGCCAAGGTAGAAAGGCGCAGAAATCACGCCTGTCATCCGCAGTCCGCGCAAAACCGTCTCGCCGGAAAGCGAGCCTGTCTCGCGCGCTTTGGCAAACAGCGGCAGCACCAGAAACCGGACAGGGGCCAAGCAGAGGGCATCGAGAATCTGATATACCCTCTGTGCGATTTGGAACGCGCCGGAGGCCTCTAGCCCGATAACCAGGCCAATAGTGAATTGCATAAGGGGCAAAGTAGTGCCGGCCACCAGCATGCGGCCGGTAATGGCGCCTGCCTGCGGCAGTTGCTGCCGGATTTCCGACAGGTCCGGCCCGCCGGAGGGACGCCAGCCCGCCTTGATGATGGACACCGCGCTCGACAGAAGCGCGTTGACGATGGCAAATCCTGCGAGAGCCCAGGCACCAGCCCCCGCAAGTGCAAGCAGAACTGCTGCCGCCGCAGCCGTAAGCTGCACGAACAGCGTACGCAGGGCCAGCACCTTGATCTGCAGGTTCTTTTGCAGCAATCCCTCGGGGACGCTGGCCAGACCGAAGGAGACCGGCACCAGCAGCAGGGCCAGCATCATCTGTGGCACCGGCTGGCTGCTGCCGTGCCATTGGGCCAACGCCGCTGCAATCAGCACAACCACTGCAATCACTCCGGCGCTGGCCATCAGAGCGACCCAGAACAACGCAGTAAAAGCGCGCTGTGCGGCGGCGTTGCCTGCTGTCGAGGGCTGTCGAAGGGTCACGACAACAGCGTGGGCAATGCCGGTCTTGTAGATGCCTTGGGTCCAGCGGATCGGTGCGTAGGCCATTCCGAAGGCGCCGATCTGCTCAATGGTCAGGAAGCGCGCCATGGCCAGAAAAACCACCGCATTGCCGCCAAAGCGGGAAAACTGCAGCAACACCGACCAGAGTGCCTGACCTTTCACCTTGCTACCAGACATGGCTCAGGCCGGTGCTGCCAGAGACCGGCGCGTGCTCCACCGCAGCATCGGTTTCTCGATCCAGAAGTAGACAAGGAACGAGGCTGCCAAGGCACTCGCAGAAGCGGCTGCAACGAAGATCCAGCCGCCCAGAACCCCTGCGGGCAGTAGCGGCAGGATAACAATTGTAAGGGCACGCAGAACAAAACGGTGGGACAGGTAGAGCGCGTAGGAAGCATCCCCCAGCAGCATACCGAGACGCGACAGTCTATTCTGCGTGGTGTCTTGCTTCCAGAGAAAGAGCATCGCGCCTGTCATCAGAGCGGCGGGCAGGCCGCTGGAAACGGTCCGGTGCAGCCCCTCAAATGTATTGAGTGCAGTCATCAGCCCAAGACCGAGCGCCAGCAGACAGAGCGCCAGTCCGTTGCGCCCGGATGCACCTTTCCAATGGTGGGCATAGAAATGGCCCAGCAGCACCCCGAAGCAAAACTCCAGGATCAGCGGATTGGTCCAGATTTTGAGGGGGGATGCAGAGAAGCCCGCCACCCGGCCAGCCAGCGTGAGAACGGCCATGGCAGCAATCAGCAGCAGCGGACCGCTCTTGCGCGGCAGCAGGAACACCAGCCCGAACAGTGCGTAGAAATAGATCTCGTAATTCAACGTCCAGCCGAGCGAAAGCACCGGGGCGATCCGCCCGTCATAGCGCTCATAGGGGATGAAAAGATAGGAGGCTGCCACCTGCCCCCAGTCCAGCACCGTATCCTTGGCACCACCCGGCATCATCAGAAGCACCGCCAGCATCAGCGTGGTAAAGAACCAGTAGAGCGGCACCACTCGCAGGAAGCGATTGCGCAGAAACTGCACCATACCGCCTGCACGGCCGAAGTATTTCTGCCCCGAGATCATGATGATACAGCCGGAAATCACAAAGAAGACGTCGACGCCCCGGGTCCATGGAATGAGATTGGCAGGCAGGTCGGTCTTGAAGTAGTGCTCCGCCTCGGCGATGACATGGCCGATCAGCACCATCCCCGATGCCAATGCACGCATGTATTGCACGCCAGCGAGTTTAGATCCGGAATGCGGCATGGGGCTTCCTTTACTGTCTTACACGCTGGACGGCAGCTTTTGGGCGAAGTTGTAAAGGGCGATATCCGGCGCGCAGATCTGTTCGATCCGCGCCCGCAGTTCAGCAGGGATCTCTTTGGCAGACGACGGCTTTCTGCCCGGCCGTTTATTGCGCTCCCAGCTGAGCAAAGGACGGCCGGTCAGCTTGCGCAAAGCCGTGCGGTAGGCACCGGCCCGATCAAGATTGCCGATCACACTGAAGCGGGACAGATTCTGGCGGGCCAGCTCCATGTCCGCCGCCAGATCCTGGGTAACATGCTGGTAGGTATTGGCAAAGTAGAGCAGGTAGGTCGAGCCATAACGCATAGCGGCTTCGGTCTCCAGAAACGCCTCAAGACTTTCAGCACGCCCGGGATCCGGATGGTTGCGCTTAACATAGGCGTAATGCGACAGGAACCGGGCTACCGGATCGCGCAGCATGGTGACCACCTTGCGCTCAGGATCAATTTCCTGATGCACCCTGGCGTTGTAATAGACATGCGCCGAGACGCATTTCACCTTGCGGGCCATAAGGCCCGCCAGCACGATCTGACGTATTTCCTGGTTACGCAGGTCCCGCTCGGTTTCGCCAACAGCGGGATAAAGCGCGTTCCGGACCTGATTTGTTTGCCGCAGGCTGATGGTGGCCTGAGAATGAAAATAGGCCATCCGCACTGCAGAGCCCAAACTTGTGCCGCCGCATTTCGGCACATGTATGTAAAGCAGCCGGGTGGTCATTCCGCGCTCCCCTGACCGGATAGGTTGCCGTAGTAGGTGCGGTACCAACTGACGAACTGAGCTACGCCCTCGGCCACCTCGGTCTTCGGGGTGTAGCCGGTCAGCTGCTGCAGCAGCGAGGCATCGGCCCAGGTGGCAGGCACGTCGCCGGCCTGGATCGGCATCAGGTTCTGCTCGGCCGTCAGGCCGGTGGCGGCCTCGATCGCCTCGATGAAGGCTGTAAGCTGGATGCTGCCGGAGTTCCCGATGTTGACCACCCGCCAGGGCGCCATCGGCGACAGGCTGTCGCCTTCGGGCACCACGCCGCCCTCGGGGCGCTCGGGCACCGCCTTCAGCAGCAGCCGGATCGCCTCGACCAGATCGGTGACATAGGTAAAGTCCCGTTTCATGTCGCCGTAGTTGTAGACGTCAATGGGCTTTCCTTCGAGGATCGCCTTGGTGAATTTGAACAGCGCCATGTCGGGCCTCCCCCAGGGACCGTAGACAGTGAAGAAGCGGAACATGGTGGTCGGCAGATTGTAGAGATGGGCATAGGAATGCGCCATCGATTCATTGGCCTTCTTGGTCGCCGCGTAGAAGGACATCTGATAATCTGCCTTCTGGGTCTCCTGGTAGGGCATCTCGGTATTGGCGCCATAAGCCGAGGAGGTGGAGGCCAGCAGCATGTGCCGCGGCGGATGCGCGCGAGCGGCTTCCAGCAGCTCGAAGGTGCCGCCGATGTTGCTTTCAAGGTAGGAGCGCGGGTTGTCGATCGAGTAGCGAACCCCGGCCTGGGCGGCGAGGTGGATTACGTAGTCCGGACTATGATCGGCAAACAGCTGCATGAGCCGCCCGCGGTCCTCAATGTTGCCGTTGATGACAGTAAAGTCAGGATGCTGCATCAGCATTTCCTGGCGTGCCCGCTTGAGCTTCACATCATAGTAATCCGACAGGTTGTCGATGCCGACGACCCGCATGCCATCCTGTAGCAGGCGGTGGCAGAGGTGGAATCCGATGAACCCTGAAGAGCCGGTGACAAGTGCGGTTTGCTGACGTGTTTCGTTCATAGTTTGTCCTTCAGCTCCTGAATAACTGCTCCGACTACTTCGGTGACCGGGCGCAAAGGCAAGTTCAGGTGCCTCAATCCGCTCCCCACAGATCGCGGGTGAAGACCTTTTCGGCCACGTCCCTGATCTCGTCAGCCATGCGGTTGGCAACGATCAGATCCGCTTCCTCTTTGAAAGCTGCAAGATCTCGGATCACCCGGGAATGAAAGAAATAATCCTCCTCCAGAACCGGCTCGTAGACGATGACCTCGATGCCCTTGGCCTTCAACCGCTTCATGATCCCCTGAATCGAGGACTGGCGGAAATTGTCGGAGCCTGCCTTCATCACCAGGCGGTGGATGCCGACAGTTTTCGGCCCCCGCATTAGGATCTGGTCAGAGAGGAAATCTTTGCGCGTGCGGTTGGCATCGACGATGGCGCGGATCAGGTTCTGCGGTACATGATTGTAATTCGCCAAAAGCTGCTTGGTGTCCTTGGGCAGGCAGTATCCGCCGTAGCCGAACGAGGGGTTGTTGTAATGGCCGCCAATGCGCGGGTCGAGGCTGATACCTTCGATGATCTGGCGGGTGTCCATGCCGCCTGCCATCGCATAGCTGTCCAGTTCGTTGAAGAAGGCCACCCGCATCGCGAGGTAGGTATTGGCAAACAGCTTGACCGCCTCGGCCTCATCCGGGCCGGTGAACAGGACCGGGATGTCATCCTCTTCCGCGCCCTGCCGCAAAAGGGCCGCAAAAACACTGGCCCGCTCGGAGCGTTCGCCGACGATGATGCGGCTGGGATGCAAGTTGTCGTAAAGCGCCCGCCCCTCGCGCAGGAATTCGGGAGAGAAGAGCACCTGATCAGTCTTCAGCATCTCCCGGATCGTGGTCACAAAACCCACCGGGATCGTCGATTTGATGACGATTGCGGCGTTCTGGTTCACTTCCATCACTTGGCGGATCACCGTTTCGACCGAGGAGGTGTCGAAATAGTTCGATCTGGGGTCATAGTTCGTAGGTGTAGCCACGATCACGTAATCTGCATTGCGGTAGGCTGCTGCTGCATCCAAGGTAGCGGTGAGGTCCAGCTGCCGGTTGGCGAGGAATTCCTCCAGCTCAGGGTCCGCGATGGGGCATTGGCGGGCGTTGACCATCCTGACCCGGCTTTCCGAGACATCAACCGCCGTGACCGCGTTGTGCTGCGCCAGCAAGACGGCATTGGACAGACCGACATAGCCCAGTCCTGCAACTGCAATTCTCATAGGATCAGCCTCGCGCATAATCGTCCTCATAGCGCACGATGTCATCCTCGCCCACATAAACGCCCGTCTGCACTTCGATCAGAACCATCGGAACCTTGCCCGGGTTTTCCATCCGGTGAACCGCACCTAGCGGCACGTAGACGCTTTCGTTTTCGGTCACCAGCTTCACCTCACCGTCGACCGTCACCTTTGCGGTGCCCTTCACCACGATCCAGTGCTCGGAGCGATGGACATGGCTTTGCAGCGACAGCGCCGCGCCGGGATGCACCTGGATCCGCTTGACCTGGAACCGGTCGCCCACCACCAGGCTTTCGAACCAGCCCCAGGGGCGGTGATCCTTGGGAAACTGGGTGGCCTGGGCGGCGCCCTTCTGCTTCAGTGCGGCAGCCGCCTTCTTGACGTCCTGGGCGCGGGACTTGTCGGCGACCAACACCGCGTCATTCATCGCCACCGCCATGATGCCGTCCAGCCCGATGCCGACTACCTCCAGCCGTTCGCTGTCCGAACGCAACAGCGTGTCGCGGCAGTCGATCGCCGTGGCGCGGCCGGTGGCGACAACGCCCTCTGCGTCGGGACCGCTTTCACGCCAGACCGCGTCCCAGCCGCCAAGATCCGACCAGGCTGCATCAAAGGGCACCACGGAAAGGTTTGCGGCTTTTTCCATCACCGCATAGTCGATCGAGATGTCTTCGGCCCTGCCCCAGGGATCCGGCGCCAGGCGCAGGAAGCCGAGGTCGGATTTGGCGGCCTCCAGCGCCGCCTCTACCGGAGCTATCAGCGCTGGCGCATGCGCTCTGAAGGCGGCGATGATATCCGCAGCCCGAAACAGGAAGATGCCTGCATTCCATTTGAAATTGCCGGCCGCCAGCATTTCCGCGGCGCGGGCGGCGTCGGGTTTTTCGACGAATTGCTTGAGCGGCACCGCGGCGCCGACTGCTTCCGGTGCGGTGGCAAGCTCGAGATAGCCATAGGCGGTTTCGGCATGGGTGGGGGTGATCCCGAAGGTCACCAGCTGGCCCTGCGCCACCGCCTCGAGGCCGCGGGTAACAGCGGCGTGGAAGGCGTCCGTATCGGGGACGACATGGTCCGACGGGGCCACCAGCAGTACTGCACTTGCATCTTCAGCATATGCGTGAAGGGCGGCTGCCAGTACGGCAGGTGCGGTATTTCGCCCTTCCGGTTCGATAAGGATCGTACCTGGGTCGATGCCTGCCGCCTGCAACTGTTCTGTCACGATGAAACGGAAATCGGAATTTGTCAGCACCATCGGTCCAGCAAACCGCAGGTTGTCTGATTTGCTGGATAAACGACGGGCGGAGGCCTGAAACAAGGACTCTTCGCCCATGATTAGTGCAAATTGCTTGGGATAGCTCTTCCGCGACAAGGGCCAAAGACGGGTTCCGGAACCTCCGCATAGGAGGACGGGGGTAATCAACATGATTAAATACTCGATCAAAGTTCGGTCGCAGTCCGGTCCTAGAGAATGACCTTCTTGGTGACAAGCCTAAGAGCTGTACCGCAGTAAAAATTTCATCATGAGGTTTAAATGCGAGCTCAAGCTCTGCATTGCAGATGCTTTGTTGTAAAAGACAAAACGATGGGATGTGACGAGGCGGCAGATGTCGTCCGGGCGATGGCTGTTCAAGTACGGCGAGTAAATCAACCTCCTTGCCGGTATTGCCGGGCCGTTTTCCGGAACTACAGGGGGTCTCAAAGTGTATGAAGATCCGTCGCTGGGAGTTAAATAGAGTTAGAATCTAGTTACGCCTCTCTAGATGTCGGGTAAGCATCTGAATTAAAATAACCTTCCTGACGGCCTGGTGTGTGAAATGACGAATCTTGGTGTGTGAAATGACGAATCCTGGTGTGTGAAATGACGAAAGGCAGGCAAAGTTATCCACAGGCCGTCAGGTGTGTGAAATGACGTGTCTTGACGGGGTGTGTGTGAAATGACGATAAATGGTGTGTGAAATGACGAACCTTAGTGGATGGTGTGTGAAATGACGAATGTGCGGTCTCCCCTCTTGCCAGATCGCCATCCGCAAAAAGATCTTTTTGTTTGCGATATCGTGGATGCGGTGCCAAAGGGGGATATGGCTTCGATGGAACATCCGGTGTTCACGCTGTCCACGAAGCCGGACATGAAGCCCAGGCGGTATCAGAATGGCGAAAACTTCATTGAGGTCTCGCCATCCCGCTATGGCTTGGCCACGGTGCATGATCGCGATGTGCTGATCTACTGCATCAGCCAGTGTATGGCCGCGCTCAACGAAGGCCGCAAGGTCAGCCGGTCAATGCGGTTCAAGGCACATGACCTCCTGGTGGCAACCAACCGGCAGACGTCCGGCCATGGCTATCATCTTTTGAAGGATGCGCTGCGGCGGCTGCAGGGCACACAGATTGAAACCAACATCCGCCAAGGCGGTAAGGAATACTTCCGGGTGTTCGGCTTGATCGAGTCTGCCGAAATTGTGCGCGAAACCCGTGACGGGCGTATGCAGGATGTTGAAATCACCCTGTCGGACTGGGTTTTTGACGCCATCGCGAACAATCATGTTCTCACTCTGAGCAAGCAGTACTTCTTCCTGCGCAAGCCGCTTGAAAGGCGGTTGTATGAGCTTGCGCGTAAACACTGCGGGGCGCAGCCCCAATGGAAGTGCGGCCTCGAGCTGTTGCGGGAAAAATGCGGATCAGGCTCGACCACCAAGGAGTTCCGGCGCCTGCTGTCGAAAATCATTGCCGATGACGCAGCCCACAACCATTTGCCGGATTATGCCATGATGATCGAAGGGCATAATGTCGTCTTCCGACCCAAGACTGCTGAAGCGGTGGTTTCTCTGCCCTTCCAGGCTCTCAGGTTCCGCAATCCGGACACCCTCGATGAAGCCAAGCAATTGGCGCCGGGCTGGGACGTATATGCCCTGGAAAGCGATTGGAGGGCTTGGGTGTATGAAAAAGCGATCGACGTGAAAGATGCGGACAAGCACTTTCTAGCCTTCTGTAAGAAGCAAGGACCGTACCGGAATGCCTAGGCGCCCGCTGAACTAGAGGGCGGACCAGCCTGAAACACTCGCGCCTAAGACTCCGCTGGTCTCTGGGGGCTCCCGTAGGAACAGAAAATCGGCACCACCATGGTTGAGTTTGCCAGCGTCGCTTGCAGCGGATAAATATGAACGCGTTTTCAGGTCCTCATGCTGTATAGAGACATGTTGCCAAGTGTGTAAAAACACGTTTGGTGGGTGAAAACACGTTATCTGAGTCTTCTCTGTGGCCTGACCGTGCGTCTGATAAATGCGGTCTCCTCACAAGTTACCCGTTTGCTTTGCAGAGTTGAACCTCCGGGGCAAGAATTTCCTTGCCCGGTTTTCCTAGAAGCTCGGCAGGTGTTCCGGCGCCTGCTGGAGGACGGGTTCCGCGTCGTGGGTATCGACAACCTGTCGGATTACTACAGCGTGCAGCTGAAACGGGACCGGCAGGCGATGCTGGAGCAGTATCCGGACTTCAGCGTCATCAACCACAGCGTTGAGGACCCCGGCGTCGTCCTGAGCGCCTTTGCGGAACACAAGCCGGACTATGTGATCCACCTCGCGGCGCAGGCCGGGGTGCGCTATTCGATCGGGCCCCCTCTCCTACCTGGAAAGCAACATCACCGGCGGCTTCGAGATCCTCGAAGCCGCCCGCGCCCATCCACCCCGTCACATGCTGCTGGCCTCCACCTCCTCGGCGTTCGGGGCGAATACCGGCATGCCGTAAAGAGAGACCCAGAAGGCCGATCATCAGATGTCCTTCTATGCCGCCTCGAAAAAAGCGACCGAGAACATGGCGCATTCCTATGCGCATCTGTTCGATCTGCCGGTCACCATGTTCCGCTTCTTTACCGTATATGGACCTTGGGGCCGGCCGGATATGGCGTTGTTCAAATTCACCAAGGCGATCCTCGCGGGCCAGCCGATCGACGTCTACAACCACGGCAACATGCAGCGCGACTTCACCTATGTCACCGATCTGGTCGAAGCGGTCCGGCTGCTGCTGGACGCGGTGCCGGAGCGTCCGGTGGACGGCGTGGTGGAGGAAGGCGACAGCCTGTCGCCGGTGGCGCCGCACCGGGTGGTCAATATCGGCAACTCAATGCCTGTGCAGCTGACGGACTTTATCGACGCCATCGAGGCCGCCACCGGGCGGAAGGCCGAACGCAACCTGATGCCGATGCAGGCAGGCGATGTGCCCGCCACCTGGGCCGATGCGGCGCTGCTGCAGCGGCTGACGGGCTACACGCCCAGGACCGGGGTGGCCGAGGGCGTGGCGCAGTTCGTTGACTGGTACCGGGGGTATTATCCGGCGGCTCCGGGCGGGCAGTGAGCGGCGCGGCGCATTCCCGGTTGCCAGGGTCCAGCATCAACAGGATATCCAGTAGCTATCTGGTATCCTCATCCGGCGGCCGGGAAAGCAGAGCCTGGCCGCCGGATGCGGCGATCTGCGGAGCCAGGCTGATGCTCATACCGGTATTCGCTCTATGCCAAGGCTGCCGTTGAAGGCCGGGGCAAGGCTGAGACCGGCTGCCGCCAGATCCGGCAGGGCCGATGGCGCGGGCGCCGCCAGGACGGTCTTCCCTTCTACCGCCAGTTCCAGAACGGCAGCCCGGTGGCGGGCGGCGAAACGGACCGGCACATAATGGCCGGGCGCATAGGCGGAAATCGCCCCGGCGGCCGTACTGGCGGCACCGGACTGTTCGCTGACAACCTGGATCTGGCCGGTTGCCGCACCGCCGGTGTTCAGATCCGCACTGAGGAAGTTGCTGCCATTGGCCCGCCAGTCGAAGAACCGGGCCGCGGCACTGGAGCCGGTGTCTGCAAAGCTGATGCGGCCCGTCAGGGTATATGAGACCGCGTCCGGCATGCTTGCAGGCAGCACCGATGCGCGGACGGCCAGCGTCTCCGCCGGGCGGACGGCCGCGGTGCCGGTTGTGGGGATGAAGGAGCCGGGCGTATACCCCGCCGTCACTTGGATGGCCGTGCAGACATGCGATCCCGTAACTTGCGATCCGGATGACAGGTTCACCGCAGCGTGGGCCGGGAACACTTGCAACTCGGCAGTGTCATTCAGGCCGCTCAGCAGGGACGGGTCATAGGTGAACCAGGCAAGCCAGTATGTTCCCATGCTGATGACACCCCGCATCTTGGCTCCGCCGGGGTGCTCCGCAAGCCCGCTGTTCCAGTGGTCCTTGATGACGCCGGTCACGGTATCGAAGGAGATGCCGCAATACTGGTTCGCCCCGACAGACAGTCGCGTGCTGAACAAGGATGTTTGGGACGGGTTTTTGCGGACCAGGCAGGAGACGGTGTGAACACCAGCGATTGCACCGATGTCTGCGATGCAGTTTGCGAAGTTCGTGGCGCTGTTGTCCGTCAGCTCCCATGCGGGAACCCCCGCGATGGTGCCGGAGGCTGCCACCGCCAGCTGATTGTTCTTGAGCCAGTATGCATCGGAAAAGTCATGGCTCTGCGCGACGATATTCACTGCGGCCTCATCCTCGATGAGCACCCCTGCCGGTGCGCCAGCCGCATAGGCCTTCCGGCGCGCGGTGAAGGCCGGCGTGCCGCCGGAGGGCACATAGGTTTCAAACCCCGCCCCCAGGAGGTTGTCCGGATTGTCCGCCATGCCGCCGAGATCGGAGCGGTACGCCCACATTCTTGTCACGGCTCCGGACACAGTCAGCGTCAGGGCGGCGGACCCTGCCGTCACAACGGCCGGGCTGCCCTCCGTTGCCACGCCCGCGGCGGCACCGGACAAAGCGACGGATCCATCCCCCTCTATGGCAACCGTATAGCCGGCCGCGGCGGCGACGCTGATCGTCTGGCTGGCCGGGGTCTCGCTGTTCAGCACCAGGTTATGCGCGGCCCAAAGGCAGTCCCCCGCCTGCCCGGTGAAGGTGCGCGGGCCGGTGCCGCTGTAGGCGAAGACCTCGTCAAAGCGTCTAGCCGCGCCCGCCACGGTATACCGGTCCTGCCGGAAGTCCAGGTCGATCAGGGCGGCAGGCGGCGACCAGCGGCCCTGCACGGCGGCACCAGTCATTGAAAGGCCAACATCCAGCATCAGCACCACCCCGCGACATTTGCCGTCGTGCCGGTTGCTTCGATCCCGGCCGCGGAGAATGCAAAAGTCTCGCCTGACGCGACCGGATAGACAACGACCGTCCCCGCAGCATCCCGGACGGCCAGATCCCCGCCGGAGACAACCCGCAGCACGCGCGGGCGCACCGGCAGGTCGGCACCATCCTGGGGGGTAATTTCAAAATGGGTCGCAGCCGGGCTTTCAAGCCCGCGGCGATGGCTTGCGAACGGATCGGTTTGAGGCATGTGTGTACTCCAGAAATTGCAGACCTGCTGAAACCTGCGTCCCGCTTCCTCCGATTGCCCGAATACTGAAGGATCCGGATTAAGGCTGGCAAAACCGGGCGTGCGGCGGATGGCATTCTGCCGCAACGCTTTGAGCGGCTTGCGCGGGCAGAGTGGTATCTTGTGGATATCTTGCAGCTATCCGGTAGCTTCCTGGTGCCGCCCGGGGCTGGCGGGCGGCGTGCAACTCCAGCAGGCCGCGTTAACTGGTACTATATAGATATCAGATAGCTTTCAGATAGTCGGATAGTACCTGTAGATATCTGTCTGCTATCTGATACTGTGAAGAAAAAAAGAGGCGGAGCAGACATGCCGGTAATATCATTTGCAAACCCCAAGGGCGGGGCGGGTAAAACCACGACAGCCCTGATCCTGGCCACTCAGCTGGCGGAAAACGGCGCCAGCGTCACGATCATCGATGCCGATCCCGAACGCTGGATCTCGCAGTGGGGGGCGCTGCCGGGCAAGCCGGACAGCATCACCATCATCGGCGGCGTGACCGAGGAAAGCATTGTCGACCAGATCGAGGAGGCCTCGGCCGCGGCGCAATTCGTCATCGTCGACCTAGAGGGCACCGCCAGCCTGATGGTGGCCAACGCCATCGGCATGTCGGATCTGGTGCTGATCCCGGCGCAGGGCTCTTCGATGGATGCAAGGGGAGGGGCCAAGACCATCCGGCTGATCGCCAATCAGGCCAAGATGGCGCGCCGAGCCATTCCCCATTGCGTGGTGCTGACCCGCACCAGCGCCGCGGTGCGCTCCAGGGCGCTGAAGAATGTGCAGGAGCAGCTCGAAGCCAATGGCATCGAGGTCTGCCGGGTGCCGATCGTCGAACGCGCCGCCTACCGCGACCTGTTCGACTATGGCGGCACGCTGGCGGACCTGGATCCCGCCCAGGTCAGCAATGTGGAAAAGGCCCGGATCAATGCCCGCGAATTTGCCGGCGAAGTGGTGGCCCGCCTGAAGCAGGAGGTGCCCGCCTGATGAGCAAGACCCGTGCAGACCTAGGCTTTGGCGACGCCTTGGGCGACCTCAGCAGTTTCGCCCCCAAGCCCAAATCCGCCCCCAAGGTGGACAGCTCCCAGACGGCCCGGGCGGCCGAGGCCGCCGGTTTCCAAAGCCGCGAGCCCAAGCCCGCGGCCTCCCCAGCAGCAGCCAAACTACCGCGCCGCCGCCGCACTGGTCGCAATGCGCAGTTCAACATCAAGGCGCGGCCGGAAACCATCGAGGCCTTTTACAAGGTGGCCGATGCAAACGGTTGGGGCCTAGGTGAGACCCTTGAACATGCGGTCGCCTTGCTTGAGAAGGAGTATCTCTGACGGAGTAGGGGGGTAACGGTTATGCCCCTCTCTTTCAGAGGCCGTATTGCTAGGTGCCGTTGAGCAGAGGTGTTTGATGCAAGTGATATTGAGAGGACCGTTTCTCCCCAGGCTTGCGGTCTTTGTGATCGTCATTCTGGCCGAAGTATACGCTATCCGGTCTTTTTTTCAGTACAGAGAGCTTTTTTCCTGTGCCGGAACCACTGCCCCCGGTCTGTGCTTCTGGATGACCACTCTGCCTCTTCGCGCGGTCTATGTTAGCTTGGCTCTGGTATTTTCTGTCGCACTGAAGCCGTCGCTCTGGCGGGGTTCCCTTTCCCATCCCCCCGCTTCATTAGTCCGCCCAAAAGCTGCTTTGCTGCATTTCACAGGCTTGGCCATCATATTCATGCCGCTTTGGTGGGTTCCATTCACGGATTTGGAGGCCCAGTTTTCACACGTGGCATCTGCCCTTCTGCTGGGCGCTCTTTGCGCAGCATTGGGAGCGCTGCTGTGGCTCATGCCGCTCAAGGACTGGTGGCGGGGGCTGTTCGGGAACGGACCGTTTTTGCCGCTCACTGTGGCGGCCTTTTTCTTCTTGCCCGATATCGTCGATGCAACCGGCTTCCTTTGGGGCGATAATCAACTCCTGACTTGGCTCACCTTTTCTACAATTGAGCATTTCCTGTCAGTATTCCAGGCAAACGCTACGAGTTTGCCTGAAGAGCGCATTCTTGCTCTGAATGATTTTGCTGTCCATGTCGGTGATCCATGCTCCGGTGTCGAAGGTTTTGCGCTGATTACTCTCTTCATGGGGGGCTATGCCCTGCTTTCCATTGGTACACTACGCATGAAACCCTATTGGTTTCTGCTGTTCCCCGCCGCCCTTCTTCTAAGCTGGGCTTTCAATGTCCTCCGCATTTCCCTTCTGATTTGGCTGGGTGCCAATATCTCGCCGCAGCTGGCGGTGGACGGGTTCCATTCCTATGCCGGCTGGCTTTTATTCTCGCTTCTGGCCTTTGCGGTTCTGGCCGCCGTCCACAACATGGCGTTCTTCCAGGCAAGAACTGCCGCGCCTGGCGCCCGGACAGACCTGCCCCTGGCGGCGGATCCGCTGTTTGCCAGAATCGTGCCTTTCATCCTCTTCATGATGAGCGGCACACTCACCCCGCTGCTCTGGGAAAATCCCGCCGATGGCTACCCGCTGCGGGTGGCATTCATGCTGCTGGGGCTGGCGCTGTTCTGGCCGTCGCTGAAGGCCTTCGGCTGGCGGGCCGGGCCGGGCGATTGGCTGACGGGAGCCGCCGTGGCGGTGCTGTGGCTCTGGCTGGCGCCGGAGAGCGCCGCCAGCGCGGCCGCGGCACCTGATCCCTTCTGGATCCTCTGCCGCCTGCTGGGCACGGTGCTGCTGGTGCCGGTGATCGAAGAGCTGTTCTTCCGCGCCTATGTGCTGGAGCGCATCGCCGGAGGCCCGGCCGCGGCGCCCTGGCGGCCGCTGGCAGGGCTTGTGGTCAGCAGCCTGCTGTTTGCGGCATTGCACGACCGCTGGCTGGCCGGGCTGCTGGCCGGGGCCGCCTTCGGGCTGCTGTATCTGCGCAGCCGCCAGCCGGGCGGCGCGGTGCAGGCGCATATGCTGGCCAATGCCATTATTGCCGCCGTGGCCCTGGCCACCATGAACTATGAGCTGATCTGACCCGGCTCTGCTCCGGCATGCCCCGCAACACGGAAGCGGGGGCTTGACGCCCCAGTGGTACCAATTTGAATTCCGCTGGATACCATAAAAGTCTCGCCGCGCTTCCGGAGGCGGGAGGGGCAGGGGGCTGGGGCATGCCATCCCCGGCAGCGCCTCCCCGGACAGACCCTTAAAATTTATTTAAGCTAAGATCTAAAGTATTGATAATGTACTAATTTTTGCCACATCCCCTCCCCGGCGCCCCCTTGAGGGTTCTTTAGTCCGGTCTCCAACGCCAGTCCTTTGCTTTGGAGATCTGACCATGCCGGCACTGAAATCCGCCTTCCCGGCCACCGTCTTGCTGAAACGCGCCCGGGCAGCGGCCGCCCTTGCACTGGCGCTGCTGCCATTGCAGCCGCAGGCGGCTGCCGCTCAGCAGACCTATGTGGTGGGCAGCGACCGCGGCGGCTATCTGCATGACCGGCTGATCGAGCTGAACAACCTGCAAAAAAACGGTGTGCGGGTCGAGATCCGCGGCCGGGTCTGCTATTCCACCTGCACCATGTTCCTCGGTTTGCCAGGGGCCTGTGTCAACCCCAGCACCACCTTCGGCTTTCACGGCCCCTCGCGCAGCGGCCGCCGCTTGGCGCAGAAGGATTTCGATTATTTCAGCCGGGTGATGGCCGATCACTATCCTAAGCCGCTGAAAGACTGGTTCATGGCGGAAGGCCGCAACCGGATCTCCGGCATCTACAAAATAAAGGGCAGCGAAATCATCCGAATGGGTGTGGAGTCCTGCGGCAGCGCCTGAGCGGGCCTGCTTGCCCCAATGCGGGCAGGCGGCTATCACTGGCCTGACTGCAAATGCCCCGGCGCTTAGCCACGTGCCAGGGAGTACTGCGCCCAACAGGCCACCGGGAGAGCTGCTCATCGTGCTGTCATCCTTGTTCCGGAAGTTCGGAAAGGGCGTTGCCTTTGCGGACCCCGCCCCCGAGGTGCCGCTCTGTGTGATCGGAGATGTGCATGGCTGTCTGCCGCTGCTGGAGCACATGCTGGCACAAGTGCCGCAGGATTATCGGATCATCTTGGCCGGGGATTATATTGACCGTGGCGAGGAGAGCGCCGAGGTGCTGCGCTATCTCAGCGCGCGCCCGGATCTGACCTGCCTTATGGGTAATCACGAGAACATGCTGCTGCGCTTCCTGCAGAACCCCGCCGGCGAGGGCGGGCGCTGGATCAGGAACGGCGGACTGCAGACCTTGGCATCCTTCGGCATCTGCGGCGCTCGCCAGCAGATGAGTTCGGATGAATTGCGCGGCTGCCGCGATCGCCTGCAGGCGGCGATGGGGGAGGCGCTGATTGCTTGGATTGCCAGTCTGGAGACGTCGGTGCTGTCAGGGACCGTGCTGGTGGCTCATGCGGGAGCAGACCCTTGCGTGGCCGCGGATCAGCAAGAGGAGGACGCGCTACTGTGGGGGCACCGGGAGTTCTTCCGCACACCACGCCGGGATGGGATCTGGGTCGTGCATGGTCACACCATCGTCGACAGGCCCGCGGCCGAGCGCGGCCGGATTGCCGTTGATACCGGCGCCTATGCCACCGGAAACCTGTCTGCGGTCTGCCTGGATGGCAGCGCGCCGCAGTTCCTGACCGTGCGTCTGCAGCCAGCCTGAAGCGCGGCCTGCGGTGCTGCCAGGATACAGCCAGACGGCAAAATGTGCCCGATCCGGGCGGCATGTTGAGCAACGGTCGAGAAAGTGTTACGCGTCTTCAGTGCGAATTTGCCCGTTACCCTTTGAGGCCAAGCTGATGAAATCTCTTTTGACTGCCGTGAGCACCGCGATCTTTGCAAACTGCATGACACTATCTGCCGCCTTTGCCGGGCGTGGTAATGGCAATGCGTGGGGAAACGGCAACGGCGGCAACGGCGGAAACGGAAACGGCAATGGATGGGGAAACGGCAATGCGAATAATGTGCCGGAAATCGATGCCAGTGCCGGCCTGCTGGCGCTGGCGGCAGTTGGCGCAGCCCTAATCCTCGCGTGGGAAGTGAACCGCCGCCGCGCCTGAAACGGGGCTCTCCGGATGGCTTGCCGCCAGGCGTCCCCGCGTGGACAGCGGCTGAAGACGCCAGAGAGGGCAGGGGCAGGCGGTCCGCTTACGGCTCATCCGTTCCGGCTGTCCGCTGCAGGACGCGGTAGACGGTGGGCCGGGACACGTCGAACAGCTCGGCCAGATCACTGATAGAGTAATTCCCGGTGTCATACATCCGGCGCAGCTCCGCTTGGCGGCGCGGCGAAAGCTTCGGCCTCTTTCCCTTCAGCTTGCCCTTGGCCCGCGCGATCGCCATGCCTTCGCGGGTGCGCATCCGGATCAGATCCGCCTCGAATTCGGCAAAGGTTGCGAGGATGTTGAAGAACATCTTGCCCATCGGATCGGCGGGGTCATAAACGCTGCGGCCAAGCGCCAGCCTGACCCCGCGCTCTTCCAGCTCCGCGGCGATGGCCCGGGCATCGGGGACCGAGCGCGCCAGACGGTCGAGCTTGGCCACCACAAACGTGTCGCCTTCGCGCACCGCTGCCAGCGCCTGGGCCAGGCCGGGGCGCGCGCGGCTGGTCCCGGTCAGGCCATGATCGGTGTAGATCCGGTCCCCCGGCACATCAAGGCCCAGAAGCGCCGCGCGCTGCGCCGCCAGATCCTGCTTGTCCGTGGAACAGCGGGCATATCCGATGCGGATACCAGTCATCAACACCTCCCCTGGGCCGGACCTGTCCAACGGCCGTCCCCTCCGCGCGCTGTGCAACGCAAAAGACCCCTTCAATGAGAATATAACCGTACCAGTCAAATGAGAACCGGATGGTGCGGAAAACACCGCTGCGGGTTCTTGCGTGTCAATCGTCCGTTGAAGGATCCCCTTCCGGACGCCGGCAGCACCAAGGCATTGGCTTTACTGCCTTGGTGCGTTTTCGGAACCACGGACCCAGCGCTTGGCGGACCTTGGATTTATCTAGGGCCTTCCGCGCTTCTCGAACCACTTCCGGCAGAAACCGACAAACGCCGCATCGGCATCGCGTGGCGGTTCAATGATCCAGTCCCGCCATTCGCGTTCAAGGTAATGCACGTCCCAACCTGGCGCGGCTTGCCGACCGCGTTCGTAGGAGTCCGGCTTCAAGGGAGGGACACGCCCTTCGATAATCGAGGTAGGTAAGCGTGACAGATCCATCCCATTCATGCGCTACCGTAACTGTCTCACGCCCGATCCAAGTCTTTGGCAATCTCGTCGAGGTCGATCAGCCGCCCCGTTGGCAGACGGAATTGGCCCGTGTTTGCCAGTTCTTCCCTGAGATGCCCAATTTTATACATGGTCCGCTTCCTTTTCATCGCGGCGGCGCGAACAGCGTAGTGAACCTCCGATGTGGACATCTGCCGGTGGCCAAGAAGATCCAGAACATCCTTGGGGTCGCTTCCAATCTCGGCCAGATAGTCCGTCATCGCCTTGCGCGCTGCATGGGGGCCGTGACCGGTTCGTTCTTTCACCAATTCCCAGATGCGATTTGTACTATACGCGCGGCGGAGGTCGGTCCGTGCAAACAGGGGGCTCCTCTCGGTCACCCGGTGGCGATAGAGGCTGGCGAAGTCACGGCCTTGCGGCCCCGGTTCCGCCCCGAGGAGGATCAGGTCGTCGAGATATGGCGTCAGCTGGTCCGGTAGGTATTCAAAAGAACGATCAACGCCCGTCTTTCTTGAAAAGTACTCTGAAGACCACCCGCGGGCGTCCCGCGTCACATCTCTTCCGACCGCCAGCCCGAGAATGTCGGAAACCCGTTCGGGAAGGAATGACAGCAGAGAAAGAACCGCCGCCGTGATGAAAAGGCGCTGTACTGTCTGCCGGTTGCCTTTGGTTGCATACGCCTCTTCCGAAACCATGCGCGCTATCCGTGCATAGTCCAGTGGTGACAGAGGCTCTGCACGAAAAGCGGCATTGCGCTGTGAGGGTTCACGAGCCGCTTCTAGTTTCGCAGAGCGCAGCTCATTCCTGACGACCTGCATGGTCTCTTTATTCAGTGCTACCAGGCCGCCGAGACGGCTGATATCCTGAAACTTCCGAACCCTGGATTTCGCGGAAAGCCCGCGAGCTTCAAGTTCAGCGCTGTACGCAGTCAAGCTTTTCCGGTCCAGAGTTTGCGGAAACCCGGCCCGCTGGGCCGCTCCAAGGATCTCTCTCAGTGCATAGGTGAGGTCCTTTTTGAGACGTGCCTTGTAATGGCTGCGTTTGATCACTTCGAGAAGTGATTCTGGCACGGCATCCAGAGGGATTGAGTAAACGGGCGTCCGGCCTTTTCCTGGGCCATGGACAGCGCGCAGGGGGGCGGTAGATTGCTTGATCTCTTGTGCTACGGAATAGATGATCGGCAGGTCTGGGTGCCCGGGAGATGTTGCACTGAGACCGGCAGCCACCCGCTGCAGGATTTCGGCCTTACCTTCAGAAAAGATGTGCAGCAGCTCGGGCGTGATATGTTCCAGCCCGCCGCGCACAAGCATGTATTCTTCAGTGATCTTACGGGTATAGGACCTCAATCTCGTGATGGGCGTGTCTGAGGGCAAATTCTGTCGTGTCATTGCTTCCGCTTTCGTCCTGGATGGTGTGTTTCAGTCAGATTTTCCCGGTATCCGGCCAGTTGCCGCATGGTTTCTTCCCGGCGGCGCATGAGATCCTGGAAAACGTATTGGCGCTCCGCCGTTGCGACCGAGTTGCCCAGCATCCGAGCAGCATCTTCCAGGGGGCAGCCGCAACAGTTGATAAGGATGGAGGCGAGCGCATGGCGGAACAGGTGGGTCGTCATCCGGAGGCCGACATCCTCCGTCCATTCGGCCAGCACACGGTTGTAGCGGGCGCGGCCAATACCGCAGAAGAGCAGGTCTGGCTTTCTATTCTCAGGCCAAAGGAGCCGAGGGTTATGCAGAAGTTCCCGGCGCGGGCCCGCAATGAACCAGTCGAGGATCTGGCGGGGTCGACTTTGCTTGGTATCGGCCAGGATTGCGTCGAAGGTTTTCGGAACCTTCATCCTTGCGGGGGCCACATGAAATTCGATCCGCTTTTGCCCTGTAGGTAAAGATAGATCTGGTTGTTTTCCCTCGAGAACCATGGAGGTCACAGTCCGGGCTCGAAAGGGAATGTGAACGACCATGGCCAGGATCGCCGATAAGATGCAGAGGTTCATCGTCTGCATCTGTTCGTGATACCTTTGTGCGCCGTAGCCTTTCCAGCGCTCCTGCGCTTCAGACCAGCAGATCATGTGCATGTTCAGCAGCAGGCGCTGTTTGTTTTGATCGAGGATGATAGTACGGCAGAATGCGCGGTGCGCATCGGTCATTTCCTGCTTGAAATGCCCCCTCAGGATTTTTCCCAGGCCTTCGGCACCAATAACTTCCGGGGCAGGGGAGCTCGGGTCATGTAGTTCGTATTGCTGCTTTAGAAAATCAGGATGCAACGTGCGGAACATTGTGATGAGGCTTGCCGTCCGGTTGTAGATCGTCTTGGGCGCAATGGGCCGCCAAGAAAATGCCCGTGGCTCCCCATCGTCTGTGTTTGCATCTGCAAGCGCCTCAAAGGCGATCCTGCCCAGCCAGTCCAGCCGAGCGAGGTCGGCCATCCCGATGTTGGCATCCGGGTCCAGTTCTCCCGCTTCGCAGAGAGCGTCGAAGAGCCATCCCGTGGCCTGGCGGTAGATGTTTGTGCTTTCCTGTTCCTTGATCCCGGCTTGGACTGTCACCGAGCGCGTGAACCCTTCGGCAGTCTTTCCCGCAACGCGTTGAGACAGATAGGCTTCCAGCTCCTCGGCAACGCGCGGTGGCAAAGGGCGGCCTCTTCGCATGCTAGAATTGATCTCAATGGAGCCAAATCGCTCGAGCGGGCGCAGGGGGGACGGCAGCTCAGGCCAAAAATCGTCGAAGATCTGTGCCGCGCTTTTGAGGCTTTTGCGCCGCTTCCGGCTGGACCTTTTGAGGACAGCGGTCAGCCACTGCCCCGTCAGACCGGACGGTTCGAGGCCATCTTCAACGGCTGCTGCGCGCAGCGAGCTTGTAATCGGGATCAGGCTCTGATCATTCATCCCGCGGCCTGCCGCCAGTTGCCTGATGGCATCCAAGCAGTTTTCCCAGGGGGCGGTCGTGCAAACGACCGGAACGTCCTCGAGACGGCGAGCAATCGTCCGGAGGCGGCTCTTCCACTGAGCCCGGGCCTGCCGCTCCTTCTTCGATGCGGGGGGCTGCCGGTTCAGGCGTTCGAACAGCAGGTCTACGAAGGCAAGGTCCATCGGAATGGTCGAGAGGTCGCAGGTGATCATCCCAGGAACGGCGGTTTTTGCGATGCGCTTCACTGCGGCACGATAGACGGCTGCACCGGTCTCAAACCGCAGCGGAGGCGTGCCTGTCTCGATCAGGTCAAGAGCATTCTGTGCGGTAAATTTCTGTTGATCGAACATGTGTTATTCCCTTCAAATTTCGGGATCAGATTGGAACGCAAATAACAGTTTTTGCACGTATATTCGGGTTGGAACGCAGAAATAACATGAATAGCCACATCTGGTGGTGCATGGGGACCAAGTTATACTGTTCGTGTTATTTTGCGTTGGCGGGAATTGAGAACGCTTATGCGAATTATGCAGCTCCGGTTCTGTTTTTCGCAGGCCCGGCATCAAACGATCCGTCCGGCAGAAACTGCTTTCTGCAGCGACATGAAAGGCCCGCGCCGGAACCGGTAGACGCCCCGGGTTCCGAACGTGATGTAGGCGGTTTCAGGGATGCCCCCTGACCCGACGAGTTTCCGGATCGACGAGGGGTTCCGGTACCCAAGCAACTCTGCCGCGCCAGATGTATCCAGCAAGTCGCAGTAGAGATCGGGGTATTCTTCCCGGGTAGTGTTTTTCGCAATTTCTGCTGGGATACCTTCCGCACGGAAGATCGAAGCCCAGCTGTAGATCAGGCCTGCTCGCCGACCTTCGTACGGCAGACCGGTCTGAAGCAGTTTTTCCTTGGCCACCGCAGGCGAGATGCGCCAGCGGTTATCTTCGAGTTGCCGCAGCGTGAGGCCGATAGCAGCAGGATCTTGCAGGGCGGGTTTTCCAGCTTTCTCCGCTAGGGCGGCGGCGTCATGAGCGCCACCCGCTGCCTGCAGCATTGCTCGCCGGATCGCATCCCGGTTTCGCTTTGTCCTTGCTGAACCCAGGGACTGTCCCGATCTTTTTTCGCAAGTGCTTCCGCTGATGTTTGCTTGGGCTGCCTTTGCGGCAGGAATGAAGAAATCCATGGCAGATCCGTGTTCAAAAGCTGACGAACGCGAACTGCAGGGATGCTTGGTCAGGCTGGCCGGAAACGGACAGGATTAGGGCATCGACGCTGCATATCGCGGGACCACTCAGAACTGCGATCCAAAGCTCGCACCAAGTTCCAGCCGGAAAATGATCCGCTTATTGCAATCAGTAGATGACCTTTAAGGCGACCCGCTCGTTACTATGTGTCGGGACCCGAGGTGCAGTTAAGCACCGTGTCATCAATAGGTTATCAACGCTCGATTTGACTGTCCAGTGGGGACAGCAAGAAGCGCAGGTAACAACCGCAGAGTGATATGCCGAGGTTAGGTCTCTAAGCAAACCAGGCTTGAGTACTCCGAATTATCCTGCACAGGAGTACTGTATCCCAGGCAGGAGTACTCCACCGTGGCCCCCTCCATTTTTCCGCTTTTGGCGGCCAGGCGGTCCGCTGTTTATGGTCACGTCCGTCAAGCTCGTGTAATTTCCCAGATGGCCTGAGGTCATGGTCATTCGGCTTGGGATGATAGGCTGAGAATGGGTTCCGTCTCCTCTGCGTCGATTTCGGCGAAAGCCTCGCCCCTTTTCATCTACAGGCTCTCCCGCGAACAGGAATTCTGCTGCAGAGATTGCGGATTTTAACTGGCTTGCTTCGGTGGCCATCAGACCGGCCGGGCGCTTTCCGCAGGCCGGGTGCCAGACAGATGACCCTGTCTCAGTCATGGTTGCTCAGGGGCAGAGCACTCCCGCTGCATGTCCCATCCGGGCTGCCCTGTCTTCCGCATGAAACTGGGCGAAAACCGCATTCAGAGAATACCGTGGGGAACCGGCGAGAGCGGCGGCTTGCTCGAATTTGCCCCGGCGGTGACACGCCGCCCTGTTGAGAACGAGCGGCCAGTCTTTCTTGTTGCGACCGGCAAGAAGCGCAGGGAAATTAGTATAAAGCACCCAACGGTATGGGAGGACGAGCCAAGCCGAAGGCATGCCAATCGCGTGGAGGATGGTTCTCGCGATACTGATCGCTATGGAAATATCTTCGGGGCGGTCGGCGTGCCATGCCACGCCCTCTAGTATTTTGACATGCTTTTCGTTTGTCAGAAATAAAGGAGTGCCGTGCCCCCAGACGAGGGTGTGGAGAGCCGAAATACACAGCGCTTCCAGATCGCGCCGCTCTTCTTTTGACGGGAACCACTGCGGATTAAGCAGTATGCAAATAATAGTGTCGCCGAACCCCTGTCGCCACAGGCTGCCCATCAACCGTCCGGCCAGAGCCGCAGATTCTCCAAGGTATACTCGATAATCGGCGTGAAATGCGTAGAGGCCAGCCCCGCGAGGCCGCCACTTGTCAAGATATCGACGCGGAATGCAATAAATGTCGAGGAAAGGTTTGAAGGGCAAAGCCTGATAGAAGGACACGCGGTGTGCTCCTGCTCTTGAACAGAAAGGATGGTGGAACTACTCGCGGCGGGTGAGCTGGCTGAGCCAAGGCCGCAGCTCTTCAGCATTCATTTCGCGCTGGAGGATCAGCGCACCGGCAAGGCTTTCGAGCAGATCCCGGTGCGGCGTGAGGAGGTCTCGTGCATGTTGCTCGAACTGTTGGAGCCTGACGCGCACACGGTCCCAATCAGCTTCGGAAAGCCGCGCCATGTCGGGCTCACCGAGCCATGCGGGGCCATGGATGCCGAGACCGAGCACCCGATCACAATGCAGCTGCAGGCGGGTTGCACGCTCGAGATCGCTGCCCGGACCGCCGCCGCTGCCGGCGCTGATATTTCCGAGCACCAGGTGCTCCGCGGCACGCCCGGCGAGGAGGATTGTCATCTCGCCCTCGAACTCGCGGGTGGTGCCCTCAATGATCGCAGACCCCCGGGTCGTCATCCCTGAATCTTTCTTGATCACGATGCGATCGACGGCCGCTGCGCCGAGCAGCAATGCGGTGACCAGGGCGTGGCCGGATTCATGCAGCGCAATGCGCTGCTCCAGGGCGGGGCGCTGCGGTCGGCTGCATTTCAGGTGTGTGGCAAAATAACCGGCATCGAAAGCGACACCTTCGTTACGGGCCGCAGCCCTCGCCGCGCGGACCATCGCGTCGATCTCCGCTGGAGTCTGGCCGGCGCAGAGGCGCGCCGGGGCCATCACGTCCCCGGGCTTCGGGAACACTTTCCGGAGCATATGAGCGATCTGCCCGAGGGGCGGCCGCTTGAGCTCATGGTGGAGGTCAAAGCGACCGGGCCGGAGGATGGCCGGGTCAAGCGTGCCCACGTCGTTGCACGCGCCTAAGAGGAGGGTGCCGTCAAGCGCAAGCAGCTTGTCTATTTCCTTGAGCAGCGCGTTGATCACTTGCCGGCGGTAGTTGCTGTTGTTCCGATCGCGACTGTCACGCGCGCCAAATGAATCGATCTCGTCGATGAAGGCGATACAAGGGCGCTGTGCGGCCGCCTCGGAAAATGTCCCGAGCATGGCGCCAAGCATATCTCCAAGGTGTCCCCGCGCCTGCCACTCAGCGGCACTCGCGATGATGATCGGCAGGTCGGCCGAACGCGCGATAGCCCTGGTGAGCTCGGTCTTGCCGGTCCCCGGCTCGCCGAAGAGGAGCAGTGAGCGCGGAATGCCGGACCAGCTTGCGGTGCCCTCTATGCAGGCCCGCGCGTCGGCGACGAGGGCCGCCGCGGCCTGGTGGGCTGCGGACGTGCCGCCAATCTCCTCCAGCGTCATGGCCTCCCCCCGGCCACGGCGACCGGACCGTGTCACCTTTCGAAGCTTGCGTGCCGCGTCCCGCGCCGTGGGCCCCCGAAGCGCCATGAGCAATGCCGGGTACTCGAGCTGCGCGAGGGCCGCCTCGTCGGGCAGCAGGCGCGCGATGGCCGCACACTCGGCCTCACAGGTCGTGCCGTAGCGGGAGGTGAGCAGCATCAGCAGGACCTGACGATCGACAGGGAAAAGGCGCCGCGCTTCGGGCAATACCCGTCGAAGAGATTCAGAAAGCGCCACCCCGTCTGGCACCAGGATGAGTACCGGTGCCATAAACGGGAGCGTCTCCCGGATCGCGCCTTCAAAACCGTCGCGTGCAGGCTCCGAGAGGTATCCAGAGCTCCGGAGCTGTGGCGCACAAAGTTGGAGAACGGGTTCGGTCGGTCGAAGGGGGCTGCGGGTGTAGACACGCATGTCTGGTGGCGCGAGACTGCTTTTCAAAAGGACCTCCAGACTGCTCAGCTCGCGTGGCTTGATGCCGGTCAGCACCGTCACGGCTCCGGGGCTGAGAACCTGGTCCCGAAAGGACTGATCCGAGCTCCAGGTCGCAGCCCAGCGGATCAGCATGAGGAGGCGGCCAGGGTGAGCTGCCGTGACTTCATCGTCTGTTGGCTGCTTTCCTGCCCGGCCGGAAGTTTTGGCATCATCGGGTGCGTCGGGATGGGCAGGCGGGTCGGCACTTTTGGGGAGACGGTCGATCAGCGCCCGGGCGAAGGGCGCCCACTCCGGTAGGTGAGGGGTTGGAAGGTCGTCTGCAGAAGGGTCTTGGGTCACTGTGCGTTCCTCTCGAGAGGGCGCCCAATAGGAAGGTCCCGTGCGGGATGCAAGAGTATTCTTATCAGGCTAACACATTGAAATAATTATGCTTTTGTTTTCGCAAATGTTCTTGGACATGTATGCGGCCGCGGTCTTGAGCCCCGGCGCCACAAAACCCCTTGTGCCACAGGCATCCCTGCGCGGCGCACTGACACTTGGCTGGCTCTTCTGACTTCAGAAGGACGGTTTTTCGCATTTTGCCGATGCGGGCGGCGGGCCGGAGTGACCTAACGGCCATAGCTGCCAAGCGGCCCGCGCAGGTCTCGCTTCGCTACACGAAGGCTCCGCTCAGCCCGCGCTACCGTCGGGACTTACACCAATCGTCGGGGCACTGCTTCCCTGCTTCGCCCACAAGCATTAACCAAGTCTCAAAAGTATAGAAAATATTACTTAAGTTTGTTGCAACTTGGGTGTATTGAATGCCTATCCATCCCGCTTGGCGGGTGGGGCTGTTAAAGACGTATTAAATTTCAGGGTATTTGATGATGCAGGATTTTGCACTGACCGCGTATCCCATTGATGGATCTACTGATCACCACCTGCCCGGCTTTTACTCAAGAATTGGGAAACGGGTCTTCGATGTCAGTTTTGCCCTGTTTCTGCTGCCCGTTCTCGTGCCTGTCATCCTGCTGTTGTGGGGCATCGTGCGCCGCGATGGCGGCCCGGGTTTTTTCGGCCATACCCGGGTGGGTCGGGGCGGCAAACCGTTCAAATGCTGGAAGGTCCGCAGCATGGTGGTGGACGCCGAAGCACGGCTGCAGGCCCATCTGGACTCCAGCCCCGAGGCCGCTGCGGAATGGGCGCGCGACCACAAGCTGACCAATGACCCGCGCATCAACCGGCTGGGCTATTTCATGCGCAAGACTAGCCTGGATGAGTTGCCTCAAATCTGGAACGTGCTGAAGGGCGAGATGAGCTTTGTCGGTCCGCGCCCCATCGTCACCAAAGAACTGTCCAAGTACGGCAGCAGCCTCCCGGCCTATCTGGCCCAGAAACCCGGCATCACCGGTCTGTGGCAGGTCTCCGGCCGCAATGACATCAGCTATGAAGAGCGGGTGGCGTTGGATGTGGCCTATCTGACCCGGTGCGGCTTCCTCAAAGATATGAAAATCATCATCCGCACAGGAGCAGCAGTTCTGGGCAGAACCGGCCGCTGATCGCCCCGCACGGCTCCGGAACCGGTTTACAGGCCTTTCTTCTTGAAGCCGCCGCGTGTATGCGGGGGATGATGCGCGCGCGTGGCGCGCATCAATTATTACGGTATTCGAGTACTCATGAAACAAACGCCTTTGAAGGAAGCTTCTTTCCCGGTGCAACGTTCTGCGACCGCCCAAATGCCGGAAGACGATGTCATCGATCTCGGTGCCTTGTTCGCCACCCTGTGGCGCGGCAAGTGGATCATGCTGCTGGCAACCATAGCGACCATTTTCATTGGCGGCTTTTATGCATTTGTTGCATCGGTGCCGCTCTATACCTCCAGCGCCGTGGTGATGCTGGAGACCAAGCAGCAAAGTGTGGTCGATCTGCAAAGCGTTGTCAGTGGCCTGTCCGGCGATTTTGCTGAGGTCAACTCTGAATTGGAGGTTCTAAGATCCCGCGGGCTGATGAGCAAGGTCGTGGACAAGCTCAGCCTGCTGGAGGATCCGGAATTCAACGGTACATTGGCTGAACCCTCTGCTGTGAGAAAACTGGTCTGGACGGTGAAATCGCAGATCAAATCGCTGCTTGGACTGCAGCCGCCGCCTGCGGAAATGCCGCAAGACCTAGTGCAGCAGCTCATCCGGGACAGTGTGGTGTCCGCCCTTCAGAACAAGGTATCGGTGCGCAACCTGCCGCAGACACTGGTGTTCCGGATCACGGTGGAAACGGAATCCGCCCGCAAATCCGCGTTGATCGCCGACACCATCGTTGACCTCTATATCCTCAACCAGATCGAGGTGAAATTCGAGGCCACCGAACAGGCGACAACCTGGCTGACTGACCGGGTGGCGGAGTTGCAGGCGGAGCTTGAGACCGCCGAAGCCAAGGCAAAT
>NZ_JBSWTU010000011.1:0-110199 GCF_056158685.1 Leisingera sp. ABM4_103 | reverse complement strand
GGGACGATGCGCCCAGCGGCGAGAACCTCGAATACGATCCAGCCTTCACCGAGATGGAGCTGGCTGCGCAGCCCGGGGAAGAATCCGTTGTGGGCAACGAGACCATCGAGGCCACGGATCCGGATTACCGAGAAGTTCAGAAGAAGGCGCTGGAGGTTTTGGAGCGCAGCCACGACCTGCGCGCGGCGGTGTTCCTTGGCGACGCGCTGCTGCATTCCGAGGGGCTGACCGGGTTTGCCGATGTGACAACCTACATGCGCGGCTGCCTGGAGGACTTCTGGGAGACCTGCCATCCGGAGCTGGATGAGGATGACGGCGACCCGACGATGCGGATCAACGCGGTGCAGGACCTTTGCGGCCAGCCGGACGGGATGGCGGGGGCGTCGCCGCTTTACCGGTCGCTGCGGCGGGCGCCGCTGAGTGAGAGCCGCGGCTTTGGCCGGTTCTCCCTGCGCGATATCGAGATTGCCGAAGGGGTGATGACCGCGCCTGCGGACATGGAGCATATCCCCGACACCGCCACCATCGGCGCTGCCTTTCAGGACAGCGATGAGGAGATCATCGCCGAGCGGCTGGCGGCGATCGAAACGTCAGAGGAGAACGTCCGGGCGATTTCGGCGGTGTTTGATGAGCAGACACCGGGGCAGGGGCCGGACCTGAGCGCGCTGATCAAACTGCTGCAGCAGACCGCCAAGCGCATCCGCGACTATGGCAATGTGAGTGCCGGGGACGGGGCCGCCGAAGACGGTGCTGCGGATGATGGTGCTGCGGACGAGGCCGGAGCGGCAGCCGCTCCGGCGGCGGCAGGCGGGCGCGCAGCGCCGGCAGCGCCGGGGGCGATCAACTCGCCCGCGGATGTGTCCAATGCGCTGGACCGGATCATCGGCTATTACCGGCGGGCGGAACCGTCGAGCCCGCTGCCGATCCTGCTGGAGCGGGCCAAGCGGCTGGTGGGGGCCGACTTCCTCACCATCATGAACGACATGGCGCCGCAGGGGGTGGACAACGTCAACCTCATTGGCGGCATCGAAGACGACGACGACTGACAGACACGGGAGCACGCTGCGGCCGGACCGGCGGCGGGGCCCGTGACAGCAAGACGAGTAAGGAGACCTAGATGGCCGGAAGTTCACAGAAATTCATTGCACGCAACCGGGCCCCGCGGGTCCAGATCGAATATGACGTGGAGCTGTATGGCGCCGAGAAGAAGGTGCAGCTGCCGTTTGTGATGGGCGTGATGAGCGACCTGGTGGGCAAATCCGAAGTGGAGCAGCCCGCGGTCGCAGACCGCAAGTTCCTGGAAATCGACGTGGACAACTTCGATGACCGGATGAAGTCGATGGCGCCGCGCGCCGCCTTCACCGTGCCCAACACGCTGACCGGCGAGGGCAACCTGGCGGTCGACATCACGTTTGAGAGCATGGACGATTTCAAGCCCGCCGCGATCGCCGCCAAGGTGGAGCCGCTGCGCGAGCTCTTGGAAGCGCGCACCCAGCTGTCGAACCTGATGACCTACATGGACGGCAAGACCGGCGCCGAGGATCTGATCTCCAAGATCATTCAGGATCCGAGCCTGCTGAAAACCCTGGCCGCGCAGCCGAAGCCCGGCGGCGACGCCGACAGCGAAGAATAATAGGGGAGGACAAAGATGGCTGAAGAAGAACTTCAGGCGGAAGCCGCTGCCGGTGAAGCCGCCTTTGGCTCTGCCGAATTCGCCAACCTGCTGCAGAAGGAATTCCGCCCCAAGTCGGACCAGGCCAAGACCGCTGTCGAAAGCGCGGTCAAGACCCTGGCCGAACAGGCGCTGGCAAATTCCGCGCTGATTTCGGATGACGCGCTGCGTTCGATCGAGAGCATCGTGGCGGAGATTGACAAGAAGCTGACCGAGCAGGTCAACCTGATCCTGCACAACGAGGAATTCCAGCAGCTGGAAAGCGCCTGGCGCGGGCTGCACTATCTGGTCAACAACACTGAAACGGATGAGCAGCTGAAGATCCGGGTGATGCCGATCACCAAGAAGGAAATGTCCAAGACCCTGAAGAAGTTCAAGGGGACGGCCTGGGATCAGTCGCCGCTGTTCAAGAAGATCTATACCGAGGAATTCAGCCAGCTGGGCGGCGAGCCCTATGGCTCTTTGGTGGTGGACTACCATTTCGACCATTCGCCGCCGGACATCGAGCTGCTGGGCGAGCTGTCCAAGATCGCCGCGGCCGCGCATGCGCCGCTGATCACCGGCGCCAAGCCGACGCTGTTCCAGATGGACAGCTGGGCGGAACTGTCGAACCCGCGCGATCTGACCAAGATCTTTCAGACCCCGGAATATGCCGCCTGGCGGTCTTTGCGCGACAGCGAAGATGCCAAGTATGTCGGCCTGGCGATGCCGCGGTTCCTGGGCCGTCTGCCCTATGGCTCCAAGACCGACCCGGTGGAGGAGTTTGCGTTTGAGGAAGACACCGCAGGCGCGACCAGCGACAAATACGGCTGGGTCAATGCGGCCTATGGCATGGCGGTGAACATCACCCGGTCGTTCAAGATGTACGGCTGGTGCTCGCGCATCCGCGGCGTCGAAAGCGGCGGCACGCTGGAGAACCTGCCCAGCCACACCTTCCCGACCACCGATGGCGGCGTCGATCAGAAATGCCCGACCGAGATTGCCATCGACGACCGGCGCGAGGCGGAACTGGCGAAGAACGGCATGATGCCGCTGATCCACCGCAAGAACACCGATGTGGCGACCTTCATGGGCGCGCAGTCGCTGCACAAGCCGGCCGAATATGACGATCCGGACGCGACCGCCAACGCCAACCTGGGCGCGCGGCTGCCGTATCTGTTCGCCACATGCCGGTTCGCGCACTATCTCAAGTGCATGGTGCGGGACAAAGTCGGCTCGTTCAAAAGCCGTCAGGACATGGAATCCTGGCTGCAGGACTGGATCAACAACTATGTTGACTTCAACGCGGATATCTCCTCGGAGAACGAGAAGGCGCGCAAGCCTCTGGCCGCAGCCGAAGTGGTTGTGGAAGAGGTCGAGGGCAACCCGGGGTATTACACCTCGAAATTCTTCCTGCGCCCGCATTACCAGCTTGAGGGGCTTTCCGTCTCGCTGCGGCTGGTATCGAAACTGCCCTCGGAAAAAGGAGGCTGATTTCCACTCCCCAGCCTCAAACCCATCATAGTGCAGTAGAGTTCTTAGTTTTTGAAAGGATAGAAAAATGGCTGCAAATATGTTCGTGCATATCTCGGATATCGACGGCGACGCGACCGAGGAACAGCACAAGAAATGGATCGTTGTCCAGTCCGCGAGCTGGAATGTTGAACGTGCCGTGGAAATGACCGACCTGGGGTCGACCCAGCGGATGCATGCGAACTCCAACTTCGGCAAGGTCGAACTGACGTCGCAGATGGGCAAGGCGTCCAACGATCTGGCGCTGTCGGTTGCCAACGGCACCGTGCGCCCGGAAATCACCATGCACTGGTGCCGGTCGGGTGACAGCGCCAGCCAGGGCCTGCTGGTCTATTCGATCTGGAAGTTCAAGGACGTGGTGGTGGACAGCTATTCCATCTCTGCCAGTGAAGACGGCATTCCGGAAGAGACCTGGTCGCTGGCCTATGCCTCGATCGAGCATGAGTACAAGTCGACCAACCAGAAAACCGGTAAACTCACCACTGAAGGCACCTTCAAGTGGAACGTGCAGACCGGCAAGGTCGAGTAAGACATTCGGCTGGCCCCGGGCGTGTTTGCGCCCGGGGTCCGTTTTTTCTGAAGCATTTGCAGCATCCAGTCCTAGTTGCGGAGTAGAGCCCCATGACACCCGAAGAGCATCTGAAGGCCGGTGATCCCAGGGCGGCGCTGGAGGCGCTGCAAGACAAGATCCGGGCGGACGCGAGCAATGCCAAGCTGC
The DNA here is from genome assembly GCF_056158685.1 of Leisingera sp. ABM4_103. Classification (NCBI taxonomy): domain Bacteria; kingdom Pseudomonadati; phylum Pseudomonadota; class Alphaproteobacteria; order Rhodobacterales; family Roseobacteraceae; genus Leisingera; species Leisingera sp. ABM4_103. The sequence goes on along the minus strand of NZ_JBSWTU010000011.1, from coordinate 106,297 downwards.
GGGTTTTCCTTTTTCAGCTGCTCTGTGTGCTGGGCGACTGGACCCGGGCGATTGCCCAGCTGAAGGCGGCGGCGGGTCTGGATGAAGGCGCCACGGTGATGGCGCAGGCCTACCGCGAGGCGATCATTTGCGAGGTTTACCGCGAGAAGGTTTTTGCCGGGGAGAAATCGCCGCTGATCCTGGGCGAGCCGGAGGAATGGCTGGCGCATCTGATCGAAGCGCAGAAACTGCTGGCGCAGGGCAATCCCAAGGAAGCCGCGGAGCTGCGCGCCAAGGCGTTTGAGGCCGCACCTGCCAGCCCGGGCGAAGCGAATGGCAAGCGGTTCGACTGGATTGCCGATGCCGACATGCGGCTGGGCCCGGTGCTGGAGACCATCGTCAACGGCAAATACTACTGGCTGCCGTTTACGCAGATCGTCTCGTTCGAGGCGGAGGAGCCGAGCGACCTGCGCGATGCAGTCTGGACCGCCGGCACTCTGACGCTGGCGGGCGGCGGCGCGGTGGCGGCGATGATCCCGACCCGCTACCCGGGGTCTGAAAAGGCCGACGGTCTGTCGATGCTGGCGCGAGCCACCGTGTGGGAGGACGCCGGCGAGGAAACCTATACCGGTCTGGGCCAGCGGCTGCTGACGATCGGGGAAGAGGACATTGCCATCATGGATGTGCGCACACTCCGGATGGATGGGCATGACGTAGAAAATGGCTGACAAGACACTGGCCGAGCGCCTGCAGCCCTCGCTGCTGGACCGGCTGACCGACAATGCACCTGGCGATCTGAAGGAAACCCGCGAGAGCCGGGTGATCGACCTTGTGCGGCTGCGGGAAATCATTCAGCGCGATCTGTCCTGGCTTTTGAATACCCAGAATGTGGAAAGCCATTTTGATGCGGAGAAATACCCGTCGGTGTCGGCCTCGGTGCTGAATTACGGGCTGGTGGAAGTGGCGGGTGAAGCCTCGACCACTGAGAAGGCGGAGGCGATCCGCCGGTCGATCAAGCAGGCGATTGCCACCTATGAGCCGCGGATCATCGACGGATCGGTCGATGTGCGGCTGCAGGACGGGACTGACGCCACCGAGATGACCGTCGGCCTGGAGATCCGCGCCGACATGTGGGCGCAGCCGATGCCGCTGGAGCTGTATCTGCGCAGCAAGGTCGATCTGACCACCGGTGAAGTGGAAATGGAAAGGGCGCTGTGAGATGGATACACGGCTGCTGACCCATTACGAGAACGAGTTGAACTACCTGCGCGACATGGGCGCGGAGTTTGCCGCCGCCTATCCCAAGATCGCCGCGCGGCTGGGGATGGAAGGGGTTGAGGTTCTTGATCCTTATGTGGAGCGGCTGCTGGAGGGCGCCGCCTTTCTGACCGCGCGTGTGCAGCTGGAGCTGGAGCTGCAGTATCCGAATTTCACCTCCAACCTCTTGGAGATCATTTATCCGCATTACCTGGCGCCGACGCCGTCGATGATGATCGCGGCGTTTGAGCCGGATGCGGCGAACTCGGCGGTGAAAAGCGGCTATGTGCTGCCGCGCGGCTCCACCCTCAGGTCACGGCTGACCGAAGGCGAGCAGACGCCCTGCGAGTTCCGCACCGCCGCCGATCTGACCATGTGGCCGATCGAGATCACCGAGGCGCAGTATATCGACGGGCGCGGCGAGCTGGTCGCGGCGGGTGTGGCCACCGGCTATGACGCGCGGGCGGGTATCCGGCTGCGCATCAAGCGGATCGACGGCGACCCGATCAGCAAATTGCAGATGGACAGGCTGTCGCTGTACCTGTCCGGTGCCGCGGGCAACAGCTGGCCGCTTTTGGAACTGCTGTGCACCCAGGTGCAGGGGATCGTCGCGCGCTCTACTGACCGGCGGGCCGATTGGCAGCTGCCGCTGCGTGGCGCCAAAGTGGTGCAGAAGGGGTTCAGCCCGGAGGAGGCGCTGCTGCCGCTGCCGCGCCGGGTCTATGACGGCTACCGGCTGCTGCAGGAATATTTCGCCATGCCGGAGCGGTTCCGCTTTGTCGAGCTGCAGGGGCTGCGGGCGGGGCTGGAGAAATCGGCGGGCAATGAGGTGGATCTTTATATCCTGTTGCGCGAGGGCATGTCCGAAGTTGCCCCGATCGTGGTGCCGGAGGTGTTCCAGCTGAACGCGGTGCCGGCCGTGAACCTGTTCGAGAAACGCTGCGACCGGGTGCGGATTGCGCCGATTGATACCGAGCATCACGTGATCCCGAACCGCACCGCAGGCCTGGATTTCGAGGTCTATGCGCTGCAAAGCGTGGTCGGGATCAGCGGCGAGGGCGAGGACGATGTTGTGTTCCGCCCGTTCTATTCCGCCAATGACTTCACTGCGGCAGGCGAAAGCCACCCGGCCTATTACACCGTCAAACGGCGGATGCGGCAGCGGTCGGAGAAGGAGCGTTTGCGCGGGGTGCGCAGCTCTTACCTGGGGTCGGAGGTGTTCCTGACGCTGGTCGACCGTGCGCAGGTGCCCTATTCGCCGGGGCTGGAGCAGCTGGCGGTGACCGCGCTGTGCACCAACCGCGACCTGCCGATGCTGCTGGCGACCGGCAGTGACGACGTCTTCCACCTGCCCGAAGGCGGCCCGGTCAAGAAGGTGACACTGCCGGTGTCGCCCACCCGTCCGCATCCGACGCTGGCGCAGGGGGATACTGCCTGGCGGCTGATCTCGCACCTCAGCCTCAACTACGTGTCGATTGCCGAAACAGGCAAGGGCCAGTCGGCGGAGGCGCTGCGCGAGCTGGTCGGGCTGTATGCGCCCCTGGGCGACCGGGTGACCGAGAAGCAGCTGGAGGGGATCCTGTCGGTCGGCGCGCGGCCCATCGTGCGGCGGATGAGCGATGAGATCCTGTCCACCGCGGTGCGCGGGCTGGAGATCACCCTGGGCTTTGACGAGAGTTTTTTCGAAGGCAGCAACATCTACGCGCTGGGGGCCGTGCTGGAGCGGTTCTTCCGCGGTTATGCCAGCATCAACTCATTCACGGAGACCGTCCTGAAAACTGAAAAACGCGGGGAAATTGCCAGATGGCGACCGGAAAAGGGCCTTGGCCGGATGATCTGAGCCTCTATGGCCGGCTGGCCATGGAGCCTGAGAAACACCACGTTTTTCAGGCCCTGAGGGTATTGGAGGCGCATTTCGAGGAGGCCCCCCGGCTTGGCGAAAGCCGCCGCCCGCGCGAGGACAAGCTGCGGCTGGGACAGGAGGCGGAGCTGGCCTTTCCGCCCTCGACCATTGCCGCGTTCAAGCCGGCTGAAGGGGACAAGCCCGCGGTGCTGACCAACCGCTTCTTCGGCCTGTTCGGGCCGCAAGGGCCGTTGCCGCTGCATCTGACCGAATACGCCCGCGACCGCAAACGCAACCACCGAGACCCGACGATGGTGGCCTTTGCCGATATGCTGACGCACCGGCTAATGAGCCTGCTCTATCGCGCTTGGACGCAAGGCTCGCCCGCCGTCAGCTTTGACCGGGCGGATGATCCGATGGCGCGCAAGGTGGCGTCGCTGATCGGCTATAATGGCTTCAAGTTCGCCCGCCGGGACGACATGCCCGACCTGGCCAAGCTGCATTTTGCCGGTCACCTGGCGCGCGGCGCGAAGAACCCGGAAGGGCTGGTGTCGATCCTGGCGGCGTTTTTCGAGGTGCCGGTTTCCTTGGAGGAATACATCGGCAGCTGGCTGGAGCTGGAGCCGGACGACCGCTGGGGGCTGGGCTATGGCGGGCTGGGGCAAAGCACCAGCATCGGCAACAAGGTGTGGAGCCGCACCGCCAAGTTCCGCATCCGCATCGGGCCGCTGACGCTGAAGGATTACGAGCGGCTGCTGCCGGGCGGGGAGGCGCTGAAACGGCTGCGCGCCATTGTGCGCTCTTATGCCGGCGATGTGCTGGACTGGGACGTGAACCTGGTGCTGGCGGGCGATGAAGTGCCGCGGGCGTCCCTGGGCGGAACCACCCGGCTGGGGCACACCAGCTGGATCCGTTCGCGCCCGGATCCGGATGCGGATCAGCCGGACGTGAATGATTTGTACCTGTACCCGGGATTTGGCGCCGGGGCTGAAGAGCGAGTAGAGGGAGGGATTTGAGATGACCGAGATCAGCCGCGTGGCGCTGTTTGGCAAGCTGAACAAGCTGGGATACCAGGCCGTTGAAAGTGCAACCGTGTTCTGCAAGATGCGCGGAAACCCCTATGTCGAGCTGGTGCATTGGATGCATCAGCTGCTGGCGCAGCAGGACAGCGACCTGCACCGGATCATCCAGCATTACGATCTGGATGCGGGTAAGATAGCCACCGAGCTCACCCGCGCGCTGGACATGCTGCCGCGCGGCGCCTCGACGATCTCGGACCTCTCCGATCACCTGATGGATGCGATGGAACGCGGCTGGGTCTGGGGCTCGCTGCTCTACTCCTCGGGGCATGTGCGCAGCGGCCATCTGCTGCTGGGGATGCTGAAGACGCCGGCCTTGCGCAACATCCTGTCGACCATGTCGCCGGAGCTGGCCAGGATCGGCGCGGATGATCTGGCCGACAATTTCAACGAGGCCACCGATGGCTCGCCCGAGGAAACGCTGGGGGCGCAGGACGGCTCCAACGTGACCGGCGGCGGGGCCGAGCCGGGCGAGGCTTCCTCTGCGATGGCGCCGGGCGCGATGGGCAAAGGTGAGGCGCTGGAACAGTTCTGCACTGACCTGACCGAACAGGCCCGCAACGGCGAGATCGACCCGATCGTGGGCCGGGACGAGGAAATCCGCCAGATCGTCGACATCCTGATGCGGCGGCGGCAGAACAACCCGATCCTGACCGGCGAGGCCGGGGTGGGCAAGACCGCGGTAGTCGAGGGCTTTGCCCTCAGGATTGCGCGCGGCGACGTGCCGCCCAGCCTGCACGATGTGCGGCTGCTGGCGCTGGATGTGGGGCTGCTGCAGGCTGGTGCCAGCATGAAGGGTGAGTTTGAAAACCGTCTGCGCCAGGTAATCGACGAGGTGCAGGCGAGCCCGGTGCCGATCGTGATGTTTGTGGATGAAACCCACACGCTGGTGGGGGCAGGGGGCGCGGCCGGCACTGGCGATGCGGCCAACCTGCTGAAACCGGCGCTGGCGCGCGGCACCCTGCGCACCATCGGCGCCACGACCTGGGCCGAATACAAGAAATACATCGAGAAGGACCCGGCGCTGACCCGCCGTTTCCAGGTGGTCAAGGTCGATGAGCCGGATATCCCCAAGGCGGTGCTGATGATGCGGGGCATCGCCTCGATGCTGGAACAGCACCACCGGGTGCAGGTTCTGGACGAGGGGATTGAGGCGGCAGTCAGTTTGTCGGCCCGCTATATTCCGGCGCGGCAGCTGCCGGACAAGTCTGTGAGCCTGCTGGATACCGCCTGCGCCCGCGTGGCGGTGAGCCAGCACGCGGTGCCGGCCGAGGTCGATGACAGCCAGCGCCGGATCGAGGCGCTGACCACCGAGCTGGAGATCATCGGCCGCGACGAGACCGCAGGGTATGAGGTTGCCGACCGGCGCGAGGCGGTGGAGGCCGCCAAGGCCGCCGAGGAGGAACGGCTGGCCGGGCTGACCGAGCGCTGGGACAAGGAAAAGGCGGTTGTCGAAGGCATCCTGGACCTGCGCGCCAAGCTCCGGGAGGGGGCTGCGCCCGTGGATGATGCCGGGGATGCTGGGGACGACGCAGCGGAGGGCGCCGCCGATAGCCCGCTGTCGGACGATGAGCGCGCCGAGCTGATGCAGCAGCTGAAGGACAAGAACGCGGAGCTGGAAGCCTTGCAAGGCGACTCGGCGCTGATCCTGCCGATTGTCGACCACCAGGCGGTGGCCTCGGTGGTGGGCGATTGGACCGGCATTCCGGTGGGGCGCATGGTCAAGGACGAGATCGAGACCATCCTGAACCTGGAAGAGCGGCTGGCCCAGCGGGTGATAGGCCAGGACCACGCGATGAAGATGATCGCCAAGCGCATTCAGACCAGCCGCGCAGGCCTCGACAACCCGAACAAGCCGATCGGTGTGTTCATGCTGGCGGGCACCTCTGGCGTGGGTAAGACCGAAACCGCGCTGGCGCTGGCTGAGGTGCTGTATGGCGGTGAACAGAATGTCATCACCATCAACATGTCGGAATACCAGGAGGCCCATACCGTCAGCTCCTTGAAAGGGGCGCCTCCGGGTTATGTCGGCTATGGCGAGGGCGGGGTGCTGACCGAGGCGGTGCGGCGCAAGCCCTACTCCGTTGTGCTGCTGGATGAGGTCGAAAAGGCGCACCCGGATGTGCATGAGATCTTCTTTCAGGTGTTCGACAAGGGCGTCATGGAAGACGGCGAGGGCCGCGTGATCGACTTCAAGAACACGCTGATCCTGCTGACCTCTAATGTGGGTACCGAGACGATCATGGATCTGTGCTCTGACCCCGATCTGATGCCGGAGCCGGAGGGCATGGCGAAAGCCTTGCGCGACCCGCTGCTGAAAGTGTTCCCGCCCGCCCTGCTGGGGCGTCTGGTGACGATCCCCTATTACCCGCTGTCGCCGGACATGATTGCCGAGATCACCAAGCTGCAGCTGGGCCGCATCCAGAAGCGGGTCGAGGAAGCGCACGGGGTGCCGTTCTCTTACAGCGGCGAAGTCGTCGACAAGATTGTCGAGCGCTGCCAGGAGCTGGAATCCGGCGGCCGGATGATCGACGCCATCGTCACCAATTCGATGCTGCCGGACATCTCCAACGAATTCCTGCGCCGTCTGATGGAAGGCAAGGAAGTGGAGAAGGTCGAGATCGGCGTTACCGACGGAGAGTTTTCATACGCATTTGACTGATGCGGCGCCGCACAGCCTGCGCCGCAGGGTGATGAGTACAAGGGAGAAATGAGATGGCCAAGACAACAACCGTTAAGCACAAGTTCTATGTTGTCGATCTTGTGCGTTCCAAACCCAAGCTGAACTACATCGAACTGCCGAAATACCGGGTCGATGTGGAGTTTGAAGTCACCACCAAGGGCACGGTGAAAAAGCCGGATCCGGCACCCTCGACCAAGCTGAAGCGCCTGGAAGAGGCCGGCATGGCGGAGCTGGAGCGCTATGAGAAGGTGATCACCGAAGAGGCGGTGAAGCTGGACGCCAAGGTCGGCAAGCTGATGGAGACGCCGGGGGCGGCGGCGCAGAAAGAAGCGGAAAAGATGATCCAGGCGACCAACGCCTCGATCAAGAACGCGATGGATTCGGCGGAAGGGGCCGCACAGAAAGCCATCGAGGCCCGGCTCAAGAAAGAGGCCCAAGGCGACAAGCTGCTGAAGGAGGCGCGGGTCAAGACCACGCTCAAGGTGGGGCTGGGCACGATCAAGATTGCGGGCTCTGTGGCCAAGCTGGTGGCGACCTCCGGCGCGGATGTGACCTCTTACAAGACCATCGTTGTTGAGGTTGTGAAGCTGGGGATGGAGATCAATCAGCAGCTCAAGAACGAGGCCAAGCTGCGCAAGGATCTGTATACCGGGATCCAGGCCTATATCACCCTGCGCGGCACCGTACTGATGCAGGCGGCGGAGCGGCAGGGGATCACCGACACCTCCGGCATTTCGGTGAAAAAGCCGATTGAAGCGATCAAGAAGCTGACCGCCAAGGCGCTGGCGATGGGCGATGAGGTGACCAAGGGCAAGGATGCCAAGTCGATCGCCAAGAACCTGCTGGACGCCACGGTCAAGGGGATCTCAGCCAAGGTGAATGACGCCGAGAAGGCGCGCAAAGCTTACCGCGAGCACACCACCAAGACCCGCAACAAGACCGACAGCCTGGGTGTTTCGGCGGACAAGCTGATGAAGAAGGTGCGCGCGTCGAAAACCCTGAAAGAAGGGGTGAAGCTGGGTGCCGAATGCATGACGCTGAAACGCGCCGCCAGCGAGCTGGCCGCCAAGCTGAAGGACCGCGAGGCCTATCTGGAGGAAATGCAGGCCCTGATGGAGGGCAACGGCATGAAGATCGACGACCAGACCACGATCCAGAAGCTCAAGGCCCTGGACAAGAAGTCGATCGCCTCGGAAGCGGCCACGCTGATGGGGGCGATCAAGACCGTGAAGACCCTGGTAGACAACGTCAGCAAGGCGGTCGCCTGATCCAGACCGGCAGACGATTGGCCCGGCCCAAAGCCGGCCGGGCCGCGAAAAAGGGAGAAGACCAGTGGAAACCCAGGCCAGCACCGGCATGACGCTTCGGGACCGCGCCCGTGAATTCGTCGAACGCCCTTGGGTGACCAATACCATTTTGGGCATCATCATCTTCAACGCCATCACGCTGGGTCTTGGCACCTCTGCCGCGGTGCGGGCGCACGCGGGCGGGCTTCTGGACGTGATCGACACAGCGGTTCTGACCATCTTTGTGCTGGAGCTGGCGCTGAAGCTGTTTGCCTATGGTCTCCGTTTCTTCTCCTCTGCCTGGAACATCTTCGATCTTGTCGTGGTCTCCTTCGGGCTGCTGCCGGACAGTCAGGGCCTGTCGGCCTTGCGCGGCCTGCGGGTGGTGCGCGCCTTGCGCCTGCTGTCCGTCATCCCGCAAATGCGCGCGGTGGTGCAGGCACTGCTGGACGCCTTGCCGGGCATGGGCGCGGTGATCGTGATGATTTCCATCGTGTTCTACGTGTTCGGCGTGATGGCGACGATGATGTACGGGCAGGCTTTTGACGAGTGGTTCGGCACCCTGGGCCGGTCGCTGTATTCGCTGTTCCAGATCATGACGCTCGAAAGCTGGTCGATGGGGATTGTGCGCCCGGTGATGGAGGAGTTCCCCTTTGCCTGGTCGTTCTTTGTTCCCTTCATCGTGATCACCGCCTTTTCGGTGCTGAACCTGTTCATCGGTCTACTGGTCAACACCATGCAGTCGGCGGTGGAGGCGGAAGCCGAGGCAGAGTTTGAGAAGCTGCGGGATCTGGTGAAGTCGGAGACGGATGTGATCGACGAGCGTGTTCTTGAGCTGCTTCAGGAGATCAAGGCGCTCAGGGCGGAAGTCGCAGAGCTGAAAGGGCAGGGCAATGGCTGACAGCTCGCAGAAGTTCATCGCCCGCAACCGGGCGCCAAGGGTTCAGATCGAGTATGATGTGGAGCTGTACGGCGCCGAGAAGAAGGTGCAGCTGCCCTTTGTCATGGGGGTGATGAGCGATCTGGCGGGGAAATCCACGGTGGAGCAGCCCGCTGTTGCAGACCGCAAGTTCCTGGAAATCGACGTCGACAACTTCGACGAGCGGATGAAGGGGCTGGCACCGCGCGCCGCTTTCACCGTACCCAACACGCTTACTGGTGAGGGCAACCTGGCGGTGGATCTGACGTTTGAGAGCATGGCGGATTTCTCGCCCGGGGCGATTGCCGCCAAGGTGGACGCCTTGCGGCCCCTGCTGGAGGCGCGCACCCAGCTGCAGAACCTGATGGCATATATGGACGGCAAGACCGGCGCCGAGACGCTGATCGAGACGATCCTGAACGACCCGTCGCTGCTGCAGGCGGTGTCGGCGCCGGCGGCGGATACGGACAGTGCTGCTGCATTGGACAGCCTGCGTAATCTGGAGCTGCCGGAGGAAGAGGAGGACACCAGCGGCGACGTGCTGGCAGGCCTTGCCGCGCAGGCACCGGCGGATACGGCACCTGAGGATGCTTCAGGCGGGGTATTGGAGGGTTTGCGCTCTGCCGCTCCGGTGGAGGCTGAACCGGAAGACACCTCGGCGGATGTGCTGGCGGGGCTGGCCGCGCAGGAGGTGGAGGAGGACACACCGGAAGACACGGCCTCAGCCGCGCTGGAGAGCCTTTCGGACGTTGAAGTGGCCGAGGCGGAAACGGAGGATCATTCCGGCGTTTTGGATGCGCTTGCTGACGCCGGAGTGGAAGAGCCTGAGGACACCGCCGCGGAGGACGCGCTGGAAAGCCTTGGGGCTGTTGAAGCTGAAGAGCCGGCGGAAGAGGATGCTGCGGGTGCTGCTTTGGAGAGCTTGGCGGCGGCCGAAGTGCCTGAGGCTGAAGACACTGAGGAGGCCTCTTCGGTTCTGGATGAGCTTGCCGCAATCGAGGTGCAGGAAGAAGGCGAAGACGAAGACGCCGCCGGAGCCGCGCTGGAGAGCCTGGCCGCGGCGGAGGTTGAGGCACCCGAGGCTGAAGATCACTCGGACATTCTGGAAGGGCTGGCAGATCTGGAGCCTGACGAGGCCGAAGCGGATGATTCTGCGGAGGCGGCTTTGGGCAGTCTTGAACCTGTGGAGGCCGACGGGGGCGAAGAAGAAGATGTTTCCGGTGTTCTGAGTGACCTCGCGGATGCCGAGCCAGAGGCAGACGAGGAGGGTGCGGAGGCCGCTGCTGCGCTGGACAGCCTGGCGGATGCAGAGGTTTCCGCGGCTGAGGAAGACGACGGCCTGGACGATGTACTTGGCGGCTTTGTGGAGGAAGCTCCTGCGGAAGAAGACGCCGGCAGCGAGGCGGAGGGCGCGCTGGAGAGCCTTGCGTCCGTTGAGGTTGAGGAAGAGGACGATGACGGGTCCGATGACGTTCTGGAAGGGCTGCTGGAGGGCGGCCTGAATGAAGCGGAGGACACGGACGAGGATCTGAACGCGGTTCTGGATGGCCTTGAAGCGCCCGAGGAGGCAGACGCCGGGGAGACTTCTGACGATGTGCTGGCCGGGCTTGCCGATGACCTGCCGGAGGAAACTGCGGAAGAGGACAGCGGCCTGGAGACGATCCTCGGCGGGCTGGATGCGCCGGAGGAAGCGGAGGAAAGCGATGATCTGAGCGCCGCGCTGGACACCCTGGACGCGCCTGCGGAGGAAGACGCGGACGATAGCGGGCTGGACGATCTGCTTGGCGACCTTGGCAGTGACGGCGTCGAAGATGCGGAGGAGGATGCCGCCGGGGTGCTGGATGCTCTGACCGCGGACGAGGACAGCCCGGAAGACGCAGGCGGCGGCGAGCTGGACCTGGATCTGGACGCTTTGCTGGACAGCGGAGACGAGGCTGAGGACACAGCCGGGGATGATGACCTTGACAGCTTGCCAGGGGACCTGACCGAGGAGACAGCAGGCTCGGATGATGATGATCTGGATGCGCTTCTAAGCGGTGCCGATGATGAAGCGGGCGCCGAGGACAGCGGTCTGGATGATTTGCTTGGCGATTTGGATGATGTGGAGGCCGACGCGGCTGAGGAGGGCAGTCCCGGCGCGCTGCTGCCGGACGATGGGGGCTCAGAAGAAGCCGGCGGGGATGATTTGGATGATTTGCTGGGCGATCTGGATGAGCCCGGAGATGAGGCCGCGGAGGAGCCCGAAGACAGCAGCCTGGATGATCTGCTTGGCGGGTCGGAGGACGACGGCGCCGCCGCTGCCGGCGGGGCTGGCGATGATGACCTGGACTCACTGCTTGGGGATCTGGACACGGAGGATGCCGGGGAGGCTGATGACGCCAGCCTGGATGATCTTCTCGGCGATCTGGGCAGCGGTGAGGAAGACGACGGTGATCTCGACGATCTGCTGGCCGGTCTTGGGGAAGAGGCGGAGGCCGAGGAGGCGGCAGATGAGGAGAGCGCCGAGGATGACCTTGACGCGCTGCTGAGCGGCTTGGGGGATGCGGACACCGACCTGGACAGCCTGATGGGCGAGGATGGGGATATGGATCTCGACGACCTGCTGGGCGATCTTGGCGGCGATGATGAGGCGGCGGAGGATGATGGCGGAGACGATCTGGATGCGCTGCTGGGGGATCTGGAGGAAGGCGGCAGCGAACCGGAGGCCGTGGCTGCGGTGGAGGCTTCGGAGGAACCGGAATTCGCCTATGGCACTATGAGCGCGGACCGGCCCGAACCGCAGAAGCTGGCGCGCAAGCGGTTCCGGATGGCGGTGCTGGGGGATTTTTCGGGCCGTGCGGCCAAGGGGCAGCTGGAGACCGGCGACGCGCTGGCGGCGCGCAAGGCGATTCTGCTGGACCCGGATACGGTTGAGGATGTGATCGAGCGCTTTGCCACCGAGCTGATCCTGCCGATCGGCAAGGAGGGCGCCGGGATTGCGGTCAAGCTGGAGGATCTGGACGGCCTGCATCCGGATGAGCTCTATGAAAACGTTGAACTGTTCTCGGAGCTGGTGGGCCTGCGCAAGCAGCTGCAGAGCGGCGCGACGGCGGATCATGCGGCCAATACGCTGAAGGCCTGGGCGGAGAAACACGGCACCAAGGCGCGGGCGCCCAAGCGGACCTCGGCGGGCAATGCAGTACCTGCTGACAAGCGGTTGAGCGCCTTTCAGCAGCTGATCAAGGACACTGGTATCACGCCGCGCCCGGCGACGCCGGTGGAGGAGCTGCTGGCACGGGTTGTCGGCCCGCATATCCGGGCGCTGCCGGATCCGGACGTGGCCGCGATGCAGAAGGCGGTGGATGAGGCGTTGTCGGATGCGATGCGGCTGGTGCTGCATCATCCGGAGTTCCAGTCGGTCGAAGCGCAGTGGCGTTCGCTGGATCTGATGGCGCGTTCGATCGAGGCGGACGATACGCTGGATGTGATGCTCTATGACATCTCGGCGGAGGAGCTGGCGGCGGACCTGGCCGCGGAAGAGGATCTGTCGAAGACCGGGTTTGTGAGGCTGCTGACAGAGGAGCCGCTGGATGAGGAGAACGGCCGCGGCGGCTATTCGGCGCTGATCGGCATGTATCAGTTCGAGGAAACCCCGCCTCATGCGGAGCTGCTGGGCCGGATCGCGCGGGTGGCGGCGCATGTGGATGCGCCGTTCTTCGCGTCGATCTCGCCGGAGTTCCTGAAAACGCCCAAGGCGGAGCGGCCCAAGCTGGTTGCGGAGGCCTGGGATACACTGCAGGGCATGGCGGAGGCCGGGCATCTGGGGCTGGTCAGCCCGCGGTTCCTGCTGCGGCGCCCCTATGGTGAGAAAACCGAGCCTTGTTACGAGTTTGATTTCGAGGAATTCACCGAAGCGGAAGGCCTGAAGGGTATGCTCTGGGCCAATCCGGTGGTGCTGGTGGCGATCCTTCTGGGGCGGTCCTTCAAGGAATACGGCCCGTCGCTGCAGCTGGGCAAGATCATGTCTTTGGGGGGAATGCCCTATCATTATGTGAACGACAAGTTCGGCGACCAGGTGGCGCTGCCCTGCACTGAGCGCAATATCGACCTAGACAAGATCGCGCTGGCACAGGAGCGCGGCTTTATGGCGGTGAGCGCGGTCAAGGGGCGGGACGAGGTGCGGCTGACCTCCTTCAATTCCCTGAAGGGCAGCGAAATTCTGGGGCCCTGGACCGGATTGCCGGCACCTGAGCCCTCGCCGCCGGATCCGCGCGGCCTGCCGAAACCGGCGGCTCCTGCGGGCGGCGGGGATGAAGATGACCTGGATTTGGGCGGAGATGACGGGGACGATCTCGGCCTGGATGACCTGGACCTCGGGGGTGATGAGGAAGACGACCTGGATCTGGGCGAACTGGACTTCGATGCCGATGACGGGGGGCTTGATGATCTGCTGGCGTCGTTTGGGGATGACGACAACGAGGATGACGAAGACGGCAGCGGCGATGAGGAAATGGATGCAGAACTCGCCGCGCTTTTGGATGATTTGTGATGCGAATGTTTGAGAACACTGCCGGTGATTTCCGGCCCGGTTCCCTTCGCGGAAAGGAGGAACCATGGTTGTAAGCAAGGGCCATGAAAACGACCTCGCCTGGATGTCGGGGAGCTACAGCACCGATGGGCTGATGCTGAGCCGCGCAATTGTGCGCGAGGGCTTGAGCAAGCTGACCGAGACCACCATCGAATTTGCCGCCACCAAGGCCCAGCCCAAGCTGGAGGATCTGGTCGGCAAGACGATGAACGTGCATGTGATGCGCAACCCGGACACGGAGCAGCAATTCTCAGGCCTGTGCATCTCGGTCGAATACCTTGGGTTCCGCAACGGCTATGAGATGTATGTGGCGGAGGTGCGCCCCTGGTTCTGGCTGCTGACGCGGACCAGCGATTTGCGGGTGTTCCAGGAAAAGACCACGGTCGAGATCATCAAGCAGCTGTTCAGCGAGTACGGGTTCAGCGACTACACTGACAAGCTGAGCGACAGCTATGAGCAGCGCGAGTACTGCCTGCAGTACCGAGAGAGCGATTATGCCTTCCTGTGCCGGCTGATGGAGGAGGAGGGGATCTATTTCTACTTCGACAGCACCACGAGCCCCAGCAGCCCCGAGAAACTGGTGCTGTGTGACGGCGTCAGCGGCCATTCTCCAATCAAAGGTGGTGCGGAGATCGAATTTCACGCCCGCGACGACCGCGACCGGCGGCGGGAGGAGCATATTTCGGAATGGGCCAAGGAGGAAATCCTGACCCGCGGCAAGGTTACCCTGAACGATTTCGACTTCCTGACCCCGTCGGCGGATCTGAAAGCGGCCACGGCCATTGCCAAGGGCAAGCATTCCCACAAGGATTACGAGGTTTACGATTACCAGGGCCATTACCGAAAGAATTCCGGCCTGGGCACCAAACGGACACGGGTGCAGATGGAGGCGCAGGCGATCAAGCACAAGCGCTGGCGCGGCGCGTCCAGTGTGGCGACCCTGGGCACCGGCTATACCTTCACAATGAAGAAGCATCCGGTTGCGGAGAATAACCAGGAGTATCTGGTCACCGATGCAGAACACCATATCAAGCTGGCCTGGGACTACGGCGAGCGGGAAAGCCGCACGACCGAGGTCGCAACCTCGGGCGAGATGCGCCATGACGTGAAGCCGCGCAACATGGACTACCCCAAAGAGATGGAGCACGACACCTATGCGGCCACCTTCGGGGTGATCCCGAAGTCCGATCAGTTCCGGGCGCCGCTGGTGACTCCCTGGCCGGAAGTGCAGGGGCTGCAGACCGCGACTGTGGTCGGTAAAAGCGGCGAGGAGATCTGGACCGACGAGCACGGCCGGATCAAGATCCAGTTCCACTGGGACCGCGAAGGGCAGGAGAACGAGACTTCGTCGTGCTTTGTGCGGGTGATGACGCCCTGGTCTGGCAAGAACTGGGGCATGGTGGCGATCCCGCGGATGGGCCAGGAGGTGGTGATCCAGTTCGAGGACGGCAACCCGGACCGGCCGATCTGCACTGGCATGCTTTACAATGCCGAAACGATGCCGCCCTATACCTACCCTGACGATCAGACCCAGCTGGGGATCAAGACCAACTCCTCCAAGGGAGGCGGCGGCTATAACGAGCTGATGTTCGACGACAAGAAGGACAGCGAACTGATGCGGGTTCAGGCCGAGAAGGACCACCAGATGCTGGTCAAGGACCGCTCGACGGTGACGGTCGGCATGGATGCGCCCGACCCGGAGGTCACTTCGGCGGACGAAAACAGCTATGTGTTCACGGTCCAGCAGCACATGACGGAAACCGTGCACCAGGGCGACCGCACCGAAGTGGTGGAGACCGGCGACAAATCCGAGAACATCCAGACCGGCAACATGACCCTGGATGTGGATACCGGCAACCTGACCGAGACCATTGCCCAAGGAAACCACACGGAGACCGTGTCGCTGGGCAATCTGACCGTCGATGTGACCGCGGGCAAGATCGCGATGAGCGCAGGCCAGGAGATCAAGCTGACCGTGGGGGCCTCGGAGGTCAAGATCGACAATTCCGGCGTGACCATTAAAGGGCCGATGATCAAGATAGAAGGCTCCGGCATGGTCGAAGCCAAAGCACCGATGACCACCGTCAAAGGCGAGGCCATGCTGACCCTGAAGGGCGGCCTCACGATGATCAACTAGGTGGTGCAGATGTCGGCAAGATTTGAAAAGCTGATCAAGATGCCCGCCGACCCGGTGGCCAAACTGCTGTCGCGGGCAAATGTGATCCTGAAGACGCCGCTGGAGGCGCCGCCAACGGCGCAGGCAGGGGTGGTGCTGGAGGAGCTGGACCGCAAGGGCGCGCTGGTCGATCTCTTGCGGGTGCTGGCCGTTCTGCTGCCCCCGCGGGAACGGGTGTGGTGGGCCTGTTTGGCCGCGCGCGACTATATCGGGCCGCGGTCGGACAAGGATCCGGCCTCGCTGACGGCGTCGGAGGCCTGGGTGTTCGAGCCCAGCGAGGAAAACCGCGACAAGGCGCGGATCACCCTGGATCATGCCTATGTGGATGATGACACGGTGAACTGCGCGCTTGCGGTGCTCTATGCCGCGGGAACGCTGGGACCCGGAGAATTAAATCAATATCCTGCCCCGGCAGGCGCCTCTGAGGCGGCGGCCTTTGCCATGAATATGGTGGCCTTGGGTCAATTGTCTGATAAGTTTGAAGAACACGGCGGCGTGCTGGTTGAGCGCGCGCTGGATATCGCGCGCGGCGGCAAAGGTCAGGTGATCGAAGTCCCGCAGCACGCGGCGCAGGAATAACGGGGAGGATGTAACAGATGGGAATGCCACAGGCCCGGTTGACGGATCTACATGCCTGCATGCTGCCCTCCACCCCGCCGCCGCCGGTTCTGCCGGTGCCGACGCCGATCCTGCCGCCCTGTGCGGTAACTGTACTGGTGGGGAAGCTGCCGGCTGCGCGGTTGGGCGACATGTGCACCGCGGCGCCCGCGCCGCACCCGATCATCAAGGGGTCCGCAACGGTGCTGATCAACAGCATGCCGGCCGCTCGGATCCTGGACAACACCGCCTGCGGCGGCATGGTCGTCAAGGGTGAATTCACCGTGCTGGTGGGAGGTTAGGCCCAGTCATGGGAGTGACGCTGAAGTTTCAAAGCTCGGGCGCGATGCCCGGCGATGCGGCCCCTGTTCCAATGCGGGGGCCGAGCCTCACGGTGGGGCGCGGGGCCAGCTGCGACCTGGTGCTGCCGGATCCGGACCAGATGCTGTCGCGCAATCACTGCGTGATTGAGGATCACAACGGCAATGTGGTGGTGGTGGACCTGAGCTCCAACGGCACCTTTCTGAACTATTCCAAGATCCCGCTGGGCCGGACGCCGACGCCGCTCAACAATGGCGATGTGCTGTGCATCGGCAACTATGAGCTGGTGGTGGAGATCCGCGACGATCTGATGGACCTTGGGGACATGATCGCGGCACCTGCGGCGCAGGCGCCCATATCGCACGGCAACGCAGCGAATGCGCCCGATCCGCTGCAGCTGCTGGAGGACAGCGGCACGGGCGGAGATTTCCTGGACGATCTATTGGGCGAGGGTCCGAAGGGGCCCGCGCAGCTGAACCCGGTCGACCCGATTGACGAGCTGTTGCCGCCGCTGGGCGAGGAGGAGGATCCGTTCTTTCAGAAAGCCAGCGACGGGCGCGAAGGCGAAGGGGCCAGCCTGGCCAACCACAATCCGACCGCCTCGGACGGGTTTGCCGCGCCCGCGGCGCAGTCCGGCATGATCCCGGACGATTGGGATGACGAATTTCTGTCCGGCATCGGCGGGCCGGAGGAACCGGAGCCCAAGCCCGAGCCGCCGCGCGAGGTTCCGGCGCCGCCGCAGGAAGTGCCGCCATCGGGTCCGCCGCAGGAAGCCCCTCCGGCACCGCCTCAGGAAACGCCGCCGTCGCCGCAGGAGGCCCCGCCCTCTGCACCGCCCGAGATTCCGCCTTACCAGAAATCGGGTGCGCAAGCAGCTCCGCCTGCCGGGACGCAGGACGCGCTTGAGGCTTTTCTGAATGGCGCCGGCGCCGAGATCAGCATCGACCCGGCGGATCAGGCCAGCACAATGGCGCGTATGGGCCGGGTCATGCGGACGCTGGTCACCGGCTTGCGCGAAATCCTGATGACGCGGACCTCGATCAAGTCGGAATTCCGCATCGAGCAGACGATGATCTCGGCCGGCGGAAACAATCCGCTGAAATTCTCGATCACGCCGGAGCAGGCGATCGAGGCGATGGTGCGCCCGGCGACCAAGGGCTATCTCAGCCCCGAAACCGCCGCCGAGGAGGCGCTGAAGGACATCAAAGCGCATGAGGTGGCGATGGTCACCGGTATGGAAGCAGCGCTGAAGGGCGTGCTGAAACGCCTCGACCCCAAGGCGCTGGAAGCGCAGATCGAGGACAAGGGCGGCTTTACCGGCCTCTTGCGCGGCAAGAAGGCGCGGTACTGGGACGTTTACGAACAGCTTTATGCGGAGATTTCCGACCAGGCTGAGAATGATTTTCACGACCTGTTCAGCCGCGAATTTGCGCGGGCTTACAAGCAGCAGCTGGACAGGCTGAAGGAATGATTGGCGGCGCGCTCTGGCGCGTGCCTGCAAAGTAAGAGGAGATCCCGGTGTCCTGGGACAGCAAGGTACTTTGGACGGAGGGGCTGTTTCTGCAGCCGCATCACTTCCAGCAGTCCGACCGTTACAACGAGGCGCTGGTTGCCGGGCTTGCGCGGCGGCTCAGCCCCTATGCCTGGGGCGTGAACGGGCTGGAGATTGACCACGAGGCGCTGAAGATCGGCCAGTTTGCGGTGAAGTCCTGCGAAGGGCTGACCCATGACGGCACGGTGTTCCGGGTGCCGATGGCGGACCCGCATCCTCCGGCAATGGAGGTTCCGTCCACCGTCAAGGACTGCATCGTCTACCTGACCGTGCCGCAGCGGCGGCAGGGGGCGGTGGAGGTCGACCTGAGCGGCGCCGAACGCTCGGCCAGCCGCCTGCGCCCCGACAAGCAGGAAGTGACCGATGTGACCTCGACCGAGCGCAAGCCGGTGGAACTGGACGTCGGCAAGATGCGCCTGCAATTCGCGCTGGAGGTGGATGATCTGGCCGACCTTCTGGCGGTGCCGGTGGCGCGCATCATCGAGGTGCGCCCGGACAAGGAGATTGTGCTGGACCAGGCGTTTATCCCGTCCTGCCTGGATGTGCGCGCAGCACCTGCGCTGAGCGGTTTCCTGCGGGAGCTGGAGGGGCTGCTGGCGCACCGGATGGAGGCGCTGGCGGGCCGCCTGTCAGAGGCGGGCGGCGCCCGCGGCGTGGCGGATGTGTCGGACTTCATGCTGCTGACGGTGGTGAACCGTCTGCTGCCGCAGGTGCGCCACCTGCGCAATATCGAGAACCTGCACCCCGAACGCCTGTTCACCCTATGCGCCGGGCTGGCGGGGGAGCTGTCGGTGTTCATGTCGACCGAAAAGCAGGCGCCGGAGTTTCCGCCCTATACCCATGACAACCTGATGGAATGCTTTGCGCCGGTGATCCGGGTGCTGCGCCAGTATCTGAGTTCGGTTCTGGAGCAGACCGCGATCCCGATCAAGCTGGAGGCGCGCAAATACGGCATCTCGGTGGGGGTCATTGCCGACCGCAAGCTGCTGGGCAACGCCGGTTTTGTGCTGGCGGTCAGTGCCGATATCCCGGCCGAGGATGTGCGCAAGCATTTCTCCGGCCAGGCCAAGATCGGCCCGGTGGAGGAAATCCGCCAGCTGGTGAACTCGGCGCTGCCGGGGATCACCCTGCGCCCCCTGCCGGTGGCGCCGCGGCAGATCCCCTATCATTCGGGTGTTGTCTATTTCGAGATGGACGCGGACAGCCCCTATTGGCGCAAGATGACCACTTCGGGCGGAATCGCGGTGCATGTGTCGGGACAGTATCCGGGGCTCAAGATGGAGCTTTGGGCAATCCGTAATGCATAAGGGAAGGCGCTGAGATGGCTGATTATGACGATCCCTTTGCCGAACCGGGGGATACCGACAAAACGGTGATCAAGCCGAACCCGGGCGGGCGGCGCTCTGCCGCGCCGATGCAGCAGCCGGAGACACCGCAGGCCCAGCCGGCGCCGGAACAGCCCGCCGCGCCTGCCGAGGCCGGTCTGGATGCCTATGGCGTGCCGCAGGCGGCGGCACCGAAACCGCAGGCTGCTGCGGGCGGTCAGAAAGCGCCGAAGATGGCGCTGACAGGGATGAACCAGCTGACCGCCTGCGCCTCGACCCTGTTTGCGCTGATTTCGCGCATCCGAAACCGGGCCCAGCACATGGACCCGGACGCGCTGCGCAAGAGCGTTGTGGCGGAGGTGCGCGCGTTTGAAAACCGAGCCCTGCAGGCGGGCATTGCCGCGCAGACCGTGAAGATCGCGCGCTATGCGCTGTGCGCGACGCTGGACGATGTGGTGTTGAATACGCCCTGGGGCGGGCAGTCTTCCTGGGGGTTGCAGTCGATGGTGGCGACCTTCCACCGCGAGGTGGTCGGCGGCGACCGGTTCTATGACCTGCTGGCGCGGCTGGAAAAGGAGCCGGGCGCGAATATCGACATGCTCGAGTTCCTCTATATGTGCCTGTCGTTGGGGTTCGAAGGACGCCTGCGGGTGGAGCAGGGCGGTTCCGAGAAACACCTGCAGATCCGTGGAGCGCTGGCGCGGATCATCCGAAACCAGCGCGGGCCCGTCGAGCGCGATCTGTCGCCGCATTGGGAAGGCCTGGTGAAACCTTTCAAGGCGCTGTCGGTATGGCGGCTGGTGTGGATTACCCTGGCGGCCACCGCTGCAGTGCTGGCGCTGCAGTTCATCGGCCTCAGCTGGATGCTGTCGAACAAGACGGAGAATGTGGTGGGGCAGCTGTCCATTGTCGACTCAGGCCCCAAGGTGGAGCTGGAACGGCGCGCGCCGCCGCCGCCGCCGCGACTGGCACCGACCACCGAGGAACAGGTCGCCAAGGTGGCCGGCTTCCTGGAGCCGGAGATCAAGGAAGGCATCGTGCAGGTGTTCCAGAAGGGCAACACGCTGATCATCCGGCTGACCGGCTCTGGCATGTTCGGCTCCGGCTCGGATCAGCTCAGCAAGGCGTTCCGAAACCCGGTGAACCGGGTGGCCGAGGCACTGAATGATGAAAAAGGCAGGATTATCGTGGCAGGGCATTCCGACAATGTGCCGATCCGGTCGTCGCGCTTCCCGTCCAACATGGCGCTGTCGCTGGCGCGCGCGAAATCGGTGATGGCGGGCATGGCCAAGGTGATGACCAATCCGGACCGGCTGTCGGCTGAGGGCCGCGCGGACAAGGAGCCGATTGCAGACAACAGCACCCGCGCAGGGCGGGCCAAGAACCGCAGGATCGAAATCCTGCTGGTTCAGGAGGTTGAAGGATGATCCGCCGTTATATCTTTCCCCTGTTCCGGTCGATCTACACCATCCTGCTGATCCTGGCGTTGGTGCTGTCGGCCTGTGTTTGGTTCTTTGCGCCCTTCATTGGGAGTTCCGAGTGGCGACCCTTTGACGGTGCTATGGCGCGGCTGATCACCATAGGGGTGATCTTCCTGCTGTACTTCATCATCATCGGCCTCATCTTCTGGCGGCGGCGCCGCAAGGACAAGGAGATGACCGAGGAGATGGCCGAGGTGGCGGACACCTCGGAAGATGATGTTTTGTCGGAGGAAATCGGCGAGCTGCGCGGCAAGTTCAAGGACGCGATGAAGGAGCTGCGCAAGTCCAAGGGCGGCCGCCGGCACCTGAACGACCTGCCGTGGTACATCATGATCGGCCCGCCGGGTGCGGGCAAGACTACTGCGATTGTGAATTCCGGCTTGCAGTTCCCATTGGCCGAGAAAATGGGCAAGGCGGCGATTGGCGGCGTTGGCGGCACCCGCAACTGCGACTGGTGGTTCACCAATGACGCGGTGCTGATCGACACCGCCGGGCGCTATACCACGCAGGAGAGCGATGCGGATGCGGACAACGCCGCCTGGCTCGGCTTCCTGGGGCTGCTCAAGAAATACCGCAAGCGGCAGCCGATCAACGGCGCCATTGTCGCGATTTCGCTGTCGGACCTCAGCTTGCAGGATGAGATCACCCAGAAAAGCCACGCCGCCGCGGTGCGCCATCGCCTGACGGAGCTGCGCGAGAAGCTGGGGGTGCGTTTCCCGGTCTATGTGCTGTTCACCAAGACGGACCTGATTGCCGGCTTCCAGGAATTCCACGACAACTTGGGCAAGGAGGACCGCGAACAGGTCTGGGGGTTCACCCTGCCGCTTCCCAAGGGCAAGAAGGAAGAGCCGCCGATTGCTGCGTTTGACGAGGAATTCGGGCTGCTGCTGGGGCAGATCAACGCGCAACTGCTGGAGAAGATGCAAACCGAGACCGACCATCAGCGCCGGGCGCTGATTGCCGGCTTCCCGGCGCAGGTGGCCTCGATGCGCGGGGTTGCCCGCGACTTCCTGATGGAGGTGTTCCAGGACAACCGCTATGCGCAGCGTCAGATGCTGCGCGGGGTCTATTTCACCTCCGGCACGCAGGAAGGCACTCCGATTGACCGGCTGATGCTGGGTATGGCCCAGACGTTCGGTATTGGACGTCAGGCGATTGGCTCGGGGCAGGGGACCGGGCGTTCCTTCTTCCTGACCCGGCTGTTCGAAGGCGTGATGTTCCCGGAGGCGGGGCTGGTTTCTGCCGATGACAAGGTCGAGCGCCGCTACCGCTGGACGCGGCGGATTGCCATCGCCGCAACCGTGCTGGTTGCCATTGCGATGGGCACGCTGTGGGTTCGGTCCTATCTCAAGAACACCGATCTGATTGCCCAGGCGGAGGGCCAGGTCTCGGCCTATCAGGCTGCCGCGGCCCAGCTGCCGCCAAGCCCGGTCGGCGACACCGATCTGGTGCCGGTGGCCGCGGCGCTGAACAATCTGCGCGACATGCCGGGCAATCCGGTGCTGTCGGACCCGGAGCCTGAGCGGGCGATGACCTATGGCCTCTATCAGGGCGAGGTGATTGGCACCCAGGCAGCCCAGACCTACCGGGCGGCGCTGAATCAGCGCCTGCTGCCGCGGCTGCTGGTGCGGCTGGAGCAGCAGATCGAGGGCAATACCAACAACCCCGATACTCTCTACGAGGCGCTGAAGATCTACCTGATGTTGGGCCTGCAGGGTCCGATGAACCAGGATCTGGTCAAGGAATGGATGCGGCTGGATTGGGAAAACATTGCTTATCCCGGCATTGCCCGCACCCAGCTGCGTGCGGACCTGATGGACCACCTCACGGCGCTGCTGTCGCAGCCGATGGAGGAGATTGCGCTGAACGGGCCGTTGGTAGCCCAGGCGCAGAACATCCTGTCGGAAATGCCGCTGGCGCAGCGGGTCTACAACGGCATCCTCAATTCGCAAAAGGCCACCAGCCTGCCGAAATGGCGGATCACCGATGTCGGCGGCCCGTCGGTCAAGCGGGTGCTGGTGCGCAGCTCCGGCAAGCCGCTGAATGACGGGATCGAGGGCATCTTTACCTATGATGGCTTCCACAACGTGTTCCTGCCGGAAGCGGTCAGCGTCGCCGAGCGTGTCCACCGCGAGGCCTGGGTTCTGGGCGAACAGAGCGGGGCAGCCCAGAACGAGGCGGTGCTGCTGAAGCTTAGTCGCGATGTTCTGGACCTCTATTACAACGACTACATCAGCCGTTATGACCAGATCCTTGGCGATATCGACATCATCCCGCTCGAGTCTCTCTCCCATGCGGTAGAGGTGACCAATGTGCTGTCGGGGCCGACCTCTCCGATCGTCAATATCCTGACCGACGTCAGCAAAGAAACCCGGCTGAACGAGGACAAATCGCTTCTGGACGCGGGCACTCTTGCCGCGGGCGCCCAGAACGTGGCCGCGATTGAGGCGCGTTCCAACCTGTCGATCCAAGGGCAGATCCTGCTGGAGGCGTTGGTCGGCTCTGCCGAAAATGCGCCTGGTCAGGCGGCTAAGCCGCCGGGAGCCTATGTGCAGGAGCGGTTCCAGTGGCTCTATGACCTCGTCAACCGGCCCGAGGGGCAGCCCTCGCAGCTGGATGATCTGATGGGGCAGCTTCAGATGGTCTATCAGGAGCTGAACAAGATGTCTTTCTCCGGTGTTGCCACCGGCGGGCAAACCGGGCAGGCACTGTTGCAGTTCCAGCAGACCGCCAGCCGCATGGGCGGCCCGCTGCCCCGCTGGGCAACGCAGATTTCGGCGGGCTCCTCCGGGATCACCTCTGAGGGAACGCGGGCGTCGATCAACGCGCGCTGGCAGTCCGCCGTGCTGCCGTTCTGCGAACAGGCGCTGGCCAACCGTTATCCGTTCAACCGCTCGGCCCGGGCAGATGTGGCGATGGCGGATTTTGCCAAGCTGTTTGCGCCGGGCGGGCTGATCGACGGCTTCTTCAATGACCAGCTGCTGAAATATGTCGACACCCGCAGCCGCCCCTGGACTTGGAAGCGGGTGAATGACGTGGATCTGGGCATCAGCCAGGCGGTGCTGCAGCAGATGCAATATGCCTCCGAGATCAAGGAGGCGTTCTTTGCCGGCGGCGCGCAGCCCGCGGTGCAATTCCAGATCACCGTCAACGCACTGGACCCCAAGGCCAAGGAGGTTCTGCTGGAGATCGACGGCACCAAGGTCGCCTACAACCACCGCTCCGGCGCGCCGACGCCGGTGGCGGTGACCTGGCCCGGCTCGGTCGGCCTGGCGCGGCTGACCCTGCTGCCGCAGAAGCGTGACAGCGAGAATGTGCTGTCGCGGGACGGGCCCTGGGCTTGGTTCCGGCTGCTGGACGCGGCAGAGGTGCGCCGCACCAATGTCTCGGACCGCCGCCGGGTGAATTTCCGCGTGGGCGGCCGGCTGGCGCTGTTCGAGCTGCAGTCCGGTTCGGTGATCAATCCCTTCGCCCTGCCGGCGATGGCAAAATTCAGCTGCCCGAAGTCGATGTGATGGCGGGTTTCGGTGCCTTCGGTAAGATGCCTTCAGCCGGGGATTTCTTCCGGCTGAACACGCCGGGCGGGTTTGTGCGGGTGTGGGATGCCTGGCTGCAGCAGGTTCTGCTGGACGGCAGGGCGGCCTATGGCTCAGGCTTTGACGCGCACTACATGACCGCGCCGATCTGGCGGTTCACCCTGCCCGCCGGACTGGGTGGTTCGGGTAAGGTCATGGGCGTCATGATGCCCTCGGTCGACCGCGTCGGGCGCCGGTTTCCGCTGACGCTGATGGCGGGATTGCCGGGGCAGGGCGCGGTGGCGTTGTACCATTTCGGCGAGGCCGCATTATTTGAACGGCTGGAGGATGTGGCGCTGGATGCATTGGAGGACACGATGACCAAGGACCGCCTGGCAGAAACACTCGCAGAGATACCGGCGCCGGCGGCACGGGTTGCCGCACCCTTGGCAGCACCAGACATGGCGGTGGTTCTGGCAGGAGCGCACGGCACAGTGAGGCTGACGGCCGCGGCGGCTGGCGCCCGGCTGGCGGGATGCAGCCTGTGGACGGCAGTTCTGGACGGGGAGCCGCGGACGCTGGCGTGCAGCGGGCTGCCGCAGGGCCTTGCGGCGCTGGGGCTGTTTGACCTTGGCGCGCCGGTTTGGGCGGGGGCCGAGGTTTCATGATGAACCCGATGCGCAAATACCGTTACACCGCGAAAACCCATGTGGGGCTGAAGCGCAAGGTCAACGAGGATGCCGTGCTGGCACTGCCGGAGCATGACATCTGGCTTGTGGCCGATGGCATGGGCGGCCATGCAGCGGGTGATTACGCCAGCCGCTTGATTGCCGATGCTGCCGCGACGATCCCGCTGGGGCTGGATCCGGCGGCGCGGATGCGTGCGCTGCGGGATGCGTTTCAGACCGCGCATAAGGCGATCCGGGCGGAGGCCGCCTCCCGCGGCGGCGGCACCATCGGCTCAACCGTGGCGGCGCTGATCATGGCGAACCAGCATTTTGTCGGCCTTTGGGCCGGGGACAGCCGCATCTACCGGCTGCGTGATGGCCGGATCGAGATGCTGACCGAGGATCATTCGGCGGTGGCGGAATATGTTCTGGCGGGCAAGATGACCTGGGATGAGGCCGACCAGCACCCGCAATCCAATGCCATCACCCGCGCCGTCGGGGTGGGGGAGGACCTGGAGATCGATAAGGTCCGCGGGGATACAGAGCCGGGCGACCGCTTCCTGGTCTGCTCCGACGGGCTGACCAAATACGCCACCTTCGCGATCCTTGAGGATGTGCTGGGCGGCACACCTTTGGAAACTGTCGGTGACCGGCTGATCCAGATTGCGCTGGACGGCGGCGGCGCAGATAATATCACCGCCGTCGTGGTCGATGTGATGTAAGCCGACTGTTCTCCTGTACGGGAGGACGCCCGGAAAACTCATCTCACGGTTCTGCGATTAGGGTTTGGCAGTAACCAGAATACGGCTGTCGAGAGAGCGGATGCGGCTGGAATCCGCCTCGTAGCTGGCCTGCAGCGCTTCTGCAAAACCCACGGCGCTTTCCGAGGTCGGGCGCATGCCGTCAAACAGCGGCTCCGAGGAGTGCAGCACCAGAACCTTGCTTTTACCCAGGGTGCTGTCATCCACCTTGAAGGCGATGCCGCCGCCGGAGGAGGATTCCTCAAGGCTGTAGGCAACCCGCACCGGCACATCGCCCGCAGCACCGTCGCGCAGGCTGGCCACCGCATTGTCGGGCCGCGCGATATTGGGCAGCAGGTGGAACACGTTGCCGGATACATCCAGCACCGAGACGGTCAGGTAGCCATCGGTTACATCCGCCGGCAGCACCACGTCGATCACCGGGTTTTCCCCGACAAAGAAGCGGCCCGACGGGTTGGGCTCGACAGACGAGCCGCCCACCGCAAATTGAACCTCCGCACCGCCGGGGGGCGCCTTGGGCAGGTGCTGCTCTACTACGCAGAGCGAGTCGTTCAGCACTTCGACATCCAGCACCACCTGCCGTTCATGGGCCAGCGCACGCAGGGCGTCGAACAGTTCCAGCCGGGTTCCGGTGCTGGCAACCCGCCCGCTGATCAGGATAGGATCGGTGGGCGCATAGCCGTCGTAGTGGCCGTTGCCGTCGCGCACAAGCGGGCCGCAATCGGCAAAGGCCTCCATCACCGCCTTGACCTCAGCCACCGGCAGCATCGGCAGTTCAAACCGGATTTCCGCCTTTCCCTCCAGCGCGCCGGGAAGGCCGTTGCGGAAACGTTCGTTCAGCATTTCTGCAGTATTGGTGTCATCGGTTGTGCCGGTCAGGCGGGCCTTGTTGTTGCTGACCACCAGCCGCCATTCGCGCAGCCCCTCAAGCGGCTGCACCGTGTCCAGCACATCGGCGCCCCAGGTCTCTGCGATTTCACCGGAGGCAAGGGTCAGGTCCGCGTCCTGCGCCAAGGCCAGCAGGGCGTCCCGGGTGGCCTCTGATGGCACGTTGCCGACGATCTGCACCGGGCCATCTGCCGGTTTTTCGGCGATCAGGGAATAGGGGCGCACAATCGGGTACGACGGTCCCATAAAGCTGTCGAGCATCCCGCTGAAATAGGCTCCCGCACCGCCGCCGCCGAGAAGCAGCAGAACTGCAAGGGCCGCCCACAGGCCGCCGCGGCTTTTCTTCTCCCGGGTTTTCTCCGGCGCCGGTTTGGGCGGGGGAGGCGGTGCCGGCTGGTGCGTTTGCGGCACGATGATCGTGGCATCTTCGGCTGCGGGCCCGTCCAGCACATCCGCCAGGCTGCCGCCGTCGGGATTGTCGAGGAACGCCAGCACCTCGCCTGCGCTTTGGAAGCGGTCATCCGGGTCCGGTGCGCACATCCTGTCGATCAATGTCTTGAGCGGTTCCGGCACGCCGCTGGTGTCCAGAGGCTTCTGCTTGTTTTCGACCACTTCCATCGGATTGGCGCCCAGCCTGGGCGCTTCGCCGCGGAAGTTGGCCAGCAGCAGCGCCCCCAGCGAATAGATGTCGGAGCGCGCGTCGGTTTCGCCGCTCATCTGTTCCGGTGCGGCATAGGAGTACTTGCCGGCAAATTCATTGCCGACAATGGTCTGGGCACCAGGGTTGGTGTCCTTGGCAATGCCGAAATCGATGATCACCGCTTCGGCCGGGTCGCCGCCGCGCAGGATGATGTTATCGGGGCTGAGGTCGCGGTGGACGATGTTGCGGGCATGTGCGGCCTGCAGCCCCTCGGCGACGCGGCGGCAGATCACCAGCAGATCCTCGGCCGCCATCGGCCCCTGCTTAAGGCGCTTGTCGAGGCCGGGGCCTTCGACGTAATCCATCAGCAGGTAGATATGGCCGTCCGGCGTGCGGTGGTTTTCCGAATAGCGGACCACCGCGGCATGGCGGATTTCGCGGATATTCTCCTCGCGCGCCATCAGGACGGTAAAGTCCTCATTGGCGGCAAGCTCTTGCTTCAGCACCTTCAGCGCCACCAGGTTGCCGGAGATTTCCGACTGCGCCTTGTAGACATCAGAGGTGCCGCCACGCCCCAGCAGGCCTTCAATCCTGTAGGTGTTGTTCAGCAGATCACCCGGCTGAAACAGGTCGCCAGGGCGCGATTTAAGCATGTAGTTCTCCCTGGCCTGCAGTCCGCCGCGAGTCCAAACCGGGCTTAGCCCAGAGCCTGGAATTCGACGCGGCGGTTTTCGTCCGCACGCGGGTTGTTCTGGTTAAAGGGGGCAGTCTCGCCCATGCCGATCGCCTTGAGCATGTCCTCAGGCACACCGCAGGAGCTGATCAGGTGGCGGCGCACTTCCTGCGCGCGCAGCAGCGACAGCCGCTCATTATAGGCTGCGGAGCCGGAACTGTCGGTATGACCGATGATCTGGAACACGGTGCCGTCCATCAGCTTCATCGACTCGCACATATTGGCCAGCTTCGGCGCCTGGTCCGCGCGCAGCGCAGCGCTGTCGAAGTCAAACGAAATCTGGACATTGATCTGTGTCTGCCGGTCGACCGGATTGTATTCCTCAGCCGCGGCGGCCACGGTCGCAGTTTCCTGCGCGGTGTCCTGGGTTTGCTCCGTGCTGCTGGGCACGATCACCAGGCCGCGTGTTTTCTGTTTCTTGAAGGCGTTGGTGATTTCCTCAACCGACAGTTCACCGCCGTTTGATTGCGCCTGCGCCAGCGGTGCAAAAATCAGGCCGGCCCCCAGAATACTTGCGAAAATTCCTTTCAGGCGGATCATGCTCAGCGCCCTCCCCTACCGTTGCAACATCGACTGCAGCTTATACCAGCACCCGCGGCCTGCCAATGGCAGGCACAGGCCCTCCGCGGAAAAAACATGGTGTTTCCGGCAAGTTGTAATCAGGGGGTTTACTGACGCGCGGCGAACGATTGAAATGGGCGCAGATGAACCGGGAGGAAACATGCGGGTTCTGCCAGCAGTCATAATTGCCATTGGCCTGGTGCTGGCCCCGGCGGTCTGGTTCGGGCTGAGCTGGCTGCTGAGCGAGGAAGATTACCAAGGGGCTGGCGGTGTGGATTCCACCGCGCGGATCGAGATTGAGATGCTGCGCCAGCAGGTCGAGGATCTGCAGGCCCGGGTCAGCGATTTGCAGAATGAAGTTGCCAGCCTGCCCGCGGGAGGGGCAGGCACGGGAACCCCTTTCACCGATGACGCGGCAGGTGAGGCCGCGATCTGGAACCAGACCGAGGGTGCGGATCTGGACTATGCCCAGGTGGTGCTGATCGCCGACCGTCTGAACGTGAACCGCGGGCTGAAGGTCACCGGCGGACGGTATCTGACAGAGAAGCTGGGCCGTCCGCGGGAGGATCTGAACGACAATTGCCAGCCGATGACCAACCCGGACCTCAAGGAAAAGCTGGTGACAGAGCAGGTTGGCCCGATCCGGGTCAGCATGTTGCGCCCGGCAATTGAAAGCCTGAAGGTGGTTTTCGAGAACATCCGCCAGGCGGATCCCGATCTGTATGCCCGCATCAACACCGCCGGGGCGCTGTGTGTGCGCCGGATCCGCGGCACCTTGAGTTCGCTGTCCACTCACAGCTATGGGCTGGCGGTCGACCTTAACATCGACGGCAAGCTGGACAATTTCACCGACGGCAAGACCCAGCTTGGGCTGACCATCATGGCTGATTTTTTCTACGATCAGGGCTGGGTCTGGGGCGCAGGCTTTCGCCGCGAGGACAGCATGCATTTCGAAATCAGCCGCCGCCAGCTGGACCAGTGGCTGGCTGAGGGGCTGTTGTAGAAACCCGCCTCAGGCAGATCTTAGGAGAACCTTGCTGGAGTCGATCGCCGCTGCAATCCTCTGATAACGCACAATAGACCGTGTGGGCGAGTTTTCCGCGGACCTGAGCAGTTTGGTCTGGGCTTCCTCCAGCACGGCCAGCGCCTGCGCCTTGGCAGCGGTTTGCCGTTCCGGTGCGACAGCGACAATCGGGCGGTGCGACCGCTCGGTGCTGTTCAGCGACCGCGCCTTCCCCCTTGGTTTTGAGGGGTCACGGTTTTCCCGCGCAATCTGCCGCAGATCCCGGGCCGTATCCTGAAGGATTTCCCGCAGCGGCTCATGGCCAGGCAGGCCAGCCAAATCCTTTTCCAAAGCTTCGAAACGTTCGGCAAGGCAATCGATAAGGTAGGGTCCTACAATACCGCACAGGTTCCGGAAGCCTGCGACACGGTCCACCACTTCGTCAGCAGAGCGTATGCGGTTGCCAAAGAACCGTCCGTTTCCGGATGGGCCTCCGTAGGTACTGCCTTCGCCATCGCCGCCGCCACTGCCTCCACGAGAGCTAACGCCACCAGCACCGCCGTCGCCGCTGCCGCCATCACCGCTGCCGCCGTCGCCGCTGCCGCCGTCGCCGCTGCCGCCATCGCCGCTGCCGCCGTCGCCGCTGCCGCCGTCACCGCTGCCGCCGTCGCCGCTGCCGCCGTCACCGCTGCCGCCGTCACCGCTGCCGCCGTCACCGCTGCCGCCGTCACCGCTGCCGCCGTCGCCGCTGCCGCCATCGCCGCTGCCGCCGTCGCCGCTGCCGCCATCGCCGCTGCCGCCGTCGCCGCTGCCGCCGTCACCGCTGCCGCCGTCGCCGCTGCCGCCGTCACCGCTGCCGCCGTCGCCGCTGCCGCCGTCACCGCTGCCGCCGTCGCCGCTGCCGCCGTCGCCGCTGCCGCCGTCACCGCTGCCGCCGTCGCCGCTGCCGCCGTCGCCGCTGCCGCCGTCACCGCTGCCGCCGTCGCCGCTGCCGCCGTCGCCGCTGCCGCCGTCGCCGCTGCCGCCGTCGCCGCTGCCGCCGCTGCCGCCATCGCCGCTGCCAACACCGCCAGCGCCGCCATACCCTCCGGCTTGGCTATCCAGGGGACTGTTCAGGAAACAGGTGAGCAGAAGAAGGAACAAAGCACGATGTAACGACATCCGCTTGAAGTAGGGCGCTTATCCTTCCAGTCCATAGGCCTGGCGGATACCCCGCTGCGTTCCCGGTCCGAAGTCGCCGTCAATTGCGCCCGCATAGAAGTTGTTGTCCTTCAGCTTCCGTTGCAGCGCGCGCCGGGTTTCGGCGGTGAACATATTGGGCCGTTCGCTAAGCAAATTGAGCACATCAGAACTGCCGCTGCGCAGCGCTGCATAGAGGTAATGTGCTAAATCCTCTGGGCCTTTTGAGGGGATCAGCCCGTCATCAATCAGCGCGGCGAAGTTGAACTGGGCCTGCGGGTGACGCAGGTCCGCGGCGCGTTCAAAGAATGTCAGCGCTTTTTTCGGATCGGCGCGAAGCCCCAGCCCGCCCTGGTAGTGAAGAAACCCGAGATCATTGATAGCGTCGGCGAAATCCTGGTCTGCCGCGGCCTGATAAAGCTCCAGCGCCTTGGCCGGGTCTGCTTCGACACCGGTGCCGCGCTCATACAGCTTGGCCAGTTCGAACTGCGCCTCCGGGGAGCCGGCGTCCGAGGCGCGCTGGAGAAATTCCACGGCTGCCTTGGGGTCGAACCGGCCCTCATTCGGATTGAGGCGGATATAGGCCAGTCCCAGCATCGACCGGGTGTCGCCGAGGTCGGCCAGCGCCAGCAGCTGTTCTTCCTGGTCCGGCTTCAGCGCGGCCCAGGCGGCGGAGGCATCGGCCACCGAGACCGGAGTGTCGTTTTCGCCGGGGCCGGCCAGATAAAAGGGTACTCCGGTGAGCGAGCCGTATGTGTGGGGTTCCTGCAGGTTGGCAGTGTTTTCCAGAACCCGGTCGCGCACCTGGCGGAACATCAGGCTGATCTCCAGCCCGGGCTGCACCATTTTCTCCATCAGCGCAGTTGCATACGGGGAGTTGCTGCCGCTGCCGTCCAGCGCCACCTGGCCGTCCTTGGCGGCAAAGGCCACCAGGGTGCCGCGGTCCGGATCGGCCGGCGCCATGCCGCCGCCGCCGCGGGTGGTTTCGCTGGAGGCCGCCGTTTGCACGCTGCTCTGCTCCAGCGCAATGGAGTTGCCCAGCGGGTTGTCGCGGCAGCTGTCGAGGATCACGATGCGCATTTTGCGGGCGCGGTCGACTGCCGCCAGCAATTGCTTCAGCGATAGCGACTGGCGCTGAACATCCCGGTTGCTGGCCACCTTGGCATCTGCCGGAATGAGGAAATTCTCGCCCTGCACCTCGATCCCGTGGCCGGCAAAATAGACCAGCGCCAGATCGGCGACTTCGGAGCGGAAGGCGAAATCATCCAGCATCTGCTCCATTTCCGCCGTCCCCGGATCCAGCGCCAGGCTGACGTCAAAGCCGATCCCCTCCAGCGTGTCCGCCATTGCGACGGCATCGTTGCGGGTATTTTCGAGCGGAGGCAGGTACTGGTATTCCGCCACGCCGATGACCAGGGCGATGCGGTCGCTAGCAGCCTGCGCCCCTGCCGCAATCATCAGGCAAGCGGTGAAAATCAACGGTTTAAAAAGGAAAGACATACGGATACCCGGGCTGGCGGTTTCAGCTATGCCCAATGTAGTCCGCTGCGGCAGCAATTAAAAAGAAAATTCGCCGCTGCTGGCAGGACAGCCCCGCCCTGGTCAGGGCGGGGCAGGGGAGTTCAAGTGCTTGCCAGGTTGCTGGCAGAGCGCAGCCGGTCGCGCAGCTTTTCCAGGGTGACCCCCGCTGCGGCGGCCGGCAGGTCGGCGGGGCCTGACTCGTCAACCTGCGCCTGCACGCGCTTGTAAAAACCTGAGAGCCCGGCCAGGGTCTGGATCACCAGATCGAAGTCCTGCAGGGAGCGCAGTTCCTGGCTGGTCGGGGGCGTGCCCCGCTCCAGCACGTCGAGCACGACGTCTTCCAGCGCCTGCATCTGACTGCGCAACTGCTCCATTTCCCACGCCGAGGCGGCGCAAAGTTCGCTCAGGGCTGTGCCGGGACGCTCCATCGTTACAGCCGCCCGACGACCTGTTCGATGGCCTGCTTCATCGTGGCAACCGTGAACGGTTTGCGGACAATGTTGTTCAGGCCGATCTGCTTGCCGACCTGGATCATCTCCGGCGTCGGCTTGCCGGTGACCAGGATGAAGCCAACCCGCTGGGTGACCTGGTGGCTGCGCAGTGCCTTCAGCAGGCCCAGACCGTCCATGCCAGGCATGTTGTAGTCGGACAGCACCATGTGCACCGGTGTCTGAACCAGTTTCTTGTAGGCGCCCTCGCCGGAGTTTTCGACCATGTAGTTCTTAATGCCGATCTCATCCAGGCTCTGTGTGATGATCCCCCGGCTGGTTGACATATCGTCAACGACCATAACGCGGAGAGAGTCTTTCAAGCTCATTTTTCTTTCCTTCTGCTCTGCTTGCAGCCGTGGTCAGGAGGTCCTGCCAGCGGGTGAGTTGACATAAGTTGTGATCCCGGCCGTCTTCAGGTGCTGCGCTGCCGGGCCGGACATGCGCTCGGAGTGCCCGATGAAGAGATAACCGCCCGGGTTCAGGGCATTCTGGAAGGCCTGCCACACCTTCTGCTGGGTCGGGTTGTCGAAATAGATCGCCACATTGCGGCAAAATATGGCGTCGAACTTGCCCCGGAACGGGAACGGCTCGATCAGGTTCAGCACCCCGAAGGTGATCAGCTTGCGCAGGTTGTCCGGCAGCCGCCCTTCGGCGTCCCGGGCGGGCACCAGCTTGCGGTATTTCGCGTCGATTTGGGCCAGCTCGTCCTCAGGATACTTCGCTCCTTGGGCGTGGCGCACCACAACCGGGTCGATATCGGTGCCGAGGATCTTAAAGTCCAGCTTGGCCGCGTCCGGGCACAGGTCCAGAACAGTCATGGCGATCGAATAGGGTTCCTGTCCGTTGGAACAGCCCGCCGACCAAAGCCGCACCCGCCCGCCGCGCCGCGCCTGCTCGATCAGCGGCGGCAGGACGTCGTTGCGCAGCGTCTCAAAGTGATGCGGCTCCCGGAAGAAGTGGGTCACATTTGTGGTCAGCAGCGACAGCAGGCCGCTGCGCTCCTGCTCGGAATTGGGACCATCCAGACACGCCAGATATTCCTTGAAGCTGGAGAAGTTTCGCTGGCGCAGCTTGCGCGCCAGCCGCGAAGACACCAGCGGTTTCTTACTTGCCGCCAAGGCCAGGCCGAAGTGTTTATGCGCGAATTGCGCAATCGACTCGAATTCCTGGTCTGTCAGCGACAAGCTTTCAGCTGCGGGAGAGATGGAACCTTCTGCGCTCACGGCATCACCTGCTCCGGAGCCGAGATAACCGCATCCAGATTGATGATGCGCACCATGGTGTCATCATGCGAGATGATGCCTTGGATGTATTCCATCGTGTTGCGGCTGTCGACCGGCGGGGTGTCCTGGATGTCGTCCGGGTTGATCGAGATGATCTCCGAAACCGACTCCGCCAGAAGCCCGACAGGCTTGCCATGCACCGAGACCACAATGACCACATTGCGCTCGCTGGCTTCGGTCTGATGCAGGCCGAAGCGTGCCGACAGGTCATAGATCGGGATCACCGCGCCGCGCAGGTTCATCACGCCCAGCACATCGGCCGGAGCATGCGGCAGGATGGTCACCGGCGACCAGCGCCGGATCTCGCGGATCTGGGTGATCTTCAGGCAAAAGGCCTGGCCTGCCACGGTGAAGCTGACGAACTCGCTGTGTTCAGCGTGCTTCACTTCCTGATCGGTTTGCTTCACTTCAGCTTGCATTGCTCATTCTCCGCTCGGTGTCAAAGGCGGCCGCCGTGGGCGAGGCCGCAATGATGCTTTCTGGGTCCAGGATCATGGCGATCTTGCCATCGCCCAGAATGGTTGCAGCGGCGACGCCGGGAATTTCCCCGCAGACGCCATCCAGGCTCTTGATCACCACCTGGCGCTGGTCGTGGATATCATCCACCGCCAAGGCGCAGCGCTGGCCGGTCTCGGTCTCCACCAGCAGGTAGACGCCGGCCTGCTGGTCGCTCTCGCGGTACAGGCCCAGGCCGCCTGCCACATCGCAGATCGGCACGAAGTTGCCGCGGATCGACAGCAGGGTGCCGTCGGCGCCGAGGTTGTTGATCATGTCGTCGCTGCCGCGCATGGTTTCGACGATCGAGGTGATCGGCACCACCATGGTCTGATCGGCCACCGACACCACCATGCCGTCCATAACCGCCAGCGTCAGCGGCAGGATGATGGTAAAGGTCGAGCCTTTGCCCGGGGTCGAGGAGATGTTGATGCGGCCGCCAAGGCCGGTAACCGCGTTCTTCACCACATCCATACCGACACCGCGTCCCGAGAGGTTGGAGACCTCTTTTGCGGTGGAAAAGCCCGGTGCGAACAGCAGATTGTCGATCTCGCTGTCGGTGAGCTCGGCATTTTCCGGGATCAGGCCTTTTTCGATGGCGATCTGCTTGACCCGCGGCCGGTTCACGCCGGCACCGTCGTCCTTGATCTCGATGCAGACGCTGCCGGAACGGTGCGAGGCAGACAGGCGGATTTCACCAGTGGTCTGTTTGCGTGCGGCTTCCCGGTCTTCGGGCTTTTCGACGCCATGGTCGACCGCATTGCGCAGAATATGCGTGAGCGGATCGGACAGCCGTTCGATCACCGTCTTGTCGACTTCGGTGTTTTCGCCTTCGGTGACCAGCTTGCAGGTCTTGCCGGTGGCTGCGGAAGCCTCACGCACGATCCGGGCCATGCGCTGGAACAGCGGTTTCACCGGCTGGGCACGGATGGCCATGACACCTTCCTGGATGTCGCGCGCCAGGTTTTTGAAACCTTCGAGCTCCGTCTCGACGTCGCGCAGGTCGGCGACGTTGAGATTGGCAATCTGCTGCGCCAGCATCGAATGGTTGATGATAAGCTCCCCGACAGCGTTGATCAGCCGGTCCACCCGCTCGAGCTCGACGCGGAGCGTCGGCTTTGGACCGCCGCGCTGCTCCTGCTTGCCGCTCTCGGCTTTCGGGGCCGATGCCTTTTCTTCGGCAGCTGCCGGCTTGGCTTCGGGTTCAGGTGCGGGGACCGGCGGTTCAAAAGGGGCGGCTGCGGCCTCCCCGTCTGTGCTGTCTGCGGCAGCAGGAGCGGATGGGGTGCTGAACATCGCATCCAGTGCGGCCAAGGCATTTGCCTCTGCTTCCGCGTCACCATCCCCGGCAATCGACAGCTCGCAAAGGCCTTCGACAAACTCAAACACCGCCTCGACCACTGACCGGGTCTCCTTGGTCACCAGGACCAGATCCCAAGCCAGGTAGCTTTCGTCCATGTCCATGGTGTCAAAACCAGGCAGCTCGTTCTCATCGAGCTTCACGGTCAGGTCACCCATGTCCCTCAGCGCCTGGAACAGGAAAAATGGCTCATTACCGGTGCCGTACATTTCCTTCAGCGGCTGGAACCGGATCCGGTATGTCTCCTCCTGCGGTTCCGCCGGGGCACCGCCGATATCACCAAGGTCCATCATCGGTGCCGGGCCGCCAAGTCCCATCGGCTCGAAGGTGAGGTCTTCCTCTTCCTCCGGGATATACTCATCCAGGGCCGCCAGCAGGGTATCATGGTGTGCCTCGTCGATCTGGCCGCCATCGCGGGCCGCCTCGACAAGCGCCGACAGGTGGTCGCTGGAACGCAGCAGCAGCTGAATCAGCTTCTCGTCCAGATCCAGCCGGTTGGAGCGCACTTCGTCAAACACGGTCTCGAACCGGTGGGCAAAGGCCACCAGATCATCGAGGCCAAAAGCCCCGGCGCCGCCCTTGATCGAGTGCACGGCGCGGAAGATCGCATTGACAACCTCAGAGTCGTGATCGCCTCCTTCGATGGCGGTCAGACCCTCATCCGTTGCTTCGAGGAGCTCTTCGCACTCCTCAAAGAAGGTATCCTGAATCGAGCCGGACATCTCAGGCCGCAGCTCCGGTTACACGCTTGAGCGCAAAGATCAGCGAAGCATCGTCAAACGGCTTGGTGATCCAGCCGGTGGCGCCTGCACCGCGGGCGCGGGCCTTCAGCTCCGGTGCGCTTTCGGTGGTCAGCACCAGGATCGGCACCTTGGAGTTGATGCCGTGGCCGCGCAGCTCTTCGATCACGCCGAAGCCGTCGAGGTTGGGCATGTTGATGTCGGTGATCACGACGTCGGGGTCGACGTCGGAGTACATGTCCACCCCTTCGCGGCCATCGACCGCACAGTGGTATTCAAACCCGGCCTCTTCCAGGGTTGCGGCCAGAAGATTCCGGATCGTGCGGGAATTGTCGATTGCCAGAACTTTGGTCTTCATGCTGTTTCCTCGTCTTCAAAACGGTTGGGCTCCAGCCCCAGAAGCGTCAGGGACTTGCGGCAGGATTCGGTGATATTGGTGACTGAGAAGCCTACCCCCTCGGACCGCCACTGCTGCTCTGCTCCGAGCAGAATCTGCAGGCAGCGCGAAGGCATCAGAGCAACGCCGCTGCAGTCGATTTCGACCGCCTTGGCACGTGCCCCTTGAAGGAAGGCGATCAGCGGATCCAGCTCCGCGAAGGCATTCGGCAGATCAAGAATATGCTTTTGCGTTTCCGTGGTCATGTTCGGCGATTCGCACCCCCGTTGTCGGCGATCAATTCGAGTTCGATGAAGCAATTGATAGGTGCGGGGCCTTAACATTTGATTGCCGCAGCGCGCCCGCCAAGGGGGATTCATAAGGAGAGGGCGGGCAATTCCGCGTGGAAATTCCTGTCAATTTTTAACGGTGGCTCAACGCTCCAGAGAATCACCTGAACGCCATGCTGGCGTGCTTGCGGGCGTGCCCAGGAGACGGCGCTCAGCCAGAAGATGCATCTTTACCTGACCTTTACGGAGTGACGCTGTTGCGCTTCGGATTCCCGTCCTTTTTTGCTGTCGAACAGGATCAGGCTGCCCTTCCGTAAGCTGCAAATTAACATCTGCACGACATCCTGAGAGGCATCATCAATTGCGGTGGCCCAGACCGCAATACTCTTAGGAGGACGGAATGAAAGCCCTGAAATCGCTTAAACTGGCACATAAGCTGCCGTTGTTTGTTGTTGGATTGGTTGTGCTTGTGACGGCGATTCTCGTCACCATCAGCACGCTCAGCTTCCAGCGCAGCGCAGAAACAAATGCCGAGGACCAGCTGAGCTCCATGGTGGCGGACCGCAAGCTGTCGGTGCAGACCTTGCTGGACGGGATTCATGCGGATGTCCAGACGCTGGCCTCCGTGCCGTCGACGGCAACCGCCATAGAATGGCTGACGATGACGTGGAACGACCTGGAGGGAAATCCGGGCGAGATTCTGCGCCAGGCCTATATCGACGACAACCCGCATCCGGCGGGGCAGAAACATCTGCTGGCGCGCGGCAAGGGCGACTCCCCCTATCACATG
Source organism: Leisingera sp. ABM4_103 (assembly GCF_056158685.1). Taxonomy (NCBI): domain Bacteria; kingdom Pseudomonadati; phylum Pseudomonadota; class Alphaproteobacteria; order Rhodobacterales; family Roseobacteraceae; genus Leisingera; species Leisingera sp. ABM4_103. The sequence goes on along the minus strand of NZ_JBSWTU010000011.1, from coordinate 67,938 downwards.
CATCACGAGAGCTTTCATCCGGCCTACAAAACGCTGATCGAAAGCAAGGGGTATTATGACGCCTTCCTGATCAACCTGGCCGGCGACGTCGTCTATTCGGTGTTCAAGGAAAACGATTTCGGCACCAATATGATGACGGGACCGTTCAAGGACACCGGCCTTGCAACCGTCTATCGTGAAGCGCTCGAAGGCAGCCGCGGCGAGGTGTTCTTTGCCGATTTGGAGCCTTACGCAGCAAGCGGGGGCAAGGCAGCAGGCTTTGCCGCGACGCCGGTTGTGAACGACGCCAATCTCACCGTGGGTGTGCTGGCAGTGCAGATTCCGGTCAGCTTGATCGGGTCGATCATCAACAATGAGCAAGGGATGGGCGAAACCACCCAAGTCTACTTGGTTGGCTCCGATATGCAGGCCCGCACGAATTCGCGATTCGAAGAGGGTTTCAAAGTGCTCTCGCAACTCCCCCCGACCAAGCAGGTGGTGGAAGCCTTTGATGGAAAATCGCACGTGCAGAAAAATGTTCCCGGCCTCGACGGGCATCCTGTGCTGGCCTATTCGGAACCGCTTCCGCTCGCCTTTGCAGATTGGGCGATCATCGCCGAGCAGGACTTGGCCGAGCTGATTGCTCCGGCGGAAAAGAAGCGTAACATGCTGCTTCTGGCCTCGGTCGCCTGCGCAGCCGCCATGTCGTTCCTCGGTTGGCTGTTCGCCCGCTCCATCACCAAGCCGATCGACCGGATCTGCGACAACATGGAGGCGGTGTCCTCCGGTGATCTCGACATTACCGTTGCCGAGGCAAGCCGCAGCGATGAGATCGGCAAAATCGGCAAGACGCTAGTGTCAATGCAGCAGGACCTGAAGCAGGCCCGCGCTGCGGAAGAGGAACGTGCTGAAATGCAGCAGCAGCAGCAGCAGGTGGTCGAAAGCCTGAGCGCGGGCCTCGTGCGGCTGGCCGATGGCGATTTCTCGCAGCAGATCAGAGACTCCTTTCCGCAGGAATACGAACAGCTGAGGAAGAATTTCAACAGCACTGTCACCAATCTGAGCGGCACCGTCCAGCAGGTGGTTGAGGCCTCCGGCAGTATCCGCAACGGTGCCGCCGAGATCAGCCAGGCCTCCGACGACCTCTCGCACCGCACCGAAAGCCAGGCTGCCACGCTGGAGGAGACCGCTGCGGCGCTGGATGAGCTGACCGCATCGGTGAAATCCGCGGCTGAAGGCGCCCGCAGTGTTGAGGCCACCATGGCTGAGGCGCGCACCGAAGCGGAGAACAACCGCGAGGTGGTGCAGAGCGCGGTGTCGGCCATGACCGAAATTGAGCAAAGCTCGAACCACATCAGCCAGATCATCTCGGTGATCGACGACATCGCCTTCCAGACCAACCTGCTGGCGCTGAACGCCGGGGTTGAAGCCGCACGGGCAGGCGAGGCCGGCAAGGGCTTTGCCGTCGTCGCTAGCGAAGTGCGGGCGCTGGCGCAGCGCTCCTCGGATGCGGCGATGGAGATCAAGACCCTGATCAGCGACAGCTCCAAACAGGTGGAGCGCGGGGTGGATCTGGTCGGCAAGGCCGGCGAGGCGCTGCAAAGTATCGTCGAACGGGTCACCCATATCTCGCAGCTGGTCTCCGGCATTGCCGAGGGCGCCGCAGAACAGTCGACCGGCCTTAATGAGATCAACACCGGCGTCACCCAGCTGGACCAAGTGACCCAGCAGAACGCGGCAATGGTGGAAGAGGCGACCGCGGCCGGCCACATGCTGAACACGGATGCCACCAAGCTGGCGGAACTGGTCGCCCATTTCCGGGTGGCTGGCGGCAGCGCGGCAGCCCGTCCTGCTCCGGCAGCGGCCCCGGCCGCTCCGGCGGCAAAGCCTGCACCTTCGGCGCATGGCGAGGACAACTGGGAGATCGAGGCCAGCGCAGCGCCTGCCGCCGCGGCAGCAGCCGGAAGCGGCAATGCTGCCCGCGATCTCTGGCAGGACTTCTAAACGAAACTCACCGGAGGCGCCGCTGCCCGGGCAGCGGCGCCTCCAGGCCATGGCAACCTGTGCCGCAATTCTGACGGTACCGCAAATTGACTGGGGAACCCATTGTCTTCGAATAACTTATTGATCATTACCACTGACCGCAGCTTTGCCAGAAACCTTCAAAGCTATATGGAGTCCGCCTACCCGGGCATGCGGGTGTATTTGGCGAACAACCTGATGATGGCCTACAATCAGGCTGAAGCGGCGCAGCCGGTTTTCGCCTTTGTGGAGGACGGTTTTACCAAGCTGCCGGAATTCGAGATGATGATGGCTCTGTTCTCGGCCATGGACACGCGCTGGGTCTCGGTCATGGACACCCACGGCGCGACCCCGGCCCGGAAATCCTCGCCGTTGCTCGACGTCGGTGCGGGCATCTTCGAGCTGACAAAGGCGGACCACCCCAGCCAGTTCGCCCAGTATTTCGACATGATGGTCAAGGCGCCGCGCCGCAGCCCCCGTGCGGCGTCCCGGACATCGGCCAGCCGCCCGGCGTCAGCCGCGGGCGGCAGCCGCAAACTGATCCTGATCGGGTCCTCAACCGGCGGGGTGGAAGCCCTGCGCAGCATTCTGGTCGGTTTCCCATTCGACTGCCCGCCGACCCTGATTGTCCAGCATACCGGCAAGAATTTCGGCTCTGGCCTGGTCTCGCTTCTGGACCGGATCTGCCCGGCGCGGGTGCGCCCGGCCGAGGACGGCGTCGCGCTGGAGCCGGGCCATGTCTACATCGCTGCCGGCCAGCGCCGCCACATGGGGCTGAGCAACCGCAAGCCGCTGCGGCTGCGGATGAAGGAAGGGCCGGATATTTCCGGCCACACGCCGTCTGTTGACGCTCTGTTCACCTCTGCCGTGCCATATGGAAAGGACGTTGTTGCCACCATCCTGACCGGCATGGGCCAGGATGGAGCCCGGGGATTGCTGGACCTTCGCAAGGCCGGCGCCAAGACCTTTGCCCAGGACGAGAAGTCCTCGGTCGTTTACGGGATGCCCAGAGTCGCGTGGGATATCGGCGCCGCGCAGCAGCAGGTGCCTCTGGCCCGGATGGCCAGCACACTACTACAGGCCAGCAAGGCCTGAACACACCGCAGGAAGGGACTAAAGCCTTGACCACTGTTTTCGCCAACTCGAAATCCGTAACGGTTCTTCAGGGGGAATACCGGGTGACCACCGATCCGAAAACCGTGTTCTCCACGGTGCTTGGCTCGTGCATCGCGGCGTGTATTTACGATCCGGAAAATGGTGTCGGCGGGATGAATCACTTCCTGCTGGCAAATGCCCGCCAGGGCGGGGCGGCAAACGCCCGTTACGGCATTCACGCGATGGAGCTGCTGATCAACGGCATCATGAAGAAGGGCGCCGTGCGGTCCAATCTGAAGGCCAAGGTCTTCGGCGGCGCCAAGATGTCTGCGAACCTGTCGGATATCGGCGCCTCCAATGCCGATTTCGTGCAGCGGTTCCTGCGCGACGAAGGTATCCCCTGCGTTTCCTCCAGCGTCGGCGGCACGTCTGCCCGCAGGGTGCGGTTCCATGCCTGTTCCGGCGCGGCCCAGCAGACCCATGTGCAGGACGACCGCAAGCTCGGTGAAATGGAGCAGCGCGCCGCAACGCGCCCGGCACCGGCACCCGCACCGGCGGCAGGCGGCGCGGGCGCTGTCACCCTGTTCTGACCGGTCAGAACGGCAAGCCCGGCAGGCCGGGCCGCCCGGTGCAAACCGGGCGGAGTTAAATACCGTTTGCCCGCGCTGCCCGGCGCGGGTAGTCCATTAGAGGCTATGAGAACAAACCAGGCTTCATCATCGCCTCCTCAGATTCTGCCGGGCCTCCGGCGGGGCTTGGCAGCGGCTGTTCTGCTGATATGCGGCATGGCGGCGATGGCGCAGGCCCAGATCACGGTTTTTGCCGCCGCCAGCACCAAGACAGCGCTGGATGAGGCCGCCACAGCCTACCAGTCCGCGACCGCACGGACCGTCACGATTTCCTATGCCGGCTCTCCGGCGCTGGCCCGGCAGATCCAGCTGGGTGCGCCGGCGGATGTGTTCCTCTCCGCCAACCCCGGCTGGATGGATGTTCTGCAGCAGGAGGGGCTGGTAGATCCGGCCTCGCGCCTGGATCTGCTCGCAAATCGCCTGGTGCTCATCGCTCACGGGAAAGACGCCGCCGAATTGAACCTGCCGTCGAGTGACCTGAGCGGGCTGCTCGGTGAGGGTAAGCTGGCCATGGCACTGGTTGATGCTGTGCCCGCGGGCATCTACGGCAAAGCCGCCCTCACGGCATTGGGCCAGTGGACGGCGGTTGCGCCCAAAGTGGCGCAGACCGCCAATGTGCGTGCTGCGCTGGCGCTGGTGTCCTCTGGCGAGGCGCCGTTGGGAGTTGTCTACGCGACCGATGCCAGCGCAGACAACAGGGTATCGGTGATCGCAGTCTTTCCGGAGGGAAGCCACCCGCCCATCGTCTATCCAGCCGCTGCCGTCGCAGGCGGCAACACCCCAGAAGCTATGGCGTTTCTTGACTATCTGCGCAGCCCCGCGGCACAGGAGATTTTTCTGCGCCACGGCTTTGGGGTGCTGGCGGAGTGAGCGCTGAGGCGGCATGGCTGGGGCCGCAGGAATGGCAGGCTGTGATGCTGTCGCTGCGGGTCTCTCTCTGGGCGACGCTGGCGGCGCTGCCGCTGGCCGTTTTCGTGGCCTATGCGCTGGCGCGCTGGCAGTTTCCCGGCAAGCAGATTGTCAACAGCCTGGTGCATCTGCCGCTGATCCTGCCGCCGGTGGTGACCGGTTACCTGCTGCTGATGGTGTTTGGCACCAAGGGGCCGGTTGGCGGAGCGCTGCAGCAAATTGGCATCGTCTTTGCCTTCCGCTGGACCGGGGCGGCACTGGCGGCCGGGATCATGGCCTTTCCGCTGATGGTGCGGGCCATCCGCCTGTCGGTGGAGGCGGTGGACCCCAAGCTTGAGCAGGCCGCCGCCACCCTCGGCGCGTCGCGCCTGTTGTGTTTTGTCACGATCACCCTGCCGATGATCCTGCCCGGGCTGATTGCCGGCGCGGTGCTGGGCTTTGCCAAGGCGATGGGGGAGTTCGGGGCCACCATCACATTTGTTTCCAGCATTCCCGGGCAGACCCAGACCTTGCCTTCAGCGATTTACACGTTCCTGCAGGTTCCCGGCGGTGAGACCGCGGCGCTGCGGCTGACGCTGGTGTCGATCGCAATCGCCCTGACCGCTCTGCTGCTGTCGGAACGGCTGGCGCGCCGGGCCGCTGACCGGGCCGGGGGGCGCTGATGCTGACCGTGTCGCTGCAACATGCGCTGACGGGGTTCGGGCTGGATGTGCAGTTCGAGGCGCCGCCGGGTGTGACCGTGCTGTTCGGGCGGTCCGGCACCGGCAAAACCACGGTGATCCAGGTGGTTGCCGGCCTGCTGCGGCCTGATCAGGGGCGGGTGACGCTGAATGGCGAGGTGCTGTTTGACACCGCCCAGCGGCAATGGCTGCCGCCGCACAAGCGCCGGATGGGCTATGTGTTTCAGGAGGGGCGGTTGTTTCCGCATCTGACCGTGCGGCAGAATCTGCTGTTCGGGCAATGGTTTGCTCCGCGCAGCGCCAAACCGGAGAGCCTCGGGCGGGTGGTGGATCTGCTCGGCATCGGCCCGCTGCTGCAACGGCGGCCGGGGCTGTTGTCGGGTGGCGAGAAACAGCGGGTGGCGATTGGCCGGGCCCTGCTGTCGGCGCCGCGGATGATCCTGGCGGATGAGCCGCTCTCGGCGCTGGACGAGGCCCGCAAGGCGGAGATCCTGCCCTATTTCGAGCGGCTGCGGGACGAGATCGGCATCCCGATGCTCTATGTCAGCCATTCCGCCGCCGAAGTGGCCCGTCTGGCGACAACGGTTGTGGTGCTGCAGGACGGCAAGGTGCAGCGCCAGGGCAGCGCGGCGGAGGTGCTGGGGGATCCGGCGGTCATGCCCGCAGGCGTGCGCGCCGCGGGCGCCCTGCTGGAGGCTCGGGTCGCCCGCCACCACTCCGATGGGCTGACAGAGCTGGAGGCGGGCGGCGTGCCGCTGTTCCTGCCGCAAATCGCCCGGGCACCGGGCAGCCCGGTGCGGGTGCGGATCTCGGCGCATGAGGTGATCCTGTCGCGCCAGCGCCCTGAAGGTTTGTCGGCGCTCAATATCCTGCCGGGCACGGTTGAGCATGTCCGCACCGGCAGCGGTCCCGGCGCCATGGTCTCACTGCAGACACCCGCAGGCCGGGTGTTGGCCCGGGTCACCCGGCGGTCGGCGCATGCATTGGAGCTGGAGCCGGGGGCGGACTGCTTTGCCGTGGTCAAAACCGTCTCCATCGCGCCAGAAGATATCGGCGGGGCCGGATAGGACGGAGTCCCTTGCTTTCAAAATTTCCGGAACAATCCTTCAGGTAATCTTGATACGGAAATAAGTTCGGTTGCGCGCGCAGCGCGGGTATCAATAGGGGCAGCAGTTCAGCAGGAAAGGCAGCCCATGACCAAACGATCCTATTACGCACCGGAAGGCGGGCTGCCGCCGCAGACCCAACTGCTCACCGACCGGGCGATGTTTACCGAGGCCTATGCGGTGATCCCCAAGGGCACGATGAGCGATATCGTGGCAAGCCTTCTGCCGTTCTGGGACAAGGCCCGCTTCTGGGTGCTGTCGCGGCCTCTGTCAGGCTTTGCCGAGACGTTTTCCCAGTACATCGCCGAAGTGCAGCCCGGCGGCGGCAGCGACCGGCCGGAAACCGAGCCGAGCACCGAGGCGGTTCTGTTTGTCGTCCAAGGCTCCATGACGCTGACCATCGACGGCACGGCGCATGAGATGGACGAGGGCGGCTATGCCTACCTGCCGCCCGATGCCGCTTGGAGCCTTCGCAACAACGGCAGCGCGCCGGTGCGGTTCCACTGGGTCCGCAAAGCCTATCAGGCGGTTGCGGGCCTGGACGCGCCGGAGGCCTTCGTCACCAACGAGAACCACGTCGACCCAACCCCGATGCCCGAAACCGAGGGCAAATGGGCAACCACGCGTTTCGTCGACCCCAATGACCTGCGCCACGACATGCATGTGACCATCGTCACCTTTGAACCCGGCGCGGTGATCCCCTTTGCCGAAACCCATGTGATGGAACACGGCCTGTATGTGCTGGAAGGCAAGGCGGTTTATCGGCTGAACCAGGACTGGGTCGAGGTCGAGGCCGGCGATTACATGTGGCTGCGCGCCTTCTGCCCGCAGGCCTGCTATGCCGGCGGTCCGGGCAAGTTCCGCTATCTGTTGTACAAAGACGTGAACCGGCACATGCCGCTGGCACCGCTGCGCTGACGGCGGGGGGAGCGCCCGGCCCTGATATGTGCCCGGGCGCTGCCCGGCTTGTCAGCCGGGCGGGGTCTGATCCGCTGCCGGCGCGCCCAATCCATAGGACAGTTTCTCTGCGGCGCCCCTGACCAGGGCGCCGATTTCGTTGATGCGCGCGTCCGGCATCCGGGTGGTGGGGCCGGAGACGGAGATCCCCGCCAGCACCTCGCCCTGCATTCCAAACACCGGCGCCGCCACACAACGCATGCCCGGCGCCTTTTCCTCATCGTCGAAAGACCAGCCGCGGCTGCGGATCTGCGCCAGATCTTCGCGCAAGGTGTCGGCCGAGGTCAGGGTTTTCTCCGTGAACTTCTGCAGCGTCCGCCCGCGCAGGAAACGGCTCAGCTGGTCCTCGCCAAAGCAGCTAAGCAGCGCCTTGCCGATACCCGAGGCGTGCATTGGAGACGTCGTGCCAGGCGGGAAGAAGGCGCGGATCAATTCATGGGTCTCCACTTGGCTCACGAACATCACATCGCCGCCGCGCTCAATCCCGAGGTTTGAGGTCTCGCCCGTTGCCTCCATCAATTCCCGCATCACCGGCCGCGCCCGTTCGATCACGCTGGAGCGGCGCAGGAAAGCAGAGCCGAGGCGGAAAGCCATCGCGCCGATGTGCCAGGTCTGCGACTGCGGCTCCATCTCGACGATCTGGCGCGCCTCCAGCGTCGCCAGTACCCGGTACATGGTGGCCGCCGACTGATTCAGCACCGTGGACAGTTCGGTCAGCGTCATGCCGCTGGCGCCCGCCAGCGCATCCAGCACGTCCAGCGCCCGGTCAAGCGATTGAATCGTGGGCGGCTGACTGGCGGAATCAAAGCTTTTGGGGCGGCCCTTGCGGCGCGGTGCTTGCGGCATTTTCAAGCCTCCCGAGGCGATTCAATAAGCAGCTTATGGATAAAACTGAAAATCACTTCTGTACAGTGAAAAAACTAAAGCCCTTGTTATTATGCGCAAAATCGCCATTTATTGCGTTTCTGAAAGCTTTTTTCAAAAAAATTTCCCTGCGCGCATCTTGCCTTTAGAGTGAAGGAAATCGCCACAGGAGGGCACGATATGAGCTTTCAAAACCCGGTTTTCATTCCCGGTCCGACCAATATGCCCGAAGCGCTGCGCAAGGCAGTGGACATGCCGACGCTGGACCACCGCTCGCCGCTGTTCGGCCAGATCCTGCACCCGGCACTGGCCGGAGTGAAGAAGGTTCTGAAAAGCGAAACCGCCGAGATTTTTGTTTTCCCGTCCACCGGCACCGGCGGCTGGGAAACCGCGATCACCAACACGCTGAACGCAGGCGACAAGATCCTGGCCGCGCGCAACGGCATGTTCAGCCACCGCTGGATCGACATGTGCCAGCGCCACGGGCTGGACGTTCAGGTCGTCGAAACCCCTTGGGGGCAGGGCATTCCGGCTGACCGCTACGAGGAAATCTTGACCGCCGACACATCGCACGAGATCAAGGTGGTTCTGGCGACCCACAACGAGACTGCAACCGGCGTGAAATCCGACATCGCCGCGGTCCGCCGCGCGCTGGACGCCGCTGGCCACCCAGCGCTGCTGTTTGTGGATGGCGTGTCCTCCATCGCCTCGATGGACTTCCGGATGGATGAATGGGGCGTCGATATCGCCGTCACCGGCTCGCAAAAAGGATTCATGCTGCCGCCGGGCCTGGCCATCGTCGGCTTCTCGCCCAAGGCGATGAAGGCGGCGGCGACCGCGACCCTGCCGCGCACCTTCTTTGACATCAAGGACATGGCCAATGGCTATGCCAACAGCGCCTATCCCTATACGCCCTCTGTCGGTTTGCTGAACGGTCTGAACATGGCCTGTGGTATGCTGCTGGACGAAGGGCTGGAGAACGTCTTTGCCCGCCACCACCGGATTGCCGAGGGCGTCCGCGCCGCGGTCCGCGCGTGGGGGCTGGAGCTGTGCGCCATGTCGCCGGACGTCTACTCTGACAGCGTCAGCGCGATCCGCACGCCGGACGGCTTTGACGCCAACAAGTTCGTCAGCCTGGCGGCCGAGAAATACGGCGTCGCTTTTGGCACCGGCCTGGGTGAGGTCGCGGGCAAGGTGTTCCGCATCGGCCACCTGGGCAGCCTGACCGACGTGATGGCGCTCTCGGGCATTGCCACTGCCGAAATGGTCATGGCCGATCTGGGCCTGAACATCCCGCTGGGCTCCGGCGTGGCGGCGGCTCAGGACTACTACCGCGGCAACACCGCCTCCAGCACCAAGGCTGCCGCCTGATGAAGGATACCGCTATGTATATCCCGACCTACGAGGACATGCTGGCTGCGCATGAGCGCATCCAGCCCCACATCCGCCGCACGCCGGTGCGCACCTCCGATTACCTGAATGAGCTGACCGGGGCTGAGCTGTTCTTTAAATGCGAGAACTTCCAGGAGCCGGGCGCCTTCAAGGTGCGCGGCGCGACCAACGCGGTGTTCGGGCTGGATGAGGAACAGGCGAAGAAGGGCGTCGCCACGCATTCTTCGGGCAACCACGCTTCCTGCCTGTCTTATGCAGCTATGCTGCGGGGCATACCGTGCAACGTGGTCATGCCGCGCACGGCACCGCAGGCCAAGAAGGACACCGTGCGCCGGTACGGCGGCCGTATCACCGAGTGCGAGCCCTCGACCAGTTCGCGCGAGGAGACCTTTGCCAAGGTGCAGGCGGAGACCGGCGGCGATTTTGTGCATCCCTACAACGACCCGCGCGTGATTGCGGGGCAGGGGACCTGTGCCAAGGAATTCGTGGAGCAAACTGGCGGCCTCGACATGGTTGTGGCTCCGATCGGCGGCGGCGGCATGATCTCCGGCACCTGCCTGACGCTGTCGACGCTCGCCCCGGAAACCCAAGTGATCGCGGCAGAGCCAGAGCAGGCCGATGACGCCTACCGCAGCTTCAAGGCGGGCCACATTATCGCCGATGATGCGCCCAAGACCGTCGCCGACGGGCTGCTGGTGCCGCTTAAGGACCTGACCTGGCACTTCGTCAGCAACCACGTCAGCGAGATCTACACCGCGTCCGATGCGGAGATCATCGACGCGATGAAACTGATCTGGAAGCACCTGCGCATCGTGATGGAGCCGTCCTCTGCGGTGCCGCTCGCCATCATTCTGAAAAACAAAGACGCCTTCGCCGGCAAACGCGTGGGCCTGATCGTCACCGGCGGCAATGTCGACCTCGACAAGCTGCCCTGGATGAACAGCTAAACTGGGGAATACTGAAATGAACGCACAGACAAATTTTGATCAGCTCGAAGTCGGCTTTGACGTCCCGGCGATCCCGGGCATGGACGAGGCTGACATCCAGACCCCGGCGCTGGTCCTCGACCTGGACGCGCTGGAGCGCAACATCAAGAAGATGGGCGATTATGCCAAGGCGCATGGCATGCGCCACCGGGTGCACGGCAAGATGCACAAGTCGGTGGACGTGGCCAAGCTGCAGGAAGAACTGGGCGGCGCGGTTGGCGTCTGCTGCCAGAAGGTGTCCGAGGCCGAGGTGTTTGCCCGCGGCGGCATCAAGGACATTCTGGTCTCCAACCAGGTCCGCGACCCGCAAAAGATCGACCGTCTGGCCCGCCTGCCTAAACTGGGCGCCCGCACCATCGTCTGCGTCGATGATCTGGACAACGTGGCCGACCTGTCGGCAGCGGCGCAGAAGCAAGGCACCGAACTGGAAGTCTTTGCCGAGATCGACTGCGGCGCAGGCCGCTGCGGTGTGACCACCACTGAGGCGGTTGTCGAGATCGCCAAGGCGGTGAACGCGGCAGAGAACCTCAAGTTCTCCGGCATCCAGGCCTATCAGGGCGCGATGCAGCACATGGACAGTTACGAAGACCGCAAGGCCAAGCTGGACATCGCCATCGCCCAGGTCGCTGATGCGGTTGAAGGCCTGAAGGCTGAAGGCATCGCGTGCGAGCTGGTTTCCGGCGGCGGCACAGGCTCCTACTACTTTGAATCGAACTCGGGCGTGTACAACGAGTTGCAGTGCGGCTCCTACGCCTTCATGGACGCGGATTACGGCCGCATCCTGGACAAGGACGGCAAACGGATCGATCAGGGCGAGTGGGAAAACGCCTTCTTCCTGCTGACCCAGGTGATGAGCCACGCCAAAGCCGACAAGGCCATCGTGGACGCGGGCCTCAAGGCGCAGTCGGTCGACAGCGGCCTGCCCTTCATCTTTGGCCGCGACGACGTGGAATACATCAAATGCTCGGATGAGCACGGTGTGGTCTCCGACCCGAACGGCGCGCTGAAAGTGGGCGACAAGCTGCGCCTGGTGCCCGGCCACTGCGACCCGACCGCCAACGTGCATGACTGGTACGTCGGTGTCCGCAACGGAAAGGTCGAAACCGTCTGGCCCGTTTCGGCACGCGGCAAGGCCTACTAAGCAAACGATCCCCGAACTGGCGGAGGTGCGCATGCCGCCCTCCGCCGGCTTTTTTGTTGAGGAGAAACAGACATGTATATCGTTCCGGAAAAGGCGATTGCGGACCTGGTGACCCGCGAGGCCTCGTTCGATGCGGTCGAGAAGGTCTTTGCCGCCATGGCTTCGGGAGATGCCTACAACTTCCCAGTGGTGCGCGAGGCGATCGGTCACGAAGACGCGCTTTACGGCTTTAAGGGCGGCTTCGACCGCGCAGGCCTCACCCTGGGCCTCAAGGCCGGCGGCTACTGGCCGAACAACCTGGAAAAGCGCGGGCTGATCAATCACCAGTCCACCGTTTTCCTGTTCGACCCAGACACCGGCAAGGTGAAGGCGATGGTGGGCGGCAACCTGCTGACCGCGCTGCGCACCGCTGCGGCCTCTTCAGTGTCGATCAAGCATCTGGCCCGCCAGGACGCCAAGGTGATCGGCATGATCGGCGCAGGCCACCAGGCCAAATTCCAGCTGCGCGCGGCGCTGGAGCAGCGCAGCTTCGAGAAAGTGATCGGCTGGAACCTGCACCCCGAAATGCTGCCGAACCTGCAAGAGGTGGCGGACGAGGCAGGGCTGCCCTTTGAGGCGGTCGAGCTGGACGGCATGCGCGAGGCGGATGTGATCATCTCGATCACCTCGTCCTTCGATGCGATCCTGAAGGCCGGTCAGGTCAGCCCCGGCACCCACATCGCCTGCATGGGCACCGACACCAAGGGCAAGCAGGAGGTTGATCCCCAGCTGCTGGTGGCGGCAGACGTCTTCACCGACGAGGTCGCGCAGTCGATTTCCATCGGCGAGGCGCAGCACGCAGTGGCCCAGGGCCTGATCCAGGAGTCTGACGTGGCCCAGATCGGCGCGGTGATCAACGGCACCAACCCGGGCCGCACCTCCGACGATCAGATCACCCTTTTCGACGGCACCGGCGTCGGCCTGCAGGATCTGGCCGTCGCGGCCTCGGTCGTCGAAGTTGCGGTCGAGAAAGGCATCGCCATCGAGGTCGATTTCTAAGCCCCAGCCAGAAACACATTCTGCAAATATCCGCGTAGCGGAGCGGCAGGAGAGAGGTGTACCTCTCTCCTGTTTTTCATTGGGGTACTGCAAAAATGTTTCTGGGATTGAGCCTGCTGGTGGTCGGCGTAGTGCTGTGCCTGAACGGTCTCTGGCAGATGGGCCGCATTCAGGACCGCGAGATCATCCTGATCAACGCGGTTGCGACGCTGGTGTTCTTTGCCGTGGTCCTGCTGATCGCGCTGGATGCACAGCAGCCGACGGACCTGCTGGATGCAGGCATGACACTGCTGTTCGGGACCACCTATCTGTGGGTTGCCTACAACCGCACCTTTGCGTCCAGCGGCGAGGGGCTGGGCTGGTTCAGCGGCTTTGTGGCGCTGACCGCAGCGCCGATGGTGCTGCGGGTCCTGGCACAGGCAGACTGGCTGTTCGATGTGTGGCTGGCCGGATGCTGGGCCGCCTGGTCCGGGCTGTGGTTCTTGTTTTTCCTGAACCTCGCTCTCAGGCGCGGCAGCCCCCAGCTGACCGCCATTGCAACGCTGCTGTGCGGGATCTTCACGGGCTGGCTGCCGGGGCTGGCGGTGCTGCACGGCTTGGGCGGGTGAACCCGCACAAAAAAGCCGACCCAAAATGGGCCGGCTCTCTCATTTTCACTCGACGCTGGGCGCGTCAGGCGTGGTCCTCATGCGGCAGCGACCCTTTGCCATGGCCGCTCATGCCGCCCGAGACTTCCTCAGTGGCCTCATCCGCCAGCTCTTCCGGCAGGATCAGGTTCAGCACGATGGCAATCAGCGCGGCCGGAAGGATCCCCGAAGCGGCCAGGATGCGCAGGGTATCGGGCAGGTACTGCAGCGCGTTCGGCGAGCCGGGCTTGAGGTTCATCACCTCCAGCTGCAGGCCAAAGCCGATCGACAGCGCAATGGCAAAGATCACCATGTTGCGGCGGTTCCAGACCACATCCGACAGCATCGAGACGCCGGCGGACACCACCATGCCGAACATCACGATCACACCGCCGCCCAGAACTTCGATCGGGATGGTGCGGATCAGCGCGCCGACTTTGGGCACCAGGCCGCAGATGATCAGGAAGATCGCGCCGATGGTCACCACATGGCGGCTCATCACACCGGTCATGGCAATCAGGCCGACGTTCTGGCTGAAGGAGGTATTAGGCAGCCCGCCGAACAGGCCGGCGATGGCCGAGCCGACACCGTCAGCATAGGTCGCGCCCTGGATCTCCTTGTCCGTCGCCTCACGCCCGGCACCGCCCTTGGTGATGCCGCTGACATCGCCCACGGTTTCCACCGCGCTGACAAAGGACATCAGGCAGAAGCCGATCACCGCCGCCGTGGTGATCTCGATCCCGTATTTGAACGGGTTCGGCAGGCCAAAGGCGGCTGCATTGCTCCAGCTTTGGCCGATGCTGTCAAAGCTGACGAGGCCAAAGAACATCGAATAGACATAGCCGACCAGGATACCGATCAGCACCGCGGAGACCGACAGCATGCCGCGGGTGAAGAACTTGAGGCCCAGCGTCGAGAAGATCACCACCAGCGCCACCGACCAGTTCAGCAGGCTGCCGTATTCTTCTTTACCGAAGGCCTTGGCCGGCACGCCGCCTGCCGCGTATTCGATGCCAACGCGCACCAGGTACAGGCCGATCATCAGGACCACGAGGCCGGTCACCAGCGGCGGCAGCGCAAAGCGGATGCGGCCGATAATAGTGCCAAGTGCTGCGTGGAACAGCCCGCCGACCAGCACCCCGCCGAATATCGCGGGGAGCGCCTCAACCCCCTTGCCGGCAACCAGCGGGATCATGATCGGAATAAAGGCAAAGCTGGTGCCCTGCACAATCGGCAAGCGCGCACCAACCGGGCCCATTCCGATCGACTGGAACAGCGTCGCGATGCCGGCAAACAGCATCGACATCTGGATCAGGTAGCTCATGTCCGGGAAGCCCTGCGCCCCCGCATCAGAGCCAAAGCCAAAGCCCGCCGCACCTGAAATGATGATCGCGGGCGTGATGTTCGAGACGAACATCGCCAGCACATGCTGGATGCCCAGGGGCACGGCCTGCATCAGCGGCGGGGTGTAGTTGGGATCGCGCAGCTGCGCTGGCGTCCCAAGGGAAGTGTCAGCCATGAATATTCTCCTGTCGGTCATGGGGATCTCGCCGCTTCTTGTTATTGTGTGAGCGGCTTCGGGATTTTCTGGGGGGTTACTCTGAAATTACCGTGTAGGGGTCCTGGAACCAGTGTTCTTCCAGGTTCGGGGTTTGTCCGATGCGGTCGACCACGATGTACTGGCCGGGTGCGCCCAGCGGGGCGAGCACCCCGTGCCAGGTGCCCCGGTGCAGGTTGATGGACTGGCCCGGCTGGCTGATGAAGGCTTTAAGCTCAACCGGGACTCCGCCGGCGTCTTCTGCAACAACAACCAGCATCGGAACGCCGCTCACAGGCACAAAGGCCTGGCTGCCGTCGGGGTGGCGCTCCACCATGTCCACCTTGTGCGGCAGATGGCGGGCCTTGGCGTCGAACAGGCTGATGCCTGCCCGGCCGCCCTCTCCGAAATCCAGGGCTGCGCGGTCGTGATGACGGCCGCACATGCCCTGATTGATCAGCTTGTCCGGCGCGCCCGCGACCTCGATCACGTCGCCATAAGGCGCAAAGGCCTCTGCGGTCAGCGGCACGGCGGTCAGCAGCCGGCTCATGGCAGCAGATCCTGCAGCCGGAACTGGGCGATACGCTCTACCTGACGGCAGGCCTCATCGAATTCGGTTGCCCGGTCGTTGTGGATGCGGCGGTGGAACGCCTCCATGATCGACGCCTTGTTGTGGTCGCGCACCGCAATGATAAAGGGGAAGCCGTGCTTCTCCACATATTCGGTGTTGAGCCGGGTGAAACTCTCGCGCTCCTCGTCGGTCAGCATATCAAGGCCGGCGCTCGCCTGTTCAGAGGTGCTCTCCGCCGTCAGACGGCCCGCGGCTGCCAGCTTGCCCGCCAGATCCGGGTGCGCGGTCAGCACACCAAGGCGCTCATCCTCGCTGGCGGTGCGGAAGACCCGGCACAGCGCGTTGTGGACGCCGGCCGCGCAGTCATGCGCCGGGCCCAGCTCCAGATCAAAGGCGCGGTCAGCAATCCAGGGCGAATGCTCGAAGATCGAACCGAACTTGGCGACAAACTCTTCGCGCTCCATCCGGCTGGGGCGCTCGCGCTTCACCGGCGGGTGGGTCTCCGCCCAATGCCCGGCAATGTCGACGCGGCGCGGGCACCAGACGCCATCGAAGCCCTGGATGTAGTCGATGAAGCGCTTGAGGCCCGCGATCTTGCCCGGGCGTCCGACCAGACGGCAGTGCAACCCGATGGTCATCATCTTCGGCGCGCCAGCTTCGCCCTCGGCATAGATCACGTCAAAGGCATCCTTCAGATACTGGAAGAAATGCTCACCCGTGATCCAGCCCGGCGAGTTGGAAAACCGCATGTCGTTGGCTTCCAGCGTGTAGGGGATGATCAGCTGATCGCGCCCGCCGGTTTCCAGCCAATATGGCAGGTCGTCGTCGTAAGTGTCGGAGATGTAGTCGAACCCGCCTTCCTCAGCCACCAGACGCACCGTGTTGGCGCTGCAGCGCCCGGTGTACCAGCCGCGCGGGCGCTCGCCGGTCACCTCGGTGTGCAGGCGCACAGCTTCGGCAATCGCGGCGCGCTCTTCGTCCTCGGCCATGTCCTTGTGCTCGACCCATTTCAGGCCGTGGCTGGCGATTTCCCAGTCCGCGTCCTTCATCGCCTGCACCTGCTCAGGGCTGCGGGCCAGCGCGGTGGCGACGCCATAAATGGTCAGCGGGATGCCCGCCCCGGTGAACAGCCGGTGCAGCCGCCAAAAGCCTGCGCGCGATCCGTATTCATAGATCGACTCCATGTTCCAATGGCGCTGGCCGGGCCATTGCGTGGCACCGGGAATGTCGGACAGAAAGGCCTCCGAGGCTGCATCCCCGTGCAGGATGCAGTTCTCGCCGCCTTCTTCATAGTTAAGGACAAATTGCACGGCAGCTTTGGCCTCATTGGGCCACTGCGGGTCAGGTGCCTCAGCACCGTACCCGCGCAAGTCACGAGGATAGCGCGTCACGACTGGTCTCCTGTCTGTTTCATTGTTTATAGAACAAAATAATCCCGTTCGGCTTTCAGTATATTTTTGAAAGAACTTTTTGACTCTTCCTTCTGTATGCAATGGGCTGATGCGCGCATACCTAGGGAAACGGAATTGAAAGGAGGCTGGCATGGCCGGATTTCTGACCACCCATGTGCTGGACACCGCCCGCGGCTGCCCGGCGGAAGGGCTGAAGATCGACCTGTACCGGATCGAGAACGGCGAGCGCATCCACCTGCGCAGCCTGACCACCAATGACGACGGGCGCACCGATGAGCAGATCCTGCCCGCGGGCGAGTTTGCCACCGGCACCTATGAGCTGGTGTTCCACGCAGGCGGCTATCTGCGCGCCACCGGCCAGGCGGGTGCCGATCCGCTGTTCCTGGACGAAGTGCCGCTGCGTTTCGGCATGAGCGAGGCGGACAGCCACTATCACGTGCCGCTGCTGCTGTCGCCCTACGGCTATTCGACCTACCGCGGCAGCTGAGCCGCACGCCCCAAGATACCTCTCCTCCCGCTTGGCATCTGCCGGCGGTTCCCGCCTCAGGAAACTGAGGCGGGCTTTTTCATTCCGGGGGCAGCGACGCCTGGATGTGATCCACCATGAAATCCATGAACAGCCGCACCTTGGGGTCTTGGTGGCGGCGGTGGACATACAGACACGCCATCTGGATCGGGATCGGCGGCTCCTCCGCCAGCACCGGCACCAGCCGGCCGGAAGCAAGGTGCTCCGAAATCTCGAACACGGGCTTCAGGATGATCCCGTGCCCGTCCAGCGCCCAGCTGGTCAGCACATCGCCGTGGTCGGACTCAAACGGCCCGGTGACAGTCACACGCTTGACGCCGTCATGGCTGCGGAGCGGCCATTGGAACTCCGGTGCGCCGGGATAGCGCAGGTTCAGGCAGTCATGCGCCTCCGTCTTCAGCTCGTCGCTGTTCTTCGGCTGGCCGCGAAGTTTGATATACTCCGGCGCCGCGCACAGCACCCGCGGGCAGTCGGCGATCTTGCGGATGCGCAGGTTTGAATCCTCTGGCACGCCGAGGAAAAACGCCGCGTCCAGCCCCTCAGCCGCCAGGTCCAGCTTGCGGTCCGACAGCCGCAGCCGGATGGAGATCAGCGGATAGGCTTCCTTGAACTTCGGCACCGCCGGCGCAATCAGCCGCTGCCCCAGCCCCAGGGGCGCCGCCACATACAGCGTGCCGCGCGGGGTTTGGGTGACGCTGCTGATATCAGCCTCTGCCTCATCCACCGCCTCCAGGATCTTCACCGCACCGCGGTAGAACAGGTTGCCCTGCTCGGTCGGGTTTAACAGCCGCGTTGTGCGCTGGAACAGACGCACGTTAAGGTGTTCTTCCAGCTGGGAAATCCGCGACGACGCCACGGCAGCCGAGATCCGCATGTCGCGCGCCGCGGCGGACATGTTGCCAAGTTCATAAACCCGGACAAAGGTGCGGATATTGTCGAGATAAGCCATGCGGGTATTCTTTGTGTTATTTTGAAACAGCTTGGACTTTTTACCCAATACATGAAAATAGCGGCATGCTCTAGGGTCCTTGCCAAAGCTTATGAGGAGAGAACAATGGAAGAGCTTGTGATCATGTGGGACTGGCTGGGCTTTGCGGTCCGCTGGCTTCACGTCATCACCGCCATTGCCTGGATCGGGTCGTCCTTCTACTTCGTCGCGCTGGACCTTGGCCTGCGGAAAGTTCCGCATCTGCCGGTCGGCGCGCATGGCGAGGAATGGCAGGTCCACGGCGGCGGTTTCTATCACATCCAGAAGTACCTGGTGGCGCCGGAGAACATGCCGGACCATCTGATCTGGTTCAAATGGGAAAGCTACGCCACCTGGCTGTCGGGCGCGGGGCTGCTGATGATCGTCTACTGGGCGGGCGGAGAGCTGTACCTGATCAACTCGACCAAGGCCGATTTGGCCCTGTGGCAGGGCATCCTGATTTCGGGCGCGTCGCTCAGCATCGGCTGGCTGGTCTATGACTTCCTGTGCAAATCGCCGCTGGGGGAAAAGCCGACCTTCCTGATGGTGCTGCTGTTCGTGCTGCTGGTCGCCATGGGCTGGGGCTACAACCAGATCTTCACCGGCCGCGCCGTGATGCTGCACCTGGGGGCCTTTACGGCTACCATCATGACTGCAAACGTCTTTTTCATCATCATGCCGAACCAGCGCATCGTGGTGAAGGACCTGCAGGAAGGCCGCACGCCGGATGCGAAATACGGCAAGATCGCCAAGCTGCGCTCGACCCATAACAACTATCTGACGCTGCCGGTTGTCTTCTTGATGCTGTCGAACCACTACCCGCTGGCCTTTGCCACCGAGTACAACTGGCTGATCGCGGCGCTGGTGTTCCTGATGGGCGTGACCATCCGCCACTACTTCAACAGCAACCACGCGGGCACCAGCAACCCGACCTGGACCTGGCCTGTGACCGCCATCCTGTTCATCGGTATCATGATCCTGAGCCAGGCGCCGCTGCAACAGGACACCTACGAAGAATCCGAGGCGCGGGAGCTGACCAAATCCGAGCAAGTCTTTGCCAGCAACCAGCATTTCGAGGACGTGATGAATGTGGTGCCTGGCCGCTGCGCCATGTGCCACGCGCGGGAGCCCTACTATGAAGGCATCCGCCGCGCGCCCAAGAACGTGCTGCTGGAAACCCCGGCAGATGTAGCGAAATACGCCAAGGAGATCTATCTACAGGCCGGCGCCACCCATGCGATGCCGCCTGCCAACGTGACCTATATGGAGGAAGAGGAGCGCGCCCTGATCCGCCGCTGGTACGGCAGCGCCTCCAAGGATCTGCCCTTCACGCTGGCCGCGAACTAAGGCACCATCACGCTGGCCGCGAACTAAGGCACCATCACCTGCAATCTCCGATGGCCCCGCCTCCCTGGCGGGGCCATTTTCCGTCCGGCACCGGGCGTGCACCCCCTGTGCACCCCGATGCAGCAAGAGCATGGAACCAATCAGGCCCGCCGTATGTTATACTGATATGGGGTTTGCCCAATTGTGCCGGAGACCCGGTGTCTTCCGGCCTGTTCAGCCACAGCGCCAATCCCTTTCGGGCACCCTTTTACCGGCGAATAAGCCGGGCGCTGGCCGTTTGGGACCGCGGCAACACTGCGGGGTTTGGGCGCTGAAGGAGGTAATGTGATGTTTAAGAAGACTTTCGCTATTGGATTTGCACTCTGCACCACCCTGGCCGCCTGCGGTGACACAACCGGTGAGCGGCTGGTCTATGGCGCGGGCGCTGGTGCCGCCGGCGCGGCGGTTCTGGACGGCAACGTGGCCGCGGGGGCCGCTGTCGGGGCTGCGGCGAACCTGCTTTACTGCGAGGAAAACCCCCACCGCTGCTAAGGCGGGAGCCATTTCATAACAGGCGGGCCAGCTGTGCCCGCCTTTCCTTTGACGCAGTGGCTGCTTGGCAGCCGTTACTTGCCGGTCTCACTGTGCCGGAAGGCCGCCAGCCCGCGTTTCACCGCATAGTCGACAAACAGGCGGATCTTGGGATCCTGCAGCTTGCGGTGCGGGTACAGGCAGCCGAAAATGGTCGGCTCCGGCGGGGTGTCCGGCAGCACTTCCACCAGCGCGCCGGAGCGCAGATGCGCGGCGACGTCAAACCGCGGCTTGTTGACGATGCCACGCCCGTCCAGCGCCCAAGCTGTCAGCACGTCGCTGTCATCGGCATCGTATTTCCCCGAAACCTCCAGCTTGCGCGGCCCGTCCGGCGTGGACAGCGTCCAGAAATATTCCGGCGAGCGCGGGTAGCGCAGCAGCAGGCAATTGTGGCCAGTGAGCAAATCCTCCGGCACTTGCGGCGTGCCGTGGCGCTCCAGATACTCCGGAGCGGCGCAAAGAATCCGCGCGCAATCAGCGATCTTGCGCATCTTCAGGGTGGAATCATGCGGGGTGCCGATGAAGAACGCCACATCCAGCCCGTCGGCCAGAATGTCGACCTTGCGGTCCGACATCCGCATGCGGATTTCGGTGGCGGGGTAGTCCTCGACAAAGCCCGGCACCAGCGGTGCGATGATGCGGCGGCCGACACCCAGCGGCGCGGTCACCCGGATCACCCCGCGCGGCGCCTCGGAGAACTGTGAGACCACCGCCTCGGCGTCCTCAATCGATTCGAGCACCTTCTTGGCCTCGGTATAAAACAGCTGCCCGACCTCGGTCGGGGTCAGCGATCTCGTGGTGCGGTTGAACAGGCGCACGCCAAGATGCTTTTCAAGCTCCTTGATCCGCTTGCTGGCCACCGCCGGAGTCAGCCGCAGGTCCCGCCCGCCAGAGGTGATGCTGCCCAGTTCGACGACTCGGGTGAAGACCCGCAGGGATTCCAGATAAGACATGGTTCACAGACCTTTACAGGGCGCATCCGCCGCTTGCCCTTTCCCTCGGCAGGCGGCAGACACGCCGGTTCCGGCACCTATTAGCCTAACCATTTTCAACAGGGTGTTGAAAGCCTTTCGCGATTGCGGCCGTTAACCGTGGCAGTCGGACAAGGTAAAAATGAAGCAACAGAATTAGACGCTGTCCAGCGACTACTTGGAGGCCAGATGGAACATCAAAACGACATTCGCTTTTTGCTGAACGGGCGGGAGCTTTCGGTCAAGGACGTCAAGGCCACCACCACCCTGCTGGATTTCCTGCGGCTGGAACAGCGCCTGACCGGCACCAAGGAAGGCTGTGCCGAGGGCGACTGCGGCGCCTGCACCGTGCTGGTGGGCCGTCTGCATAATGGCGCGCTGCGCTATGAGGCGGTGAACGCCTGCATCCGTTTCCTGGCGTCGCTGAATGGCTGCCACGTGGTGACGGTTGAGCATCTGTCCGGCCCCAAAGGCCGTCTGCACCCGGTGCAGCAGGCAATGGTCGAATACCACGGCAGCCAGTGCGGCTTCTGCACCCCCGGTTTCGTGATGTCGCTTTATGCGCTGTGGATGGAAAACCCGCAGCCGACCGAGGCGCAGGTGGAAACCGCCGTGCAGGGCAACCTGTGCCGCTGCACCGGCTATGAGCCGATTGTGAAGGCCGCGCTGGCGGTGAACCAGTACGGCACCCCGGCCAATGACTACCTGAACACCGAGCGTGAGAGCCTGACCGCCAGGCTGAAGGCGATCCAGCCGCAGGCCCGCGTTGTGACCGGCCCGGAGGACGACCGCGCCATCCTGCCGCTGGATGCGGCGGATCTGGCAGAAGTGCTGGCAGAGAACCCCAAGGCGACCATCGTGGCCGGCTCCACCGATGTGGGCCTGTGGGTGACCAAGTTCATGAAACCAATCTCTCCGGTAGTGTTTGTCGCCCACCTGGAGGAGCTGAAGGCCATCGAGCTGACGGATGAGGCGCTGACCATCGGTGCCGGCGTCACCTACACCGAAAGCGAAGCGGCGATCCGCGATGCTTTCCCGCATCTGAGCGCCTACTGGGACCGCATCGCCGGCTGGCAGGTGCGCAACATGGGCACCATCGGCGGCAACATCGCCAACGGCTCGCCCATCGGGGATACCCCGCCGGTGCTGATCTCGCTGGGCGCCGAGGTGACGCTCCAGAAGAAGGGCGGTTCGCGCACGCTGCCGCTGGAGGATTTCTTTATCGACTACGGCAAGCAGGACCGCGAGCCGGGTGACTTTGTGGCCTCGATCCGTATCCCGCTGCGCCGCGACGGCCAGATTGATGCCGCCTACAAAATCTCCAAGCGCCGGGACGAGGATATTTCCTCAGTCGCCGCCGGGGTCAGCGTCACCGTCAAGGACGGCGTGATCACCGCTGCGCGCATCGCCTTTGGTGGCATGGCGGCGACGCCCAAGCGCGCTGCCGGAGCCGAGGCCGCGCTGGCGGGCCAGCCCTGGGGCGAGGCCGCGTTTGACGCCGCAGCGGAGGCGGTGAAGCAGGACTTCACCCCGCTCAGCGACTGGCGCGCCTCGGCCGAGTACCGCGCGCTGACGGCCAGCAACCTGCTGCGCCGCTTCTACCTGGAATATGATGCGGGAACCGCCGGTGCTGTCCGGCTGGCCGTCGCCTGAGGAGGATTTGAGATGAAAGACCATCAGACCATCAGCGGCGCCGTGCACCATGACCGCCAGCACGACAGTGCTATCAAGCATGTGACCGGCCGCGCCGAATACACCGACGATATCGCCGAACCCTATGGCACGCTGCACGCTTACCTGGGTGTCTCCACCGTCGCCCACGCCAATATCAAGGACATCGACCTCAGTGCCGTGCGCGCCGCCCCCGGCGTGTTGGATGTGCTGACCGCCGATGACATCCCCGGCGTCAACGACATCAGCCCCACCGGCAAGCATGACGAGCCGGTGTTCCCGACGGAGAAGGTCGAATTCCACGGCCAGCCGATGTTCGCGGTGATCGCCGAGACCCGCGATGCCGCCCGCCGTGCCGCCGAACTGGCGCAGGTCGATTACGAGGTGCTGCCGCACGCACTGGACCCGGTCCAGGCGCAGGAAGCCGGCTATCCGATGATCACCGACCCGCTGAAGCTGGAGCGCGGCGATGTGGAGGCGGGCCGCAAAGGCGCCGCGCACCGTATCCAGGCGCAGATGACCGTCGGCGGCCAGGACCACATGTATTTGGAGGGCCACATCGCCTTTGCCATCCCCGGCGAAGATGAAGATGTGACCGTGCATTGCTCCACCCAGCACCCGAGCGAGGCGCAGCATATGGTGGCGCATGTTCTGGGCGTGGCGAACAACGCGGTCACCGTCAACGTGCGCCGGATGGGCGGCGGGTTCGGCGGCAAGGAAAGCCAGATGAACCTGTTCTGCGCGGTGGCCGCAATCGCCGCGAAGAAGCATAACCGCCCGGTGAAGATCCGCCCGGACCGCGATCAGGACATGACCGCCACCGGCAAGCGCCATGACTTCGTGATCGACTATGACGTGGCCTTTGACGATGCGGGCCGCATCCAGGCGGTCGAGGGCGGTTTTGCCGCGCGCTGCGGCTATTCCTCGGACCTGTCCGGTCCGGTCACCGACCGCGCGCTGTTCCATGCGGATAACGCTTATTTCTATCCGAACGTGCTGCTGAAAAGCCGCCCGATGAAGACCAACACGGTTTCGAACACCGCCTTCCGCGGCTTTGGCGGCCCGCAGGGTGTGGTCGCCGCCGAGCGGATGATCGAAGAGATCGCCTATGCCCTGGGGAAGGACCCTCTGGATGTGCGCAAGGCCAATTTCTATGGCGAAGAGGGCCGCGACCTGACGCCCTACCATCAGAAGGTGGAGGACAACATCCTCGACCGGCTGATCGGGGAGCTGGAAGAGAACGCCGAGTACCGCAAGCGGCGGGAGGAGATCATCGCCTTCAACAAGGAGTCGAAGGTCATCAAGAAGGGCATTGCCCTGACGCCGGTGAAATTCGGCATCTCCTTCACTGCCACCTGGTACAATCAGGCGGGGTCGCTGATCCATGTCTACAATGACGGCTCGATCCACCTGAACCACGGCGGCACCGAGATGGGGCAGGGCCTCAACACCAAGGTGGCGCAGGTTGTGGCCGATGCCTTCCAGGTGGATTTCGAGCGCATCAAGATCACCAAGACCACGACCGAAAAGGTGCCGAACACCTCCGCCACCGCGGCCTCGTCCGGCTCGGACCTCAACGGTATGGCAGCACTGGATGCAGCGGAGCAGATCATTGCCCGGCTGACAAAATTCGCGGCTGAGAAGCATGGCGTGTCCGAGGCGGAGGTCGAATTCCTGCCCAACCGCGTGCGCGTCGGCAGCGAAGTGATCCCCTTCGACACGCTGGTGAAAGAGGCCTATATGGCCCGCGTCCACCTGTCGGCGGCGGGGTTCTACAAGACCCCGGAAATCCACTGGGACCGCGCGGCGGGCAAGGGGCAGCCGTTCTTCTACTACGCCTATGGCGCGTCCTGCTCCGAGGTGTCCGTCGACACGCTGACCGGCGAATACCGGGTGGAGCGCACCGACATCCTGCATGACGTGGGCCGCTCGCTGAACCCGATCCTGGACAAGGGCCAGGTGGAGGGCGCGTTCATTCAAGGCATGGGGTGGCTGACCACCGAGGAACTGTGGTGGGACGGCGAAGGCCGCCTGCGCACTCACGCGCCATCGACCTACAAGATCCCGCTGGCGTCGGACCGGCCGCGCATCTTCAACACGCAGCTGGCCGAATGGTCGGTGAACAAGAAGCGCACCATCAAGCGGTCCAAGGCCGTGGGCGAGCCGCCCTTCATGCTGGGCATCTCGGTGTTCGAGGCGCTGTCGATGGCGGTTGCCAGCACCGCGGACTACAAGGTCTGCCCGCGCCTGAATGCACCGGCCACGCCGGAGCGCGTGCTGATGGCGATCGAAACCCTCAAAGGGCAGGGCTGAGCCATGGCCCGCCGCCTCTCCCTCCAGGACTTTCTGGCCAGCCACACACATGTGGTGCAGGTCGCGCTGACCCGCGTTCGCGGTTCCTCCCCGCGCGAAACCGGCACCTGCATGTTTGTGGCGGCGGAAGGCCTGTGGGGGACCATTGGCGGCGGCCAGCTGGAGTACATCGCCATCGACCACGCCCGGCGGATGCTGAAGCAGGGTGTGATCAGCGACACGCTGGATGTGCCGCTGGGGCCGGAGATCGGCCAGTGCTGCGGCGGCCGGGTGGAAATGTCGCTGGCGCAGATGCGCCAGGCCGACCGCGACGGCGCCGTTGCCCGGCAGCAGGCCGAGGAGCAGGCGCTGCCGCATGTCTATGTGATGGGCGCGGGCCACGTGGGCCGGGCGCTCGCGGATCTGTTCCAGCATATGCCGGTGCGCTGCATCCTGATCGACCAGCGCGCCGAAGAGCTGGCACTGTGCCAAGCGGATGTGGAAATCCGCCAAAGCGCTATCCCCGAGATCGATATCGCCGCCGCGCCTGCGGGCAGCGCGTTTATCGTTCTCACCCATGATCATGCGCTCGACTTCCTGCTTGCCTCCGCTGCCCTGCAGCGCGGCGATGCGGGATACGTGGGCCTGATCGGATCGGCCACCAAGCGGGAGAAGTTCCGCCGCTGGTGCCGGGACCATTGCGACGGTCTGGGAACCGACCGTCTCATCTGCCCCATCGGGGCAGGCGGCAGCCGCGACAAGCGGCCCAGCGTCATCGCGGCCTTCGTGGCGGCGGAAGTGATCGCTGATTTGACCTCTGAAACTGCCGCGTCCGCTCCATCACGGAGCACAGACCTGCCTGAAACGGGCAAGCAACCGGACGCAGAGGGAGACACGGCTGGAGCAATCAGCCGGTAAGGACTGCGTCCTCTGATAGGAGGAGGCCGCCATGACCACAGGGCGGAGCTATACGTACAAACTGTTCGCGCGGAATGACTTCAGTGCATTCTGGGCGCTGTTCACCGACAACCTGATCAACCTGATCGTGCTTTCGGGCATCTGTCAGTTTGTGTTCAACATGCCCGCGGACATCGTGTTCGGCCGCATCGTGCCCGGCGCCGCAGTGGCGATCCTGGCCGGTATCGCGGTTTACACCTGGCTGGCCAAACACACCGCCGAGAAAGAAGGGCGCGACGTGACCGCGCTGCCCTATGGCATCTCGACCCCGGTGATGTTCGTCTATCTGTTCGGGGTGATCGGGCCGATCTACTGGTCGACCAATGACGCGATGCTGGCCTGGCAGGTGGGCATCGGCGCAGGCTTCATGGGCGGCATTGTTGCGGGCCTTGGTGCCATCGTCGGTCCCTGGCTCAAGCGTGTGACGCCGCGGGCCGGCATGCTCGGCACCCTCTGCGGCATCGCGCTGGTGTTCATCGGCACCGTGCCGCTGGCGACGATTTTCGAGAATCCGTTCATCGGCTTTGCCTCGATGATCATCATCCTGTGGGGCCTGGTGGGCCGCCACCGGCTGCCGTTCAACATTCCCGCCGGTCTGCTGGCGCTGATCGTCGGTACCGTTGTGGCGCTTGGCATGGGCGAGGCTTCGGTGTCGCTTGACGGTGTGGGTGTCTATCTGCCGGTCCCGTATTTCGGTGACCTGATTGCCGGTATCCAGCATCTGTTCGCCAACCCGGAACTGTTCCTGGTCCTGGTGCCGGTGCAGATCTACAACTTCATTGAAACCATGAACAACGTCGAAAGCGCCGAAGCGGCTGGCGACCACTATCCAGTGGGCCTTTGCCAGGTGACCGATGGTGTCGGCACCATGATCGGTGCGGTCTTCGGCTCGCCGTTCCCGACCACCGCCTATATCGGCCACCCGGCCTACAAGCGGATGGGCGCACGCTCGGGCTACATCATCGGCGTTGGCCTGGTGATCCCCTTTGCCGCCTTCTTTGGCCTGCTGGCGTTCCTCAATAACCTGATCCCCGTGGCCGCTGCCGCGCCGGTGCTGGTGTTCGTGGCCCTCAGCCTGGTGACCAATACCGCGCATTCGGTGAAGACCGACCACATCGCCGCGGTGACCATTGCGATGATGCCGCATGTCTCTGCCTTCCTGGTGATCAAATGGGGTGCGCTGGCCGGAGCACTGGGAGCACTGGGCGCGACCGGCATGGCGCAGCTGGGCGATCCGGAGCTGACCGCGGCGCTGCTGCAGCAGGGCGCGCATTACGAAGGCCATCTGGCGCTCAGCCAGGGTGCCATCCTGACCGGCCTGATCTGGGGCGCTATCGTGGCCAGCGTGATCGACGGCGACTTCCGCAACGCGGGCGGCTTTGCCCTGGCGGCGGCGGTGATGTCGCTGGTCGGCGTGATCCACTCTGCCAGCCTGCATTGGCCGGAGTTCAACGGCATCGCCCTGGGCTACCTGATCGCGGCCGGCTTCCTGTTCATCTACCCGATCTTCCACAAGGCGGATGAGCATGAGGAAGAGCCGGAGGACGGTGTGAAACCCCATGTGCCGCACCTGCCGGCGGGCGAATAATCCCAAGTGAAGAGGGGCAGGGGGCCGCGCGTCCCCTGCCTGCGAACCAAGGACATCAAAGACATGACATCGAAACAGACGCTGCTGCGCGGGCGGGTGCTTTCCTTCACCGCCGAGCCGCAAGGCCCTGAGGACACCAGCGCCTATGAGTTCATCGAGGACGGCGCGCTGCTGGTTGCAGACGGCATGATCCTGGCCAAAGGCAGCTATGGAGACCTCGCACAGCAGGCGGCAGGCGCCGAGGTGATCGACCACCGCCCCAACATCCTGATGGCCGGCTTCATTGACACCCACCTGCATTTCCCGCAGGTGCAGGTGATCGCCTCCTGGGGATCGCAGCTCTTGGAATGGCTGAACAACTATACTTTCCCCGAGGAGGTCCGTTTCGCCGACGCAGGCCACAGTGCCGAGATGGCCGGGCATTTCTTCGACCTGCTGACCGCGCATGGCACCACCACCGCCGTCGCCTATTGCTCGGTCCACAAAACCTCCGCCGAGGCCTATTTCAGCGAGGCCGCCCGCCGCAACATGCGGATGATCGGCGGCAAAGTGCTGATGGACCGCAACGCGCCTGAAGGCCTGCTGGACACGCCGGTCAGCGGTTACGACGACACCAAGGAGCTGATTGCGAAATACCACGGCAAGGGCCGCGGCATGTATGCAATCACCCCCCGCTTTGCCATCACCTCCACCCCCGGTCAGATGGAAATGGCCGGCGCGCTGGTGAAAGAGCACCCGGAGTGCTACGTGCAGACCCACCTGTCGGAAAACCACGACGAGATCGCCTTTACCGCCGAGCTGTACCCGCAGGCGCGCGACTATCTGGACGTCTACCAGTCCTACGGGCTGCTGACGGAAAAGATGCTGCTGGGCCATTCGATCCACCTGCAGCCGCGCGAGATTGATGCGCTGGCGGAGACCCAGGCCAAGCCAGTGTTCTGCCCGACCTCCAACCTGTTCCTTGGCAGCGGGTTGTTTGACGACGCCGGCCTGCGCAGCCGCGGCATCACCAATGCGATTGCCACCGACATCGGGGCCGGCACCAGCTATTCCATGCTGCAGACCCTGAACGAGGGCTACAAAGTGCTGCAGCTGCAGAACCAGAAGCTGCACCCGCTGCGCGCCTTCCACTGGATAACCCGCGGCAACGCGGTGGCGCTGGGGCTGGAGGACAAAGTCGGCACGCTGGAGGCCGGCACCGAGGCCGATATCGTGGTGCTCGATTCCCGCGCCACGCCGGCGATGGACCTGCGGATGCAGCGGGCCGAGACCCTGTCGGAAGAGCTGTTTATCCTGCAGACGCTGGGCGACGACCGCTCCATCGCGCAGACCTATGCGGCTGGCAAGCCGATGAAGACGGCGGCGTAGGTTTGCGCCAGAAATGAGCCGCCGCAGGAGGCTGATGCTGCCTGGCTCCGGCGGATCCCGTTGCCGTTTTCCGGCGCGGAAATCGGCCAGGAAAAATCGGTTTTTCCTGGCCGGAATTCTTGCAGAATTCCGGTGCCGCGGCGGACTACGCTGCGAAAATCACCTCCGCCCGCAGGCCGGGTTTTGCGCCGGACAGGCGCAGCTCGGCCCCGTGCAGGCTGGCAATCGCCGCCACCAGGCTCAGGCCCAGGCCGCTGCCCGGCGTGGTCCGGCTCCGCTCCAGCCGGTAGAGGCGGCGCAGCACCTTCTGGCGCTCCGCCTCCGGGATGCCGGGACCGTGATCGCGAACCGACAGCACCGCCGCCGCCCCGTCGCGTCGCAGCGACAGGCTGATGGCGGTGCCCTCGGGGGTATGGCGCAGCGCATTTTCGATCAGGTTGGCCAGCAGCTGGCCGAGCAGGGCGCGGTCGCCTGTGACGGTGACCGGCGCATCCGGCAAGCTGAGACTGAGAGTGCGGTTCTGCTCCTCTGCCGCCGGCTCATAGATCTCGGCAAAGGTGGCGGCAACTTCGCACAGATCCACTGCCTCGAACCGTGACCTCGGCGCGCCGTCCTCCAGCTGGGCGATCTGCAGCAGCGCCTGGAAGGTGCTGGTGATGCCGCGGGTCTCCTCCAGCGCCTTGTCCGCCAGCGCCTGCGCCGCTTCCGGCAGATCCGGCACCTCCTGCAGGCGCGACAGCTGCACCGCCACCCGCTGGATCGGGGTCTTCAGGTCATGCGCAATGTCCGCCGAAACCTGCCGCAGCGCCTCGGTCGCCTGCTGCTGCGCCTGCGCCATGCGGTTCACGCTGCGGCCGATGCGGCTGATATCGCCGTGCGTCTGCCCGCTCTCCGGCACCCGCGCACCAAGGTCGCCGGAAGTGAGCGCCGACAAGGTGCGCTCGATCCCCCGCAGGGAGCGGGCCGAACGGCGTGCCAGCAGCACCCCGCCCAGAACCGCCAGGGCGGTTGCCGGCAGCAGGCTGAACAGGAACACCCACAGGAACGTCTGGCGCAGGTCGTCCAGCGGTTTGGCGCTTTGCGCCACGGTCAGCAGCCCGCCGTGGATGTATTCGCTGAGCGAGATGAAGCGGCCGGAAATCTCCACCGGTTCCGGCCCCAGCGCCACCACCCGGAACCCCTCCTGCTGCTGCATGATCGCCGCATTGCCGGCCACCACCCGCCCGCCGGGGCGGCGGTAGCTGAGCAGGCGGCGCTGCGGGTCGGTCTCGCGGGTTTCGGCATTGACCAGCGCCGCCAGCGCCGCGGCGGAGGGCGTGGCGCGAAAGCCTGCCATGTCCTGGGTCAGGCTCTGCTCGATCGCCTGCCGCTGGGCGCCATGGGCGACATAGTAGGTGATCCCGAGGCTGAGCGAGCTGGCCGCGACAAACAGCAGCGACAGCCACAGCGACTGCCGCATCGGCGAGGAGCGCAGCAGCACCCGCGCCCGGCGGAGGAGGTCAGCCGGCAATCCGGTACCCCGCGCCGCGCACGGTCTCAATGAGTTCGCTGTCAAAGGGCTTGTCGACCTTGGCGCGCAGGCGGGAGATATGGGTCTCCACCACATTGGTCTGCGGGTCAAAGCTGATGTCCCAGACCGCCTCCAGCAGCATGGTGCGGGTCTGCACCCGGCCTTTGCGGCGCAACAGATGCTCCAGCAGGCGGAATTCGCGCGGCAGCAGCTCGATCTCCTGGCCCGCGCGCGTCACCTTGCGGCGGATCAGATCCATCTCCAGATCGCCCGCCCGCAGCACCGTCTCCTGCTCCTGCAGGCCCGGGCGGCGGGCCAGAGCGGCGACGCGGGCGGCCAGCTCGCCAAAGGCAAAGGGCTTGACCAGGTAGTCATCCGCCCCGGCCTCCAGCCCCTCGATCCGGTCATTCACGCCGCTCAGCGCCGTCAGCATAATGGCGGGCGTGCGCACGCCGGCACCGCGCAGGGTCTTGATCAGGCTCAGCCCGTCCAGGCCGGGCAGCATCCTGTCGATGATCAGCACGTCATAATCCGCCGCCGTGGCCTGCAGCAGGCCTTCGCGCCCGTCGGTGACGAGATCGGCGGTATGCCCTTCCTCGCGCAGCCCGGCCTGCACATAGGGGCCGGTGGTGGCGTCATCTTCGATCACCAGGATTTTCAAGGCCTTCTCCCGTGTTACAACCGTCCCGCTGATACACCCGAACGCGGCTCTGCGCACATTACAGATCTGTATAGAAGGCGTCAGGCGGTTGAAATCCAAGCCTTCCATCTGGCTTGCATCACTTCAACGCAAGGAGACGAAGATGTCCAATCCTGCTACCGCCCCCAAGAGATTTGCCTGTGGCCTGACGGCCGCCGCCTCCGCTGCCGCCATGCTCGCGATGGCCCCGGTGCCTGCGCTGGCGGTGCCTGCCGGCGGATACGCCGATCTGGTCGAAACCGTCGCGCCCGCCGTCGTCTATGTCGAGATCACCGGCAAGGCGCAGCCCGTGTCGGACCGGCAGGCGATGCCGAACGACCAGTTCATGGAAGACTTCATGCGCCGCTTCGGCGGCCGCCTGCCGCAGCAGCCGGAAAGCCGCCCGATGAAGGGCGCCGGCTCCGGCTTTGTGATTGCCGAAGAGGGGCTGATCGTCACCAACAACCACGTGATCGATAACGCCCAGACGGTGACTGTGACCCTGGCCGATGGCAGCGTGCATGACGCCACCGTCGTCGGCACCGACCCGCTGACCGATATCGCCCTGCTCAAGGTGGAGGCGGACACGCCGCTGCCGGTGGTGGAATTCGGCTCCTCTGAAGAGCTGCGGGTCGGTGATGAGGTGCTTGCCATGGGCAGCCCGTTCGGCCTGTCGGGCACGGTGACCTCGGGCATCGTTTCAGCCACCTCGCGCAACATCAACTCCGGCCCGTTTGACGACTTCATCCAGACCGATGCGGCGATCAACCGGGGCAACTCCGGCGGGCCGCTGTTCAATGCCGAAGGCGAGGTCGTCGGGGTCAACACCGCGATCTATTCGCCCGGCGGCGGCTCGGTCGGGATCGGCTTTGCGGTGCCCTCGGACATGGTGCAGAAGATCGTGGCCGACCTGGAAGATGACGGCGAGATCACCCGCGGCTGGCTGGGTGTGCAGATCAAGCCGCTGTCGGAGGACGCCGCCAACGTGCTGGGCCGCGAGGCCGGCAAGGGCGTGGTGATCGAAGGCGTGGAGGCGGACAGCCCGGCGGCCAAGGCGGGTCTGAAACCCGGGGATGTGGTACTTCGCTTTGGCGGTGCCGAGGTTGATGAGCTGCGCGACCTGACCGCTGCGGTTGCGATGAACGCCCCGGGTGAGGCCGCGCAGATCGAGGTGCTGCGCCAAGGCAAGGAGCTCACGCTGGACGTGACCCTGGGCGACCGCTCCGGCCAGGACGCCTGATCTGAACGCTTACCGTCGCACGCCCTTCACTCCTGCCGGGAAACCGGCGGGAGTGACCGCATTTGATGCACGGGGCGGCCGCCTGGCACTGCCGTTCCGGCACGATCCCATATTTACCATAATGTTGATTACACAGATCAGCCACGCCCGCGGGGCAGCCTGCGAATACGCGGTGCGCCCCGCCCCCATCAATAATTGACAAAATTTGTAAATTATCTTACCCGGCCCGCTCGAAGGAGTTCCGGATGTTTTTTGACCTCGAAAATTTGCGCGCTTTTGGCCCTCGGGTTTGCCTTTCGGCGGCGGACGGAACCCGCCTGTCCTATGCCGCCTTGGCCGATGCCGCTGCACAGTTTGCCGCCCTGCTGCCGCAGGACTGGCGGCTGATCGCGGTCGAGGCTGCACCAGATCCCGAGGCCATCACCGCATATCTTGGCGCCCTCGCTGCGGGCCATGCGGTGATGCCGCTGCCCGAGGGCGACGAGGCGACGGCTGTCCGGCTGGAGGAACGCTTCCGCCCCGCCGCCAGTTTCCGCCGCATTGGCGGCAGCTGGCAGCTGCTGGGCCATGCGCATGAACCAGCCGCCATCCATCCGGAGCTGGCGCTGCTGCTGCAGACCTCCGGCAGCACCGGCCATGGCCGCGGCGTGCGGCTGTCCGGCACCGCCGTGGATGCCAATGCCCGCGCCATCGCGGAATACCTCCAGATCCAGTCCAATGACCGTGCCGCGCTGATCCTGCCGCTGCATTATTCCTACGGTCTCTCAGTGCTGCACTCGCATCTGGCGGCCGGCGCCAGTCTCTGGCTCGCGCCCGGCTCGGTGCTGGACGCCGGTTTTTCCGATGCGCTGGAGGCCTCGGGCGCCACCAGCCTGGCCGGCGTGCCGCATCACTTCCGCCTGCTGGAGAGCGCGGGCCTGTCTCGTGCCTTGCCGGAAAGCATCAAGACCCTGACAGTCGCGGGCGGTGCCATGGAGCCGGACCAGGTCCGCGCCTGGACCAGCCGGATGCAGGCGCGTGCCGGGCAGTTCTTTGTCATGTACGGCCAGACCGAGGCCACCGCCCGGATCAGCTACCTGCCACCGGAGCTTGCTCTGGAAAATCCGGGCGCCGCAGGCCGCGCCATTCCCGGCGGCCACCTGCTGCTGCGCGATGCGGGCGGCGCGGAAATCACCACGCCCGAGGGTGAAGGCGAGCTGGTCTATCAAGGTCCGAACGTGATGATGGGCTATGCCGAAGACCACTCCGATCTTGCCAAGGGGCCGGAACTCAGCGAACTAGCCACCGGCGACCTGGCCCGGCGCGATGCAAACGGGCTCTATCACATCACAGGGCGGCTTTCGCGGATGTCCAAGATCGCCGGGCTGCGTATCGGCCATGACGCCATCGAACGCGCCCTGGCCGCCCAAGGGTATGAAGCTGCGGTCTGGGGCGATGACACCCGCATCTCCATTGCTATCTGCGGGGCGGAGGATGGCATAGCCGCGCTGGCCGCCAAGCTGACCGGCGTCGGCCAGCAGCATTTCACGGTGATCCCGCGTAGGTCCCTGCCCCGGTGCGCCAATGGCAAGATCGACTATCCGGCGCTCAAGACCCAATCCGCCAAACCCAAGCCCGCCAAGGGAGTGCTCGCTGCCTATCAGGCCGCCTTTGCACCGCAGACCGTGGGCCGCAACGACAGCTTTGCCTCGCTCGGCGGCGACTCCTTGCGCCATGTGGAGCTGTCGCTGGCGCTCGACGAGGCCCTGGGCGGCGCCCCCGCCGGCTGGGAAGAGATTCAGATCAAGGATCTGGAACAGGCCGCCCCGGCACCCGCCGCCAGCCTGCCCTTTGATCTGATGGCCCGGGTGGTTGCCATCCTCGCGGTGGTGGTCGCGCATCAGACCTTCTGGCCGGTCTACGGCGGTGCCGCGGCGATGGTGATCCTGATGGGGATGAGCGTTGCCGGCTTCCGCTGGCAGGCATTGAAATCCGGCGACATGCGCAGTTTCTTCAAACCCGTGGCAGCGGTTCTGATCCCCTATTACCTGATCCTGGCCGGCTATGCCGTGGCCTGGGAGCAGGTGCCCTGGGCCTCGGTCTTCCTGGCGGGCAACTTTGCCCTGACCACGCCCGAAACCCATCTGATGCTGCCGTATCTTTACTGGTTCATCGAGGCCTATCTGCAGATGACCCTGCTGGTGGCGCTGCCCTTTGCGCTGCCGCCGGTGCGGCGCTGGCTGGTGCGCCAGGGTGCATTGCGCGCGGGCCTGTGCTTCCTATCGTTTGCCGTTGCCATCCGCCTGATTGCACCGGAGGTCTGGCAGATCGGCGGGCGGGGGCAGTTCACCGTGCCGTGGGTCTTCTACCTCTTTGCCCTCGGCTGGTGCATCACTGCCGCAAGCACGCTGGGACAGCGGCTGCTGGTGCTGGCGGCGGCCTGCGTGATCATGCCCGCAGCCGCCTATCTGGGCGGCAACTGGTACGGCGGCTGGGTCAAATACATGTGGCTCCTGGTGCTGATCGCCGGGCTGCTGTTCATCACGCGCCTGCCGGTGCCGCGGCTTGCCGCCCGCCCGCTGATGCGGCTGGCGCAGGCGGCCTTCCCGATCTACCTGCTGCACCGGTTTGTGCCGGAGCTGCTGATGCCGATGATCGGACTGGAGGGCCGCAGCCCGCTGAACGACGCGCTGGCAATCTTTGGCGGCATCGCCCTGGGCCTCGCTGCAGCTGCCCTGCAGCGCCAGCTGGTGCAGGCGTGGTCAAGCGCCCGGAGCCGCCGGCCGTCAATGGCGCAGGCCTAGGCCAGCGCCGCCACCGCCCGGTCAATCCGGGTCAGCGCCTCGCGCAGCTCCGCCTCGGAGGTGGCATAGGAAATCCGGAAGTACGGCGAGATGCCAAAGGCGCGGCCCGGAACCACCGCCACATGATGCTGGTCCAGCAGATGGGCACAGAAATCTGCGTCTGTTTCCAGCACCTGGCCCTCCGGCGTGCGCTTGCCCAGCACCCCTGCGCAACTGGCAAAGGTATAGAACGCCCCCTCCGGCACCGGGCACGTGATCCCCTCCATGCCATTGAGCGCCTCCACCACCAGATCGCGCCGCGCCTGAAAACTGGCCCGCCGCTCTGCCAGCACCCCCTGCGGGCCATTCAGCGCCGCCGCCGCAGCAGCCTGCGAAATCGAGGAGGGGTGCGAGGTCGATTGCGACTGCACTACCTTCATCGCGTCGATCAGCGCCTTCGGCCCGCCCGCATAGCCCAGCCGCCAGCCTGTCATCGCATAGGCTTTGGAGACGCCATTGACCGTCAGCACCCGGTCCTTCAGGCGCGGCTCCACCTGCACGGGGGTGGCGAATTCGAACCCGCCATAGGTGATGTGCTCATACATGTCATCGGCCATCAGCCAGACATCCGGATGCCGCAGCAGCACCTCCAGCAGCGGCCGGTAATCCCCGGCGCTGTAGCCGGCGCCGGCCGGGTTCGACGGCGAATTCAGCAGCAGCCAGCGGGTGCGCGGGGTGATCGACGCCTCCAGCTTCTCCGCCGTCAGCCGGAAGCCGGTGTCATCCCCGCAGGGCACCAGCACCGGCTCGCCCCCGGCAATGCGGATGATGTCGGAATAGGAGGTCCAATAGGGCGTGGGCACAATCACCTCATCGCCGGGGTTGAGGCTGGCCATGAAGGCATCAAACAGGATCTCCTTGGCGCCGGTGCCCGCGATGATCTCATCCAGCGCGTAGTCCAGCCCGTTGTCGCGCTGGAACTTCGCCTGGATTGCTTGCCGAAGCGCCAGCGTGCCGCCGAGCGGGGTGTATTTCGTCTCCCCCGCCCGCATCGCCGCGGCGGCGGCCTCCTTGATGTGATCCGGCGTGTCGAAGTCCGGCTCGCCTGCGCCCAGGATGATCACCGGCGCGCCCTGACGCTTCAACTCTGCCGCCTTGGCGCCGATGGTGAGGATCTCGGAGACCTCAAGCGGGTCAAGACGGCTGGCGCGGCGGAATTGGGCCATGGCGGAGGCTCCCTGCTGGTTTGCTTCGCCAGCTAGCATGGAGCGAATGCCGTTCTCCGGAAAACCAGCCCTTTGCGACCCGACCTATTCCGGTTTGGCATCTATCGCCGAGGGCGGTGCCCGTCCGCGGGCGGAAGCGAAGCGCCCGCCGCCGTTTTGCCGGAGGCAAACCTTCGGTTTGACGGGGCGGACGGGCGCTGCCCGGCCTATCGGCCAGGCGAAACAACTCAATCCGGCCTGGTCCGCAATTGCTTGCGCATCCAGGCTTCCAGCTTCTGCACCGCCTCCGGCACCGGCCCGTGCGGGCGCACCAGGTAATAGCGCTTGCGCGACTCCAGCGCGGGCCCCGGTATGCGCAGCAGAACCCCTGCCGCAATCTCCCTCGCCACCATGTCATAGGGCACGATTGCCGCCCCCAGACCCGCCGCCGCCGCAGCGATTACCATTGAGTGCTGGTCGAAATAGCGCCCGTCCTGCCGCGGCGCGCCCGCCAGCCCTGCGCGCTCGAACCATTCCGCCCAGGACCCCGCGCGGCTTTCCAAGTGCAACAGCGGCGCCTGCGCCAGATTGGCCGCGTGATCCAGCTGATGCGCGGCAAAGAAACCGGGCGCGCAGACCGGCACCATCTCCTCGCCGAACAAGGCCGCCATATGAGTGCCCGGCCAGTTGTCCAGCCCGTAATGCACCGCCAGGTCGAAGTTTTCCCGGGCAAAATCAAACGGCTCCAGCCGGGTGGAGAAGCTCAGCTCCACCTCCGGATGGCGCTGAAAGAAATCCGGCAGCCGCGGGATCAGCCACAGGTTGGCGAAGGCCGGCAGCACCGCAATCCGCAGGGCCGAGCGCCCGGCCCCGGCCGCGGCGGCCTTTTGCAAAGTGGCGCGCAGCCCCGCCAGATCCAGCTCCAGATCCGCCGCCAGCCCCTGCCCCGCGGGCGTCAGAACCACCCCCCGGCCCGCCCGCTGGAACAGATCGAAGCCAAGGTCCGCCTCCAGCTCCTTCACCTTCTTGCTGACCGCACTTTGCGTGAGGCCCAGCTCCTCACCGGCAGCAGTGAAGCTCTGATGCCGCGCGGCGCTCTCGAAACAGCGCAGATGGGTCAGGCTTGGCAGGCGCATCTCAATTCTCCTCCAGCTGCGACAGCAGCCATTCGCGGAACTTGATCAGCGGATACTCCTCCGCATGGTCCGCAGGCCAGACCAGGAAATACTCCCCCAGGCTCACCGCATCGCCTTCCATCGCCAACGCCAGCCGCCCGTGCGCAATCTCATTCTCCGCCAGGAAATCCGGTAAAAGCGCGACCCCCAGCCCATGCACCGCCCCCTGCGTCATCGCAGACGACTGGTCAAACAGCATCCCGCGAAGCTTGGCCGCCGGCACATCGTGCAAATGAAACCATTGTTCCCAGCAGTCCGGGTGCGTTTCCAGATGCAGCAGCGGATAGTCCAGCAGTTCCGCCGGAGCCGCCACAGGCCCCCCCATCAGCCCCGGCGCGCAGACCGGCAGCACATGTTTCGGCATCAGCGGCAGATACTCCACCCCCGGCCAGTCCCGCGTGCCATAGTGGATCGCTGCCTGCGCCGTCCCCGCGTCAAAGCTGAACGGCAGATTGTGGGTATGCAGGTTCACCGTGATGCCGGGATGCGACGCGGCAAACCCCTTCAGCCGCGGCGCCAGCCAATGCAGGCCAAAGGACGGCAGGATCGACAGGGTGAAACTGCCCCCGTCCGGGTTTGCGCGCAGCTTGACCGAGGCCTGCGCCAGCCGCGTCAGAATTGCCCGCGCCTCCTTGGCAAACCCTGCGCCCGCTGGCGTCAGCTGCATCCGCATCTGGTCGCGGGCGACCAGGTCCACTCCCATCTGCTCCTCCAGCTGTTTCAGCTGGCGGCTGATGGCGCTTTGCGTCAGCGACAGGTCCTCTGCCGCCGCCGAGGCGCTGCCAAGCCGGTCCACCGCCTCCAGCGCCAGCAGAGAAGGGATTGAGGGTAAAAAACGGCGCGGGGCAATCATATGATTAAAACTCATGTCTTCAGGATTTAGTTTCAATAGCAATCCAGGCCGCAGGGTGCAATTTCTATATTCAACCGACGCCCGGCGGGACATCGGCGCAAAGCAAGCTAAAGTTTTTCTCATGCCCTGCCCTCGCACCGAAAGGACGCAGACATGCCCTATTCCGACATCCTCGCCGCCGCTGGCCTTACCAAAGCCGAGCTGACCGGCGGAAGCCTCTCTGTCACCACGCCGGTCGACGGCAGCGAAATCGCCCGCCTGAAAACCCACAGCGCGGCTGAGGCCGAGGCCCAGATCGCCGCCGCCAAGAGCGCCTTCAAATCCTGGCGCCTGGTCCCCGCCCCGCGCCGCGGCGAGCTGGTGCGGCTCTTGGGCGACGAGCTGCGCAAGGAGAAGGAAAACCTGGGCCGCCTCGTCACCCTGGAATGCGGCAAGATCTACCAGGAGGGCCTCGGCGAAGTGCAGGAGATGATCGACATCTGCGACTTCGCGGTTGGTCTCTCGCGCCAGCTCTATGGCCTCACTATCGCCTCCGAGCGTCCCGGCCACGCGATGCGTGAAACCTGGCACCCGATGGGCACCTGCGGCATCATCACCGCCTTCAACTTCCCGGTTGCCCCTTGGTGCTGGAACGCGGCGCTGTCGCTGGTCTGCGGCGATCCGGTGATCTGGAAGCCGTCCGAGAAGACCCCGCTGACCGCGCTGGCGGTGCAGAAAATCTGCGAGCGCGCCATGGCCGCCTTTGGCGGGGACGCGCCTGAGGGCCTGATCCAGGTGCTGATCGGAGAGCGTGATCTGGGCGAGGTGCTGACCGCCTCCAAGGACGTTGCCCTCATCTCCGCCACCGGCTCGGTGCCGATGGGCAAGGCAGTTGCGGCCGATATGTCCAAACGCCTGGGCCGCACGATTCTGGAACTGGGCGGCAACAACGCGATGATCGTGGCCCCCTCCGCCGATCTGGAGATGGCCCTGCGCGCCATCGTGTTCTCCGCTGTCGGCACCGCCGGCCAGCGCTGCACCTCCCTGCGCCGCCTGATCGTGCACGAAGACATTTACGACCAGCTGATCCCGCGCCTGATCAAAGCTTATGAGGGCCTGCCCATCGGCGACCCGCTGGCCGACGGCACCCTGGTCGGCCCGCTGATCGACCGCCACGCCATGGACGCGATGCTGCGGGCGCTGGAGCGCGCCCAGGGTGAAGGCGGCACCGTGCACGACGGCGGCCGCGCATTGACGGACAGCTTCGCCAACGCGGCCTATGTGCATCCCGCAATCGTCGAGATGCCCGCCCAGACAGAGATCATGCACACCGAAACCTTCGCCCCGATCCTCTATGTGGTGAAATACGCTGACCTGGATCAAGCCATTGAAATGCAGAACGAAGTGCCGCAAGGCTTGTCTTCCTGCATCTTCTCCACCGACGTGCGCGAAACCGAATATTTCCTCTCGGCAGCGGGCTCCGACTGCGGTATTGCCAACGTGAACATCGGCCCCTCCGGCGCTGAAATCGGCGGCGCTTTCGGGGGCGAGAAGGAGACGGGCGGCGGCCGCGAAAGCGGCTCCGACGCCTGGAAAGGGTACATGCGCCGGCAGACCAACACCGTGAATTACTCACGCGAGCTGCCGCTTGCTCAGGGGATCAAGTTTGACATCTGATCTGGCGTCCAGCCTCTGGCATCAAACCTGCCAGGAAAACCCCGCCTTCCCGGAATTTTCCGGGGAGGCCGACACCGATCTGGTGGTGATCGGCGGCGGCTACACCGGCTGCTCTGCAGCACTGAAAGCCGCCGAAATGGGTGCCACGGTCCACCTCATCGAAGCGGACGAGATCGGCTGCGGCGGCTCCGGCCGCAACGTGGGGCTGGCCAACGCGGGCCTTTGGCTGCCGCCCGAGGACATCAACGCCGCGCTGGGGCCGGAGACCGGCAGCCGCCTCTCCTCCCTGCTGGCGGGCGCCCCCGGGATGGTGTTCTCGCTGATCGAAAAACACGCCATCCACTGCGAGCCGGAGCGCAGCGGCACCCTGCACTGCGCCCATGCGCCCGGCGGCCTGAAAGACCTGCAGCGCCGCCACGCCCAGCTCACCGCCATCGGCGCGCCGGTGGAGCTGATATCGCGCGAGGAAGCCATTCAGCGCACCGGCTCCGAAGCCGTGCACGGCGCTCTGTTCGATCCGCGCGCCGGGACCATCCAGCCGCTGGCCTATGTCCGCGGCCTCGCCCGCGCTGCCGCGGCAGCCGGTGCGCAGCTGCACAGCGGCACGCCTGCCACCAGCATTACCCGCAATGGCAGCGGCTGGCAGGTGGACACCCCCAAGGGCAGCCTGCGCGCGAAACACCTGATCATGGCGACCAACGCCTATGCCCGCGAAATCACCGGCTATGACGCGCCGCAGGTGATCCCGGTGCATTATTTCCAGGCCGCCACCGATCCGCTGCCCGCACCCCTGCTGGACAAGATCCTGCCGGGCAGGGAAGGCTGCTGGGACACCGCGCTGGTGATGTCATCGTGGCGGCTGGAGCAGGCCGGGCGGCTGGTGATCGGCGGCATGGGTGCGCTCAACCACTTCGGCAGCGCCCTGCACCGCAGCTGGCTGCCCCGCAAACTGGCCGCGCTATACCCCGAATTGAAGGACATGGCGCTGAATAACCACTGGCACGGCCGCATCGCCATGACCACCGAGCACCTGCCCAAGATCCTGGACCTGGACGGCGGCTTTGCCTGTTTCGGCTACTCCGGCCGCGGTATCGGCCCCGGCACCCTGTTCGGCACCGCCATGGCAGAGGCGCTGTTGAGCGGCGACCAATCGCGCCTGCCGGTGCCGCCGGTGCGCGATCACGCGATCCCCTTTGCGGGCCTGCGCAGCGCCTATTACGAGACCGGCGCCACGCTCACCCATCTGATCAGCGACCGATGAAAAAAGCGGGCCGAATGGCCCGCCCTACCCTCATTCG
Source organism: Leisingera sp. ABM4_103 (assembly GCF_056158685.1). NCBI lineage: Bacteria > Pseudomonadati > Pseudomonadota > Alphaproteobacteria > Rhodobacterales > Roseobacteraceae > Leisingera > Leisingera sp. ABM4_103. Next base: position 26,359 of record NZ_JBSWTU010000011.1, on the reverse strand, counting down.
CAGCCGGCAATCGCCGTCCCGATCTCCTGCAGCAGCGCCGGGTAGAACTGCGGCCCCGGCTCCAGCTTGGCGCCCAGCGGATCCAGCACGGCGGTGCCCGCACCGGTGCCGTCCAGCACCGTGGCAACCACGCCTGGATTGAACTGCGGCTCCGAGAACACGCAGGACACTTTCAGATCAGCCACCACGTCACGCACCTCGGCAATCCGCGCCGGGCTCGGCTTGGCGGCATCGCTGATCGAAATCGCACCCGCCGCGTTCAGGCCAAATCCGCGCTCGAAATACTGGTAGGCATCGTGGAACACGATGAACTGCTTGGCCCGGAACGGTTCAAGCTGTGCCGAGATGCTGGCCACGGCCTCTGCAATCTCCTGCTTGCCGGCCTCGGCATTGGCCTTGTAGGCGGCAGCATTGTCCGGGTCATGTTCTGCCAGTTCTTCGGCGATCACATCCAGCCAGGCCTGGGCATTGGCCGGCAGCAGCCAGGCATGCGGATCGGCGCCCTCGTGGCGGTGCCCATCCGCATCCGCGTGGTCCTCATGATCATCATGGTCCGCGTGACCCTCATGACCTTCGGCGTGCTCTTCATGACCGTGGCCATCGTGATCATCATGGCTGGCTTGCTCCTCGTGACCATGGTCATCGTGGCCCTCATGATCTTCGTGCTCGCCGTGGCCAGCATGATCATCATGCGCATGCGCCTCGAACCGTGCGCCTTCGCGGAACGGCAACACTGTTGTGCCCTCGGCTTCCAGCAGCTCTACCCGGTGCGCGCCGCCGGCCAGCTCTTCCAGCGGCCCTTCCAGCCAAGGGGTCAGCGCCTCACCCAGCCAGAACACCACATCCGCCTGATCCAGCGCCCGCGCCTCAGAAGGGCGCATCGAGTAGCCATGCGGTGAAGCGCCGGGCGGCACCACAAGCGCAGGCTCGCCCAGCCCCTGCATCACCCGGGCCACCAGACCATGAACCGGCGGAATGTCCGCCGCAACCTTGGGCACCTCCGCCCAGGCAGCCCCTGTTCCTGCCATCAGCGCAGCCACTGCTACCGCGTTCCGCATGTCATCCTCCGATGTAACTTTATAACATTCGCCCGGGTTGATAAACGTCATAACATTACATATCAAGAGCCAATCCTGCCCGCGCCCGGAGACCCCGCCCCATGGATTCCATTGGTTTTGAACCGCACGATCACGCCAGCTGCATCCAAGACGGCATTGCCGCCGTGGATGCCTATTGCCGCGCCAACGGCCTGCAATTCACCCCGGTGCGCCGCCGGGTGCTGGAGATCCTGCTGCAGGAGCACCGCGCGCTTGGAGCTTACGAAATCCTCGACCGCCTGCGCGAGGAGGGCCTGGGCTCGCAGCCGCCCGTCGCCTACAGAGCCTTGGATTTCCTGGTGAAAAACGGGTTCGCGCATAAGATCGAGCGGCTCAATGCTTTCATTGCCTGCTCCCACCCGGGCGAGACCCACGCGCCAGTCTTCCTGATCTGCCGCGCCTGCGATGCAGTGGCCGAGGCGCAGCGCGAACCCACTCAGGGCCAGCTGGGCCAGGCTGCCCGCGACGCCGGTTTTGTGATCGAACGGGCGGTGATCGAGGCCGAGGGCCTCTGCCCCAAATGCCAGGAGGACGCCGCCGCATGAGCTTGATTGCTCTCGATAACCTGACGGTCCGGCACGGCGGCAATACAGTCCTGTCCGGCGTCAGCCTGGCGATCGAACCGGGTGAAATCGTCACTGTGGTCGGCCCCAACGGCTCCGGCAAGTCCACCCTGCTGCGCAGCGTCATCGGCGCGCAGAAACCGTCGCGCGGAACCGTCCGGCGCGCAACCGGGCTGCGGATCGGCTACGTGCCGCAAAAGCTGCATATCGACCCGACGCTGCCGCTGACCGTGCGCCGCTTCCTCAGCCTGCCGGAACGGGTATCCGACACCCGCGCCGCGGAGGCGCTGGAGCAGGCCGGCGCCGGTGATCTGGCGGCGCGGCAGATGTCAGGCCTGTCTGGCGGCCAGTTCCAGCGGGTGCTGCTGGCCCGCGCCCTGCTCAGCAACCCCCAGCTGCTGATCCTCGATGAGGCCACCCAAGGGCTGGACCAACCCGGTTCGGCCGCCTTTTACCAGCGAATCGAGAAGGTCCGCCAGGAGCTCGGCTGCGCGGTGCTGATGGTCAGCCACGAATTGCATGTGGTGATGGCGGCCTCGGACCGGGTGATCTGCCTCAACGGCCACGTCTGCTGCGAGGGCGCGCCGGAGCATGTCGCCACGGCTCCGGAATACCGGGCCCTGTTCGGCACAGGCACCCAGGGCGCCCTGGCGCTCTACCGGCATGAGCACAACCACAGCCACGATCACGACTGCGCCCACAACCACACTCACGAGGCGGCGGAATGACCCTGCTTGACGATTTCCTGATCCGCGCCGCGCTGGCGGGTATCGGCGTGGCGCTGGCCGCGGCGCCCTTGGGCTGTTTCGTGGTCTGGCGCCGGATGGCCTATTTCGGCGACGCCACCGCCCATGCCTCCATCCTCGGCGTGGCACTTGCGCTCAGCTTTGATGTTTCGGTGTTTGCCGGGGTGCTTGCGACGGCGCTGGCGATGGCCACCACCGTCTCGGCGCTGGCCGGACGCGGCTATGCGATGGACACTTTGCTGGGCGTGCTGGCGCATTCCTCGCTCGCCTTCGGTCTGGTCGCGGTCTCCTTTCTGCAAGGGGTGCGGATCGACCTGATGGCCTATCTGTTTGGAGACATTCTGGCGGTGGGCCGGGCGGATCTGGCGGTGATCTGGGGCGGCGCGGTGCTGGTACTGGCTCTCCTGTGGTGGCGCTGGTCTGCCCTGCTGACCGCGACGCTGAACCCGGACCTGGCGCATGCCGCCGGCATTGATCCCCGGCGCGAGCAGATGGTGCTGACCATCGCGCTGGCGCTGGTGGTGGCGGTCGCAATCAAGGTGGTAGGGGTGCTGCTGATTGCGGCAATGCTGCTGATCCCGGCCGCAGCCGCCCGCCCCTTTGCCGCCACCCCGGAGCGGATGGCCGCCATTGCAGCGCTGCTGGGCATGCTGGCCGCCACCGGCGGTCTGCAGCTCGCGTTTGTCCTGGACACGCCTGCCGGACCCAGCATTGTCTGCCTGGCCGCGGCGCTGTTTGCCGCATCCAGCCTGACCGGGCTGCTGCTGCAGCGCCGCCGGGGCTGATGCCACCGGCACCCGCAGTTGCTGTCTTGAGGTAGAAACCCGCTGGCCTGCCGGGCAGGCAGCCCGGATCAGCTGCCGGTCCGCAGCAGGTCCGGGCTGCCCACCCATTTGCTGATGGCTTCGGTCAGCGCTTTCTTGTTGATCGGCTTGCTCAGGAAATCATCCATCCCGGCCTGCAGGCATTTTTCGCGGTGGGTCTGCAGCGCATTGGCCGTCAGCGCCACGATCGGGCATTTGCCGCTGCCGGTCTCCGCCTCGATCCGGCGCATTTCGGCGGTGGCTTCGATCCCGTCCATTTCCGGCATCATCATGTCCATCAGCACAATGTCCGGCCGCTCAGCCCGGAAGCGGGCAACAGCCTCCACGCCGTTGCCGGCAATGCTGATCGCCAGCGGCGCGTCCTTCAGCATCTTGGTCACCACCAGTTGATTGGTGCGGTTGTCCTCTGCCAGCAGCACCTTCAGCCGCCGCCCCTCTGCCGGCAGCTCCGCGGCCGGCTCTGCCGCATCCGCCGTTTCCTGCGGCGGCCTGCTCAGCAGCCGGCTCATCACCTGGCGAAGCTGCACTGCCCGCACCGGCTTAAGCGCGAACTCGCAAGCGCCGATCGCCTCGCAGTCTGCCCGGCACAATGCGTTGTCAACCGACGACAGTATGACCAGCGGCACGGTTTCAAAACCCGGCATGGCCCGGATCCGGGCCGCCAGCTCATGCCCGTCCATTGCCGGCATCTGGTAGTCCAGCAGAATCACGTCGAACCGGCGCCCGTCGAGCTGCGCATCCGACAGGATTTCCAGCCCCTCATGCGCGGACGCCGCCTGTGTGCTGGCCACGCCCCAGGTGCTCAGCCGCTCCGACAGGATCACCCGGTTCAGCTCCAGATCATCGACCAGCAGCACACTGAGCCCGGCAAAGCTGCGCGCGCCGCTGTCCCGCCGCGGCGCCGCCTTGGCACAGGCCTCCAGCGGGATCCGGATGGTGAACACCGAGCCTTTGCCCGGATCCGACTGCACTTCGACCGAGCCGCCCATCAGCTCCAGCAGCCGCGCCGAAATCGCGAGCCCAAGGCCAGTGCCTTCAAAATTGCGGGTGGCCGCATTATCGGCCTGCTCAAAGGCGCGGAAGATCCGTCCGATCCTGTCCTGCTCAATGCCGATCCCGGTATCGGTGACCTGCAAAGTCACCATATGGCCGCCGTCCGGCGCCTGGCTGCCGGTCACTTCGATATAGACATAGCCCTCGCGGGTGAACTTGACGGCATTGCCCGCAACATTGGTGATGACCTGCCGGATCCGCCCGGCATCGCCTTCAAACACCTCCGGCAAAGCGGGGTCATAGCGCATGGTGACCTCAACCCCCTTTTCCGCCGCCTTGGGCGACAGGAGGGTGACCACGTCCTCGACCGCGGTCTGAAGGTTAAAGGGGGCACAGCTGAGCTCCAGCTTGCCGGCCTCGATCTTGGAGAAATTGAGGATGTCGTTGATGATTGTCAGCAAGGCCGATCCGGATTTGCCGATCGTCTCCGCATACATCCGCTGATCATCGTCCAGCTCGGTTTCCTGCAGCAGCTCGGCCATGCCGATCACCCCGTTCATCGGGGTGCGGATCTCGTGGCTCATGTTGGCAAGGAATTCCGATTTGGCGCGGTTGGCGATATCCGCGGCCTCGCGGGCCTGCTCCATCGCAAACTCGCGCTCATCACGCTCGGCAAAGGTTTCCTCCAGCACCCCGACTGAGAAATCCAGCGCCCGGAACTCCCGCGAGGCAAACCAGGGCAGCGGTTGCAGCGGGCTGCGCAGGCCGGAAATCGCATCCGACATCCGCTTGTGGATCATCTGCAATGGGCGGAGCGCCAGCACATGCACCAGCAGCAGCACCAGCAGTGACAGCGCCAGCACCGGCACCACTGTCCAGATGATGATCTGGCGCACCTTTTCCGCAACCATCGCCTGGCCGTCACGGGTCGACCATTTCACCAGCATGGTGCCGAAGGAAGCCCCTTCCAGCTCGATCGGCCTTTCATAGATCACCTGGCTGTCATCCTCCGCCGCATCAGGAGCCTGGGCCGAAGCCAGCAGCTTGCCCGACGGGTTGCGGATCTGGATCGACACGATCTGCGGCTTGCGGGCCACCGCCTCATAAAGGCCGGTTTCCAGCACCGGCACATCCTCAACGATGATCGCTTCCAGCATCAGACCGCTCAGCAGCGACACCGTCAGGTCCGCCTGCTCGGTCAGCTGCTGCTCCAGCCGCTGCACCTCCTGGCGCTGCGCCAGATGGCCAACCGCAAAGCCAACCGCCGAGGCGGCCAGCAGCAGCGACAGCACGATCTGAAAAAGGATGCCTGTTCGTTTCATGTTTTCAATGCAGCGCTCTTAAAAGGCCAGGCTGCGCTCCATCGCCCGGCGGATAATGTCATAATCCTGATCGGCTCCCAGCAGAAACCCGTTCTTTGAGATCCGGCGCACTATTTCCTCGTTTTCCGAGGCCAGCATCACCTTGCGCATCGCCTCCAGGACGTTCTCCGGCATTTGCGACGACGCCAGCCACGGCTTGGTCACATTGTCAAAAGAGGCCAGAACCCGGATCGGCACCCCCTTGGCGACCAGCTTCTTATAGGTGCTCTCCTTCAGGGCGCCTGCGCTGTATTTTCCCGCGCCCACCGCTTCGCCAACCAGGTCATGGCGGCCGAGATAGGCGAACTCATGCAGGTCGGCGCTGCTGATGCCGGCGTCCAGCAGGTATTCCTGCGCCAGATAGCGGCCGATGGTGGACAGTTCATCGCCAAAGGCAAAGCTGAGACCGGCCAGATCCTCCACCGCCTGCACGCTGCTGTCCTTGTGCACGACGATCACACCCTTGAACCGCTTTGCACCGTTCTTGGACTCCATCGCGACAATCCGGACACCCGGGTCTTCCTTCATCACATGCACATAGGACGCGGGGCCGAACCGGGCAAAATCCACCTCGCCGCTTGCAAGCTGGCGGATCCCTTCACCGTATTCTTTGGCGATCTTCAACCGGATCGACACCGGTTCGCCCAGCTCCTCGCTCATCCGCCCGGACAGGAAGGACAGGAAAGGCTGGTACTTTTTGACCGTGGAAGTAGGTTTATCCGCCGCATACGTGCCGAAAACCAGTTCGATTCCGGCATAGCCAGCCCCTGGGAACCAAGCTGCAAGGCAAGCTGAAACAACAGCCGCCGGTGCTGCCGTCCGCAGCCGTGCTAAGAAAAGCTCAATGATACCAATGGTCCACTCAAAAACGTTCACGTTATTAGCCTCCTGACTGACATTGGCTGGCACAGCGGACGGGCCTTTACCCTTCGTTACATGCCCCATGGTTAAGAATACAATGTTAACGCACCTCCAATTCTCTACAAAATTTTGCGGTTCTTTTATTCTCCGTCCGCTATATTAACGGTTCAGTAAGATTTTCGTAATCTTTTAGGCAAATTCGCCATAATTCAGAATGCCCGCACGAACTGGCTCAACAGGAAACGCCGTGAAGAATACCACTTTGACACCCGCCCCCGCCGGGTCCCACCGCCGCTCAGCGCAAATCATTGTGTTAACGACACTTTTTTCAGCGCTCCCCGTCGCTGCCCTGGCCATACCCTCGCCGGAGCTGGTGATTGGCTCGGTATCTTCGCTGTCGCAGGTGCTGGCGGTTGGAATTGCCATGGTATCCGGCCTCGGCGCTGTTATTGCGGCAAAACTTGGTTTTACCCCCAAACCGGGCGGTTCGCCGCGTCGGTACCCGGTCAAGCTGATTTCTGTGCTGGTTCTGGCAGCAATGGCGCTGGCCGCTGGCAACTACTGGCAGTATTCCTCGCATGCGCAGGCCGAGCTGGCAAGACTGCAAGCGACATTGACCCGGCCGGCGCAGTTTGACGGCACCACCATCAAGGATGCGACCCTCAAGGAGACCAGCTTCTCCAAGCAGGAAAACCATCCCCTGGCGATGAGCACGACGGACGCCGCTGCGGCGCTGGAGGACGGCTCCACCCTCTTCTACGACATCCGCGAGACCGGCGAGAACGCCATGGGCACCCTGCCCGGCGCCACCCATATCCGCTTCCCGGACTTCCTGGAAACCCGCCCGGTGCAGCCGGGCCAGAAGGTCGTTCTGTTCTGCCACAACGGCAACCGCAGCTCTGAAACCTGCGCCAAGCTGGCGGCAATGGGCATCGACTGCAGCTTCATCGCGGGCGGTATCGAAAAGTGGATCGTCGAGGGGCGCGACTTTTCCGACAAGAACGTGAAGACCCTGTCCGACCTGCGTGCGATTCCGGAATATCCGGGCCGGGACGTGCTGCTCAGCACCGATGATTTCAAAAATCTGCTGACCACCGAGGATCTGCAGATCGTCGACACCCGCTACCCGGGCGATTTCGCCTCCGGCCACCTGCCTGGCGCCGTCAACATCCCGATCCGCAAGATGACCACCGCCGACCTTATGGACCGCATCGCGGAACTGGACCCGGACAAGCCCACCATCGCCGCCTGCTATGACCGCCGCAGCTGCTTCATGAGCCAGGTGCTGGGGCTGGAGCTGTCGCAGAAAGGCATAGACTTCCGCGGCCGTTACACCCTGCCGTGGGAATACTTTGTCGCGCCCAAGCCGAAACCGCATGTGCAGGCCTGGCTGGCAGACCAGCAGTCCGGCTTGTGGGACAAGGCGATCTCGGCGCTGGCTACCGCCCTCCTGTGGGTGCATGAGCGCAGCCATATCCTGCTCGGCCTGCTGGCACTGTCCATCGTGACCCGCATCCTGGTGCTGCCCGTCGCGCTGAAATCCGAACGCGATCAGATCATCACCAATGAGACCGCGGATGAGATGAAGGCGCTGAAGGCGAAACTGGCCCATGACCCGGTGCGCAAGGCGCGTGCAGTGCAGGCGTTTTACGCCGACAAGGGCCTGACGCCGATGAAGAACCTCACCGCGCTCTTGTTCCTGCCGGTGATGATGCTGGGCGTCTCTGCCGCACAAGAGGCCAGCGCCAGCCTGCAAACCCCGTTCCTGTGGATGGCCGACCTCGGCGCGCCCGATCCGCTGTTCATCCTGCCGGTGCTGTTCTGTGCGCTTGCTGCCGTCTACCTGCTGTGGGCCGTTGCCAAGACCCCGCGCCAGAAAACCCTGTGGATGGTGCTGGGCATGCCTGCGCTGTTTGCGATGGTGTTCACCCTGACAGCGGCTGCAAACGCCTACCTCTGCTTCAGCCTGACGCTGTTGCTGGTGCAGCGCGCCTACGTGACCGGCATGCACCGCAAGCTGGGCGAAGCCATCGCCTTGCGCGCCCACAAGCGCCGCCTTGCCAGGCTGCCGCGCGGCGTGATCCCGATGGGCTACACCGAGGAGCTGGAGCACGCCGGCAACAAGGCCCTGCGTCTGTCGATCCTGCGCAACGCCGGCCTGCCGGTGCCCGGCGGCGTGATCGTGCGTTCCGATGCGATCCACGACTACCGCGAAATGTCCGATGCAAAGAAAGACGCCTTCGCGGCACAGGTCTTTGCCCTTGCAGGCGGCAAACCGGTCGCAGTGCGCTCCTCCGCCAGCAACGAGGACGGCCACGACCAGAGCTTTGCCGGCGTCTTTGAATCGGTGCTGGATGTGACCGCAGAGACCATGCGCGCCGCGCTGGACGAAGTTGTGACCAGCTTCTCGTCGGAACGCGCCGCCAGCTACTCCGGCGAAGGCGACAGCACCGACCAAGGCAACATCGTGGTGCAGGAGATGGTGCAGGCGGAATACGCCGGCGTCCTCTTCACCCAGGACCCGATGGCCCCCGGCATGGCGATGATCGAATGGGTCGAGGGCTGCGGCGAGGATCTGGTGTCCGGCCGCGTCACCCCGACCAGCTTGCGCTTTGGCCGCTACACCGGCCTGCCGGCCGCGGAAGATCAGGACCAGACGCTGGACATGGCGCCGCTGCTGGCCCTCGGCAAACAGATCGAGGACACCTTCGGCTGCCCGCAGGACGTCGAATGGGCCTATGCCAACGGCCAGTTCCAGATCGTGCAAAGCCGCGACATCACCACGCTGTCGCTTGGCACCGAGCAGGAGCAGACCCGTCTGGCCGAATGGCGCGATCTCTTGGACCGCTACGCCGATGCAGACCCGGACCAGACCATCCTGGAACAGGATGAAATGTCAGAGGTCCTGCCCCGCCCCACCCCGCTCTCCTTCTCGCTGATGAGCGAGCTCTGGGCGCCGGGCGGCAGCGTTGACCTGGCCTGCCGCGCCCTCGGCGTGCCCTATGGCCTGCCCGAGGGCCGCGACGGCCATCTGGTCAACCTGTTCGGCAAGACCTACGTCGATGTGGCGCTGAAACAGGGCATGACCCTGAAACTCACCGCCGCCAAGGCCAAGCAGCTGCGCAAACAGGCACATCCGATGATCACCCGCTTTCGCAGCGAAGTCATGCCGGAGCTGCGAAACAAGCTGGCGATCTGGCAGGCCGTGGACTACACCGCCCTGCCCCAGGACAAGCTCCTGGAAGCGATCTCCACCCTCAAGGACATGTTCATCCGCGAGGTCTACCTGGAGGCGGAGAAGATCAACATTCTGGCAGGCTTCACCATGGGCGAGGCAGGCACGGCAGCGGCTGGCGATCCTGCCCTGCGCGCGCACCTCATGCACGCGGAACTGCCCAATGCGCCCTCCAGCCTGCTGGCCTCCTGCACCGGCAAGGACGCCCAGGCCCGCGCCATGCAGCTGATGGGCCACCGCTCGATCTTCGACTACGAGCTGTCCTCGCCCCGCTACAGCGAGGCGCCGGCGCTGCTCCAATCGCTGCTCAGCAACACGGTGGAGCCGATCGGCCAGGTGCCGGTCCCGGCCAACCTGCCGGATGAGCTGGACGATACCATCGGCATCGCCATCGCCTATCAGGACCTCAAGGAACAGGCCAAGCACGAGGCCCTGCGCGTCGTCGCCGAACTGCGCCGCGCCCTGCTGGCGCTGGGACAGATCAGCGGGCTGGAGGATCTGGTGTTCAGCCTGACCTTCGACGAGGTGCTTTCCGGCGACTGGTCTGCACCCGCACAGCTGCGCGCGCTGGCAGAAGCCCGCGCAGCCAAAGAAGAGCTTCGCAAGAAATCCGCGCCCACTGACGTCACCCTCACCCTGCGCGACTGCGAGCTCTTGTCGCTTGGCGCGCAGGCCCAAACGGGTGATGGCACCATAGGCGGCACCTGCGTCGCGGGCAGCGGCAGCGCCACCGCCCGGGTGTTCTGGATGGAGGACGACAGCTGCATCGACCCCGCGGCATTCGCAGACTTCCAGGACGGCGACATTCTGGTCTGCCGCATGGTCAACCCGGCCTGGCTGCCGTGGGTCCAGCGCTCCGGCGCGGTGCTGTCCGAGGTCGGCGGCTGGCTCAGCCACATGGCCATCGTCGCCCGCGAAAAGGACGTCCTGATGCTGGTCGCCTGCAAGGGTCTCGACAGCCTGAGCCACGGCGAACAGGTGACCGTCAGCGAAGACGGCACCATCCAGCCGCTGGAGGAAAAGGGCCTCAAGGCGGTTTCCGCCTGACCAAGGCCAGACAGGAACAAAGAAAAGCCCGCACCAACTGGTTGCGGGCTTTTTACGTAGGGTGGGCGATTCCGCCCACCATTCCCCTCCTCTTGCAAACATGGCAAAGATTGCCATATCCTGTCCCAGCGAAAGGAACCCGCCCATGGCCACCATGAACGTATCCCTGCCGGACCAGATGAAGGACTGGGTCGAAGAACAGGCCCGCACCGGCACCTATGCCAACTCCAGCGACTATGTCCGCGACCTGATCCGCCGCGACCAGGCCCGCGCCACTGCCATTGCTGACCTGCAATCCGCCATCGACGCAGGCCTCGCCAGCGGCCCGGCAGAGACGCTGAGCGCGCAGGACTTCAAGGCCGCCATGCGCCGCAATGGCTGAGCCGCGCTGGCGGATCCGCCCCGCCGCCCGCGCCGACCTTGCTGCCATCTGGCGGTATGGCCTGGACACCTGGGGAGAGGCTCAGGCCGATACCTATGCCGACAGCCTGTTTGCCCTGTTCGATCTGCTGGCGGAGTTTCCGCAGATGGCCCGCGAACGCCCGGAATTCACTCCGCCTGTCCGCATCCATGCGTCGGGCGCGCATCTGGTGATCTACCGGCTGGAACAGGGCCGCCCCGAAATCATCCGCATCCTGCACGCCCGCCAGGACCTGATGGCCTTCCTGTCGGAATAACATCCGTTTCACTCTTGTGATTTTCCGCACATCTGCTCTGATGCGGTGCATGGACCCGCATCTCGACCCCCGAAAAACCGTCCGGCTGATCCAGCACCTCAAGGACCAGATGGACTCCCTGCCGCCCAAGCTCAAAGCGGCGGCCAAATACGTGATCGACAACCCAGGCGACTTCGGCCTCGATACCGTGCGCACCTCGGCAGAGAAAACCGGCATCAGCGCCAATGGCTTTGTCCGCCTTGCCCAGCACCTGGGCTATGACACGTTCGAGGCCTTCCGCGCCCCCTTCCGCGCCGCGCTCACCACAACGCACGAGGCCGACCTCGGCCAGGACTGGCTGGAGCGCATGGCCGGCGAAGGCCCCGCCGGCGCGCTGCAGGCCGCTGCCGCCCGCAACCAGCTCAACATCACCTCCCGCTCGCTGCGGCTGATGACGGCAGAACGCACCCAGGCCATCGTCGACGCCCTCACCACCGCACGCCGCACCTATGTCACCGCCACCCGTTCCTCCTACGCGCTGGCCTATTACTTCCACTACGTCGGCCGCATGGCCCTGCCCTCATTGGACCTCGTCCCCCGCCACATGGGCGCCGCGCTGGACGATTTGCTGGACATCGGCCCCGGGGACTGCCTGATCGCGCTCACGTTCGCCCCCTACTCCGCCGGCACCATCCAAGCGCTGCGGCTGGCGGGCGAACGCGGCGCCAGGGTGATCCTGATCTCCGACAGCGAGGTGATCGCTCCCGGCATCCGCACCGATCACGTGCTGGCGATAGCCGCCAACTCGCTGCACCCGTTCGGGGCCATCGGCGGCGCGATGGCCGTGCTGGAATGCCTGCTCACCCATCTGATCGAGGCCGGCGGTGAAGACGCCCGGCGCCGGATCGAGGCCTATGACGCCCTGCGCCAGGACAGCGGCGCCTATTGGAGCGGCCCGAAACTGCCGCGCGTCGGGGGCTGACTTTTCCCCTCAAACATCCCCGTCAATGAACGGATTCTGGGCTTCCCACTCGTCCCGGGTTGCCCGCTTGTGATCGCCCCTCAGCCGCACCGATGCCATTGCCCGGTCGGCATAGATCTCTGACCTCAGCGGCCAGGCCAGCGCTTCATCAAACAGCCCCGGCATCAGGTCATAGGGGCCGCCGTCCTCATCCACATCCCGCATCCACAGATGCGAGCCGCAGGTGCTGCAAAACGCCCGCTCGGCAAACGCCGAGGATTGGTAGCGCGAGACCGGCCCCTCGACCGCTACCGCCTCCGCATCGGCCTCAAAACACAGGAACAGCCCGCCGCTCCAGCGCTGGCACATGCGGCAATGGCAGGCGCCTGGACGCGGATCATGCGCCCCTTCAACACGGATTTTAACCGCGCCGCACAGGCAGCGGCCTTCCAGAACATCACTCATCACAGACCTCCTCGCCGATACCGCAAGGTTACAGCATATCAGGTTTCAACGGGAGGTTTCGCCCGGGTTAGAGCCGCAAATCTGCCTCTTCCGGCGCCAGCACGTACTTGAGGTCATAGACCAGCGCGCCCTCGGCCCCCAAGGCGCGGATTGCTTCCGCCCCCATCTCCCGGAACTCGGAATGCGCGACCGCCAGGACCACCCCGGCATAGGCCCCCTGCCCCGGCTCCGCCACCAGCGGAATATCGTATTCCTCCTGCGCCTCCGCAGGGTCCGCGTGCGGGTCATAGACATCCACCGATGCCCCGTATTGCTGCAGCTCCCGCACCACGTCGATTACCCGCGTGTTGCGCAGGTCCGGGCAGTTTTCCTTGAACGTGAGGCCCATCACCAGCACCCGCGCGCCCGCCACCGGCAGGCCGCGTTTCAGCATCGCCTTGACCATCTCGCCCGCAACATAGGCGCCCATGCCGTCATTCAGACGGCGGCCCGCCAGCAGGATCTCCGGGTGATAGCCGAGCTGCTCCGCCTTGTGGGTCAGGTAATAGGGGTCCACCCCGATGCAGTGCCCGCCCACCAGACCGGGGCGGAACGGCAGAAAGTTCCACTTGGTGCCCGCCGCTTCCAGCACCGCCTGGGTGTCGATCCCCATCTTGTTGAAGATCTTCGCCAGCTCATTCACCAGCGCGATGTTGATGTCCCGCTGGCTGTTCTCGATAACCTTGGCGGCCTCTGCCACCCGGATGCTGGCGGCCTTATGAGTGCCCGCCGTCACCACCTCACGGTACAGCGCATCCACCCGCTCCGCCACCTCGGGCGTAGAGCCAGAGGTCACCTTGACCACATCCTTCAGCCGCCGCTTCTTGTCGCCGGGGTTGATCCGCTCCGGGCTGTAACCGGCAAAGAAATCCCGGTTGAACGTCAGACCGGACCGCGCCTCCAGCACCGGCACGCAGTCTTCCTCCGTGGCGCCGGGATAGACGGTGGATTCATAGATCACCAGATCGCCCGGTTTCAGCACCCCGCCCACGATGGCCGAGGCCGCCAGCAGCGGGCTCAGGTCCGGGCGGTGGCTGGCATCCACCGGCGTTGGCACGGTGACGATGTAGATGGAACAGTCTGCAATCGCCGCCGGGTCCGAGGTAAAGCTCAGGTGCTCGGCAACGGCCAGCTCCTCAGGCTCCAGTTCGCGGGTCCGGTCCTCACCCAGCCGCAGCTCTGCAATACGGCCCGGATCTATGTCGAACCCGATCACCTCCCGGTGCTGCCCGAACGCCGCCGCCAGCGGCAGACCCACATAGCCAAGGCCAATGATACAGATCTTGTCCTGCACGCTGCTCATTCCGGGCTGCTCCTTGTTTCCGCGGGGCTTTTCCAGACGAGTCCCCTGCCCGCCCACATAAGCCCCTGCCCCCAAGGGGTTCAACCGCAGGCGCGAAGTTTCGGCCTCACGCCTCCACAACAATCGCAGAGACCGCGCCATCCACATCGCGGCACGCGGCCAGCAGCCGCGGCATCAGGTGCGACATGACGTAGTTCGCATGGAACCGGCTCGGCGCCTTCAGTACCAAACGGCCGCCTGCGCGGCTGGCCCGCTCCAACCCCTGGATCCACGACGCATAGTTTGCCGGGTCCTCCGCGTGCAGAACAGCCTTGGCCAGGCTCCACTCGCTGCCGTCTGTCACGTCCGGCGCGGGCGGCGCCGCACCGGGCCGCAAGGGCACCACATTCGGCGCGGGCTCATCCGCCCCCTGCATCCGGTGCTCAAAGTCCGGGCCGACAGCCGCCCACCTCTCCTGCGTGTCCGCCAGCAGCCGCTCCAGGTCTATGCCGTATTCCGTGACCCGGCCGCGTGCACCCTGGCGCTTCACCACCAGCCAGCCCATGCCGCGCAGCTTGGCCATCTCGCGCTTCACCGTGCGCTCGTCCACATCCCACAGCCGGGCAATCTCGCGCTGGCCCACCGCCAGTTCATCGCGCTGCCAGTTGTAGCGCGCGGTCATCAATGTCATGAAGCGCAGAACCAGCTTCTGCGCCCCCTTGTCCTGGCCAAGCGCATAAGCCCCCATCGCCGTGAGGATATCGTATTTCAGCGCTGAGGCGTTGCGCCCCGCAGGCCGTATGGCAAGCATTACTGCCCCCGTTTCTCCCTCCCCTGCCCTCCTGGGCCGGGATATGCTGCCTCATATCTTCCCGGCTGGTTTCCGGGAATTGCGCTGGCCCGATTTGCTCCGAACTCAACGCTATTCGTTTGTTGTATCCGATTTGCGTCCGGAATTCCAATTCTGTCAAGCGCTGAGGGGAATTGAATTCAACCCCAATCCCTTTTTCGAAAGAAAAATTGGTATCTATGGTATGGGGGGACATGCAGTGTGTCCCCTATTCCGGCAGCAATGTCCCCCAATCTGCTGTGGCCGGGCCTGGGATGTCCCCCTAAATCTGGCCCTCAGACACTGGAAAAACCCAATGAAACGAATCGTTTGGCGGGACTGCCCCGAATCGCTCCGGCCCTTGTTTTCCTGGGCGTTCCGCAGATGTGTCCCCGCGGGGACAGGACGCTGATCCTCAACATATTAGCTTTTGCGTTTTTTGCAAATTCGGCGTAAATGAATATTGAGGCTGAATTAGCGTCCGCAGGAAATGGGCGCCGCCAAATAAGAACAACGTGTGAGACTAAGGAGCAGTGATGTTTACGCACGAAGACCTGTCCAAAATGCAGGCCCAATCTCTCAAGATGCAAAGCTGGATCCGTCAGCAGACCTTCTCTCCGGAAATGGAAAAGACCCTGCGCCGGTTCTCCTCCTGGGAAGTGGCGGAGCTGATCTTCCGCGTCAACCAGTCGACCCTGCGGGGACGCCTGGCCGCTGACCCCTCCCTGCCCCAGGGCCATGTCGAGGAGGAAGGCCGCCAGCGCTGGTATTCGCTCGAGGAGATCAACGAGCTGCGCCGCCGCATCAAGATCAACCGCAAGTCCCTCCTGCCCAAGCGCCCCGCGGGGAAACGCGCCCTGCGGGTGGCGATCTCCAACTTCAAGGGCGGCGCCGGCAAGTCCACCGTCGCCCTGCATTTCGCCCATGCCGCGGCGCTGGACGGCTACCGGGTGCTCTGCGTCGACTTCGACCCGCAGGCCACCCTGTCGCACTCCATGGGCCTCAGCGACGTTACCGAGGATTATACCGTCTGGGGCATCATGGCCCGCGACCTGGTGCGCGAGACCGAGCGGATGAATGCCACCCTTCAGGGGGCCGAGTCCGGCACCGCCCTGCCCCAGCGCCAGCTTCCCGACGCCATCACCGGCATGGGGCTGCAGGATCTCCGGACCAGCGATTTCGTCAAGCCCACCAGCTGGCCCACCATCGACATCATCCCCTCCTGCGCCAACGCGGCGTTCGTG
The DNA here is from genome assembly GCF_056158685.1 of Leisingera sp. ABM4_103. NCBI lineage: Bacteria > Pseudomonadati > Pseudomonadota > Alphaproteobacteria > Rhodobacterales > Roseobacteraceae > Leisingera > Leisingera sp. ABM4_103. The sequence goes on along the minus strand of NZ_JBSWTU010000011.1, from coordinate 10,156 downwards.
GAATTCGCCTCCGCCCAGTACCGGCATCTGAACCCGGAATGGTCGTTCTTCGCCGCGGTCTCCCGCTACCTCGACCAGCTGCCGTCCGAGGATTACGACCTGATGATCTTCGACTGCCCGCCGGCCATCGGCTACCAGTCGATGAACGCGGTGTTCGCGGCCGACATGCTCTATATCCCCTCCGGCCCGGGCTACTGGGAATACAACTCCACCACCTCCTTCATCGGTCAGCTCTCTGAGGCGCTGGAGGATCTCTCCGCATTTAACGGCGTTGTCCCCGCGGGGACATTTGCCCTGCCCAAGGTTTTTCAGGACGTCCGCTTCCTGCTGACCCGTTATAAGTCCGGTAACGATTTGCACCGTGCGATGCGTTCGGCATTTATGAAGGTGTTTGAGGGTAGGATGACCGAACACCCGATCGAGATGACCCGCGCGGTCGAACAGTCGGGGCGGTTCCTGAGTTCCATCTACGAAATCGACTACCGGGATATGACACGCGAAACCTGGCGGCGCGCGCGGGCGTCGTTCGACCAGGCTTATGATGAATTCAAAGCCTACGCGCTGGAAGCCTGGGAGAAACTGGAGGATGAGGCATGAGCAAGCGCAGAGTTTTCGACATCGACTTCACCCCTGACACCGCCGCTGTCCCCGCGGGGACAGCACCGGAAAATCCGGCGGAAAAGCCAACTGAGGTCCGCCGCGGGCCGATGGCCACCGCGATTTCCGAAAACGCCGATGCGTTGCGCACCCGGGCTGAGGCAGAGCAGAAAATCCGTGAGGAGAACGACCGGCTGGCGCATGAATTTGTGCGGCTGAAGAAACTGGGCCTGGTGGTCGACCGCATCCCGCTCGGCATGATCCGCATGGACAAGCTGATCCGCGACCGCAAGGAGGAGCGCGATCCGCAACTGGACGAGCTGAAGGAATCGATCAAATCCGTCGGCTTGTCGAACCCGATCCGTGTCGAAGAGCGCGGCGACGGCCGGTATGAACTGATCCAGGGCTACCGCCGGATGAAGGCCTATTATTCCCTGCTGAACGAGACCGGCGATGAAAGCTATGCAGCGATCCCCGCGGGTTTGGTGGCCAAGGGCGACAGCCTGCAAAGCCTGTACCGCCGGATGGTCGATGAAAACCTGGTGCGCCGCGACATCTCATTCGCCGAGATGGCGCAGCTGGCGCTGCGTTACGCGGAGGACACCCAGACCGGGGCCGAGACCATCGAGGATGCGGTCAACGACCTTTATGCCTCCGCGGGCCGCCAGAAGCGGATTTACATCCGCCATTTCGCCCAGGTGCTGATGGCCGTGGGCGACTCGCTGAAATTCCCGGAGGCGATCCCGCGGGCGCTGGGGCTGGACCTGAAGAAACGGCTGGAAGCAGACGCGATGAACGCACAGGTGCTGCGCGATGCGCTGGTGCGGGTGCAGCCGCAGAGCGAGGAAGCGGAACTGGAGGTGCTGCGCAGCTTTGCCGAGGGCAAGCGCAAGAACGCCCCCCGCACCCCCGCCGCGCCGCGCCCCGGTGTTGCCAAGACCACCCTGCGCTGCACTGTCCCCGCGGGGACAGTCCGCTGCCAGGCGCGCGACGGCAAGATTGAAATGGCGATGGAACGCGACTTTTCCGAGATCGACCGGCACAAGCTGGAGGACGCCATTGCGGCCTTCTTTGCGGCGTTGGAACAGGACGGGTGATCCGCTGTCCCCGCGGGGACAGCTCAGAAAAACGGCAAGGGCCCGGCAGAGATGCCGGGCCTTTTTCATGCCTAACAGGCGCGTTTGCGTCTGTTTCGCGCCAGTGTCCCCGCGGGGACAGCGGATCAGAACAAACAGAATTGATGCTGAGTGTGATGCCCCCATCGGCAAGCGCCCGCCGCGCGGCAGGCATAGCTTCGGACGGCCGGGCCGGGACGCGCCGGTTGCAGTTTCATCGTCTTGTCCCCGCGGGGACAAATGCGAGGTTGCTGCTGATAGGCCGCAGTTTTGGCGTTGGCAGCAAAGGTGTCCCCGCGGGGACAAGCTCTGAAAACGGCCGCACTTCTTGTCCCGGGGCAGCACGTGCGGATGGAAAATCCGGTCAAAATCATCAGCGTCCCCGCGGGGACAATCGGGTGAAACGGGCAGGGCGTGCGGGCAGAATTCCGGTCTGTCCCCGCGGGGACAGAACTGCGGTCTTGGCGGCGGCAGGCGCAATCGGCCATACGGAATATGCAGTCGATACCTGTAGGGTGGGCAATCTGCCCACCGCACAATGCCTGCAACCTTGCGTGTCCCCGCGGGGACAACCGCCTGAAACCGGCGGCGGATGTCCAAAACACCTGCCTGTCCCCGCGGGGACAGAATGCGAAACGCACCTTCAGAACGGTGCAGCCTGCAGCAAAAGACCCGGCGCGGGGCCGGGTCTTGGTTTGTTTTCTGCTGCTGTCCCCGCGGGGACAGCGGGCGATTTTGCCGGATTGCCGGCTGGTCAGTTCAGCACCTTGAACTCGATCCGCCGGTTCTTGGCCCGGTTCTGCACCGTGTTGTTCGGCACCAGCGGCGTGGTCTCGCCATATCCGACGGCCACCAGCCGCTCGGCCGGGATGCCCATTTGCTGCAGGTAGCCGTTCACTGCTGCCGCGCGTTTCTCGCTCAATGCCATGTTCCAGGCGGCCTTGCCCTGGCTGTCGGTGTGGCCGCCGACCTCAACCACCATGCCGGGGCAGCGGCGGATGATGTCCGAAAGGCTGTCGAGGAAACCACGGGAGCTGGCATCCAGCCGGGCGGTGGAGGGGGCGAAGTTGACGCTGCGGCTGCGCGACAGGATCTCGAACCGGCCGGTGCAGGCCTCCCGGCTGAAATCGCCGCTGGCCTCCAGCGCCGCAGAGGCGCCTGCGGTCACTGTCCCCGCGGGGACAGAAGCGGTGCCGAGGGCGGTGCGGTCAAACATCAGGTCCAGGCTTACCAGCCCCACGGGGGTGATGGTGACGCCCGCCGCTTCCTCGAGCTTTTCGCGGCCAGGATTCAGCGCGAAGTCCTCCAGCTTGAGGATGATCGGCTGCACGGTGGCCACGGCGACGCGGTCCTTGCCCAGCAGTGTTACCGCTACCGGCGCGGTCAGCTGAGCCTCGACCCCATGCAGCGACAGTGTGACCGGCAGATCGATCTGTTTGCGCTGCACTGCAGCAAGATCGGCAATCTGATCGGGATCGATGCGGGCGGTGATGGTGGCCTCGGGGTAGGTGAAGGTCTCAAAGAACAGGAACCGCATCCGCACGTTGCGCAGGTCGATGGAGGTATCGACGGAATCCAGCGCGTTGTTGATCTTGGCGTCGCCCTGTTCGGAGATGCTGCCGGAGAAGGCGGCAAAGCGGCTCGATTCCGCAATGCTGCCTTTTTTAATCGATATGAACCGGATGGCGGAGGATTCGGCGTCGAGCTGCCAGCCGTGCTCAAACGGGCCGGAGGCCAGGGCCGGGCGGAGCAATAGAAGGAAAACTGTTAAGATTGAAAGGGTTAATCGGAGCATGCGCGATCCATTCGGGTTGGCGGACGTGAATTCCCGGCCCGGGGGCAGGGATGAAAGATACCCCTCCAGTCTAACAGCAGGGTTGCTGCATGGTGCAAGGGACGCGATAGTTTGGTAACCAAATACCCTTAATAATTGGGAAGCTGCCCCGGGCACGGTTACCGGGGGCTAAGAAGTGGAGCAGGTGCGTGCGAATTTTCGGGATGTGGGTCCGGCTGGCTGTGCTGGCCGCCGCGGTGCTGGGCCTTGCCAGGGCCGCCTGGGCGGAGGAACGGCTGGCGCTGGTGATCGGCAATTCGGCCTACGGGTCGGTGCAGCCGCTGGACAACCCGGGGCGCGATGCCCGGCTGATGGCCGAGACGCTGGAGCGGCTGGGCTTTGACGTTACCCTGGCGGTGGATGCGCGCCAGATCGAGATGAAACGCGCCATCGGCCGGTTCGGGCGCAAACTGCGCGGGGCAGGGGAGGACGCGACGGGCCTGTTCTATTATGCCGGCCACGGGGTGCAGAGCTTTGGCAGCAACTACCTGCTGCCGGTCGATGTGGCCCTGGCGGATGCCGCTGACCTCGACCTGATGGCGGTGGAGGCACAGTCGGTCTTGCGGCAGATGGCCTCGGCCAGGAACCGTACCAATATCGTGATCCTGGACGCCTGCCGCAACAACCCGTTCGAGGCGGTGGCCGATCTGAACGAAAGCGGCCTGGCGGAGATGAAGGCGCCGACCGGCACCTTCCTGGCCTATGCCACCGCGCCGGGCGATGTGGCGCTGGACGGGGAGGGGGAGAACAGTCCCTTTACCGAGGCGCTGGCGCGCGAAATCGTGGTGCCGGGCGCGCCAGTGGAGCAGGTGTTCAAACAGGTGCGCCGGGCGGTGCTGGAGCAGAGCGGCGGCAGCCAGACCCCTTGGGACACGTCTTCGCTGGTCAGTGACTTCACCTTTGCCGCGGCAGAACCGGAAGCGGTGATGAGCGCCGCAGAGATCGAGGAGGCGCAGATCTGGCGCTCGGTCGAGGCGTCGCGCGATGCGATGCAGATCATGCTGTTCCTGCGCGGTTACGGCAGCGGCAAATATGCCGGTGAGGCGCGTGCGCTGCTGGCCACCCTGATGGAGGAGGAGCTGCACGGCGGCACTGGGGCGGCGGTTGCGGCTGCTCCGGCGGAGCCTGCGCCTGCTGCCGCTCCGGCGCCGGATGCCGAGACTGCGATGTTCCAGGCAGCGCAGGGCGACGGCAGCAAGGCGGCCTATGAGGCCTATCTGATGGCCTATCCTGAGGGCCGGTTTGCGGAGATGGCAGCGGCTGAGGTTGCGGCTCTGGCGGCTGGAGCGGCTCAGGATCCGCAGGCGGAGGCCGAAGCACCCCCGGCGGCGGCTGAGCCCGCGCCGGAAGCTGTGAAGCTGACGGAAGCCGGGCCGGTCACCTATGCCAGCCCGTTGCAGACAGAGGTGGCGGCGATTTCCGGGCTGACTTTGGCCGAAGCGGTCACCCGCACACCGGCCTTCCCGCCGGTGGAGGGGCTGCCGGACAGCTACTGGAAGGACCAGTCCTGCAGCAGCTGCCATCAATGGACGCGGGAGCGGCTGTGCACGCAAGGCAATACCTACCTGAGCCTGAACATGCAGCGCTCTTTGGGCAAGCAGCACCCCTTTGGCGGCGCGCTGAAACAGGCGCTCAAGAGCTGGGCGGCGGGCGGCTGCCAGTAGAGGTCTGCGGGCCGGCTGCAAAAGGGCAGGGGAGGGCTCCCGCCTGCTCCGGTGCATTTCAGGAAATGCACGGTCCCAGTTGGGCGTGGCGCTGTGCTGCGCACAGCGCAGGGCATTCCAGGAACTGACGGACTGCCAGCCCGGTACATTTTTTCTGTTTGCTTAGAGGCGCTTAAGGGCAGGTTTGCCCTTAAGACACCGCTTCGAGAGTGATCCGCCCATTTCCGCGTAAAGGGTGAACCGCGCGTGCCGCGCGGCTGCTGGCGCAGCCCTTGACCCGGTATTGGGCGGGCGAGGGCGCTGCGCGTCAGCGCAGCGCCGGGCCCAAGGCCGCCAAGGCCTGGCGGCGTCAGCCGCGGGCCTGCGGGCGCGGGAGCTTCCCCCTGCCGGACGGTTCTACGGCGCGTGGGTGGTGATCAGGAAATAGACCCATTCGCCTTTGAAATCAGGGTGTTCAGCGCGGGCCTCGGCCACTTGGGTGCGCAGGAAATCGAGGTAGGGCGCTGCGGGTTCGCTGAGCGGGCGGGTGCCGCCGTACAGCGGGTGCGAGGCGGCGAAGGCGACGGCGATTTCCTGGCCGTAGGGCGGGCCGACGGAGATTTGCAAGCCCGGGTCTCCGGCCTCCTTGGCGCCGACGCGCAGGGCGCTTTTGGGGGCGGCCTCTGTCAGCGGTACCAGCTCGTTCGGGCTGAGGTGCAGCACCGCGCCGCCGGCGTCGAAGTAGTCGACATAGACATAAGCCGGGTAGTCCGGGGCGGTGAGGTCGAAGAACAGCCGGTCACCGCCGGAATAGTCGAGCACCCGGGCGTGGGCGTCCTCGCCGACCAGCAGCGGATTGGTGATCTGGTCGGTGCTTTGCGGCAGGCCGACGCTGGAAATCCCGGCCAGCGCGCCGCATTGCGGGCGGGGCAGCAGGCGCATCTGATCGGAGACAGTGATATCGGCGCCCATCTGCGTTTGCAGCGCCGCCAGGACCGGGCTGCGCAACCCGTCTTCGGGCAGGTGGCCGCGGACCTCCAGCGTGGCGGTTTCGGGGACAAAGGCGACCTGCAGGCGGGAGCAGGGGACGGCGGCGAGGATGCCGGAAACGCCGTCGCGCAAGGGGTCGCCTTCGGCCACCGCATCGCCGGGTTGCATGAAGCTCTGGAAGGCGGCGAGGGAGACCGGGTCGATGTCGCCGCTCCCGCCCTGGAAGGCCAGCGCGGCCTTGATGCGGGGGGCGTCCGGGAGAACGTATGGCGTTTTCCGGGCGGGTGGAATGGTGTCCGGCAGCGGTGCGGAAACGGGCTGCGCCTCGGGACTGGGCTGGCTGGCGGGAGCGGACTGCGGCAGGGCCGCCGCGTTCGGCTGGGCCGTTGCGGCGGCGGTCAGCGGAGCGGATGTGTTTGCAAGTGCTATGGCGGGTTCCTGCGCGGCAGCCAGCAGGACAGGGGCCGCGGTGGCGGCGGTGGCCGGTTTCACCGCCGCGGCTGCCGGGGCGGCCTGCTGCAAGGCGGCTTGGGCTGGGGCAGCTTGGGTAGGTTGCAGTTTTACCGTCTGGGCCGGAAAGGCAGCCGGGCGGACGTCAGGCAGATGGGCGGCGGATGCAGGGGCGCTGGCGAGTTTGCTGGAGGGGGCATGGGCAGGAGCGGCCGCAGGGCCCCGGGCGGCAGCGGGGGCGAGGCTGGCTGCTGCTGGGGGCTTTGCCTGGGCCTTGGACAGCGGGATGCTGCCAGCGGAGAGGCCTTGGCTTTGTGCCTGGGATTCAGGAGCTTGCTCGCCTTCTGGTGTTTGCGGAACGGCCTCGGACCGGGGGATGCGGTGGGCTTGCAGGTTGAGGCTGCTTTCCGGCGCGGGCTGCTGCGGCAGCGGATCGGGGGTGAGCGAGATCAGCAGCGCGGCGGCGCCGGCGGCGTGGACCAGGGCGGAGGCCGCAAGCCCCAGCGCCCATATGGCCGGGGCGCGCATCACCCGTCTGTTTCCGGGGTGACCACCAGCACCACGTCCCGGAACCCCAGCGCCTCGCCCTCGGCCACCAGCGGCAGCACGTTGCGCAGCTCCGCCGTGCGGTGGGCGTTGATGCGCAGGCGCAGCTCCGGGTCCTCTGCCAGCAGGGCGGAGAGGGCAGGGGAGAGGGCGCCGCGTGTGAGTTCCTCGCCGTCGAGCGCCAGGGCGCCTTGGGCGGAGATTGCCAGGGTGATGCCGCCCGAGGGCATGTCGCGGCCGGTGACGGCGGTTGCGGGGCGGACGTCAAACGGGGCGGTTGCGTCCATCCGGCCGATCAGCATGAAGAACACCAGCAGGAAAAACACCACGTCGATCAGGGCGATGATGGTTTCGGAATGCGGATTGCGGGCCGGGCGGTTGAGCTTCATGGGGACGCCTCCAGCCGCAGGACGCGCAGGCGGGTAACGCCAGCAAGTGCGGCGCTGTCCATCACGGTGATCAGCGCCTGGGTCTGGGCGGCGCCGGAGGGGAGGATCACCACTTGGGTGAGCGGTTCCTCGGCGACGGCAGAGGCGAGGGTGGCGCGGAGGGTGTCCTGATCCAGTGCGGTGCCGCGCAGCACCGGCACGCCGTCGGCGCCGAGGCGGATCATCAGGGTGCCTGCCGGACTTTGCGGGCTGGCGGCGGTGCCTTTAGACGGTTTCACCGCCGGGATCATGTCGAGGTTCAGGTAAGTGGAGGTCACCATGAAGAACACCAGCAGGATCAGCATCACGTCGATCATCGGCACCAGTGAGATCAGGGCGCGGGGCCGGGAGGGCCGGTTGATCATCATGGCAGATCCCCTCCGTGTCAGCGCGACCCGTCTATCAGCAGCAGGCGGCCGGCGGCGCTCTCGATCGCTTGGGCGGCGGCGTCGATGCGGGCGGCGAACAGGCCTGCTGCGACGGCGGCGGGGATCGCCACCAGAAGGCCCGCGGCGGTGGTCAGCAGCGCTTGCCAGATGCCGCCCGCCAGAACCGAGGCATTGGCAGCACCCTGCGCCAGCTCCAGTTCCTGGAAGGACTGGATCATGCCCAGGACGGTGCCGAGGAGGCCCAGAAGCGGGGCGACCATGGCGATCAGCTCCAGGAGGCGGATCAGCGAGTTCATCCGGCTGACCTCCTCATTGCCGCGGCGCTGCAGCTCGTCTTGCAGCAGCGGGCCGCGCAGGCCCTCCTGCAGCGCCTGCATGGCGTAGGCCATCACCCGGCCGGCGGGGGATTTGTCGGTCTCGATGCTTTGCCGGGCACGTGTGCGGTCGCCGTCCTTCCACAGGTCCAATGCCTGCTCGCGGGCGTCCCCGCCGGAGCGCACCGGCCAGAGCTGGATCAGCTTGACCGCAATCACGGTGACCGACAGCAGCGACATCAGCGCCAGAAGCGCAATCACCGGGCCGCCGGTGCCGAGCATATCCCAGGTGCCGCTCATGGCTTATTTCACCAGCGGCGCGGCGGCGCGGGAGCCGAGCTCCAGGATCGGGAAGCAGTCCATCTGCTCCTCGTTCTGGGGCTGGCAGGAGGTGATGTCGTGCAGCAGGATCTCGGAGATGTTGCCGCAGGAGATTTCCGGGATTTCGAACAGTTTCAGGGTGGTGCGCTGGACCGGCAGCGGGGCGGCGTCGATCGACAGGAGGCGGTCGATCACCCCGTTGCCATCGAGGATCGCCAGCGACATTTCAAAGCCTTCGAAGCTTTTGCCGGTCTCGTTGCGGAACAGGAAGAAGGCGCGGCAGCCGCCGCCCTCGATCTCCTCGGTCTTGTTCAGCTCGACCCGCAGCGGGCCGGTTTCCGCCGCGGCGGAAACCGGCAGGCAGATCAGGGCGAGGGCAGTCAGCAGGCGGGTCAAGGGCATCACTGTCTCCGGGTTCCGGTGGGATGCCCAGTCCGCAACCGCTGCGGGCCGGGCGTTTGTTCGGGGTCAGACCAGGGCTGTCAGCGCCTTTTCGATCTTGTCCATGGCGTCGCGGGCGGAGTTGAGGTCGCGGCGTTTCAGGTGGCGGGCGGCGACATGCAAGGCGCGGCCCAGACGGGAGCGGACCTTGCCGGGGGCGCGGGCGACGTTGGCCTGCAGCGACTGGGCGCGCTTGACCTGTGCGCCCAGGCTGCGCTGGTCCATTTCGCGCTGGCCGCGTTTCATCGCCTTGCCCTCATCCTCGCGGTCCTTGCCGATGCGGGCGACGGCGCGTTCGATCACCACGATCATGGTCTCGGCCTCCTGCAGGCGGCCCTTGTTGATCAGGCTGACGGATTTCGCCAAGGCGCGCTTGAGTTTCAGCTCCAGCGGGCCGGGGGCGAGGCCGATGCGCGGCTGGATGCGCTTGAGGCGGCGTTTCAGCGGCGCGATGGCCTTCTTGTCGATGCCGGTGGCGGAGATGTCGGCGGCCTTCTCCTCGGTCACCTGGCCCTCGGGCTTTTCCGGCTTGAGGCTGTCCAGCAGGTTGCCGCCGTCGTCGTAGAACAGCACGTTGACCTTGGGCTTGTTGCGCTTGAGAAACTTCTTGAGTTCAGTGACCATCCGCTGCGGGGCGGTTTCGCAGATCATCTCCATGGCGCCGGAGCGCACCACATAGGTGCCCCAGGCCATCGGCGGCCCGCCGCCTTCCTTCTTCATCGGGTTTTTCAGGGTTTCGGGTTTCTTGCCCGGCTGGATCATCAGAAGCGGGTCTTTGCTCTGGTCCAGGCAGAAGGCAAAGCTCATCCGCTTCTTGGCGCCCTCGCGTACCATCGCTTTGACTTCCTTACCGGAAATACGCTCAATACTCATTATTCGCCCGCCGCAAAAAGCTGTGAAAACATTTGACTTTAGGATGCCGATAAGGCTCACTTGGGGTCAAGTTTTAGTTTGAGATTAAGGCGGCCTTAACCACCGGATCAAAAAAGGACGGGGGGTCGCTTGACGTTACGTTAACGCGTCCGCAAAATCGGAAGAAAAAGCGGGGGGGCAATAGATGGATCCGGCAGTATTACTGCAGCCCAAAG
>NZ_JBSWTU010000010.1:0-74807 GCF_056158685.1 Leisingera sp. ABM4_103 | reverse complement strand
GCGCCTGCTTCACGCCGATCGAGACGACGACAACCTCGTCCGCCTTGCCCGCTTCCTTCAGCCGGATCGCTTCTTCGACCGCAATCTCGTCGAACGGGTTCATCGACATCTTCACATTCGCGAGATCAACTCCGCTCCCGTCCGCCTTAACGCGAACCTTCACGTTGTGGTCAATTAGGCGTTTTATAGGCGCAATTATTTTCATTGGCTTTTGTCGTTTTCAAAATTTGCAATGGTGGTAACGGCCCGGATTCCGAGCCGTTACTCGGGATGGGTCCCTGTCAATTCGCAGTATAACCGCCATCTACTACAATCTCTGCTCCGTGAACGAACGATGACTCATCCGATGCGAGGAACAGGACCGCATTCGAAACCTCTTCAGGTTTGCTTGGTCGCTTGAGCAGCGTCGCCCCCAGAATTGCCTGCCGGGTAACTTCGTCGGCGTGTAGCAGATCTTTTGTCATGGGAGTATCGATGACACCGGGATGGATCGAATTCACGCGTATGCCACTTTCAGCCAGGTCGACTGCGCAGGATTTCGTCAACATCCGTACGGCGCCTTTGGATCCAATGTAGGCTCCCGCCGAAGCGGCTCCAACAATCCCATAGATTGAAGAAATATTGATAATAGATGCCTTTTCGGCCTCTTTCATCAATGGAACCGCGGCTCGGATGCCGAGATAAATACCGCGTACATTGACGTTGAACGTCATGTCAAATTCGTCAGGCGAGGTTTCGTGGAGCGGCTTAAGAATGAGAATGCCAGCGTTGTTCACTAGCACATCAAGCCGACCAGCACTTGATTGCACCGTAGAGATGACATTCTTCCAATCTTCTTCAAGCGTCACGTCATGTTGAATGAATTCCGCCTTCCCTCCGGCTTCAATGATACCTTTCACTACGCTTTCAGCCGCTTCCGTGTCACGGTCGGTTACAAATACATGCGCACCTTCACGTGCCAGCGTTTCACAATGGGCTTTTCCCATGCCCATCGCTCCACCTGTTACCAGTGCGACTTTTCCGAATACCCTTCCCAAATCTCTCTCCCTAGTTTTCATGAACAAATTTAATTGGTTCCGCCGGGGATTCTTGATGCCCGGCGGAATTCTTTACACCTTCTCGGCAGTGCGGTTGCGGATCAGGGATGTATAACCTTCCTCCTTCACTGCATTAATGGCATTTCGGTAATTGCCAATCCCGGCCATGTAGAACATTACTGCATTCTTCTTTCCGGGGATATTTGCGCCGAAGATCCAGCTTTCAGCTTTGGGGAAGAGTGTCATGTCGGCGATTTCACGACAGGTGCGAACCCAAGCATCGCGCGCTTCCACGGTTGGCTCCACATTTCGAACCCCCTCTTCTTCCACCGTGCAAATCGTGTCAGCGATCCATTCGACTTGCGTCTCAATGCTGGGGGGCAGGTTGGTGAAGGGGCCATTAGGGCCAAGGATCATGAAGAAGTTCGGGAAGTCGACCTCCATCATGCCGAGGTAACCGAGCGGGCCTTCCTTCCAAGTGTCGCGCATGGTCACGCCTCCGCGTCCGCGGAGGTCCATTTTGACGTAATTGCCGTCGACCGCATCGAAGCCAGTGGCAAAGATTACGATGTCAAGCTCATGCTCCTCGCCGCTTTCGAGACGAATGCCGTTCGGAGTGAACTCTGCGATCGGATCGGCCTTAACGTCGGCGAGGGTCACGTTGTCTCGGTTGTAGACCTCGTAATAGTTGTTTCCGCAAAGCGGGCGCTTGGCGTAAAGGTCCTTCGGCGTCAGTTTCTCTGCGACCTTGGGGTCCTTCACGATTTTCTTGATTTTGCCCTTGATGAAGTCAGCGGCCGCATCATTGGCCACTTGGCTGGTCGCAATATCGCAAAAGGTGCCAAACATGAAATAGAAACCACCGCCGCGCTGCCAGGCGGCTTCGAAGACCCGCTCCCGTTCTTCGGGGGAGGCGGTTTCGGCGGGCTTGACGCTTTCTTCGAAGCCGAAGGCCACAACAGAATTCTTCACTTGATTCCAGATACTATCGTAGTTTGCCTTTTGCTCTGCGATGGTAGCATCGTCTTGCGGGGTGTTCCCAATCGGCACGACATATTGTGCAGAGCGCTGAAAAACAGTCAGGTGTTTTGCAACTGGTGCCGTTGCTGTAATAACCTGCACACCGGTCGAGCCAGTGCCAATAATGCCCACGCGTTTGTTGCTCAAGTCCACGCCGTCGGGCCAGGCACCTGTGTGTAAGATACGGCCTTTGAAATCATCGATGCCCTTGAATTTTGGAACATTCGTTGCGGACAAGAGACCGAGGCCAGTGACAAGGTATTTGGCGGTAACTGTCTCACCACTATCAGTGATCACGTTCCAGAGACCGGTTTTTTCATTATAGTGCGCGCCGTCCACCTTGGTGTCGAACTTGTAGCTGCGTCGGAGATCGAGATGATCCGCCACCTCGTTCATGTATTCGAGGATCTCGGGCTGGGTCAGATACCGCGTTTTCCAGCGGCCTTTTTGAAGCAACTCTTTGTCAAAAGAATAGCGGTAGACATAGCTTTCCGTGTCCGACAGCGCACCGGGATATCGGTTCCACCACCAGGTGCCGCCAACGTCACTGGCGCTGTCATAGCCCCGGACGTTCAGTCCCTGCTCGTTGCGAAGTTTGTGGACGGCGTAAAGCCCGCCGAAGCCCGCGCCAATGACGACTGCGTCGTAATCCGCTCCGGATGTTTTAGTAATCTCAGTCTGAATGTTCATGTCACTCCTCCCAGAGTAAGACTGCTCCGCCCCGCAGTTTGCGGGTGAGATGGCAGATGAATGTGTCGTAGGGGTTTCTCTCGCACCGCACCGCACCGCACCGCAATGCAGTGCGAGTACAGGTGTCAGAGGGCCTGATACCATGCGGCGATGCGACCAAGTTCCTCGTTCGCCTCGGGCGCGCGTCCCGAAAGCGCGGGAAAGACATGCTGCATGCCTTCGACGATAGACAGGGTCACATTTACGCCCTGTGCCTTGGCCTTTTCGTGCAACCGCTCGGCATCGCTCCTAAGCGTCTCAGCCCCTCCGGCATTGATATAAAGCGGCGGGTAACCGGTGAAATCGTTCTCCAGAGGGTTGGCCAACGGATTTAGCTGATCAGTGCCTTCACCGAGGAACATTCCCGCCATCGCTTCGAGAATCGGTTTCCCGACTAGCGCATCGGTTTCCGCGTTGGTTTCCAGTGTTTCCCCGCGCATCGCCATGTCTAGCCAGGGCGAATATGCGATGACCGCTCCGGGCAGTGGCAGCCCAAGTTCGCGAAATTTCAGCACGCTGGCGATGGCAAGATTGCCGCCAGCACTGTCGCCAGCGGTCAGAATATTTCTTGCCTTGAAGCCCTTATCCAGCAATGCTGTGTACGCGGCTACCGCATCTTCGATCTGCGCCGGAAATGGGTGCTCGGGTGCGCGTCGATAGTGCAGGATGACCGACGTAACCCCAAGCACCTTAGCGAGGTGCCCTGCCATTTTCCGATGACTATCGGCTGAGCCGACGGCAAAGCCGCCACCATGAGTGTAAACAATTACACGCGAGGTATCGGCCCCGACAGGCAGTGCCCAGATAGCCTCGACTCCTCCGATATGATCGCTTTTGTAGCTAACGTTTTCCGGCTCTAGAGCAGGCTGCCCCCATTCATCGAACATGCTGCGCAAGTTCGCGATCGTCAGGTCTGGGTTCTCGACCATCTGATCGGTCCAATTCTGATAAAGCGCCCGCAGCGTATCCGCTTCTCTACTGATTTCCATATTTATCCTCCCAAGAGTAACATTTGGCAAAGCCACCACCTGACGTCGCCAATCTCGGAGGCGTCAAACGGTCTGAGGCGTACGCCAATGATCTCAGAGTAAGGGCGAAGAATGCACCGTGTATTGAACATACCTGCTTTGGAAATTGTATGATCTTGCTCAGCCTGTCGTGAGGCAGATATGCCTGCTACTAGGCTCTGTTGAACAAATTCCGTGCGGGATCCATCTTATGAACCCGGCTTGGTAGCCGGGGTGCATGAGCAGACTGCACCCCCGACCTACAACACCAGGAACTTGCGAGCCTACAATGAAGCGCTCAAGCGCCGGGGCGCTCTGGCAATCTGGTTCGACCCCGAAATGAGCTGGGAGGCCGCGCCGATAGGCAGTCGTGGCCGGCAGCAGACCTACAGCGATGCCTCCAGCCAGACCTGCCTTTCCATGAAGGTGTTATTCGGCATGGCGCTCCGGTAGACGACTGGGTTCGTCTAGAGCCTGCTGCAGCTGGTTGGTCTCGTCCGGACTGTGCCCGACTTCAGCACCCTGTCCCGGCGTCAGAAGACCCTGGCCGTGAACATCTCGAATCGCGGCTCCAAGGGGCCGCTGCACCTGCTGTCAGCACGCGTATCAAAGTCGCGGGCGAAGGCGAGTGGCACGCCCGCAAGCATGGTGGACCCAAACGGCGCGTCTGGACCGAGATCCATCTCGGGGTTGACGAGGAAACACTGGAGGTTCGCGCAGTGACGAGGTCACAGGGAGCCACATCGGCGATGCATGGGTTTTACCCGACCTCCTCAACCAGATCCCGGCGGACCAGTAGATCGGCAGTGTCATGGCTGACGGTGCCTACGACACACGGAAATGCCACGACGCAATTGCTGACCGTGGTGCCCACGCCGTTATCCCGCCACGCAAGAACGCAAAGCCATGGAAGACCATCACCGCCGGAGCCGTGGCGCGAAACGAGGCCCTGCGCGCGGCGAAGTGCCTGGCTCGCGCGCTCTGGCGACGATGGAGCGGATACCACCGCCGAAGCAGTGTCGAGACGAAAATGAACTGTGTCATGTCGCTGGGGCATCGCCTTATAGCGCGGGACTTTGACCGTCAGGTCGCGGCACTCCCAGTCCGCATCGCCGTCCTGAACGGATACACTGCACTCGGCATACCCGTTACGGAAGCTGTGGGATAAGTTTATCCGGGGAAAGGGCAACCACGGCCATCACCCCATTTGCAAAACAAACTCCCTCTACCACAGAAAGACAACTTATCTGCCGGTGATCGTGGGAAACATGCTGACATGTTCCTCCCCGGTCGCGAAAACTCTTTCTAAATAACGAGGCACCCTCCAGCCGCAAGGATCCTCTTTGACATGCGCGCTGAAGAGCGCGGTCAACCGATCCTTGCCGATATTTTTGGCGTGGTGCATCAGGCCTCCCCGCCAGCGGGGAAATCCGTAGCCGTAAATCATTACTAGGTCGATGTCTTGCGGTTTTTCTGCTACGCCTTCGTCAAGGATATCGCAGGCTTCCGCCACCATTGTGAGCAAGAGCCTTTCTACGATTTCGTCAGCTGAGAACTCGCGGCGAGTGAAGTTCATTTCTTCTGAGACACGGAGTATTTCGCTAGCGACCAGCTCCGAATGTGAGGGTTTGCCGTCTGGCCCATAGTCGTACCATCCGGCGCCCGATTTGCGTCCTAGGCGTTTGTGCTTTTCGACCAGCCGCTCGACCAAGGGCACGTGACCACAGCAGTTCCCTTCGGCAACTGCCTTGCGACGGATATTCGCGTAGGCGATGTCCAGCCCCGACATGTCCTGTGCAGCATATGGACCCATCGCCATACCGAATCCGCGCATAGCCGCGTCGATCTCGTCGACATTAGCCCCCTCCACCAGAAGGCGATTAGCGGCGCGACGGTAGCTCGACAAAATTCGGTTTCCGATGAAGCCATCGCAAACACCAGACAGTACCGGGATTTTACCAAGCCTGTGCGCCAGCACAAGTGCTGCACCTAATGTTCCGTCTGACGTTCGGTCGCTCCTGACGACTTCCAGAAGTTTCATAATATGCGCAGGACTGAAGAAATGCATCCCTACAAAGCGTGCCGGGTGTTTCAACCCATCAGAGAGCCGATTTACATCGAGATAGGATGTGTTTGTGGCAATGATGGTCTCGGGTGGCAGTGCGCCTTCGAGTTCGGTCAGGATCGCGGTCTTAACCGCAAAATCCTCGAAGGCCGCCTCGATTGCTAGATCGGTTGGTGGCAGAGCGTCATAGCCTGAGACCGTAACCAGCCGGTCTTCAACCGTCTTTGCCGCATCGACGGACAGAATACCGCGACTGATACCCTGATCAATCAGCTTTTGCAGGTTTTTACTGGCCCACTCGGCGGACGAGGCACTACGTTCGACGACAGTCACCGAGATCCCTGCGGTCGCCAGCGTGTACGCAATAGCTGCGCCCATATTGCCACCACCGACCACGATGGCGGTTTCAGCATCTCGGGAAGGTCGGGGGTAGGCGCGCCCCTTGTTGGTTGCGGTACGCTCGGTGAAGAAAACGTGCCTAAGGGCCCGCGCCTGATCCGAGGTACGAAGGTCCAAAAACGCAGAGCGCTCGCTGGCTAGTGCGTCGTGCAGCGGCGTCGTCGCACTGGTCGCGACTAGGTTCACCGCAACCTGCGGGGCATTCTGGCCAGGCATACGCCGCGCTACATGCGCTCGGGCGACTTCCGCTGCGACGTGGTTTGGCTTTGGTGAAGGAAGATTGTCGGGTGCCTGTGCCGCCTCAAGTACATCGTCATCGAGAGCTATGGCCGCGCCAAGCGGGTCATCGGCTAGCAGCTGGATCAGTCCCATTTTCAGTGCCTGCTCGGCGGAAACAGCCTTCCCGGTGACAATCATGTCAAGCGCAGCTTCAATACCGATAAGTCGCGGCAGTCTTTGGGTTCCCCCTGCGCCAGGCACGATCCCCAAGTTTACCTCTGGCAAGCCCAGTTTGGCAGAAGTTGAGGCGATGCGATAGCAGCAAGCCAGAGCAATCTCTAGTCCCCCACCAAGCGCAGCCCCGTTGATTGCTGCGATAGTAGGAATCGGGAGGTGTGCAAGTTGCATCAGCACATCATTTAGTTGTGGATCAACAGGCAACTTACCGAATTCCTTCGCATCCGCGCCCGCGACGAAGGTCGTTCCTGTGCCGGTGATAATCAGCCTGGTAGCCCCAGTTTCGAGGACTTTGAAGATACAGTGTTGTATTCCAGCCCGAACCTCCGCGTTGATTAGGTTAAGCGGCGAATTGTCTATGGTCAGAATTGCTGCGTCATTTGAGAAGCTTAATTCAACAGGCATGGGCATCCTCACAGCACTGGCGCGCGATTGCGCGAGATAAATTTGGTAATGAGATAGCCTTCGAAGGTTTCCGTCCCGCCTTCAGTCCCATAGCCGCTGTCTCTCACGCCTCCAAACGGAGTCTCGGGCAGAGCGAGGCCGAACTGGTTGATGCTTACCATACCTGCCTGCAAACCCGCAGCTGCTTTATCTGCACGCTCTAACGAATTGGTAAAGACATAGGACGCCAGCCCGAAGGGTAGCCCGTTGGCCCGCGACAGTCCGTCCTCTATGTCACGAAAAGACGAGACGACAGCAATCGGGCCGAAGGGTTCTTCGCGCATCAAGTCAATGTCGTCGTTGGGCGTATCGACGATTGTCGGGGCATAGAAGTTACCATGATTTCCAAGCCTTTTGCCTCCCGTCAACACCCGTGCGCCGTTTTCGCGGGCATCCTCGACGAGCTTTTCCATCGCATTCACGCGTCCGCGATGACACAATGGTCCCATCTGCGTGCCTTCGGCTAAACCAGCGCCCACCTTTACGCTCTCAAATGCTGAAACTAGTTCGGACAGAAATCGATCGTAGATGCCTTGTTGTACGTAAAACCGGGTTGGGGCGATGCACACCTGGCCTGCATTGCGCAGCTTGTTGACCGCCAAGGCGCGCGCCGCGGCCGTGGCATCGGTGTCGTCGAACACCAATACGGGCGCGTGACCGCCGAGCTCCATCGTCGCCCGCTTCATATGGCGGCCAGCCAATTCTGCCAGATGCTTGCCCACCTCGACCGAACCGGTGAAGGTGATTTTGCGCACCTCGGGGCGCGCAATTAGAGTTTCCGAAATGAAGGCCGCATTACCCCAGACAAGGTTCAGACAGCCTTCGGGCAATCCTGCATCCAGCAGATAGCGAGCAATTGCCATGCAACCCGCCGGAGCCTCTGCCGGGGCTTTTAAGATCATCGTGCAACCTGACGCAAGCGCCGCCGCGACCTTGCGTACCGCTTGGCTCAGCGGAAAATTCCAAGGCGTGATGGCAAGGCAGACGCCTATCGGTTCGCGCACGACAAGCTGCTGTACCCGCGGGCTGCGTGATGGAATGATGCGCCCATAAATGCGCCGACATTCCTCGGCGTGCCAGTCAACGTGGTCAGCCGAGGCGCGGACCTCAGCCAAAGCCTCAGCCAGCGGCTTGCCTTCATCGAGAGTGATCCAGCCAGCGATCAGTCTGTCATTTTGGCGCAGCAGGTCGGCAAACCGCCGCAAAATCGCACTTCGTTCCATGGGAGAGCTGTTTTTCCATCGGCGAAAAGCTGATTCGGCCGAGTGAACCGCATGGTCTAGATCTGCGGCGCTAGCCTGCGGAATCTGTCCGATAGTTTGCCCGTTTGCAGGGTTTATGACTGCACGATCCTCTGGCGTGGGAGAAGCGATCCAGTCTCGTCCGATGAGGTGCTGGATGGTCGGATAATTCATTTCTTTCATGGCATTATGCCCTCGCTTAGTTGTGTCATCCGCAGGATCCGGCACGAATGGGACTAGGTGGACGACCTTAATTTTCCGCATAGCGGGAAAGTTTACCGCAGTATTGACTCGGACGTTATCGATCGTTTAGGTGTGTTTCAAGACGCATAATTCTTTCCGAGGAGGGATATCGTGAGACCAAGGAAAGACCGCACCAAGGATGCCGAGAAACAGGATCGCGATTTTGTCACGGCGTTGGCGCGCGGCTTGGAGCTGTTGCGGGCCTTTCGGCGGGAAGGGGAGGCTCTGGGGAACGGTGAGTTGGCCGAGCGCACTGGCCTGAGCAGATCGACGGTCTCCCGGCTGGCCTATACACTGAACAAGCTGGAATACCTCAGCTACGACCCGGATACAGCACGTTATCGACTGGCCCCTCCAGTGCTTTCGTTGGGTTTCTCCTGCCTTGCAGGGATTCCGCTGCGGCAACTGGCGAAGCCCTTTATGCAGGAGCTGGCTGATTACACAGGCATGCCGGTGGCCATGGCCAGTCGTGACCGGCTATCGATGGTCTATCTGGAGCGGTGCAAGGGCACTAATGCCGTCACGCTGGCGATCGAGGTTGGTGCCCATATTAAACTGGCCACGACCGCGGTTGGTCGCGCCTGCATAGCGGCGCACGACCCGGATGAGCGGGCCAGAATTCTGGCCCTTGTGGAGGAACATGAAGGCGACAACTGGCCGAATGTGCAGCCCGGAATCGAAGCAGCTATCGCAGACTACCAACAGCACGGTTACTGCACGTCCTTCACGGAGTGGAAACGTGATGTGAACGCTGTAGCGGTGCCCTTCGTGCCGAAGGACGGCTCACCCATTATTGCCTTCAACTGCGGTGGCCCTTCGCAAACCCTTACGCGCGACTGGATCGAAAGCGACGTCGCGCACCGCCTTGTCGATCTTGTCCGCCGCGTTGCGGCGGTCGCACCCTGAACAATAGAGAGCATCATGGCCCTTGATAAAGATACCCTTTCCCAGTTTCTCGACGCGCTCGACCGCTTCGTGAAAGAGCGACTAATCCCTTACGAGGATCGCGTCGCCGACGAGGATGTGATTCCGCCGATGCTGGTCGATGAAATCCGCATGATGGGCCTTTTCGGCATGTCGATCCCGGAAGATTTCGGCGGGCTCGGCTTGTCGATGATAGAGGAAGTGCAAGCCGCTTTCGTTCTTGGCCAGGCTTCGCCTGCGTTCCGGTCGCTAGTTGGCACCAACAACGGGATCGGCTCTCAGGGAATCATCATCGATGGAACCGACGAGCAGAAGGCGCAGTATCTACCAGCTCTCGCGTCCGGAGATATGATCGCATCCTTCGCCCTAACCGAGCCAGATGCTGGGTCGGATGCTGGCAGTCTGCGCACTACGGCGCGGCGTGACGGTAACGATTTCCTTCTGAACGGCACGAAACGCTACATTACCAATGCACCGCGTGCCGATCTATTCACGGTTTTTGCCCGGACCAATCCAGAGGCGGAAGGTTCTGCCGGCGTAAGCGCCTTTCTCGTCGAGGCAGGGACGCCAGGCATAACGCTTGGCCAGCCTGACAGGAAGATGGGGCAGAAGGGCTCGCACACATGCGACGTCATCCTTGACAATGTCCGCGTGCCTGCCGCGAACATTATCGGCGGGCCGGACCGTCTGAACAAGGGCTTTAAGACAGCAATGAAAGTCCTTGACCGGGGCCGACTGCATATTTCTGCCGTCTGTGTGGGCGCCGCCGAACGGCTGATCCGTGACAGCCTATCCTATGCGATGGAACGCAAACAATTCGGTGAACCCATCGCTGAAAAGCAACTGATCCAAGCCATGCTGGCTGACAGTCGCGCCGAGGCCTTCGCAGCGCGTTGCATGATCGAAGAAACAGCACGCCGCAAGGACGCTGGTCAGAACGTGTCGACTGATGCTGCCTGCTGCAAGATGTTTGCCAGTGAGATGGTAGGTCGAGTGGCCGATCGCGCAGTGCAAATCCACGGCGGTGCAGGATACATGGCCGAATATGCGGTCGAGCGCTTCTATCGCGATGTGCGTCTCTTCCGCATCTACGAGGGGACAACCCAGATTCAGCAAATACTGATCGCGCGGAATATGATCCGCACTGCAGCAGCTTAACAGGAGCGAAGACAAACTATGGACTTCAATTTCCTTTCCACCCCGAGGATCGTCTGCGAGAGCGGTGGGCTTGGCCGGATCGGCAGCCTGATGCAAGATTTGTCTTGCACCCGTGCGCTGGTCGTGACGGACCCGGGCATATTGGCCTGTGGTTTTGCGGACGAGGCAGCCGCCTCACTTAGGGCTGCTGGCATCGAGGTTGAGATTTTTCATAAAGTCGAAGCGGACCCCCCGATCGCTGTCGTCGAGGCCGCGGTAGAGGTCGCGCGGGCCTTTGGTGCTGACGGAATCATCGGACTTGGCGGCGGCAGTTCACTGGACACTGCCAAGGTCATCGCAGCGGCGGTAGCCAACGATCAACCGATTACGGACATGATCGGGATTAATCAGGTCACCGATAAACGCTTGCCACTGATCCAGGTGCCAACCACGGCAGGGACCGGATCAGAGGTAACATGGGTGTCCGTGCTGACTTCGGAAAGCCACGAAAAAAAAGCGGTATATGCACCGCAGCTTCTGCCTGACGTTGCCTTGCTAGATGCAAAGCTAACATTGGGAATGCCTCGTCACATCACAGCGGCCACGGCGTTAGACGCAATGGTTCACGCCATTGAGGCAGTAACCAGTCGCACCAGAAAGAATCCCATTTCCGATGGAATGGCGGACAAAGCGCTGGTGCTTCTCGGTCAGAACTTACCAATCGTCTTGGAAACGCCCTCGGATCTGGCAGCGCGAGAGGCCATGCTGTTGGGGGCGACACTGGCTGGGATGGCCTTCATTAATGCCAGCGTGGGGGCGATTCATGCCTTGTCCTACCCACTGGGAACAGGTTTCAAGGTTCCTCACGGGCACGCAAACGCTCTGGTCGCAGGACCAGTGATGCGGTTCAACATGCCCGTTGCAGAAGCTGAATATGCCCGCCTATCGCGGTTACTACTGCCCTCGAGGCCTTTCAACTCTGATGCGGCTGCAGCCCATGGCCTGATCGACGAGATGGAACGATTGCTAGTCGAAAGCGGACTTGAGTCTCGACTTTCTTGTGTCGGAGTGACCGAGGCAGCCATTCCCGGAATGGCTAATGAGGTCGTGACCGGTATCACGCGATTGCTGGAGACCAACCCGCGCGATATGACAGCCGAAGATGTGGCGCGCCTCTATCAGGAGGTGCTTTGATGGCTGGCTCATTGGACGGGATCAAGGTGGTCGATCTCAGCCGCGTGCTGGGCGGGCCTTATTGCACCCAAATGCTTGCGGATCATGGTGCCGAGGTCATCAAGGTGGAGCCGCCTCAGGGCGACGAGACCCGCAGTTGGGGCCCGCCTTTCAATGATGAACTCAGCGCCTATTTCTCTGGCGCCAACCGCAACAAGCGGTCCATCGCTATCGATCTGCAGCAACCGGAAGGGCGCGACCTGATTTTGCGGTTTCTTCAGGATGCGGATGTTTTAGTTCACAATTTTAAGTCTGGTACTCTTGAAAAATGGGGGCTTGGCTATGATGATGTGCTCAGGAAACGTTTTCCTAGACTGGTACTCTGCCACGTGACTGGATTTGGTTCCGATGGCCCACTTGGCGGCTTTCCCGGCTATGACGCTGTGGTACAAGCTATGACAGGCCTCATGAGCATCAACGGCAATCCCTCCGACGGCCCGACACGCATGGGTACGCCCATAGTGGACATTGGCACCGGTCTGATCGCCTGCAACGCTGTTCTCGCCGCACTTTTGGAACGGGGCCGGTCCGGATTGGGCCAAGCCATCGAAGTGCCACTATATGATTGCGCGATCAGCATAATGCATCCGCAAGCGGCCAATTCCCTCATGTCCGGACAGATACCAGTGGCGACCGGCAATGGGCACCCAAATATCGTACCATACGACATGTTCGAAACAAGTAACGGCAAACTCTATCTGGCTATCGGTAACAATGGTCAGTTCGCAAAACTCTGTGACGTGCTCGGCCTACCGGAGGTGCCCTGCGATCCACGATTTACCGACAATGCCGCGCGTCTTGCACATCGGTCAGAGATGACGAAGGTCTTGTCAGAGTGCCTGGCGCAACATGACGCCTTCGAACTTGAGCCGGTGCTTTTGAAAGCTGGAATTCCCGCTGGAGTCGTTCGGAATGTTAATGAAGCGTTGGAGCATCCGCATACCCGACATCGCGGCATGGTGGTATCGGTTGGCACCTACCGCGGCACCGGCGTACCAGCACGCTTGTCGCGTACCCCCGGAGCAGTTCGCGTAGCACCGCCTCGCTTCGGGCAGCATAGTAGGCAGTTGCTTCGCGAGGCTGGACTGACAGAAGCTGAAATCGACAGATTGACTCAAGCGGATGTCGTTCGAGAAGAGCAGCGGATGCGCGAGACGACTTAAGCCGAAATCTCAGTTCAAGTGGACGATCACGAAAAAATTCAGGGAGGCCAAGATGGAAAGACTGCTCATATCACCGGACCGGATACCCGAATGGATTCCCGGTAAGACAACATTGGACAGTTCCAGGTGCAACTGGAACGGCATTACGCTGAAGGGCTACCGTTATGAGCAACAAGACGCGGCAATTCCCCCAATGCGTGACTACATGATTGTCGCTTATGACGGCGCGCCAACTACTATGCGCCGCAAGAGTGGCGGCCCATGGCAAAGCGCGCGCGTAGGGAAAGGCAGGATTTCCTTGCTCACGCGTGCAGAGGAATCCACCTGGAGTTGGTCCGAGTCTATCACGGTCAGACACGTCTATCTCAGTCACAGCGACCTCGAAAACACGGCCCTTTCGGTCTTTGATCGTGACCCGAAGTCCATTGAGATCAATGATTGTCTGTCTGCGAAGGACCCCTGTATCCTGAACTGCATCCAATTGCTAGAGAATGAGCTAAAGAACGGTGGGATCGGCCAGCGTTTAATCATCGACGCCCTGCGCAGCCAGATCGCCGTTCACCTTCTGCGTCGATACGCCAAGGTCTCGATAACCAGCAACGCAAACTCTAACTTCAGCTCTGCTCAACGGCAGAGAATCATCGATCTTGTTGAAAGCTGCTTAGGTGAAAACCTCAGCCTGGAAGACATGTCCGCATCTATCGGTTTCAGCCAGTTTCACTTTTCGCGTCAGTTCAAGGCGGAGTTCGGGTTGGCACCCTACGCATACGTTCTGCGCAAACGTATATCGAAGGCCAAGGATATGCTGAAAAATGGTAACGCTCCCCTGAAAGTAGTCGCACTCGACTGCGGTTTTGCAGATCAAAGTCACTTCAGTCGAACTTTTCGAAAAATGACTGGCGTGACCCCCGCAAAATTCCGGCGCTTAGAATAATGACAAGAAAACTATTCTTTCCTATCGCTGTCACACGCTGGGAGCAAACACATGTCGGGCCTGGAACTTTGCCATGAATGCATCAGAAACTGGGATTAAACCACGATATATCTTTGAACGCAGGATTTTCTTTGGTGACTGCGACCAACTGGGAATCGCCTTTACTGGCCGGATCACGAATTTCGTGCTGGAAGCGATCGAGTCCTTCTGGGACGACTTGCTTTCAGGCCGGGGTTGGCTTTTTCTACTCACAGAGAAAAACACGGCCATGCCTTTTGTTTCTATGGACCTAGAATTCCATGTGCCGGTGAAAGCAGGCACGCACCTAGCATGCGAGGTCTATGTGGTTCACGTGGGGGAAAGTTCAGTTGGTCTAAGAGTTGTCGGCCGTCAGTATGACACGACCTGCTTCGAATGCGAAACTAAGTCAGTTTTCCGAGATGCTTCAACATTTGGAAAAGTCAAAATTGAAAGCTCAATTCGGAGGACTCTGCTCTCGGAAGTGGGTTCAACAATTCAAACAGTGGGTTAGGCCCGTAGACCTTGGAGACGGAAAAGCCTGTGCAAAAGGATATCATGTAAGCGCCACCTCGAAAAAGCCAGAGAAAGGGAAGCCCGGGTGCCGGGCTTGAAAGGATAGAGAGAGGCTCATCCGGGTCCGGCGCGACAAGGATCCTGACCATGGCCAAGACCGCAACCCGACCGAAACCCGCCACCGCGAAGAAGACCGAAGCAACCGGATCGGCAACGCCTGACGGCGCTGCCGACATCCGGATGATCCCGCTCGACCAGCTGGAGCCGAGCCCGCTCAACGTCCGCAAAGTTGCCGCCAGCACGAGCGACGACGCCGAGCTTATGGCGAGCATCCGTGAGACCGGCATCAAGCAGAACCTGGTGGTTCATGCGCTGTCCGAGACACGTTTTGCCGTCGATGCCGGCGGTCGCCGCCTCAAGGCTCTGAAACAGCTCGCCGAAGACGGGGTTATTCCCGCAGATCACCCGGTGCCCTGCCTCGTCGAGGACGAGCGCAACGCGATCCTCACCTCCGCCACAGAAAACCTCCTGCGTGCGGCGATGCACCCGGCCGACCAGTTCGAAGCTTTCGACAAGATGATCGGCGAGGGGCGAAGCGAGGACGAGATCGCGCTGAAATTCGGCGTCTCCGTCGACCTGGTGCGCCGCCGCCTCAAACTCGCCCGTGTCGCGCCCGAGATCATCGAGCAGTTTCGCGCTGGCGACCTGACCCTCGAATGCGTCATGGCCTTCACGCTGACCGACGACCATGATCGCCAACTGGCGGTCTGGAACGCGGTGAAGGGCGGCTATCACATCCACCCGCAGAGCATCAAACGCCAGCTCACCGAGACCGCGCATTCGGCGAACTCGGCCCTCGGGCGCTTTGTCGGCATCGAGGCCTATGAGGCGGCAGGTGGGGTTCTGCTACGCGATCTCTTCGACGATCGTGCAAGCGCCCACATGGAAAACCCCGATCTCCTGGAGCGTCTCGCCATCGAGAAACTGCAAGCTGCGGCCAAGACTTTTGAGGGGACGTGGAAATGGGTCGAGGTGCATCTTTCGGTGGATTACGGCGCGTTTCGCAGTTTCGGGCGGGTCTATCCGCAGGACATCGACCCCGACCCGGACCTGCTTGCCGAGGAAGAGCGTCTCATCGCGCGCGAGGAAGAACTGGCGGCGCAGAATGACGGTGAGGATTGGACGGACGCTGAAACGGAAGAATACTACGCCATCGAGCCGCGCCTGCGCGAAATCGAGGCTCTGCAGCGCGAGCGGCAGCCCTATGCCTACGAGGACCGCGCCATCGCCGGTGTCGTTCTGACCATCGGTCACGATGGGGCGCTGCGCGTCGAGAAAGGCCTAGTGCGGCCAGAGGACATTCCAACCACGCTCGAGACAGACGAGACTACCGCAGATGCGGATGGCGCCCCCTCCCCTGCCCGCCCACAAGTGACGCCGCCGACCTCTTCGACACCCGCGCCGAGCTCCGACTCGGCCACGACTTTGCGCAAGGCGGATGGGATTTCGGCGAGCCTAGCGGATGATCTGCGCGCGACGCGTCAGCATATCCTCAGGGCGCATCTGGCGGCGGATTTCGAGGTGGCGTTTGATGCGATGCTTTACGCGCTCTGCGAGCAGATTTTGGCGCGGTCCTACAATAACGAGGCGCTTGATATCTCGATCCGGCCCTTCCAAGCGCAAAACCGCGAGGTGCTGCATGCGGACACTGTCGCCCAGAAGATGCTTGAGGCGCTGGAACAGGACCTCGCCACCGACTGGATGAAGCTGGCGAAACCCGAGGACTTCCGAGCCATGTCGACGCTGCCCCTTGCCGAAAAGCAGGCGCTCTTCGCTTGGGCGACGGGCTTGGCGGTCAAGCCGCAGCTCTCCTCCGACAATCGCCCCTCCCCGATCATCGAGGAGATTGGCGCGCGGCTTGACGTCGATGTGGCGGCTTGCTGGCGCCCGACCGCTCAGAATTACTGGGGTCGGGTCAACAAGGGGCATGCTGTGTCCACGGCGCGCAAACTGATCGGCGATGACTACGCCGAGGATCGCAATCGCGAGCGCAAAGGCGATATCGCGGCTGCGATGGAGCGGGCATTTGCGGAAACGGCAGGCGAGACGGAAGGTTTCGACGTGGCGACGGCTGCAAAGACGACGCGCTGGCTGCCCGACGGGATGCTGTTTGCCGGTGCGACGGAGGCCGACGCCAAAATGATTGGCGTAGCGCCCGAGGCCGAGGAAGGCGACGTGCCCGTCGCAGTCGCTCTTGCCGAGGCGGAGAGTGATGAACCATCGTCTTTGCCCGCCTTCCTCAGCGGGGACGCGGCCTGACAAGTTGAGCACCGATCTGAACCTGACATGAGCCTTGGGCCGTCCTCACATCGAGGGCGGCCCTTTCCGGCTGACGGGTTGCCTGCAGCCGATATCGGATCGGCGGGCCCGTCCCGGAGACATCCCATGACCACCACACTCGACCTTGATCCCGTTCGGGCAGCCGCTCTCATCGCCGCCCAGAATGACGCGTTTCGCCGCTCCATCCTCGGCACTACCCCGGTCGCCGATGCCCCGCAGGGCCAGTTCATGATGACACGAGGCGTCGCGGCGCTTGGGCCCGACGCCCAATTGGAGCTCACCCGCCGCGTTGCCGCCTTCGACGGGTTCAATGCCGACAGCGACCCGCAAGGATGGCACGAGATGGGCATCATCGACCTCGATGGCACGACGGTCTGGTTCAAGATCGACTTGTACGACGTCGATTATCAGTACGGCTCGCCTGAGGCTTCCGACCCGAAACAGACGCGTCGCGTGCTGACCCTGCTTCTCCCGTCGGAATACTGACGCCCTCCACCTCCAATCGCCGCCCCGGACCGCCCTTGCACAAAGGGCGGTCCTTTCGGGCTGGCGGGTTCCAAGGGACGCGATGATCGCGTCCGGCCTGCTGCAGGAGACCAGAGATGGCCAAGACACTCGATTACCAGATCACCCTTTATCCCGCGCATCGCGATGGCGCCTTCGTCGTTACCCAGTTCCAGATGATGGCAAGCTACCCCGAAAAGCGCATCCAGGCCGCAGGCATGGATGACCTGATCGACAAGGTGACGCAGTTCGCAATGGAGCATGGCGAGAGCTGCAGCGCCTCGGTGCGTTGCCTCGCTCCGCGCAAACCGCCGGGGTTCAAGCGCGCGACCGAGAACCTCTATTTCAACCTGGTTGACCTAACGGCTGAGAAACGCGGCGACGCTGCGGCCTTGCGCAACGGTCGCCCTCCCCTTCCCTCAATTCCAAAGGACCAAAAACATGACACAAGCGACTGATTTCTCCGCTCAGATGCTCGAATCCCAAAGACATGCTGCCGAACAGCGGGTCGAGACCCGCGCGGCACTCCTCACCGAGCTGCGCGCCCTCGGCGTGACTGGCCTCAAGGTGCAATACGAAGGCTACGGCGATTCCGGCAATGTCGAGGATGTCGTCGTGACCCCAGACACGATCACCTTGACAGAGGCGTTGCGCCGCCGGGTCGAAGACTTCGGCTGGGATTTCGCCTATGCGCTAAGCCCCGGCTTCGAGAACAACGAAGGTGGCTATGGCGAACTGACCTGGGCGCTCGAGGCGGACAAGGTCGATGTCAGCCACTCGAACCGCTATATCGAGACCAACACCACCGAACACGAGGGGCTCTGACATGGCACATCCCCTCCACCACGCCGAAAGCTCGGCCCGAAAGTTCGGCGGTGTTCCAGATGACTACCAGGCCGTGCACGATTGGTTCGATGCGTCCAAGGAGCACCTCGCGCTTTTCACCCACCGAGCACATCGGCACCACACGCTGGGGATCTTCGAGGCTGAGCGTTTGTTTGGGCGCAGCCTGACCAACAGCGCGGGCCGGGTCGTCCCGATCCGCTGGATTGGCGAGCAGCATGTGCGCGAAGACTGCCAGGGCCGCATCCCGTCGCTGGCGGACTGGCTCGGACGCATTCAGCCGGAGCCTTGGATGGCCAATGGCCGGATCGACAACGACCCGACGCAGATCGGCAGCGATCCGCGCGCGGCTTGGATCGAAACAGTCGCCAGTCACCAGACCATTCTCGGATTTGAGGATTGGCTCCTGAAGGTTTCGGTCGAGCACGTCCAAGATCGTCAGAACCGCGCCGCCGCCTGATCCGCCGGTCGGCAAACTCGCCAACCATCTGACCACGTACAGATCGACCCGCTCGGCCACAAAAGGCTCGGCGGGTCGATTGCGTTTCAAGAAAGGAAACCGACATGCAAGACCCCGTCTTTGAGGAAGCCTACCAAGGCCACACCATCAAGATCTACCATGACACCGACATGGAAAGCCCGCGTGAGTGGTGCAACCTCGCCACGCTGATCTGTTGGCATCGGAGATACCGGCTTGGCGACAGCCACCAGTTCGACAGCCCTGAGGCGTTCCTGCGCGACCTCGCCGGTGTTTCGGAGCAGAGCGATCTTTCGTTAGACGAGTTGCGCGACCGCGCCGAGCGCAAGTCCGTGCTGCTGCCAGTGTTTCTTTATGACCATTCCGGGCTCGCCATGAACACCATCGGATTCCACTGCCCGTGGGATTCCGGCCAGGTTGGCTATATCTATGTGGCGCTTGAGGAGGTTCGGAAGGAGTTTGGCGCGAAGCGTGTCACCAAGTCGCTGCGTGAAAAGGCTGAAGACATCCTGCGCGGTGAAGTTGTCAGCTATGACGCCTATCTTGGCGGCCGGGTCTATGGCTATGTCATTGAGCAGGACGGTGAGGAAATCGACGCCTGCTGGGGGTTCGTCGGTGACTATGAGACCGGCTGTTTGCCCGAAGCGCGGGAGGCGGTGCCCACATCTTCGCCGGGTCAAACACGCGAGTCCGCTGCCGCTCAAGCGCAGGCTCTCCCTTAGAGGCTGGGACGAGTTGGAAATGACCTCACTTTTACGCAGAGCCCAGGTGGATCTGCATTGCTGCAATGCAGAATTGTCATGGCGCAGCTATTGTGCGGTCGCAGCATGGCCACTATGTTAAAGGCGTGATCGGTTCTCTCCTCCTCCCTGAACCGATCAAAGCTAAACGGCGGCATCCACCTCCTCCCGGATGCCGCCTTTTTCTTTTTCAGAGCTCTTTCTGAAGGTTGTCCACGGTTTGTCGGTCGCCGTTCGGTCAATGAGGTGCCCACTAGTTGGATGCCGAGGTCGCACCTTGCCCAAAACTTGGGCGCACCGATAAAGCTTCAAGCTGACAAGGACTTCCGCGACAGCGCCCACAGACCCATCCCCAGATTCTGGGGATAAGTTTCCGCCGCGGGGCGGAGTCCAGCACTCCCATGAAAGAGCGAGAGGCAGGGCGGGAGGGGTGACCCCTCCCGGGTGAGAGAGTGCGCGCGGGGCTTGGGGCCAATCCTCAACCCCGGAGATTGCCGATGAACGCTCACCCCCATTCCGCCCCGCCTGCAACCCTTGCCGAGGCCCCTGCCCTGCCCACGACTGTCGGCTTTGCCGGACACTTGATGCAGGCTGCAACGACCCTCGTCCCCCTGTTCGAGGCGGGTCGACCTATCGATGCAGCCGCCCTCCGCGCCGCAATGGAAGATGCCTTTGGCGCGAGTGACACCAGCGGCGCCTGGGTCTGGAAAGACGCTTATGAAGCGGTGGAAGTCGCGCAAATCCGGATGCTCTCGCGCTACGGCGCGCTCATGCAGCGTCAGGCACCCTCGCCGCAAGCTTTCCTTACCATGATCGAACGGCTGGCCGGTCTGGCCCCCTCCCACACGCGGCGCTCCGAAGACAGCGTCCGTCTGCAACAATTCTCGACTCCTCTGCCGCTTGCGGCCATTGTTGCGCAGGCGGCGGGGTTTCGGGCCGACGATCTGGTGCTCGAACCTTCGGCCGGCACCGGCATGCTGGCCATCTTCGCTCGAATTGCGGGTGCGCGCGTGGCGCTGAATGAACTCGCCGAAACGCGACGCGCCCTGCTGGAAAACCTGTTCCCCGGAGCCGTCGTATCAGGTCACGACGCCGCTTCGATCGATGATCGCCTCAACCGTTCCATCACGCCCTCGGTCATTGTTATGAACCCGCCCTTTTCCGCTGCGAACCATGTGGAGGGCCGGTTCCGTCAGGCCACCAGTCAGCACGTGTTGTCCGCCTTGGCGCGCCTTTCGCCGGGTGGACGTCTTGTCGTTATCACTGGCGAAAGCTTCCGCCCCACCACTAAATCCTTCCAGTCGACGTTTAATCGGATCGCCTCGAGCGCCGATGTGGTGTTTTCCGCCGCGATCGACGGCAAGGTCTTTGCGCGGCATGGCACCACGATCGACACGCGGCTTACGGTGATCGACAAGCGTGTGGCCGATGAAGGCGACACCGCACCTGTCTACAACGCGACCACCTACCATCCGATCTGCACGACAACGGCCGATCTTCTCTCCGCAGTGCTCGCCCATTGCCCGGCGCGGCGCAGCGCCCCGCCCTGCCCCAACAGCGCGGCTTTGGCGGTGCCGAAACCCGCGGCGCGGACCAACCTGCACGCCCTGCGCAACGCCGCCCGCAAGGAAACCCGCGCCCTCGCCGAAGAACGCGCGAGGCATCCGTTTGACGACATCGAGACGGCACCGCTCGACTACCTGCCAAAAGCCTGGAGCGAACCCGAGGGCACGCTGCAGGACACGGTCTACGAGGCCTATGACCTTCAGGCAATCCGGATCGACGGCGCGGCGGAACATCCGACAGCACTTGTCCAATCCGCCGCCATGGCCTCGGTGCCACCACCCGTGCCGACCTACCGCCCGGTGCTGACTAAGACCCTCGTCCAGGACGGTCTCCTCTCTGCGCCGCAGCTCGAAAGTGTCATCTATGCGGGCAATGCGCATGAGACGCGTCTCAAGGGTTGGTTCAAGCGCGGTGAGATCGAAGGCCAGCTGATGGCAGCGGCCGAGGGCGACGGAGGCGCGTTTCGCCTGCGCAAGGGCTGGTTCCTGGGCGATGGCACAGGCTGCGGCAAGGGGCGGCAGGTTGCAGGCATCATCCTCGACAACTGGCTGCAGGGCCGACGCCGGGCGGTCTGGGTGTCGAAAAGTGACAAGCTCATCGAGGATGCCCGGCGCGACTGGATGGCGCTCGGCGGGCGTGAAAGCGATATCGTGCCGCTCTCGAAATTCCGCCAGGGCAGCGACATTCGTTTGCCTGAGGGTATCCTCTTCGTCACCTATGCCATCCTGCGTTCTGCTGAACGCGAGGGCAAAGCCTCCCGCCTCGACCAGGTAACGTCTTGGCTCGGCGAAGGGTTCGACGGGGTTATCGCTTTCGACGAGAGCCACGCCATGGCGAACGCCGCCGGCGAAAAGTCCGACCGCGGCGACAAGAAGGCCTCCCAACAAGGTCTTGCCGGACTCGCGTTACAGAATGCTGTGCCCGATGCCCGCGTGCTCTACGTTTCGGCCACGGGGGCGACGGTCGTCGGCAATCTTGCCTACGCGTCCCGCCTCGGACTCTGGGGCACCGGGGATTTCCCCTTCGTGACGCGGGCCGAATTTGTCGCCGCGATGGAGGCTGGGGGCATTGCCGCCATGGAGATGATCTCGCGCGACCTGAAGGCGCTCGGGCTCTATCTGGCGCGGTCCCTCTCCTACGCCGGGGTTGAATACGAGATGCTGGTGCACGAGCTGACGCCCGCCCAGGTAGCCATCTATGACAGCTACGCCGACGCCTATCAGATCATCCATACCAACTTGGAGGCCGCGCTTCGGGCCTCGGGTATTTCCTCCGAGACGGGCACCTTGAATGCCCAGGCGAAATCCGCCGCGCGGTCTGCCTTCGAGAGCAACAAGCAGCGCTTCTTCAATCATCTCATCACCGCCATGAAATGCCCCTCGTTGATCCGCGCCATCGAGGCGGATCTGGCGGCGGGTCATGCGGCCGTGATCCAGGTGGTCTCGACCAGCGAGGCAGTGATGGAGCGCCGCCTCGAAGACATCCCGCCTTCTGAGTGGGACGACCTGCAGGTCGATTTCACGCCGAGGGAGAACATCATGGACTACCTGATGCACAGCTTCCCGACGCAGCTTTTTGAGCCCTACACCGACGAGAACGGGGATCTGCGGTCTCGTCCTGCCCTCGATGGCGACGGCAATCCCATTATTTGCCGCAAGGCGGAGCGACGACGCGACGCGCTCGTCGAGCATCTGGGGGCTCTTGCCCCAGTGCAGGGCGCGCTCGACCAGATCCTCTGGCATTTCGGTGCGGACGCCGTGGCCGAGGTCACAGGGCGCAAGCGGCGCATCGTGAAAACGCCTGAGGGGCGGCTCAAGGTTGAGAACCGCCCCGCCTCGTCGAACCTCGGAGAAACCCAGGCCTTCATGGATGATGCCAAGCGCATCCTTATTTTCTCGGATGCAGGCGGCACCGGGCGCAGCTACCATGCCGATCTCGGGGCAAAGAACCAGCGCCTCCGTGTGCACTACTTGCTGGAGCCCGGATGGAAGGCCGACAATGCGATCCAGGGGCTGGGGCGCACCAATCGAACGAACCAGTCGCAGCCACCGCTCTTTCGACCCGTTGCGACCAATGTGAAGGGTGAGAAGCGGTTTCTCTCCACCATCGCGCGGCGCCTCGACACGCTCGGGGCGATTACCAAGGGACAGCGCGAGACTGGCGGGCAGAACATGTTTCGCGCCGAGGACAACCTCGAGAGCTCCTACGCACGCGCGGCGCTACGGCAATTCTTCTACAAGCTGCGCGCAGGTAAGATCGAGGCCTGCTCTTACGCCAAATTCCAGGAGATGACCGGGCTGACGCTCGATGAAGCGGATGGCACCGTGAAGGAAAACCTGCCGCCGATCCAGCAATTCCTGAACCGCTGTCTCGCGCTCCGCATCGACATCCAGGACGCGATCTTCGAGGCCTTCGGCGGGTTTCTTTCGGCCATCATCGAGGATGCGCGCCAGGCGGGCACGCTGGACGTCGGGCTAGAGACCCTGCGCGCCGAGAAGTTCGAGATTGTCGATCGTAAGGTGATTTTCGAGCATAAGGCGACGGGGGCGACGGCCACCGCGCTCACCGTGGAGCGGACTGATCGCAACGATCCGCTCACCCTGCCCCGGGTTAGAGCGATCTGTGCAGATACGAAGGGCGCGAGGCTCTGCTGGAACAAGACCTCCAAACGCGCGGCGCTGATGGTGAATGCGCCGGCTTTCATGGACGAAGACGGCGTGCCGAACCTGCGGGTCAAACTGCTGCGACCCATGGCCACCGAGATCCTTGCCCTCGCCGAGTTTTCGAAATCACACTGGGAAGAGATCGATGATGCGATGTTCGAACAGCTTTGGCAGGCCGAGGTCGAGGCGGTACCGGAGTTCACCACCTCAAAGATCACGCTGATCTGCGGGTTGCTCCTGCCGATCTGGGACCGGCTGCCCGCCGACAACATGCGCATCTATCGTCTGCAGACTGAAGGCGGGGAACGCGCCATCGGGCGTCTGGTCAGCCAGGAACAGCTTCTCAATGTCTATGCGCGCTTGGGTCTCGATTGTCAGATCGAGATGACGCCACAGGAGGTCTTCGCCGCGGTGATGGAAGCCAGGACGACCCTCAACCTGCTTGGGGGTTACCAGCTGCGCCGGTCGCTTGTTATGGGTCAGCCGAGGCTTGAACTCATTGGCGCCTCGGGCGCGGTCTTGCCCGGTTTGAAATCGATGGGCTGTTTCACCGAGGTGATCCAGTGGAAGACGCGTGTGTTCATCCCGGTGGATGGCGCCGAGGTTCTGGCACGGGTCCTTGCCGAGCATCCAGTTGGCGCCAGCGCAGCGGAGGCTGCCGCATGAGCGCGCGGCGCAGTATCGCGGACCTCTCGGCCAATCTTGCAGACTGCGCCGAGAGTTTCTGCCGCCAGTATTTTCCCGAGGGGCGCAAGCAGGGCAACTATTGGCAGGTCGGCGATACCTCGGGGGCCAAGGGTCAGAGCCTAGCCATCCGGCTGCAGGCGCAGGGTGGGCGCAAGGCCGGGTCCTGGCAAGACTTCGCGACGGGTGAATATGGCGACCTGATTGACCTGCTCCACGCACGGCTTGGGTCTGTCACGCTCAAGGAGACACTAAGGGAGGCCCGGTCTTTCCTTGGCGAAGCCTCCTGCCCTGCCTTACTTCGTGAATTTAGGAACCTGGTACGTTCGGATGCGGATTCCAATGAACGCATTGCGCAGGCGCGAAAGCTATTTGCATCAGGCAAGCCGGTGCTTGGCACCTTGGCCGCCATCAATCTGCAAAGGCGCGGCATCACACGGCTGGGTCCGGCGCTGCGCTATCACCCGCGGGTCTTCCTGCGGCAGGGCGAGGACGTGTCCGGTCTGCCGCAAAGAGCCCCTGCCCTGCTCGCAAAGATCACGGACAATCGGGGCCAGATCACCGGATGCGCAAGGGTCTATCTCGACCCGTCCACCGGCGGTTTGGCCGAGATCGAGAGCCCGAAGCGGATCCTCGGACAGCTGCACGGCCATGCCATTCGCTTCTGGTCCGGCACACATCGCAGCGATGTCATCGTCGGCGAAGGGCTCGAGAACACCCTCTCGGTCGGCACGGCTCTCCCGGAGTACGACCTCGCCTCTTGTCTCACTGCCACCCATCTCGGCCTCTTCATCCCGCCGCCAGGGATCAAGCGTGTCTGGATCGCGCGGGACAATGACGAGCCTGGACGTAACGCATCCATGAAATTGCGTAACCAACTGGAATCGCAAGGAATTGCCTGTGGTGATCTCGTGCCGGCCATGGGGGATTTCAACGACGATCTGAAAGCTTTTGGCAGAGATGCGCTCCGCCGGTCCCTGTTAGAGGCCATGAAAGCACAAGGTCTGGAGATCGAGGACGTGTGAGTGCCAACCCCCCCGGGGATGTCCGACGGGGCAAAGGGTCCGCGGGTTCGATCTGATCCCGTTTGGATAAGGGGTGCGATGGACCAGCGGGTCGGAGCAGAGTGCTCCTCGCCCGGGCAGCAATGCCCCCCGAACCAGAAAATTCCCCTGAGCCTTCGGCTCATTCCTCGCGGGACCAATTTTCCGGCCCGCGGCGCATTCTCCGCTTTGCTCCGATCCTGACGGATGCGGCCCGGTCGCCGCCGGTCCTGTTATCGCCCCATCCAAATCGGGTCAGATCAAACAGAGGAACCAGACAATGCCCCATCAGACAGCCATCCAAGAGGAGACCGGAGTGACCTCCGCCATCCTCGACCACCTCGCACTTCATGGCGCAACGCCCGGGCCCGGCGATACCGACCATCGCCCCCTGCCCCAGCCCGACGAGGTCGAGCTCGCCATGGCGACCCTCTTTGACACCACTATCGGCCTCCTCACCGGCAGCCAGTTGGAAGACAATCTCGAAGAGATGCTCTGGTCCCTCACCTCGGTCTTCCATCGTCGGCTTACCCATATCCAGAAGCTTCTCGACGACAACGAATTCGAGGTCCGGGAAAGCCTCGCCATCCAGGACGGCTCTGAAGTCGCCTCGGTCGAGCTTGAGCGCCTCCAGCTAATCGGGCTCAAGCTCTGGGACCATCGCGACGCTTTCGAGCAGATGCGCGATCTGGCCGTGGACCACTTCTCGGCCGCCACGGGCTCGCCCTGGCTGCCTCGCACCGGATCCAAGGTCTCGCATCGCGGCCTCACCTCCGCCGTGGTGGACAGCCGGGCTTATCTCTCGGCCAAGCGCCGCAAGGAGACCGAGGTGCACTGCCCCGAAGGCACGCGGATCGCGTTTTCGGGCGGGGACTATCACGCCTACGACCTGATCTGGTCCGTCCTCGATGCCACGCATGCCAAATACCCGGACATGTTGCTCCTGCACGGCGGCACACCCAAAGGTGCAGAAATGATCGCGGCCCGCTGGGCAGATACCCGTGGCGTCACACAGGTGGTCTTCAAGCCCGACTGGAAGAGCCACGGCAAGGCCGCCCCCTTCAAGCGCAACGACAAGATGCTCGAGACCATGCCCCAAGGCCTGATCGCCACCCCCGGTTCAGGTATCACCGAGAACATCGTCGACAAGGCCCGCAAGATCGGGATCCGCATCAAGAGGATCGGGGCTTAGGCCCCGGTTCACGCCCCGCGCAAGAGGTCCTGCACGACAGACGGTTTCTTTGCGATCAGGGCCAACAGAACCTGTGCCGGGCCTGTCGGTTGCCGGCGCCCGTGTTCCCAGTTCAGCAGCGTACCTTTCGCGACGCCAATGCTCTTGGCGAACTCTGCCTGGGACAGGCCAGTCCGTTGCCGGACTTCGGCGACATCGACCTCCGCCACGGAAACTTCATGGACCTTCGCGCCGGTCGAGTCGCCATTCGCGAAGGCCAAAGCCTCTTCCAGGCCCTTGGAGATGGATTCAAATGCACTCATGTTGCGTCTCCATATTTCGCGACGAGCACCTTGCTCATCTCTACCGCGGCGGCCTGTTCGGTCTTCGACAGGTTGGCCTTCTCGTTTTTGGCGAAAACCGTGATCAGGAAGATCGGCATATGGCTCCCGCCAAAAACATACACCGTCCTGAAGCCGCCACTCTTGCCGCCCCCTTCTCTTGGGATACGGACCTTGCGCAACCCGCCACCAAGCGAGACGCCAGCCTCCGGATTGGTGGCAATGAAGTCGATCGCAGCCTCGCGTTCCTGGTCGGACATGATTGCCTTGGCCCGTCTTTGGAATTCGGGCAGTTCAACCACTGTCTGCAATCGTGTCATCTTTAGTCCCATATAGGTTTCGGCGGCGTATGTGTCAATGACGTATAGCTTGCGGGCTGGAAGAGCAAGTCGGCAACTGCTGCCAGAGCCTGCCGGTATGCCCGGTCAATTGCTATTGGCGTAACTGTCCAAATGTGCGCTCGCATAGGCAGATCGATCGTACCAGCCGGGTTGTCATTTCGTGAGATTGGACTGTTGCGGTGTCTCGTGACGACCCGACCTTTCGTTCCACGCTCTGATCACCTCGAGTACTTGTCTGAATCGTGGGCGCTTCAGCGAGGACATTGGTCGCGGCAGTGATCCCGGGGGATGCGGCTTTGACGTCTGGGCTATGTCTTATTTTCGGTGAGTTTAGAAGGGAGCCAAGGCCCTCACGGCCTCTCGCTCGGCAGTTCACCCAGTTTCCTTCGCGGCCCCCGCACTTCTTCGGGTGTCTGAGTTGCATGACATGCTGGTCGCAGCTGTCGCCCCGTCCACAAAGGTTGTCGCCGATCTTTTTCCCCTGACCCTGCGGGCCATTCCTCGCGAGGCAAAAAGATCGGCGCCTGCCCCTCTCCAGCTTACGCTTCGCCTTCGGTGTGGCCGGGCCTTGGCCAGCTGCAAGGTGACCATCATTGCAACGCAAACAAGGAGAAGAGCAATGACCACGAACTGCATCAAATTCACCAGCGCCGACTTTGAGACCGCCAAGGGCGTCGGCTCCATCTCGACCCTGACCTTCGACCTCGACATCACGGTCGAACCCGTCGCGAGCTCGAACCCGATGGCCCCCACGCACCGCGTCCTCGGCCGCTCCCCGCGCGGCAAGCTGGTCGAGTGCGGTGGCATCTGGAAGAAGCAGAACAAGGAGACCGGTGCCGACTACTACACGCTGACCATCCGCGATCACGGCTTCAACGCCAACCTCGGCAAGGCCGCGAACCAGGACGACCTGTCCCTGCAGGCCGTCATCCCCTGGGGTCCCAAAGACGCCGCGTGACGGCTAGGGCCGGTCGGCTCCCTGCCGACCGGCCCATCAAAACTCCAATCTTGAACGCGTTCAAGATTGGAGTTTTGGGGGTTGCGGAGCTTCTAAATAAGCGCATGAAACCCATAGGCGCGTGGTATCTTTATCTTTCTTCCAAAACCGTGCTACCATCGAAGCAGAATCGAGTCGAACTCGGACCCAACCGAAGTCAGGACTTAGGAATGAGCGGTAGTCTAGAACAGTTTTTGACGGACCTGTCACGTGGGCTTGAGCGCACGATGGTGGCAGTGAACAAGGAACTCACCTTGCGTCAGCGCATCAAGCGCACGTGGTCCATGCGCCAGTGCGCAAGGTTTCTGAACGTGAGTATTCAGTATCTCACCAAGTTCGCCAATTCGAGCGACGACTTTCCTGCGGGCGAATATGTTGGAAGAGAGCGCGTTTTCACGCTTTCCGAATTGATGCACATGCGGGCCCTTCTGGCGGCCTCGGCAAAGCGGCCGTACGATTACCTGGCCTGGCGGAAGCCTGATGCACCTTTGCCCGTCATCTCGTTTGCAAGCCAGAAAGGCGGCACCGCCAAAAGCCTGAGCGCCGCGCATTTCGCCCAGTATCTCAGTTTGCACTACGGCATGCGTGTTGGTGTCATGGATGCCGACCCGCAAAGTACAATAACGCTCTACTTCGTCGGGGGAGAGGGTCTTCCCCAGATGCCCGATGAAAACACCGCCTCCATGGTGGACTTTGCTGGACTCTTTCAGTCGGAAGACGCGCCATACACCGACCACGATGCGCAAACGCTCGACAGCTTTCTTCTCAAGACTTCCTGGCCGGGCCTGCGCCTGCTGCCAGCTCACGGCGAAACATCCGAGGGTGAGATCCAGATTGCGCGGCTTGTGCGCGAGGCCCCCGCCGGAAAGAGCTTTTATCGCTACCTGCGCGATGCCATCAATCGGTGGAAGGCGGGCCACCCACCAAAGACGCTGCCCAACGAATTGGTAGTCGAGGGCAAGGTCGATCAGCAGCGGCTGGATGCTGCGCTGACCGAGACCCTCGATGTCATCATCATCGACTATCAACCCGCGTTGACACTTTTCCAGTTGAACAACGTGATTGCGTCGACTTCGCTGGTCATCCCGCAAACCATGAAGGGGTTCGACATCGCAACGCTGTCGACCTTTGTGACCGGCCTGCTGGGGATGCTTCAGCACATTCTGGCCCATGAAAGGATCGAGATCGGAACCGGTGCGAACATGCTGTTGCCGACGATCGTCCAACGGTCCAATGCGCAGGACCTTAACCACATCGGAAACCTGCTAGAACATTGCCCCACGGAGATTCTGCCGGTGTTTTATCTGCGTTCCGACGCGATCTCAAATGCGTCAGACGTCTATCAGTCCGTATACGAATATGAGCCGGACACGCCGGGAAAGCGCAAGGGGATCAACCGGTTCATCACGAATGCCGATGCCGTGAATGACGCCATAGTATCGCGGCTCTGGCCAGGACTCGAACGCGGCTACGCTGATACATGGATGGACGAATTCTATGAAGATGACGGCGAGGGCGAAGCATGAAACGCAGTATTCCTAGGTCGTTGGTCAGCAAGGCTACCAACCCTGACGCATCCAAGGAGCGCACGCCCGGTTCCGAAGGCCGGGCAGAACCAGGTGATGCTGTTTCCACTCCTTTCAAGGGAGCCGGCAGCGCTTGGAAATCAGGGGCGCTTGCGCAGTCGCAAGCCGCCGTGGAGCGAAGCAGAGCCGAGCTTTGTTCGGATATCCTT
The DNA here is from genome assembly GCF_056158685.1 of Leisingera sp. ABM4_103. Taxonomy (NCBI): domain Bacteria; kingdom Pseudomonadati; phylum Pseudomonadota; class Alphaproteobacteria; order Rhodobacterales; family Roseobacteraceae; genus Leisingera; species Leisingera sp. ABM4_103. The sequence continues at coordinate 44,795 of NZ_JBSWTU010000010.1, read as the reverse complement.
AACGGCCGCCACGAGATAAGCCTGTCGCCAGACCAGATCTCAGATCCGATGGGGACTGACCGCCGTCAAGACTGGATGTCTCAGGAAGCATTCAGGTCTCTGGTAAGCAGCATTGCCTCGAACGGGCAGGACACACCCATTCTGGTGTGGCCCGAGGATCCGGATTGGCAGCCGGATCCGTTGAACCCGTCGAATATCGCTGGGGTTCCATTCGTGATGCTGACAGGACGCCGCCGACTGGCTGCCGCGTCAGAGCTCGGTGTACCCCTTCGTGCAATCCTTGCCCCGCCTGACGCGCGAAACGCCGAGAACAGCAAGTTTGAGATGTTGTTTCTGCGGTTTCGCGAGAATGAGGAACGCGAGAATCTTAGCCCTTTTGAGCGATTGGTTTCGATTGGTGAAATGTATGAAACGCTGGCTTCTGGTGAAGACAAGCTGACAGCTGTGGCTTTTGCAAAGAAGATTGGCGTGCATGAGAGCCTAGTCTCGCGAGCAAGGTCTGTCTTCGCTGCGCAGGATCAAATCTTGAACGCGTTCAAGAATGTCTACGACATGAGCTTTCGCGATTTGCAAGGGGCCTTGGCGAGCTTGGAGAGGGTGAACACACCCAAGCCAAAACCGAAGGCAAAGCCCAGTAAGCTCACGGTCAAACGCAAGGTGGGCAACCGAAATCTTTCGGCGACTTCAGTCGATGGGAACTTATCCATCAAGGTTGCAGGCGTGCCGATTGACCAAGAGCGTCTCGAGAAGCTCGGAGACTTAGTCGCCGACTACTTGAGCGCCGAAGGCTCGGGGAAGGATTCCGACTGACGACAATGTCAGCGGCATCTTCTCTGGAACGACGAGGCAAGGAGAAAAAAGGAACGACAATCGAAGCAAAGGCAAAAGAAAAGCCCCCAAGCGGTGTGGCCTGAGAGCTGATCTTAATGGTTTGGTCGCTTTCAAGATAAGTCTCGCAGGATTCACTGTCAACGATGAACGCTTCTGAGCGAACGGCTTTCTTTTGCCTCCACTTAACCGGAGGTGAGATACAGGCATGAAACATACAGGTTGGCGCAAGCCGACACCGGGTCTTGGAGTTGCTGAGCAGCTTGCGCAAGCCGGTGAACGGGTAGCAGTACCCAAAACACGAGCATTTGTCGCGCTCAAGCGTGTGGGAGCGCATATCGGCCTGAAGGCCGGCGACATGATGCTCCTAGATACACTGGGAGCCTTCACGCAGGCCCAGGACTGGGAAGAGGGGCAGCGTCCGATCGTCTGGGCGTCGAACGCCTATCTGATGGAGCAGACGGGTTTTTCGCTGTCGGCCCTCAAGCGCCACGCGCGGCGTCTTGCTGAGATCGGCGTGGTCTCCTTCCAGGATAGTCCCAATGGCAAACGGTGGGGCCGCAGGGACACCGAGGGCCGCATCGTCGAGGCTTATGGCTTCGACCTGTCGCCGCTTTCGGCTCGGGTCGAAGAGTTCGAAGAGCTGCAGGCCGAGTTGCAGGCCGAACGCGAGCTCTGTCAGCGCCTGAAGCGCCAGATCACGGTGGCACGCCGGATGATCCGCGCGCGGATCGAGGCCGCCGTCAGTAGCGCGCTGCGAGGGCCCTGGACGCAATTCACAGGCCTTTTCGAGGAACTTCTGGACCGGCTTCCGCGCCGCCACGAAGCTTCCGAGCAGCTTGCCCGGCTGCTGACGTGGTTCAGGGAGCTTCAGGAGCGTGTGGAGGCCGCCTATCTCAAGGCAACTGAGGTTGTCCAACCTGTGGAAAACACGCCGGAAACCAAGGAACAAGGTTCTGAGAAAACTCAAGAAATGAACCCCAGGGAGGTCAATTCTGACCCTCATATACTAATTACAAATCAACTTAATCCTGTAAAATGTAATTCCTCTGAAAGTGAGGAAGTCGCGGCCGTGGTGCCCAATGCTCAGCCCGAAGATCAGGTTGATAGGGAGCTGGAAGAATGGGTGGCCGAGGTGCGCAAGAAGCGCGCGGCGCTGGATCTGCCTACTGTCATGCAGGCCTGTCCGGAATTCGCGTCCTGGGCCCGCAATATGGGCGGGTTCCTGAAAGATTGGGGCGATCTGCACCGGGTTGCAGGTCAACTCAGGCCGATGATCGGGGTGTCCGAGCATGCCTGGAACGTGGCGCAGGACCGATTGGGCAAACAGGTGGCGACAGCGGCGCTGGCGCTTGTTTTCGAGAAGCATTGCGCGGGCGAAGTGTCCTCGCCGGGCGGCTATCTGCGCGGCATGGTCGAGAAGGCCGGGGCAGGGGAGCTGCATCTCGAGCGCAGTTTCTATGGCAGGCTCAGTGGGCAGGCTGCGTGATGGGGCAGGGGATCAGAGACCGGCAGCCTTGGTCAGGTTCACGCGGAACCGGTCGCGGCGGCGCTGGTAGCGGCGGGTCATCTCGGCCGAGGCATGCCCCAGCTGCTTCTGAACGTAGCGCTCGTCGACTTCGGCCGAACTGGCGAGGCCGGCACGCAGCGAGTGACCTGAGAACAAGGCCAAGCGTTCCTTCTCGGGTAGTTCGGATCGGATGCCAGCATCCAGGATCGTGCGCTTTATCAGACGCGCGACATGCTTGTCGTTGAGTCGTGTATCGAGGGCGCGTGTGCCATCGCGCGAGGTGCTGACAAAGACAGGGCCGAAGTCGATCTTGGTAAAGTGCAGCCATTGTTCCAGCGCGTGCACGGGGCAGGTCTGATCGTTGGAGCCGCGGCCGATCTCCACCTCGCGCCAGCCGGTCTTGGCGTTGAGGGTCAGGAGGGCGCCTTTCTCGAAGATCTCGATCCAGCCACCGGAATCCGGCGTATCGTCTTTGTGGACATCGAGGCTGACGATTTCCGAGCGGCGCAGACCTCCGGCATAACCCAGCAGCAAGATTGCCCGATCCCGCAGTCCGCGCAGGTCGTAGGGCAGGGTGGCCACCATCGCGAGGATTTCTTCTGCCAGGATCGCTTCCTTCTGCACTGGCGGGCGCAGGTGCTTGCGCTTGATCCCCGCCAGGACCGAAGCAATGTGGCGGTTCTTGCGATCGAGAGTGAACCCCCGTTGCGCATAGTTCCATGCCAGACCTGAGAGGCGACGCTCGATGGTGCTGACCGAGAGGGTAGGGGACCCGTTGGTCGGCGCGGCCAGGTCGGCCAGATACAAGCCGATCATCTCTGAAGACGGAGGTAAGGGCTCCGCACCCTTCAGCCTGCACCAACGCGCGAAGTGCTTCCAGTCGGCGGCATAGGCCTTGTTCGTGTTCTCGGCCGTCGAGGCTTTGGCGTAGTCCCGAGCGGTGTCGACCAGGCGGTCGAGTGTGCCGGAACCGGCGACATGCACGGGCAGGGTAATCCGATCGTCATCCTCCCTCATAGTAGAACCTCTCTCGTTGAGCTGAAGGCCTTCGGCCGGACATGAGTTCGCGCAGGTCCACGAGAGAGCATGCCAAAATGCCAGGAAGCGTCCGAACCACCGCCAGTCTCACGAATACTGCTCCACCCAGTCTCACGAACCCCGACTCGAATTTGGTCCGCTTCAACCTGGTTTGGCATTTCGTCAGGAGTCCAGTGTTTGAGCTAAAGCCTTGTCCACCAATGAAATACAAACGAGCTCGACGAGAGGGCCGATTTCGGGCGAGTCCAGTGATGAAACATGAGCGGAAGACCATGGTTCTACGCATATCATTTTTACGTCCGATAATGAAATAGGTTTGTGGCTGCTGGATGCCCGTCATCCAGCAGCCACAAACCTGCCTTGGAAGAAAGCGCGGGAAGTATTTCTTTCTATGGGGATTGCTTGTCACGATTGAGCAGGTTGATGGCCCAGCGTGCTGGAGTTCTGGCAAGTTGCGAGGCGGCTGGGGCAGAAAACGCTGGCTGATCTTTCTGGTCGAAGTGTTTGTCGGGCTCTATTGTGCGTTGGAAGTCGTATTTTTCTTTTAAAAACAAAATAATAGATGCACCGCCGGGGCGGTGTTCGGCCGGTCGTGGTGCCTGCCTTCGCGTCATGCAGCAGTCCTCCCGGGTGGTGAGCGAGATTTCGGCGGCTGACCGCGCGGGAAGGTCTCGATTATGACCATTGTGCCGCCGCATTCAGGACATCGCTGCCGCCCGCATTGTTCATCTGAGCAATCAGGCTCGTCGTTGCCGGTTTCCTGCTGGTTTTGCAGTGCCGCTGCCAGCCGAAGTCTGATGATTTCGATCTTTGCGCGGCGGACACCATTGGCAAGGAAACCGGTATGGCGGATGCGATGGAACCCCGATGGCAAGACATGGGTCAGAAACCGGCGAATGAACTCGCCGGTCGCGAGATGCATGACCTTCAGGCGATTGGAGGTCTTGATCCGGTAGTCTTTCCATCGGAAGGCGACCGTCTCGGAGTCGGCGCTGATCAGGCGCGAGTTTGGGATGGCCACCCTGTGAGTGTACCGGCTCAAATAGGTCAGAACCGCCTCGGGCCCGCCGAATGGCGGTTTGGAGTGGACTACCCAGGCAATCTTGCGAAGAGGGGAGAGACGGGCCTCGAAGCTATCCGGATCGGCTAAAGCCGAAAGATCCCCGAAGAAGACAAGTTTGCCCGAATTATGGAGAGCTTTCAGGCCTTCCAGGAATAGCCTCCGGAATAAACTGGACAGGACCCTCACTGGCAGGAAGAAGCCTGGACGGCAGGAAATCCATTGCCTGCCGCAAGGCGACAAGCCGCCTCCCGGCACGACGATATGCACATGGGGGTGATGGCTCAGCGCGGATCCCCAGGTGTGCAGAACGCTTGTCATGCCGATCCTTGCGCCCAGATGTTTGGGGTCGGCAGCGATCGTCAGGAGTGTCTGCGACGATGCCTTGAACAGGAGATCGTAGACAGCCGCCTTGTTCTGCAGAGCAATTCGGGCGATCGGTGCCGGCAGGGTGAAGACCACGTGGAAATATTCGACTGGCAAGAGGTCGCAGACACGGGCCTGCATCCAATTGCGGGCCGCTGGTCCCTGGCACTTCGGACAATGCCGGTTGCGGCACGAATTGTAGGAAACGTGCTGGTGGCCGCACTTTGCGCAAGCCGCGACATGCCCGCCGAGGGCTGCGGTCCGGCAGCTTTCGATTGCTGACATGACCTTGAGCTGAGCAAGGCTCAGATGACCTGCATTTGCACGTCGCCAGGCTGGTCCATAGGTACGGAAAATGTCAGCGACTTCGAGTGACGACCGGGACACGGAGCCCCTCCGTCAGCTTCTTCTGCCCTTCCCGAGGCTCAGCAGATCCAGCGGGCTCGTCACGGCCCGGATCGTCTTGACCGCCACTTTGGTGTAGACGGTCGTGGTTTCCAAGGCGGAGTGGCCAAGCAGTACCTGGATCACCCGAATGTCGGTTCCGTTTTCCAGCAAGTGGGTCGCGAAACTGTGCCGCAGAGTGTGGAGGGACACGTTTTTCCTAATGCCTGCAAAGTCGCACGCGGCATGGAACGCCCGGCTTAGCTGCCTGTTTGAGACCGGGTCCGCTGGGTTGCGGCCAGGGAAAAGCCAGCCCGCAGGACGCGCTTCTCGATAATATGCGCGCAACAGGTCAAGTAGGTGGGGTGACAGCATCACCTGCCGGTCTTTGCGGCCTTTGCCGTGCTCGACCCTGATCAACATTCGGTCGCTGTCGATATCGGACACTTTCAAATGGGTGACTTCATTCGCGCGCAAACCGCATCCATAGGCGGCGCTGAGTGCGGCACTGTACTTCAGTCCCGGACCCGGTGCCGCGGCGAGAATTTGCGCGATCTCCCTCGGGCTCAGCACCACCGGGATCTTCTTTGCCTCCCGCTGGTAGCGAAGATAGCGCTTCATTTCTGACCGGTCGCAGGTCACGGAAAAGAAAAAACTGAGCGCCGAAAGCCGGTGGTTGAAAGTCGGCGCGCAGGTGCCTTTTTCCTTCATATCGAGCTGGAAGGCCCGCAAATCTTCAGGTGTGGCCAAATCAGGTGACCTCCGCAGAAACCTGGCGAACTCCCGCACCGAACGTAAATACATCGTCTGGGTGATTGGCTTCAGGCCTTTGATGCGCATGTCTTCAAGAAATCGCCGCCGCAGGGCCGAAACATGTTCACTGGACATGGGAACCTCCTGTCGTTTGATTGAGAAGGTCCCAATCAAACGACGGCTGTACCTTTCTGCAAAGACCGCGGCCGGCTTTGCGCGGGGCAGTGGGAACGGGCGCCTGTACCGCGCGAGCGGTTTAGTCCAATGCAAACTTATTGGACATAAGGGGGACCGGGAGGGTGAGGCGGTTCCTGTGCAATTTTCTGGCAGAAAGCGCCGTGCATGTGTAGGCTTCAGGCATGACATTTGCCCGACCTGATCACTCCATCGACCTTGATATGCTACCCCGGATGCCTGCTTGGGTCACCTCCGCACGCGCTGAAACCCTTGAAGATGTTGCGTTTTTGTCGGGCGCGGCGCTGAACCACCTGCATCTTGTGCTAGGACGCGCGGAGGTGCCCCAAGCTTTGTTGCGGGACCGGCTGGCGCTGCGCGCAGCGGAGGCCTGTGTCGCGTTTTCGGGGCGCCTGGAGAGAGCAGGGGATCTGCGCGACGCGGTGCATTTGTTGCGCTCTGGCGATCTGCCGGGACCGGCGGGCGAGACCTGCCTCGCCTGGCGGCGCGCGGTGGAGCGGCCGCTGTCGATCAAGGCTCTGGGCCGAGCCTTGCCGACCCTCGAGCCGGGCCAGACCGCGACGTGGCTAGATGCGGGGCAGGGGGCGCCGGTGACCCGGGCTGCGATGGTGCTGGAAGTTGTTCTGCGCGAGGCGCCACGCGCAGACGTAGCGGCCCTGATCCTTGCAGATGCGGCCCTCGCCCAAGCCCTCGGTTGGGATCATCTGGTGCCGCTGCTGGCCGCGGGCCTGAAGCGCGCCGACCTGCGCAAGCGCGGCGGTGATCTTCGCTTCGCCTGTCATCGGGCACTCATCTCTTCGGCGGTGGAGGCCGTGCGGAAGGCGGCGGACCTCGCGCGCCAGGCGGCGCATCTGAAGGCGGTCGCGCCCAAGCTGCGGGCCAAGGGGGCGGGGGATGCGGTCGAAATGTTTCTGACGCGGGACGCTGTTGCCCCTTCGGCGCTGCCGCTGCCGGATCGCGCCGCGCGGCGGCTCTGCGACCGGCTGGTCGAGCTCGGCGCGGTACGCGAGCTGACCGGGCGCGACACCTTTCGGCTCTACGGGGTGTAGCGATGGCAAAGGATCGCTCCGAACCCGGGCTCGACCGCGAACTCGCCGATCTGCCGCCCGAGATGCGCTGGCGGGAATGGATGCGCCGGATCGAGGCGGTGCTCTTTGCCTCGGCCTCGCCGGTGCCGCGCGACGACCTGGCGCGCGTGGTGGGGCAGGGGGTGTCGGTCGATCTGCTGGTCGAGGACCTCGCCGCCGATCTGGAGGGGCGGGCCTTCGAGATCGCCCAGGTCGCCTGCGGCTGGATGTTCCGGACCCGGGCGGCCTATGCGCCCGCGATCCGCGCTGCGGCGGATGTCGGGGACCAGCTACTCGATCTGAGCGAATTCGACGTCGCGGTGCTGGCGGCCATTGCCTATCACCAGCCGATAACCCGCGACGGGCTCAAGGACATCTTCGGCAAGGAGATCAGCCGTGACCTGATCGGGCGGCTACATGCGCGCGACCTGATCGGGACCGGGCCACGATCACCGCGGCGGGGAGCCCCCTATACCTTCGTGACCACGGAGCAGTTTTTGGTCGCCTTCGGTTTGGAGAGCCTGCGCGATCTTCCCGATCGGGAGCAATTGGAGGATTCGGGTTTTCAGGGGGAGCCACCTCAGGTTGGTGTTGGCTGAGTTCCCACTCATCTTCACACTCTGCTTCTTGCCAACATTGGTTGCGGGAAAAGGGGACTCGAGCGCCACACTCGGCGGACAGCATCGCGATTTTTCTGGTCCATTGGACGATTTATGTATAGAATCTCATCGTAACCTACGTCGATAAAAAACCTCGAAGAAAGAGCAGCTTAGCCGTGGCATCCGCCCAGCAAATCATCGGCCTCGTCAAGAGCCACGCGGAGGGAGACGCCGATCGTTTTTACGATCTGGCGATGCAACTCTCTGCGGCCGAAGAGCAGAAGGGGCATACCCGGCTGGCTGAACAGTTGCGACAATGGGCTGAAGCGGGGCAGAAGCCGCCTGCGAAGCGAACCCCTGCGATCACTCCTATCGCAACACCCCGCGGTGATCTGGCGGAGTTCCTTGCCGCGTCCTATCCGACCGAGCGCCTTGTCGATGTCATCTTGCCGGACAGGATCGAGAGCGAACTCGCGCATCTCGTTGTCGAGATACGAATGCGCGAAAAGCTCGAGGCAAAAGGGTTGAAGCCACGGCGGCGCGTTCTCCTCTCCGGTCCTCCCGGAACCGGCAAGACCCTGAGTGCTTCAGCGCTTGCCGGTGAGCTGCAGTACCCCCTCTTTTCGGTCATGCTGCACGGGCTGATCACCAAATTCATGGGCGAAACAGCGCAAAAGCTGAAGATGATCTTCGATGCCGTCAAGACGACGCGTGGTATCTATCTCTTCGACGAAATCGACGCTTTGGCGGCGGCCCGGGGCGGTGAGAATGACGTCGGCGAGGCCCGTCGGGTTCTGAACTCGTTCCTGCAGTTTCTTGATGAGGATACTGGGCCTTCGATCGTCATTGCCACAACAAACCTGCCGGGAATTCTTGACCGCGCGGTGCTGCGCCGCTTCGATCTCGTATTGCCATATGTCATGCCCGATGGACCGGCCATTCGGCAGGCGCTCGAACGCCGCCTGATCGGATTCTCGCTGGCTCGGATGGGATGGAAGCGGGTGACAGATGCGGCCTCAGGCCTCTCGACGGCCGATGTTGTGGCGGCGGCGGAAGATGCCGCGCGACGTGCCGTGCTGAATGATACCGACAAGATTGCGACACAGGATTTGCTTGATGCCCTCGAACGCCGACGGTCGCTCCAAGAATTAGGGACCGATGACAATGGCACGAGACCTTCAGCACTTCCACCTTCGCAATCTCGGACAACCTCGCCCGTTCCAAGCAAAGGGCGGGGGCGGGTCCAAAAGACCAAGTGATGTCCCCAACCGCGCAGCGCACGCCCAAGCGTTGCTTCAGGCAATCGACGCGCTGCCGGATATTCCAGCAGCCGAACTTCCCGGCGTCTATCTGGAAGTCCGCTCCCGAGTGGACGAACGTCTGAAAAAGGACAGCTTGGACTCCAGCGGCCTGATGCTTTTGCGCATCGAAGATGCTCCAGTTCTCGGCGGCGCCGAAGAGCGCGCGACGGTGTTTGCGACAGCCAAGGGTATCGAAAAGCTGCGCAAGAAGGTCGAGCAGTTTCGGACTGAAGACACGCCTGATCGCGAGAAAGATGGTGAAATCGTCCAGGGGCGTCCGAAGAACGCGGACCTGGTGCAAAGCGTTGCTGCCATCACGGAAGCGGGATTGCGTGCCCTCTGGCGCAGCCCTCCAGGCAAATTTCCTGCAGCGGATGTAGTGACCGTCTGGGAGGTTTGGCTGGAGCCTCAAATGACCGAAGCCTTCGTCGCGGCAGCACCAAACTATGGGGTCACCGTGGGAGCGGATCGGCTGGAGTTTCCCGAAGATACCGTTGTGGTCGTACACGCCGATCGCAATCAGCTCGCTCAAGCCGTCCGCCGACTGGGCGGCGTGCGCGCCCTTGCCGCTCCGACCATCACAGCGGATTTCTTCGACGGCTTGCCAGTGGCCGAACAGGCGCAGTGGGTCCACGAACTCGCGGGTCGAACGACCTACACTGACAATCCCGATCCTGGCTACGTTACGCTTTTGGATACCGGTGTCAGTCGCGCTCATCCTCTCATTCAGCCGGCGCTCAGCGTGGAGGACCGACATGCCGCCAACCCGGCCTGGGGACTGGAGGATGTGAAGGGCCATGGCACGGAGATGGGAGGACTGGCGCTCTTTGGAGATCTGACGCCGAAACTGCACCAGGCGAATCCAGTTTCTGTTGTGAACCGTCTGGAATCCGTGAAGCTGTTGCCTGATGCTGGGATGAACCCGCATCATCTCCTCGGCGCGGTAACCAGGCAGGCGATCAATACAGTAGAGCTGGTTGGCCACCGACGCCGTACATTTACCATGACGACGACGACAGGTGAGGATACGCCGCACGACGGAGCCCCCACCTCCTGGTCAACGGAAGTCGATCAGCTTGTCGCCGGTGTATCAGGCGACATCAAACAACAGCGCCTGATACTTGTCTCGGCGGGGAATACCGACAACTTCACATTTGGTGCCGGAAACTATCTCGAGCGATGCGATCACGAGGACAACGAAATCGAGTCACCGGCCCAGGCGTGGAATGTTGTGTCTGTCGGAGCCTTTACAGAGAAGACCGTACTGCCAGACGGAGAAGCCGGCCCAAGCGCTTGCACCATTCGGCGACTTGTCGCCAGCTTCGCGAACTGCATCGTGGTCATCCCATTGGCCGAACAAGCCGGACATCGTTCTTGAGGGTGGAAACTGGGCGCTAAGTGCCATGCCTCCGCCAATGCGGCACGGATGGTTATCACTCCTTTCGACGCACCACAATTATCCGGTCCGATCCTTTACATTTACCTTCGACACCAGCGCGGCGACAGCGCTTGCAGCGAAGGACGTAACGGAACTCTGGTCGGACTATCCGGCGCTTTGGCCCGAGACAGTCCGTGGTCTCTATGTGTCTTCAGCGCGGTGGACGCAGCAGATGCGTGCACATCTGCCTGCCCAGCCGAACAAGGGTCACTACACGCCCCTTTTTCAGCGCTATGGATATGGTGTGCCGGACATGGCCCGTGCCCGCCGCAGCGCGTCGAACGCGCTGACCCTCATCGTGGAAGACACGATTACGCCTTACGGAATTTCTGAAAAGACCGGCGGTGATGTCCACAATGAAATGAAGCTGTTCGCCCTTCCCTGGCCCGTTGAGGCCTTGCGCGCGCTCGGCAATGGCGATGTGACCTTGCGGGTGGCACTCAGCAGCTTTATCGCTCCGAACCCGTCCGAAGCCTCGCGCGGCGTTCGGTACCGCTACGCGTCCCACAACTTACGTTTCCAACTCAATCGCGCTGGCGAGAACGAAGCCCAATTCTTGGCTCGGATCAGCAAGGCGGCCGAACAACCCGATGGTCCTGCAAACGACGAGGATGATCTTTGGGACTTCGGTAGCAATCGGCGCCATGTAGGCTCCCTCCATATCGATCAGCTGACGTGTAAGGCTTCAGATCTAGCGCGGCGCAACTTGCTGGCTGTTCACCCCGTCACAGGATGGTGGAAGTCGAAAAAGCTTCTGGACGAAGGTTTGCCATCTGTGCGCTATGCGCTGATTGTCGAGATCGATGCAGGCGAGCTCGAAGCGGAGCTCTATGCCGAGGTTCAGGTTGCAGTTGAAGCACTCATTGCAGCCCAAGCGGCGATTGCTGTCTAGGCCACCCACTTGCTCGGGTTACATTCAGGCAGCGCATTACTGTTCGCCGCAGGACGAAAATGGAAAACTGAAGGGGCGGCTTCATCCCGCCGTGGTGAGGTAATTATGAAATACTGGAACACTGGGGATGTTGTCGTCGACAGCATTCTTCAGAAACTGGAAGGATTTGGAACTTGGCGCTCAGACAGCGATGCAGAGAGCACGCATCAGTTGCTGTCCGGTGTCATTCATATTCAAGAGATGCTTCCTAGACTTGTTGCAAGGCACTTTCAATTTCCGAACCTCTTTGTCGGCAATGCCCACTTTTCGGGGTCCCAAGATTATAGACGCGAATTGATTGAAGGAATCACGAGCGCCATCGACAAGGGGCTGGTCGCAGCTGCGGCAGATCCTATGCTTGGCCGAGATAGCAAGCCTGACTTTTCTGATCGGCCTAGAAGCAGAGGTGAGGAGATCCTCGATGCGCTGACAGCCTTTGAGAAAGACCGTGACCAAGCCGCGCTGAGTCGACTGAAGATGGCCGTCAGCCCAACCGGATTGCAATCGCGTGTGAACACAATTGAAATGCTGATGAATAGGAAGCGGTCGTACGGTAACCAGTCCCCTGAGGTCGCTTTGCTTTCCGAACTTGGCCGACTGGAGTTCGAGGCACGTGGTTATCATGGGCAGAAGGCATAGCGACCTCTTTTTTCTCATTAGGGCATGAATTGTCCCCTAATGAATTCCGGCGACAAGTCTATACGGATCTTCCGCCATACTTGAATACTTCAAGCCGCATCTGCTTGTCGGACAGAATGCGGCTTCATCGCGACAACCGATTTCATTGAATAATTGAACCGTGGGTGCAGCCTTTCCCCCAACCGGTTTCGACCATTCATCTGGAACCCAAGATGTAGCATGGCGATGATCATATCCGTATTCGAAACGTAATTGTGTCCGATCACCACGTCTCCGAAGAGCCGGAAGGGCGTTTCTTCGGCTCGGTGCTTCAGGAAGTAGGCGCCCTTTTCTTGCGTTGTCTTGATCTTCTCCAGGCAGGACGCATAGGCCAGCGCATGAAGGAGGCTGTCACGTTTCGCGATGTCCGTTACCTTTGCACGAGACTTGCTGATCCGCTTGCGCCAAATTGCTGACCGGACATTGCCCTGCATGTGGACAGGCACATCAGCCAGCTCGTCCCGGATATGGCGGTTTTCCGGCCAGAGATATCTGTTGCCATATCCCATGTCGTTGATTTCCGGATCGCGTGAAGCTTCCTTCACCATCACGGTCGTCGCGAGGATATCGTAGATGTTCCGAGCCGACACGACGAGGTCGCGGGAGCGGGCGAAGTCTGCTGCCGTCTGGAAAGAGAGCTTAATGTCATGCTCGCGATCAGGCGCCGCTTCGAGCGTCTGCCGGAAGCCAGTGGCGGTGTGAAAGCCAAAGGCGCGCGCAATTAGTTCCGGGCGGAGGCTGGGGGCAATACTCGGCAGATGCAGCGCCTCGGCCTTTTTCAAGTTAGGCAAGTCGGCTGCAGACAGGTGAAACGGAATGGTGGCGTCGATCATGCTCATCTCCAAGGCCGTGATCGCCGGTTAGACACGACCATCGAGTGAGAGATCGAGGTCAAGTGCAGTATCAGGAGACGAAGGTTTCAGCCGGCGACAGCTACGGGGTTCACCCTTGCTGATCGAAGCTAGTGATGAGGCGCAGCCATTGCAACATCATCTTTTGCAAGGCTGCGGGTTTGGCTGGCGCTCGGTGGCCCACTCAGTGTGGTATTTGCCAGGAAGACCCGCTACTCAAGTGGTGGAACCAGCATAATTTTGGGATCCAACCGCATTTCGCGATGGCAAATAATTGCCCCCACGGGTAGGTGTATATTTCGATCCACCTGACCCCAGAACCTGAACAGCTAAGTACCGTCATCCAGATAACGGGATATGGCAGTCACCGGGATAACGGAATACGGGTGGGCACAGAAACTGCACACCGCCAATCTCGTGGGGCGCCTTGTTCTAGGGAAACGTGGCTCGTAGATCGAATGCCGAAAGGAGGCGCGAGCCATGCCCCAGAAGAAGACATCGCAACAAAAGGCTGAAGCCAACCCGGCAAAGCGTCAGAAGTCCTCGACCGAAAGGATCTTCGGCCCCGCCGTGATGAGTCATGGTTTTACCGGTGTTCCGAACATCCTCGTTCGGGGCCAGAAGCGTCTTGGGTTGAACACGGCCCAGTTCAATATTCTGGTTCAGTTGTTGAGCTATTGGATGGACCCGGCAAAGCCACCCTTCGCGTCAAAACGGAAGCTGCTGGAACGCCTGGATATGTCTGAGACGACCTTGCAGAAGCATATTCGCGACTTGGAAGCACAGGGTTTTCTGCGGCGCGAGCAGCAAACGACACCGGCAGGGGATTTTGGATCCAACATCTATCACCTCGATGGGCTGGTACGAAAACTGAAGAAGCTCGCCCCGGATTTTGACGACGAGCGGGCTGAACGTGAGGCCGCGCGTCAGAAAACAGAGCGCCCGAATGCTCGGGCAAATGCGCGGGCAGCCGCCGCCAAGCAGCGTGCGACAACTGCAAAGACCGAGGGTTGAGATCGATGTCGATGACCCCGATCCGGCATCCTTCGGGTGCCCTCGCCTTCGGACGGCTGCTTGAGATGCGCGCGCCTGGCATTATCCTGCCGGCCGGTGAGATCCGCCTTTTTCGTGGTCGGCACACTGGTCCCAATCGCGGCTTTGGCGCCGAACACATCTGGGCTGAACACGAGCGCGAGATGATCGCGGCCGGTTTTCCCGATTTTGAGTCCGTGGCCGGGTATGTCGCGACGATTGTCCGAGAGGGCACTCCCGTATTCTTCGGGGATCACAGTTGGCGGTCTCTCAGGGCTATGGCTGTCCGCTCGCGGACCGGGACCGCGATTGTTGAACACCGTACCCCGCGTGGTGAGGATGCGCATTGGTCGGTGATCACGGCCTTCTCTGGAACGAAAACGCACGGCACCCGTGTGGGAACCGTGCGTTGATCGATGTGCTCGCAGTAGCAGCGCGTCCTTAGCTCAAGGGGTCGGACGCCACCCTTACGTGTCCTGCAAATGGCTCTCTTGGCAGAACCATCATCCAAGTGGGCGGAGCGATATCCAAGGTAACCCGGCCCAAGATGCTCTTTATGGCACGCCATGAAGATAATGATTGAGCGCAGAGAGTCAAGGATTGTGCTGCGTACGCAGAGTTAAGGGGACGGTTACAGTCATCGTGCCGAACCGCACCGCTACTCAGGTTGCCATACGCGATCTGTCCAGTGCTGCTCATGCCGCCGAGCAAACTCGGTAGTCGACGAAATGTTTACCTCAGGGCTCAGGCTCGCGCGAGCGCAGGTTGCCACGACATCCTGATAGAAGGATCGGGCGACCGAGCGAGGCCCAGCAAAGTTGAGAATCAGGTCGTCGAGCCGATCAGAAATCCGATCGCCACGGGGAACCATGACGAAACTAGGTGGCGACCCGTAAGTGTTGATCAGGATATATCGCCAGCTTGGATCGGCTGCACCGGTACTGGGAAGCAGTTCCCAAGGGTTTGCGTCTCCACCGCCAGAACTCTCGGTATAGATGTCTTCCAGCGCCTGTGGTTTGCGCGCGATCAGGACATACGGGCCGAGTGCGGTGAGGCAGCCTGAGCGCTCATCGACGCCTATGCCAAGAAGCCTCTCGAGACGATGGCGGACGTTTAGGTCAAGATCAGCGCGGCCGGAGATAAACCACTTGAGTTGTCGAAGTGTGATTCCAACTGCAGTCGCGATTTCGGCTGGTGGGTTTGGCCAGCACTCGACGAGGTTCCGCAGCAGCGAGGCCACTTCTTCAAAACCGTCGCTAATTGGTTCATCGTCGACGTCCATCCAGTCCCCATCTTGCTCATGCCCAGTGAGCAACCAAACCCTTCCGTCGAAGCCGTCGTGCTGGAAGTACCGTGGTTGCTTCGGCGGTATTGAGGCCTCTTGAGGGTAGAGCCATTTGCCAGGGGTCCAATCCATCCCTTCGGTGGGACGTAATTCGGCCTTGCGAACCGGGAGGGCAAGCCAATGTTCAATTTGCTGCCGCACTTTCGCGGGCGCAGCACTGTTTGCCCCACGCTGGCTGTCATAACGGTGGTCGCGAGCTGCATTTTCAACAAGCGCGAGCAACGGGTCTTTATCGGCCGTCTCGTTCCTGTTTCGGCTCAACAACCACCGGGCGGCGTCTTGTGCCGTTCGCAGTGCAGCTGGATGGGTCTTGTCTGCAGCGTCGGTAATCGCGAGATGAACGCCGATCTTCGCGAGGTCAGAAGCCAAACCGGGGGCGGCGGAGGCCAGGTGGCGATTAACCCGTAATGTGTCCGGCAATCCGCGCAGGCCTTCGGCTTGCGACCACGCCTCCTGCAGAACGGACAGGATGGGCCTTGGTTCATCAAGTGTTGAAAAGGTCATCCAGCGCAGGGGCAGCAGGCCAGCCACGTTAAGGCCGTAAATCAATAGCGGGGAGAGGCCAAACGTCTCGGCGTCTGCGAGCCTGATCGGATCACGGACCGAAACGATACCATGCTTTTGATGCAGAAAAACAAACCGCGCTACGGCAACGTAGAAGAAATGCTCCCTGTTTACTTGATCGCTGTTCACACTGCACTCCTAGTTCGTGCCTGTCCCCGTATTTGCCGGACCTGAAACCCATGAAAACTGAATGCACCAAGCTGAACGCAAATCTCAAATGGATCTGCGCACTCAGCCTCACAGAGGTCCGCGATTCCTGCGATTCGCGAGAGCGCTCGAACTGATTCAATGCTGCCGGATACGCCGCAGGCTATTGACGTCATGCTCTGAAACCCCGCAACAGTTCTTTGTCTCTGGGGTCGACGCCATTCATAATCGCCTCCACCTGAAGGAGGTGTTGCGAGGCACGCCTTAGGTTCCGCGGGATAAGAGCTTCCGTCCTAGCCAGGGTTCTGTCGTCGATTACCTCGTGCCCTTCATGCATCGCCCACCCAAGGAACCCCGCTTCAAAGCGTTTATTTGTTTCTGCGTCCAGGCGAAGTTCTTGCGTTGGTTGGCCGGCACGTATCCGCAGGACCTGAAAGTCGCGATGAAACCCGCCCCGCGAGTTCCCTTGCCGTTGGCCGGATCTCTGTGACCTCTTTGGCATCGGGGTCAGCGCGACCTTCAGGTAGACATCCGGGTCGTCGATATTGATCAGCGCCAAAGCCAGATCGAGCGGCTCGCCAAGTGTGCTGTGCGTCCAAATGTTGTGATCAAGGAGGTAGTGATCGCCTTCATGCGCCCAGTATTCGCCGTCAGGAATCCAGAACATGGGCCGATCATCGAGAAGGTCAGGCGCCGTAAACCCAATCGGTTTCCAAACCTGCATGAGCGGCTGGGACAACCGGAACCGGACGCTCCCATGTTCCGCGAATTGCTTCTGGCCGAGATGGGGGGCCACTGCCGATAACAGGCGCAACGCCAGATCTAGATCGGTGACCGACGGCGTATCGCCTTCATCAAGAAGGACCCGCACCCCTTGAGATGCATGGCTTTCGTCGGGCGTACGCCCATAGAATTCCGGAATAGACAGCACGCAATCGAAGGGACCGACTACGATCCGAAGCGCACTGCAAGCATTCTGCGCCAAGGTGGGGTACAATTCGATGGAGTTCAGGTTTTGGATTGCGTTGTAGACGATTTGCGCAACGACCGGTTCAAGGTCCGATGCATAGGCTTCGGCGATGCAAATGGTGTCCCCACGATTCAAGATCAGTTTTGCATAGATGGACGCCTCGCTGTACCCATTCCCTTCTACGACGCTGAGTTCCAAACCAACGATTGGATTGCCTGCGTGCCGCATCGCAAATAGGGGGCGGATCTCATCGACGAGGTGTGCGAGGTCAATTCCATTCCCGCTGTTTTTCACTTCAGCCAAGCGCGCGGGGAATTCTTTCGCGCTTCGATTGATCGCGGGGATGAAACTGGTGTTCTGCCCCGTCTGTGGGTGGGCTCGCTTGAATTGTTTTGCTTTCAGCGCGCCCCAGTTTGAGCCCGGGGAGATTGCGGCGGCAAGATCGTTCAAGAGTGTCAGCTTGGTAGGGCGATTTTCGCCGGTCCATCTTTCCAGAATTCGGTCGACGCCTTTTGACAGGTCTTCGAGCTTGATCGGTAAGGTCTCGGCTGACTGCAAATCAGTGTTCAGGTTCATTTTGCTCATTCCTCTGGCGTGCCTCCGATACCAATTCAAGCCGTGGGCCCTTTAGCAGGAGTCGGAAAGCGTGCAGCTGATTGAGCAAACCGATGAATGTCCAGAAGCTCGGCAAACCAGGATCCAATGGGCCCGGATCAGGTTCGCTGGGTTGGTTTCCACCTGCTGCGCCGACCTGTACTTTACAGCGCGCCAGCCCCAAGTGAGCTTCTCGAGCATACATCTTGGACGTTCGGCAAGCAACTACCTGTGGGTCCCTCTCGATGATCTTGGCCCCTCCTGCCCTTTGGCCAGGACCGCGCCCTACTCGGTCGGCTGCGCGCAGCCGACCTCCCCGAGCTGAAACGCAGCCTCTCCCTGCGACGTGCCGCTGGCCGGGCAGTCTCCTCCGGAGCCAGCCCGCCCAGCCGTCGCATGGTCGTGGCAACGCTTCATCTCGGCCGTTCCGGTTACGGTCACTGGGGCGGGGGTGTGACATCAGTGATCACGTCTCTCGCGTCTTGGCCGGTGTTGATCCTCGCTTTGCCGGACACGCAGCTCCGCGCCGCGATCATAGGTCGCAAACGATGTCCGACGACCGCCGGATTGCATTGGCCGCAGCTGTCAGAAGGCCGGTGATGGTCGTGCTGTGCAAACCCAAGCTATCGGGTTGCCGTAGAGGGTCCGTTCGAAATCCCGGTGATCCGAACAGGTTGTCGCAGCTCCGACAGTCTTCCTGCTGCTCTTCCAGACAACACACATCGCTTTGCCACGGAAACCAGCCGTCGCGGCACGTGAGCCAGGGTCAGGCAAAGCTCTGACCCGTCCGGGTGCGGATCGGGGCAAGAGGACAGAGAAGACGCCGCCCCCCCGCAGCATCTCTGTTTGCAGTTCCCCTACCTTCCTTCGCGGCCACCGCACTTCTCCCTTTGTCTGAGTTGCATGACATGCTGGTCGCAGCTGTCGTCCCGTCCACAAAGGTTGTCGCCGATCTTTTTCCCCTGCCCCTGCGGGCCATTCCTCGCGGATCAAAAAGACCGGCGCCTGCCCCTCTCCGCTGCGCTTCGCCTTCGGTGTGGCGGGGCCTTGGCCAGCTGCAAGGTGACCATCATTGCAACGCAAACAAGGAGAAGAGCAATGACCACGAACTGCATCAAATTCACCAGCGCCGACATCGAAACCGCCAAGGGCGTCGGCTCCATCTCGACCCTGACCTTCGACCTCGACATCACGGTCGAACCCGTCGCAAGCACGAACCCGATGGCCCCCACGCACCGCGTCCTCGGCCGCTCCCCGCGCGGCAAGCTGGTCGAGTGCGGTGGCATCTGGAAGAAGCAGAACAAGGAGACCGGCGCCGACTATTACACGCTGACCATCCGCGACCACGGCTTCAACGCCAACCTCGGCAAGGCCGCGAACCAGGACGATCTGTCCCTGCAGGCCGTCATCCCCTGGGGCCCGAAAGACGCCGCCTAAGCCAAGGGCCAGACCGCTCCGGCGGTCTGGCTATTTCTCGTTATGAGGAATGGCAGCGGTTCGGGTCCGAAACCCGTGTCAGAAGGATGCGGCATATTTCGGACGCTGACACCGAGGCGGATAGTCTGACTGGATCGATCGCAGAAGCAGCTTTGATCGTTCTGTTGAGGGACAGAGTGGATCGCGCGAACCCGAGGGTGAGCCGAAAGTCAGCAGGGGAAAAATGGGAGCCCACTGTGCGAGGTAAGCGCACCCCTTCTCTCAGTCGAGCAACCCGCGCTTGGGTCGTGTTGGCGAGGCTGCCAGGGTGCCGAACTCACCCTTTGCCGCGAGGGTGTAAACCGCAGATCAACGTCATGCGTCCGGGGGGCGACGTCTCACGTCAGGGCCACCGTCGCGCGCCTTTCCGTCGACCTGTTGGCCTCTCAGATCGCTAGCCCGGGGTCGAGCGGCCGGCAACGCTGGGGGCAGGTTTCTGGACGGCTGCGCCTTGAGCGCTGCGGTGCACCGCTCACAACAAACCTGCCCCCGGCGTGCTCCATTTCATTCCGCCCCGTGCCGGGTGCAGCCCGCTCTCATGCCCCCGGTCTTTTCCACGATCCGTCCAACGACGATCAACGGAAAGGATCACACCATGACACTCGAACAATCCATCGACCTCGCCGAACTGCAAGCCGACATGGCCTTTGATGCCTACCTCGCCGCGTTTGATGAAGACGCCCATCCCGAGACACTCGACAGCCTCGAGACCGAGGCGCTGATCGCCCGCAGCCGCTACGACGACCTGCGCTCTCAGGGACTGGGTCACTGACCCAGACACCCCTGCGGGTCTACTGATCCGCAGGGGTTTGACACCGTCTCTCAGAAGCTTCGTGACGCCCTCGAATGGTGGGACCCGCGCTATCTCGCGCGGGCAGATTTCGACTTCCTGGCGCCCGATCCGTGACCGGCTCGGGCGCTCGGTTTGCCTGACATCGCGTGCTGCTCCAGCGCAAGTTTAGGCAGATTAATTCGACCAGATTGCCGCGCATCGATGAGGACGGCGGCGTTCCATGTCGCGCTGCGGAGCAGTCTTGACTGCACCCTATTTCCAGCAAAAAGACACAACATGCAAAACGTTATATTGCGCAATGTGATGTATTGAAGTATAAGCAAAGGAGAGAAGGAAGACGTTGGCAGGATATGGCCAATGTTTGCACATTTTGTCCGAGGGGTCTGACCCGTGCCGAGGCCAGCGAAAAACCTGAAGCTTGAAGAGCGCATCGAAGTGGCGCGGCGCTTCACGGCGGGCGAGAGCGCGAAGGAGCTGGCGGCGGCGTTCGGTATCTCTCCGCGCCACGTGAACCGGCTCGCGAAAGAGGAGGCGGGCGAGGGGATCGCAGTGCGCGATCCGAGCGAGACGGTGGCGTTCCGGGCCAGTCGATCCGAGCTGGATGCCTTCGATGCAGAATGGCGCGAAAGAGGCTATGCCAACCGGTCGCAGGCGCTGAATGCGGTGCTGCGCGGACGGTGCGGTTTCCTCGATATACCCCGTGATTTGGTCGAGGAATTCTGTGCCGCATGGCGTCAGGCGAAGGACGTGAGTGACGCCGGACTGGTGCTTGCCAAGGCGGTGCATCGCGGTCGGCTCGAGGTCTCGGAGGCGGACCGCGCGGTGCTGATCGAACTGCTCGATCTGGCGCAGTCCATGAGCCGTGAGATGGGCCGGTTGAAGGATGCGGCGCAGTCGCTGCGTGCTCAGGAGTGGCCGCAAAAGGAAGACGGGCAGGGGGCGGAGAGCGCGGTTCTGGAGGGCAGCCCGCGCGAGACCGTGACAGGTTTGAGGCTCGTCAGAAATGGCTGATCCCCTCGCCCTCTACGCCTCGGTCATGGGGCGGCTCTGGGAGGATGAGCGCATCCGGGGTCAGGCCGCGGCGCGGATCGACGCGCGGTTGGCGGGGCGTCGGCAGGGGCGGAGTTTCGCGCGCGTCGGCTCCATGTCGGCGCGCAACGCGCTGAAGGCGGCCTCGGGGCAGAGCCGCGCGGCGGTCTTCAAGCGGATCCGGGCAGGAGGCTGCAAGACGCGTGCCTCGCTCGGCGCGCAGATCTCCTACATCAACGACAAGGCGGTCTACACCTACTCGACGATGACCAATGCGCTGACCGATGCGGCGGTGCTTTCTGAGGAGCAGAAAGAGGACATCATCGAGGACTGGGCCGGGACCTGGCGCGGCTCGACCAAGCTCGGCTTCACCTCGCACATGCTGCTGTCCTTCCCGACAGACGTGACGGTCGATCAGGTGCGCGACATCGCGATGGACTGGACGGAGCATTTCTTCGAGAGCGGCGAATACGGTGATCAGTGGGACTATGTCCTCGCGGTCCATGACGACCGGGCGCACAAGCACGCCCACATCATCCTGAACAATCGCGGCGTTGAAAACGGCACCTGGTTCTCTTGCTGGGCCGAGGGCGTGATGTCGCCGCAGCTGATGCGCGAAAAGCAGGCCGAGATCGCGGAACGCTATGGTGTCATGCTCGACGCCACCACCCGGCTCGAGCGCGGCATCTTCGAGAAGCCCGCCGGGATCGAGGAGATCTACCGTGCCAAGGAAGAGGCCCGCCTACCGCGCGAGATCGTCATGACGGCCCAGGAATCCGCCATGGCGCAGGCGCAGGTGGTGGGCTTCGCCAAGGACTACAAGAACCTCGCCGACCTGCTGGACCGGATAGACCAGCGCCACATGGCGCGCGCCGTGCGCGGCATGGCGGACGGGCTTGGCTCGGGCACGCCGTGGAACTTCACCGAAGGAGAGATAGACATGAAGGACATCAAGACCGTCGGTGATGCGATCGACTATTCAGAGCGCACGATCGAGGCGCTCAGGCTCAAGGCCGAGGAACTGGACCCGGCCGAGCGCGCCGCATTCGAGGCCAAGGCCGCACCGATCATCGCGGATCTCTCTCAGATGGTGCCGGACCCGGAACTGCGCGCGCGCTTTGGCAAGCAGCTCGAAGAACCCTATCCGCCGGGGGCGGGCAGCGAAGTGCTGATTGCGGCGCTGCAATCCGGCAATGACGAGGGGCTGCGCTACGTGCTCGAGCGCGCCGAGGAGGTGGGCATGGACAGCGAGGAGCTGGTAGCCCGGATCACTGCCGGCGGCACGCGCAACTACGGCATGGCGCAAGACTGGGTCGAGCGCGACATGAACGCGGTGCTGGCCAAGGACGGTCTCAGCGTGGAGACCGCGAGTGACGAACAGCTCGATGCCGCGCTCGAAAAGGTCGACGGCGTGATGGACGCACTGATGGAGCGGGCGAAGGAACTGGGCGTCGAGATCGGCCGAACCCTCGCGGACGAAGAGGAGGCGACACTGCCCCTCATCGACGAAGACGACCGGACGCCCAATCCCTACCTGCAGGACCTGGCCGACATGCTTCGGGACGGCAAGCTCACCGAGGAACAGGAAGAGGTGGTTGAGCGGACCCTGCAATCTGAGCTCTTCAAGGAGCTGGGTGAGGAGGGCTTGGCCGAGCTTCGCCGCGGCAACTTCGAGGTTCTGGACGCGGCCCTTCCGAGCAAGCTCGACCAGATCACCGTCACGCAGGAATTCCTCGAGATGACGTTTGAGGAGACCGGCGACCAAGTCTTCACCGACCGCGCCGCCGGGTTGCAGCAGGACAAGGCGACGGAGGTGGCGCGGATGCGCGGCCAGCAAGAGGCGCAGGAAATGGGGCGTGAACTTGCCCGAAACAAAACACTAGATCGTGGTCTCGATGACGAGATGGAATTCTAAGGGGGAGATGACAACCATGACCAAGACACTCCCCCTTTGGGCCGCGCTCCTCTTCGGGGTGATCTGCGGCGCCGTCATCGGCACCATCGTCGCCGCCTTCTACCTGACCCTGGCCCTGAAAACCGGGTTTGGTAGTTTTGACATGCTGGCGCTCTGGAAAGCCAGCGCGGGCACCCGCGCGGCGCATCCCGAAGCGTTCAAGGTGGGGTTTGGCGCCGTAGGCTTCGGGGCGATTGGCCTCGGCGCCCTGGCGCTTGCCTGGACCTGGAAGAAGGAGCGGGACGACTATGGCTCGGCCCACTGGCAGACCAAGGCGGAGCTGAAGAAGAACGACATGCTTCAAGCGCCTGGCAAGGGCTTTGTCTGTGGCAAGCTCGGAGCCCCGACGTCCAAAGCTGAGTTCATCTCCTCGACCACCATCCCGCATGTGATGATGGTCGCGCCGACCCGGGCCGGTAAGGGGGTTGGCTTCGTGATCCCGAATCTTCTGAGCTTTGCGGGCTCGGTTGTGGTGCTGGACGTGAAGGGCGAGAACTTCGAGAAGACCGCGCGGCTCCGGGCGCTCAACGGCGACGAGGTCTATCGGTTCAGCCCGTTTGATTGGGCCAATGCCACGCATCGGTACAACCCGCTTGCGCGGATTGCCAAGGCCCCGACATTCGCGCAGCGCTTCACCGAGGTCTCGATCCTGGCAGACCTCTTCCTCGACAAGGACAACAAGACGCTCGACACCTTTTCCGAGGCCGGCAAGTCGATCTTCGTTGCGGCCTGTCTGCTGGCGATCCAACGCGGCACGCCGAACCTCGGCGAGGTGAACAAGATCGTCGCCGGGGGCGAATACAAGAACGCCCAGTACAAGACCTATGCCGACGAGGCCGAGGAAGACATCCTGCGCGAGCTCTGGACCAATGCGGCCTCAGCCTCGTCGCGGCTGCTGACCTCGAACATTCAGGCGCTGATGACGGCCGGTCTCAAGCAATGGGACAACCCGGCGGTGCGCTCGGCCACCGAGGCGAGCGACTTCGATTTCTCGACCTTCCGGAAGACCCCTCAGTCGCTTTACATCGCGGTGTCCGAGGATCACATCGCGACGCTGGCGCCGCTCTTGCGCCTGATGTTCGCCGATCTCATCGCCTCGATCCGGCTGAACGAGCCCGGCCCGGACGAGCCCTGGCCGGTCATGATGATGATCGACGAATTCCAGCAGATGGGGGCGATGCCCTATCTCGAACGCGCGATCCATTCGCTTGCGAGTTACGGTGGCCGCGTCGCAATGATTGCACAGTCGCTCGCTTCGCTCGACCGGATCTATGGTCCCGAGGGCCGCGAAAGCCTCGAGAACGGGGCGGGGCTCAAGCTCTACATCACCCCGCGGGACCAGCGGACGGTGAAAGAAGTTTCCGCCGCGGTCGGCAGCACCACCCGCGAGGCGGTGACCCGGATGTATGGTCGCAACAAGGGTTTCCTTGGCGCGACCTCGACCTCAGCGCGTCTGGAAGAACGGCCGCTGCTTTCCGAGACCGAAGCGCGCCTTATGGATCCCGACGAGGTCATCATCCTCGCCTCGCCCCAGCATCCGATCAAGGCGAGCCGGATCAAGTATTACGACGATCCCTTCTTCAAGGAAATGTTGACCCGCCAGGAGGGCAAGCCGTTCCCCTATCCGCCGAGCGTGCAAGGCGTGGGACCTTGGGGCGGCGATGGTGGTGACGAGATCGGCGCAGACGAGCAGGCGAAACCGGCCGAACGCGCGCCAGTCCGGGATCGCTCGCAGCGCCGCGAAACGCGCGCGATGAGCTTGAAGACGATGGAGGCTGGGCGCGGGCAACTAGAGCCGGAGACGCTCGAGCGGGAAGCCGCCGTGCCGAAGGAATGGGAGGCGGCGCTCGACCGGCAGGAGGACTTCATCGAGGAGCTGTTGGGTGGGTGAGGGTGAAATAGGCCACCCAAACAAAACGATGCCACATGTAGTACCATTTTCGGGGATAGCGGAATGGAGGTTCAAGTCGGATGGAATGCTGTGCTCAGCTGCAGGGTTGCGGTGACAGCTCAACAGCACCTATCTGTCTGTAATGGCCATCATCCGTCAATTTGCATGAAAAACAGCGCTCTCTACCATCTATGGAAACGCCAGGTATTCCTGAGAAATCGGCATCAAGATTTCGATCGGCTCCTGTCTACGCGGCATTTTTCGTCCGGGATATACCTGATCGGCTGCGCGGGTGAGATCGTCTATGTCGGGCAATCCTGGGACTTGGTCAGGCGCTCAATCGAAAGCTTGGGCAACCACTACCACAGGGTAGCGGACACGAAACTGCCGTGGTCGATTGCTTTTGCACCTTGCTCTCCGGACGAGATGGACGAACTAGAAAGCACGGCGATCCGTACTTACGCACCCCGCTTCAACACATCCCTCCCGAGCATCGCCAAGAGCTTGTCCCGAATGCCGCAGGTGGTCGGCAGCGCCGCAGTATTCCAAGATCAAAAGAGCGTCTGCGGGGCATTTCACCCCGAGAACCTGCGACGCCAAGTCGATGCCGCTGCGCAAAATTCCGAGCCGCCATGGGCGGTCAAAAAGACCCGTCGGAAGACAGAACGCAAGTCGCCAAGGCAACCGGAAATCGCACTTGAGCAGGTCGAGTGGACCGAGGTGGAAGCGGCTGAGATGGTGCAGGCCTATGGCGTTTCGCTGAGTCAACCGTTGCGATTTAAGATCAACCTCTGTGAGGATGGGTCGGTGATTACCAAGGATGGGGAAATCATTGGCACCTGGACGATGGATGAAAACGCCCATCCCTCCTTTTTTCCAGACGGCGCGACTGAGCCCCTCATCTTTGATGTCTTCGTCGGGTTGCTGTGTCAGCGTGTTGCCGAATGGTATGAAGCTGAAACGGGTGACAAGATTGGGTAGTTTTGCCAAGCTCTTCTATGACACGGGGAACAATCCAAATCGACCTTCGCCCTCCATCCCTGAAAAATGCTCGACGCGGTCGCCCAACTCGACATCCGATGGGGGGTCTGTGTTTTCGACAACAATCACTTGCCGATCAGACTTAAGTTGGAGGAGATATCGATAGAAGTTTCCGTTCAGATTGGTGGCACTCAGGTCATCGTCGGCGCTCTCTGGTTCTTTGTACGACAATAACGGCGAGTTGAGTATGACAAACCCAGGGTGCGGTTTGTCTTTTGACGCACAGAATTCAAGAAGTGAGATCGAAAAAGCAGCTTGAGTGATCGCCCGGAGTCCCTTTCCGTATGATGTGCGGGCCTTCCCTGAGATCACCAGGTCTTTGACCTGCAAATCGAAATGCACGCGGTCGCTTCCTGGAAAGGCCCAGCTCTTCAAAGTTTTTTCGACCAACTCGGAGAAAGGCGCCACCATGGTGTCGGTAAGGCGAGATACTGAAGTGGTGGTCTCTCCCGATGAACTACCCGCCTGTTCTAGTTTTGATTTGCGTGCCAGCAGATCCTGCATCGTTTCGAACAGCCCCAAGGCTTCTCGGACATTTGCACCTTTGTCTGCAAGTTCCTTGTAGGAAGCTCGTTGTTTTCGGAGATCAGGAGCAACAACTTGCTGCAGTTCTGTTTCCCGTTCTCGAAGTCTTGCCTCAATACCCGGCAAAGCGCCTTCAAGCCGGCGTTGTTCCTTTTCTAAAGATGAAATCGTCTCTTCCAACTCTCCAGCACGGCGGTCAATCTTTTTGATTTCAGATGTCGCTGCAGAAGTCACGCGCGACACATCACCTGCACAAACGTCGGTCTTGTGATATTCTGCGGACGAACCACAAACCGGACAAACATTGGCATCGATCGTTGCGATAATGCTGCCCGCCTCCTGAATGCTCAAAAGGCGTTCCATGTCCGACCGGTAATGTTCTCTCAGAAGTTGGAAGCGCACCAGAAGCGTTGCGACCTCGGCGTGGCGATTTCGGTTATCTTCGCGGCGCTTCATCAAACCACGGCGGTCAGTGGAAATGCGTTTGTAATATTCCTCAGTAACGGAAAGCTGGTTTGAGCGCTCTTCCATAGCTGCTGCAAGGCGGTCCTCTTGCGCTTCCAGGTCGTCCTTGCTGCCAGAGAGATCCTTAATACGCCGTTCTGTGCCCCCTATTAGCTGGTCTAGTAGCTCAAGCTGCGCTTCTCGCTTCTGCTCTTCTGGAGATTTCTGAGAGATTGCTGTCAAAGCGGAATCGTCGAGCCCAGTTAGCAACAATCTGAACACAGACGTGTTGGCGGTGTCGGCGGTATAGTTTCCATCCGAAAGCGGCGACCTCTTCTGGATGATCTCTTCCTCGTTGACGATGCACAGGCGAGCGAGATTCCTGAAGCTCAGGTTCTGAGTTTCATCTTTTTGGTTCTTTTTTATTTTCTTGTCGGATAGTCCAATTTTATCCAGCAGGAACGCCGACAGGTTCTCAGTGTCTTTTGCGCTGTGAACATCACCCAATGCCCGGCCCGGCCCATCGGGCAGGATATCGGAAAACAGACCATCAAAGACCTCGAATGCCCCTCCAGACATGCTTCGGGAAATGGTGAAATTCACATCACCAGAAGAAACCGCCAGAAGAATGCGCTCATACCCATTGGATTCTTTGAAGTCGGTTAGTGGACCCTTCGCGCCAAGCATGAAGTCGATGGCTTCAACAATGAAGGATTTCCCCGTATCCGATGCGCCATAGATCACATTCAAGCCTGCGTTAAATGTGACAATGGCCGGTACTTTATCTGGGTCATGGAAAGCAAGGCTTTCGATTTGAATCCCGCGATAGGTCATTCGGAACCTGTGAAATCGTCTTGGAATTCGGCAACCCAGTCATCCAAGAGCTCAGACATCAACGTGTCGAACTGAGTTTCATTGTATTCTTCGAAGTACTGGGCGACCCATTTGGCACGATCGAGCAAGCGCTGCGCGTACGATGTGGTCAGCGCTTCAACAAAGAAGGAGGAATACTCCCCTGCACGGTAGTAGATCCCTTGGTCGGTAATTGAACGCTCAACAAGTTCGCGAGACATGAGTAGATCCAGTGCCGCGTAAACCGCCTTTCTCCTAACCTGTGTCACCGGTGTGGTGATCGGCGTCGATGGATGCAGGTCTTCGGGACCATCCAGCAAACTTGTTCTGACGACCAGGTAGTCGAGAGCAGTGAGCCGCTGAATGTCGAGCTCCCGCGGAAAACTTGCGTGCAGGGCCATAACCGCTCGTAACCCGGTCTCAAGCGCGCCGTTGAATGGTGATCGGTTCAGGCTGTCTACTTTTTCCATGTCAGCCTTCCGTCGTTGGCGAGTTGATGGCAAACGCCTCTTCTGTCCGCCGGCCGTGCGGCTCTATTAAGGGGATGCGCATCGAGAGCCAAGGTCTGAGCCATGTCCGTCACTGCGACAACTCTCGCGTAGCCGTCCGGGTGCGACTTGTCATGCGTGTCAGCGACGCCATCGTGGATTTCATCCTGCAGCGACTCGAATGTGCCGGGTTCGGTTTTGTCGCGAACGAACACACGTAGGGATTCAGCGTGAAAAAACGCTTCACGCGAGCGTTTGAGATGGTCGTTGAGAGGCTTCCACTTTGTGATCTCGGACAAGGATATCTGCGCTTCGCCGGCATGGTCCGCATAGGCCTCAAGCAACCGATCTACATAGTTCCTTTCGTGAGCTTCGACTTCCTCGGGAGGCATTTCCGACTTCGGCCGAGGCGGAAGTCCGCCACCAAACCGCCTTTGGTGATATCGAGTCTTGGCATGCTGCTCGATCACTTTTCGTGCTGCAGGAGCACTGAAGATACGGAAATCGAAGTTGTTCACGTATTTCGAGAAGTCGCCGACAAGTTCGATAACCTGCTTGTCAGTTACCCTTTTGGAAATGGATTTCTCCCATCCCTCGATCACTTTTCCCTTTAGCTTGGATGCATTGCCCAAAAGCAGATCGAGAGTGGGTGTTGTGCCTTTTGGGGCGATGAAGAAGCAGGCCTTTGGTGCTTTGTAGTCGCCGCAGAACGAGTACCAGAGAATCTTCCCGATCTCTGGCGCGATGTCGGTGAAGCCAAGTGGACGTGCATAGTGCTTGCACTGATAGTTGTCCCAGTCACCCAAGAAGCAGTCGGCATCCATGAAACCCGCCACGTCTATCCCTTTGTCGCCGGAACCGGTCGGGCGAACCACGTCGGCATAGATCTCCTTCAGTGAGTGAACCCACTCATCGACGAATGTTTCCCACTCATCGGAGTCGTAGGTGAAGATCAGCCTTAAAGGATCGATCTTTGGGCCGTCCTCAAAGCCCGCGGCGGAGAGGGTCGTATCGTGGGGAAGTTCCTTGATTGCGCATTCGAACTCGATCATGGAGACCAATTATCAGATTTCTCTACCTAAAAGTGTTTTCACAATATCAAGTGTTCCTCGGTGATCAATCTGCAATTTGTAGTGCGATGGGCCTAACTTGGTAAGGAGAGATCGGGGCGGCGTTTGCCTCCACCCGGCAGATAAAACTCCGTAATCCCCCGCTTCCCCTCGGCCCGCCCGAGCTGGACGATCACATCGATGGACTTGCGGATGTATTCCCGCACTTCTGCGAATGTCAGCGGTGTGCCAGCCTGCAGTACCATGATTGCAAGCCGGTCGATGGCGAGTTCTGCGGTTTCGGCGTGGATGGTTGAGACCGACCCGCCATGGCCGGTGTTGATGGCTTCGAGATAGGTCAGGGCCTCTGCGCCGCGCAGCTCGCCGACGATAATCCGGTCAGGGCGCATGCGGAGGGAGGCCTGCAGGAGGGCGTTGGCGCTGCGTTGCGAGCCGGAACCGCGGTCGGCCAGGAGGGCGACCGTGTTCGGCTGGCCGGGGAAGAGTTCGAAGGCGTCCTCAATGGTGATCAGCCGTTCGTGCTCACTGACATGCGTCAGGAGGTGACGAGCGAACGTGGTTTTGCCGGTTGAGGTGCCGCCGCTGATCAGGACGTTGAGCCGCGCCTCGACCAGGGTTTGCAGCGCGGCCTCAAGGTTCTCTTCGGCGAGGGAGGCGATGTTTTTCATCTTCTCGGCGCGGAGGGCATCGAGCGAGACGGCTTTGCCGAAGAGATAGGCGGGGGCGTAATCCCGGACGCTGCCCGAGGCAAAGAGGCGGATGGTGATCGAGGCGCCGCGATCGATGGCGGGCGGCACGGCGACCTGGACCCGGAGGGGCCGGCCTGCATATTCCACCTTGCCGGAGACGAGCGGGTTCTTTTCAGAGACGCGGGCCTTGGCATCGCCGACGATGGTTTGGGCCATGTTGAGCGCGGTCGTCCGGTCCACGGTCTGGCCTTCGTGGCGCATGGTGGCGTCACCCGCGACCTCGAGCCAGACGTTGCCGTCCGGGTTGATCGCGATCTCGACCACGTCGTCACGCCTTAGAAGATCGCGGAACGGGTCGAGATACCGCTCGAGGTAAGAGGCTGGGCTGTCAGTCCGGGTCAATATATCACCACATCCCGGTCCACGAGCACGGTGACCGAGGCGCCCTGATCGACATAGATCGTCGGCGCGATCGACACCTGGTCGGCGATGACCGAGCCGACGGCATCCTGCAGGTCGCTGCCGACATCGCCCAGAACGACGCTGGTGGTTTCATTGTTGGCGCTTTCGGCCGCGACGGCTGGCGCCGCCCCGATTACGGAGATCAGCGCCGCTCCGCCGAAGCGCTCGGCGAACTTGGTGTCTACCAGACCGGTGAGGCCCGAGCGCCCGAGCTGGTCCCCGCCCACGGCGGCGATTTCCATCGAAGTGCCGTCCGGGGTGAGGACGCGGGTCCAGAGGATCAGGATGCGCTTCTGGTGCATTTCGATCCCGGAGCGGTATTGGCCAAAAAGGCGGGAGCCCCGGGGGATCAGGATCCGGTCTCCGGAAAACGCCAGCACCGGCTCGGAGACCACCGCGACAACGGAGCCGGGCAGATCGCTGTTAATAGCGGTTTGCAGCGCCGCCTGGATGACGGATCCTTGGGTCAGCGTGCGTTCGGGATGGATGAGGCGGGCGGCCTCCTGCACCTCGAGCGGTCGCGCACTCTGCAAGAACTGCTCGTTGCCCGAGAGGGCCGGTCCACTTGCGCCAGCGGCGGCAGGATCGGCCACCGCCGCGCCACTCGCACCACCACGTGGACCGTCCGCATAGACCACGGCGGGGGATTTGATCTGGGCAGTCAGAAGCTCCTCGGCGATGCGTTCGGCCTCGCGCAGACGCTGCTCCTCTTCCTGACGCCGGCGTTGTTCGAGAAGGCGCTGATCGGCGATCACCCCTTCGCGATCGAGCTCGGCCTCAAGCCCCTCGCGCTGCGCCCGTTCGGCATCGAGCATGGCCTGCAGCCCCTCGATGCGAGTCTCGGTCTGGCGTTGGAGGTTTGCCAGCTCGGTTTCCTTTGCGGCGAGCGTTGCTTCGAGCGCGGCCTTTTGCTCGTCGAAGGCCTCGCGCAGGTCCGCGACAGCGGATTGGATTTCCGAGTTGCGGGCAGCCTGGCTGGCGGCGAGGGCTTCGCGGAGCTTGGCGATTTCGGCCAGCACCTCGGCGCTCGGTTCCGGGGCAGGGGCGGCGGGCACGTCGAGCGCTTCCTCGACGGCGATCAGTGCGTCATTGACCCGTTGCTCGGTCTCGTCGGGCGGAAACTTCAGCCGCCCGCCGGAGCCGGGGCGGCGGTCCTGAAAGGTCTCGACATCGGAGGTCTCAAGCGCACTGTCACCTTCCTGCAGACCGGTGGCCAGAAAATACGCGACCCCGGCCCCGCCAAGGGCGAGGGCGGCCGCGAGCGCGCCGACCCCGAGGCTGTTTCCGCGGGGCTTGGACTTGCCGCGCTGGCTGAACTGGTCGAGACGGTCCTGAAGGTCGGGAGGGGTTTGTTCGGCCATGGTCAGTTGCTCACGTAGATGGCGCTCTCGTCGCGCCAGGCGCAGATCGCCTCATCGCCGATACGCAGCGACCAGTAGGTGTTCACCCCAAGCACCCGGACCGTGTTGCCTTGCTGGGTCCAGTTGACCGTGCGCTCACGGCCCTGGTCATCGGCCTTGAAGAGGGCGGGCTGGCGACCGTTCTCCGGGAAGACGAAATACGTGTAGCGCCCATCGTCATAGATATGGCTGGGGCGGAAGTCGCCCTCGCCCGAGACGCGGTAGTTGTAGTTGCGCGGGGCCTCGAATCCCTTGGGCTGGGTCGCACCCGCCGCGCGGCGTTCTTCGTCGGGATAACGGAAGCGGACTTCGAAGAACATGCCGGTGCGGTTCGGGATCGAGCCCTCGCGCAGATGGAAGGAATAGGTGCGGCGGTTGGTGATCACCGTCATGTTGGTCGAGGCATTGGCCACATGCGGTTTGATCGTGAGAACATTGCCAAGCTCGGGGATCGGATCGACCTGGAAGCTTTCGGTGTCGCCGACAATCACCGCCTCGAACCTCTCCCCGGCCCCGAAATGAATTGTGGTCGAATGCCGCAAGTCAGTTTCGATCCGGTAGACCTGGTTCTCGTTGTAGACCGCGGTGCGAATGCGGATGTCGAGCGGGCCGCCTTGCGGCGTGGCCTCGGCGATGGCTGCAACAGGAAGAGCAAGCGCCAGGAGAAGCGTGGTGAGGAGCGCAGGTAGAGATCTCATTTGGGTCAGTTCTCCAGGGTCTCGGCGTCGACGCGGTAGGAGGTCACCACGAAGCCCAAGGGGTTGGCCCAGACGTCCTGAAGGCGCTGGCGGGTTTCGGGTTGGAAGTCGTAGCCGACGGTCGCGACGTAAGACCGGGTCACGGTGCGGGTATCGCGCGGGCGGCGCAGCGTGCGGGTGAAGCGGACCTGGGCCACGCCGCGCTCGATCTGGTTGACGGACTTGATGACCACCTCGATCTTGGCGTCGCGCCCATAGACGGTGATCGGATAGTCCTCATTGGTAGAGGACCAGAGATCGCGCAATGTGCGGGCGGCGTCACCATCCGAGCGGTCGAGGACCGAGTTGATCCGCTGCTCGCCATCGGTCAGGTCATAGGTTTCCCGATCATCGACATAGGCCACGAGGTTGGCCTGGATGATAGCGTCACTTTCCGAGAGCGTCAGCGCCTGTACGGCGGCCACGCGGTCCATCTCGCCGGTTTCCTTGTCGACCACGACCACGAAGGTCTCGGTGGACTTGAGCGGAAAGAGGCTCGCGCCCGCAACCATGCCTGTCACACCGACCAGCACGCCTGCCGCCGCGACAAACCAGGCGAAACGCTCGCGCCGTCTTGGCCCGTAGATGAAATCCGCCTCAAAAGCGTCGCGGTCGGGCGCGGGGGAACTGGTCACAAGCTTCTTCAAGTCAGTCGTCTTTCACATCAGGGTTTGCGGAAAGCCTTGGCGGCGGAGAGAAGCGCGCCGGGGCTTTGCCGGATCATCTCGCCGGTCTTCACCACACCCGCATTGGCCATCTGGTTCAGCTCGTGTGGAGACTTGCCGGTGACGAGGCGCGAGGCGGCACCCGTGCCATACTGGCGCGTGTTCACGAAGCCCTGCCGCGCGAGGCCGGTAAGACCCACGGCATTCGAGGCAATGCCGACAACGCCGGTGAGGTTGGAGGCGATGTAGGGCACCGAGGCCATGATCCCGGCGCTGAGGATCAGGATGACGAGGAATGGCAGGATGAGGCTGACGGTTTCGACATCGCCGGGATCGGCCGAGGCATCCCCGATGGCCTCGGCGATGGCGACGATGATGCCCGCAGCCCCGGCAGCGGCGACGGGCATGAGCGCATAGCCGATGGTGGCGCGGGTCCAGGCCTCGAAGAGGGATTGGGTCGGCTTGAAGAGCGAGGTCACGATCATGAAGGGGGCGATGACGATCATCAGCGCGAAGACGATGCGGGCGAAGGCGATGATTCCGGCGGTGACCGCGGCGAAGACGGCGGAAAGGACGAAGAAGATCGCGCCCAGGACCGCGCCGAAGACCCAGCCCGCGCGATCACCAATCGTGTCGCCATAGGCGGTGATGCGGGCGACCATATTGTCGAGGCTTTCATAGACCCCGGCTTCGTCGCCCGAGCCGGTGAGCGCGAGGATCGAGGCGCCGACAGAGTCCGGCACCCGCGTGACGATGTCATAGATGACGCTGAAATTATCCCAGCTCTGCGCGAAGATCCCCACCAGTGCCACTTTCATCCCGAAGGCAAAGCCCGTGCCGAAGGGCAGGGGGCGGAGCTGCATCACGGCGTTGATGCCAAGGAGGACGACAAGGAGCGTCGCGCCCGCCGAGATGACATTACCGACCGAGGCTGCCGAGGAGACAAAGCCGTCCTGCGCCACGGTATCCACCGCGGTGTCGACCTGGCTCAGGATGTCGCGAATGATCCCCATTTACTCCGCACAGGCCTCCACAACTTGCGCCTCGAGCGCGTCCGCCTTGGCGTAGAGCTCGAGCACGTTGAAGGGCAGGCGCGGGTTGTCCGAGGTCTTGAACCGGGGCAGGGCGGCAAGCACCTGATCCCAGGCGAACTGATCCAGCAGGCAGGTGCAGGTTTCCGAAGCGAGCGCCTCTTCGGCAATCAGGATGCGCAAGATCGCGCGGTAGCCATTGCGCAGATAG
Organism: Leisingera sp. ABM4_103; assembly: GCF_056158685.1. Taxonomy (NCBI): domain Bacteria; kingdom Pseudomonadati; phylum Pseudomonadota; class Alphaproteobacteria; order Rhodobacterales; family Roseobacteraceae; genus Leisingera; species Leisingera sp. ABM4_103. The sequence goes on along the minus strand of NZ_JBSWTU010000010.1, from coordinate 10,386 downwards.
GCGGTTTCGGCCAGATCGGTGGGCGGTTTTGGGACACGGCAGGCGTCGGCCTCATCCCGTGCGATGGCCATCGAGTTGAAGGACGTGTCGCCGGACGGGTCCGTGGTCGGGGTCTGGGCCCGCACGGCACAGGGCAGGGATGCCAGGACCATAACCGCGAGACCAAGCGCCCTAATTGGCGCCAAGTTGTGGGTCATGAACTTCCTCATGGATCCACCGCCATCGAGCGGAACTTGCGCTCGTCCGCGAGGGTCGCGGCATCGACGACGCCAAGCTGGCCGGCGCTGACGCCTTGCGCCGCTTCCAGCCGCCAGATCTGGGTCAGGATGATGCCAAGCTCGGCGGTGACGCGGGTGTTGAGATCGACGGCAGCCTTCAAGCCATCCTGATCGTCGATCAGCCCGACCATGGTCTCGAGCCGCTCAAGGCTTTGGCCCGCTTCTTCGTGGCTTTCCTGTGCCGCGACGGAGAGCATGGCACTGGCCCCGGCCGAGGCGGCGATGCGGTTGTCGGCGGGCTGATCGGAGCCCGAAAGCGTGCTCAGGCGTTCCGAAGTAAACCCGCTGCCCGAAAGCACCCGTTCGACCGAGGCCGAGAGTTCTGCACCCGGATTGAAGCCGCTGAGAAAATCGCCGCTTGCCAGCGATTGTGCGGTATTGAGGGGCGCCACCAGCTTGCCGCGCAGCGCTCGGAATTCTTCGACCGTGGCGAAGAGTTCTCCGAGCCCGCTGCCTTCAATGAGCGAGGTCAGTTGCGCCTCGAGGTTCGTGAGCTGCGAGAGCTGGGTTTCCAGTTCCAGCCGCATTGTGGCGAGCTGCTGCATCTGGACATTCAGGTCCTCGGCCATGTGTTCGAGCTGCGCCACGAGTTGACCAAGCTGCGAGCCATCAAAGGTTGGGACGCCCTGGGCCGTTGCGGGCGAGGTAAACCCGAGTGTGGCGACCGCGGCCACGGTCAGGAGAAGCTGTCTCATTCGGGAACTCCCATCTGCATGAAGTCGCGCTCCGCCAACCGGTCTGCGACGAGGTGCTGCGCATAGACCGCCTCGCGCTGCTGGTTGGCGGCCATCAGCCGGACGCGAAGGTTGAGGATGCGGCCAATCTCGGCCTTGGCGTAGGTGTTGAGTTCCCAGGCCGCCTTGGCATTGGGTTGCGCATCGATCTGCAGGATGATCGCGCGGAGGCGGTTGATCACTTGCTCGGTCGTTGCCGAACTGTCGGCGGCGTAATAGACGCCCGCCTCGGAGATGCTGGCATATTCGGCGAGCGCAAAATCCGAGGGCGAGAGCGTGCCAAGCGCGTCGGCACCGCCCACCACAGCGAGGTATTCGTTGTAGAATTTCGAGATGTTGCGCACATAGCCTTGGGTCTCGGCAAAGGGCGGCACGCCCCCGTATTCGATGACCCGACCCGGCCCCGCGTTATAGGCCGCGAGCGCATGGGGTATGTTGCCGAAGCGGTTGAGCTGGGTGGTGATATAGCGCGCGCCGCCGCGGAGGTTGTCTTTCACGTCATAGCGGTCGACGCCGAGATCGGAGGCGGTGCCAGGCATGAGCTGGGTCAGGCCATAAGCCCCGACCGGGCTTTCAGCGGCGACGTTGAAGCGACTCTCCTGTTTAATCAGAGCCTGGAAGAGGCAGCGCCACTGGGTGGCCGAGAGACCGGCGCGGGCCACACCGGGCGCGCCTGCGAACTCGCCGGCGACCTCGACGATCATCATCTCGACCGTCTCGCGGCCCTCGCCGAAGAGGCGGCTGTTCATCGGGCTTGGATCGGTATTGGGATAGACCGCCGCCACCCCGAAATCCGCATTGCCCTCGAGCGCACGGATGTCGAAGCCAGGCCCGGTAATGGCAGCGGTCATTTCCTCGAGGACGCGCAGCTGGTCGGCCTGCACATCCGCCAGCGTGGACTCGGTCCGATCCTTGTCCTGCTGGACGCTTAGATCCTCGGCCAATGCCCTCACCCGGGCGATGGCGCGACCGATCGCGGAATTGTCCTGTGTCGGCACGCCCTGGGCATGCGCAGGCAGGGCGCTGAGGCCGAGGCAGAGCCCGGCGGATATGATCGCGGCGCGGCTCATTCCGAACGGGGCAGGGGCTCGAAGGTGCAGTCAGGCTTGGCCGTCTCCTGCACCGGTGCGCCCATGGTCGAGAAGGACAGGGCGGACCGCGTCACTTGCGGCTCGCCATTGCGTCCGAAACAGGGCGAGGTTTTCTCGGTGTATTTCTCGCAAGCGGAAAGAAGGCTCGCGGCGGCGCAAAGCGCGAGGAGGGGTTTCGAACTCATATCACATGTCTCCAGAAATCGGGATTGGCGCGCCAATCGGCAGGCACGCGGGCCTCGCCAGTGGCGCCGCCGCCAAGGATGGGAAGGAGGTCGCCAAGTGCGGAGAGATCGGCATCGACGAAGACGCTGTCGCCCGCCGAGCGGATAAGCGCGATGCGCTGGCCGATGGTCGGCTGCACGAGAAGGGCAGCCTCCTTGGCGTTGACGCGGAGAAAATCGTAATCGGAGACGGTGGCGCGATCGTTCGGGAAGAGGATCTGCGTCGGCACCGTCTCGACGATGGTTTTGCCGACGCGGCTGTCGCGCAACTGGCTCGGATACTGCGTCATCATGATGACGACGCAGTTCATCTTGCGAAGCGTCACCAGCCAGTTTTCCAGCCGCGCCCCGAAATACGGATCGTCCAAGAGCTTCCACGCTTCGTCGAGCACGATGATGGTGGGACGGCGGTCTTCGACCACGCGTTCGATCTGGCGGAAGATGTAGGAGAGTACCGCCATGCGCTCGGTCGTCATGTCGAGGATCTCGGTCATATCAAACCCGACGATGTCGCCCGTGAGCTTGAGGCCCGCGCCGCGCTCGGGCTCGTCGAACACCCAGCCATAGCGCCCGCCGGGGGCCCATTCGGCAACGCGGGATTGCAGCTCGCCATCATCATCGAGTGACTGGAACAGGGTCTCGAAACTGGCGAAACGCTGCAGCGCCGCCCCCGCATCGGCGTTCTGGCCGACCGCGCTTTGGATATGGCGGGATTGCTCGCCCGAGAGCGTGCCATTCCGTGTGAGAAGTGTCGCAAGCCAGTCCGAGAGCCAGGCGCGGCCGCGCTCGTCGGTTTCGGTGGCGAGCGGGTTCAGACCTGTCGGCACGCCAGCCCGGATTTCGTTATAGCGCCCGCCGAGGGCGCGCACGGCCATCTCCAGGCCGCGATCCTTGTCGAAGAAGAAAAGCCGTGCGCCGACCCGCTGCGCCTGCGCTGCGAGAAAGGCAGTGGTGAGCGTCTTGCCGGTCCCGGTGCGCCCCAGAACCAGCGTATGGCCAACGGTCGGTTCCTTGCCTGGGGCTCCCGCCTCGTGGAAATTGAAGCGATAACCAGAGGTGCCGACCGTGGGCAGGACCGAAATGGTCTGACCCCAGGGCGACTGATCAGGACCGCGTCCTTCGACGCTACCATGCAGAGCTGCGAAGTCGGCGAAATTGATGGAGGAAATCGGCGTCTTGCGAGCGCGGTAGCCGAAATTGCCGGGGGATTGTGCGAAGTAGGTGGCTTTCAGCGCCATGTTCTCGCGCACGATGACGGACATGATCTCCTGACCCACGCGTTTGATCTGGGCGGCGGCCCGTTCGAGCGTGTCGCGGTCCGGCGCGTAGACCGCGATGGAGAGGTGATGGTCCCCGAAGGCGATGCGTCCTGCCTCCTGGTCGTCGGCAGCCTGGCCCAATTGTTCGCGCAGGGAGACGGCCGCATCGTCGGAGGCCTGCATCTGGCGGATGATGCGCTGGATGCGTTCGGCCATGATGTTGTTCGGGATCGGGCTGAAGGAGTTCGTGAGCACGATGTCGAGCGGCAGGTCGAGCGCGTCGAGCAGCGTCACATCGGTCAATGCCGGGTAGGTCTTCATCGAAAAGAGCGCGCCGTATTTGACCCGCCCAGTCACGGCGTCGGTCAGGGTGACGACGTCGCCGTCGAAGGTCGCGCGGCAATTGCTCAAAATATGTGAAAGAGGCAGAGCGCTTTGTCCGAAGGCTATGGGGGAGAAGCTGCCCGCGTTCAGCGTGTTTAGATAGCCCAGCCATTCACCACCCGTGCGGGTCAGGCGCACAGGGTTGGCCGAAGACAGAGCCACCTCGAAAAAGCCCATGACCTCGTTCAGCTCCTGCAGGCGCGTCGCGCGGTCCTTGACCCAGGCTTTGCGGGCCAGCGTCCGAAGGAATGGAATGCGCGCGGAGATATCGGGGCGCCGGATCACGCTGAGATAGAGTTGGCGCTTGGCCGGGCGCAGGTCTTTCACATGGGCCTGCCAGCGGGCATCTATCGCGGCGGCGAAGCTGTCGCCCTCGATGGGGCGCATCCCCAGATCCTGTGGCACGGAGATGCGGTGGATGTAAAAGCCGAAGGCATTGCCGGTCTGGGCGACGATGGCGGCAACCGCGCGCTTGAGCGCATCGAGCCGTGCGTCTTCGCTGGTCATCGGGTTCAGACCATCAAGGCGCAGGGTCGCCATCAGATCGCCCTCGCGCAGCACCATCACATCGTCATCGGCAAGCGCGAAATACGGCAGGTGATCAGCGAGATAGCTCTCCCGCGCGAACTCCCCGCCGCCAGCCTGAAGCAGAGCGGTTCCGTGAGTGGAAAGTGTGCCCGCATCAAGCGCCAAAGCTGTCGCCTCCATGCAGGGCGCGGTTCTTCGTCGGGCGCACCGAGCCGTAGGAAACGCGCAGGACCTCGAAGAAATGCGGCTCGCGGTCGGCGACGAACCAGAGGATCGGATAGGCGACGAGGCCGATCAGGAAGAAGACCATGGACTTGGTCCAGATGAACGGCAGAACGACCCCGGTCGCCAGCACCACGAGGTATCCGACAGGGAGGCCCAGATACTTGGGCGGTCGGGCGAGGCCCAGAAAAAGGGGGGATCGTTCTGCCAACTCTATTCTCCAACCTCAGGAGAAGCCGTCGACGATGGTGCCGGCCGAGAAGATCAGCACGATCCCGATGATGACCGAGGCGAACCAGCCCCAGTTCAGCCGCCCCATCATGCACATGAAACCAGTGCCGATGACGGCGAGTGTGGCAACCGCGATCCCAATCGGACCGGTCAGCGCGGCCTCGACGGTTTCCAGCATGGTCTGGATCGGCGACAAGTCCTGCGCGAAGGCAGGGCTTGCGAGAGCCGCCAAGGTTGTGGTGGCAGGCAAGAGGCGGCTGAGGCGATGTCGAAGCATGCGAAGTTCCCTTGTTTTACTGAAGATCGATGAGGACCGGCGCGCGGGCTGGAACCCGGTCTGCGACGCGGATGTCCGGCGCGGAAACAGGTGTACCCGCAAGTCGGGACCGGATCCGGTGGATGCGCGCGATGTAGTCGCGGGTCTCGATGAAAGGCGGGATGCCGGAATACTCGACCACCCGGTGCGGTCCGGCATTGTAGGCCGCGAGCGCCAAGTCGATGTCCTTGAACGTTCCGAGTTGTGCGAGCAGATACCGCGCCGCGCCATCGAGGTTCTGGGAGGGATCGCGCGGATCGACGCCGAGCGCACGGGCAGTATCCGGCATCAGCTGGCCAAGACCATAGGCATCCTTCGGGCTGACGGCGGTCGGGTTGTAGCTGCTTTCAGCCTCGACCAGGGCGCGGAACAGAATTTGCCAGTCGTCCGCATCAAGGCTGACCTGCCGCAGGGCACGGTTCCCCTGGTGGCGGACGGCAGTCGTGCGGATCAGGGAGAGGGTGTCGTCGCGACTGGAAGGCGGCGTGGCGTCCAACGAGGCCAGAACGACCTCGGCTTCAGCGCTATGTTCCAAACCAGCCCAGGCAGGGCGCTCACCGTGAAAGGTCCAGCCCGAAGTCCGGGCTGTGCCGTCGCGGCCGAAGGCGATAACGTCAGCCGCGCTCCTCGAGGGTGATGCTGTAGTCAGGACCAAAGCGCAGATCGCGCCCGTCACCGAACTCGAGATGATGTTTGAAGAGCCCTGGCCATATGTTGAAATACCGCGGCTCAGGCCCGTGCGGGGTGATCCGGGTCGAGACCAGAATGGCTTCCGGCTCACCCTCGCGCAGGTAGATGCACTGGTAGCGCGGCTTGCCATCGTCCGTGAACCCCACGAGTTCATACCGGCAGCGGAACGCGATGCCCTGTTCGGACAGGTCTTTGACACCATCGATGGTGATCAGGATCTGGTTGCGCGCTATCGGCATGTTCGGACTCTCCCCACGAGAGCCCTTCTACTTCCTGCGCTTAAATCCATAAAGTCATATGGAGTCAATACGACATATTGCAGATAAATACATATTGCGCGATAGTCTGCGCAACTTTTGCGGGAGAGCGACATGAAGCGACAGGCGATGGCAGCGGCGATGGGGGTGATGGCGGTGTTCGGAGCCCCGGGGAAGGCGCAGGCCTATGACATCGACTGCGCCATCATGCTCTGCATGGCTGGCGGCTTCCCCCCGAGCGCAGTCTGTGCACGGGCCTATCGCACTATGATCCGCCGCATCACGCCCTGGCCGAGCCTGCCGCCCTTCGGGGTCTGCACCTTCGCACATGTGCCGGTCGAGCTGGGCGGGCCCGGCGGGGAGGGCGAGCTCGACACCACTCTGCCCGAATACGAATGGCTGAACCGCACCCATGTGATCTGGTTCACCGGTCAAGCCTATAGAGAAAGGGGAGGTGAACAGTATTGGGACTGGTCTCTCCGTTCCTGCGACCGAGAGAACCGCACCTGCCGGTACATCCAGCGGGTCTACCGATCCCACACGCCCTGGCCCGAGGCATTCGTATCGGAAGGCGGTCAGGAGATCGCCTATCCGACCGGCGGAGGTTCCTCGTACTTCTATTTGCGCAGTATCATGGTTGAATACGGCGACTACGAGGGCAACATGGGCCACTCGGAGTGGTTCTCCTACTGATCCGAACGGTCTGATGCCTTCAGGGAAACTGGGCGAAGCTCGACCAGACAAGCATCAAAGCGTTCTGGATCGACATGCCAGCGGCGGCTCACCGAGCCATCATTCCAACGGTAATCGGTGAACAGGTGAATCTCCTGCGCACCGTCGTTCAGAAACCCGTTCTGGAAGGGCCAGCCTGTCTTCTTCTTACCCATCGAACTCTCTGCACTCCATTTGACTACCTCTTGAGACGTTCCGCTCCAGGACGCATCAGGGGCTGGCAAAAACTGGCTAGCGTTTTGTGAAGAGCTCTGCTGGATCTACGTTCAGTGCTTTGGCGATACGTTCGAGAAGGTCGAGGGAGGCCGCGAACTTGGCGTTCTCGAGCTTGCCCATATGGCCGCGACTCACATCGGCCCGATGAGCAAGCTCCTCCTGGCTGAGGCTGCGGGCGCGTCTCAATTCCTGGATGTTTAGTGCTACACGGTCCCGCAAGTTCATGCCGTTGAAACGGACACGATGCGCGAAATATCGCCACGCGATATATGTTACATTCGGAAGTGCAGAGAAGAAATCTTGGGATGGCGCGAGATCGCCGGAATGGAATGCCTGCCGAAACGCAGGTCACGTGATGATCCGTCTCGCAAACATTATGGGCCGTTCAATCGTTCTTTCAGGAAAGGGCGGCACCGGAGAGAGGTTCCGGTACCGCCAGGGTATCGCCCACAGGGAGGTGGTAGAGGGCGAATTCTACACGGAAAATTTGGGGTCGACCAATAATCGCGTAATCATGATTATGGTAATTTTTAGGCTGTCACGGCACCTCAGACAGCTTCGAGTGCGATTGCAATTCCCTGTCCCACGCCAATACACATGGTCGACAACGACTTTTCTCCAGGTTTGAGGTCCAGCATCGCTGAGCCGGTGATGCGGGCACCCGACATGCCAAGCGGATGGCCGAGAGCAATAGCGCCGCCGTTTGGGTTCACGCGGGCATCATCATCCGCGATCCCCAGGTGCCGTAGTGTGGCCAGACCCTGCGAAGCAAAGGCTTCGTTAAGTTCGATCACCGAGAAGTCTTCTTGTTTCAGTCCAAGTCGCGCCATCAGCTTTTTCGACGCCGGTGCCGGCCCGAAACCCATGATGCGCGGTGCAACGCCGGCGGTTGCGCCGCCCAAGACCCTTGCGACCGGCGTGAGGCCAAATTTTTTTGCGACGTCGCTGGTGGCAAGGATCAATGCTGCGGCACCATCGTTCACGCCTGAAGAATTCCCTGCGGTTACCGTGCCATCCGCTTTTACGAAAGTTTTCAGTTGGGCGAGCGCTTCCAAAGTCGTACTCGCGCGAGGGTGTTCATCCTGTACGACGATCTTTGGCTCCCCCTTTCGCTGAGGAATCTCTACCGGGACAATTTCACGGGCCAAACGACCGTTCGCCATAGCAACGCTCGCCTTTTGCTGGGAATGTAGGGCGAAAGCATCTTGGTCGGCGCGGTTGATGCCGAAGACTTCAGCCACGTTTTCGGCCGTTTCAGGCATACTGTCGACGCCGTATTGGCTCTTCATCAGTCTATTGACGAAGCGCCAGCCGATGGTGGTGTCTTCCACACTATTCTCGCGCGAGAATACTGTTGTAGCTTTTGGCATCACAAACGGAGCACGCGACATGCTTTCCACACCACCTGCGACAATGAGATCGGCCTCTCCTGATTTGATAGCGCGGGCGGCCGTGATTATCGCATCCATGCCCGACCCGCACAACCGATTCATTGTTGTCCCCGGTACACAATCCGGAAATCCAGCTAGTAGAAGCGACATGCGAGCAACATTACGGTTGTCCTCTCCCGCTTGGTTGGCGCAGCCAAAAATCACTTCGTCAATGGTCGCTAGATCTAGCCCCGGGTTTCGGCTGGCCAAGGCCCTGAGTGGGATTGCGCCAAGATCGTCGGCTCGCACAGAAGAAAGCGCGCCGCCATAGCGACCGATTGGTGTGCGGATGTAATCGCAGATATAGACGTTTGTCATTCTTTGAGTGCCTTTGTCAGGTCCGGGACTGCGTCGAAGAGGTCTGCGACGAGGCCGTAATCGGCGATTTGGAAGATGGGGGCCTCTTCGTCCTTGTTGATGGCGACGATGACCTTACTGTCCTTCATCCCCGCAAGGTGTTGAATTGCCCCGGAAATCCCGACCGCGATATACAGCTCGGGCGCCACGACCTTGCCGGTCTGGCCGACCTGCCAGTCGTTCGGTGCGAACCCAGAGTCCACAGCCGCGCGCGAGGCGCCGACGGCAGCACCCAGTTTGTCCGCAAGTGCTTCAATAATCGCGAAATTTTCCTCGGAACCGACGCCGCGCCCGCCCGAGACCACGACCTTGGCCGAGGTCAGTTCCGGACGATCCGACGCCGCGACCTTGTCCTCGACCCAGGCGCTCAGGCCCGCGTTGCCGGCTGCTGCGATGGCCTCGACGGCGGCCGAGCCACCCTGGCCAGCCGCGTCGAAGGCGGTGGTGCGGACGGTCAGTAACTTCTTGGAATCGTTGGACTTTACCGTCTGCATCGCGTTGCCCGCGTAGATCGGGCGCTCGAACGTGGACCCGTCCAGGATGGCCGTCACGTCCGACAGAACCATCACATCCAGCAGGGCTGCCACGCGCGGCAGGATGTTTTTCGCGCTCGCCGTGGAGGGGGCAACGATATGTTCATAATTGCCTGCCAGGCTGACCACCAGATCGGCGACCGGCTCGGCCAGGCCGTTGGCATAGGCGGCGTCATCCGCCACCAGAACCTTTGCCACGCCGTCGATCTTCGCGGCGGCCTCGCCTGCGGCAGCGGGGCCCGCAACCAGAACGGTCACATCGCCCAGCGATTTGGCAGCGGTCACCGCCTTGGCAGTGGCGTCCAGCGCCAGTGCACCACCGGCGATTTCTGCAAGGAGAAGAACAGCCATTACACGATCCCCTTTTCTTTCAGCTTCGACACCAGCTCGTCGACCGAGCCAACCATTTCCCCGGCCGAGCGCGCGGCGGGCTCTGCCGTCTTGACGACGGTCAGGCGCGGCGTGACATCGACGCCGAAATCGGCGGCGGTCTTCTCGTCCAGCGGTTTCTTCTTGGCTTTCATGATGTTGGGCAGCGAGGCGTAGCGCGGCTCGTTCAGGCGCAGGTCGGCGGTGACGATCGCCGGCAGCTTCACCTTGACGGTCTGCAGGCCGCCGTCCACTTCGCGGGTCACGACGGCGCTGTCGCCCTCGATCGCAACCTCAGAGGCATAGGTCGCCTGACCCCAGCCCAGCAGGGCCGCCAGCATCTGGCCGGTCGAGTTCATGTCGTTGTCGATCGCCTGCTTGCCTGCGATCACCAGGCCCGGTGCCTCGGCGTCGATCACGGCCTTCAGGATCTTGGCCACGGCCAGCGGCTCGATGTCCTGGTGCACGTCGTCAGCGGCCACAACCAGGATCGCCCGGTCCGCGCCCATCGCCAGCGCCGTGCGCAGCGTTTCCT
>NZ_JBSWTU010000009.1:0-93661 GCF_056158685.1 Leisingera sp. ABM4_103 | reverse complement strand
AATCTACCGGGTGGATCCCACCAGCGGCGAGACCGAGGTGGCGATTGCCAATGCCAGCTGGGACCGCCCCACCTACAGTCCGCCGGATGTGCTGGCGTTCTGGCCCACCGGCAGCCAGAACGACGAGATGCTGCTGATGTATACGGCCGCGGTGTTCACCGACGAAACCCAGCAGGAGCTGGCGGATTTTGTCTGGGGATATCAGTCAGTTGATCTCACCACCGGGGAGACGGAGATCGCCGATTTCGCCTCCTTCGAGGTGCTGATGTTCTCCGCCGTGCGCAGTGCGACGGATCCCAAGCACCTCTATGGCGTCTATACCCAGCTGTCCAAGCACAACCTGGAAACCCGGGAGCTGGTCAAGCGGGTGGACCTGCCGCACACCTACTACGTCATCAATGTCTCCACCGACGGGAAAGAAATCTATGTCGCGGGCACCAATGACGACATTGGTATCTATGACAGCGAGACGCTGGAGCGGGTGGGCGAAATCCGGATGCCGTCGGGCGGGGATATGTCTGTCTCCACCCTGCATGTCGTGCCGCAGGGATGACCGGGCCTGCTGCCAAACTCTCCCCCCAGCCGGGCGGCACTGCTGCCGCCCGGGCCGCCTGGCCGCGCCTGCCTTCACGCGCAGGCGCGGCGCTTTTCACGCCCGCCACCGCGGGTTGGCTGCTGCCCTTGCTGCGCCCGCACCGGCGGCGGCTGGCGGTGCTGCTGCTGATCAGCTTTGCTGCGGCCGCGATTGGCCTGCTGCCGCCCTATATCAGCAAGCTGGTGATCGACCAGGGGCTGATGGCGGGGGATGCGGCGCAGCTGGTGATCTGGTCGCTGGCTTTGTTCGGGATCGGCCTGCTGGCCACCGGCACCGGCGCGCTGAGCAATATCCTGCATATGCGCGCCTCTGTCCGGATGCTGGCGCGGATGCGGCAGCGGCTGCTGTCGCGGCTGGCCGCCAAGCCTGCCGGCTGGTTTGCCAGCCAGCGCGCGGGTGAGCTGCTGGCGCGGGTGGATGGCGACGCGGCGGAGGTGCAGAAATTTGCGTTCAACGCGGTCCTGGGCGGCTCCTCGGCGCTGATCCGGCTGGTTGGCGGCTCGGCGATGCTGATGGTGCTGGACTGGCGGCTGGGGCTGCTGACGGCGCTCTTGGCGCCTGCGGAGCTGGCCTTTCTGATCTGGGCGCGACCCCGGACCGAGCGGCACGCGGCAGCGGTGCGCGAGAGGCAGGGGCGCTACAGCGCGGGGTTGTCGGAAACGCTGTTCGGCCTGCCCGCGCTGCAGGCCGCCCGCGGAACGGCATGGGCTGAGCGGCGCAGCCTGCGGGATCATGCCGGGCTGAGCCAGCGGCTGATTGCGCAGAACCTCTGGGGAGAGTTCACCCGTGCGGTGCCGGTGCTCTTGTCGGCGCTGACCCGGTCCGCGATCTTTCTGGCGGGCGGTTTGATGGTGATCCGGGGCGAGTGGCCGCTGGGCTCACTGATCGCGTTCGTGGCCTACATGGGGTTCATGACCGGGCCGATTCAGTCGCTGCTGGGCCTGTGGCACGCGCAGGCGCGGGTCAAGGTTGCGGCGGCGCGGCTGGATGCGGTGATGCAGGCGGATGGCCCCGCCCGGGCGGCCGGTTTTGAGCCTGCCGGGTATGACTTGCGGCTGGCGGGCGTGACTGTTTCGCGCGGGGCGGCGGCACCGTTGGGGCCGCTGTCCCTGACCATTCCCGAAGGGGCCAGGGTGGCGCTGAGAGGGGCGAGCGGCGCGGGCAAGACCTCTTTGCTGGCGGTGCTGTGCGGGCAGGCGCGGCCCTTGGCCGGGCGTGTCACCTTGGGTGGCGCGGATCTGGGCCTGCTGGGCGGCGCTGGTTTGCCGGAGCGGCTGGCCTATGCCGGGCAGCGGCCGTTTACCCTGCGGGCCAGCCTGCGGGACAACCTGTTTCAAAGCCGCGCGTTCTGGGCCAAGCCTGAGTCCGAAGCGCAGGTCTGGGCGCTGCTGGAGCTGTTTGGCTTGGCAGACAGGTTCCGCGGGGCAGGGGGGCTGGACACCATGCTGGGCGAAAGCGGGCTGACCCTGTCGGGCGGCGAGCGGCAGCGGCTGTGCCTGCTGCGGGCGCTGCTGCAGCCCTTTGATATCCTGATCCTGGATGAAGCGCTGTCGGAGGTGGATCCCGCCACTGCGGCCCGGATCCTGGCCCATATCGACGAGAGTTTTCCCCATTCCACCCGCATTCTGACGGCCCACGGCGGGGCAGCGGCGGGCGGGGCGTTCGACATGGAGATCGGCCTGACGGAGGGGGCGGTATGACCCGCGCGCCGCTGATTGCGCTGATTGACGGGCCGCTGGCGGCGGATACGCCGGGCCTCGCCGCCCGGATGGACCTGTGCGAGCTGCATCCGAGGGCTGCCGAAAGCCCGGCGGCGCTGCATGCCAGTCATATGGCCGCCGCTATTCGGGCCAATGCGCCCGAGGCCCGGGTCCTGGGGGTGAGCATCTTTCCGGGGCGGCTGTCCACGTCGCTTGCCACCGTGGCGGAGGGGCTGTGCCGCGCCGCAGAGTCGGAGGCGGAGATCGTCCATTGCTCCTTTGGCCACGGTGAGGCCAGACCGCTGCTGGCGGAGGCGGTGGCGGCGGTACTGGCGGCGGGCAAGCTGCTGGTGGCCTCCGCCCCGGCGCGCGGTGCGCCGGTCTATCCGGCGGGGTGCGACGGGGTTCTATCCGTTCAGGGCGATGCCCGCTGCGCGCCCGGCCGGTGGTCGCTGCTGGACCTGCCGGGGGCGCGGTTCGGGGCCTGCCCGGGCGGTCCCGGCGCGGCGGTGCGCGGCGCCAGCCTGGCGGCGGCGCATTTCACCGGGCTGCTGGCCCGGGCTTGCATGGACGGCGGGGTCGAGAATATGCTGGAAACCCCATCCTTTACGGGCCGGGAGCGTATCGGGGCAGGGGGGCCGCAGGCGGCATGAACTGCTTTGACCATTGGAACAGCTCTCTGCGGGCCAGCTGCGGCCACTATTATGCGGCCCCGGACCGGGCCGTGCGGGATTGGGCGGGAAGCTTTGACCTGCGTCAGCGCGGCGGCGTCGATGTGGCCGAAGTCCGCTGTCCGCCCGCCCGCATTGAGCGCACCCGCAAGGGCATCCTGCGCGACGATCAGGAGCATTTCTTTCTGCTGCGCCAGCTGGAAGGGGAAACCGGCATCCTCCACGCGGGCTGCGAGGTGCTGCTGCGGCCGGGGGAGTTTTTGCTGCTCGATTCCACCCGCGCGGCGGAACTGTGCGTCACCGGCCGGCCTGCCGCGTTTCTGTCGGCGCATCTGCCGCGGGCGCTGGTGCTGGAGCGGTGCCGGGAGATGCCCGCCGCAGGCTGCAAGATCACTGCGGCGCATCCGCTGCACGCCAGCCTGTGCGGGCTGCTGGATCGGGACGGCGCAGAGGACAGCGCGGGTTATATCTTTGACCTGGTGCCGCTGGCCTTTGCCGCCGGGGCCCGTCCGGGGGCGGGCAGTTTGGGCAGCCGCAAGCACCGGTTCCGGCTGGTGCGCGAGACGCTGGAGCTGCTGAGCGCAGACCCGGGTCTGACGGTGGACAGGCTGGCCGCGCGCACCGGGCTGTCGCGGCGCCAGTTGCAGCGGGAGTTTCAGGAGAACGGCACCACATTCACCGAGTGCCTGACCCGCACCCGGCTGGCCTCGGTGGCGGGCAAGCTGCGCCATGCGGCACGGCAGGACGCCCGCGTGCCGATTGCCCAGATCGCCTATGGCGCGGGGTTTGGCGATATCTCCCATTTCAACCGCACCTTCCGCCAGCAGTTCGGCTGCTCGCCGCGCGGGTTCCTCAGCACCTGCACTTTCAGCGGATTTTTGGCGCAGGACGCAAACTCTTTGGCACCGGTGCCCAAGACCGCGCAGGCGGGCCGTGGTTGTCTTTTTCAATCAAACCCGGCTGACGGTTAAACAGGGAGAACGGCAATGGACTATGGCATGCTGATCAACGGCGAACAGGTTTCGGCGGAGCGCATGATCGAGGTGATCAACCCGGCGACGGAGGAGGTGTTTGCCCGTGTGCCGCATGCCTCTGAGGCGCATCTGGAGCAGGCGGTGGCCGCTGCCAAGGCGGCGCAGAAGGGCTGGGCGGAGACACCTATGGCGGAACGGCGCGCCAAGGTGGAGGCGCTGGCCGCCGCCATCGGCGAGGAGGCGGATGAGCTGGCGCGGCTGATCACGATGGAGCAGGGCAAGCCGCTGCCCGAAGCGCAGGGCGAGGTGGCCTGGTCGCAAGGCTATCTGGCGCATACCGCGACGCTGGAGCTGCCGGACCGGGTGATCCAGGACGACGCCGAATTCCGGATCGAGACCCGGCACAAACCGCTGGGCGTGGTGGCGGGCATCATCGCCTGGAACTTTCCGCTGCTCTTGTGCTGCTGGAAGATCGGGCCTGCGCTGATGGCGGGCAATGCGATTGTTTTGAAACCCGCGCCGACGACCCCGGTGGCGGCGCTGAAGCTGGGCGAGATCTGCGCCCGGATCTTCCCGGCGGGGCTGGTGAACATCATCACCGATGCCAATGACCTTGGCCCCAACCTGACGGCGCATCCGGATGTGGCCAAGATCGGCTTTACCGGCTCGTCCGAGACCGGCAAGCGGATCATGGCGAGTGCTGCCGACACCATGAAGCGGGTGACGCTGGAGATGGGCGGCAACGATCCGGCGATCGTGCTGCCGGATGTGGACGTGAAGGCGGCCGCGGAAAAGGTCTATGGCGGGGCGTTCCTGAATGCCGGGCAGGTGTGCCTGGCGGTGAAGCGCGCCTATGTGCACAGCGATATTTACGAGGAGTTCTGCGGCGAGCTGGCGGCGCTGGCGGGGCAGGCAGTGGTTGATGACGGCATGAAGCAGGGAACGACGATTGGGCCGATCCAGAACAAGGCGCAGTTCGACAAGATCAAGGGGTTTCTGGAGGACGCCCGCGCCAGCGGGCAGATCATTGCCGGGGGCACAGCCAAGGACGGGCCGGGCTATTTCGTGCCGCCGACCATCGTGCGCGATGTGACCGACGGGCAGAAGATCGTCGACGAGGAGCAGTTCGGCCCGGTGCTGCCGGTGATCCGCTTTGACAACATTGACGATGTGATCGCGCGGGCCAATGCCTCTGACTACGGGCTGGGCGGGTCGGTGCATTCTGCTGATACGGACAAGGCCACCGAGATCGCCGGGCGCATCGAATCCGGCACCATCTGGGTGAACCAGCAGCTGAACATCGGCCCGCATATTCCGATGGCCGGCTTCAAGGGCTCGGGCCTGGGGGTGGAACAGTCGGTCGAGGGGCTGGCGGAATATACCCAGATGCAGGTGATCAACGTCGCCCGCGGCTGATCCCTCTTGAAATCCGGCCGGGCTGCCGCTGCGGCGGCCCGGTCCGCTCTATTAGCTGAGAACACCTATGACTGACCCGCAAACTGACCTCACCGCCCCGATTGACGGCCTGTCGCATGTGCAGGGGCCAGATGAGCCGCCGCTGCAGCATATCACCATCCCGGCGCTGCTGCGGCAGGCGGTGGAGCAGTATGGCAGCCGCGAGGCGCTGGTGTTCACGGATGCGGGCATCCGGATGACCTATGCGGAGCTGGCCCGGAAGGCGGATGAGCTGGCGGCGGGGCTGCTGGAGCTGGGCGTGGCCAAGGGCGACCGGGTCGGCATCTGGTCGCCGAACCGCTGCGAATGGGTGCTGACGCAGTTCGCCACCGCCCGGATCGGCGCCATTCTGGTGACGATCAACCCGGCTTACCGGCTGGCGGAGCTGGAATATGCGCTGAACAAGACCGGCTGCAAAGTGCTGATCGCGGCGGAAAGCTTCAAGAGTTCCAACTACCTGGGCATGATCCGCGAGCTGGCGCCAGAGCTGGCCTCCGTTGCCCCTGGGCAGCTGGCGGCGGCGCGGCTGCCTGCCTTGCGCCACGCGGTGGTGATGGCGGCGGATCCTGGCCCCGGGGTTCTGTCCTTTGAAACCCTGCAGGAGATGGGCGCGGGGGTGGACACTGCAGCGCTGGACGCGCTCAGCGCGGGGCTGGCACCGGAGGAGGCGATCAACATCCAGTTCACCTCCGGCACCACCGGGTTGCCCAAAGGCGCGACACTGACGCATTTCAACATCGTCAACAACGCCCGGTTCGTCACCAGCCGGATCAAGCTGACAGAGGCCGACCGGCTGCTGATCCCGGTGCCGCTGTACCATTGCTTTGGCATGGTGATGGGGGTGCTGGGGGCGGTGTCCAAGGGGGCCGCGATGATCTTTCCCGGCGAGGCGTTTGAGCCGGCCGCGGTACTGGACGCCGCCGCCGCCGAACGCGCCACCGCGCTGTATGGCGTGCCGACGATGTTTGTCGCCATGCTGCAGGAGCTGGACCAGTCACCCCGCGATGTGTCCTCCCTGCGCACCGGGATCATGGCGGGCGCGCCGTGCCCGATTGAGATCATGCGGCGGGTCAACCGCGACATGCACATGCAGGAGGTGACGATCTGCTACGGCATGACCGAAACCGCGCCAGTATCCTTTCAAAGCTTCACCTCTGATCCGGCAGAGAAACGCTGCACCACCGTGGGCCGGGTGCATCCGCATCTGGAGGTGAAGGCGGTGGACGGGGAGGGGCGCACCGTGCCTGCGGGCGAACGCGGCGAGCTGCTGGTGCGCGGCTATTCGGTGATGCAGGGGTATTGGGATGACCCCGCCGCGACGGCGGAGGCGATCCGGGACGGCTGGATGCGCACCGGCGACCTGGGTACCTTTGACGATCAGGGGTTCTGCAGCATCACCGGGCGGGTGAAGGACATGATCATCCGCGGCGGCGAGAACATCTATCCGCGCGAGATTGAGGAGTTTCTGATCCGCCATCCGGATATCGCGGATGCGCAGGTGTTCGGGGTGCCGGATGAGAAATTCGGCGAGCAGGTTTGCGCCTGGGTGGTGCCCGCGCCGGGCGCCAGCCTGGACGAGGAGGCTGTGCGCAGCCATTGCCGCGGCCAGATCGCGCATTTCAAGATCCCGCAGCATGTGCGGATCGTGGCGGAGCTGCCGATAACCGTCACCGGCAAGCCGCAGAAATTCCGGATGCGGGACGAGATGGTGCGGCAACTGGTTGGCTGAGGCGGGCTCAGGACGGCAGCGAGTCCAGCAGGGCGCGGGTCTCCGGCATATGCTGCAGGCTGGCAGCGATGCGGGCGCGCCAGGCGGGGCCGCGCTCCATCGCGGTCTCATAGGCCTCAGCCAGGTCGTCGGGGCGCTCGGCGTGCAGAGCCTCGATCAGGAAGGCGGCCTGGGCACGGTCCTTGCGCGATTTCAGCGCGTCCGTGCCGCCGCGGCGGCGGTCGGCGACGATCAGCTTGTGAATGGCAAAGCGCTCAGGCCGGGGGATCTGGATCAGCACGCCGGAGCGGTAGAGCAGCGGCGCCTGCAGCGGTTCGGCAATCAGGTAGTTGAGGAAATGCAGGCTTTGGGCGCTGACGCCGAGGGCGGGCAGCGCGCGCAGGCCCTCCTGATCGCTGAACGACGGGGTGAGGAATTCCACCAGGGTGCGGCGGTCGGTCTGCCGCCAGCGCCAGACCTGGCCTTTTTCGGTGGAGGGCAGCGGGTCGAACTTCAGCTCCGAGAAGACATCGGCCAGCGGGGCGTCGACACTGTCCTGCAGCACCAGCGAGAGGCGTTCGAAACTGGCGATGTCGATGTCGTCGGTCATTGCCGCCTGGTCGAATGTGATGCGCACGCCCAGTTCGCCCTCGTAGCAGCGGAAGGCCTGGGTGCCGACCAGGGTGCCGCCAAGGCGGAACACCCCGGCGCGGGCCATGGCGGAGATCACCTGGCCGCTGCCGGCATCCGCCATCAGGTAGCCCTCCGCACGCAGGGTGCGCATCAGGCGGGCGCGCTCGCGGCTCGCCTGTTTCTCGGCCTCGGCGATGGGTTTGTGGCGCTCCAGCCGGCTGCGCAGTTCCTCCGTGTCCTCGCCGATGTAACGGTCCACGGTCTCGGTGCCGATCCGGTAGTGGTCGTACCAGTAGCGCTTGCTGCCGATGGTCTTGAGCTTGGGCGCGCCGCGCAGGCCGGAGACGGCGCTGTCCTTGAGCGAGCGCAGAAGATCGGTCCAGGCGGCGGTGCCGGCGGCGGAGTGGTGCTGGATCACGGGATTACCCCACAGAAAATTCTTTGTGGGGTATGTATAGCCGGTTTTCCTACCCTACAAAATATTTTTTGTGGGGTAGAGCGTGCGGGAGATGAAACGGATGATTCTGTGCCGTGCGGCAATTGTGTTGGGAATTCCGGCGCGGGGCGCTATACAATTGCACCATGACAATCTGGTATCCCGATCCCGCCGCCCTGACATCGCCCCTGCACACCAGCCTGGCCGCCGCCATCGCCAAGGCCATTTCAGACGGCCGGTTGCCCAAAGGCACGCAGCTGCCGACCCACCGCAGAATGGCGGAGGAGCTGGGGCTGAGCGTGCACACGGTCAGCAAGGCCTATGAGGCCCTGCGGCGGCAGCGGCTGATTGACGGACAGGTGGGGCGCGGCAGCTATGTGCTGGACCCGGACACCTCCAATGACCAGCCGTTCCAGCTGAGTTCTGAGAAGGGCGGCGGCTTTGATCTGTCGATCTCGCGGCCGCTGATTTCGCAGCATCACGCAGAGCGGTTCGAGCAGGCGCTGAAGGCGCTGCCGGAGGGGTTGGATCCGAGCTATTACCTGTCCTGCCGCCCGAACGTGGGCCATGACGCGCACCGGGCTGCCGGGGCGGAGTGGCTGAAAATCTGCGGGCTGGAGGTGCCTGCGGAGCGGATCATCATGACCAACGGCGTAAGCCACGGCATGTCGGCGGCGCTGTCGGCGCTGACCCGGCCCGGCGACACGGTGGTGTCGGACAAGATCACCCATCACCTGCTGGTGTCGGGCTGTTCCTACCTGGGGCTGAACCTGGCCGGGCTGGAGACGGATGCCGGCGGCATCCTGCCGGACGCGCTGGAGCGCTATTGCCGGGAGCAGTCGCCTAAAGTGCTGTTTTTGCTGCCCTCCCTCGCCAACTCCACCGCCGGGATGATGCCGGAGAACCGCCGCCGGGCGCTGGTCGGGATCGCCCGAAAACATGATCTGCACATCATCGAAAACGATGCCTTCGGCCCGGTGGCGGAGGACCGCCCGGTGCCGGTCTCGGCGCTGGCGCCGGAGCGGTCGATTTACCTGACGACCTTTACCAAATGCACGGTGTCGGGGCTGCGGGCGGGTTATCTGGCGGCGCCGGAGCATCTGCTGCCGGCGCTGACCGGGCGGATTGTCGTGTTCGGCTGGATGGCGACACCCCTTATGTGCGAGCTGGCCACCCGCTGGGTGCAGGACGGCACCGCGCTGGAGCTGGCCCAGTGGCAACGCCGGGCGCTGGCGGAGCGGTATGCCATTGCCGAGGACGTGCTGCAGGGCTGGGACTGGCAGGGGCATCCGTCGGCGCTGCACCTGTGGCTTCCGCTGACCGAGGGCTGGACCACCGCCAGCTTTGTCTCTTACGCGCAGGAGCTGAAGGTGGCGGTGGCGCCGGATGCGCCGTTCCTGACCCCCAAAACCCCGCCGCAGAACGCGGTGCGGGTGTCGCTGGGCAGCGTGCAGGATCAGGACCGGTTCCGCCAGGCGCTGGAGCTGATTGCCGGGATGCTGGGCCGCCCGCCGGAGGGGGTCGCGCCCTTCACCTACTGATTGTCCTGCAACAATAAAAAAATTGACATGCAGTACAATTCCTCTCAAGTCTGTCGCAGCGGTGCGCAGGCACCGGTGAGACTTGGGAGGAAATCATGGCTCAGACAGTCACATTCAGCTTCGGTGCCCTGGCGGCGGCGGGGATTGCCTTGGCGGGCAGCGCGGCGCAGGCGGATACCTGGCGGTATGCCTTTGAGGAGGCGATGACCGATGTGCAGGGTGTCTATGCGCAGAAGTTCAAGGAAGAGATTGAGGCGAACTCGGATCACGAGATCCAGCTGTTCCCCTATGGCACGCTGGGCGAATCCGCCGACATCATGGAGCAGGCCCAGGACGGTATCCTGCAGTTCGTCGACCAGTCGCCGGGCTTTACCGGCTCCTTGATCCCCGAGGCGCAGGTGTTCTTTGTGCCGTACCTGCTGCCGGCCGATCAGGATCACCTGGCGCGCTTCTACAAGGAGAGCAAGGCGATCAACGACATGTTCAAGCCGCTTTATGCCGAACAGGGGCTGGAACTGCTGAACATGTTCCCCGAGGGCGAAGTGGCGATGACCACCAAGACGCCGGTCACCACCTGCGCCGATCTGGACGAGGTGAAGTTCCGGGTGATGACCAACCCGCTGCTGGTCGAAAGCTACAAGGCCTTTGGCGCCACCCCGACGCCGCTGCCCTGGGGCGAGGTTTATGGCGGTTTGCAGACCAATGTGATCCAGGGGCAGGAGAACCCGACGTTCTTCCTCTATTCAACCAAGATCTATGAGGTCACCGATTACATCACCTATGCCGGCCACAACAATTTCACAACCGCGGTGATGGCCAACAAGGACTTCTATGACGGCCTGAGCCCGGAGGATCAGCAGCTGGTGCAGAACGCGGCGCAGGCGGCCTATGACCACACGGTGGTGTACCAGCAGGAGGCGGCGGAGACCGAGCTGGCCAAGATCATGGAGGCCAAGCCGGACATGAAGGTGACGGTGCTGACCGACGAGCAGCGCAGCTGCTTCAAGGAGGCGGCGGCTGAGGTCGAGGCCAAGTTCATCGAGATGACCGGCGACAGCGGTGCCGCGATCCTGGAGCAGATGAAGGCGGACCTGGCGGCCACCGCCAACTGAGGCCTGCAATGCGACTGCTGCTGAGCGGGGGCTGCCCGCTCAGCGGTGCGCAGACCTTGGGAGGAAGGAATGCACCAGACACATGACTCCGCGCTGCCCGGTTTCCTGGGTGTGATCGACAGCGCCATCAGCCGCACCGAATCGTTCCTGCTTGCCGCCGGTGTGCTGCTGATGGCGGCCAATACCGTGGCCAATGTGGTGGGGCGGTTCGTGCTGGGCAATTCCATCTTCTTTAGCGAAGAGCTGAACCGGATCCTGATCATCCTGATCACCTTTGCCGGCATCAGCTATGCCGCGCGCAACGCCCGCCACATCCGGATGTCCGCGGTCTATGACCTGCTGCCGCCGTATCTGCGCAAGGTGATGGTGGTGGTGATTTCGGTGATCACCGCCGGGTTCATGTTCCTGCTGTGCTTTTACGCGGTGAAATACATCGGCGCGCAGGCCGCGCGCGGGCGGGTGCTGCCGGCACTGCAGATCCCGGTCTGGGTGATCCTGGTCTGGGTGCCTGCGGGGTTCTTCATGACCGGCGCCCAGTACCTGCTGACCGCGGTGCGCAACCTGACCTCCAGCGGCATCTACCTCTCCACCCATGTGCAGGAGGGGTACGAGGACGCGGAAGAAATCGAAATCTGAGGACGGACCCGTGGCTGCAACCATTTTCCTGACCATGATTGTCCTGCTGCTGCTGGGCTTTCCGATGATGATCCCGCTGATTGCCGGCGCGTTCATCGGCTTTCTGATGCTGTTCGGCGATCTGGCCCGGACCGAGACCATGGTGCAGCAGATGCTGGCGGGGATCCGGCCCGCGTCGCTGATTGCGGTGCCGATGTTCATCTTTGCCGCCGACATTATGACCCGCGGCCAGTCGGCCGGGCGGCTGATCAATGTGGTGATGGCCTATGTCGGCCATATCCGCGGCGGGCTGGCGATTTCGACCGCCGCCGCCTGCACCATGTTCGGGGCGGTGTCGGGCTCGACCCAGGCGACGGTGGTGGCGATTGGCTCGCCGCTGCGGCCGCGGATGCTGCAGGCGGGGTACAAGGACAGCTTTGTGCTGGCGCTGATCGTCAATGCCAGCGACATCGCCTTTCTGATCCCGCCGTCGATCGGGATGATCATCTACGGGGTGGTGTCCAGCACGTCGATTGCCGAGCTGTTCATTGCGGGCATCGGGCCGGGGCTGCTGATCCTGCTGCTGTTTTCCGCCTATGCCTATATCTATGCGGTGCGCAACAACGTGCCCACCGAGCCCAAGGCCACCTGGGGCGAGCGCCTGAGGACCATGCGGCAGGCGCTGTGGCCGATGGGGTTTCCGGTGATCATCATCGGCGGCATCTATGGCGGTGTGTTCAGCCCGACCGAGGCGGCGGCGGCCTGTGTGCTTTATGCGCTGATCCTTGAGGTCCTGGTGTTCCGCTCGATGTCGCTGGCGGATGTGTATGAGACTGCCAAATCGACCGGCCTGATCACCGCCATTGTGTTCATCCTGGTGGGGGCAGGGGCGGCGTTTTCCTGGGTGATCTCCTTCGCGCAGGTGCCGCAGCAGATCCTGGGCGCCATCGGCATTGCTGAAATGGGCGCCATCGGGGTGCTGTTCGTGATCTCCTTCGCGTTCTTCATCGGCTGCATGTTCGTCGATCCCATCGTGGTGATCCTGGTGCTGGTGCCGGTGTTTGCGCCGGTAGTGAAATCGGTGGGGCTGGACCCGGTGCTGGTCGGCACCATCATCACCCTGCAGGTTGCCATCGGCTCGGCCACGCCGCCGTTCGGCTGCGATATCTTCACTGCGATTGCCGTGTTCAAACGCCCCTATGCCGAGGTGGTGCGGGGCACGCCGCCGTTCATCCTGATGCTGCTGGGGGCGTCGGTGGCGTTGATCTTCTTTCCGCAGATTGCGCTGTTCCTGCGCGACCTGGCCTTTGCCAAGTAGGGGGCGCGGCGATGTTCACATCCATTCTGGTGCCCTTTGACGGCTCCCAAGGCGCTGAGGCCGCGCTGGTCAAGGCGGCGGAGCTGGCGCAGCTGTGCGGGGCGGAACTGACGCTGCTGACGGTCTACCGCCACCATTCGCTGCTGGAAGCCTCGATGCATGTGGTGCGCCCGGATCAGCCCGAGGATCTGGACGAGATCATGCGCAGCCACGCCCGCGCCGTGGCCGAACGCGGCAAGGTGCTGGCGGCGGAGGGCGGCGTTCAAAGCCCCCGTGCCTTCGTCAAAGGCGGTCCGGTGGCGCGCACCATCACAAGCTTTGCCAGGGAGCACGGGCATGATCTGATCGTGATCGGCAGCCGTGGCCTTGGCTCCTTGGAAGGCGTCCTGCTGGGCAGTGTCTCCCACAAGGTGACGAGCCTGGCGGAAACCCCGGTTCTTGTTGTTTAGGAAAGCGAAAATGGCCCTTGATATCCACTCCACGCCCTCGCGCGTTGCGGCCCGGCTGGACGGGCGCCCGGTGCCAAAGCGGATCGCGCTGGTGGCGCTGGCGACCGACCACACGTCGGAGCGCGACTTTGCCCGGATTTGCGACCCGGACCGGGTGGGCGTCTATGTGAACCGGATCGCATTCGAGAACCCGACTACCAGAGAAACACTGCTGCAGACCGGGCCGCGGCTGACTGAGGCGGCGGCGCAGATCCTGCCGGAGGAAGCGGTGGACGTGGTGGCCTATGGCTGCACTGCGGCCTCCATCGTTTTGGGCAATGATGCGGTCGCCGGGTATCTGAACGCGGCCAAGCCCGGCGCGCCTTGCGTCACCCCCAGCTCTGCCGCGTTTGATGCGTTTGCCGCGCTGGGGGCCGGGCGGGTGTCGCTGCTGACCCCCTACAGCCCCGCTGTCACCGATGAGATGGCGCAGTATTTCGCCGCACACGGGCCGGAGGTGGTGAGTGCCGCTTGTTTCGGGCTGACCGACGACCGCCGGATGGCGCGGATCTCCGAGGACAGCATCATCGAGGCCGGGATTGCCGCCTGCGACCGGCAGGCGGATGCGCTGTTTTTGTCGTGTACCGCGCTGCGGGCCGCTGTTTGCGTGCAGCGGATCGAGGACCGGCTGGGCAAGCCGGTTGTCAGCTCGAACCAGGCGATGGTCTGGCGCTGCCTGCGGCTGGCGGGGATCACGGATGCGGTGCCGGGCTATGGCCGGCTGTTTGAACTTTAACCAGGCAAGACAGGTCCAATGACTGAGAAAATCACCCTTCAGGACAGCTATCAGGCCCGGGCGCGGATCGCTGGGCGGGTCCGGCAGACCGCCCTCGTGGAGTCTCCCGCCCTGAGCAAGCTTTGCGGCGGCGCGGTCTCGCTGAAGCTGGAAAACAGCCAGATCACCGGCAGTTTCAAGCTGCGCGGCGCCACCAATGCGGTGCTGGCGCTGAGCGAGAAGCAGCGTGCGGCGGGGGTTGTGGGCGTCTCCACCGGCAACCACGGGCGCGGGCTGGCCTATGCGGCGGCGCAGGCCGGGGTGCGCTGCGTCATCTGTATGTCAGAGCTGGTGCCGCAGAACAAGGTCGCGGGCATCAAGTCCCACGGCGCGGAGGTGCGGATCACGGGCCGCTCGCAGGATGACGCGCAGGTGGAAGTGGACCGGCTGGTGGCGGAGGGCATGACCATGCTGCCGCCGTTCGACCACCGCGACATCATTGCCGGCCAAAGCACCGTGGCGCTGGAAATGCTGGAGCAGGCGCCGGACCTGGAAACCGTGCTGGTGCCCCTGTCGGGCGGCGGGCTGATTTCCGGCGTGGCGATGGTGATGAAGGCGGTGAACCCGGAGATCCGGGTGATCGGCGTCAGCATGGAGCGCGGGGCGGCGATGTATGAATGCCTGCGCGCGGGCAGGCCGGTGCAGGTGGAAGAGCTGCCGACGCTGGCGGATTCCCTCGGCGGCGGCATCGGGTTGGACAACGCTTATACCTTTGCGATGACGCAGGCGCTGGTGGATGATGTGGTGCTGGTCTCCGAGGCGGAGATCGCGGCGGCCATCCGCCATGCCTATTTCGAGGAGCGGCTGGTGATCGAAGGCTCCGGCAGTGTCGGCATTGCGGCGCTGCTGGCGGGCAGGATTGAGCATCCGGGGCGCTGCGCGGTGCTGGTGAGCGGCCAGAACATCGGAATGGACCTGCACAAGCGCATCATTGATGGTGAAGATGTGGATGTGGCGGCGGAGACCGGGGGAGGTGCGGATGCCTGACACCAAGATCCTGACGGAGGCGGAGCTGCGAGAACTGGTGCCGCTGGACGGCGATGCCGTGGACTGCGTGGAGCAGGGCTTTAACACACTGGCGGGCGGCGGGGTGGAGATGCCGCCGATCATGACGCTGCCGGTGCCCGACCATAACGGCGAGGTTTGTGTGAAAACCGCCTATGTGCCGGGGATCGAGAGTTTTGCCGTGAAGATGAGCCCGGGGTTCTTCGGCAACCCAAAGCTTGGACTGCCCAGCACCACCGGGCTGATGGTGGTGTTTTCCAGCAGGACCGGCCTCCTGGAGGCGCTGCTTCTGGACAATGGCTACCTGACGGATGTGCGCACCGCTGCGGCGGGGGCGGTCGCGGCGCGCCATTTGGCGCGAGAGGATGCCAAGCGGGTCTGCATCATCGGCGCAGGAGTGCAGGCGAAGATGCAGCTGAAAGCGATGACCCTGGTGCGCGGCATTCAAAGCGCCGTCATCTGGGCACGGGACAGCGCCAAGGCAGAGGCCGTTGCCGCCAGCCTGCACAGCGAACTGGGGATTGACGTCACCGCGGCCACGGACGCCGCGGCGGCAGTTGCCGGGGCCGATATAGTGGTCACCACAACTCCTGCCGCCGACCCCGTGATTAAGGCGGAGTGGCTGCAGCCCGGCCAGCTGGTTATCGCCATGGGATCGGACCAGGAGCACAAATGCGAGCTGGAGCCCGCCTGTCTGGCCAGGGTGGACCTCTATGTGCCCGACAGCCAGGCGCAATGCGCCGTCAAGGGCGAGCTGCGCAGCGCCATCGCCGCGGGGCTGATCGCCGGGGACCAGAGTTTCACTGAACTGGGCGGGATCACCGCGGGCAAGGCCCCCGGACGCCAGTCGGACAGTGACCTGATCATTGCCGACCTGACCGGCACCGGTGTGCAGGACACCGCTATCGCAACCCTTGCAGGCTCCCGCGCTGATGCGGCGGGGGCAGGCGCCACTTTCACCAGCTGATCAACCAGGAACCACGCATATGGCAGACCCCAAGCTGTATTTCTCCCGCGCTGAATACCAGGCGCGTCTGGACAAGACCCGGGCCGAAATGTCCCGCCGCGGGCTTGATCTTCTGATCGTCACCGATCCCTCGAACATGAACTGGCTGACCGGCTATGACGGCTGGTCCTTCTATGTGCATCAATGCGTTGTTGTCGGGATGGACGGCGAGCCGGTCTGGTACGGCCGCGGCCAGGATGCCAACGGGGCCTTGCGCACCTGCTGGATGGATCCGGCCAACATCATCGGCTATCCGGACCATTACGTGCAGTCGACCGAGCGGCATCCGATGGATTACCTGTCGGCGCAGCTAAAGGACCGCGGGCTGGACGGCGGCGTGATCGGCGTTGAGATGGACAATTACTATTTCACCGCCGCCGCCTATGCATCGCTGCAGAAGCACCTGCCGAACGCGCGGTTCGGCGATGCCAACGCGCTGGTCAACTGGCAGCGGGCGGTGAAATCCGAGGCCGAGCTGACCTATATGCGGCAGGCGGGCAAGATCGTGGAGCGGATGCACCAGCGAATCTTTGAGCGCGTCGAGCCGGGGATGCGCAAATGCGATCTGGTGGCCGATATCTATGACGCGGGGCTGCGCTATGATGCGGATCTGGGCTTTGGCGGCGACTACCCGGCGATTGTGCCGCTGCTGCCCTCCGGTTCTGATGCTGCCGCGCCGCATCTGACCTGGGACGACCTGCCGATGAAATCCGGCGAGGGCACGTTTTTTGAGATCGCGGGCGTGGTGCACCGCTACCACTGCCCGCTGTCGCGCACCGTGTTTCTTGGCAAGCCGACGCAGACCTTCCTGGATGCGGAAAAGGCGGTGCTGGAGGGGATGGAGGCGGGCCTCGAGATGGCCAAGGCCGGCAACACCTGCGAGGACATTGCCAAGGCGTTTTTCAAGGTGTTGAAGACCTACGGTATCGAGAAGGACAACCGAACCGGCTATCCGATCGGCGTTTCCTACCCGCCGGACTGGGGCGAGCGCACCATGTCGCTGCGGGCGGGCGACACCACTGTCTTGCAGGAAAACATGACCTTCCACTTCATGACCGGCCTCTGGATGGAGGACTGGGGCTTTGAGATCACCGAAAGCATCCGCATCGGGGCGAACGGGCCGGAGTGCCTGTCCGATGTGCCGCGCAAGATGTTCGTGAAGGACTGAGTCATGAAGCCAAATCCGATTTCCCCCACCATCCCGCTGGACCGGGACGGGGTGCACCATGGATTCCTGAAGCTGCCCTACAGCCGCGATGACTCGGCCTGGGGCTCGGTGATGATCCCGCTGACGGTGATCAAGAACGGCGACGGCCCGACCGCGCTGCTGACCGGCGCCAACCACGGCGATGAATACGAAGGCCCGATTGCGTTGCACGAGCTGGCCGCCACCACGAAGGCCGAGGATGTGACGGGTCGGCTGATCATCGTGCCGGCCTTCAACTACCCGGCGTTCCGGGCGGGCACCCGCACCTCCCCCATCGACAGGGGTAACCTGAACCGCTCGTTTCCGGGCCGCCCCGACGGCACCGTGACTGAAAAGATCGCCGACTACTTCCAGCGCACGCTGCTGCCGATGGCGGATCTGGCGGTGGATTTCCACTCCGGCGGCAAGACGCTGGATTTCGTGCCCTTCGCCGCCGCGCATATCCTGGAGGACAAGGCCACTCAGGAGGCGTGTTTTGCCGCGATGAAGGCGTTCAACGCGCCCTATTCGGTGGAACTCTTGGAGATCGACAGCGCGGGCATGTATGACACTGCGGTGGAGCAGATGGGCAAGGTTCTGGTCACCACGGAACTGGGCGGCGGCGGTTCCTCCACCGCGCGGGGCAATGCGATTGCCAAGAAGGGGCTGCGCAATGTGCTGATCCATGCGGGCATCCTGCAAGGGCAGATGCAGCTGGACGAAACCGTCCGTCTCTCGATGCCGGATGATGACTGTTTCCTGTTCAGCGAGGGCGACGGGCTGTTCGAGATCATGACCGATCTGGGCGCGCCGGTGGCGAAGGGCGATCTGGTCGCCCGGGTCTGGCCGCTGGACCGCACCGGCCAGCCGCCGGTGGAATACCGCGCGCGGCGCGCGGGGCTGGTGATCAGCCGCCACTTTCCGGGCCTGATCAAGTCCGGCGACTGCGTCGCGGTTGTCGGCGTCACCGGCGGCTGATAGGCGGAAGACATGCAACTGGACCAGCGCGACCTCGACATTCTGCGCGTGCTCTCGACCGAGGGGCGCATCACCAAGGCTGCGCTGGCCGACCGGATCGGCCTGTCGCCGACACCCTGCTGGGACCGGCTGAAGAAGCTGGAGCAGGCTGGGCTGATCGAGGGCTACGGCGCCCGCATCAACCTGCGCAAACTGGCGCCGCATGTGACGGTGTTTGTCGCTGCGGAGATCGCTGACCACACCGCCGCCAGCTTCCGCGCGTTTGAGGCGGCGATGCAGCGCTATGACGAGGTCACCGCCTGCTGGGCGCTGGGGGGCGGGTTTGACTACCTGTTGCAGATCGTCACCCGCGACATCGACGCCTATCAGCGGCTGATCGACGAGATGCTGGATGCCCGCATCGGCCTGTCGCGCTATTTCACCTATGTGGTGACCAAGCCGGTGAAGGGCGCGGGCGCGCCGCCGCTGGATATTCTGCTGGGTCAGGGCTGACCTCGCCTGCCGGGGCACCGGACAGCAGTTGTTTCTTCTGCACGGCCTTCGAACTTCAGTCACATCCTCTGTTCCGGTCCGGCACATTCCTCTGCAAGACGTGAGGAGGACAATCATGACAGAGACCGCTCTCTCTGCCCGTGCGGACATTGCCGACAAGGCGCTGGTGCGCTCATTTTCCTATATCGGCGGCAAGTGGCGTGCTGCGGGCGACGGTGAGACCTTTCCGGTCAGCGACCCTGCCGATGGTGCCGAACTGGGCCATGTGGCGAGCCTTTCGGCAGAGGAATCCTCTGCCGCGTTGGATGCGGCGCAGGCGGCATTTCCCGGTTGGGCAGGGCTGCTGCCGCAACAGCGCGCGGCCATCCTGCGGCGCTGGTATGCGCTGCAGCTGGAGCACAAGGAAGACCTCGCCCGGATCATGGTGCTGGAACAGGGCAAGCCGCTGTCGGAGGCGCGCGGCGAGATTGATTACGGCGCAGCCTTTGTGGAGTTCTATGCCGAGGAGGCAAAGCGCCCGAATATCGAAGGTGTCACCAGCCACCTGCCCGACGCCGAGGTGGAGCTGTGGCGCGAGCCGGTGGGGGTGGCGGCGCTTATCACGCCGTGGAACTTCCCCTCCGCCATGCTGACCCGCAAGGCGGCGGCGGCGCTGGCGGCGGGCTGCACCGTGGTGGCGCATCCGTCGGGCGAGACGCCGTTCAGCGCGCTGGCCTTGGCGGAGCTGGCGGAACGTGCGGGGTTCCCGGAGGGGGTGTTCAATGTGGTGACGGGCAAGGCCTCCACCGTGGTGGAGCCCTGGACCGGCGACCCGCGGGTGCGGGCGCTGTCCTTCACCGGATCGACCGAAGTGGGCAAGCTTTTGTACCGGCAGTCCGCCGGCACCGTGAAGCGGCTGGTGATGGAGCTGGGCGGCCACGCGCCGGTGCTCGTCTTTAAGGGCTGCGATCTGGACAAAGCCGTCAGCGAAACCATCAAGGCGAAATTCGCCACCTCCGGGCAGGATTGCCTGGGTGCCAACCGGATCTTTGTGGAGCGGCCCGTCTATGCCGAGTTCTGCGCCAGATTCACCGCCGCCGCCAAGGCGCTGACCCTTGGCCGGGGGATGGAGGATTGCGATCTGGGGCCGCTGATGAATGAAAAGGCGGTGCAGAAGCAGGAGGAGCATGTGGCAGACGCGCTGGCCAAGGGCGCGACACTGGCCTGCGGCGGCAGGCGGCATCATTTGGGTCCGCTGTTCTTTGAACCCACTGTACTGACCGACGTGCCGGCGGAGGCGCTGATCATGTCGGAGGAAACCTTTGGCCCCGTCGCCGCCATCGCGCCGTTTGACAGCGAGGAGGAGGCCGTGGCCCGCGCCAATGACAGCGAATACGGGCTGGTGGCTTATGTCCACAGCCACGATCCGCGGCGCATCTACCGCCTGAGCCGCGCGCTGCAATACGGTATGGTGGCGGTGAACCGCACCAAGGTGACCGGCGCGCCGATCCCGTTCGGCGGCACCAAGCAGTCCGGCCTGGGCCGCGAAGGCGCGCGGCTGGGTATGGAGGAGTTCACCGAGGTCAAATACGTCTGCCGCGACTGGGCGTGACGGACAAAAATCTTCGAAGATTTTTGCCAAGAATTTTCAAAAATTCTTGGCCGCAGAACGCAAACGGAAGGAAAATTCAATGCTGAAGAACGACCAGCTTGACCAGTGGGACCGCGAGAACTTCTTTCACCCCTCGACCCATCTGGCCCAGCACGCCCGCGGCGAAAGCCCGAACCGGGTGATTAAGACCGCCTCCGGCGTGTTCATCGAAGACCGTGACGGCAACAAGCTGCTGGATGCCTTTGCCGGGCTTTATTGTGTGAACGCGGGCTATGGCCGCCAGGAGATTGCCGAAGCCATCGCCGATCAGGCGCGGGAACTGGCCTATTACCACTCCTATGTTGGCCATGGCACAGAGGCGTCGATCACGCTGGCGAAGATGATCCTGGACCGGGCGCCTGCGAACATGTCCAAGGTCTATTTCGGCCTCGGCGGCTCGGACGCGAATGAGACCAACGTCAAGCTGATCTGGTATTACAACAACATCCTTGGGCGGCCTCAGAAAAAGAAGATCATCTCCCGCTGGCGCGGCTACCATGGCTCGGGACTGGTGACCGGCTCGCTGACCGGGCTGGAGCTGTTCCACAAGAAGTTCGATCTGCCGGTGGAGCAGGTCATTCACACCGAGGCGCCGTATTTTTACCGCCGCGCCGATCTGGACCAGAGCGAGGAACAGTTCGTCGCCCATTGCGCGGCTGAGCTGGAAGCGCTGATCGAGCGTGAGGGCGCGGATACCATCGCCGCCTTCATTGGCGAGCCGGTGCTGGGCACCGGTGGCATCGTGCCGCCGCCTGCGGGCTATTGGGAAGCGATCCAGGCGGTTTTGAAGAAGCATGACATCTTGCTTGTGGCGGATGAGGTTGTGACCGGGTTCGGGCGGCTTGGCTCCATGTTCGGCTCGGACCATTACGGGATTGAGGCCGATATCATCACCATCGCCAAGGGGCTGACTTCGGCCTATGCGCCGCTTTCCGGCTCCATCGTCTCGGACAAGGTGTGGAAGGTGCTGGAGCAGGGCACGGATGAAAACGGCCCGATTGGCCACGGCTGGACCTATTCGGCGCACCCCATTGGCGCCGCGGCGGGGGTGGCGAACCTCAAGCTGATTGATGAGCTGAACCTTGTCAGCAATGCCGGCGAGGTGGGCGCCTATCTGAACGCCACCATGACGGAGGCGCTGTCCGGCCATGCGCATGTGGGCGATGTGCGCGGCGAGGGGATGCTGTGCGCGGTGGAGTTCGTGAAGGACAAGGACAGCCGCACATTCTTTGACGCCGCCGACAAGATCGGGCCGCAGATATCGGCGAAGCTCTTGGAGCAGGACAAGGTGATTGCCCGCGCCATGCCGCAGGGCGATATCCTGGGATTTGCGCCGCCGTTCTGCCTGACGCGGGCCGAGGCTGATCAGGTGGTTGCGGCCACCGTGCGGGCGGTTGAGGCCGTGCTGGGCTGACCCTGCCGCAACAATGCTGCGTCCCGGCCTGCGCCGGGGCGCGGATCAGCTGCCGATCAGGCGGGCGCTCGTGTCCTCTGCCGTGTCGCCCCCGGCCATGCGGGCAAATGCCTGGCGCCAGCCCTCGGCCAGTTCAGGCAATTGCGCCAGCGCTGCGGCCTCCTGCGGGGTCGCCTTGCGGCTGAGGCGGAGACGGGTGACACGTTCGACGCTCCAGTCCGGGTGCAGGCGCTCAATCAGGGTGATGGCGTTGCCGGCCTCCGCCTGGCCTGGCTCCAGCACCCGGTAGTACCAGCCGGTGCGGCCGGTTTTCTGGAACAGATAGGCCATTTTCGGGTTGCCGGTGTGCTGGCTGACCTTCCAGCAGGGCTGGCGGCCCTGGCTGATCTGCACCACCGCCGTGCCCAGTTGCAGGATGTCGCCGATGCAGAGATTGGTTTCGGTCATCCCCAGCGCCGCGATGTTTTCGCCAAAGGCCGCCGGAACGGTGCCGTCCGGCATCTGGCCCTCGGCAATCCACTGCCGGTAGTGGTCCGAGGGGTAATGGTGGATCGCCTTGTCCGGGCCGCCGTGATTTTGGGGATCGGCCTGGGCGTCGCCGGTAAAGCCCAGCTCCGTGATCTGCTGCGGGCCATCCGCGCGGATCTTGGCGATGGCTGAGGGCGGGCGGCGGGGCCAGCGCGCGGCAACAGAGCCGAGGAACAGCCCGCTGATGCGGGACGGGGGGGGTGTTGGGGTCATGCGGGAACCTGCTCGTGGCAAATCTTGGTCGTGTCTTCGGGGGAGAGCGGCTCCGCCAGCAGACGGCAGAAGCCGCCCGGTCCGTCCGCCGAGAAATGCTTGCAGGCGCGGCAGAGACCGAACGGCTGGCCTCCGTTTTGCGCGATCATGCGGCCAAGGATCTTCTCCAGCGCGGCGTGCAGCGCGGTCCGGTCCGCTGGGGGCAGGGCCGCGGCGGCATCGGCCAGGGCGCGGGGCAGGGCGGTGGCCTGTTCGCCCTTGGCGGTCAGGGCAAAGCGGATCACCCGCTTGTCGGCTTCGCTGCGCTCCTCTTCGACATAGCCTTTTTGGGCTAGCGCCTTGAGGGTCTGGGAAACGGTGCCGCGGGTGCTGCCAAGGTAGGCCGCCACATGCGAGGGGCTGCGGGAGAACCGGTTGGCGCGGGAGAGATAGTCCAGCGCGGCCCGCTGCGCCGGGTTCAGCTCTGCCGCCCAGCTTTCGCCGGCGTCGAGGCGGGCGAGGCGGCTGATCAGCTCGGTGATGCGGGCGGTTTGATCCATCCGCAATAGATAGCGAGTCGAAATGAATTGCGCAAGCCATCCGGCGCAGAAGCGGCCCGGCGGCGCCTGCCGGAAAGGTTGAGGCAGATCATTTCCGCGCCGCTGCCCCGTGTGGCAGACTGCGCCGGGAGAGGAGGACGGCTGTGGCGGATCCCGTCTTTACCATGAGAGGCGTGACCAAGGTCTATGACACCGGCGGTGCCAAGGTTCATGCGCTGGCGGGCGTCGATCTGGAGCTGCCAGGCGGCGAGCTGGCGGTGCTGCTGGGTCCCTCCGGCAGCGGCAAGTCGACGCTGCTGAACATCCTGGGCGGGCTCGACCATGTGACGGACGGGCGGGTCTGGTTCCGCGATCTGGAGCTGACGGCGATGCGGGACCGGGAGCTGACCCGCTACCGGCGCGATCATGTCGGCTTCATCTTTCAGTTCTATAATCTGGTGCCCAGCCTGACGGCGCGCGAAAACGTGCAGCTGGTGACCGATGTGGCGCGTGACCCGATGCCTGCCGCCGAGGCGCTGGAGCTGGTGGGGCTGGGCCACCGGATGGACCACTTCCCGGCGGAGATGTCGGGCGGCGAGCAGCAGCGGGTGGCGATTGCCCGCGCTATTGCCAAGCGGCCCGGCGTGCTGCTGTGCGATGAGCCGACCGGCGCGCTGGACAGCAAGACCGGCATCCAGGTGCTGGAGGCGCTGCACCAGATTAACCGCGATTTCGGCACCGCGACGGTGGTGATCACCCATAACGCTGATATCCAGAAGATCGCGCACCGGGTGATCTTCTTTCAGGACGGGCGGATCAGCCGCATCCACGAAAACACCGGGCGGCTGGCGCCCGCGGACATCAGCTGGTGAGCCATGCAAGCGCTGGACCGGAAACTGCTGCGGGATTTCAAACGGCTCTGGGTGCAGGCGCTGGCGATTGCCATGGTGCTGGCCTGCGGGGTTTCGATCCTGCTGACGGCGGTGGGCATGTACCAGGCGCTGCAGGGCACGCAGGAGGCCTATTACGGGCGCAACCGGTTTGCCGATGTCTTTGCCACCGCCCGGCGGGCGCCGGTCAGCCTGCTGCCGGAGATCGCCGCGGTAGAGGGGGTGCTGGCACTGGAGGCGCGGGTCAGCGGTTATGCCAATCTCGACATGCCGGGACGGGCCAAGGCGGCGGTGGGGCGCATCCTGTCGCTGCCGGAGAGCGGCCCGCCGCAGCTGAACCTGCCGGTGCTGCGCAGCGGGCACTGGCCGCAACTGCCGGGGGAGGTTGCGGTGAACGAGCCCTTTGCGCTGGCCAACCGGCTGGTGCCGGGAGATAGCTTCCTGGCCAATCTGAACGGCCAGCAGCGGCGGCTGACGGTGACCGGCACCGCGCTGTCGCCGGAGTTCATCTATACGCTGGGTCCCGGCGCGCTGATGCCCGACAACCTGTCCTTTGGCATCATCTGGATGCTGCGGGAGGAGGCGGAGGCCGCCTATGACATGGCCGGTGCCTTCAATGACCTGACGCTGAAGACTGCGCGCGGGGTGCAGGAGGAGGAGGTGATCGCACGGCTGGATGAGCTGCTGGAACCTTATGGCGGGCAGGGGGCGGTGGGACGGGCGCAGCACAGCTCGCACGCCATTGTCGATGCGGAGATCAGCCAGATGAAAGGCACCGCGATGGTGCTGCCGCCGATTTTCTTTGGCATCTCGGCGTTTCTGGTCAGCATGGTGATGGGCCGGATCGTGGCGCTGGAGCGCAGCGAGATCGGCCTGCTGAAGGCGGTGGGCTATTCCGATGCAGAGGTCTGCCTGCATTATCTGATGCTGGCGGCGCTGGTGGCGCTGGCGGGGATCGCGATCGGCTGGGCGGCGGGCACCTGGCTGGCGCAGCTGCTGGCGCGCCAGTATGCCCGGTTCTTCGACTTTCCCTTCCTGATCTACCGGGTGTCCTATTGGGCCTATGCGCTGTCGGCGCTGGCGGCGCTGCTGACCACCACCGCGGGGGCGGCGCGCGCGGCGCTGCGGGCGGCGCGGCTGGCGCCTGCGGTGGCGATGCAGCCGCCCGCGCCGCCGCGGTTCAAGCATTCGGCGGCGGACCGTGTGATGAGGGGCCTGCGGTTGTCGCAGCCTGCCATCATGATCCTGCGCAGCCTGCTGCGCTGGCCCGTGCGCAGCGCGATGACCGGGCTGGGACTGGCGCTGGCGGTGGCCTCGGTAGTGGCGTCGTCCTTCTTTGCCGATGCGCTGGACGAGATCATGGACACGGCGTTTTACCAGAGCAACCGGCAGGATGCGGTGGTGATGTTTACCGAGGACCAGCCGGAAAGCGTGCTGGAGGAGATCCGTGCCCTGCCCGGTGTCCTGCAGGCGGAGGGGCAGCAGTACGCGGCGGCCATTCTGCGGCACGGGCCGCGGATGAAACGGGTCACCATCGAGGCGCGGGTGCCGGACCCGGATCTGAGCCGGGTGGTGGCCAGCGATGGCAGCGTCGCCAATGCAGGCCCCGGAGGCATCATGCTGAGCGAGCGGCTGGCGGATCAGTTGGGCGCCGCGCCGGGGACGCTGGTGGAGGTGCAGTTCACCAGCGGACGGCGCGAGATCCGGCAGCTGCCGGTGACCGGCACGGTCAAGCAGTATTTCGGGCTGGGCGCCTACATGGATCATGCCAGCCTGAATGCGCTGTTCCGGCAGGCGCCGCAGTATTCCGCCGCCAGCATTGCCATCGACCCCAGCCGGCAGGACGCGCTGTTCACCCGGCTCAAGGCGCTGCCGGCGGTGGCCGGGGTGCCGGTGATGACCGACATGCGCCGGTCGTTCCGGGAAGTCATTGCGCAGCAGGTGATTGTGATGAACACGGTCTACATCACCATTGCGGTGCTGATCACCATCGGCGTCGCCTACAACGGCGCCCGCATCCAGCTGTCGGAGCGCGCCCGCGAGCTGGCCAGCCTGCGCATCCTGGGATTTTCGCGCCGCGAGGTCTCCTTCATCCTGGCGGGGGAGATGATGCTGCTGGCGCTCTTGGCGCAGCCGCCGGGCTGGCTGATCGGTGCGGCGATCGCGCGGCTGGCGGTGGAGAACTTTTCCAGCGATGTCTACACCATCCCGCTGGTGCTGGAGCCTGCGGCCTTTGCCAGTGCCAGCCTGATCGTGCTGGCGGCGGCGCTGTGCTCGGTGCTGATCGTGCGGCGGCGGCTGGACCGGATGGACCTTGTAGCCGTGATGAAAACCAGGGAGTGAGAGATGTTTCCGAACCTGCGCAGCTTGCTTCTGTACCTGACCGGCGGCGGTGTGCTGGCGGCGCTGCTCTATGTGGCGCTGCGGGAGGAGCCGGTGGCGGTTGATCTGCATGAGGTGACGCGCGGCCGGATGGAGATCACCATTGATGCCGATGGCGAAACCCGGGTCCGCGACCTGTTTGAGGTGGCAGCGCCGATCGCGGGCACCGCGCGCCGCTCGCCGGTGCGGGCGGGGGACCGGGTGACGGCGGGCGAAACCCTGGTCGCGATTGTCGAGCCTGCCCGGCCGCATCTGCTGGATGCGCGCACCCGGGCGCAGGCGCAGGCAACGCTGCGGGAGGCGCAGGCGGCGCTGCATGTGGCGCGCGCCGATCTGCAGAAGGCCATCGAGGACCGCATCCTGGCGCAAAGCCAGTTTGACCGGGTGAAGGCACTGGCGGAGCGCAATGTCGCCTCGCTGACGCGGCTCGAGGATGCGACCCAGCGGCTGGCGGTGGCCATCGCCGGGGAGGAAGCGGCAGGCGCCCGGGTGGACATGTCGCAAAGCACCCTGGCACGGGCGGAGGCGGCGCTGATCCTGCCGGAAGCAGGCACGGAGGTGCCGGACAGCTGCTGTATCCGCATCCGGGCGCCCTCGGACGGGGTGGTGCTGTCGGTGGTCACCATCAGCGAACGCCCGGTGCTGCCCGGCGATCTGCTGGTCACCATCGGCGATCCGCAGGATCTGGAGCTGGTGGCGGATCTGTTGTCCTCGGACGCGGTGCGGCTGGCGCCGGGCGCCCGCGCCAGCATTGAGCGCTGGGGCGGCGCCAAGCCGCTGGAGGCGGTGCTGGACCGGATCGAGCCGGTGGCGCGCACCAAGGTCTCGGCCCTGGGGATCGAGGAACAGCGGGTGGATGTGTTCTTTGACCTGGTCACGCCGAAGGAGCAGCGCACCAGCCTGGGCGAGGGGTTTGCGGTCTTTGCCCGCATCATCGAATGGGAGGCGGAGGATGTGCTGCGGATCCCGGTCAGCGCGCTGTTCCGCGAGGGCGGCGGCTGGGCGGCCTTTGTGGCGGCCGAAGGGCGTGCCGCGGTGCGCCCGCTGACGCTGGGGCGGCGCAACGGCCAGGTGGCGCAGGTTTTGGAGGGGCTGGAGCCGGGGGAGCGGGTGATCCTGCATCCCGGCGAGGCGGTCGCGGACGGGGTGCTGATCACCGAGCGCTGAGCACAGCGGCGGCTTGACTTCGCTCAAGGCGGCGCGGGGCCGCTTGGCGGATCATGGGGCCATGAAAGCGGAACACGGGCACAGCAGGGAAGAGATCGCGCGCCGCCTGCAAGGCAGCAGGGAGGAGGGGCGGCTGCGCGATGCGGTTTACGGCGGCATTGACGGCGCGGTGACGACCTTTGCCATTGCGGCGGGGGTCGAGGGGGCGGGGTTTTCCTCCTCGGTGATCATCGCGCTGGGGATTGCCAATGTGCTGGCAGACGGGTTCTCGATGGCCGCGGCCAATTACCTGGGGACCAAGGCGGATCTGGATGACCGGCGGCGGCTCTACCGGGTGGAGCAGAGCCATATCCGCGACTATCCGGAGGGCGAGCGAGAGGAGCTGCGCCAGATCCTGGAGCAGCTGGGCCTGAGCGGCGAGGTGCTGGAAGGTGCGGTGAAGGCGGTGGCGGCGAAGCCCGAAAAGTGGATTTCGCTGATGCTGGCCAGCGAATACGGGCTGGGGCCTGCGGAGCCCAATCCGGTTGCGGCGGCGCTGACCACTTTCTTTGCCTTTATGCTGGCCGGGATCGTGCCGCTGCTGCCCTTTATCCTGGGGCTGCCGGATCCGTTCCTGATGGCATCCGTGGCGACCGGGCTGGTGTTCTTTTTCATCGGCGCCAGCAAGAGCATCTGGTCGCTGTCGCCGTGGTGGATTTCGGGGCTGGAAACTCTGCTGATCGGCTCCTGCGCGGCGGCGCTGGCCTATGGCGCGGGCAGCCTGTTCCGGGGTTGAGCCGGATCAAAGGGGGATCGGCGCGGCGGCGCTATATAGTGCGGCAGGAGGGGGGAGTTTCATGTTTCAAAACGCAGTCAGGATCGCGCGGCTGCAGGGGTTTGACATAAAGGTCGATCCCAGCTGGCTGCTGATCGCGGCGCTGATCACCTGGAGCCTGGCCACCCAGTTCTTTCCGATGTCTTATCCCGGGGCCGGGCAGGCGGTTTACCTGACGCTGGCGGTTCTTGCGATGCTGGGGTTCTTTGCCTCGCTGATCCTGCATGAGATGTCGCATTCCGTGGTCGCGCGGCGGTTCGGGGTGGAGATCAAGGGCATCACCCTGTTCATCTTCGGCGGCGTGGCGGAGCTGGGCTCTGAACCCAAGACCGCTGTCAGCGAGTTCTGGATTGCCATTGCCGGGCCGCTGATGAGCTTTGCGCTGGCCT
Organism: Leisingera sp. ABM4_103; assembly: GCF_056158685.1. NCBI lineage: Bacteria > Pseudomonadati > Pseudomonadota > Alphaproteobacteria > Rhodobacterales > Roseobacteraceae > Leisingera > Leisingera sp. ABM4_103. The sequence continues at coordinate 65,028 of NZ_JBSWTU010000009.1, read as the reverse complement.
TTGGCTTCTGGCTGCTGGCGCAGATCGGCTGGGCGCTGGCGCCGGGCGGGGCGCTGAACCCGGTGCTGGGCTATCTGGCGCTGATCAACCTGGTGCTGGCGGTGTTTAACCTGGTGCCGGCCTTTCCGCTGGACGGCGGCCGCATCCTGCGGGCCTGGCTGTGGAGCCGCAGCCGCGACCTGCTGGCGGCGACCCGGACCGCCACCCGGATCAGCAGCTATTTCGCCTATGCGCTGATCTTTTACGGGCTGATCGGGCTGTTCTCCGGCAATCCGGTAGCGGCGCTTTGGCAGGTGCTGATCGGGGTGTTCGTGCTGTCGGCGGCCAAGGGCACCTATGCCCATCAGCTGCAAAACGCCGCCTTCAAGGGCAAGACGGTGGCCGACCTGATGACCCGTGATCCGGTGACCGCCGGTCCGGAGATCAGCCTGCAGGCGCTGGCGCATCAGGTGCTGCTGCCTGAGCGCAAGAGCTTTGTGCCGGTGGTGCAGCAGGGGGTGCTGCTGGGCTGCACCGACACGCAGGACCTGGCGCGGGTGCCGCAGGAGCGGTGGGCGCAGACCCCGGTGGATGACGTCTATCAGCCGCCGGACGGCAGCAACTCGGTGGGTCCGGACATGCAGGTCGGTGCGCTGATGCGGAAGATTTCGGAAACCGGGCGGCGCAAGTTTCTGGTCACGGACAAGGGCCGCTTGCTGGGGGTGATCACCCTGACGGACCTGACCGGATACATTGCCCTGCTGCAGGAGGTGCGTCAGCTGGGCGGCAAGGGGGAGAGCATATGACGCGGATACTGATCATTCAGGGTCACCCGGACAACAGCCAGGCGCATTTCTGCCACGCGCTGGCGCAGAGCTATGCCAAGGGCGCCAGGGACGCGGGCCATGAAGTGGAGGTCATCGGCGTGGCCGAAAGCGGCGTCACTTGCCTGCGCAGCCGGGCGGAATGGGAAGCGGAAGAACTGCCGGACTATGTTGCCCTCGGCCAGCAGGCGGTTGCGGCCGCGGATCACCTGGTCTTCGTCTACCCGTTGTGGCTGGGCACTATGCCCGCGCTGCTGAAGGCCTGGCTGGAACAGGTTTTCCGCGAGCAGTTTGCCTTTACCGTCGGCGAGAAAGGCTGGCACCCCAAGCTGAAGGGGAAGAGTGCGCGGATCATCGTGACCATGGGGATGCCTGCGTTCTTCTACCGCTGGTTCTACTTTGCCCATTCGTTGCGCAGTTTCGAGCGCAACATCCTGAAGTTCTGCGGCATCAGGCCGGTCCGCTGGATGGTCTGCGGTATGGTCGAGGACAAGCGGTCGGAGCGGCGGCTGGCCTATCTGGCGGAGGCCGCCAGCGATGGGGCCGCGGCCCGCTGAGCAGGAGTCACCGCTTGTGCTGCGCTTTGCCGGATGCCGGGGCGGTGCGGCCCAGGTAGGCGAACCAATAGGCAAGGGCGACCCCGCCGGCGCCGCCCGCGATATTGCCCAGCGTGACCCAGAACAGGTTGGCGGCGGCAGCGTTCAGGGAAACATCGGCACCGGCGGCCCAGCCCTGCGGAAAGAAGAACATGTTGGCCACCGAATGCTCCAGCCCCAGGAGCACGAAGGCGGTGATCGGCCAGAGCACCGCAAGGATCTTGCCCGCCGCGGTGCGGGCGGCGAAGGAGAGCCAGACGGCCAGGCACACTAGCCCGTTGCACAGGGCGCCGCGCATGAAGGCCTCCACCGGGGAAAGGGTGGATTTCGCCTCGGCGATGCGGGCGGCGGTGGCGCCCACGGGACCTTCCAGCAGGCCGGTGAAGGCAAAGGCGGCAGCCAGCCCGGCGGCGCCTGCGAGATTGCCGGCATAGACGATGGCCCAGCTGCGCCACAGCCGCCTGAGCCGGATCTTGCGGTCCACCGCCGCGATCACCATCAGCACGTTGCCAGTGAACAGCTCAGCGCCGCCCACCACCACCAGAATGAGACCCATCGAGAACACCGCGCCGCCCAGCACCCGCACCGGTCCTGACGAGGTGTCCGCGCCGGTCATCGTAGTTGTATAGGCGGCAGCGCCGAAGCCGATGAAGGCGCCCGCCAGCATCGCCAGAACAAACATCTGCGGCAGCGGGAGACGGGCCTTGGCCACTCCTGCGGTCTCCACCAGCGCAGCGATCTCGGCGGGTTTATAGGCGTCGAACGGGGATTGGTCAGTCATTGGCTGCTCCCTGGCGGCAAGGCTGCGGGCGCGGCCGGGTCAATGGGCAAAGAGGACCGGCAGGGCGGTCTGCTCCAGCAGGCTGCGGGTGGTGCCGCCAAACACTGCCTCGCGCAAGCGGGAGTGGCCGTAGGCGCCCATCACCACCAGCTCCGCCCCGGCCTCGCGGGCGCGGTCCTGGATGGCGGTGCCGGTGTCATGGCCGCCGCTAGGATACTGCGACAGGGTGACGGTGCAGCCGTGATGGCTGAGCCAGGCGGCCATGTCCGCGCCGGGGTCCTCGCCGTCGCGCGTGTCGCTCATGTCCGGATCGAAACAGCCGATCACCACCTCTTCCGCCGACTTGAAATAAGGCAGGGCGGCGTGCGCCGCGCGGGCGGCGGACAGGCTGCTGTTCCAGGCCAGGAACACCCGTTTGCGGGCCGCGAAGGGGCTGCCGTTCACCATCAGTGGGACGGGTGAGCCGAACAGGATGCCGTGCACCGCATCGCGGAACACCTCCGGATCCTCTCGCAGGCCCTCTGCCGCCTCGGCAATGTCGCAGGTCAGCGCCCGGCGGGCGGCCATCAGACGGATGTCCGCGTCGCTGGCAGTGACATACTGCACGTCGCCAGGGGTGTTGCTGCGGGCCAGCAGCGCTTCCACCTCTGCCGCGCGGGCGGACTGGACGGTGCGGCAGCTTTGCAGGGTTTCCAGCCATTCGTCCGGTACCGCCATTGCGCCATAGGCAGAGGCGCCATAGGCGAAATAGGGCATGCCGGGCAAGGTCTTGAGCAGCAGGCAGGCCAGGTGCGCCTGCTGTTCGCGGGCGGCCTCTGCGGCGGCGGTGATGGCGGTGTCGCTGGTGCTGCTGCTGATCGCAAAGAGCAATGTTCTGCGGTGCATGGCGGGCCTCCTCCCCGGTCGGCGCGGCAGATGCCGGTGTGCCGCTTCAGCCATTAAACCAGCGCCTGCGGCTGATGCCATGATCCTGATCAATGCTTCAGGGCGCGGTCAGTTGCGGCAGATCTCAAGGCAGGCGCGCAGGCCGCGGCGGCCATCTTCGAAATACAGCTGCCCGCCGTGCTGCTCTGCTACCGTGGCGACGATTGTCAGACCCAGCCCGAAGCCGTCGATGGCGAGCGTATTGTCGCCGCGCCGGAACGGGGCGATCACTTCGGTGATCTCCGCCGCCGTCATGCCGGAGCCTTCGTCCTCGACCGTGATGATGGCGTGGTCGGCATTGGCGCTGAGGCCGATTGCGGCGCGGCGGCCGTACTTCAGCGCGTTGTCGATCAGGTTGGAGACCGCCCGCTGCAAAGACACGGGGCGGGCCACCACCAGCATCGGCTGATCCGGCGGCATCGCGCTGTGGCCAGGGGCGGAGGTAAAGACCGAGCGTCCGCCAGCGGCTACCTGCGGCTCGGGGCAAAGCAGCTCAACCGGTTTGCCGAAGTCCTGATAATCGGCTGCGACCGCCTCGATCAGCGAGGTGAGGGAGAGGCGGCGCGGGGTTTCGGCGCTCATCTCTGCCCGCGTGTAGGTCAGCACGCTTTCGATCATGCCGGTCATGGCGTCCAGATCGGTTTCGAACTTCTGCCGCAGCTCCGCGTTTTGGATCAGCGCCGCGCGCAGCCGCAGGCGGGTCGCGGGCGTGCCGAGGTCGTGGCTGACGCCGGACAGCACCGCGGCGCGGCTGGCAAGCTGCGCGCGTTCGGCCTCCAGGTGGCTGTTCACCGCTTCGACGATTTCCTGCAGCTCGGCCGGGCCTTGCACGGCATAGGCATCGGGACCGCCGAGGCGGCGGCGGCCATGCAGGGCGCGGGCAAAGCGGCCGAAGTGGGCGGAGGTGTCGAGCACCAGGGTTGCCAGCACCGCCAGCACCAGCAGCGACAGCAGCACCGCGGGCAGGCGCAGGTCGCGGGGCGCGGCGGTGCAGCCCCAGACCGCGGTGCCGTCCACCCGCTGCCACGGGCCATAGCCGGCGCGGGCAAAGATCACCGGTTCGCTGCAATAGGTGGCCAGCAGCCGCGTGACTGCGCCCAGTTTCTCTGCCGCGGACTGGCCGCCCGCGGGCGGCAGCTCCGCCACCGGATACCGCAGGCTGCCGGAGGCGATGACCAGCGCCAGCACCTCGCCCGACAAGGGATCGGGACCGCTGTCGAGGATCGAGACATTGGTGAAGAACGCTGGTTTCGGGATGCCATCCAGCCGCAGGTAATCGCCGCTGGCCAGAAACGCCGCCTGCGCCGGGTCCACTGGGATGACCGCCACGCCGTCGGGCGGTGAGGCGCCGCGGCGCAGGGTGCCGTCCAGCGTGATGCCCGCGATGGTGGAGCGGGTCAGATGCGCCTGCCAATTGGCGCCGGACTGGAACCAGAGCCAAGCCGCCGCCAGCCCGGCGGCAAAGGAGAGCGGCAGCAGGATCAGGCCCAGGGTTCTGAGGCGCAGCGCCATGCGTGTCAGCCTTCGCCGGTCTCGACATCCACCGCAAAGACATAGCCGGTGCCGCGTTCGGTGCGCAGCATCCGGGGATCCTTGGGGGTCTGTTCGATCTTGGAGCGCAGGCGCCCGACCAGCACGTCGATTGCGCGGCCGGAGCCCTCGTCCGTTCCGCCCTCCCCGGTCACATCCAGCGCCGCGGCGATCTCCTCTCGCGTGAGCGGGATGTGCGGGTTGGCGAGAAACACCTTGAGCAAGCCGGTCTCGCGCCGCGACAGCGCCACCTGCACCCCGGCGGGGGAGATCACCTCGTCCCGCTTGGCGTCGTAGGTCCAGCCGGCAAAGCGGAAAGTGGCGACGCTGCGCCGGTAGATCAGCGAGGAGGAGCGGCGCGCGCGCTGCAGCACCGCGCGGACGCGGGCCAGCAGCAAATCGGGGTTGAAGGGTTTGGCGATGTAATCATCGGCGCCGGATTCATATCCCGCCATCCGCTGGTGATCGGCGGACAGGGCAGAGACCAGGATGATCGGCACATCCTGTTCGCTGCGCAGCCGGGTGCAGATCTCCACCCCGTTTTCGTCGCCCAGCATCACGTCCAGCAGGATCAGGTCGATCCGCCCCGCCGCGATCTGGTCGCGGATCTCTGCCTCGCTCCCGCAGGGCAGCGCGATAAAGCCGTTCTGGCGCAGGTACTGGGTCAGCATCATGCGCGTCTCAACGTCGTCATCCACCACCAGCAGCCGCGGAATCGCCATTCGTCTGTGTCCTCCCCAAACAGCCTTTGCGGCCTCGAGTTTGTAACACCATGCAACAAAATCCATTGCTGCGTAACAACAGGTAACAGCTGGCCGGAAAATCTGCTGCGCCGGGTCCGGGCCGGGCGGCAGGGTGATTGAAAACGGACCGGATGTTTTTGCAAACTTGGCAGGAAGGCTGCGGGGAGCGGCCATCTTATAGGGAGGAATAAGCGATGAAATTCACCGCTTTTGCGGCCGCATCGGCCGTGGCGCTGGCCTGTGCGGCTCCGGCATTGGCTGGGCCGCAGGCGGAGGTTCTGCACTGGTGGACATCCGGCGGCGAGGCCAAATCGGCTGCCGTGCTGCAACAGGAATTTGCCGACAACGGCGGCACCTGGACCGATATGCCGGTCGCGGGCGGCGGCGGGGATGCGGCGATGACCGCGCTGCGCGCCCGCGTCCTGTCCGGCAACGCGCCGACCGCGGTGCAGCTGAAAGGCCCGGCCATCCAGGAATGGTACGAGGAAGGCGTGCTGGCCGATATCTCCTCCGTCGCGGAGGCCGAGGGCTGGGCGGATGTGCTGCCCGGCTCCATCGCCGAGCACATGAAATGCGAGGGCAAATGGTGTGCCGCACCGGTGAATGTCCACCGGGTCGACTGGATCTGGGCCAATGCCGCGCTCTTGGAGGCCAACGGCATCGAAATGCCCCAGACCTGGGAAGAGTTCAACGCCGCCGCTGACAAGCTGATGGAAGCGGGCATCACCCCGCTGGCGCATGGCGGCCAGGCCTGGCAGGACGCCACAGTGTTCGAGGCCGTGGCCTTGGGCATCCTGGGGCCGGAGGATTTCCGCAAGGCCTTTGTCGAATTGGACATGGACACGCTGAAGTCGGACAAGATGGCCGCGGTGTTCGACCAGATGCGCAAGATGCGCGGCTATGTGGATGCCAACTTCCCCGGCCGAGACTGGAACCTGGCCACCTCTATGGTGATGAACGGCGAAGCGGCGTTCCAGATCATGGGCGACTGGGCCAAGGGCGAGTTCCTGGCCGCGGGCAAGGAGCCGGGCAAAGACTTCCTCTGCGCCTCGGTGCCGGGTGACGGGTTCCTGTATAACGTCGACAGCTTTGCCATGTTCGAGGTGGACGGCGAGGACAAGCAGGCGGGCCAGGATCTCTTGGCCAAGCTGATCGTCGGGCCGAAATTCCAGGAGGTGTTCAACCTCAACAAGGGTTCGATCCCGGCGCGGGTGGACGTGGAACTGGACGCGTTTGACACCTGTGCGCACCTGTCGGCCAAGGACATGGGCGAAAGCGCCGAAAACGGCTCGCTGCTGCCCAGCTATGCCCACGGCATGGCGCTGCGCGGCGCGCAGTCGGGCGCCATCACCGATGTGGTGACCGCGCATTTTAACTCGGACATGTCCTCGGATGAGGCCGTGCAGATGCTGGCCGACGCCGTTGCCAACTCCATGTGATCCTCCCCCGGGGCCTCGCGTCCTCCGGGATGCGGGGCCACCTATTCAAGGGCCGTTACAATGTCCCAATGGCTTGAACGTCATATTCCGAAGATGGTGCTGGCACCGTCCTTCGCCGCTGTGCTGGTGTTTGTTTACGGCTTCATCATCTGGACCGCCTGGGTGTCGCTGACCCGATCCCGCCTGCTGCCGAAATACGAAATCGAAGGGTTCATCCAGTACGAGCGTCTGTTCAGCGCGCCGCGCTGGGACACCGCAATGTCGAACCTGTTCGTGTTCGGCACCCTGTTCATCCTGATCTCGATGGTTCTGGGGCTGATGCTGGCGATCCTGCTGGACCAGAAGATCCGCACCGAGGGCGTCCTGCGCACCATCTACCTGTATCCGATGGCCCTGTCGCTGATCGTAACCGGCACCGCCTGGAAGTGGATTATGAATCCAGGGCTGGGCATTGAGGCCATGGTCCGCGGCTGGGGGTTTGAAAGCTTCACCTTTGACTGGGTGATCAACCCGGACAAGGCGATCTATGCGGTGGTCATCGCCGGGGTCTGGCAGGCGTCCGGCTTTGTGATGGCGCTGTTCCTGGCCGGTTTGCGTGGCGTCGATGGAGAGATCATCAAGGCCGCGCAGGTCGATGGCATCCCGGCGTGGCGGATCTATACCGCGATCATCATCCCCTCGATGGCGCCGATCTTCCTGTCTGCCTTCATCGTGCTGGCGCATTTGGCGATCAAGAGCTTCGACTTGGTGATTGCGCTCACTGGCGGCGGCCCAGGCTATGCCACCGATCTGCCTGCCACCTACATGTACACGATGGCGTTTTCGCGCGGCGACATCGGCCAGGCGGCAAGCTCTGCCATGGTGATGATGGCTGTGGTGTTCGCGATCATCGTTCCCTACCTCTACTCCGAGCTGAGGGCCAAGCATGACTGACCTGACCCTGGACCCCGCCCGCCCCGCGGCAACGAACTGGAGCCGCATCGCCTTGCGCTGGCTGCTGTTTACCTTGCTGGGCCTGTTTGCCCTGTTCTACCTGATGCCGCTTTTTGTGATGATCACCACCTCGCTGAAAAGCCTGGAGGAAATCCGCACCGGCAGCCTGATCGCCTTCCCGCGCGAGGTCACGTTTGACGCCTGGCGCACCGCCTGGTCCGAGGCCTGCACCGGCATCCAATGCGAAGGCCTGCGCCCGTTCTTTTGGAACTCCGTGGTGATCGCGGTGCCTGCGGTGGCGATCTCCACCATGCTGGGGGCGGTCAATGGCTATGTGATCGCGCAATGGCGGTTCAAGGGCGCCAACCTGATCTTCTCGCTGATGCTGTTCGGCTGCTTCATCCCGTTCCAGGTGGTTCTGTTGCCGATGGCGCGGATGCTGGGGCTGATGGGGCTGGCGGGCAGCATTCCGGGGCTGATCTTTGTCCATGTGATCTATGGTATCGGCTTCACCACGCTGTTCTTCCGCAACTTCTATGTCACCATCCCGCAGGACCTGGTGAAGGCGGCCAAGGTGGACGGCGCGGGGTTCTTCCGGATCTTCTGGTCGATCTTCCTGCCGCTTAGCCTGCCGATCATCGTCGTCACTGTCATCTGGCAGTTCACCCAGATCTGGAACGACTTCCTGTTCGGCGTCTCCTTCAGCCAGGCGGGCACCCAGCCGGTGACCGTGGCGCTCAACAACATCGTCAACTCGACCACTGGCGTGAAGGAATACAACGTCGACATGGCCGCCGCGATCATCGCCGCGCTGCCGACACTGCTGGTCTATGCCGTTGCCGGCAAATACTTCATCCGCGGCCTGACCGCTGGATCTGTGAAAGGGTAAACTCATGGCTCCCATTCTGGACATCACCAACCTGCGCAAGAACTACGGCTCGACGGAGATCCTGAAGGACATCAACGTCAGCATCGAGCCGGGAGACTTCCTGGTGCTGGTCGGCCCCTCCGGCTGCGGCAAGTCCACGCTGCTCAATTGCATCGCCGGGCTGGAGCCGATCTCCGGCGGGCGGATCGAAATCGGCGGCCGCGACATGACCCATGTGAGCCCCAAGGACCGCGACATCGCCATGGTGTTCCAATCCTATGCGCTCTACCCGACGATGACGGTTGCCAAGAACATCACCTTTGGCATGAAGGTACGCGGCGCCGATGCCGCCACCCAGGCGCGCAAGCTGAAGGAGGTCGCGGCGCAGTTGCAGATCGAGGCGCTGCTAGACCGCCGCCCCGGCCAGCTGTCGGGCGGCCAGCGCCAGCGGGTGGCGATGGGCCGGGCACTGGTGCGCGATCCCAAGCTGTTCCTGTTCGATGAGCCGCTGTCGAACCTCGACGCCAAGCTGCGGGTCGAGATGCGGACCGAAATCAAGAAGCTGCACCAGAACCTCGGCGCCACCATGGTCTATGTGACCCACGACCAGATCGAAGCGATGACGCTGGCCACCAAGATCGTGGTGATGAAAGGCGGCGTGGTGCAGCAGATCGGCACGCCCGCTGAGATCTATAACAAGCCCGCCAACCTGTTTGTGGCCGACTTCATGGGCAGCCCGGCGATGAACTTGATCCCGGCGCGCGCTCAGCCGAACGGGCAGGGCACAAGGATCGAAATGGACTGCGGCGGCAGCGCGCCCATCGTGCTGAAGGACACCCGCGCCACCGGCCTGCCGCAGGACGTGATCCTGGGGGTGCGCCCCGAAGACATTGCCGAGGCGGGCTTTCGCGCCGGCGAAGGCGTGCAGGAGGCCGCCTGCCTGATCGACATGGTGGAGCCTGCGGGCGCCGATACCTATGTGGTCTCCAATCTCGGCGGCAAGCAGGTCACGGCGCGGCTTCATGCCGAGACGCGGGCGCAGCCGGGGCAGATGCTGGATCTGGCCTTTGACCTGTCCAAGGTCTCCTATTTCTCGCCCGCGACCGGCGAGCGGCTGAATTGACCGGGCTGCGGCTGGCCGCCGACGTTGGTGGCACCAACACCCGGCTGGGACTGGCCGAGGGTGGTGCGCTGCTGGCGGACACGGTGCAAAGCTTCCGCAATGACGAGTTTTCCGGCTTTGCGGAAGTGATGAACCAGTACCTGCAAGGCGCCGCGCCCGGAGGAGTGGCGGAGGTGGCGATTGCCATTGCCGGGCCGGTCACCGGCTCGACCGCGCGGCTCACCAACCGCGACTGGCACTTTGACGCTGCGGCGCTGTCGCAGCGCCTGGGCGGTGCGCGTGTGCATCTGCTCAACGACCTGGCCGCTCTGGGACAGGCCTGCCCGCATCTGGGGCCGGAGTGTCTGGACACCGTGGTTGCGCCCGCGGACGGCGCAAGCGAGGATGGCCAGCGGCTGGTGGTGGGCATCGGCACCGGCTTCAACCTGTCGCCGGTGCTGCAATCCGGCGGGCTGGTGCAATGCCTCAACGTGGAATACGGCCATGTCAGCCTGCCGCTGGACGTAGCCGGGCATCTGCGCAGCCGGATTGGTGATGCGGCTGTGAAATTCCTTACGGTGGAACATCTGTTCTCCGGCCGCGGCCATGCGGCGGTGCGGGGGCAGTTTGCGGACGATGACCAAGGCGCGCAGGCGTTTCAGGCGTTCTATGCAGAGCTGCTGGCGCTGCTGGCGCGCAATCTGGTGCTGGCGTTTCTGCCCGCGCAGGGGATCTATTTCGCCGGTGCGGTGGCGCGCAGCCTGCTGGCCTCCCCGGCGCGGCAGGTGTTTGCGGAGGCCTTCCGCCAGCCCTTCGCACTGAATACCGGAATAGAGGCGCCGGTGTATGTCATCCTCGACGACGCCGCGGCGCTGAAGGGCTGCGCCGCCGTTACGATCAACAGCTGATCCGCGAGACACGCGCGGGCGGGCGGCCGCTGCGGGTGATAATCCGGGTTATGGTAAGTACGAGATCCGCAGGGCGGGACGGCTGACGCTTTCACCTCTTTTACCGGTTGCCGGGAACGCTGCGCCCGGTTGCGGCGTTGGGTCTGCAACACCCATCCGCAGCGGGAGGTACATGTATGGCACGGTCTGATCTGACCGAAGGGCCGGTCTGGCGCGCGCTGGCGCGGGTTTCGGCGCCGATGTCGCTGGGCATTCTGGCAGTTTTGTCGATCGGATTGGCCGATGCGTATTTCCTAGGCCAGCTGGGCGGCGCGCCGCTGGCAGCGGTGGGGTTCATCTATCCGGTCACAACGGCACTGGCTTCGCTGGCAATCGGGTTGTCGGCAGGCGCAAATGCTGCCGTGTCCCAGGCCCTGGGCCGCGAGGATGAGGACAGCGCGGTGGCGCGGATGTCGCTGCATGCGGCGGGGCTCGGCCTGCTGTTGTCGGTGCTGGTGGCGCTTGGCTTTTACGTCCTGCACGGACAGATCTTCGGCTTGATGGGCGCGCGCGGCAAGGTGATGGAGGAGATTTCCGCCTATGTCCCGCTTTGGGCGCTGTCGTTCCCGTTTCTGGTGCTGATGATGCTGGTCAACGCGCTGTTCCGGGCGCATGGCAATGCGGTTCATGCGTCAATGTTCATGATACTGGCGGCGGCTGTGAACATCGCGCTCAACCCGCTGTTCATTTTCGGCTGGGGTCCGGTGCCCGCGTTGGAGACCGGCGGCGCCGCGCTGGCGACGCTGGCCGGGCGGCTGGCGGCCGCGGCCGGCGCCATCGCGTTTGCCGTTCATGCGGGATATTTGCGGCTGTGCGGCCGGATCTGGCAGGACTTGTGGCGAAGCCTGCGCGAAATTACCCAGGTTGGCGCGCCGGCCGCCTTTTCCAATGCGATCAACCCGGCGGGGATGGCGCTGGTCACCGCTGCGGTGGCCACGCTGGGCGATGCAGCGGTGGCGGGGTTCGGCGCGGCGACGCGGGTGCAGTCGCTGGCGATTGTGGTGCTGCTGGCGCTGTCTGCCGGGATCGGCCCGGTGGTCGGCCAGAACTGGGGCGCAGGCAAGGAGGAGCGGGCGCAGTCCGCGGTGGTGCAGGCCTGGGCCTTCTGCCTGGTGTACGGCCTGGCCCTGGGCGCGGTGCTGAGCCTGGGCGGCGGCTGGATCGCCTCTGCCATTGCCGAGGACGCGGAGGCGGCGGACTACACCCGCCGGTATCTTCAGATCGTCGGCTGGAGCCTGTTCGGCTATGGTATCCTCGTGACTGCAAACGCGGCGATGAATGCGCGGTCCAAGGCGCTGCATTCGATGGGGCTGAGCCTGGGGCGGATCACGCTGGTCTATGTGCCGCTGGCCTGGCTTGGGGTGTGGGTTTTTGGCTATAGCGGGATCCTGGCGGCGGCCGTTGCCGCCAACCTCTCCGCTGTCGCCGGAGCGGTGTGGGCAGCCCGGCGCACCGGACTGTGGCCGGAAAGCGCCCGGATCACCCGGCACATTGCCGCGTAGTGGCGGCTTCGCGGGCTTGAGCGCCGCAATTAAGAGGCTGTGACCGTGCCCCTGCGAACCCTTCCGGAGGCAAAATGCCCAGAAGCTGCCCTGCAAACTTGGTGGTGCCGGGAACTTTTCCGCTTGGACGGCGTTATAGTGGCAGCAGGCTGCGCGCGCCATGACGGGCAGCTGTATCGAATAGAATGATCCCCCCGGCCGCCGCCGCTTACAGGAAAACAGCGGTGCGGATGGCAGGTCCAAAACCAGCCGCCGCGGCCGCTGCGGTGACACGGGAACGCTCCCGGCACCCGCGCAGGCTTTCCGGACAAGCAGGAGACCGATGATGACCCCCACTGACAAGCATGTGCTTGCCGCAGAAGAAAAGGAGCGCGAAGCGGTGGAGGAGGCCACTGGCCTGTCCGCCAAGCTTATCTTCGAGGCTATCCGGCTGACTGGGGAAGAAGAGCTGCGGCGCCCGGTGCGGGCCTTGTGGTGGTCGGGCCTGGCGGCGGGGCTGCTGATGTGCTTCTCGGTTTGGGGCGAGGCGATACTCCGCTCCAGCCTGCCCGAGAGCAGCTGGCGGTTCATTATTGAGAATCTGGGTTACACGCTGGGCTTCGTGCTAGTCATTCTGGGCCGGATGCAGCTGTTTACTGAAAACACGATAACGACCGTGGTGCCGGTGACCCTCTGCCCGACATGGCAGTCGTTAGGGCGCACTGCCCGGCTTTGGGCGGTGGTGCTGGCGGCAAACGTTGTGGGCGCCTTTCTTGCCGCCGCCTTCCTGGCCTTCGCCCCGGTCATGTCGGAAAAGATGGCAGAGGCGATGCTGGCGCTGAGCCACCACGCGACCGGGATGCCGTGGGTCGAGGGTCTGGTGCGCGGCATCCCTGCGGGCGTGCTGATTGCGGCGCTGGTCTGGATGCTGCCGCAGGCCAATGGTTCGGAGCTGCCGCTGATTATCATAATTACCTGGCTGATTGCCTTGGGGGACTTCACCCACATCATCGCGGGCTCCGTTGAGATGGCCTTTCTGATGGTACAGGGAGAATTGTCCGTGATTCCGGCACTGTTCCGCTTCTTCCTGCCCGTGCTGGCAGGCAATATTATCGGCGGCACGGTCGTTTTCACGCTCCTGACATGGGCCCAGATCCGGCCGGAAGTGATGGAAGCGGAGAAACGGGAATCCGCCCGCTGAAGAACGCCGGCCCCGAAATCCGTGCAGCCCAGAGCCCCGCCTGACCCGGGGCCGGCATACTGCAGATCCCGGAACCTTCGGGGCGGCGACCGCGTTTGTTTTCTGAACAAGGAACAGGAGAGCCGCATGGCAGACGCACAGCAATTTGCCCCGTCCGAATCCAGCCTTTCCACCTGTGCCCGCGAGACTTCGGCTCTGGCACAGGCGCTGTCTGCTGTTCTTTCCGGTATTTGCCGCCTGGTATTCCAGACGCACGCATTGCACCGGGACGCGGGCAGCGCGATGCCACCCTCTGTCAAAGAAGTAACCGAACAGCACTACACCAGCATGTTTTCGGCAGCGGGCAAGCTGGCGGAACAACTGCGGGTGATGGGACACTTGCCGCCCTCGCAGCTGGAACACGTTATCAAGGAGTCCCGCGCCGTCGCAGAGGATCAAAAGTCAGGCGCGGGCTGGACGGTCGCGGACTTGGCGGGCGGGCATGAACAATTGGCCGGTCACCTCCACACGCTGACTGAGCTGGCTGCCAATCACAATGATCCGGCGACAAAGGACTGGGCCGCCGCACGCCGGACCTTCCACGAGGAGGCCGCGTGGCGTCTGCGGTCACTCACCATCCTTTAAGAGCCGCGAAGCCCCCGCAGGTGTTTCGGCGGCTGTCCCGGAACCCGGGTGCAGCGGCGGGTGACACAAGCTCAGAGCCCTTTCAACCCTGCCGGGGGACTTGCTGAATGGGCAGTCCACCTGCCAGTTTCAGCCCCAGCTTCTGGGCTGCCCCTGCAAAGCTGGATGCAGCATGAACAGCGATGCCTGTTTCCCTCAAAGCATCCAGATCGCGTTTGTCTTGCGCACTCAGCCCGTCCGCGGGCACCCTCAGCAGCACCGCCGATATACGGCCCGGATGGCGGCGCACCGCGTCGGCGTAGATGGACGCATCTTTCTGTCCCGTATCGCCAATCAGCACCGCAGGCAGGGACGGATGCGCGTTCAGCAGCAGGTCGATACTTTGCCCTTTGTGGCTGCCGTGGCCTGCGGAAATGAACTGGGTTTCGCTTAGCCCCAAGTCACGCAGGAACATCGGGCCGCGGATCAGACCTGCCTGCCGGAACACCTGTGCCAGAAAGGCGTGCATGTTCCAGGGAGAGGAGCTGACGTAATACACAGGGTTGCGGCCCTCTTCTGACAGTTGGCGGAGCAGATCCGCCGAATCCGGAAAGATGCGCCGCGTCAGAGCGTTGCCGCTGAACGTGGTCCACAAATTCCGGGCCAGCGAATAGGCGGAGGTCTGCATCACGGTGTCATCAATGTCGGATACCACCAGGAACCGGGCTTCCGGACGGGGAACAAGCACCGGGCACGCGGTCTGTGCCCCGCTATCGGCGATGGCAACCTGAACTTCGTGCCAGCCCGGGTCCCTGCCCGGCGGCAGCGGCAGCTGAAAATATCCCTCTTCATCGCTGACCGCGGTGGTGCCATCGTGGGTCACGGTAACGCCGGCGGCTTCATCCGTCAGAAAGAGCGAGATCATCTGCCGCACATTTTTCAGCACGCTCTGGCCATCGCGCGGGGTGCTGCCGCGCAGTTGTGTCAGGACACGGCCGCGCACGATCAAATGCTCCGGTGTGGCGTATCCGATGTAGGGATCGATCACCAGATCAGCACCGCGGCGCGGCCTGCGGGGCAAAAGCCTGTCTAGCAGGCGCTCGGCGTGCAGGGCGGTGCGGTGCAGGACTTGCTTGAGCATATGAGACCTCGTTGCTGCTTTATGTATACAACGCATGAGGTCCCGAAAAAGTGCCCGGCTCCGGTCTGGTGCCGGGGCCGGGTTCAGGGTCTGTGCCAAGGTGCCTTATCAGCAGGCGGCGGTCACGATGATTTCCACCTTCAGATCCGGCCGTGCGAGCTTGGCTTCGCCGCAGGCCCGGGCCGGGGCGTGGCCCTTGGGCACCCAAGCATCCCAGACCGCGTTCATCTCCGCAAAGTCCTTCATGTCGGCCAGCCAGACAATCGCCTGCAGCATCTGCTGCGGCGACGAGCCGGCCTTCTCCAGCAGCACCTCGACCCGGGACAGGCAATCACGGGTCTGTTCAGCCACATCGGCGCCATCTCCGACCTGGCCGCAGAGATAGGCCACGCCGTTGTGCTTCACGATCTTGCTCATTCGGGGGCCGGTTTCGATCCGTTCAATCATCTTGTTCTCCTATTCGGCGGCAGTGGCAGATGGGTCTTCCATCGCTGCCAGTTCGCCCAGTGTCACGGGTTTTATCGGCGGCCGGATGCGGTAGTAACCGGTCTCATCCGGAGTCTGCCCGTTGGCCTCCGCCAGCAGGGCAGTCACGGTCAGCCCGCAATAGCGGCCCTGGCACGGCCCCATGCCCGCGCGCCCGAAGGCTTTGGCCTGGTTCGGGCCAAGGCAGCCGAGCTTGGCATAGCTGCGGATGTCGCCTGCGGTGACTTCCTCGCAACGGCAGACGATGGTGCTGTCGGCGGGCCGCAGGGCGGGACCATAGGGCGGATAGGCCGCATCGAGGAACGGGCGCACGGCTGTTTCCCGGCTGCGGCGGCTGAACAGCGGCGCGGCCAGGCGGTCGCGCTCCTGCACGGTGATCCGGCCCAGCTCCTCCGCCGCTTTCAGGGCCGCGATTCGGCCAGCATATTCTGCGGCCATGGCACCTCCGATGCCCGCGCCGTCCCCGGCGATCAGAACACCTGGCTTGGCGGTCTCGCCCCAGGTCCCGGTTTCAGGCACAAAGCATTGCTGCGCTTCGGACCAGACATGCGGCACCCCGATCGAGCAGGCGGCCTGGGTGTTCGGCACAACTCCGTGATGCAGCAGCACGGTGTCGCAAGCGATGCGATGCTCCTGCCCCTTGCTGCGGAAGGTCACCGCCTCGGCCCGGGTGCTGCCCGCCACCGCGATCTCCGTTGCGCCGGTATAGCGCGGCACGCCGGCGCGCTTGATCTCCGCCAGCATCTTCAGGCCCTTCGCCAGATAGCGCCAGCCGCGCAGTGCGCCGGGAAGGTGACGGCCAGCGGCCAGCGGGCTGGCCGCGGTCTGGGTCTCGACCAGGGCCAGCGGCGGCGTTCCGGCGCGCACCATCTGCGCCGCGATCAGATACAGCAGCGGCCCGCTGCCGACGAGAACGGCCCGGCGCGGCAGCACGCCGGATTGCTTCAGGAGAATCTGCGCTGCACCTGCGGTCATCACCCCCGGCAGGGTCCAGCCGGGAAGCGGCATCGGGCGCTCCAGCGCGCCGGTGGCCAGGATCACCCGCGCGGCCTCCACCTGTTCACCGCGGCCAGCGCGAATGAAGGAGATGCGGAAGCCATCCTCGATGGCCCAGACAACGGCACCTGACAGGTGAGTGATCCCCGAAGCGCCAAGGCCAGCCGTCAAGCTTGCCCCGTGCAGATACTCTTGCCCCAGAATGCCGCCGCGCGGCCCCGCGGCGCGGTCCACCTCGCGGTAGATCTGCCCGCCGGGGCAGTTTTGTTCGTCCAGCAGGGTGACGCTCAGGCCCTGTTGGGCTGCCTCGGCAGCGGCGGCCATGCCGGCCGGGCCCGCGCCGATGATGGCCAGATCACATTGTTGCATCATTGGCCTCCGCTTCATGCGGGCGGGCAATTTTCATACCCTCTTCCACTTCCAGCATACAGGCCTGCTGCACGCGGCCGCCGGTCTCTACCAGGCATTCGAAACAGGCGCCCATCATGCAGAACGGTGCCCGCGGCGCGCCGGAGACCGGCGTGTGGCGGAACACCTGCACGCCGGCGGCTAGCAGCGCCGCCGCAAGGTTAGCGCCTGCGGGCAGGTCCAGCGGCAAACCGTCAAACCAGACCCGGACACGGGGGGCATCGCCTGCCAGCTCAAGAAACGGGGAATCGGTCTTCACTGAACACCTCCAGATCAGGGGCGGCTGCGGTGCCTTCCAGCCAGTCGGGCAGGAACAGCGCATGGGCCGCGGCCAGGGTGATGCCGCTGTGGCAGGTGACAAGGTAAGCGCCCGGCATCTCGGGGCTTTCCTGGTAGATCGGCAAGCCGTCGGGCGACAGGATGCGCAGGGCGCCCCAGCTGCGCACCAGCTGCGCGCGGGCCAGCGCCGGATAGGCCGCGATCGCCTCGGCGGCGAGGCCCGACAGGCCCGGCTGCGTCACGCTGTCGTCCAGCCCGACCTCCTCGTTGGTGGCGCCGATCTGGATGCCGCCCTCGTCCACCTGGCGGGCAATCAGCGAGGGGCGGTTGATCAGTTTCGGCAGCTTCTCGGTGATCAGCACCTGGCCGCGCTGCGGCCGCACCGGCGCCTTGAAGCCCAGCTTGGGGCCCAGCTCCATCGCGCCAAGACCGGCGGAGAGCACAACCTTGCCGGCCGTGACGGTGGTGCCATCGCTGCACTGGACCTTGAACGCATCCGGCTTGGAGACCGCGGTGACGGTCTTGCCGTTCAGAACCGTGCCGCCCAGCCGCCGCACGTCGTCGGCCAGCGAGACCAGCAGGCGCAGCGGGTTTGCGTGGCCGTCCTGGTGATGCAGGATCGCGCCTGCGACCTTGGGCCCGATATGCGGCTCTTCGCGGCTGAGCGCGTTGCGGCCCAGCACTTCATAAGGGTAGTTGCCGCCCAGCTTGTCCTTCAGCGTGTCATATTGCGCGACGGTCGCGTAAAGCGTTTCCTCGGAGAAATGCAGGTCGTAACCGCCGTTCTGCTGCAGCCCGACAGAGCGGCCGGTGCCGTCTTTCAGCTCCGCCGCAAATCCGGCCCAGGCGGCGGCGGACTGCTGGCTCCAGCTGGCATAGCGCGGCTGCTTCATGCCCTTGGACTGCACCCAGACCAGGCCGAAGTTGCCGCGGCTGGCGCGGAACGAGCCGTCATCGCCGTCCAGAACCGTGACGCGCTTGCCGCGCCGCAGCAGCCCCCAGGCCACCGACAGGCCGACAACGCCGCCGCCGATCACTGCATAATCTGCTTCCATTCTGCCGTACCCCAAAGGTTGGCTGCGGTTTCGGGGCGGCGCGCGGCCGCCCCGGTCTGTCATGCGGGATTACTTGCCGATCTGGTCAAGAATGCCCTGGCCCCAGTCGGCGCCAACGTCTTCCAGCACCACCGGCCAGACGTCTTCGCGCACCTTGGCGGCCATCGCAGACAGTTCGTCGTCGCTCAGATCCACCACCTTGGCACCCAGCTCATCGGACAGGCGCTGCTCCCACTTGCCCTGATCCTCTTCGGCAACGGTCCAGCGCTGCGCCTCGAAGTCGGCGGCGGCAGCCTTGAGCGCTTCCTGATCCTCTGCGTCCAGCTCAGCCAGCGAGCCGTTGGAGATGATCATGTACCAGACCTCAAAGTGGGTGTTGGCGGGCACATAGGTCTTGGTCACGTCGCGGAACGAGGCATAGTAGCCTTCGGCGCCGGAGCCGATCACGCCGTCGACCACGCCTGTCTGGATCGCGGTGAACGCTTCGGAGAACGGGATCGGTGAGGGGATGTAGCCAAGCGCTTCGCCGGTCAGCTGGAAGCTTTTGATGCCGGGCACCCGCACCTTGATGCCGTTGGACTGCGACGGGTCGCCCGGGTTGACCGCATCGGTGTTCAGCGCAATGCCGCCGAAGTAGACCGGGTAGGCCGCCAGCATGGTGATGTCCTGCTTGGCATAAAGCTCTGCCATCACGTCGCGCACCGCACCGCCGGGGCCATAGATCTCGCGCGCCTCGGCCCAGGTGTTGGCCAGGTAGGGGAAGGAGCTGATCTGCATCCGGCGGTCTGCTGCGGCAGCAGCCGGCTGGGTCGCCATGTCAATGGCGCCGACGCTGATGCGCTCCTGCACGGTGGTGTAGTCGCCGAGCGCAGAGGCCGGGAAGATGTTGATCGAAACGTCGCCGCCGGTGGACTCATTCACCTGGGCTGCAAAGGCGCGCAGCTCCTTGTCGATGGTGGTGTCCTGCGGGCGCACGTGGCTCATCTTGAGGTCGGCAGCTTGGGCGAGGCCCGCCAGCGACATCAGGGCAGCAGCAGCGGTGCCGGTCAGAAAGTTTTTCATGGGTAGTCTCCTCCGTAGGGTATCAGGGGTGTGTCAGGGATGGGGTCAGTAGCCGAAGAAACGCGGCAGAAAGAGCGACAGGTCGGGCCACAGGGAGGTCAGGAAGACCACCGGCACATAGCCTGTCAGGATCAGGACCATCGCGGGCGGGATCACCTTGGTGACCTTCACGTTGCCGATCCGCGCGCCAAGGTAGAGGATTGAGGCATAGGGCGGGGTGACGCCGCCCATCGCGGTGTTCACGCCCATGATCGCGGCGAACTGCACCGGGGTGACACCGATTGCCTGCATCAGCGGCAGCAAGAGCGGCGCGATCAGGATGATGGCGGTGACGTCGTTCACGACCATGCCGACCAGGAACAGCAGGATGTTGATGAAGATCAGCAGCAGCACCTTGTTCTCGGTGATCTCGAAGATCGCGCTGACCATCTTTTGCGGGATCGCTTCATAGACGAACATCTGGCTCAGGATCATCGAGAACAGGATCATCACCATGATCGCGCCCACCGCCGTGGCGGCTTCCTTGCCGGCCTCCAGGAAGCTGTTCCACTTGAGGCCCTTGTAAATGAAGAAGCCGACCGGCAGCGCATAGATCACCGACAGGGCCGCGGCCTCGGTCGGGGTCATGATGCCGCCATAAATGCCGCCCAGGATGATCACCGGCATCAGCAGTGCCGGGGTGGCGTTAAAGCCCTTCTTGGCCACATCGCCTGCCAGCTGGGAAAAGCTGGGCGCGTCGTCCAGCACCAGGTTGAACTTGCGGCTCATCCACAGGTTCATGGCCGAGAAGTTGAACATGATCAGCAGGCCCGGCCCCAGGGTCGCCAGGAAGCAGGCGAGGATCGAGGTGTCGGTCACCCAGCCATAGACGATCATGGTGACCGACGGCGGGATCAGCAGGCCCAGGATGGATGAGTTGGCAATCAGCGCGGTGGCGTATTCCCGCGGGTAGCCGCGCTTCTCCATCTCGGGGATCAGCAGCGGGCCGATGGCGGCGATGCCCGTCAGGCCGGAGCCGGAGATCGCGCCGATGATGGCGCAGCTGACCGCCGCCACCACGCCCAGGCCGCCGCGGATATGGCCGATGAAAGCATTTACGAAGTTCAAGAGCGAGGCCGCGATACCGCTGGCTGACATGATGGTGCCAGCCAGCACGAACAGCGGAATGGCCAGCAGAACCGGGTTGCCCAGCTGCTGGGACCCCCACAGCATCATGCCCTTCATGGTCACATCGCCCAGGAAATACATGATCATCAGGGCGGCGCCAAAACAGTAGGGCAGCGGCACGCCCAGGGTCAGCGTCAGAACCAGAACGGCGATGGCAAGGAGTGCGATTTCAATCATTTTTCGGCTCCGGCGCGCAGGGCGTTGATATGGCGGAACAGGTGCACCGCGGTGTAGAGCATCATCAGGGCCAGACCGGCCACGAGCGCCACTTCGGAATAGAATGTCGGCAGGTAGAGCGTCGGGCTCTCCTTCCAGACGCGCCAGGCGTACTGGGTGTATTCCCAGGCCCAGCTCAGCAGCCACAGGCCGACGGTCAGGCTGATGATTTCCCCGATGATCGCCAGCACGGTATGGCCGCGCTCTGTCTTGATGGCGATCTCCAGCACGTTGGCGCGGATGTGGGTATCCTCGCGCGAGGCGTTCACAGCGCCCAGGATGTAGAGCCAGATAGTCGGGTAGAGCATGGTCTCCTCCAGCCCCATCACCGGGATCTGCAGCAGATAGCGGGTGACCACCTGGACAAACTGCCCGAGCGCCACCAGACAGATCAGCCCCGTCAGCAAGTATTTTGAGAATGTGTCCATCGGTCCTCCTTCCGGTGTCCCCTCACCGGTTTGGCGGATTTGGCTGGACAAAGGGCATAAGATCAATTTCAAAATATCTGTGACTCCATAAATTGCCTTGATACCCACGCCATGAACTTCTCGATCCGCCAGATCTTCACCTTCCGCGAGGTCATGCGCAGCGGCTCCATCTCGCAGGCCGCGCGCACCGTCGGGCGCACCCAGCCCGCCGTCAGCACGATGATCTCAACGCTGGAGGGCGAACTGGGCTTCAGCCTGTTTGTCCGCGAGCAGGGCAAATTGATCCCGACACCGGAAGCGCGGTTCTTTCTGGAGGAATGCGAGACCGTCCTGGAACGCATCGAGCGGATCGAGCGCACCGTCAGCAAGATCCGCGGCCACGAGGCCGGAAAGCTGCGTGTCGCCTGCCACCCGGCGGCGGCCGGGCTGTTCATGCCGCGGATTCTAACGGATTTTCTGCTAGGCAAGGATGAGCTTGAGGTCTCGCTGATCATGCGGTCGTCGGATGTGATCGAGGATCTGATCGCCTCGCAGCAATACGACATCGGATTTGCCGAAACCCCGGTGCCGCGCCCGTCCATCAAGCAGATGGATTTCGACCTCGAAAGCGTCTGCATCGTTCCGGAAAGCGATCCGCTGGCCGCGGCGGAAGAGATCACACCGCAGGACCTGGACGGGGCGCCGATGGCGGTGCTGTTTGAAAAGCACCCCATGACGGCCCGGACAGAGGCTGCGTTTCAGCGCAGCGGCTGCCGGTTCCGCAAGCGGCTGGAGCTGCGCACCTGGGCGCCCGGGCTGCAGTTCGTTGCAGCTGGCATGTGCTACATGATTTGCGACATGATCACAGCCTATGGGTGTCTGCAGCAGCGCCAGACAACCGAAGGGCTGGCGATTCGCCGGTTCACGCCGCGAATCGGCTCCAGCGTTTCGATTCTCACACCTGGATATGCCACCCAGTCTCTAACCTCCGAGGCCTTCACGGCACGGCTCTGCAGTGCCATCGAGAACATGCAGACCGAAATGGAAACCTGCCTCAACCGGCAGCCATAAACGGAGAAAGCTTCCGGAGGCGGCCGCCGGCAGCGTCCAGCTATTAGTCTCCGTTCAGCGGCGCCATCAGCAGCACCGGCTTGCCGCTTCATTGATACCGGTGCCGTCTCTTGCGTGGGAGATGTGCCGAGGACTGAATTTCCTTTGCACCCAGCCCCGGGCCTCCGCATCCGTTTCGATTATGCCGCAAGACTTGGGATAGGTCGCAATGCTCGGTTCCGAGGCCGTGAACCCGGCCAGAAGTTTTCGCATGCCCTGTACCCGATCTACCCCGAATACAGTCATCTTCGCGCCAAGGTGAAGGTGGTCATAGCCGTCATACTAAACCAGTCGGGCGGCGAACTTCCGCCTTGGGACCGCGGCGCCGGCTTGCGAACCCTGCAAAATACCGCGGCATATCCTCGGTCGGGTCAAAAAATATTTCCTTTACAATCAACGTATTGAAGCGACACACCTTAGGAAATGCCAACAGCGGCCGCAAACAGCACGGGAACAAATTCGGACACAGGCGCGTTGACCGGCTGAAGCAACCCGAAAGGACAGTACTATGAAACCCTCCTATATCTTCGCCGCGGTGGCCGGCATTGTTGTGCTGCTTTTTGCTGTTTACATGATCGACATTGATCAGACCGAAGAAGCCCGCCTGCCCGACGTCGATGTCAGCGTTGAAGGCGGCCAGATGCCTGAATTCGACGCTGATGTCGGCGATATCGAAACCGGTTCCAAGGACGTGACTGTGACTGTCCCGACCGTCGACATTCAAAGCCCGGAAGAAGATGCCAAGGACGATAGCTGATCCTGACTTCCGGCAGATATAAAAAGCGCAGCGCAGCCCGCTGCGCTTTTTTCATGTTCTGGCATCGCCTGAGGCATACAGCCCTGAGTTTGGAGCAGCGGCCCCTGCGGTCCAGCCGTTTGGATTAAATTCGGAACAATCTCCGGCTGTGCGCGTTGAGTATTCAGATCATCAAGCCCAAGGGGAAACACGATGGAATATGGACTGATTGGCCTTCTCGTTCTGGCTGCCGACATTTACGCAATCATTCAGGTCCTGGGATCCGGGGCCTCCACCGCGGCCAAGATCGTATGGGTGCTCGTTATCCTGATCCTGCCGGTGCTGGGCTTCATTGCCTGGCTGATCGCAGGCCCGCGGTCCTCCGCGGCAAAAATTTAACACTGCCGTCATTGAATTGTCCCGGCCCGGCTCTGTGAAGCCGGGCCGGTTTCTTGCCCAGGCAAGCCCATTGCGGCCGCCTCACTCCGCCTTTTGCTCGGCGTCCAGCAGGTTTTCGCCGCCGTCCAACCCTTCGCGCTCCCGCTCCGCCGCTACGGCAACCGCCAGCTCCGCCCGCTCCGGGTCGGCCGCTTCCGGCAATTCGGCGCTGGCTGTTTCCCGCGCTCCCGGTTCGGCCGGGGCCTCCTTGGCCCGGGCGTCCGCTGCCACGGGCGCGTTGTCCAGCCGGACCCTGTAGATCGGCTCCGGCAGGCCAAAGCCCGCCCCTTCCAGCGCCATCTTGGCGGCCCGGATCGCTTCGCCGCGCGCCTTGGCGAAGTCCACCCGGGTCTGGTCCACCCAGCCTGTGAAAGTCAGGATCACGTTGGAATCACCGACTTCGCTGATCCAGGCACCAACCTCCGGATCCTCCAGCACAAAGGGCTGCGCCTCCAGCGCGGCAACGGCGGTAGACAGGGCCGCCGCCAGATCCGCGTCCGCGTCCACGCCAAGATCAAAGCCGAAGCGCCGCCGCGGGTCGCGGGTGAAGTTGACGATGCGGCCCTTGAACACTGTGGCGTTGGGAATACGGATGTGGTTGCCCTCGGGCGAGATCAGGATGGTCGCGCGCGAGGTCAGCCGCGCGACGGTGCCCTGATCGCCCTGGATATCGACAAAGTCATTGGGCCGGAACGGCTGCCGCAGGCTGAGCAGAATGGAGGCAATGAAATTCTCCACAGTGTCCCGCACCGCAAAGCCGAGCGCCAGCCCGACCACCCCCGCCGCCCCCAGCACCGCGCCGATCAACGCAGTGGCATTCAGGATGTCGAGTGCCAGCACCAGCCCGGTCAGAATGAACAGAATCCGCGCCACCGCCCGGTAGACATCGGCAATAAAGGCATTGGGCGCCAGCCGGGTCCAGATGCCGATCCGCGTGGTCAGCAGCCAGCCGCCCGCCGCCACCGCCGCAAAGGCAGCCAGCGCCACCAGAAAGATCGGCCCGTTTGCCAGCAGGTTGCGGGTCCGGGCGGCAATCCGTTCCATGGCCGGGGCCAGCCGCTCCTCCAGGGTGCCGCTGATCTGGGTCTCATTTTCGATCGCCACCACCCCGGCAACCCGGTTGATGATCTGCGTCAGCCGGTCCTGGGCGGCGTTGTCGATCACCTCGCCGGTGATGCGGACCACGCCTTCGGAGACAGACACGGTCACCGACCCGTATCCCTCGATTTCCGCCAGCAGCTTCTCGATCCGGCTCAGGATCTCACTGTCGCGAACAGCCGCCTCTCCCACTTCGATCCGGCCATCGGTCTGCACCGGATCCGCCGCAGTCTGTGCCTGAGCGCCGGTGCCGCCAAGGCACAGCGCCGCCAGCAGGATTAATAAATGCAAACCCGCCAGCAGCGCCCGGCGCGCCCCGGACCGGCGCCCCCCTCGCGGGGCCAAACATGTCATGTCGCGGTTCAATTCCGCATCCTCCCGATGAAATACATGCCCCGCACATGGAAACCGGGACGTGACCAGTCTTTGCCGCAGCAAACTGCCGGTGCAAGAGCGTAACCGCACGGGCCCGGGACGCACCGTCGCCGCCCGCTGAATTTTCACCCCTCTGATATGTCACAGTTTAATGCGCGCCAACGCGCAAAGGTGCCATTCCTCGCGTTCAAAAAATTTTGAGGAAGACCAATGAGCACTAAAGCCGCCGGCGCAAACGCCCCCGTTCTGATCCTGACCCCACACGCGCTGGAAGCCGCGGACATCAGCGACTACCTGCTGCGGCGGGGGTATCCGGCGGTCAGCAGCGAGACCCGCCTGGATGGTCTCGCCAACCCGCTGGAATTCACCGCGCGCGTGCCTCACATGGTGTTCTTCGGCTTCCCGCTCAGCGATCCGGAGGCACGCGACTGGCTGCAGTCGGCCATGGCCACGGAGTGGCGCATCATTCTGATCAATGGCGACACCACAGAGCCGGAACTGAAGGCCCTGCCGATGCTTAGCCGCCCATTTGCAACCCCGCATCTGGACACGGTAATGCAGCTTTTGGGCGAATAACTGCCCCTTCCCGGGCGGCAGTGCGCCGTGCTGCCGGAATTGGTCTGGTAATCAGCCATTCCGCAGCTCCTCCCGGCCGGGTTGCAAAGATACTAGGAAAAAACGGAACTTCGCAGCCTCCCCCGCGTTCTCCCTTTGCCGCCGCCGCGACGCGGCGGCCCACCGCAATTTCCCAAGGAGGACACGACATGGACGACGACCGCATCACCGGTAAATGGACCGAGCTCAAGGGCCGCCTGCGGGAAACCTACGGCGAGCTGACCGACGACGAGCTGGAAGAAACCAAGGGCGAACGCCAGAAGCTCGAAGGGCTGCTGGAACAGCGGCTTGGCAAGACCAAGGACGATGTCCGCCAGACCGTGGACCGGATGCTGGAGAGCATTTGACATGGCCCGCAGACCTGACAGTGACGCAGACGCCGCCGCCCAGCTTTGGAAACGCCTGGAGGACACCCGCACCGGCATGCTTTCGGTGGACGGCAGCAGCCAGCACCCGCAGCCGATGAGCCACTTTGCCGACCCCGACAGCGGCGAGATATGGTTCATCACCTCCGCTGACACCGATCTGGTGGCCGCAGTGGGCCTGGGCGCAGAGGCCACTTTTGCCTATCAGTCCCAAAAGGGCGACTACCACGCTTCGGTCAAGGGACCGATCGTGGTCTACGAAAGCGACGAGAAGCTCGACAGCCTGTGGAGCCCGCCGGTGGCCGCGTGGTTCGAGAAGGGCCGCGAGGATCCCAAGGTCACCCTGCTGCAACTGACCCCGCGCGAGGCGGCGATCTGGGCCTCGGATTCCAACCCGATCCTGGTCGGGCTGAAAATGCTTAACGCCGCGATGCGCGACGACGTGAGCGAACCGGACGTCGGCATCCACCGTGTGATAAACTTCCGCGACGTGGCCTGACCCGGGGAAGCGCCGCAACCCGCGAACGAACAGGCCCGCCGGTACTCCCCGGCGGGCCTGTTCGATTTAGATGGAACCGCAGCCCGCGCCCGGAGGTCAGCCGCCGCCGCCTGCTGGGGGCATCGCCTCCAGAACCCCGCTAAGCTGTTCAACCGTATAGGGCTTTTTCAGGATTTTCAGGCCCGGGAAGCGCGTGATGACATCTTCGGTTTCGCCATATCCCGTGGCCAGCACGACCGGGATGCCCAGCTCCCGGCACTTCTCCACCACCGGCAGCGAGGTTTCGGACCCCAGGTTCATGTCCGCCAGCACAAACTGAGTGCCGCCTTGCGCCAGCAGGTTCAATGCGGTGGTCACCCCGCTGCATGTCTCCACCTTTTCGGCGCCCAGCTGGGTCAGCATGTCCGCGGCATCCATCGCGATGATCATGTTGTCCTCCAGCACCAGCGCGCCGCCGGTCAGGTGCCGCACTACCCCTGACTTCTGCGCCGCCGCTGCCGGCATTGCAGCCTCAGGCTTTTCCGCTTTCCGCACATGGCGGGCCGGCAGCACAAAGCCTGCCTCCAGCCCGGTGACGCGGTACTTCACGTCCGCCCGCCCCTTCAGCTCAAACGGCACGGATTGCTCAATGAGCGTGGTGCCAAAGCCCCTGCGCTCCGGCGCCTTCACCGGCGGGCCGTCGTGCTCGCACCAGTTGAGAGCAGCGGTGCCATCGGCGTTCAGGGCGGTGCGGATCTCCACCCGGCCGGAGGAATTGCTGAGCGCGCCGTATTTGACCGAATTTGTCACCAGCTCATGTATGACCAGCGCCATGCAGGTGAAGGCCGCCGGCGACAATTCCAGCGCGTCGCCATCAATTGATACGCGGCTGCTTTTGCCGGCCAGAAAAGCCTCGGTTTCCGTCCCGATCAGCCCGTGCAGCGTATTCCAGTCCCACTCCGACCCGGTCAGCTGGTCATGCGCCCGTGCCAGCGCGTGAATGCGCGCGTCCAGCACTTCACCAAAGGCGTCGGCGGATTTCACCGACTCCTTGCCTTGCGACACCAGCCCGCGGATCAGGTTCAGTATGTTGCGCACCCGGTGGTTCAGTTCCGCGATCAGCAGTTCCTGCTGGTCCTGGGCCCGCTTGCGGGCGGCATTGTTTTCATCCGCCAGCTTCAGCACCACTTCGATCAGGGTTGTGCGCAGTGCTTCGGCGGTGCGCTGTTCGCGCTGTTTCCAGGGCTGGCAATGGCCGCGCGCCACCTCCTGCCAGGCCTCAAAGCTTTTGCGCGGCGTCAGCCGCAGACCATTGGGGCCCGGTTCGGCGGGTTTCTCGGGATTTCCGGCCCAGGTCACTGATTTGACCACTTCGCGCCGGAACAGAACGAAATAATCCCGCGGTGTCCGCGAGACAGGGATCGCCAGCAGTCCTGCCACCCGGTCCGAAAACCCGTCAGTGCCGGGATAGCGCGCAATCAGATTGCTGTTGGAGTAGACCTGCCCGGGCGGCGTTGTGTTCAGAAACCGCACCAGCCCCAGGAACTCTTCCTCTGCCGGGGCGGAGCCGACGGATTTGTACTCGCCGTCCGAGTAAATCGCAGCACCATCAAACGGGATGACTTCCCCGATACCGGTGCAGAGTTCGTCAAAGGCTTCAAACAGGCTGCAACCGCTTGAAAGCTGCGGCATCAGATGGTCGTGCAGCGCCCGGGAGCGGTCAATATCCCCCAGTTCCTCGGTCATTTCCATCTGCGCAAGCTCGTAATTGAACAGCTGCGCGAACAGCTCAACCGAGGTGCGCTTTTCATAACTGAGGTAACACGGGCTGTTATTATGGCAGGCAAACAGCCCCCACAATTGGCCGTTGCGCAGGATGGAGACCGACATCGAGGCCGCAACCCCCATGTTCTTCAGGTACTCCAGATGGATCGGAGAGACCGCCCGGGTCACCGCCAGCGAAAGGTCCAGCGGGGTGCCGTTGGGATCGGTTTCCGGCAGCACAGGATAGACCGGCGCCGCTGCGTCCGGAATAATCCGCAGCAGGCTGCGCACGTACAGCGCCCGCGCCTGCTTGGGGACGTCGCTGGCCGGATAGCGCAGGCCCAGAAACGGCTCCATTCCGGAATCGCGGGCCTCCGCTATAACCGTGCCGCTACCGTCTTCTTCGAACTTGTATACCATGACCCGGCTGAAGCCGCTCAGCGCCTTAAGGCCCCGCGCGGCTTCCTGGGCCATGCCTTCCAGCTTATTGAAACGCTGCATCCGGCCAATCAGCGCCTGCACAAGGCCCGGATCATGCACATCCCCGGCATCCGCGTCCCGGCGTTCGAACTCCAGCACAAACAGCCGCCCGGACATGTGGATGGACACGTCAAACAGCTGTCCGTCGCCGCGCAGGTCATAGCCGAAAACCCGCACAGCGCCTTGCTGCATCCGCAGCATCTGCATCCGCGTGCGCAGGTCGTGCAATGCCTGCGGGCTAAGGATATCGGTCACCGGCCGCCCCGCCAGCCCGGAATCGTCAAACCCCAGGACCTCGCCGCAGTTGGCAGAAGCATGGGCGATGATCCAGTCGGCAGAAACTGCAATCAGGCAGCCGAAACTCTGCACATGGCCGATGATGTGGATCGGCTCCTGATCGCATGTGGTCAGATCCACCTGCGCCTTGGCAGCGCCGGATGTGTTGTCAGGCATGAACCGCCCTCCCAATAGCCAACTCAGCAGCAATACATTCTAAGCAAAATTCGAACAGCCAGGTACAATCTTTGACAATCCGGTCAGCCGCGGCGCCCTCGCCCGGCAGCTTTTCCGCCCGGGCCACGAACCCGCGCCAGTTTTCTGCATAGGACGGGGCCGACAGATAGGCGCAGGCACTGGAAACCTCAGGCAAACCGCGGTCCAGCCAGCGCTTGCGCAGCACCTGCGCGCCCAGGCGCGAGCCTGAGACCAGGTAATCCACAGCCAGCGGATGCGGCATCAGCGGCAGCGCAGGCACCGGTGCGGCGCGGTCCAGCCGCTCCAGGTCCGCTCCTGACCGCTGCTTCAAATCGCGGATGACCGGCGCGCAGGCCGCGTCACGGCTCACTGGCTCCAGCGCCGCAAACAGCCGCCACTGCAGCAGCAGAAAGCGCGCATAGCCCTCAGCGCCCTGCCGGTCCAGCCGGGTCACATGATCATCCAAGGCCACATGGCATTGCCGCGTGTCCCCGCGCAGCCTGACACGCAAGTTCTGATATTGGACGTCTGCCACGGAACCGTTCCCCTTATCAGCAGCACTATAGCGCTCGCCTTAGCCGAATCAATGGGATTACACCGCAACACCAGAAGTGGAAAAGCAAATTTTTGCAACGCTTTAGGAACCGTTGACCGCACAGATCATCAGCATTGGTCCAATCCGGCGCCTCTGCCGCGCCGCTTGCCCGGCCTTGTCAAACCGTGCTGCCTGCCAGCCGTGTTTTCCACCGTATTGGGTGCCAGTTTAACTAACTTCAACGCAAGTCGCCGGCCGCCCCTTAACCCAATGTTTACAGCCCTTTCCCGGCAAATGCGGCCAAAATCGGGCAGCTCTGCCGCAATTGCCCGGAAAGCGCCGCGAACATTCCGCATTTGGCTTTCAGCGTGAAGGCAACTCCGCGCCATCCGGCCGGATCCTGCACTGCCACGAGGGACTGACGCTGTGCCGCACGACACTCATTCCGCCGATCCGGCGCCGGCCTGCGAACTGCCCAGCGGCTTCAAGCTGCTGCAGGGCCAGTACCAGATCGAGCGGCCGCTGATCAGCGGCGGCTTCGGGATCACCTACCTGGCCCGCGACAGCCTGGAGCGGCGCGTCGTCCTCAAGGAATGCTTCCCGGCGGGTCTCTGCCGCCGCGCCGGCACCGATGTGGAACCCGCCGCCCCCGAACACGCCAAATCCTGCCGCAACGTGCTGCGCGTCTTCCTGCGCGAGGCGCATCTGCTGGCGCGTGCGCGCCACCCGGCCATCGTCGGAGTGCACCAGGTCTTCAAGGAGAACCAGACCGCCTATATCGCGATGGAGTTCATCGACGGGCTGGACCTGTTGACCGTCCGCGAGGAGCAGCCGGAGCGGCTGACCGGGCCAGTTCTGCGCCAGATCCTCGACCAATCGCTGGAGGCGCTGGACTGTCTGCACCGGCTGGGCGTCCTGCACCGCGATATCTCGCCGGACAACATCCTGCTGGGCAAGGACGGCACGGTGACGCTGATCGATTTCGGCGCCGCCTGCGGCAGCACACCCGATGACGGCACCGCGCTGCCGATGCTGCTGGCGGTCAAGGACGGCTATTCCGCCCATGAGCTCTACAGCCCCGATCTGCCCCAGCGCCCCGCCTGTGACCTCTACGCCCTTGGCGCGACGCTCTACTACTTGATCACCGGCGCCCCTCCCGCCTCCAGCCAGCAGCGTCTGGCGGCGCTGATGGGGGGCACCCCTGACCCCTGCCGCCCGCTCTTGGGCGGACCGTGGGCCGCTGATCCGGCGCTGCTGGCAACCGTGGACATGGCGATGTCGGTGCTTCCGGCGGAACGGTTCCAGAGCGCGCGCGACTGGGCGGATGCGCTGGCAGAGGAAGACGCGCCGCAGGATAGCGCAATCCCGCAAGCCGATCCGGCCGCGGCCGGATCGGCCGGAGACGGCTGCAGTCTCGTCACGGCCATTGCCGAGCTGGTTGCCAAGACCAACGGCAGCCTCACGCCGCGCCTGCCCCGCTCTGCCCGCCAGACGCAGACGCCGCCTGCCGCCCCGCCGTCAGAGCCCCGCCGCCCGCTGGTCAACATCTTCGGCGAGCCCGTCACCGACCTGGAGGCCTGGCTGGAGGAAGAGGACGCAATCGCCTGGCGCAAGAAAATCGCCCCGGTTGCGCAGCAGCCGCCTGCCGCAGCCCCTGTGCCGCTCAGCGATCCGGCGGATCCGGCATTAGGACTGCGCCAGGACAAGCCAGCCTTCGCCAGCCGCCTGCGCAGGATCTTCGGGCGGCAAGCCAGCAGCCCGCAAACGGTTAAGAATTGAAGGGAATGGGTATGAAGTTCATCAAGGATATCATCGGTGAAAAGCGGGAACGGGTCCGCCTGGACGGCCCAACCACGGCCATCGCGGAACCCGTGCAGCCGCCCGCGGAGGATACCTGCAGCAGCGCTCCCCTGAGCCTCGGCCACGGCTTCCGGCTGGACCCGGACCCGGCTGCAGACCCAGCGCCTGCCGCGTCTGCAGGCCTGCCGGAGGATTTCCGCGGTTTGCAGCCGGCGCCGGCGCCTCTTCCGCAAGCGGACCCGGAGGATAGCCTCGATGGTTTGAATGCGGCTGCGCCGGACGAGGACGCCATTGCCGCCTTTTTCGCCCGCGAACAGCCGCCGGCCGCCGAGCCCGCAGCACAAGAGTACCCGGACACTGCCGCCTTCTTCGACACCCCGGACGATGACCGCGCGCATTTGGAGCCTGTGGAAACGCCGGATGAGGACGTCTATGCCCCGCAGCAAGCAGAAGCGGAGGAAGATGAAGTAGAAGTGGAGGAAGATACGGCGGATCCTTTTGGCGCCGATCCGGATTTCGGCCGCCTGCAACCGCCGGAGCCGGCAGAGGACACCGCCAAGCCCTACCGGATCTTCACGCGCAGCAACGCCGCCGGGCGGGAACTGGACACCGCGGCCGACGACGGCGAACCCGCGCCCGCGGCCCCTGCCCCGGCTCTGCAGCCTGAACCGGAGCTTGCCCGCACACAGGACACTCAGCAGGCCAGTGTTCTCCAGCCTGACCCCCCTGCCCGTCAAGCTGCGCCCGCTCCTGAGCCTCAGCCTGCACCGGAAGCCCCGCCAGCAGCCGCGCCGCAGGCCCCTGCCGCCGCACCCATCGACGTGCCCGCGCCCTCGATGGGCCGCGGCGCCAGCCGCGCGGGCCGCGTCAAGACCCGCCTTCTGGGGTTCAGCCCTGCCCAGGCGGCCGGGAGCGACCCCTTCGCCCGCAGCTCGGAAAGCACGGCACCCGGCTACACCCAGTTCCCGGTCGGCTGGCTCGCCATCGTGCAGGGCCCGGGCCGCGGCGCGGCCTTCACCCTGTTCAGCGGCGTGACGGTCATTGGCCGCGGCGAGGACCAGACCGTGCGGCTGGACTTCGGCGACAACAGCATCTCCCGCGACAACCACGCCGCGATCGCCTTTGACCCGGAGCAGAAAGCCTTCTTCATCGGCCACGGCGGCAAGGCCAATCTGGTGCGCCGCAACGGCCGCCCCGTGCTCAGCACCGAGGAGCTGTCGGCGGGCGACGTGATCCGGATCGGCGAAACCACCCTGCGTTTCGTGCCCCTGTGCGGCGCGGACTTCGGCTGGGACCAGCCGCAACACAGCGATGCCGCAGATGCTGCGTTCCGCTGAGGTCGAATACGACGCCGCGACGGCCATCAGCCAGGGCCGCCGCGAGCGCCAGGAGGATGCGGTTGCCGCCGATTTCCCGGCCGGCACCGGCACCGGCTTTGCGGTGCTGGCCGACGGCATGGGCGGCCACGCGGCCGGCGACATCGCCAGCCGCATCGTGGTGACCGAAGTGTTCAGCGAACTGAAGCTGCAGGCCGGGGACCCTGCGGCACTGGAGCAGGCCATCGGCGCGGTGCTGCAGCAGGCCGCCAGCGGCGCCGACGCCTGCCTCGGCGAATACGCCAGCCACCAGCCCCAGGCCCGCGGCATGGGTGCCACCCTGCTGGCGCCGGTGCTGTTTTGCGACCGGCTCTACTGGATCTCGGCCGGCGACTCGCCCCTTTACCTGTTCCGCGATGGCCGCCTGATCCGTCTGAACGCCGACCACTCGATGGCGGCGGAATTCGACGGCCTGGTGGCAGAAGGCCGCATGGACCCGGCAGAGGCCGCCAGCCACCCGGACCGCCACTGCGTGACCTCTGTGCTGACCGGCGCCGGCATCCCCCGCATCGACTGCCGCAGTGCTCCGGTGCGCCTGCAGGCGGGCGATATCGTGCTGGCCGCCAGCGACGGGCTGCAATTCCTGCCCGAAGACGAAATCGCTGCCGTGCTGGCCGCCGAATGCCGCAGCCCCAGCGCCCGTATCGGCGCGGTGCTGATGCAGCGGCTGGAGGCGCTGGACGCGCCGGAGCAGGACAACGCCGCGCTTTGCGTCATCAAGCCTTTCGACCCGCACGCCACGGACCCGGATCCGGTACAGCCCGCTCCGGCACCGCAGCAACAGACCGCGGCGCCCCGCCACCGCGCCGGCCGCCGCGTGATCACCCTGCTGGCCTCTGCGACGTGGTCCGCCGCGCCCGCCGCCAGCCGCAACAAGACGGATGCACCGGTGTGAGCCTGCCCCAGAGAGACATAACGCCGCTTGCAGGCCAGCTGGAGCACACCCTCAGCTCCGGCCTGCTGCCATCAAATGTCAGCGGCTGGGGCAGCCAGCTGCTGCAGCGCCTGCGCCAGCCGGTGCAGGTGGCCGTTACCGGCGCACCGGGCAGCGGAAAATCGGCGCTGATCGACATGCTGCTGGGCCGGGTGGTGACCGGCAGGAACGCCGCCGGCCTGCTGACCCGGATCTGCCATGGGCCACAGGAACAGGTGGAGTTTGAAACCGCTACGGGCGAACGCCTGCAGCAGGCGGGCTGCCTGGCAAACGCTGCGGTGCCGCCCGGCGCGGTGCGGGCGCGCCAGTATCTGCCCGACCCGCGGCTGCGCACCCACAGCTACACCGAAATCCCGTTGTCCGGCCCTCCCGCCCGCCAGCAGGAGACACTGCAGCAGGCCGCTGCCATGGCAGACATCGTCCTGTGGTGCAGCGAAACCTTCCCGGAGGCCGATCAGTCCCTGTGGGCGGCCATGCCCGACCGCACCAAGGACCACAGCTTCCTGGTCCTCACCATGGCCGACCGCCAGATCATGCGCGGTGCCCTCTCCGGCCTGATCGAGGCGCTGGAGCCGGTGGCCGCAGAGGAGTTCCTTGGCGTCTACCCTGTGGCCGCGATCCAGGGGCTGACGGCGCAGGCAGCCGACACCCCGGCGGAAGACCTCTGGCGCTCCAGCGGCGGCAAGCAGCTTGCGGATGATGTAAAACGCCAGATCGACCTGGGCCGCGCCTCGGACGCGGATCAGGCTGAGCTGCTGATCCGCCAGTTCGGCGGAGAGCCCTTGGCAGACACACCCGCTCCCGCAGCCGCAACCGCTGAAACCCAGCAAGCTCCAGCCGCCAGCCTGGCGGCCGCGCTGGACCAGCTGCAAACCGGCGCCGAGGACATGCTGGCCCAGGCCGAAGCGGCCGGCGGCCCGCAGGCGGGACCCGTTCTGGCACAATGCATGGATCTGATCCGCGGCCTGTCTGCCTCGCTGGAGGCCCTGCCCGGCAGCGCCGCGTTGACGGCTGCAAAAGAGGCCGCCCAGGACGGCGAGGAGCTCCTGATGCTGTGTCAGCTGGAACAGGACGAAGACGCGGCCATCGACGCGGTGACGCTGCTTTTCCAGCTGAAAAAGGAGCTTGCCGAAGACCCGCCCGGATAAAGCCGCCCGGAAACGCGCCCAAGCAACAAGCCGATGCAGGAACAGAAGACCAAGCCATGAACATGGAAGCCCAGATCGAGAGTGCAACCGACATCCGTGCCTCTGCGCGGCCGACCAACCTGAACGCCGGGCTGGAGCCGCTGGCGGCCTTCGCCCGCAAGGCGCAGCGGCTGGACACCGCGCTGGCCGCCCTTGCCGGTGTGTCAGGCGAGCGCGTCCGGCGCAGCCTGACCCGCCTGCAGGCGGAGCTCGGCACCTTTGAACCCAGCGTCACCCTGCTGGGGCAGGTGAAATCCGGCAAGACTTCTCTGGTTAACGCGATGGCGGGCTGGGCCGACCTGCTGCCGTCTGATGTGAACCCCTGGACCTCGGTTGTCACCTCGCTGCACCTGGAGCCGGGCGAAACCCGTACCGAGAACAAGGCCTGCTTCCAGTTCATGACCGAGGAGGAATGGGACCGGCTGCTCAACAAGGGCGGCCGCATCGGCGAAATGGCGGGCCGCGCAGGCGCGGACAGCGAGCTGCAGAAGATCCGGACCCAGATCGAGGAGATGCGTGAGCGCTCCCGCCAGCGGCTGGGCCGCAAGTTCGAGCTCCTGATGGGGCAGAAGCACGAATACGGTTATTTCGACAAGAACCTGATCGAACGCTACATCTGCCTCGGCGACGACTTCGGCGACGAGGAGCCGGGCGCGCTGGACGAACAGGGCCGCTTTGCCGATATAACCCGCGCCGCCGACCTCTACCTCAATTGCCGGGCTGTGCCGCACCGCCTCTGCCTGCGCGACACGCCGGGTGTCAACGACACCTTCATGATGCGCGAGCAAATCACCATCCAAGCGATCCGCGACAGCCGCATCTGCGTCGTTGTGCTGTCGGCAGGCCAGGCGCTGACCTCGGTCGACATGGGGCTGATCCGGATGATTTCCAATCTCAAATCGCGCGAGGTGGTGATTTTCGTCAACCGCATCGACGAGCTGGCCGACCCTGCAAATCAGATCGCTGAGATTGAGGCCAGCATCCGCCAGACCCTTGCCGACCACCACGGCCCGCAGGAGGCCGCGATCCTGTTCGGCAGCGCCTATTGGGCCAATAAGGTGCTGACCGGCGGGCTGGAGGACATGGACAAAACCAGCTCCGCCGCGCTCCTGAATTGGGCCGAGGCTTCGGTCAACGCCTCCCACGCCAAGGCCACTGCCCAGAACATGGTGTGGGAGCTGTCGGGCATCCCGGCACTGAACCGCGCTGTCTCTGAACGCATCGCCGCCGACCTCGGCACACCGCTGCTGGCGCGCATTGCCGCCTCCGCGACCACCGCCGCCACCGGCCAGCAGGCCGCCAACGCGGTCCTTGTGCAAGGCGAGGGCAGCAGCGGCGGCGCCAGCATGCACGACGTCCGCACCGCCTTTGAGGATCTGTGCCAAACCCATCTGCAAGCGCTGGAGGCGGAGATAGAAGTCGTCCTCGGCGCCTTCCGCGACCGCGCTGACCGGGCGCACGCCACCTTTACGGACCGCGCCACCCACGCGCTGATCGACCATCTGGAGAAATGGGGCGAAGACTGCCATTGGGAGTACGACCCGGCCGGGCTGCGGATGCTGCTGCGCTCCGCCTATTCCGTTATGGCCAGCCGCCTGCAATCCGCCGCGCAGACCCGCTATGAGGCCGCCGTGCAGGATGTGGCCGAGCTGCTCTACGACGGTTTCGGCCCGGCGGTCGAGGGCATCCAGCTGGCGGTGCCCGAGGTGCCCCAGCCCGCCTCGCCCGTCGCCCTGGCGCAGTCCATTGCACTGGATTTCAACGACAGCTGGTGGGCCTCCTGGTGGCGCCGCACCCGCGGCTACAAGGCCTTTGCCAAGCAGTTCCGCAGCCTGATCGAGGGCGAGACCGAAGATTTCATGACCCAGCTCAAAACCGTGCAGACGGCAGAGGCCAGCGCCGCAATCCTCGCCCGGCTGCAGGCCTTCCTGGACGAGCAGCGCGACATCCTGCTGGAAATCGCTGACTGCAGCCGCGGCGACATGCAGGCGCTGTTCGCCGGCGAGGAGGCCCGCCAGCGCCAGTCCCGGACCGCCAATGCCTTGGAAACCCTCAGGAGCTTCACCGCATGACCTATCAAACCGCCATCACCGCCACCCTCGCTCCGGACGCGGCCCCGGCGCGCAAGCCGCGCCTGGCCTTGATGGGTGAATTCAGCGCCGGCAAAAGCACGCTCACCAACCTGCTGGCCGGCCGCGCCCCGCTGCCCACCCGCGTCACCGCCACCCGCCTGCCCCCGGTCTGGCTGTCGCACGGGGCCGAAGGTGCCCGCATCATCGGCACCGATGGCAGCGATACTCCGGTGCCGCTCGAAGACATCGCTGATGCGCCGCTGGAGAGCACCGCTTTGATCCGCCTGACCCTGCCCGCCGAGGCGCTGGAGCTGTGCGACCTGATCGACATGCCGGGCATTTCCGACCCCAACATGCCCGCCAGTGTCTGGCAAAACCTGCTGCCCGAAGCCGACAGCGTTATCTGGTGCACCCACGCCACCCAGGCCTGGCGCCAGTCCGAGGCCGCGGCGTGGGAGGAGATTTCCAGCCATATTAGCGGCCCCAGCACCCTGCTGATCACCCACTACGACAAGCTCCGCAATCCCCGCGACCGGGACCGCGTGCTGCGCCGCGTGCAAAACGAAACCGGCGATGCCTTCAACGCCATCTTCCCGCTGTCGCTCAGCCAGGCGCTGACCGCGGGCGAAGATATGGAGGCCTGGAAGACCAGCGGCGCCGACCGCTTTGTCGAATATCTGGTGGACCTGCTGCTGAACTGGGAAGAGCCCGGCCGCCGCCCGGTCCAGGCCGCAACCCCTGCTCTGCCCCTGCCTGCCGCGCAAGCCTCACCGCAAGCGGGCGGAGGACCGCGCGCCGAAGTGCTGGATTTCGGCAGCAAGCGCGAAGCCGCCGCCCAGGTACAGCCGCAGACACAGGTGCAGGCCCAGGCGGGGGCCGGCAGCGCCGATCCCGCCAGCCGGGTGATGCCGCGCCGCGTGGCTCCTCCCGCCAAGCGCAGCCAGCGTCCGGGCCGCGACCGCCCTGAAACCCAGCCTGCCGGAGACTGATACCGCCATGCCAGCCGCTGCCGCCCCGGATTGCCTGCGCCGCAAAGGAGACCCAAGGTGACGCTTGCCCGCCAGCTCGACACCCTGCGCCAAAGCGCGGATGGCTGCCGCCTGGCGGCCTTCGGCGATCTGGGCGCCAGCATCGTCCTGCGCAGCAGCAGCGCAGCCAGCCACCCGCAGGAGTACCTCGACGCGCTGTGCCAGCAGGCCCGCCGCGGCTTCCTGCTGCTTGACGCCGCGGTGCAGGCCGGGCCGGAGGCCGCCCGCCCGCCCGCCGATGACATCCTCATGCTTGCCCCAGGCGAAGCCCGCCTTTGCATCCGCGCGGCCGACGGATCCGGCGACGCGCTGCTGTGCGTTTGCAGCGACGCAGACACCGCCGCCCGCCTCGCCGCCCCGGCCCGCACACTGCTGGCCAGCCTGAACGGAGGGGCAGGATGACAAGCCCCGCCCGCCAGATCCCGGGCGCTGAGCCCGCCCCGGACGCGCTGCACCAGGCGCTGCGGCAGCTGGCGCAGCCGGTGCAGGCGCTGACCGCCCGCACACAGCACGCCGCCGCGGGGCGGGAACCGCTGCTGCCCGCCGTGCTGCGCGAGATCGGGGAGACAATGCTGCCGCGCGAGATCACCCTCTGCATCGGCCAGACCCCCGCCGCCATTCTCATCGCCGCCCACCGCAGGCTCGCAGGCCTAACCCTGGAGGGCACGGCGGAGGCGGGCACTGCGCCGGAGGATCCCGCCGCCGCCGCCCGGCTGTTTGCCGCCCGGCTGAGCAAGCTGGAGGCGGAGGCCGCAGGTGCCGGGTTCTCTCTCCGCCGGCGCCCCTGCAAGGCGCCGGAAGGCGCAGGGAGCTGCACACCGGAAATGCTGAAGGAAGCACTCGCCTCCCCTGCCCGAAACCCGCTCAGCAGCATCCGCGCCGCTGCCGCAAAACACGCGCTGGCATGGATCCACTGCAGGCCTAGCAGGCAAGCACCGGACACCGGCGGTCCCGCGCCCCTGCTCAATCAGCTGCAAGCGGTCCGCAGCGCCTATGCTGCCAGCGCCGCCCGCCCGGGTTCGGCCAGAATGCCTGCCCGCAAGCCGGACTGCACGCTGCTGCCGGTGTCGCCTGAAATCCGCATTCTGGCGGCGGCGCACGAAGAGGAGCTCCTGCTTCTGGCCCTGCCGCCCGAAGCTGTTCCCGGCCTGATCGAAACCTGGAACGCCCTGTTCTCCTGATGTCTCCCGGCCCGGCGCGGGTCAGACCGTGCAGCCCGACGGGCCGCAGCCGTCCACGGCCCCGTCCGGCGCCGTGCCCGCCGCCGCCGACGACGCGCCTTCCGCCATCAGCGTGGCAATTTCCGCCCCCAGCCGCAGCTCCGGGACCTCGCCGAAGTGATGCGCGCGCAGCTCCCCGTCCTTGCCGATCAGCAGCAGGCTGGGCGTTCCGCGCATCCCGTAGGCTTCCATCGTGCGCGGCAGCGGCCCGTCGCCGGGGCGGTCAACGGCCACCGGAAAGGTAATCCGGTATTCCTTCAAAAACGCCTCCAGCGACACCGGCGTCATCGCCGCATGGTGCTCAAACACCGTGTGCAGGCCCAGCACTGCCACCCGGTCCTGCGGAAAGGCGGCTCGCACCTTCTGCGCCAGCGGCAGTCCATGGCTGACACACCCAGGGCACAGCATCTGGAACGCTTCGATAACCACCACCCGGCCCCGCAGCGACTGCAGGGTGACGGGACCGGGGCTGTTGAACCATTGCACGGTATCGAGTTCGGGGGCGGGCATGTCTTTCTCCTTGTGTCCGCTCAGTCAGAAGCGCCGCCCCGGCCCGCCCGCCAAAGGGGCCGCCGGGGCAGCAGATGTCACAGCTTGCCCGGCAGGCTCAGGTCGCCAGAGGCCACATCGAACACATCGGTCACGCACAAGAGCGGCGCGTGGATATTCGCGTTCACCCTCAAGGCCGCCGTCACCCCGTCATAGGCCGCGCCCTCCAGCGCCACGTCCCGGCCAAAGGCTGCCGTCACCGCAATTTCCGGCCCGTCGAACACCGGCGAAAATCCGGGGCTGTCAAGAAAGATCGGGAATCCGGGCCAGGTCGCGGGCAGCTGCGGGGTTTCGCCTTCCGGAATGTCCCGCACCGCCAGCGCGCCGGGGCCGCAGGCCTCAGTGGGGGTCAGCACCACCCAATGGCTGTGCCAGACCACCCCGTCATTGGCCGGGTCACCGTCCCCGTTCTCGTCATACAGCGGCGTGTCGTCGAAATCCGGATGGCTGGTCGCGGCCAGCGCAAGAATACCTGTGCCGCCCTCAAAACCGACTGCCGACGGGTCCAGCGAGGTCGGCCAGACATAGGACAGCACCCCTGCCCCGCCCACGGCGCCAGCCGCCTCCGGCACCTCAGCGCCTGCATCGCCGTTGGTGGTCATATGAAAGGTGACCAAGTTGCCGTTGCGGTGGGCATGGGCCGCCAGAATGTCAAAAGCCGCCCGCGTTCCCTCCGCTGCTGCCGACAGGACAGCGCCCTCCTGATTTACCGCATGGGCGTGGCCGTCATCCGCCAGGGCCGCGCCTGCGGCCAGCATCAGCGCCGCGCCCGAAATGATTGAAATCCGCATTGCCAGAGTCTCCGGTTCAGTTTGTGATGACTCCTTTTAGTTTCGACTCGCTACATTATGCAAGTATTATTTCGACTCGCTATCATTAGGCCGAACTGGAACCTATCTGACCCGCACCGCAGACATCCGCACTTGAGGGGCAGCGCGCGCCAGCCCGCCGCCCCTCAAGCGGAAATTTCGGGGAAGGCCCCCCGGAAGCGCGCCCCTCTAGCCTCCGCGCACTGATCGCAGGCGGCTTCCGCGCAATGGATCTGTCAGATTACAAAACCCGGCTCAGGTTTCGCTTACTGGCCGGGCGCCTTGTATGCGCTTGCAATGCTGCCGGCTTTTTTCTGCATTTCGGTGAATTCACCCGAGGTGAAGGCGCGCACGGTCTTGAGATTGCTGACCGCGCCGCTGGCACCGGCCGCGATCAGCCCCGCCAGCAATGCAGACACATCGTCAATGTTCACCTGGATGGCAAAATCGCTTTCCCCCGTGGTCAGGAAAAAGCTCTCCTGGGTGCCGCCAGCCGCTTCGACAAGAGCGCGGGACGCAGCCTCGCGGTCACTGGGACTTTCGACCATCGCCTTCATGGCAGAGGACGTATAGCAACCGGTCACGATAAATCTTGGCATTCTGACTCTCCCTGGGGGTGGTGAGGCGAGCCGCTCCTGGGCACGATGCCGGACAGTCCGGCCCGCATGCCCCCGGGGCCGGATAATAGCACAGACCGGGTCATTTGGCATTTGAAACCGGATCGGGGCCAGCGCCCGCGCTAAGTCCTGACCGCCAGCGCCGCGCTAATCGCCTCCGCCAGAGCCCGGACGCGCCGCGGCTGCGCGCGCCCCGGCGGGAACATCATCTGCAGCGGATTGGGCGGCGGCAGATAGTCTTCCAGCAGCGCCACCAGCCGCCCGGCCTTCAGGTCGCCCGCCACATCCAGCTCCGATTTCAGGATGATCCCCTGCCCCGCCAGCGCCCATTGCCGCACCAGCCAGCCGTCATTCACGGTCTTGTTGCCGCGCACCGTCACCGCCTGCTGCGCCTTGCCGCTGCCAAAGCGCCAGACATTGTCCAGGGTCCGCCCGAACCGCATCACCAGGCAGTTGTGCCCCGCCAGATCGCCCGGCTTCGCCGGCGCGCCATGCGCCGCGATGTATGCGGGCGCGGCGCAGACAATCCGCTGAAACTCTCCCAGGCTGCGGATGCGCAGGGTGCTGTCGGTCACCGCGCCAAACCGCAGCGCAATATCGAACCCCTCGCCGACGATATCGACATACCCGTCGGACAGCGACAGCTCGACCGAAATCGCCGGATGCGCGGCAGCAAAGTCGGCCACCACATCCGACACGATGCTGCGGCCCAGATCCACCGGCGCGCTGACCCGCACCGGCCCCGACAGCGTTTGCGCCCCGTGGCGGATACGGGCATCCAGATCGTCGACCTCGCCCAGCACCACCCGGGCGCCCTCCACCAGCGTCCGACCCGCCTCCGTCAGGCTGATGGAGCGGGTGGTGCGGTTGAACAGGACCACACCGTAATGCGCCTCCAGCGCCGCCAGCCGCTCTGAAACGGTGGTGGCCGACAGCCCCAGCTCACGCCCGGCGGCCACCAGGCTGCCCTTCTCGGCAATCTTCAGAAACAGGCGGATGTTGTCGATCAGCATTATGCGGATTCTCCGGATTATCATTCCGACCTTGGCCCGTTTATCCGGAAATCGCCAGCGCGTATCTTCCCCTCAGCAAATCGACACACCCAAAGGACCAAGCCAATGCCCAACCTGACCATTGTCGCCAACATCACCGCAAACCCCGGCAAGACCGATCTGGTGAAGGCCGAGCTGGAAAAGCTGATCGCCATCACCCGCGCCGAAGAGGGCTGCATCACCTACGATCTGCACCAGGACAACGAAAACCCCGCCCACTTCATGTTCTATGAAACCTGGGAGAGCCGCGAGCTGTGGCAGACCCACATGCAGGCCCCGCACCTGGCGGCCTATATGGCCGCCACCGAGGGCGCAGTGGCCGAATTCACCCTGCACGAAATGACCCTGATCGGCTGAGACCACGCAAGGAAGGACCAAAATGATGAAAGCTGTAGGCTACACCAGCACCGGCCCCATCGACCGCCCCGGCGCGCTGATTGATTTCGAGACGGACAAGCCCGAACCCGCAGGCCACGACCTTCTGGTCCGGGTTCAGGCGGTCTCGGTCAACCCGGTGGACTACAAGATCCGCCAGAACCGCGCGCCCGAGGGCGACAGCCCCGCCATCCTCGGCTGGGACGCGGTGGGCGAGGTCGTCGCAACCGGCGGGGCCGCCACCCGGTTCAAACCCGGCGACCGCGTCTGGTACGCCGGTGCCATCGACCGCCCCGGCACCAATGCCGAATACCACCTGGTGGATGAACGTATCGCGGGCCGCGCCCCAGCCTCCGCCGCCAATGCCGCCGCCGCGGCGCTGCCGCTCACCACGCTGACCGCGTATGAGATGCTCTTCGACCGGCTGGAGGTGGCCCGCCCCGTGCCCGGCGCGGCCAATGCGGTTCTGATCATCGGCGGTGCCGGCGGTGTCGGCTCCATCGCCATTCAGCTGCTGAAACAGCTGACGGATGCCACCATCATCGCCACCGCCTCGCGTCCCGAAACGCAGGACTGGGTGCGGGAGCTTGGCGCAGATCACGTGATCGACCACACCAAACCGCTGCCGGACCAGATCGCTGCCCTTGGCATCGGCGCCCCTGCCTTTGTCTTTGCGACCCAGCACTCCGGCAGCTACGTGCCGCAGATCGCAGAGCTGATCGCTCCGCAGGGCCGCTTCGGGCTGATCGACGACCCCGAAAGCTTTGACATCATGCCGTTCAAGGGCAAATCCGTGTCGATCCACTGGGAGCTGATGTTCACCCGCTCGCTGTTCACCACCGCCGACATCGCCCGCCAGGGCGCCATCCTCGACGAGGTCTCAGAACTGGTCGATGCAGGCCGCATCAAGACCACCGCAACCGAAGCCTTTGGCACCATTTCGGCCGCCAATGTCACCCGCGCCCACGCGCTGCTGGAAAGCGGCAAGGCCCGCGGCAAGATCGTGCTGGAGGGCTTCTGACGCCCCCCTCTGCCAACCGGTCAGGAAGCCGGCGGGAACACTGCCGTCTTCTTGACCGTGCCGTAAACGAAACTGGTGTCGATCGAGGCAATGCCGCCAATCGGGTGAATGCGGTTGCGGATGAAACTCTCATAAGCCTCCAGGTCCGGCACCAGCACCCGCAACTGGTAATCCATCGCCCCGGTCAGCACATGGCACTCCAGCACCTCATCCATCCGCCGCACCTTGCCTTCAAAGCTCTGCACGTCGGTTTCATTGTGCCGCTCCAGCCGGATCCGCACAAAGACGGTGATCGCCATGCCATAGGCGGCGGCGTCCACATCGGCGCTGTAGCCGCGGATCACCCCGCTCGCCTCCAGGTTCCGCACCCGGCGCAGGCAGGGCGAGGGCGACAGGTTCACCGCCTCGGCCAGATCCTGGTTGGTCATCCGCCCGTCCCGCTGCAAGGCGCGGATGATCTGTCTGTCTTTGCTATCCATAAGGTCCCCGCTTGGCAGATTCTGCCAAAAGCTATCGTCATACTGGCATAATTGGCAATCCATCACCCTCCGGACAGGCGCAATATGACAATAACAGAGATCAGGAGCCCGACATGAAACGTTCCGCAGGATTTGCCACCCGCGCCATTCACCACGCCTATGACCCGCAGGACCACGACGGAGCGCTGACCCCGCCGCTGCACCTGACATCGAC
This sequence comes from Leisingera sp. ABM4_103, assembly GCF_056158685.1. NCBI lineage: Bacteria > Pseudomonadati > Pseudomonadota > Alphaproteobacteria > Rhodobacterales > Roseobacteraceae > Leisingera > Leisingera sp. ABM4_103. The sequence goes on along the minus strand of NZ_JBSWTU010000009.1, from coordinate 20,659 downwards.
CTTCACCTTCGAGACCGCCGAAGCCGGCGGCGAGATGTTCGCGGGCGAGCGTCAGGGCCATATCTACAGCCGCATCTCCAACCCCACCTGCGACCTGCTGGAACAGCGCATCGCGGTGCTGGAAGGCGCCGAGGCGGGCCTCGCCCTCTCCAGCGGCATGGGCGCGATCACCGCGGTTCTATGGACGCTGCTCTCGCCGGGCGACGAGGTGATTGTTGACAAGACCCTTTACGGCTGCACCTTCGCCTTCATGCGCCACGGGCTGGCGAAATGGGGCGTCACCATCACCCACGTCGACATGACCGACCCGGAAAACCTGCGCGCAGCGGTCTCCGAGAAGACCCGCGTGGTCTATTTCGAGACTCCGGCCAACCCCAACATGCGTCTGGTCGACATTGCCGCCACCGCCGAGATCGCCCATGCGGCCGGCGCCACCGTGGTGGTCGACAACACCTATGCCACCCCCTACCTGACCCGCCCGATCGAACACGGCGCCGACATCGTGCTGCACTCCGCCACGAAATACCTGGGCGGCCACGGCGACGTAGTGGCTGGCCTGGTCGTGGGCACTGCCGAGCAGATCGCCGAAATTCGCCTCGTTGGCATGAAAGACATGACCGGCGCGGTGATGGCGCCCTTCAACGCGATGCTGATCCTGCGCGGCATCAAGACCCTGAACCTGCGGATGGACCGCCACTGCGCCACCGCCCGCACCGTCGCCGCCTATCTTGAGGCGCATCCCGCCGTCGGCGCGGTGTATTTCCCCGGCCTCGACAGCTTTGCCCAGCACGGTATCGCGGAACGGCAGATGGACCAGCCCGGCGCCATGATCGCCTTTGAGGCCGAGGGCGGCCTGGCCGGCGGCATCGCCCTGATGAACCGCCTGCAGATGATCCAGCGCGCGGTCTCGCTGGGCGACGCCGAAACCCTGATCCAGCACCCGGCGTCGATGACCCACTCCACCTACACGCCCGAGGAGCGCGCCGAGCACGGCATCAGCGACGGCCTGATCCGCCTGTCCGTCGGGCTGGAAGACGCCGACGACATCATCGCCGACCTGGAACAGGCCCTGCCCCCCGCAGCGCTTCAGGCCGCCGAGTAAACCGCCCCTCAAGGAGACCGCCATGCGCCCCGATCCTGCCCATCTCAAGACCATCGAACAGCGGCTGCTGTGGCTGTCGCACTGGATGGTCCACCACGCCAACCACATCCGCCCCAAGGCGGACGGCATCAAGGTGGGCGGGCATCAGGCATCCTCCGCCTCGATGGTCTCGATCATGACGGCGCTCTATTTCTCCGCCCTGCGGCCCGAGGACCGGGTGGCAGTGAAACCCCATGCCGCCCCGGTCTTTCACGCCCTGCAATACCTGATGGGCAACCAGACCCGCGAGAAGATGGAGAACTTCCGCGGCTTCGGCGGCGTGCAGAGCTACCCCAGCCGCACCAAGGACGTGGACGACGTGGACTTCTCCACCGGCTCGGTCGGGCTGGGCGTGGCAATCACCTCCTTCGCCTCGCTGATCCAGGACTACATCACCGCCAAAAGCTGGGGCGCAGACGCCCCGATGGGGCGCATGGTGGCCCTGGTCGGCGACGCCGAACTGGACGAGGGCAACATCTACGAAGCCCTGCAGGAAGGCTGGAAAAACGATCTGCGCAATTGCTGGTGGATCATCGACTACAACCGCCAGTCGCTCGACGGCATCGTCCGCGAGGGCCTGTTCGAGCGGATCGAGAAGATCTTCGACGCCTTCGGCTGGGACGTGATGCGGGTGAAATACGGCGTCCTGCAGCGCGCCGCCTTTGCCGAACCCGGCGGCGACAAGCTGCGCGGCTGGATCGACGCCTGCCCGAACCAGGAATACTCCGCCCTCACCTTCATGGGCGGCGCGGTCTGGCGCCAGCGGCTGCTTGACGACCTCGGCGACCAGGGCGACGTCACCGCCCTGATCGAACGCCGCAGCGACGAGGAACTGGCCGGGCTGATGGAAAACCTCGGCGGCAACTGCGTCGAGACGATGGCCGAGACCTTCGATGCCATCGACCACGACCTCCCGGTCTGCTTCCTGGCCTATACGGTCAAGGGCTGGGGCACCCCGATCGCGGGCCACAAGGACAACCACGGCGGCCTGATGAACGCCACCCAGTTTGCCCAGTGGCAGACCCACATGGGCGTCGCCGAAGGCCAGGAGTGGGAGCCCCTCGCCACCGTCCAGGACCCGGAAGACTTACGCAAATTCCTGTCGGAGGTGCCGTTCTTTGCCCAAGGCACCCGCCGCTATGCCGACACGCGGCTGGACGTGCCGGAAATCGCCGCCCCTACCGGACGCGAGATTTCGACCCAGATGGCCTTCGGCAAGATCCTCGACGATCTCTCCAAGGGCAGCAGCGCGCTGGCCGACCGCATCGTCACCACCTCGCCGGACGTGACCGGAACCACCAATCTCGGGCCTTGGGTGAACCGGCGCAAGCTGTTCTCCCGTACCGCCCAGGCCGACGCCTTCATCGAACACCGCATTCCCTCCACCGCGAAATGGGAGTTCACGCCGGAGGGCCAGCATATCGAGCTGGGCATCGCCGAGATGAACCTGATGCTGCTCTTGGGCGCGGCGGGCCTGTCGCATTCGCTGTTCGGCAAGCGGCTGATCCCCATTGGCACGGTCTATGACCCCTTCGTCAGCCGCGGCCTCGATGCGCTGAACTACGCTTGCTACCAGGACGCGCGCTTCATTCTCGCGGGCACGCCCTCCGGCGTCACCCTGGCCCCCGAAGGCGGCGCGCACCAGTCCATCGGCACCCCGCTGATCGGCATGTCCCAGGACGGCCTCGCCGCCTTTGAACCCGCCTTCGCGGATGAGCTGGCGGTGATCATGCAATGGGCCTTCGACTATGTGCAGCGCGATGGCGAGGGCGACCCGGACGAGCGCACCTGGCTGCGCGACGAAACCGGCGGCTCGGTCTATCTGCGCCTCACCACCAACCCGCTGGAACAACCCGGAAAGCGGGCGGACGACGCCTTCCGCCAGGGCACCATCGACGGTGCCTACTGGCTGCGCCCGCCGGGGCCGAACTGCGAGGTGGTGATTGCCTACCAGGGTGCGGTGGCCCCCGAAGCGATCAAGGCCGCGGGCATGATTGCCGAGGCGCGCCGCGACATCGGCGTGCTGGCAGTGACCTCCGCCGACCGGCTGAACTCCGGCTGGACCGCCGCCCAGCGGGCGCGCTCGCGCGGCAATACCGCGGCGCAGTCCCATGCCGAAACCCTGATGGGTGCCCTGCCGCCGCACTGCAAGCTGATCACCGTGATCGACGGCCACCCCGCCACCCTGTCCTGGCTGGGATCAGTGGCGGGCCATCAGACCATCCCAATGGGGGTGGAGCATTTCGGCCAGACCGGCACCATCGGCGATCTCTACCGCCACCACGGCATCGACGCCGCCGCCATCGTCGAAAAGGTGAACGGCCTCACCGCAGGCAAACAAGCCGCCCGCGGCGCCTTTACCGCTATGGCGCGCAGCTAAGGCCTTTAAAAAAGCGGGGGCGATCTGCCCCCGCCCCACGCTTTTACAGCACTTCGCCGCTGAACTGGGCCAGCTCGACGCCGCTCTCCTGCAGCGCGCGGCGCACATCGGCGGCAATCGCTACCGCCGCGGGCGTGTCGCCATGCAGGCAGATGGTGTCGATCCGCGCCGGGATCCGCTTGCCGCTGGCGGTGATGATGGCGCCTTCGCGCACCATCTCCACCATCCGCCGCCCGGCCTCTGCCGGATCATGGATCACCGCGCCGGGCAGGCTGCGGTCCACCAGCGTCGCATCGTCGTTATAGGCACGGTCAGCAAAGATCTCACAGGCCGTCTTGCAGCCCAGCTCCTGCGCCGCCTGCTGCTGCGCGGTGCCCGCCAGCACCATCACGATGATTTCCGGGTCCACCGACAGGGCCGCCTGGTAGCAGGCCCGCGCCATCGCGATATCTTCCGAGGCCATATTGGCCAGCGCCCCGTGCAGTTTCAGATGCCGCACCGCGCCGCCCGCCGCGCGCGCCATTGCCTGCGCCGCGCCCAACTGGTAGCGCACCATATTGCCCAGCGTCTCATGCGCCACCGACATCCGGCGGCGGCCAAAGCCCTGAAGGTCGGGAAAACCCGGATGCGCGCCGATGCCGGTGCCCTTGGCCACCGCGTGTTTCATCGTCGCCGCCATCACATCCGGATCGCCCGCATGATAGCCGCAGGCGATATTGGCCGAGGTCACGATATCCAGCAGCCCGGCATCATCGCCCAGCGACCAGGCGCCAAAGCTTTCGCCCATATCGGCATTCAGATCGACAGTTCGGGTCATGTCATCTCCTCACAAGACATCTTCTTCACCGGCAATCACGCCGCTGATCAGCTGATAGGACAGCAGGTTCGTCATGCTGCGCGGGTCCCGGATCAAAGGAAAGCACTGGCTGCGCAAGCCCTCGCGCCGCTCCGCCTCTGCCCGCTCCAGCTCTACCGCCTCCTCCAGCGGAATGAAACGGAAGTGCAGCTCCGCCCCCGCCGCCGCCTGCGCCAGCAGCGGCAGGTCGCAAGGCACTACGGTGCCGATCCGGGGATAGCCGCCGGTGGTCTGGCTCTCCGCCAGCAGCACATAGGGCGTGCCGTCGCCGGTCACCTGGATGTCGCCGGGCGTAATCACCTCCGACACCACCGTGCGCGCACCGTCGGGGCGGAAGCCCTCGCCATCGCTCTCCACCGGCACGCCCATCCGGTTGCCGCGGGCGCCGCGGCGGAAGCTGGTCTGCTCGAACCGCGCCAGTTCAGCCTGCGGGAACAGCGCCGTCTGCAGGCTCGCCACAACCCGCACGGTGCCGCCCTCGAACCGGTCGTCCGGTGCCAGCCCCAACCCGGTGGTGCGGCCGCTGTCAGCGCCGGTGTCCAGCACATCGCCTTCCGCCAGCGGCGCGCCGATGCCCGCCGCCAGATGCGCAGAGCGCGCGCCCAGATGTTCCGGGGTCTGAAACCCGCCGCCCACGTGCAGATAGCCATAGCTGCCGCTGCGTGCCGCGCCGATCACCAGCCGCGCCCCCGCAGGCAGCAGGTGGCTGGCGTTCCAGGCCACGGCGGCGCCGTCGATGCTGGCCCGCATCGGCGCCCCGGTCAGCGCGATGCGCAGATCGCTGTCCGCCTGGAACTCGCCGCCCATGCCGGCCATCTCGACCGCCGCCAGATCCGCGCCCTGCCCCAACAGCGCCGCGCCCTCGGCCAGCGCCAGCCGATCAGCAGCGCCGCCGCGCGACACCCCGTATTCCAGCCAACCCGGGCGGCCGAGGTCCTGAACCGTCACCCCTGGCCCTGCGCGCAGTACGGTCAACGTGCCGGTCATGACAGATCCTCCGCCTTGGCGCCGCCCAGCGGATCGCGCCGCAAGCCCTGCAGCTCTTCCGGCGTCACCGGGGTGAATTGCACCTCATCGCCGGGGCGCAGCAGGAACGGCTCCTCCGCATCCGGACGGAACAGCCGCACCGCGGTCTGGCCTGCGTGCATCCAGCCGGTCGGCGTGGCCACCGAGAACAGAACCAGCTGCCGGATCGCCACCGCCAGCGCGCCTTCGGGGATGCGGGTGGTCAGCTGGGTCTGGCGCGGTATGTCCCAGGCCTCCGGCAGCTCGCCCAGATAGGGCTGGCCGGGGGCAAAGCCGATGGTCTGCACCCGCACCCGCGCCGCCGACAGCGAGGCCACCGCCTCCGCCTCCGTCATGCCCGCGGCCTCTGCCGCCTGCGGCAGCTGCGGCGCCAGCTCGGTGCCGAACACCGCCGGGATCCGCCACAGGCGGCGCTGACCGGGCAGCTCTGCCGCGTACCAGTCGCGCTGCGCCAGCAGCGCCCCCAGCCGCGCCCGCAAGCACGCATGGTCCAGATGCCGCAAATCAAACCGCACATAGGCCGAAACCAGCGAGGTAGAGACTTCCTCGACCCCGTCCCAGCTTTCCTCGGCCAGCGCCGCGCGGAACGCCAGGGCGGCGCGGTTGGCCGGCTCGCTCAGGCGGCTGCCAAAGCTCACCAGCATCCCGTCCACCCCCACCGTGCGGATTTCTGGGCCGGGTGTTGCTGCGCTCACCTCAGCCATCACATCTGCTCCGGCAGGAAGGTCACGATGGAGGGGAACAGCACGATCAGCACCAGCGCCACGACCATCAGGAAGAAGAACGGCAGCGCCGCCTTGGCCACGGTCAGAATGTCCCGCCCGGTCAGCGATTGCAGCACAAACAGGTTGAAGCCGACCGGCGGCGTAATCTGCGACATCTCCACCACGATCACCAGGAAGATGCCGAACCACAAGGGATCAATCCCCGCCTCCAGCACCATCGGCATGATCACCGAGGCGGTCAGAACCACCACCGAAATCCCGTCGAGGAAGCAGCCCATGATCACAAAGAAGATGGTCAGCGCCGCCAGCAGGGTGAAGGTCGACAGGTTCAGCGATCCGATCCACTCCGCCAGAATGCGCGGAATGCCGGTGAACCCCATCGCCACGGTCAGGAACGACGCCCCCGCCAGGATAAAGGCGATCATGCAGGAGGTGACGGTCGCCCCCATCAGCCCCTCGGTAAAGCTCTGCCGGGTGAGCGAGCCGGACTGCCACGACAGCAGCAGCGCCAGCACCACGCCAACGGCGGCGGCATCGGTGGGCGAGGCAATCCCCGCATAGATCGAGCCGATCACCCCGCCGATCAGCAGCACCACCGGCAGCAGCCTGCGGGCGCGCTTCAGCTTCTCGCGGAAGGTGGCCGCAATGTCCTCAGTGGGCAGCTTGCTGCGGTTCAGCAGCGCCCAGACCACCACATAGCCGACGAAAAGACCAACCAGCAGCACGCCGGGCAGCACGCCTGCGACAAACAGCCGGGCGATGGATTGCTCGGTCGCCACACCATAGACGATCAGGATGATAGACGGCGGGATCAGCAGCCCCAGCGTGGCGGACCCGGCCAGCGTGCCGATCACCAGCTTCTCAGGATAGCCGCGCCGCGCCAGCTCCGGGATCGACAGCTTGCCGATGGTGGCGGCGGTGGCCGCGGACGACCCCGACACCGCAGCAAAGATCCCGCAGGCAAAGACGTTCACATGCAGCAGCTGCCCGGGCAGCCGGTTCATCCAGGGCGACAGCCCGGTGAACATGTCCTCCGACAGGCGCGAGCGGAACAGGATCTCGCCCATCCAGATGAACAGCGGCAGCGCCGCCAAGGCCCAGGAGTTGCTGTGGCCCCACATGGTGGTGGCCATCACCAGCCCCAGCGGCGCCTCGGTGAACAGCGCCATCGCGGCGATGCCCACGCCCAAGAGGGCAAAGGCCACCCACAGGCCGGCGCCCAGGAACAGGAAAAGAAGGACCAGAAGAATGATGGAAAGCGCGGCAACCGACATGATGATCCCCTATTCGCTCAGAAGATTTTCGCCCTTGCCCTCCCAGGAGGGCAGCGCGCCGCGCAGCATGGAGATCAGCTCGTCCGCCAGCGCCAGGGTGAGGATCGCAAGGCCAAGCGCCACCGGCGCCTGCGGCAGCCACAGCGGCACCGACACCATGCCTGCGCTTCGGTCGCCGAACTCCAGCGATTCCAGCAGCAGCAGCCCCATGTACCAGGTGGCATAGCCGCTCATCGCCAGTGCCAGCAGGGTCACCCCCAGCTCCGCCGCCCGGTGGGCAGCCTTCGGCAAGCGGTTGGTCACCAGCGTCACCCGGATATGGCCGCCTGCGCGCAGCGCATAGGCCAGCGCCAGAAAAGTCGAAGCCGCCAGGAAAAAGCCGGTGAAATCCGCATAGGACGGGATCGTCAGGCCAACGCCGTTTCCGGTCAGCGCCACCGCGATCTTGTCAGCGAGGTTCAGGCACACCTGCGCAAAAACCAGCGCCACAATGGCCACGATAAACAGTGCTGCCAGCCCGCCGGCCGCACGGTAGATGAAATCAAGCACAACCCGCATGGCTGCTCCTCCTCCCCAGGAGACCGGACGCCGCCCGCGGCGTCCGGTCAAGGTCATGTTACTGCTGGTAGGCGTTCAGCAGGGTGGCGCCGGCCTCCCCGGCCTCGCCTTTCCAGTTTTCCAGCATCTCTGCGCCAATCGCGCGCAGGCCTTCCATCAGCTCTTCCGACGGCTCGGACACGGTGATGCCGTTTTCCTTCAGCACCTCGATCTGGCTGCTGGTCTCGGCCCGGCTCATCTCCCAGCCGCGCGCCTCGGCCTCAGCCGCAGCTTCCAGAATGGCGGTCTGGGTGGCTTCGTCCAGACGGCGGAACGCGCGCTTGTTCACCACCACGATGTTCTTCGGGATCCAGGCCTGGATGTCGGTGTAATGGGTCAGGAAATCCCACGCCTTGGAGTTCACGCCGGTGGAGGGCGAGGTGATCATCGCCTCGACCCGGCCGGTGCTGAAGGCCTGCGGAATGTCCGGCACCTCAACCTGCGTCGGCGCGGCGCCCGCCAGGTTGGCGAACTGCTCCAGCGTCGCGTTGTAGGTGCGGAACTTCAGCCCCGCCAGATCCTCGACACTGTTGATTTCCTTGGTGGTGTACAGCCCCTGCGGCGGCCACGGCACGGCGTACAGCGCCATCAGCCCCTGCTCGTCCAGCAGTCCGTCGATCACGTCCTTTTGCGCCGCCCACAGCCGTTCGGCCTCTTCATAGCTGGTCGCCAGGAACGGCAGCGAGTCGGCGCCAAACGCCGGGTTGTCATTGGCCAGCAGCGACAGGAAGAACTCGCCCGCAGGCACCTGGCCGCTGCGCACGGCCTTGCTGATTTCGGGGTGCTTGAACAGCGATCCGGCCGAATGGACCTTGATCTCCAGCCCGCCCTCGGTCGCCTCGGCAACGTCGCTGGCAAACTCTGCGATGTTCTTGGTGTGGAACGTGGCGTCCGGATAGGGCGTCGGCATGTCCCAGGTTGCAGCAAGGGCCGGCACCGACAGCCCGGCGATCAGAACGGCCGCGCCGCCCAGCATACGCGAAAATTGCATTTTTACCTCCCAATGCGAAACATTGCAATAATGTATCCATAACGCTGATAATTTGTCAACGTTTTGCCAAGATGCAACCTCCACCCCTGCCCCGCCCGGCAGCCGCCAACGCTCTGACAGCCTGCTTGATCTCCTTGATACTTTGCCCTTTTATGACCACATGCAGATAAAACGCCGGGGTTTTATCAACAAAGAAGGGGCAAAACATGGCCGAAAAGAAACCCGATTCCCGCCGAATCGTCTCCTCCCGCCACCTGGCAGAGGGCGAAGGCTGGGAGCTGTCGGAGCTGGAATTCGGCCTGATCATCGCCTCCAACGCCTTTTCCCGCTGGATGACCCGCTGCATGGCGGCGGCCGGCCAGCCGGATCTGAACCCGCTGGAAATCCTGATCCTCCACAACGTCAACCACCGCGGCAAGGACAAGCGCCTGTCCGACATCTGCTTCCTGCTCAACATCGAGGACAGCCACACGGTGAACTACGGGCTGCGCAAGCTGCTCAAGGCCGGGCTGCTGGCCTCGGAAAAGCGCGGCAAGGAAGTGTTCTACCGCACCTCCGCCGAGGGCGCGGAGCTGTGCTCGGCCTACCGCGACGTGCGCCGCCAATGCCTGCTCGACGGTCTCTCTGCCGCTGACCTGCCGGGCAAGGACCTGCGCGAGCTGGCCCGCAGCCTGCGGGCGCTGTCCGGGCACTACGACCAGGCCAGCCGCGCCGCCGCCTCGCTCTGATCCGGGTCCCCTGCCCTATCCGGCCAGTTCCTCGAACGCGCCGGGTATCAGCTCCTCCCAGAACTCCGCCATCTGGCTGGCCAGCAAGGCTGCGGCCCAGCCGCGGTTGCGGAATTCCTCGCGGTCGATCTCATCCTCCAGACGGCTCAGGAACAGCCGCTTGTCGGCATCCCGCTGGGTCGGCGAGCGCCCCGCCGCCAGATCGCGGATCCGCTCCAGCCGCTGCGCCCTCAGCGTGCGTTCCCGCGCCTTGGCCGCATCCTCTACCGCAGCCTTACGCGCCGCTTCAGCCTCCGCCGCCTTGCGCGCCTCAGCTGCCGCCAGCACCTCCGGGGAAACCTCTTTCACCGCCTCGGCAGGCGCGTCCTTATAATCGTCCCTCAGCGCCGCGCTCAGGTAACGCACCGGGCTGTCCACCCCCTTGCGCCCCTTCAGATAGCCGACCTTCTCGGCGACATAGTCCTCGCCATGCTCGGCAATCCACTGCCGCGCCAGCCGGTCGCTCACCCCCAGCTCCATCAGCTGGCCGTAAACCGCCCCCTGCCGCACCCCGGCGCCATCGTCGATATCCAGCATCGCCAGCTGCGGGTTCTCCTTGATCAGAAACCGCACCTCGGCCACCTGCCGCCCCATCTTCTTGAACTCCGGCGTCAGTAGAATGTTCGACGTCTTGTTCACCTCCGCAACTGCCGGCTTGATGATCTTGGCATTCAGGTGCTTGAAGCTCTCGTAATAGGCGCTGCCGTCCACCCCCATCAGGCGGCGGAACAGCGCAATGTCCCACCACCCGGTCGAGCCCGTCCGCACAAACCGGTAGCAATTCTCATACAGCGCCAGCGCATGGCCGCTGGTGAACCGCCGCTGGATGTTCAGATTGATCAGGGCAAAAACCTTGGGATCATGCAGCTTCTCCGCCAGCGCCGGGCTATAGGCGTATTCGCACACCCCGCCCTGCAGCTTGGCATAGGACAGCAGCGAGCTCACCCCCCACTCCTGCTTGCCGTTCTCATCCAGCATGTCCCATTCCGCCACCGTCTCCGCCAGGCTGCGCAGCGACTGCTTCAGGGTTTCCATATCGTTGGAGTTATAGCCCACCATCATGCACAGCGTCTGCGCATCGATCTGGTGCTTGGGCTTGGAGATCAGCGCGTCATAGGCGTTAAGCAACAGCACATTGGACAGCTTGCGCTGCAGCAGCGTCAGCTTGCCCGAGACATGGATCGCGGCGACATTCTTCTTGACCGACCCCCGGCGCAACGGCCCGGTCAGCTTGCTGTGCGGGATATCGTCTGGATCCATCGCCCTGCCCTCTTGCCCCTGGCGGCTTGACGCTCTTGCGGGGATTCTGCTCTGGACAGACTATGGCGCAAAAGGAACCCGCGCTCAATCCCGGCTTGGGGACCCGTTTACGGGAGAAGGCCATCCCGGAAACGGGTACCTTTAAAGCGGACCGGCCCCCGCAGGCCCCGGATAGCGCCCAAATCCCCCGGTTTCCGGCCGTTCCGGGCGCTCAAACCGCCCGATTTCGGGTCTCAGGGGCACGGGTACCCGTCCTCCCGCGAATCGGGACCCTTGCTCCCGCAGACAGGTACCCATGATCCTGCAAACCGGTTCCTTTGCTCCCGGATGCGGGTTCCCAAACAAGCTCAAGCCTATGAAATCAAAAGGATTACCAGACCTAAAGACTCTAAACTGAATCAAAAATTCACAACATTTCAACCTGTTTGTGCCATAGTATTTCTTGGGGAAAAGAGACATTTATTCCGCGGATTACGGACGGCAGCGGAAAACAGATGCGCTGCCAGATAATGATTCACTCTCTCCCACAGATGTGCGACAAAAACGGTGATAACACGCCAAACAGGCGATTTTACCGAGGCACACGAGACATGGCAAAGAAACCGGACACTCCCCTGCCCCCCTATTTCAACCTGGATCCGGAGGCGGCAGCGGCCAAGCTGGGCGAGCTGGTCGACACCGCCAGATTCGCCAAGGCCGCGGCGTTTGCAGGCCGGGGGCGCGATGATCTGGCCAAGCGCGGCTACGCGCCGGACGGCCGCAAGCGGCTGCGTAAATTCTCCACCTGGGAGATCACCCGCTACCTGATCCCCGTCGCCCCCGCGCACCTGCGCCGGGTCCTGAACAAGAACCCCGACCTGCCCCAGGGCGAGGGCGCCAGCGGCTCCAAATGGTTCACGCTGGAGGAGGTGCTGAAACTGCGCGACCATTTCGCGGAGGAAGGCATCTCCACCAAGGAATACCGCCCCTACCGCCCCGAAGGCCTGCCCGCCAAGGTGGTCGCGGTCGCCAACTTCAAGGGCGGCGTCGGCAAGACCTCGACCGCCGCGCATCTGGCGATGTCCGCCGCGCTCGACGGCTACAAGGTGCTGGTGGTGGACCTCGACAGCCAGGGCTCGATGACCTCGATCCTGGGCGGCCAGGTGGCCGACGAATGGCAGACCGTCTTCCCCCTGCTCGCCCGCGATTATGCCGAGGCGGTGGAGGCCGAGAACAAGGTCCGCGCCGCCGCTGGCTCAGACCCGATCCCGCTGGATGAGACTCTGACCGAGGCGCGGGAGGTTTCGCTGCGAAACGTGGTCCAGAAAACCCACTGGCCTAACATCGACCTGATCGGCGCCCAGCTGAACCTCTACTGGGCCGAGTTCCAGATCCCGGTCTGGCGCATGGGCCTGCGCAACTGGGCGCTGTGGGACGCGCTGACCAACGCGCTGGACCAGGGCGGCGCGCTGGACGGCTACGACATCATCCTGCTGGATACCCCCCCTGCCCTTGGCTACCTCACCATCAACGCGCTGGCCGCCGCCGACATTCTGATGGTGCCCCTGGGCGCGTCGTTCCTGGAGTTCAACTCGACGGGGCGTTTCTTCGACATGCTCTATTCCACCTTCGCCTCCATCGAGGATGGCGAGAACGCCGCCCGCCGCCGCGCCGGGCTGCCGGAGATGAAGTTCGAATGGGACGTGGTGCGCGCCCTAATCACCCGTTTTGACGCCAGCCAGCAGACCGATCTGGCCAATGTGATTCAGGCCTATTTCGGCGACATGATGAACGCCTACCGCCAGGATTACACCGCCCTGGTCGGCCAGGCCGGCGAAAGCGTATCCGGCATCTACGAGGCGGATTACCGAAACTTCAACCGCGAGACCTACACCCGCGGCCGCGAGGTGTTCGACCGCACCTATGCGGAATTCAAGGAGCTTCTGATCGGCAGCTGGTGGCGCGATCAGCAGATGGAGCAGGCAGAACAGAGCAACGAAGAGGACAGAGCAGATGGCACGCCGCAGACAGCTTGAGACCCCCTCGCCCGAGGCGCTGAAAGAAATCGAAGCCGGCATCGACCGCGACCTGGCCCGCAGCCCCGGGCTGCGGCCGCCGATTGCCGATGTGGTGGCCGACGCCGCCCGCCATGCCGACCCCCTGCCCCAGGCAGGCCGTGAGGCCGCGGCCCGCGACCGCGCCGATGCCGAGCGGCTTCGCGCGGCGGAAGAAAAGGGGCTGGTGGCGGTGGAGCTGCCGATCACCGACATCACCGCCGAGGCGCTGAACCGCGACCGCATCGTCATGGACGAAGACGAGATGCAGGAACTGATGAGCTCGATCTCCGTCAACGGCCTGCGCCTGCCCATTGAGGTGTTCGAGCCGCAGAACCACGAGGACGCGGGGAAATACGCGCTGGTATCCGGCTACCGCCGCCTGACCGCGATCCGCCGCCTCAATGCGCTCAGCGGTGGAGACCGGTTCCAGACCATCCCCGCCTTCATCCGCGCCCCCGGCAGCATCGCCGATGCGCTGGTGGCGATGATCGAGGAAAACGAGGTTCGCTCCGGCCTCAGCCAGTACGAGCGGGGCCGCGCTGCTGCCTCCGCGGTGCATGACGGCGTGTTCCCCACCGTTGACGAGGCGGTGGCGGTGCTGTTCCAGACTGCCTCCAAGGCCAAGCGCTCCAAGATCCGCTCATTCGCCCTGATCCACGAGGAGCTGGGCGATATGCTGGCCTACGCTACCGGCCTCAACGAACGCCAGTGCCTGCGGCTTGCGGGCGCCTTGCGGGCCGGGCTGGCGGAACCTCTCCGCACCGCGCTGGAACAGGCCGGCGGGCGCTCAGCCGCGGAGGAATGGGATGCCATGCTGCCGCTGATCGAACAAGCTGAAGGCGCGCCGCAGGATCCCAGCCGCGGCGGCCGCCCGAAGGCCGCGCAAAAGATCGAACGCGCGCGCAAAACCCGGGTGGCCCGGGGCATCACCATCGAGCGTGAGCTCGGCCCCAGCGGTTATGCCATCCGCTTTTCCGGCAGCGAAGTGACCGCGGAACTGGTCGACGCGGTGATGGACAACGTGCGCCATCTGCTGGAAAACGGCTGAGCGGGCAGGGCGCTTGCCCCTGGTTTCGCAGCGAAACCCAATGCCGCTCGCCCAACAACCTGCACTCTTGGAACGCATGAAATTCCTTCTAAGGGTTGTGACCGCACCGGCAGGTTTCGCTGCGAAACCTCTCCGTGCGGGCTCGGGCCGGGGGGAGCGCGACCCTCTCAACGGCGCAGCCGGTCAGTTGGCGGCTGAGACCGGTTTCCGGACCGTAGCCCCGGAGCTGTCTGAACAGGACTGCTTGCGGAACTGGCTGGGGGTCGCGCCCTCGTGCTGGCGGAAGGCGCGCTCGAAAGCGGAGACTTCGGAATAGCCCAGCCGCTCCGAGATATCGTGCAGCTGCGCGCCCGGGGCCAGCAGCATGCGCTTGGCGATCTCCATCCGGCAGCCTGCAAGCAGGCGGGAAAACTTCTGCCCCTCATCCTCCAGCCGCCGCCGCAAGGTGCGGCGCGACATGCCCAGGGCGGCTGCGATGGCCGTCTGCTCAAATCCTTCGCGGCCGATCCGCATCAACAGCTCGCGGCGCACCCGCACGGTGACTGGTGCATCGCGTTCGCTCTGACGGGCGGTGCGGACAATCGACTGCGAGGCGGTCTTGAACGCCGGGTTTTCGCCGCCCGCCAGAGGCAGTTCCAGCAGGCCCGCGGAAAACACCAGCGTGTTCGAGGGCGCCGCATACTGCACCGGGCAGCGCGGCCCGGCGGCGCTGCGGCTGTGCAGCGCGCTTGATTCGTGCTCCAGGGACAGCAGCTCGGGTCGCCAGTCCGGGCCGGTCGCAGAGCGGATCAGGCTGTGGAACACCGACAGTGTCAGCTCCGCGTCCTGTTGCCGCGGCCAGATGCGGGTGTCGAGGATCCGGTAGGTCAGCCGAGCCTTGTCCCCATCGATCGTCAATCTCAGTTCCGAGTCGCTTTGCACCATCGGAAAGGCATTGCGGAACAGCGCCAGGGCGGCCCCGAGCGTCGGCGCCTGCATGATGTATTCCCCAAGCGTTCCAAGGTTTTGCAGATTAAAGACCGATCCGACCCGCCAGCCGAAATCAGGGAGGCCGAGCTGGTCGGAGGCGTGCTCGCAGAAGTCCACAAACTTCTTCAGGCCGATCTCGCCCTCCAGGTCCTGCGGGCTGATCCCGGCGTTGCGGGAAATCGTGGCGGCATCGCCATTCATGAACTCAACGGCCCGCAGCGGGTCGTTCAAAGTGGAGGCGGAAATCCGGGGCTGATAGGTGTGTGGCATCGCGCAGTTCCTCAGGATTGCGCCAGAATACCGCAAAAATCCGCTATTCCAGAAAAATTGCCGTATGCAGCGCTCAAGCGGCCGATTCTGTCCGGAAATGTCGGGTTGTTGTCCGGATGTGTCCGCCACACGGCACCGCCCGGCAGGGCAGCCTAGGCAAATGGCACCTCAAACAGGCACCTTTGATATTGCGATTGCAGGCGGCGGCCCGGCCGGGTCGGTGGCGGCGGTTCTGCTGGCGCGGGCCGGGTTCAGCGTGGCGCTGGCCACCCTGCCGCCGCGTGGCCCCCGGTATGAGGGGATGTCCGCCCGCGTCGCCGCGATCCTGGCGCGGCATGGGCTGCCGCTGGCCGGGATCGGCCCTGCGGCACAGCGCCATGTCAGCTGGGGCGCGTTCCAGGGCGGGCAGAACAGCGAGCATCTGGCCGACCGCCGTGCCTTTGATACCGGGCTGCTGGAGGCGGCGCGGAGCGAGGGTGTCAGCCTTGTTTTTGCGGCAGTGGCCAGCGTGCGGCCCGAGGCCGGTGAAATCCGGCTGGTCGGTGGCCGGTGCCTTTCCGCCCGGCTGCTGTTCGAGGCCCGAGGCCGCCGCGCGCCGCGCCAGAGTTCGAAATTGCACCGCGCTGAGCTGGTAGGGCCGGACACGATTTCCGTTGCCGGGTTTGTGCCGCCGCAGGCGGGAGACATGGAAACGCCGCGGATCGAGGCCCGGCCCGATGGCTGGATCTGGTCGGTGCCGGTGGACCGGGACCGGCTGTGGCTGCAGGCGGTGGGCGCTGCGTCCTCGCTGGGGCAGTCAGGTGGCAAAACGGCTGTGGCAGCGCTGTGGAGCGCTGTGGCGGGAGAGACCCCGCTGCCCCGCCGCTCCGTTGTTCATGCAATTGCGCCGCGGCTGGCGGCACTGGATCTGGACCCGCGCTGCCCGCGGCTGGGTGATGCGGCGGTGGCGCTGGACCCCCTGTCGGGGCACGGGATGTTCTGGGCGGTGTCCTCGGCGCTGATGGCGGTGCCCATCGCGCGGGCGCTGCTGGCCGGAGAGGCGGACTTGGCGCGCGATTTCTACCGTAACCGGGTGGCTGAGACGTTTTGGCGCCAGGCCCGGGTGGGCCGGGACTTCTACCGCGAGGCGGGGTTTGAAACGCCCTTCTGGCAGCAGCGCGCTGCCTGGCCGGAT
Source organism: Leisingera sp. ABM4_103 (assembly GCF_056158685.1). Taxonomy (NCBI): domain Bacteria; kingdom Pseudomonadati; phylum Pseudomonadota; class Alphaproteobacteria; order Rhodobacterales; family Roseobacteraceae; genus Leisingera; species Leisingera sp. ABM4_103. The sequence continues at coordinate 4,145 of NZ_JBSWTU010000009.1, read as the reverse complement.
GAGGCCCCGGCGCATGACACGGACATTCGCCCGCACACCGCGATGCGGGTGGTGGTGCAGGACGGGTATCTGGTGCGGCGCGAGGTGCTGATCACCCGCGATGCCCCGGGCGGCGCGGCTTTTACCGCCGGGCAGGAGATCGTGCCGCTGCTGCGCCGCCTGAACGGCCAGCCCCTGCCGGACGCGGCCCGCTTTCACAGCGCAATTCTGCCAGAGGCCCCGCCGCAGGTGGCGCGGGCGATCCACCAATGGCTTTTGTCACAAGGGTTTACCGAGGGGGCGCAGATCCCCTGGGATACTGCAAACAGGGAGACTGATCCATGCAACTACGACCCCGCGGCCTGACGGCTGCACTTCTGATATCCGCGGCGGGCGCGGTGCCGGCACTGGCCAGCGAGGACCTGCTGAAAAACACCTGCTCAAGCTGCCACACGGCGGAGGAGGGCGGTCTGAGCCGGATCAGCGGCCAGCGCAAAAGCCCCGAGGGCTGGATGATGACCATCGTCCGGATGCAGCAGGCGCATGGTCTGGACATCAGCGCCGGGGACCGCCGCGCCATCGTTCAGCACCTGGCGGATACCCAAGGTTTGGCGCCGTCCGAGGCTGCGCCGTTCCGCTATGCGCTGGAGAAGGACCCGAACGCGCAGGAGAGCTTTGACGAGCCCTTCGCCTCGATGTGCGCGCGCTGCCATACCGGCGCGCGGGCGCTGCTGCAGAACCGCACGGCAGAGGAATGGGAGCTGCACATGGATTTCCATGTCGGCCATTTCCCGACCATCGAATACCAGGCGCTTGGCCGCGACCGGGAGTGGTACAAGATCGCCCGGACCGAGATTGCAGGCTATCTGGCGGAGCAGAACCCGCTGGAAACGGCTGCCTGGACGGACTGGCAGGCGGCGGAGAAACAGCCGGTGGCGGGCGATTGGGTGGTGATGACCGACCTGCCCGGCATCGGCGAGGCCTATGGCAAGCTGACGGTGACGGGCGATGCCTCGCCCTATCAGGTCAGCGGCGCGTTCGTGACGGCGGATGGCACCGCGCATCCGGCGTCGGGGCAGATGAACCTGTACACGGGCTATGAATGGCGCGCCAATCTGGACATTGGCAGCACCGCCTACCGCCAGGTGCTGGCGCTGTCGGAGGATGGCAACAGCCTGCAGGGCCGCCAGTTCGACCGCAGCAACGACGCCCTGGGCGCGCCGTTGAGCGGTGTGCGGGACGGGGCTGGCAGCGTCATCCTGGGCACCGTTCCCTCTGCCGTCCCGGCAGGGGAGGGGCAGGTGCAGGTGGTTGGCACCGGGCTGGACGGCCTGGACAGCTCTGCCGGTGAGGCGGCTGCGAACACCTATGGTGCGGCGCTGTCGCTGGCGGCTGAGGGCAATGGTGTTGTCACCTTCAGCGCGGGCGGGGCAGAGGGGCAGATCGCCCATTACACCTCGCTCGACAGCCTGAAGGTGGAGCCGGAGTTCACCATCGCCCGCGTCGGCGGCGGCAGTGAGGAAGGCCCGGCGGCGGTGCCTGCCTATTTCAACGCGGTGGGCATGTGGAACGGGCCGGACGGCGAGGCCGGGACCGAGGATGATGTGCGCATCGGACGGGTTGAGGCGCAATGGACCGTGGCCAACGCGCATGAGCACGCAGCGCACATGAAAGACACTGAATTTGCAGGGGAAATGCAGGCCAACGGTATCTTTATGCCCGCCATTGCCGGCCCAAATCCCGAGCGCCCATTTAGCGCTAACAACGCGGGTGAGCTGACGGTGCAGGCCGAGGCGATGGGCCAGCAGGCGGAGGCGATGCTGATCGTCACCGTGCAGCGCTTCATTGACCCGCCGATCCGCTGAGAAAGGGGGAGAGATCATGAAAGACTTTCACTATCAGCCGGCCAATGCGCACCGGGTTGAGGTCGAGGGGCGGGAGGTTCTGTTCCATGTGCCCACCACCTCGATCTTCGAGATGGACAGGGTGGACCGGGATATTCTCGACTATGCGGCGCAGGAGCAGGCGTTCTCCATGGACGAGTTCGAAGCGCGGTTTGCGGCCAAGGACGCGGCGGCGCGGCTCGACGGGCTGGTGCGGCTGGATATCGTCAATGACGGCCGCCCGCTGCAGCCGGAACGGCCGCCGATCGAGATCGAGACCTTTCCGCTGACTACCATCGTTCTGAACGTCAACACCGGCTGCAACCTGGCCTGCTCCTATTGCTACAAGGAGGATCTGGCAGTGCCGTCCAAGGGGCAGAAGATGGCCTTTGACACCGCGCGGAAGTCGGCGGAGATGCTGCTGGCGGAGAACCCGGACCGGGACAGCTACAACATCGTGTTCTTCGGCGGCGAGCCGCTGTCGAACCTGCCCTTGATCCGGCAGGTGGTGGACTGGGCCGAGCCGCATTTCGCCGCCCTTGGCAAGGCGGTGAACTTCAGCCTCACCACCAACGCGACGCTGCTGACCGAGCCGCTGATCGGCTGGCTGGACGACCATCGCTTTGGCCTGACGGTCTCCATCGACGGGCCCAAGGCGCAGCATGACCTGAACCGCAAGACCGTGGGCGGCAAGGGCACCTATGACACCGTGGCCGCCAAGGCGCGGCTGCTGCTGTCGCGGTATAAGTCCAAGCCGGTGGGCGCCCGTGTCACCCTGACGGCGGGGGTCACCAATATTGTCGAGATCTGGGACCATCTGATCAACGATATCGGCTTTGCCGAGGTGGGCTTCTCGCCGGTTACTTCGGGAGACATGGATGCCTTCAACCTCAACGGTGCCGAGCTGCTGGAGGTGTTCGAGGGGATGAAATCCCTTGGCAGGCTCTATTTCGAGGCGGCGCTGGAGGGCCGCAACATCGGCTTTTCCAACATGCATCAGATGATGAGCGACCTTTACGAGGGGCGCTCCAAGGCGCTGCCCTGCGGGGCCGGGGTGGGGATGCTGGCGGTCAATCACGACGGCGCGCTGAACCTGTGCCACCGGTTCACCGGCTCGGAAATGGACCAGTTCGGCACCGTCGATGAGGGCATCAAGCGCAAGGAGCTGTCGGGGTTCATCAAAGCGCGGTCGGACCGCACCGAGAAGGGCTGCGCCACCTGCCGGATCCGCAACCTGTGCGCGGGCGGCTGCTACCACGAGAGCTATGCCCATTTCAGCGACCCGATGATGCCGACCTATCACTACTGCGACCTGATGCGCGACTGGATCGACTTTGGCGTGGCCGCCTATGCCCGGCTGATCGCCCAGGCGCCGCAGTTCTTTCACCACCATGTTGCGCCGAGGAGGGCGTTTGGAAAATGAAACCGCTCAATCAGAAAGCCGAACGCGTTCAGCAGGCCGCGGCCGAAGGCCAGATGGACGAGGTCCGCGCGATGCAGACCGTGACCGCCGGATGCGCCACCACATTCGACCCGGGCTGGGAGGTCGATCCCTTTGGCGGGCTTGCCGCCCTGTGCCAGCCGATGGAGGCGGACCTTTACGGCTGCTCCGACCCCTGCTGGTGGCCCGCGCAGGTGCCCGACATCATGGTCAACCACCCGAACTGGGACGAGGGCGCGCCCAATGCCGCCAAGGACTGGCGGGCGCTCGGCGCCACCTATCCCACCGACGCCGAAACCTGAGGAGACCTGCATCATGAAATCCGCGCTTTTTGCTGCTGCCGCGTTTTGCGCTTCAGCCCTGCCGCTGGCCGCTGGCGACCTTCTGGTGACGGTGGCCCGGCCCTCCAACCTCTATGTCTTTGATGCCGAGGACCGCTCGGTCAAGGCCGACTGCGACCTGGGGGCGAATGTGACGCCCGGCGTCATTGCCATGTCGCCGGACAACCGTATCGCCTATGTGCTGCTGAACCATTGGCAGGATGTGGTCGGCGTCGATATCGGGACCTGCGAGAGGGTCTTTCACGCCGCCCAGTCCGAGGGTGATGTGACCCGCCGCTCGCTGGCATCGCTGGCGGTGTCCAAGGACGGCAGCCAGATCTACACGGTGCGCAATCCTGTGCGTAAGAAAACCGACCGCTATGAAGTAATGCAGCCGGAATTTGCCGTCTATGACGCGAGCGCCGGGCTGGAGGCAAAACCGTCCGCCACCTATGAGGCGCCGCGCCGCTCCACCCTGATGGCGAGCGACCGCAACGGGCAGGTCTATGTGGCCGGGCATGA
>NZ_JBSWTU010000008.1:0-215185 GCF_056158685.1 Leisingera sp. ABM4_103 | reverse complement strand
TCCTTGTCAACTAGGCGCGATCCCGGCGGGCGCATGCTGCAAACGCCCGCAGGTTCGCTTTTCCAAAGTCAGTAGGCGATTGCCCCCCGCCCTCCGTCCAAAGCCTTAATGCGAAGACACGAACTTGCCTATGGCGGATACTTGCCAACTCCGCCCCCCATACTCTCCAGCCCTTGCTCCCGAGAAGCGCGAACATACATGTGAACAGTCAAGTCCCCATTGACCTTCCTGTTCTCGCCGTCCGTTTCCTCTCGAAACGGACGGATTTTTTTTAGCCACCTGCGCCTTTTCCGGGGGCGATGTAATTCCAATCCACGCGTTTCCTGTCGGCCCATCTCAGGATTGCCCGGCGGGAGGATTGGCGTCGGTACAAGAATGAGAACAGACCCCACAGCGCAATCGGATACAACGTCCCGATTGCCATGCATTATCCCGATGGCGTCACCAGCCCGTCATCGTGACAGAGCCGGAAAAATCCAGCTTCTGGCGGTCCAAGGTTGGGGAGCAGCGCAACGGCACATTGACGCAAGAAGACCCAGCCCAAGCAGAGCTTGTTGCTTATTCCAGCTCAACCAGCAGGTCCTTGGCGTCGATCTGGCCGCCGGCCTGAACGTGCACGGCCTTCACCACCGCGCCGCGCTCGGTGTGGATGCCGGTTTCCATCTTCATCGCTTCGATGGTCAGCAGCAGGTCGCCTTCATGCACCTGCTGGCCTGCCTGCACCGCAACCGATGCGACAACACCCGGCATCGGCGCGCCAACGTGGTTCGGGTTGCCGGCCTGTGCCTTCGGGCGGGCTTCGGTCGAGGCTTTGACCAGACGGTTCGGCACCCGGATCACGCGGGGCTGGCCGTTCAGCTCGAAGAAGACCTTCACTTCGCCCTTCTCGTCGGTGTCGGAAATCGCCTGCAGACGTATTTCCAGGGTCTTGCCCGGGTCGATCTCGGCGGTGATCTCCTCGCCCGGCTCCATGCCATAGAAGAAGGTCCGGGTCGGCAGGGTGCGGACCGGGCCGTACTGGCGGTGGCGGCCCATGTAGTCCAGGAACACCTTGGGATACATCAGATAACCGTTCAGGTCCTCGTCATCGACCTTAAAGCCTTCCAGCTGCTTGGACGGCATTGCCAAGTTGATCACGGGGTTCCGTCGGGATAGGCGGTCATCATGAAAACCGTGGCGACAATTCGACGCCTGAAGGGCTTTCGTTTTCCCCGCGAGATCATCTCCTATGCCGTCTGGGCTTACCATCGGTTTGCGCTGAGCACGGCAGATGTCGAGGATCTGCTGGCCGAACGCGGCGTGATGGTCAGCCGGGAAACCGTCCGGAACTGGGTGAACCGGTTTGGCCGCCATTTCGCCGATTGCATCAAGCGCGACAGGCCGGGCGCCAGTGACAAATGGCACTTGGATGAAGTCGTTGTTCCGATCAATGGCGTGAAGTTCTGGCTTTGGCGGGCAGTCGACGCGAATGGGAATGTGCTCGACATTCTCGTGCAAAAGCAACGTAATGCAAAGGCCGCCAGCCGGTTCTTGAAGCGGCTGATCGACCGGTTTGGCGCGCCGCGGGTCGTGATCACCGACAAGCTGCGCAGTTACATCAGGCCGATCCGCAACCTCGTGGCGAATGCTGATCATCGGGCGCACAAGGGCTTGAACAACCGGATCGAAGGATCCCATCGGCCAACCCGCAAGCGAGAGAAACTCATGGGGCGGTTCAAGTCACCCGGACAGGCTCAGAGATTTCTGGACGCACATGACCAGATCAACATGTTCTTCCGTCCCCGCCGCTATCGTCTTACCGCCACATCGTACCGCCACGCCCGATCCGATGCCTTTGATCTTTGGAACGGCTACGCACTCGAGATGACCGCATGACGGGCGCGGAGCAGGCCGCATTCAGCCGGGTGCAAATAAGTTGGCAATGCCCGTTAGACTGTTCATTCGCCAGGCAGAACGTGACAATGCTCCGGCAGCCAGTGAACCAAAAGTCTCTGTCCTGCTCTGATGTCTACCGTCTTAAGTTCGTCATGTCCCTTTTGCACTTTAAGTTCCTGACCCTGATCGGTTTCCAAGAAGACAGTGGCAGAGGCCCCTGCAAATTCGCCGCCGACAACCGTGGCTTCAATGCTGTTTCCTGTCCAGGGCGTCCCAATGGCGGCTAATGACATGTTCTCAGAACTCACCGCAAAAGCCAGCGAAGATCCTTCAGTCTTTTGTACTTCTGAAGGCGCTTTCAATGTGAATGCCGAGTGTTCTGATGCAACTTGCCAAGCTTCATTTCCGCCTGATTTGAGGCTGCCGGCAAACACGTTGGATGAGCCCAGGAAGTCCGCAACAAAGCGGTTGTGCGGTTCGCGGTATATTTCCTCGGGCGTACCGATCTGTTCAATCTTACCGCGGCTCATGATCACCACCCGGTCGGCCATGGAGAAGGCCTCGGACATCGAATGGGTCACGTAGACGAAAGTGATGCCCAGATCCTTTTGTAGGCCCGAAAGTACCGACTGCATGCGCACTTTCAAGTGGGCGTCAAGAGCGGAAAGCGGCTCGTCCAGCAGCAGGATCTTAGGTTCGGTCACCAGCGAACGGGCGAGCGCGACACGCTGGCGCTGGCCGCCGGACAGCTGCGAGATATTGCGGTCAGCAAACTCCAGGATACCAAGCCGGTCCAGCCACTTGCGGGCCCGCTCACGCCGTTCACCCTTGGACACTTTGCGCATTTTAAGGCTGAATTCGACATTCTCCTGCACCGTAAGGAAAGGGAACAGGGCCAGGCTCTGCCAGACCATCGGCGTGTCCCGCTCCCAAGTCGGCTTGCCGTTGATCTTCTCCCCGTCCAGAAAAATGCTGCCTTCGGTCGGGTCCTCAAGTCCGGCCAGCATCCGCAAGGTGGTTGTCTTGCCGCAGCCCGAAGAGCCCATGATCGCCAGGAATTCGCCGCGGGCTATTTGGAAGTCGGCCTTTTCAACAGCGGTGAAGCTGCCGAACTTTTTAACAACGTTGTCAAAATGCACGATTGGAGTGTCCAGCATGGCTCTGTCCTGTCTGTTAAGAGGTCTTGGCGTTTGGATTGCGCATCAGAAGCTGGGCAATCACGATGAAGGAGATTGAGCTGACAAAGGCGAGCGAGCCGATGGCATTGATCCGGGGGCTGACCTGGCCCTGAAGGAAGCCCAAAACCTTGACTGGCAGGGTCTCGTTCAGGCCCGACACAAACCAGGCCACCGCGAACTCGTCAAAGGAAACAGCCATGGTGATGAACAAGGCGGCATAGATTGCGGGTTTGGTGAAGGGGATGATCACATGGCGCATGGTCACCCATTCATTACCGCCCAGGTTCCAGGCTGCGGCTTCCAGATCCGGGTCCATCTGCGACAGGCGCAATCGGATGATGGCCATGGCAAAGGGGCTGCACATCACGCCGTGGGCAATGATGACTGAGACCACATTGCCGGAAAGGCTGATACGGGAAAGGAAAGCCAGCATCGCCAGGCCCATGATTACCACCGGGATGGTGGGCGGCAGCAGGGCCAGGGCCAGATAGGCGGTTTTGCCGAAGAACTCGTAGCGGAAGTCGGTGTAGGCGCCGCCAAATCCCAGCAGCGTGGCAATCGCTGCAACGCAGGCGCCAACCAGCAGAGTGTTGAAGAAGCCGGCCCAGACCAGCGGATCTTCCCAGATTAGCCGGTACCATTCAGTTGAGAACGAGCCTAGCGGCAGCGAAGGAAAGCGGTCCGAGTTTAGTGAGAAAACAAAGCTGCCGACAATCGGTGCAAAGATGAAAATCAGGCACAGCGTGATATGCAGTTTCAGAAGGCCGTCGATAATGGGGTTGCGGTTACCGGTCATTTTCCAGCCTCCCTGTAAGCGAATTTGATGGCGGCAAAGGCTACTGTCAGGAGTGTGGCGATCATCGTTAGAGCCACTACCGCGGCGCGCGGCCATTGCTGCCCGGATTTGGTGATGTCGGTGATCATGATCGAAAGGGTCGGCGGGTTGCCTCCGCCCAGGTAAAGGGGGCTCACAAAGTCGCCAAAGCTGAGGATGAAGGCGAAGAGACCCGCGATCACCAGACCGGCTTTGGCGGAAGGTATAATCACTTCCAATACTGTCCGCAGGCGGCCGCAACGCATGTTGTGGGCGGCCTCGACCAGATCACGGTTCACAAAATTCAGGCTGAAGACCTGCAACAGGATTACCAGCGGCAGGCACAGGGTGGCATAACCGGTGAGGGTGCCAAAGCTGTTGTTGAGCATCGGATACGGGCCGAGGCCAAAGTAACCCAGGAAGGCATTAAGGATGCCCGCGTCGGACAGGAAAACCTGCAGCGAATAGACCCGGACCAGATAGCTGGTGAAGAAAGGGATGATCAGGACGAAGATCATCCAGCGTTTCGCATTTTCGCCCAGTTTGAACGAGATCGCATAAGACGCCGGGAAAGCCGTCAAGCTGATCAGCACCGCACTGGCAGAAGCCAGCAGCAGGGTCCTAAAGTAGGCATCCCAGAACACGCTGCGGGAATAGATCTTGACCCAGTTCACAGTGTCAAAATCGGGCTGCATTTGAAAATTCCGCACCGTCCAGAAACTGAGCGCCACCAGAAACGCCAGGGGAAACAAAAAGAAGGCCAGCTGCCAGATAAGTAGAGGCAGCGAGAACGTCAGTGAAAACAAATTCGGCCGTGTATTCATTGGTCTTTCAGCGCCGGGAGGCAGCTGACCTTCAGTTGGGCACCGGTAGCCGGGGGAGGAGACAGCTCCGGTGCTGGTGGGGTTAGGCGCCTTTGTAATCGGACCAGAAGTCGTTCCAGTCCTCGAGGCTTTGCTGCACTGGCAGCTGGCGGTACTTGATGCGGTCTTCGCGGATCAGGTCCATGGCGTTGTGCTGGCCCAGCACCATGTTCTGCCTCTTGGCTTCGGCCGGGTTCGCCTCATTCAGCACGACCCAGCCCTTCTTGTTGGGGATCAGCGCCGGGTAGGCCGCCATATCCGCCGATTTCGCCTGGCCTTCCGGCGAGGTGATGTACTGAATCCACTTGCGCGCCATCTCCTGGTTGCGGGAGCCCTTGCCGATCGAGAAGCTCTCGGTCCACTGCAGGCCGCCTTCCTCCGGAATGGCGGTGCGCACATTGGCGCCGTTTTTTTCGAGCACGCCGGTGATCCAGTCGCCAATGCCCGCAAATGCGGTCATCTGACCGTTCTTTAGCGACGAGAAAGTACCGCCATAGTCAAAGAATCCGCCCACCTGGCCGCGCAGCGCCATGGTGCTGTCCTGCACCTGCTGCCAAGCCTTGTCACTCAGGTCGAAGGGATTGGGATTGCCGTTCAGCAAGCTGATCTGCCCCAAGTTTGGAAGGTGCCAGTCGAAGTGGCCCAGTTTGCCGGTCAGGCGGCTGTCGCCGAAGACGTTGTAGCTGGCCGCATCGCTCTCGCTCAGCACATCGGCGTTATAGGATATGCCGAGGAAGCCAAACCGGGTGATCACCGAGTAGAGCTTGCCGTCCTTCCAGTGACCCGGGAATTGCTGGAACTCCGGGAAGAAGTCATCAAAGGCATAGTCGATTGGGTCCAGTTCCTCAATGTATCCGGCCGCGTTCAACTGCTGAACATATTCGGCGTCGGACAGGATGACGTCATAGGTGCCCGGCGGCGACTGGGCGATCAGGCCCAGCATGTTGTCGCCTCCGGTGTAGTATTTCGGGGTGAACTTTACATTGTGCAGCTCTTCAAATTCGCCAACGACATCAGGCTCTGCATGGCCATACCACGCCAGCATCGACAGATTCACGGTTTCGGCCGCGGCCCGGATAGACAGAAACGGGGTTGCGAGGGCCGCGCCTGCGGCCGACTTCAGCAGCGCCCGCCGGGTGGGATGGGTAAGTTTGGCAGTCATGTCAGTCTCCTTGCTGGTTTTATTGCGCAGCTGTAGCCGCCGCGCTTGCCGGAGAGCGTTCTCCGAATTCTTTCCGCAGCGCTTTGACGATCCCTGCGGTGCAGACATTGAGAAGCAGCTCGCCCTTTTCCGCCGAGGCATCCTTGGGGGAGGACAGGGTGCCGGTGGAGGGTGTCCAGTCCTCGTGCGGGGGGTAGACGTCATAGGGCGGAAATTCGGCCGGCGGGTGGTCGATTGCGTCCTGCAGCCACACCAAATCCGGGTAAAGCTTGAGCATCAGCGAAGTTTCCAACACACCGCCGTGTTCGATGTCCCAACCCAGGAAGCCGTCGGGGTAGAGCTTGGCGATTGAGTCATCGCCGACAAAATCCCAGTAGGACAGCACCACAATTTTCATATCGGTGATGCCGTCCCAGCGCAGTTCCCGCAGGGCCAGATCGATGCCCTCAACGATGAACCAGGAGTTTTCAAAATGGCCGTTCACCAGGCAGATCTGGCGGTTGCCGTGGCGGGCGAATTCCTTGATCACGTCTTTCAGTGCGTTGACCAGACTGCTGCCATCCAGACTAGTAGTGCCGGGAAAGAAGTTCCCGCCTCCGGATTTCTGGTGTGATTTGTAACCATAGGTAAAGGGCGGGGCGACAAGGCTGCCGGTTTCTGACGCAGCCCTGCGGGCAAACTCGGTCGGCAGCAGTACGTCTACATGCATTGGCATGTGATGCCCGTGCTGTTCCATCGATCCGATCGGGATCAGAATGGGGGTGCTGCCACCTGTGACGCGCGATTTATACTCCGGCCAAGGCAGCTCGGCGGCAAAAACTGAAGCGTTCTTCATGGGGAGGCTCAATCCGGGAAGTTAAGGTTGGCTTTACTTTGACTCCAGATGCGCCATGTGGGAAATTGATAGTGGCAATGATAGAATAAGATTTGTAAATGTCTCGAAAGTTCACGAACCTGCAAACTGACTTGCTGCGCACCTTTGTGACGGCAGTCGATCTAGGGAATTATACTGAAACCGGACAAACTCTTGGCCGGACCCAGCCGGCGATTTCCTTGCAAATTCGCCGTCTGGAAGAGCTCAGCGGCTGCAAACTGATCGTGCATCAGGGCAAGGAGCTGACGCTTACGGAAGATGGCCATGCTCTGATCGGGTTTGCCCGTGAAATACTGCGGCTGAACGACAGCGCTGTGGCTCGGCTGTCGCGTTCCAGCATTCAGGGCGTGCTGCGGGTCGGCCTGCCGATCGACTATGCAATCGGTTTCTTTCAGGAGATCATTTCGGACTTTGTTTCTGAAAACCCGGCCGTCACGCTGGACATTCGCTGCAATTGGAGCCGCGATCTTTTGAGTAAGCTGCATGCGGACGAGTTGGATATGACAATTGCCATTACCGACTCCATGCCGGCGCCATATGTCTCGCACTACTGGTCTGAACGTCCCAAATGGGTTTGCGCAAAGGGGTTTCATTTCAATCCGGATGAGCCGTTGCCGCTGGTTCTGCACCCGGAGGGATGCGTTTACAGGGGCCGGGTGATCGAAGCGCTGAATGGTGAAGGGCGCAAATGGCGGATCGCTTTTGAGAGCCCCGGCATCTCGGCACTGCAGAACGCGGTGGCCAGCGGCTGGGGCATTTCTGCCCTTACAACTAAGACCCTGCTCCCGGGCATGCGTATCCTGACACCGGACATCGGATTTCCGCAGCTGGCGCGAATACATGTCGGGTTGTTCTACAAACATGTGCGCCAGAGTGAGGCTGCACTGAAATTGATCGAACAGATAGCAGGAGGCGTTGGGGGCTTCCGTAAGACTCTGAAGCCGACGTCCGGGTAGGATGAATTTGGGATATTTATAGTAGGATCATATCTATTAATTTTTTGAGATCTTTTTTCGGTGTTACCGACTGGGACACGCTCCGAAGAAAGGATCAAACATGTCTGAAGATATGCTCCACGTCATGGAATGGCACAATGGCGAGAAGGATTTTTCGCCATTCTCTGACCAGGAAATGAAACGCCGCCAGGACGAGCTGCGCGGCTGGATGGCAAAACAAAATGTCGATGCGGCGCTGTTCACTTCCTACCACTGCATCAACTATTATTCTGGCTGGCTGTACTGCTACTTCGGGCGCAAGTACGGTATGGTAATCGACCAGAAAAATGCGACCACGATTTCCGCGGGCATTGATGGCGGTCAGCCTTGGCGCCGCAGCTTCGGAAACAACATCACCTATACCGACTGGCGCCGCGACAATTTCTATCGGGCTGTGCAGGAGCTTACCAAGGGTGCTAAGCGTGTCGGTATCGAGTTCGACCACGTGTCGCTGGACTATCGCCAAGCGCTGCAGGATGCGCTGCCGGATGTGGAATTCGTCGATGTGTCTGGCCCCTCCATGTGGATGCGGACGATCAAATCCAATGAGGAGCTGAAACTGATCCGCGAAGGCGCGCGGATTTGTGATGTGGGCGGCGCAGCGGTGGCCAATGCGGTGAAGGCAGGTGTGGCCGAGCATGAAGTGGCAATTGCAGGAACCAATGCGATGATCCGTGAGATTGCAGCTTCGTTCCCCTTTGTTGAACTGATGGACACCTGGACCTGGTTCCAGTCCGGCATCAACACCGACGGCGCCCACAACCCCGTCACCAACCGAATTGTGCAGTCCGGCGATATCCTCAGCCTCAACACCTTTCCGATGATCTTTGGCTACTACACTGCGCTGGAGCGGACCTTGTTCTGCGACCATGTGGACGACGCCAGCCTGGACATCTGGAAAAAGAACGTCGCCGTGCATGAGCGCGGGCTGGAGCTGATCAAGCCCGGTGCAAAGTGCAAGGATATCGCGTTGGAGCTAAATGAGATGTACCGGGAGTGGGATCTGCTGAAGTACCGCTCATTCGGTTACGGTCACAGCTTTGGGGTGCTAAGCCACTATTACGGCCGCGAGGCCGGGGTCGAGCTGCGCGAGGATATCGATACCGAGCTGAAGCCCGGCATGGTGGTGTCGATGGAGCCAATGGTCATGCTGCCAGAAGGCACGCCGGGCGCAGGCGGCTATCGCGAGCATGACATTCTGATCGTAGGCGAAGACGGTGCCGAGAATATAACCGGATTCCCCTACGGCCCGGAGCACAACATTGTCGGCGGTAAGGCCTAAGATGCAGGGGAAGACCGGAATACTGCTGCAGGGGCTGACCTGTTTAGTTGTCCTGGCTGGGTCCATTAGCCTGCTTTCGCTGGCCCCGGATCCGCAGCGGACCAGCGAAAGCGCCGCCAAATGGGTCTATTTGCGTCTGGCCTTCCCCGTCCCGCAATAACAACACACCGCGCCCGCGTGTGCGGTGCTTGAAAATGCCTGAATATCAAAACCCGGACAGAAGCTTGCTTTCTAATGTCCTGGAGACCGCCCATGCAAGACAACCGCTTCCTTCCGAAAGGCGCTGCCACTGTACGCTTCGACAGCGACGCGCCACCGAAGAAATTCCATTTTCTTCTGCTGCCCAAAACTACGATGCTGGCCTTCAGCGCCGCAATCGAACCGCTGCGGATTGCCAATCAGCTAACGCAGAAGGCGCTTTTTGAATGGCATGCGCTCAGCCCGGATGGCCTTCCGGTAACCTGCTCGAACGGCATTCCGATACAGGTTGATTCCGGGCTGGTCGACCTGGACCGCAACGCTTCGCTCTTTGTCTGTGCAGGGACGGAGCCAGCGCAATCCTATGACAGCCGGGTTGTCAGCTGGATCAGTCGCCAGAAAGCGCATGGTGCAAGCGTTGGAAGCATCTGCACCGGCGCCTTTGCTTTGGCGGCAACAGGTGTTCTGACCGGGCGGCGGTTTACTCTGCATTGGGAAAATGCCCCGGGTTTTGTCGAGCTGTTTCCTTGTCTCAAGCCGTCCGGCAACTTCTATGAATCCGACCGCGGGCTTTACACCTGTGGTGGTGGCCATGCCGCAACAGACATGATGCTTGAAATCATTGAGGCCCACTGCGGGGCCCACCTTGCTTCCTGCGTTGCCGACATGTGCCTGCACAAACGCCCGGGAGCAGGCATGTCGCGGCAGATTTCGCCGGTGTCATCAATGCTTGGCTGCCGCAATCAGAATCTGATCCGTGCCGTGCGTTTAATGCAGGCGAATCTGGAAGAGCCGCTGGACATGGATAGAATTGCAAGTGCGCTGGCTGTCTCTCGCCGCCAGCTGGAGCGCCTGTTCCAAAAGTATGTCGGGCAGTCGCCCTGGCAGTTCTACTTCGGCCTGCGGCTGGAGCGGGCCTTTTCCTTGCTGAACGAAACCGACCTTAGCGTGCGGGAGGTCGCCATGGCCTCGGGCTTTGAAAATGCCTCGTACTTCTCCAGGCAATTCAAGCGGAAGTTTGATCGTTCGCCGCACAGTTTCCGCAAATCTTGGTCGCTTAGCAGCTGCGCGCCATAAGCATCCTTAATCCAGGTATTTGCAGTTCTCATTACCTGCCTCCCCACTGCTCCGCTAAGGTCTCAGGCTGAACACCTATTGCCTGTTGCCGGCCTAGGAGGCCGGGTCATGGCTGGCCCGCCCAGGTCCAGTCGAAACACAAAAACAGGGAGAAACAATGTCACTCGAACAGGGCTTTGACGGCCACTACCCCTATAACGCCGTCGCCAGAACCGGCCTGTTGAAAGGCGTACATGCTCGGATGAGCATAGCCTCGAAACTCATGGTCATCGCCTTTGTGCTGTTCACGGTAGCCAATGTCGAATTCGCCTCCGGCGTGTTCGACGGGATCAAGCTGTGGATCACCAGCACCCTTAGCTGGTATTACATCCTGATGATCAGCATCTTCCTGCTGTTCAGCATCTGGCTGGCCTTCAGCCGCTACGGCCACATCCGGCTGGGCAAGGACAGCGACCGGCCGGAATTCGGCAACTTCTCGTGGTTTGCCATGCTGTTCAGCGCAGGCATGGGCAATGGTGTGCTGTTCTGGAGCATTGCCGAGCCGATGTATCACCTGCAAGGCAACCCGTTCATCGAAATGGCCGGAACTGAGGCGAACTCGGCGCTGGCCGCCAGCACGGCAATGCTGATCACTGCCTTTCACTGGGGCGTCCACGGCTGGGCGGTCTATGTGATTGTTGCATTGTCTCTGGCCTTTTTTGCCTACCGCAAAGGGTTGCCGCTTTCGATGCGGTCCACCCTTTATCCGCTGATCGGCGACCGGATCTACGGGTTCTGGGGCCATGCCATTGACCTGCTGGCCATCTTTGGCACCATTTTTGGCGTTGCCACCACATTGGGGCTGGGCGTTCAGCAAATGAACACGGGGCTAAACCTGCTTACCGGAATTGCCAATTCGACTACCAATCAGATCATCCTGATTGCTGTAGTGACCGGCATTGCCACGCTTTCGGCCGTCTCGGGCGTGTCCAAAGGTATCCGCATTATCAGTGAATTGAACATGTGGCTGACATTTGCCATCCTGGCCTTCTTCCTCTTTGCCGGCCCGACCGTCTATCTGCTTGGTCAATACGTAAATCTCGTAGGTAACTACGTGCAGAACTTCGTGCCGATGGGCCTGTGGGTGGACGAAGAGCCGGGGCGGCAATGGCAGGGCTGGTGGAGCGTCTTCTACTGGGGCTGGTGGATTGCCTGGTCACCCTTTGTCGGCCTGTTCATCGCCCGGGTTTCTAGAGGCAGGACCCTGCGCGAGTTTGTGGTTGCCTTGCTGATCGTCCCGCCGCTTGTCACTATGTTCCTGCTGGCAATGTTCGGCGGCAACGCGGTCAGCATCGAATTGCAAGGCGCTGGCGGTATCATCGAAGCGGTGAATGAAAGTCCGACTCTAGCGCTTTACGCAACACTTGAGGGCATGGACGTTGGTCTCTGGGGCACTGCCTTTGCGGCAATCGTCACTTTCCTGATTGCCTCATACTTCATCACCTCGTCGGACTCCGGCACCTTGGTGATCTGCACCATGCTTGCGATGGGCAGCCAGCATCCGCCGCGCCTGGTCCGGATCTTCTGGGGCGTCACCGAGGGAGTAGTCGCCAGCGTGCTGCTGGTCGCGGGAGGTCTTGTTGCTCTGCAAACAGCATCGATCGCCGCTGCTCTGCCGTTCTCCTTTGTGATACTTCTCATGATGATCAGCTTGTACAGAGCGCTGAAGGAGGAAATACCTACCAGGTAGCGCATCGGGCATAAAGTTTACACGTCACTCCCGAAAAGATGTGGGGTGGCGTGTAATTTTTGAATACCCGTTAACCTAAATTTCTAGGGACAGGATGCACAACAAAAGTTGCCAGCTCCGGCCAGACCGGCTCGGCGCAGGTTTGTGTAGCCGGGCTTCCTAGCACCGATGTGACGGTAACCGCCCTAAGGAACCGGATGCTCACCTTTACCCCCGCTCCCGGTCAGCAAAACTGAACAAACCCTAGTTGATGTCCAGTTTGGTAGGTTGCGGCCCCCTGAAGGCGGCTTCTCCAAATGGCGCTTTCAGTCTCTGCATGGTTTTGCTCGAGCATCCCAAGATCACAGCACCATTTTTGATAAGTCATATTTAGCGAGTTTCACTGCAGCCGCGGACTGCCTAGACAGCTCCAGCAAGAACCACTTCATACAGCATTCTTCTAGATTGATCTCTTCATGACACTAAGAGCTAAAGGCCAGATGAAGCCAGGCGCAGGCATAGAAGGCGGAATTCAGGTCAGATAGACTGACTTATTTTACATAATTTCGCTTACGCGCTTTTGGTGCGCCGATGACCCCCTTTAAAATGCGGGCAAAAACGGGTCTAGAAGAGCTAACTTATTAAGAAGCCAATTTTGCTAATTAAATCTGTGCCTTGAGGTGATCTGCAGCTTGCTGCGTCATGTGTGGTACAAATCTGAGGCCCCCGGGCCGAAACCGGCGTTCCAAGGCACCCGGTAAGCCATTCAACTGACTGGCTTTCCCGCCTGCGGAACGCGCCGCTGCGGCGGTTTCTCTTCCTGAATTATGCTGCTTCCCCGCTTTTCCTGGACGCTTCCCGGGAAACTGCGTGGATTTTTTCCTGAAGCAGAGAAGGAAGACAGCCATGCGCAAATCCGCTCTGAACACCGCCAAATCCGGCACTGGAAGACAAACGCTGGAGACCGTTCTTTGGGACACCGAGGTTCCCAAGCTCGGCCTCAGGCAGCGCGGCAGCACGCGCTCCTGGATAGTGCAATGGCGCGCCGGCGGCCGGACCCGGAAACAAACGCTCGGGCGGGCCGATGCGATCCCCCTGGCCCAGGCCCGCGAGCTGGCCCGTGCGCTGCTCGATGGCGTGGAAGCAGGGGCCGCTCCGGACAGTTCCCCGACTGTGGCCGCCTTCAGCCGCCGCTATCTCAAGGATCTCGCCCCGAGCTGGAAACCGGCGACGCTGCGCGGCCACACCCACAACGTCGAGCACCTCATCATACCCTTCCTGGGCAGCAAGCGGCTCAATCAGGTGACTCGGGCAGATTTGATTTCCTGGAAAGACGGCCTGCCCGGCAGTGCCGCCAGCGCCAACCGCGCTCTCGCCGTGCTATCCGGTATGATGCGGCACGCGGAACTGCTTGGCTTGCAGCCGCCCGGCAGCAACCCTTGCAAGGGGCTGAGGCGCCGCAAGACAAGCTTCACTGCCACTTACCTCACTGAGGCGCAATGGGCCCGGCTGGGCGTTGCTCTGCGGCGGCTGGAGGAAACCCACCCGCGCGAGGCGGGCTGCTTCCGTTTTCTCGCCCTCACCGGCTGCCGCAAGGGGGAAGCGCTGGCGCTGCGGTGGGACATGATCGACGGGCCGCGCTGTGCTCTGCCGGATGCCAAGTCCGGACCGCGCGCGATCTGGCTCGGGCGACCCGCAAAACGGGTTCTGGCCTCCTTTCCGCGCAGCAACCTATACGTGTTCGGTGAGGGTAAAGAGCCGCTGCCGGATCACCGGATCGACAGGGCCTGGCGCAAGGTCCGGCAGAGCGCAAAGCTAGGACAAGTCCGCTTGCACGATCTGCGCCACAGCTTTGCGTCGGCGGGGATCAATGCCGGGCTGGATCTGCGCGTGATCGGCGGGCTGCTCGGCCATTCCGATCTCGCAACCACCGAAGGCTATGCGCATTTGGAGGACCGCACCATCAAGGCTGCAAGCCAGCGCGTCGGCACCCATCTGGAAAAAATCGTCAAGGCTCCGGCCTCGGGGCGCGGGGCGGGCCGTTCCCTTTACCAGCGCTTCTGCAGATCGTCCCTCTCCATCGACGCCTTCTGTGCTGAAAACGGGATCGACCCTGCCACCTTCCGGAAAGGGCTGGTCGCATGGAGACGTGCGAGCCAGAACCGGAGGGCAGGCACATGAAGACCGTCAGCCTTCTCACCCCGCTGATCCTGTCGTCCCTCAAACCGCGCAAGAAGGAATACGTGCTGCATGACGCGCAATGCGAAGGCCTAGCCCTGCGTGTCCAGCCCGGCGGCGCAAAATCCTGGGTCTGCTGGAAACGGGACGCCGGCAAGACCCGGCGCGTCACCCTGGGCCGTTTTGAGGACATGGATCCCGATGCGGCACGCGAAGCCTTCCACGGGCACATGGGCAACCGCCAGCACCCCCCTGCCCCGCTGCAGCGCAACACGCTCACCTTTGCGGCGCTCTGCGCCGCCTTCCTGGACGCCAAGCGCGGGGTCTATGCCGCCTCCACGCTTTCCTCTCTGGGGTACTATCTGGACACCCAGCTTCTGCCCGCCTTTGGTCCGCGGAAGATTGCACGGATTACGACGCCGGAGATTGCCGAGTGGTTCTATGCCTATTCCCGCTCCCGGCCGGGCGGGGCCAACCAGGCGCTTGGTCACTTTACGACAATTCTGAACTGGGCCCGGGAAGCGGGTCATCTCTCCGCAGACTTTCCCAATCCGGCCGCGCCTCTGCGGTTCAACCGGCGCTTGGCGCGCGGGCGCATGCTGAGCGGCGACCAGCTCCGGCGGCTGGCGGCCGTGCTGGACTCCGCAACCGCCAGACAGCGGGACGCTGCGGACGCAATTTGGCTGATGCTGCTGACAGGCTGCCGCTCCGGCGAGATCCTGCGGTTGAGGTGGGATGAGGTCCGGAAGGACAAGCTTGCCCTCCGGCGCACCAAGACGGGACCGCGCGAGGTCAATCTGAGCGATGCTGCTATCCAGTACCTCGACCGGTTGCGTAAACAGCGCCGGTCCAGCTACGTGTTCCCGGCTCAGCGCACCAAGAAGCCGCATCGCACATCCATCGATCACGCCTGGAAAACCTTCAAACATCTGGCCGGTTTGCCCGACGGAATCCGGTTGCACGATCTCCGCCACACCTACGCCTCTCACGCCATCATGTCAGGGGAAACCCTGCACATGACCGGTAAGCTGCTCGGCCACAGGTCACCGGACAGCACCGAGCGTTACGCGCACCTCGATGCAAGTTACCTGGCTAAGGCTGCAGAAAAAGTGGCCAGGAAAGTCGACGGATTGTTAGGCGGTTAGAGGTACGAAGCGGTGTAGCTCAGGCGTGTTGAGAAACGAACGCCTGGGCTGCCTGCTTCGCAGGCGCAGCATACAGGCTCAGCCCAAAGCGGCCGTAGACAAGGGGTGTCGCGCCAAAGATGCTGCCGGCGCCAAATTCCTTGGTCAATTTCCCGGAAGCGGACCCTCGGCAGGCCAAGCTGCCTCATATGATGCTGCGGGTCACGCCGGCGGCAGCAGAGCGCAGAAAGCTGCCGCTGCAAAGTTGCGAACCCTGTTCGCTCTTCGGAACCTGACCGGCCCATATCGGACCTGAACGCCACATGCCGTTGCTGCGGTGCGGCCAGTCGAAGCAGCCATTGGTGCTCAGTGTCAACTTAAGGGTCTGTGCTTTGACTTGGATGTTCATCATCGAGTGGCTGCTCGACACCGACATGCCGCGTCGCGCTCAAATAGGCCTCAATAAAGATGAGGCCCAAAAATACTCTGAAGAAAGCTCTGCGGATCTGCCGTCAGGGGGAAGTCCGCGACAGTACAAGCCTTGTTGTACAGGTGTTTGGTCCTTAGAACCGTGCTAAGTTGTTTGGAGGAAATCGACCGTCTCGAGCATGGCCTCCAGCATGCTGAAAAGGTCAAACGCAACTTGCCAGGGTTTGCGCCGCATTGTTCCCTCGAGTTCGATTTCTCCGGTCATCGACCAAATGCCCTCATCTCGAGGCTGTGATCCATTGTCATAGACGGGACGAAAGTCATCGGTGTGGATAATTTTGTTGCAGCATTCGCGAAGTGTTTCGGAGATCTCCTCGCCTTCATGGATGGTGAGAAACCCGCCATGTGCTGCAAGCTGTTTGGCTTTGAATGTCTAGAACCCTTGTTCCTCTCGCAACTGGTCATCGAGAGCGCGGTAGGACGCCGCCATGGTCAGCAGAATCCTCGATAGTCGCTCCTCGGCCGCGTCTTGGTGCCGTTTGACCAGCAATGGGTGCGACCAAGCGGGATCTTCGCCAAATTCCTGAAGGTCATCATTCCAAAAGGCTTCAACACCTCTCGTTGCGAGTGTGATCTCTAACGCTTCAAGGCACATGGCTTCAATTGCGTCGCAATCAAAGGCGAGTGGTTTTTTGAATTCGTGCCAGTACGGATTTTCGTTCGGTGATCGAGACACTATTTCACCATCGTATTGGCCCGGATTTGCAGATCGGCCATTCTTTCCATGAGTTCATCAAAACCGATTGCGTCGGATCGCAGGAGCCCGGCATCGATCATCTTTTGGTAATCCTGATGAAGCGCCTCCAAAGGCTCGCCCTCGGGTGCCAAACAAAGTGAACCGGATACTGCTGTCGCATATTCGATCACCTTTCCTGTATTGTCAGTCTCCCGAAAGAAATGTTGCTTGTGCTCGGCTACAGCGTTAGCGAGCCCTCGATCATCAAAGGCCTTTTGGGCAATCCCGATCTGATCCAAGCAGTCAAGATCGTACCAATGCCGCGCATAACGATCGCCACCGCGAAAGGCTCCGCGCAGGCAATACGCGTGAACGGCAGTGGCTTTTTCCCAGAATGTGCGTTCCGCAATCATGACCCTTGGATGGGCCGTGGGCAATATGAGCCCTTCGACCCCCTCGACTAGATCGCAGGTTACTCTGTGCCGTTCGGCAGGCTCGCCCGTTGAGCGTGCACCGAACTCCAGGAGCACCGCGGGTCGCACATATCCGTTGTTGCCGCGCACAGCTTCGTAATCCAGATAAAGTCGGCCATTGTCCTGCCGCAGTGATGCTGGGAGCTTCTGGCTTTCAAATTGAGTAATTAACAAAGGCATTACGTCGGTCTCGATCCAAGCTGACAGGCGCTCTTGCACGGCCTCTGACCACTTCCTTGCCTGGGACCGGCTTGGTGGATACGGGGTCTCGGGGTCTGAGATGAGATCGGGGATAATCTGTCGAATGTCATAGGTCACATCGACGTCTTCAGAAAATCGGTCGATCGCCTTGTAGACTTTTGACAGGGACGTGCCGCCCTTGAATACGAGATGATCGCTCCATTCGCTTTCGAAAAGAGCATTGAGCGCCCAAACGACCCAGATGTCTTTTTCGAGGAGATCAGCGGGCCGCCCCAAATTTGAGGCAGCCGCTTCGAGTGCATCGATTTTGTCGCTTTCGGTTAGATCGAAATAGCTTGGGGTTCGTGTCATCACGCCGCGGCTAGGGTGCTTAGTTCTTTCGCCATCCAAGTCGGCGCGCTGGCGCGTAAGGCGAGTAGCTCACGCCGCTCGTTTTCACTCAGTTGGGACTTGATACGCCCCAAAGCCTTGCCTGCTTCTGATTTCCCAAAGTAAGCCAATGCCCTGAAGGCATGCCCGGCCCGGCTGTTTGGCGCACGCAGCTGCCAACTCGGAACATGCTTCAATTCCACGTTTTGGGCTCCAAGCTTCAGATTGCGACTGGGACCGGACGTCCAGTAGATCTGGCGGGAGGGGTTTTGCGTCGACAAACCAAGTATATTGGCCGCGGAGGCACCGCTTAGGGACACACGCTCTCCTGTGGTTTTTGCGATGCTCTCAACAACAGCCTCAACAGATGGCGCACGCGCCCCGAAGCGGGTCTTTACAGGCAGGGCGAACAGACCACGTTTTACGCGCATGAGCTCGCCACGCTTCACCAAACGAGACAAGGCCTGGTCGATTGCAGCGCGCTCTCCAAGGTGGAGAAGCTCTTTTGCAGAAAGGGTCGCGCCTTCCGGCAACACTGCCGCATAGGCTTTGATCGCTTCGGATGTGGTTCTCATGTCAGCTCCTTTGCGTCAGATATATAGCTTGTTTTCTGACAGTTTGCAAGGTAAAAGCAAAGCAGGGAACGCGCTAGAGAAACCGAACTAACGAATTGATTTACGGCAATTATGAACTTGATATGTGCATTGAACCCCTCAGAAAACGAACAGTAAGCGGAAAGCTATATACCCGGCGGGATGAGATTACAGCGTTTATCCGCTTGAGCCTTGATTGGCCCTTTGAGGAACTCCTGGAAAAAGCTGCGATGCGAGATCGGCAGCACGCCGACTACGTGCCTTCCGAAGTGCTGCTCTATCACCTGAGACAAACCAAGACCGACAATGCGGATGGCCGGTTTGTGGCACTTTACAACATTTTGTTGGATCGGATTGAAGCTGCCTGTCCCCGGCCCAATAGCCGACGCGGCGATAAGGACGTCGAGGATTTTCGCGTCGCCGAGATCCGCGACAAAACAGTAGAACGTGTCACCGAGCTCATGTTTGAGGACCGGCAGGGCTACGTAGAACAGCTTGACGCATATGAGGTGTTTTTTGACCGGGCCGTTCGCTCCGTTCGCATAGACAAATTTCGGCAGGTAAGTGGTCGGGAAAACGCCACAGAATCCGTTGTGCACCACGATGGCAGCGAGGATATCCGCGAGGAGGTCGAAGAGGCGCTTGAGCGATACAAAAAGTCAGGCCTGACAAAAGAAGAAGATTTTGATTACCGGTTTCGCATACGTCGCGCGATTGACGCCTTACCCGAGGAAGAACGAAAGGTGATCGATTTGATGCTCGCAGAGATTCCCATTGAGACAAACAAAGACGGTGAGCCTTCAATGACCCAACTGCTCGACTGCGTCGAAAAAACCGTACGAAACAGGCGTGATCGTGCGTTTGAAAAGATCAGACGCGCACTCAAACTGGAGGACAATGATGACTAATAGAGAAGATGTCCTCAGCGACTTCACGATTGAGCCTGAAATGTCGCCTGCCGTGCTGAAAACCTATTTGAGCAAATACCCTGAATTTGCAGACGATCTCTTGGATCTGTTCCACGAGCTGACAATGAGCGACATGGAAGCGGTCGAGGCAAGTCTCCCGCTTGAGACCAAAGCTATGAAGTCCAGCGTCTTGCGGGTTCAGAAGGTCGAGCAAGCACTGTACGGCGCCGACGTTCGTGAACTCTCAAAAACGTTGGGGTTGCCGCGGAGTTTCCTCATGGGGTTGCAAGCAAGTGTTGTCCATATTGGCTCGATGCCGATTTCGCTCCTTAATAAGCTCGCAAAACTGCTGGATGTGAGACTGCAGGATGTCATCAGCGGCATGCAAATTGGCGATCAACAGGCCGTTGCGATGAAATCTGATGTGAAACCTGAAGCGCAACCGGCCATCGAATTCCAAGATTATGTAGACCAGGCTGGATTGACCGAGGAGGAGCAACGCGCATTGCAAGAGTTGCTTGCAGATGATGGATCGAATTGAAGCCGTTCGTCGATGCGCCGCGCGTCTTCACACTGAGCGTAGGAGCAAGGGAGGCGATCCAACCCAGCCCTATTCATTTGCTTTCCAAGAGGCAGAAGCTCGGGATTACGAAGTCCGCAAGCTCGCTCCAGACCATCCCCAGCTCAAAGGGGGACGAGCGCTCTTGCAGCCGAGTGCCAAAGTCATCCTGCATGAGGATACCGGCAATGAGTTTTTAAATGCGTTTCTTGTTGCCCATGAGCTAGGTCATGACGAATTTGGCGGAGGTATTGATGTCCCGCCAACCGTGAACATCGATCCGGCACGATCGTCTGCTCCTGCCTCAGTTGGGGCGGATCGCGTTGTCGATTACAGCAACCGTGCTCGCCAGGAAGTCCAGATGGATATGTTTGCGCGGGAGTTCCTCTTTCCGCGCAGTTTGGCCTGGTCCTGGCATGTCGAAGACAACCTTGGCGCAAAGGAGATTTCGGAGCGTCTTGGCGCCCCCTACGACATGGTCGCGGTCCAGCTATTTGATGCGCTTTTGTTACCGGTGTTGGAGGACACGCCGGATGTTGCAAGCCCGCCCAAACCATTGAACCGTGAGCAACAACTTGCTGCGGATCATGACGGAAAGGCGCTTCTGCTGAAGGCGGGACCCGGGACGGGAAAAACTCAGACGCTCGTTGGCCGCCTGTCTGTGCTACGAGACCGTGCTGTGCAGCCAGAGTCCATTCTGCTTCTGACATTTTCCAACAAGGCCGCCGGAGAGATGACCGATCGGGCGCTGCGGGTTTGGCCGGAAGCTGCTGGTGCCGCCTGGATTGGGACCTTTCACTCATTTGGGCTTGATATCCTGCGTAGGTTTCACGACCGCGTGGGTCTTCCTGCGGATCCACGTATGATTGATACGACGGAAGCCATTGCCCTATTGGAGGATGAATTCCCACGGCTGCGTTTGAAGCATTTCAACGAACTTTGGGATCCGACAGATACCCTGCGCAATATCCTCTCAGCCATTTCGCGCGCCAAGGATGAGGTCGTCGACAACATTCGCTATCGCGAGCTTGCAGAGCAGATGATGGCAGTCGCAACCACAGACGAAGATATCGTTGCGGCAGAAAAGTGCCTCGAGATCGCCGCGGTCTTCGATCTCTATGAGGAGTTGAAGGCGGCACGCGGCGAGGTTGATTTCGGGGATCTGGTTGCCCGGCCGACGATATTGCTGGAGAGCGACGCAGAGGTTCGGACTGAACTTCAGCGGCATTATGACCACGTTCTCGTGGATGAGTACCAGGATGTGAACCGCGCCAGCGTGCGATTGCTGAAAGCCCTCAAGCCGGACGGTACAAATCTCTGGGTCGTGGGAGATGCCAAACAATCGATCTATCGGTTTCGAGGCGCGTCCTCGTTCAACATCGACCGGTTTGGTACAGAAGATTTTTTGGGCGGCGCTTCCCTTCCGCTCAGCATCAATTACCGGTCCTCACAGGAGATTTGTGACACCTTCAAAGGCTTCGCTCAAACACGCATGGCAGCAGCCGAGCCGGGCTTTGAAGCGAAATCACACAAGGGCTCTAACGGCATTAGCCCGGTCTTTGTGAGTGTCGATTCCAAGGATCGGGAGATCGACGAAATCGCATCACGCATCAGAGACGCTTGTAGCGAGACCACGTCCTTCCGTGATCAGGCCGTCATTTGTAAGGGTAATGCGAGACTGGCGGAGATTGCTGCCGGCCTGGAGGCACGGGGCATTCCGGTCTTGTTTCTAGGGCCTCTTTTCGACAGGCCCGAGATCAAGCAAGCGCTCTCCCTTCTTTCGCTGGTGGTCGATCCGCGGGCCATGGGGCTGACATGTGTCGCGTCTCTTCTTCCCTTCCAATTGACAATCGAGGATGTCTCATCTTGTGTTGAGGCGGTCCGCTCTACCGAGAAACCACTGCCCCTGGACTGGCGGCAAACGCTTTCGGGTCTGGAGGCCCTGAGCGATGGCGGTCTAATTTCCCTTGCCAGATTGATAGAGGCGTTTGGGGACTTTGAGCCGACATCAACGGCCTGGCGCGTGATCACAACGATATACCTCGATCGGACGCGTCTGGCGGCCGAAATTGCCAAAGAGGCAAAATCGGGGAACGCAAATCCTGCGATTGCCTTATGGCAGTTTCAGAGCTTTCTCAGGTCCACATTGCCGAAAAGATCCGGATATCCCATTCGCGATTTGCTCGATCATATTCGGCGCCTGGTCATTTTGTCGGATGAGCGGGATTTGCGGGACCTGCCAGACGCCGCACAGAGCATCGATGCCGTCCGGATCATGACAATTCATGGAAGCAAAGGGCTTGAGTTCAAAGTCCTGCATTTGCCGGCATTGACCAGCCGATCCATTCCGCTGTCAGCTAAGCAAAACCGCGGACTTGCGCCTCCTGACGGCATGATCGAGGGTGCGCCCTTTAAGGGCTGTGACGCGCTCACGTCTGGGCATGACGAGGAGCAGCAATGTTTGTTTTTCGTCGCTTTATCCAGAGCGGAGGAGCGACTGATACTTTATGCCTACAGCAAGAGATCGAAGTTCGTGGATGACATATCTGGTCATGTTCCGAGCGAAGCTCCGCAATCGGCTTCGGCTGAAGGCGCGGTATCAGCGAATGGAATAAAGTTGGAGGTTGATGGCATCGCTCGCATATCGCCTTCCCAGCTTGCGGCCTATGAAAAGTGCCCACGGCGGTTTTTCTTTGCACATGTGTTGCAAGTGGGCGGTCGTCGCGCAGAGTCTCCCCTTATGCGTATGCACAACGCAGTCCAGGGCGTAGTCGATGAGCTGACGTCTCGTTTGAACGATGAACCAAGCGATGCAGAACTCGCAGCCATTATGGATAAGGCGTGGATGGAGAATGGTCCGGTGGATCATGGTTACGCTGCCGAGTACCGTCAGATATCAGACGAGCTGCTGAGTTTTTTCCGATTGGTTCGAACAGGCGAAAAACGGCGCGCACCAACACCAATTTCTTTGAAGTTCGGTGAGGCGGAAATTGTCGTATCTGCACATGAGGAAGTCGATGCTGCATCTGGCAGGGTATTGCGGCGCATCAAAACAGGACGCAAGACCACGAACGCTGTCGAGTCCTTAGATGCGGCCGCCTTTCAGCTCGCCGCTGAAGGCCATGGCGAGGCAGAGTTCGTATTCCTGACCGGCGCGACGCAGGATCGATTGACCATGAGCAGCACGAAGTTGGGGAACCGGAAAACAAAGATCGCTCAAGCCGCAATTGCGATCCTGGAAGGGCGTTTTCCTCCAAAACGCAGCGATCGCTGCGCCCGCTGCGCATATTTCTTCATCTGCAACGAACCGCCCTCGGGACTACTCAGAAAAAAAATTGGATCAGGCTTACCGGATTCCTCCTGACGCCGCGATTGTCCTTGTGAAGGCGCAGACATGAGGTTTGCGTCCGCCAACTTCTTAAGGACGAACACAATGAAATCGCAAGGAAATGATCCTCGCTTCCCGGTCTTCATCGCTGATGAGAGCCTCAACTACAAAAAACACGTTTTCGATGACCCAAAGGTTCTCGGTCGCCAGTTGATCGAAGCTGCCGGCGGACATCCTGTTGATGAGCATGTGGCAATCGCCATTTTGCCAAATGGGGACTTCGAAGACATTCGCCTCGACGAAAGCTATGATCTGCGCGGTCGCGGTGCTGAGAAAGTGCTGGTCGCGCGGACGGACCGTGTCTTCAAGTTTAAGATCGACGACAAGGATCTTGAATGGCCGCGCGCGTGCATCAGCGGATTTGTACTGCGCAAGCTTGCGGACCTGCCGGCGAACTACAATCTCTGGCAGGAAATTCCGGGCCAGCAGGACCGCAAGATTGCGGACAGCGATGTCATCAATCTCGATGCCAAGGGTGTGGAGCGGTTCATCTCGCTCATCGATCAGACGACGGAGGGGGACACCCTTCCGTCGTTCGATCAGACTTTTCTGGTGGACCACGGCTATCAGTTCGACGTCGTTCAGCAAGGCCGTGAGACCGGCATCATCCTGAAGTCGCTCGACCTGCCGGAAGGCAAATTCAATGTCGAAGCCGCGGACATCCTCGTTCTCCTGCCAGCCGGGTACCCCGACTGCGCGCCTGATATGTTTTATGCATCTCCGCATTTGACGCTGGCGTGTGGTCAGGTCCCGAAAGCCTGTACGGTGCAGCACACCTATGCAGGTCGTGTTTGGCAGCGCTGGTCGCGCCACAACAACGCCTGGCGGCCCGGGATTGATGGTTTGCGCACGATGGTGGCACGGATCAAAACCGCTCTCGCCGAGGCGCGGCCATGAAGGGCCCGTTAGATATTATTCTGGCTGGTCCGCACGAAGCCGGTATCCGGTCCCTGCTCGCGCAGGGTGCCGGTGCCGAGCGTTCCGCCTACATGCTTTTTGGGACGGCGGCGATTGAGAAAGACCCCTGGACGGACACTGCTCGCACACGGCTCGTTTCGCATGCTTTCATCGACCTCGATGATGACGACGTGGTCTCAGCCTCCGAGCGCCACGTGACGTGGCAAACCGACAGCTTCATGCGATTGCTTGGTCGCGCCAAGTCCGATGGCCTGGTTCCCGCCATCGTTCATACCCATCCAAAGGGCCGGGCCCGTTTTTCCAAACAAGATAACCGGAACGAGGCGGAACTTGCGCGGACCGCCCTGACCAAGAGTGCACCCGGACTGATCAGCGTTTTGATTGCGAGCGACGGCGAGATTGCCGTGAGGATTTGGCGCTCGGCCGAAAAGTCAACGGCCATCACGCGTATTCTTCACACAGGACCGCGCCTGACCCTCACCGCGGAGAACGGCAGCAATCTGGGCTTTCTGGACCGTCAAAACCGTCTCTTCGGCGATCAGGCCAATGCAATGATCACGCAGTTTCGCTGCGGCATTTCCGGAGGGGGTGCTACGGGAAGCGCAGTGTTGCCCTTACTGATGCGTCTTGGCGTGCGCGAAGCGGTCCTCTTCGAAAAGGACCATGCTGAAGATACAAATCTCAACAGGCTCCATGGCGCACGACAGGAGGATGTTGATGCTCATCGAGCCAAGGCCGACATTCACGCGCGGACAGTTGCGGAGGCCGATCTTGGCATGTCGTTGGTAACCATCGATGCCTGGGCCGGAGAGCCATGCACATGGGACGCGTTGAAATCTTGTGATGTGATTTTCTGCTGCACGGATGACCACGCCGGTCGGCTTTTTCTGAACCGCTTCGCCCGTTTCTATGGCATTGCGGTCATCGATGTCGGTCTGGCAATGCAGCGTCGCGATGCTCAGTCGTTCGATCTGTTTGCCCGGGTTACCACCCTTGTGCCCGGACACCCTTGTCTGCTTTGCGGCGGGTTCATCAACCCGCAACGCGCTCGCGAGGAAGCCTTGCAGCGAACTGATCCAGAGGCTTATGAAAAACTGAAAGAGGAAGCCTATCTGCTCGGTGAGGGTGACCCCTCCCCTGCCGTTGTGACCTTCACGACAGAGGCGGGTGCCATGGCGGTCAATGAATGGCTGACCGGTATCACCGGGTTTGCCGGAGCAAACGGAATGGCACCGACGCGGATGCGCCGGTTTCACGCGCGCGATGAGCGTTTTCCTGAGATTTCGCCGCGCCCGGGTTGCCCGTGTTGTGATGCAACTGAAACGCTGGGCCGGGGGGACATGACACCCTTTATGGACATGGTGACGTGAGATGAAAAAGCTATTGGCAAACCTGCTTCGGCAGCTTGGAGTGCTGAGGTATGACTATCTGGTGAGCAGGCAGGACGCCTTTCCGCAAACGCCTGAATCAGAACCGGACGAGTTAATCTTGGTCGAGAGCGGCGCGATCCAAAAATGGGCCTGTCTCTCCTGCCCTGGCGGCTGCGGCGAGAGGATCGCTTTGTCTCTCAACCCAGATCGCCGACCTCGCTGGAGCATTAGGACAGATTTCTGGCAGAGACCCACACTCCACCCGTCGGTGCATCAGCAAAATGACTGTGGATGCCATTTCTGGGTCAAAAAGGGTCAGGTTCATTGGTGCAAGGGTGGGCGGCCGCAATCACCGAACAAGAGAATGGAATGACACAAATGGTTTGCGAGCGAATAAAGCGATCGGGGTATCGCGGCACACGGCCCGCACAGGTGGGGGCGTATCGATGCGTTTCGCTTTAGACGAGGGCAAACGAGTTGAAGCCACCCCAGGCGCCAAAGGCAAATGCCCAGGATGTGGTGCAGAACTCATCGCACGATGCGGAACCAAGAAAGTTTGGCACTGGGCGCATAAAGGTCAGCGGCATTGCGACCACTGGTGGGAAAACGAAACGCAGTGGCATCGGGACTGGAAGAACCACTTCCCGTCTGATTGGCAGGAGATCCCAGCTCGAGATGAAGCGGGTGAACTTCATATCGCAGACATCAAGACGCCAAAGGGTTTGGTTGTCGAGTTTCAGCACTCTTACATCAAGCCGACAGAGGCCCGTAAGAGAACGGAGTTTCATAACCCGATGTTTTGGGTTGTCGATGGAACTAGGCGAAAGACGGATCCCAAGCAGTTTCAAACAGCACTGAAAGACGGCTTAGAACACCCAACGAAGGATGGGCTTGTTCAACAGATTTGGGTCTATGATTTACGGCTGATCAAAGAATGGGTTCACGTCGGAGTAATCGTTGCATTCGATTTTGGCAAAGACACAGTTTGGATCCTCCGTCGAATTAAGAACGATTGTAAGCGCCCGATTTTTACCGCAGCGGTTGATTGTTGACGCGGGCGATGATGCCGGGCTCAGCGACGAAGTCTTCGAGGAAGCTGTGCCAAGCCTCAACGGACACTCGTGCTGATGCCAGCATGTCGCGCAATTCGTCGATGCCCTCGTCGGTCAGCGCCGTAATGTAGTCGTCCCGTCCGATGTGGACGCTGACGATGTTGCCGTAGGAGAGGTTGTCGTCGTTGCTGACGATGGCCTCGAGAAGTCCAGGATCCTCGCCCAGCAGGCTGGCGACATGGGCGATGGAGCAGACGTAGGTCGTCGCTGCCATCACGCAGCCTCGCTGCGGCTCTGATCTGCCGGCTTCCAGTTCCAAGGGAGCAATTCGGCCAGCCGGTTGACCATGTGATCGTGGATACGGTCCAAGACATCTGCGAGGTAGGCCTGCGGATCGAGGCCGTTCATCTTTGCCGTCTCGATGACGGTCATGGCGCGGGCGAGCGTTTCACCGCCGGTATCCGAACCCGCGAATAGCCAGTTCCGCCTGCCAACGCCAATGGGCCGCAGCGCGCGCTCGGCGGGATTGTTGTCGATGGCCACGCGCCCGTCCTCCAGAAACAGCGTGAATGAAGCCCAACGGCTCAGCCCGTAGCGGAACGCCTTGGCCAGATCACTCTTACCGGGAATACGGGTGAGCTGCCTTTCGGCCCAGTCCCGGAACGCATCAACCTTGGGCTTGCTTTCCTTTTGGCGCACGGCCAGCCGCAGTTCGGCAGGCTTGCCGCTGATTTCTCGTTCGATGTCGTAGAGCTTGCCGATACGGTCGAGCGCCTCGCGCGCGATTGCGGATTTCGTCGCGGTCCAGACATCGTGAAAGTCGCGGCGAAGATGCGCCCAGCACGCGGCCTCCCGGAACTGGCTCTTGCCGTCCAGGTCCGCGGCATAGAGCTTGGCATACCCCTTGTAGCCATCAGCCTGGAGAATGCCGCTGGTCTCGCCAAGATGGGCGAGGACATGCTCTTCCTTCCAGTCCGGGGCAAAGTGATAGACCGCACCGGGCGGGGCCGTGCCCGCCCATGGGCGCTGATCCCGGACATAGGCCCAGATCCGGCCTTTCTTGACGCCCTTTCCGAGCCCCTTGTCGCGGCGGCCGCGATCGAGAACCCGGATGGGCGTGTCATCTGCGTGCAGAAGATTGCTGGCCATGATCTCGGCCTCGATCTTCTCGATCAGCGGCGCCAGCGCCTTCATTGCCCCGCCGCACCAGTCGACCAGGGTCGTGTCCGGGATGTCTGCCCCCATGCGGGCGAAGATCTCGTTCTGACGATACAACGGCACGTGGTCGTCGAACTTCGAGGTCAGCACATAAGCCAGAAGGTTCGGGCCCGCCATGCTCCGTGGGATCGGACGGCTGGGTGCCGGGCTTTGAACCATACGCTCGCAGCGCCGGCAGGATTTCTTGATACGCGCGATCTCGATGACCTTCAGCTGGGCTGCAATCATGTCGATCAGCTCGCTGACATCCTCCCCGACCACACGCAGATCGCCCCCGCAATCCGGGCAACTGTCGCCGGGGTCAAGCTCGCGGCGTTCGCGCGGCGTGTCCTGCGACACCTTCGGACGGCGGCGCCTCGACTCCCGCGGTTCGGCTGGTTCCGGGGTCTGGTTGTCCGTCTCCGGCTCATCGTCGCCCTCCGGCGGCAGTTCATCCGCCTCGGCGAGCGCAACCTGCAGGTCCTCCAGCGCCAGTTCCAGTTGCTCGATCTCCCGCTCGATCTTTTCCGAACTGGAGCCGAATTTCTGCTTCTGCAATCTGGCAATCCGGACGCGCAGCGCCTGAACCAGCAGATCATGCGCCCGCAAACTGGCGGACATCTTCTGGTTTTCCGCCTGCAACGCGGCGATCATCGCCTTCAGAACGGCGGGATCATTGGGGAGAGGCGTGGCTTCTACGGACATGGTGGTGGATACCATTCTCCAAGGTCGGACGCCATAAAAACAAACGATTCCAGGGAGATAAATCAGCCCGTCCGGGCTGGTGGCGCGCCCCAATCCGGCCTGCGCCAGTCGATCCCCTCCCAGAGCATGGCCAATTGAGCGGCGGTCAGACGCACGCTGCCATCCGTCGCCGCAGGCCATGGGAAACGACCCTTCTCCAGGACTTTGTAATACAGGCAAAAGCCCTGGCCATCCCAATACAGAAGCTTCACCCTGTCGCCGCGGCGCCCTCGAAACGCGAACACGGCACCGTTCGATGGCCGCTGCCTCAAGACATCCTGCGCGATCGCTGAAAGCCCCGCGATACCTTTGCGCATATCAGTGTGACCGCAGGCCAGGTAAACGCGAATGCCGGTTCCCGGGCCGATCATGCCGCCTCCACCGCCTGGATCAAACGGGTCAGCACCGCCGCATCCACATGGGCATCGACCCGCAAGCTGCGACCATTGCGTAGAACCACCTCAATCAACGCCAAGCTCGCTTCAGGGGCGCACGCTTCCTGCGGTTCCGGCGGCGACGTAATATCGACGGGCAGGAATAGCGTCGCGTCGTCTGGCGTCAGAAGCCCCTTCCTCCTCAGCTCGTATCGCCAGGCATAGATCTGCTGCCGCCTGATCTCGTGGCGCTGTGCGACCTGCGACACGGTCGCGCCGTTCACCCCGACCGAAAGCACAATCGCCAACTTCTCGTCGTCACTCCAGCGGCGCCGACGCTCCAAGCCAAGAATTTCGCCCCGCACAGCTGCCTCCCTCCCTGTAGGAGACGTCATTAAAGACGTCTTTATGGACGTTTCTTACCAATCTCCAGGACACACGAGCAGGCGGTTCAAATCGGGCGGTTACGAACGATTGGGTATATGGATTTGAGTACCCGAAACTCAAACTGCTCGAGCATATCTCTGAAAGCAGGCCCATCCCCGATGTGTTATTTGGCCAGCCTGAACGTCGGACAGCAAGATACCATCGCCGCCGGGCCAGATTTTGACTAATAAGGCGGCTTCTTAGCGGCTGATTGTCTGGTGCCTGAAGCGATTCCTAGATTGGCTTCTCAATGTCAGCTTTTAGGTTGTGAGGTTAGTCATTCCGCACGTGCAGCGAATGGCGACTCTCCGCCCGACCTGCACGTGCTAGCCCGCCTGAGTGGTCACTAGGCATGGGACCGCTTCGGGCTGCCTGCGTTGGAGCAGCTCGCCACGTGCGGTGCTATTGGCAGCTGCCCCTGGTGCCGCGCCGCCGCATGACGGCGGTGAGCCCAACCTGTTCCTTGGTATTTTTCGCTGCGTGTGCTCGCAGCTTCAGAAATGCCGCGTGCGCGAGAAATTTGGCGCCGCTGTGCAGCGGTAGGAACGGTCATTCATGCAGACCGCAGCGAGGATCAGAAGTCGAACTCACAGGTCGCGCAGACAAACCTGCCATTGACCCAAGCTGCTCATATGTTCGGCTTTGCCCCATCGCGCCACGCGACGGCTTCGATAGCAGGGTGAACATCGACCTGTTCAGGGCACGGCTCGTTAAAGTGTTCTGATATGGGGGACGTCGTAGATGTATCGTAAGCGCCCGATTTTTACCGCAGCGGTTGATTGTTGACGCGGGCGATGATGCCGGGCTCAGCGACGAAGTCTTCGAGGAAGCTGTGCCAAGCCTCAACGGACACTCGTGCTGATGCCAGCATGTCGCGCAATTCGTCGATGCCCTCGTCGGTCAGCGCCGTAATGTAGTCGTCCCGTCCGATGTGGACGCTGACGATGTTGCCGTAGGAGAGGTTGTCGTCGTTGCTGACGATGGCCTCGAGAAGTCCAGGATCCTCGCCCAGCAGGCTGGCGACATGGGCGATGGAGCAGACGTAGGTCGTCGCTGCCATCACGCAGCCTCGCTGCGGCTCTGATCTGCCGGCTTCCAGTTCCAAGGGAGCAATTCGGCCAGCCGGTTGACCATGTGATCGTGGATACGGTCCAAGACATCTGCGAGGTAGGCCTGCGGATCGAGGCCGTTCATCTTTGCCGTCTCGATGACGGTCATGGCGCGGGCGAGCGTTTCACCGCCGGTATCCGAACCCGCGAATAGCCAGTTCCGCCTGCCAACGCCAATGGGCCGCAGCGCGCGCTCGGCGGGATTGTTGTCGATGGCCACGCGCCCGTCCTCCAGAAACAGCGTGAATGAAGCCCAACGGCTCAGCCCGTAGCGGAACGCCTTGGCCAGATCACTCTTACCGGGAATACGGGTGAGCTGCCTTTCGGCCCAGTCCCGGAACGCATCAACCTTGGGCTTGCTTTCCTTTTGGCGCACGGCCAGCCGCAGTTCGGCAGGCTTGCCGCTGATTTCTCGTTCGATGTCGTAGAGCTTGCCGATACGGTCGAGCGCCTCGCGCGCGATTGCGGATTTCGTCGCGGTCCAGACATCGTGAAAGTCGCGGCGAAGATGCGCCCAGCACGCGGCCTCCCGGAACTGGCTCTTGCCGTCCAGGTCCGCGGCATAGAGCTTGGCATACCCCTTGTAGCCATCAGCCTGGAGAATGCCGCTGGTCTTGTATCAGTATTGATTCAGGGCCATTTTTGAATGCATATGCCACGTCCCGGTATCATGCCGATTGACACGCAGATCTTCGTTATGGACGTGGCGCAGCTCTTGTGCCGTACCGGATAAGTCTTGACCCTCCAGCGCCGGAACATCGCATTGTGTTTGGCAATGAACCGAAAGCTGATCATTGATGTCCCATTCTATACGGGCGAGACGGACTACGGCCAACTCGCCCGGAACGTTCATGCGCTGGATCCAACCGCGAGGATTGACTGGTTGGCTGACTGTCGGCTCGTGCAAATAGAATGCACCTGTGATGCCGGTCTTGTACTCGTGGCGGTGGAACAGACAGGTTTGATCCCCGGATCAATTATCAGCGTTTGACAAGCATTTGGCAGTTACCCGATCCGCCCGAGGACCGGAAAGACACCGAGCAGCCAGTAGGACAGCGCGGTGAGCTGCCCGGTCATCATCGCCAGTCCCATCACAACCATCACCGCACCGGCGGCCTGATGCAGGCGGCGCCCGAACCGTCTGGCACCTCGCAAACGGCCAACAAGCCGATCGGTGAACCCGGCAACAATCAGGAACGGCACGCCGAGGCCGGCCGAATAAACTGCCAGCAGGGTGACACCTTGCCCAACCGTTGCGCTCGCCGCGCTGGCAGTGAGGATCGCGCCGAGAATAGGGCCGATGCAAGGAGTCCAGCCGAAACCGAACGCGAGCCCCAGAACATAGGACGCGGTCGGCCTGCCGCCGGGGATGTCAATTTGGAACCGAAGATCCCGCTCCATGGCGCCGATCCGCGCCGCGCCGATCATGAACAACCCGAACAGGATCACGATGCCGCCGCCGATGAGGTTGAGTTCATACCGCCACCGTAACAGTGCCTGACCCAGGGCCGTTGCCGAAGCCCCGAGTGCCATGAAAATCGTTGAGAACCCGAGCACGAAGCAGAGGCTGAGCCAAAGGGTCTGAGCCCGGCCGGCCTCGGCATCGCCAGAAGTGGTCCGCCCTGCAATATAGGAGACATAGCCCGGCACCAATGGCAGCACACAGGGCGATACGAAGGAGATCGCTCCGGCCAGAAGGGCCGCGATCATCCCCAGAAGTGAAAGATCAGCCATGCGCTATCTCCAATTTCAGTTGAAAATTCCAAGGACACGATCCAGAAGTCCCGGCTCTGGCAAGGGCGCGCGGGTCAACTCATTGATATAGAGAACAAGGTTGACCCGGCCGAACTCCACTCCATGGAAAATGCCCGCATGACGCCCGCCCCATGCGATGATGTGGACCATGGGCGCCTCGCTTTCACGCTCAGACAGGGCAGAGAATGAGGCGGCGGCGGGTGCCGTTCCGTTTTCCACGGCGACACGGCTCCAGTTCGCGTCGTCCCAGCCCGGATCAGGTGCGGTGCCAGCAGTCAGAAAGACAACCATCTCGCGCATTGGCGTGACATTCACCGACTCCTGAACTTCTCTCAGGAGGGCCTGCTGCGCCGCACAGGGGGCGCCACAGGTCCTTGGGATGAAGCTGAGTACCACGATCTTGTCTTTCATATCGTGTATCTGGACAACCGAGCCGCTGGCATCTGTCAGCGCCAATTGCGGTGTCCGGCTCAGGTCGGTCGGTTCGAATGCCGGCTCCCGCTCGGCCATCACCTCGTCGATCCTCTCGCCGGGGTGATGGGCGGAGGCCTCCATGGCAGTCCCAGCTAGCAGCGCGAGGGCAACAACCATGCGTTTCATTCCGCGCTCTCCGGACCGGTGGCGACAATGCCCAGAACCCTCACCTCGACCGCGATCTCACCCGCGGTTTCGAAAGTCAGGGTCAGCGGAAAGCTCGTGCCCTCTTCGAGCTTCTGTGTGAGCTGCATCAGCATCAGATGCATGTCACCGGGCGCAAGCGTCACGGTTTCGCCCTCGGGCAGGTCGAGCGCGTCGAGATGCACCATGCGAGAGACACCGTTTCCGTCTGTTTCGACCGCGTGGATCATCACCATGCCCGCAACCGGGCTAGACACCGACAGCAGGCGGTCGCCCGTATCGCTGGTCAGGCTCAGGTAGCCGGCGCCGGGACGGTTCGCGATGATCGTTGCGCGCGCCCACGGGGAGGTGACTGTCACCTCAGCTATGGACAACGTTGGCAGAGCGGCAATGAATGCCGCACCTAAGAAATGTTTCATCCAGATCGTTCCTCGTTTTCAATCAGGCTTGAGATGTGTTCCGCCAGGTCCCCGGCCGACTGGTCGCTCTCAATGAATACATCCTCGAAACGTCCATCGGGGCGCATCAGGTAGATGTGGCCGGGATGGGCCATGAGATAGCCGTCGGGCGCGGCCTCGTCTTCGGACCGCTCATACCAGACGCGAAAATTGCCGGCCGCCTCGGCCACCTGTGCTTCGGTGCCGGTCAGTCCGACCATTCGCGGATGGAAGGCGGAGACATATTCAGCCATCACCTCTGCCGTGTCTCGCGCTGGATCGACAGTAATGAAGATCGGCACCACGCGCTCGGCCTGCGGACCGAGAGTGTCCATAACACTAGCCAGATAAGCCAGCGTCGTCGGGCAGATGTCGGGGCAGTAGGTGAAGCCGAAGAAGACAAGCTGCCAGCGCCCGGCATAGCTTTCCGCCGTCACGGCCTGCCCGGTGTGATCGGTCAGGGAATAGGCATTGCGGATCGCGGCCTCACCAGTGACAACAGGGGCGGGCAGTTCAGGCGGATGTAACATTCGCCAGAAAAAAGCTCCTGCGAACGTGAGCACAGCCACGGCAGCAAAGCCCCAGATGGCTAGCCGGACCTTGTAAAGGCTCGTTCTCTGCATCTTAAGGTTCTCCAGATAGGTCCCGCGCTTCGGCGATCATGGCTGCGAGCTGGTCTTGTTTCGCAAGCCCGGGCACAATGTTGCCGCCGATAATGAAGGTTGGCGTGCCGGAAATTCCGAGCTGCTGCGCAAGTTCGCGCGACCGGGCGATATGTTCATCGACTTCGGGGGCGTGCATATCGGCTTGAAGCCGTTCGAAATCTAATCCTACCTCATTTGCGGTACGGCGGATCGTGGCTGCGTTGGCCCGAGGTTGTGCCATCAGAGCATCATGAAACTCAGCGTATTTTCCCTGAGCCCGCGCTGCGAGAGACGCACGGGCGGCGGTCTCGGAATCCGGCCCGAGGATCGGAAACTCTCGCATGACAACCCGCAAATCGGGATCCTCGTCAATAAGGGCATTCACCTCCGGCGCAGCCCGCCGGCAATACGGGCAGTTGTAGTCAAAGAACTCGACAATGACGGTGCCGCCATCGGGGTTGCCGAGGCTTGCGGCATTCTGATCGGACTGCAATTCACTTCTAAGATCCGCAATCGCCGCGCGCCGCCTTTTCTCAGTCTCGGCCGCAACCTGGTCCTGGTAAGCCATAATCGAGTCGATGATGACCTCGGGGTTTTCTCTGATCGTGTCCAGGATCAGAGCGTGGATCGCATCCTGCTGCATGTCGCTGAACGGTGTCGATTGCTGCGCGGCGGCCGGACCCACGCCGGTCAGCAAAGCCGTGACGGCGCCGAGAATGCGCGCTCTAATTCCAGTCATGCCATTTCCTTTCGTATCTGCTGCAAGACCGGGGGGGGGTCCCTTCCCCCGGTCCATTTCATTCAGCCCTTGTCCGTCGAGTGGTCGTGCTGCCCCATGTGGTCTGTCATGGCCTGCATCATCTCGGTGCAAGCCTCCATCATAGGTCCCATCTGCTGCATCATGCCCATCATGCCGGACATGTTGCCCTCGCCCATCATCATGCCATTTCCTTGCATCATTTGTCCCTGTGACTCGTCGTTTTGTGCGAATGCGATCGGAGAGGTCAGGGCCATAGCGAGTGCGGCCGAAAGACCGAGTTTGGATGCGGTTTTCATCTTCAGTTCCTTTCCTTGGTTGAAATTCAGTCACTCGTATCGACGGGCGCGCTTTTCGGCGTTTTCTTGGCATCACAGCCCTTGCTTTTGCACATGACGCAGTATCCGGTGGCGCACATCACAGCGCAGGGAGCGAGGCTGAGGATCAGGGGGGGCGCTCCGATTGCAGTTAGCCATCCCCAGTTCAGCGCCATGCCGGCGCCGATGACAGCCATGGCGGCAATCACCAGACCCCTTCGGCCAAGCGGCAGCCGAAAGCCTGGAGACCGGGTCGGGTTTGTCAGGTCAGGTGTGTCAGGCATCGGTCAGTTTCTCCCTCTCGCGATAATGGATTGGAATTGCGCGATCGCCTCAGGGCTGTCCCATTCAGCAGGACCAACCAATCGGCCGAGTTCGCGGCCCTGGCGGTCAATCAGGATCGTCGTCGGCAGCCCATAGGCCGCAAAAGCCATCATGACGCGGATATCTTCAGCCAGGTACATTCCGAGATGTTGAACCCCGATCTCTTCATAGAACCGGCGGATCACCGGTAATCCAGCGCGGTCGATTGAGAGCGGCAGAACCTGGAAATCGTCGCTTCCAAGTCGCGCCTGGAGCGTGTCAAGCGTTGGCATTTCCTCGCGGCAGGGCACGCACCAAGTTGCCCAGATATTCAGCAGCACAACCTTGCCGTGGAAATCATCGAGCGTGAGGTCACTACCTTCGCCATCCACGAAAGGCGGCGATAGCATCGGACGCGGATTGTCATGGAGCTGTATCAAAGGCCGTGCAAAGGCGGGCCCGGATGCCAGCGCCATCGCTCCCGTCAGAAAAAGTCGCCGTTTCATTGCGCGGCCTCCTCTTGCAACCTGCGCACCAGCGGCAGGATTTCCGTCTCCAGGATTTGCCGGTTAAACGGCCCGACGTGCTTGTGTGCGATCCGGCCTTCGGCATCGATCACATAGGTTTCAGGCACGCCGTAGACGCCCCAGTCGATTGCCACGCGACCATCTCGATCCGCGCCAATGCGGGTGAACGGATTGCCCAGCTCGTCCAGAAACGCCTGTGCCTCGGCGGCTGCGTCCTTATAGTTGATACCGTAGATCGGCACTTCGCCCGTTCCGGCGAGTTCCACCATCAGCGGGTTTTCGGCCCGGCAGGGCACGCACCAGGACGCCCAGACATTGACAAGGGAAACGTGCCCCGTCAGGTCGGCCGAGGAGAACCCGTCCTCCCGGCCTTCGATGGGCGGTAGCGTGAATTCCGGCACTGGCCGCCCGATAAGAGCCGAGGGAAGCCGGTCGTCGTTGTTGAAGAGCCCCCAAGAGAAAAATGCGCCAAACCCGGCAAACATGACCAGCGGCAGCAGCATTATCAGGGAATAGCGCCGTGTCCGGCGTTTTGTATCTGAATTCATGACCCATCCTCTTTGCTCTCGCTGATCCGGGCCTGTGCAGCACGCTGGCGTTCGGGCCATGTACTCTTGATGAAGGAGAGGATCTCGATAATCTCTCTGTCGCTCAGAACACCTTGATAGGCGGGCATGTCGCTTTCGTAGCCCGGGACAACTCCGCCGACACCAAGCCGGGTAATATTGAATAGGTCCCGATCCGAATGGTGCCAGGTGTGGCCGGTCTCGTCATGCGGCGGCGCAGGCATGCGGCCGTCGGCATTGCGACGGCGCCAGTCCGGCGCACCCTCAAGATCGGCGCCATGACAGGACGCGCAGGTTTCGGCATAAAGTGCTTTGCCGCGCGCGATCTGCTCCGGTGCGATAACCTCGCCAAGAAAGGTGACCGGCGCCGGTTCGGCCTGCTTGGCACCGGCCCCAACGGCAAAGGTCAAGCCAGAGATCGCCACACCCGCGAATGCAAGCAAAGGCATCCTCATGACGGCGCTCGCAGGTACTTGATAAGTGCGAGCGCGGCGAGCACCAGGACCGCGATCAGGAGAAGCACGACCAGCCCGCCTCCCAGCATCATTCCCATCATCGGTCCGCCCATCATTTGAACCATGCAATCGCCTATGGAACCGGTGCAGGGCCCGCCAACTTGTCCGTTCATTTCGACCTCCTGAAATATCTGCAGAGGAACACGATGCCTGCGACAAACGCGGCTATCCCCGCCAGTGGCACGAGCGTCATCACCAGGATGGCCGCTGCGGTGCCAATCATTTCTGTCAGAATTTCCCCGGCATCACTCATCGGAATAGACCGCCACGCCCTCAGGTCCGAAGGAGTAGATACGCAGCGTGCCAGTCTTCTCCGACGCCATGCCGGGAGCGTTTGCGGGCATGCCCGGCAAGGTGATGCCGGTGATCTCCGGGCGCTCTTTCAGCAGGCGTTCGATGACCTCGGAAGGCACCAACCCGCTCACGGCATAGCCGCCGATCATGGCAAGGTGGCACCCGACCCCGCGCTCGGGCACCCCAGCCTCGACGGAGCGGTCATCGAAATTCCGGTCATCGATCACATTAACCTCGAAACCGTTGTTCCGAAGGTATTCGGCATAGGCATCGCAGCAGCCGCAGCCGGGCGCGCGCCAGATAGTGACGGGTTTAGCCTCTTGGGCGGCAGCGGATGCCATCAATGGTGACGGCGCGTCGCGATCTGTGACGAGGTAGGCGGCGGCAGCTACACCCAAGGTCAATGCAAGTATCTTTTTCATTACCAGCTTTCCTGTTCTCAAAGGGCCGCGAGGGTCGTCCAATTGGCGCCCCCGTCGCGGCTGTGTTTCAGTTCGGCATCGGTCGCGGCGACGATATGGCTCGGGTCCGCGGGGTCGACGGCAAGAGCCCGCGCGTGAAGGCTCGACCTGCGTTCCCACGTCACGCCGCTGTCTGCGGAGGCCC
Source organism: Leisingera sp. ABM4_103 (assembly GCF_056158685.1). Taxonomy (NCBI): domain Bacteria; kingdom Pseudomonadati; phylum Pseudomonadota; class Alphaproteobacteria; order Rhodobacterales; family Roseobacteraceae; genus Leisingera; species Leisingera sp. ABM4_103. The sequence goes on along the minus strand of NZ_JBSWTU010000008.1, from coordinate 177,672 downwards.
AGAGTCCGGAAGGCAGAGCCGCGTAAAGCCGTTCCGGAGCGGCATGAGCCGAGGCAAGTGCCAGAACCGGCTCGCCCTCGGGCAGCGGGGCCTCCGGTGGCGGTGCGGTCCCGGCGGCAAGTGCATCCATCGCATCGCCCGCCACCACATCCTGCCAGCGGCAGAAACAGTCCGGCACGCGGGTCAGGCCCCTTCTGGTCCCCGCATAGAGCCAGATCCCGCCCATGCCGGAGGCAAGATTGACGGAAGTTAGCGCCAGCACGTCCCGTTCGGCCTCTTCGATCCAGGGGCGGTCCATGACAAAGCTCCAGGTCCTGCCCGCGTCTTCGCTGCGCCACAGTCCATCGCCCGCAACCGCAGCGTAGACCGTGCCGGGCGCTGCCGCAGCGACGGCGAGTGCAGTGACCTGTGCATCCGGCAACCCATTGATTGATGAACGCCATACGCGCCCTCCGTCATCCGACCGTGCGATGCCTCCACCCGCCGGTGCCGCAAAGAGCCGGTCTGGATGATCGGGGTGATTGGCAAGCGCTCGAATTGGCCTGTCGGTTGCCGTCAGACCGGAGGCTGTGCCCGTTGAAACATCAACAGATCGGACGCCATCCCCTGCCACGACCACCGATTGGCCGCTGAAAGTGACCGCCGAAGCCGCATAACCAGTGGCCTGCGCACTGCGCCCTGGAAGAAGCGCGGCAATGAAAGTGCCGCCTGTCATGGCGAGGAACATCCGCCGGCAGAGGGTCCCCGAGTCCCCGCCGCCAGTCGCTTCGGGCGGTTTTTTCAAGGCGCCAGATCGTTCCATTCCCGTCTCCTTATGCAACACGGATCACCCCCATCATCCCGCCCGCCTGGTGTTCGAGGATGTGGCAGTGGAACATCCAGTCGCCGGGATTGTCGGCGACGAAGGCGATCTCGACCCGCTCGCGCGGGGCCATCAGCACCGTGTCCTGCCATTCGCGATGGAGGGTGGGCTGCCCGTTCCGGCTCAGCACCCGGAAGGAATGGCCGTGCAGGTGGATCGGGTGGTGGAATGCCGTGGCGTTGGTCATCGCGATGACGTGGCTCCGGTCCCGCTCCAGCACCAGCAGCGGGTCGAGGATGTGGCCCTTGGCGGCGATTCCATTGACGAACCAGATGTCCTCGCCATGCATCATCCCCATCATGTCGTTGCCCGCCATGCGGCCCTCGCCGGAAAGCCCCATCTGCCGCTCGACCATCCCGCCCATCATGCCGCCGGTGAAGGTCACTTCGTGGCGGCGGGCGCTGTTCAGGTCGGGTTCGGGAAGCGGATTGGGGGGAAGCTGCACCGGCCAATCCGGTGAGGCGTCGCGGAGCGGTGCATCGGCATAGGCCAGATCGATCAGTTGAAAATTGTTTTCGACATAAAACCGGTCAGAAACCGTTACCCGCTCACCCGGCGCGCCGGTCATGTCGAGGATCAGATCCACCCGCATCGCCGGACCGATCAGAACCCAGCCGCGGCCGCCGGGCTCATGCGGCGTGACCGGCTGGCCATCGAGCGCGATCACCTGCGGCGCAAGCCCCCCGAAATCCAGCGCGAAAATCCGGGCATTGGCCGCGTTGATCAGGCGCAAGCGGATGCGCTCACCGCTGCGCACCGCAACCTGATCGGGAACCCGGCCGTTGATTGTGACGGTATTGCCGAGCCGCCCGGCATGGCTTTTGTCGTGAAACCCGCCGAAGCCGCCGGCGATCTCGACCTCTGCGGTCAGCCGCCAGTCGTCCAGAACCCATACTAGGTCGCGGTCGACCCTTGGCGGCTCCGCCTCCTCGATGATCAGGGCTCCGTAAAGACCCCGGCCCACCTGCTCGAAACTGCGCTGATGCGGGTGGTACCAGAAGGTTCCGGCATCCACTGCATCGAATTCATAGGTAAACCTTCCGCCCGGCGCGATCGGCTGTTGCGTCAAATGCGGAACGCCGTCCATGGCGTTGGGCAAACGCATCCCGTGCCAATGAACGGTGGTTTCCTCGTCAAGCGCGTTCTCGACCTCGATGCGCAGGCGGTCCCCTTGCCGGACGCGGATTTCCGGGCCGGGTACAGTGCCGCCATAGCACCAAATATCGGTCTCGCCCCAAGGCTTGGAGACGAGGCGTGCGCGGTCCGGGGCAGCGCGCAATACATAAGTGCGGGAGGTATCAGCCAGAGCGCCCTGGAAGGGGAGCGCGGCACCGGCAGCAGCACTCGCGGCAAGGAAAGACCGTCGCGACAGCGCGGATCGAGGGAGTGGTTTCATGTTTCAATCTCATCTGATCACCGTCTGGAACAACCAAGCCTGTGTAGCTTGGCCAAAATGCGGCACCGGCGCCCAGAAGGTGCGACCGGCTTGAACGGTGCGCGTCTGCGATAGCGCGAAAGCGCGATCGCTACGTCACCTCAGATGAGAGATCTTGGAGGAAATGGGTCCGGCACCCCGCGTAGACCAGATGGCAGGGCCATACCGGGCATGCGATTTTGGCGCCAGGGAAACACTGCATTTAGCGGCCCGGGAGCGGCATCAAGCGCCGCAATGCCTGGCGTTGTGCAGTCGATGTCACAAGAGCCGGAGTTGCTGGTGCCTGCTTCGTCAGCCTTGCATCCTTGGCAATCGGGCATGACATCTGTGTCCCCCGCTGCCGCAGCCATATCCAGTGCCATTGAATTCGCGCTAACCGCATGCACAACACTGCCCACCGCAAACAGGGCGAGAAACATGATGGCAAGCATATGCACGAACTTTCGCATGGTTATCGAGATAGGACAAAAATTCTGGAATGTCGATTCACACTGGCGTGCGGCAAAATCAGCAGCGGTGTTCCGCGCCAGAACAGGCTCTTGCAGAACATTCATCAGCACTACTCGGCTTCTGTCTCTATATTCACTTTCGGCCGCACCGGTTGAAGTGCCTAATAATCTGTGATGCGCAAATCGAAATAATCGTGGCGCGAAAGTTGCTATGTCCGGTCAGCGTCAGCCCTAACCAACCCATCCAGCATAGATAGCTGTTTGCCAAGCAAACCAAGCGGCCGCGGCTATCAGCAGCCCTCCCCCAATCCGTTCGGTCCAGCGCATGACCGGGCTGGCACCGGGCCAATGCGCCAGGCTGGATGCCGCGATTCCAGCGGCAACGAGCGGAATACTCCGGGCCAAACCGAAGCTTCCCATCAGCACCGCGCCCTTGACGGGATCTGCCGAGGAGGTGGCCGCCACGACCACGGGCAGAAGCAGGGGAGTGCAAGCAGGACATGTGGACAGTCCGAATGGCAGCCCCAAGGCAAACGCCCCGACGAAACTTTGCGCGGTACGCGCGGAAGGGCGCAGGACAGGTATTTTCAAATGGACCACGCGCCATAGCGTCAGAGCGGTCAGAACCAAAATGACCGTGAGCAAGCCATAGACCCAGGCCATGGCACTATTGAGAACCCGCAGCACCGCAAACCCGGCATAGCCGAACAGAGCCCCCAGTACCGCATCGACCGTAGTAATCCCGAGCCCGAATCCCGCCGCCAGGCAGAACCCGCGCAGACGGGAAACGCCGTTTGCGGCGGTCCCATCGCGGGTGCCCAATCCGCCGGCCACCGCAAGCAGGGGGAACGAACTGGGTGCGACTCCGATGATCAGTCCAGCCAGGGCGACGAGCGCAACGCTGGCCGGTGTCAGGTCGCCGATATTCTGCAACAGGGATTCAACGTCGATCATAGGCTGACACTTCCGTCCACTTTGTGCCCCAGACGGCGGATGGCATCGGGCAGCATGTCGGGTGTTACTTGCCCAGGGTCGTAGGAAATGCGCACCGTCTTGGCCAGCGGGTCGCCACTGACCTCAGCTATGCCGGGGGTCAGGCTTAACCCGGCAGCGATAGTATCGACGCAGACTTGGCAATGGATACTCGGCACGGAAAGCGTGGCGGTTTTCTGCATGGTACTGGCCTTTCTTGATGAGGATTGAAGCGGCGCGGGCGGTTTGTCAAAGAGCCGCCCTCCGAAGGAATTGGCAAGCACCGCCGAGACCGACAGCGCCATAGCGATCATCGCCCAGGAGGGATGCACCAGCCCGGTTGTCGCCAGAGGCACACCTAGCCCGTTGAAGAAGAAGGCAAGCCAAAGGTTCTGCACAGTTTTGCGGTAGCTGATGGCACCAATGCGCACCGCCTCGCCCACGGCGCCGACGCGTCCGCCGGTGAGCACCACGTCGGAGGATTCGATTGCAATGTCGGTGCCCGCGCCAATAGCGATGCCGACATCGGCCTGGGTCAGCGCCGGAGCGTCGTTGATGCCGTCTCCCACCATGGCGATGCGTGCGCCATTTGCTTGCAGTTCGCGCACGAACCCGGCCTTGTCCTGGGGAAGAACCTCCGCGCGCACCTCGGCTATTTCCGCTTGCTCCGCGATGGCTTTTGCCGTCCGCCGGTTGTCCCCGGTTACCAGCAGGGTCCGTATGCCTTGTTGATGCAAGGCCGCGATGGCCACTGCCGCATCCTGTTTCAACGTGTCGGCAAGCGCCAGCACGGCGGCGGGCTCGCCGTTTACTGCCAGCAGTACGGCGGTATGTGCGCGGGCTTCCTGCTCAAGCAGCACTGCTTCGGCGGTTTTGGTATCAACGCCCCGGCCGCGCAGATGCCGCGCTGTGCCGACCAGAACCGATAGCTCCCCGACACGGGCGAATACACCGCCGCCCGTCACCGAATGAAAATCCTTTGCTTGCGTCCAGGTCACGCCTTCTTCCTGCGCGCTGGTAACAATCGCTTTTGCCAGTGGATGTTCCGACTGTTCCTCGGCGGCGGCGGCAAGGGCCAGAACCCGGCCCCGTTCAAACCCGTTAAGGGAAATGACCTCGACCAGCCGCGGTTTGCCTTCGGTCAGCGTGCCGGTCTTGTCGAATACCACATGCGTGATGTCCTTGAGGATCTGGAAAGCTTCGCCCGAGCGGATCAGGATACCCCGTGTGGCGGCAATGCCGCCGCCCCGGATCAATGCCAGCGGCGTCGCCATACCGAGCGCGCATGGGTAACCCATGACCAGAACAGTGACTGCGGCATAGATGGCACGTACCCAATGCGGCTCACGGCTCCAGCTGTCGGGCGCAAGCCCCCAAAACATAAGCGCTGCAAGGGAAATGGCCAGCACGGCAGGCACGTAGCGCTTCAGCACCCTGTCCACTAGCACCACGATACCGGGCTTCATGGCCTTGGCTTCCTCTACGTGACGGGCGACCTGATGCAGGAAACTATCCTCGCCGATGCGAGTGGCCTCGACCACAAGCGCACCGGTCTGGTTGATCGAGCCGCCAATCACCTCCGCCCCCCGCACCTTTTCCACGGGCACCGATTCTCCGGTGACAATTGCCTCGTCCACCGCACTTTCGCCCGACAAAACCCGCCCGTCGACGGGCACGCGCTCGCCGGGTCGCACCCGCACATGATCGCCGACAATAACTTCTTCGATGGAAACTTCCCGTTCGGTGCCGTCCCGGATCACGTTCGCCACTGGCGGCTGCATGGATAGAAGCCGCCGCACGCTTTCCGATGCCTTTGTACGAACGATCAGTGATACCCAGCCCGACAGCAGGTGATATGCAGTCAGAAAAACCACGACGCCGAAGAAATCGACCGCGGGAAAGCCGACGAATCCGTACCAGTCGAACCACGGCATCGGCGCGCCAAGAAGTCCCCCGATATAGGCGCCGATGGCCCCCACCGAAAGAAGCACATGCTGGTTCGTAATCCCGCGTTTCGCCGCGCCCCAGGCCATGCGGGTGATGCGCCGCCCGTTCCAGAGGAAGACAAAGGTAGCAATCGCCCAGGCGATCCAGACATGCCAGTCACGCATTTGCCACCAACCCAGCCACATGGCAGCCATGGCCGCGAACAGGACAAGCGCGGCCGCGGCCGCCATGGCCAAGTCCGTCGCTTCCTCGCGGATCGCGCGTTTTTGTTCCTCGTAAGCGCTCACTTTACGGGGATCGCGAATGGTGAAGCCCAGATCGGTCAGCGTGCGCTTGATTCGGGTCTCATCGGTCTGGTCTGGCGCGAAGCGGATCAGTACCTCTTCATGCGCGAGCGATACATGCGCCTCTCTGACGCCTCTGTCCCGTTTGAGCGCCGAGGAGATGGAATTGGCGCAGAACGAACAACTCATGCCGCCGATCTTAAGTTGCAGCGTGCTGGGGTCCGAGGTTGCGGTGGTCATGGCGTTACCTCCTCAAGGTGGCCAGCAGGTCGTCGGAGAGGAACAGATCGCTCCGCCCGCCCTCGCTCCGGAGCGCCAGCATGTTGGCCAGAAATAGCGCGTCGCCGGTTCGGAAGGCGGGGTCGCTGACCCGCCATGTGCCATCCTCGAATAATACTTCCGAGGCAAAGACCGGCGCCAAAGTATCCGCCCCTGGCAAGGCAGGGTGGGCGAAATGTTCGGGCGGCACGCCTTCCAGGTAGGGCGCGGCCACAAGCGGCAGCGGGCTGGCCTGCATAAGGCCGGAGCGGATAATCACCGTTTCGAAAAAGCGCGGATACAGCGCCGCTGCCCGGCCGGCTTCGGCAGTTTCCCCATGCCAGCGCATCGCACTCAGAGCGGCCACCACTGCCCCGGCTGAGCGCGGACTATAGGATTGCGCCCCCTCGCCCTGCCGGAACAGCCCTGCCGCGTCGTCCCAGAGCGGCAGCAGACGGTCGTTGAAGATCCCCCGCGCGGCCTCCGCGAAAGCCGGTTCAGTCAGAAGCCGTCCCGCCTCGGTCAACCCATAGACGGCGAGCGCCAGCTCCTCTATGCCCGTGCCGGGATCGCCGGTCAGGCTTTCGGCCTGTTCGCGTGCAAGTGCCAAAGCCTCGCTGCGCTGTGTGTCGTCATCGGTGGCAACGGTGAAGCGCGCCAATGCTGCGATAGCCAGGCCACGGTCGCCCGGGGTCTCGGGCGGCATCGTCCTGACGGCTGCAAGGGCCTCCTCCAAAAGATCACGATAAATGTCCGGGTCCGTCAGATCCCGGTAGGCGGCATGCCAGTAGTCGCCGCGACCGCTGATCCCAGCCAGCACCATGTTGGATGCCGCCCAAAGCACTGCGACCTGATCACGCGGCAGTGCCTTGCCAAAGGCGCCATCGGGCGAGCGCAGCGCGAATAGCCCCTCGCCGTTCGTCAACCGCGCCTCCAGCGTCTGCGCCTGCGCGCGGGCCTGCGGGATCATCATCAGCCCAGCCAGCTTGTTTTCAGGCATGTCGTGAAATTGCAGGTGAAATTCGGGACTGGTGATCTTGATCATTGCCCAGGCTTGCGCAGCGGGGTCCAGCGTCCGGTTAAAGGTGGAGCGGTCCCAGGCCAATGTTGCAGGAGCAGAAAAATCCGGCGCCTCCGCGAAGCGCGGCTCGGCCCCGGCATAGAGTGGCCCAACCGCCGCCATGTCGGGCATGGCTGGCCGCGTGACGAAACCCGAACGCCTCAGCCATTCGTCGCGCTCGTAGGGAGAAATCACCAACGCCTCGCCCAGTCCGGAAAACATCACCGCACTGGCTAGATTTGACAGCGCCGCATAATAGACTGCCGGAGCTACATTGGTCTCGTTGTAATGAAATTCCTCTTCGGCGTGGGCTGGCAATGGGGTGTAAGTCGCAGCGGCCATAGCCCCTGCGAAAAGCGTGGCGACGCCGGTTCGCGCGTATCTGGAGAGTAACTTCATGACAGCCTCCATTTCCTCGGGCTCCCTTATGGGAACCGCTTCAAAAGCCATTCTGCACTCCGTACCATGATACGGTGTCAAGAGACGCAGATGAGCAATTCAGGCGGGTTCGGGTAGCGCTGCGAAGATGCCAAACCAGATTGACCACAGGCCAAGGGCGACAAGGAGCACCCCCGCCCAGAACGGCATTCTGTCCGTCAGCGCGGCCAGCCGGTCAAGGAGCCGCCGCGCCGGCGCATAGGCGGCGGCCGCGACGAGTGGCATTGACAGCGCCAGACCGAACACGCCAAGCGAAACGAAGCCCCCCAGAACGGCATTCCCACTCGCCCCGCCGGCGCCGGCGAAGCCAAGCAACACCAAAAGTAAGGGCGCGGCGCAGGCAGGAATGTTGAGGCCGAAGATCAGACCGAGCCCGACCGAGCCGCGCGCGCCGTTCAACCCGCGTAGCCGGGGTCCGATGGTCCGCATCAGAAACCCGGCACGCCCGACGAGAAACAGGATGCCGATTGCCGCATACGCGGACCCAAGCACGATCCATGCACCACGCTGAAACCCTGCGAAGGCGGCGCCGACCAGAACCGCAGCTGCCCCGAGCCCGCCGATGAACAGCGCCCGGGTCAGGGCGAAAAGCACCGTTTCAAAGAGTTTTTGCGCCCCGGATTTGCCTTCCAGATACTTGATGAAGATCAGGCTCGATCCGATCGAACACGGTTCGATGAAGCCGAAGAGGCCAAGCCCGGCAGGCAGCACCAGGAGGTTGAACAAGCCGAATTCCATTAGTCTGGAGACTCAGTGGTAACCGCGGCCTTTGCACGATGGTCGCTCAGCGCCTCCATAATCGTGCAGGAATTGAGGCTCCCACCGCCCGGACATGTTGCTATTACGGCGTCGAGAGCGGCCCGTATCTCTTCAAGCCGTGCAATCTTGCATTCGACCTCATCGCGCTTGGCAATTGCCTGGTTGCGCACATCGGCGCAATCTGCCTTCCTGTCCGTCCTCAGCGCCAGCAGTTCGCCAATCTCTCGCAGCGTAAAGCCCAGCTCCTGCGCCTGTTGGATGAAGCGGATGCGCTCCACTGTCTCGCGGTCATATTCGCGATATCCGCCGCTTGGGCGAAGCGGTTGTTCGATCAATCCCTTGCGCTCGTAAAAGCGGATGGTCTCGACGCCGACGCCAGCCTCATCGGCAGCGCGGCTGATGGTCATTCGCCGTGCCATAGCTCACCAAAGTTTTTCCACGGATACACTCCGTACAGTAGTACGGAGTCAACAGGTTGCCAGATCGAGCGCAACAACGTGAACGGCAGCCAAAAATAAGGCCTGAATGAGCCCCTCCGTTGTGAGGTTCCGGGGGCTGCTGTCTGATCGCGGCTACGATCCGATGATAAGTCCGGCTGTCCCCGGAACCTTACCTTTCTTCAATCGCGATCACGTGAAGAATCTCTTCTTGATCCTGTGGTTGCTACAGGGTGCATAAGCGTTCCCATGATATGGTCGCCCTTTGGCGTGAGGTGAATTCATGAAAAAATCAATCTGGGCCAGCTATGTTGGATCGCTCTCATCACTTGGTGTTGCGGCGTGCTGCGTCTTGCCGATGACGATGATTTTGTTCGGACTTGGTGGAAGCTGGCTTGCAATATTTGGGAAAATCGCCGCCGCAAGCTACTACGTCCTTGGTATCTCAACCGCAGTCTTGCTTTCGGCATGGACTGTTTCGTACCGAAGGGGCTCAATTTCCCACCTAAAGTGGTGGTTGACGGGCAGCACAGTACTGATCGCGATATCATGGATCGTTGTTGTGAATGAAGCTCAGATCAACGACTTCCTCATAACCCTTATGTAATGAGGCTAATGACGCGAAGCGCTGCCTGGTAAGAACGAATGCCGGATGCGGTCAATCAACCCGGCAGGAAGCTGCGGAAGATCGCGGCTCCGGCCTGAACTGCCTGTGGACTTGTTTTCACTGCCAGCCACCGTCGTCACTTTGATCCTTGCGATCGCTCCGGTTCCACTGCCCGTTTGGGTGACGGGTGCGACCATCATCAATTGGCGATCGGTTAGGTTACCTCTGTAAGCGCGTCGATCACAGGGCACTCCGGCACATCGTCACCGGTGCATTGCGCCACTGTGGAGGACAGAACGTGCTCGATGCGTTTGAGATCGGCAATCTTGGCGCGGACAGAGTCGAGATGAGTATTCGCAAGAACCTGCACCTCGCCGCAGGTTTGTGCCCCACCATCGACGAGCGCGAGCAGATCGCGGATCTCTTCGAGCGTGAAGCCCAATTCGCGCGCACGCATGATGAAGCGCAAGCGCCCGACATGGCTTTCATCATAGGCGCGGTAGTTCTTGGATGTGCGGGGTGGTTCCGGCATGACGCCGATTTTTTCGTAGTACCGGATGGTCTCCAAGTTGCATCCCGTCATTCGCGCCAAATCCCCGCGCCGTATGACCTTCACTGTTCTGTGATGAGTTTTCACGTTGGATCCCCTTGAGCCTGTACTGGCTACAGACCATAGGTTGAAGTCATCAACGAGGCAAGGACAACTCGAAACATGACTGAAACCACATCCGCAGGCCGGGCAACGGCACTCGAGGAAAAACCGGATGCCGACCGAAAGGCTTGGGCGACTACCGCATTGGGGGTACTCGGTGCGTTGGCCATGACTTCATGCTGCATTCTGCCACTGGTGCTGGTCAGCTTCGGCGTCACTGGCGTGTTCATCGCTCAGTTGGGCGCGCTCTATCAGTACAAGTGGATTACCTTTGCGCTGAGCGCAGCCTTCATTGGCTACGGCTTTTACAAGGCCTACCGCCCAATACCGGCCGAGGCCTGCGCCGACGGAACCTGCGCGCGCCCCATCAACCGGACACTCATGCGATACATTCTTTGGATTGCAACCGCCATCGTCGCCGTTGCGATGATCTTTCCCTACCTCACCCCTTACATCCTATCTTACTGAAGGGCCCGCATCATGAAAAACATCCTTCTTATTCTTTCAGCTCTGGGCATGCTCGCAGCGGTTCCCGCCAGTGCCGGCGAACAGCGCATCAATGTCGGAGTCGGCGAACTGACTTGTCCCTCCTGTTCCTTTACTGTGGCGGCGGCCATGCGCGGCGTACCCTCCGTCGAGATTGTCGACTTTATTGAGGGTCAGTCCTGGGGCGAAGGCATCTACGTAGTCAATTATGATGATCAGGAGGCCAACCCTGACATGATCGTCGACGCCGTTCTGGCCAATGGCTACCCGGCTGAAGTCCTTCAGCCCGGCGGTTCCTGAGGCTCGAAGGAAGGCGAAGGCCATGAGTGACAGTCACATGGGAGGTCTTCTGGCCTTCGTTATTGCAGCTCCGGTTATGGTGATCTGTTGCGGAGGCGGTGGTGTTATCCTCACCGCTATTCTGGGCGGGCTGAGTGGCTGGCTGTCTGGGCTCGGTTGGATTGCAACTGTGATCGCTGCCGTTGGTGCCATGCTGGTCTTTCGAGAGATCAAACGGAGACGCCCGACACATGCCGACGGCGCGCCAGAAGACACATGCTGCCGGCATGACAAGAATGTCAGCCTCGACTCTGCTGAAAACGTGAACCGGCAGCAAAGCGGATAGACTTCGTAGGCCGTCGTGGCAGTGGCCGTGTCCATTTCATCAGGAAAACGGCCTCTTCGCCGGGCAGGTTGTCCGCACGCTTGGAAACGGAAGATACATGAATACTGAAGAAAAATCCTCGAATGGCCTCCTGAAGGTCGGCCTCATCGGCACGGTCATCGCGGCGCTTTGCTGCTTCACACCTGTTCTTGTCGTCCTCTTCAGCGCCGTCGGTCTTGCCGCCGTCGTCGGATACCTAGATTTTGTGCTGCTTCCCGCGCTCGGAATTTTCATCCTGCTGACGATCTACGCACTGTGGCGAAAGAACGCTCGCAATACCCAATCGCAAAGGAACTAGGAGATGATGCCCCCTATAGACGATCTGATGCCGATGGCACCGCAAATGATGGGCTGTTGTTATTTCAACTTTTTCGGCGCGGTGTCCTGGATGGTTTTAATCACCACGCCGCTGATCGCAATCGGTGCAATCGTCTACCTCCTGACCAAGCGCCCCGAGACAGGGAGCAGTCAGGACTTCTCCCAACCGTAGATTTCGGAACGGCGCAGCTAGAATGAAGGTGAGTTGTGGCATCACCTTGGTCGGACCGGAAGCCGAGGATCAGATCAACCTGTTCGCTAAGATCATAGGCGCCGGACTGACCGCCAACCAGAAAAAGGCGATGATCTTCGCCTATCCCAGCTACACCACCGGCATCGGATCGATGGCCAAAAAACAACCGAGGCCACACGGACGTGACGGCCCTATTAGGAAACAGAGGAAGATGATGATGGAGCAAAAGGTTGAAACCCATGATTGTTGCGGTCCGGCAGGTACTGATGGCAACGCATTTGACCTGATCGTGATGGGTGCGGGCTCGGCAGGTTTCTCCGCCTCGATCACCGCGGCCGAGGCTGGCAAGCGAGTGGCCCTTGTAGGACACGGTACGATCGGCGGCACCTGCGTGAACGTCGGTTGCGTACCGTCGAAGGCGATGATCCGCGCCGCCGAAGCAGTTCATGGCGGCACATCGGCTGCACGGTTCCCAGGCGTCGAGTCCTGCACCCACGGAGTCGACTGGGGCGCGGTGGTGAAAGGCACGACCGATCTGGTCGTCGAAATGCGGCAGAAGAAGTATCTCGATCTGCTGCCCGCCTATGACAATGTGACTTACATTGAAGAAGGTGCCGCACGTATCGTCGAGGGCGGGGTTCAAGCGGGCAGCCGTTTGCTTTCCGCTCCCCGCGTCCTGATCGCCACCGGGTCCCGCCCTCAACTGCCGGAAATCCAAGGCCTCGCTGAGGTGGACGTGCTGGACTCTACTGGCCTTCTGACCCTGTCCGCGCGTCCTGCCAGCATCATGGTGCTGGGTGGGGGCTATATCGGCTGCGAACTGGCGCAGCTGGCGTCAAGGCTCGGGGTGAAGGTCACGCTTGTCACCCGTTCACGCCTTTTGCCCGGCGCCGAACCGGAGGTAGTCGAGGCGCTGACCGAGGCGCTGAAGGCGGAAGGCATCGCGGTCGAAACCAACTTGGCTTACACCTCTGTCGCGCAAGGCCCGGGCGGTGTCACCCTGACCATCGAACGCGATGGCAAGACCGAGGCACTGACGGCGGAACGGTTTGTTGTGACCACCGGCCGGGTGGCCAACGCCGACGGACTTGGACTGGCAGAACTGGGCATCGAAACCGATGCGCGCGGGTCGATCAAGGTCGGCCCGGACATGGCCACCACTCGGAAGGGCGTCTGGGCGGCAGGCGATGTCACTGACCGCGACCAATTCGTCTACATGGCGGCCTATGGCGCCAAGGTGGCGATCAACAACGCTCTGGGACTGGAGCCAATGCGCTATGACAATGCCGCGATGCCCTGGGTGGTTTTCACCGACCCGCAAGTGGCTGGCGCCGGTCTCTCGGAGGCCGAGGCAAAAGCGGCTGGGCACGAGGTCAAGACCAGCGTGATAACGCTCGACAACGTTCCGCGCGCCGCGGCAGCACGCGATACCCGCGGCGTGATCAAGCTGGTGGCGGATGCCAAGACCGACCGTCTGCTGGGTGGTCAGATCGCAGCACCCGAGGGTTCCGACACGATCCAGACGCTGGCAATGGCGCTCAAGTTCGGCATGACCACCAAGGCGCTCGGCGAGACGCTCTTTCCCTATCTGACCACGGTCGAGGGGCTGAAACTGGCGGCACAGACCTTCGACAAGGATGTGGCGAAACTCAGTTGCTGTGCTGGGTGACGACGTGAGACGCGGGCACACCACGGATCTTCTCTCCAGCTGCCATGGCGTGCTGTTAGGCTGGGGGGCTCCCGCAGTAGCAATGTTTGCCGCGTTCGGCAGTGCGCATCCGGTCAAGACATGGGTCTGGGCCGGGGCTCTCGTCTGGATGGGGACGGCCTGCCTCTGGAACGCGCGCCGCGGCGGGCGGCGTCATTGCTTCTGGACCGGGCCATACTTTCTGGCGATGGCGCTGGTTGTGCTGACACACGGGTATGGGGTTGTGGACCTCGGAAGCCAGGGGTGGAAATGGCTTGGTGCAATGATCGGAATTGGCGCCTTGGGTGTCATCGCTGTCACGGAGCGCAGGGGCAAGTATCTCTGAGCAATCAAAAGGAGCCATGATGAAGGATGATGGCAGAACAGGCCCGTTAGCTGCGTTGCTCGCGCTCAAACTCGTCTGCTGTGGCGGGCTCCTGCTGGCCACCGGCGCATTTTCGCTTGGCGGGTTCCTGTCACTGGTGGCCGACCCCGCTGTCAAACTTGGAGGCGTTCTCTTCTTGGTTTTGGCAGTTGGCTGGCTGTTGTGGCGTGTGCTTTCTAGCAGCGCCGCTTCACCATCGCAGAATACCGGTGCGCGCCGGAACGAACTCCGCAGTTGCGATGCTATCCGACCTCCAGAGGCAGTCAGCCAGCAATCGATGACATGCTTGTCTTACTCTTCGAACCACGCCGTCAGTACTGCAGGAACGGAAGTGGGGTCAGGCCCATGCAGTTCACCCAAAGGAAAGTGAGATTGATGGCAAAGCCCGCTGAAACCTATCTCCCGGACACTTCGACCCTCTCGGACCCAGAAGTCTTGGAAGCGCTGTCCGCACTCATGACCAACGCCCGGCTGGCTGCGCGTTGGGGCGGGCTTTCGCCTGCGACGCGGCAAGCTCATCAAGCGATCCTGCAGGCGTTTCTGGCTGATGGCGCTCCGCCTCCAATTTCCCAATTTTCCGCTGAATCGCTTGCCGATCTGGGACGGCGCGATCTTGTGCATGTGCGCGGCGGAGAGATTGCCTTGGCTTATCCGTTTTCAACCCGTCCAACCGATTTCCTGGTGCGCGTGGGCGGGGTGAAGGTCTATGCGATCTGTGCCGTCGATGCACTGGGCACCTCGGCCATGGCCCGCGAACCAGCCGAAGTCACCTGTCTGTGCCCAACTTGCCGGGCTCGTGTCAGCTTGGGAGTATTCGCCGATGGTCTCACGCTCGACCATGCTTCCAAGCCCGATCCTCGGGTCTGGACTGGCGTAAAGGACGTCGGGGCCTGTGCGGCTGACACCCAGTGCAAGTCGATGCTGCTGTTCTGCAGCCCCGATCACCTCGATGCCTGGAAACGCTCCCAACTGCCCTGTGCGCGGGGGTTCGATCTTTCGCTGGCTCAAGGTGTGCGCCTCGGGGCTGCGATCTTCCGGCCATTCCTTCAAGCCCCGGCCGAGGGGGCTGCACAGTGAGTTCACTCATCCTATACGCGCTGTGTATCGCGAATAGGCCGCTCGCTTGATCCCTGGAGACTATCTGAACGCGCTAACGGGCTTCCTGACATGGGACCATGACTGACATGAACTGCCGACATACACCAAAACCACCTGATGATAACGGGTGTGACACCGGCCAGCTAGCACTGTGCCTAGCCGAACACGGCGCCAGTTCAGAGGACGCCCAGGCAGCTATCCGAAAGTTCGGGCAAATTCTGTCAGCGGCGCCATTGCGGGTAGAACGCCTGTTTGTGAGCGTGCAGCCGCTGCATCCGGACTTTCGGGCACGCACTTACCTGTGGCTAGCCAAGGACGGTCGGGTGCGCGTTATCGAATGGCCGCATGGGCTTAAGAACAGGCAGGGATACCGCTCCTCTCCGGATCATCACGTTCATACCGCGGGTACGGAGTTACATGTTTCAGATCTCCAAAACGCCCCGCCGTCGCATTGCAATCTCTATGAAGAGCTTCGGCTTGACGGTTTCACCGACTATCTCATTATCCCGTTGCGCTTCAGCGGCGGCATAATCAACACACTGTCGATTGCAACGCGCCAACCAGGTGGATTTTCGGAATGCAGCCTGGTTGGGTTCCGTCGGCTGGCAGATCTCCTGGCCGCGCTGCTGGAGCGGTTTGTTGCCGTTGAAAATCTCGACACCGCACTGCAGACCTACCTGGGCCGGCACGCCGGCAGCCAGGTCATGCGCGGCGAGATCCGCCTCGGCGAAGGTCAACTGGTCGAGGCTGTCGTGCTGTTTGCGGATCTTCATGACTTCAGCAGCCTTTCCGCGCGCTTGAAACCGGCGGAGACGGTCAGCCTGCTGAACAGCTATTTCGACTGTCTTGTCGCTCCGATTGAAGAGAATGGCGACCATATACTGAAATTTATCGGCGACGCTGTTCTAGCCTTCTTTCCTGTTAACATAGCCGGATCGCCTGAGCCGCGGCCGCAGGAAGCAATCGCCGCCATCAGTCAGAGACTCAGCATGCTGAATTCCGCGCATAGGAAAAGAGGTGAGAAATCCCTGCAACACGGGCTCTGCTTGCATTTCGGCGAAGTTCTCTACGGCAATATTGGGGCGAGTGAGCGTCTGGATTTCACCATTATCGGCGATGCGGTGAATGTGGCCGCCCGATGTCTTGAGGAAACCCGCGCATTCGGCGTCGTATACCTTGCCACAGAGGCATTCGTAACGCGGTTTTCTCCAGGAAATTCTTCACACATCGGGACGCGCAAGTTGAAAGGCATTGCCAGCCCGGTATCGCTCCATGAACTTTGCCCGAATTCAACGTAGGTTTTTCCCGTCCTTGGAGGAGGACGCCTGGCGCACTGGGCAGAAGACGTGCGTTTGAGCGGCTTGGGAAAAGTTGGGTTGGTCCAGCTTGTCGATTATTGATGCTGACCGCAGCGAACGGGCGGCTTGAAATCTGACGAGATTAGCACAAACGAACGACCGGAATGAGGAAGTTCGCTGCATTGCAAAATTACAGTTGGTGCAGGCATCCTCATCAACTTGAACTTTCTGCATGTGCATCCGCTGCGGATGCAGAGGTCCGGTTGGTCCCGCAATGTGTAAGTTCACCAGTTTCAAAGCTTCGCAGTCGCAGCGAACGGCAGGAACTGCCGACTGCGCCGCAGCATTAAACCTCGGTCGGTTGCGTCAAACGGCCAAGTTTGCAATGGACGCTTCTTGCACTTCGCTGCCGCACGGGGCGACCTGGACTGCACATACGGCGAAGGGCGGTTCCTTTTCCTTTCTGAATCCCGTCTACTGCTCGGCAAAGAGCTCACTGACATCGATCTTTATCGACCCGGAAGGCCAAGGGCACGGGTTCTAACATGAGAAAGTGTGGGGCGGTGCCGGGGCTGGCATGTTGATCCTGTCTGCGCTAGAAATTTTCCTGAGGTCAGCGACTTCAGGAGAAACCAGCCACTCGGCTATCCACATTTCGGAGTTGTTTTCATAGGCATACTGGGTCATGTGGCCGGACATATGAAAACGAGCTCCGGCAGCTTGCTGCGTCATGTGTGGATCGGCACGGCGCCTGCCGATGCCTCGGGGGCATTGAGGAGGAAGCACGCGGAAATCCATCGGAGCTCGCGGCGACGAAGTATCGGGCCGCTCAAAGAAGCCGGATATACGTCCACAATTGCGAAACTCGAACCCGACCAGATCGGGCGTTGCAATCAGGCGGGGTGCATATACGTCCACCTATGAATCACGTTTGGGGCTGCCACCGCCAAGCTGTGGCTGGGGTTTTCCATTCAGCAAGTCTCTGCCAGGCGGGCGCGGATGCGGTCGGCCGTAAGGGCAAGCGTCGCACCGCCGGGGCTCGGGGGCAAAGAAAATTCCTCAAAGCCGTCTTCGAGATACCGCGCCGAGGTGACATCATGGCGGTGAAACATAGGCACAACATGGGCATGGGCGTGCGGAACGTGGATGCCGGTGTAGAAGAACGAGACGCGCTCTGCGCCCCATTCACGCTTCATCGCGCGTGCCAACTGCTGCCCCGTAGACATGATCCGTAATGCGGTGGATTCCGGCAGGTCCTCGAACCAGGGATGGTGCTGCTTGGGAATGATCAGGGCGTGGCCTTCGCGGATCGGGTGAAGATCGAGAAACGCAAGAACGAGGTCATCCTCGATGAGCTTGTGTGCGTGCACTTCCGCACGGGCAATCTGGCAAAAGATGCAGGTATCGGTCATTCAAGTCCCTATTCAGCAGCGGCATGCCCCGGCCACGCTACAGTGTCTGGCGCCTGCCGCAAGACAATGCTGAAACGGCTAGGAATTGGCTGACGCGGTACCGTATGTCCGAGGTCCGCCGTGATCCCGCAGCATCACCCTTGGGTTCCACCGCCTGCGGACCGGCAGCTTTCAAATGGCTCCCCAGATGCTTCGCCCTCTGAGCAGCTCTGCGATCACTTCGGGTTCAGACGGTTGCTTCGGGCTGCCTGCAAACTTCACACCAAGCCTAACAACCGTCTGGGTTTCTCTATGGCGGTGATCCAAGCACTGCATCTCCGCAAGGTGCCGGCGCCAGGCAGGCCGCCGCTCGCGACCAACTGGGACTGCCGACGACGACTGCAGCGGTATCTCAATTAGATGACAGGTTGAACCTTTCACAAACTGATGAAATTTTGCGCATATCTCACTCGGAGGCGCCCATTTGCTCAATCTGAATTCACTTGGCCCCGCTGTCGCCCGCGTCTCAGGCGCTGAAGCCATGCGTGCCGGGCTTGGTGCCCTCATCGGTTTGGGGTTAACCGGACTTTTTCTTTTGTCTCCTCAGATCGACCCAGAATTGGGCCTCTATCTCGTAGCTCCATTCGGGGCGTCCGCCGTCCTCCTCTTCGCAGTACCAAACAGCCCTCTGGCGCAACCTTGGTCGGCGATTGTCGGTAATACCGTTGCTGCCTTCGTGGGCGTGGCCGTTTGCCTTCTGGTGCCGGATCAGACGCTCCGGATCGCCCTGGCGGTGGGCCTTGCGATCACCGCAACAATCCTGTGCCGCGCCGTTCATCCTCCGGCAGGTGCGGTCGCGATGACTGCCGCCATGTCCCCGGACGCCATCGCACAACTGGGGTTCTGGTTCACGCTTGCACCCATAGCTGTCGGAACGGCAACTCTCGTGGTGCTTGCAACCCTTTATGCAAGGCTCACCGGACGGCACTACCCGTTCCGGCAATTCGATGATCCTGGTAAGCATGCAACAGAAGACCGCAACCCGACAGAACGGCTCGGACTCTCCGAGCAAGAGCTGACTGGTATTCTTGAACGTTACAGCCAGTCCTTCAATCTCGGTGTCGAGGATCTCGCACGGCTGATCGGCGCAGCAGAACTTCAGGCCGCAGCTCAGTCTTCTGGCCCCCTGACTGCACAGGATATTATGTCCCGCAACCTCATCACCGTCGGCTTGAAAACCTCCCTCGGCGAGATCGCGGACTTGTTTCAACAGCATCGGTTTACATCATTGCCTGTCGTGGGGACTGATAAGGCGTTTAAGGGGATCATTTTCCAGATGCATCTCATCAACCAGGCCCGATCGGACGCGCTGCGCCTGAAGCGAGGCTTTGGGGCCGCGCTGCGGCGCCTTCTGGACCGTGAATGGCAAAAGCAGATGACTGCAGGGGATATCATGAGCGCAGCTGTACCCCGCGCTAGCACAAACACTCCGATCGGTGTGCTGCTCCCAATGATGGCGGACGGGGACACCGATGCTGTCCCCGTGCTCGAATATGGAAAGATCGTCGGCATTGTCACTCGGACGGACCTGATTGCCGCAATCGCCAGAAATACGGCGCGCTGTCGAGGGTGATCCTCAATCCTCCAGCGGGCAGTTATGTAACTGATTGGCATCGGCGAATGTCGGGTTGGTCCGCACCGTGTGAACTTTTCAGAGCCCAAACCTAGCAGCTGCAGCCAATTTTCACTTTGTCCCGCATAGAGTGAGTTCGTGACGGATGTGACTAAGGTCAGCTAGGGCCTGTCACTGATCCCGGCCAGACTTCCGGCATTCTAATTCCGCAAGCTCTGCGAATTGGTCGGCGGCAGCGTTCCATTGAGTGGAAGGTACTTTCGGCCAGCCGTATGCCTCTTGAATTAGTTGCTGGGCAATAAGCACACGTTCCGGGCCTCCAACGGCAATCATCTGACTCTGCATTTCGACTGGCATGTATTGCCGAGTGAACATCACTGTATCTGCCAGCTCTCTGACCTCCTCACAGGATGAGGCGGCGAATACCGCTGCAGGTGAAATGAGACATGCGATAAGTGAAACAACGCGGAACATCACGCTCTCCTTTGGATCGTTGAAGGGAAGCAGGGCAATTGCGCCAGTGCGGCCATGTCCTTGATGGACAGCTTCGGCAAAAGCTGAAATCGCTATTCCCTTAATCGGTATCCAAAATACCTATTTGTGCGATGGGCTTAAGTCAAGCCTCAGATGGCGGCAGGTCGCTCAAAACAATAGCAGTGAAGTCAGCCCGCCAATTGTGAGTGCGCTTCGAACGAGATCCATCTGTCTGCGTAGGCAACATTCCGGTGCCAGGGTTTCAGCCAGCCGTCTGGCACCAATCCGCGTGCTGGCGTTCGTTACGCACCTACTTTTGCGTACCTTTCGCCGCCTTCGGTCAGGATAGCATCCAAAGGAATGTCGTGCGGTTGCGGGAAGATTGTAGGAAGCTGTGCGCTTTCCAAGCCAATGCCAATTGAATAGGGGCGCGGCAACATTGCAGCGAGGGTCCGGTCGAAATATCCGCCACCATAACCCAGCCGGAAACCTCCAGAAGCCCAGCCCACCAGCGGCGCAAGGACAATTCCGGGAATGAGCTCGGGCGAACTGGGCGGCGGAACCGGTATGCTCCAGTCGCCGCGCACCAGCTGAGTATCTGGTGTCCACAGCCGGAAAACCAGCGGCGCAGCCTTGGTCTCGACAATCGGCAGGGTAATGGCGGCGCCCTGTGCGTGCATCTCTGCCATTAGGGGGCGCAGATCGGGTTCGCCCTTGATCGGCCAGTAGAAGGAGATAACACGCCCGTTTGCGCCGGAGAACCGGTTCCGGATCAATTCGCGCAGATGTCCGGCCAGCGCTTCTCCAGCGGACTGACGGATAGCAACCGGCAATGCCAAGCGCTCCGCCCGCAGCCGGTTCCGTTCTGCCTTGCGCCAGCGGGCAACGTCAGCAGTCTGCTGCGGAGAAACCGCCTGCGGGTCGTAATGTCCGGCCTCCGCAGCCATGCAGGGTGAGGAAGCGTATTGTTTCTGATCGGGCGGACCATCAGAACTTCGGCTCATAGTCCTGCTCCGCTGCGGTGCGAAAGGGAGTATCCGAGGATCTGCTCTGCTTCGTTGACAATATCCCCGATACGGCTTGCTGCCGGTACAATCCGGCTGATGGCCCCCGCGCCTTGTCCTGCAAACAGAGCCATTGCCTCAAGGTCTCCAGTTGTTGTCCGCAGAGGAGAATCCGTGCTGAACCGCAGGCGCGGCTGGGATCCGTCCCAGGCGATCGCCTCGCGCGGCAGGGCATCCGGATCGTGGCCCAGGTAGGTGCCGCTGAGTGCTTTGGTCACGCTGTTTTCCAGCACACGCACCGCCGCCCCCATTGGCCAGTTCAAGACGAAGACATCGGTCAGGACAGTATCGCCGCCGGTGGAGGCTGCGACGCGTTCCTTGTGGTAGGGGTGAGCAAAGGATTCATCTGTGGCTAGGAAGGCGGTCCCGCATTGTATGCCGGAGGCGCCAATTGACAGAAACCGGGCCAGATCTTCGCCGGAAGAAAGACCCCCTGAGGCAACCACTGGTACTGACACGGCTTCCAGAATTGCTTCGGTAAGGTCGCGGACCGGGCGGCGGCCATGGACATGACCGCCTGCCTCGATCCCTTGCGCGATGATCACATCCGCGCCGG
This sequence comes from Leisingera sp. ABM4_103, assembly GCF_056158685.1. Taxonomy (NCBI): domain Bacteria; kingdom Pseudomonadati; phylum Pseudomonadota; class Alphaproteobacteria; order Rhodobacterales; family Roseobacteraceae; genus Leisingera; species Leisingera sp. ABM4_103. The sequence goes on along the minus strand of NZ_JBSWTU010000008.1, from coordinate 156,265 downwards.
CCGCCTCTGCCGCGCCGGCGGCCTCAACTGTGCCGACCTGGTGCAAGACGAGGCAGCCTGCCGCCTTCACCCGGAGAACGGCATCGGGCACGACATCCCAAAAGAATGTGAAGGCCGGAACACCGAGTTCCAGGCAGCAGCTGATCTGGGCATCAAGCAATCCAGGCTCGGTGGCTGCGGGGATGACATTCACCGCAAAGGGACGGTCAGTTGCGGCCCTGAGTTTTGTGACTTCTTCGGTGATCAGGTCCGGGCTTTCGCGCACCATTCCAAGCATGCCAAAGCCGCCGGCTTGGGAGACGGCGGCAGCAAGTTCCCAGCGGGATACGCCGCCCATGCCAGCCAGGAGGACCGGGTGGTCACATCCCAGCAACTTGCAAACCGGAGCGTGCAGTGGATTGTCAATTTTCTGGCCGCTCATTCGACTATGCTCCCTTTGGCGCAAACAGTGGAATTGGCGCCCAAGGTAAGCCGCTCCACTCAATTGCGGGTTTTTCAAATCAGTCAGCGCCGATGGTTCACCGGCGGAACCACTGCCTGCGGCACATAACACGTCCGAGTGATGTGGCGGCATAGACTTGGCTGGCCTGCTTCACTCATTGAGCCTAAGCACCTTAATTGGTACAGTAAATACTTATTAGAGCCGAAGGGAACCCCGCATGCGCCTAACATCTTTCACGGACTACGGACTTCGAATGCTGATGAGGATGGCGAGCCAGCCAGAGCAAGGGTTTTCGACTGCCGATCTGGCTGAGGAGTTCGGCCTTTCCCGAAATCACCTGACGAAAATCATGCAGCGGCTGGCGCGCGCTGGGATTGTTGAAACCCGGCGCGGTGCCGGTGGCGGCGCCTTCTTGTGCATGCCTGCTGAAAACATCCGTCTTGGTGAAATTGTTGAGCTGCTCGAACAAGGACAGGCGCTGGTTGAATGCTTTGGCGCCGACGGAGGCGATTGCACGATAGATGGACGCTGCCGCTTGAAAGCCAGGCTGCGCCAGGCTGAAGCGGTATTCCTAGAGGATCTGAATCAGACAACACTTGCGGATATCGCATTACCGGCACAAAGCGCAGCCTGAGGGGGCAAGGCGGAAGGCCATGTTCTCACCTCAAGCCGTCAGGCGAAACAAATCCTGGATATGCACCAGAACCTCAGGGCCTTCACACTGACTGTGCCTGCGAGGACGGCTGCGGAAGATCCGGTCTCCCTTGTCAAATAGGCGCGATCCCCGAGGGCGCATGCTGCAAAGGCGCTCGAAACAGCTGCAGAGTCCATGCCGGCGGGTTTCCCAACCGATGTAATTGAAGCCATCAGCGAGGCCGTCTACGAGCGCCTGAGCGGATTGCAACCGGCGACTGCCCTTGAGGGCTAGTACGCCGCAAGCGGCTGCCTGCGCGAAACAACCCACTCCAGCACCGGCAGCACAAAAAGGACAACCTCAGCAGAACAGCACGAAACCAGACACCAATTGGCCGTGGCTCCCTAGAGTATCATTCCCGGTCTCCCTCCCCGGATCCGGGCTTGTAAGACAGGTAGAGCTCACCGCTTTCGCGCATGCTGACCTCTGGAGCACTGTACTCGCCATCGGTTTCCGCGCTTGGCACGTGCGGGTGCCGATTCAAAACCTGCTCGTAATCATAAGCCGCAGCCCTGGCCTCCTCACGGATCCGGCCGGAACTGGCATTCAGGCAATTCAGGTAGACCTCCACGTCCGCAAAGTAGAGGCGGTATTGCTCCCGCAATTCGGCACCGGTGAACCCGGCATCTTCCAGATAGGCCAGTTCCGGCCGCACCGGTTCGACACAGGCTTGCGCAGCCAGGTTTCCCGGCACCGCTGCAAGGACGGCCGACATCAGGAACCGAATGCTCACTCTTCCCTCCCCTCGCTTCCGTGCTTAAAAGCCGATTAAGCCCGGCTGATGTCCGGCGAACCTCGGAGACCCACGGTCTGGAATGTGCCGCAATCATTGAGGCTCGACCTTTCAACGGCACAGGTCTTAGTAATAGACGAGCTCCGACCCGGAATTGCCCTCGTAGTCCTTCCACTCGACACCAACCGCCCGGATGCGGCCGCCTTCCGGGCATCCCTTGACGGTTGGCATCACATAGCTTGGCACACCGCGCGCGCCGTAGCCATGCCAGGAAAAGCCGCCCTGAACGCCGTAGGTGCCGACCTGGGTGCTGTCGATCTCCCCGCAATAATCCTTCTCCCTCCGCGCTTCGAACTTCACATGGTAGACGCGGATGGAGCGGACAAAATCAAATGCGGGATCGCTAATGTCGATGTCGGCACGCCCGTTTTCCGTGGAATAGTCTCCAGCCGGCTCCAGCATCCCGGTTGGAGGTGCTCCATCGTGCTTCAGCTGGCTGAGGACCGCCGGAAACAGCTCGACGCGAGGCTTGCCAATCGTGACTGATGCCAGGTCCACCGTTCCCAGTTGCGGCAGTATCCCTGCAGGGTTCAGACTATCGCTGAATGCGGCGTCATAGAGACGCTGTGCGGGGCTGGCCGATTGTCCGGGGCCATAGGACGCTCCCATCGGGCAACGCCAGATCTGCAAAGGCGGTTCAATCGGAAATGGTGTGATCCGGCGGATGAACTCTGCACGCGCCTCGCCGCACTCTGCCGAGGCCGGCCAACCGCCTGAAAGGCAGAGCAAAATCGCGCAGTCGATGGGCGCCGCTTCCGTGCGCGAAATTCCGCCTATTACCGCTGAAGCTGCTAGCAGCCCGGCCGCTACCGTTTTACGTGTCCTGTAAATCATTTGCGCGATCCAAAATCATGTTACTCAACTCAAGAATGTCCAAACGCTCTAATACACGTTGGCTGGCGGAGCGTTACCCGACGGACGATGCCTGCGTCCACCTGATTTTCCAAAAATGGCACGTTTAGCGGATTCGCGCTTTCGCCACTTACGCCTTTTATCTTTTTGCGCTTTTTTGTATTTAGCGCTTTCCTCTTGGAGTGGAATGTGATTCAAAGCTAACTGCACCTGTCATCGTATTTCGGCAGGTGAGGATAGATGCGAATTAACCGACCAGTAGTTACCAGCGATGCACTTCCTTCATTTTTCAAGAAGGGCGGCCGGGTTGAATACCGCCCCATTAACACACCAAAAGGCTGGCAGTGGGAACTGTGGGCCATCTCTCCTGACGGCCATGAGGAGATTGTCACCTCCTCGAAGACCGGCGGCCCGCGGGTTTTCAAAACAGCGGATGCATTGCTGGCCTTCCACATCCGGAACAACCCCGGCGCCAACGGCTTGTTCATCCCGATCCCGGACGACAGCGGTCAAGAAAGCACCGGCGGCAGCTAAAGGGCGCCCATCGGCATTCTTGTTCGCTGCTATACTAGGAGTGGCGTCAGCCGCTCCCGCCTCAGCCGGAAAGCTCAGCCGTCAGGCATTTGAAGCCATTGCCGAAAACTGCGCTCCGGGCGTCGCGCTCCATATTCTGGAGAAAATTGTCCGGTCAGAGAGCGGATTCAACCCGTTCGCCATCGGTGTGAATGGCCCGGACCGCCGGAGCTATGCCCCGGCCAGCGCTGCCGAGGCGGCCGCAGTGTCGCGCGAGATGATCTCTAGGGGCGAGTCCATCGACATGGGCCTCGGCCAGGTTAACAGCGCCAACCTCGCCTGGCTGGGGCTCACCCCGGAAACCGTCTTTGATCCCTGCAAGAACCTTGAAGCCTCTGCCAAGGTTCTGCGCGACGGGTATGAGCGCGCGCGGAAGGCAGGCGCATCCAGAGAGGATGCGCTGGGGAAAGCCCTCTCGGCCTACAACACCGGCTCGTTCACACGCGGTTTCACAAACGGCTATGTGGCGCGCGTGCTGGGCGGGAACGGGACAGGCCGTCAACATTCTGCAGATCGCCCCCCCGTAACAGCAGTTGCCGCGGATGCGGCAACACGCTGGGATGTGTTCGGAAGCTCCGGAACATCCGCATCGCTTGTATTTCAATAAAGGAGACCCTCATGCGAACCGATTTCGCGAAACGCCGCAACTTTGCGGCGCCCATAGTCATGGCCGCCATCCTGACCCTGGCCGCACAGCCGGCCGCGGCTGCGGGGTTCACGGATTTCTTCAACAACATCGTCGATGAGTTCAACAACGCCAAACAGCCGCTGGCCCTCATCGGGCTTATGCTGGTGGGCGTCGGCTGGCTCTTCAACTTCGTCGACCTGCGGCGGGCAGGCTGGGTCGTGGGCGGCATCGTACTGATCTACGCCTCGACCGATGTGCTGTCGATGATCACCGCCTAAGCAGCCGGAACGGAAAAGGGAGGCCATATGGACATGGAAAAGATCAACGAGGATCCACTGTTCCTGGCGCTGACACGCCCGGCGATGATCTGGGGCATTCCTATGGAAGCCTTTGCGATCTCCTGCGGGGCCGCGGGCCTGGCAATGATTGCTGCGGACTCGATTTTCTACCTGCTCCTGGCTCTCCCTTTTCTCGCCATGTCACGGTTCATCGTGCAGCGCGACCAGAACGCCTTCCGCATTCTGTTCCGCTGGTTCGACACTGGCGCACGCTGCCTCAATCACCGGTTCTGGGGCGGTTCTTCGTCCTCGGCTCTGCGCCTCAAGCGGGACTACAGGATTGAGGAAATTGATTGATGGGTTTTACCAAGAAAATTAAAGCGGAGCTGACCGCAGACCGCTACCTGCCGTACATCCGGCACTCCGATGAGCACACCATTATCACGCGCGGCCGCGGCGCATTCCAGATGCTCAAACTGGACGGCGTCTCCTTTGAAACCGCTGACCGGCAGCGGATCAACACCCTGCACAACAGCCTCAATCATGCGCTGCGCAACATCGCCGATGACAATGTGATGCTCTACGTGCACGTGATCCGAACGGCAGATGACGACTACCCCGACGGCGGCTTCTCGTCTGAGACGAGCAAATGGATCGATGCCTCCTACCGCGAAACGCTTGAGCGCAAGACACTCTTCCGGAACGACATTTACCTGACGGTCTACATGCAGCCGCGGGAGCTGCCCGGCGCCAAGCTGGCGAAAGGTGTCCGCCGCGCCCGGACCAGCCAGATCGAGGTGGACAAGGATCTGCTTGGCGAACTGGATGACAAAACCCTGCAGCTCCTCAGCAACCTGAGCCGGTTCAAGCCCCGGCGGCTGGCTGTCGAGCGCAACAGCAGAGGCCTGCTGATCTCCCAGCCTGCCAGTGTGCTGCGACAGCTCATCACCGGCCACAATGAGCCCGTCCCTGTTGTCATGGGCACCATCGGCAATGCGATCTACACCGACCGGGTGATTTTCGGCCGGGAAGCGTTCGAAATCCGGCACCCGGCCGCTTCCACCTATGGCGCCATGTTCGGGGTGAAGGAGTACCACGCCGTCACCCGCCCCAATATGTTCGACAACCTGCTGACGGCCCCGTTTCAATACGTGCTGACCCAATCCTTCCGCTGCGTGGCCAAGCATGAAGCCCTCCGTGCCATGTCGCTCAAAGAAGGCCGGATGCGAAATTCCAAGGATCCGGCGCTGTCCCAGGCGGACCAGCTGGTCAGCGCCCGCGATGAGCTCATGTCAGGTCACTTCGTCATGGGCGAGCACAACTTGAGCCTGGCTGTCTTTGCCAGCGACGCAAGAACCCTGAAAAACCACGTGGCAGACGCCAAGAACCTGCTGGCGGAATCCGGCGCTGTCTCGGGCCGGGAAGACCTGGGCCTTGAAAGCGCCTTCTGGTCGCAGCTTCCCGGCAATCACCCGTTCCGCATCCGCCCTGCCCTGGTCACCAGCCGGAATTTCACGGCAATGGCCCCCTTGCACAACTTCCCGGCCGGGCACCGGAGCGGCAACGAATGGGGCAGCGCCATCGCTAAGCTGCGCTCCACCGCGGGCACACCTTTCTATTTCAACTTCCATGTCGAAGACCTGGGGCATGCGCTTATCTGCGGCCCCTCCGGCTCGGGCAAGACCGTTTTCCAGACCTTCATGCTGTCCCAGCTGGGAAAGTTTGGCGCCAAGGGCATCCTCTTTGACAAGGATTACGGCTGCGAGATCTTCGTGCGCGCCTTGGGCGGAAGCTACCTCGGCTTCCAGCCCGGGCAGCCAACGGGCTGTGCCCCCTTCATGGCGATCGACGCGACGCCGGAAACCGCGCCGTTTCTTGTCTCGCTGGTGAAAAGCATGCTGAGCGGCGGCGACGACAGCTGCCGTTTCTCCGCCGAAGACCAGAAGCGTATCGAAACTGCAGTTGCCTCTCTGGCCACCCTGCCACGCGGACAGCGCTCGGTCTCGACGCTGAAAGAACTGCTGGGCTTCGGCCGGGGCGCCGGGGATATCGGCAACCGGCTGGACCGCTGGTGCGAAACTGGCCAGTTCGGCTGGATCTTCGACAACCAGGCGGACTTAATCGATTTCGGAGCCAGCCTGGCTGGATTTGATATCACCGCTTTCCTGGATGACCCTGAAATCCGCAATCCGATCATGATGTACCTAATGTACAGGGTCGAGCAGCTGATCAACGGCCAGCGCATCGCAATCTTTATCGATGAATTCTGGAAAGCGCTGTCGGACCCCTATTTCGTCTCCTTTGTGCGGGACAAACTGAAGGTGATCCGGAAGCAGAACGGCATTATCGTGGCCGGCACCCAGTCCCCCTCAGACGTGCTTGCCAGCCCGATCGCCCGGACCGTGATTGAGCAATGTGCCAACCTGATCTTCTTCGGCTCGGACAAGGCCAGCCGGGCCGACCTTATTGACGGATTCGGGCTGTCTGAGCGGGAATTCGACATCATCCGGAACGAGCTGCCGCGGGGACACTTCCTGGTGAAACAGGGCGGAAACTCGGTGGTCTGCGATCTGGATCTGACCGGGCTTGATGACGTCCTGACTGTTCTGTCAGGCCGCACCGCCACCAATGAAATCATGCGTGAGCTGCGGGCTGATAACCCGGATCCAGCACACTGGCTTCCCCTGCTGTTTCAAAGACGAAAGGAGATGAAATGAAAAAACTCCTACTCACATCCGCACTCGCTCTGACCCTATCATGCACAGGCGCGCATGCCGCAGGTGTCCCAGTTGTCGATGCTACAGCCATCGCCAACGCCAAGGCGCAGTTCGCTAAGGAGCTGGCGCAGATGGCACAGGAGCTTGAAGAGGCCAGACGTCTCTATGACTCTGTGAACGGCCTGACCAGCATGGATGATATCGCCGAGGCGCTCAATGATCCCAAAGTCCGGGAGTTGCTGGGCGCCGATGCCATGCGGATTGCCAGCGCCTTTGATGTCGATCTTGACGATTTGGGTGAACTGGCCGGGGCCGCGCGGGATGTCTACGATCATGCCTCTCTGATTGGCGCGGACATCTCCGCCGAGGATTTCTACCGGAAAGAACTAGAGCGCATTAAAGGCCAGAGTGCCCGGAATGCCGCTATGGGAGACCGCATTCTGCAGGTAGCTGACGACCGGTTATCCGGGCTGGAAAAGCTGCGCATGGAAATCGGCCGGGCGGAAACTCAGAAGGAGATCAATGCCCTGAACGCCCGCCTCTCGGTCGAGCAGGCCATGCTGCAGAACGACACCAACCGCATCCAAGGCCTCGCCATGCTGCAGGAGGCGCAGATGCAAGTCGAAGAACAGCGCCAGCACGAATACCGGGCCAAACTGCGGGTGCAACGCCTTGAAAACGCGAAAAATCTCTATGGAGAATAAGTGATGAATCTTCGAGCGGCGACTTTCCTTTCTCTGCTTTTTCTTGCCGCGTGCAACGAGGAGGAAAACCACACGATCGAATACTTCCTGGAAAACGAACATGAACGGGCCACGATGATCGAAGCTTGCGAAGTACAAGATCGGTCAGGTGTAGATGCCAATTGCCGAAACGCAACAGAAGCGGCTGCAAAAGCTCGGCGGATCAAGAGGTTGGAAACTGCCAAAAGACTTTACGGAGAATAGTTATGTGGGATTGGTTCTTTTCCCAGTTTACCAGCAGCATCGCGGACACGACCAACACGATTGCCGGCAAAATGTCAGGCGCGTTGGCAGCACCTCTGGCCGCAGCCATGACCTTGTATATTGTGCTTTATGGTTTTGCGATCATGCGCGGTATGATTCAGGAGCCAGTGATGGATTTCTTGGCGCGCGGGATAAAACTCGCCATCATTTGGTCCTTGGTTAGTGGTGCAGGCGGCTACTCGAGCTGGGTTTCGAACACAATCCTGACTGACACACCGGCATTTGTAACTGGCATAACTGGGGGCACGGGAAATAATCCGGCCGACAGTGTAATGGCGCACGTCACAGATCTAGGGGTCCGGGCTGAGGAAGAAGCAGGAAGCGGTATTTCCGGCAGCATCACTGGATCCATCCAGAACCTGGTCATAATGGCCTATGGCGCCATTTTTTCAGCAGTTGCACTGTTTGTAGCCGTCATCACGCACTTCGGGCTGGCGATCATGGCGGCGATCGGCCCTCTGTTCATCTGCTTTGCACTATTCGATGTATCTCGAGGATGGTTTTTCTCCTGGCTCGGCCAAACAGTGAACTTCGCAGTCCTTAAGTTGCTGGTGGTTGTTGTCATGACCATCATCGTAGATTTTCTTGCAAAGGTTATCACCAAAACCTCTGGAGTTGATGCGCTCACTGCAATGATGAACTACGCAGTAGCACTCACTTGCGGCATGCTGTTCTTCTTCCTCCTGCCGTCCATAGCCTCGGCGCTGACCGCTGGCACCGGTGCCTCTACCGGCGCGCTGCAACGGGTTGTTGAGCGGAAACTCCTCGGCGGCTCCAGCGGCGGCGGAAACAGCACGCATAGCGGCTCCGCAACCAGAACCTGAGGCTAGAAAATCCGGTCTCACCACCCTTAAATACCAGGTATTACATGAAAAAGCTTTTTGTTCTGGCGGCGGCGCTTGGCGCCACCGCTTGCACCCCGGTGACTCCTCTGCCCGATGTCAGGGGAAGCATGGTGCGCCCGCTGAACCCCACGAAATGGAACTACCAGGAGGCCGTACTCCAGAAGCAGAAGGAAATCGGCCTCGCAAATCCCGCCGATCAGGATAGCCGCGGGAGCTGATCATGAAGGATGCACACGACAAAGAATTCCAGAAATACCTGAGCGAGGCGCGGTCCTTTGATTTTGACCTGCGCATTGCCGCAGAACGGTCAAAGCGGGTGGCCTGGATCATCGCGGGCGGTGCGAGCGTGCTGGCCCTGGCGGCCGTCACTGCAGTAGCCGCGTTGGCGCCTCTGAAAGAGGTCACGCCCTTTGTGATCCGCGTGGACGAGGCCAGCGGCGTGCCGGAGGTCATGACTGCACTGAAAGACGGCGGGCAGACCTATGACGAGGCCGTATCGCGCTATTTCCTTGCCCGCTACGTGCGGACCCGGGAGGGCTACACCTACGCAGAACGGGAGGCAATTTTTCAAGAGGTCTCGCTTCTGTCCTCGCCGGAAACGCAGCAGGAATTCTCTGCCTATTACAACGCCAGCAACCCGCAAAGCCCGCAGTACACCTACGGCAAAGACACCAAGGCCGAGATCAAGATCCGCTCGATTGCCTTCCTCGGGGACGGGCTGGCCCAGGTGCGCTTCTACCGCACTGAAATCAACGAACGGGAAGACCTCCGAACCCGCAGCCATTGGGTGGCCACCATCAATTTTGATTTCGACCCGCGTGCCGAAATCAGCTCCGAAGACCGGCTGATCAACCCGCTGGGCTTCATCGCCAATAACTACCGTGCCGATCCGGAGGTGGTGGAATGAGACTGAAAGCAGCCCTTCTGGCCAGTGTCCTGCTGGTCGCCGCGGGTCCGGCGGCGGCACTGGAAATTCCCGATCCTTCACGGTCAGACAGCCGCGTGCGCTCGGTGCGCTATAACGAATGGGATGTTGTGCGCGTGATCGGCACCATCCGTACCACGGTTCAGATCGTCTTTGCCCAGAGCGAGGAGATCATTGATGTGGCGGGCGGCGACACGATTGCCTGGGAAGTCCAGCCGCGGGGGAACATCCTCTACCTCAAGGCGCGTGAGGCCAATCCTCCAACCAATCTCCAGGTCGCCACCATGCGGGCGGATGGCACAACGCGCACCTATTCCATGGAGCTGATCACCCGCGACGGCGAAATCATGCACAACATGCGGGATGTCTATTTCCAGATCCGCTACACCTACCCCCGCGACGAGGCGGAACGCAGGCGTACGGAAGCTGCCGAACACAAAGCCCGCGCGCAAGAACAGGCTGCAGCAGCCCGGCTTGCCGATGCAGTGGCAACCACCGGCACAAAGAACTGGCGCTACCTGGCCGCCGGCTCCCGCGACCTGCAGCCCGCCAGCGCCTATGACAATGGCGAAATGACCGTGCTGTCGTTCAAGCGCCGCACCCGACTGCCTTCGGTTTTCATCGTCGAAAACGGGCGAGAGCGTACCGCAAACACAACCGTCCGGAAAAACCAGATCATCGTCCACGACGTTGCGCCGGAACTGCGCCTGCGCCTCGGAAACCAAGTCACGGAGATTTACAACATGGGGCCCGGCGATGGCCGCAGCGGCACAGGCACCGGCACAATTTCCCGCTCCGTGCGGCGCGAAATCATCGGGGAATAATCATGGCTGACGACAAGAACCCACTTGATGCCGGGACCGAAAGCGCGATCCCCGAAGAGCGCGGCATCTCCTCCGTAACCGCAGAAAAGACCGGCGGGCTGGATGGCGAAACCCGGAAGAAGCTTTTGGTGCTGGCGGGTATCACCTTCCTTGGTATCGCCGCCTACGCGCAATGGCCCAGCGACGAGGTGCCGGAGGAGCCGGAAACGCAGCTGAGCTTCACGCGGATCCGCTCCAGCGGCAGCTTCCAGCCCGCCGATCTTCCGGATCCGGCACCTGTTGTCCTGCCGGCACCGGTTCCGTCTGAGCCGGTGAAGCCGCTCGGTCCTATCGAACAGGCCAGAGCCGAGGAAGAGCGTCGCCCTGCCCCGCCCAGCGAGGCAGACCTGATCTACGAAAGCTCGAAGCGGGCCCCGCTCCTGGCCTACTCAGGTCCCCGCGGCACCGCAGCAGCCAACGCGGACGCGGCAGCGGGCAGCCCCGGCGGCCTGTTCGGCAGTGCCGCCGACGGTGCAGGTGGAGACTTGAGCGGCTTTGCGTCTTCGCTGCTCACCGGGGCGCCCTCGCCCGCCAAAGCCAAGCTTCTCGATAATCCGCATTTGACCATCACCCAGGGAACAATGATCCGCTGCGCGCTTGATACGGCAATGGATTCCAGCAACCCCGGCATGGTCCGCTGCACCGTGACCGACGACATATTCTCCACCACCGGCGCGGTTGTTCTGCTGGAACGGGGAACCCGGATCATTGGCGAATACCAGGGCGGCTTGAAGCGGGGGAACCGGCGCCTGTTCGTGGTGTGGACCCGGGCAGAAACCCCCAATGGTGTCACCGTCAGCCTGGCGTCTCCCGCCACCGATACCCTCGGCCGCAGCGGATTTGACGGTGATGTGGATACCCAATTCTGGACCCGTTTCGGCGGCACCATGATGCTGTCGGTCATTGATGACGCCCTGGCGATTGCGGCAAACCGCCATGATGAGGATGGCGAATATGAGAGCACAAGCAACGGTGCCAGCAGGCTGGCCGAAACCGAGCTGGAAAACACCATCAACGTGCCGGTGATCCTGCGGAAGAACCAAGGCGAGGAGGTTGCCGTGATGGTTGCCCGCGACCTGGACTTTTCCTCTGTCTACAAGCTGCGGTGACTGCCATGACAGATCCCTGTCCCATCGGAACGGTAAATCGGGTGCCAGTGGCACTCGCGGCCTATCTAGAGCCGCTCAACAGCTTCCTCGACCGGCCGGATGTTATTGAGATATGCGTCAACGGCCCTGGCCGTGTCTTCGTCGAGGCCTATTCCGACTGGGAGACCTACGACCTACCTCAGATGACATTCGACTTCCTCATGAGCATGGTGCGTGCCATCGGCTCCTACGCCCGCCAGGAGATCAACGAAACCAATCCGCTTCTGTCCGGCTCGCTGCCGTGTGGCGAGCGGATCCAGATTGTGGTGCCGCCTGCGGTGCCCGCAGGCACTGTCAGCATCACGATCAGGAAACCGGCTCAGCGCAGCTTTACACTGGAAGAGCTGGCCGGGCTGGGAATGTTCGATGACGTCACAGCCGATGCAGATACGCCCGATGGGGACAGCAGAGAGCTAATGCAGCTGCACAGGGACCAAGCCTGGCTCCCCTTTCTGAAGAAGGCCGTCACCGCCAAGAAAAACATCCTGATTTCCGGCGCCACCGGCTCCGGCAAAACAACCTTTTCCAAGGCACTGATCCCGCTGATCCCCGAGCATGAACGGCTGATCACGATCGAGGACACCGTGGAGCTCGAACTGCCGCAGCCCAATGTGGTGCGACTGATTTATTCGAAAGGCGGCCAGGGCGAAGCCAATGTGTCCGCACGTGACCTCCTGGAAAGCGCCCTGCGGATGCGGCCAGACCGGATCTTCCTGCAGGAGCTGCGCGACGCCGCGGCCTTCTACTATCTGCGCAATGTGAACACAGGCCACGCAGGATCGATCACTACTATCCACGCGGATTCCGCACAGCTCGCCTTCGAGCAGCTGGCTCTGCTGGTGAAGGAAAGCGAAGCCGGGCGCGACCTCAAGCGCGGCGAGATCAAGGACATGCTTTTCCAGATGGTCGATGTGGTGGTGCAGATCAGGAAAACCCCGCAGGGACGGCGCATTACCGAGATTTTCTATGACCCCTCCTTGAAGCAGGCCAAGGGAGGGGCGGAATGATCGTCCAGAACTGGCCCCGCATGGGCACCGGCACCCGCATGGCCGCGGTGGCTGCAGGGACGGGTCTTGCCGTCCTCGGCGGCCTCGCGGCCTCTGCGCTGGTGCTGCAGTGGGGGCTCAAGATCCCGGTTTCTTTGCCTCAGGATCTGCTGATCTATCCCGAGTTAGCACTGGCAGGCGGCCAGCCCGCGCATACCGCGAAATGGTTGAAACTGGCCGGCTATGCGGCCCTGGCACCAGCAGCTCTGATCATCGCCGGGATTCTCAAGTCTCAGCCGAAGCCTGACCTGCACGGCAGCGCCGCATTCGCCAAGGCCGCAGATATCAGACGTGCAGGCCTGCGGGCAAAACAGGGGCTGATTGCAGGGTTCACAGGCCCCCTGCCCTCGCCGAACTACGGCAAGCCCGTTGACCGTTTCGGGAGGGTCGATGAAAACAACGGCAAGGTAAAAGTGGCCAGGACCGGTCATCTGACAGCCAGCAATCTTCTGCGCTATGGCGGGCCGGAGCATATGATGCTCTATGCCCCGACCCGCTCAGGCAAGGGCGTGGGTGTTGTGATCCCCAACCTGCTGAACTGGCCGGAATCGGCGGTCATCCTCGATATCAAGAAAGAGAACTGGACCCTCACTGCAGGCTTCCGGAAAGCAGGCGGCCAGGAGGTGTTCATGTTCGACCCCTTGGAGCCGAACGGCCGCACGCACCGCTGGAACCCGCTGTCCGCCGTGCGCCGGGGCACCGGTTACCAGATCGATGATCTCCAGCGTCTGGCTGACCTGTTCATTCCTGTGCAATCCAAAGACCCGTTCTTCGACCGCGCCGCCCAAACCGCCTTTGTCGGCGTCGGCGGCTATCTGGCCGAAACGCCCGAGCTGCCGTTCACCCTCGGCGAAATCTACCGGCAGCTCACCCTCACGGATCAATTCGTCAAGACATTCAAAAAGAGGATCGAGGACCGGGCCGCATCGGGAACGCCCCTGTCGCAGCAAACCGTCTCCACGCTCAACGACTTCCTGTCCAAGAGCGAGGCAACCTTTGAAAGCGTGAAGTCCACCATCACCGCAAACCTGGGACTGTTTGCAAACCCGATGCTCGACCGCACAACATCGGCATCTGATTTCAACTTCGCCGATCTGCGCAGGAAGCCGATGAGCATCTATGTCGGCATCACCCCCAACAACCTCGGCCGCCTAGCGCCCCTGCTCAACCTTTTCTTCCAGAGCTGTGTTGACGCCAACATGCAGGAGCTGCCCGAGCACAATCCGGAGCTGAAACACCGTGTCCTATTGTGCATGGATGAGTTCGCGGCCGTGGGTGAGCTGCCCAGCTTCAAACGCGGCATCGGGTATTTCGCGGGCTACGGGCTGAAGGTGCTGACCATCCTTCAGACACCGGCGCAGCTGGCGGATATCTACGGCCAGGAGGGGGCAAAATCCTATATGGACAACGCCGGCGTGACCGTGGTGTTCACACCCAAGAATATCGACGAAGCCAAGAAGATCTCAGAACGCCTCGGCACACATGGCTTGGCCGCGAGGAGCGAGAGCAAGTCGAAAGGCATTGCCAAGTTGATCACGGGGTTCCGTCGGGATAGGCGGTCATCATGAAAACCGTGCCGACAATTCGACGCCTGAAGGGCTTTCGTTTTCCCCGCGAGATCATCTCCTATGCCGTCTGGGCTTACCATCGGTTTGCGCTGAGCACGGCAGATGTCGAGGATCTGCTGGCCGAACGCGGCGTGATGGTCAGCCGGGAAACCGTCCGGAACTGGGTGAACCGGTTTGGCCGCCATTTCGCCGATTGCATCAAGCGCGACAGGCCGGGCGCCAGTGACAAATGGCACTTGGATGAAGTCGTTGTTCCGATCAATGGCGTGAAGTTCTGGCTTTGGCGGGCAGTCGACGCGAATGGGAATGTGCTCGACATTCTCGTGCAAAAGCAACGTAATGCAAAGGCCGCCAGCCGGTTCTTGAAGCGGCTGATCGACCGGTTTGGCGCGCCGCGGGTCGTGATCACCGACAAGCTGCGCAGTTACATCAGGCCGATCCGCAACCTCGTGGCGAATGCTGATCATCGGGCGCACAAGGGCTTGAACAACCGGATCGAAGGATCCCATCGGCCTACCCGCAAGCGAGAGAAACTCATGGGGCGGTTCAAGTCACCCGGACAGGCTCAGAGATTTCTGGACGCACATGACCAGATCAACATGTTCTTCCGTCCCCGCCGCTATCGTCTTACCGCCACATCGTACCGCCACGCCCGATCCGATGCCTTTGATCTTTGGAACGGCTACGCACTCGAGATGACCGCATGACGGGCGCGGAGCAGGCCGCATTCAGCCGGGTGCAAATAAGTTGGCAATGCCGGCAGACTTGTATATCTCCCTCATACGCTCAAACAGCAGTATTTCAGCTCCATATAATCCTCGATCCCATATTTTGATCCTTCACGGCCAAGACCTGACTGCTTGACCCCGCCAAAAGGTGCTACTTCGGTAGAGATCAAACCAGTGTTAACGCCTACCATTCCGTATTCAAGCTCCTCCATTACTCGATAGATCCGGGTCAAGTCGCGGCTGTAGAAATACGACGCCAGGCCAAACTCGGTGTCATTGGCTGCATTCAGTACTTCCTCCACTTCCGAAAACCGGAAAACAGGCGCCAACGGGCCAAAGGTCTCTTCTCGTGCCACCGCCATCTCTTGGGTTACCCCGGCAATCACCGTCGGCTGGAAAAAGGTGCCCCCAAGATCATGCCGCTTGCCGCCGACGGTCACCTGCCCACCCTTGGAAACGGCATCGCTGATGTGTTCACCCACTTTTTCCACCGCAGCCTCGCTGATCAGCGGCCCAATGGCAGTGCCTTCAGCAAAACCGTCGCCAACCGGAAGAGCCGCTACGGCCGCTGAGAGCTTCTCCACAAAGGCATCATGGACGGCATCCTGCACATATATCCGGTTGGTGCAGACACATGTCTGGCCGGCGTTGCGGAATTTCGAGATCAGCGCGCCTTCGACTGCAGCATCCAGATCGGCGTCATCGAACACGATGAAAGGCGCGTTTCCGCCCAGTTCCAGCGACAGCTTCTTGATCTGTCCCGCGCCCTGGCGCATCAGGATGCTGCCAACATTGGTGGATCCAGTAAAACTGATTTTCCGCATCGCCGGGTTTTCGCAGAATTCCAGCCCGATACCCTTACTGTCGGTCGATGGCAGCACCGAGAAAATACCCGCAGGAATGCCTGCTTCCTCAGCCAGCTTGGCGATTGCCAGAGCTGACAATGGGGTCTCGCTGGCAGGCCGGACAACCATGGCGCAACCCGCCGCCAGCGCCGGACCAGCCTTGCGGGTGATCATGGCGTTGGGAAAATTCCAGGGCGTTATCGCGCCGACCACGCCCACCGGCTGTTTTAACACCATAATACGCTTGTCGCGCTGATGGCCGGGGATAGTGTCGCCATAAACCCGCTTGGCCTCTTCCGCGAACCATTCGATGAAGCTGGCGCCATACATGATCTCGCCCTTTGCTTCGTTGAGCGGTTTGCCCATCTCGGCGGTCAGGATCGCGGCGAGGTCGTCAGCATGAGCAACCATCAAGTCGAACCACTTGCGCAGAACTGTTGCGCGTTCTTTGCCGGTATACTGCGCCCAGTTCTTTTGCGCGGCCTTTGCCGCGTCAATGGCCGCCCTGGCGTCTTCGACCGTGCAATCGGCCACCTCGGCCAGCACTTCGCCGGTGGACGGATTGTGCACCGGGAAACGGGTGCTGCGTCCCTGCCATTCGCCATTCAGATAGGCGTCCTGCAGCAACAGATCGGGACGGGAGAGTGAGAACATTTCTGAGTACTCCAGTTCAGTTGAGAAAGGTGCGGGATTCCCCCGGCCCGGTATCGTATTGGCCGTCAGCCGGATCAGGCGTGCAGGTCGCCATCCATGGCGGTGCCGTCCGGTGCGCTCTCGGCCGCACCAGAGACCGCAGCCGGATCTTCCAGGAGCGATTTGATCACCCCCCAGGCCATCATCACCACCAGGACCGAGATCGGCAGCGCAGCGGCAATTGCCGCGGTCTGCAGCGCCGACAGCCCACCTGCCATCAGCAGCACCGCCGCCACCAGCCCCTGTGCCGCGCCCCAGATGATCCGGTGGATCTTCGGCGGATGCGCGTTGCCCATCGACAGGATCGTCGTGACCACCAGCGTGCCGGAGTCCGAGCTGGTAATGAACCAGGTGGCCAGCAGAAAGGTGGTCAGCGCCGAGATCGCCCAGGCAAGCGTGCCGCCGTCTGCCAGCAGATCTATAGTGCCGAACAGGGTGCCTCCTAGATTCCAGCTGTTGACCATGGCGATCAGTCCCGCGGTGCCCGCGCCGCCCTCGGCGTTCAGCTCCAGGAACAATGCGTTGCCGCCGAACACCGAGATCCAGATGAATGCCATCGTGGTTGGCACCAGCATGGCACCGAACATGAACTCCCGGATGGTGCGACCCTTGGAAATGCGGGCAATGAACATGCCCACAAAGGGGGCCCAGCTCAGCCACCAGCCCCAGTAGAAAATGGTCCAGCCCCCCTGCCAGGCGACATCTCCCGGTGCCGACGCGGTCCAGAAGCCCATCGACAGGAACTGCGTCACGTAATCGCCTGTCGCGTTCAGAAAGAAGCCGGCCAGCCACTGGGTCGGCCCGGCGATCACAAAGAACAGGATCAGAGCGATGGTCAGCACGACGTTCCACTCCGACAAGATCTTGATGCCTCGGCCGATGCCGGAAACCGCCGACAAGGTCGCCACGACAGAAATGATAATGACCAACACGACCTGGGTGCCCACGCCCGGATCGACACCGAACAGAACGTTCAGGCCATGGGCCATCTGGTTCACCCCCAGCCCCATCGAGGTGGCGATGCCGAAGACGGTCCCGAACACGGCCAGCAGATCGGCCGCATGGCCCGCCGGGCCATAAATCCGCTCGCCCAGCACCGGGTACAGCGCCGACCGGAAGGTCAGCGGCAGCTTCTTGCGGAAGGCAAAATAGCCAAGCGCCAGACCGGTCAGCGTGTAGATCGCCCAACCGTGCAGCCCCCAGTGGAAGTTGGTCACGCGCACCGCATCCACGGCCCGCTCAAGGCTCATGCCGGTATGTCCCGAGGCATCGGCAAACGGGTTGTTGGGATAGCCCCAGCCCGCTGACGTGTCGAAATAGAACAGCGGCTCCGCGACGCCGAAGAACATAATGCCGATCGACACCGACGCCGAAAACAGCATGGCAAACCAGGAGAAGCGGCTAAATTCCGGCCTGGAATCATCATCCCCGAGGCGGATCGAGCCGAAGCGGCTGAACATCAGGAACAGGCAGGCAAACAGAATAATGATGACCGAGCTGATGTAGTACCAGCTGAGCGCGCCTTCGACCCAGGAGCGGATGCCGCCAAAGATCTTGCCCGCGTAGTCCACGTTCAGGATGGTGAACACCACAAAGGCAGCAATCATTGCCTTAGAGGCGATGCTCATGCCGTTGTGCAGTCCTTTGAATGGCCCTTGTCCGGCGACCAGCAGGCCCCCGGGACCGGGTTTGTCGTTTCTCGCCATGGTTTCCTCCCTTAGGCAACGACCGCGTGTGTCCGGCCGCGCGCAAGCGCAGCCGGTGGTGTAAATGTCCTCCGATGGGGTTAGTCCGGCCCTACCGCATGACGAAGGGATCCGGGATCGGATCGTCCGATGTGCGCAGCCAGACCGCCTTGACCTTGGTATAATCCAGAGCCGCCTGCAGGCCGCCCTCGCGGCCGTGGCCAGACAGGCCGTGGCCGCCAAAGGGCGCAATCGGGCTCACGGCGCGGTAGGTATTGACCCAAACGATGCCCGCGCGGATGCCGCGGATCATCCGGTGCGCGCGGGTGAGATCGCGGGTGAAGACGCCGGAGGCCAAGCCAAAAGCGGTCGTGTTGGCAATCTCCAGGGCCTCGGCCTCGGTCTCAAACTCTACCACTGACAAAACAGGGCCGAAGAATTCGTTCGACAGGCAGGGGGCGTCCGGCGCGTCCGAGCAGTCCAGAACCGTCGGCGGGAAAAAGAAGCCCTCCCCTTCCGGCACGGTGCCGCCGGTGACCAGCTTGGCCCCCGCCTTCACCGACGCCTCGATCAGGTGCACCGCATGGTCGCGCTGTTTCAGAGTGCAGAGCGGCCCGACTTCGGTCGCCATGTCATCCGGCGCGCCAATGACCACCGCTTCGGCTTTCTCTTTCAGCCGCGCAAGGAAGGCGTCCTTGATGCCCTTCTGGATCACCAGCCGCGATCCTGCGACACAGCTTTGCCCGGTCGCAGCAAAAATGCCCGACACCTGCGCATTCACCGCGCTTTCCAGATCGGCGTCGTCAAACACAATGAAGGGCGACTTACCGCCCAGCTCCAGCGAGGTGGAGGCGAGGTTTTCCGCGGAATTGCGCACGATATGGCGGGCGGTCTCCGGCCCGCCGGTGAAGGCGACATGAGCGACCGAAGCGTGGCTGGTCAGCGCAGCACCCGCCTCCGGCCCGCCGGTGATCACGTTCAAAGCGCCGGGTGGAAAGCCGGCCTGGTCAAAGATCCGGGCGAATTCGAGCATAGGTGCCGGGCCTTCCTCCGAGGCTTTCAGCACCACCGTGCAGCCCGCCGCCAGCGCCGGGCCGATTTTCACCGCCGACAGGAACAGCTGCGAATTCCACGGCACGATGGCGGCCACCACCCCCACCGGTTCGCGCCGCAGCCAGACCTCCATGTCCGGCTTGTCGATCGGCAAATGCGCGCCTTCGATCTTGTCGGCAAGGCCGGCATAGTAGCGGTAGTATTCCGCCACATAGGCGATCTGGGCCGAGGTCTCGCGGATGATCTTGCCGGTGTCGCGGGTTTCCAGCTCCGCCAGCCGCGGGGCGTTTTCCGCCACCAGATCGGCTAGCCGCATCAGCAGCTTGCCGCGCTGAGTGGCGGTCATACCCGCCCATTCGCTAGAGAAAAACGCAGCTTCTGCTGCCCTTACCGCCCGGTCTACATCCGCCGCCGAAGCGGCAGGCATCTGCGCCCAGGGTTTGCCGGTGGCAGGGTCAAGGCTTGCGAAGGTGGCGCCCGCTTCCTCGAAGGCGCCCCCGATATAGTGCTGGAAAGTCTGCATTTTCGGTTTCCTCACTGAAACGCTGGCATGACGTCGGTGATGAACCGCTCAAGCGAGGCCTTCTTGCGCTCGAAGCTCATGCTGGAGTCGATCCAGAACGAGTATTCATCATAGCCCAGGGCCTCGTATTTCTTCAGCCGTTCAATCACCGCCGCCGGTTCCCCGATCACCAGGTCGCGCTCCATTGCCTCAGGCGAGTAGAACGGATGCGCTGCAATTTCCTCGTCACTCAGCGGGTCGATCAGGCCCTGGCGGATCTCGCGCTTGTTCATGAACCAGGCCCCGAAGTAGCAGAAGAAGCGGTTGAGCTCCTCCGCCCCGCGTTTCACATCCTCGGCGCTGTCCGCGACATAGGTGTGCTGCAGCAGCATGATCTTGGGCCGCGGCACATCGGCGTGCTTGGCACAGGCATCGTTGAACTTGCCCATCAGGTCAGTGATTTCCTCATCACCCTTCCACAGCGGCGTCACCTGCACGTTGCAGCCATTGGCCACGGCGAACTCGTGGCTGTTGGGATCGCGCGCCGCGATCCAGATCGGCGGACCGTTCTCTTGCACCGGTTTCGGGGAAGACGTGGTTTTCGGGAAGGAATGAAACTCCCCCTCCTGCGCATAGTCGCCCTGCCACAGGCCCTGCACCGCCGGGATCAGCTCCCGCATCCGCTGGCCCGCCTCCCAGGCGTCCATGCCGGGCATCATGCGCTCGTATTCAAACGAATAGGCGCCCCGGGCGATGCCCAGGTCCAGGCGGCCTTCGGTGATAATATCGGTCATCGCCGCCTCGCCCGCCAGCCGGATCGGATGCCAGAACGGCGCAATTACCGTGCCAGTGCCCAGCCGCACGTGCTTGGTGTGCCGCGCCACATCAATCAGGTTCAGAAACGGGTTCGGCGAGATGGTGAAGTTCATCCCGTGGTGTTCGCCGGTCCAAACCGCATGCATGCCGCCGTCGTCGGCAATTTTGCACAGCTGGATGAACTCGTCATACAGCCGCTTCTGATCGTCTGCCGCGGAAATCCGCTCCATATGCGCAAAGAGGGAAAATTTCATGCGCCCTTGCTCCCTGTCGCCACGGGGCGGACCTGCCCGGTGGTCTGATTGCCATAATACACCCCGAAATTGCCCATCCGGGCCTCACTGGCGAACCGCTCCAGCATGGTGCACATCGCCGCATCGGCAATGTCCATCAGCGTGGATTGGGTCAGTGCCGTGAAAACACCCTTGGCCGGTGTGCCGCCGGCCGATTGGCACAGAAACGAGATGTGCTGATGTTCGCGCGCTTTGTCTTCGTAGACGGAATAAATGAACCCCGGCTCCGCCTCGACGCCGGTGTCCGCAATCAGCTTGGCCAGGGCGGCAGAGGCGCCCTCCTTGCCGACACGGATTTCAGGCAGCGTCAGCTTGCCCTGGTCGTTGCCCAGGAGCAGCACCTTGCCCTCATGCTCGATCAATGCCGAGACGATCAGCTTGGCGCCCTGGGTCAGGGCCTCGGCCTCCGCCGCTGCTGTCACATAGGCGCCGCGGGCATAGCCGAGACCCGGCGCAGGCGAGGTTTCAAACGCCTCCACCCGGCCGATCAGGATCAGGTGGTCGCCCGCCTCCACCCGGTTGTGCATGGAACAGTCGAACCAGGCGGAGACACCCTCGAACACCGGGCTGCCCTGCGGCCCCTGCTGCCAGCTGACGGCGGCAAAACGGTCCTCGACCGGGCGGGCGAAAGTGTTGGAGACGCCCTTCTGGTCCTCCGCCAGCACATTGACGGCAAAGCCCTCGGCCTGCTCGAACGCGGCGTAGTTGCTGGAGGAGTTGGCGATGCACACCAGTACCAGAGGCGGGTCCAGCGACACTGAGGTGAAGGAGTTGGCAGTAAAGCCGATCGGGTTTCCGTCCGGATCGTGCGTTGTCACCACGGTGACGCCGGTCATGAAGGTGCCGAAGGCGTTTCGCAGGGCGCGCGGGTCGATCTCGCTCATGTCGTTGCTCCTTCGGTGTTCAGCCAGTCGTGCAGGGCCGCGTTGACCTCTGCGGGGGCAGTCAGGTTGACCATATGCCGGTGGCCTTCGATGACAACCGCCCTGCCCTGCGGCGCGGCATCCGCCATGGCTTGCGCCATCGCGGGTGTCGAGTTCGGATCGCCATCGCCGGTCAGCGCCAGCAGCGGGCAACGGATACCGCCGAACCCATCGGCATAGGTGCTGTCGCCGCGGGCAAAGGCGGTATAGGCGGCGGCGTAACCCGCCAGGTCCACGCCCGACAGCCATTCGGCCACCTGCGCCCGTGCCGCCTGGTCAGCCTCACTCTCCCCGAACCATCGCGCCAGCGGTGTTTCCAGATCAAAGCTGCCAGCGCGGATTTCGGCAGCGCGCGCTTCAACCGCGGCCCTGGCCTCCGCCGATCGCCGGAACACCCCATTCAACAACGCCACCCGGGCCACGTTCTCAGGATGGCTGGCGGCATAACCACCGGCAATCAGCGCCCCCATGGAGTGACCCGCGAGATACACTGGGCCAAGGTCCAGCGCTTGGATCACCGCGTGCAACCAGGCCACGTAATCCGGCAGTTCTGCCGCTTCGGGCAACAGGTCACTGCCACCATGACCGGGCAAATCCAGTGCGATCACCTCATGGGTTCCAGAAAGCGCAGTGATCTGCGGCGCCCAGGCCGCCGATTGCATCCCCACTCCATGGAGCAGCACAACAGGCGCACCCTGCCCTGACCGCTGGCAGGTGACAGCCCCGAAAGGCTTAGACAGCTGCAGGGTTGTCAGCGTCATGGCCCAGCTCCTTCAAATCCTGGTAGCGGTCCCCGATGCGGTGATGCGGCCGACCGCCGATGGAGGCTCCCAACGCGATCACAATCTCGTCCGGCGCCGGCGCGTCCGCGACGGACAACTGGATGGTCAGGTAATGGCTGCGCCGCCCGCCGTCGTTCTTGTCCATCAGCGGAATTTGCAGGGGCGCATTGGCCGGCCCGCGGGTGTTGGTGAATGCCAGATAAGACTTCGCCCCCACCGCCTCGCGGAAGTGGTTGCCAAACCGCAGGGTGTGGATGAGAGCAGAGGCATGCTCTACCTCGCCACTGACCCCGACGATGGCGGATTTCCCGTAGCCCTCGACCTTGTCGCCGCCGCCTGCAGCCTCCAGGATCATCGCGGTCAACTTCTCGCCCAGCCCCGGCGCGCAGTCATGGATTGCCGGACGCAGATCCTCGACAAAGCCCTGCCCTGCCCAGGGATTTTTGATCACCGCCACCGCAGCAATCATCTTGAACGGGGTTTCCGCTGCCTTGCCGCCCTCAATCAGGGTCTCTTCGACATGCAGTAGCGTCTTTCGGATTTCGGCGGGCATGGGCAGATCTTTCCTGTTTGATTCCATTCTGCGTAATATGGTATACCATCATACAGTATGTCAATGCACACTTGTTCCACCCTGTCCCTGTTGCTATTGGATGCAATATGACCAACCCCATCATGAGCAAAATAGACCACCACCCGCAGACCCTGCGCGATATCGTGCAGGAACGGATGCGCGAGGCTATTGTCTCCGGAAAGTTTGCCCCAGGTGAACGGCTGGTGGAGCGCCCTCTGTGCGAGCAGCTCGGCGTCAGCCGCACCGTCGTGCGCGAAACCATCCGCTACCTGGAGGCGGAGGGGTTGGTGGAAATCCTGCCCGGCAAAGGGCCGATCGTGGCGCAACTGGGGTGGGAAGACGCACGGCAGATCTACGACATCCGCCAGATGCTGGAGACCGCCGCCGCCACCGAATGCGCCCGCAACATCACGCCGCAGCTGGCGGAAATGCTGAACTCCGCGCTGCGCAGGCTGCAAGAGGCCGTTGCGGCAGGTGTTCCCGGTCCGATGCTGAACGCCACGACCGAGTTCTACCGGATCATCTTCGAAGGCGCCGGCCACAACGTAGCCTGGGAAATCGTCCAGCGTCTGAACGGCCGCATCAGCCGGCTGCGGGCGGTGACGCTCTCGACCGCAGAGCGGCGAAAACCCGGCCCCGCCCATATGCAGGATATCTGCAAGGCTATCACGTCAGGCAACGCCGAGGCCGCCAGAGCCGCAGTCCAGAGCCACCTGACGGAAGCGGCCGCTGTTGCCAAGCGGACGCTCAACCAGGAAGAGGCCAAAACTCGCAATGCCTAAAGCCTATTGGATCGCCAACGTAACAATCACGGACCCCGACCGTTACAGCGGATACCAAGCCGCTGCCCCGGCGGCATTCGCGGATTTTGGGGCACGATTTCTAGCAAGGGGTGAAGCGGAAACTCTTGAAGGCCGCGACTGGCAGCGAAGAGTGATCATCGAATTCGATAGTCTGGAGCAAGCCCGCGCCTGCTACAACTCCCCGGCTTACCGCACGGCAAGAGCCGAACGCGCAGGTGCTTGCGTTGCAGACATTGCTATCATCGAGGGCTTGATTTGAGTATACCTTCAATGAGAATACGGGCGTAAAGGTTCGGCAAACATTTGGAGCAGTACCGTTGAGGTCACTGGTCATTAGTTTGGCTGGTGCCAATGAGCTCAATACCTTGCCTTAACTCGAGGGTGATCGTGCAACGCATTCATACTGTTTGCAGGAGATGAGAAAGAAAAGCCGCGTGGCTGGAGTGTTTGCTCTAATCAGAGTCCCAGTGGGCGATTTCGATTTGAAGATGTTAGAAGCCTCTAGTTGCCGTCCGGACTATTCGCTCCACTGCCGCCGCAACACGGAAAGCGCGCTGATCATCATACGGCCGGGTGACAATCTGAATACCGACCGGAAGCCCGCCCCCATCGCAGCCGATTGGAACCGCCAGAGCAGGTAGTTGCCCTAACATATTGAAATGGGGTGTTGTCACCCAGTCATAGTCACTGTCAAGTTCGGCCCCGTTCACAATCATTCGTTCCCAAGGGCGCTGCTCAGCACCAACGCAGTTGGTCAGGACCACTGGGCAAATAAGCGCGTCAGCCGAGTGGAGAATAGCAGAAAGCTCGGCATAGAGTCGCTTCTTGGTCTCAAACGCACGAGGGATCGCTGTGCATGGGCAGTTGCGCGCGGCAGCTCCGACACTTGTGATATAGTCACATACATCTGCGCCATGTTGCTGAAGCATTCCGCTCAAGCTTTCTGCGATCAGACTAACAGCGTAGTCCTTTGCGTCATCAATCACGGTACCTGGCCAACTGATACTAGGTTCCTCAACGGAAATACCCGCCTGCTGCATTCGTGTGGCAAAGTCGCGGATGACACTTACGATGTTTCTGGCAGGAGATGACTTGCCAAGATCAAGCGAAAGCGCGACACGGAGTGGTTCTTCGCCCAAATTGGTGAGCGGCAGCTCTAAACGCTCACGCAGTGAGCCGATGTCGGAGGGATGTCCACCGCTGATCACGTTTAGCAGCAACGCGCAGTCTCCTACACTGCGCGCCAATGGTCCAATCGCATTGTAGGGGTCATGCCCCTCTGCCGGGTCGGGCACACGACCGGCAGGCGGTTTGTAGCCTACGACCCCGCAAAGCGAGGCTGGCACCCGGATTGACCCTGCGCTGTCCGAACCAATTGCCAGTGTACTAGTCCCTGCAGCAAGACTGGCAGCAGCGCCGCCAGAGGAGCCTCCTGGTGATAGCGCCGGGTTCCAGGGGTTTCGTGTCACACCCCAAAGCCGTGTTGCAGTAATCCAGCCGAACGCCAGTTCCGACGTTGTTGTGCGTGCATGGATTATACCTCCGGCTTGCCGGATCCTGGCAACAACGGGATGGTCGCGGTGTGCCAGATTGTCTCGGTAAACAAGACTCCCGTAGGTAGTCCGGGCACCTTTCTGATCAATAACGTCTTTGACAGTGACAGTTAGCCCTTCCAGCGGGCGCAAATCCCCTGTGCGATCAAGATAGCGCCGTTCGGCCTGCCGCGCCTGCTGCATCGCGGTGTCAAAGAAGGTTTCAGTGAAGGCGTTGATAACCGGCTCTACCTCTGCCGCTCGATTTATTTGTGCTTGCAGCAGTTCAACAGGTGACAGCTCCCCCGATCGGAACAATGCGAGTGCTTCTAGCGCGCTCAGCCTGCATAAGGCTGTATCCGGCGCTATCATCTGGTTAGCTAATTGCATCGTTTTTCTGCTTTGTGCGTTGTTGCAGCTTGCGGCTTGCCTGGCCGATCAGTCTGTCAGTGATTATTGATAGGAATGCGATGCCCAGCCCAGCGACGATGCCCTCTCCGGGTTGCACCTTGGCGATTGCCACCAGCGTGTCGTGTTCTAGTCCGCGTGTGCCTACCAGCGCAGTGATCACCAGCATCCCGAAGGCGAACATGACTGTCTGATTGATCCCCAGCATGATATCTGGCAGTGCAAGCGGGAGCTGCACATGCCACAGCTTCTGCTTGGCTGTGCATCCGGACATATCTGCCACTTCGATGTTAGAGCGGCTGATATTTCGGATGCCCTGTTTTGCATATCGCACTCCGGGGGGCAGGGAATAGGCTACTATGGCGATGAGGCCGGCGAATTCACCTACTCCGACCAGCATTACTACCGGTATGAGGTAAACAAAGCTCGGCAGTGTCTGAAGGGTGTCGATAATTGGCGTGACGATCCTGTCGGCGCTTTCGTTCAACCCAGCCCAGATGCCAATCGGCAATGCCAAAACCAGCGTGACGACCACCGAAAGCGCGACTAGGTAGAGCGATATCATTGCTGCGTCCCAGTAGCCTGTGATGGCAATGAAACCCAAAAGACCAAGGCTGACCAGTGCCAGTCGCCGTCCGCCAGCCCAATAAGCAAGCCCAGTGACAATTGCTATGAAACCACTCCAGGGAACATCAAGAAGGAAGTTTTTTATCGGGCGCATTGCATAGCCAATCACACCTTCCCGCACCGCCTTGATCTGAGTGTAAAAACTGTCGCTTACCCAGAGTATGGCATCGTTCCAGAAGCTACCTGTCGAAACGGTCAGTATCTCAGGGTAGGTTTGCAAAGCGGGAAAAAAATACCCTGAGAAGTATGCGGCTGGTGTGAACAGAACCATTATCGTGGTCAGTTTGTGTTGTTGCCAGAAAAAAGCCGGCGCTGGCTCGGTATGGTTCGGTCGCCGCAGAGCAATAGCTCTGGAAATCCGGTCCAATGCGATGGCCATAAGGGTTATGGCAATTCCGGCCTCGACCGCATTGCCAATCTTCAACGCTTTGAGCCCTTGATAGACCTTGCCGCCCAAGCCGCCCGCGCCGATGACAGAGGCGATGATCACCATTGCGAAAGTTAGCATGATGACTTGGTTGAGCCCGATCAGCAGATTCTGCCGAGCTGCTGGGACCATCACCAGCCACATCTTTTGACCCCGGGTGCAACCACTCATGGACCCAAAATCATTAATATTGGACGGAACCCTCTGAAGCGCCAGTGTAGTTACTCGTGCCATAGGTGGCATCGCGTAGATCACTGTTGCAATCATCGCCGCCACTGGGTTGAACCCAAAAAGCAATAGCACCGGCACCAAGTAGGAAAACGTAGGGATGGTTTGCATCACATCGTAGATCGGCATTAGCACAGCATTGGCACGAGGACTGCGATACCCCCAGACGCCCAGCATAAGACCTAGCGCGAAACTGACCAAGACTGCGACTAGTACTGAGGACAATGTCAACATTGCCGGCAGCCACAGCCCGAAGAGCAGAAAATACATCAGCGAAGAGAACGTAAGAAACGCCACGCCCGAACCGGCAGCCCACCAAGCGAAAAGTGTCATCGCCAGAACTACCGCCGGCCAGGGAAGCGAGGGGATGACGGTCATGCTGCCGTCATCGTGGTAGACAGTGAAGCCTTCCGCTAGCAAACCCTGTAGCCCCCGCATCGGGATAGCAATGACATCAGCGATGTCGCGCGTGACTTCAGCCAAGTTGACACCGCCAATAGAGAATTCGTTGACTAGGTATTTCACTGCCACGGTGACTGAGGTCGCAATTTCCCAGACCCGGCTCTCGGGATAATCGTGCAGCCAGCTTCCTTCTTCCACCGTCATCCAAACCAACAGGGTGAAGAGAAGTGTGCTTGGCAGAACCAATGCTTTCCAACCCGGGTAGGCAATCCTGCCGCTCGCTTTAGGAGAAATATCACTTATCCCACTCATGCCGCTATCCCCAGGTTCATCAGCACAGCCGCAACCTGCCGTGCTTCAATAGCACCGATGATCTGTCCAGTCTCATCGGCTACAGGCAGCGGGTCACCGCTATCCAGCACTTTGCCTGCGACATCGCCGACAAGAGCATCTGCGTTTACTGGGGCACCAGCCAGCCCTGCTTGGACCTTCCCCATAATGGTGCGCACCCGAACCACCTTGCTCCGCGGGATTTTTTCTGTGAATTCGGCGACGTATTCATTGGCGGGCTGCATGATCAGCTCCTCGGGAGTGCCTATCTGCACTACGCGGCCTCCCTCCATAATCGCGATCCGGTCAGCCAATCGAACCGCCTCGTCAAAATCATGCGTTACGAAGACGATGGACTTGTGCAGCAGGTTCTGCAGGCGCAGGAACTCGTTCTGCATTTCCATCCGGATCAGAGGGTCAAGCGCTGAAAACGGCTCATCCAGGAACCAGATATCAGGTTCTGTGGTAAGGCTTCTGGCAATGCCAACCCGCTGCTGCTGGCCACCGGACAATTCATGCGGCCAGTAGTTTTCGCGACCGGACAGCCCGACCAGTTCCATCATCTCGCGCGCCCTGGCGAGACGTTCGTTCTTGCGCGCGCCCTGTACCCGAAGCGGAAAGGCAATATTGTCCAGCACACTCAGATGCGGCAGCAAGGCAAAATCCTGGAATACCATGCCCATTGTGTGCCGGCGTATCGTAGTCAGTTCATCGCGCGAAGCGGTCGCAAGATCCGTTCCCTTGACCTTAAGGGAGCCTAGCGTTGGTTCGGCTAACCCGGTCATGCAGCGAAGCATCGTCGACTTTCCCGAACCTGAAAGGCCCATTATCACAAAGATTTCGCCCTTGTTCACATCGAAACTCACGTTTCGAGCAGCAGAAATAACCCCTTCTTCCTTTAGAATATCTGATGTTAAGTCCTGGCCATGCTTACCGGCGACCTTCTTCGCCTTTTCACCGTAGAGTTTCCAGACAGAACGGCATTCAATTAGTGTTTGCCGGGCTGCAGATATAGAATTCTGATTTTTTGGCATTTTCGCCTCGTTTCGGCAGGGAGCCCGTACAGGCAAGGATGGCCCGGCTTTCAGCGCGGCCGGGCCGGAGTTCTAGAATTGAGGCGCCTCTAATTAATCCACGCTTTCCAGATAGTTTCATTTTCAACCATCCAGCTGGCAACGGCTTCGTCCAATGAAATGCCGTCCACGTCGACTGCCTTCAGAATGGTTGCAACCTGGGCATCTGCAAGCTCAAACTTGTCGATGATTGTTTTGGCACCAGCATCACTGTCGAGAAACTCCGCGTTCGCGTAGATCCACAACGCCCCAACCTGCACATTGCAGTCATGTGTCGCTTCAGCGTTTAGTCCCCAAGCAGGGTCAAGGTAACAATCTTGGCTGTATTCAGGGAATTTCACAAATTCACCCTCACCACTCATAAAATACCAATGCGGCGTATATCCCCAGCCGATTACCGGTTCTCCGCGCCGGGCAGCCGTCGAGATCGTAGCCACGAGCGCTGCCGCGCTTCCGGAAGCAATAGGCTCAACATCTATTCCAAAGGCTGCTGCCATCTCTTGAACTGGCATGATCCAGTCAGCCGGGCCCTCAATAAAACGGGCCTTCGGAGCAGTTTCGGCTGTAGCCAGCGCCTCAATGCAAGCTGGCTGTTTCAGTGCCTCCCAGTCAGGCAAGCCGGGGCAGTGCGCCTTAAGCGAAACCGGGTACCACCAGCCTTCGGCGGAACTCACTCCAGTAACACCCGCATTGACGGCTTTGCCGCTTTCGGTTGCACCTTCGCAAAGCTCCCAGGTGGATTGCCAGCAAATGGCGAATTGGAGATCGCCTGTTTGAATACCCGAAAAACTGGCCGTGTAATCCGCCTCGACATACTCCACCCTATAACCCGCTTCAGTCAGCGTCCCGCCGAGGATTTTCGAAATTACGTCAGTGGAAGTGTCGCTGACAACCGGAACCACTATTGGTTCGGTACGGTTAGTGGCCAGCACTTCAGTGGCCGGTATTGCTGCGGTTGCAGCCATGACGGCTGCCCGGGCTAAAAATTTCGGTTTCATGTCAAGTTCTCCCTGTTGATATAGCCGTCACGCGGAGCCGCATACCACGGTCCTGCGGTCACAACGGGGCTCTCCTCCCATTCGGATGATCGCTACGCGTATTCAGCCCGACGAAAGTTGCAGATTGATCGCCAGAGCTGAAGTCGCGTACTGCATCTAAGATAGAGACAAGGTGCGACAGCTGTAGTCTCAGAAATGTGACCAAGGCCGACCGACAAATCCATGGTTGTCAGCTCTACTGACATTAAGCGTTGCTTCCCGGATTTCATCCGAAATGGCCGGATCATCTTCATTGAATAGACCTGATGCCTTCAGCGCCTGGCGGAGATCGATAGTTTGCCCTAGTGGTTCCCAAACGACGTGATAGCAGGCTATGTCCCGCGTTGCGGCGCTGCTGATTCCAAGGCTTAGGCCAGTGAGAACCGAAGTTTGATCGCGTTGGGCAGGGTAGAGAATAGTTGTCCAGATCATTTGGCCGGCGTTCATTTCACGCTCATGCACGAATATCCGTTCACCGGTGTGGAACGCGATTCCTGTGTATTTTAGCGTGCGCCGTGATCGGTGCTTGACGGAAGCATAGTTTTCCACATTTTTTATGTAAATATATCCGCGATCGCGATACACCTTCATAAGCGACCGCTGTATTTTCCCTGGAAACTCAATTGGACGGTAGTAACAATGATAATAGCCAATGAACGGCAACATCTCGGTTAAGCTGTTGGGATTGATCCGATACAGCTTTGCAATATATTCACCAAAAGGATCCGCCTCATGCTCCAAAGGACGCCGCACCGCAATGAGCTGACGGAAATCCCGGGTGTCCATTAGGATTTCGTGCTCTTCCACTCCAAAGTGGTCGCAAATCTTTAGCATATTTCTGTGCGATGGTCGGCTTTGGCCGTTTAGGTATCGATGAAACTGTTGGCGGTTAATCGAAAGACGTTCGCAAAGGTCAGAAATAGAACGCGAATAACTGCACAACAAACGCAGATTTTCCGAAAAATTGTTTACTGCCATATTCATGCTCTCCAAAACGGCATCCTGCACCAGTGTAAGCGAGACCTGAACCCCAACTCCTAGTGCTTCGAGTCTGACGCTTGCTACCTGTTGCCCCGGATTTCATCGAGGTCGTTCAGTGCGCGGCGATCTAGGGCGATGATGTCTTCAGCCGTTTTGGTCCAGATGAAGGGCTTCGGCTTGGCGTTGTGCAGCAGCAGGTGTTGTAGATTGCGGCTTCAAGGTCGTCGACGCTGGAATAGCTGCCGCGCCGGATGCGTTTGGACGTGATCTCGGCGACGAACCGTTCAACGAAGTTGAGCCAGGATGCGCTGGTGGGCGTGAAATGCAACTTGAACCGCGGGTGCTTTGCCAGCCAGGCCATCATCTCGGGCGTCTTGTGGGTGGCGTAGTTGTCGAGCACCAGATGCACCTCACGCGGCGCCGGGACGGCCCTGTCGATGCGGCGCAGGAACTTCAGGAATTCCTTGACCCGGTGGCGCGGCAAGCATTCGCCGATCACCATGCCCGACTTCACGTCGAGCGCCGCGAACAGGGTGGTTGTGCCGTGACGCTTGTAGTCGTGGGTCATGGTGGCGGCGCGGCCCTTCTTCAGCAGTAGCCCCGGCTGGGTCCGGTCAAGCGCTTGAATTTGGGATTTTTCGTCGACGCAGAGCACCACCGCCCGCTCTGGCGGATCGAGGTTAAGCCCGACGATATCGGTGTCCTTTTCTTCGAACATTGGAACGTTCGAGACCTTGAAGGACTTGGTCAGATGCGGTTTCAGACCCGTATCGGCCCATATGCGGCCGACGCTCGACGGCGAGATGCCAACCGCCTCGGCCATGGTCGAGCGGCTCCAATGCGTTGCGTTCGGAAGGGTCTCCTGCACCGTCTTGGCAATCACCTTCAGGCGCACCTCCCGAGGCAGCGGCGGCACCCGCGACGGCCGCGTCTTGTCGCGCTTGAGCCCGGCCAGGCCATCGTCGAGATACCGCGCCTGCCAGCGCCAAACGGTCGGCTTCGACGCCTTCGCGCGCCGCATGATTGCGAAAGTACCGTGGCCGTCCGCCGTCGCCAACACGATCTCGGCCCGCCAGACCAGCTTGCGGGGCGTGTTTCGGGCGGCAACAATGGCTTGAAACTCGGCTCGGCCATCAGGGCTCAGATACAGGTAAAGGTCACCACGTCTCATCCCTCGACACTGACACACATCATCACCGATGGGAATCCTATGTCAGGTGTGGAACACTAGCACTTTTGGTTTTAGGTGTTTAGTCCCGGGGTGTGGTGGCCTATCCTCAGGCCGCTTGCAGACCTTCAGTGTGAATCGGCGTGCAAAATTGGCTCTGAAGCAGATTTGGTGCAGCCCAACCTGCTAAGCGCTATATATTGGCAGGTTTTGGAGGAGGTTGCCGATGGCGTCACAGTTTTCACGGCGGGATTTCCTGCCAGCAGGTCTCAAGGCCGACCAGGTTGAGCTTGTTGGGAACACGGTCCGGATCCACTCGCGTTCCGCCAAAGCCACGGCGGCGTGCCCGCGCTGCGGCACGGCTTCACGCCATGTTCACAGCAGGTACCGCCGACGGCCTGCCGATCTTCCTGCGCATGGCCGGAAGGTGGAACTGGTCCTGCTGGTTCGCCGCTTTCGCTGCCGTGCTCTGCATTGCCCAGCCAAGATATTTGCCGAGCGGTTTCCGGCGGACGTGACCCGGCCACATGCGCGGCGCACCTCCCGTCTGCAAGGACTGGTCCGGCACCTCGGCCTGGCACTCGGCGGGCGTCCGGCACAGGCGCTCGCCGCACGGCTCCTGCTGCCGGTCAGCAAGGATACTTTCCTCCGCAGCATCCGGGACACGGCTGAGGCCTCAAACAGTGATCTCCGCGTTATAGGTATCGACGATTGGGCTTGGCGAAAGGGGCAGCGATACGGCACTTTGATCTGCGATCTGGAGCGGCGCCGGGTCATTGATCTCCTTCCGGACCGGGAACCGGCCACGGTCGAGGCCTGGCTGCGGGCCCGTCCAGGGATTGAGGTCGTCGCCCGCGACCGCAACGGAGGCTATGGAGGTGCCGTCTCTCGGGCCTTGCCAAAAGCGGTTCAGGTTGCCGACCGCTGGCACCTGTTAGAAAACGTGAGCACAGCTTTCCTGGCCGCTGTGCAGCGTAACATGCCTGCCATCCGCAAAGCGATCGGAGCAAAGACACTGGACCCAAAGCTGCTGACAGCCGCTGAAAAGCTGCAATACGAAGGCTATCTGCGCCGCCAGCAAACCAACCGGATGGTTCGCCAGATGGCTGATGATGGCGTACCGATCCGGCGGATCGTTCGCCAGACAGGGCTCAGCCGCCAGCTCGTCCGCCAGATTTTGCGCGGGGAACGCGAGGATGTTTTCCGCATCCGTGAGAGCAGTCTGACTCCTTGGCTGCCGCGGCTGGAGCGGGAATGGGCGGGCGGCTGCCGGAACGGCGCCGAAATCTGGCGCCGGCTGCGGGCCGATGGTTTCCAGGGCAGCCTCCGCGTCGTCGGGGAATGGGCCACGCGCCAGCGCCGTGCCGGGCGGGCCGCGCCATCGGGAGCAGAAAAATCGCCGCCCACGCGCAAGATTGCCCGCCTCCTGACCCTGGGCCGGGATCATCTGTGCAAGGCGGATGCCATCCAGGTCGCAAGGATCGAAGCTTCGCTGCCTGCTCTCGCCACAGCCCGAAGGCTGACCGACCGGTTTACGGACATGGTACGCAATGCTCGCGAAGGCGCGCTGGAAGGATGGCTGAATGAAGCGGAAGACGGGCTGCTCGGTGCCTTTGCCCGCGGGCTGCGGCGAGATCAGGCAGCGGTCGCCGCGGCGCTTCGGGAACCATGGTCGAACGGGCAGACTGAAGGGCAGATTAACCGCCTCAAAACGCTCAAACGCCAGATGTATGGAAGGGCGAACATCGACCTGCTCAAAGCGCGGCTCGTTCAAGCGCTCTGATCTGAGGGAGGCCGAAGTTGCACCAAAACTGAGTCAGAGCCAAATTCAAACGCTGAAACCGGGTCAGTTTTGAACGCTCATTGACAGTTTACTGAAGGATTCTTTGGGAAAAAACGCCAGAACAGGTTGCCTAATCAACAGCCAATGCAGTTCGGTACTCTTCCGAGGTGATCCAGCTGCCGAGCCGGTCGAGAATTCCGTCAAGCGTTGCAAGCTCCTGGTCCGACAGAGGTTCAGTCAGAATTACCTCAAGACGGTCAGATAACTGGCGGGCGATGCGACGAATATTCTGCCCTTTGGGCGTTGTAGTCAGCAGAAACACCCGGGCATCTTCAAGAGAGTTCTCCCTTACAATCAGGCCGTCGCCCAACAGGGTTCGAATGATCCTCGACGTAAGGCTGCGCTCCAATCCCGTCGCCTTGGCTATCTCCGCAAATGTGGTGCCAGGTGTGTCGTCAATTAGCCTTAAAACCCGCAATTCCCGGATCCGGAAGCCCGTTTCGCGCAAGAATATCTCGTCATTGGCACCGATCGCTTCCTGCGCCACGAGCTCGAGCCGGTAGGTCAATCTTTCGTTTCTGAAGGCTTTTTTCATCTTCATCTGGATCCGTTATTTACTGAGCCACGGTGCAGGAAAGGTATCAAGCGATACCCTGATTTCACCAAGCAATAATCTTAAACTATAACCACTTTGCAAATTTAATCTCACATCGCAACCATCTTGCCTTGAGACATAATGGAGGCCCGTCGCATGTTCGCAGAGTGGTATAGCATCCAGAAGCCCATTTCTGAGAGCTGGCTGCACGATCTTCACAGCCATCCCGAAACTGGCTTCGAAGAAACCAAGACCGCTGCCTTCGTAGCCAGCCGTCTAACGGAATTCGGCTATGAAGTTGCCACTGGCCTCGGCGGCACTGGTGTCGTCGGAACCTTGCACGGTGCAGGCGCCAGTGATGCTGCACCGGGCCGCCGCATCGGCTTTCGCGCCGAACTGGATGCACTGCCGATGGCAGAAGAGGCGGACGTGCCTTACCGTTCAAAAGTGGAGGGGAGATTCCACGGCTGCGGCCATGACGGCCACACCGTCACCGCGCTCACTGCGGCGGCCTATCTGGCGCACAGCCCAGATTTCGACGGCACCGTGCATTTCATCTTCCAGCCTGCCGAGGAATTGCTTACCGGTGCCCGCGCAATGCTGGCCGACGGCCTGTTCGAGCGTTTTCCCTGCGACGAGATCTACGCCCTGCACAACCTGCCCGGCCTGCCGGCGGGCAAAGTCAGCATACCATCAGCTGCAGCAATGGCCTCAGCTGACAACATCGACGTCACCATTCGCGCCAATGGTGCCCACGGTTCGATGCCGCATACTGGCGAGGACGCCATCGCGGCGGCCTCTGCCTTCATCGGTTTGGTACAGCAAACGTCGACCCGGGTCATCGATGCGCGGGAAGCCGGTGTGATCTCCTTTGGCGTTCTCACGGGGGGCACGGCTCGCAATGTGTTGCCTGCTGAGGTCTCCATCGAAGGAACAATGCGCACCAACGCGCCCGAGGTACGCGACAGGCTGGCCACCTTGCTTCAGGAAGCCGCCACTGCGGCCGAGCACCTCTACGGCGTCGCGGTAGAGCTTCAGGTCACCAAAGTTGCTCCTGTGACTTTCAACAATAGTGACGCCGTCGCCGCAGTGACGGCCTCGGCCAAACGGGTCGCCGGTGCAGACAAAGTTATTGCAGATGCCCGAAATCTGATGGCCTCCGAGGATTTCTCGGAATTTCTGAACCGGGTGCCGGGCAGCTACTTCTTCATCGGACAGGACGGCCGTGCACCGCACCACCCCGAATTCGTCTTCGACCCGGCGGTCATTCCGCTGGGTGCTGCGATTTTTGCCGACCTGGCCAAATGCCGGACCCGCAAGCCTGAATAACCACGATCATACATCCAAGGGAGGAAACAGATGATCAACCCTGCCATCAAACTGCTCAAGGGCGCCGCGGCGGCTGCCGTAATTCTGACCGCTACGGTTCAAGCCGCCAGCGCGGAAAACTTGACGATGTCGTCCTGGGTGCCGCCGACCCATTTCGTGCATACCGACTTTCTCGTGCCCTTTACCGAAAAAGTAGCTGAGGTCACAGAAGGCCGTGTCACCGTGACCATCCTGCCCGCGCCGCTGGCCAGCCCGCCGCAGCACTGGGAGCTGGCTCGCAATGGCGTCGCCGACATCACTTGGGGTAATTTCACTTACGAGCCGGAGCGTTTCGTACCGCTGTGGTTCGCGGAATTCCCCAACGCCGGCACCAACGCCGAGGCACAAAGCCGGGCGCTTTGGCAAACCTACGAGAAGTTTCTGGCCGGCAATCCTGCTTTTGACGGGGTCAAGATGCTGGCCGTAGGCATGTTTGGAGGCGGCCAACTGCACCACGGCAGCGCCGCTGTGACCACACCCGAGGATGTGAGCGGCCAGAAGTTCCGCATGGGAGGCCCGATCCAGGAGCAGCTGCTGACCAAACTGGGGGCGGTTCCGGTCGCGGCGCCCGCCACCAAAGCCTACGAAATGCTGGAAAGCGGAGTCATCGATGGCTCGCTGCACACCATGGAATCCGTGGTCAACTTCAGGCTCGAGGACAGCCTCAAGCATCACACAATTTTCCCCAACGGTTTTTATGACGCGACCTTCTTCGTGATCATGAACGGCGCCAAATGGGACCGGCTCAGCGATGCCGACAAAGCGGCGATCGAAGCCGTCACCGGTGAGGCCCTGTCGGCGGCATGGGGCAAGAACTTCGATCTCCAAAACCCAGCTGCATCGGAGAAGCTGGCTGCTGAAGGTCACGAAATTGCCGAAGCCGCACCCGAGCTGATTACCGCGGTGAACAATATCTACGACGAGATGGTGTCGGAGTGGACCGAGAAGGCAAAGGCTGCCGGCGTGGAAGACCCGGCTGCGATGCTTGGCTTCTACAGAGAGACCTACACCGAATTGGCTGCGGAATAACCCTCTCCGGGCAAACCACTCGGGGACGGTGCGGCCGTCCCCCTTTCTGCAATAGGAGGCCGCAGGATGCGCTCTTTGGCTTTGAAAATCCGCCGGACAGTAGAAACGGCAATGGCACTGTTTCTGCTGGCCATGGTGGCTCTCACCTTCACCGATGTGATCGGACGCCGCCTGTTCGGCGAACCGGTTTACGGCGCAAATGACATTACCGAACACCTGATGGCGCTGACAGTCTTTGCCGGCTTGCCTTTGGTGACCGCCGCGGGGGCGCACCTGACAATCGATCTTCTCGACAAACTGCTGGACCGCCCCGGGTTGGCATGGTGGCGCGTGCTGACCGGGCTTCTGGTGGCAGCTGTGCTCGGCATGATGGCCTGGTTGTTCGTCAAGCACGGCCTCAATGCCTCGAGCATTTCTGAGGTCAGTCAAGCGCTTCGCGTGCCGCGCGCACCGCTCTATTTCTTCATGGCACTGAGCTGCGCGCTGTCTGCAGTGGCCGCCTTTGCCGTGGTCCTCGGCAGGCCGCTGGCCGACGCCGAAAACACCCATAAGGAGGAAGTGTTATGATTGCCGGTTCTCTGTCCATGGCTGCGGCCATCCTGCTTGCCTTCCTCAGGATCCCGCTGGCCTTTTCGCTGCTCGCTGTTTCGGTCATAGGTATCGGGCTGGCGATTAACTGGAACATTGCGCTGCAGCTGGTGCCGCTGACGATCTCGGACGCAGTGCTGTCCTATGACCTTGCCGTAGTGCCTATGTTCATCCTGATGGGCAATGTCATCTCCAAAACCGGCATCGCCCACGATCTGTTCCGCGCCGCATATGCCTTTGTGGGCAACGTGCGCGGCGGGCTGGCGCTTTCCGCCATGGCCGCCTGCTCCGGCTTCTCCGCCGTCTGCGGCTCCAGCTATGCCACCGCCGCCACCATGGCCAAGGTGTCCTATCCCAGCATGAAAAAATACGGCTACTCCGACGAGCTGGCGGCCGGCACCATTGCCGCCGGCGGCACACTCGGCATCCTGATCCCGCCCTCGATCATCATGGTGGTCTACGGAATTCTGACCCAGACCAACATCGGCGACTTGTTTATTGCCGGAGTGGTGCCGGGGCTGATCGGTCTGGCCGCCTACATGGTGGCAATCCGCATCATTGCGGCCCTTGACCCAAGCCATGCCCCGCGCGGGGAAAGCACCCCCTGGCCGGAAAAGCTCCTGGCGCTGTCCGGCGTCTGGCCTTTCCTGCTGTTGTTCGGGCTGATCATCGGCGGGCTTTATGCCAAGCTGTTCACCCCCACTGAGGCCGCTGGCATGGGAGCTGGTCTTGCCATCCTGATCGCGGCCTTTCACGGGCGGCTCGGCTGGAGCGTGCTGCGCACCATCATCATCGATACCGCCTATACCTCGGTATCGCTTTACACTGTGCTTTTCGGCGCACTGATGCTGTCCAAGCTGCTCACTCTGTCCGGGCTTGCCGCGGGTGTTTTGGGGCTGGTCGAGTCGACCGGGCTCGAAGGCCTCGCGCTGATCTTCGTCATCATGGCGGTGTTCCTTGTTCTGGGCTGCGTGATGGATTCTATGGCCATCATTCTGATCTTCGTGCCCCTGTTCGCACCGGTGGTGGTTTCCCAAGGCTTTGACCTGGTCTGGTTCGGCATCATTGTGATCGTGGTGACCGAAATCGCCCTTGTCACGCCACCCG
Source organism: Leisingera sp. ABM4_103 (assembly GCF_056158685.1). Lineage (NCBI taxonomy): Bacteria > Pseudomonadati > Pseudomonadota > Alphaproteobacteria > Rhodobacterales > Roseobacteraceae > Leisingera > Leisingera sp. ABM4_103. Next base: position 117,506 of record NZ_JBSWTU010000008.1, on the reverse strand, counting down.
TCGGTATGAACGTCTTTGTTCTCAAGGCCGTGCTGCCAGAAGTCCCGGTGGTAAAGATCTTCAGAGGGCTGGTGCCGTTCATCATCGCCGATGTAGCCAGGCTGGCTCTGCTGATCGCCTTCCCTGCCCTGACGCTTTGGCTGGGAAGTACGGTAGGGTGAACTCCGAGACCCGTTCAGGTTCTCCTTGCCTGAACGGGACTTTTACTGTGGAAACTGCCGCAGGCCGGCCGCCAGCTTTGCAGCAATGTCAGCTCGAGGCACCAAGGTCTCTGCACAGCGAGAACAGCCCCGCACGCGAATTGATCCCCAGCTTGCCATAGGCGCGCTTACGGTAGGTGATCACGGTATTGGGCGCGACCTCCAGAGCCGCTGCGATCACCTCCGCCTTCTGCCCCGCCAGAATACCCAGGCAGACCGCCCGCTCCCGCTCACTCAACGCGTCCAGAGCCGGTGGAGTGGCGCTGCCGGCGGTACTTTCGAAATGCATCAGCGCCAACCGGCCTGCAATTCGTGCTAAATCCGCGTCGCAGTCCGGCTGTGCCCCGCCCGTCTGGTACAGGCTTACGAACAGCCTCAGCCGCACTCCGGCGGCCAGCACAGTGGTCTTGGCCCGCAGCCCCGGCGTGTCAAAGAATATCCGCCGGTAGTCGCTGCCCATCGTTTCAGCAATCGTCTCCAGCCGCCTCAGCCGGACTGTGCCTGGCTGCGCCTGCACCAGTTCAGGCAAAAGCGGATCCTGCAGATACCAGCCATCCAGATATTGCGCTGACAGTTCCTCGGCTAGCGCTGCACTTCGGTAATGGCGCGAGAACAGGCAGCGCGCATTCCCTTCAGTGATCGCAAATACCATGACCTGATCGGCCCCCAACGTTTCCATGAACTCTGAAAACGCCGGCGCAAAGCCGCCGCTGCCCAGCAGCGCAAGACAAGTATCGATATGCCGGATACAGGATGCCATCGCCACAAGCTATCATGTCCCCCCTCAAGGAGGACAGACAGGACACCTGCCGGGCAGCTATGTTTTTCCCAATCAAGGAGGAACTTACCTATGAGACCGGCAGGCCGCGGCGACACCGACTCGCTCTACTTCACGTACCCGCATTTTGATCCGCCGGAATACCGCAGCAATCTATCAGATGATGTTCCGGTCGCAATCGTGGGCGCCGGTCCTGTGGGCATGACAGCAGCACTCGCCCTGGCCCGCCACGGCGTGCCATCGGTGCTGTTTGACGCTAAGTCCACCTTCAACGACGGAAGCCGCGCCATCTGTGTCGCCCGCCACAGTTTTCGCATCTTCGAGCGCATCGGCGCAGTAACGCCCTTCCTGGAAAAAGCGCTGCCCTGGACCACAGGGCGCAGTTTCTACCGCGGCCGCCAGATCCTCGAGTTCGCAATGCCTGACAGCCGGGCCGAGAAGTACCGGCCGATGTACAACATCCAGCAGCAGTACATCGAGCAGTATCTTTGGGACGCCATCGCCCGCGAGCCGCTGATCGAAACCCGCTGGCAAAGCCGGATCACCGGGGCCAGTGATACCCGCGATGGCGTCACCCTAACGGTCGAAGACCCGCACGGCATCTATACGCTCAACGCGGCTTGGGTGCTGGCCGCGGACGGCGCCCGCAGTGCCATCCGCAAACTGCGCGGCCTTCGCCTGAAAGGTGAGAACTACGAGGGCCGCTATGTCATCGCCGATGTGCAGATGAAGCACGGTTACCCAACCATCCGCCGGGCACTGTTTGACCCTGACTGCCGCCGCGGCGGTACAGTCCTGGTACACAAGCAGCCAGATGATATCTGGCGCATCGACTACCAGCTTCACGATGGCGAGGATGAGAAGAAAGCCATCCGCGAGGAGACTGTGCGCGCCTCGGTCAGCGCAGTGCTGCGGGAGATTGGCCATGACGGCGACTGGGAGCTGGAATGGTGGAGCGTCTATTCCGCCAACACGCTGGCGCTGGATGACTACCGGGACGGACGCGTGTTCTTCGTCGGCGACAGCGCCCATATCGTGCCGATCTTCGGCGTGCGCGGCCTGAACAACGGCTTGGCCGACGCCTATGACATCGCATGGAAACTGGCCTGGGTGCTGCAAGGAAAAGCCGGGACAGCGCTTTTGGACAGCTACACGCCGGAACGCCGCGGCGCGACGCTGGATGTCTTCGCCAATGCATCCAAGTCGGCCCGATTCATGACCCCGCCCAGCCCCGGCTGGCAGTTGATGCGAGACACGGCGCTAAACCTCGCGCTAAGCCATCCGTTCGCAGGCGGGCTGGCCAACCCCCGGCAGATGACTCCCTACAGTTATGCCGCCAGCCCTGCCGTCTGGGCCGACGATACGGGCTTCGAAGGTGGCCCGCAGCCTGGCACGGTGTTGCCCGACGCCCGCACTTCAGACGGGTTTCTCTCCGGCCTTCTGGGCCCCGGCTTCAGTCTCGTCACCTTCGGGGAGGCGTTGGCCGAAACTGCTGCTGAGCTGGGCCTGACACATATCGTATTGCCACCGGGTTCCGACGCCGCGCGGTTGCTTTCTGCCTCTCCGGACAGCGCCTATCTCATCCGGCCCGACACCCATATTGCCGCCCGCTGGTGCCAAGCCACACCTGGAGCGCTGCGGCAGGCTTTCGCCCGCGCCACAGCAGGAGAAATCAAATGACACCGGAAGACCTCGAATCCGTTTTTGAAACCCTGGCCCGTGCGCTGGACGCCGCAGGAGAGGAACAGCACGCTGCACTGCTGGCGAAACTGGTTCTGCTGTTGTCCCGCGATTTGGATGACCCCGGCCTGGTCTGCCGGCGCATCATGGAAGCGGGCAAGAACCTTGCCGCTTAGCGCTGCCACCTTCAGTCCGGTGCGGTGCCCCCGCAGGCTGGCTTCGTCGCGCAGCCGGCGGGCATACTGGAATTTGCGAAATCAACGGGGACTCTGATCTTAACCGCATCACCTCTCGGCCCGGTTTCTACGCTGGGGAAGAGCAACCAGTAATAACAGCATGAATGCGCTGGCCAACCGGAATGGTATGTATACATACCTTACTTGAGGGGGGCGCTGAATAGTACAATCAGTAATAACCGTTCAGAAAGCGGTGAAGCGGAGAGTTGGCCATGCAGTACTACGTTGACGGGTTCAAACCTGGTGATCCCGATATCAAACCATCAGCACCAGGCCTTGGTCGTGCCACCTCGAACGCAAACGATATCCCGCAAAAGGTCGATGTACTGATTGCCGGGTGCGGACCCGCAGGGCTGTGCCTCGCGGCACAGTTGGCGGGTTTTCCGGAAATTTCGACCATGATTGTCGAACCAAAACACGGGCCTATGGAAAAAGGGCAAGCCGATGGCGTCAGCGTCCGCTCGATGGAAATGTTTCAGGCCTTTGGCTTTGCGGAAAAGGTAAAGCGCGAAGCCTACTGGGTGAACCAGACGGCGTTCTGGAAGCCCTCCCCCGCCGATCCGAGCCATATCCACCGCGTAGGGATCGCTCAGGACGTGGCCGATGATCAGTCAGAGATGCCGCATACAATCGTGAACCAGGCGAGGATACACCAGTTGTTCCTCGACGTGATGAAGAACGCCCCAACACGTTTGGAACCCCATTACGGGCTGCGCGTCAATGACCTGGCGATTGACAGCGGCAGCGACGATCACCCCGTTACTGTTACCTTGGAACACGTAGCCGAAGATGGCAGCGCAGGTGACACTGTTACAGTGCGCGCGAATTATGTGGTCGGTTGCGACGGCGCGCGCAGCACAGTGCGCAAATCAATCGGTGGCAAGTTACACGGCGATGCGGCGCATCAGGCCTGGGGGGTTATGGATATTCTGGCGAATTCAGATTTCCCGGATCTGCGCAGGAAGTGCCTGATCCAGTCAGCGAAGGAAGGCAATATCCTGATCATCCCGCGCGAAGGCGGCTATCTATTCCGGATGTATGTCGAACTCGACAAGCTCAATCCGGATGAACGGGTGTCGAACCGCAACCTGACAGCCGGCGATATTATCGCTGCGGCGAACCGGATCATGGCCCCCTACTCCATCGACGTCAAAGAGGTGGTCTGGTGGTCGGTCTACGAGATCGGCCACAGGCTGACCGACAAGTTCGATGATGTCCCCGCGGATGAGATTGCCCACCGGACACCCCGCGTTTTCACCGCCGGGGATGCCTGCCACACCCACAGCCCCAAGGCGGGGCAAGGTATGAATGTTTCCATGGGCGACACCTTCAACCTCGGTTGGAAACTTGCCCATGTTCTGACCGGCCGGTCAGACCCGGGCCTGCTGCATAGTTACTCGGCCGAACGTCAGCTGGAAGCCAAGCGGTTAGTTGAGACCGATCACAAGTGGGCGCGCATTATGAGCGCTCCGCCGGGCGAATCCGAACTTGATGGCAGCGAAATGCCCCGGTTTCAAAAGCAGTTCATCGAGAACCTGGAATTTACCGGCGGGCTTGCCGTTCACTACGAACCTTCAAGGATTATCGCCGCGTCGGCGCACCAGTCGCTTGCCACGGGCCAAATCGCGGGCAAGCGCTTCCATTCGGCGCCGGTTCTAAGGCTATCCGATGCGAAGCCCATGCAGCTGGGCCATGTTGCCGAAGCGGACGGGCGCTGGCGCATCTACGCCTTCGCAGGACAAGATGACGATGGAACCGAAGGCGGTGCGATTCATAACCTGTGCGCCTATCTGGAAAATGACCCTTCGTCACCGATCCGGCGGTATACCCGTGCAGCTGAAGATATCGATGCCCTGATCGACCTGCGCACCATCTTCCAGCAGGATTTCAAGGCGCTGAACTTTGAGGACATGCCGGGCCTGCTTCGGCCTGGAAAGGGCCGCTACGGGCTGCGCGACTTCGAGAAGATTTTCTGCGTCGATCACAAGCGGGGTGACGACATCTACGCGATGCGCGGCATTGACTGCAAACAGGGCTGCATGATCGTCGTCCGGCCGGACCAATACGTGGCGCACATCCTGCCGCTTGACGGCTTCGCTGCACTTTCAACCTTCTTCGACGGCGTCTTCAAACCGCAAGATGAACAATAAAGGGGCCGCCGCCGCCCACCGCGCCGCGCTTTTTCAAATGCAGCGCAGGCACCTTGGTGCCAGCTCCAACTCTGCGCCCGGCAACATGCACGCGCGCCCAAGCGGCGCCTTCCAGAGTGATTCGCCATGACCGATGTCCTGCTCCTAATGCTGCCGATCTTCACGATGATCGGGATCGGCAGCCTCTTCGTGTCCCGCAGATGGTTTCCCGCAGACGGCCTGCCGGTTCTGAACCGGTTCGTGATGAATGCCTGCATTCCAGTGCTGCTGTTTTCCGCCATCGCAAACGGCGAAACGCTGGCGGATTTCTCCTGGCTCAACGCATTCGTCTTTGGCGCCGCATCGCTAGTGTCGAGCGCGGTTCTGTGGGCCGTCCTGCGCTTTGCCCTGCACGAACCGGCCCCGCAGCGCATTATCCTGGCGCTCGGCGGGGCGGCCGCCAACACCATTTTTCTCGGCTTCCCGATTGCCTCGGCCTTCATACCCGGCAGCGCGGCCAAGGTCTTTTCCTGGGTCGTGTTCGCCGAAGTTGCGATCATCATCCCGGTCGTGACTACACTGGCGCTGCTGGCCGAGAACACATCCGGTCAGAACGCCTTTGGCGCCGCTTTGAAAGCACTGGCGCACAGCCCAGTCGTCTTGGGCCTGGCCGCCGGTTTCGCCTTCCTCGCGACCGGCCTCACCCTTCCGGAATGGTTGGACCGTGTGGTCACGTCAATCGTCGCCGCCGCACCGTTCATCGCGCTGTTCGTGATCGGGGGCAGTATCCTGCAATTCCGGGTGTCGCGCAGCGGACCGCGTGTCGCGGCCGTCACCGCGGCCAAGCTGATCATCCACCCGTTTGTGGTCGGCGGTGCCTTCTGCGCTGTATTCGGCTGGCAGGACCCGGTGGCGCGGGACGCGGTCCTGTTTTCATGCATGCCGCTGTTTCTATCCTGTCAATGAGCGTTCAAAACTGACCCGGTTTCAGCGTTTGAATTTGACCCACCCCTTGTGGCGCAAAGGCCCCAGGCGGGCCGCCCTCATATAGCGAGTCCGACTGGGGGCTTTGCTTGCGCGACGTTTATGTTTTTCTGCGTCGCTTGCTCTGTGCGAACCGGTATGACGTGTTGCCTGTCTCGATGATTGCGCAGTGATGGGTTACGCGATCCAGAAGCGCGGTTGTCATCTTGGCGTCACCGAAGACCGAGACCCATTCGCCGAACTCCAGGTTCGTCGTGATGATGACACTGGTCTTCTCATAGAGCTTGCTGATCAGATGGAACAGCAACGCGCCGCCGGACTTGGGGAACGGGATGTAGCCCAGCTCGTCGATGATGACGCAGTCCAGGGCCGAGAGCTGCCGGATGATCTTCCCGGCATTGCCCTCGGCCTGTTCCTTGATCAGGGCGTTGATCAGGTCGACGGCGTTGAAGAAGCGCGCCTTCTTGCCGTTGCTGATCAGGGTGGTTCCAAGCGCGATGGCGATGTGGGTTTTGCCGGTGCCGGTTCCGCCCACCAGGATGAGATTATGTGCCTCTTCTGTGAATTGGCCTGAGCAGAACGGCTCGATTTGGGGCTGGGTGACGGCGGCCGCGCTGTAATCGAAGGTGGCGAAGTCCTTGTGGTGGGGGAACTTCGCAATCCTCATTTGATACTGGATGGAGCGCACCCGCCGCTCTACAGTCTCAGCGTCGATCAGTTGCTTTATCGCTGTGGTCAGACTTGGTGGCTTGCGCGCGGACAGCAAATCATGGGCGCAAGCTGCCATCCCGTGCAGCCTCAGGGCGGTCAGTTGGTCGATGAGGGCGTTCATGCGGCAGCCTCCTCAGCCGAGCACAGCGTCTCATAGCGCTTGCAATCGGCCTCGGGCCGCAAGGTCAGCTGCGGATAGGTATAGGCGTCGCTGAGCGGCGTGATGACCGGCTCCACCAACTGGTTAATCAGGTTGATGATGGCGGGCAGGCGCAGGGTGTTTTGTTCCACCGCCAGTTCGCAAGCCGTCTCGACCACCTCGACCCCGTGATCCTGGGCCAGCAGAAGCAGATCGACGAACTCCCGATCCCCGCCTTTGCCGGCCATGTAGTGCTCCCTGATCTGATGCATGGCCTCAGGCAGTTGCCAGTCCACAAAGGGGGCGCCGTCGCGCAGGGCGCCGGGCTTGCGATCCAGCAGCGGCACGTAGTGCCAAGGTTCAAAATAGCTGACATTGCGGGTGAAGCGACGCTTGTGCTCGGCGATGACATCCTGGCCCGACACCAGCACGATCCGGCCTGCATAGGCGCGCAGCGACACATGTTGCCCCGCGAACCGGGACGGCACGCTGTAGCGATTGCTGGCATATTGAACCAGGCAGGTGGAGCGAACACGAACGGTCTTTTCCACGTATCCGTCAAATGCTCGCCCCAGAGGGCGCAGTTCGGCGCGTTCGTCTTCGAACAGCTCTGCAATCGTGCGATCCGATTGCTCGGGATGGGGCCGGTTTGCCAGCTCTTCACAGCGCAGGCGCAGCCAATCGTTCAGCGCATCGAGATCATCAAAGGCAGGTTTGGGCACAAACAACCGGCCGCGCAAAAACTGGACCTGGTTCTCGACCTGTCCCTTCTCCCAGCCCGCAGCCGGGGTGCAGGCCACCGGCTCCATAACGTAATGGTTCATCAAGGCAAGGAACCGGGGATGGAATATCCGGTCCTTGGAGCGGGAGACATAGGTCACCATGGTCTTGGGGTTGTCGATGATCACCCGGCGTGGAACCCCGCCATAGAAAGACAGCGCCTGCGCAAAGGCATCCAGCACCATCTCCTGGGCTTCGCCGGGATAGGCGACGACAAAGGGCTTGCGGCTGTGGCACAGGCGGAAATGGGCAACCTTCACCTTCTGCTCGATACCGCCCAGGACAACCCGTTCTTCGCTCCAGTCAAATTGCAGCGCATCGCCTGCCGCAAAATGCAGCGGGATAAAGGCCTCGCCCGAACCGGCACCGGCCCGCCTCAGATCGCGGACAAATCGCTGAACTGGCGAATAGGAACCGGTGTAGCCTTCCACCACGAGCTGCTCATAGAGCTTCTGGGCCGTCCGCCGCTCCCGGCGTGGTCGCTTCTGGTCCTGATCGAACAGCTCCTGAAGCCGAAGATCAAACCCGTTGCACAGTTTGTGCCGAACCGGCGGGGCCTGGCGCTGGTAGCTCGGCGGGCTCTCATCCTTCAGATACTTCTTGATCGTGTTCCGCGATAATCCCGTCGCCCGCGCAACAGACCGGATGCTGCGTCCCTCAACCAATACCCATCGTCGGATCTTCGACACGCTTTCCATCAGTAACACCTGCTCTTTCCTCCGCACTTTTTGTGCGGATGTTAACGAAAACAGGTGGGTCAATTTTACTCGCTCATAACCCACCCAAGTGGGTCAATTTTGCACGCCGATTCACATATCCTATGCGGTGTTCTGCGGCCGCCACTCAGTCGGTGAAACCGGCGCGTCGGCCATTGTTCTGTCAACGCTTTTCGGGGCCGTCACGGTGCCCGTCATCCTTGCCCAGCTGTACTGAAACCGCAAGCAAAGGGGCCGCTCACGCCGCCAGCCGGTCCATCATCCAGCGGCCAAACCGCGTCAGGAAATGAAACACGATGCCCGCCACGACTCCCCAGAATGCCGCGCCGATCCCGAAGAGCGACACGCCGGATGCGGTGAAAATGAAGGTGAGCAGCCCAGCCTGGGCATCTTCGGACGCCATCATTGCGGCGGTAAATTTCAGGATCGGTTGCAGCAGCGCCAACCCCGCCAGCAGTGCGATGACGGAGGATGGCAGCATGATCAGGATGTCGACGATGCTCCCGGCAAAGAGCCCGCCGAGGCAGAAGAACAATCCGCAGGCAACACCCGCAATGTAGCGGCGCTCCGGGTTTTCGTGACTGTCTGGCCCTGCGCAGAAAGCTGCCGTGATTGACGCAAGCGCGGTGCTGATTCCACCGAACACCGCGGCGCCCGCGGAGGCAAGTCCTCCAAAGATCATGATCGGATTGGCCGAGACCGCGTAGCCGTTGGCCCTCAGAACCGCCATTCCTGGCAGAAATTGCCCGCTGAGAGTCGTTATTAGCAACGGCACTGCAAGACTGAGCATCGCAGACGTCGAGAATTGTGGCACTATTGCTTGCGGCTGCGCCATCGACAAGCTCACCGATGTGATCGATGTTTCATAAGCGATGGAGGTGAGCATAAGAGCCAGCCCCAGCAAGGCGAGCACGGCATAGCGCGGCACGGTGGCGGTGCAAATTGCGAAGGCTGCGATGAGAACGGAGACCACCACCGGATCTGTGGCCAGCCCGCCTGCAGCCTTGAGGCCGAAACCGAACAGGATACCCGCCATCATGCCGTTTGTTACGGCGGGAGGAAGAACTTTCACGAGCCGATCGAACAGGCCGGAAATACCGATGAGGATCAAAGCCGCCGCGACGGCAATGTAGGCCCCCGCCATCTCAGCAGCAGGCAGAGTAGGACCGAACCCGATCAGAAGCACGGTTCCAGGCGCGGACCAGGCCATAGCGACAGGGGCACGGAACCACAGGCTGAGGACGATGCTCGACAGGCCTGCCGCGATCGAGATTGCGAAGACCCAAGATGTGAATGCTGACCGGGAAATTTCCATGGCCTCGGCAGCACTGAGATAGATCAGCAGAGGACCGGAATAAGATACAAGGACTGCAAGGAAACCGGCCCCGACAGCGGAGCCGGAAATGTCCCCCAGGCGCAGTCGCTGGTATCCAGCCGTATCAGACAATTGTGGCCACCGCAGTATTTTCGGTCTCACCCCGGTTCATGCTGTCGGTGGGCAGGCGAAGCCCGAGGATGCGCCGCGCTTCCTGCCAGGTCGCGACGGGGCGGTTGTTCTTTGCGCAAATTTCCGCGGTTCGTCGAACCAGAGCGGCATTGGAGGGGGCCAGCGTGTTCCGGTCGAGGCGGACATTGTCCTCAAGCCCTGTACGCGCGTGCCCGCCCGCAGCAATCGCCCATTCATTCAGCGTGAGCTGATTGGCCCCGATGCCGGCCGCGCACCATGGCGCATCGTCACCGAAAAGACGGTGAACGGTGCGGATGTAGTAGTCAAACACATCCCGATCGACCGGCATGGCGTTCTTCACCCCCATCACGAACTGAATGTAGGGTGTGCCCGCAAGCTGGCCTTCATCGGCCATCTGTCTGGCTTTCAGGATGTGACTAAGATCGAACGCTTCGATCTCTGGCTTGACGTCGTAGGCCAGCATTTCCGAAGCCAGCCAGGCCACCAGATCCGGCGGATTCTCGTAGACACGGGTTGGGAAATTGTTCGACCCGACCGAAAGCGACGCCATGTCAGGCCGCAAGGGCAGCATCCCGCCGCGTGTCTTGCCCGCACCCGACCGCCCGCCGGTCGAGAACTGGATGATCATGCCCGGGCAGTGTTTCTCGATACCTTCCTTCAGGGCCGCGAATTTCTCAGGGTCCGATGAGGGCGTCTCATCCTCATTGCGCACATGCGCATGAACGATGGTGGCACCCGCCTCAAAGGCTTCGTGGGTCGATTCCACCTGCTCCGATACGATGATTGGAACAGCCGGATTGTTGGCTTTGGTCGGCAGGCTGCCGGTAATCGCCACGCAGATGATGCAGGGGTTTGTCATTGTTTTGTTCCGGTTTTGCCGCGTCACGGGAAATGCGGCACGTCAGGTTTGGATCCGTTCAGGAGCGTGCCTTGCGCGATGCGGAGGCCTTGCCGGCCTGCCTCATACTCTCGATGGCGGCGCGTTCTTCGTCGGTGAAGAACATCCATGCGGCCTCTGCCTTTTTGTGCTTCTTGCATCCTGGACAGGGGTTGTCGGCATTCTTGCACATGGCTCCTCCTCCCGTGCTGATTTGAGTGTCAGGCCGCCTTCGCAGCTGGTTTGGGCATTTTCCCAAGAGCTTCGACGAAGAAGGGACGGAACCCGTCCGGGTGTTCGCTCATCGGGAAATGTCCGAGCTTGTCCATCACAGCGAGCGTCGCGCCAGGGATCGCCTTGGCTGTCCGCTCGGCATCCTCGGGTGTGCATGTCAGGTCGTAAGCCCCGACGATGATGTGAACAGGGGTATTTGCCGTAGCGATCGTCGGCAAACGCGGGATCAGGCTGTCGTCCTTTGTGTAAAAACTCAGATCGCCACGGAAAACGCCGGGACCACTTTGCATGAACATCCACAATGTGTTCCAGCGCTCGGCATTTGGCGCGAAGGGGGAAATGTTGGCCGAAACAAGCGCTGCGCCCATCTCGCCGCCATGGGCATCCGGGCGGTGGAACCAGTCGATATCATACCAGGCGGGCTGGAAATCAGAGGCTTCTATTGCGATAAAACCGCTGAATTTCTCGGGATGCAAAGCCGCGAGTTGCAGCGCGATGCGCCCGCCCATAGAGCAGCCAGCCAGAACCGGGCATTCCAGCCCAAGACCGTCGATGACCGCGAGAACGGTCTCGATATAGGCTTCGGTGGTCAGCAGGTATTCCTGGGTCTCAAAGCCTTCAGGCGGCAGCGATTTTCCGTGCCATGGCATGTCAAAAGCGATCAGGCGGTTCGAAGCGGTGATCTCTGTGTCGTTCATCAGATGACGCCACTGGCGGGTATCAGCCCCGGCGGTGTGCAGACAGATGACCGGACGGCCCTGCCCTGCTTCCTCGAAATAGATCCGGCGGGGCGCGCCGCCCACGGTGACGGTGACATAGCGGCCGGTGATCGGTTCGATACTCATGCGGCCAGCTCCTTTTTTGCGCGTGCCAGCGTCAGCACTTCCTTGAAGAAGCGCAGGTTTTTGACGAGGCTCAGGATGTCGCCATCAATCCGGCCCCGGCCGATCTTCACCAGCCCGAAAATGTCGTGAAACCCCGGCTCGGGACGGGCCTGCCAGAACTTTTCCAGTGCTTCGGCATCTGTGCGCAGGGCAAATCGCCAGGGTGTCTTGCGGCTCGGACCTTCTACGACGGACACGATGAGCCCTTTATCGAAAGACAGGTAGTACTCGCTGCCGTCGATCTCGATCAGCACCGTTTCGGAAAACAGACAGCCGAGGCGCAGCAAGTGCGGCGTCGCCTCAAGGCTTTGCTGAATATGCTTGAAGGTATCGATCACCTCAGCCTCCCATGCGATAATTTACTGAAGCGTTGGTGCCACGAGCCAATACAGTGAAGCCATACCATCCCGGGTATGAGGCAATACTCTCAGGCCGGGCGCATCTTGAATGCCCTTATAACTGCTTGATTTAAAGGACACTCCGAGGGCTACAGCCGTTTGCGGTATTGCCCGATACCGCCCCAGGCATTGGGATGAGGAGCGATTGGGGGGAAGTTCGATCGCAGACGAGGGACGGTGGAGCGTCCTGTTTTCGAACCCCCAGACAGCCAGGAGGAGGAATTATCCATGGGCATCGTCAACCAAGAAAACATTACGGAGGTTGTGATCGGCAGCCTCGGCCAGCACGGCGATATCACCGACCGTGAACGCGAGATCGCGACAGGTATCATCAAGCACATGCATGCTTTCATCAAAGACGTGAAACTTCAGCATCACGAATTTCTGGCCGCCTGTGATTACCTTGCCCGCGCTGGACAGCTTTGCAACGACAATCGCCAGGAATTCATCCTGCTGGCCGATATCCTGGGCATCGAAGTCCTGGTCGACATGATGACCAACCCGGTCGAAGGCAACGAGAGTGAATCGACCGTGCTCGGACCGTTCTACCGCGAAAACCCGCCAGTCCTGCCCAAGGGCGCTTCGACCATTCAAAAGCACTTCGACAACGAAGAAACAGCCTACTACGAAGGTTACATCCGCGACGAGAACGGCAACGGCATTCCTGGTGTGACGCTCGATGTCTGGGAGGATGCACCGAACGGCATCTACGAGAACCTCGATCCTGACCAGCCCGAATACAACCTCCGCGGCCGGTTCGAAACTGACGATAACGGGCACTACGCCTTTGTTGCCGTCCGGCCTGTCCCCTACCCGATCCCCGACGACGAGACCGCAGGGGAACTGCTGCGCTTTATGGGCCACCACCCGAACCGCCCTGGCCACATGCATTTCATTATCTCCAAAGACGGTTACCGCCCGTTGATTAGCCAGATCTACGATGCCGACAGCGAATGGCTGGAGAACGACAGCGTGTTTGCCGTCAAAGAAAGCTTGATCGGCAAGTTCAAGCCGGCCCCCAAGGAACTGGGCACTGATCTGCACTTCGAGTTCGACTTTGTGCTTAAGACCGGTGCCGCCGAGCAGGCCGTAGCCGCCGAGTAAACCACTTCACCTCCCACCAAACTGACCCCCGATTTTCGGGGGTCTTTTTTCACTTGGAAGGATCGCCTAACGTGAAGACTTGGGGGAGTGCCTGAAAATGAACTTCAAACAGCTGTCCTATTTCATTGCGGTGGCAGAGGAATTGCATTTTGGGCGGGCAGCTGAGCGTCTCGACATGGCGCAACCACCACTCAGCCGCCAGATCAAGCAGTTGGAAGAAGAGCTTGGTGCGATCCTATTCAATCGCGGCCGCAGCGCGATAACGATGACCCAAGCAGGGGAAAGACTGCTTGAGCGCGGGAAATCAATCTTGGCCCAGATTGAAGATACCCAGCTGGAAGTGCGCCGCTTGGGCCAGGGAGCCGAGGGACGTCTGCGTATTGGCTTCGTTGGTTCTGCGACCTTTGGCATACTCCCAAACATCATCCGGTCCTACAGAGCGAATTACCCGGAAGTGAACCTTAGCCTCATCCCCATGAACAATGCGGATCTGCATAGGGCCTTGGTGTCGCGTGAACTCGACGTGGTGTTCGCGCGCCCAACGCTTAAGGATCCTGAGTTCCTTTCGAAACACCTGGTCGAAGAAAGGCTAATCCTGGCCCTACCCGATATCGTGGACACGGGGGCACGCTCGGTCGCGAAGCTTGAGCGTCTGAAAACGCATCATCTGATCCTCTATCCCGAGAAACCCCGCCCGAGCTATGCGGACATGGTTCTAAAAGCTATCGAAGACGCCGGTTTCGAAGCGCCGCTACGCATCTGGTGCATGGATCTGCAAACCGCACTCGGCCTGGTTGCCGTTGGCGAGGGCGTTTGCATCGTGCCGGAGTCAGTTGCAAACGCCCCGCGGAAGGGCATGAAATTCCTCAGGATCGAACCCGAGTTCGCGCGCACCGAACTGTCTGTCAACTACCGGCTGGACGAGCAAGGCCTGCATGTGAAGAACTTCGTCAACATCGCGCAAAAGGTGGCCCGCAAGGTTTTCTAGTCGGACGGCCGGTGTACAAAGCGGCCCAATTACACACCAAGCCAGGTATGCTGCGCGTCCTCGTCTGCCTTGATTTCTTCTGCACTGCCAGTCCAGACGACCTGGCCTTTGCCGACCACCACCACGTCATCGGCAAGCGAGGTTGCAAAACCAAAATTTTGCTCCACGATGATCATCGAAAGCCCGGCTGCCTTCAGGTCCTGGAGCTTGTCGTGGATCAGTTTCACAATGATCGGCGCCAGGCCCTCGGTCGGTTCATCGAGGATCAGGAGGCGGGGATTCATCAGCAAACCGCGTGCAATCGCCAGCATTTGCTGCTCGCCGCCTGACAGTTGGGTGCCGCCGTTGTCCATCCGCTCCCCAAGACGGGGAAAAAGATCCAGAACCCTTTCCATCGTCCATTCGGTCTTGGTTCCGCCAAATCGCTTAGCCGCTAACTCCAGGTTTTCGCGCACTGTCAAAGACGGGAAGATGTCACGCGTTTCAGGAACGTAAGCGATACCACTCTTGGCGATGTCGAATGGTTGCCTCGCGATCGGTTTACCCTCGAAGGCGATCTCACCGGACTTGATCGGAAGGAGACCCATGATGGTTTTCAGCGTGGTGGATTTTCCTGCGCCATTGCGGCCCAGGATGGCCAGCACCCTGCCCTTTTGCGCTTCCAGCGAAAGGCCATAGAGAACTTGCGTTTCGCCATAACCGGATTCGATTGCCCTCAGTTCAAGCATCTTCCCAGCTCCCCAAATAGATTTCCTTTAGCAGGCTTGACCCGCGGGCCTCCTCCGGCAAGCCGTCAAAGACAACTTCGCCGTAGTTGAGCACAGTGATCGTGTCCGCCACGTCGAAGGCGAGGTCCATGTCGTGCTCGATGATGAGCATTGTCAGGTCACGCGGCAGATTGTTCAGCAAGTCGTGAAACCCCTTCGACATCTCTGGCCCGACACCGCTAGTGGGTTCGTCCATCAGCAGTACAAGCGGCCTTGTGGCGAGCGCGACGCCAACTTCGAGCTGGCGGCGCACGCCGTAGCTGATCTCAGATACTTTGGCGTGAATGAACGGCATCAGGTTGACCTGTTCCGCCACCTCCTCGACGATCTCGCGAACGTCGGGCTTTGCCAGGCTATCTGCCCAAAGCTGCGTCGCGTTGCCGGTATGCACGGCAGCGGCAAGCCCAAGATTTTCCTCAACCGTCAGACCGTCGAACAGAGTATTCTTCTGGTAGCTGCGCGACAGGCCGCGGCGGGCGCGTTTAGCAACAGGCAAGGCGGTGACATCTTCGCCAGCGAGATGAACCGATCCGTTGTCGGGTGTGAGTTCACCCACCAGTTGGTTGAACAGCGTTGTCTTGCCTGCGCCATTGGGGCCCAGGATCACGCGGCGTTCTCCCCGCTCCAATTTCAGCGATACATCGCGGGTGACGTGGACGGCACCGAAGCTCTTGTCCAGATTACGCGTCTCAAGCATCGGTCAACACCTCCTCGGACTCCTGTTTGCGCGTTGCATCAGCCACACGGCGTTCGACCCGGGCACCCCAGCGGGCTTCGATCCAGCCGAAGATACCGTTTGCGCGGCTCATCACCACGGCGATCAGAATTACGCCGACAACAAGATGCCAGTGTGCCGTAAGCGAACTCAGTTCATGCTTGAGCAGCACAAAGGCGGCAGCGCCCACGAGCGGACCAACCAAAGTTCCTAAGCCGCCAAGGATAACGACAACCAGTGCCTCGCCGGACACAGTCCAGCTGAGAAGCCCGGGCGAGATATACATGATGTGCTGCGCAGCAAGAGCGCCGGCGAGGCCGGCAATCATGCCCGACAACCCAAACACATCCGCCTTGATCCGCCAGATCGTCAATCCAAGCGCGCGCATCCGTTGTTCGTTGTGCATGACGCCCGTCAGCGAACGGCCAAGCCCTGAACGCAGAATGAGAACAGATGCGCCATAGACCGCGCCAAGGATGGCTAGGCAGAAGAACGCAAAGCTGCGGCTGTCATTCAAATCAACTCCGATAAAGCTCAGATCCAACCGGGAAATACCACCCAGCCCATCGTCTCCGCCAAAGATTGGGGCTTCGAACACATAGGAATAGGCCATTTGGCCGAAGGCGAGCGTCGCCATGATGAAATAAATTCCATGGCTGCGTGAACAGATTGCGCCGATGATCCAGGCGGCGGAACCGGTCAAAGCGATGGCGCCAGCCATGGCCACGGGCGGTGCGAGGCCCGCCTTAGCCGACAGGATGGCGTAGGCATAAGCGCCAACGCCCATCAGTGCGCCGTGGCAAAGCGATACCATGCCCCCAAAGCCCGCAACGATGTCGAGAGCCAGCACAAGCATGGCCAGGATCAGGATTTCGGTCAGGATTTCCAGCCCGAAGTACTCGGCGGTAAAGGCCTGAAAGAGGGCACCTGCGGCCAAAAGCACGAGGGCCATGTAGCGAAGAGCATTGTGACGAAACATCGGCTTATCCTTTCGCAGGAAACAGGCCCACGGGCTTGATCACGAGGACAGCAGCCAACAGGGCATAGATGAGGATAGAAGCGAGCTGCGGAGCCAAAACCGCGCCGAAGGTCTGAACGAAACCATAGATCAGCGACCCGGCGATTGCGCCTTTAAGCGAGCCCAGACCGCCTATGACAATCACGATCAAAGTCGGGATCAGGATCTGTAGACCCATATCCGGCGTAACGCTCAAGAGCGGCGCCGCGACGACCCCCGCAAGACCTGCCAGCGCGCATCCGACGCAGAAAACGATGAAGAACAACCGTTCAACATTGATACCGAGACAAGACGCCATGGCATCGTTGTCGACACCGGCCCGGATCATCGCGCCGATTTGCGTACGGCTCAGCACAAATGCAAGCGCTGCGAAGATGAAAAGTCCAAGTACGATGATGAACAGCCGGTAGGCCGGATACTCGATGCCCAGGAATGTCAGCCGACCAGAAAGCAGCGCAGGCGCGTCGATAGCCAACGCCAGATCGCCCCAGAAAATCCGTGTCAGATCGAGCAGCACAAAGATGAGCCCAAAGGTCACCAGCACCTGCGCCATTGGACCGGACTTGCGCATCCGTTTGATAAGTCCGGAATAAAGCAGAATGCCAACCCCGGCCACGGCGACAGGCGCAAGAAAGAACCCCATCCAATAGCCACCGATGGCGGCCAGAGAGGCGGCAAAGTAAGCCCCCAGCGCGTAGAGCGATCCATGCGCAAGATTGACGAAGTGCATCAGCCCGAAGATGACCGTCAGGCCGATGGAAAGCAGAAAGAGCAGCATGGACAGTTGCAGCGCATTCAGCGCCTGAAGCGTCCAGAAACCAAGATCATGTGCCATGAGAGGCCCTCCTCGGAATATGGGCCCGGCCACACGAGGGCGGCCGGGCAGCATTGTCAGTTGGAGACGGGGGCCATCTCGCAGCCATTCGCCGGGTCGGCTTCGGCGGGCAGCTCGGCCAGCACTTTCTGGGTCAGCCCGTTTTCACCCGCCACGGTCTCGTAGACGTAGACCGGCTGGACGATATTGTTGGTGGCCGGGTCGATCGACAGCTTGCCGCGCGGCCCGTCAAAGCTGACCTGGCGCAGGGCTTCAGCCAGCGATGCCCGGTCGTGAGCACCGGTTTTGGCCGCCTCGACCAGCGCCCGGGCCGCGTCATACCCCTGCACGGCGAACTCCGACGGCAGACGACCGGTCTTGGCCTGGAATGCCGCGACAAAGGCGGCATTGGCCGCGTTGTCTAGCGTCGGCACGTAATGCAGCGCGGTGATCACACCTTCGGCGGCCGGACCTTCGGCGTTGACATACAGCGGCGAGGTCAGGAAGCCGGAGCCATATAGCGGCAGATCCGCCTTCAGCCCGAAGCTATCGTACTGCTTGACGAAGGAGATCGCCTCGCCGCCGGCATAGAACACATAGACCGCATCAGCGCCGCTGGCTTTGGCTTGCGCCAGATAGGGACCGAAATCCTGGGTTTTCTGAAACGGGGTCAATTCCTGTCCGGCGATCTCTCCACCCGCGGCGGTAAACGTCTCAACGAAGCCCCCGATCATCTGGCGGCCCGCCGCATAGTCCGGGGCCAGCGTATAGACTTTGCGGATGCCCTGATCGTACATCCATTGCCCCATCGGGCGGTTCACTTGGCCATTGGAAAATGACATGCGGGTGATATAGGGCGAGCAGCTTGCCCCGGTGGCATCATCATTACCGGCATTGGCCACGATCAGCGGCACACCGGCGCCATGCACCATGTCGCGCACGGCGCCCAGAACACCTGAGCTGACGATGCCCGCCACAACGTCAACCTTGTCTTGCAGGATCAGCTTCTTGGCCTTGCCAAGCGCTACGGGCGGCTTCACTTCGGTATCCTCGCGGACAATTTCGAAACCCGTGCCGACTTCACTGCCGAACTGTTCAAGGGCCACGGTAAAGCCCGCTTCGATATCATTGCCGAGCGCGGCATAGACGCCTGAAAACGGCAGCAGCAAGCCGACCTTGATGTCCTCTTCGGCGGCTGCGGGCACAGCAAGGCTGGTGGCGAGCCCGAGGGCCGCCAGGATTGCGCGTTTCATTGTAGTTTCCTCCTGTTGGTTCTTCCGGCCCCTCCTCAGGGCCTGTCCAGCTCGGCGCTAACCGAGATCACCGCCCCCCACCGGCACCGTTACACCGGTGATGTAGGATGCGTCATCCGACGCCAAGAACAGGATCGGACCGGCCTGTTCGTCGAGTGTTCCATAACGTTTCATCAGCGAAGACTGCACCGTCTGGTCGACGATGGTCTTGTACCAGTCTTCGCGCTGTTCTTCCTCGGCATTGGGATTGCGTGGCACTATGCGCGGCGGCGCCTCGGTGCCGCCGGGGGCGGCGGCAACCACACGGATGCCGCGCTCGGCCACTTCCCAGGCCAGGCTCGCCGTGATCGCATTCACACCGCCCTTGGCCGCCGCGTAAGGCACGCGGTTCAACCCGCGCGTGGCGATGGACGACACGTTGACGATCACGCCCGAGCCTTGCGGGAGCATGTGCTCAATCGCGGCCCGGCAGCAGTACAACGTCGGGAACAGCGACCGGCGCACCTCGGCGTCGATCTGCCCGGGCTCGTAATGCTCAAACGGCTTGGCCCAGATCGTTCCGCCTACATTGTTGACCAGGATGTCAATCCGGCCCCACAGGTCCATAGCGGCCTGCATCGCCTCCGCGCAGCCCTCCCAAGTCTCAAGGTCAACCGCGACTGCCTGCACCGCGCCACCCCCTCTGCGGATCGACTCCGCGGCCTCCTCGCGCGCGGGGGAGCGGTCCACGATCAGCACCCGGGCGCCCTCGGCCGCTGCCCGTTCGGCAACCCGGCGGCCAATGCCCTGGGCCGCGCCGGTCACGACCATGACTTTTTCATCAAACCGGCGGCTCATGCGGCTTCCGCCTCTGCTTCGGTCGGGTTGAACTTCTCAAAGTAGAAATTCGCAGGCTCGACCCCCAGCTTGCTGAAGTGGCCCCGCACCGCATCGACCATCGGTGGCGGACCGCAGAGGTACACATCGCAATCGCCGCCGTTCAGATCGCCGGCAGTGACATGATCGGTGACAAAGCCCTTACGCTCATGTGCTTCTTCTTCGGCGGCCAGAATGGTAATGACGGTGACATTGCCGATCTTTGCGGCCAGGTCCTGCACGCGGTCCAGCTCCACCAGATCGGCGGCGCGGGTCACCGCGTAGTACAGCACAATGGGATGATCCGTCCCCTGTTCGGCCGCCTGCTCCAGCATCGACAGGAATGGTGCCAGGCCGGTGCCGCCGGCCAGCCACAGCTGCGCGCGCTCCATGGGGCGCAAGTAAAATGCGCCCATCGGTCCGGTCAGCGTGACGCTGTCGCCGGCCTTGGCCTGTTCGCCCAGGTAGCTGCTCATCACGCCGCCGGGCAGATTGCGGATCAGGAACGTGGCCTCATCGGCACCGGGCGCGGAGGAGAAGGAATAAGAGCGGTGCTTTCCGGTCCCCGGAACGGTGACGTTCACATACTGGCCGGGTAGAAAGCTGACCGGTTTGGCCAGTTTCACTCGCAGCCCGAAGGAGGTCTCCGATAGGGTGTCGACGCCCAGCACCTCGCCTTCGACAGCCTCCGGTGCGGTCTTGCAGGCAGCGGAGGGCACCGGGACGCGCACCACGCAGTCACTTTCCGGCGTCATTTGGCATGTCAGCGCAAAGCCCTGTTCCGCCTCTTCGTCGCTCATGGACTCGTCCATATAGAATTCTAGCTCGTATTCGCCCTTTTCGACGAAGCACTTGCAGGTGCCGCAGACGCCATCCCGGCAATCCATCGGCAGGTTGATCTTTTGACGGAAGGCCGCATCGGTCACCTTCTCGTCGTCATCGCACTGGATGACGCGGGTGACGCCATCTTCGAAATTCAGGGCAACGTTATAGGTCGTCATGGCATGCTCCTCCCTTGGCCGCGCACCCTGACGTGGATGCGCGGAGCTCTCTAAGTTCCCGAAATTCCCGGGGTCAGATGTGGTAAACGTCGATCACGTGGTGAATGTGATCGTTCTTAAGGACCACCTTCTTGTCGGTGATAAGCGGATTTGGGCCGCTGCTGTCGATCGCGTAGAACGACGTGCCCCAGTGCTGGTCGGTTTTGCCGTAGCGATAGCTCAGCGTTTGCCAATTGAAGCGCACCTTGATCTGCGTGCCCTCCCGGCTCAGCACTTCAATCCCCGAAAGGTAATGGTTGGTACGCGGTTCAGGCAGCGATGTTGCAGAAGACCGGTCAGTCTTGATACGGAACACGCGGTCCTCAATGCCCTGTTTGTTGGGATAGTACATCAGCGACATCTCATTCTGCGGATCTTCCGTCAGATTGTCGTAGTCATCCCAGGCGGGCATCCAGAACGGGCAGTCCGCGTCATAGAATGTCAGCCAGGTGTCCCAGTCGCGGTCATCCAGCGCACGGGCCTCGGCATAGAGGAAGGCCTGGATGTCTTCAAAGCTCATCCCCGGGCTGGTGTTGGTGCGTTCAAGTGTTTCAGTGCTCATGTCTTTTCCTCCTCACTCAGCCGCGGTGCGTGCATCAGGCGCAGTGGCGCGTTCCTTGGCGATGGCTTCGCCCATGCGCTCAGACCAGTTGGTATGCTGAATGACAAAGAGACCTTCGTCTTCGGTGCGGGCCCCGGAGAGAACCGGGTTGATCCCGAGGGCCTTGGCATCGTCATCAGGGCCCTCGATCCACTGGGTGGCGCCACGGGTCAAGTCATTCCATTTGGCATGTGCCGCGCCCGCATAGCCGCGCTGAGTGGCCCGGAATTCCTCGGTATCGTCCGGGGTCGCCATGCCGGAGGCGTTGAAGAAATCCTCGTACTGGCGAATACGGCGGCTGCGGGCCTCTTGGCTCTCGCCCTTGGGTGCAATGCAGTAGATCGTCACTTCAGTCTGATCGACACTGATCGGGCGGAAAACGCGGATCTGCGAGCTGAATTGATCCATCAGGAAGACATTCGGGTACAGGCAGAGGTTACGCAGAACGCCCACCATCCACTCTGCCTTGGTCTTCCCGTATTTCTCGGTCCATTCCTCGAGGCGCGGATAGTTCGGGCGGTTGGTCGGGTCCGCCCATTCGGTCCAAAGCAGGATATGGCCGTTCTCATATGCGTGGAAACCGCCGCGCTGCTTGGCCCATTTCGAGGCATCTGTCGCCTTGATGTTGTCTTCCTTGCCATCGTCGGTACGGTGCGCGGTGGTAGCGACGTAGTTCCAGTGGACAGCGGATACGTGATAGCCATCGGCGCCGTTCTCGGCCTGCAGCTTCCAGTTGCCGTCATAGGTATAGGTCGAGGACCCGCGCAGCACCTCAAGCCCTTCGTCAGCCTGGTCAACGATCACGTCGATCATCTTGCGCGCCTCGCCGAGATAGTCCTCAAGCGGCTGCACATCGGCGTTCAGCGAGCCGAACAGGAAGCCACGGTAGTTCTCGAACCGAGCAACCTTTGTCAGGTCGTGGCTTCCGTCCTTGTTGAACTGCTCGGGGTAACCCGCGCCCTTGGGGTCCTTGACCTTCAGAAGCTTGCCGGTGTTCGAGAACGTCCAGCCGTGGAAAGGACAGGTGAACGTTTTCTGGTTGCGGCGCTTAAACCGGCAGAGCTGCGCGCCACGGTGCGAACATGCATTGACCAGTGCGTGCAGTTCACCGTCCTTGTCGCGGGTGATAACGACGGGTGTGCGGCCCATGGTAAGTGTAAAGTAATCGCCCGGCTCTGGGATCTGGCTTTCATGGGCCATGTAAATCCAGTTGCCTTCAAAGATGTGCTTGATTTCAAGCTCGAACAGTTCTTCGTCGGTGAAGATATCCCGACGGCAGCGGAAGACGCCGTTTTCGGGATCATCTTGGATCGCACCGTCGAGGCGGGCCTCGAATTCCTCGAGATTGGATTGTGTGAACATCAGTCGTCCTCCTCCTGACAGCCGCAACGCTTTGGCAGCGTTTTGACTGGCTTTGATGTCATGCCGCTGGTTATTGCCCGGCGGCGGCTTTCATGTTCCGGCCGCCTTCACGGCGGAAAAATGCGACCTTGTCGGGGTCAAGCGTTGCGCCGATGCCGTTGCCTTTCGGGATTTCAACGCAAAAGTCGCGGTAAGTGATCGGTTCAGCCAGAACCTCGTCGGTCAGCAGCAAGGGGCCAAAGAATTCAGTGCCCCAGTGCAGGGTCTCAATGGTGGAAAAGAGCTGGAGAGCGGCTGCTGTCCCCAACCCGGTTTCCAGCATCGTGCCGCCATAGAGGCCGCGCCCTGCCGCCTGCGCGATGGCAATCACCTCAGACGCCCGCTTCAGTCCTCCGGACTGCGCCACTTTCACGGCAAACACATCCGCAGCATTCGCCTCGGCTACCGCCAGGGCATCCTCCGGACCATTCAGGGCCTCGTCTGCCATAACGGCAATCTCGTAGCCGCTGGTCAGTTCCGCCAAGGCGCGACGGTACCGGGCCGGAACAGGCTGTTCGACCAACTCGCAACCCGCGTCCTGAAGACCCTTCAGGCCCCATCGGGCGTCCTGCAGTGACCACGCAGTGTTCACATCGACGCGGATACTGGCGGCATCGCCAACGGCTTTCTTGATCCTGGCCACATGAGCCACGTCTTCCCGCACGGAGCGTTTGCCGATCTTCAGCTTGAAGATGTTGTGGCGGCGGGTCTCGATCATCTCCTGAGCTTCCGCGATATCCGTTTCGGATTTGCCGGAAGCAAGTGTCCATGCCACTGGGAGTTTGCCATGCACTGCACCCCCGAAGAGCTGCGAGACCGGGACGCCGAGACGCTTACCAAGCCCGTCCCAAAGCGCAATTTCCACCGCCGTCCTGGCAATGCGGTTGCCCTTGACAAATTTTTCGATCCGCTGCACCGCTCCGTTCACGTTGTCACCGTCGCAGCCCAGCAGCACGGGTGAGATATATGTGTCGATGGCAGACTGGATGCCCTCGGGGCTTTCGGCTCCATAGCTCAGACCGCCGATGGTGGTGCCTTCGCCAATTCCCTCGGAGCCGTCAGAGAACTTGATCTTAACCAGAACCGCCGTTTGGACCCGCATTGTAGCCATGGACAGCACGTGCCCCCGGATGGTCGGTATATCGAGGATCATCGTCTCGATCTGGTCGATCTTGGTCACGGGTTTCACCACATCTGCAAGTTACGTTGAGATGCAGGTTGCCCGCTGCGGCAAGATTCTGTCGATGATGAGTGGGGTCTCGAGTGATACCCTTCCGGCGACATTCATGTTTCGCAGCACGCTCGGTTGCAACTGCTGGTTTTGTCCAGCGCAGATTTCGCCAGTCGATCTCTTCCAGCAGGTATCCAAGATGGGCAGCGGAGATTTGCACCGCTTCGCCGGTCCCGCTGGCCGGCCAGTTTAACTTCCCCGCTTCCAGCCGTTTCGTGTAGAGCGACATGCCGACGCCATCGTGCCAAAGCAGTTTGACCAAGTCGCCCTAGCGCTCTCGGAAGTAGAAGATTTCACCCGCATGCGGGTCGCGTCCAGGACCCTGCTGCACTGTCAAAGCTAAGGTGTTCATGCCGCGCCTTATCTCGGTCACGGTGCCCCAGAAAGCTCTCCTCCACATTCCGGACCTTGTCGGCATCGCTCCAGTGCCGCCGACGCAGCGTGTTCGCGGCAGAAAGGACTTCGATCTTAGGCCTGAACTTATGGTCGGCCATAAGGTCGAATTTATCATCAGCGCCAAGATCTCGTCAGACGGCCTCCGCCGGAGGCATACGACAAGCGAGCTGCGCCGTCGCATCAAACTTCATAAGTCCTTGGCGCCTGACCTGAACGATCGCGCAGATCAGTGCTCAATAACCCGCATTTTCAAGTTCGCTCAACCTGGCCTTGGCGCGTAAGCGGCGATAAAGATCTCTACTGCAAGTTCCGCCCGCTTTACTGCCTCGTCGGCATTGGGTTTGCCTGCAGTGGCAAGCAGCCTGTCAACCATCAACCCGGAAAAGCTGAGCTGGATGAACTGCTCTGCCGCTGCGGCCGCGCAGTCGAGCAATAGCGCACCGCATAAAGTCTGCCGCTTCAAATAACGTTCAATTAAGCCGCGGGCAAAGCCTGGGCCTGCGGCATGAAACGCTCGGGCGATCTTTGGCTGGCGATGTGCTTCAGAAATGCAGATTCGATAAAGTGACAGAAAATCTTCATCGCAAGTAAAGTTGACTAAGCGGGTAGCCAGTTTTGTCAGGGTCAGCCGCAAGTCGTCGCAATCGGCAACGATACCTTCAACATCACTCATTAATTTTTTACAGTCTCGTTCAACAATCGCCGTAAACAAAGCTTCCTTACTGTCGTGATAGGCATAGATTGTAGCCTTGGACACTCTTGCGGTTTTTGCAATCTCGTCCATGCTAGCCCCAGCATAACCGCACGCAAAGAAAACCGCGCGCGCCCCATCGAGAACGGCTTTCCGCTTTCTTAATGCCATTTTGCTTGTCTCCACTTGAAATCAACAACCCAAGGGGATGGCGGGTCGCCTGGCCAAACAAATCGGGTAGTGCTTCACTTTCACAACCATCTGAAAACACAAAAAGTTTCCAGTACCGGCTGGAAGCTGGGCGCAAGCTCAACTGTCAGCAAGGCAAATTCCTTGCACTTAAAGCAGCAAATTATGCTGTTGTTGTTGCTGATTAGCATCTGCAGGATCACCGCTTCACATACTCACAGGCACTCTTGAGTACCTCCAGTTTGTTCTTGGCATGCCCAGCGTCAATGCTTTCAGCTGCCAGCGCCACACCGCCCTCGAGATCCTCGACTTTGCCAGAAATTTTCAGAGCAGCGGCGGCGTTCAAAAGCACTGCATCTCGGTAGCCCCCGCGCTCTCCACCAAGCAAGTCGGAAAGTTTTCTCGCATTGTGGATCGGGTTTCCGCCCTGGACCTCAGTAAAATCATGCACCGGAAGCCCGGCATCTTCCGGGTGTACCTCGAACTCAGATATTTCGCCGCCGTCAAAAGCGACGACGTGGCTCAGTCCGGCAATGGAAAGCTCATCCGTCCCGTCGCCTCCATGGACGAGCCAAGCGGCGTCCGAACCCAAATCGCGCAGCACCTCTGCCATTGGCCTAAGCCACTCGCTTGAAAAAGCACCCGTTAATTGCCGCTTGACCCCTGCAGGATTAGTCAGTGGCCCGACGATGTTAAAAATCGTTCGAGCACCGAGTTCCACGCGAACTGGTGACACATGATGCATCGCTGCGTGATGGAGTGGCGCCATCAAGAACGATATCCCGTGTTCTTCAAGCAGACGCTCTGAGACTTCTGCGCTCTGCATGAGGTCAATCCCCAAAGACGAGAGCGCGTCCGCCGCTCCGGATTTCGAGGAGAGCTTGCGATTTCCGTGCTTGGCGACGGGGACACCTGCCCCAGCCACTACGAAGGCCGTCGCTGTGGAAATGTTGAGGGTCCCTTTTCCATCTCCGCCAGTCCCGACAATGTCAATTGCACCGTCTGGTGCCCGAACGCGTTGCATTTTCGCACGCATAACGGATGCAGCGGCGGCAATCTCGGTGACTGTCTCGCCACGCGTTCGCAGGGCGATGAGAAAGCCGGCGATCTGCGCCGGTGAGGCCGCTCCTTCAAACAATGTAAGGAAAGCTTGTTCCGCCTCTCCTTTCGTCAACCCTCGCATAATTGCAGCGTCGATAAGTCCTTTGATTTCCGCCAATACTTGTTCCTTTTCGACAGATGTTTTTCCAGTCAGGAGCCCTGCTCGAGCGCGCGGGCTTCCAAAGCTTGCAGGCGCAGAGACCCGAGGTGAAAAACCACACCAACGTGCTGGCACGTGTTCTATGCTGCGCCGTCAACTCCTTGCCTGTCAGCGTTCATGTCGCCCTTTCGAGTAGCGCACTCATGTGCGCAGGGGCCTTGGGGACTACTCCGAGGGGATTGAGCGCCTTGATCGAGTAATAGCCCTGCAAGATGTGGTCCATATCCACCGTTTGGCGAACGCCTGGGATCTGCAGAATACGCTCTAAATACTCAAATAGACGCGAATAATCCCGAATCTCTCGGCGATTGGTCTTAAAGAGGCCATGATATGCCGCGTCGAAACGGATCAAGGTCACGAAAGCCCGAATGTCCGTCTCCGTCAGTGTGTCTCCGAACAGGAAATCGCCAGTCAGCCGGTCCTCGAGCTCGTCGAGCGTTGCGAAGATCCCGTCCATCGCCTCGTCATAGGCCGCCTGCGACGTCGCAAAACCCGCTTTGTAGACCCCGTTGTTCAACTGGTCGTAGATGCGCGGGTTGAGTTCGTCGATCTCCGCCGCGTGCGCCTCGGGATACAGACGGATATCCGATGGCACGAGATGCTCGAAGGCGGTGTCCAGCATACGCAGGATGTCGGCGCTTTCGTTGTTCACCATCACGCCGCGCTTCATGTCCCAGAGCACCGGTACGGTCGCGCGCCCGGTGAACTGCGGATCGGCACGGGTGTAGAGCTCATGCATGTAGCGCGCGCCGTAGAGCGGGTCCTCGTCCGCTCCGGGGTAGCCGCCGAAACTCCAGCCCTGATCGGTCAGGGTCGGGTTCACCACTGTCACCTCGATCATGTCCTCAAGGCCCTTAAGCTTGCGGGCGATCAGCGTGCGCGACGCCCAGGGACAGATCAGCGCGACATAGAGCCTATAGCGGTCGGGCTCGGCCGCGAAACCGCCCTCGCCCGTCGGGCCTGGCTGGCCGTCGGCCGTGATCCAGTTGCGGAAGCTAGACACTTGGCGCACGAAGCGGCCTCTCTCGTCGGCCTTCTGCACCGGCTGCCAGTTCTCCATCCATTTTCCGTCGATAAGCATGGTGCTTTCTCCTCAGTTCGCGTGAAAGATGAAGGACCGCATCGACACCGACCCGAGATCGATGGCATCGGTCATGAAGGTCAGATCGTCGCCATTGTCTGAGGCCCCGGCGATGGTGAGCGCGGGAAGGTAGTGATCCACCGTCGGATGCGCCATAGGCAGAAGCGCCCCCAGCCCCTTGGCATCGGCCAGCGCGGCGAAGTCGCGCTCCACGAGACGGTCAGCGAAGAGCGCGTCGAATTCCAACGCGAAGTCCTGCGGTCGACCGCCCCACTGCATGGTGCGCAGGTTGTGCACGACGTTGCCCGATCCGAGGATCAGGACACCGCGGTCACGCAGCTCCGACAGGGCCCGGCCGATCTCAAGCTGATGCTCGAGTCCGCGGCTCATGTCGATAGAGACCTGGAACACCGGCACGTCGGCCTCGGGGTAGAGGAATCTCAGCACCGCCCAGGCGCCGTGGTCGAGCCCCCAGCGGTCGTCTTCCTGCGCCCGGTGGCTTTTGAGCAGGGTCACCACCTCGCGGGCAAGCTCCGGCTGTCCGGCGGCAGGGTATTGCTGCTTAAACAGCGCTTTGGGGAAGCCGTAGAAATCATGGATCGTCTTCGGCATCTCCGAGACGTCGACCAAAGTGGTGCCCCGCGTCATCCAATGGGCTGAAACCACCAGAATGGCCCGGGGCCGCGGCAGGCTCTGGCCCAGGCGGGTCCAGGCGCGGCTGAAGGCGGTATCCTCGATCGCGTTCATCGGACTGCCATGGCCTAGAAAGACCACTGGCATCCGGTCGGAGGGGGCGAAGCGGTCGCGAAGGTCCTGAAGGCTGTGCGTTTGCATGAGACGTCTCCCGAGTTGGGCCGAACCGCCTTCTGGCGATCCGGCGTTTAAGTTACGCTCCGGCGAATTTGCCGAGGGTGCGGTCGAGAACCGGCAGGTGCAGCGCGTAGGCTCCGGCGCCGAGCAGCAGGATCACACCCTGTGCGATGGCCCAGAACAGCGGGAATTCCCAGCCGCCGCCTTCGTTCGAAAAAGCCCAGCCGAAGCCCGAGTGGGCCCAGACCGAGCCGAGCAGGATCGCCAGGAGCGGGATCGAGACAGTGCGGACGCCCACGCCCAGAATTAGCGCCATGCCGCCGCCCAGTTCGCCAAGGATGGTCAGGTAGGCGAAGACCTCCGGCAGGCCGAGGCTTTCGAAGAAGGCCACAGTGCCGGGGATGGTGAAGAGGCTCACCTTCATCCAGCCGTGGGCGAGGAAGGCCACGCCACTGGTGACACGAAGGATGAAGGCCGCATAGTCGGCGTTGTTGTTTGCAGAATTGATGGACATGTCAGTCACTCCTTGGACTTTGGTCGCGCCACTTGCCTCCATAAGTGGTGGCTTGTTTCCGATGCCCGCAACCTAAGCCTTGCAGCTAGTCAACAAAATGGAGATGTTAGAGAATGACTATCTTCGTTTTGTTCCGAATTTAGGAACGGGCCTATTCAACCAAATCATGCCGTTCGGTAACGTGGGTGCTCTGGCGTTCAGTTGCATAACACCAAGACACCAGAACCAGAGCGCTGGCCTATAAGTTCCACGGTGAAAATGCTCCCGCCCTCCCTGAAACCAGATAGGGCCGAAACTGGCCGATTTTTACGCCGCCCGCAGGAGGTTCATCCCGCCGCTGCCGTGGCTGACTTTCGCACCGCCGCTTACACTCGAGGCGGCCACTCAAACCTTTGTCAATCATTACAATAACCATCGCGGCTACGAGCACCCCGGCAGCGTCACGCCCGACGACGCCTGTTTTGGCCTGGCGCTCGCCATCCTGAAGCAAAAAAGTAGGATCAAGGTAAATGACCATCCGTCAGCACTGCTTGCTCAACCTGGGCCAGTCAGATGAGGTTGCTCACTTCCGCGTTTGATATAGGAGGCCATTACCGCTTGCAAACATTCCACAAAATAGAGATATCTTGAAGTAACTATCCACAAATTATTCCACACAGTTATCCATGGATATTGTTGACCAACTCAAGGCCTTCGTGGCCACCGCTCAGACCGGCTCGTTCACTGCGGCCGCAGGTCAACTGGGTGTCTCGAACCGGTTGACCTCAAAATACGTTGCCGAGCTGGAGCGCCGCCTCGGCACTCGGCTCCTTCAGAGAACCACCCGCAAGGTGGGTCTTACTCCTGCCGGTGACGAGCTTCTCGCACGGGCGCCTGCCCTGCTCGATGATCTCGATGACCTACTCGGCGAAGTTTCGGAAGGCTCACGCGGCCTCACCGGCGTCATCCGAATTTCGGCACCAGTGACTTTCGGAGAAGTCTATGCAGCAGGAATGCTCGCGCGATTTGCCAAACAAAACTTGGCCCTGACGATCGATCTGAGATTGAACGACCGCCATGTCGACCTGGCGAGCGAGGGCATCGATCTGGCCTTCCGCATGGGGCATTCTGAGATGTTATCTCTCAAGACGCGCAAGCTGGGCACGTTCGGCAGTCTCCTGGTTGCCAGCCCATCCTACATTGAACGGTGCGGATCACCTAAGTCTCCCGAGGATCTTGTAAACCACACCTGTATTGTCGACACCAACCGCCGTGCGCCAAACAGGTGGCTGTTCAATCGGGACGGCACCGAAACGGTTGCGCATGTACGCGGACGTTTCCATGTCAATTCAGCGCGCGCCGCGGCCGCCCTTGCAGCTGATGGCGTAGGGATCGCCTATGCCCCGCGCTTTGTGCTGCACGACACGCTCCAAACAGGATCATTGATGCCATTACTTGATGACTACACTGGAGAAACCGGGCCCGTCAGCGCAGTCTACCTTGAAGGACGCTCCCTGCCCAGAAAGGTCCGTGCACTCATAGAGTTCGCAATCGAGGACATCAAATTGACATCAATCCTTTGAGCCGCCGCGTTCCGGACCAGCGACCGCAGCACCATGCCCGCCAAGGAGGCGGGTCACCTTCGGTGCCGAAATAACCGCCGGAATGCAACCGTCCGGCGGCTCAGTTCACGATGATAATCCCGCCGGCATCAACGCGGTGGCGGATTTGCGCAGCATGGATTGGTCCGATCCGCAAACAAACAGAGTAACACCCTTGGCATGCCAGGACGGGATTTGATTTGCGTCACCTACGAACAGGCCAATGGCTTTCCTAGCCCTTTTCCCGGCCTCGACGATGCGCATGATGGCGGCATCCAGCTCAGCCGAGGGCATCCCGGCCCCCATGGACTGGGACAAATCTGCCGGACCTATGAACAGCATGTCGACATCGTCAATCGCGGCAATCGCGTCCAAGTGATCCAACGCGCTTGCGTCCTCGATCTGTACCATGACGACACTGGCGGCATCGCTGGCGGATTGATACTCAGGGATGCTCAGGCCGCCGTAGTTACCTGCACGCGGAGAGGGGGACAAGCCGCGTTTCCTGCGCGAAAACTTCACTGCGTCGCAAACGGCTTCTGCAGCCTCTTGGTCCATGACATGCGGCACCATGACCCCGGACAAGCCCAGATCCAGAAGCGGCGCAATCCAGTCAGTATCCGCACCCCAGCGCCGGGACAAAAGCGGCAGGCCGGCGGCGCGAGAGGCCAGCGCCATCATGTCCATCTGACTGATGTCTATCGGTGCGTGCTCCTGATCAAGCACCGCAAAATCCAGCCCCGCATGCCCAAGGATTTCGACATTGTGCGGTGCAGGGGTTTTGATGAAGGTCCCGATCAATAGTTCGCCGGCCTTAATGCGCGATCTCAGATCCTGTGCCATTCAAGAGTTCCTATTTTGGTCTGTACGTATCGCATTTCGGATCCATTAAGCGGCCAACCCGATAACATCGGCAGCATTGGTGGACACCATGGCGCGGATCTGGGCGTCGGAATAGCCAAGCTCAATGCAGGTGGCGACACCGCGCTGGAACCCTTCCAAGGGGCTGAGTGTGCCGGTCTGTCCAAGATCTGAGCACAGGATCGTGCGTTCCGCACCAACCAGGTCGATGAAGGCTTTCAGATCCTCGTTCTTGCGGGTTCGGAATTTCGACCCTTCCAGGAAGAATGCCAGCGAATGCTCCACATAAGCGCCCATATCCGCGATTTCCCTGGTATCGTCCATAGAGGCGCCGACGATATCTTCAGGGTGGGTAAAGATCAGCCGCTCTACCCCGCGCTTGCGGGCCTCGGCAAAGACAATCTTGGTTTCCGAGACATGGATATGCCCGCTGGCCAGTGCCATGCCGGTGGCCGCCATCACGTCCAGTAGATCCACAACCTCGGGGCGCAGCTTGCCGCCATCGAACAGCGGCACGGCCTTGGCGGCACGGATTTTTTGTGTCGAAGCGGGGTGCGCCCAGCCGGAGCTTTTCTCCCATTTCAGATGGTTTTCCGCCGCCAGCGTAGGCAGCCACACGATCCGCCCGTCCATCGCGGCGGTGTGCTCCACTGCATAGGGGTTGATACCGCCAACCACGTTGTTCAACACGATGCCCGAAAGGACCTGTGTAGATAGGTCCGCATAGTGATCGCGGATCATGCGGGCGCACATCACACCGGAGTAATCGTGGTCCTTGGTCACCATAGCCGCGAAGCCGGCCTTGGAATAGATCTGGGCCAGTTCCAGATGGTCTACCGCCCGGGGTGCAATGGACGGACCACTGTGAACATGCGGGTCAACCGCGCCTTGCAGGATCCCGGCAATCCGTTCTTTTTGTTCGGTTTCGATCGTCTTGACTTCGCTCATGGCTGACCTCCTGGTCGTGGTTAGTTCAATATCTCCGATGCCTTGACTGCTGCGACAGTCACTTCTTGAGGCTCCAGGCACCGTCCGGCACTTCATCCAGCGCGTTGCGCCAGGCGCTGGTCCGCTGGATAGGATGTGCTGCCATTTCCAGAGCCGCCTTAGCGGCCGCGGCCATATATGCCTGGCGCTCGGCGTCGCTGGCGCGCGGAACTCCATAGCTGACGACAGGGCTTTGCACTTCGAAGCCCATGTATTCCAGGGCCAGCCTACGGATCGGCATCAAGAGCGGGCCAATCGGGCCATAGGCGCCGTCGCTGGAAAACCGTTCCGGCATGCCGCCGGTGGTGACACTGAGCATCGCGCGGCGTCCCCTGAATAGCCCGGTGCCGAAGCGCCGCCCATCCACATAGGCAAAGCCATAGCTCATCACCCGGTCGATCCAGCCTTTCATGAGTGCCGGGGGCCCACCCCACCACAGGGGGAATTGCAGAATCAGGTTGTCGGCCTCTGCCACCCGCGCCTGTTCCCGCGCGATTTCCCCGGCATAGTTGTGATGGCGTGCGGCATGCGCCTGCTCGGCCTGCAGGTGAAACCGGTCGGGATTTACCGCGCCTTGCATGTCGTGCCGCCCGGCATCCGCCCGGAACCCATCTGCCGCCAGATCCGAGACGGTCACGCAGTGACCTGCCTCTGCCAGCGCGCGTCCCATGGCAGCCGCAAGGGCATGGTTGAAAGACGACGGTTCGGGATGGGCGACGACGATCAGAATGTTGCGCTGTTCAGCCATCGGCCGGAACTCCGCCTTGCTGCCGCTCTTGCAGGAGCAGCAAAGAGGGGGTGATACCCGCAGTCATGGCACAGGTGGTGAGGAATTTGCGATTGGCCATGGAGCGTCCCTCAGAACAATGCGCGCGGTATGAAGAGTGTGAGCTGCGGGATCAGCGCGATCAGCGCCAGGACACCCAGGCAGATCCCGACCAGCGGCAGCGCCTCGCGGATCACCCGCGTGAGCGGCTCGCCAGAAATAGCCGAGGCAATGAAGAGAAGGATGCCCACCGGTGGCGTGGCCATACCAATCACCACGTTCAGAACCACGACAGTTCCGAACTGAACCGGATCCATCCCGATGATCGCCTGGATCTTGAGCAGAATGGGCATGGTCAGGATCAGGATGGAAATCGGTTCGAGGAACATGCCCAAAATCAGCAGGAAAAGATTTAACAGCAGCAGGATCACCCAGGGGTTCTCGGTAATCTCAAGCATCGCATTTGCGATAAGTGTCGGAACCTGCTCCAGAGTGAATACAAAGGACACAATGCTGGCCATCGAAGTGATGAACAGGATCGAGGCGGATACCAATGCGGTGGCGATTAGCGCATTCCATACCCGTTCTGCGGTTAAGTCCCTGTAGATGAACCCGATGACCAGCGCATAGGCAACCGCCACGGCCGCAGCTTCTGTCGGTGTAAAGATCCCGGCCTTGATGCCGACCAGAATGATCAACGGCAGGATCAGCGCCGGAAGCGTGCGTCTGGTGGCAGTCATCCGTTCCCTGAACATCATTTTTTCGGTCACGGGGAACCCCTCGTGACGGGCCCGCCAAGTGGCGTAGGCCAGCAGCCCGGCGGCGATACCGATCCCTGGTGCCACACCGGCCAGGAACAGCTGACCAATCGACGCTCCTGACAAAACACCATAGATGATCATGGTGATCGACGGAGGGATGATCGGCCCCATGACCGAACTCACGGCAATCAGCGCTGCGGCGTAGGCAGCAGGCATTCCCTGCCGTGACATTGTCGGGATCAGGATGGTGCCGAGCGCCGATGCCTCGGCCGTTGCGCTTCCTGAGATGCCGGCAAAAAAACCTGACGACAGAATAGAAACGGAGGACATGCCGCCGCGCCGGTGGCCAACCATGGCACGGGCAAAGCTGACGATCCGGTCTGTTACCCCCCCCACGTTCATCAGAGATCCAGCCAGCAGGAACAGCGGAATGGTCAGCAGCACGAACTGATCGATCCCGGCAATCATCCGCTGCGGCAGCATCAGCGCCATCATCCCGTTTCCGGACAGGTAGAGGTAGATCGTTCCGCCGATTCCCAATGCCAGTGCGATGGGAATGCCGCTGGCCAGAAGCCCTGCGAAGACAAGGAAAAAACTGCCCATCAGACCGAATCTCCTGTTTTTGCCGAATGCATGTCCGGCGTTTCTGTATTGCCGAGGAACTCACACCGGAAACGGGCTGCCAGATCCGCCAGCACATGCAGTGACATAAGAGACAGTCCGACGGTTACCGAGACATAGACCCAGCGAATTGACAGCCCCAAGGGCGCACCAGTTAGGGTTTCCCAAATGAAATCGAGTGCCGGGATAGTCTGACGGTCAAAGCGGGAGGCGAAATCATAGCCATGCCAGGCCATCAGGCCTAGAAAGAACAGGACTGGAATGGCCGTCAGCGCACTAAGTATCCATTTCGCGCGCGGCGGCAGCCTCGCGGGCAAGAAATCCAGCGCGACGAACTCGCCTTGTGTATAGGCAAGACCCAATACCAGGAATGTCTGCCAGATCAACAGGTAGCGGCACAGCTCTTCTGCCCAGATAAGTGAATCACCAACCACATAGCGGGCGATGACCTGCGCAATCATTATGCCAACGATCATCGCCATGAAGACCCCGGCCAAGGTGCGCACCGCCAGAACATATCCTCGCACGATGGCCGGGGGTTTGGTGATGGAAGCGGGTGTCATGAGTTATCTTTCCGGGTTCCCCACCGCGCGGCTTTGATCGCGCGGTGGGGAAAACCTCACTTTGCCTGGCCAGTCTGGACTGCGGCGGCGGCAAGTTCTGCGATCAGCGGGTCTTTGGCGGCCCATTCCGCAGTCACACCCGTCACCTTGGCCCGCATTGCGTCCAGATCCGCCAGTTCCAAAACTTCGACGCCTTTCTGCGTCAAGGTATCGCGGCCCTCGGCATCCTGTGACTTTGCATAGGCCAGCGTCGCTGTAACCGACCGGCGACCGGCCTCTGTGACAGCGGCTTTTTCCTCGTCGCTGAGCGTGTCCCAGTAGCGTTCCGACATGAGAGTCGTCATATGCCAAGGATAGTGGCCGGTCAGCGTGAGATGCTTGCCGACTTCCCAAAGATTTTCGCCCAGCATAGAGGAGATATTGATTTCCACTGCGTCAATCACGCCGGTTTCCAGTCCCCCGTACACTTCGCCATAAGGCATACCCACCGGCGACGTTCCCAGCGTTTCCCAAATCTGTTTGTGCAGCGGCACGGGAACGATCCGCGTCTTCAGCCCTGCCAAATGGTCAAGAGATGTAACCGGGTCTTTGACCGATAGAAAATGCCGCTGGCCGGTATCGGCCGTGGCCAGCCCGATCAGCCCGGCCTCGCGCAGGTCGTTCTGAATCTTTTGTCCCACATCACCTAGCGCCAGTTCGCCAAAGTGATCATAGTCGCGCACAAGGAACGGCAACTGCCAGCCGTTCATCGCCAGCCGGCCAGTGACCAGCGGGATCAGCACGCCAGACACGGCGGTGACATCCATCGTCCCAGCTACCGCGCCTTCCAGAAGCTGCTTGTCGTCGCCCAACTGGCGGTTCGGAAAGATTAGCACGTTGAAGGCGCCCGGCATAAGTTCTTCCAGAGCCTCTGCGAAACTGGTGGCCAGCTTGTGGCCAGGGTGCAGCTCGTTGGCGGCATGGGCAATCTTCATGGGCTTGCCTGAAGCACGTGCAACGTGTGGCATGGCCAGAGTTGCAGTCAAGGCTGCGCCTGTCTGCAAAAGGGTTCGTCTGGTGATCATCGGTTTCTCCTCCCGAAATCCTAGTGGGTATGTGCTGCGCGCCAGCGCGGATACCGCGGTGACTGGCTGTTGCTTTTGTTCTGGCATCTAGACCGGGCCTTCCGCAGGATCTTCCGGCATCGGATAGTCCTCGGCGTTCAGCACCCATCGCGCCTTTTGTGAGAAGTCCTTGCGCGGTGGGCTGAAAACATCGACCAACTGATTTCTTCCTGCCCCGCTCGCCCGTGTTGTGTGGATAACGGGCGGCGGAATGACCAGCATGGAGGGCGAGGCCATCTCTATTGCCTCGTCGTCTCGCCAATCTGCCATGTCAGTGGTCCAGGGCCAGCGCAGGTAGTGGGTGAACTCCCCGCTCAAGGCCAAAGAGCCCTGTTCGAAGTCATCGTGATGATGCGGCGACATTTTCGCGGCATCGCGCGGACCGTCGAAGGGGTCCAGCACATTTATCATCAACGTGGTGCAGCGGAAGATCCGGCCGAATTGCCCGTCTTCCTTCGGCACGTTCAGCGAATAGGACCGGATTTTCCAACCGTCCTTGGGTTCAGGCCAGGGCTGAAAAGCAGGGATGTGAGTGCGTGGTGTATCATAGCTGCGTGCATTGCTGCAGGCTTCGGCCAGATCGGTGCTTTGGGTGGAAAACAGGCGCACCAGTTCGCCGCCGCCGGGCATTTCAACGCGGCTGTCGCCTGGCGGGACAAAGGCGATGGAGTACCCCGGAACCGTCTCGCGGGTTCCCTCCCATTCGATGACCGCTCCGGCTTTTGGCAGCAGCACCGCATATTCATCCACTTGACCGCTGCGTTCGAAGACGGCGCCAGACACGGTCTGGGAAAAACTGATCAGGAAATTTTGCCCCCTCATGAGCCAGGTCTTGCCAGTACCATCTTCAAGCTGGGGAACTGCGGTGTAAAACCGCCCCTCCTGCTGTTCGGTTACCAGTCCGGTTTGCCCCGTCATGTCGTTTGCCCCAGCCGGGGCAAGCGACGCCCGCGGATCCGATTTGTCATACATCCTTGAACCCTTTCCCGCCTGTGTATCCGCCCGCCAAGCATCGGGACGGTTGTGAGATGATAGCTGTCATTTCCGCTCCCTTTCCCTTGATATGTTTCGCCTGACGATACATGATGTTCTTGCAAGCGAAACATAAATACAGACATCCGGCGCTGTCAAGCATTGCGAAACCAGAGCGGTTTGAGCAGGTTTACGCGGCCGAAACAAAAAGGAGCCTGATCCATGGTGGCGGAAAGCGCGGAAAATAAAGACGTGATTCAGAGCGTCGCACTTGCATTGCAAGTCCTTGAAACTCTTGCGAATGCGGATGCGGATATGGGTGTCACCGCCTTGGCCTCGGCGCTTGGCACAACCAAGAGCCGGATCCACCGCCATCTGCGCACTCTGGTTTCGCTTGGATAC
This sequence comes from Leisingera sp. ABM4_103, assembly GCF_056158685.1. NCBI lineage: Bacteria > Pseudomonadati > Pseudomonadota > Alphaproteobacteria > Rhodobacterales > Roseobacteraceae > Leisingera > Leisingera sp. ABM4_103. The sequence goes on along the minus strand of NZ_JBSWTU010000008.1, from coordinate 79,947 downwards.
ATTTCCCAATCCGGAACAACCGAAAGGTACCGAATTGGATCCCGGCTGATTGCCCTGGGTCAAGCGGCTTCCGGTACGGTGGATCTGCCCTCAGTGGCAATGCCCCATATGCGAACGCTTCGTGACCGTACCGGGCACGCCGTCAGCTTGGGAAAGATTGAAGAGGATGGCATCCGGATCCTAAACACACTGCATGGCAACATGCAGATCGACGTTGGTGTCCGCCCTGGATCGCTGCTTGGGTTTGCAAATTCGGCCCAAGGCAAAGTTGCCCTAGCGTCGATGCCGGAACATGCGCGCCAAGATGTGATTCCGGAAACGCTTGCCGCAGGCACCAAATTCACTATCACGGACAGAGCAGAGCTTCTTGCCCACATTGACAACATCGCCGGCCAGGGTTGGGCAACCGCGCCAAATGAAACCATGCTGGGCCTGAATGCACTTGCGTGTCCGATCTTCAACTCAGAGCGGGCGCCCATCGCTACGATTGCCATCGTCAGCCTGACCGAATTTATTAAAACCCCGCCAGAGCAGAGCCAGATTGAAGCCGTATCCGTGGCGGCGGCTCGTATTTCAGCCGAGATTGGTTTCGATAAGCAGCAATTGAGTCGGGTACAAGACCAATAATCCCACCGCATTTGTACGGTCACACTTCCCCCACTCATCCGAACGGTTATCAGAAGGATTTACTACATCGGCGTGCTGTTTATCGCCGTTATGATCGGCAGCATCGTGGGCACCTACCCCGGGAAACGGGTGGAGGTCAGCCGTGAGACTTTCCGGCGGCGGGTGATCGCGCTGGAACGCGCCCGCCACGAAAAGGGCTAGGCCGGCATCCACATTACAACTTCGATGTCTCCGCGGCGCCCCCGGATCTTGACCGGCTTCGTCACATCCGGCCGGGGCAGGTCTGCCGCCGTCCGGCCTGCACGCGACAGCAGGCGGGACGACGCGGTGATCGCCGCCCCATGCGCTTTTCCAACCTCCATGAGGCGGCTGGCCACATTCACGCAATCGCCGGAGGCCGAAATCTGCTGCTGCCGTTCATGACCCAGCCGCGACAGGATGATCGGGCCGCAATGCACCCCCACCCGCATTCCCTTCAGGCTTTGGCATTCCGGCGAGCCCGCAATCCAGGACCGGATACGACTTGCCAGGCCGAAGCTTGCCCGCAGCGCCTGCTCCGCATCCTCCGCCCCCGGGTCCGGAATGCCAAAGCCGATCATGGCGCCGTCGCCCATGAAATCAAGCACAACGCCGCCCAGCTGTTCGGCTTCCTCCACGACAAGCTGGTGAAACACCTTCAGCAGGTCGCGGGTCGCGGCCGGCCCGAGGCGCTCGGAGGTGCCGGTAAACCCGCCCAGATCGACGAACAGGATCGCGGCGTCTTGCGCGCGCGGCGATTTGAGAAAAGCCGGATCATCCGCAATCCGGCGGGACAGAGCCGGAGCGTGAAACAGGCCCAAGGCCTGCCGGGCCATAACCTGCAGCTTGGCCTGCCTGCGGTCGAACATCTGGCGCACCAGCATCAGGCACAAAACCGGCGGCACCGCACCTGCCAGCGGTAGCGCCAGGCTGAACCAGTAACCATTGCCGAAGAGGAGCGCGGCCGCAGCAGCCCACCCCGCCAGCAGGCCCAGGAAAACCGTGCTCCCCGCCGCCAGCGGCAGCAGCGATACCGCCAGAACGCCGCAGGCCGCAAGGGCCAGCGTCACCGCCGCATCCAGCCGCCGCACCCGGCCGCCGCGCACCAGCTGAGAGCCGTGCAGCAAATTGGCGATCCCGGTGGCCAGCACCTCGACTCCCGGCATGACCTGGTCAAAGGGAACGCTAAAACGGTCTCCGACCGCCGTTGCCGTCGCCCCCAGCAGCACCAGCTGCCCGTCCAGGCCGGCCTCCGCCCCGTCCAAAAGCGACTGCGCGCTGATTGTCCTGAGGGTGCCGTGCGCCCCGTAGTAGCGCAGCGGCAGGTGCCAGGCGATGTCCATCGGCCGCACCTCGCCCGCCACCCGTGCGCCTCCCGGCACCAGAGGCACGGCATCACCGAGGAACAGCGACACCGCCTGCAGGACAAAGGACGGGGCAAGGCCTTCGGTTGTCTCGAACACCAATGGCAGGTGCCGCGGCGTGCCGCCTGCATCTGCCGCGATATTGGCAAGTCCGACCGAGGCGGCGGCGGCAAACTCCGGCCGCGGGCCGATTTCGCCGGAAGTCTTCGGGACCGCTGGCCGACCGGTTTCGTCCGGGCCGAACAGCCCGGCTGACGCGATCACCACCGGCAGCGACTCCAATGCCCGCGCCAGCTCGCGGTCCGCTTCGGTGCTGTCGACCAGCAGCAGGTCCAGCGCCACCACCCTGGCACCGCCCGCTGCAATCGCGCGGATCAGCTCCGCCAGCGACCTGCGGCTGACCGGATACCCGCCGGCCGCCGCCACGGTGGCATCATCCAGCGCAACAATTGTCACGTCCGGGGGCGCGGGGCGCGGCCCGGCGATCAGCAGCCGCCAGTCGGCGAACACCGCCTCGGCCCGGTCCAGGGCGCTGGCGCGCCCCGCGATATGGTAAACCCCCAGTAGGCCGGCCCAGGCCCAGGCCGCGATCACCGCCGCCGCTGCAGCCCAAAGCGGCAGCCGCGACTTCATCGCCCAAAGCGCATCAGGAGTGCCGAAACCTTCTCAGCGGGCCATTGCTTCACCTCCATCGGCGTTCCCGCCGACACCGTGACCCCGTCGCCCCCGCCCAGCTCCACCGGATCGCTGCCATCCAGGCGGCGCACTTCGACCAGCCCTTCAACGACGAAAACCGCCGTGCCGACTGCAGTGACGTCTACAACGAACAGAGTGCCGCGCACCGAAACGATGGCGTGCGGGGTCATGATCTGAAATGGCCCCTTGCCGGGCGGCAGCGTGACCAGCACGCCCTGGCTGGTCACATCGACCGACACGGGCGGCGCCTGCAAGGCCGGCAGCCGGAACCCCGATGCGCTTACGTCCGGGGCTTCCGCCTCAATGACCAGCCCGTTCGCGCAGCTCAGAATGACCCGCGGCGGATCGCTCGCTTCGGTTGTTTGGCAGGACCCGCCCTGCTGGCCCACAGCTGCGCTGCTCACCGCAACGGCAGCAGCCAGAACACTGGTAAAAATCAGAAACGCTTTCCTCAACAAGCACCCCCCGCGTTTTCGCCAAGACCGCTTCAGCATGATGATCAGATGCCCATAATGGCCTAGTTTTAGGGGATGACCAAATGAAATGCGGAATTGCCGGATTTCCGGCGCCAAACGCGGATTGTGACGACCATGACGGAGGAAAGCCTCGCCGCCAAAGCTGCGCTGCTGGCACAAAGCGCCCTGTTTGCCGGGCTCGACAGGACGGTGCTGCACGGCCTGGCCGCCCGCGCGCATCTGCGCCGGCATGAGGCCGGCGCGCAGATCTTCCGCTGCGGCTCGCCAGGCGACAGCATGATGGCGATCGCCCGCGGCACCGTGCGGATCAGCGCGATGGCGCCCACCGCACGCGATGTCGTCCTGACCGATCTCAACCAGGGCGACGTCTTCGGCGAAATCGCCCTGCTGGACGGCGGCGGGCGCAGCGCAGACGCGCATGCCCTGACCAATTGCACGCTGCTCATTCTCGAACGGCACGCCTTTCTGCAAGTCCTGCAGACCGCTCCGGACCTGGCCGTCAGGCTGATCGAACTGCTGTGCGCGCGGATGCGCCGCTCGGACGAACGGATGATGGAAATCGCCTTTCTTCAGCTGCCGCCCCGGCTGGCCCGGACCCTGCTGCGCCTGGCGTCCGGCGGCGGCGCCAGGCCGGCAAAACGGCTGGCCCAGTCGCAATCCGAGATCGCAGACATGATCGGCGGATCGCGGGAGAACGTGAACCGCTGCCTGCGCAAATGGCAGAAGGCGGGATTGATCGGCCTGGCTGACGGCTGGATCATCCTTCTGGACCCGGCCGGGCTGGCAAGAATTGCCGCGGCGGGCTGACGCCCTTCTCCGCATATGCCCGCGCTGTGACGCGCGTCACAGGCCCGCGGCCGCCAAGGGGCTAGACTGCGGACCCGGCGGCCTCCTGTACCGCAGAGCGGTCAGCCGCCGGCGGAAGGAGCCCGGTTATGTGGATTCAGCACAAAGTCAAGGAAGGCGAAACGTTCGAGGATATTGCAAAGAAGTACAAGGTCAAGGACCTGAAAGTCCTCCTCCAGCACCCCAAGAACAAACCCGCGGCGGCGGCGTACCGGAAAAAGCAGCCGCTCAAGAAAGGCATGGTCGTGCATACGCCGGACCCAAAGGCGAAATGCTATGTCATGAAGGTCGGCAACAAGCAGTACCCGCTGTCCGAAAAGGAATGGAAGCAGTCCATGGCGGCGCTGAACAGGGCCATGGACCTGAGCCTGAAGCGGATGAAGCGGGAGCTGGACAGCGCCAAATACCGGCACAAAATGCAAAACGACCTGGACGACGAGCATTTCATCATCTCGTTCCTGATCCGGTCCGGCGACGGCCCGGTGGCCTTGCAGGCGATGGCCAACGGCGCTGTCGCCAACCTAGAAAAAACCGTCAAAAGGCGGGATTACAAGCACTTCGAATTCAGCATGAAGCTTGCTGAAAAGCAGATCAACATGTACCGCACCGGTCTCGGCAACTGGCTCAGTGATGTGGTTGGCACCGCCGAAGGCTGGAAAACCGGCCTTTCCCTCGTGCGAGACATCAATTTCGTCATATTCGGCGCCGCGGCGATGACCCTTGCCGCTCCGGCCACCGCTGTGGCGACAGTTGCCTGGGGCACCGGAATCGGCGCCGGCACGGCGGTCATTGCCGAGAGTGCAAACCAGATCGGCAAGGTAATCGCTGGCGACCCGGTGACCAACAAGAGCTCAGCAAAGGCTATCGGCAAAGCCATGCTCCGGGGCGGAATCGCCGGCGGTGCGGGCGCAACTATTGCGAGGTTCGTCAGCGGATATGTCGCTCCCAAACTGGCTGAATACATCCTCCGCAACAGAGTCGCAGCAAGATTGGCGACGAGGCTGATCTCGAAATCGCCCCTGATACCTAAATTGACCGACCGCCTCTTGGAGCAGGAGATTAAAGCGCTTGGCGAGAACGTGGTGAAGCGGTTTTCCTCGCAAGCTTACAAGGAACTCGCCAGCAAAGTCCTGGTCAAGCTGTTCGTGCGGTCTGGCGTCAGCGGAACCAGCAAAATTCTCCAAAAGATCCTGCTGTCTGACAGCAGTCGCAGACCTGTTCACATGTATCTCGAACAGAATGCCACCACGCTCAAAGGGAAAATGGACCAGAAAAAACTTGGGGAACGCATTGCCAAGTTACTGCAGCGCGATCCGGTAACTGATATGGCCTTCGAGACCTTCTGCAGAAGCAACGTGAAGAAAATCGAGGGCGAACTGCGCGCCGAGGTCAGGAAGGGGCTGAAGGCCAAGACCTGGGAATGACCGTTCCCAGGCTTTGCAGGCCGGTCACGGCGTTCCGCCGGAATGGCCGGTCATCATCAGGCTCCCTCAGCCGCGGGCGCGGTCCTCTGCACCCTCACCCGAATTGCGAGCAGTGGGGCGAGATCTTGGCGTAATTCGATGCGGTGTCGATCGACAGGCTCTTGACGGCGACCTTGTAGAACGGCCCGTCATCGATTTCCTTGTAGGCATCGATCGCCACCTTCCGGGCGGCTTTCGCCTCGGCCTGGGCAAAGGCGTCATAATCGCCCTTGTACTTGCGCAGCATCGCATCGGTGTGTTTCTGCAGGATCTTCTGGCAGGCGGAATTCATCGCCTTGACGCCCTTGACGCAGATCTTCTGGTGCTCCTCCTCATGCGCCTTGACCAGGGAAAAGCACTTGGATTTCTTATCTATGGCTTTGCTTAGGTAGATCTGGCCGGTGTAGCGGATCGACAGGGTGACCGAAGACAGGCCGACGGCTTTCTTGGTCTTCCCGTCCATATCCCATTCGAAACTGGCGTTCATCAGCTTCAAATCCGGCGAGTGCTTTCCGAACAGGACGCCTTTCTCCCCCTTCCTCATCTTTTGCAGCTTGGCATGATCAATGATCGTGACCTTCGCCTTGGCCTGAATATCGGTATCGATAATGTATTTGGTCTTAGCCATCGGGGCGCTCCGCAATAAAGGCCCAGCCGGGGCCGGTATGAATTGCTGCCATGCGACCCCCGGCGGCGGGCCATGCGAACCCGTAACCGCCGCCAAGGCCCGCTGATCAAATCTTAGCCCGGATGATTGGGCTGGCAAAGCGGACAGGCGCACGTCCGGGGGCACAGGTGGCCGTTCTGGCGGAACCGCCGCGACAGGCCCCGGTCCCAGGCTTTGAAGCGTCCGTGCCGGTCAGTCCGCCGGGTTCTGAACGGCGCCAGGCAGGAAAACCGGGCCGGGCCTCTGACCGCTCAGGCTCGCCTGCACGGCCTCCCGCAAGGCCTCGCTGCGGTCCAGCAGCTTGCGGAACTCCGTCTCGCGCAGTTCCAGCAGCACAGACGGAGCGATGGCGCGGGCCTGCGCCTGGGCTAAGCGGGCACCGGGGGTCAGCAACGCGGCATGGCCGAACATGTCGCCCCGCCCCAGCCGGGTCACCCGGCCTGCCCGCCTGAGCTCCAGCGCGCCGGAGGCGATGAAATAGACGCTCCCGCCGCCGCCCTGGTCCGGCAGCTGGCCACCCGCATTGACATGGACGGTCTTCAGGCTGCGCTGCAGCTGCCGGCGACTGCGCCGGTCCAGCGCTTCGAAAAAGGGAAGCCTGCGGATTAGCTCGGCGCGCTGAACCGCCACATCCAGCCGCGGACGGCTGTCCAGCTGCGCCCGGCGGGCAAGCAGGTCCTGCAGCAGGGCCGTCAGCACTTCGGTGCCGATCAGCCCGTCTTCATGCAGGGTCCGGTACTCGCGCTCCTCAAACCGCAGCGCCGCGCGCCGGATGAACAGACGCTCCAGCTCTTCGGCATAACCGGGATACTGCAGCCGCAGCCCCTCCAGGGCCGCCTCCAGCGCTTCCGACCGCCGGGCCAGCATCCCGTGCAGCAGCTGGGCCACGCGTTTGCCGTGGATCCGGCGGATGCGGCTGTCGACAAAGGCATCGAGGTCGCCAAGAATGACCCGCTGCGCCAGCATGTATTCAAACCGGTCCGCCGTCAGCCTGCCCAGCAGCACCGGCACCCGCAGGCGATTGTGCAGCGCCAGCGCCAGGCGGAAGCCGCGGCCATAGGCCAGCATGCCCCGCGCCCGCCTGCGGTAGCCGGAGCGGCCCTGGGTCCGGACTGCTTCGATCAGCCGGTCGGCGCCGGTGATCAGCTGCTCCGTCACGCGGGCGGAAATCAGCCGCTCCCGCAGCTGGCGCAGCGCCGCTTCGCGCTCCGCCGCCGCCAGCGAAATCAGCCCCAGCTTGACCCGGTCCTTATCCAGAATGCCGGTGGTTTCCTCCGCCGCCCGCACCGCCTCGTCCAGCCAGATACCGAACTGCTTGGCCTCGTCGCGCACGGTTTCATGGTTCAGCCGGTAGCTTTGGGTGACGCCGGCCACCTCTTCGCGCACGGTTTGCAGTGCGACTGCAACCGCCTGCTGCGACAGCGCCGCATCAAAGGCAGAGAGCCGGTCCAACCCGAGCCTGCTTACCACCCAGCGCAGGGTCGTGCCCTGAACCAGCAGGGTGAACAGGACAAAGCCGGTGGCGAGAATGCCAACAAGGCGCTTGGTCTCATGCGGGATCAGCGCGTTCTCGGTCACCGCCAGCGCCAGCGCCAGCGTCAGCGCCCCCCGCAGGCCGCCCCACAGGATGGCAGCGCGGTAGCTGCGGTCTATGGCGGGCGACAGCCGTAACCCGCTCAACGCCGGCATCATGACAAACAGGATCAGCGCGCGGGCCGCGATGGCGGCGGCGATCACCACCAGGATCAGGACGAAATCCGTCAGCCGGATTTCCTGCAGCAGGCGCGGGATGAACAGCGCCGCCAGCACAAAGATCATCGCTCCCGCCCAATGTGCCAACAGGTCCCAGCTCTCGCACAGCTTGGTCCAGGCCTGCGGCGTCAGCCGCCCCGGCGCCGCCAGGTGCAGCGACAGCCCCGCCGCGACCACCGCAATGACCCCGGAGGCGCCCAGCACCTGCTCGGCAATGACATAGGCCAGATAGGGCAAGGCAACCGAAACCGACAGCTGCGCCAGGATAAAATCCGCAAACAGGCTCATGACCCAGACCGCCGCCCTTGTTGCCAGCCAGCCGGTCAGCGCGCCGCCCAGGATCAGCATTGGAAAGCCCGCCAGCGCCTCCTGCATCGAGGGATCGGGAACGCCGACCATCACGAAGCCGAGGAACAGGCCAAACAGCGCAATTGCCGCCGCATCGTTCAGCAGGCTTTCGCCTTCGACGATCCGGGTCAGGCGCTGTGGCGCGGCAATCGAGCGGAAAATGCTGACCACCGCCGACGGGTCGGTGGTCGAGACGATGGAGCCGACCAGCAGGCAGGCGGTCAGCGGCAGGCTGCTCGCCCAGTGCAGCGAATAGCCCACCAGCCCGGTCGCCGCCACAACGGCGATCACCGCCAGAACGATGATGGGCACGCCGTCCCCGACCATCTCGCGCAGGTCCATTCCGATGGTGGCCTGGAACAGCAGGGTCGGCAGGAAAACATAGATAAAGATCTCGGCCTGGATCGGCAGCCCCAGGATTGCCTCCGCCACGGGGTTGAGCGCATCGGTCAGTTCGGTACGCAAAAAGAAGCTGGCGCCAAGGCCCAGCACGATGCCGATCATGGCAATGATGGCGCTGTATGGCAGCCGCAGCCGCGCGGCCAAAGGCTCCGCCGTGCCGATCAGGAAGAACAGCACGGCAATGAAGGAGATGACAACCCAGGTATCCATATCTGCCGATAGCGGTTTTCAGAAGGCGAAGGAACGCAATAGTGCAGCCCCACTGCCCGGCCGCATAAACCCGCCATTGCGGCGGCTTGGGAATTCGCAGCCAAATCCGGTGCTGTTGGGCAGCTGCGGCGCTCCGGCCCGTAAACCCGCTCAGGCCGCGCCGCTCAGGGACGCCCGCCAGACGCGGAAACGCCCCTGCCCCGTCACCTCCTGCACCAGGTTCTTCGCCTCGAACCAGGCAATGTTCCTTTGCACCGCGGCGCGGCTGGCGCAGCTCAGTTCTTCGGCCAGCGGGGCTGTTACCAGCGGCCAGCTGCGGAACACCTCGATCAATCGCGGCGGTGTGCGGCCCGACAGGGATTTGGCGCGGCTGCGAGCGTCGCTCTCCCACTGGTCCAGCTGATCCAGATGCCGCATTGCCCGGAGAACCCCCTGGTCCACCGCCTGCAGCCAGCGGTGCAGCCGCTCCTGCGGCTCGCCGCCGCCGCGCAGCCCCCCTGCCCCGCTCATCAGCACCGGCGCAAACAGGGCGCCACCCTGCCCTTCGCCGGCCGACATGCGCGCAGCGATCACCGCGCCCTCCAGAACGTCGCCCTCTGGCCCGATCCCCGCCATCCGCCAGAGGTGAAAGGCAAAGCACGCGCGGACGATCGGATGCAGGGCGGATGCGGTTTTCATGATGGCATTCCACCCGGCGATCCTGCCGGACAAGGGATCTTCGCCCGGGGCGTCATGGCGGCCCAGAAACCCGGCGATATCCGCCCCCGGGCCGGGGCCGCCCGACAGGCGGCGGAACGCCCAGGCGGTGCGCTGCAGCGCCGCGGTATCATCGCCGGACGCGCTGACCCGCATCGCCTGCCACAGCCCCAGCCTGTCGGGGGAGATCCGGTCGCCGGACAGCCAGCTGAGCCCGGACGCCTCTGCAAGCGCCAGCCTGTGGCGCCAGCCTTCGGGCCCGCGCCGCAACCGCTCATCCAGCGCCCCGAACCGCGCCGCCGTCTGCGCCAGATGCAGCGCCTCCGCCGCCTGCGCCTGTTGCCACTTGGCGACCTGCGCCCGCTCATCCGGCTCGGCGCGCGGCAGCGGCGGCAGAAAGTCCGGCTCCTCCTCCGGCGGTCCGGGCAGGAACCACAGGTCCTCCTCCCCGGTTTCACCATCATAGGGGCCTTTTCCGGCATCTGTGCCGCTGCCTTTGGTTTCAGATAGGGTCCGGATCATATGTGCAAATTGTAGTCATTTTGCACATTACTCAAGCGATTTCGTCTTTCCCGGCTGGCTCTGCGCAGGGACAGCGCTCAGCGCCGGTGCACCCGCCCCTGCCGCACCGGCCGGAACAAGGAAACAAGGGGGACAGCTGGCAGCCCGGGCGAATGGTTGAAAATCGCACGCGTCTTCAAACCTCCGATTGAAGATGACTTATGAAATTGAATTTGTCGCGCACCTCTGGCAATCTGCGAAAAATGGAATAGCGCAGCCAGCCCGGGAGGGCGCAAGCGATGATTTCAAGCCCTGAAGACCTCGCCCAGATGATCGCCGCCGAGAAGAGCCGGGGTATGACATCAACTGATGTGACGCGCCTCACCGGAGCCAACAAATTGGAAGCGCTTCGCAAGGCGGAGCGCGCGGGCCTGCTCAAGAGCAACCCGACAAACAACCGCCAGCTCGGCCGCGCTGGCGGAGCACAGAACACTATCCCGCGAATGGGCTTAAGCCCGCCGCTCCACTGAAGAACGCAAGATGACTCCGGTCAAACTGAAGCTGACCTTCTCCAGGTCGAAGATCGACGACCCCATTCCGACCAGCCGCCGCGTGCGGCTCCCGGGCGGGGATGAAGCGCGGAACTTCCGTTCGGTGCTGGACAGGGAGTGGTTCACGGTGGTCAATGAGTGCACCAAATCCGGGCTGGGTTCCGAAGAAGGCGCCATCAGCTATTCTGGGCAGGAACTAGAGCGCCTTATCCTTGAGGACATTCAGGATGCGAAGGCAATACTGGCCGTTTATGACGCGCTGATCACTACGGAAAACGAAATGGAGGCGGCGTGACATGGGGCCAAAAGAAACTGCCACGCTGATGTGGGTCGCGAAAACGAGGGGATGGCCCCTTCCGCGCTGAACCTGATCAATGCCCGCGGCCTCGCCAAGCCCAACCAGGGCGGAAGGCGCAAGCTGCAGGAGGACAGCTGGTACCTGCCCCCGAAAGGCCGGTCTCTTTTCGATCGGCTTTGGCTTGAGGATCAGGCCCACATCGATCCTGAGACCATTATCCCTGATCTCGTGGCGGGCTGGGCCGACCGGGAGTTGCCGGACGGAGCCGTCCGGCTTAGCACCCGTGAGGTGGCCAGCATCTTCACGTCTTTCAAGGAAGCCCTCTCCTAGCCCGGATGCGATCCGGGATGCCTGGGATGAGACCGTGAGAATGTGGCAAAACGCCGTTTCCCTCAGGGTGGCCGTGCTGCTCCCGCGCCAGGTCGCCGCCCGGTTGCTCCCCGCCCTGTCGCCGGATCTGAGCGATGCGGAGCTGCTATGCCCCTGATCGGCTACGCAAGGGTCTCAACGGATGAGCAGTCCAATGCCGCCCAGGTGCAGGAGCTGCGCGCGGCAGGTTGCGTCGAAGTCCATGAGGAGCATGGCTCCGGCGGTAGCCGCGACCGCCCAGCCCTGCGCCATCTGTGCGACAGCTTGAAAGCGGGCGAAACGCTGGTTGTTGTTAGGCTCGACCGCCTGGCGCGATCCCTCTCCCATCTGCTTGAGGTGATCGAGGGCCTTGAGGCTAAGGGGGCGCATTTCAAATCGCTCCGCGACCCGGTCGACACCTCCAGCCCGCAGGGGAAGTTCACCCTGCAGGTGCTTGGTGCGGCCGCTGAGCTTGAGCGGGCCCTTATCCGGGAGCGGACCCTGTCCGGATTGCGCTCGGCGCGGTCCGAGGGGCGCATTGGCGGCAACCCCGGCTTGCGGTCCCAGGATCCGGAAGCCATCCGCAAGGTCCGGGACGCCCGGGACCAGGCGCATTTCAGCAAGCTGGAGCGCAGCGCCAGCCAATGGATTCCCGAGGTTCGCAGGCTGCGGCCCGATATGCCTTGGGAAGACGTGACACGCATCATCAACGCAAAGCTGCCAGCCGATGCCCGGAAATGGTCGATCGAGCGGCTGAAGCGCGCTGTCAGGCGTTATGTGCGGGAGGGTCTGATGGAGCCTGCGGTGCTCGAGCGCGCCCCGCGCAAGGATACGGATGACCGGCTTCTGGCGATTATCGCCGGCATCGCGGGCGCCGCCCCGGACATGACGCTCGCTCAGATCGCTGACCGGCTGGAAGCCATGCATGAGCGCACCCCGCGTGGCCGGTCGAAATGGTCCGCCTCGTCGGTAAAAATGCTGCTGGACCGGGCCAAGACCAGGGGCCTGTTAAGCTAGGCCGTTTTCGAATTGCCAACCTCACCGCAGCGCACAACTGACCATGCGGTAAGCGACGCGCGGAACTGCTTCTTGCGGTTTTGCATAGCAAAATCATGAACGAGAAACGCGGCAGAGCATTTCTGTAGCTGATTCCCGTACCCTTCCAGAATCAAGACTGCAGCACAAAGCCATCTCCTTTGTCGCTCGGATGCCATGTGCCCATGTGCGCCTGCGTTACAACACCGGCTTGGATGTGTTTTGGCGTTTCAATGTGTTTATGCGTCAGGGGGAAACTATCCACAGGAACGATGTGGGTAGTTATTGATGTTGTTTTTCAGTTACTTACAGTAGTTCACCCCAAATCCCTTAACGGTTCACCTTCAATAACGGGTCCATCTGTGGAGCAAAAAGCACAACCTAAACCTGCTGTTTTTCCTTGAGTTTGCTCCCCTGCCCCTGCATAGCTTGTAACGAGATAACCTCAGAAAGGTCTCAGCTTCCGTTTCTACACCGTTCGTTTTGATCACAACGGCAAGTAACGGAAGTCAGAAAGACCATAGAACGGGCAGTAAATATGGACGCAGTATTGCACAGCAAGCTTCGTACCGACGCCGATAGGCTCTCGGAAGCGCTCGACGCGATGTCGAAGCTGTTCCTCGCACCGAAGGAACAGAAGCAGCTCAGGACATTCACTTCATCAGAAGTTGCTCAGCTCCTTCGCGTGAGCGATGGATACCTACGCAAGTCGCATTTCGACAGGAAAATTCCCGAGGTCGAACAAGGCCCAGGTAACAAGCGCTCATATACGGCCGAGGACATCCTGGAGATCCGTAAAATTCTGGCGCAGAACGCCAAGGATCCTCTCCAGTTCCTGCCAGGCCGCCGTGAAGGCGATAAGCTTCAGATCTGGTCTACCGTCAACTTTAAGGGCGGCAGTTCCAAGACCACCACCTCTGTTCACTTGTCACAGCGACTTGCGTTGAGGGGTTATAGGGTTCTGGCTATCGATGCTGATCCGCAGGCGTCTCTTACAACCTTCTTCGGATACCAGCCCGAAATTGACTTCCGCCACGGCGGAACTCTGTATGATGCCATCCGCTATAATGACGGCGAAAACAACCGCGTCCCGATCACGGAAGTTCTTAGGAAGTCGTACTTCCCGAACTTGGATCTAGTCCCGGGCGGCATCATGTTATCCGAGTTCGAGACTGAAACCCCTACCGCCCTCAGCCGCGGGGAGCAGCCGGTTTTCTTCAACCGGATTCGTGATTCACTGCGCCAGGTGGAAGATGACTATGACATCGTCATAATCGACTGCCCGCCGCAGCTCGGCTACCTAACCATGTCGGCGGTCTGCGCGTCGACCTCCCTGTTGATGACCATCATCCCGGAACGGGTGGACCTTGCGTCCGCAAGCCAGTTCCTGAACATGGCATCTGGTGTCCTTGAGGTTCTCCATTCCAATGGCGGCATCGGCGCCTACGACAACTTCACATATCTGCTGACCCGCTTCGATACCTCGATCAGCGCCCAGCAGGATCTCGCGGAATGGATCAGGGAGATCCTGGGGGACAGCGTGATCCCGACGCCTTTTGTTAAGTCCTCTGCCGTCAGCGACGCCGGACTTGGGCAGAAGACCGTCTTCGAGGTCGACCTAAGCGGTTCAAAAAACAGGAAAACATACGATCGCGCCATCGAATCCATAAATGGCATTGCCGACGATATCGAGCGCAAGATCCAGGCATCCTGGGGGCGGGAGGTAGACGATGAAGCGTGACCTGCTCGCTAAAAGCCTCCAAAAAATGGCGGAAAAGAAGCCGGAGGCCCCTGCCCCTTCAGTTGCGGCCGCGCCATCGAAAGAGGGCGCGCCTAAATCGTTGCTAAACATGTCTGATGTCTTGACGCAGGTTGCTTCTCAGGCGGCCCAAGATGTTGATGTATCCGACATTGCTGATTCCGATATTTCGGACCGGTTCGACGTTACGGTTGGACTGGATCCCCTTGTTGAATCAATCCGCAACTCCGGCCAAGAACTTCCTGTTATGCTCCGGTTCCGCCGGGGCGAAGGGCCGCGCTATGAGGTTGTTTATGGACGCCGCCGCATTGCTGCATGCCGCAGGCTAGGAATTAGGGTCCGCGCACTTATCAAAGAGATGAACTTGCGTGAGGCCCTTGTCTCGCAGGCACTTGAAAACTCAGCCCGCCTAGAGCGCAGCTTCATTGAACAGGCGGTCTTTGCAACGGAGCTCGAAAAGGCAGAGTTTTCACGCACTGAGATCTGTGAAGCACTCGCAGTTGATAAGGGCACGCTCAGCCGCCTCTTGTCGATCGTGCGAGACATCCCCGCAGGCGTAGTTAACCGCATTGGTGCCGCTCATGATGTCGGCAGGCGCCCCTGGATGGAACTTCGGCGCTTGGCGCTGCTTGAGTGCGCGCCTTCAGAGGATAAGATGATAGCGCTGATACCGGGTGAAGCCGAAGGGGCTCCAGCTAGGGTAAACAAGCTCATCGAAGCATTGCAGGAGATTGAACGACGTGCCGCTACGCCGACACGGGCCGCTAAGCCGGGAAGCCCCCCTGCCCCGGCTCCGACGCAGCTCCCGGGCTCTCAGGTGAAATACCAGATAGGCAAGGGAAAACTGACAATCCAGGTCGGCGGAAAGCAAGAGGAAGAGTTCATTGAATTCGTCAAAAGCAACCTGTCGTCTCTATACGAGACCTGGTCAAAGAAGGGTTCGTGATCGGGTGTTGGCCAGGGTTTTCGCTTGGCCAATTCCTGTAAGTCATTGATTTTATTAAGTTGTCCATGGCCAACCCCATGGTGAGTTGAGCAGCAGAAGCAAAAACACAAAGGAGGCAGACACTTAAGCAAAAAGAAACCCCCCGAAAGCGGTGAGGCTTTACAGAGGGTCCCTGTAACTTAGACAATTACTTGGTACCCCGAAAAATGAACCACTGCAACACCGATTTCGGTGAAAGGTACCTTTTTGCCGTCTGAAAAGGCATGAAAACCATCACATCCGCGGCATGCAGTGCCGGGGCACAGGTGAGCTGTGTCCAAACTGACCACGCAGGCTTCCGGCCGGTACTGCGCAGAGATCTCATGCGCGCACTGCGCAAGTGCCGCAGCAAAATCGGACTCACAACAGGCGATGTTCTTGTTGTTGATACTTTGCTGAGTTTTCTGCCCTGCCGTGACACAAAGACGGGCGCGGAGCTCCCGGTAGATCCAAGCTTCATTCTCGTGATCTATGCTTCGAACCAGACCATTTGCGGCCGCGCAAACAATATGTGCGAGCGCGTCTTGCGCCGACATGTTTCAAAGCTGGTGAAACTCGGCCTTCTGCGTCGACGTGATAGCCCGACCAGGAAGCGTTTTCCTATCAAATCGAATGGCAAAGTCTGCGCGGCCTACGGACTGGATCTTACCCCTCTCCTGTTGGCCGCGGACAACATTATCCAGATGGCCGCCGACATTGAGCTGGAAGAGGAAGAAATCCGCGGATTGCGCGCCCAGGCACTGACACTGCGGGCCGATCTGCTGAAGGCTGCACATACACTGACCGATGAGATTCTGGAGTATGTGACCCAAGTAAAAACCATACTTCGCCGGTCAACTTTGAAGCTGAGAGAAGTCAAATCACTGCTGACCCGGCTCAAGGAAATCTCCGAAGTTCAGGATGTTTCCCGCAACCTGAACCCCAGAGAGCATCCTTGCACTGGGGAAATCAAAGCCAACGAACCGCGTACAGCCCATGACCGCAAGCATGTGGAAACCGCGAAAGAGTCCGCCGGGAACGGTCAAAATGTCCGCCAAGTAGAGTCACAAAAAACAGATACATTAAAAATCTCGGAGAGAAGCGATGCTTCGCTTCTGGAACTGTGGAATGAATGCAGAGAAATTGCGGAGCTCTTCCCCAAGCCACCAAAGAGCCATCAGGATCTGCAAACCATCGTGCAGACAATGGCGAACTATGTTGGGATTGGCTGGGAATGCCTAGCGAAGACCCAGGCGAGGCTCGGGCTAGGAGAGCTCTTGAGATCTCTGAACTATATCGCTGAGAATGCGATGCGCATCGAACGCCCGGAAGCATACCTTATCAGCCTTGCAGGTCATAACCGCTCTGTCGTGTACGGCAGCATTAGGAAACCATTGTAATGCGCAATTGGAGGCCTAATCCCTTCCTGATGAGGCTTGGCGCCCTATCCCCCAACAGGCGTGCAAGGGTGTTGGCCGAGGCCAACGTTCTCTTCGCAAGCCTGCCTTCTGCTCATCTGCCTACGTGACGCTTTGCACAATAAGGGTATGCCTGCGCCATCAAGGCTTTTTAGATAGCCGCCCTGCCCTAGTGCGCTGCGGTAAGCGCCATTCCCGCACTCTGCAAACGGCGCCAACCATCGCGCGGGATCGTTGTGTTGGCCATGGTCAGCTCTTTCTAAAGGCAGCTTTCGCGCCCGGCGCTATTCGCTGCATTGAAATGAGTTTGAAGCCATAGATCTCGACCAGCCGATCCCGTCATGAGACGTTATCGCAGGCTATATCTGGAACTCCGTAAACTTGTTGCTTGCTTGATTTGCCATAGCGAGGTACGTGATAACCCCACAGTTCGGGATTGGATCAGCCACAAGCGATCGTGCTGACTGTGCTGGACCGCGCAGCATTTGCAGATGCGAACACTTTTTCAAGCGATCAGTCTGGCAGCTTCCACCTCTTGCTCGGAGCTACCCTTTATCGACAGCCTGGTACGCTCAGCTGCTCGCTCAAGGCGTATGGCTCCCATCCGGCTTGAGAATAGTATTCGCGGGATGGGCCGGTCTCTCAGAAGTTGGCTATGGCCAACAGCTGGTCGAACCAAGCTGCGTTCAAGATTCACGTTTGGCTCATGACAAGGATTGATCCTGAAGCCGCCGAAAGCGCTGACTTAAAAGTCGGCCATCGCATGGGCAATGTTTGTCAGGGTTTTAGCCAAACGCAGAGATATGAGCTGGTCCTGGAAATGGCCTGCGGGCTCCGATAGCGGTCATTCGATCGTCATTTCGGTTGAGATTAGTCGCACTACCGGGGGTCTTAAAATCAGAAGTTGGCCATGGCCAACTTGCACAGAAGCTCTCGTTGTACTTGGTTTCGGTGAATTCACCACCGGCACAGCAGAACGCGGATCTGGCCTGTGCCGCCGGCAGGGCCGACCACAAGAGCACGGAGTTGGCCATGGCCAACTCGCTGGGGTGAACGAGCTGTGGCGATGTGGCGACGCGATTCAAGGCGCTCCGGAATCCAGGACTCTTGACCTGCCCTTTATGGCGCTGCCGAAATCCCAACGAAAGCTGTTGCAGAGCCGTTGGCCATTTGACGGTGGTCAAATCCTCCGTAGTTTTTCACTCGGTTTACGAAGAACCCCGATTGCAGTTCTTTGCCTTGCGGCATCCTTGGGCCTCGGCCGCTCAGTCTGACTCGAAGACGACCACGTTCCTTGCAGAAATTCGCCCAAATCCTGAACAGCCATCGAGGTGGTAGATCTTCGACTTCCGGTTTCCTCGAATAGGACCGGCAGCCTCCGAGCTGAACTGAAAGCTGCCTGCCGCTGACGAGCCAGGCGCGGCGGGGACCGCAGCGTCCGGGATGGTCCATTTTGCATCCGTGTCGATCCGCATCCGGACTGGAGCATGATCGGAGATCGAGCTGCGGGCCGATTTATGCGTGACACCAAGCTCCGCCTAAGAGTCGAAGATGCCGGATACGGTGACCAGGGGAGGGGTTCCGGCCGGCGCCCAAATGTTGTTATAGAGATTTGCTTGCCGGCCGTCATCCGGGGACAAACCGTGTTGCTTGAATAGAGCTTTGGCCGTACTTGCCCCTTTCCCGGTTCATTATGCGACACGCTCATAGGTCGCACGACCGAGGCGGGCCATGCGGTTGAAGGATTTGACAGCGATCCGGGTTTCGGTTTTCTGGGTCTCCATTTTGCGGCTGCGCAGGTCAGGCCCGATGACTTTCTTATAGTGCCCGGCCTGAGCCTCGCCGCGTGATTTCTGGCCGTAACTGGTGGCCTTATGCCAGGCCAGCTACGCCGGTAAATCGATCCATGCAACACGGTCAGCCGCAGGGAGAAGTGCAATTGAAGTCTTAATAGTGGGCTCTTGAAATGTACGTCAATCTGACGTACATATGGGTTCATGTAACAGGAGGCGGCTATGCTTGGTTTCCACGACACCACCCGCGCCATAGATGAGCGTAACGAAGCCCGGATGAACTTCCGGACCAAGCCGCGTATTAAAAGCGCGATCCAGCAGGCTGCGGCCCTGTCCGGTGTGGACGATTCTGTCTTCACGATGAATGCAGCTTACCAGGCTGCTCTGGCAACGATTTCGGCTCATGAGCGCACTGTGTTGCAGCCGGTCGATCATGAAGCATTTTTCACGGCTCTGGACGCACCTGCAGCGCCCACTGAAGCATTGGCTGCGGCTTTCCGCAGGCACAGACAAACCGTTACCTCAAAATAATGGCTGCAACAGAGCCTGCTGGCAGCGTCATCGAGCCGTTCGATCCTTCCAAGCACGATCGAACGGCCTTTTCTTGCGGCGTGGAGCAAGTTGACAATTACTTCCATAAGACTGCGAACAAACTCGCCATGGCGGACAATGTCCGGCTTTATGTCATGTCCACGAATGAAGGCAGCGTGATTGGCTTTTACGCCCTCAATGCGCATGCAGTACACTACGGAGATCTGCCTTCGAAATTTGCCCGTTCCCGGCCCGCATACGGCAACATTCCGGCGGCCTATATATCGATGATTGGCCGTGATCAGAATTTCCGGGGCGGGGGCTATGGGGGGGATCTGCTCGTCGATGCGTTACGCCGGATTGCCGCTGCAGCTGATGCTATCGGTGTGGCAATCGTCATGCTCGACGTTCTTGACTGCGGGAATCCTGACCGGGTTGCGCGGCGCAAGGCGCTTTATGAAAGCTATGGGTTTCAGTCGCTGTCCTCGAACCCGTTGCGGATGTTCTTGCCTGTAAGTGTCGTTCGTAAACTGATCGCGGAATAATCGGCCCAAGTTCGCCAGTGCCCTCACTGCGCGGTCGGCTTCGAGGAAAACCTCACCACGACGGCCTCCTGTTCCTGACGGTCTGCTTGGCTACGAAGTCCTTATAGTGGAGGTACTCGCCGGGCAGCGCACAGAGATTTTTGGGGGCGAGCTATTCGGGTCGTGCGAGATGTTTCGAAGGTGGGCGGTTGACGACCACCACCTCGTCTGGGCGTCGGACTTCACTTTGAAACAGAAGAAATCCGCGCGGGGCGCGCGGATTGCATGGTCTAGGCGACAGGGCAGGGGATCGGCGGGCTGCGCCCGCTCACCCCAGCCCCGGCATGTTTCATTGAACTTTGTCCGCCCGCATCCTGGGCCAGGCCGGTCAAGGGGCAAGCGCCGCGTGTTGCGCGGCGGCTCCTGGAGGCCCGTGTCCTCGGCTTTGCCTGCGGGCCGCGCCAGCCTCCATCCGCCCCCGTGACAGTCCCGGCCCAGGCCGCTGGCAGGGCTTCGCCCTCCCTGCTCTGCCAGCCGAAAGACACGGGGTCTTTCAGCAGTCAGTGCAGAGAGGCCGCGCCCATTGGCGGAAGGAGGGCACCAAGCCCCAACGCCCCATCAATAAGGAGGCCGAAATGGCACAATATCAATGCAATACCTGCGGCGCAGAAGCTGAACAGGAACAAGGTGCGGCGGAATGCTGTCCGCATTGTGCAGAGGGGAACGTCGTTAACCCGAAACTGCAGGCGGCTGAAACCGCCAAGGCAAACGACGCTTTCCGGGCCCAGGCACCTCTTGGCGGGCATCCGGTTTATCAGGGCCGTGTTGTGGCCACCCGGGGTGTTTCCGCCGAGGGGCCGGAGTTTGTCACCCGCGCGCTTCTTGAAACCGCTGCTTTTGATGATTTCACCGAGGACAACGATCCCTACGGAGATCACTCCATGGGTGCAGTTCAGGTCTTTGGCAAGATCGTGTGGTGGAAACTTGACCTGTATGACGCGGATTACCGTTACGGGGCAGATGAACCGCTGGACCACAAGAACACCCGCCGCGTTCTGACGCTGCTTTTGCCAAGCGAATATTGACACCGGCGCGGCCCTTCGGGGCCGCGATCCGGCTGGTTTGTCACGCGCCGGGAAGGAGGTGAGAACTATCAGAAAGTTTTTGAAACACGCCCGGATCGATGAGGCTTGGGCGTTTCTCAGGAAGGGCGGTTTCTTTGGCATCGGCCGCCGCTTCTTGATCCAGTACAGAACAGTATGAGCTCTCACGCTTCCGGCGCATCAATTGCAGGAAGGTTCAGGAATGCCCAAAAAGCCAGGCAGCGAAAGCACGGAGGCAAGAGTGCTACCAGCACCTGCTTGCGAATTCTACGGCCATCTCAGCGATGCAGCGCCAGCCACCGGTTTCATCCATTGCCTGAACTCGTGAAGGGTGACATCAGAAAGGAGAGTTTGTTTGGCGGTTCACAAGTAAACAGTGCGCTGCCGTGCAGCGGGCAATGGTAAACGAAAGATCACTTGCTAGGGAAAGCCAAAGGCTGCGGCGGTTTCAGCCAAAGAATATCGACCAGTTACGGGCCGCTCTGCGCCGGTGGGGCAGGGGGCAAATTAGATCGGGACAGGAATTTATAATGAAGAAGAACATCCACCGCGTTTGGCGGGCGGCACAGCTCTATATAGGGTTTCACCGCGACCCGTCCGGACGGAAGCGCGATACTGCGAAGGTGTGGCCGCCGAAGAATGGAAACGCAACCCTGCATTCCGACCCGGAGGAGCAGGAAGCTTTTGTGGTCCTCAAAGCTGCGGACCCCAAAGATCCGAGAGATGTTCAGATCAAGCTGCGCCCGGACCATATCGTGCTGCGCCGCGATCCCGGCGCGGGTTGGGAAGGCATCGTGGTTGAGGAAACCGGTCTGTCCGTTCAGGTCAATGGGACGTGGATCCGCATCCGAGCGGATGGATCTGTTTCCCGCGAAGCCGAGGGGGATACAACCTACCTGGAAGCAGATGGCGCAGTTCTGAAGAAAACGAAGTTTGCCGAGGCGATGGTGTCGGGTGACGGGGTAGAGCTGACCCGCAGAACAGATACAACGATTGCCGCAATCCGGCACGATGGGGTGATTGCAAAAAGCCGCGATCCCGGGCAGATTTCAAAGGACTAGTCTCCCCTGGTTTCCTTGCGGTGGAAGGAAGCACGTGGCCCAGCAGATGCAGGGCCTTTTTTTGGCCGGTTCAGCAGATGGCCGCACCGCCGCTTGAAGCGGAGGCGGCAAAGGAGCGATTTGAACCGCGCTGCTCTGCGTTTTTTGAAACTGCAGGCGGTATCTTGCTTTCGGGATTGATGTCCTGAGCGGCGGCAGGTACCACAACCTCCGGTGGTGGTGGCGCGCAAGGGCAGGGGCCTTCATGAGAGAATATCTTTTCGTAAACCTTTCTGATGCATCCCGTAACCCTTTTTTACGCCTTGTTTTTTCCAACCACCGCTGCCCCGGAGCTTGTGTCCGGTTCTCCCTGATGAGGGTTCGGCGAACGGAACAAGACGTATTCAAATATTACAGCCGCGCCCGATGTGATTGCTAACCCGCAGCAGAACCCGCCGAGTGCTATTTGATGGCCAGGATTCCTCAAGGGGGCGAGCGCGGCGAGGAAGGACTGAATATTGAAAACCATAGTCATAACAAACAACAAGGGCGGCACCGGCAAGACGACCGTCGCCACACAGCTTGCCTATTCTTTGATGCTGACGGGATATTCCACGGTGGCGGTTGATTTGGACAGCCAGTGCAATCTCACGACGGCGTTGCCACGTCAGCGCGTGGTCGGCAATGCGCTCGATTTGGTGGAGGCGGGGGAGCCGCCTGAGTTCACGGCCGCCCCCGGTGAACTGGTGCTGATCGAGGGGCATGCCGACATGCCGGTCGTCCGGGACGATACCATATTGCGCAACACGGCCGGAGCGCTGCAAGCGCTGAAAGGGGCGGACTTCTGTATCATCGACACACCGCCGACCTACAGCGCAACCGTCTATGGGGCGATGCTGGCAGCCAATTACATTCTTGCGCCCATTGAACTGAAGCGGTTTTCCGTGGACGGGATCAAGACCGTGCTGAAAGCTCTGGTCGAAGTCCGGGAGATCAACCCGGATGTGAAGTTCCTGGGGCTGCTGCCGTCCCGTTTTGACGCGGTGAAAGAGATGGAGCGCGAGTCCCTGCGGGTCATGGCGGCGGAGTTCCCGCAGCTCATCATTCCGCATGCGCTCCGGAACCGGACTGCTTATGAAAAAGCCGAGGCGGAAGGCATGCCCGTCAGCGAGGTTTCAACCAGAAGCGGGCGCGAGGCTGCGGCCGAGTTCCAGGCCTTCTTTGAATGGTTCCTTGAAAATGTCGGGGCAGATAAATGAACGACAGCGGTTCTAACTCCCGGGTCAATAGGTCCATGCTGTCTTCTCTGAAAGAGGCCGGTGCCCTCAATGACCTGATGCGCACATCCCGGACAGCAGGGCAGGGGAGCCCACGTGATATCCCCATCGACTTAATCGGGCCGGATCCGGACCAGCCGCGCAAACATTTTGACGAGGAAAAACTGGCGTCCCTGGCGGACAGCATCAGCGTGCAAGGCGTCCTGCAGCCAATCACCGTCCAGCCGCTCAACGGCGATGGCAGGCATTTGATCATCATGGGGGAGCGGCGCTACCGCGCCGCGAAACGGGCAGGTCTGCAATCGATCCCGGCGATTGAACGGGAAATGACCGCAGAACTGCGCATGGCGCAGCTCACCGAGAATGTGCAGCGCGATGGCCTCACCACTTTTGAAATCGCCAGTGCCGTGTCAGCCATGCGCGAAGCGGGCAAGTCCCGGGGCGACATCGCCAGCTCGCTAGGGTGGGGAGAAAGCGAAGTCTCGCGGTTTGCGGCTGTCCTTGGCATGCCTGAGCCGCTGCAGCAGCTGGCGGAAAAGGATGTCCCGGTCCGGGCTTTGTCCGACCTCTATGCGCTTTGGAAGAAGAACCCTGACGAGGTGGAGGAATTTGTGCAAACTTCCGACGCGGGGGATGTTTCTCGGGTGACTGTCGCGAGACTGCGTTCCAGATTGACGCAAGACGCTACAGATGCTGCCAGGGGTCCCCGCACCGCGGAAGACGCAGCAGGCGGGTGCAGCGATCAAACGCAGTCCGTTGAAATGCAAACCGGTGGCGACACGGCTGGCGGGCAGGCTGCATCCTTGGACCAAGGCGGAACTGTCAAAGCGCCGGAGGTGCAAAGCGTGGCTGGCACCCAGAATGTTCAGGCGGGCAGGGGGGCTGCCATCGTCTGCAGGCACGGCAGAGCTACTGGCCGACTTCTGACGGACCAGCTTGCCTCCAACTCGAAATCCATCCTGGTGAGTTTTGAAAACGGGAGCCGGGTGGAGGAGGTCCTGTTGTCGGAGCTGGAACTGATCGAGGTCGTCGCGCTGTAGAAGCTCAGGCATGTCTTTCCCGGAAGCGGGCCGCTTGTGTGTATGCCAGGCGGTTTGACCGGGCACGAAGGCCGCTGCAGATCCAGGCATTGAGTAACGCGCTGCCCGGAGGGTGGCGCGTTTTCGTTTTGAGAAATGTGGTCCGGGACCACATTGTCAGGACCTGCGGGGCAATCAGCTTTGACCATTCGCCATTTCTGCCAGTTGCGGCGGCGGCAGCCAGGGTCTCCCTCTTCGTGCTACTGGTTGCACTGCGGGGGGCGGCGGACCTCAACTGCGGATCCCGCCGGGGTCCGGGGGCCCAAACCTTTCCAACGCCGCAGCTGAATTCTTTGAAATGCCCCGGGTGGCCGGAGTGAAGAGGCCTGGCCATCCCACCTCGGTTCGGGTGCCAAACACGTGGTCCGGGACTACATTTCCTTGGCGGGAGCACCCAGCGGATAGCCCGCCGCCGGAAGCACCTCACCGCCCTGCGGGCGGTGAGGTTAAGCCTGTCGTTGACCGGGGGTGCCACGCAAAGTGTGGTCCGGGACCACAAATCCGCTTTCCTATAGCGCTAATGCAGGATAGGCGTATCGCCAGCAAGTACTTTACCTTAGATTGAAATGCCGACACAAAAGAAAGCCGCGATGGCCTATTTACCCCCAACCCGCCATGCCCAGCTTGCAGCCGTTGCAGAGGCCAAGGGGCAAACAGTTTCGGCCTTTCTGGGTCAGCTCATCGATATCGTTCTGGGAGAAGAGGAGGGCCCGGCAGAGCCTCCACAGCTGTCCTCGCGGTCCCGCCGCGAGGGCAAGGTCACTGTCCGCCTGGCCTCTGATGCCCGTGAAGCGCTGTCCGAGGAAGCAGTGCGGGCCGGGGTCACACCGTCCACCTGGGCGGGCAATCTACTGACCGCGCGGCTTTGTGCAGCCCCTCAGCCGACGGCCCGCGACCGCCGCCGTTTCATGTCAGGGCTGCGGCAGATACACGGCTTGGCCACAAACGTGAACCAGATCGCATATGCGATGAACCGCGGGGTCTTTACCGGGGATGGGTACGCCCCAACCCGGAATGAAGTGGCGCAGCTGCGCGGTGAGGTGGCGGAGCTGCGGCAGCAGGTGCGAGACTTCGCCCGGGGGCGGCTGGCGTTTCAGCTCGGTCTTGAGGAAGAGGAGCTGGCGGATTGAGCGACTTCAAGGACACCTACGGGTTTCAGGACTGCTGGCCGCCCCGGCAGGGCCGCATGGTGCGGAATGCGGCATCCGGCTTTTTTGTTGCGGAGACTGAAAGGGACAGCAGCTCTCAGCAGTCCAAGCCGGGCGTGAAAGCAGAGCGGACCACGTTATCTGCACCGGGCGGGCAGATGATTTCTGTGGCTGACAAGGCGCGTCTGGCACGGGTAGTCAAAGGCACGACTGAGGTCATGGTGAAAGTGACCAAGCCAGCCAAGACTGACAAGCATGGGAACCCGATCAAGGTCACGCATGGAACTGAGGCGAGGCGCGTGGCTGATCACATCAACTATATCAGCCGGAACGGCAAGCTTGAGGTGGAAACTTCCTCTGGCGAGGTGCTGAAGGGCAAGCAGGCCACTTCAGAGCTATACCGGGACTGGATCGAGAAGCATGATGATGCACGGGCAGCAGGCATGGCGTCGGACCGTACAAGGATCACCACCAGCATTCTTTTTTCAATGCCAGGCAATACAAATGCCACCGGTGTAAGGGATGCGGTGCGGGCTCTGGCAGAACAGGAATTCGGCGGTCGCCACGATTACGCCATGGCGCTTCACACGGACACCCCGCATCCGCATGTGCACCTGACGGTGCGCACGGTTGGGCATGACGGCGTGAAACTCAATTTGCGCAAAGCTGATCTGCAGCACCTGCGCGACACTTTTGCGGAGAAGCTGCGCCAGCGCGGCATCGAGGCGGAATCCACCCCGCGGCATGCCCGGGGTAAGACCCGTCGGGGCGAAAGCACACCAGTTTACAAGATCCGCCAGCGCGGCGGGAAACCTTATATCGATGCGAAAAAGCGCAATGAGGTGCGCCGGGATATGGATCGCAACAACGGCGTGCTTCCAACCCATGCCTGGGACGCGGCAATTGCTGATCGCCGGAACAGGGTCATGCGGACCTATGCCGGCGCCGCACGGATACTGGCGCAATCCGATGATCCAGCTGACCGGGACCTGGCGCGTACAACAGAGCGCTTTAACACCCGGCTGACAGAGGTGGCCACGCAGCGGATGGGGATCGCCAGATCACTGGAAGTGCCGCAATCGCATGGCCGTACTGGCGGTACAACCGGACACCGCGGTGCGGAGCAATCCCCGGAACCCGGGCGAAGGGAAGAAGACCGCTCACGGCCGGGCAGGGGGCGTGAACGGTAACGCCCCGCAGGAAAGAGGTTGAAATTGTGCGCAGGGGTAAGGCCTCAGTCACTCTAAGAAAACGGTTTGCAGCCGTTGTAATGGCGGAGAACCAATAGTCTCGACGATGGCGGCTGCCAGCCCTTTGCAGTTCAAATGCTAAGCATTTCTGCCACACACCGGACTTTCAATGCTGGACGCTTGATGGGCAAGATGCGGGACTTTGCCGCCTTTTGCTCTTGGAGCTATTGCTGCCGCAGAAAACCCTGCGCTCCCGCTGCGCGAGATTTTCAGCAGCGCGGCGAACTTACTGTTTGTGGTCATTCAACCATGCGGAAATCGGCGGAGCTCAAACTGCCTTTTCGCTGCAATCAGCTGGGACAAACGGGACGTGGGACTATTCTGCCGTTCGTGTCGCGCCGTCACCCAACCTCGTGTCTCCGGATTCTGGCATTTCGGGCAGTACCGCCTCGCACAGGAGTTGTTAGCGACATGCAGAGCTTTTCGCCCAATCATGTGGTGCGTTGGTTGGCAGTCCGGTTCTCCCAAAGAGGTGGCCACCAAAGTGCAGCCGCTAGAACGCGAGGTGAGGCAAGCAGTGGGGCTGCAGCTTTAAGAGGGCAGCGGTCAACTCCAAGCCCTTGCGGAAATGGCTATCCTCCTGAATCCCGCCCAAGGAAATGCGCAATGCGTTTGGTGAGCTTGTTCCTGGGGCAAGGAATGGCATGTCTGGCATAAGGGCAATTTGCATCTTGCTTGCATATTGCGAGAAGCGGACGGAGCTCCACCCCTCAGGCAGCGGCAGCCAAAGATGCAACGCTGAGGGATGTCCTGTCCAGGGCATCCCATGCAATACCCTGCAGGCGATGCGGTGGCGGCTTTCCAACGCATTGCGCTGCCAGTCTGCAAACTCCAGCGCCGTGCCGTCCAGCACCCAGCGGCTGGCCAGTTCCCGCATTAAGGGTACTGCCGTTCCTCCAAAACTCAGAAGGCGGCTTTTCAGAGGTGGCAGCAAATGGCTTGGTGCAGCCATGTATCCGGCCTGAAGCCCGGGCATCAGGCATGTGCTGAAGGCGGTCATATAGATTGAACGTTCTGGCAGCAGCGCGGACAGTGGCGGCGGGGGGTCCTCTGCCAAGGGGCCAAGCGGATCGGCTTCAATGACGTATAGATCATGGTCTTCCGCAATCTGGACCAGCTCTATGCGCCGGCCCTCGGGCATCATGACCGGAACCGGATTTGCCAGTGACGGCAGCAGACACAGGACTTTGGCGCCGGATGCCAGGCAGGCTTCCGCCAAAGCCTCCGGCAGAATGCCTTGCGTATCCGCTTTCAGGCTCAATTGCTTCAAGCCTAAATAGGAGCAGCCGGAAACAAGCAGATTGTGTGTGATGCCGTCTGACAAGACGGTATCGCCGGGGCGGGTCAGGGCGGAGAGTGCAGTGGAAAATCCCTGACTGCCGCCATTCGTCAGAAGAACCTGGTCCGGTCCGGCTGGATAACCGCAAGCTGCCAGCCACTGCGCCCCAGCGTCGCGGTGGGCATCGCTTTCAGAAACGGAGCAGCAGTCCTGCAAGGCAGAAGAGCCCAGTTCTGCCGCAACCTCCTGCAGTGCGCGCTGAAGCCGCTTGCTGTGCTCTTGGCTGTAGACAGGTCGGGAGGTTGAGAAATCAAACTCTTCCTCAGGTTCGGTTTGCAGCGCAACAGCTCGTGGGACAGTACCGCAAACATAGCTGCCCCGGCCAACCTGCCCGTCAACCAGGTTCTGCTTGCGTAAACTATCGTAAGCTTTGCTCACCGTGTGTACGCTTAGGCCAAGCCGGTTTGCCATCCTGCGATGAGGTGGGAGGCGGGCTCCGGCTGGGAGCTCTTCGGTCAGAATGGCCTGTTTAATGGCTGCTGCAAGGCTGGCGTGCAAAGGCGCATGAAGCGTTTCGGGATCAGGATACCACACTGGTGCTCTTTCTTCTGGCCCGCAAAGCCAGGGCAACTAAGCGTCTGGAGACAGACGTCCGGCTCACGCCGCTTTTGATGTTTGAACCTGGCCAGTTGCCGGAAGGAGCGCCGCGTGCAAAACAGCGACCGCTGTTTCGGCCGATGCCCGCGGTACTGCAAACTGCACATCGACGTTGCGCGGGGTCTGATGCGCTGCAATCACTTCGACACCGGCCCTTTCAAAGGCTGCAAGCCCGCGGCCAAGCGCCCGCACCCCGGACAGGTCGCGCCCGATGGCCGAGACGATGGACAGCGCCCGCGCGCTGACCTGGGCTGAAGGATAGGCGCGCTCCAGATCATTTGTCACACGGCGCACTGCTTTCAGAGAAGCCTCGACATAATGGGTGATGGTGTTGGCGTTCGAGCTTTTGGAGATGATCCGGACTTTGTGCCGGCGCAATGCCTCAAGCACGGTGGCATCATATCCTTTGACACCCACCATGTCCTGCTCAAACAGCTCCAGCGCGACAGCATCAATACTTGTCACGATTTCAACCGCGGGAGTTTTGGCTGGCTGGCTGTCGATGAGGGTGCCAGGGTCCGAAGGCTCAAACGCGTTGGTGACACGCAGCGCCACGTTGGACTGGCGCAGGATCTTGGCGGCATTCGGGTGAATGGCCTCCATCCCCATGTTCGACAGCTGGTCGGCCACGTCGTAGTTCGTATGGCCCAGCTTGCGCACGGCGTCTGTCCCCACCAGTGCCGGATCAGCGGAAGACAGGTGGAATTCCTTATGGATGATCGCCTCTTTTGCCTTGGTATAGGCGGCGATGCTGGAAAAGGTGACTTCGGAATAGCCGCGGTCATATTCGCGCATCAACCCCTCTTTGCATTGGGCATAGCCGGTCACGATGGGCATTTCCGACGCCAGGTCGAGATCGCGCAGGCCGGAGGCGATCCGCCCCTCTAGTGAGCATTCGCTTTCGTCGCGCCAGCCGCTGAGATCAACGAAACGTGCGTTCACCCCGGCGCGCTGCAGCATCAGCGAGGTAACAAAGGCGGAGTGCGCCTCGCCCAGGCCGGACAGCAGCTCGCGCACCAGCATCATCTGGCTCGACAGCCGGAAATGGCCGTAAGAGCACAGGCGCCGCAGGTCGAACAGGCAGCTGCGGGCGCCCTCGATGCGGTCGCGCACAAACTCCTCTGCGCGGGCGCGGTCTGCCGGATTGTCCAGCACACCGTTGTGCGCTTCGGACATGGCTTCACCCACGCGGGTCAGCGCATCCAGCCAGCCGTGATCGTTGTCGTCATTGGCGAACAGAGCATAAACGCCGGGCTCGCCGGTCTTCTTGTGCTCCAGCAACAGGTTGGTGATCCCGCCAAAGGCGGACACAACAAAAATGCGGTGATAGAGCGAAGCACCGGTGCGGCCGCCGATGATGAGCGTATCCCGCAGCTCGCGGATACGGCTCATCGAGGTGCCGCCGATCTTTTCGACGGTGTGGTCAGGGAATTTCAAACTGTCTCTCCCGGCCTCAGCCGGGACCTCTTCAAGTGGTTTCTAGCGCGTAGGAGCCGTCTTCGCGGTGTACTTCGCTGCCGGTCACGGGCGGGTTGAAGACACAGGCCATCACCAGCTCTTCCTCAGCCCGCAGGGTGTGGCGGTCGTGCTTGTCCAGCGCGTACATGACGCCTGGCCGGATCAGATGGGTTTCGCCGGTGGCCAGATCGGTGATCGAGCCGGAACCCTGCATGCAGTAGACGCTTTCAAAGTGGTTCTTGTATTCGAAGGTGTGTTCGGAACCGGCCTCGAGGAAGGTGATGTGGAAGGAAAACCCCATCCCGTCATCGGCCAGCAGCATCCGCACCGAAGACCACTGGGCGTCAGACACCACCCGGCTTCGGTCGCTTTTGATAATGTCGTTATAGTCGCGAACAATCATGTCTTACTCCGCTGCAAATTTGCTTAAATCGGTCACGCCGCGGATTGCGCTGCGCAGGATGTTAAGGCCTTTGAT
The DNA here is from genome assembly GCF_056158685.1 of Leisingera sp. ABM4_103. Taxonomy (NCBI): domain Bacteria; kingdom Pseudomonadati; phylum Pseudomonadota; class Alphaproteobacteria; order Rhodobacterales; family Roseobacteraceae; genus Leisingera; species Leisingera sp. ABM4_103. Next base: position 49,891 of record NZ_JBSWTU010000008.1, on the reverse strand, counting down.
AAAGGTGTCCTCGGGCGTGGTCAGCGGGGCCAGAACCTTGACCACCTGATCCTCGTTGCCGGAGGTCTCGATGATCAGCCCGTTGTCAAAAGCATGGGCGCAGATGCTTGCGGCCAGCTCTCCGGAGCCGACGTCCAGCCCTTGCATCATGCCGCGCCCTTTTAGCTTTGAGCCAGGGATAAGTTCTGACATTTCCTCCAGCGCGGCTGTCAGCAGGCGGGCCTTGGCGGCGGTGCTTTGCTGAAAGCCGGTGTCCGACCAGAACTTGCGGATCGCGGTGCTGGCGGTGATGAAAGCATGGGTGTTGCCGCGGAAGGTGCCGTTATGCTCAGCCGGGCCGAAGACGTCGTGCTGCGGGCGGGCCAGCATCAGGGCCATCGGCAGGCCGAAGCCCGAGACCGATTTGGCCAGCGTTACGATGTCCGGCGTGATGCCCATGTCCTCGAACGAGAAGAAGCCGCCGGTGCGGCCGCAGCCGGCCTGGATGTCGTCGATGATCAGCAGGGCGCCATGTTCCTTGGCCAGAGCGGCGATGCGCTGCACCCATTTGGGGCTGGCGGCGTTCAGCCCGCCTTCGCCCTGCACGGTTTCCAGCAGGATCGCGGCCGGCGCGTCAACGCCGCTGGAGCCGTCGCTCAGCATCGTCTCGAGGTAGGCGGCGGTGTCAACGTCCGCGCCGAAGTAGCCATCATACGGCATCCGGGTAACGCCATTGAGCGGGGTGCCGGCGCCGCCGCGGTGGTAGCTGTTGCCGGTCGCCGCCAGCGCGCCCAGGGTGACGCCGTGAAAGCCGTTGGTGAAGGCGATGACATTGGTGCGGCCAGTCACCTTGCGGGCCAGCTTCAGTGCGGCCTCCACAGCGTTGGCGCCGGTCGGGCCGGTGAACATGACCTTATGGTCCAGATTGCGCGGCCGCAGGATGTGCTGGTCGAAGGTATCAAGGAATTCTTCCTTGGCGCTGGTGTGGAAGTCCAGCCCGTGCGCCAGCCCGTCGGCGGCAATGTGGTCTATCAGGGCGGCCTTCATGTCTGGATCATTGTGGCCGTAGTTCAGCGACGAGCAGCCGGCCAGAAAGTCAATGTAAGTGCGCCCCTGGCTGTCGGTCAGTTCGGAACCTTGGGCCCGGGTAAAGACGGTGTCGAAGCTGCGGCAATAGCTGCGCGCCTCGGACTCGCGGCGTTTGAAAATAGAAATCTTGGCTGACGTATCAGTCGGCATCGTTTGTCCTTTGGGGATTGTGCAGATCAGAGCGGGCATGCGCCACATGGAACCGACCAGCCTCAGGCTGCCCAGCTGGGCGCTTCGGAGAAATCTATCGTGACCATGTGTTCGGTGCTCTGGCGGTCCCGGAAGTGCTGACCCTGGGTGTAGTAGGGCAGGCTCCTCAGCGGTGCGCTGCGGTTGGCTGCGAATTTGTGGAACAAGGCCCAGGAGGCCCTGTTTTCCTGGGTGATGGTTGTTTGCAGCCGTTTGACCTTCTCACAGGCCTTGCGGCGCAGAAGGCCGGTCAGCATCAGCGAGCCAAGACCGGTGCCGCGGGCCTTTTCAGACACAGCCACCTGCCAGACAAACAGCGTTTCCGGGTCGTCGGGCAGAACATAGGCGGAAACCCAGCCGACAATTTCGCCGTCGATCTCTGCCACAACGCAGGTGTCGCGGAAGTGGTCGCACTGGATCAGATTGCAGTACATGGAGTTCTCATCGAGCGGCTTGCAGGCCCGCACCAGCTCCCAGATCTCGGGGCCGTCGTCTGCGGTGGGCTCGCGCAGCCCGGGGGCTGCCTTCCGGAATAACTCTAATGCGTGTCGCATCTGGCTTGATGTCTCCGTTATTACTTTGAGAAGCTAAGTATATTGAGGGCGTGCTCTTGACAAGTAGTTAGGAAAAGTCTGCGCCATTGTGTCATTTCGGCAAATAGCGGACGTTTTACGACACGACGGAAGAGAACTTTATACTTCGCTTATCGAATTAGATGTGCGTGACCTGCGCGGCTGGACTGGCTTGATTGTCCCGCTGCGCTCTGCCAGAATCGGGACATGGAACGCATTGATGCAAGCCTGATCGCCCTGCGCCGCATTCTGCGTGCAACTGACCTGTTCAGCCGGGAGCTTGCGCAGTCGGTCGAACTGACAGCCGCGCAGTTCCGGGTGCTTCAGATCATCGCCGCCAGCGAACACTGCACCGCCAAAGCGATTTCGCAGCAGATGCGGATTTCCCAGGCAACCGTGACCTCTCTGGTGGACAAGCTGGTTCGCAAAGAAATGGTGGTGCGGGAAAAGTCGCAGACTGACCGGCGCCAGACAAATATCCTTGTCACCGAGAAGGGGCGCGGGGCAATTGCCGATGCACCGGATCCGCTGCAGCAGAGGTTTGTGCGCAAGTTTGCAGCAATGGAGGACTGGGAGCAGGCAGCGCTGATCGCAGCACTTGAGCGCGTGGCATCCATGCTGGATGCAGAGGACATTGATGCGGCGCCGGTACTGGATACCGGGGAATCTCTGACGGCTTCGTGAACCTATCACCACAGGATCTGCTAAAGGGCAGTGTTCTCCCCCCAAAAAACCTTAGGAACTGAAAATGCCCCGGCAATAAGCCACTATTCTATGGCTCTGATGACGGCCCAAGCAATACCATTGCCATCAAAACGGAAGCTTACGGCACGCCATTCAAAAGAGACGTTCGCTGCAACTGTGAATACAGGGATCACCGCAAGGTCGGCACAGCCGGACATACCAGACCTACGCGCCCGCAGCGGATGCAGGTTCTGAAAGCCTAAAACTCTGTTCGCGCCCGCAGCAGCGGCAATTCAGCGGCGTCGCGGATTTTCCCGGACCGGACATTCAAAACCACGCTGCGGAGCAATTGCAAACCGTCCGTTCGCTGGACCTTAGTCGGAGAAGCGGGCCGAGCAGGGCTTCCGCACGCCTTCAGGTACTCGTCATGATGCTGTGTTCGCAAACTGCTCGCCGGTTTCAGTCAAAACGACGTCCAGTTGGATGTCGTGCGGTTGCGGTAAAATAGTAGGCAACTGTGCGGCGTCCAGGCCGATACCGATGGCATAGGGGCGCGGCGTCAGGGCCGCCAGGGTGCGGTCGAAATAGCCGCCTCCGTAGCCCAGCCGGTAGCCGCCAGGCGCCCAGCCCACCAGCGGCGCGAGCACGGTGGCGGGGGTCAGGGCCGGTGCCTCGGGCGGCGGCACCGGGATGTTCCAGTCGCCGCGCACCAGCCGGGTTTCCGGCGTCCACAGCCGGAACACCAGCGGCGCGGCCTTGGTCTCGACGATGGGCAGGGCAATGGTGGCGCCTTCGGCGTGCAGGTCTGCCATCAGCGGGCGCAGGTCGGGTTCGCACTTGATCGGCCAGTAGAAGGAGATGACCTTCCCGTTCGCGCCGCCGGAGCGGGATTTGAGCAGCTGCTGCAGGTGCCCGGACAGCGCATCGCCTGCTGCCTGGCGTTCGGCAACCGTCATGGCGCGCCGTTCCGCCCGCAGCCGGCTTCGTTCGGCCTTGCGCCAGCGGGTAACGTCCGCGGTGTGCCGGGCGGCGGCGGCCCGGGGGTCGTAAAGGCCGGTTTCCTCCGCCATGCAGGGCGAGGAGGCGTAGCCCTTGGCGGCAGGCGGGGGGTGGGGGTCTTGCTCATCCGGCTGCTCCGCTGCGGGGCGACAGCGACTGCCCGAGGATGCGCTCTGCGCCGCTGACGATGTCCGCGATGCGCTCGGCTGCAGGCACGATCCGGCGGATGGCGCCCGCGCCCTGGCCTGCAAACAGGGCCATTGCCTCCAGGTCGCCGGTGGTGGTGCGCAGCGGCGAATCGGTGCTGTAGCGCAGCCGCGGCTGGCTGCCGTCCCAAGCGATTTCCTCGCGCGGGAGGGTGTCGGGATCGTGGCCCATATAAGCGCCGCCGAGCGCTTTGGTGACGCTGTTTTCCAGCACCCGCACTGCCGCGCCCGCGGGCCAGTTGAGCACGAAGACATCGGTCAGCACGGTGTCGGCGCCGGTAGCGGCGACGACGCGGTCCTTGTGATAGGGGTGGGCAAAGGACTCATCGGTGGCCAGAAAGGCGGTGCCGCACTGGATCCCGGCAGCGCCCAGTGAAAGGAATGCGGCCAGATCGGCGCCGGAGGAGAGGCCGCCCGAGGCCACCACCGGGACGGACAAGGTGTTCAGAACCTCCTGGGTGAGGCTGCGCAGCGGCTGGCGCCCGTGGACATGGCCGCCGGCCTCGATGCCTTGGGCGATGATCACATCGGCGCCTGCTGCTTCGGCGGCGCGGGCGGCTTCGGCGCTGCCGACCTGATGCAGAACCAGCCGGCCTGCCGCCTTTACCCGGGCCACGGCCTCGGGCACGACATCCCAGAAGAAGGTGAAGGCGGGAACGCCGAGATCGAGGCAGCAGCCGATCTGGGCGTCCAGCAGGGCCGGTTCGGTTGCCGCGGGGATGACATTTACCGCAAAGGGGCGGTCCGTGGCGGCACGCAGACGGGTGACTTCCTCGGTGATCAGCGCCGGGCTTTCGCGCACCATGCCAAGCATTCCGAAACCGCCGGCATTGGCGACGGCGGCGGCCAGTTCCCAGCGGGAGACGCCGCCCATGCCCGCCAGGAGGACGGGGTAATCGCAGCCTAGAAGGCTGCACAAGGAATTTGCGCCGGAGGACGCCGTCATCGGTCGGATCTCCTGTGCCGAGGGCGGCCTTTCTGCGCCGCCCCGCGCGACAGGGTGGCGTGCGCGGGCCTGCACGTCAAGCGGGAGGACGCGGAGCGCCGCGCAAGGGCAGCGGCGCCGGAGGGTGCCGGGTCTTCAGGCCGTCGGGGCGAAAAAGGCCCTGGCAAAACCGGTGAACGCCTGGATGACGGGCCGTTTCAGCGCGGCGCCGCGATGGGCCAGCGCAATCTGATGCAGCGGCGGATGGCCCGCGAGCGGCACCCGGACCACCGGGTTGCCGTCATAGCAGGTTCCGTCCGGCAGATCGGTGGCCAGCAGGCCAGCGCCGAACCCGTTTGCCACCATCGACCGCAGCATCTCGATCGAGGCGGTTTCATGCGCCACCCGCACCGGAAACCTGGCGTTCTGCAGGAGGGACAGGAAATAGCCGCGGCTGTGCGGCAGGTTCACCAGGATGACGGGCTCCTGCGCGAGGTCTTCGGCGCTGACGCCGGGCAGCCCTGTCAGCCGGTGCCCGGCGGGCAGCAGGGCGTAGGGTTCGGCGGCCATCAGCGGTGTGATCGCGAAATCCGACGGAACCCCGAAATCATAAAGCAGCGCGAGGTCGATCCGGCCTTCGCTGAGCCAGTCGAACAGTGATTGCAGGTCGCCTTCGAGGATGCGGATCTCGGCGCCGGGGCGGGTGTCCATGAAGCGGCGCACCAGCTGCGGCGCATAGCGAGGGCCGAGGGTGGAAAACACCCCGAGGTTCAGGAACTCGGGCGTGCCTTCGCCGCCGCTCAGCACCCAGCGGGCCTGGTTTTCCAGTTCGCGCAGCTGGGCCGCCTTGTGCTGCCCGAACGGCGTCAGCTCCATGCCGCGGCCGGGGATGCGGACGAACAGCTTCTGGCCGAACACCTCCTCGCAGCGGGCGATGGCGTGCGAAACCGAGGGCTGCGAGGTGTTCAGCGCTCGGCTGGCCGCTGCGGTGCTGCCGGTGGCGGCCACCGCCAGCAGGATTTCGACCTGGCGGAAGGTCAATGGTATATTCAAAGAGGTATACTCTTTATATGCATCCAGTATTTCCAAGTATATCCCAGCGGACGCTATCCTGCAGCAAGCAATTGATGGGGGATGCATGTTCGACAATGACGAGACCGCAGGCCGTAGGCCGCTGGAGGGAGTCCGGGTGCTGGACTTTTCCCGTGTTCTGGCCGGGCCCTACTGCACGGCGCTGATGGCCGACCTCGGCGCCGAGGTGATCAAGGTGGAGCCGCCCGCGGGCGATGACTACCGCCACATCGGCCCATTCAGGGACGGCGAAAGCCTGCTGTTCCAGTCGGTGAACCGCGGCAAGAAATCCATCGTTCTGGACCTGAAATCCGCAGAAGGCGCGGCGGCGGCCCGGGGGCTGGCGGCGGAGAGCGATGTTATGATCGAGAATTTCCGCCCCGGCGTGATGGAGCGGTTCGGGCTGGGCCCGGAGGCATTGTGCGCGGCCTGTCCGCAGCTGGTCTATGTCTCGGTGTCCGGGTTCGGCCAGACCGGCCCGAACCGGATGCTGCCGGCCTATGACATCATCATCCAGGCGATGAGCGGGCTGATGGACGTGACCGGCGCCGAGGACGGCCCGCCGATGATGGCCGGGGACGCCTTTGCCGATGTGGCGGGCGGCATGTTCGCGGCCTTCGGGGCGATGGTGGCGCTGTTCGACCGCGCCCGAAGCGGCCGGGGGCGGCATGTCGACCTGGCGCTGTACGATTCGCTGATGTCGATGATGCCGGTGCTGGCCTGCCGGGCGCTGATGGCCGGGGAGACGCCGAAGCGGACCGGCAGCAAGCACGCGCTGTCGGCGCCGTTTGGCACCTATCCGGCCAGGGACGGCAGCTTTACCGTCGCGGTGCTGAACGACCGGCTGTTTGCAAAGTTCGCGGCGGTCATCGGCGCGCCGGAACTGGCGGAGGATCCGCGGTTCGCCAGCGACAGCCTGCGGCGGCAGAATGAGCCGGCGCTGGCGCAGCATATCGAAAGCTGGGCCGCGGTCCGGGACGTGCAGAGCGTCGCCGCGCTGCTGTCCGAGGAGGGTATCCCGGCCGCGGTCCTGAGTTCGGTGCCGGAGGCCTGGGCGTCGCCGCAGGCGCAGGCGCGGGAGCTGGCGACGCCCGTCACCCATCCCGCGCTCGGCACGCTGAGCGTGCCGGAACAGCCGGTTCATTTCAGCGGCGCGCCGCGCGGCGGCCGTCAGGCAGCCCCGGGACTGGGGGCGCATACAGAGGAAATCCTGCATCGGCTGAAGGAAGGAGAGACCAAATGAGCGGTGATCTGAACAGTGAAGAACAGGCCGTCATCGACCAGATCGAGCGGTTTTCGAATGAGGTGCTGGCGCCTGCCGCTGCGGCGATCGATGCCGAGGGGACATTTGCAACCCTGCACCGCCCGGCGCTGGCAGAAATGGGCATCATGGGCATGAACCTGCCCGAAGCCTATGGCGGCATTGGCCTGTCCGGTCCTGCGCTCTATTGCGCGGTGGAGGCCATAGCCGGCGCCTGCGGCTCAACTGCGTCGATGCTGACGGCGCATTTTCTGGCGACGGATTCTCTGCTGCTGGGCGCGGATGAGGCGTTGAAGAAGCGGCTGCTGCCGGCCGCCGCATCGGGGGAGGCACTGGGGGCTTTTGCCTTGACCGAGCCGATGGCCGGCTCCAACCCGGCCGACATGCGCACCACCGCCATCCGCGACGGGGACGGCTACCGGCTGAAAGGCTCGAAATGCTTCATCTCGAACGCGGGCGGCGCGGATTTCATCGTGGTCTATGCCAAGACCGACAGCAGAGCAGGCGCGCGCGGGGTCAGCGCCTTTGTGGTGGAGCCGGGCAAGACGGACGGGGTGGAGATCGGCAGGCACGAGGAAACCATGGGGCTGCGCGGCGGCCATGTGTTCCCGGTCTCCCTTGACTGCCATGTGCCCGCGGAAAACCGGCTGGGCGACGAAGGCACCGGATTCCGCACCGCGATGAAGGTGCTGGACAATGGCCGCATCGAGGTAGCCGCGCAGGCAACCGGCATCGCCCGCGCGGCGCTGGATGCGGCGGTTTCCTATGCCAAGGAACGCGAGGTCGGCGGCCAGCCGATTGGCAATTTCCAGGGGCTGCAATGGATGCTGGCCGACAGCGCCACCGAATTGGCGGCGGCACGGGCCTTGGGGCAGCAGGCCGCCCGCAAGCGTGGCACCGGTGAGCGGTATTCCTCGGACTCGGCCTTTGCCAAGCTCTATACCAGCGAGGCGGCCTGGCGCATTGCCGACCGGGCGCTGCAGATCCACGGCGGCTATGGTTACACCCGCGATTTCCCGCTTGAACGCTATCTGCGCGATTTGCGGATCTTCCGGATCTACGAAGGCTCCTCAGAAATTCAGCGCACCATCATCGCCCGGGAAATGCTGAAGTAGCGTTTCATGGTTAGATTAGATTTGCTGTGTCACCCCTCATAGAATTGCTTCAACGCAGTAGAATTGAGGGTTTATCGAGAAGGCTGTTTGGGACGCACCGGCGTTGATCAAGCTCCGCTCCCGCCTTCGATGGTCCGCATCTCTGAGGGGCGCCGGTGCTCCACTGGCGGAGAAACACTCTCACATAGATCCCCAGCGCCTGGTGCAGAATTGAGAGCTATGCATTCAGATGGTCGGTACTGAAGGAAAACTAAGGCGAAATGGAGAAGGTCAGGAACACATCTAACTTCGGCCAACATCCGAGGTTCGAGTGAATGAAAAGAGCCCGCACCGTTTTGGTGCGGGCAAGTCGGGGAGGGTCAATTAAGAACTTTACAGGTCTTCGCGGCCTATTTCTTCATCATGAGTTTCTGCAGGTGCCATTCGCCGGAACTGCCCTTTGCCAAGATAAACCCAGCTGACCCCCTCGCTCGTAGCGAGAAACTCATCTGCGTATCCGCTACTGATCTCAGCCTGCGGATTCCCTGGCAGAACGATAGTCTTCATCAGCAAGGCATAGAGCACGAGCCCAAGCGGGAAGCCGATGATGAATGCGTACTGCGAATACCAGGCTGCAATACCTCCGGCCACGATCCATGCAATCAAGCCCGCTGGATTGAAACCGCCAGAGTAGCGGAACTGGCCATCGGCTTTGAACAGGTCCGGCACGTTGAGGCGGCGCTTTCTCAGAATGTAATAGTCGGCCACCATTATGCCGCCGATGGCAGACAGGAACGCCCCGTAGTAACCTAGGAAGACGAACAGGTTGTTCAGAATTTCCCATGGGAAGCACAGCGTGCCGACGACCCCTGCAAGCGCAACACCTACCTTGTAGTTAATCACGCGCGGCGCAAGATTGATGAAGGTCAGCGCTGAGGGGATGAGGTTGGCGGAGTTATTTGTCGACCACTGTGCCAGCACCACCAGCGCAAGCAAAATGACTAGCGACAGCCCCTCACCTTCGCCCTGGATGACTTCGATCGGGTTCCAATTGCCGGTAGCAATGAAAGAAACGCCTCCGATTCCAGCAATAAGTGCTTGGGTGACCGGCAAAGCAACCAGCTGCGCAAGAAAGATGTTCTTGTTGCGCGAGACAAAGCCTTTGGATCCAGCATCGGTCTTCACAAACCGCGTCAGGTTTGGAATGTCGATGGCAAGCGTCGACCAGAAGCCCAGGTTGGCGATAAAAAGCACCAGTAGGGACATTTCGCCAGTCCCTTCAAAGGTCCAGATGTTCACACCTTGTGTCGAGGCGACACCTTCCAGCGTATAATACATCCAGATAGAAATCGCGATAATGGCAGGTGCTGCCAGCGACGCGAGCCGTTCAACCGATTTGATCCCCATCGCGGTGTTCACGATCTGAATGATGCCGAACACTGCGTACCAGACGATCCAGTTGTCGAAGTCCAGAAAGTACTGGCCGATTCCGTTCAGAGCCAGTGCTCCGAGGTAGGTTTGAATGCCGAACCACATTGCGGCAACCAAGCCACGGGAAATTGCGGGAAGATGCGTGCCGTAAATGCCAAACGGCGCGCGCAGGTAGACGGCAAAAGACAGGCCGTGTTCGGTCCCGATATCTGCTGTCAGCACCATGAATGCGCCAATTCCGATATTGGCCAGCATGATCACCAGGATAACCGTTGCCAGCGGAACGCCGCCACCAACCCCGGCTGCACCTAAGGAATAGGTTGCGATGATGACCGCAATTCCGACCCATATCCAAGCATAGCCAATCAAGCCGAGCGGACGCTGCCCCAGCAGTGTCGGCAGGATGGATTCTTCAAGCAAGCCAGTGCGTTCATGTTCCGCGTCGCGGATTTTCTCGGTCATTGTCATTTTTTGATTTCCCTGTTGGTTGAATTGCCGGCACAAGGGGACGTGCCGGTCCTCGAAGGCGGTGTTCCGAAACGTTCGGAAAAACACCTTGAAAACTGTGTCCGTGACGAAAAGCCTGCCGCGACTGCCACATCAAGGAGCTGCATATTTGTTTCAGCCAACAGGCTATGCGCAAAATCGAGCCGCAAGTTGCGATAGTATTTCGCCGGTGAAATGCGGAGCAGCTTCTTGAACATCCTCTCAAGCTGACGCCGCGAACATCCGCACTCCCTGGCGATCTCATCCAAGCACAGCGGGTTTTCCAGATTGCGCTTCATGATTTCAATTGCGGCTGTCACATGCCGGTTTCGAGCATTGTTTGAGAAAGCGAAGGAGGTTTTTTGTGGAGTTCCTGGTGGACGCGCCACACCATGCAGGCACATGTCCCCCACAGCTTGTGCGAAGGCCTTGCCATAATCTCGAGCAATCAGTGCCAGCATCATATCCGTTGCGGCATGTCCGCCGCCGCAAGTCATAAGCGGCCCATCAATTTCGAAGATCTTTTCGCTGCTTTCCAGGTCAGGAAATAATTCTCGGAAACTCGCTTGGTTTTCCCAATGGAGCGTGAAACGCTTTTCCTGAAGCAGTCCGAGCCGCGCTAGAGTGAAAGCTCCGGTACACAGAGCCCCGAGTTTTCCTCCCATCCGGGAAAACCTGCGCAGGGCCTGCAGTGTCTGTTCGGATGCTGCATTGTGCGGATCCGTACCAGAACACACAAGCAACTGATCGGGTGATTGCAAGTCGTGCAAATTGGAATGCGCATTCAGTTCTACGCCGCACGAGCTTGCGACTGCAGAGGTATCTGCCACCGTGTGCCAGCGGTAGAGTTCATGCTGGGAGAGCTGGTTTGCAACACGCAGAGGCTCGATGGCGCTGCTCAGGGCCAGCATCGTGAACCTGGGCAGCAGAAGAAAGTAGATATCGCGCGGAGGCAAGGCATCTTTGACCGCGAAATAGGCTGCGCTCTTCGGTACGAAGCTGCGATAGCTTGTCTTTCTTTCGGTGTTCATGCTTGCCTCCGCATTTGTTAGCGCAAGGTGTCCAGCGACTGACGGAGGGCCTCGGTCGCCGCCACATCGACGGTTTCGGCGTCCAGATCGAGCACCACTCCATAGATGTCCCGGGCGTGCTGCGGTGTGCAGAAACCATCCAGGACATCATCCAGAACCTTTTCCGGAGTGCGTTCCAGCGGGCTGCCATAGCCGCCGCCGCAGGGACTGTAGTACGCCATTACATCGTCTTTTCGGACGTCCTCGCCATGGAACTTGGAATGCATCTGACGCGGAGGTTCGGTACTGGAGACGTTATAGATCTCGCACTTCCCGGCCGCCCCTTCCGTTCCTCCGAAAACCCCCCATGGCACATTGGTATGCCGTTCGCTCTCATGGGTGATTATGCCGTCGGTCAGCATCCGCTGGCTCTTCACAACGCCGATCCCGCCGCGGTGCTTGCCGGCACCGGGCATCACATCGTCGCGCAACTCGTACCGCTCGCAGATCATCGGGATATGCATCGCGAGGTCTTCCAGCGGATTGTTGCGGGTATTGGCCATCAGATTGTCAATGGCGTCAGGGCCATCGGAGTCCGGGCGGCCGCCATAGGCCCCTTCGTTCACTTCGAGGAACACCCAGTACTCCCCGTCGTCCCGTACACCTGCGTAAGAGGCAAAGGAAATGCTGGCAGACGACCCTGCAATGATGTCCTCGGGCAGGACCGGCGCCATTGCCTTCAGGATCAGGTCAATCATGAAGTTGCACTGGGTGAAACGGGCCTCGGCGGAAGCCGGGGCGATCGGATTGAAAATGGTGCCTTCCGGCGCGGTCACTTTGATCGGCCGGAAGGACCCCTGGTTCGATGGCACCCTGGTGTCCGAAGTGGCCGTGTCTAGCAGCAATTTTCGAAAAGCTGCGAATGCGGCCACTTTTGTGGACCCTTCAAACGGCACGTTGTAGGCAGTTGGCGTCTGCGGCGCAGATCCGGTCAGGTCGACTTCAATAGTGTCTCCGACAACTCTGACACAGACCTTCACCGGAAGTGTCTGGCCGCGGTTACGGCCATCGTCATCCAGCCAACCTTCGGCCCGGTATTCACCATCCGGAATGTCCGAAATCCTCTGCCGCAGCATTTTTTCGGAGTAGTCCATCAACTGGTTGCAGGCGCCGAACACCAGATTCTTGCCGTACCGTTCCATCAATTCCTTGAAGCGCTTCACACCAAGCCTGGCAGAAGCGATCTGTGCTTCGATGTCATCCACAAGCTGGCGGGCGGCACGTGAATTATTGCGGATAAAATTCCACATTGTTTCATTGCGCTCACCCTTCCGGTAGAGCTTAGTACCCGCAAAGAGCATGCCCTCTGCATAGACATCCGGCACATCGATAATCAGGCCCGGTGTGGCGGCGCCGATATCGATATGATGTGCGGTATTGCCCGCGTATCCGACCAGTTCACCTTCGTAAAAAATCGGAATGACAATCGCCAAATCAGGTGTATGCGACGACCCCAGGTAGGGATGGTTGTGGACGACGACATCACCTTCATACCATTCGCCATCGTCCAGAGAATCCGCGATGCCCTGGAGATACCCCGGAATCGAGCCGATGTGCATCGGCGTGGATTCAAACTCGCAGAGTGTGTTGAAGTCTGTGTCGAACAGCCCGGCGCCCAGATCTTCGGACTCGCGGATAATCGAGGAGAAGGACATGCGGAACAGAACGTGTGCCATTTCCTCTGCAATGGTTTCGATGGAACCCCGGATGACCTGAAGGGTGACCGGATCGATCGGTTTATTGATGTCTTTTGGCATTGGTTTTCCTCCCTCAGGACTTGCTCAAGCGCAGGCTTCCGAAGTCCTGAACCTCGGCGGCATAGCCGGGCGGCAGCAGCGTTGTTGAATTGTGCTGGATGATGATGGCCGGGCCTTCCACACGGGTGCCCGCGCCAAGCTTTCCGCGATCCAGGCGCGGTGTCATATGCACCGATCCATCGTCGAAGATAGTTTCGCGCTCGTACATGAAAGCTGCCTTGATATCGTCCTGGCTGCCTAATGAAAGCGGCGTCAGCTCCAGGTGCCGGACACTTGCCGACGCGATGACCCGCACGTTGTAGAGCTCGACAAGGCTGTCATCGAAGGAGTATCCGTAATCTGCCTTATGCTGCTTATGGAACGCGCTGATCACGTCCGGTACGTTTTCCAGCGCCAAGCCTTCCTTCGGCATGGGCACGCGCAGCTCGAAACCTTGGCCGTGATAGCGCACTTCGGCGATAACGTCGAAATTCTGCTGCACTTCCGGGATGCCGTCATTCTCAAGATCGGCTTTACCGACATTTTTCAATTCAGCAACGGTTGCGTTCACCCTGTCGATGGCGCCCTGGTCGGCATTGAACAGACTGGTGATGACAGAGCGGGTGTGCTCGTACTGAAGGTCAGTGCCCAGCAGGCCCATGGCAGCTGTGATCCCAGGCGCGATCGGAACAAGCACGTCCTTCGCGGAAACAAGCTCGGCCAGGGCAACACCATGGAAGGGGCCTGCGCCGCCAAACGGCATGAGCGAGAACTCACGAGGGTCATAGCCGCGCGCTACTGAGTTGGATCGGATCGTCAGCGCCATATTGTTGTTGACGATCTTGATGATCCCAAGCGCGGCCTCGGTAACCGAAACACCCAGAGGATCAGCGATCTTTTCCTTGATTGCTTTGTGGGACAGCTCCGGATCCAGCGGCAGATCACCGCCAAGAAACTTGTCCGCATCCATGCGGCCCAATACGACTTGCGCGTCGGTCACGGTCGGCTCTGTGCCGCCGCGGTTGTAACAAGCAGGCCCAGGCTCTGAACCAGCTGAGCGGGGTCCGACGTTGAAACCGCCTGCCTCATCGAGATAAGCGATTGACCCGCCGCCCGCGCCGATGGTTTCCAGGTCGATCATCGGGGCCATGACCGCATGTCCCGATACCAGGGTGTCGCGCGGGTTCTTGATACGCATTTCTCCAGCAGCAATGGTGGAAATGTCAGCCGACGTACCGCCAATATCCACGGTAAGGATGTTATCGGTCCCTGCCAGCCGTGCTTCAGAAAGCGCACCCAGCACGCCGCCTGCTGGACCGCTCATCAGAATGCTCACGGGCTTTCTGGCACATCCATCAATGGTGGATATTCCACCATTGGACTGGATGACGCGCAGCTTAGCTGGAATACCGCCATCCTTGACCTTCTGCTCAAGATTGCGAAGGTACCAGGCAGACCGCGGGCCAACAAAAGCGTTCATGGCAACCGTGGAAAACCGCTCGTATTCGCGAATGACGTTTGCCACATCAGAGGACGCCGACACATAGGCATCGGGGATTTCTTCCAGCACGATGTCACGGGCGCGCTTTTCATGCGCGTCGTTCAGGAAAGAAAACATGAAGCCGATGCAGACAGACTTGATGCCGCGCTTCCGGAATAGAGCGCAGGCACTACGGATTTCGTCCTCGTTAAGCGGCGTCTCGACCTCACCGGTGGGCGGCAGGATGCGTTCAGTGATAGCGATCCGGTTGCGCCGTTTAACGAGCGGCCGGTTCTGCCAAGGCACTTCGAAATGCAGTGAGAAGTTGTGCGGCCGCTTGTGGCGCCCGATGTGCAAGATGTCGCGGAAGCCTTTCGTCGTCAGCATCCCGACTTCAGCGCCGTTATGCTCGATAGTAATGTTCGTCGCAACAGTCGTGCCGTGATTGATGACTTCGATCGCCTCCTTGCCGATCCCGGCAATTTCGCAAATCTGGTGAATACCCTCGACCACGCCGATAGACTGGTCTTTCAAGGTGCTGGGCACTTTATGGAAAAAGGTCCCCTTATTACATTCCAGCACGAGGTCGGTATTTGTACCGCCTACGTCAACGCCGATGCGAGCCATGATGTCCTCCAATTCCTCCCTGTCCGGGAGAACGCTTGAGCACCCTCCCGGAAATCTTTCCAGCGCTTAACGGTTGTTGACGGTGTTGAGATAATCGACACAGCTATCGACGGTCTCGACGTCGCCAAACTTCGCGTCGATGTCGAACAGGTTCCAGGCGACGGCACCCGGAACCCGGTCGCCGATTGCCTCTTTCACTGCAATCGTGCGGAAGCCGTCGGCAATACCGTCGCAGATTGTCTGGCGCACGCAGGCGCAAGCGGTCACGCCGGTCACCAGGATGGTGTCAACGCCGTTGGCGCGCAGAATGCCGGCCAGTTCGGTGCCGTGGAACGAGCTCGCCCGTTTTTTCAGCAGCGTATATTCGCCCTCGACCGGAGCAATCCGGCTGTCGATTGCCCACAGGTCCTTGTCAGCCAAATCCACCACATCAACCGGAATTTTGTCGTGCCACAGCCCCATGTCAGTGAACGGCGCCTTCCGATCGGTGATCTCATAGGCAGTAGTGACATGGATGACCGGATGCCCGTTGGCCCGGCAGGCTTCCAACAGACGCTGCATGCCGGGAATGATCTCGTTGTCCATCTTCTCCTGGTCGCAAGTGAATGGGTTTCCGGGGCGGGTCCAGGCATTTGCCAGGTCGACACTGACAAGGGCCGGTTTCTTGCCAAAGCCCACACGGCGCTGGAAGCCACGCTCTTTGTACAGTGCGGATGCAGCATCGAATGCCTCGTGCAGCATCTTATCCAGTGCTGCGTGATCAACATTACTCATTTTGTTGTCCTTCGATTTGGTAAGTCGCTATGTCTGCCTCAGTCAGCCCTTGCTGCATTGGCATCTTGATCGCGGGTTAGAGTTCCCATCTACAAAATCGGACACACACAGCTCATAAACAATCGCCGTATCGGCCACTATTGTTGTTGGTTTTGCATTAATCAAAAGCCTCGTGCTATTGCTCAGAAAATGAAGGGAATTTCTGAATGCCAATGACCCACACACCTCAGACGCGCGACTTGGAAGCCTTCAATGCAGTCGCAGTCGAACTCAGCTTCAGGCGTGCAGCGGAACGCCTCTCGATAGACCAAAGCGCGCTCAGCCGACGCATCCGGCAGCTGGAAGAGCAGCTTGGCTATCAACTCATCCGGCGCACAACGCGCGAAGTTTCACTGACGGCCGCGGGTGAGGTCTTTTACGAACGGACCAGGCTTATCTCCTCTGAAATTTCTGCGGCCGTTCAAGCCGGGCGCATCGCAGCGGAGGGCAAGAAAGGGTTTTTGCGCGTCGGATACATGTCCTTCGCAGCGCTTGATCTCATGCCTGGGGTGGTGCGGGAATTTACCCGCCGCTACCCAGACATAGAACTGGAGCTGAAGTATATTCGCACTCAAGGGCAGAAAATTGAGCTGTCCCGAAACAACATCGATGTTGGTTTTATGCTGGGCCCATTCAAGCACCCCCAGTTCGAAACCCGAAAAGTGGCAAGTGAGAGGCTCGTCGCGCTCTTGCCAGTGGACCATCGCTTGTCGACCCGGCCAACGGTCACACTCAATGAAATAGCTCAGTACCCCATGGTCTTGGGGAGCATGGCTGAATGGGATTTTTTCCGCCTGTTCATCGACGATGTGTTCTTGAGAAGCGGCAATGCGATCGATGTCAAATACGAAGCGTCAAATGCATTGGGGATCCTTGGCCTCGTCGGCAGCGGCCTCGGAGTTTCTGTCTATGCGCAGGGGATAACGAGGTTTCAGCCAAGAACGATTATGACGAAACCAATCTCGGATTGCGAAGCCGAGATATCCACCCTTCTGGTTTGGAACCGAGCCTATAAATCCCCCGCATTAATGAATTTCATCGCTGTCGCGGAGGAGTTTGTCAAAAGGCAATGCGGAGAAGCTCGGCAAGCTTGAACGAGAGGTACTGATGCCCCCAGTGCAAAACAATGGGGGAGGTTACTTCTCGATGAATACGCCCAGCAAAATCTCATGGGGGGCATCAGTACGCTACAGGTCAGGCCACCTCTTCCCTTCACTGCGCGGATTGTTTGGCACAGTACTCGACGGGAAGTCTCCACCAACAGTGTCCGCCTCTCACTTAGTTATCCTTGGGTAGCGTCGGCGCGGTTCGATCCAAAGTCAATTCTGCATCTGAAAATTTCCAAGGTCCCCGCACACCTTTCACCCCCTCAGGCTCGATCACCAGACCGCGCGCTCGGATCTGAGGGTCGTCGAACGCCTGCCCGATCGAGTTGATTGGCCCGGCGGGCACGGTTGCCTCCTCAAGTGCCGCAAGAAGGTCTGCTGAAGCCCATCGCTTAAGCGACCGCTCTAGTTCATGTGTAAGCGTCTTTCGGTTCGTGACGCGCAGCCCGTTGCTGGCATAGTCCGATGCTGCCAGCAGGTCGGGCCGGTCAATCACATCGCAGAGGCGTTCGAATTGCCCGTTATTGCCTACGGCCAAAATAATATGGCCATCTGCTGTTGGCAGGACTTGGTAAGGTGAGATGTTGGGGTGATCATTACCTTGGCGCATCGGGCTTTCACCGGTGGCGAGGAAATTCATCGCCTGGTTCGCCAGCATCGCCGTTGCGCAATCCAGCAGCGACATGTCTAAATGCTGCCCTTTGCCGGTACGGTGCCGTTGCTCCACAGCAGCCAGGATTCCGATCGCACCATACAGTCCGGTTACCACATCCGTTACCGCGACACCGACCTTCTGCGGCTGCTGGCCTGGCTCACCGGTGATCGACATGAGCCCGGAAAGGCCCTGGATTAAAAAGTCGTACCCCGCTCGCTTGGCATAGGGGCCATCCTGGCCGAAACCCGTTACCGAGCAATAGATGAGACGCGGGTTCGAGTCTTTAAGACTGTCGTAGTCGAGGCCGTATTTTGCCAGACCGCCAACCTTGAAATTCTCGATCAGGATATCTGCATCACGGATCAACTCCAGTACTGTTTTCCGACCTTCCTCGGTGCGGAAATCGGCGGTAACGCAGGACTTTCCGCGATTGGCGGAATAGTAGTAGGCAGCAGTCCTGTCGCCGTTCCGCTCGATGAAAGGCGGCCCCCAGCTTCGGGTGTCGTCACCGCTCTCCGCTTCGACCTTGATTACCTCAGCACCGAGATCGGCAAGCGCCTGGCCAATCCAGGGGCCGGCCAGGATGCGAGCCAGTTCGACAACTTTCAAACCGTTGAGAGGTGACATGAAGGCTTCCTTTTGGGGCGGACGAGATGAGGCCCGCGTTGTTTACAGGTAGGGGGGAGTGCAGGCCGAAATGACTTCGGCCGGACGGTCGGAGATATTGCGGAACCGGTGCGGTTCGCGGCTGTTGAACAAATAGGCGTCGCCAGCCTTGAGAACGCGGGTATCGTCGCCGACCGTGACCTCGAGCTCACCCGAAATGACGATCCCGCCTTCGTGGGCTTCGTGCTCAATCATGGAGCCGCCCGTGTCCGCGCCGGCTTCGTACCGCTCGTGCAGAATCTGAAGGCCGTGCGCTTTGGCGTCGCCCACTTGCTTTATGGCAATCTTTTGGCGGGCCAGCTCATCACTCTGGTAAAGCAGGCTTGTCAGATCGCGCATCTCAGACGGCGTGAAGAAGGGCTGCTGTTTACTCGCAGCTTCGGGCTCAAAAAACTCCGACATGCTCATTCCAAATCCGCCCAATATTTTGCGCAATGATGCGACGGAAGGGCTGCTCTTATTGGTTTCAATCATGGAGATTTGACCATGTGGCACTCCGGCGGCATCCGCGAGCTGCCTTTGAGACATGCCAAACTGTCCCCTCAAAGCTTTCAAGCGCCCACCAACATCAAATTCGTCAATCATTTCTACGTCTCCGTCGTCTTCCTTGATGCAGAATATGCGAATCCCATGATGCTGCGCAATTTAACACTATCATTGTTCGAAATTTTGAGCAATAAAATTGAAGAATCGAAGCGATCCAAAAGGGAGATTCGCACATGAGCGCTACTCAACACCTCAAGAACCGCCGGACATCTGCCATTGCAAAGGGTGTGGCGTCTCGTGGCATTTACGCCGCTCGGGCCGAGAATGCAGAGCTGTGGGATGTTGATGGCAAGCGCTATATCGACTTTGCGGCAGGCATCGCCGTGAACAATACCGGTCATCGTCATCCGCGGGTGATGGCGGCAGTTGCCCAGCAATCAGAGGCCTTCACGCATACCTGCTTCCACGTCGCGCCTTATGAAAGCTATCTCGCGCTGGCCGAGCGCCTGAACGCTGCCACCCCGGGCGATTTTGCCAAAAAGACGATGCTGGTCACCACTGGCGCCGAGGCGGTTGAGAATGCCGTTAAGATGGCTCGTGCCTACACCGGCCGCTCTGGCGTGATCGCTTTTTCCGGGGCCTTCCACGGTCGAACCCTGATGGGCATGGCACTGTGCGGGAAGGTGAACCCCTACAAGAAAGCATTTGGCGCGATGCCGCCTGAAGTCCTGCACGTGCCTTTCCCGAACGAGTTTCACGGCGTCACTGTTCGGGATAGCCTGGCCGTTCTGGAGAACCTGCTTCGGTCTTCAATTGACCCTCAACGTGTTGCAGCGATGATAATCGAGCCCGTTCAGGGCGAAGGGGGCTTCAACATTGCCCAGCCTGAATTTCTGCGAGCCTTGCGTACCATCTGTGATGACCACGGCATTGTCCTGATCGCAGACGAGGTGCAGGCCGGGATCGCACGTACAGGCAAACTTTTTGCCTTTGAGCATGCTGGCGTGGCCGCCGATCTGGTGACCATGGCCAAAGGCCTGGCCGGCGGGTTTCCGCTCTCAGCCGTGACCGGCCGGGCTGAAATCGCCGATGCCGCCCCGGTGGGTGGCATCGGCGGTACCTATGCCGGTAATCCGTTGGCAGTGGCCGCCGCACATGCTGTGCTGGATGTGATCGCTGAGGAGGATCTTTGCGCGCGTGCCACCGAGGTCGGTGATGTTATCAAGGCGCGCCTAATCAGCCTAGCCGCACGTCAGGGCATGGAGGCGATTGGCGATGTGCGCGGTCTGGGTGCAATGATAGCTTTCGAACTTGTGACCGACCGCCAAACGAACAACCCAGACCCGGTCCTGACACAGGCCATCGTAGCCGAGGCCGAGGCGCGCGGGCTGATCATTCTTCCTTGCGGCACCCGCGGAAATACCATCCGTCTTCTTCCGCCGCTGACCACGCCAATGCCGCTAGTTGAGGAAGCCTTGGACATCATTGAAACCTCCATCGAGGCCGCGATCAACGCTGCAGCTGTGGCGGCGGAATGAGGGGGCCTCTGACAAGGCTCAGGGCTTTTGACCGATTTCAGACCCAGCTTGAGCGCCGCTTGCGGGCAAACGGAAGCTAGGGAGCTTCCGTCGCCTGTCAAGGCAAGCAAAGAGTGTAGAACCCGATCCGGGACTGGGCTCCGGCCACGCGCGAGCCTTAGTCCGCTCGGGAGTACAATAGCGGTGCCGCGCTCCTGAAGAAAACTGGGATGATCCGCATTCTCAATCTCTCTCTTACGGATGAAACCATGAAACTGAACCTAATTGCCGGCCGGTGGGTGCCGGGTGAAGAGCAAGCCGCAAACTTCAATCCCGCCGATGTCAGCGACGTGATTGGCCACTTCGCTCGCGCGTCAGAAAGTCAGGTCGACACCGCCGTTCAAGCGGCGCGTGAGGCACTGCCGGGATGGGCCGGAGCGTCACCGCAGGAGCGCGCTGACCTCTTGGAAGCGACGGCTCAGCGGTTGTTGGCGCGCAAGGATGACATCGGCCGCTTGCTGGCCCGCGAAGAAGGCAAAACCTTGTTCGAGGCCGTGGCCGAAACCGCACGCGCCGCCCAGATCTTCCGTTTTTTCGCCGGCGAGGCGATCCGCGCTGGCGGCGACGCCATCGCCTCGGTGCGGCCGGACGTAGATGTGGAAGTGGTGCGGGAACCCGTCGGTGTGGTCGGCCTCATTACCCCTTGGAATTTCCCGATTGCGATCCCTGCCTGGAAGATCGCGCCAGCCCTCGCCTATGGCAACACGGTGGTATTCAAACCTGCCGATCTAACCCCTGCATGCGCCCACGTGCTTGCTGAAATCCTGCACGAAGCGGGGTGTCCTGCCGGGGTATTCAACCTGGTCATGGGGCGCGGTTCGGTTGTCGGCGACGCGATTGCAACCCATGCCGACGTTAATGCTATGTCGTTTACTGGCTCGGTACCAGTGGGACGGGCGCTGGCCGTGACTGCAGCGCAGACCATGAAGAAGATCCAGCTCGAAATGGGCGGCAAGAACCCAATGGTAGTCATGGACGATGCCAATTTGGATATTGCTGTTTCAGCAGTTCTGAATGGCGCCTTCTTCTCGACCGGGCAACGCTGTACCGCTTCCAGCCGGATCGTGGTACAGGCAGGCATTCACGATGCCTTCGTGGAACGGCTGACAGCCAAAATGAAGGCATTGAAGGTCGGCAACCCATTGGATCAGGAAACTCAGATCGGGCCCGTGGTTTCCGAGCGCCAGCTTATCAACAACTTGACCTATGTCGACATTGCCGCAACCGAAGGCGCAGAGGTAGTCGGCGGGGAGCGCCTGGATCTCGAAACCGAAGGTTGGTTTCAGGCGCCAGCCCTGTTTCTGAATGCAAACAACGAAATGCGGTCAAGCCGCGATGAGATTTTCGGCCCCTGTGCAAGCGTCATCAAGGTTGCCGATTTCGACGAAGCGCTATCAGTGGCAAATGATACCGAATTTGGCCTTTCCTCGGGCATCTGCACATCGAGCCTGAAATACGCCCGGGCGTTCAAACGGTACAGCCAGGCAGGCATGGTCATGGTCAACTTGCCGACTGCGGGTGTCGACTACCACGTGCCGTTTGGCGGGCGTAAAGGCTCCTCCCATGGCTCGCGTGAACAAGGGCGTTATGCAGCTGAGTTCTATACGTCGGTCAAGACCGCCTACAGCTACGCGGGGTAGTGAAATGGAGTTCCGGACAGTAGGCGTGGTCGGGGCGGGTCAGATGGGCAATGGAATTGCCCATGTGTTCGCCGCCGCCGGTTATGAGGTGCTGCTGAATGACATCTCCGATGAGGCGCTGAAGGGGGCGGTGCAGCGCATTTCGGGGAATACGGCAAGACAGGTTTCCAAGGGGCAGATGACAGAAGCTGAGCGTACCAGCACTTTGGCTCGTATTCGAACCACCCAGGATCTGGGTGAGATCGGCGGCACCGATCTCGTGATCGAGGCCGCAACCGAGCGCGAAAATGTCAAGGACCAAATCTTTGCAGGCCTGAAGGACTCGCTGGAAGCGCACACGGTACTGACCACCAATACGTCGTCGCTCTCGATTACGCGGCTTGCGGCCAAGACCGACCGCCCGGAACGGTTCATGGGCTTCCACTTCATGAACCCAGTCCCGCTAATGAAGCTGGTGGAACTGATCCGCGGTATTGCCACGTCCGATGCCACATACCAAGCGCTGCTGGGTGTGGTGGACACTTTGGGCAAGACCTCCGCTTCGGCTGAGGACTACCCGGCTTTCATAGTCAACCAAGTCCTGATCCCGATGATCAACGAGGCGACCTATGCGCTTTACGAGGGCGTGGGAAACGTGGCGAGCATCAACTCGGCACTGAAACTTGGTGCAAACCACCCGTTGGGGCCGCTTCAATTGGGCGATTTCATTGGTTTGGATACTTGTCTGGCCATCATGAATGTTCTGCACGAAGGGCTGGCGGATACCAAATACCGCCCTTGCCCTCTGCTTGTGAAATATGTCGAGGCCGGTTGGCTGGGCCGCAAAACCGGCCGTGGCTTTTATGACTACCGGGGGGACATTCCCGTTCCAACCCGCTGAAGAGCCAGGTCGCGACAGGGCGGACCCGAGTGTCGCCCATCCAGACGCATTTTTAAAGGCTTGGACGCGGAGACATTGCAATCGAACGCTGAAAGCGCATCCATTAAGCGCTGGATTCACAAGAACATCACGTTGCAATTGATTTGAAATCCGTCGGTGTCATTCCGAATTTGGTTTTGAACAAACGAGAGAACTGGGCTTGATCAGAGAAACCGAAACGATAGGCCACTTCGGCAATGGCTAAGCCGGGCGTTGCTGCCAACCGGTCCCGTGCTGCGACCAAACGCTGATCACGGATCTGCTGGCTGACAGTGCCGTTCACATCCTTGAAAAGGTCGTGCAGGTAGCGTTTTGAAATGCCGCAGCTTTCGGCAATCAGATCCGGCGACAGATCGGGGTTCTTCAGATTTGTCCTGATGAATTTCTCGACCCTCGCAATATGTGCTGCCCTTACCGTGGATACCGAGCTTGTACTGGCATCGGAGGTCTCATCTATCATTAGCCCCAGCAATTCCAGCAGATGACGACCCACGGTTTCGGCGGCAGCAACAGCAAGAGTTCCAGATTGCACCTGCGCCTGCTCTACCATGGCGGCGAACAGACCGGCGGTGCCTGACGTGGCATCAAACACGCGGGCACAAAACCGATCGGGTTGGCGCACCCTTTCCTCTAGCGCTTTGCGGCCCACCTTCAATACGTACAAGTCATTGGGTTTTTCATACATGAAGCGATAGGGTTCGTCTCCGCGTTCGATAATTAATCCCCCAGGATCACAACGCACATCCCGGCCAAGTTGGCGAAACTCGACCGAGCTGACGCGCGGGAGAGTAATCAGGTATTCCTCTTCCCGGGCTTCGCGGATATGGGCCCGCCTTCGTTCATAATTCACCGGGTCCGAGGTCAAGTGCGACAACCCAACATGGCCTAACGGCGTGCGGCTGAGCCGCCCGTCGAAGTGGATCGGATCACGGAATTGCAATTCCAACGGAAAATACGATTCCGCGATCACCGCGTTCCATCTGCTGGAGCGGTGTTGCGGCTCTGTTGTGGCCGTCGAGAAATTCAACTCGGCGGTCATGCTTTCGTCCTCCCAGCCAAAAACATACCTCAATCGACCCGCAAACCAAAGGAAATCGGGGCTTGTGCGCTGGCGGACAAACGTTTCTGCGCTGTGCGGCAAAATCTTCTGCGCGGCAGTGCAAATGCTTCTGCGCTGAACGCCAAGACGAATTGGCGGACCGAAAGCATCCTGAATTAACCAGATCGACGTGCAGGAGGAGCGCGCCGCATCGGGGGATCAAATGCACCCGTAAGGCGGCCCCTTTGCACCTATGCAGAGGACCAGATCGAATGGAAACGAGACAAGTTGACCCCATCACATTGTCAGTGGTGCGCGGGGTTTTGGAAACCACACAGCGCGAAATGACCTTGGCGCTAGAGAAGACCGCGCGCAGCTCGGTGTTCAACCTGGCCCATGACTATTCCACTGCGCTGTTCAACCATACCCCGGAGATGATCCTGCAGGGCCAGGACATCCCAATTCATCTTGGAAGCCTGATTCCGGCGATGAAGGCCGTGGACAGTTTCTTCGGCGGCGACATCCACGAAGGCGACCTGATCCTGCACAACGACCCCGACTACGCCGGGTCGCACATCATCGACACCTGCATGTACTACCCAGTTTTCTACGAAGGTGAGCTGGTTTTCTGGACCGTTTGTAAGGGTCACCTGACCGACATCGGTGGCCCCGTGCCCGCAGGGTACAACCCCGAGGCCAAGGAGATCTTTGCCGAGGGGCTGCGCATCCCACCAATCAAGATCTGGGATAAGGGGGTGCCACGGCATGACATCATGAACATGCTGCTGACGAATATGCGGGCACGGCGCGACCAGGAGGGGGACTTCAATGCTCTGATCGGCGCCTGCCAGGTGGGGGCACGCAATCTGGTCGCTTTGATGGACAAATACGGCAAGGACACGGTGCAGGCCTGCATCGAAGAGTTGCTGACCATGGCCAACAAGCACATGAACGGCTTGATTGCAGAGGTGCCCGATGGGACATACTCCGGCACGGCCGTTCTTGAAGATGCCGGGCACGGTTTCGGGGACTTCGACATCACCGCGACAGTGACCATCAACGGCGAAAGCTGTCATATCGAAATCGCCAGCCCGCCGCAGATCCCCTACTTCATCAACTCCTACGAGGGGAACTCCTACTCCGGCGTTTATCTCGGCCTGATGATGTTTGCGCAGCTGCCGCCACCCTACAACGAAGGTCTCTATCGCAACGTGACGGTGGACATGGGTCCCAAAGGCACGCTGTGCAACGCCAAGCCGCCGGCGCCTCACATGAACTGCACAACCACACCCATGGAAACGCTGACCGATGCGGTGCGGCTCGCCTTTGAACAGGCCGCGCCAGAGAAGGTTTCGGCCAGTTGGGGCCACGCAAACGGATGCAACATTGCTGGCTGGGACAGCCGCCATGATGAGGAATACGTCACCATGGTGCTGGCTTCGATCATTTCGGGAGCTGGGGCGACGGCAAGCCAGGATGGCTGGCACGCCTGCGGACCGGAATGCTGCTTCGGCGCGTTGACCTCGGGCGATATCGAGATGCTGGAGCACAGTTATCCGATCATTATCCACGAATACGGGCTGATGACCGACTCGGGCGGGGCGGGCAAGTTTCGCGGAGGTTCGGGCACTCGTTGGGCTGTCGAGCCACTCGATGAGGAGATGACGCTTGTCACCTTCGGCGAAGGCCGCCGCATTCCTGCCATGGGGGCTGGCGGCGCAAAATCCACCATGATCGACAAGAAGGTCGGCAGACTGGAAGTCACCCGGAATGGCGAGACCCAGATCATCACCGACAACGTGATCGAGACCATCAAACCGGGCGAGATTGCGGCCAACCTCAACCCCGGCGGCGGTGGCTTCGGCAATCCGTTCGAGCGCGACCCGCTGAAGGTTGTCGAGGATGTCAGAAACGGTCTCGTTTCCATCGAAGGCGCAAGGCTCGACTACGGTGTGATCATCGCTGATGCCGAAACCCTTGCCATTGACGAAGCCGCCACAGCCGAAGCGCGCTCCGCTGCCTGAGCCCAAAAACCCGAAAGGTTAACAACATGCGTACCCAATATCGCCTGGGCATTGATGCCGGCGGCACCTTCACCGACTTCATTCTCGCCGACAAGGAAGGCAGCACTCAAATCTTCAAGGTGCTGTCCACCCCGACTGAGCCGACCAAGGCTATCAAGAACGGGTTGGCGCTGATCACCGAGGAAACCGGCCTGACCGCAGAAGAAATCGTGTCCAATTCGGATCTCTGCATCAACGGGACGACCGTGGGCCTGAACGCGCTGATCACCCACACCGGCGCCAAGACCGGCCTGATCGCCACCAGAGGCCACGAGGACTCGATCGAGATCCGCCTTGGCCACAAGGAAGACGGCCATCGCTATGATCCCGACTACCCGCCCGCCACCATGCTGGTGCCGCGCCATCTGCGCAAAGGCGTCAGCGAGCGGGTGATCTCGGACGGCTCGGTCAAGACACCTCTCGACGAAGAGGACGTCCGCGCCGCGTGCCGTTACTTCATTGCCGAGAACGTCGAGTCGGTGGCGATCAGTTTTGTCTGGTCGGTGCTGCATCCCGAGCACGAAAACCGCGCCGCCGAGATCGTCCGTGAGATGATGCCCGGTGTGCGGCTGACCATCGGCTCGCAGCTCTACCCGCAGGTGCGCGAGTACACCCGTACCTCCACCGCCATCGTGAACGCCTATCTGGCGCCGATCCTGCAACGCTATGTCGAAGCCATCGATGCATATTTCCGCGAGCTCGGCAGCCAGCACCCGGTCCGCTACTTCCAGTCGAACGGCGGCCTGGCGTTGGGCAAGGTGGTCAGCGATCAGTCTGTCTACGCCATCAACTCGGGCCCTGCCTCGGCGCCGCAGGCGGCGCTGGACGTGGCCGAGCCTTGGGGGGACAGGAACATTATCACCTGTGACATGGGCGGCACCTCGTTTGACATCACCCTGACCAAGGACGGCCAGGCCAATGTCAATAAGAACATCGATTTTCTGCGCTACCGCATCGGCATCCCGATGATCCAGGTGGAAACCCTTGGGGCCGGCGGCGGCTCGATCGGCTGGATCGACTCGATGGGGCTGATGCAGATGGGTCCGCAATCGGCAGGTTCCGAGCCCGGCCCGGCCTGCTACGGCCAGGGCGGCGAGAATCCCACCACCACCGACGCCAACCTCACATTGGGCTATCTGAATGCCGACGGCCTGGTCGGCGGCCGGCTGCCGTTGGACCTGGAAAAGGCCCGCAGCGCCATCAAGGGCAAGCTCGCCGATCCGCTGGGCATCTCGGTCGAGAAAGCCGCCTACGGCATGTTCACTATCGTCAACAACAATATGGTGAATGCGATCCGCCGCGTCTCGGTGGAACGTGGTTATGACCCGCGGGACTTCGTGCTGATGGGCGCCGGCGGTGCCACCGGCGCGCATATCACTGCGCTGGCCCGCGAGATGGGTATTTCCAAGGTGCTGATCTCCAAGCTGGCCTCGGGTCTTTGCGCCTATGGCCAGATCATCTCGGACGTCAAATACAACTACATGGCACCGGCGCCGGTCCGGCTGGAAGGGGCTGAGGCGGCGGCGAAGCTCGACAGCCTGTTCAAGTCGCTGGAAGCGCGCGGCAAGGACGACCTGAGCCAGGACGGCTTCCCGGAAGAGCGCATCTCAACCCGCCGCTCCCTGGATATGCGCTATGTCGGGCAGGTGCATGAATGCACCGTCGAGATCGATCCGTTCGATGTCACCGAGGCCACCTTGGACGACATCAAGGCCGCATTCCATACCCGCCACAAGGAACTTTATACCTATGACGAGCCGCACAGCGCCGTCGAGGTGGTGAATGTAGAAAGCACCATTGCGGGCCATGTCGACAAGCCCAAGCGGATGACCATCGCCGTCGGCAAGGGGGCTCATGAAACCCTGAAGGGTACCCGCCCGATGGTGTTCAGTGCTGACGGCATTGCCCAGGACACGCCAGTCTATGACGGATCAGCGATGGGCGCGGGCGACACGCTGCATGGGCCGGCGGTGATTGAGGAAGTCACAACCACAATCGTGGTCGAACCCGGATGGACGGTCAGCCTGCATGAAACCGGGGTATATGTGCTGACCGCCGATGCAGCAGCGCAAGACCGCCAGATCGATCAGCTTAAAGAACTGGCCGAGGTCTGACCCATGGTGCGGCGGAAGAATACGGTTTCCTCCCTGGCGGCGTCCGGGGTGACGGTGGCCTTCGGCGGGTTCAAGGCCCTCACCGATGTCACATTGTCGATTACCTCGGGTGCCGTCCATGGGCTGATCGGGCCGAACGGGGCAGGCAAAACCACAATGGTCAACACGCTGACCGGCTTTCAGACCCCGACCTCTGGCACCGTCAGCCTTGCGGGCAAGGATGTCAGTAGGCTGCCGCCGCATAAGCTGCGCCGAGAGGGAGTGGCGCGGACGTTCCAGGCCGGACGGTTGTTCACCGGCCTGGATGTTCTCGACAATCTGGCAGTGACCGGGGTTGGTCTTGGTCACTCCCGCTCATCCTCGGAAGCGGAAGCACTACGGCTGCTCGACTGGATGGGCGTTGCTCACCTGGCCGAGCGCCCGGCGGCGGGCCTGCCTTACACCGATGAGCGGCGCGTCGGCATTGCGCGGGCGCTGATGTTTGCCCCTGAATTTCTGCTGCTGGATGAGCCGGCGGCTGGAATGTCGGAGGCCGAGGCCGCTGATCTTGCTTCACTGATCCGGCGCGTAGCCGAGGAGCTAGGCACTGGGGTTCTGCTGATCGAGCATAATGTCGGGTTGGTCCTGTCGGTCTCGCACCATGTCTATGTGCTGGATGCCGGTCAGATCATCGAAGAGGGTGACGTTGATGTAATCCTCGCAAGCCAGGCCGTGCGGGACGCCTATCTCGGTGCAGATCAGGAGGCCGCGTGATGTCAAAACTTGGAGTATTCGACGTCTCGGTGAACTATGGCAATGTGCCTGCACTAAACAATGTCACTCTGCACATCGATGAGGGTGAGCGGGCTTTCATCTCAGGCCCCAACGGAGCCGGAAAATCCTCACTTCTGGGTGCGATCAGTGGTGCCGTGACGACCAGCCACGGCCGGATCGAGATGGATGGTGACCTGCTGACCGGACGCCCTCCTGAAGCGATTGCGCGGCTTGGGTTGTCAATGGTGCCCGAAGGACGCGAGATTTTCGGCGGCTTGACAGTGGAGGAAAATCTGCGGGTCGGGACTGGGTTGCGCCGGGACCGCACAGCGCTGGATGGCGACTTCGAAGACGTTTATCAGAATTTTCCGATACTCGGCGAACGCCGCCATTCCAATGCAGGTGCATTGTCTGGTGGGCAGCAGCAAATGCTGGCGATTGGCCGGGCGCTGATGACCAACCCGAAACTGATGATGGTTGACGAGCCCTCGCTGGGGTTAGCGCCAAAAATCGTCGATCAGGTTTATGACACGCTTCTTCAGTTGCAAGAAGAGCGGGGGCTGACACTGTTGATTGTCGAACAAAGCTCGACCCGCGCCGCGCGGGTCGGCGGCCGCATGATCCTGCTTCGCGGCGGGTCGGTAGTTGGTGACGGCGATGCTGCTGCCTTCGCGGAAAAAGACCTTCTCAGCGAAGCGTATTTCGGTCGGCCTAGCGAACTCCCCCAAAATGAGGCAGCACAATGAACACGATTGCACAGCTATTCTTTGATGCAGCTTCATTGGGCGGTGTTTATGCCATGGCCGCTCTCGGCATTGCGTTGATTTTCGGGGTGATGAACCTCGTGAACTTTGCCCATGGCGAGTATATCGCTTTCTGCGTCTTTGCCCTGATTGTGCCGTCTACAGAGGCTGTGGCTGTTATGTTCCTGGGGAAAGCCCCAGCCTTCCTGCTGATCCCCGTTCTTCTGGGGCTAGGGGCCGGGGCCGCGGTGGCAAGCGAATATGCTGTGTTCCGCCACATGCGCAATGCGACCCCCGTAGCGATGATGATCTCCTCCTTTGCGCTGGGGTTCGTAATCCAGAATGCTTTGCTGGCGGTCTATGGCGGACGGCCAAAGGCAATCAGCCTGTGGCCCGACCTGAACACACCAGTCGCGCTGGCTGGGGCGGAAGTCCCGCTTTTGCAGGTGATCGTTATTCTGGCGACACTGGCGGTGGTCTCGGGCCTGGCGCTTCTTTTGAAGAAAACCCGGCTCGGGCTGGAAATGCGCGCCGCGGCAGAGAACTTCAACATGGCGCGCCTGCTTGGCGTGCGGGCTAACGTGGTGATCACCGGTGCCTTTGCGCTTTCCGGCGCGCTGGCTGCTGCTGTCGCTCTCATCATGGCCACGCAAACCGGCGTCGCCGATGTGCGCATGGGCGGGCAGATCATGCTGGTCGCCTTTATCGCCACGGTAATCGGCGGGCTGGGATCCTTGCCCGGGGCCGTAACCGCGGGCTTCCTGATCGGAGCGGTGTCGGTTGTTCTGCAAGCATTCCTCCCCCTCGAAGTTCGTCCTTTCCGCGACGCCTTTCTATACACGCTGGTCATCGTCTGCCTGCTTTTGCGGCCGCAGGGGCTGTTCGTGCCCAGCTCAGCCAAACCAAGGATCTAATCTATGATGGCTAAGCACGCAAAAAACCGGCTTCTGGCCTATTCGACACCGTTTGTGCTGATCGGAATACTCCTACTGTTTGCAGGCCTTGTCACCCTGACCGCCGATAAGTCGTTGGCACGCATGGCTGCCGAGACGTTGATCCGGGTGGTTCTGGTGGTCAGCCTGTGGATATTCGTCGGCAATTCGGGTGTGGTCAGCTTTGGTCATGCCGGCTACATGGCAATCGGTGCCTACTGCTCGGCTTGGCTGACACTGAAGCCGCAGACGAAAGCGCTGTTCCTGCCTGATCTGTGGCCCTGGCTCGCGCAGGCCGAATGGCCAGTCTTCCCGGCCGCTGTTGCTTCCGGCTTACTGGCGGCGCTGGTGGCGCTGATCTCAGGCTCGGCAATTCTGCGGCTTACAGGCATTGCAGCTTCGATCGCCACCTTTGCATTCCTCGCGATTGTTAACACGGTCTACTCCAATTGGGAGGGAGTGACCGGCGCGACCTCATCTGTGGTTGGTCTGCCCCGGTATGTAGGCATGTGGACGGCGCTTTGCTGGGCGGGCGCAGCGATCATCGCAGCCAATCTATATGCGAACTCAGCCAGCGGTCTGGCATTGCGCGCCACCCGTGAAGATGAGGTCTCAGCCAGCGCTTCCGGTATCAACATGTACCTCCATCGCCTTATTTCCCTGGTGATCAGCGGCTTCTTCACCGGTGTGTCAGGCGCGCTCTTGGGCCACTCTATCGGTGTGCTGAACCCCGATAGCTTCTATCTCGGCATCACTTTCATTTCACTGGCGATGCTGGTGGTTGGTGGGATTGGCAGCCTGTCGGGTGCGGTGGTCGGCGTGCTCAGTCTCTCGCTATTGATCGAGGCGCTGGTCCGCTTGGAGCAGGGTGTCACCATCGGTACTGCAGATTTCGCTCTGCCAAGCGGTGCCCAGGAAATTCTCATTGGCGCAGTGATGATACTGGTTCTGGTTCTGCGTCCTGCCGGGCTTCTGGCTGGCAAGGAGTTACGCCTTCCGCTGGCCGGACTTCCCATTCCCACAAGACAAAACCAATCCAACTGAGGAGACGCTTCCAATGAAACACACGCTACTTGCATCGGCACTGACACTTGCCATGACTGCGCCCGTCCTTGCCGACGATATCACGGTCGGCTTTGCCATCGCAAAGTCCGGTTGGATGGAGGCGTATGACACTCCCGCAGCCACCGCCGCCAAGATCCGCATCGAGGAGATCAATGCGAATGGCGGTTTACTGGGCAAGCAAATCAAATGGGTCGAGGCTGACACCAAGACTGACCGGGCACAATCGGCCAAGGCAGGCCTTCAGGTTCTGGACGAAGATGCAGACATGATGGTCGTAAGCTGCGATTATGATTTTGGGGCTCCCGCGGCGCTGGCGGCCGAAGCCGAGGGTAAGAACTCGTTCTTTCTCTGTGCTGAAGACGTCAAGGCTGGCATTCAGGGTGTCGGTCCAAACAGCTTTTCGGGCTCGGTCCTGGCGGCGGTACAAGGCGCGACAATGGCTGAATGGTCGAAATCCGTGCGCGAGGCCCAAACCGGATATGTGCTTCTGGACACCACTATTGAATACAATAAGGGTATCTGCACCGGATTCGACTGGATGTTCCCCAAAGCGGGCGGTGAGATTGTCGGGCGCGACACATTCAAGAATAGTGACGCCTCGATCGCAAGTCAGATCAGCCGTATCAAAGCGCTGCCGGAACAGCCCGACGTGATCATGCTGTGCTCCTACATTCCAGGTGCGGCCGCCGCCGTGCGCCAGTTGCGGGCAGCGGGTGTTAATTCGCTGATCCTGAACGGTTCAGCGGTAGACGGTTCTTACTGGTTGGACGCCGTGCCGGATCTGTCAGGCTTCGTTCTGCCAGTGCAAGGCTCTATATATGGTGATGACCCGCGCAACGATGTGGAGAATTTCAACAAAGCGTATGAAGTCGCGACCGGTGCGCGCCCGGCCAGCCAATACGCATATCCGGGCTACATCCTGATCGACCTTTGGGCCAAGGCAGTCGAGCGTGCAGGCTCAGTTGAAGGCACTGCCGTCACTGCAGAACTGGAAAAGATGAAAGGTGAAACTACCGCATTTGGCCCACGCAGTTTCAGCGATAAGCTGCATCACCAGAACAGCGCGACAATGCAGATCATTGAAATTTCGAATGCCACCCCAAGCGTCGTGGGAGAATGGACGATCAGCGAACCTGTGCCGCTGGGGGTCTTGCTGAAGTAGATCATCCCTCCAACTAAAACAGGCCCGCTCTGTGATTACGGAGCGGGCATTTTTCTTGAGATGTGGCTGAAGCTTGGCCTACCGCGAAAGTGATCTAAATGCCTTGTTTCCTGGCGCCTTTATCAATTCGCACCTTACACCGCCTGTAGCACTTGATATCCAAGTGAAATGAACCAATGCCTTTCCCTTGGGCATGACCGCCGAAGGCATTGCTGAGGTCATGGAGGCTCGCCTGACCATGACCGTCTTCAAGGACCAGACGCTCGAAGAAGCCATCGAAATTATGGAGGCTGCGACGAACTCCAATCCGAGCTTGCGGGAACTCCATGATCGACACCTGAGCGAGGCTATGAAGCGCCGCGCGATTGAATCCGGCTTCTTCCCGGATTGCCGAATGGCCGAAGATACCATTTGCAGGCTGCCCGTCGTAGGTCCGCTTCTCTCCGCAATTTCGATTCTAGCCCGCTTTGTGTGAATTTGTGGTTTCAGATTTGCTGCGGATTACCGGAATGGCCGCATTTCCTTCTGCTATGCAGCGGGCGGAATTCGGCGATGCAGCGGATCACTGCGTTGCGGGCGCACGCAGCAAGTAAATTGTAAAACTCCGACTTGATCTGACGGACACCTCAACTTTCAGTGCTGAGAATGGCTTGCTGGCTGTCCGATGTCTCGGAAGCTCCGATCGTCTTATCCCTGGCAATGTGTAGCGTTTCGCGGAAGGTCTGCATAGGCGTCTTGCCATAGCAGTATCGTCCCGAATGCGGCCGCTACCCGTTGTATTTGGCCAGCCAGGCATCCAGATCCACCTGCAATTCCTCCACCGAGCGGTAGAGCTTCTTGCGGAAGGCGATGTCATAGAACTCGTCCTTGATGGTCCGGTGGAAGCGTTCGCAGATGCCATTGGTCTGCGGGCTGTTCGCCTTGGTCCTGGTGTGATCCACGTCCTCGACGGCCAGGTAGAGCTGATAGGCATGGTTCTCGACCTTGCCGCAATATTCGGTGCCGCGGTCCGTCAGGATGCGCAGCAGGCTGATGCCGTGTTCGGCAAAGAAAGGAATAACCCTGTCATTCAGCAGGTCGGCGGCAGTGATTGCCGTCTTCTCGGTATAGAGCTTGCAGGCCGCCACCCGCGCATAGGTGTCGATGAAGGTCTGCTGGTAGATGCGGCCCACGCCCTTCATCGTGCCCGCGTAATAGGTGTCCTGGCTGCCGAGATAGCCTGGATGATGGCTTTCGATCTCGCCATGCGCCTCTTTTTTCTGCTGGGCCTTTTCCAGCGCCGCCATCTGCGCCTCGGTGAGCAGGATGCCGTCCTGGGCGGCACGGGCCTCCAGGGCCTCCAGGGCTTTCAGCCGCTTCTTCATGGTCTCCAGATCGTTCCGCAGCCAGATCGAGCGGACCCCGTAGGACGACACAATGACGCCCTTTTGCTGGAGCTCCCAGGAGGCGCGTTTCTGCCCCAGTGCCGGGTTTTCGATGGCCAGTTCAATCACCGCCCGTTCGACATGCTCCGGCACCCGGTTCTTCAGGATCGGCTTGCGGCGGCTGAGATCCATCAGCGCCTGCTCGCCGCCCTGTTCGTAGAGCTCCTTGAAGCGGTAAAAGCTGTCCCGGCTGTATCCCATTACCTTGCAGGCCTGCGAAACGCTGCCGAGCTGCTTGGCAAGCTCCAGCAGCCCCAGCTTCGGTTTGATGATCTTGTCCTGAATACTCGTCATTGATCGACACTCCTTGCTTGCGCTCCAGAAGAGCAGAAATGTCAGATCAAGTCGCGTGTTCTACAAGTAAATCCAATTTACGCGTTGGGCTCGGACCTGCCGCTCGCTGCATTCGGAGCCTATGTCCGCTTCCGTATAGAGCCACCGACTTTGCCGAAACCGGAACCAACACAAGGCGGACACAGGTTGCTGATCTAACCGCCCTTTCACCTTCCGCGTTCGCGGGCCTCTTCACGCTGCCGTTCCTCCAGGTCACCCTGACCTTGCTCCTGAATCTGCGTCTTGCCCATCTCCGCGTTCGTCTGCTGGCCAGCCTTGGCCAGTTTCGCCGCTTCGGCTTCCTGTTCCCTGGTG
The DNA here is from genome assembly GCF_056158685.1 of Leisingera sp. ABM4_103. Classification (NCBI taxonomy): domain Bacteria; kingdom Pseudomonadati; phylum Pseudomonadota; class Alphaproteobacteria; order Rhodobacterales; family Roseobacteraceae; genus Leisingera; species Leisingera sp. ABM4_103. The sequence continues at coordinate 15,187 of NZ_JBSWTU010000008.1, read as the reverse complement.
ACATTGGGAAGCTTCTGCACGTCGAATATCTTCCCGACGCGCAGGCTTTCGGCCAGGTTGCCCGACAAATTGGACAGGGCCCTTTCCCGGTCTTCTTCGGGCACTCCGGCGTGGCGCAGTGCGGCATCTGTTTTTGCAACGATGCTGGCGGCTCCTTTCACCTGTTCGTCGCCCGGCTCAAACCGGCGAATGCGGTCCTCCAGGCGATCGGTGGCAGGCTGCTGTTCTCGATCCTTGTCCGGGATTCCACTGGCTTCCGGGTTTGACTGCTGGGCTGCAGGGCCAACCGGTGCGGCTGGCGCTTGCTCCGTAAATTGCGGCTCGTTCATTTTGACCGCGGCTTCAGCGGGTTTCGGGCTCTTTGCCTCCGCACGTTCGATGCCTTCCGCAACCCAATTGCGCCGTTGCACCTCCCGTTCAGAGATTTCGCCGGTCTTTGGATCCTTGATTTGGAGGGTTACAGTTTGGGTGCCATCAGATCGGAGCGTTGCCGTGTCGCCGACCTGCAGGCGGTTCTCCCTGATGATATTCGGCAGGGAAACACCCCAAACCTTGTGCTTCTGACCTGATGCCAGTTCGAGTTCGACGAATGGGGTGTCTTTAGCACCTTCACGGTCACGATAGGGGGCCGTGCCGGTTTCGGTGATCGTGCCGCGAACACCCTTTTCATAGTTCGGCATGTCGATAACGTTGGTGGTCTTGCCACTGTCACCCCGGTCGCCCGCAGATGCTGACGGGGCGGGTGAAGAGCGCCTGGCGTGGCCGGATTTGGCGTCATCCAGGCGCTCAATCACCCGGTCACCAATCAGCTGAGCCCGTCGATCAGATTCTTTGCGGTCCTGTTCGGACGGCCGGTAACCTTGGACCTGCATGCCGTGGGCGGCGCCCTCGATCCACATTTCACGGCGGAAGTCTTCCGGTCCGCGGGCCTTGATACCTTGCCAGCCGCGGTGGGCAGCCAGCTCGATCATGTCCATGGCAGTGACACGGTCGGCATTCCTGGTGGACAGCTTGTCGCCCTTGTCCACGATGGCCGGTCGCTCGTCGTCATAGGCGCGGAACAGCTCCCGCTTGTTCGCGTGTTTCGTGATCAGGAAGCGCTCTTCAAAGTTGCGCGGCATGCCGAAGCGGGATTTGTCCTGAGCGTGCTGCGGGGCAGGGCGGTCCGGTTCGATTTCACCGTCCTGCTGCGGCTGCCGAACCATCGCATCAGAAGCAGGTTCCTGGACATTGACCTTACCGGCGGTTTTTTCCAGCAAACTAGTGCCCGCGGTGTCTTCTTGCGGAACTGCCTGTTCGGGAGCCTGTTGCGGCTCAGGCTGAACAACTTGCTGCCCATGATCTTCCATATCAGGCCCTTTCCTGTTTCTGCGGTTTGTCCGGCACGCCAAGCGCTGCCAGAATGTCGTGCGTGCCCTGCGGTGTTGTCAGTTTTCGGGTGGTGCTCAGCTTGGCGATCTTCTCGGTAAACCCGGCACTGTCGAGCGCCAATTTCTCGAAGGAGATGCCGCTGGGATCCGCCACCTCCTCGTCGGTCATCGGAACCTCGGCGGGTTTGCCGCTGGCCATGTTTGCTTCCTGGAAACCCTTGAGGATTGTGAGCCGGGCCACGGTTTCTTCCAGAGCCGTCAGGCGCTGACGCATTGCCCCGTTCTCGGCTTTCAGGGCGGATAAGTCTTCGCCGAGCTCCCGTTTCGGCACAACAGGGACCTCCGGCGGCTTGATGCGCGAGCGGGCCAGAAACACCTCCTCCGCGTAAAAGCGGATCTTGCGCGCCCGAACCGGGCGCTCGCCGCCGATCAGAACCAGCGCTTCCGTGTCGGGCAGCTCCAGCAGCTCCTGCGGCATCATCAGATCACGCTTCTGCTCGCTCTCGCTGATAGTTGTCGTTTTGCGTTCAGCCAGGTATTTCGACTGGCATTGCCAACTTATTTGCACCCGGCTGAATGCGGCCTGCTCCGCGCCCGTCATGCGGTCATCTCGAGTGCGTAGCCGTTCCAAAGATCAAAGGCATCGGATCGGGCGTGGCGGTACGATGTGGCGGTAAGACGATAGCGGCGGGGACGGAAGAACATGTTGATCTGGTCATGTGCGTCCAGAAATCTCTGAGCCTGTCCGGGTGACTTGAACCGCCCCATGAGTTTCTCTCGCTTGCGGGTAGGCCGATGGGATCCTTCGATCCGGTTGTTCAAGCCCTTGTGCGCCCGATGATCAGCATTCGCCACGAGGTTGCGGATCGGCCTGATGTAACTGCGCAGCTTGTCGGTGATCACGACCCGCGGCGCGCCAAACCGGTCGATCAGCCGCTTCAAGAACCGGCTGGCGGCCTTTGCATTACGTTGCTTTTGCACGAGAATGTCGAGCACATTCCCATTCGCGTCGACTGCCCGCCAAAGCCAGAACTTCACGCCATTGATCGGAACAACGACTTCATCCAAGTGCCATTTGTCACTGGCGCCCGGCCTGTCGCGCTTGATGCAATCGGCGAAATGGCGGCCAAACCGGTTCACCCAGTTCCGGACGGTTTCCCGGCTGACCATCACGCCGCGTTCGGCCAGCAGATCCTCGACATCTGCCGTGCTCAGCGCAAACCGATGGTAAGCCCAGACGGCATAGGAGATGATCTCGCGGGGAAAACGAAAGCCCTTCAGGCGTCGAATTGTCGGCACGGTTTTCATGATGACCGCCTATCCCGACGGAACCCCGTGATCAACTTGGCAATGCCCCTTGCTTGCGCGGGTGAGTGTCTTGACCGACGCAAGCGGCAGCTCCGGCGGCAGGCAGACACGCGTGGCCCCCAGCGATGCCAGCCAGGCCAAAGTGCCCTCGTTGTAGACATTGACCAGCGGCCCCACATGAAAGCCCATGCCCTTGGGCAAATGCGCCAGCGCCGTCAGGTCGTTGATTTCAACCGTCACTCCCATTGCGGCAAGGTCCGCCGTCAGATTGCGCTCGCGCTTGAGGGTGACAAGGGCGAGGCTGGTCAGCACCACCTCCTTGCCCGCTTCCGCCAGCAGAGCAAGCGCCTCGGGGATGCGGTCCTGGTAGAAGGGCAGGCGTTTGGAGCAAACCAGCTCGCCCAGAACGACGCGGTCAACAGGAGCCTCGGCCAAAGCGACATAAAACGCGCTCCAGTTTTCGGCCGGCCAGAAGAATTGGTTCGGCCCGACGGTCAGTTCCATTCTGTTATCTCCAGGTTTTCTTGTAGGCGCCTGTGGTCATCGCCTGACCTTCCGACAGCCGCGCCAGCATGCCGTGCGGCAGCGGCTTGCCTGCCTCCAGCGCATCAACCGAAGCGCGGAAGTTGCGCACGACCTGCGCCACGTAGGACTTCGAGCGCTGACGCCCTTCGATTTTCAGCGCGGTGACACCGGCCTTTCGCAGCTGCGGGATAAGCTGCTCGGCATTGAGGCTGACAGGATCTTCGAACAGGTGGCCGGTCTGGCTGCCGGCGGAGAAGCAGCCTTTGCACAGGGTCGGGTAGGGCGCGGGTTCGTCCTTGGCCACGCGATGGATGGTAAATCCGCCGAGCTTTGCATCCAGGGCGCCATCGTCGTCGCGGTACTCCACATGGCTGGCGGGGGAGCAGACGCCGTTCATGTTGGGCGACAGCCCGGTTGCATAAGACGAGAGCGAACAGCGCCCCTCGGCCATCACACACAGCCCGCCAAAGACAAAGACTTCGGTTTCCACTTCCGTTTCTGCATTGATGGCCGCGATTTCCGGCACCGACAAAACCCGCGGCAGCACCACCCGTTTCACGCCGAAAGTGCTGGCGTAGAAATTAATAATGTCGGCATTGGCGGCCGCAGCCTGGACCGAAAGGTGCAGGCGCAGGCCGGGGTTGATGCGCGCCGCGTAATCCAGCAAGCCGGGGTCCGCCAGTATCACAGCATCCGCGCCTGATAGTGCAGCGTCGTCAATGGCGCGGTGCCAGAGCGACTGGCCGCCTGCGCGGGGAAAGGTGTTGATCGCCACCAGCACCTTGGCGCCGTGGCCATGGGCAAAAGCCACGCCTTCGCGCATCTCCGCGCGGTCAAAGTTGAGGCCCGGGAAATTGCGGGCGTTGGTTTCGTCGTTAAAGCCGCAATAGACAGTATGCGCCCCGGCCTTGACGGCGGCACGCAGGGCCGCGGGAGTTCCTGCGGGGCAAACGATTTCCATTACCATGCCGCTTCATCCTCCGGCCGGGCGAGGGAAACTCCGGTGCGCTGCTCGGCAAAGGCAACGGCCCGCAACAGAAAGCGGGCAAACGGCCCGGACATCGCGGCGATTTCCTGCGACAGGTCCAGTTCTGCATCGTCCACCGCGTTGCGTAGCGCCAGCGCCGCGGCAGTATCGCCTTCGATCACCAGGTCCCGGGAGAAGAACAGTGCATCTCCGTCATAGGCCCCATGCACCAGCCCTATAAGCGCAGCAAGCGGGCCGGAAATCCGGGCATCGCCGTCGCAATTTCCGCGCACTGCGCGGACTTTCGGCTGGCCGCCATTGGCTTCAAGGCAAAGAACAATGGGCAGATCGGCAGGATCCAGGACAAACCGCTTACGGCCGTGCTCGCCCAGGCGACGGAACAGGCCCGGGTGACGCTTGGCAATCCGCCGGGAACAGGCCGTGAGAGAAAGCGATACGGGAACAAGGGGCACGACACGCAGCAGCCGCGCAAGGGCCGCCGGGCAAATTGGAATCTGTGGCTGGGCGTGTGGCAAAAATTAATCCTTTCCCGCCGGTGGCTTCATCTGCAGCGGGTGTATGGCCCCGCACGCGGCCGGAGTTTGACGGCGGACAAATTCGCGGCCCGAAACTTTGCTAGGGATCGGCGGAAATCAGCACTGGAGCGGTCCCATTCGTACTCTTCCGCCATATCCCAGCCTCCGCCATTTCCTGGATTGGTGTGCGTCTAAAGGGCAGTTGCAGAGGATTTCCGATCCGGTTTCCGTGCGCCATCAGATGACGGCGGTGCACCGCACCGTGCTGGAGGCTGGAGGCCCGGTGCTGCAATTCGACCGCCCGGGTCTGGAAAGCGGCCAGGTTTCGGGCATCCCGGTCGTGGTGAACCTGTTCGGGACCGCTGAACGCGTGGCGGCCGGGCTTGGAGTCGCACAGGACGGCCTGGATGATCTGGGAAGCTTTCTTGCGGCGCTCGGATCACCGGCGCCGCCGGATAGCCTGCGCGATGCCTTGTCCCGCTGGCCCATGCTAAAGGCAGCGCTGTCCACCCGTCCGAAGCGGGTGAAATCCGCGCCGGTTCTGGCCGTCACCCGCGAGGGGCCGGATGCCAGCCTGGAGACACTGCCGGTGCAGACCCACTGGCCCGGGGACGCCGGGCCGCTGATCACCTGGCCTGTGGTGCTCACCCGGCCGCATGGCAGCGCGCCGGAAGCAGTCAACTGCTACAATGCGGGGGTCTACCGGACCCAGGTTCTGGATCGCTCGCGGCTGATCATGCGCTGGCTCCCGCACCGCGGCGGCGCTGCACATCACCGCAGCTGGGCGGGAAATGGCGAACCAATGCCGGTTGCCGTGGTTCTGGGGGCAGACCCGGCCACACTGCTGTCCGCGGCGCTGCCCTTGCCGGAAACCGTGTCGGAGCTGACCTTTGCCGGTGCCCTCAGCGGCGTGCGCCCGCGCCTGGTACCCTGCAAGACCATCCCGCTGATGGTGCCCGCCGACGCCGAAATCGTGGTGGAGGGATGGGTGTCAGCCGCGGAAACCGTGCCCGAAGGCCCCTTCGGCGATCACACGGGCTATTACAACCCGGCCGAGCCCTTTCCCGTTATGCGAGTCAGTGCGGTGACCCATAGAGAGAACCCTCTATACCTGTCGACCTATACCGGGCGGCCGCCGGATGAGCCTGCCATCATCGGCGAGGTCTTCAACCGGCTGGCCCTGCCAACGGTCCGGGTGCAGATCCCGGAGATCCGCGACCTGTGGCTGCCTCCTGCTGCCTGTTCCTACCGCATCGCCATTGTCAGTATCGACAAACGCTACCCCGGACAGGCCCGCCGGGTGATGATGGCGCTGTGGGGGATGCTGCCGCAGTTCAGCTATACCAAGATGATGATCACCGTGGACGCCGATGTTGACCCGCGGAACTGGGATGACATCGCTTGGGTGCTGGCCACACGCATGGACCCGAGCCGCGATGTCATGATATTGGAGAATACCCCGATGGATTACTTGGACTTCGCCTCGCCCCAGCCGGGGCTGGCAGGCAAGATCGGCATCGACGCCACAACGAAGATCGGCAGCGAGACTGCCCGCGACTGGGGGCAGGTCATGCAAGCGGATGCAAAAGATCAAGCTTTTGCAGAGGATATAGTGTCCCGGCTGATGCCGGAGCTGATGACATGAGCAAGCATCGGGTTGTGCTGGGGGTCTCGGGTGCCTCCGGGGCCGCGCTAAGCCTGGCGGCCGCACGGCATCTGCTGCAGCTGGGGGCCGAAATTGATCTGGTCACCAGCGCCGCAGCGGAGCGGACCTTGGTCCATGAATGCGGACCGGAAGCCGTGGAAACCCTGAGAAGCATTGCTGCACGCTGCCATCCTGTGCACGATATCGGTGCCGCCATCGCCTCTGGCTCGGTGCCGGTGTCGGGGATGATAGTAGCACCGTGTTCCATGCGCTCCTTGGCTGCCATCGCGCATGGGTTTGACGACAACCTTCTGACCCGGGCAGCGGGTGTGCAGCTGAAAGAGCGCAGGCGCCTAGTCCTTCTGACAAGGGAAACACCGCTGACTTTGGCGCATCTTCGAAACATGGCAGCAGTGACCGAAATGGGTGCCATCGTGATGCCGCCAGTTCCTGCATTCTATCTTGCGCACACAACGTTGACGGATATTGCCAACCAGGTTGCCGCCCGTGCGGTTGACCTGTTGACTGTATCCCCTCCTCGAGCGCAACCTTGGTCACCCGGGCCTGAAGGCTAGCTAGCTACCGCTAACTTTGGTCTGCTTGCCTCCGGTTGAATGCTGCTGTGGCACCAAACCCAACCATGCTGCAACGTCCCGTGCTGTTCTAAAGCGCGCCGGGTCATCGCGCACGCAAAAGCTTGAGTAACCGGATTGAAGGATGCCACGGGCCAACCCGAAAACACAAGAAGCTGATGGGGCAGTTTAAATCTCCCACGCAGGCCTAGAGGTTTCTGGCAGCCCTCGACCAGATGAACACCGTCTTTCGTCCCCGCCGCTATCAACTTTCCGCCGTCTCGTACCGTCATGCAGAGCAGATGCTTTGGACCTCTTGAACAGCTATGCTGCCGAAATGACCGCCTGAAAGGCCGAGGCCTGACCCTTCTCAATCACGCCCAAACGACTTGGCAATCCCGATTAAAGAGTACACCCATGAACAAAAACGAAATCCAGCTTCTAAATAGTTTGGCGAACACATTGCTTGGTATGACAACTGACCCGCGCATTCCTTCGGATGCGAAGCGTATACTTAAAGAGCAAGCTGTTCGCGTCTACCAAATAACTGAAAACCAGTTGAAAGAATGACAGTATCTCCGAAAACCTCGGGCTGACCGGCTTGTCATGTGGTGCCGTGTTGTGTGGATCGGTTTGCCGGCGTAGCTGGTCGTTTGATTTGACAGCGGGATGCCGGGGTGCCTTTCAAGTTCCACACGTCGCGGCGGGATAAATTTGCGAAGGCAAAGTGCCGGGTAACAAACTGGGCCGAATACAACGAGGCCCTGCGACTGCGTGGTAACGTAACGGTCTGGTTCAGCGAGGAAGCAGTGTGTGGATGGTGCGCAGCGCGTTCTGGAAAGCGGAGCGGTCAGCGGCAATATTCTGATGTGGCGATTGAGACCTGCCTTGCCCTGCGCCTTGTGTTCGGTCTGCCGCTTCGGCAAACCCAGAGGTTCGCGCCGATCAAGCGGCCAGCCACGGGCCCGATGTCTCTCACTGTCGATAGTTGAAGTAGTCCCAGGAAACCGGACAGTTGGCTAAGGTGTATCCCAAACCTTTGAAGGGATACGAAAATGGCGATGCACCGAAACTTTATAGATCAGTTTAGGGCCAAGGTTGCGCTCGAGGCGCTGCGTGGTGACAAGATCGTTCAGGAGATCGCGGCGAAGCATCAACTGCATCCGAACCAGGTCAGTACCTGGAACCGGCAGGCCATTGCTGGGATGGCGGACGTGTTCTCCGATGGCAAGCAAAGCGTTCCGACGAAGGCAGAGGTCAAAGAACTGCAAACCAAAATCGGGAGGTTGGCAGTCGAGAATGATGCCCTCCAATCCTCCCGCCAAGCCCAGACATCAGCACCGCGCTGACACCTGAATTTTACAGGCGGTTTGAATGGCCGTTGTCCGGTTGCGTGTTCTTTGGGAAGCGCCGCAGATGGGTTGGGCAGGTTCGAGCCCATACCGGAAATGCTGAAAATTTGCTGCGTACGCACGCTGCGCACCGGTACGCAGCATCGCCGAATTTCTCCCGCTGCACCGCCGAAGGAAATGCGGTTGTACCGGCAGCCTATGACCTGAGCCCCTGGATCTCTTCCCGTTTTGTGTAGAGCCCGCCCAACCAATGGACGGACAAAAAAAGACGAGATTCACCGACGAGCAGATCATTCAGATGATTAAGGAGCAGGGGGAGGTCTTTGAAAAGTGGACGGAGCGGCCAACTCAGGGTTCGCCATCGTAGTCAAACGCTGCAGTACAGATTCACTAGCCCGGTCATTAGCACGGCGCGGAAACTAATATGATGATCGATTTTCACCTGAGGTGATGTTCAATAATTCATTTCTGATGAGTAGGTAAGTTTCTAGGAAATAATCCCACCGTCGCTGTCGTCTCCAGTCATTGAAAACAGAGCCTGGTAGTCCTTGATCAAAACGTATTGGGACCGCAGAATTTCCAGCACACCCTCTTCCTGAAGTTGATGAAGCTGACGGCTGATTGTGGCGGCGGAGAGACCCAGAAAGTTGGCAATTTGGTGGCGTTTGAGCAGCAGGTCCAGCTCTGGAAAGTTGAGATTTTGAAGGCGGTCTGCCATTTGGCGCCGGCGTCGTGTTAGCAGAACCAGATAGCTTGCAACTCTTTCGCGAGCAGTTTTTCTCCCAAGCAAGACCATCCACTTACGAGCGCGCTCGAGTTCTTCAAACTTTCTTTCGAGAAGGTGCCTTGCCAACTCGGGTTCCTGATCGGAAAAGTGCTCAAAATCTTTGACACACAGACAGCAGAGTTCGACTGGGCCCACTGCAACGACCGTATGAGATGCCTGTCTGCGACCTGGGCTTCCCAAAACGTCCGATGGAAAGAGCAACCCTACTATCTGAGACCTGCCATCTTGAAGGCTGCTTTTGATGCAAGCGTGACCCTGAACAATAGTTGCAACGAAAGGCATTTCACGGCCTTTCAAAATCACCGTTTCTCCGTCGCTGAAGCGGCGGTGCCTCTTATCACTTGGCCAGTGACAACCTTGGGGTTGGATATTTACATGCTGAGGCATCGCACAATGTTTGGCAATCTGATTAACAAAATAAGGCAGGTCCGAAACTAGCGGCACCGTCAAAGGAACATCTTTTCCGTATCTAAACAGCTACTAGTTGAGTTGACACTAAGATAGTGTCGCGCGCAATTTCAACCCTTTCCTGACACCCTGCCAACATCCTTTCGATGCTGCCTTTCGCTGTATGAAAGGCTCCTCCACCAGATGGTTAGACCCCTTTAGGGTTCAGGATAAATGTCGACTTCCAAAGCCGAGCCATACCATATTGGCTGTTGCAATCTCTTCCTGCACTCCATGAAATGGAGCCCTCGTGTCGTCACTCGGGCTTGTTCATGCCAATCATGGTTCAGGTAGCCCACCGCCGCCAAGCTGCGGCTGGTGTCCTCCATTCAGCAAGCTTCTGCCAGGCGGGCGCGGATGCGGTCGGCCGTAAGGGCAAGCGCCGCACCGCCGGGGCTCGGGGGCAAAGAAAATTCATCGAAGCCGTCATCGAGATACCGCGCCGAGGTTACATCATGGCGGTGAAACATAGGCACAACATGGGCATGGGCGTGCGGCACGTGGATGCCGGTGTAGAAGAACGAAACGCGCTCAGCGCCCCATTCGCGTTTCATCGCGCGTGCCAACCGCTGACCCGCAGACATGATCCGTAATGCGGTGGGTTCGGGCAGGTCCTCGAACCAGGGATGGTGCTGCTTGGGAATGATCAGGGCGTGGCCTTCGCGGATCGGGTGAAGATCGAGAAACGCAAGCACGAGGTCATCCTCGATGAGCTTGTGTGCGGGCACTTCCGCACGGGCAATCTGGCAAAAGATGCAGGTATCGGTCATTCAAGTCCCCATTCAGCAGCGTCATGCCCGGGCCACGCTACAGCGTCTGGCGCCCGCCGCAAGACAATGCTGAAACGGCTAGGAATTGGCTGACGCTGTACCGTATGTCCGAGGTCGGCCGTGATCCCGCAGCATCACCCATGGGTGCAGCCGCCTGCGGACCGGCAGCTTTCAAATGGCGACCCTGATGCTTCGCCCTCTGAGCAGCTCTGCGATCGCTTCGGGTTCAGACGGTTGCTTCGGGCTGCCTGCCTTCTTCACACCAAGCCTAGCGACCGTATGGGCTTTTGTAGGGGCATGATGCAAGTGCTGCATCTCGGCAAGGCGCCGGCGCCAGGCAGGCCGCCGCTCGCGACCAGCAGGGACGGCCGGCGACCACTGCAGCGGCATCTCAGTTGAATGACAGGTTGAACCTTTAACAAACTGATGAAATTTTGCGCATATCTCATTCGGAGGCGCGCATTTGCTCAATCTGAAATCACTTGGCCCCGCTGTTGCCCGCGTCTCAGGCGTTGAAGCCATACGTGCCGGGTTTGGTGCCCTCATCGGTTTGGGGTTAACCGGGTTTTTTCTTTTGTCTCCTCAAATCGACCCAGAATTGGGCCTCTATCTCGTGGCTCCATTCGGGGCGTCCTCCGTCCTCCTTTTCGCGGTACCAAACAGCCCTCTGGCGCAACCTTGGTCGGCGATTATCGGCAATACCGTTGCTGCCTTAGTGGGCGTGGCCGTCTGCCTTCTGGTGGCGGATCAGACGCTTCGGATCGCCCTGGCGGTGGGCCTTGCGATCACCGCAACCATCCTGTGCCGCGCCGTTCATCCTCCGGCAGGAGCGGTCGCGATGACTGCAGCCATGTCCCCGGACGCCATCGCACAACTGGGTTTCTGGTTCGCGCTTGCACCCATAGCTGTCGGAACGGCAACTCTAGTAGTGCTTGCAACCCTCTATGCAAGGCTCACCGGGCGGCACTACCCGTTCCGGCAATTCGATGATCCTAGTAAGCATGCAACAGGAGACCGCAACCCGACAGAACGGCTCGGACTCTCCGAGCAAGAGCTGACTGGTATCCTTGAACGTTACAGCCAGTCCTTCAATCTCGGCGCCGAGGATCTCGCGCGGCTGATCGGCGCAGCAGAACTTCAGGCCGCAGCTCAGTCTTCTGGCCCCCTGACTGCACAGGATATCATGTCCCGTAGCCTCATCACCGTCGGCTTGAAAACCTCCCTCGGCGAGATCGCGGACTTGTTTCAACAGCATCGGTTTACATCATTGCCTGTCGTGGGGGCCGATGAGGCGTTCAAAGGGGTCATTTTCCAGATGCATCTCATCAACCAGGCTCGGTCCGACGCGCTGCGCCTGAAGCGAGGCTATTGGGCTGCGCTGCGGCGCCTTCTGGACCGTGAATGGCAAAAGCAGATGACTGCGGGGGACATAATGAGCGCAGCTGTACCCCGCGCTACCACCAACACTCCGATTGGTGTGCTGCTCCCAATGATGGCGGACGGGGACACCGATGCTGTCCCCGTGCTCGAATATGGAAAAATCGTCGGCATTGTCACTCGGACGGACCTGATTGCCGCAATCGCCAGAAATACGGCGCGCTGTCGAGGGTGATCCTCAATCCTCCAGCGGGCAGTTATGTAACTGATTGGCATCGGCGAATGTCGGGTTGGTCCGCACCGTGTGAACTTTTCAGAGCCCAAACCTAGCAGCTGCAGCCAATTTTCACTTTGTCCCGCATAGAGTGAGTTCGTGACGGATGTGACTAAGGTCAGCTAGGGCCTGTCACTGATCCCGGCCAGACTTCCGGCATTCTAATTCCGCAAGCTCTGCGAATTGGTCGGCGGCAGCGTTCCATTGAGTGGAAGGTACTTTCGGCCAGCCGTATGCCTCTTGAATTAGTTGCTGGGCAATAAGCACACGTTCCGGGCCTCCAACGGCAATCATCTGACTCTGCATTTCGACTGGCATGTATTGCCGAGTGAACATCACTGTATCTGCCAGCTCTCTGACCTCCTCACAGGATGAGGCGGCGAATACCGCTGCAGGTGAAATGAGACATGCGATAAGTGAAACAACGCGGAACATCACGCTCTCCTTTGGATCGTTGAAGGGAAGCAGGGCAATTGCGCCAGTGCGGCCATGTCCTTGATGGACAGCTTCGGCAAAAGCTGAAATCGCTATTCCCTTAATCGGTATCCAAAATACCTATTTGTGCGATGGGCTTAAGTCAAGCCTCAGATGGCGGCAGGTCGCTCAAAACAATAGCAGTGAAGTCAGCCCGCCAATTGTGAGTGCGCTTCGAACGAGATCCATCTGTCTGCGTAGGCAACATTCCGGTGCCAGGGTTTCAGCCAGCCGTCTGGCACCAATCCGCGTGCTGGCGTTCGTTACGCACCTACTTTTGCGTACCTTTCGCCGCCTTCGGTCAGGATAGCATCCAAAGGAATGTCGTGCGGTTGCGGGAAGATTGTAGGAAGCTGTGCGCTTTCCAAGCCAATGCCAATTGAATAGGGGCGCGGCAACATTGCAGCGAGGGTCCGGTCGAAATATCCGCCACCATAACCCAGCCGGAAACCTCCAGAAGCCCAGCCCACCAGCGGCGCAAGGACAATTCCGGGAATGAGCTCGGGCGAACTGGGCGGCGGAACCGGTATGCTCCAGTCGCCGCGCACCAGCTGAGTATCTGGTGTCCACAGCCGGAAAACCAGCGGCGCAGCCTTGGTCTCGACAATCGGCAGGGTAATGGCGGCGCCCTGTGCGTGCATCTCTGCCATTAGGGGGCGCAGATCGGGTTCGCCCTTGATCGGCCAGTAGAAGGAGATAACACGCCCGTTTGCGCCGGAGAACCGGTTCCGGATCAATTCGCGCAGATGTCCGGCCAGCGCTTCTCCAGCGGACTGACGGATAGCAACCGGCAATGCCAAGCGCTCCGCCCGCAGCCGGTTCCGTTCTGCCTTGCGCCAGCGGGCAACGTCAGCAGTCTGCTGCGGAGAAACCGCCTGCGGGTCGTAATGTCCGGCCTCCGCAGCCATGCAGGGTGAGGAAGCGTATTGTTTCTGATCGGGCGGACCATCAGAACTTCGGCTCATAGTCCTGCTCCGCTGCGGTGCGAAAGGGAGTATCCGAGGATCTGCTCTGCTTCGTTGACAATATCCCCGATACGGCTTGCTGCCGGTACAATCCGGCTGATGGCCCCCGCGCCTTGTCCTGCAAACAGAGCCATTGCCTCAAGGTCTCCAGTTGTTGTCCGCAGAGGAGAATCCGTGCTGAACCGCAGGCGCGGCTGGGATCCGTCCCAGGCGATCGCCTCGCGCGGCAGGGCATCCGGATCGTGGCCCAGGTAGGTGCCGCTGAGTGCTTTGGTCACGCTGTTTTCCAGCACACGCACCGCCGCCCCCATTGGCCAGTTCAAGACGAAGACATCGGTCAGGACAGTATCGCCGCCGGTGGAGGCTGCGACGCGTTCCTTGTGGTAGGGGTGAGCAAAGGATTCATCTGTGGCTAGGAAGGCGGTCCCGCATTGTATGCCGGAGGCACCAATTGACAGAAACCGGGCCAGATCTTCGCCGGAAGAAAGACCCCCTGAGGCAACCACTGGTACAGACACGGCTTCCAGAATTGCTTCGGTAAGGTCGCGGACCGGGCGGCGGCCATGGACATGACCGCCTGCCTCGATCCCTTGCGCGATGATCACATCCGCGCCGGCCGCCTCTGCCGCGCGGGCGGCCTCAACTGTGCCGACCTGGTGCAAGACGAGGCAGCCTGCCGCCTTCACCCGGAAAACGGCATCGGGCACGACATCCCAAAAGAAAGTGAAGGCCGGAACACCGAGTTCCAGGCAGCAGCTGATCTGGGCATCAAGCAATCCAGGCTCGGTGGCTGCGGGGATGACATTCACCGCAAAGGGACGGTCAGTTGCGGCCCTGAGTTTTGTGACTTCTTCGGTGATCAGGTCCGGGCTTTCGCGCACCATTCCAAGCATGCCAAAGCCGCCGGCTTGGGAGACGGCGGCAGCAAGTTCCCAGCGGGATACGCCGCCCATGCCAGCCAGGAGGACCGGGTGGTCACATCCCAGCAACTTGCAAAGCGGAGCGTGCAGTGGATTGTCAATTTTCTGGCCGCTCATTCGACTATGCTCCCTTTGGCGCAAACAGTGGAAATGGCGCCCAAGGTAAGCCGCTCCACTCAATTGCGGGCTGTTCAAATCAGTCAGCGCCGATGGTTCACCGGCGAAACCACTGCCTGCGGCACATAACACGTCCGAGTGATGTGGCGGCATAGACTTGGCTGGCCTGCTTCACTCATTGAGCCTAAGTATCTTAATTGGTACAGTAAATACTTATTATAGCCGAAGGGAACCCCGCATGCGCCTAACATCTTTCACGGACTACGGACTTCGAATGCTGATGAGGATGGCGAGCCAGCCAGAGCAAGGGTTCTCGACTGCCGATCTGGCTGAGGAGTTCGGCCTTTCCCGAAATCACCTGACGAAAATCATGCAGCGGCTGGCGCGCGCCGGAATTGTTGAAACCCGGCGCGGTGCTGGTGGCGGCGCCTTCTTGTGCATGCCTGCGAAAAACATCCGTCTTGGTGAAATTGTTGAGCTGCTCGAGCAAGGACAGGCGCTGGTTGAATGCTTTGGCGCCGACGGAGGCGATTGCACGATAGATGGACGCTGCCGCTTGAAAGCCAGGCTGCGCCAGGCTGAAGCGGTATTCCTAGAGGATCTGAATCAGACAACACTTGCGGATATCGCATTACCGACACAAAGCGCAGCCTGAGGGGGCAAGGCGGAAGGCCATGTTCTCGCCTCATGCCGTCAGGCGAAACAAATCCTGGATATGCACCAGAACCTCAGGGCCTTCACACTGGCTGTGCCTGCAAGGACGGCTGCGGAAGATCCGGTC
>NZ_JBSWTU010000007.1:0-227943 GCF_056158685.1 Leisingera sp. ABM4_103 | reverse complement strand
CTACATCCACCGGCAGTGGGACGGGCTGCAGACCTTCCTTCACGACGGCCGCGTCGAGATCGACTCCAATGCTGTCGAGAACCTGATCCGCCCTATCGCCTTGACGAGAAAGAACGCGCTATTCGCTGGCCATGATGAAGGCGGCCGAGCCTGGGGCCGCATCGCTTCGCTCATTGCCACAGCTAAGATCAATGGCGTCGAGCCCTTCGCCTACCTCAAGGCCACCCTCGAAGCCATCGCTGCAGGTCACCCTGCCAGCCGGCTCGACGAACTACTCCCCTGGAACTTCCAGCCGTCAAGCTGAAAGCCCGGTGCCCTCCAGGTGCCGCTTACCCTGCTGATCGGGTTGGGTTTCTTCTTTTCGCAGCCAATAGGCCACGGCTGGCGGTCTGCCGCCAAGTGCGGAATGGGGGTGTTTGCGGTTGTAGAAGTCGGGTCATGATGAGCTCCTCTGTCCGATGGAATGGGCTTACAACAGCCGTCCCATTTTCGCGCAGATGTGGCTCCCATTGAATACATGACATCTCTGCAGCTCCGCCGTGGCGGAGCGGGTTAGCCCAACTCAATTTATCATCAGGTGGCCATAATGCGGAGGAAAGTGCGCAGACCTGCTGCTTACCGGCGTTTTCGCCCCACATTCCTCCGCACTATTTCAGAGCGTGTCGAGCCAGGCGAGCAGGCTCGCATCCCGTTTCCATGACGTAGGATGAACTGCCGTTGCCGGAAGACTGACCTGTTCCAGTGCCTTTCGCTTCGTTTCCAGGTTCGCCTTCGCGCAATGGTTGGTGGTGGCGTGGCTCACGTGGCCAAGCCTGCTGCGGATGACCGTGACGTCGACACCAGCCGAGACAAGATGCACCGTGGTGGCGTGGCGGAAGCTGTGCGGCGTCACATGTTTGGCGTGCAGCGATGGCTTGGTTCCGGCCGCCGCTTTCACATAGCCCGCAAGCTTGAACCGGACGCCCGAGGCGCTGAGCGGCTGGCCATAGCGGTTCACGAACAGCCGCTGGTCTGGTGCTCGCGGTTTTCGCTCCAACAGCTTTTTCAAAAGCAGCACGGTTTCCGGCCAAAGCGGACAAATGCGTTCCTTGCGTCCCTTGCCTATCAGCCGCACGCAACTTGGGCTATCAAACCGGATCATATTGGGGCACAGGTCGAGTGGACCTGTCACGTTTTTTTCCTCAGACGACCGAAGTAGCAGTCGTTGCCGTTCTATTCTTGCAGTTCATCATCCGGCATCGACGCTGCAACTCCGACGGGCAGCACATGACCCTTGCAACCGCCTTCCTGCCGAACATCTTCATACTGACCGCCAGTATAAACCGGTAACACCGTGTGATCCGCGGGCAAATGCAATCGGAAACACGGTCTTATATTTCATTTCAAAGGATCAGAACAAATGGCCAGTGGTTGGGCACCAGACAGCGCTGTTCAAGACCAGACCGACGCGACGATCTCGGATCCCGTTTCGGCAGTACGCTCCGGATTGCCTTCAGGGGAGGTAGAGGCCGAATGCGATTTTTGCGGAGAAGGGATCCCCAATGCCGCTAGAAAGGTAGGTGGCCTCATTCTCTATGGCAGCATAGCCTGCGACGCGCTAGCATCCATATGAAACTGGGAGAAACTGACATGTCGTCCGGCGTATTTATTCTGCATTCACGTAACACCCCGGCTGGTGATCAACCCGAGGCCATCGCTAGACTTGTCTCGGGCATCGAAACCGGTGCAACGCACCAGACACTCAAGGGCATCACGGGATCTGGCAAGACCTTCACCATGGCGAACATCATCCATCGCTTGAATCGCCCCACGCTGATCCTTGCACCAAACAAAACGCTGACAGCTCAACTTTATGATGAGATGAAACAGTTCTTTCCGGAAAATGCCGTCGAGTTTTTCGTTTCCTATTACGATTATTTTCAGCCGGAAATGTACCTGCCCGGCAGCGACCGCTTCATTCCGAAAGACTCCTCTATCAACGATCACCTGGAAAGATTGCGTCTTTCGACCACCAAATCCCTTATCGAACGCCGCGATACAATCGTAATCGCGTCGGTGTCTTCGATATATGGGCTTGGAGATCCGAACGATTATCGGGCTCTCCAGATTCCGCTCGCTCATGGTATAAAACTAGAAAAAGATGATCTTCTGCAACGGCTGGACCGCTTGCAATATAGCCAAACCGAGGGCAGCCTGAAACGGGGCACCTACAGAATCAACGATAATGTCATCGACATATTTCCTGCCGATTCCGAGCACGACGCCGTACAAGTCGTTTTGGCTTCTGGGAAGATCGGTTCGTTGCAGCTGATCGACTCCGCGACCGGCAATCATCATGGCGGCATCAGAGAATATTTGGTGTCGCCGAAGACACTCTTTGCACCATCGGACAATCAAGCAGAAGTCGCCGCTGACCAGATCATGAGAGAATTGGATGAACGCGTTGCCGAACTGAACCTTCAAAATCGACTTGTCGAGGCTGATCGCCTCTATGAGCGCGTCACCCATGACGTCGATATGCTACGAAGTGTCGGCTACTGCTCAGGGATGGAAAACTACGCTAGCTACTTCAGTGGGCGTGCCCCCGAGTTGCCCCCGACGACACTCCTTGATTATCTGCCAAAAGACGGACTCCTGTTCGTCGATGAATCGCACATCATGATCCCGCAAATATCGGCCATGTTCCGAGGCGATCAGTCCCGGAAGGACACGTTGATCGACTACGGGTTTCGACTACCCTCATCGAAGTATAACCACCCACTTAGCTTTGCCGAGTTCGAAGCAATCAAACCGCAGACGATCTTCGTGTCCGCTACACCTGGCAACTACGAATTGAAGGTCTCTGATGGCCGGGTTGTCGATCAGGTCGTGAGGCCCACGGGCTTACTGGACCCAATCGTCGAGGTGCGGCCGTCGGCCGGTTCCATGGTCGATCTTCTCGGCGAGATTCAGACCTGCGTGGACGCAAACAATCGTGTTCTGATTACCACACTCACGAAGGCAGCAGCCGAAAAGCTTCACGAATTCATCGCAGGCAAGGGCCTACGAGTGCGCTATCTGCACTCTGACATAAAGACCAACGACCGAATCGAAATACTAGATGGGTTGCGCGCAGGAGAATTCGATATTCTGATTGGCATCAGCCTGTTGCGGGAAGGACTGGACATTCCCGAAGCAGCATTAATCGCCGTTCTTGATGCGGATCATGCAGGGTTTCTTCGCTCTGCGAACGCGCTAACTCAGATGATCGGTCGCGTGGCCCGAAATGTCAACGGGAAGGCGATCATGTATGCGAACCGGATCACACCCGCGATGCAACATGCAATTGACGAAACCAGCAGCCGCAGACAGCGCCAGATCACCCATAATGCGGAGCATCACGTCACGCCGAAATCTTCTGCCCGCAAATTGAACTCAGAGGCGAAAAATGAAAATGAAGCGTTTGTGCATTCAAGTGATTTCTGCACAAACCTTGTCGAGCTATGCAATCGCATCACCGAAGAGGAGCATCTACTTCTGGCGGCTGCGGATGCCAACGACGAAAAACGCGTCGAGGAAATTCGCGAAAGGTTGGACGGCATGTACCGGCAGTTCATATACCTTTGATACTTAGATCATTCGCCTGCATCGTCGGGCTTGCTATCTCAGGTTTTCGTTTCGCGTTCAGGCCGCGTAAGGCTTGGACGGGCAATGCCAACTTGTTTGCCGAGCGGCGAATAGTTTAGGCGTCGGGTATGACTATTTTTTCCGCCATGCCGCGCTTGAAAAGGCTACCGTTTTCCTCGTGAGGTCGTCGTATATGCGGTCTGGGTCTACCACCGCTTCGCGTCCAGCACGGCAGACGTCGAGGAACTTCTCGCCGCTCGGGGTGTCACGGTCAGCCGGGAAACGATCCGGAAATAGGTGAACCGTTTTGGGGTCCACTTCGCCGATTGCATCAGGCTCGACAAACCGGTCGCGGTCGACAAATGGCACATGGATGAGGTCGTTATTCCGATCAACGGCAAGACATACTGGCTCTGGCGGGCGGTCGATGCGAGCGGCGACGTTCTGGACATTCTCGTTCAGCCACAGCGGAACGCCAAAGCTGCAAGGCGTTTTCTGGGAAGGCTGATCAACTTTTTCGGTGAAACTCGCGTCGCGATCACGGAAAATTACGCAGCTATTTCAAGCCGATCCGGGACCTTGCACCGCACGCAGATCATCGCGCGCATGAGGGCTTGAACAACAGGACCGAAGGTCGCACAGGCCAACACGACAGCGCGAGAATGTGATGGCGCGGTTCAAATGTAAGACCGCATGTCTTGGGAGCGACGTCACCTGTGGGCATTACCATTAACTTGATCGCAAGGCGGCACATGTCGCCTTTTGCGATGGAGAATTGGCGTGACTCACGAACTTTCGGTGACATACGTCGGTATCGACGTTTCCAAGGACAAGCTTGCAGTAGCGGTTGCAGATTGGGCCCCAGGCGGCGAGGTCGTGTCCTGGAGCACCTTTGAGAATGCACTGGTGTCCGTTCACATCCTGCTGAGAAAGATCGCCAAACGCGCGGCAACCGTGGCTGTTTGCTATGAAGCCGGGCCGACAGGGTACGGGCTCTATCGGCAGGTTCGGGCTTTCGGTTTCGAGTGCTCGGTGGTTGCGTACTCGCTGTTTCCAATGCGCGCCGACCCGCATGGCAAATGGCAGCCGAAGATCTCGCCGGTTGCCTTCCTCCAGCCCTTCCTGCCTAACTTAGAATGTGATCGCAGACGAGACCGCGATCGCTTGTACGGATGCCGGCCGCGTCTCCGCTTCGCCCTGCCCCGGTATTTTCCATTCGATTGGCGTGCCTGCCATCCGGCCGGCTGTCTGAACACGGGTTTCGGTGCCGTTACGCGTCAGCCTCCACGGAGAAACCCGCCCCGCCGCTGAACTCAACGGAACCGGACCTAAGTTTAACAGAGGTAACGTTCAACACGGACGCAGTGTGGCTCGAAGAACAACAACGAACCAATATCTACCATTGACACGTATTTAATATTCGTGTCACACATCGAATACGGGATGCCATGGCTTCTCGTCAAACAATCATCTTGCTAGGAAGTCGTCGCCAACAGGGGACGACACATGCCGATAGAACGTTACAAATCCTTGGTCACGATCGCTGGCGTTTGCAGCTGGAAGAAAGCGGGACAGGTTTTTCAAGTTCGGTATGACCTGGTAAAACCAGGGGTGAACAGCGGTGCTCCGGCGTACAATTGTATTTACATTGTGGACGGCCAGGAGCACGTTCTGGTCCCGTCCAATGCCAGACCGAGCGGCTTTGTCGAGGAACGTCAGATCAACCTCTGGCCCGGTATCCTCAAAAAGCACCACCTGGAATACGGCGACGGTTCAATGCTGGTCTTCAACCCGGAGGATCAAACCATTTCTACCTGGATGGTCGGCCCTGACGGCAAGGCTGAACTCAGCACAACCGGCGGAAACAGAACAGCGGCGGAAAGCTAGCCACGGCGCGGCGCGGCCGCTGCGTCCTGCATCTGACGCTGAAAAAAAGCACCAAATTAGCGCCGTAACCTCCCCGCCGGAAAAGTCTGCGCGGCGCATGGGCGTGTGCATGTCCAGGCATGCGCCGGGTTTCCCAAGTATCACGAACATTCTGAATTTCACCCGCAATGGGCGGGATCCCGCGGTGCCGGGACCGCGGGTATTTGCCGTGCATCTGAGACTATGAAAGGAACGAGCGATTTGACCCTGCGCAAAGCCGGGAACTGGCGCTGGCCAAAGGATTGGAGACCGCTGACTGCCGGAAATACTGCATCGGCCAGACGCACGCATAGCGGCGGAATTCAGGTCAGGCAGGCAGACTTTTTTAGCGTAAGCGGGCTGTTGGAAAACGACGAAACACTCAAAAGAACAGAAAGGAAGGCGGCATGAACACCATCTGCCAATGGTTCTATCTGGCTGGATACGGCGGATGGATCATGCCCCGCTGCCTGCGCAGGCTGACTGCGCGTTCTGAGTTTCATCGGGCGTGGGCGGCCGGCCGTCTTGGTTTCTTCGAGGAAGACGGCGTGAGGTTCAGTCCAGCCAGCCCCTACTATCCGCCCAGCTGACTACAGCGATTTTCTCAGTGAATGAAAACAGCGCGGCCCAGGAGACATCCGGGCCGCGGCACCCCGGCTATTGCCGTTCGAAAACAACAACTAGCGAAGTGCCGCGGGTGTCCCGAGCTGTTGTCGGACTGCTCGCGTTGCAAAAGGAACGAGGGATTCGTCATGGGCAACAAAGGACATACCCAGCTTGTCAGAGGCGGCCAGACGACACAACACTGGACCCGCATGGCAACTCAGGTGTTCAAGTACAGCACCTCGGTAGCTGCTGCGGCGTTCACCATCACGTTTCTGGTCCTGGTCGCTCAGAATTACGAAATGGATAAGGTGCGCCTCACCGGTATCTACTGGATCGCGGAATTCAACGTTGAACAGCGGGGCACCGAACTCCGCGAACTCAACTATATGGATCTCGACGGCAGGCGTGTGAAGCGTACCGCTGGACAGATCTATGCAGACCGCGGCATGCGCGCGACCTATAACCACTACACTGCCAATGCCTGGCGCTACCTCTATTTCTCCCTGCTGCCAGCCGCCGCAGCGTTCGCTTTCACCTTCGCGGTCTTCGCCATGGTTGGCCGGTCGCTGAAAGAGGAAGAACATATCCGGGGTGCGCGCCTGGTCACAGCCAAGGAACTGAAAGCCTGGTCAAAGCAGAAGTGGCGCGAATACGAGAAGCGCTTTGGTAAGGACACCAAGAAAGGCCCCCGCTACACGCTGGCCGGGATCGAGTTTCCGCCCAATGCCGTAGAGGCGCAGATCGGCATCACCGGCACCGTCGGCACCGGTAAGTCGAACCTCATGCACGAGCTGCTGAACACCATCCGGGCCGCTGACGGCAGGGCCATCATCTATGACAAGATGGGCGGCTTGCTGCGCGACCACTACGACCCGGTAAAAGACATCATCCTCAACCCCTTCGATGAACGCTCCGTGGGCTGGTCGCCTTTCAATGAGGTGGCTTCACTGGAAGGCTTCGCGCAGATCGCGGAGGTGATGATCCCGGATCAGCAAGGCTCCATGGACAGTTTCTGGACCCAATCCGCCCGGCTGGTCTTCCAGTACACCGCCCGCGAGCTCGCAAAGGCCGGAAAGACCACCAACGCAGATCTGCGCAAGGCTATCATGAACATCCCTTCCGAGGAGCTGGGCAAGCTGGTGGCCTCGACACCGGGTGCTCATTTCTTCGGGGAGCATGTTGCGAAAACCTCCGGCTCGATCCGCGCCAACATGATCACCGAGCTGCGGTTCCTGGAATACCTGCGCGATGATGCCGAACCTTTCTCGATCCGCGATTGGGTTGTGAATGACCGGCCCGGCTTCGTGTTCCTGACCGGAGACGCGGAAAAGTCGGCCGCGACGCGCAACATCATCTCGACTGTCTTTGAGGTGGCGGCCAACGCGCTAATGACAACCGAGGAAAGCCGCGACCCCAAGGTCTGGTTCTTCCTCGATGAGGTGCCAACCCTCAACAAGATGCCCTTCCTTCCCAAAAGCCTTGCGGAGATCCGGCAGTTCGGCGGCGCCTTTGTCGTCGCCTACCAGGTGTTTTCCCAGTTGGAAGACATCTACGGCGGCAAGGCCGCAGAGACGATTTCCGGCGTTTTGAACAACCGGGTTGTCTTCAACACGCCCGATTACAATACCGCGCAGCGCTCCTCCCGGTCTCTTGGCGAAGAGGACGTGATCGAGCAGCAGGAAAACATCACGCTGGGCGCGCATGACACCCGCGACGGCGTGGGCATTGTCGGCCGCCGCACTCAGCGCGCCATCGTCACCCCGGCGGAAATCCAGTCATTGCCGCAGTTCGTGGCCTACTTTCGCCCGGCCTATGACGCCCCGACCGCCAGGGTGCGTTTTGAGCCTGTGCCGACCACGGCCACTGCGGAGAAGTTCGTCCCATACAAGGGTAATGGCTTCGATGCGGGCGGAATGCAGGTTGCCGCCTTGAATGTGGAAATCGAGGAGGGCGAGACTACTGAAGAGGGGTTCGCGGCCCTGAAACCCGAAGAACAGAAAGCTGAGTTTTTTCGGTTCTTGGACCGCGTGCGCCCCGAAGGCGCGGTGGGAATTGAGGAACCCGCCAAAATCTCGGAACGGGACTGGTACTGGCAGCATTTCGCCACGGCCCGGGTACGCGGCCACGATGTGAAAGAGATTGCTCCGCCAGACCCCTATGCAGGCTTCGCAGGCAACGGCACTGCCAAGGCCCGCGAAACTGCCGCACTCCCCTACCCCGGCACCACGCCGGCACAGGCTGACCAGGAGACTGCAGCCGCCGCGCCAGCGAAAGAGCCTGCGCCTGAGGATCCGGCTCAAGTAGCAGAAAAGCCTGCGGACGGAGACGCGGCGGCCGAAATTGTCAGCCCTGCCCTGCCCCTCTCTGTTCGTGCCCATCCCGCCGTCGGCCGCGCCCAGCCGGACAGGAAATCACCCAACCGGCCGGAACACCCGCAGGAGCCTCCAGCCAAAAAATCCGCCGCTAGCGCACTGCTGGCGATGGAAACCACCATCCGGGGAGTGAAGTGACATGATGTCGATCTCAAACGTCTCGGCCGGGGCGGCTGCCAGCGGCTATTACAAGGAAGAAGGCTATTACAAAGCGGGTACAGAGGAGGGCGAACGGGCGGCCACCTGGTTCGGCAAGGCCGCGGACGAAAACGGCCTGAGCGGCTTTGTCGATGACAGGCACTTTGCACAGCTGCTCGATGGTGAAGCACCGGACGGCAAGCTGATGGGCCGCTATGTGGACGGCGAACGCCAGCACCGCCCTGGCCTCGACCTTACCTTTTCTGCGTCCAAATCGGCTTCAGTGGCCGCCCTGGTGATTGGCGACAAACGCATAATTGAAGCCCATGACGCCGCAGTGCGCGCGGCTATGACAGTGGTGGAAGAGCGGTTTATTAAAACGCGCTTCCAGCAAGACGGGGAAATCGTCACGAAAAACGGGGAAGGAATTATTGCCGGAATTTACCGACACGACACCTCCCGCGCGCTTGATCCGAATTTGCACAGCCACGCCGTCATCGCCAATATGGTGAAAAACGAAAATGGCGACTATTCAGCAATTCGGAATGAAGCCATATACAAAAACCAAAAACTAATTACAGAAATCTACCGCTCCGATTTTGAGAACCGGATGGCAGACCTAGGCATTGCCACGGAACGCGGGAAATTCGGAGAAGTGAATATTTCCGGTATTTCTCAGGAAGTGACCGAAACCTTTTCCAAGCGTCGGCAGGAAATTCTCAATGCCCTCGACAATAAGGGAATGGATGTTTCGCCGGCAACAGCGAGCAAAGCGGCATTAGCCACCCGCGCGGCCAAGCACAAAAATCTGGACCGGGACGCGCTGCGGGAAACCTGGCGCGCAGACGCACTCGCAGCCGGTCTTGGCCGGGATCAACTGGACCTTGGCCGGGTGGGTCACGCAGCCCCGCAGCCTGTGGTGCCACTCGATCAGCAGCGCCCGATCGACCCCCTTCGGGAAACCGGCCAGCCGTCCGGAATGTTCGAGAAGGCCAAGGCCATGCTGTTCAGCGCTGCAGCCGTGACACGCGTGGAGACTGACCCCAGGCAGGCCGTAAACCGCGCCGTCGAGCACATAAGCGAACGGGAGTCCGCCTACAGCAGGGCAGATCTCACGGTGGCGGCAATGCACTTCGCTTACCGTTCAGACTTCAAGGCGGTGGACGCAGAGATCAACCGGCAAATCAAAGCTGGCCGTCTCTTCGAAAGCGGCGAGGATGGACAGATCCTGACAGACAAGGCGTCTGTGGAACTGGAACGCTCCATCCTGGCTTCCTGGCGAAAATCAGAGAAATCTGAGGGGTTGGAGCTGCAAGGCACTTCCCGCAGGACTGGGGAAAGCACACTCACCAAAAAGCTGACTGAAACTAATTCTCTGACCGCCGGTCAGCGCGCTTCCATTGAAACCTCACTGACCGGTTCAGGCAGGTATGTCGGGATCCAGGGCTACGCAGGTTCAGGAAAAACCTTCATGATGGAGCGGATGGCTCACTACGCCGGACAAAGCGGTTACGAGGTCAAGGGCTTTGCTCCAAGCCACCAGGCCGTGCAGGAACTAGCCAGCGTCCTTGGCGGTGCGGAAACCCTTGCCAAGGTCACTACCGCTGAGCGGCATCATCCGCAGGACGTGGACAACAGCAGGACCATCCTTGTGGTCGATGAAGCCTCAATGGTGTCCGCCCAGGACATGCGCAGCTTCATGGATTACGCGGAGCGCACCGGCGCACCGAGGGTCGTCTTCGTGGGCGACACGCAGCAGCTCGATGCGGTTGCCGCCGGTCAGCCATTCGCCCAAATGCAGAAAGCCGGGATGCGAACGGCGGTCATGGATGAGATCCGCCGCCAACGGGACGATGATCTAAAAGCTGCGGTTTATCACTCCATCCGGGGCGAAATCACGGCAGCCTTCAACCGAATGGAAGACAACGTTCTGAAGGTCGATGA
This sequence comes from Leisingera sp. ABM4_103, assembly GCF_056158685.1. Lineage (NCBI taxonomy): Bacteria > Pseudomonadati > Pseudomonadota > Alphaproteobacteria > Rhodobacterales > Roseobacteraceae > Leisingera > Leisingera sp. ABM4_103. The sequence continues at coordinate 217,372 of NZ_JBSWTU010000007.1, read as the reverse complement.
CCCCCGGCAAGAGGCCGCAGAAAGGTTCCTTGCTCTCAACCCGGCGGTGCGGCAGGGAACCCGGATCCTCGCCCTCACCAATGCAGCACGCGCAGAAATCAATGAGGCTGTGCGCGATGGTCTCCGGCAGGAAGGCGGCATTGCCTCCGATGAGGTCAAGGTGAACGGACTGCTGAACCGCCAGCTCACCGAGGCAATGCTTGCCGACGCCCGCAGCTACGCCCCAGGAGATGTCGTCATGTCAGTGGCGACAAGCAAAGAGTACGGCCTCAAGAAGAACGGTCTCTATGTGGTTCGGGAAGCTGATCACAGGGGCAATAAGTTGACCGTTGAGCATGAGGAAACCGGTGTCCGGACCACCCTGCCCTTGGCTGCGAAGTTCAATCAACGGGAGCTTGGAAAGGCGCTGGTAGCCTATGAGCGCGAGGCCAGAGGCTATGCTGAAGGCGACCAGGTGCGGTTTCGGATCACAGACCCGGAAAGCGGCATCAAAAACGGTTTGCGGGCTGAAATCAAATCAACAAAGGAGGAAGTAATTGAGGCCGAAACGCAGGAAGGATCGCGCATCATAATTCCGGCCGACAGCCTCGCCGCCCGCGGCCTGGAACACGACTACGCAGCCACCGCTCATGCCGTTCAGGGCGAGTCCGTTGACAGGGTGATTGTAGCGATGCGCTCCACCGAACGGCTGGCGACCCAAAAGAGTTTCTACGTGGAGATCAGCCGGGCGCGGGATGAGGCGATGCTGCTGACCGAAGATCCGGACCGGCTGTCCAAGACCATCGAGAATGAAACCGGGATCCGCCAGACCGCGCTCGATGCCTGGCTGGACGGCCGCCTCGCTGGCGCCCGCGCCCGCCAGCCGGAAGAAGAACAAACCCGCGAGGAACCACCGGAGAAGCCTGAGGCGGTGAAGGAAAAAGAGGCCAAAGAGATCGAGCCGGACACCCCTGCCCTGCCCGGCCTCTTCGATGAGAAACTTAAAGAAGTTGAAAAGCAGGCTGAAATCGTCCTGCAGCGGGACAAGGACATTGAACGATGAGCGAGACACCTCAGAACGTCCGTATCGTGCTCGGCCCTGTGGCCCGGCAGCTGATCGACGGCGCAGGAGAGAACCGTCCCAAGGCATTGGATGATGCGATTACTGCCCTTCTGGAAGGGCAGAAAAGCGGGCAGGCAGAAGCCCCTGAACAGGCACCGCTGGACGCCCGTTTGGCGTCCCTGGAGGCTGCGATGGAGCGCCAGACCGAAGCGCTCCGGAACCTCTCCTATACCGCGACACTGGAGCTGAAAATGACCCGCATCCTGATTGCCTCGCTGATGAGTGAGGGCAATGAGGATCAGCAGACACTCCTTGCTTTGGCCTCCCAGGCCACCGGCGAGGTTCAATCAAAACTGCAGTTGCTTGAAGACTCCGAGATCGAGAAACTGCGGGAAAACGAGGCAACGGTTCAATCGGCGATCCTGCGCGACCTGGAGCGTGGCGGCATGGAAAACGAGCCGGCAGCAGAGGCGGAGATTGAGCGATGATGAACTTCCTGAAGCGGGCCGTACCCGGCCAGTACCGCGCTGCCATGCCGTGCCATTCGCGTGGCATGGCATGGCACAGCCGTGCCACAACCCCTGCCACGGGCCATTTTGGGGCCTCTGGATCCCTTAAAAATATGGCTTCACAAGGTTCCGACACACTTGAATTGACAAAATGCCAATTTTGGCAATTAAATCAGCGCCTTGCGCTGATTGCAGCTTTGCTGCGTGAGGTGTGGAACAAATCTGAGGCCCTCGGGCCGAAACCGGCGTTCCAAGGCACCCGGTAAGCCATTCAACTGACTGGCTTTCCCGCCTGCGGAACGGGCCGCGTCGGCGGTTTTCCTTCCTGAATTATGCTGCTTCCCCGCTTTTCCTGGCCGCTTCCCGGGAAACTGCGTGGAATTTTTCCTGAAGCAGAGAAGGAAGACAGCCATGCGTAAATCCGCTCTGAATCCCGCCAATACCCGTCCCGCTTCCCAACGGTCAGAGACCGTTCATTGTGACACTGAGGTCCCCAAGCTGGGCCTCCGGCAGCGCGGCACCAATAGCTCTTGGATCGTGCAGTGGCGTGCCGATGGCAGGACCCGGAAGCAGACACTCGGGCGGTCCGATGCGATCCCCCTGCCCCAGGCCCGCGAGCTGGCCCGCACGCTGCTCGACGGCGTAGCAAAAGGGGCAGCTCCGGACGCCGCCCCGACGGTGGCCGCCTTCAGCCGCCGCTACCTCAAGGATCTCGCCCCAAGCTGGAAACCGGCCACGCATCGCGCCCATGCACACGACGTCGAACACCTCATTATCCCCTATCTGGGCAGCAAACGGCTCAATCAGGTGACCCGGGCAGATTTGGTTTCCTGGAAAGACGGTCTGCCCGGCAGTGCCGCCAGCGGGAACCGCGCACTTGCCGTTCTGTCCGGCATGATGCGGCACGCGGAACTGCTTGGCCTGCAGCCGCCCGGCAGCAATCCCTGCAAGGGGTTGAGGCGCCGCAAGACAAGCTTCAAGGCTACCTATCTCTCCGAGGCACAATGGGCGCGTCTGGGAGCTGCATTGCGGCGGCTAGAGCAAACCCACCCTCGTGAGGCAGGCTGCTTCCGCTTTCTCGCCCTCACCGGCTGCCGCAAGGGGGAAGCGCTTGCGTTGCGGTGGGACATGATCGACGGCCCGCGCTGTGCTCTGCCCGATGCCAAGTCCGGACCGCGCGCGATCTGGCTCGGGCGTCCCGCAAAACGGGTCCTGGCCTCCTTTCCGCGCAGCAACCTGTACGTGTTCGGCGAGGGCAAGGACCCAATGCCAGACCACCGGATTGACAGGGTCTGGCGCAAACTCCGGCAAAGCGCAAAACTCAGCGGGGTCCGCCTGCATGATCTGCGCCACAGCTTTGCCTCAGTTGGCATCAATTCCGGGCTGGATCTGCGCGTGATCGGCGGGCTGCTGGGCCATTCCGATCTCGCAACAACCGAAGGTTACGCCCATCTCGAAGACCGCACCATCAAGGCCGCGAGCCAGCGCGTTGGCACCCATCTGGAAAAGATCGTCAAGGCTCCGGCCTCGGGCCGCGGAGCCAGCCGCTCTCTTTACCAGCGCTTCTGCAGATCGTCCCTCTCCATCGACGCCTTCTGTGCTGAAAACGGGATCGACCCTGCCACCTTCCGGAACGGGCTGGTCGCATGGAGGCGCACGAGCCAGAACCGGGGGGCGGGCGCATGAAGACCGTCACCCTTCTCACCCCGCTGATCCTGTCGTCCCTTAAGCCGCGCAAGAAGGAATACGTGCTGCATGACGCGCAATGCGAAGGCCTGGCCCTGCGTGTCCAGCCGGGCGGCGCCAAGTCCTGGGTCTGCTGGAAACGGGACGCCGGCAAGACCCGGCGCGTCACCCTAGGCCGTTTTGAGGACATGGATCTCGATGCGGTACGCGAAGCCTTCCACGGGCACATGGGTAACAGCCAACGCGCCCCGGCCCCGCTCCAGCGCAACACGCTCGCCTTTGGGACGCTCTGCACTGCCTTCCTGGATGCCAAGCGCGGGGTTTATGCCGCCTCCACGCTTTCCTCGCTGAGGTACTATCTGGATACACAGCTTCTGCCCGCTTTTGGCCGGAGTAAAATTGCGCGGATCACAACGCCCGAGATCGCCGATTGGTTCTATGCCTATTCCCATTCGCGGCCAGGCGGTGCCAACCAGGCGCTTGGGCACTTCACGACAATTCTGAATTGGGGCCAAGAAGCAGGCCATCTTCCGGCGGACTTGCCCAATCCGGCAGCGCCATTGCGTTTCAACCGGCGCTTGGCGTGCGGGCGCATGCTGAGCAGCGACCAGCTCCGGCGGCTGGCGGCCGTGCTGGACTCCGCAACCTCCAGACAGCGGGACGCTGCAGACGCAATTTGGCTGATGTTGCTGACGGGCTGCCGCTCCGGTGAGATCCTGCGGCTGAGGTGGGATGAGGTCCGGAAAGACAAGCTCGCCCTCCGGCGTACCAAGACAGGCCCGCGCGAGGTCAATCTGAGCGATGCTGCAATCCAGTACCTTGACCGGCTGCGCGAACAGCGCCGGTCCAGTTACGTGTTCCCCGCGCAGCGTACCAAAAAGCCGCATCGCACATCCATCGACCACGCCTGGCAAACCTTTAAACACTTGGCAGGTTTGCCCGACGGAATCCGGTTGCACGATCTCCGCCACACCTACGCCTCCCACGCCATTATGTCAGGGGAAACCCTGCACATGACCGGCAAGCTGCTCGGCCACAGGTCGCCGGCCAGCACCGAGCGTTACGCGCACCTCGATGCAAGTCACCTGGCCAAGGCTGCAGACAAAGTGGCCAGTAAAGTCGACGGGTTGTTAAGCGGTTAGAGGTTTAAAACAGTGTCGCACAGGCGTGTTGAGAAACGAACGCCTAGATTACATACTTCGCGGGTGCGGTATACGGGTCCAGCCCAATTCCAACACCGCGTTTGCCCGCTTGCGCGCTTCTCTGACACTAGGCAATGCAGCGCATCATTCAAACGTCGCGAGTGGCGTCTGAGAAACCTGCAGCATCAGCGACTTCCTATTAATTGGCGGTCCAGATATATCCGGTGACAAGTGATCTATTACAGGGAGATGCCGAGATGGGGCTTCCACGCACTTTCGTCGGGTTCAGCAGTACTGATATCCGCTATTATCGCTTGATGCTTGCATGGAAGCAACACGAGCGCATCGACTTCAATTTCGCGAACTGCCAACTTGCACAAGAGATTAATTCGGAGAACGAGGCGTATATTAAGCGCAAGTGCCGTGAGCGGATCGATTTGGCCGGTACGTTCGCTGTCCTGATTGGACAGGACACCAGATCCAAGCACAAGTACGTCCGCTGGGAGATGGAGGTCGCTCTGGAGAAGCGGTGCCGCATCATTGGCATCAATCTAAATGGATCGCGCGACATGGAAGAGGCTACATGCCCGCCTATTATCAAGGGTATTGGAGCTATCTTTGTTCCGTTCTCTCCGAAAATTGTGGCACATGCTCTCGCCAACTGGAAGATGGAGACCAAGGACAATTGGTACTATAAGGAACAGGTGTATCAACGGCTCGGTTACAAGTGACAGGGGGGTGCGTTCAAATGCACATAGCTGGAGGACTTTATCGAGAGATTTGCCTTCACCCGGCGTGGAACACCTTGCTCGGCTCAGGTGGACGCGCAGCCCAGGCGCTAGCCGCTCTTGGTGACCAAATAACCCTTCACAGTTATTTCGAAGATGGTCAGTCGAACGCCTTAGAGCCGTATCGGGACAGCGGAATCGCGTTGGAACTCAGGCTTCGGCAATCGCCGATAGCGTTCGCTTACTTCCACCCCCTCTCCCTCCCTCACCTAGAACCACGCGACATAGTGCAAGAATCCGTGCTCCATGTAGATGCGGAGACGGTATTAAGGTTTGGCTTGGTCGAGGGGGATGCCGTGGTGCGCGCAAGGCGTGCAATCTTTGATCCCCAAGGCAGGCGCGGCCCTATCCACTTTAGGGAGAATGGCTCAAATGCAGACGAGATCGCGCTCGTCCTAAATGCCCAGGAGCTCATCAGCGGAACTGGCATAACCAACATTGATGATGCCGCACACGGCCTAGTCAACTCAGGCCATGCCTCAGTCGTCATAGTCAAGCAAGGGGTGCGTGGAGCGATTGTCGTCGAAAGCGGCAAGCAGACATCGTTCGTGCCAGCGTTTCGCTCTTCAAGTGTGTTCAAAATCGGCACCGGTGATTTGTTTTCTGCGATCTTCGCGCATTACTGGGGGCTTGCAGGCGAGGATGCGACGACAGCGGCGCAACAGGCCTCGCTTGCAGTAGCAAACTATGTGCAGCATCGCGAATTTCCGACAGAGCGGCTCAATCCAATATCAGAACCGGTTGGAGGTAAGCCGCAAGGCCCCGTCGCAGTTTTGGCAGCGTCCGATACATTAGGACATAAATACGTGCTTGAAGAGGCGCTTCACCGCCTGAAGGAGTTGGGCATCGATGCCACGCATGTCCGTACGCCTCCCAATGAAAAACGACATGTCGCATTGTTGGTGCTGGCCGATGGCCTTTCCCGCGATTGCATCGCTGAAGTTGAAGCACATTCTATTTCTGGTCAGTCAGTTATCATGCTCGATGAAGCGCAATCTGTAGAGCTTGAAAGCCTACATCAGAAGGTCACTGTGACTAGTGATTTCACAAGTGCTCTTTACCAAGTGGCCTGGGCTGCCTTGAGACCAAAAACAATCTAAGGTTAAGCTTGCACCCATCCTTTGTCTGACGTTTTACTGACAGCGGATAGGTACGGAGATTAGTTTGGCGGATATTTATATAATTTACGGGCGCCACGACGAAGGCCGCACCGAAGATTTGGTCAAGTTATTGTCTCAATGCTGGGTTGTGTGGTGGGATAGGCTCGTTAAACAACGCTTTGTGGATGATATTCACAAAGAACTTTCAATCACAAGATGTGCTCTTGTGCTTTGGTCGGAAACATCACGAACAAAAGATACTGTGATTGACGAAGTTCGGCTCGCCCAGGAATATAAAGTGCCGATCATTTGTGTGAGTCTCGACGGAAGTAAGCCAGCATACGGATTTGGTGGGTACGCTACGACTGATCTCTCCTCTTGGGACGGGCAGAAGAATCACGCCGCCTTTTCTCGGCTATTTGACCGCTTGACGGCAAATTTGCCGCCTACCAAACGCGCGAAGCGACCTGTTGATATTGCAAACGGACGTCTTCCACTTCCCAGTGTGTTCCTTTCGGTCTCGTCGTTTGAAACACAGCTCGTTCCTCATGGTGCCGTCAAGGCGCTAGCGCTAGCGCGAGCACCGACAATACTTGTCTCTGCTTGGGACTTGGTCAAGCGGCGCAAACCAGATGCGCTTATCAATGCACTCTATGAGTATAGAGACACCGGAGGGTTCATACTGCTGGATTCTGGGAATTATGAGGCGAGCAGGCTTACAGCAAAGCGCTGGACAAGGAGTGATTTCGAAGAGGTTCTTGGTGCCGTCCCGTTCGACTGGGCGTTCTGCTTCGACAAAACTAAAACTAAACTCCCGAGTAGACCTTCGCGCTTGGCCGAGAACATCATCGAAAACACCAGGCGCGATCAAGCGCTGACGGATGCTTCGGTGTTGCCGGTCATCCACGTGCCACGCTTGAAATCCGGGGGGTACAAAACTGAGATGATACCAACGGTTACACGACTAGTGGCCGAAGCGCTCAATCCACCCATGATCGGAATTCCAGAGCGCGAACTTGGCGCCGGTATCAGCCAGCGTGTCGCCACAATGCGGGAAGTACGCCGTGAACTCAACCAGCTATCCGTCTATCAACCAATTCACTTACTCGGCACCGGCAATCCATGGACAGTGGGAGTATTGGCATCTGCTGGCGCTGACTGCTTTGATGGTCTCGAGTGGTGTCGCACCGTTGTTGACCATGAAACGGACAGATTGAACCACTTCCAACATTTTGACCTATTCACCGACCAGACGCGTTTCGCGGACTTGGCGATTGCGAGCCAAGCGCTTGACGACCCAGACGTCGATTTCGCTGGAAAAGTCGCCTTCCACAACATCGACTATTTCATGCGCTTCAATGTGAGGTTACGGGAAATGGCGAGAGAAGATCGAATAGAGAGCTTCGTGACTAGTCGGCTAGGCAAGGCAGCTACCGAGATGCTTCTTCGTCTGAACCCGGAGGTATTTAAGGCATGAGCGATGAAGGCCGACAATTGCAGTCCGCAGTGGCGAGCATCTGTCCCGATATCGAAAACCGAGTCTCACAACTTAGGAATACTGCAGACGAACGTGCGTTGTGGTGGGAATTGTCGGCCTGTGTGTTAAGTAGTCAGGTGCCTTATGCTTTAGCGACCGCCGCAGCAGACGCGATCGATAAATCAGGTATACTGTATCGCAGTCATCACTGTGGTGATGTCGGAAACACGGTCCACAACATACTGCGTACGCCCTTGAAGGTAGATGGCCGCGAACGGCTCTACCGTTTTCCATTTGTCAGAGCTGTCCAACTCGAGCGTATTCATTCCAGTGTATTGAACAACGCGGATAGTCTCTCGACGCTACTTACAGGGTTCGCAACAGCTAACCAGGCGCGTAGATGGCTCGTGGACAACGCACACGGCATTGGCCCAAAACAAGCAAGCATGTTCTTGCGCAATGTCGCGCTCACCTATGACCTGGCGATAATCGATCGGCACGTTCTCGATTATATGTCGCTGACCGGCCTTCATTCAAAGGGAGGCAGCGCAGTAAGTTCACTCAAGCACTATCTACCGCTTGAGGACACCCTGCGCGTTCACGCGGAAGACCTGAAATGTCCGGTGGGTATACTCGATTGGGCAATCTGGATTGTAATGCGCATCGCCAAGCAACAAAAGAGGTACGTGCAATGAGCATCGTCACACTGGTATCAGGAGGCCTGGATTCCACGCTAGTTGCCGTACTTGCCCGAGAGGAAGGTCTGGAACAATACCCATTATTCGTCGACTATGGACAACGATCAAAGGAGAAGGAGCTTGCCGCTTGTCGTGCAGTTCTCGCCCGACTGGGATTGCCAGATCCAAAGGTGGCTGAACTTGGTGGTTTTGGGAGCTTGGTCCGCTCAGGTTTGACCGATCCATCTTTGCGGGTGTTAGAGGATGCTTTCACCCCTGGGCGCAACCTATTATTTCTTCTGTTGGCGTCCTCTTACGCAATACAGCGTGGAGCTGATGCCGTTTCCATTGGCTTACTGCACGAAGATGCCAGCCTCTTTCCCGACCAGACCAGCGCCTTCCTAGTCGAAGCAGAAGCATTGCTTTCTGGAAGCATGGGGAGACAGATTCGCGTGATCGCTCCACTTGCAAAGTTCCATAAAATTGACGTCGTTGCACTGGCGCAGGAGAAAGGTATCGTCGGAACTTATTCCTGTCACCTTGGCAATGACGAGGCATGCGGCGCATGTATCGCTTGCAATGAATTTAACTTTCGGGAGGCGTAACATGGGCGGTAGCGGAGGCGGTGGCTGGAACCAATTGGGTAACATTAGCGCCTTGGAGCAAAAGGCGCGCGAAGCTCTTACCAGCGGGAAGCGGAACGTCTTTATAAGTTTTGCAACGGAAGACATTAACGAGGTCAATCTGTTGCGCGCCCAGGCAAAAAACGAGAACAGCGACATTGAGTTCAATGACCACTCGGTGCGTGCCCCCTATAACAGCGAACGCGCCGAGTACATTCGCCAGAAGATTACCGAACGGATCAATCGCTCATCGGTGACGGTTGTTTATGTCTCAGATAAAACCGCAGAAAGTCGTTGGGTAGGTTGGGAAGTATCAAAGAGCCTCGAGTTGGGGAAAAAGGTGGTCGCCGTTCACGCAGGCAACCGCTTTACCGGGCGCCAGCCGAGCTGGCTGAAGAAGAACGGAATAAAGATGGTACCTTGGTCGAAGCTGGCACCGGAGATTAAATGACTATGACAGCGATTGCCTGTCTCGCCGGCCGCCGGATCGACACTGCCGGTCGTGAAACACCGAGTTTTCCGCTACACCGTGCATCTGCGGTAGGAGAGGCGATTGCGGCAGTGTTGACGGAGCGAAAAATTGCCCGACTTGTGTGTGCAGCCGCCTGTGGCTCCGATATTTTGGCACTCGAGGCTTGCGAAACGCTAGGCATACCCGCCACAATCATTCTGCCGTTTCCGGTGGCCGTATTTCGTGAAGTTTCAGTCACCGACCGTCCAGGCGACTGGGGGTCACGTTTCGACAAAGTGATCGCTCGCGCTCGCGCACAGTCAGATCTCGTCGAGCTTGGTTATGAAAGAACAGACGAGAACGCATTCCTAGAAGCCAATCATGAGATCGTATCACGCGTAGCTGGGGCAAAAGCCCGAGAGAAATTCGCCATTGTAGTTTGGAATGGCACTGCGCGTGGAAAAGACGACTTTACTGCTGATCTGGCTGAACATGCCGGGGCCGAAGGGCTCAAAGTCATCGAGGTTCTTACCGTGGACCACCCCCGATGATAAGGCTGAGGCGACTGCTGAGCAGGTTCTCGCAAAAAGGTAACTCGATACCCAATCCGAGTATACTGGAGCTGCGCAACAATAGCAGCCGAACGGCCCTAATCTTCTTGCACGGTTTTTCGGGCACGGCCAACGGAACGTGGACAGACTTCTCCAGATTGTTCCTAGATGACCCTGATTTTTCTGATTGGGATGTGTTCAGCATTGGATATCCGTCACGGCTGTCGCTAGACTTTCCGTTGTGGGAAGCAGATCCTGGCGTCCGGCTATGCGCTCGCAGCCTTGCGACCAAACTGAGTTCGCGGGAACTAGCAGGATATGATTGCATTGCACTAGTTGCCCACAGCATGGGTGGCCTTGTCGCACAGCGCGCAGTACTAGATTCAGCGCGTTTTGACAGTCGCCTGTCACACCTTGTCCTCTTTGGGACACCGAGCGCGGGTCTAGTTAAGGCAGGCCTCGCACGACTTCTCAAATTTCAGCTTCGCGACATGGATAGCGGGGGAGAGTTTATCTCCCAGCTTCGCTCTGATTGGACACGGGAATTCGGAGACAAAAGTCCGTTTGCGTTTACTACAGTTGCTGGCGAGGTTGATGCCTTCGTTCCTTCGACCTCGTCACTCGATCCGTTCCCAATCAGCCAGCAGGCAGCGATCCCAGGGAACCACCTCGAGATTGTCCGCCCGGCCACGCGTGATGATTTGGCTTACGATATTCTGAGACGGTTACTACGCGGCGATGCACCTCCGCATGCAGTAACCGATACAGCACGACTTGCCGTCGAGCGCCGGGATTTCCAACACGCTATCGACCTACTTGAGCCCAGAGTTGCTGAACTTGACGACAATGCCGTCGTCACCTTGTCTCTCGCTCTCGAAAGCCTCGGTCGATCACAAACAGCCCTCAAGGTTATCGAGACTTGGGCTGACGGCCGGGATCAACTTGATCCGCGTGGGGTTCTCGCTGGGCGGCTGAAGCGGCGATGGCTGCTCGAGCGTCGTCAGGCGGATTTTGATCGGGCACTGCTACTTTACACTGAAAGCCGTGCAGCAGCCATTGCGTCCGGGAATTTCGCCCAAGCATATTATCAGGGTATTAACGTCGCATTTTTGCACCTAGCATCAAGCGCGGACCATGAACCAATCCCACAGGCAGCGCTTGATGCAGCACGCCTTGCACTTGAGCATGTAGAGTTGGCTCCACCCAGCCCTTGGGGAGTAGCTACACGCGGCGAGGCCTTGCTTGTACTGGGCCAGTTTAAAGATGCGATAGAGGCCTATCGAGACGCAAGTGCTGCTGCCACTTCGGTACGTGCCCAAAATTCGATGTATGTCCAAGCAGCAGCGGTGACTGTGCGCATCTACGGCATAGATGCGCGCGATCATATCGATCGGGCATTTGGCATCCAGCCATCAGAACAGCACGTGAAGACAAACGACACAGGCCCAATTAAATGAAAATGTCTGACGACCGTAAAGTTTGTTTTGTTGTCATGGGATTTGGGAAGAAGACTGACTACGAAAGCGGTCGTACGCTCGACCTAGATGCGACATATGAGGCAATCATACGCCCAGCAGTGGAAGACGCTGGTCTCCGCTGCATACGGGCCGACGAAGTTACCCATTCGGGGGTCATCGACCTCGAAATGTATGAAATGCTACTGCGATCAGACCTTGTAGTAGCGGACATCTCAACCGGAAACCCCAATGCCATTTACGAACTCGGCGTCCGACACGCGCTTTGCCCGAATTCAACTATTGTTATGAAAGAGGATGCCGGCCGCCTCTATTTTGACCTCGACCACATAAGCACTTTCCAGTACCGCCACCTTGGAGAAGATATTGGTTCGCGAGAAGCTGGCCGTGCCGCTCGTGAGCTTCGGATACTCATCGAAGCAGCGCTAGCCTCAGGTAAACCCGACAGCCCCGTTTACACTTTTCTTCCGCGATTGCGTCGCCCAATGCTAACTGAAGAAGAATTTGACGAGTTGGTCGACGAGATGGAAGCTGACCAAAAGCGACTAGCGGATCTGATCCACCAAGCCGAGAAGCTAACGGAGGAAAGCGATCACGTAGGAGCTGCAGCGGCTTTCCATGCAGCAAATAAGCTCAAGCCTAACGATCCCTTCATCGTGCAGCAACTGGCGTTAGCTACCTACAAGGCAGCGCGACCAGATAACATCTCCGCACTATTCAAGGGCATCGAGATAATTTCTGCGCTCGATCCCGAGCATTCTAATGATCCAGAAACACGCGGAATCACAGGTGCAATGTTTAAGCGGCTTTGGCTTGCGACCAAACAACCCGAACAGCTGGATATGGCGATCCGTCATTATCGTCGAGGGTTTGAAGTACGAGGCGATTATTATAACGGTGAAAACCTAGCTACCTGCTACGATATGCGAGGAGAGCTGCAATCTGATCCAGACGAAGCGCTATTCGACCGGATGAGCGCATGCAAGACACGCGAAAATGTCGTTGCCAACCTTGAGCGCATCTTAGTAGACCCTGCCTCTGCTGAGCGCAGTGATATGAAATGGATCCACGCCACGCTGGCCAACTGCCTTTTCGCTCTAGGCGACAACGATGCGGCCTCCGTTCACGAAGAGCGTTTTCGTTCACTCGATCCTGCGCTTTGGGAGATCGCCACCTTTGAGGAGGGGCGAAAACATGCGTTGGCTACTGGTGTTGCGCACAAAAGTAAAAAAGAAACGAATAGTCGGCGAACGTCATAGTGCATTCGACTAGCATTGAACATCCATCGGCACCGATGAAATAGCAGCGTTAGAGCGATGCCACACTACTTCAGCTAGAAAGGCAACGCTATGAGCCCAACAGACTGGCGCGCGTCAAAAACGTGACAAAGGCGGCTTGGTGCCAAAACCAACTGAGGGTCAAATCTGACACATCAGCCTATATGCGCGCTGTAGACAACAGCTGTGTCCGACTTCACTCGATCAGCTTACGGATTTCAGCTGCAAGCGGGTCTTTGCTGCCAGAAAAGCTTTCTATCATGGCTTCCATCCAAGCCTTGGGGTCCAGCTTGTCCTGGTCCAGCGTGAATCCCACATTCTCAGTCAAAATCACAAGAAGGGCTAACTGGCATCGGCCATTTCCTTCGCGAAAGGGATGCACCGCGTTTATCTCTGCGATGTAGTGCGCCGCCCGGTCCGCAAAGGCATCCGGATCGACAAAATCTCCAAGGTGCCCCTCCTGTGCCAATTGACTAAGGAGCTGGTTCATTTGGGCTTCAATGTTCTCGGGATAGCAAAACGGGCTGTTTCCCTTCGAGGTTCGTATTTGTCTAGTCTCTCCGGCCCAGTCGTACACGTCTTGAAAAAAATGGCGATGTATTGCCCTATAATGAGCATAGTCAAGCTCCCCCAGCGGAAGGTCTTCTTGGGCACGGATCTCAAACATCGCTTCCTCGAACTCCTCCAGTGCCTCAGCATCCTGATAGCCGCCTTTGTTCCTCAGAACCTGAGTACCGGGATAGCAGAGAGGATCTTCAACGGCATTGTACCGTTTAATCATGCTTTTTTCTTGAAATGTTCGCTGTTGAGGGCGTCGCGAAGGGCGTCACCGTTCAGACCCTGAGACCGGAAGCGCTCAATTGCGCGAGAAGTCTTCTCGCTTAGAACTATGCCTTCAACTAGTGCAAATTTCTTCGCTTTGGCGAGTCCGATGGGTCTGCCGCCAAACTGTCCCGTCTTTGCCTTCCGCACCGCGTTGGTCCCGCCCGAACTTAAGGAGCGAGTGCTACATACCGAACCGGAGGCTGACTGTTTGATGGTGCTGTTCTTTTTCATGAAACAATTCTATCAAATTTAGGGCCGAGGGAAAATGACTTTGCGGGTTTCTAGTGCCGCCAATTGTCCCGGCTGTACTTCCGACCGTTGACGCTCAGGCGGTCACGGCCGTCTATCGGCACATCCTCGTGAACTAGCCTACCGTCCCGAGCGATCCTGTAAATGCTGCCAGTCACGTCATCGAGCCGAAGCCATAGATAACGAATTCCCAAGCCCTCCTGCCCTGCTCCCGGACCTGGTTGTGCCCAGAAGAATCGGCAGCCGGTGGCTGTCCAAGCAACTTTGCAAAGCCCGCTTCCTGCGCAGTGCGACTGCCCAAGGTCGTTCTTGCTGCACGTGCAGCGAACGGCAGGAAATGCAGACCGCGACGCAGAATTTTGAAGGCAGTTTGCGTGGGCGCCAATGACCAAGGCTGACTTCTGTCATGGGCAAGACCTGTCGAGCGCCTTTCTAACCGCCCCTGCACGGCGCGGTGAAGAGCTAAAAACCGATGTTTTGTATTACCCCCGCTGGCTAAACAGGCGGGAGAATTTAGGAGAAAGTGTGGACAGCCGCAGGGGCTGGCATATTGCCCCTGTCTACGCTAGAAATTTTCCTGAGGTCAGCGACTTCAGGAAAAACCAGCCGCTCGGCTATCCACATTTCGGAGCTGTTTTCATAGGAATACTGGGTCATGTGACCGGACATATGAAAACGCGCTCCGGCAGCTTGCTGCGTGCCGAGTGGACCTTCCATGAGGTCCAAGGGGCCGAATTGGGCGTTGCGGGCCCGATCCCTTCGAGAGGGCTGAGCCAAGAGCCCGGCTGTGGAGCGGTGCTTAGCGCCTCAATTTCCCGCCGCGGCCAGAGGGCGAGGGCTGCCCTTACGGTCTTTCTGGTCGCGCTTCTGGCTCCTGTGGCGGCACCCGCGGGCGACTGGTCCAGCTCCGGCAGCTTCGACCTGAAAGAGACCACCGAAATCCGCGAAAGCCTGGCCTCGGCTCCGGCTTCATACCCCGGCGGCTGGAACTTCGCCGCGCGGAAAAGTGAGTGGGTTGCCCTCGATGCCTTTGAGCGCTCGCGGCCGGGGAAGCAGCCCCCTGCCCCGGCCTCCTTCCGTCTGCCTTCCGGCTCCAGTGTCGAAAAGCTGTTTGCCCTCATCGCCTTTGCTGAAGCTCCCGGCGGCCGCTATGACGCAATCCACCACGGCGCCAAGGTGAGGCCAGGCAAGAAACCCTCGCAGATGACCCTTGCGGAAATCTATACCTGGATCGACCGCACGCCGGGCCAGCCCCATGCCATCGGAAACTTCCAGATCATACCTTCAACCTTGCTTAATCTGCAGAAGCGTCTCGGCTTGCCTGACGGAGCCCGCTTCAGCCGTGCGACACAAAACCGGATGGCAGCTCTCCTGATCTCTGACGCCGGGTATCAGAAATTTGCGGCTGGCCGGATTTCACGAGCCGCGTTCATGGACAACCTGGCGCGCATCTGGGCTGGCCTGCCGCTGGCATCGGGCAAGTCTGCTTATCATGGATATGCCGGGAACCGCGCGACAATTACTCGGACTTTCTACGGTGACCAGATGAAAAGGATATTTGACTCCGGAACAGCGCGGATCACTGAAGACTCTCTGGCGGCTCAGGCACCACCTATGAGCACAGACTGGACACAGCTGGGGCAATGATCCGGACCGCCGCCTACCCACCCGTGATTAGTGCACGGGCATCGCGGAAGCGGGGTTCAGATATTCCAGTTCAATGTCGGCTGGAGACAGGCAAATGGGAAGCCTTCATGGCGCAAAAGGCAGCTATCCGAGCTTCTGAAGGATGGCGCTGAATGCGACATACAGGCGGCCTGTCTAGTACCCGCCCCCGGCGATGAACAATTAGAGCGGCGGTTTCTGAACTTGTTAGCCTCGCCTCCAGACTGAGAGCTGATCAAGACTTCGGAAAAAACCGCCCGATCTTACGCCGCACAAAAAGAGGAAATAAACGGCCGCAAAAAGCCCTGAACAGACCCCGAAGATTGAGGCCCAGGATACGGTCAGAAAAAAGAGTGCGCCATGTACAGTCAAGTGCCCCTCCAAACCTTGGGATGCCCTGGACACATGCCGGGGTGGCTCTGACTGTAACAGGCTTCCGGTTAACAAATCCGGCCGGGACTGCAGCCGCCTGCGATCCTCCCGGTTGAGGCTCTGGCGCCGGGAACTGCTGTTTCCAGTTGCCCTCATTTTGGAGCAGATATCAAAGCTGCGGGGATACTCCCCGCCCTACCGCGTTTTGGCGATGATACCATCTTTGCCAACAGCTGCGATGCTATCGGAAGTGCGGCGTGCCAGATCCACTCCGTCGGCAGAGATGCTGGCTTCCGCGAACTCTGTTTTCTTCAGCACAGATCCGTCGGCCTCCACCCAGGTGGTCTCGCTGCTGCTTTCGCGGGTGATAGATCCATCATGGCTGATCCGGATCGAAATGCCCGCCACCGCGACTGTTACTGACTCTTCCGTCACAAGAACCCCGTTCCAGGCATCCGGGAAATCGCGGCGCAGGACAATCTTGTCTTGGCGCAGCTTGATTTGCACGTCCTGGTCCGTGTCTCCTTCCGCGCTTCTGACCACCACAAAGGCTTCCTGCTCGCTTGGATCGTTGTGAATACTCGCACTGGCATTCTTCGGCGACCACACTTTCGGGGCTGCGCGCCGCGCGCCTTTCTGGTCCCGGTGGAAACCAATATACAGCTGAGCAGAGCGCCAGGTTTGGCGCAGAGAATTCACAAGTTCAGACATTGGGCTTAATCCTCAACAGAATGTGCGCGCACCGGACCAATTCGGGTCCTCCTGGCGCCGCCAGTATTTCTTAAATTCATTGCTGCGGGCGTGCCGACTGGCCTAAACCAGTCGGCACGCCCCAAAGTTCATAGGGTATTGGCAGCACGGTAAGGACGGGCCCTTACCCCATGCAAGCCAAGGTTCGGTCTACGCCTGGATGGCACCGTGAAGACGTGCCTCCCGTGCGCAGTCCACAAGCGGTTTTGACGGTGTCCAGTATAGGTCGCGTTCGATCCTCAAGCCAAAGGGACCGCGGACTGCCACCAGTTCCGGAATGTAAATACTGCCCAGTTCCGGGCAGCCCATACCCAGATCACACAGGCCGAAGGCGAGATTCCTGTCTTCAGGATCAATCTCGCTGATTAACCACGTTGCGGCGCCCCAGGGCGTGAATAGCTTGACCACTGGCTGCCGCGACATGTCCTCAGCAATCTCTCCTGTCCTCTCCCGTGCAGCAATTGCCCCATTCTGCAGCAGTTTCTCAAATTGGTCTTTTGTAAACAGGTTCATACCCAACGTCTCCTTTGTGTGATGGCCATCGGGAGGTCCCCTTTGGCTCTGGTTTTGAGCAGAGCCCTGCAAGGGCGCCGTCTCTAAAACCTGACCCGCTGGCGAAGCGTGGGGGGTAGCAACTGCAATTGGAAACCGATGGGAGTGGTGCGGCCCGCAGGCGCAGCCGAGGACACGGTCCCGTCGGTTTCCGGTTGCGGGCGCGTGGGGGCAAAGCCCCCTCAATGCCTCTTGTCAGAGTATTTGCGCATGGCAATGCGCACCGCTCTTTTTTCGGTGGTTCGGCCACCTTTGGATTGGGCATTGGCAGTTCGGGGAAAGAACCGCTACCCCGACAGTCATTCAGCCCTCAAAGCGCGGATTTCCCCACGCCTGCACCGGACATCCCGGATCTTCTGGACACAGACGAGGCTGGAGTACAGGTTCCAGATGCCGCGCGCACATTACGGAAATACGACGGTCCTGCAATTACCCTGCCATCAGGACACCGCCAAACCTCTTGCTCACAGAATGTCACGCCAATAAGTGCTCTACCGGTCGGCCATGAAGTCAGGTCCCGGGCGTCCGCAGACTTGGTTCCAGCTCCAGATTGCACATCGCAAGCCGGTTTTCCTCTTGGCAGCCGAACCAGTTTTCATGAAGCATACCCGGTTTCTCTGCTAGTGATACCAAATCAAAATTCACCACCGCACGACGCAATAATTATGCTAAGATGCAGGTAACGATAATCGAAGATTCCCCTGATCTCGGTTAACACTTTTCCGCGACTGAAGCCTACCAGGCCGAAATAAATAGCTGTTCACAACGGTTATGGCTCTTTTCATTTATGCCCGGCTACATCCAAGCACTTGCCTCTGAACGCGATATCTGCTTTGACCGGGTGCAATAAAGAACACAGGTGAAACATGACAATAGATATAAACGGCCTGAATGCAGCTGAACTGGATGCGCTCGCTAAAGAAATTGAATCCCGCAAAGTGGAGGTGGAGAAAGAGGCCAAGCAAAACGCCTATTCCGAAATGCTGGCCATCGCAGACAAACACGGTGTGTCCTTCGAAGATGTGATTGCACTTCATGGCGCCAAGGGCCGAAAGTCCGGCACAAAGGCACCCGCCAAATACGCCAATCCAAATGACGCATCCCAGACATGGACTGGCCGCGGGCGTAAACCGGCTTGGGTTCACGAAGCGTTGAAAGCTGGCAAGTCTATTGAGGACCTTGAGATCTGAAGATCCTTATCCTTGGGTGCGCCGCCCATCAATACCATAAAGTTCCTGAAAAGGAACGTGCGGTGGCGGCGTTCAGCCACCGCGCAACATATTGGCCACGCAAGGGAAACCAGCCCTGAGTTACCTTTCAGTGATAAGCCGACTTGCTGCGGCGCAGCCCGTCACTCCGGCATTCGCTGCAGGTGTGATGCCTAAAGGGTGGTGTGACCACCCCGTGTGGACATAATGGAATAACAGCGCGGTCTATGGCAGCATCCCGGCATGATCAAATTCCGCACTATTCCCGATAACCATCCCGACCTTGCGCATTCTCCCTTGCTTCAGGGCGCTCTGCTGACCCTGCAATATACGCAGGAACACGGATCAATCGGTCTGACCAAAACGAAGGCGTTCAAGCGCGCCTTCGTCCATTGGGCCGTCGAGCATTTCGACTGGCCCGGGAAGAATGCAGAGGAGATGCTTCGCTACAACAAGGTGATCAATGAATATGATTTTCCACCGCTCGAGATTCTTCATTTCCTTCTTATTTCCCTGCGCCTGGGGCGTCACTTCAAGGGTGAGTTTCGACTGACCAAGCGTGGAACAGATCTCGCTCAAGCCCCTGGCCGCTTGTTTGCCGAACTGATTCCATACTTTGTGCTCCAGGTCGATCACGCTTCATATGCACGCTTCCACGACCGCCCTTTTGGAAAATGGGACGTCTGGTTAAACGTGATAAACGTGGAGGCCGATCATGGCACTACCGAGGCTGCCCTGTTCAAAACCTTCTACGGTGAGTCACAAGACTGGCACACCGCGGGCTGGCGAGAAATGGCCGCGTTCTCTTCTTGTGTGCTACGGCCGCTCGGATGGTCGGGATTACTGAACGAGATCCGCGAAGACGGCCCCGGCACGAAAGCATGTCACGTGTTCAAGACCAGGCTCTGGCGCAGCGTGCTTAGCCTTGACACCGACGACATACTGCGACCGATGCCGATTCAATGAAGGTGTTTTTCAGTGCTATCAAACGGGGCGCTTACGCAAGATCGGCCCTAGGACGAAGCCGCTCACGCGGCAATGGCGCCCGTGGCAGGCGTTCCGGACTGATCGCCATCCTGTGCATTTGGGAATGTGGGCAGCTGCCTGACGATTGAGGCCTCTCAATCGACAGACAGGAGGTTCCCATGACCGACGAGAGGATTTCACCGCTGCGGGCGCGGATGATCGAAGACATGCGCATCCGGGGGATGGGCGAGAAGGCGCAGAAGTCCCACATCCGTGCCATCAAGGATTTCGCCCGGTTCCTTGGGCATTCGCCGGATACCGCCACCCCGGAGGAGTTGCGCGCCTACCAGCTGCACATGACCGACGCCGGGGTCACGGCCAGCACGTTCAACGTGCGGATCGTGGCGCTGCGGTTCTTCTTCGGGATGACCTGCGGGCGCGAGGACATGAAGCGCTACATGCAGTTCCGCACGCAGCCGCGGAAGTTGCCCGTGGTGTTCAGCGTCGAGGAGGTGTCCGACATCCTGATGGCGGCACCCGGGCCCGGCCTGAAGTATCGCGCGGCGCTCAGCATCTCTTACGGTGCGGGGCTCCGGGCCGCCGAGGTCTGCAATCTCAAGATCGGCGACATTGACAGCGACCGGATGCTGATCCATGTCGAGCAGGGCAAGGGACGGAAGGACCGCAAGGTGATGCTGTCCCCCGGCTTATTAAACTTGCTGCGTGCTTGGTGGCATGAGGCTCGGCCCGAGGGCTGGCTGTTCCCGGGCAAGCCGAAGATCAATCCGATCTCGCCTCGGCAGTTGAACCGAGCGTTCACCTCGGCCAAGCACATGGCCGGGATCAGCAAACCGGCGACGCTGCACACGCTCAGGCACAGCTTTGCGACCCATCTGCTGGAGGCCAATACGGATGTGCGGGTGATCCAGGTCCTTCTCGGCCATGCCAAGCTCACGACGACAGCGCAATACACCCATGTCGCCACAAAGACGATCCGCGACACGGTCAGCCCCTACGAGATGCTGGCCAAGCTGCAGGATCAGACGGTGAAGCGAAGTCTGGAGTAACCAGGCGCCGGGGTGCCCCGGCCAAAGCTGGAGATCGCCGACATCTTTCGTGCCCATGCCCCTGCGTGGCGGCAGGCGAATGCCGGGCATGTCAGCCTGACCCAGCTCAAGGTGATGTCAGCGATAGAAGCCTGCCGAACAGAGGCGCTCGGCGGGCATGTGGCGGGATGCGCCAAGTGTGGCCACCACCACATCGCCTACAATTCCTGCAAGAACCGACACTGCCCGAAGTGTCAGGGGCCGGCGGCGCGGGACTGGATGGCCACCCGCGCCGAGGACCTTCTGCCCGTGGAGTATTTCCACGTGGTCTTCACCCTGCCAGCCGAGATCGCGCAGATCGCCTTCTGGAACAAAAGGGCGATCTATGGCCTGCTGTTCAGGGCGTCCGCGGAAACGGTGATGACCATCGCGGCCGATCCCAAGCGGCTCGGGGCACGGATCGGGATGACCAGTGTGCTGCACACCTGGGGGTCGGCGCTGACGCATCACCCTCACATCCACATGATCGTGCCGGGCGGAGGGCTCTCTTCGGACGGCACCCGGTGGGTCGCCTGCAAACCGGGGTTCTTCCTGCACGTGCGGGTGTTGTCGCGCCTCTTCCGGCGCTTGTTCCTCGACGGGCTGCTCGCCCTGCATCGCGCCGGGGAACTGGCCTTCTACGGCGATCTCGAACGGCTGGTACATGCGGATGCCTTTGCCGCCTGGCTCAAGCCATTCCGCAAATCCGAATGGGTCGTCTACGCCAAACCGCCCTTTGGCGGCCCCGAGGCGGTGTTGGCCTACCTGAGCCGATATACCCACCGCGTCGCGATCTCGAACCATCGCCTGATCAGCGCCGACGCCGAGACCGTCGCGTTCCGCTGGAAGGACTACCGCATAAAGTCCGGCGACAGACAGAAGGTCATGCGCCTGGCCACGACGGAGTTCATCCGCCGCTTCCTGATGCACGTCCTCCCCGACGGCTTCCACCGCATCCGGCACTACGGCCTGCTGGCTGGCGCGACACGCAAGGCCACCATCACCCGTATCCGCGACCTGCTCGGTCAGGAGCCGACCGAACTGGAAGCACATGAACCAGCCGAGCCGGCCCCGCTCACCCTGCGCGAGCCGTGCCCATGCTGCGGTGGCCCAATGCGCATCGTCGAGATCTTCCGCCGCGGCCAGAAACCGATGTCGCGCGCCCCACCACGGGAGCAGGCCGCATGACGAAACGCCCGTCACTGCAACAAACACCACTCCGGTTCTCACGCCCGTTCCGGACTGGCTCAGCCTTGCCTTACGCGGTGCCTCGACCGCGAGCAGCCGATGAAATGCGCCACCCGAGACCGAACATCATCACTTTGGCAGATCAAGACGCCTTTGGAGGCCGGCGAAATCCTTCGAGCCGTCGGCCACGCCCCGCCGTCGCTGGAAAACTCAGCCCACTTTCCCCATAGACAGCGCCTGACCACCGCGGCTTCCACCTTGGGAGGATTTCCAACGCGGGCCGACGAAGCACCACAAGAAAACGTTGCACTACGGCCCGCATCGAAAATCCTTCACCTATGCAGACTTTGGACAGAAACGTCGAGTGCTGCAGCTGCAAACCCCATTGCTGATATTCGCCGCAAACGCGAAATTTAAAAGCTCCAAGGACTGAAGCCCGTTCGTGTTCAGCCCACGGCGCCTTACTTATTGCCGAACAGGATGTCACCTGATTGGGTAAGGATACCAGCGTCTTCCGAGAAGTTCAGAATTCTATTGAGGGGCACATAAGGAGTTCGGGAGCTCGGGGTTATAAGATGCCAATCAGTATCACCTTCAACATCGGCTATCCCGAGATCAGAGTAGAACTCATCCAGCGTAAGGTCCTTATCCCTGTCCACAAAAATGTAGCGCAGACCATATTCATCGAAAAACTCAAACCATTGGTCGTCGTCGGACACAAACTCAGTCAACTCGTATTCGACCAATTCGACTGATAATGCGGCCCCGCCAGAACGGAGTGCAGTGATGAACTCATCAGCCGTACCGGCGAAGAACTGGATAGACCTAGAGAGACTTGTATTAGTTTCATCTAGTGCTGGAGCAGACTTACTATTCTCAAGATCAAAGGAAACTGTTGACTCGGCATCGATAGATTGAACTGCCGATAACACTTCCGTGTCGATTTCCACTAATAGAACACCAGTTTCGTCCGGGATCCCGTCAGCAGTGACCGTGAATTCAATTGGAAACTTTCCAAGCTCACCCAGCTTAGAGCTTGTGAAGTCGATCCAGAGTGGCTTGATTACCGGCACGTTGTCTTCCAGCATTGGCACTCCAACGCGCTCTCGTAAACGAAATTCAAGTTCCAAATTCTGGTCGAGCCAGTCATATGATTGGGAAGCGGAAATGCGATCGATTTCTAAGGATCGAACTTGCTCGTAACCTGTTACATCCAAGAGGGCTGAAACATGGACTGGGGCGGCAACCTCACCGCTATTGTTGGTAATCGATAGGCTCGGGCCAAAAACTAGGTTAACCCTAACGTTATCGGCTGGCAGTTCACCTATGTTTCTAATGACTAAAGGAAGCTGTAGTGCTTCTGAAAATCCGCTGTATCCAAAGTCACTCCATCGAGGAAAAATCTGTAGCGTAGTCTCTGCGGCCGCTTCGCCGGCAAACCTTACTTCAAGTTTGGGTGGATGCTTGGGAAACAAATAGTTAGTTATTTTATCGATGTTGCCCAATGCAGTAGCGATAACGGCCAAAGCCGCAATCAAAAAGGCGCCAGCCGCCGACAGCCAGGAAAATCGACCTTTGGGTTTTTCTTCCTTCTGTTCTTCCATGCTCATACCAAGCTATTTTTTTGTCAGCAGGTCAGTCCACACGGGCGGGTTGTTTGACATCGTCACTCATCCTTTTGTTTGTACTCTCTAATCAGTCGGAATAGCTCTGCCTGATATCTCGCGTCGGCCAAGGCGGTATGATCCCCGGAGAGAGTCGGTTTCAAACGAGATGCCATTGCGCTGGACTTCGTTGCGTCCCAACTCCCACCAAATTTCCCGTAATAGAAAGCCTTAATATCAAGTGCCGTGAAGCCAAACGGATTCTCGCCAACATATCTGTGAAAATAATAGTTGATGAACGACCAGTCGAACGGAGCGTTCAGACCAACAAAAACAGGATCGCCATTCAGGTGCGATATCCAATCGGCGAAACGAGACATTGCATCTGGTGGTTCAAGCCCAGTCTTTGACAGGCTTTCCAGCGACATGCCGGTCACAGCCATCGCCTCTGGTATACAGTTCGTATTGAGTGGTCTTAACTCGCACTCGAACCCATTTTCGGGATTGAATATATCACAGGCTCCAATCGACAAGAGACTATACTCGCCCGGAATTGGTCCAGCCGTTTCAACGTCAACGGACACGAAACATTCTTTTTGGTTGGTCACGAGATAAGCGGCTCCGTGGGGACAAGTGGGGGACGATTCCGGATCGCGTTATAGTGGTCACGAAAGGCCTGTTTTTTGTCCTTTAGTGTCCCTTCAGTTTTCCACGACAGTCCGCCGAGCGTCGTGATGTCGAAGGGGCGCCCGCTGTCACCCTCCCGTGAAGTCACCATTGTAGGCAGGCTCCGCCCGAGTGCATAACCAAGTTCAAGGAAGCAGTTCGGCCTGGTGCCGGTGATATCTGCAATCACCAAGCTGCTTCGATGCAGCTTGGCAAATATCTCCTGATCAATACGGGCATGCTCAAACGCCTGCTGGCCATCGACGACAGTAAACCGGTACCCCATCTCATCTTCGACAATGGGTCGAACGATCGTCTCGAAGAAATCATCAACAGCAGCGAATTCAGGGTGCTCCGGATTGAGCAGGCGCACTGCAAACGCTTTGGGCGGTTCAAGATCCTCCAGAAGGTCAATGAGCGTTGAAGCTCGTTCATCCACAGATGTGCGGTTTGAGAAGTTGATTTGATTGATCCAGTGATGCGGCGTCCTTGTTTCCGTTCGGAGCAATTGACCGGCTCGATTGCTGGATAGCCCTATGTCGAACAACTTTCTGGCCCCTTGGCCGGACGGAGTGAGAGCAGCCTTCAAAGGGATCACGTGCTTTCCCGCATCGTGATAAAGATTGGCTAGGTAAGTGACACCTTCAGCGCCGCCAATGGCGACAAGAATGTCGCCCCACTTTGCCTGCAGTTCCATTCGCTTGCCGTTCATGTTCCAATGCGAAGCATTCTCAATCTCAACGAGATCGGTCCCACGCAACTCATCCCAAAGTTGGTGCATTTCCGGCGGAATCTGATCTTCAGACTTGTGATGCTGAACGGCGATCGCAAGCGGGTTCGGAGCTCCGGTGGGACGTTTCGCAATATGGTCTTTGATCGTCTGCCAAACCAGCCAGTCAAAACAAAAGGGGCGATCATCTTGATCCCGTTTCTTTTCTGCATCAACGGGGATTACAAATGTAGCACCTGCTCTCACCAACTTCTCGACCAGATTCACGATAAGCTGCCTTGACGCATCAACCTCGTCTGTTGAAGCGATAGTCAAATCCGCTGAAATGCTTCCGCTGATGTGAATTCTGCGTCCAAACAATGGTGACTTGGCCATTATACATCCTCGAGAACAGGTGAGGGACGCATTGAGTTAGCGGTTTCAAACAGGTCGTCAAGAGTCATGGCGCGCTCAGGAAATGCGAGGGAAAGCGCCGATGGATATAGGCGCGTTCGGATGTCAGAGTATGTCCATGAGGGTTGCCCGTCCCTGGCGCCTGTCATTGAAGCGAGGCGCTTCAACTCTTCTGGACGAAGTTGTAGCGCGGCCAGGTCCATCGAAAGCAATTCGATACGCTCTGCCTCGCTTGGCCGAAGAAATTCCTCGATGATGGCCGCTCGCCTAACCAACGCTGGATCTAGAGTGCTCAAGCGATTGGTGCACAAGATCGTTACAACCCTGCCACCAAGTTTGCGGAGTTCGTCGATCGACTGAATCAGCGTGTTGACCGCAACCTTGTCCTCGTGATGGCTATGCGCCTGTGACCGTGCCGCGGCGAGAGAATCTCCTTCATCAATGATCAAAATTGCGCGACGGTTTTTTCCCGCTGACTGCGTCACTCTCTCAAACGCCTCAATCATCAACGTGCCCATTTCGCCGACCTTGCCGCCTCCGCGGACGCGATTACTCATTTTGAACAGGATCGAGTCTTCCGTTCGCGACTCAGCGACAAGCTTGTTGGCTATGCATTCTGCCATTGCCGTCTTACCAGTTCCCACGTCTCCGTGAAAGATGACGAGCGGGTACTGATCAGCCACAAGACTGCCAAGAACCAGTTTCCCGCCATGGTATTTCCGGTTCCATACTTCGATCTGATCCATATGCAAGAGCAAACGAAGTTGGTTTTTGACCCGCTGATATCGCGGCTCAAATCCAAGCAGTGTGCCAGCTCGTTCATCAAGTAGAGCGTCTGGCAGAATTGTCTCGCTATCAAAAATGCTCGCGTTACTCATGCCGCAAAATCCTTTCGCTGCATGCCCCAACCGTTCTTGGCGTAGTCCCTGCTTCCGCTGCTCTTAAGCGATGAATGACTGGTATCTTCGTTCGTGGGCGTCCAATTTATCTTCAGTTTCTTCTTCATCGACTCTTTTTCGGAAGAACCATAGTCGCTCGTGTAACTCAGGATGATCCGCAGATATGGATCACTGACTTGCGGCCACCTGACACCGCCAGGTCTGTTCATCGTGAGATCTCCAGACGAACTATTGACCGTGTACTGGGTTGCGCGGACTTCGCTACCCCCCGTGAACAATGTCAGGTCGACCTTTTTCAAATACCCATTCTTGGCCAACTCTTCGACATCGTGAGCATACTCCCGCGCTTTCTTCTCGGTTATCGCGCCAGAGCTTTGAGCGATCATCACAATGTCGGCCGTAAAGCGACGTATCACTGTTGCAATATCTGTCGTAGTGTAGGTCTCGGAAGCCGAGTAGGTCGATGTTGTAGTCACTATGCGTCCTCCACTTTGAACCGTGGCCCAAAGATTTCTTTCCAGATTTCAGTGTCATCCTCGGCCGAGGCGAAATTTGCGGTTTCCCAAGCGTCGTCTGCAGCCTTAACAATTTCCTGCCGTTCTGCTTCGCTAATTCTTGAAACGGTGTTGTTGGTGCTGCAAACGGGATCGATGATCACGACGGGGTCGCTGAAGCTGGCCAGAGGCAAAGTGTTTTCCGGAAAAGAAATAGTATCCTTCAGCTCAGACTGGGCAATGTAGAGCAGGAACTTGCGAAAGCGTTGCTCTATCGAGCCCTCAAAGCCTTCCTGATCAAGAATAAAGGCCAAGATAAGCTCGATATGGAAAGACTTGAGATGCGTAAGCTCAGCGTAGTTTCTCCAACGCTTGGCCATCCGCACCAAAGTACGAAAATCACTATCCTTGTCCTTGCGGTCTCTGACGAACTTGATCTGGCAAGGCGCACAGGTTTCTGTTTTAGAACCATCTTGTAGATCGTATTGCCAACCGTAGCCATCGCGATTGTCATCGGCGATGACGGGGACGATATCCACATCCAGTCCGGTACCAAGGAATGAAACTTTTGCAGCCTTTCGCTGAATCTCGAAGTCCTCAACAGACTTGGTTGGGTAGACATCAATCAGCAGTTCATAGATCTTGTCGTTCAGGGTTTGGAGCGTCTCTCCGTCCACCGAACCGGCATCGATGTAGAAGACTACATCTACGTCAACAGGATCTGATGCTGTTTTCCGTAAAATTGTGAACTTTGCGAAGGAACCCGCCTTAACCACTTTCTTGATCTTGATTTCAGTTTTCTCGCGAATGCTTTTGCTCAGCTCTGAGATCAAGCGATCGACCTGCTTGTGGTACTCTGTGCGCTTGTCGTCTGGCAGTCTGAGGACATTGCTGTCGTAGTATTTCAGTTGTGTGTTCGTAAGCGGCATCAACAGCCTCCTCGCTGACTTGGCCGCCGCCAAGCCGGTTTACAATTTTTCCTCCCAAACACGCTTTAACACACTAGTTACTTAAAAATCCGAGGAAATCAAGCGTCCCAGTTTACATCTTTTGATTTTTGCAGATTGCTGTAAACTAAAACCTCTGGAGGGAACAACATGATCGGTCACAGGCTTAAGATTGCTCGTGCGGCGGCAGGGTTTTCGCTACGTGATTTGGCAGCCGAGATAGATGGCTTGGTAACGGCTCAGGCAATCGGGAAGTACGAGCGTGACGAAGATATGCCTCGTTCAAGCGTACTGCTTGCCTTGTCTGATGCGTTGCGTGTCTCTGAGGAATATCTGCTCAGCGACGATGATTTGGCTCTTGAGGGCGTGGAATTTCGCAAAAAGCCAAACACATCGGCCCGTGAAGAAGCGGCCATCGAAGCCAACTCCATCCATCTATTGGAGCGGTATCTTGCGATAGAAGACATGCTTCAATTGAAAAGCGTTGACTGGGAGAAGCCACGAAGTGCGCCTCACCCTGTCTTGGATATCAGAGATGCGGAGGATGCTGCACGGTCTGTTCGCGAAGACTGGGGATTAGGCAACGACCCAATTCCCCAGCTGGCTGAACTTCTCGAAGAGCGCGGCATAAAGGTGCTGTCGCTGGCACTGGAGAACATCGACGGGCTCGCAGCAAAGGTTCGGCGTAAGGATCACATGGCCGCACGGGTGGTGGTTGTGAAGTGTGATGCCTGGTCTGAGCGCAAGCGGTTCACACTGGCGCATGAGCTTGGTCATATGGTGATGGAGCCATCAGCCAATCTGAGTGAACAGGATGTAGAGAAAGCAGCACACAGGTTTGCTGGCGCATTCCTTATACCAGCCGATACGTTGAGAGCAGAAATGGGTTCGAATCGCTCCTCGGTATCGCTTGGAGAATTGGTTGCTCTAAAGGTTCGGTTCGGGGTGAGCATTCAGGCCATTGCGTATCGATGTAAGGACTTGGGAATTCTCAATCAGAGCGCATTCGTCAAGCTTTTCAAACTATTCAATCAACGGGGATGGCGAAAACCGCCCTACGCTGAACCGCGTGCGATACCCTCAACTTGGGAGGAACCGAAACGGTTCGAGCGTCTTTGCTACAGAGCTCTTGCCGAAAACCTCATCGGCGAACCAAGGGCGGCGGAATTGCTCGGGATATCCGTCCGGGAGTTGGATGCACGGCTCGACAATCCGGCCAACTAACATTGCCAGTTCTTGTCTCAGACACTTCAGTCCTCATTGACTTAGATCGTGGAAACTTGCTGGAATACCTGTTCCGGCTTCCTTATGACTTCTGCGTGCCTGACCTTCTGTTCAAGCGCGAACTAGCTGGCGACCTCGGTGATCGACTTCGCGAGCTTGGGTTAGGCGTCGTGGAACTGTCTTCTGAGGAGCTTGCTCGAGCAACCTCGGTGCGAAGGGCAGTGAAAGTTCTGTCGACACCGGATACGTTTGCCTTTTCCATTGCGGAGTCACGGAGATGGACTCTGCTCACAGGCGACCTCGCGCTTCGAAGGCTTGCAGAACAACACGGTGTGAAGATGCATGGGGTCTTGTGGGTTATTGACGAACTAGACCGCGAAAGTGTGCTGGACGCTGCAGGTCTGCATCGGGCGTTGAGCACGATACATTCGCACCCGCGATGCCGGTTGCCAGCCGTCGAGGTCCGGCGCATCTTGGCGAGGCTGCTAGCATGAATAGCTTTCCCCAAGAAACAGTCAAAAGGAGGACACTAATGACCAATTTGCGTAAGTTCACTCTGACGAAGGACAAGCAAATGGATGACTGGGTACTGTCTGAAGAAGGTTCAGATCGTGCTCGAAAGCGTTTCAAAACCAAAGCAGAGGCGACGAAGGGCGGAACTCTCGAAAAGGCTCTCGGGGCACAAGGTGGATCGGTCCGTATTCGAAAGGAGGACGGCAAGATACAAGAGGAGCGAACCTTTCCTCGCAGTCGCGACCCCAAAAACACACCGGGATAACTAGGGTTGTTTAGTTCCTCCGCTTCCGGTTTTCTTAGCTATGTGGACATCTGGCTACTCAAAAGAATCTGCGACTGAACGTCGGCTTTATGATTCGCTTCACTTGATTGATGAAACTGCAGCGAAGGGCTGCTTTCCTGAAGGTTTTTCGATGCGGGCCGCTGCGTGACAGCGAGGCGTCTGCGGGCGTCGGCCCGCGTTGACAAACCTCGGAAGGAGGAAGCCGCGGGACCCGGGCGCTGTCTATGGGGAAAGCGTGCTGCGGGTGATTGCGAGGGTGGGGTCTGGCCACCGACCGGACATGGCGTGCCTATCGCTGGAGGTCGCTCGGACGGCTGGGGGCGTGAGTTTCGGATGCCGGCGGAACAGTTGATTGCATTTTCCTGAGCAAAGCGCGGTAAAGGGCAGGCCAGGAGCGGTCCAGCCTGCGGGCGGCAGCTGGTGAGTTTCGCGCGTTTGAGGCGGGTGTTGCGTCATGCGGCCTGCTCCCGGGGCGGTGCTCGAGATGGCGGCTTCTGACCGCGGCGGAAGATCTCGATGATGCGCATCGCCCCGCCACAGCAGGGGCACGGTTCGCGCAGTGTGAGTGGGATGACCTCAGCACTCTCCTGCGGGTCCGGGTCCTGCGGCGCCTCGCCGAGCAATCTGCGGATGCGGGCGATGGTGGCCTTGCGAGCCGCGCTGGCCAGCAGCCCGTAGTGCCGGATGCGGTGGAATCCATCGGGCAGGACGTGGATCAGGAACCGGCGGATGAACTCGCCGGTCTCGAGGCGCATCACCTTTTGCCGGTCGCCGTGCTTGATGCGGTAGTCCTTCCAGCGGAACGCCACGGCCGCAGCATCGGCGCTGTTCAGGCGGTGGTTCGAGATCGCCACGCGGTGCGTGTATCGGCTGAGATAGGCGAGCACGGCCTCGGGGCCGCCGAAGGGCGGTTTGGCGTAGATGACCCACTCGGTCTTGCGTAGCGGGGCGAGGTAGGTGGCAAAAGCGCCGGTCTGAGCCAGGTTTTTGAGGTCGCCGAAGAACTGAAGCGCGCCCACCTTGTGCAGGACCGCCAGTCCTTCGAGGAAGAGTTGCCGGAACAACCGGGAGAGGACGCGCACCGGCAGGAAGAACCCGGGGCGGCAGGCGATCCATTTTATGCCGTCCGGCGACAGGCCGCCGCCAGGCACGATCATGTGGACATGCGGATGGTGGGTCAGCGCCGAGCCCCAGGTGTGGAGCACGCTGGTCATGCCGACCCGGGCGCCGAGATGCCGGGGATCCGCGGCGATGGTCGTCACGGTCTCAGCCGAGGCGCGGAACAGCAGGCTGTAGACTGCCTTCTTGTTCCAGTAAGCGATTTGCGCGATCTCGGCCGGCAGGGTGAAGACCACGTGGAAGTACTCGACCGGCAGCAAGTCCTCGGACCGTGCGGCCAGCCAGTCACGTGCGGCTGGTCCCTGGCACTTCGGGCAGTGCCGGTTCTTGCAGGAATTGTAGGCGATGTGCCGGTGGCCGCATTTTCCGCACGCAGCGACATGCCCGCCGAGCACCTCGGTCCGGCAGGCCTCGATCGCCGACATCACCTTGAGCTGGGTTAGGCTGACATGCCCGGCATTGGCCCGCCGCCACGCGGGTCCGTGTCTTCGGAAGATGTCAGCAAGCTCCAGTCCCGGCCGCCCGGGCACCCCTGGCGTCCGGTCACTCCAGTCCGCGCCGGAGAGTGTGGTCCTGCAGCTCCTTCAGACGTTCGTACGGGCTGACGGTGGAGCGGATCGTCTTGGTGGCCACATGCGCGTAGCGGGCGGTGGTGCTGAGCTTGGCGTGGCCCAGCAAAACCTGGATGATCCGCACATCCGTCCCCGCCTCCAGCAGATGCGTCGCGAAGCTATGGCGGAGCGTGTGCAGGGTTGCGGGCTTGTTGATCCCTGCCATGTGTTTTGCGGACGTGAACGCCCGGTTCAGTTGCCGCGGTGACAGCGGGTTGATCTCCGGCTTGCCCGGGAACAGCCAGCCCTCCGGCCGCGCCTCGCGCCAATAGTCGCGCAAAAGCTCCAGCAGCCCCGGCGACAGCATCGCCTTGCGGTTCCGGCTGCCCTTGCCGTCCTCGACGTGGATCAGCATCCGGTCACTGTCGATATCCGTGACCTTGAGATTGCAGACCTCGGAGGCCCGCAGACCTGCACCGTAGCTGATACCCAGGGCCGCACGGTACTTCAGCCCGGGTCCGGGCACCGCGGCCATCAGGTCGCCCACTTCTTCGACGCTGAGGACGATCGGCAACTTCCGGGGTTTGCTTCGGAACTGCATGTACCGCTTCATCTCCTCGCGGCCGCATGTGATGCTGAAGAAGAACCGCAGCGATGAGATCCGCACGTTGAACGTCGAGGCCGAGACGCCGGTATCGGTCATGTGCAGCTGGTAGGCCCGAAGCTCTTCCGGCGTTGCTGTATCGGGCGCATGCCCGAGGTATCCCGCGAAATCCTTGATCGCCCGAATATGGGCTTTCTGGGCGCTCTCGCCCATGCCACGGATGCGCATGTCCTCGATCATCCGCGCGCGCAGCGGCGTGGTTCTATGATCCTTCATGGGACCCTCCTGTCTGTGGATTGAGAAGGCCCCAATCATCAGACAGATCCGGTCATTCCCAAATGCACAGGGGGGTCAGATCAGCGTGGTGCGCCCGCCACAGCCGCCCCTGCCGCGCGAGCGGCTTCGTCCTCCCGCCCTTCGCCCAGACGGCAGGGCCCGTGCTTCGGCTGACGTGAGCGATGGCTGCAAGCAATTGTTGCATCGGGAAGCGCATTTCAAAGCTCTCCCTCGTTTCGTTAGATTCGACACTTTGAGACGCTGAAAGTCACGCCTGATCAGAGCGCGGCTACCCCTGTGCTGCCAAAAAGTCAGACACAAGACCCAGCCCCTGCTTCAGGACTTCCGGCCCATTGGCATAGCCGATGCGCACATAGCCCTCCATGCCCAGGGCCGACCCCGGCGTGAACATCACCCCTGTCTCCTTCAGCAGCGCCACGCAGAACTCCCGCGAGCTCATCGGCAAATCGTATTTCAGTAGCGCCGTGGTGCCGGATCGCGGCTTCACCCAGGAGATCCGCGGTTCCTGTTCCACCCAGTCGGACAGGATCGCCAAATTGCCGCGGGTGATCCGCTGGCTGCGCGCCAGCACCGCTGCGCGGTTCTCCAGTGCCAGCGCCGCAAAATGGTCGTCGATCATGCCCACCGAGATGGTATCGTAATCGCGGTGAATGGCCACTGCCTCGATCACCTCCCTTGGCCCGGAGATCCAGCCCAGCCGCAACCCGGCCAAGGAATAGGCCTTGGACATGCCGGCGGTGGAGATGCCCTTTTCATAGATATTCGCGATCGAGGCGGTCATGCCGCCCCCCTCTTGATCGGTGCCGCGGTAAACCTCGTCGCACAGGATCCAGGCGCCTGCTCCTCGGGCAATGGCGGCGATCTCCTCCAGCATCGCCCGGTCCATCAGCGCGCCGGTCGGGTTGTTGGGGTTGTTGATGGCAATCAGCTTCGTCTCCGGCGTCACCAGCGCCCGCAGCTCGTCCAGATCCGGCAGGAAACCGTTCTCCTCGCGCAAGCGCAGCTGATACACATCCGCACCGATGCTGGCCGGGATCGAGTAATGCTGCTGGTAAGTCGGCACCACCGCCACCACGCGGTCACCGCGCTCGACCAGCGCTTTATGCACCAGCATGTTGGCTCCGATGGTGCCATGGGTGACGATCACATTCTCCGGGCTTTGCCCCCTGTAGAGAGCCGCAATGGTATGCCGCAGTCGGTCCGAGCCCTCGATCGCGCCATAGGTCATCTTCATCGCAAGAAGCTCTGACAGATCAGCAGAGTTTTTTCCCGCCAGCTGCAGCAGCTCCTCAATGGTCAGGCTTTCAACACAGGTCTCGGCGAGGTTCCATTCACATTTGGTCTCCCACTCGTTCATCCAGATTTCGACACCGAAAGGTTCGATATGCATGTGGGCTCTCCTTTTCCTCAGGCGGTTGCAGCGCGGTAGATGGCATTGGCGACGGCGATATCCTCCAGCCCCAGCCCGATGGAGCGAAAGAACACCACCCGCCCGGTTTCAGGCCCTTCGCAGGTCCCGGCAGAAAGCTCCGCCAGATCACCCCGGAGCTGATCCGCGCTCCAGCCATGATCCCGCGCGGCCAGCACCATTTCCCCGGCGCTTGCCGGCGTGGTCTCGCGGTAGTCGCAATAGACCTGCGCCGAGGCCAGGAAGGCAGGCGTAATCTCATACGCCTCAGCCGCATTGGTGCTGATCGAGGTGACCAGAGCCCCCGGCGCAACCGCCGCCGCATCCAGAACCGGTGTCCCCGAAGAAGTGCAGAGCATCACCACATCCGCGCCCCGCGCGGCCTCTTCCGCACTGGCGGCAAACTCTGCCTCCGGGCAGATCCCGCGCCATGCGGCCTGCTTGCCCGCATCCGCACCCAAGCCGGGCGAATAGACCCGCACCTCCTGCCAATCGCGCAGACCCTGGACATGCCGCCAATGTGCCTGCGCCACGGCGCCGGAGCCGATCACGGACACCCGCGCAGCCCCCTCACCCGCCAGCAGATCCACCGCCAGCGCCGTAGTGGCCGCGGTGCGTTCGGTGGTCAGCCGCCCGGAATCGCACAGCATCAGCGGCTGGCCCGTCTCCATCGACATCAGCACCGTCCAGGCGGTGATCACCGGCCCGCCCTCGCGCGGCAGATAAGGCGACAGCTTGGCGCCAAAGGTGCCCGCCCCGGCCGCCGCCCCCAGATAGGTGATGAAATCCCCCTGCCCTTCCGGAAACAGCGTCAAAGTCTGCGCAGGCTGCACCGCCTGACCGCGGCCCAAGTCTGCAAACAGCGCCCGCATTTCCTGCAGCACATCGACCTGCGGCAGCAGCTGCGCCACGGCTTCGGCATCCAACACAATCGGGGTTTTCGTCATCGGCAAATTCCTTCTTTGCCCGAAGGGTAGCGGCCCCCCTGCCCTGCCGCCATCATCCCCGAGGATGATGCATGCCACCCCGCCGCGTGTTATGGCAGGCAGACCGGGAGGATAACGTGGAGTTTCAAGGCACTGACATTGCGGCTGCGAACAGCGCGCTGGCCAGCGTCATCAGCGGCCAGCGCGGCGCGGCCGGGCTGATCGCCGCCGCCCGTCCTTTGCTGCCCTTCACCGCCGCCTTCTGCGTTGTTAACCGCCCCGGCCAGCGCCCGCACTACCTGGATGACAGCTACCCGCAAGGCGCCGCCAAGGACGCAGTGCAGCTCTATGTGAAATGCACCTACTTGCTGAACCCGGTCTACAACGCGCTGCTCGACGGGCTGCAGCCGGGGCTCTACCGGATGGCGGACCTGGCACCCAACAATTGGAACCCGGCGCCGGAGACCCCGGGCATTCTGGTCGAGGACGCCGAGGAAATCGGCTACCGCACCCCCGGCTGGCCCGCGGGGCTGGTAGAACTCACCCTGCTGATAGAACTGCCCGGCGGTGCCATGGGCGAGGTCAGCTTTGCCCGTCCTGCGGCAAACGGCGGTTTTTCCGATGATCTGCTGGACCGGCTGCGCCCCTTTCTGCCGCTGTTCGGGGCAGCTTTCACCCGGCTCTGGTCCCGGCAGGCCCCGGACCTCAGCGCAGCCAAACCAGAGCGGACGCTACAGGACTTTGGCCGCAGCACCCTCTCCCCGCGGGAGGCGGAGATCGTGCAGATGATCCTCAAGGGCCATTCCAGCCTGTCGATCTGTCTGACCCTCGGGATTGCCCTGCCGACGGTCAAGACCCACCGCAAGAACGCCTATGCCAAACTGGGCATCAGCACCCAGCAGCAACTGTTCAACGCCTTCCTGGAATGGCAGAGCAAGGCGCGCTAGCAGCGGCATTCTTCCCAAGTTCTGAAACACCAGCTTACACCGTGATGGCAGTGACGATGATTTTGAGTGTTTTGCCTAGGTGTTTGATCCCATGGTTTGATGGTGCGATCTGTTCTTTGGAATGGAAGGAAGCACTATGGGACAAGTTCGTCACGGGAGCGCCACGACCACGCACGCCGTCAGAGCAGCAATACAGCGATCGCAAGCTTCGATCGCGGCACTGAGCAAGGAGCTGGGTATCAATCCCAAGACCGTCGCGAAGTGGCGCAAGCGTGCGACGGTGGAGGATTTGAAGACCGGGCCGAAGGAGCCGCGTTCAACCGTTCTCTCCGAAGCGGAGGAGGCAATGATTGTCGCATTCCGGCGGCATACGCTACTGCCGCTGGATGATTGCCTTTATACTCTCCAGCCGTCGATCCCGCATCTGACGCGGTCGGCGCTACATCGGTGCCTTCAGCGGCATGGCATCTCGCGCTTGCCGGATATCGAGGGTGACAAGCCAAAGCGGCAGCGGTTCAAGCGATACCCCATCGGCTTCTTTCACATCGACATCGCCGAGGTTCAGATGGTGCAGGGCAAGCTTTATCTCTTCGTGGGCATTGACCGGACCAGCAAGTTCGCCATCACCCAACTCGTGGACAAGGCAGATCGCAAGACAGCCTGGGAGTTCCTCGAACACCTGCTCAAGGCCGTTCCTTATCGGATACATACGATCCTGACCGATAACGGCATCCAGTTCGCCGAGCAGCCCCGAAACCGGAACAGAGCATATTCCCGGCAGATGCGCTTCGACATGATCTGTGAGGCCAACGAGATCGAGCATCGCCTGACCAAACCGAACCATCCGTGGACCAATGGCCAGGTCGAGCGGATGAACCGCACAATCAAAGAGGCGACAGTGAAGCGATACCACTACGACAGCCACGATCAGTTGCGAACACATCTCGGCGACTTCATGGCTGCCTACAACTTTGGGCGCAGACTCAAAACTCTCAGCGGCCTCACGCCCTACGAGTACATCTGCAAAATCTGGACTTCAGAGCCAGATCGATTCATCATCGATCCGATCCACCAGATGCCGGGACTGAACACCTAACAGTCTTACGCTACGCGCGATCTCTTCAGACCGGGCAAAATGGCAAAGTGCCCTTAGCGGGCAAGAAGTCCAATGAGTGCACTGACCCGCTAGCACGCCAATTGAGTGCAGTCTTTTCGGGCGTTGCCTCAAGCTTACGCCAAGGCCCCATTCGAAAGTGACTTCCCCTAACTTGAGAATGACAAGCCGTGCATCCGCTTCCACATAGCACCGAGCCCAGCTGGATTGCAGTTGATCGATAGCATTGACCCCTATAGATCAAAATGCGACATTTTTTGAGCTATAGAAGGGATCTCTATACCCCATGCCATGGAATTGGAAAATGCCCGGGTGGCCAGGCTTTCGGTATGATGCCTCGGCTCTCGAGTCACTGGAACGGCAATTTCTGCTGTCTTCCGGCGAGATTCTCGGAGCCGTGCATCACGTCAGCCAATCTGAACGCGAGCAACTCCGCATCGAGCTACTCAGCGATGAGGCAATGCAAACCAGTGCCATCGAAGGTGAGATCCTGGATCGGCTCAGCGTTCAATCTTCGCTGCGCCGCCATCTGGGGCTGGCGCCTGACAGCTATCCAGCAAAACCGCGGGAGCAAGGTGTCGCCGAGATGATGGTGGACGTCTATTCCAGCTTTGCAAGCCCGCTTTCTCACGAAACACTGTATCGCTGGCACCATATGCTCCTGTCCCATGACCGCCGTCTTGAAGCCATCGGCGGCTACAGGCGGCACGCGGAAGCAATGCAAATCGTCTCCGGCCGCCTTGACCGGCCGACAGTACACTTCGAAGCTCCGCCTTCGGGTCAGGTCCTGCGCGAGATGGAACGCTATGTTGGCTGGTTCAATACCACCGGGCCGGGTGCTCCTGAGCCGCTCCCTGCCTTGACCCGGGCCGGGCTGAGCCATCTTTACTTCGAGAGCATTCACCCCTTCGAAGACGGGAACGGCCGTTTGGGCCGCGCCCTGGCCGAAAAATCTTTGGCGCAGAACCTCGGTCAACCAAGCCTCATTGCCCTTGCCTTCACCATAGAAAGGGAAAGGAGAGCCTATTACGACCAGCTCGAAGTGCACCAAAAAACGCTTGATGTAACAGCTTGGCTTGTCTGGTTCGCTGAGATTGTGCTGAAGGCTCAGCAGGTCACACTTGACCGGGTCGGTTTCTTCATCGGTAAGGCGCGCTTCTATGACAGGCACCGGGACCGATTGAACGAGCGGCAAGCCAAGGCAATTGCGCGGATGTTCAGAGAAGGCCCCCAAGGTTTCAAAGGCGGGCTGAGCGCTGAGAAGTACCTCAAGATCACCGGCACATCGCGGGCGACAGCAACCCGGGATCTGCAGGATCTCGTTGAAAAGGGCGTGCTCAGCCGTACCGGAGAACGCCGTTATACGCGATATTGGTTGAATCTGGACGAAGAGGCACAGTAACACCAACCGGTTCCGCGGCCTCTGCCAGTCCGCTGTATCTCTCAGGTGACCAGTGAAAGAAACGTCCAGTCCGGCTTTCGTTTCAGATAGTTCAGTATTCTACTGGTCAGACCGCTACCTTGTTTTCGTCAAGTTTCGCTCTGTTTGCCCTGCCAGTGGTTGATTGAGATGGACTCATGTACGGGCATCCTAGAGCGGCTAGTAGCGGCCAGACAAAGGCGCTTAGATCAATAGAATAGGTGATGTAGTCGGAGAGCGGTGGAAGCTCTTAGGTGCGGTCACGTGGTTTGAACGCGTTATGGAAGCGTTCATCCAGTATGCGTTTAGTAGCGGTAGCTTATGGCACTTACTGCGGTCTCCAGGAGAATCGCTTAAGGAGTGTTTTCTAGGCAAGCGGCCCGCGCCAACGCTGTGCCCCGCTATATCGTACTCGTCAGTTTTCAAGTGGAGGCAGCCTCCACCCCGCCTAAAGAGGTAAAAACGCTATTATCTTTCAATACGTTAACAATACTCGGCTGCGCGACAGTACTAGATATAGCGGTAGGCGCTTACATGACTACAATCATCACTACATGGAAATCTCTTGCAAGGAGCGGGTATTTGGTGGCATCACGGAAACTGTAACGCACAAAGCTGCTTAGCGGCCGTTCGGCGTTACGGAAGAGCCGCGATAAAGACGGCCGGACAAGGAGCAGTGAATGACGGCACAAATCGAACCCGCTATCGGGATGCCGCCAGGGGCAGATGTCTTTGACGATCTGCTTAAGGATGAAGCTCGGCTGCGCCAGTCCTTGGACAAGCATATGCGCAACGTCTTCGCGCCGGAAGCGAAGAAAGAGCTTAGACCGTTCACTTCGGGTGAAGTGGCCACGCTGCTCGGTCTGAGCCAGTCGCATCTGCGCAAGCTGCATTTCGACGGCAAGATTCCCGATGTGAATACAGACGGGCGCGGGCACAGGCTCTATACCGGCAAAAACATTCAGGACATCCGCCTAGCGATGGCGCGGACAGCAAAGGACCCGCTGCAGTTCCTGCCCGGCCGGGTAGGCAGCGACCATTTGCAAGTGATTGCGGTTTCGACCTTCAAAGGCGGCTCGGCTAAGACAACCAGCGCCGTTCACCTTGCACAGCGCTTCGCGCTAAAGGGGTATAGGGTCCTGGCAGTTGACATGGACCCGCAGGCGTCGCTTACCACCATGCTGGGTCTGCACCCCGAACTCGATCTGACAGATTCCGGCACAATCTATGACGCCGTGCGGTACCAGGATCCGGCCCCGATGGAAGATGTGGTCCGAAAGACCTACTTCCAAAACCTCGATCTGGCGCCTGGCGGACTGATCCTGTCGGAATACGAGACAGAGACCCCACATGCAATTCGTAAGGGCATACAGCCGCCCTTCTACCTTCGGCTGAAGGCGGCGATCGACCAGGTCGAGGACCGCTATGACGTGGTGTTCATCGACTGTCCGCCGCAGCTGGGCTTTCTCACCATGTCAGCGCTAGTGGCCGCCACCGGCCTTTTGATCACCGTGATCCCGAATATGATCGACGTGGCCAGCCTCAGCCAGTATCTCACAATGGCCACCTCACTTCTAAAAGTGGTGCAGCGCAACGATCAGCGGCTGGACTATGATTTCCAGCGTTATCTCCTGTGCCGCTACGAACCTTCGGACATGCCGCAATCACAGATGGCATCATTCCTCCGGATGCATTTCGGGCAGCGGCTGATGACGGAACCGTTCCTGAAGTCCACTGCAGTTTCCGATGCAGGCCTGTCACAAAAAACACTCTACGAAGCCAATAGAGCCGAAATGAACCGCGCCACGCTGGAGCGAGCAATGGAATCAGTAAACCACGTGGCGGATGAATTCGAAACCGCTGTGCAGGCGGCCTGGGGGAGAAGCTAATGGCGCGCAAAAACGTCTTTGAAGGGCTGATGGCCGAATTCGGCGCCGAGGCTGAGGAAGCGGCCGCCCCGGCTGAACGCGATCCTGTCGAAGCCGCCCGCGAGGCGCCCATTCCCCAAGCCTTCCGCCGCGGTCCCGTAGCAGCCCTGGAAAATGACATCCGATCAACCGCGCAGCGCAGCGTGCAGGAGATCGATCCGGAGCAGATCGAGGATACCGGCATGCGCGACCGTTTCCAGCTGGACGGTAACGATCTAGAGGAGCTGAAGCAAAGCATCGGCCAGCACGGCCAGCAAGTGCCGATCCTGCTCAGGCCGCATCCGCGGCTGAGCGGGCGCTACCAGGTCGTCTATGGCCGCCGCCGCCTCGCCGCGATCAAGCAGCTGGGTATCCCGGTCAAAGCACTGGTGCGCACCCTGTCGGATGAGGAAGCGATCCTTGCCCAGGGCCAGGAGAACAACCACCGTAAGGATCCTTCCTTCATCGAAAAGGCCGTGTTTGCGGGTGACCTAGAAGAAGCCGGTTACGCCCCCGCGGTGATCCGCGAAGCGCTAGCGGCAAGCAAGAGCCACCTGTCGCACATGCGCAAGGTGCGCCAGGCGATCCCGCGCAATGTGATCGAGTGGATTGGCGAAGCACCGGGTGTTGGCTGGAAACGTTGGCACGCGCTGGCGGAGAAAGTACTGGAGCATGAAATCGACCCGGCCACTGTGCCGGTGACCGAGGCAGATGCCAAGCTGGAGTCGGCCAAGCGGTTCGACGCTTTTGCCCGGCGAGTGGAGGCGCAACTGGCGCCGAAGAAACCAGAAGCCCCTGCCCCAAAACCGGCACGGACCGTGCGCGCACCGGAAGGCGGCGCCAAGATTGGGGAGGTTCTTACGACCGGAGGACGCACCATTCTGCGGACACACCCGAAACAACAGGAATTCTCTGAATGGCTTGACCGGCACGGAGAAGAAGCCCTGCTGCGCCTGCATGCGCAGTGGCAAGAGGAACAGGCGTCCTGAAAAGAGCGCCCGAGGCATAACAGGCAACACCAGCAAGGAGGCACAATACAGGAGACCAAAAAAGAGAAGCTCCCCAAGACCGTAATCCCAGAGAGCCCCATCTATGTTTGCACCTAAGATGTACCCCGCTCTCTTCTGAACTGTCAACAACAACCCATCCGGTTGACAGGTAACTTGTGCCAAAAATTGCCGTTAGGCAGGGTACAGGAAGGATAAGGTGTGGCTTCCTGGTCCCTCGTGAAGAGCAGATGGCATTCAAACAGCTTATTCCGGCAACCGGGGTCCCTTCCCCGGCCGATCTCCCTTGCCTGGACGGCAGCGATCCACGGCAAATGTTTTGGGACGTGATCACTAATCTCAAAGCAGCCAAGGACACCTTCAACCTCAAGGACCGGCATTTCAGCCTGCTGCAAGCGCTGGTCTCTTTCGTCCGCGAGCGCGGGGCAACCGGCACCTGGGTGGTGTTTGCCTCGAACGAAAAGCTTTGCGAGCGAGCCAATTGCATGGGAGAACGCACAATGCGACGCCAGATTGCCCGGTTGCTCGAGGTCGGCCTTCTGCGCAGAACTCAATCCCCCAACGGCAAACGCTATGTACACCGCGCCCGCGACGGCAGCATTTTGCAGGCCTATGGCTTTGATCTGGGTCCGCTTCTAGAACGCGCTAGGGAGATCGCAGCGCTTGCGGCAGAGGCCGAAGAAGAGGCCGTGCGCGTCCGCCTGCTGCGCGACCGCCTTTCCACGCTGCGGCGACAGTGGCCCATTGGTTCGGAAGAAGATAACATCATCCGCCTCGCACTTCGCCGCCGCCTAAACCGTGTTGAACTGGAAGCCCTCATTGGGCGGTTCACACCCTCGGATGATACCCCTCCCCCGCCCTGCTCCGAGTCCGTGTCTGGTGGCGAAGACCTGCTTGAGGCTGAAGTTTTGTCCCCCGATGACAGTCAAAATGTCCGCCACCATCAGAGATCAATACAGAAAAAAATTGAATCTGAAGAGTCCAAGGTCGAAGGTGAAACACTTGGTAAAGCAAAAAAAACTAGGGCAGGCCACAAGGATGTACCTTCGCTCACTATGGCAGACGTCTTAGCAGCTTGTCCCGAGGCTTTAAGTTTCGCACAGTCGCCAGTACGGAACTGGGTAGATTTGCATCAGTTGTCGCGATTTCTCGCACCAATGCTTGGGTTGAGCCGAAACGTATTGGACAGCGCCGAGCGGGAATTGGGTCAGGGAGGCTTGACTTTGACTCTTTTGGCTATGACACAAATGCACAAGAACATTCGATCTCCTGGTGCCTATCTGCGAAGCCTTACTAACGGTTCTGCAACTGGCCGCTTCGATCCAGTTCGCTTGATCCAGAACCTTACCAAGAAAGTAGGCAACTGTTCATCCATTGATGGTTTACCCGGGTAAACCATCAATAGCGTTCCGGTTTAGCTTACCTACAAAATTGAGTGAACGGGGTTTCTTCGAAGACACTCCCTCAGACCTGTTCAGGTCGGTTGTCTCTCAGGCTAGAAACACCTTAGCGAGGTAGATTGATGCCTTCCGCAATCTAGTCAAACGGCATTCCACTACTCGACTTTCAGATTTTGTCGCTTCAGAGCTTAGGAACTAAAAACCGCAAAGACACTCTGTCTCAGGTACGGTAAGTCCACAAAAGGGTTTACCCGGGTAAACCGGAAACGCGGTGTGACGTAAGTTCAGTCGATATCTACACACTCACGTGAAAGCATTCAGGTCGCTTGAAAGCGACATTGTTTAGCTAGGTGTTTAATCCCACAGATTGAAGGTGCGATCCATTCTTTGGAAAAGAAGGAAACACTATGGGACAAGTTCGTCACAGCGGCGCCACGACTAAGCACGCCTATCCGAGTTGCAATAAAACGATCGCAAACTTCGGCGGCGGCATTGAGCCGAGTACTCGGTATCAACCCGAAGACAGTCTCGAATTGGCACAAGTGCGAGACGGTCGAGGATCGCAAGACCGATCCGAAGAAACCTCGCTCGACCGTTCTCAACGAGGCTTAGGAGGCTTTGGTGGTAGATTTCCGTCGGCGCACGCTCCTTCCTATGGATGATTGTCTATACGCCTTCCAGCCCTCGATCCCGCAACTAACCCGGTCAGCGCTACACCACTGCCTTCAGCAGAATGGCATCTCACGGCTACCGGATGTCGAAGGGGAAAAACCAAAGCGTCAGAGCATTAATCTTTACGCCATCGGCCTCTTTCACATGGACATCGCAGATATTACAGACCGCCGAGGATAAGCTCCATCTCTTCATTGCTATCAACAAGACCAACAAGTTAACGGCCGCCCAACTGGTCGAGAAAGCCGTCAAGCGGACGAAATGTGAAATCTTGGAAAACCTGTTGGAGGTAATCCCATACCGGATCCACGCGATCCTGACCGACAACGGAGTTTAGTTCGCCGACCAGACCGTAGCCACAACACGATCAATTCCCGGCATATGCGCTTTGACATAGTGTGTGAAGTGAACGGGAGCGAGTACTGGCAGACCAAACCCAACCATCCGTGGACAAATGGTCAAGTCGAGCGGATGAACCGAACAATCAAGGACGCCACCGTCAAACGCTTCCACTGCGACAGCCACGATCAACTTCTCACCTTCTTCGCCGATTTCATGGCCGCTTTAAACTTCGCCCAAAGGCTCAAGAGCCTAGCGGGCTCAAGCCCTACGAATACTACTGCAAAGTCTGGACTTCAGAACCAGACAGTTTCATGGCCGATACGATCCACCAGGTACCCGGGCTGAACACCTAGTTGCCAACACAACCGAATTGCCGCATACGACTACAGTTATAAAGCCAAAACTTTCGGCAAGATCTCTTTTGGAACAAATTCGACAGGACAGGTTCCAAAGGTCTAGGGCAGGGGGGCATCCTGTGTTTCCGGCTCATCCTGCTTGGGCCGCTCGACCGGAATCAGGCCCCGGGTCTTGGCGCGGTCCAGCAGCATCTTGACGGAAGACACAGACCATTTTGCCCGCCCACGCGGTGTCCGCTCGCGCATGGCCTCCAGCCGGTCTGCAATCTGCTGAAGCGTGATGTCCGGAGCCGAGCCTGCAATGGCGGCAACAATCGTCATCAGCCGATCATCGGGCTCCCTGCGCCGGGCGCGCTCAAGGACATGGCTTTCCAAGAAACCTTCGCGGACATAGCGTTTCGCCGCTCGGATCAGCCTATCCCGCGACCATTGCCGCGAGCCGGATGGAAGCCGGACATTGATGATCCCAACCACGTCCTCCCACGGCAGATCGGGCCGCAGGCGGCGCACTTCAGGAACCCAGTCCTGCGCGCTGTCCTCCAGCCGCCGGAACAGGGCCTCATCGCGGGCAGCCTGTACTTTGCGGAGGGCGCCGGGGTCCTTGCTGCGCAGTCCGGGATTGCCACCGATCCGGCCCTTCGCCCGCGCCGATTTCAGACCGACCAAGGTGCGCTCCCGGATCAGCGCGCGTTCCAGTTCTGCCGCGGCGCCCAGCACCTGGAGGGTGAATTTTCCCTGTGGGCTGGAGGTGTCGACCGGGTCGCGCAGGGACTTGAAGTGGACGCCTTTGGCCTCCAGCCCCTCGATCACCTCCAGCAAGTGGGAGAGCGAGCGGGCAAGCCGGTCCAGACGAACGACTACCAACGTATCACCTGGGCGGAGCGTTTCAAAAAGTCGGTTCAGGACCGGTCGCGTCCGGTCGCCGCCGGACGCCTGTTCCTGATGCACCCGTGCGCAACCTGCAGCCCGGAGATCTTCAGCCTGGGCGGCGGTGGACTGGTCATCGGTAGAGACACGGGCATAGCCGATGAAGGGCATGGTGGATTCTTGAAGCTGTCTATTGGCGATCGTTCACAAGTTTGCCTGATCCGGAGTAATTTTCAATTTAATATGTCACTATTAAACGGAGGTTTGAAAACAGGTGTGATGGACAGCCTATGGCCACGGCAGCCGGCAGATCTCGCGTTCAACTGCGAATTCCAATTGAAGCTGTGATCAGGAACATTGCCGCACGCGTTTTGCCTAAGCGCTTCGCTGCAGTGCCGTTGTCGTTCAAGTTCAGAGCCCAGCGGCCTTTGTCAGATTGATGCGGAAGCGGTCCCGGCGGCTCTGGTAGCGGCGGGTCATTTCTGCTGAGGCATGTCCAAGCTGCTTC
Source organism: Leisingera sp. ABM4_103 (assembly GCF_056158685.1). Lineage (NCBI taxonomy): Bacteria > Pseudomonadati > Pseudomonadota > Alphaproteobacteria > Rhodobacterales > Roseobacteraceae > Leisingera > Leisingera sp. ABM4_103. The sequence continues at coordinate 172,513 of NZ_JBSWTU010000007.1, read as the reverse complement.
TGGACATAGCGTTCGCCGGCCTCTGCTGAGCTGGCCAGCCCTGCGCGCAGGGAATGCCCGGAAAACATCGCCAGCCTCTCCTTGTCAGGCAGGTCCGCCCGGATGCCCGCGTCCAGCACGGTCTTCTTGATCAGGCGCGCAACGTGTTTGCCGTTGAGACGGGTGTCCAACGCCTGTTTGCCGTCGCGCGAGACGCGCACGAAGACCGGGCCGAAACCGATCTTTGCAAAATGCAGCCACTGTTCCAGCGCCTGCACGGGACAGGTCCGGGCGGACGACCCGCGGCCCACCTCGACCTCGCGCCACCCGGTTTCCGCGTTGAGTGTGAGCAGGGCCCCCTTGTCCATGATCTCGATCCAGCCGCCGGAGTCCGGGGTGTCGTCCTTGCGCACATCGAGGCTGACGATTTCGGACCGGCGCAAACCGCCGGCGTAGCCCAGAAGCAGGATCGCCCGGTCCCGCAGACCCCGCAGGTCGTAGGGCAGGGTGTCGGCCATCGCGAGGAGATCTTCGGCCAGGATGGCTTCCTTCTGCACGGGTGGGCGCGCATGCTTGCGCTTGATCCCAGCCAACACTGTGGCGATGTGCCGGTTCTTGCGATCGAGAGTGAAGCCGCGCTGCGCATAATTCCAGGTAAGGCCGGAGAGCCGCCGGTCTATGGTCGAGACCGAAAGGGCAGGGGTCTTGCCTGATGGGGATGCCAGGTCCGCCAGGTAGAGGCCGATCATCTCAGGCGAGGGCGGCAAGGGCTCCGTCCCCTTCAGCCGGCACCAGCGGGAAAAATGTTTCCAGTCCTTCGCGTAGGCTTTCAGCGTGTTGTCGGAGGCCGCGGCCCTGGCATAGCCGCGGGCGGTATCGACCAGCCGATCGAACGTGCCGGAGCCGGCGACGTGCGAAGGCAGAGCGATGTCGCCAAGCTCATCTTGTTTGGAGGAGGTGTGAGCCTTATACTCCTGTGTCATACGCATACTCCGAGAGGTTTCGATGGGACGTGTCAAGGTCAATCTCACGCTGGACGCAGATGTGGCGGAAACGGCCCGGTCTCTGGGTTTGAATATGTCGCGCCTTGCAGAGGCGGCGATTGCCGAGGCCGCCAAGGTTGAACGGAACCGGCGCTGGCGTGAAGAGAACAGTGCTGCGATCAGCGCCTATGCCGATGAGGTTGCGAAAGACGGTTTGCCGCTCGCCCGGTACAGAAGTTTCTGAGGCGCGGCCCCGATGGCGCAGTTCGATCTTTACCGCCTGAAGGGCGGGCAACTTGTCGTGGATCTGCAAACCGACCTGATCGGGATCGACGCGTCGCGCATCGTGGCGCCCTTGCGTGAGGCGGGCCGGTACACGGCCTTCCCGGGGCTGACGCCATCTGTCGAGGTCGAAGCGGCAATGTGGATTGTCAGGGTTCAGGAACTGGCCGCGGTTGCAGGGGCGGAGTTGGGAGAGCCCATCGGGTCGCTGGCAGAGCATCGTGACGCGTTGAAGCGCGCCCTGGATATTCTGATCGATGGGGTTTGAGCGTGGGGTCTCGCCTTGCCCTTGATCTCTCTCGTCTGCGTCGTTCTGATAAGAGTTCTCCGGGAAATGCGCGTTCGAGCGAAGCGAGTGACAGCTTCTTGCGAGGCATTCGGCCAACAAAGGATGAAGGTGAGCATTACCGGCCCTGGCAGATGATGACGCCGATTTCTTGCTCTCCGAGACCATCTTTTCCCTGAATGTCCGATGAATTTGGGACTGCGCAGCAGCGTATTCCTCTATGTCCGATAATGAAATAGGTTTGTGGCTGCTGGATGCCCGTCATCCAGCAGCCACAAACCTGCCTTGGAAGAAAGCGCGGGAAGTATTTCTTTCTATGGGGATTGCTTGTCACGATTGAGCAGGTTGATGGCCCAGCGTGCTGGAGTTCTGGCAAGTTGCGAGGCGGCTGGGGCAGAAAACGCTGGCTGATCTTTCTGGTCGAAGTGTTTGTCGGGCTCTATTGTGCGTTGGAAGTCGTATTTTTCTTTTAAAAACAAAATAATAGATGCACCGCCGGGGCGGTGTTCGGCCGGTCGTGGTGCCTGCCTTCGCGTCATGCAGCAGTCCTCCCGGGTGGTGAGCGAGATTTCGGCGGCTGACCGCGCGGGAAGGTCTCGATTATGACCATTGTGCCGCCGCATTCAGGACATCGCTGCCGCCCGCATTGTTCATCTGAGCAATCAGGCTCGTCGTTGCCGGTTTCCTGCTGGTTTTGCAGTGCCGCTGCCAGCCGAAGTCTGATGATTTCGATCTTTGCGCGGCGGACACCATTGGCAAGGAAACCGGTATGGCGGATGCGATGGAACCCCGATGGCAAGACATGGGTCAGAAACCGGCGAATGAACTCGCCGGTCGCGAGATGCATGACCTTCAGGCGATTGGAGGTCTTGATCCGGTAGTCTTTCCATCGGAAGGCGACCGTCTCGGAGTCGGCGCTGATCAGGCGCGAGTTTGGGATGGCCACCCTGTGAGTGTACCGGCTCAAATAGGTCAGAACCGCCTCGGGCCCGCCGAATGGCGGTTTGGAGTGGACTACCCAGGCAATCTTGCGAAGAGGGGAGAGACGGGCCTCGAAGCTATCCGGATCGGCTAAAGCCGAAAGATCCCCGAAGAAGACAAGTTTGCCCGAATTATGGAGAGCTTTCAGGCCTTCCAGGAATAGCCTCCGGAATAAACTGGACAGGACCCTCACTGGCAGGAAGAAGCCTGGACGGCAGGAAATCCATTGCCTGCCGCAAGGCGACAAGCCGCCTCCCGGCACGACGATATGCACATGGGGGTGATGGCTCAGCGCGGATCCCCAGGTGTGCAGAACGCTTGTCATGCCGATCCTTGCGCCCAGATGTTTGGGGTCGGCAGCGATCGTCAGGAGTGTCTGCGACGATGCCTTGAACAGGAGATCGTAGACAGCCGCCTTGTTCTGCAGAGCAATTCGGGCGATCGGTGCCGGCAGGGTGAAGACCACGTGGAAATATTCGACTGGCAAGAGGTCGCAGACACGGGCCTGCATCCAATTGCGGGCCGCTGGTCCCTGGCACTTCGGACAATGCCGGTTGCGGCACGAATTGTAGGAAACGTGCTGGTGGCCGCACTTTGCGCAAGCCGCGACATGCCCGCCGAGGGCTGCGGTCCGGCAGCTTTCGATTGCTGACATGACCTTGAGCTGAGCAAGGCTCAGATGACCTGCATTTGCACGTCGCCAGGCTGGTCCATAGGTACGGAAAATGTCAGCGACTTCGAGTGACGACCGGGACACGGAGCCCCTCCGTCAGCTTCTTCTGCCCTTCCCGAGGCTCAGCAGATCCAGCGGGCTCGTCACGGCCCGGATCGTCTTGACCGCCACTTTGGTGTAGACGGTCGTGGTTTCCAAGGCGGAGTGGCCAAGCAGTACCTGGATCACCCGAATGTCGGTTCCGTTTTCCAGCAAGTGGGTCGCGAAACTGTGCCGCAGAGTGTGGAGGGACACGTTTTTCCTAATGCCTGCAAAGTCGCACGCGGCATGGAACGCCCGGCTTAGCTGCCTGTTTGAGACCGGGTCCGCTGGGTTGCGGCCAGGGAAAAGCCAGCCCGCAGGACGCGCTTCTCGATAATATGCGCGCAACAGGTCAAGTAGGTGGGGTGACAGCATCACCTGCCGGTCTTTGCGGCCTTTGCCGTGCTCGACCCTGATCAACATTCGGTCGCTGTCGATATCGGACACTTTCAAATGGGTGACTTCATTCGCGCGCAAACCGCATCCATAGGCGGCGCTGAGTGCGGCACTGTACTTCAGTCCCGGACCCGGTGCCGCGGCGAGAATTTGCGCGATCTCCCTCGGGCTCAGCACCACCGGGATCTTCTTTGCCTCCCGCTGGTAGCGAAGATAGCGCTTCATTTCTGACCGGTCGCAGGTCACGGAAAAGAAAAAACTGAGCGCCGAAAGCCGGTGGTTGAAAGTCGGCGCGCAGGTGCCTTTTTCCTTCATATCGAGCTGGAAGGCCCGCAAATCTTCAGGTGTGGCCAAATCAGGTGACCTCCGCAGAAACCTGGCGAACTCCCGCACCGAACGTAAATACATCGTCTGGGTGATTGGCTTCAGGCCTTTGATGCGCATGTCTTCAAGAAATCGCCGCCGCAGGGCCGAAACATGTTCACTGGACATGGGAACCTCCTGTCGTTTGATTGAGAAGGTCCCAATCAAACGACGGCTGTACCTTTCTGCAAAGACCGCGGCCGGCTTTGCGCGGGGCAGTGGGAACGGGCGCCTGTACCGCGCGAGCGGTTTAGTCCAATACAATATTATTGGACATAACTAGAAGCAGGAAGGCGCGGCGGTTTCCACATAATATTGTAATCAAAAGCGCCGCGGCCCGCTACGGTCTGTGGCCTGACCTACGCCGGGCCCGAGCCCCCGCACGACCCAGCCACGTTACCCCCGGTGCCGGGCTGGGTCACCGGCCGCTGCCCGGAAGCACCCGAAGATGTGGCGTTTTTGTCAGGCGCGGCGCTGGCGCATCTGCATCTTGTGTTCAGCAGGGGCGACGTGCCCCAGGCGTTGCTGCGGGAGCTGGCGGACCTTCCGGCCGGCCACCGGTGGCGGGAATGGATGCGGCGGATCGAGACGGTCCTGTTCGCCAGCGCCACGCCGGTGCCGCGGGCGGGTCTGGCCCGCGTTGTGGGGCAGGGGGCCTCCGTCGAGCTGCTGATCGAGGACCTGTCAGCCGAGCTGGCGGACCGGCCTTACGAAATCGCCTGCGCCGGCGGCGCCTGGATGCTCCGCACCCGGCCCGCCTACGCCCCGGCGATCCGGGCGGCGGCGGATGCCGGCGGGCAGGGGCTGGATCTGAGCGAATTCGACGTGGCGGTGCTAGCTGCCATTGCCTACCACCAGCCGGTCACCCGCGACGGGCTGAAGGAGATCTTCGGCAAGGAAATCAGCCGGGACCTGACCGGTCGGCTGCACGCCCGCGGCCTGATCGCCACCGGCCCGCGCAGCCCCCGGCGCGGGGCGCCCTACATCTTCGTCACCACCGGGCAGTTCCTGGCGGCCTTCGGGCTGGAGGCTCTGAGCGACCTGCCGGACCGGGAACAGCTGGAGGATGCCGGGCTGGCCGCATCGTGACGCCGCCCGTCAGTCAGGCAGCGCAGCGGCTGGCATGATCCCGAACCGCCGCCTGCAGCAGCCCGGACGGGGCAGGCGGAGGAGATTCCACCTTGGCACACCGATGCCGTCGGGAGGCGGTTGCAGCAACAAAGCCATGTCGAAGTGGATGATGAAGCAAAAAGACCTGTTCTCTCGACAAAGAACATGAATCCGACAATAGTCCAAGTCTACTCCACTGAAGAGCGGCAGGTATGACAAAAACAGATATGGCAAGGCTGGCCGACCCGCTCGGGCAAGCAAGTATTCTCATCGTGGACGATGAGCCGGGCATGCGCAATTTCCTGGTGAAAACCCTGCGCCCTCTTTGCCAGCTGGTGGACGAGGCCGGGAACACCGAAGGCGCGGCGGCCCTGCTCAATACCCGGCAGTACGATGTGATGATCCTCGACAACATCATGCCCGGCCAGAAAGGCCTCGACTGGCTGGAGGAGCAGCGGCGGGAGGGCGGTTTCACCGACACCATCCTGATCACCGCCTACGCCGACCTGCAAACGGCGATCGACGCTCTGCGGGCCGGGGCTTCGGACTTTGTGCTGAAGCCTTTCCGCTCCAACCAGATCCTCAATGCCCTGCGCCGCTGCATCGAGACGGCCCGCTTGAAGCGCGAGAACATGCTGTTGCGGCGGGAGCTGGAAGCCACCGGTGTAGGGCGCCGGCGCCGCCGCGAGCTGGTCGGAGCATCCCCGGCCGTCAGCCAGGTGCGCGCCCTGCTGGACCGGGTTTCGCAGGTCTCTACCCCGGTGCTGATCACCGGCGCCTCCGGCACCGGCAAAGAGGTTGCCGCGCGGCATTTGCACGCGCGCTCCAGCCGCGCTGGTGCGCCCTTTGTGCCGGTGCAATGCGGTGCCATTCCGGCGGATGTGATCGAATATGAGCTGTTCGGTCACGCCCCAGGCGCCTTCCCCGGTGCCCCTGCAGGCCGCGAAGGCCTGCTCGCCTCGGCGCAGGGTGGTACTGTCTTCCTCGACGAAATCGGCGAACTCAGCCCTTCGGCGCAGAATGCTCTGCTGCGAGTGCTGGAGGACGGCCGCATCCGGCCGGTCGGTACTGAGCGGACTGTGCAGCTCGATGTCCGCTTCGTGATGAGCTCCAGCCGCGCGCTGGCCGAGGCGGTGGCCGCGGGAAATTTCCGCGAGGACCTGCTGTTCCGCATCAACGTGGTCGAAGTCGCCATGCCGCCATTGCGCGAGCGGGGCACCGACATTGTCGATCTTGCCGAACTGTTCCTTTCCGAATTTTCCGCCCAGCTGCAGCTGCCGCCGCTAGAACTGGCCGCCAGCGTCAAATCCGCCCTGCTGCGCCATGACTGGCCAGGCAACATCCGCGAGCTGCGCAATTTCATTGAACGTTCGCTGATCTTCGGAAGCTTTTCCCTGGACACCCTGGCCCCGCCCCGTCCCGCTGCCGACATCCTGCCGCTGGAAGAGGTCGAGCGCCGCGAAATCCTGCACGCGCTGGAGGCAGCGAACGGCAACCGCAGCGAGGCGGCGCGCCGGCTGGGTGTCTCGCGCAAGACCATTGACCGCAAATGCGCGGCCTGGGGTCTTTAATCCGTGCGAAGGCTTCGTTCGCTCATGCAGTCGGTCCGGGTCCGGTTGCTGCTGATCGCGCTGCTGCCGATGCTGGTGCTGATGCCGCTGCTGCTCGGTATTGCCACCTGGCGCTGGTCGGAAAAAATCGACGGCCTGCTGATCAGCAAGGTGAACGGAGATCTGACCATTGCCGACCAGTATCTGGCCAGGCTGACTGCCACCTCGGGCGAGCTGCTGGATGCGGTGGCGCAATCGGTCCGTTTCCGCAGCGCTCTCGCCGCGGGCAGCAGCACGGATTTCCTCGCACAGGAACGGACCCGGCTCGGTCTCGATTTTCTCTATCTCGCCGGCCCCGGTGACCGGGCCGCTTTCTCGCCCGCCGACTGGCCGGTCATCCGCGGCGCGCTGCAGGGCCAATGGCAAAGTGCCGTCGACATTCTTGATGCCTCCCAGCTTGATGCGCTGGCCCCCGGCCTCGCCGCCCGCGCAGCCATCCCGCTGGTGGCCACCGAAGCGGCTGTGTCCACGGACCGCACCGCCGAGACCCGCGGCATGATCATCCACTCCGCGGCCCCGGTCGCCCTGCCCGATGGCCAGAAAGCGGTGCTGGTGGGCGGGCGGCTGCTAAACCGCAACCTGGATTTCATCGACACCATCAACGCGCTGGTCTACCGCGAGCAAAGCCTGCCGGAGGGCAGCCAGGGCACCGCAACGCTGTTTCTGGAGGACGTGCGGATCTCCACCAATGTGCGGCTGTTCGAAAACGTGCGCGCGCTCGGCACCCGGGTCTCGGCCGAGGTGCGCGGCCAGGTGCTGGGGCGCGGCGACACCTGGCTCGACCGGGCATTTGTGGTGAACGATTGGTACATTTCCGCCTACGAGCCAATCCTCGACAGCCACGGCAACCGGGCCGGAATGCTTTATGTCGGCTTTCTGGAAACCCCGTTCCGCCAAGCCAAGCGCAGCTCCGCGCTGACGCTCGGCGGCGCTTTCCTGCTGATCGCTGCGCTGTCGGTTCCGCTTTTCCTGCGGTGGGCCGGGCGCATCTTCCGCCCGCTCGAGGGCATGACTCGGACCATCTCTCGGGTCGAGCGAGGCGATCTTAATGCCCGCAACCGCCCGCAGGATGACGGCGGTGAGATTGCCCGGGTGGCTGCGCATTTCGACAGCCTGCTGGATCAGGTGCAGGAGCGTGACCGGCAGTTGCGCCACTGGGGCGAAAGCCTGGAGGCCAAGGTCGAGGAGCGCACCGCGGATCTGCGTGAGGCAAACCAGAGGCTGGAACGGACCACCGAGAGGCTGATTGTCTCCGAGAAACTCGCCGCGGTCGGCGAAATCACTGCGTCCGTAGCGCATGAAATCAACAACCCGGTGGCGGTGATCCAGGGCAACCTGGATCTGGCCCGGACGGTGCTGGGCTGCCACGCGGAACCGGTCGAGGAGGAATTCCGGCTGATCGACGATCAGGTCTACCGCATCGGCGTGATCGTCTCCAAGCTGCTTCAGTTCGCCCGGCCAGAGGAATATTCTGGCGCCTCTGGGCTGATTTGCCCGGCAGAGGTTCTGTCCGACTGCCTGGTGCTAACCCGCCACCAAATCGAGGCTGCTGGTGTTACCGCGGAAACCCAGCTCGACAGCACCGGGCAGGTCAGGATATCGCGCACCGAATTGCAGCAGGTGATCGTCAATCTCATCCTGAATGCGGTGCAGGCGATGCCCGGCGGCGGTAGCCTAACCCTGACAGCCCAGGATACTTCGGATGGAGTGCTCCTGATAGCAGAGGATACCGGCACAGGCATCCCCGCAGACTTGCTGAACCGCATCTTCGATCCGTTCTTCACCACCAAGCAGGCGCAGGGAACCGGGCTGGGCTTGTCGATCAGCCATCAGCTGGTGAGTCGCGCAGGCGGCCGCATTATTGTGCAATCGGAGCCCGGGCAGGGCAGCCGGTTCGAAATTTTTCTCCCCTCGCCCGCCGGCACCTGATCGGGACAAATTGGCGCAAAGTTTCAAGTGCCGCCTCAATGGCGCGGACAGAATGTCCTGATAAGGCCCGAAGCGGTTCGGCGGGACAGACAGAAATACGCAATAAGCTATTGTTATTGCTAAATTATTTATTTGACAGCTGGGTCCTCTCTCCGCCTTTGTCAAGCTACGGCGCATTGCCGCGGGCCATTCGGGACGGCCGCAATAGGAGGTTGCGGCCGCCGGAACAGCACTAGGGAGGACACAACATGAGTACGCCATTACCCGGCAGGCTGAGTTTTCTGCACAAGGATCACATAACTGCCGGACCCGGCTTCAACCGCTGGCGCGTTCCGCCGGCATCCATCGCCATCCACCTCTGCATCGGCTCGGTTTACGCCTGGTCTGTGTTCAACCCGCCTCTCACCCGCGAGCTGGGGGTGGTGGCCTCCAGCGCCGGCGACTGGAGCCTGGCCTCAGTGGTATGGATCTTCTCGGTCGCCATCGTCTTCCTCGGCCTGGCCGCCGCGTTCGCCGGCAAATGGCTGGAGGAAGTCGGCCCGCGCATGGTCGGGGTACTAGCGGCGCTGCTGTGGGGCGGCGGTTTCATCGTCGGGTCTTTCGGCATTTCCAGCCATCAGCTGTGGCTGGTCTACCTGGGCTACGGCGTGCTTGGCGGCTGCGGCCTGGGGCTCGGCTATGTCTCTCCAGTCTCGACGCTGCTGCGCTGGTTCCCCGACCGGCGCGGCATGGCGACCGGCATGGCGATCATGGGCTTTGGCGGCGGCGCGATGATCGCTGCGCCGGTCAAGGGCTGGCTGCTGGAACTTTACCAAACCGCGCCGACCTACCTTGGCCCTCGCGACGCGGTGCAGACCGTGGTAGAGAACGGCCGGGTGTTTGCTGAAACCGCACAGGGCAAAATTGAAGTGGTGATTGCCAGCGCCGCGCAGGCGGCTGTTTTCGGCGGTGAGGCTGGCACTTATGTGGTCGGTACCGGCAGCACTGGCGCCGCGCAGACCTTCATGACCCTGGGCATCGTGTATTTCGTGGTGATGATCCTGGCCGCCTTCCAATACCGGGTTCCGGCCAAGGACTGGGCGCCGGAAGGCTGGCAGCCGAAACCCGCAGCCTCGGGGCTGGTGACGCAGAACAACGTCCACATCGACCAGGCTCTGAAAACGCCGCAGTTCTGGCAGCTGTGGGTGATGCTGTGCTTCAACGTGACGGCCGGCATCGGCGTGATCGGCGTCGCAAAGACGATGATGACGGAGGTCTTTGGTTCGGTGATGCCGCTGGTGGCAACCGCCGCCTTTGCCTCGACCTATGTGCTGATGATTTCGGTCTTCAACATGGCTGGGCGGTTTTTCTGGGCGTCTGCCTCGGATTACATCGGGCGCAAGGCAACCTACATGTGCTTCTTCGTGCTGGGCACAGTGCTGTACCTGTCGATCCCCTATTTTGCGTCGGCGGCTGCGGCCAACCCCTCGCTGCTGTATCTCGGCGGCTTCTACCTGGCCACCATGCTGATCTTCTCGATGTACGGCGGCGGCTTTGCCACCATCCCAGCTTATCTTGCGGATATGTTCGGCACCATGCATGTGGGCGGCATCCACGGCCGTCTGCTGACCGCCTGGTCGACCGCGGGCGTGCTGGGGCCGCTGGCGATCACCTCGCTGCGGCAGATGTCGGTGACCAGCGCGATCCAGGACCTGGCTGCCAAAGTGGATCCTGCCGCCTTTGCCGCGAAATTCGGCGCACCCGTTGCTCAGCTGGACCAGCTGGTGGCGGCCAAGACCGTGACCATTGCCAAGCTGATGGAGATCGCACCCGCGGGCACCGTGGATCCGACGCCCAGCCTCTACAATACAACGATGTATTGCATGGCGGCGCTGCTGGCGGTGGCCTTCTTTGCCAATCTCGCCATGCGACCGGTGAAAGAGCATCACCACCACGAAGAGCCGGAGCTTCAGACCGTTCCCGGAGAGTAATACTTCTTGCCGGGGCACGCTGTGTGCCCCGGTTGCGGATGCAGACTACACTAAGGGCGCCTTAGTCAATTTTTGAAATCTATTGTCGCTTGGCACTTTTCCTACGTTTTTTCCTAAACTTTCCCTTGTTTTCTGGCTCTGATACTGTAACCGCCGCCCGACGGCATCAGTGTGCCAAGGTGGGATCGCAACGATCCATATTGGGAGGCGGTCATGTCGGAGACTATCACGGTCGGACTGAATCTGGCAAAAAATGCGTTCCAGGTCCATGGTAATGACAGCAAAGGCAGTGCTGCCTTATTCAAGAAGCTAAGAAGGGCCCAAGTGATTGAATTCTTGGCCAAGTTGCCGCCCTGCCTAGTGGCGATGGAAGTCTGCAGGTGGTCGATTACAGCATGTGTGGGTAGCCCCGGTTTTGCAGGTTTAAGCCTCAAATGAAATCATATGATCGAATGCGTCCATGTGTCAGACTTTTTAGGGGACACTCCATACTGGCCGGTATGGGATCCGCAGGTTTAGCTCAAAACATCAAACGGAGCTCGTAGCTCTCTCTGTAACCCTGATTTTCTCAACCCCGATCTTTTCGATCAATTTCATACAGCTTCAGCTTCTCACTCATTTTCGAAGCGGTGCTTCTGGATCCTTCTATGTGCCAAAAGCGGTCCTCCCCGAAACTCTTCATTCTTGGTGATCATGGCCCACAACATACGGGCCATCTTGTTCGCAAGTGCGTTCGCAGCCAGCAATCGCGGCTTGCGGACCAGAATGCGTCCCAACCAAGAGGTTTCAGCAGGCGTCCGAACATTGGATCCGAAGATCAACGCCATTGCCCTGATGATTAACAAGCGCCGGATATCACGCTGACCGGATTCGCTCGTTCGTCCGAGCTACTGTTTCCCGCCGCTGGAGTGCTGCTGCGGCACCAGACCCAGCCAAGCTGAGAAGTCACGACCTCGCCGGAAATTTTCCATTGGTGGCACGAAAGCCGACAGAGCCGTAGAGGTGATGGGGCCGATGCCGGGCAATTTCTGCAGCTGTCGAAGCTCCCGCATAGGATCTTCATGGAGGACTTACGGGATGAGACAGTTTGTCGGACTGGACGTGCAATTGGCCAAGATCGCGATCTGCGTGATCAGTGACGTGCTCCCCTTAGAGTCCGCGTAGTTCAGTTAGCTCTGTTCAGGGTTTGATGTGATCCCCGAAAACGCCCCCGTTTTTGATTAGAGTTTTCCGCAGAGAATCCCTGGCTGGGAGAGGAGCGGAAACGCATGAAGGCATCGAAGTTCACGGACGCGCAGAAGGCGTTCATCATCAAGCAGGCGGAGGACGGCACCTCGGTGGCCGAGGTCTGCCGCAAGGCCGGGATCAGCACGGCGACATTTTTCAACTGGAAGAAAAAATATGCTGGCCTGATGCCATCCGAGATGAAACGGCTCAGGGAACTCGAGCAGGAGAACGCGCGCCTGAAGAAGATCGTCGCGGATCTCGCGCTCGACAAGGAAATGCTGCAGGACGTCATTAAGCGAAAGCTTTGAGGCCTGCCCGGAAAAGGACGCTGGTCGACGGGATGCGGGCGGATTGGCAGGTGTCGATCCGCCGGGCCTGCGAGGTGATCCGGTTCGATCCGAGAACCTATCGCTACAAATCCCGCCGGCCTGGGCAGGCCGCTTTGGAACAGCGGATACGGGAGATTTGCCAGACGCGCGTGCGCTTCGGCTACAGGCGTGTGCATGTGCTGCTGCGCCGGGAGGGCTGGGAGATCAACGCCAAGAAGACCTATCGCATTTACAAGGAGTTGGGCATGCAGCTTCGGAACAAGACACCCAAGCGCCGGGTGAAGGCCAAGCTGCGGGATGACCGCAAGGAGGCTGTCAGCCCCAATGACGTCTGGGCTATGCGCTGCCCGAAAGGCGATTGCGCAGGCGCAATCTGCCGGAAGGGACTTCGTTCATGATCAGCTGGCGACAGGCCGGAAAATTCGGGTTCTGACGGTCGTCGACACCTTCTCACGCTATGTCCCGGTGCTTGATGCTCGGTTCACATATCGCGGGGAGGACGTGGTCGCGACGCTTGAGCAAGTATGCAAGCGCACCGGCTACCCAGCCACCATCCGTGTTGACCAGGGCAGCGAGTTCATCTCCAAGGATATGGACCTTTGGGCCTATGCCAACGACGTGACATTGGACTTCTCCCGTCCGGGCAAACCTACCGACAACGCCTTCATCGAGGCGTTCAATGGCCGGTTCCGGGCGGAGTGCCTTCTGTAATCGGGGCGTGTTCGTCAAGTGCGGTCGGGTTTGGTTCCGTCATTGGGTCATGCTTCTGTCCGCGGTCGGCCCGTCGTAGGGCGCGCCTCATGTTGGCGGTCGAAGGTGAGGCGGACCATGCTAAACGGCGGGCTTGCGTGATTGCGCGCAGATGCAGCACCAGGCACTCGTGCGGCCTTCGCCTCATCCCCGTCCCTGACGGGACCCTTTCCGAAGCACTGGCGAGCTGGCGCGCCGGCTTCGGGATCAGATCATGCGGCAGCTCCCCAATGGAACGGGGCATCATCGCGCCACATGCGATGCATCACGACGGCAAGCTTGCGGGCCACGGCGATCTTCGCTTTCTTCAGGCTGCTTCGCTTTGCGATCCTCAAGCCCCAGGCTTGGATCGAGGTCCACTGCCGGGAACGGGTGAGCATGACGTGGGCCGCGGTGAACAGCGCCGTCCGGGTGAATGCATCCCCCGACCTGGAGATGCGACCACGGACGTCCGTTTCGCCCGACTGATATTGTCGGGGTGTCAGCCCGAGGTGCGCTCCGACATCGCTCGAGCGGCGGAAGCGGCCCGGGTCATCGATTGTCGCCTTGAATGCCAGCGCCGTGACCGGACCGACGCCGGGAATGGTCATGAACCGGCGGCAGAGTTCGTCGTTCGCCGTGAGGCGCAAGAGGGCCCGGTGGAGTTCAGCCAGTTGCGCCTGCATCTCGGCGCGCCCGCGAAGCAATGCGGACATGCAGAGTTCAAGGTTCGGATACCCCTCGACGAGCCCGCGAACCCGGGTGTCGAAGTCTCGCGAGGCGACGCGCCCGACCTTCAGGGCGAACGGACGCAGCAAGCCGCGGATCTCGTTCTCGTGGTCGCGCAGCTTATTGACGAAGAACTCGCGCGACATCAGGAGCGTGCGCATCTCCTGGCTATCAGTCGACTTCACGTGGACGGCCTTGAACCAGCCTGAGCGGATAAGCTGCGCCAGAGAGCGGGCGTCATTGCGGTCGTTTTTGTTGCGATTCATGGCCACCATCGCGGCCTTGGCGTGCCGCGCTTCTATGCAGACGGCGGGCAGTCCGGCGCTTGTGAGGCCATTGAAAAGCCACTGCGACAATGGCCCGGCCTCGAAACCAACCCGCTCGAAGGTGCCGTCAATACCAGCCAGCACTTCGCCAATGTCGGCAGGGTCCGAAACCGCCTTTGCCTCAAGGATCATTCCGCCCTCGGCATCGACAACACAGATGCTGGTCATCTCGAGTGAGACGTCGAGGCCCACATACAAAACTCTGGTCATGGTCGTTCTCCCGGTTGTGGACTTACCGGCAAGAAGACTACCGGCGATTCCGGAGACTGAGCCCCGATTACGCCATCTGAACGCGCACTGGTTCATGAGCCTTGAAGATGCAGCCGAAAAGTTGGAGGCTTGGCGTAGAGACTTGTATGATATCTTAAGTGTCAAGCTTCTGTTCTGCCCTCCGGTTCGTATCCTCGTGCATGTGCTGGCGGCGGCGCGCCTGGCGCCTCGACTTGTATTCGGTCGGGACAGCTCCCGAACCACGATCCCAATTCATGGTGGCCAAATGCACGTCTGCCGGGACGGGACCAAACTACAACGCGGCGTCTGAAGCGCCCTCTCTACGCACGGTCAACGTTCCGGCTTCCGGTCACCCGTCGGTGGCCGAATTCTGAATCACTCGGTCTTCAACCTGGCACCGGTCGGCACAAGGCCGTCTTCGACGAACCGCCAAAGCGCGATGGCCAGCTTCCGCGCCAGTGCGACGATGCCCACCTTGCCAGACCGTCCGGACTGCCCGGCGAACCGCCGACGATACCACAGTGCGAGCTGGCTCTGCGGCTGGTATCGGAGCCAGCACCAGGCGAGTTCGACCGTCATCACCCGCGCCGGCTTGTTGCCAGCTTTGCTAATGCCCTGATCGCGTGAGAGATCACCGCTGGCGTAGTGGCTCGGTGCGAGGCCCAAGTAGGAGGCGAGATGCCTTCGGTTCTGGAAGCGGCGGCAGAAAGCAGGATGGGCTACAATAGGACCGGTGAGACCGCTTTGGCGGATCAATTTTACTGCCTAGGCCGTTTGACTAAGACGTCCCCGTTACAGAAACCCAGAGCCTAGGGATACGGCGAAAACCGATTTTTACCGATAGTTTGAGGACTACTCGGCTAAATAAAAGTGGCACCAATGGATTCGCAGGTCGAGGTGTTTTGGTGCTTGCTACTCTCGTCCGTTGCTGATCGCTATCTGGCTGAACGCTGCCTTGGCGGGGGTTATTGTCCGGAAAATTTCACGTACACCTGAAACTGTCAACTCGCGGGTAACCGTGAGAATTGTATTCGCATCGTGATCCTTGCAAAGATCGATCATCTGCGCAATTTCCACCTTGGCGACCGCGCGTGCTGCACTAGTCGACGGAGCACCGTAGCAATCCAAAAAATGCTTAGAAAGTAAAGTGGTCAAAACATCAAGTTCTGCCTCTTCTATTTGTGCTACCGCAACCAGTGTAGCCCGCCCGGTGGTCTCCAAACCGAACCAGCCGTTGGTGAATGCTTGCCTTGCTTTGCCAGTAAGTTCTTCTGACGTCCAATTAGAGAACTCGAACCCTCCGGAAATACACCACTCACCCGTACGCGCAGGACATGCGTAAACGCGACGATCGCTTTCGTCGAGGTGGATTGAGCGGGCCAGTTTCATGATATTTCCTCCGGAGGTTCCGTAAGTGGAGTTGTTTCTGTGTTGTGGGTATCACGCAAAGAATGACGATCTTTTCGAGTAAACTGTCGGAAAAGCCATATAATTCCTTAACGCGGTATTCTTTGACCTTCCCCTGCCAGTAGGACAAATACATACATATGTGGTTGCCTGTTCCAAATATGTGATTCATTTCAAGGCGTGCCGGGTACGGGAATAGATTAATTTGAGAAACCGCACCGTGTGCGGGTGTTGCTTATTCCTCAGCTACGGAGTTGCGCCACGACACGTGGCAACAGTAGAATTCGGTATTTTCATGTCGTTAATTGTCTTGGCTTGAGCATTGATGCTCCTATGTTTGTCAAGCGCTCGTCGGCCTAGTTGGAAGGATGCAGAGTTCGCGATAGATTTCACGCACGATGTAGCGTTGGAGACAGCGGACGATCTCGCGTCGTGTTTTTCCCTCCGCAGTTCTCCCTGCGACATAGGCTTTTGTCGCTTCGTCATCTCGCATTCGTAGCTGTCTCCGACGCTGCCGACAGATGGTTTGAAGCCAGTTTGGCCCAACTGTTTTGTACATTTGACCGACAGGTATTTTGCTTAGCATCTCAAAATTGCCGTAGACCTCTGTGGTGAAATTCTGCAGACAGAAAACAGGCGCCTCGGGAAAGGCGCCTGTCGGATCTAAGTCTACAGTGTCAGGCGGCGGAGAGACTTAGCAGCGTGTCGAGGCTTTGCTTGGCGTCGCCGTAGAACATGCGGGTGTTTTCCTTGAAGAACAGCGGGTTCTCGATGCCGGAATAGCCCGTGCCCTGGCCGCGCTTGGAAACGAACACCTGTTTCGCCTTCCAGCACTCCAGAACCGGCATGCCCGCGATCGGAGAGTTCGGATCCTCCTGCGCCGCAGGGTTCACGATGTCGTTGGAGCCGATCACGATCGCCACATCCGTCTGCGGGAAATCGTCGTTGATCTCGTCCATCTCCATCACGATGTCATAAGGAACCTTGGCCTCGGCCAGGAGCACGTTCATGTGGCCCGGCAGGCGGCCTGCCACCGGGTGGATGGCGAAGCGCACCTCCTTGCCCTTGGCCCGCAGGCGCCGGGTCAGCTCGGCGACGTTCTGCTGCGCCTGCGCCACCGCCATGCCGTAGCCGGGGATGATGATGACGCTGTCAGCTTCCTCCAGCGCGGTGGCAACACCGTCGGCGTCGATGGCGATCTGCTCGCCTTCCACTTCCATCGCAGGGCCGGTGGTGCCGCCGAAGCCGCCCAGAATCACGCTGACAAACGACCGGTTCATCGCCTTGCACATGATGTAGCTGAGGATCGCACCGGAGGAGCCCACAAGCGCGCCGACCACGATCAGCAAGTCATTGCCAAGCGAGAAGCCGATCGCCGCCGCGGCCCAGCCCGAGTAGCTGTTCAGCATCGACACCACCACCGGCATGTCGGCGCCGCCGATGCCCATGATCAGGTGGTAGCCGATGAACAGCGCCGCCAGCGTCATCACGAACAGCGGCAGGAAGCCGCCCGAGTTGAAGTACCAGATCAGGCAGATGAAGGAGAGCGCCGCGGCACCGGCGTTCAGGGCGTGCCCGCCCGGCAGCTTGGTCGCCGCCGAGGTGACCTTGCCCGCCAGCTTGCCAAAGGCAATCACCGAGCCGGTGAAGGTGATGGCGCCGATGAAGATGCCGAGGAAGAGCTCCACCCGCAAGAAAGAGATCTCTGCCGGGGTTTTCTTGGCGATCAGCTTGGCAAAGGTGCCGAGCTCTTCGGTGCTGCCCACCGCCGCGGCGGCCGCCACATTGCCGATTTCGAAGTGGGCGATGAAGCCGACAAAGACCGCCGCGAGGCCGACCAGCGAGTGCATCGCCGCCACCAGCTGCGGCATCTCGGTCATCTGCACTTTCTTGGCGACATAGGTGCCGATGATCCCGCCGCCCGCGATCAGCAGCAGCGACAGCAGCCACAGGCCGGAACCGGGGCCGATGAGGGTGGCTAAGACCGCCAGCCCCATGCCGGCGATGCCGTACCAGACCGCGCGTTTGGCGCTTTCCTGGTTCGACAGGCCGCCGAGGCTCAGGATGAAAAGAACAGCCGCAACGACATAGGCGGCTGTGGTGAAACCGTAATCCATTTGTTCGGCCCCTCTTTAAGATTTCTGGAACATGGCGAGCATGCGCCGGGTGACGAGGAAACCGCCGAAGATGTTGATCCCGGCCATGAAGACGCTGAGCGCCGCCAGCAGGATCACCAGCCAGTTGCCCGATCCGATCTGCATCAGCGCGCCCAGGATGATGATTGAGGAGATCGCGTTGGTGACCGCCATCAGCGGCGTGTGCAACGAGTGCGCAACGCCCCAGATCACCTGGAAGCCTACGAAACAGGCCAGCGCAAAGACGATGAAATGCTGCATGAAGCTGATCGGCGCGAACAGCCCGACCAGCAGCAGAATCGCGCCGCCGCCTGCCAGCATCGCAAGCTGGCTCTTGGTCTGCGCCTTGAAGGCGGCGGCCTCGGCGGCGCGTTTTTCTTCCGCCGTCAGCTTCTTCACCTCGGGCTTTTTCTGGGCCGCGATCGCCTGCACCTTGGGCGGCGGCGGCGGGAAGGTGATCTCGCCCTCAAACGTCACGGTCGCACCGCGGATCACGTCGTCTTCCATGTTGTGGTTGACCTGGCCGTCTTTCTCCGGCGTCAGGTCGGCCATCATGTGGCGGATGTTGGTGGCGTAAAGCGACGAGGACTGGGCCGCCATCCGGGACGGGAAATCTGTATAGCCGATGATGGTGACGCCATTGCCGGTCACCACCTTTTCGTCCTTCACGGTGCCTTCGACGTTGCCGCCGCGCTCGGCAGCCAGGTCGACGATCACCGAACCCGGCTTCATTGCTGCGACCATATCCTCGGTCCACAGCTTGGGCGCCTCGCGGTTGGGGATCAGCGCGGTGGTGATGACGATGTCCATCTCCGGCGCCAGCTCGCGGAACTTGGCGAGCTGCGCTTCGCGGAATTCCGGCGAGGAGACCGCCGCATAGCCGCCGGTGGCGGCGCCGTCCTGCTGCTCCTCCTCGAAATCGAGATAGACGAACTCGGCGCCCATCAATTCCACCTGCTCGGCCACTTCCGGGCGCACGTCGAAGGCATAGGTGACGGCGCCCAGAGAGGTCGAGGTGCCGATGGCGGCGAGGCCCGCAACGCCGGCGCCAACCACCAGAACTTTAGCGGGAGGCACCTTGCCCGCGGCGGTGATCTGGCCGGTGAAGAAACGGCCGAAGTTGTTGCCCGCCTCGATCACCGCGCGGTAGCCCGCGATATTGGCCATCGAGCTCAGCGCATCCATCTTCTGCGCGCGGGAGATCCGCGGCACCATTTCCATGGCGATCACATTGGCGCCCTTGGCCTTGGCCGCCTCCATCCCCGCTTCGTTCCCGGCCGGGTTGAAGAAGGAGATCAGCGTCTTACCCTTGGTCAGCCGCTTCAGCTCGGTCTCGTCCGGCTGGCGCACCTTGGCGACGATGTCGCAGGCTTCCCACAGCGCCGCTGGGGTCTTGATGATCTCGACGCCCGCGGCCTCATAGGCGGCATCGGAAAACCCCGCCGCCGCCCCGGCACTGCTCTCGATCGCGCAATCATACCCCAGCTTCTGCAGCTGCGCCGCAGACTCCGGCGTCATCGCAATCCGGTTCTCACCCGGAAAAGTTTCTTTTGGTGTTCCTATCTTCAATATCTTTCCTTTCTTTGTCTCATTGCCACATCCGCGAAAAAAACCGCATCACGGAATAAACAATCGCCAACGGGATTTTTTTCTAGTTGAACAATTGACGCTGAAGACCTGATATCTCAGCACCTGTTCGGGTACAGCGGGAAGCGGGCGCAGAGGTCCGCAACCTTGGCGCGCACCGCGGCTTCCACGTCGGCGTTGCCTTCTTCGCCGTTGGCCGCCAGCCCGTCGATCACCTCGATGATCAGGTCGGCGATCTGGCGGAACTCCGCCTCGCCGAAGCCGCGGGTGGTGCCGGCCGGGGTGCCGAGGCGCAGGCCCGAGGTCACGGTCGGCTTTTCCGGGTCGAACGGAATGCCGTTCTTGTTGGTGGTGATATGGGCGCGGCCGAGGGCTTTGTCTGCAATGTTGCCGGTGACGCCCTTGGGGCGCAGGTCGACCAGCATCACGTGGGTGTCGGTGCCGCCGGTGACGATGTCCAGGCCGCCCTTGATCAGCTGGTCCGCCAGCGCTGCCGCGTTCGCCTTGACCTGCTTCTGGTAGGCTTTGAACTCCGGCTTCAGCGCCTCGCCGAAGGCCGCCGCCTTGCCTGCGATCACATGCATCAGCGGGCCGCCCTGGATGCCGGGGAAGATCGCCGAGTTCACCTTCTTGGCGATGGCCTCGTCGTTGGTCACGATCATGCCGCCGCGGGGGCCGCGCAGGGTCTTGTGGGTGGTGGTGGTCGCCACATGCGCGTGCGGGAACGGCGAGGGGTGCTCCCCGGCGGCGATCAGGCCTGCGATATGGGCCATGTCGACCATGAAATAGGCGCCGACGCTGTCGGCGATCTCACGGAACCTGGCAAAGTCGATCTGGCGCGGGATGGCGGAGCCGCCGGCGATGATCAGTTTCGGCTGGTGCTCGTTTGCCAGTGCCTGGATCTGGTCGTAGTCGATCAGGTTGTCGCTTTCGCGCACGCCGTAATGCACTGCGTTGAACCACTTGCCCGACTGGTTCGGCGCGGCGCCGTGGGTCAGGTGGC
The DNA here is from genome assembly GCF_056158685.1 of Leisingera sp. ABM4_103. NCBI lineage: Bacteria > Pseudomonadati > Pseudomonadota > Alphaproteobacteria > Rhodobacterales > Roseobacteraceae > Leisingera > Leisingera sp. ABM4_103. Next base: position 152,167 of record NZ_JBSWTU010000007.1, on the reverse strand, counting down.
CGCCGGAGGCGAGGTCCATGCCGAGGATGGTGTCGCCGGGCTGGATCAGCGCCTGGAACACGCCCTGGTTGGCCTGGCTGCCGGAGTTCGGCTGCACGTTGGCGTATTCACAGCCGAACAGCTGCTTGGCGCGGTCGATGGCCAGGTTCTCGGCAACGTCGACATACTGGCAGCCGCCGTAGTAGCGGCGCCCCGGGTAGCCTTCGGCGTATTTGTTTGTCAGCACCGAGCCCTGCGCTTCCATCACCGCGGCGGAGACGATGTTCTCGGAGGCGATCAGCTCGATCTCATCGCGCTGGCGGCCCAGCTCGGCCGTGATCGCGCCGAACAGTTCAGGATCGCGCTCAGACAGCGCTTGGGTGAAAAACAGATCTTTGGACATTCGGGGCTCCTGTCTATCCGGTCCAGCCGAGGCCCGCAGCGACGCAGTTCATCGACTGCATCAGCGGCACCGGCACTGTTGAAGATTTCCGGGCGCGCTCTTCGCGCAGGAGGCGCACCTGGGTTTTGTGAATTTCGCGCAGCATGTTCTCCACCCGGCCGAAGCGGGCGCGCAGGCGCGGGAACCGCTGCGACAGGCTGCTGTCGCCGGTCAGGAAGGCGATTGCGTCACAGGACAGCTGGTATTCCTTGCGGATGGCTCCAAAGATACGGTCGCGGATTTCCGTGTCCTGCACCAGAGTTGCGTAATCGGCAGCAATCTCCATGTCGCTCTGCAGAAGGGTTTTTTCGACCTCGTCCACCACCAGGCGGAACAGCGGCGAATTGCTGAACATGTCCTGCAGGACCGCTTCCCCGCGGGCCCCGCGGAACTTGCGGAAGCTTGCAACCGCGGACCCGAAACCGTACCAGCCGGTGATCATGTGTCGGTTCTGCGACCAGGCGAACACCCAGGGGATTGCGCGCAGATCATCCAGCGACCCCGCCCCGAAGCGGCGTGCGGGGCGCGAGCCGATCTTGAGCATGGCCAGCTCTTCCACCGGGCTCGCCTGCTGAAAGTAATCCAGGAACCCCGGCGCATTCAGCAGATTGGAGTAAGCTGCCTGGGACATGCCCGCCAGCGCCTCGAAGGCGTCATCGAACTCGGGGTTCACCGGCGGCGTATCGTCCTGCAGCGAGTGGCGCAGCACCGACGACGCCATCAGTTCAAGCTGGTGCAAAGCCGTGCCGCGGTTGGCATATTTCGAGCTGACCACCTCTCCCTGTTCGGTGATCCGCATCCGGCCTGCGATGGTGCCCGCGGGCTGGGCGGCAATCGCCCGTTCGGCGGGCGCTCCGCCGCGGGAGACCGAGCCGCCGCGGCCGTGAAAAAACACCGGCTTCATCCGGTGCGCCGCCAGTGTGCGGGTGATGAGGCGCTGCGCCTTCTCAAGCTCCCAGGTGGAGCAGAAGTAGCCGCCGTCCTTGTTGCTGTCCGAGTACCCCAGCATCACCTCGATCCGGTTGTCGCTGGATTTCAGCGAACGGCGGGCGAAGGGCACGTCCAAGAGGCCGTCGAGAATGCCAGGGGCGGCACGAAGGTCGCCGATGGTTTCAAACAGCGGCACCACCTTGAGCGCAGCCTTCTCGGCACCAAAGCCCGCATAGCGCGCCAGCAGGTAGACCCCCAGCAGATCATCGGTGGAGCGGGTCATCGACAGGATGAAGGGGCCCATCGCCTCAGGATCAATCCCTTGAAGAGTGTCCTTCATTACTCTTAGAACTTTGAATACCTCCTGCGAGGTTCCCGTCAACTTTGTTGTATCGACCCCGTATAGCTTCGAAAAAGCAAGTTCACATCGTAAGCGTTTTGACCACGCCTCGCTCCCGGTACCGGGTACTGGGGCATTGTCAAACTGAGCCCAAACTTCAGCTATTGCGTTGTTTATAACCTCTGAATTTTGCCTGATATCCAGCGTCACCGTGCGGAAGCCGAAGACATCGGCCTTCCAGCGGATCGGGCGCACATAACGGGCCGCCAGGCGGAGGGCACCGATTTCCTCAAGCGCCGCTTCAACTTCCGTCAGATCGGTGACGAAATCACCCAAACGTTTGTAAGCACCGGTTTCTTCAGCGGCCGTGGCCTTGATCCGCGCTAGGATTGCGGCCATTGCTTGTCGGAAAACTTCACTTGGGTTTCGGGCTTCAAGTTCTACCTTAACAGGAGAGGTCGCAGTTATCGCCGCCAGTTGCTTCAATGAGTTGCTTGGCAGCGACAAAACCGCTGCGGAAATAGAGATCCGCTCACAAGCAGTGGTCAGTACCTCTTGATACCGCTTAAAGATAGCTTTGCGATTTTCCTTGAGGGCGTGATCGGTGACATCAGCTGTTACATTTGGATTGCCGTCCCGATCACCGCCTATCCAGGAATGGAACTTGAGGCAAAGCTCACCTGACGTGCCATTTAGGTGGGGAGCGACAGCTGCGAAGTAGCGTTCGAAAAGTTCCGGCACCGCGTCGTACAGGCTGTCGCGAAAGAACTGCAGCCCCCATTGGATTTCGTCCTGCAGGCTGGGCCGGTCCCGGCGTAGTTCGCCAGTCATCCATAAAAGGTCGATTTCCGAGCGCAATTCCTCCAACAGATCTGCACGTTCACGCGGAGACCACCGCTTGATCTCCAGAGAAACCAGCCCTCGGTAGATACGGCGATGGATTTCCAGGATGGTGACGCGTTTGGCCTCGGTCGGGTGCGCAGTCAGTGTCGGGGCGATGAATAGCTGGCTAGCCGCCTGTTTCAACCGCTCGAGCTTGGTAAATTCGTTGGCCTGGTTTAGCGTGCGAGCAAAACTGCCTTCTACGATTTCCGGTCCATCCTGGATTTCAACCAATCTACGTTCTCGTGTTACTGCGTATTCTTCCAGTATCTTCTGCAGTTGGAACCAAATAAGAAGAGCTTGAAAGTAGTCTGTTTCTCGGCATTCATCTGTGATAACCACATGTTTTTTGTTGTGTATATGTGAGGCGATTTCTGGTGCGCGCTGATGCAAAACATCGAGCCAAATTGCCTCCAGCTCTTTCTGCAAGTGCGCGGGATGCCCAGATTTTTCGGAAGCGGCTGTTAGGACTTCAGAGCTTTTCTCCATTAATTCACCTGATCCCGTGGGGGGCGGCCTTCGAAAAAGTCTATGAGGTTCTCAAAGACACGAAATCCCATTGCTTCGCGAGTTTCGCGCGTCGCACTGCCTAAGTGCGGGAGCATAACTAAATTTTCGCACTCCATTAGCGTAGGGTGGATAATCGGCTCGTATTCAAACACATCCAATCCCGCACCACCGATTTGTTCGCAAATCAAGGCCCTAGAAAGAGCTTTTTCATCTACCACCTCACCGCGAGCGGTATTTATTATGAAAGAGTCTTTTTTCATGAGATTCAGGATGCGCGTGTTAATTAGTCTCCAGTTTTCAGACCCACCCGGGCAATGCAATGAAATAAAGTCACATTGGGGCGCCAGTTCTTCCAGCGAGTCGACTTGAGTTGCATTGAAGCGGGACAAAGTCTCGGGAGAAACTTTCAAGCGATCCTGGACAAGGATCTTCATTCCAAACCCTAGATGGGCACGCCTAGCCATCTCCTGGCCGATGCGACCAAATCCAACGATCCCTAACGTCTTTCCAGACACCTTGCTTCCAATCAGATGGGTGGGACGCCAACCAGACCATTGGCCGCTGCGCAACTCCCTTTCTCCTTCTCCCGCACGACGTGCCACCATAAGGAGCAGTGTCATCGCGATGTCAGCGGTACATTCGCTTAAGACATCCGGCGTATTCGTAACAACAAGTCCGCGTTCTGCCGCTTTTTGGATATCAATATTTGAGTATCCCACTCCATAGTTGCCCAAGATACCTGCCCGGGGTTTATCGACGTCCAGAACCTTATGTGAGATTTTGTCGGTCACGGTCGGTAAAATCGCATCGTATGACTTCAGCGCGTCGCGCAATTCCTCTTCACTCAGAGGCTTATCTTTTGTATTTAATACTGTATCAAAGGTTTCAGACAGCCGTGCCTCCACGGCAGCGGGCCAGCGGCGGGTTACCAAAACTCTGAATCGTTTCATGTCATTTTCCTTATTTTATATTTGCAGGATTGGTTCCCCGTTATTGCCCTAAGTGGGCTGCGGAAATGGAGCCAATTCGAAGTCAGGTGGTGACTCATTCAGTCTCGCTCGCGATAGGCCTGTATGCCAAATGCTCGTACGGTCATTTGTTTTACCCCTCCATACACCGTGGTTTCCTCAATGCCGCAATCGCCCTTTGCGGTGCTCTGAATGGTCCTGCGCTAGCCTGTTTCAGCAATAAAGAGGCGCATCCCAACTTGACTTGTCAAACGAATTATTAAATGTATACAGTGGGCTACAAGCATACTTTTGAAGTTTTGTCCGATCCGCCTAGCATGCATTGTGTCTTTCGGGACTTTTTGTCTGAACTTTAGAATAATCTTTGCGCCAATTGGACATTTTGGCTTGATTGTCAGTGCTTGGCAATTTTCGAAAAAAAACGCACTTTCAAGACTGGGCTCGGTAGTCTATCCGACAAACAGCCTCTTTAGACGACTCACCAACTGAACGCCTCGGGAGACGTCCAGCCTATGTCATTGAGCTGGGTTCGCTAAGCGCGATCAGTTCTGGATGGCTTTGATGATGGGTTGGGTAGCCCCTCCTGACGGCACTTGTGCCACTGTGGTCCGGATAGGATCAGGAGGATTTAGCTATTTAGGAAGTCTCGATCATCGGAGTTGACCTGGCCAAGCAGGGCTTACAGTTGCACTGCGCAACGGCCAAAGGTGAGGTTGTGTTTCGCAAGAAGCTGTCGCGCAAACAGTTCCTTGAGTTCATGCAGTCGCATCCCAAATGCCGCGTGGCGATGGAAGCATGCGCGACTGCTCATTACTGGGCGCGCAGCTTGACGGTCTTGGGCCACGAGGTGCGCCTGATCGCGCCAAAGTTTGTCAAAGCGTATGGAGACGTTCCGGCAGGGTCGCGACTTCTCGGCCTGGCTGGGCCTCGTACCACGACAACACTCTAGCGGTGGCAAGCAAAGGCTTGGGCGCACCAGCAAATCTGGGCAGCGTGACATCCGACGCTTGTTGATCATCGGTGCGATGGCAGTGATTTCCGGGGCCGAGGTCCGGCCGCCTGCCGAGAACTCATGGCTCGGGCGCATCCTGGCCCGCAAGCCTCGCATGCTGGCAGCCATCGCGCTTGCGAACAAGATTGCGCGCATGCTGTGGGTCATGATCACGAAAAACGAAGAGTTTTGCGGAGTACCGCTTCTGGCAAATTGACAGAACCAGAGGTGCCGCCTCGAAAATGCGGGAGAAGCTTAAGTTTGTATGAAATCGATCGGTCAGGTCGGGGTCGGGGAAATCAGTGTCACATGGTGAGTTTCGAGCTCGGTTTGATGTTTTGACCCAGACCCGCGGATCTCATACCGGCCAAGGGGCGCTGTGTCCCAAGAAAAGGCCTTCTGCAATGGGGCGTCCCATGTCAACTGTGAACTTAGAACGCTAAATAATCGCGGTATAAGGTCATCATACCGCGAGCCAAGGTAGTTTGCCGCTCGGCAGCGGCTCCCAGACCATCTCGGGATCAAACCAAATCGAAAGTGATCTGCGCTGCTTTAGTGCTGTGTTGTAAGAAGGCCAGTTCCTGGTCTTGTACTTCGTAGGGGCCCAACTGCTCATGCTGTTTCAGCTAACACACTGGATTCACGCAGTGAATCCCCAAGCCGATTTGTGCAACATGTATAACCGCCCCTTGCGCAAGAGGGTTTTTGAGCAATTTGGCGCGGTGTCGGGTGCTGACATGTATCCGGCCTCGTGATGCGGCCATCGTCATGCCGCGGGCCCGCATGGTGTTCGCGGGTCGGAACCAAATCAAAGCCGCGTGCTCGATGGCACTCTGTTGCACTCTGGTTCTGCCGACCCCCTCTCACGACCGTTGCGCCAAGCTGCTCTCAGCCCTCCTCCGCTCCGTCGACCTCGCGACCGCTGGCGGACCTTACGCCGCCATGGCCGGAGCCCGGTAGATCTCTCCGCTCTTCATCAGCGCCCAGACGATCCGCGCCATTTTGTTGGCGAGGGCGACCCGGACCAGCATCGTCGGCTTCCGCTCCAGCATTCCCGCCAACCACGTGCCCGGGCGCGCCGAAGCGTGGCAGTGCCGCTTGATGATAACGCTGTTGGCGCCGATGATCAGCAACCGGCGCAAAGAGCGCTCGCCCATCTTTGTCGTGGCGCCGAGCCTCTGCTTTCCGCCTGTCGAGTGCTGCCGCGGCGTGAGGCCGAGCCATGCCGCGAAGTCTCGCCCCTTCCGGAAAGCTTCCGGTGGCGGAGCCAGAGTGGCGATGGCCGTGGCGATCAACGGGCCGATGCCGGGGATCGTCATCAGGCGCCGGGCAATCTTATCCGTCTTGGCGCGCCGGTCGATCTCGGCATCCAAGGTCTCGATCTGCCCGTCGAGCTGGGCAAGCGTTGCAGTCAGGACCGTCAGGGAGGCCCGCGCCGTGGCGGGCAGGCCCGAGGCCTCGTCTGCGACAAGGGCGACCAGGCGCCGGGCATTCGTCGCACCCTGTGGCACGACCCAGCCGTACTCGGCGAGGTGTCCGCGGAGCGCGTTGATGGCCTGGGTGCGCTGCCGGATGAGCAATTCTCGGACGCGGAAGACGCTGGCCGCCCCTTGCGTTTCCTCGCTCTTCACCGGCACGAGGCGCATATTCGGTCTCTGCGCCGCCTCGCAGATTGCTTCAGCGTCCGCCGCGTCATTTTTTTGCCGCTTGATTTATCATCAGGTGGCCATAATGCGGAGGAACGTGGGACAGGCGCATGAATTCCCCACCTTTCTGCCGCTAATCGATGGCTTTGCTCCGCATTACTTTCGGCCGAACCTCTGCGGTTGTTTGACCAGCGGAGGAGCCAGCGATGACAAAAGCCGATCGCCAAGTAATCACCGAACTCGAAACCGAACTGACCAGCCAAGAATACAGCCCGGTCGTGGTCAGGAATTACTGCGCCTATGCGCGCGGCTTCCTTGACCATCTTGCGCAGCGGAATATCCCGGTCGCGGATGTAACCGAAGCCCAAGTGGAGCAATACCTGCGCGAAGCGGTCACGCTGTTCCAGCGTCGTCACGGCCGCCGTCCCGGTCCGCGCTGGCACCAGATTCCGTGCGCGGGCATTCACGCGCTGCTGCGGCTTGTGCAGGGTCGCTGGCCACCGGCTACAAATGCGGCCTGTGCGGCCGACGCGTTGCGATTTACGATCTGCAACGAGTACGAGGCATGGCTTCTCGATGAGCGTGGCCTTGCCCGGCCCAGCATCGATGCGCTTCTGTGGGAGGCCCGACACTTCCTGGCCTGGCAATTCGAACGATGCGGTGCCGAAGGCCTGATGGATCTGAGTGTCGGCGACATCGACCGCTATATGGATCTGCGTGCATTGAAGCTGACGCGCAGCTCGCTGAAATCTGTTGCGGAGCGGCTTCGTTCGCTGCTGCGTTATCTCTATAGGGCGGGCCACATTGCGACCGACCTGTCGCCGCACATCATCGCGCCGTTGCTCTACGCCTATGAAGGTGTGCCCTCGATCCTGGAACGGGGCCAGATCGCCGCGGTTCTGGAAAGCGCGAGGGCGGACAAGACACCGGCGGGGCTGCGGGACTATGCGATCTTGCAACTCCTTGCAACCTATGGGTTGCGGTCTGGAGAAATCCGCAATCTCCGGATCGAGGACATCGACTGGCGGAGCGAAACCATCCGTGTCCGTCACAGCAAAACGGGAGCCTGCTCGTTCCTGCCCTTGATGGCGCCTGCGGGCGAGGCCGTTCTCGCTTATCTGCGTTCCGGACGGCCAGCGACCGATGCCAGGGAAATCTTCATCCGCACGCGCGCGCCCTATCGCAAGCTTGAGAAGCTATACAGTCTGGTTCGACGGCGGCTCTGCAATGCCGGCATCAAGCCGCCAGGCAAATGCGGGCCGCACATCTTCCGCCATGCGCGTGCGGTCGAGATGCTGCGCACGTCAGTTCCGCAAAAAGCCATCGGCGACCTTTTGGGGCATCGCTCAACCGCGTCGACGGCTCCTTACCTCAAGTTTGCCACCGAGGATCTCAGGGCCATTGCGCTTGATGTGCCGGGCGCGGAGGGGCTGGCATGACCGCTCGCTGGCCCGATCCCGATCGCACGATCATTGACCTCTATCTCGCAGGCCTTGGTCTGCGCAGCATGAAAAGCCGAACCTGCTACCGGCAGGTATTGCACAGCTTCCAGGACGTCGCCGAGCATCACAGCGAACTTGGTCAGGACGTGCTGGTCGCGTGGCTGCGGGTATCGGCTGAATGCTGGGCAGCGACTACGCTGCTGCACCGCACCCGCATCGTTGACCGGTTCCTCGATCACCTTCTGCATACCGAGGCGATCGACCGCAATCCCGTCACCACCCTGCTCGACGCATGCAATATCAAGCAGTGCACGCCGGTCTGGCGCGCTCTGGCGTCGCGCGATCCGAAAAAGGCCCTTGCCGAGTTGCGCCGGCCCCGGCCGTTCGGCAGCGTGCTGGGAGAGGTTTTGGCTGAGCACGTCGCGCTGATGCGGAACCGGGGGTACAAATACACTTCGCAGTCTGCCCGGTTGTTGAGATTTGACCGGTTCCTGCAGCTGAACCCGGCGCTCCAGGAACAGCCGATCGAGGTGATACTCGAACACTGGGCGGCGGCGAAATCCACGAGCAATCACGCTGCCGAATGTGAAAATCTCAGGCGTGTCCTCACGAAAATCTTCCGTCACCGGGATCCATCGATCCCATCGCGCCGACCGGACCCGAGACCGCAGAAGGACGTGGTCAAGCAATGGCGCAAGCCCCACATCTACTCGCCTGCCGATATGCGGCGGATGCTCGACGTCGCTCGTTCTTATCCCTCACCACGGTCACCACTTCGCCCGCTGACGATCTACACCATGCTGGTGCTGGTCTATTGTGCAGGCTTGCGGCGGGGCGAGCTTGCCCGTCTCGATCTTGGCGACATCGATCTCCAGAGCGGTACGATCACGGTTCGCCAAACGAAGTTCTTCAAAACCAGAATCCTGCCGCTGCCCGCCAGCGTGATGGCCGAGCTTCGAGCCTATATCAAAGCCCGGCGCCGTGCCGGCGCATCGCAGGATCCATGTTTCAGTCTGTTCTGGCACGAGCAGGGCCGCACCCGCCGCTACACGCCGGAAATGATCACCTGGCTGCTCACTAACGTCATACGGCGCGCCGGGTTGAAGCCACTGCAAGGGCGAACCGGGCCGCGCGTTCACGATCTGCGCCACTCGATGGTCGTGAACCGCATCTTGGAATGGTACAAAGCGGGCATCAATCCGCAGGACCGGCTGCCGTTCCTCGCGACTTACCTCGGGCATCGGGATATCAATTCCACCCTGGTCTACATCACCGTCACGCAGGATCTTCTGCATCACGCCAGCGAACGGTTCAGAGCCGTGGGCGCACCCTGCCTCGACCTTGGGCGGGAGGTGAGGTCATGAACAAGGCGAACCCGTTCCCGAACCTGATGCGCGCGTTCTTCTATGAGTGGCTTGTTGAGCAGCGTAACGCCTCCGTCCATACGGTCCGATCCTACCGCGACACTTGGCGGCTGTTTCTGCGGTTCGCCGCACAGCGCGCAAAAAAGACGGTTGCGATGATCACGCTGGCCGATCTGACTGCCCGCGACGTTACTGAGTTCCTGAGGCACACTGAACATGAGCGCGGCGGCACAATCGGCACGCGCAACTGCCGGCTTGCCGCGATCCGCAGCTTCTTCAACTTCGTGGCGACCAGAGAGCCAGCATCGGTCGCTCAATGCGCGGAAATCCTCAACATCCCGGTCAAGCGAGCACCGGTATCGGAACCCTGTTATCTGGAACCGGCGGAAGTGGCAGCGATCCTTGCCTAGCCAGACCGCTCGACCCTCGAGGGCATGCGCGATCACACGCTGCTCTCGTTCCTTTACAACAGCGGCGCACGAATACAGGAAGCGCTCGACCTGTGCCCCGATATGATCCGGTTTGATAGCCCAAGTTGCGTGCGGCTGACAGGCAAGGGCCGCAAGGAACGCATCTGTCCGCTCTGGCCAGAAACCGTGCTGCTGTTGAAAAAGCTATTGGAACGAAAACCGCGAGCACCGGACCAGCGGCTGTTCGTGAACCGCTATGGCGAGCCGCTCAGTGCCTCGGGCGTCCGGTTCAAGCTTGCGGGCTATGTGAAAGCGGCGGCCGGAACCGAGCCATCGTTGCACGCCAAACATGTGACGCCGCACAGCTTCCGCCACGCCACCGCCGTGCATCTTGTCTCGGCCGGTGTCGACATCACGGTCATCCGCAGCTGGCTTGGCCACGTGAGCCTCGACACCACCAACCATTACGCGAAGGCGAACCTGGAAACGAAGCGAAAGGCACTGGAGCAAGTCAGTCTTCCGGCAACGGCAGTTCATCCGCCGTCATGGAAACGGGATGCGAGCCTGCTCGCCTGGCTCGATACGCTCTGAAATAATGTGGAGGAATATGGGGCGAAAACGCCGGTAAGCAGCAGGTCTGCGCACGTTCCTCCGCATTATGGCCACCTGATGATAATTAAAGTAATGGAGAGGTGATCATTACTTGAGGAAGGGCTTCACATAGGCGGGCGGGATGAGCTTGATGTCGTGACCGAGCTTGGCCAGCTCCCGACCCCAGAAATGCGCTCCCCCTCAGGCCTCCATCGCCACCAGGCAGGGCGGCAACTTGGTGAAGAATTCAAGCGCTTGGGCCCTTCTAAGCTTCTTGCGTAAGACAGCACTGCCTCTGCTGTCAGCACCATGGACCTGGAACACATTCTTCGCCAGATCCAGTCCGACTGTGATAATCTCCGACATGACCGCCTCCCAATATGGATTGTTGCGATCCCATCTTGGCACACCGATGCCGTCGGGGGGCGGTTACAGCATCAAGGCCCATCCACAGCATAAGTTCATCCTGTCACCGAAGTCTTGAACCCAATCTAGCCTGTGTCGGCGTGACCCCATACTCCGTTCGAACTGCATTTGAAAGCCCGGAGACGGAAGAAAATCCAGCGGAGAGCGCAACTTCAATAAGGGGAATTTCTGTTTCCGTTAGCAGCAAGTGCGCATTTTGCGTGCGCAACCTTTTATAGAAACGCGATGGAGACATGTTCAGTTGCGCGTTAAATGAACGCTCGATCTGACGTATTGATGCTTTGAGTTGAAGCGATATTTCTTTTATTGAAAGTGGTTCGGAGATGTTTTGTTCCATCAATCTGATGGCTTGCGAAACAGTCGGGCAGAAAGCATTTTTTATGAAACTAACCCCTTTGGGCTGCTCTGCAGTTCTATTTCGAACCGTTCGTATCATTAGTTGACTTGCAATCTCTGCAAGTTCTTTTCTTGAGAGGTAGCTCGCGAGTATAGAAATTACTAGCTCTGATGTATAGTTGGAGCCCGCAGAAGTTATCACCCCGTCAGAGCTTTCTACGTAGCGCGTACTCAAAGATGGGTAAAATCCTTCTTCTGAAAGAACAAGAACATCCCTCCAGTGAGTGGTGAAATCTCGCTCGCAAGAATGAGTGGCCCTAATGTATGCAGTCGCAGAATCCGATAACAATACCGTAGTTCTCCCTATTCTCTGCATTGCTCGTTTGCGAGCCATCCACCCATTGGGTGATGCGTTGTGGCCACCAACAACAATCAACAGATCGGGTAAGTTGTGATCAAAAACAGATGGTTCAGAACGTGCCAGAAATCCACCTTCTCCCTCTACCAAACCGGGAGTGTCTGAAACGAACCGCCATCTGAAATGGAAAAGTTTTCCAACTTTATTTGCGACTGCCAGTGTGGACGTGATCGAGGCGGCCTCTATTTCGGAGAAATTTTTCTGAATAAATATTTCCACCGATACGTTCTTTTTAAGTTTTCTGCGGGAGTGGTTTTCTTCAGATTTTCTTTTCATTTCTACCAATATTAACTTCCTCTGATGTGTTCGATGGTGGGGAGAAGCCCCATTCGAACGAGATGCTGAACTGAGATGCCTTTTCTTTGGCGCGAAAACTGTGAAGGATTCACCTCCTTTCATTATCAACCATTGAAACACAAGCTGGCGACTCTTTATTTCATCAGGGATGATAAATTTAGTGTTGCTTGCGCTATCTCCATTGTCTGGTTGTGGAGAGTGGGCAATATATCGCTGAAAGCCTGAACTTCTAAAAGCTCAACCGTTTTGGACAATTCATTGGCCGCTACATGAGTTTTTTACCTTTCTCAGGGGCTAAAGATGACAAACAGTTGGGGAAAATAGATTTGTAAGGCCGTCGAGTTCGACTGAAGTAGTTTCAGCGACGGAAAATGGCTACCCGATCTAGGGCAATCACCCCCAAAGCAGCCGTAGATACAAGCCGAGTAAAATTGTTGAACCGATGAGGCTCTGATCAAATTGAAATTTCAGCCGTGCAGGCAAACACCGTTCTCCGGTGTGCATCGTCTTGTGTTAGGCATCGGGCTGAAATTCAGCGACGTGTATTGCAAGAGCACGTTTCATGGCTGTTTCAGAATGGTCGTGAGCGATATCAGGTGTGTATCTAGGCCATCCCGCAGCAGCATACTGAAACTTCTGTCCACGCCTTCGAAAGTTCCGCTCAAGCCATTTTGCGAAGCATTTTCGTCCAGACCGCGCGCCAGATCTAGCCACTCGGCACGTAAACGGCAGGGTCCCTCGTCTTCCCAGTGGGTGATCCTGTTGAGAACGTGTCGCGCCCAGGCCTCAATAAGTTGCCCCGGCGGCACTTCACCGCCGCATTCGGCAAATATTGTGGTATGATCTGGTGTCTTACCTGGGTTTCGTGACGGCCAAAGCCACAAGGTGAGCCCAATCACTAGCCAATTGGGTATGGTTCCTGGGTCATCGGAAGATGCCGCTACACGAAAGTGGCCGCACTTGGCACCGTTTAGAAAGAGAGTGCCATCCCAGCCAAGTTGTACAGCGACTTCAGGTGGGGCGAGCGAAACCAGAGCACTCTCAAAGCTTACTCCGCAGAGCGGAAGCATGCTCATTGACTGCTGAAGAGGAATTTCAGGTGCTAGAACAATGGAGGCCTCTATCTGAGGGGGGGATAAGCTGTAGCATACCAAGCCTGCATCGCATCCTGTGATCGCGCGGAGACATGCGGTGGCGAAGGGGTTTTCTGTGCAAGCTTCGCCCTGCATCATAGGAGGAAACCTCAGGCCGCTCATGCCATACCCTGCTGGATTAGCTGTTCGGCGATGTGGTGGAATGCATGCGCCTGTGGGCTGTCAGGCTGGGTTACTGTGACCGGCGCTCCGCAATCAGCGGCGAGTCGGATCTGAATGTCCAGTGGCACTTCGGCCAGCAGGGGTACGCCGAGCTTTGCGGCTTCTGCGGCCGCACCACCGCGGCCAAAGACATGTTCTTCATACCCGCAGTTCAAGCAAATATGCGTGGACATGTTTTCGATCATGCCTAAAATCGGGACATCCAACTGCTTGAACATGTCGATCCCTTTCCGCGTGTCCAAAAGGGCGATGTCCTGCGGCGTTGAAACAACAATAGCACCATTGACAAGGGTTTTTTGCGCCAGCGTCATTTGAACGTCTCCAGTCCCAGGCGGCAGGTCCACGATCAGTACGTCAAGCGCCCCCCACTGCACCTGCATCATCATCTGTTGTAAAGCCCCCATTAGCATCGGACCTCGCCAAACGACCGCTTGCCCATCGTTTACCATCAGGCCGATTGACATCAACGTGACTCCATGATTGTTCAACGGAAGGATAGTCTTGCCATCAGGTGAGGAGGGGCGCCCTGAGACACCCAGCATACGGGGTTGCGATGGGCCATAGACATCGGCGTCCAGCAGCCCAACCCTGCGCCCTCGTGCTGCCAACGAGCAAGCAAGATTGGCAGAGACCGTCGATTTCCCGACACCGCCTTTGCCAGAAGCCACCACGACTATTTTTTGCACACCAGGAATGGATTGAGGCCCTTGCGGCCGTGGTGCTGGACCCGAATTTAGGTCTGGCGGCGCTATGTCTAAATGGCTCGTTAGCCCGATGTAAACCTGTTCTACACCTGCCATTTCCATCAGTTTCGCTTTTGCCTTGAGTCGAGCGGTTTCGTATTTCTGTGCATGTTCTTTTGCTACCTCCATTACGAAACGCACCTTGGTATCATCCACAGTCAACGCCCGTACGACGCCGCTTGCGACAATGTCACCGCCTAAAACTGGATCGGCAATGGATTGTAGAACCTTGCGAACGGCCTCTATACTCATCTTTGGTTTCCTTTCTGCCATTGACGCGCTTGAAGCGCGTCGCCAAGGCTGACCCCCGTCTTGACTGTCGGGGCTGGTTAACGATCTTTTCGTTGCTATGCTTGTAGCTGTGATGGCAGACGACACTCAGCTGTTGCGGTTTCATCTATTGCAGATACCTACCTTAGGTCAGTTGATGCGCGTCTCGTGAAAATTGCCGGTAAAGCTTGAACTGGCCGACGTCGCCTAGGCGGCTCTGATACTTGGCGCAAATGGTGAGGCCCTGTTCGACGGAGCATAAAAGGAGCTTCATCATAAGAACTGGCATTGCGGGTGTTCTGCCACTGAAACGCTTGCTCAAAGGCCGCGTTCCGATGTCGGAAAGGCACCAATTCAAAATTAGCGCCAGACGGTTGACGGCCGGAATTTTGAGTAGGCGTCATCAACAATGCAAAGCCAGGGGATGATTGCCGATGAGGAGCGCGGATGACGTGTCTTGCAGCTAATCGACCATGAGTGTGGTCGCCTCGGCGGGATAGAACATTAGACAAAATCCTTAGGCAAGGGGCCTTAGATTAAAGAGGCTGATTTCAGGAGCCAAGCCTCCGAAATCAAAGGCAGAGATTTTGAACAGTTTCGGGGCCGAAACATCGCTCCACCCTGCTCGTACCCGCCAAGGCGAACAGAAGAGTAAGAGATTAGCTATCGTAGCTTTCTGCCTGAACTTCGAAAATTCTGACTCTGTTGGGGCTCAGAAAGTTTCGTTACATTTCTGTTCGCCCGCGGTTGTACAGTTGATTTTTTATGAGGCGATACCGTACCGATTGATGAAGCCCTTGGAAAAAGCTCTCCGAGAACACTCGAGAACCTGTTCGAACCATACCAATAGAAGCGAAAGTTATCATAGATTCAGCCATGTTTTCTCCTGAGGAAACAATTGAGGGTTCAAGCCGATTCTCGAACGGTGGAGTTCCATATTTAGGCGAAGGAGAGCCGTTTCAGCAATAGAAAATTTAATCCCTCCTGGGGAAATGATCTGGGCGCCGAAGGGTCGGTAATGGTTAATTTGATTTATTTCAATAGTTTACCATTGGCTCTTTGAGCTGGGACGGCATCTTGAAAAATGCATTTTGGAGTGCTGG
The DNA here is from genome assembly GCF_056158685.1 of Leisingera sp. ABM4_103. Classification (NCBI taxonomy): domain Bacteria; kingdom Pseudomonadati; phylum Pseudomonadota; class Alphaproteobacteria; order Rhodobacterales; family Roseobacteraceae; genus Leisingera; species Leisingera sp. ABM4_103. The sequence goes on along the minus strand of NZ_JBSWTU010000007.1, from coordinate 136,763 downwards.
CTTCAAAACTTCTCATGAAAAGGCTTGGTTGTTGAGTTCTGCGCAGAAGCACAAGTCAGAGTCCAAGGTTTAAAAAAGGAAAATATTCTCAAAGAGGGGCAGTATTTCCCAAAAGGCTATGAAGTTTTTTCACTCAATGGACAGTATGTCACACATTTACGGATATGGGTTCTTGGGGTTGGACAGCCTGACGCAATAGAACTTTGTTTGCTGTCACTTTTTTGTTGACCCATGTCGTATCTTGCAATCTTCTAGGGGTAAGTTGCCTTAAGGCCTAGAATGCTTGAGGCTCATAGAGAGGTTGAAATGGGTATGTTTAATCAGGCCCGAAAAGAAGAAAAGCAAGGGTCGCTTATAACTTGGATTGGGAACTTAGGCGACTGCAAAATGGAGGAAATTGCCTCGGCGAGGAAAGTGCCCCCCCCCCCCCACACACAGACAAAGCTGTAGATAAAAGTAGAGATGCCACATTGGCACATGTTCTTGCCACAACTACAGGACCTGTTTGCTCACAAGAAAACTCAATATGATCACAGAGAATTCAGGTGTTCAAATCTGTGTTCTGGTGAGTAAATTAAAATAATAGTCGCAGCGAAAGTTAGATTTCAATGGGGAATCGGCCTAATTTTTCGATCTGAATCGAGTTAGGAGATAGAGTTGTGGTGTCGTTGTGGCTTCAAGGAAAATACCCAGAACTTCTAAAAGGAACTCCATGAGCTACAAGAGTGACATCGAGATTGCGCGTGAGGCGCAGAAGAAGCCGATCCAGGAGATTGGCGCGAAGATCGGGATTTCGGACAGGGACCTGCTGCCCTACGGCCATGACAAGGCGAAGGTGAGCCAGGCGTTCATCGATTCGGTGCAGTCGAAGCAGGACGGCAAGCTGATCCTGGTGACCGCGATCAACCCGACGCCGGCGGGCGAAGGCAAGACCACCACCACCGTGGGCCTGGGCGACGGCCTGAACCGGATCGGCAAGAACGCGATGATCTGTATCCGCGAAGCCTCGCTGGGGCCGAACTTCGGCATGAAGGGCGGCGCTGCAGGCGGCGGCTATGCCCAGGTGGTGCCGATGGAGGAGATGAACCTCCACTTCACCGGCGACTTCCACGCCATCACCTCGGCGCACTCGCTGCTCAGCGCGATGATCGACAACCACATCTACTGGGGCAACGAGCAGGACATCGACACCCGCCGCGTCGCCTGGCGCCGGGTGGTCGACATGAACGACCGCGCCCTGCGCACCATCACCGCGTCTCTGGGCGGCGTCTCCAACGGCTTCCCGCGCGAAGCCGGCTTTGACATCACGGTGGCCTCGGAAGTGATGGCGATCCTGTGCCTGGCGAACGACCTGAAGGACCTGGAAAAGCGCCTCGGCGACATCATCGTGGCCTACCGCCGCGACAAGACCCCGGTCTACTGCCGCGACATCAAGGCCGAAGGCGCGATGACCGTGCTGCTGAAGGACGCGATGCAGCCGAACCTGGTGCAGACGCTGGAAAACAACCCGGCCTTCGTGCACGGCGGCCCGTTCGCCAACATCGCGCACGGCTGCAACTCGGTGATCGCCACCAAGACCGCGCTGAAGGTTGCCGACTACGTGGTGACCGAGGCGGGCTTCGGCGCCGACCTGGGCGCCGAGAAGTTCATGAACATCAAGTGCCGCAAGGCGGGCATCTCGCCGTCGGCGGTGGTGGTCGTGGCCACCGTGCGCGCGATGAAGATGAACGGCGGCATCGCCAAAGCGGACCTGGGCGCGGAAAACGTCGAGGCGGTCAAGAAGGGCTGCGCCAACCTCGGCCGCCACATCGAGAACGTCAAATCCTTCGGCGTGCCGGTTGTGGTTGCGATCAACCACTTCGTGACCGACACCGATGCCGAAGTGCAGGCGGTGAAGGACTACTGCGGCACCCACGGCGTCGAGGCGGTGCTGTCGTGTCACTGGGAATTGGGTTCCGAGGGCTCTATCGATCTGGCGCAGAAGGTGGTTGAGCTGGCCGACTCCGGCCAGGCGAACTTCTCGCCGATCTACCCGGACGACATGCCGCTGTTCGAGAAGATCGAGACCATCGCCAAGCGCATTTACCGCGCCGACGAGGTACTGGCGGACAACAAGGTCCGCAATCAGCTGAAGGAATGGGAAGAAGCGGGCTACGGCAACCTGCCGGTCTGCATGGCCAAGACCCAGTACTCCTTCACCACCGACCCGAACCGCCGCGGCGCGCCCGTGGGCCACTCGGTGCCGGTGCGCGAAGTGCGCCTGTCGGCCGGGGCCGGCTTCATCGTCGCGGTCTGCGGCGAGATCATGACCATGCCGGGCCTGCCGCGCACCCCTGCGGCGGAAACCATCCGCCTGAATGCGGACGGCCAGATCGAAGGCTTGTTCTGAGCCAACTAGAATTGGACCGTAGCTCCCCAGCTCTCCCTAAACAACTGAAGCATTGAAATTATTGAACCAAATCCGGGGTGCGAATCCGGTGCGGAAAGGAAGAAAACGATGGCAGCAACTCTGATTGACGGCAAGGCCTTCGCGGCCAAGGTGCGCGGCCAGGTGGCGGAACACGTCGCCCGGCTGAAGGAAGAGCACGGCATCACCCCCGGCCTGGCGGTGGTGCTGGTGGGCGAGGACCCGGCCTCCCAGGTCTATGTCCGCTCCAAGGGCAAGAGCACCGTCGAAGTGGGCATGAACTCCTATGAGCACAAGCTGGACGCGGAGACCTCCGAGGCGGACCTGCTGGCGCTGATCGGCAAGCTGAACAGCGACCCGGCGGTCAACGGCATCCTGGTGCAGCTGCCGCTGCCGAAGCACATGAACGAAGAGCTGGTGATCAACTCGATCGCGCCGGAGAAGGACGTGGACGGCTTCCACATCTCCAACGTCGGCCTGCTGGGCACCGGCCAGAAATCGATGGTGCCCTGCACGCCGCTGGGCTGCCTGATGATGCTGCGCGACCACCACGGGAGCCTTTCGGGCATGGACGCGGTGGTGATCGGCCGCTCCAACATCGTCGGCAAGCCGATGGCGCAGCTTCTCCTGAGCGACAGCTGCACCGTGACCATCGCGCATTCGCGCACCAAGGACCTGCCCGAAGTGGTGCGCCGCGCCGACATCGTGGTGGCCGCCGTCGGGCGCCCGGAAATGGTGCCGGGCGACTGGATCAAGGAAGGCGCCACGGTGATTGACGTCGGCATCAACCGCATCGAACGCGGCGGCAAGAACGTGCTGGTGGGCGACGTCGACTTCGCCTCCGCCGCCGAGCGCGCCGGCGCCATCACCCCGGTGCCGGGCGGCGTCGGCCCGATGACCATCGCCTGTCTCTTGGCTAATACGTTAGTTGCTTGTAGAAGAGAGAATGGGCTAGCCGAACCGGAAGGGCTAGTAGTATGAAAAATATGGTCGCACTTTATGTTTTCGCGCCCCAAGAAACCGAACCTGCGCTTCTGGTCTGGGTGATATGAGATGGAACGAGTTGCGAACTGAATTCAACACCCACCTAAAGGTCATTTTGTTGACGGGCTAATCTCGTGTTCTAGTCTAGAACAATTGGTGCTTCGAATCTTTTGGAGTGTCTGCTCCCTAATTTTTGTCGATAACAGCTTCGGCTACACAAGTATAGGCTGTATGTTTTGGTGCGGCCCCGAAAAACTCACTGAAGTTTTTCGACATGGTCATTCCTTCAACATCGCTTCAATCACTATCAGCCGACATGCTGCATTCCTTAAGGGCTTGGCGGTTGACTTACAGCACGTCGAGACGACTTCAAGACATTTGTTAGCGCGGAAGAAGCCAAGTAGGCCCCAATGGCGATTTTTAACCAGAATATCAATGCTGCCATCACCGCCTCGGACAACAGTTTCATGTTGGTGATGAGTAGTAAGGCTTCGAGCGTCGACTTAATGGCGATCAAAGGCTGTTTGAAGAGCACAACGAGTGCTCCACTGGAAGCAGTCTAATCTCACATCCATGAGGAGGAGAGGACCATGGATATCCACGAGTATCAGGCCAAGGAAGTTCTGAGTAACTTCGGCGTGACTGTTCCCCCGGGCGCGTTGGCATACAGCCCTGAGCAATCAGCCAGCCGTGCGCGGGAACTGGGCGGTATCAAATGGATCGTCAAGGCCCAGGTTCACGCAGGCGGCCGCGGCAAGGCGGGCGGAATTAGGCCATGTAATTCAGAAGCTGAAATCTACGAAATAGCTCAGAATATGTTTGGCAAGAAGCTGGTGACCCACCAGACCGGCCCCGAAGGCAAAGGCATCTACCGTGTCTATGTAGAAGGTGCGGTGCCGATCGCCCGCGAGATCTACCTGGGCTTTGTGCTGGACCGTTCCAGCCAGCGGGTGATGATCGTTGCCTCGTCCGAAGGCGGCATGGAGATTGAGGAGATCTCTGCCGAGCGCCCCGAGTCCATCGTACGCTCCACCGTTGAGCCGGTTGTCGGCCTGCAGGATTTCCAGGCGCGCGAGATCGCGTTTCAGTTGGGCATTGAACCGGCGATGACGCAGCAAATGGTGCGCACGCTTAAGGGCTGCTACCAGGCGTTCTCGGAATTGGACGCCACCATGGTTGAGATCAACCCGCTGGTGGTCACCTCGGACAACCGGGTCATCGCGCTGGATGCTAAGATGACCTTTGACGACAATGCCCTGTTCCGCCACCCGCAGATCGCCGAGCTGCGCGACAAGAGCCAGGAAGACCCGCGCGAAAGCCGCGCTGCCGACCGCGGTCTGTCTTATGTCGGCCTGGAAGGCAACATCGGCTGCATCGTGAACGGCGCAGGCCTGGCGATGGCGACCATGGACACCATCAAGCTGGCCGGCGGCGAGCCTGCCAACTTCCTGGACATCGGCGGCGGCGCTACCCCGGAACGGGTGGCCAAGGCGTTCCGCCTGGTGATGTCCGACAGCAATGTGCAGGCGGTTCTGGTCAACATCTTCGCCGGCATCAACCGCTGCGACTGGGTCGCCAAAGGTGTGGTGCAGGGGCTAATGGATCTAGAAGTCAACGTGCCCGTTGTGATCCGACTTGCAGGTACAAATTTGCATGAAGGTCAAAAAATAATCTCGCAATCCGGCCTGCCGCTGATCCGCGCAACCTCACTGAAGGAAGCCGCTGAGCGGGTCGTCGGTGCCTGGAGGAACGATATCGACCAACGTAAACGAGTTAGGCCAACAAATTGAGGTTCACGGTTGGGCGCGAAATCGGCTCTGATGCTGTAACCACCCACGAAGGCCTCCATCGCCACCAAGCAGGGCGGCTACTGGCGAAGAATTCAAGCATCTGGGCCTTTCTGAGCGTTTTGCGTGAAGCAGTACTGTCATAGCTTTCAGTAACATGGACCTAGAACACATTCTTTGCCAGATCCAATTCGACCGTGATAATCTCCGACATATCCGCCTCCCAATTTGAACTGTTGCGATCCCACCTTGATGGAGTGGACGGCCCTTGAACGGGATTGAAATTTGCCAGAGTGAGTCGGTGAAGATCTGAAACGAAGGAGCCCTCCGTGGATCAGATTAAGGTGATGATCGTTGCGCTTGCTCGGAAGCTGCTGATCGCCCATTGGCGGTTCGTCATTGACGGGGTAGTCCCGCAGGGAGCAACATTGAAACCCCCCGCCGAACAATCAGCGAGATCAGCTGGAGCGCTCCGAGATCTTACTGTGTTGCTTGACGCGGCCCTTCAAACGGCCTGATGGGTCCGCTGCAGCGGTTGGGCTTGAGAGGATGAGTTGTTTTTCAGCCCTCGGGTGTCAGGCAGGCGCACTTCGGCTGAGCGGCCACCGCAATCGCCCCATGTTGTAGACCATGTTGGCAAGCGTGATTGTCGCCTTGGCGCGGGCTAGGCCGATGGTGCGTATGAAGAGACTCATGCGATCCTTCTGGTGCCCGAAGACATGCTCAAACTTTGAACGGACGACGGACTTCCGGTCGTTCGCCCGGGATGTTGGTTTCGACATTGGGCGGCCTCGGGGCTTCTTGCGATGGATTTCGCTCACCATGCCGTTGGCGTCGAGCCAGGCTTCGTTCTCGGCGGACCGGTAGGCGGTATCCGCTCAGACCCGTCGCCCCGTGTTGGCTGTCTGCATTAGACCTTCGCGCAGGCGTGCGCCATCATGCTGAGTCGCGTCGGTGATGATCTGACGGCGGATGATCTCGTTCTGGTGATCGATGGAGATATGGCTCTTGTAGCCGAAGTTCGGGATGGCGAGGTCCACGGGCTTGCTACCGTCGGCGTGCGTCTTGGCCTTGGAATACTTGACGGTCCAGCGCGCATTGGTGTCTTTCTGCGACGCCTTCGCAGGCTTGCCCGACTTAATGGCTGCATTTTCGCCATCCGATTTGCGCTGGCGGGGGGGCGCAATGAGGCTGGCATCGATGATTTGCCCGGCGCGCGGAATGAAACCCGCTTGGTTGATTGCGCGGTCTAGTTCTTGGAAAAGCCCATCGAGGGCACCGGTCTTGATGAGCGCCTCACGAAAATCCCAAAGGGTGTCTGCATCCGGCCCGGTGTTGGCGATGCCGAGCCCGCAGAACCACATCCAGCTCAACCTGTCTCGGACCATCCGTTCGGTCGCATCAAGGCTGAGGCCGTCAAGGATCTGCAGCGCCAGCATCCTGAACTTCAGAACCACGTCCAGCGAGGCGCGGCCCTCTTTCGGACTACGAGGCCTACCAGCCTAGCGCTCCAGGATTGGCCAAAAACGTTCGAAATCTACCGTGGCATTCAGGGGCTCAAGCGGGTCACCACCCGCCAACCGGGCGCAACCCTCGAACGGAGAATGCCGCGGGAGAGGCCGCTAACCCAGTCTGTTCAGAAACCGATCATGGGGTCTAAGTCACTCAACTGAAGAATAAATGCTCAATCATGGAAGCAACTTCGACATCTTGCGCGCTTCAGACATGATTTCATTGAGGACTGGGGTTTGCGTTTCGCGAAATGGTGCGACCAATCCGACAGTATGATCCGGACCAGATTGCTCGATAGGTACAGTTTTCAGCGGCTTTCCTTGGCAAAGAAATTCTGCCAGGTCTGATGGAAGCACAGTTAGCCAGCCTCCTTTCAGTACATTGTTTGTTAAAACTACAGTCGAATTAGACTCTATCCACACTTCGGGCGAGACGTGCGCAGCATCGAAACATCTATCAATAATTCGTCTATTTTGCATGTTCGACATCAATAGGCACAATTTTTCTCCAGACAGCTCCGCCCAATTTATTGATTCAAGTTTTGAAAATGGAGAATCTTTATGGCAAATCAGCATATAGCACTCACGATAGAGCGCTTCACTGCACATCTTTTTTCCCAATTGGTCATCAAGATAGGAAATGCCAACATCCACAGAATGATTTTCAATCATAGCATGCACTTCTACTGAGGTTTGAGATATTATAGTAAACCGCACTTTAGGGTGTTTTTCACTGAATCTCGCTGTCAAGTTTGCGGCCCAAGTAAGAGCCGTTGGTATCACCGCAATGCGAACTTGACCGGAAAGGCCATGCCGTCTGATTCTCATCTCCTCTTTTAGCTGTCTTGTATCTCCAACTATCTTTCGTGCCCATTTCAGTACCCTATGGCCTTCAGGCGTCAGACTGTCAAACCGAGCGGAGCGAAAAATAAGTTGCACTCCAAGTTGATCCTCCAATTGCTTGATTCCAGCAGATAGGTTTGGCTGGGTAATGTTCAGGCTATCAGCAGCGCGGCCAAAATGCTCCTCCTTGGCCACAGCGATAAACATTTCTAGCTTTTTGAGCATTTTCTGCTCCCTTTTAACTTCGCACGAGCTCAGTACGTTATTTTGGTGAGCCCACAGCGCCGCGTTACCAGTCAAACTATCCGTTGTTGTCAAAACGCCGCATTAGTTTGATGCTAATTTTTGACGTGGAGAGGATTTGGAACCGATTTAAATTTTCACTCAGGACTATTTAGGCGAACATTTTCACCTGAAAAAGTCTTTGAGGATGTCATGTCTATAAGCTTTAGGCCAAAATAGGCTCCAGTTCCAATGAGGAGGGCCGCGGCAAAACCGGAGAACATAGACTTCATGGAATGAAGTTTCCTTATTTTCAAGATGCCACACTGCTTTTTACAGAGTGGAAATTTCATGGTTTCGTGCTCTCACCTTATCCATCTATTCAGCTTGTCTAGAAGCGGCTCAGAACACGTTTTCAGCTGTCTGCATCTACTACTTCGAAACTCTTCGCTTCTTTTCGACTTCTTCAAGCCAAATCGAATGATGTTGGCGCGCCCAGTTAGTGTCCACCTGGCCAGATCCCATAGCGTCATATGCACCTTCCATTCCAAGGGTGCCGATGTAAATGTGCGCGATAATTATTGCAATCAGAACAAACGCAAGGGTTGCGTGCCAAATATGGGCAAACTGCATCTCCTCCTGCGGGGAGATATTGGTATCGAGCGTAGAGATGCCAATCCACTCAGGAGCTCCTATATCACCAAGTGCCTCAAAAATGGGTGCGAATATCTGTAATTCAAATGGAATCAGCAATGAAAGCCCGGTTATTGAGATTGCCCCACCCAAAAGGATGACCGACCAAAAAATGATCTTCTGGCCGCCGTTAAACTTCTTGGCAGGCGGGTGCTTGTTTCCGATAATACCCCCAGCTTGCGCAAACCAGGTCAGATCGGTACGGTCCGGAAGGTTGTGCCAAACCCAGAATACGAACACTAGCACCAGACCCAACATGAAAGCCCAGGCAACGTTGTTGTGGATGAGTTTGGAGGCTGCCAGCAGTGCTGAATTGAAATCCTTGCCGAGAAAGGGCGCAACGTACATCCGTCCAAACAGCGTAAGCAGGCCGGTAACGGCAAGAAGGAGGAAGGAGCCGGCGAGCAGCCAGTGGGCAAAGCGTTCGGCAGCTTTGAAGCGTGTTATTGTTCTACCTGCCATGCCCCCTTCGACCGGAACGGTACCCCGCAACAAATAAAACAAGGCAAGTGCGGCACCTGTCCCCAGGAGCAGAAGGCCGCCGTACCTGGCCAGGGGACCCTTTCGAACTTCCTGCCATGTAATTCCTCTCTCCTGTATGAGGACTTTTCCCGCGGGATGTTTTGTGCTGACGCGGGTTTCTGCGTCATTGTGGCGTATCGCGCCCCAGAAATCGGAAGCTGTTAAAAGATCTGATTGGCCGGGCTTGTGAAACGCCGGGACACCCTTTTCGCCGCCGGAAAGGGAAAGGACGGTATCCGTGTTATCACTGCGCTGCCGCGCTAGGATGTCATCTAGGCCCGATGCGGGTTCAGAGCGTCCAGGTTTCGTGACTGGGGGCCCTTCCGTTTCCTGCGCAGCCATCACCGCAGGTGATGCCATCAAAACAAGCATTATGATAGCTTTCAGGATGAAAGCTTTCAGTTGGCGCAACATGATCTTCTCCTAGGCCTGTTTTAGGTGAGCAAATTCCAGAACCAGCAGCCACGCACCGGCTGACTGAGTGTTTCTGCTTTTGCGCGCGGTGTCCCTATTGGTCATAAGCAATATCCCAGCCCCAAGCGCCCGAGCCGAAGCCGCGCGCCACAACGCGTTCGCGGTAAATGTCCGACACCACGTCGCCATCTCCGGCCAGCAGCGCCTTTGTCGAACACATTTCAGCGCAGATCGGCAATTTGCCTTCCGCGATTCGGTTTCGGCCGTATTTTGTAAACTCCGCTTGTGAATGGTTTTCTTCAGGGCCGCCCGCGCAAAATGTGCATTTGTCCATTTTTCCCCGGGAACCAAAATTTCCAGCTTGCGGATACTGGGGCGCCCCAAAAGGACACGCATAGAAGCAGTAGCCGCAGCCGATGCAGAGATCTTTACTGTGCAAGACAATCCCGTCATCAGTCTGGTAGAAACAGTCGACCGGGCATACCGCCATGCAAGGGGCATCCGAGCAATGCATACATGCTACAGAAATTGAACGCTCTCCTGGCTGTCCGTCCTGAATTGTCACCACGCGCCGCCGATTGATACCCCAGGGAACCTCGTGTTCGTTTTTACACGCCGTGACGCACGCGTTGCATTCGATGCAGCGTTCGGCGTCACAAAGAAATTTAGCTCTAGCCATTTCGATCTCCTTACGCTGGGGTTATTTTGCAGAGAGTCGCTTTCGTCTCCTGCATTTGGGTAACGCTGTCATAACCGTAGGTTTGAGCGGTATTGCTCGACTCGCCGAGTACGATCGGGTCAGCCCCATCAGGATATTTGTGCCGTAGGTCCGCTCCTTCAAAATGCCCACCGAAATGGAATGGCATGAATGCAACGCCTTCACCCACTCTTTCAGTCAGCAGGGCCATTACCTTGACCTTGCCGCCTTCTGGCCCTTCCAGCCAAACCTGCGCACCGTCCCGTATCCCCAAAGTATTGGCATCGTGGGGGTTAATCTCGACAAACATATCTTGCTGCAATTCAGCCAGCCAGGGGTTCGATCGGGTTTCGTCGCCGCCGCCCTCGTATTCCACCAGCCGCCCGGAGGTGAGAATGATCGGAAAGTCTCTGGCGAAATCATGCTTCTGGATCGATGCGTAGAGAGTTGGAACGCGCCAGAAGAACTTGTCCTGATAGGTCGGGTAATCCGCAACCAAATCCCGTCGGCTGGTATAAAGCGGTTCCCGGTGTACCGGAACTGGATCCGGAAATGTCCATACTGAAGCCCGAGCCTTTGCGTTGCCGTAGGGTGCACAGCCATGCGCAATCGCGACGCGTTGGATGCCACCGGAAAGATCCGTCTTCCAGTTAACGCTGCCAATTTTGTCCACCCATTCAACCGGATAGGATACTGTCGCGGCTTGCCTTCGGTGCAGGTCGTTGCTTTCGGGCGGCGTGTTGGCGTACCCCGCTATGTATTCGATCATCTTCCTTTCATAGGCCGTAAGATCGCTGTCCCAGCCGAGATCGATCAGCATTTGCATCGTAAATTCCGGATATCCGTCTTGGATTTCAGAGCCTGCAGTATATGTGCCTTCTGCCAGCAGGTTTTCACCGTTATGCTCGACACCAAAACGGGCGCGAAATGGAAGGCCACCGTCTTTGACAGCCAGCGACAGGTCATACAAGTTTGCGGAACCCGGGTGCTTTATCTCAGGTGTTCCCCAGCAAGGCCAAGGCAGCCCGTAATAATCTCCAACCGCGGGGCCGCCAGCAGCCCGCAGCGTGGTGCGGTCGAAAGTATGCTGGTTGGCCATGTGCAGTTTGAGGCGTTCCGGCGTCTGGCCGGTGTATCCAACCGACCACATTCCGCGGTTGTACTCGCGTGTGACGTCCTCAATGAGAGGCTCTCCGCGATTTACCTCAATGTTCCGGAACATTCGGTCGGCAAAGCCGAATTTGGTTGCAAACTTGTGCAGAATCACATGGTCCGGCAAACTTTCGAACAGCGGTTCGACCACTTTTTCACGCCACTGCAGAGATCTGTTCGACGCGGTTACCGAACCGTAAGTCTCGAACTGGGTCGCGGCCGGAAGCAGGTAGGTGTTGTCCATCCGGTCGTGCATGATCGCCGAGACCGTGGGGTAGGGATCCACCACAACCAGGAGATCAAGCTTCTCCATAGCTGTCTTCATTTCCTTCAGACGGGTTTGGGAATTCGGCGCATGGCCCCAGAACACCATGGCCCGGGTGTTGTCTGGCTGTTCCAGGTTCTCCTTGGCTTCCAGAACGCCGTCTATCCAACGCGACACTGGTATGCCGATGAGATTCATCATCTTTTTGTGTTCGCCGCTTTCTGTCTTATAGGTGGAGAAGCGGCCCTGCAGCCAGGCCAGATCCTCTTCCCACACCCGTGCCCAATGCGCCCAGGACCCTTCGGTCAGGCCGTAGTAACCTGGCAGCGTGTCGGCAAGAACACCAAGGTCGGTGGCGCCCTGTACGTTGTCATGTCCGCGGAAAACATTGGTGCCGCCGCCGGGCGCGCCCATGTTGCCCAAGGCCAGTTGGAGAATGCAGTAGGCGCGGGTATTATTGTTGCCATTCGTGTGCTGGGTGCCTCCCATGCACCAGATCAGCGTTCCGGGGCGGTTGTCGGCCATCAGCTTCGCGACGTGTCGCAGCTGCTCTCCTGGCACACCGGAAACACGTTCGACTTCTTTTGGGGTCCATTTCGCAACTTCGGAGCGTATCTGGTCCATTCCCCAAACCCGGGTGCGGATGAACTCCTTGTCCTCCCAACCGTTTTCGAAGATGTGCCACAGAAGCCCCCAAACAAGTGCAACGTCCGAGCCGGGCCGGAACCGCACATATTCATCCGCATGGGCCGCAGTGCGTGTGAAACGCGGATCGCAGACTATCAAGGGCGCGTTGTTCTGTTCTTTTGCCTTCAGTACATGCTGAAGCGAAACCGGGTGCGCTTCGGCCGGGTTGCCGCCGATAATCAGGATCGCTTTGGAGTTGTGTATATCGTTAAAGGAGTTGGTCATGGCGCCGTAGCCCCAAGTGTTCGCAACGCCGGCAACGGTTGTGGAATGGCAAATTCGCGCCTGATGGTCCACGTTATTGGTACCCCAATAGGCGGCAAATTTGCGGAACAAATAGGCCTGTTCGTTGCTGTGCTTGGCGGAGCCCAGCCAGTAGACGCTGTCCGGGCCTGAACTGTCCCGGATATTCAACAGCTTGCTGCCAATCTCTTCGATCGCTTGATCCCAGGAGATACGCTGCCACTCGGCACCGACTTTCTTCATGGGATACCGAAGCCGCCGCTCGCCATGGGCGGCCTCGCGGACAGAGGCGCCTTTGGCACAATGTGCGCCAAGGTTTATCGGGCTGTCCCAACCGGGCTCCTGTCCAATCCAGACCCCGTCCGAGACTTCCGCGACGACGGTGCAGCCAACGGAACAATGTACACACACCGTCTTCTTGATATCCACATGCCCGGTGGAAACCTTTGGCGCCTTTGCCTTTGCGACCGTGCCGCCGGCCGCGGTAACCGCTGCAAGGCCGCCAATCGCGATACCGGACGAACGCAGAAACGCTCGCCGGTCAACTGAGGTGTTTCCGGCTTCCGATAGAATAGCTGTTCGCCGCGAGTGCCGTGCTGCTCCGTTTGTCTTTTTCCTTAACATGATCTCCCCCTCGCTTTCTTCGTTCGCCGGAATTTCGGCGGACGTGGATGTGTACTCGTGCGATCAAGTGCCGACCGGCCGCTCGCTAAAACCGCGCGCTGAGCGCCGGTCAGAACCGTGCGCTGGCGTAGTACGCCCGGGCATGCGCAGTGTCTTGCAACGTTGTTGTATCCAGATCAGGCTCGGCAGCCTGGCTTTCGGCGCTAGTTGCCAAGACAACGGCAGCCGGAGCGGACGTTGCAGCCAGCTTCAAGAATTCCCGGCGCGTCGCGCGGTTTTGCTTTGTCATTAGTTCCTCCCTTACTGGTTGGCTGCCTCCGCGCCGAAGATGCGGGAGCACGCAACACTTGTGATCCGTCAAAGCTAACCAACCAGACGGAATGCCTCCGTTTCGATCTCCATGAAAAGGCTGCCTACGGTCCCCACGGGTACGTAAAAGGAAGCGTTTTTCGCACGCTCCAGATCCGCGAAGAAATGACCGGCCCAAGGGGCAATGTGCTTGCTGAACAGTGCTTTTTGGGCCCGCACTCCCGCAGCCTCTCCAAAACGCCCTTCAATAAGTGCTCCCATCATTTCCATGAGACTGGCAATATTGTCTTCGGGCTCGAAAACATTCTTGGCCCGTTCTAACCCCTGCCGGGCCATATCCTGGCGCAGCAGCGCAAGCGGTTTTTCGTGCAAAAAGCCAGTCATATAGTAGCTCGCGTAGGGAAGCAGCTCGCCTCGGCCCAAGCCGATAAAAAGGCGATTATACTCCCGTTCCACAGACTTTGGCTCAATCTTCCCTGCTGCCTCGGCCAGTTCTTGAATTGCTTTACCCAAGCTGCTATCGCCGCCGACGAATGCGGCGACCCTGGCCAGCACCAGCGCTTCTGGTGGGCGAGCAAGTATTAGCCCGAGGAAATTGTAGAGATTTGCACGCAACTGCTCTTCCTCGGCGACATGGCTGCGTGTGGCAGAGTTCATCTTGGAGCCTTTCATCATTCAAGATGTTTCAAAACTAAACTTCATCCGGTAAGCGGAGGCCGGCAGAACAGCTGGCACGGACTCGGGTTCTAGCGAACGGGACGTATCATCATCGCCAGCCAAGCACTGTGATTGTGCCGCTCCCGGCTCTTGCCATTCCGCGGGATTTCCGTGCTCTGCCATTTCAGCTGTGTCCGGGTCGCCCTTGTTGCCGTCCGCGTGCTGGGGATCCCCCCCTCCCGCCGCATGTTCCACATGCGCCAGCAATCCTTTTCCCACTTTGTACGCTGTCTGCAGGCCGGGGATGCAGGTCGCAGCATCGGTGTAATCGTCGGCATAGTCGACCAGACCATCAAGGTTTGCCAGGACCGGGTTCAAACGCCAAAGCCGCCGCAGCGCCCGCTGTTTCAGCCTGTCCGGAAGCGGTGCGTCCAGAAAGCGCCGCACCATTTCAACGCTGTCGGCCTCTTCCGGCAGCGGAAGGCGATGGTCCAGCAGAAATTCTTCATCGCTTTGCTCCGCAATCTGCGGCACCTGCGCAACTTCGGCGGTCTCAAAAGCCTCGAACGCTGCTTCCTTTTCTGCTTTTACTGCGGCTTTGCGCCGGGACCAGAAGCCGGTCATGTCAGCCTCGCCCTATGCACTGCGGGCGCACTATAGACATCTGCTGCTTTCTCAATACGCGGATCGCCAATGCACAATTGTGCGGCCTCCGCATTGTGAGGCTTGCGACGGCGTTTGGAGAACTCCTGCGGTTGGTGATGGCGCGCTACGAACTCTTGTACCCAAGCAAAAAGCCCCGGCGGCATCGCAACTTTCCCAACCAGATCTTCTCCGCCGTCGGCATAATCCTGTGCTTCGTAAGGCGAGGCGGTGACCAGCGAAACTTCAAACGGAAAGGTCCCTTGCGCCCTGCGCATCACAACCCAGACGCCGGGGAGCTCCGCCGTGATGGCCTCCAGGTAGGCTTCCGTCTCGGACCTGTGGAGCACCAGAGGCAGGGTCGCGGCGTGGTATTCCACCGCTTCGCCCTCGCGCCTCAATTCGCGCCATCGTGCGGGTCCGGCACCCGGGAGCACGGCTACCGAATGCCAAACTCTTTTGACCCAGCGGGTCGCTCCGGGGGCACGCCGAACGACCACTCCTATCTGTATCGTTTGAAAATTGTCCGGCTGGCCTGACACCAAAGTTCCCTCCCTTTCGCCCTTGGTTTATACACGAGATAGGCTCTGAACAGTGCATTTCTGTGGAAAACAGCAATCTTCACCGGCTTCTGGACAACAAGTCCCGATACCGGGTCACGGCGCCGAAGCTGGAGGACAAAAAGACCAAACCGAATCTTTTGGTCAGACTTTTTATGGCTGTTTGCGAAGCGAATCACCCCACCGCTAGCAGGCGCCCGGGTTCAAAAAAAGCCGCGTTCAGGTGCCAGCTGGAGCGGCAATATGCCGAGGAACGGGTTCGCGCCAAGCTCGGCGCCCCCGCGGAAAACTAGGATGGGAGGAGGAAACTTGGTGAAAACTCTGATAACTTGCGACTGCCAAGGCAGCCAGAAAATAGACGCTAAGGGCCTTGCCGAAGCCACCGGATTGGAGGTTCCTCACCCATGCACCGCGCTTTGTACGCGGCAAGCCCATCGCGCTGCTGAAGCGCTCGCGAGCAAGCAGGCTCTCATCTGCTGCACGCAGGAGGCGCGAGTGTTTCAGGAACTCGCCGAGGAGTTGGACCTACCTTCCCCGAGGCTGACGGATCTTCGCGACCGTGCCGGGTGGAGCCAAGACCCAGCCTCAAAACTGCCGAAGATGACCGCTCTGGTGGCCGAGACACAGTTGCCCGCACAAGCGGCCAAATCAATGGATGTGGTCTCCAACGGTCTGTGCCTAATTCTGGGTACGGGCGAGGTGGCGTGCGAGGCCGCGGAGCGGCTTGCGCCCTATCTCGGGGTCACGTTACTATTATTGGACCCAGACGATATCCCGGACAGCCGCGTCTATGATGTGATAACCGGAAGAATCCGCGCAGCCGCGGGAGCGCTAGGTAGTTTCAAAGTAACGATTGATGGATTCCGCGAAGTCGAACCCGGCGGGCGCGGCCCATTTGCCATGTCCGCCCTGAAAGACGGCGCGACTGCTAAATGTGACATCATTCTCGACTTGCGCCAGGCCCCGCCTCTGTTTCCAGCCCCGGAAAAACGCGAGGGCTATTTGCATGCAGACCCTGGCCGTCCCCAGTCCGTCGCGGCGGCAATTCTGTCTGCTTCGCATCTGACAGGCACTTTCGAGAAACCCCTGTATGTCCGGACCGAGCCGCTTCTGTGCGCCCATTCGCGAGCCGAATTGGCGGGGTGCAACCGCTGCCTGGATCTCTGCCCCACGGGCGCCATCGTGCCGCAAGGCGATCAGGTGGCTATTGATCCGATGATCTGCGCCGGATGCGGGGCATGTTCTGCGGTTTGCCCGTCCGGAGCCGTCTCCTTTGATGCTCCGCCGGTCGAGGAGACCTTTATCCGCATCCAAACTCTTGCGCGCGCTTTCCTGCAGGCGGGCGGGGAAAAACCAAGGCTTCTTGTTCATGACCATCATGGCGCAGAGATGATTCGTCTTGCCGCTAGATACGGGGACGGCCTGCCAGCAGATGTCATCCCGCTAGAGCTCCGCGCAGTCGGCGCCTTCGGGCATGCCGAAGCCGTTGCGGCTCTCGCTGCAGGTTTTGCCTCTGTCACGGTTCTGCCCGGCCCCGGCACGGACCGAGCGGCGCTTGGAGCACAGCTGACGCTGGCTCAGGCAATCGGTGGCGATGCCCAGGTGAAGCTGCTGGATACCAGCGATCCCGATGCCCTGTCAGATGCCCTTTTCGCAGAAACGGTTCCGGAGCCGGTGGCAAAGCCAATCCGCCCGCTGGGCTCACGCCGCCAGATCACCCGTCAAGCCGCTCGCACTCTGCAAAAGGGCAGGAAATATTTGCCGCTCCCTGAGGGGGCACCTTACGGCGCCGTCCTGGTGGACAAGGAGAGCTGCACGCTCTGCCTGTCATGCGTCTCGTTGTGCCCGTCGGGTGCACTTACCGATAATCCCGACCAGCCGCAGTTGCGCTTTCAGGAAGACGCATGTCTGCAGTGCGGCATCTGCGCCAGCGCCTGTCCAGAAGATGCAATTCAGTTTGAGCCGCGCCTAGAATTAACCGAAGACAGCCTGCGGCAGATTGTTTTGCGTGAGGAAGAACCCTTTGCCTGTACCGAATGCGGCGCACACTTTGGTGTTAGATCCACTATTGAGCGTATTACTGAGAAACTCCAATCCCATTCGATGTACAAGGATTCGGCCAGCCTGAGACTGATAGGAATGTGCAGTGACTGCCGGATCGGTGCCCAATTCCATTCTCGCGATGCGCCGATGGCAGCGCAGTCCCAGCGGCACACACGTACGACTGCCGATTATCTCAAAGGAAAACCGCAAAATGACGCGTGAGGTAACCCAATGACCACCGGTTCGCGCCACTGCCAACAAAATTATCTGGATTTTTCCACGGCCGTTTCGGCAGGTGGAGTGACAGCCGAAACAGCTCTAGTATCCAGATTAGCGTTTTTCAATGATGCGATTATTATTCTGGGTATGATAACTGACCACCTGAAAACTTCAGTCGAAAGGAAATCTAAATGACAGACTCTTTCAACATGTCCATGCGCAAGTTCTTGAAACAAGTTGGCGTCACATCACAGCAGGCGATCGAGGAATCTATGCGTGATGCGGACACTTCTGAAAAATCTTTCGAAGTAAAGGCCGTGATTGAGATCAAAGAACTTGGCCTTTGTCATGAGGTGACCGGAATAATCACTGGCAAGGAATAGGTCGAGAGATCCGCTCGCGGGGGCAATACTGCAGAGTTTCGAAAATCAGTGGCCGACGAGGGCTTTGATGCTGCAACCGCCCCCGACGTCATCGACTTGCCAAGCTGGGATCGCAACAATTCATATTGGGAGGCGGGCAAGTGGGAGTTTAGCATGGTCGGACTGGCTCCGGCGAAAAATGTGGCGCAGGTTCATGGTGCTGACAGCAATGACAGTGCTGAATTGCGCAAGAAGCTCAGAAGGCCCCGAATACTTAAGTTCTTCACCAAGTAGCTGCCCTGCTTTGTGGTGACGGAGGCCAGCGGGGGGCGGTTACACAAACAATGTCGATAATCAAAGACGATTACTCTCGCGACCTTTTCAGTTTCTGTTGTCGGATTAATGACAGGCGAGCAATCATTTGAGCCGTACAACAAAAAATTTACGTACAGTAACTGCGCGATTCGGAAGTTTGCAGCCTAAGACTGTTGGCCGCTAACCCAGTCTTGTTAGAAACCGATAGTGGGGTCAAAGTCAGTGACACAGGGCCGATGGCCATGCTACCTTAACTTGGGACGCAACCCAAGCCGCCCAACTGCCGTTGTCTCTCGCGTAGGGGTGGCCCAAATTCCGGGGTGGAACCAACTGTTGGGAGATTCCAATTTCCGGCGGCACATAGCACGTAGTCAGGGCTCAGAGTGCCGCCGGTCAGTGCAAAAGGAAAAATAGATGATAGTTAGGGATCATCCAAATGCACTGCAACTGTTTTTCGTTATGCAAGGCTCTATCGTACCGAAAATTGCCGGTCAAATTATCAGCGTTGCAATGCTTTCGGCGCTGATCCTATTGATCGACCTTCACGTCGTTAAATTGCCGCGCATTTCGATGCCTGCAATGGGCGTATTTGGTGTTGCGCTGTCACTTTTTTTGGGATTTCGCAACAATGCCGCCTACGATCGGTGGTGGGAGGCCCGAAAGATTTGGGGATCAATAAATGCCGAAGTCCGTATTCTGGGGCAGAATTTGTGCATTTTTATCGGCCGGAAAATGGACCGCGAGCGTATCATGTCTTGCGCTGTTGCTTTTGCGCATTTACACCGCGGCACACTGCGTCAGGTGGACGTGAGTGAAGATATTGTCCCTTGGATTGGTAGAAAAAAGACCGAAGCTTTGCTGGCGCAGGCAAATCCAGCCGACGCGGCACTGAGATTGATGACCGACCACATTAGATCGTTGATCGTCGCAGGTGCACTCAGCGGGTTTGGGCAGTTGACTCTGTCGCAATCATTGTCGTCTCTTGCCTCAGCGCAGGCGGGCTGCGAACGAATATCGTCTACGCCGGTTCCCTTTGTCTATTCTTTGCTGGTTCGCCGGACGACCTACTTGTACTGCTGGCTTTTGCCCTTTGCACTCATAGATTCCACCAACTGGTTCACGCCCGTGTTTGCGGCAGTCGTCGCCTATGTGTTCTTGGGTTTGCAATCGGTGGCCAACGAGTTGGAGTTGCCTTTCCGCAACGTCGAAAACGGGCTGCCTCTGGAAGCGATGTGCCGATTGATAGAGATTTCAGCTTGCGAGGCTCTTGATCTCCACGCGCCAGAACAGATTTTACCTAAAAGCCATGTGTTAATTTGAGTTTCGGAAAAAAGCAAAAATAGGTTAATATTCAGTTAGCGGGGCTTTCATGATGTGACCGCCCCCCCGGTCGGCGATTCCGTCATGTTGCCCCTTTCGTTTTCTGCTTCCGCCTCAATCAGCAGCAACTCGGCGGTGATGCAGATGCGGTTTGCATGAGGGCGCAGAACGCCAGTCATGGGAGTTCCGTCGAACCCGACCGAAGCGGCATTCAGGGTGGCGCTGTCGCCAGCGACACAACTGGTGCGCAGAAGCACTTCGGTTGCGTAGCTGTCGAGCGTGCCGCTGGCGAAACGCGTGTGGACCAGACTGCCGATCCCTTCGATCCTAAGTGGCGCCATGCCCCGCGCGATCTGCGGCAGCAGGCTGTGCGGATCCTCGTTCGGACGCATGGTGCAGAGCAGGGCGGGGGCGCCTGCGCCGGCCTCGCCGCCAGTTGCTGCGGCAGGCGCAAAGAGGTCAAAGCCGGTTTCCGGATCCGGCGCCACATCCAGCGCAGCACCCGACAGGCCCGAGCCGGTTGCAATCACATCTTCGCGCAGCACCGAATCCGGTGCCAGGAGATGCCCCATGCGCAGATCCCCGCCCGGCGTGCACCACAGCCCGTGGCAATGCAGAAAGGGGGCGCCTGCCTTGCTGCCAAGATGCAGTCCGGCCTCCGAGGCGGCGGCATCCATCAACACATGGGGTTTGCTATACCAAGCGGCACGGCCGTCGCCGGGGGCAGGCGCTGGGATGACATAGGTAAGCCGGGCAAACCGCGCAGGTGGCAGCCAAAGATAGCCCGCGGTAAACCCGGCTGCTGCAAATCCCTGTACCACCGCCTGGTCGAAAGGCAGCCCGGCCGCCAGCCGCAGTGTGACCGGCTGCGCCCGGCAGGGCAGGGCGGCATAGCGGTCTGCCGCACGGGGGCCTGGGTGTGCCAGCTCTTGCAGCGTGTTCATTGTGCCGGCGCCGGTTCGGGCAGGCTGCCGCGGGCAATCAGCTGTTCGCGGATCATCTTCTTTGTGATCTTGCCGTAGGCGCTTTTGGGTATTTCCTCCCAGAACACCGCATGGCGGGGCATCTTGTAGCGGGCGAGCCTGCCGTCAAGCCATTCCAGCAGCCCCTCGGCGGTGATGCTTGCGTCCGTGCGGGCGACGCAAACTGCGACACCGATTTCGCCCCAGACCGGATCCGGGATTCCCAGAACCGCTGCTTCGGACACTGCCGGGTGCTGCAGGATCTTTTCCTCGATCTCGCGCGGGTAGATGTTGGAGCCGCCGGAGATATACATGTCGGAGGCTCGGCCGGTCAGGTAGACGAAGCCCCGGGCGTCCATATGGCCGAGGTCGCCGGTCAGGAACCAACCGTTGCGGAAGCTTTTGGCGTTGGCTTCGGGGTTGTTGAAATAGCCGGCAAAGACGGCGGGGCCGATCACCGCGATCTCGCCGGTTTCGCCGGGCGCCACCTCGCGTCCCTCGCTGTCCTGGATCTGTACCTGCATGCCGGTGCGGGCAAAGCCACAGCTGCCGATCCGCATGGCCGCATCATCGGCCGAATGATGGGCCGGGGGCAACACTGTGATGTTGCCGGTCACCTCGCCCAGGCCGAAATACTGCACCAGCTTGGGGCCCAGCACCAGCAGCGCCCGGACCTGGTCGGCGCGGTACATTGGGGCGCCGGCATAGATCATGTAGCGCAGGCTGGAATGGTCGTGCTGATGCACCGACGGGTGTTCCACCAGCAGCTTGACGATGGTCGGCACGGTGAACAGGTTGCTGACGTTCCATTTTGCCACCAGTCCCCAGATCTCGTCCGGGTCGAACTTCGCCCCGGCGGGCAGGATCGTTTTGGCGCCATGAGCGACCTGCGCCAGCTGGTGGATGCCGGCGCCGTGGCTGAGCGGCGCCACCACGATTGAGGCGTCTTCGGGGCCCGTACCTGGCATCAGGTCGCAGAGGTGGTTGGTCACGACAAAGGCGAGCTGGCCATGCGTCAGCACCGCTGCCTTGGGCCGCCCGGTGGTGCCGGAGGTGAAAAAGAACCAGCAGGGATCGTCCCGGTCCACCGCCACCGCGGTCTGCGCCTGGCCGCGGTATTCCGCCACCAACGTCTCGTAGCTGTCTCCAAGACCTTCACCGATGCCGATGGTAAAGCGCAGCCGCTTGCAGGCCGCTGCATGACCGGGGAACTCGGCACCGCACAGCATGCCCTTGGCACCGGAACTTTCGGCCAGATAGGCTAGTTCATCCGGCGATTGGCGGAAGTTGGCTGGCACCCAGATCGCGCCGATACGCCAGCAGGCGAACATCGCCTCGAACATTTGGTTGTTGTTGGCCGACTGCACCAGCAGGCGGTCGCCCTTGCCGAGCCCGAAGCGGTCCGACAGGGCGGCGGCAAAGGCAGCGGAGCGAGCCTCCATTTCGGCCCAGCTCCAGGTCCGGTCGCCCCAGACAAAGCCGGTTTCATCGGAGTGGCGGCGGGCGCTTTCGGTCAGTAGATGGGACAGGTTCATCACCCGGGAGGAAACCGGGGTGATGGCTTGGGGCAGGCTGGTGCTCATTTTACCCGCTCCAGGATCGATACATAATTGGCGACCGCGGCGCCGCCCATGTTGAACACGCCGGCGATTTCGGCGCCGGGGACCTGCATGTCTTCGGCCTCCTCCATCAGCTGCATTGCTGCCATCACATGCATCGACACGCCAGTGGCGCCGATCGGGTGGCCCTTGGACTTAAGCCCGCCGGAAGCATTAACCGGCAGCTTGCCGTCCTTGGCGGTGATGCCGTCGCGGATCACCCGGCCGCCCTGGCCGCGTTCGGCCAGGCCCATTGCCTCGTATTCGAGCATCTCGGCGATGGTGAAGCAGTCGTGGGTCTCCACCAGCGACAGGTCATCAAGGGTCAGTCCGGAGTGGTCGAAGGCGGCAGCCCAGGCGCGGCGGGCGCCGGCGAATTCCAGCACGTCGCGGCGCGACAGCGCCATGATCTCATTGGCGTGGGTGCGGGCGCGGAAGGCGATGGCGCGCTGCATGCCGGCCGCGGTTTTCGGGTCTGCCAGCACCAGTACCGCCGCCCCGTCGGAGACCAGCGAGCAGTCGGTGCGCCGCAGCGGGCCTGCGACCAGCGGATTCTTGTCGGATACAGTGTTGCAGAAGGCGGTGCCGAAATCCTTGCGCATATGAGCCAGTGGGTTGGCCATGCCATTGGCGTGGTTCTTGGCGGCGATCATCGCAAGTTCTTCGCTCTTGTCGCCATAGCGCTGGAAATAGCCGGCCGCGATCTGGCCGAATAGCCCGGCAAAGCCACCGTCTTTTTCCGCCTCTTCATTTCGGTAGCAAGCGCCCAGAAGGATGTCTCCGACCTTGGGCGTGGGGGTGGCGGTCATCTTTTCCGCACCCACCACCAGCGCGATCCGGCCCCGGCCCGCGGCGATGAAATCCAGCGCCCCGTGCAGCGCCGCCGAACCGGTGGCGCAGGCGTTTTCAAAACGGGTGGCGGGGGTGTGGGCAAAACGCTCGTCGCCCATTGCCACCAGCGCGGCCTGGAAATCCTGCTGCGAGAAGCCATTGTTGAACACCCCGGCAAAGATGCCGTCGACGTCCTGCGGCGCGATGCCTGCGTGCTCCAGCGCCTCGGTGACAGCAGCGGCCATCAGCTCTTCCGTGCCGGGTAGCGTAGATTTGCCGAACGGCGTATGCCCCCATCCGATGATCTGTGCTTCGCTCATAGTGTCCTCCTCAGGTGGGGGTGCGCGCGGCATAGAGCTGCGCGAGTTTCGTTTCGATGCTTTGGGCCGCCTCCTGCAGCCGCGCCGCCAGTTCGGCCCGCCGCGGCGGCTGCATCCGGCTTTCGATGGCGGCCAGCGACAGGGCGCCGGCCAGGCTGCCGTCGGGGCGATGCAGTACCACGCCGATTCCCCACGAATCGGGAAAGACCAGCCCAGGATTGAGCGCATAGCCGGTGCTGCGCGTCTCCGCGATGCAGCTTCGAATTCGGCCGGGCGGCAGCTGCGGGTACTCCGAAGCCAGCAGCGCGGCATTGGCTTCAAGCGCGGCCTCCGCCTCTGCAGCAGGCAGGGCGGAGAGCATGGCCAGCGAGCCTGCGCCGACGCCTAGCGGGTGCAGCCGCCCGGTCATCAGCGCAAAGGTACGGATCGGGTATCCCCGCGCCTATGCCGCCGGGCTGGTTTGCACCGGCGCCGCGCTGTCGATCGTCATCCCGCCGTCGATCGGGCTGGTGATCTACGGGGTGATCGCCGAGACCTCGATCTCGCACCTGTTCCTGGCGGCGATCCTGCCCGGGCTTTTCATGGGACTAATGATGCTGCTGACGCTGCCGCTGGCCAAGCGTCGCGGCGGCGCGGGCGGCGATGCGCCCTCGCTGCAGGCGCTTAGCCCGGCGCCGCATGCGGACCGGCCCTATGCGCTGCGGCTGTGGCTGTCGTTCAAGGATAGTTTCTGGGGGCTGATGACCCCTGTGGTGATCCTGGGCGGCATCTACTCCGGTGTCTTCACCCCGACCGAAGCGGCGCTGGTAGCCACGGTCTATGCGCTGCTGGTCGGCGGGCTGGTCTACCGGACGCTGACCATTGCCGGGCTCTACAATTCGCTGTGCGATGCTGCCGCATCCTCTGCCACGGTGATGCTGGTAGTGGCCTATGCCAGCCTCTTTGGCTGGGTGGTCACGGTGGAGGATCTGATTGGCAGCTATTCCGGGGTGCTCTTGGGGCTGAGCGGCAATGAATGGGTGATCCTGCTGGTGATCATGCTGATCCTGCTGGTTGCGGGCATGTTCATGGATGCGGTCACGGTAATGTTCATCTGCCTGCCGATCCTGATGCCGGTGGCCCGCGAACTGGGCTGGGATCCGGTCTGGTTCGGGGTGCTGGTGATGGTCAACCTGGCCATCGGGCTGATCACCCCGCCGGTCGGCATTAACCTGTATGTCGCTGCCAATGTCACCCGGCTGCCCATTGAACGGGTCGCGCGGGGGGCGATGCCCTTCCTGCTGTTCTGCCTCTTGGGGCTGGCGGTAATCGGGCTGTTCCCGCAACTGTCCATCGGCCTGTCCGGCCCTGCCAACTGAGGAATTTGCAATGACCAGAAAAACCGTGATTGTCACCGGTGCAGCCCGCGGTATCGGGCTGGCTGCCGCCAAACAGTTTCTTGCCGAGGGGCGGCAGGTTGCGATGATCGACCGCGACGGCGAGGCGCTGATGGCGGAAGCGGCGCAGCTGAAAAATGTGCTGCCGGTTGTTTGCGATGTGTCGCAGCCGGATCAGGTGGCGGCGATGATGGCGGAATGCGCGGAACACTTTGGCCGGATCGATGCACTGGTGAACAATGCGGGCGTGGCTGATTTCGGACCAATCGAGGAGACCGGCTTCGACCGATGGCGGCGGGTGATGGAGACCAACCTTGACGGCGTGTTCCTGTGCAGCCAGGCGGCGATCCCGCATCTGAAGGAAACCGCGGAGGCGATCGTCAATATCGCCTCGATCTCGGGGCTGCGAGCCTCAACCCTGCGGGTGGCCTATGGCACCTCGAAGGCAGCGGTGATCCACCTGACGCAGCAGCAGGCGGCAGAGCTGGGGGAACACGGTGTACGCGCAAACTGCGTGGCGCCCGGACCGGTGCGGACCAAGCTCGCAATGGCCGTGCACAGCCAAGAAATCATCGATGCCTATCACGACGCTATCCCCCTGAACCGCTACGGGTCGGAGGATGAAATCGCATCGGTGATCGTCTTCCTGTGTTCGGATAAGGCCAGTTACGTGACGGGGCAGACGATCGCCTCGGACGGCGGTTTCCAGTCCACTGGTGTGGGGCTGCCTGCATTAAGGAAGTAGCGCCGCGGGAGGGGCTATTAAGTTAATGCGGCTGCCCGCAAAAAAGTGCGAAGCGGCGGCATGACCGACGCCTGCCTCTGTCGCGGCAACCGTTGCCCGCCCGAAGTGATTGCTTGCGCTGTCTGGCTGTACTTCCGGTTTCTGCGCAGCCTTCGGATGGTAGAGGATCTTCTTGCTAAGCTGGGTATCATCGCATCAGAAAATGTGGGCCCAGGCTGAAAAGTTAGGAAGAAAACGCGCAACAACAATTGCGGCCGGTCAGCTGGCAAGCTCGGCAGAAATTGGCATCTGGACGATGTTGTCATGTCAATCGGGGGGGCGAGCATTGGCTTTGGCGGGTCGTCGATCAGGAGGGGTAGGTGCTGAATGCTCTGGTCCAAGCCCGCAGTGACCAGCAGGCTGCTCTACACCTGATGCGCAAGCTGTTGGCCCGGCAAGGCCATCTGCCGGGTATTTTATCACCGACCGGCTTCGCTCACAACGAGCGGCAAGGCGTGCGATTATGCCCGGGGTTGAGCATCGCCCGAACAAGAGTGTGAACAACCTGGCCGAAAACTCCCGCCAGCCTATCCGAGAGCGTCAAGGCATTTTGAATCGCTTTCGGAAGGCTTGGCCCTTGCGGCGCTTCGTCTTCATTCACGATCCGATTGCAAACTTGTTTCAATTGCCCCGCCACGAAATAAGATCCGCGGAATTTTGCGAGCTCCGCACCACCGCCAGTGATGCGTGGCGCGATATTGCCAATCTCCGAGCCGCGCGAACATCGCAGACAGACCCGGTCGGTTACTTCGCAGTGCCTTGACCTTAAACATCAAGCACTGCGACCGGGTCACCTTGAGCCGCCAAACTCTACTTTGGCCGTGACTCGCGGCAGCCACCAATGGCCTCATCTCACCAACAGCACTCCCCTCAAGCAGCCTGTTCCTTTTTGATAGCCGTAGAAAACAGCCGATCTATTTGGGCAAAGATCCTCTCGCGGACTTCGGCGCTTTCAGCAAACAACTCGTGCTTGGCATTTTTGATCAACTCCAAACTGCCACCGGGCCAGCGTTCCATGCGGTTTTGAATCGCGGGAATGTCAACGATTTGATCCTGATCGCCGCAGAAGGAGATGCATGGGATTTGCGGAGATGCCACGCCTGACAGGCTCCGGGTTTCTCGAAGCGCCTGGAACAGCCAGCCCATGCTTGGTCCGCCAATTTGCAGCTCGGACAGCGACAGGGCCTGACTTACCCAGTGCTGATACATATCCGGATCGTTTGTAAGCTTGTTGCCTTCGAACGCAGAGCCCAGAACATAGGTTTGACCGGTATAACCGGGGGCATAAATGTGGCCTCTTCCCAAGGCTTGAGCGGCCCATGTCAGCGGCCACGCTGCCATACGCTCAATAAGGGAAAGTTTAATCCCGAACATCGGTGCGGTGAATGCACACGCCGACACTGGCAGGCCTTCCGTCAAAGCGCGAAAGCCAATGCAGGCACCCATCGAATGCCCGATCAGATACCAGGGTTTCGGAAGATTCAGCTTCTCTGCAGCCTCGAACATCGCGGCGGCATCCATCTGAAATTCGGAAAAGCGCTTCACATGGCCTGTCTTCCGGTCCCCGGTGACCCGGTCAGCGAGACCTTGCCCGCGCCAGTCGATCGCGAATGCCGTATAGCCCAGCCTATCGAGATCCGCGGCCGTGCGGCCCCATAGCTCTATGTACTCCGTGCGACCCGGGAACAGGAACACAGTGCCTTTGCAAGCCTGGCCGGTTTTCCACAGCCCCGCACGGAGGCGTACATTGTCTTTTGCGTGTATCCAATAGGCCGACCCGTTTTCAGGGCCTTCAGCTGCCTTGGAGTAGTAAACTGCTTTTTCCATTATCAACCCGGTTTATTCATCCAAATCGATGGGGGCAGGTTGCGTGCGCCTGAAAGCGCCGTAGAATCAAGTTGCTACACCAAAATCCGCCAGCAGCTTCGGACGCACGCATGGGTGAAACGCTACGGCCGGTCACGGCCGGATTCAACCGCTCTCTTTCGATCGAAACTCGCGCCGAGCGCCTGACGGGCGATCCTGGCGCAGTACTGCTGCGAGAAGCTCTCGACGCGACCGGGATTATCGGCTGGATGGCGGCGCGGATGAAGGACAGCCGCCGCCAAGCCGATGTCGTGCATGACCTGCCGTCGCTCTTGCGGACCATGGTGCTCCTGGTCGCTCAGGGTTGGCAGGACCACGACGATGCGGATGCCTTGCGGCATGATCCAGCGATGCGTGTGGCGGCCGCCTCGTCGGCCGGGCTGACGCCGCTGACTGGGCACCCTGGGCTGGCCTCTCAGCCCACGCTTTCGCGTTGCACAGCGATGCTGGCGGAGCCAGGCAACCTGAAGGTTCTGCGGGAGGCTGCCCTCGAACTCGCCGGTCGGAACCTGCGCGCCGAGAATGGCGGGCAGCGGCGCACTCGCATGACGCTGGACGTCGACAGTCTGCCCATCGAGGTGCATGGCCATCAACCGAAGGCCGAGTGGAACGGGCACTACCGGACCCGGGTCTATCACCCGCTGGTCACCTCCATCGCCGAGACCGGCGACATGCTCGACGCGCGTTTACGCCCCGGAAATGTCGGCACTGCCGACGGTGCGCTGGACGTCATTCTCGACGTCGTCGATCGGGCCGAGGCCAGCCTGTGCAAGATCACGACCGTGCGCATCGATGCAGGCTTCCCCTCTGGCGCGCTCCTGTCGGGCCTGGAGGGGCGCGGCATCCACCACGTCGCCCGCCTGCGGGCGAACGCAGCCCTCGACAGGCTCGCGGCGCCGCACATGAAGCGACCGCCGGGACGACGGCCGACGGAACCGCGGCTTTGGACGCATGAGCTGGAATACCAGGCGCAGGGCTGGGACGAGCCCCGCCGTGTGGTGCTGGTGGTCAAGGAGCGCGAGGGCGATCTGCTACTCGACCGCTTCTTCCTCGTCACCTCGATCTCGCGCTTCCAGATGAAGGGGCAGGCCCTGCTGGACCATTATCGCCAGCGCGGCAAAGCAGAAGGCCACATGGGCGAGCTGATGGACGTGCTGTCTCCAGCGCTGTCCTCCACCAATCGCGCCAAGACCCATCTGCGCGGCAAGAAGCCGAAATCGGTCACGCCCCCCATCGATGCCTTCGCCTGCAACGAAGTCCGGTTGCTCGTCGCCATGCTCGCCTACCAGATCATGCACGTGGCGCGCCGGGCCATGGCGCGCGCCACGAAAGCCCCTTGGAGCCTGCGCCGCCTGCGGGAACGCGTGCTGCGCGCCGGCGCTCGTCTCATCATTTCAGCCCGGCGCATGACCTTGATACTTGCCGCAACGGCCGCGCCCTACTGGGCCGCCATCTGGCCGCAGATCCAGATGCTACGCGGGGCCGACCCATAATCGCGAGCAAGTTGCAGATGCCGCCGACAGAATGAACGCCCAGGGGCGGCCAGAAGTCGTGGCCGATCCAAAGGGTGAAATCATCCAAAGGATGTCGTCTCGTCCACTCTCTCAACCAAACCGGGATGCGTAGCTCTCATCGGCAATAAGCTGGTGCCCAGAAGCCGGCAAGAACGGCTTCAACCCGCCTCCAGCGCGCCGCCGAGCCGGCTCGGCGAATAATGCGGGATCAATAAGTCTCTTCAATATAAGTCATTTCGGGCACAACCAGCTCGCCTGCGGCACGCCGGAGCCGAGTTCCGCGGCGGCAGCCATGATAGTGCTCAGGCCGCATCCGCAATTTTTCTGAATTCCTGCTCCTGTGTTCGCCAGAAAAGACTGCCGATTGCAACCACCACACTGCCGGCCAGCAGAATTGAAAAGCCGTGGAACTGGCCAACAAGGAGAAACGTGGCAGCGAGCAGAACAACGACAAAAACCATCTTGAACCACAAAATTTTAGCTGGGGCTTCCTGCCGACTTTCTTTTGTCCCGACAGGCGGTTCTGCTACCGCAGACAGGTCCAGAACCCAATAGATTTGGGCAAAACAGACAAAAAATACAAAGCAGGTAACGAACAGAAGAAGGAAGCTTGTGAAGAACGGGGACGGACTCTGGTCAAGCCAACCCCACTCTGCGTTCTGCACACCGAAAGCTGCTCGCATATCGTTGATCAGCCAGTCTGCGACGGTCGCCCCATCTGATATCAAATACGCGGCATTCAGTTTTATGCAGGTGGCAAGCAGGATCCCCAAAACCGTGCAGCGAAAGATCCCCCGCATGATTTTGGTTCCGGCTTCGCGAACCTGGCGCTGGTGCTCTTCATTGGTTTCAAGCTCGGGGGCACTGCGCACTCCGCAGTAGTCACTGACAATCGTGTAGAGCAAGAGAAGACCGATGAAAAAGAACCAGTAGATCATACCAGAATAAAGGAATGCGAGCATGGACACCATGATAGCTTCCGGGACCGATGCCACCTCGGGGCGGGCGAGGACCACGAGGATCCAATCCAGCATGGCATTACCCGGGTCGCCCTGCAGGAGTGTGCGCAAATACACTCCTGCCCACTGAACAAAAAAGACCATCAGAAAACAAATCAGGAAGATCGCCCAGTATGAAAGGGAGAATGAGTCCACCTTGCGCGTCCAGCCTTCATCGCCAGTCAAATCCCCGTGGATCGCTGCCAGCGAAGCGCGCCCGTCTTCTTTCCAGAACGACAGCAGCTCTGCCGCGAATATCAGGAACAGCGGCAGCAAGGCCATTTCGCCAACGGTCCAGCTCAAAGACCAATAGAACCCGACTTGTTTGTCCAAGCCCTCAATCGGGCTGTAGGTGACACTGTGGACCCCCATGATATAGGCTAGGAACCAGAGCACACCGCCGCTAGCCCAAACCGCTATCGGCAAGTTCAATGAGTTGCGGCCGTGGAAAAGGGCTTCGGACGTCCTCGCCAGTCTGAACCGCCGCTTTGGCTGTACGGCGGCGGCATCTTGTGGTCTTTCCTCAGGCACAAGCACCAGGTTGCTCAAGGCAGCATCCGGAACAGGTAGCTGATCCCGCGGCACGGACTTTCTTTTCTGACGTCTCTTCGCCGCCAGCCGCGATTGCCCCGCACTCAGTTCTGCCTGCCATTCGCTGGTTGCTGCTGGGTCTCCGCACCCGAACACTCTGGCAAGCCAGCGGATATTGTCTGCACTTATTCCCTTCTCGTTGTCCTGAAACCAGAGTTGAACGGTGCGCAGGTCAATGCCGGTCCGGTTCGCATCGATCTGAGAAATTGCATCGGCAAGCAGATCCGGCGTCCAGGGCCCTTCAGGGAACCCGTCCTTGTCCACGGGCCGGCCGACGCCGGCGGCTGCAGCCTGTTTGAACAGGTCTTTGAATGTCCCTCCGTTCGATGATGGAGGCTGGAAGAATTTATCTCGTTTTAACAATAGCTTAAAAACTTTCGTTTCGTTATGTTTCGCAAGTCTTCGTATCCTATCGTGCCACTCGCTCAATTCGACGTATTCAGCACGCCGATTCAATTTAATGGTGTGCTAACCAATGAACAACGGCATCAAAGAAGCCATAGAAGCAATGGGTGTGCGGGTCGGAAAACCGCTCAGCGGGTACGAGCCAGCCGCACGCTCTCTCAAAGCCTGTGAACGCCCGGAGGGGGCTGCGCATCGTGCCAGGAAAGGTGTCAGAAAACAGGCGGTTCCGGTCGCCCAAGTTGAGGACGCGCGAGGCAAGACCGGTGTCGCCTATTTCTGGAACACGGGAGAATTTGAACTGGATTGGAGGTAGCCGTATGCGCAGCCGTCATCCGGTGTCACCCCGTTTCATCAGCCCGAACAAACTCTGCACAAGGTTAAGCTGTCCGGCGGCATGCCGCCGCGTCATGGCCCTGAGCGCTCCGCCCGGATTGGCTATTGGAGTAACCGGGTGGAAGCGGTTCCGGTCGATGAGCAGAACACACAGCATTGCCGCGATTTCTCCCATTTGACCGGCAGCATCCTGGTAGGCAGAAGGGTGAATGCAGAGGGGATGCAGCCGGTCAATGGCAGCGTTTATGAAATCTCGCTCATCAAAGCTTGGCCTGTCGCCGCAGGAAATCATGACCTGCATTTGCATGTCGCGGGAACAGAGGCTGAACAGCCTGGTCAGCGTAAGACGGGCCCCGAAGCTGCGGACGTCGTCCTTGTGAACCCGATCCGGCGCCGCATACTGCTTTTCTAAGCAATCTGCACGGCCGTCAGGCTGTGCAGCACAAACATCCAGGCCTGCCCGCTTGGGGGCAGTCCCTATCTTCTCGGGATCGTTACAGGGTACAATTTTTTCTTGAGTTGTATCTTGTATATAGCGGCGGACATCTCTGTCCGGCAGGGCGGACTCTTCATGCTTCGTTTCGGCGAAAGCCTGCAGCTCTTCAAGAACCGAGCTGACCTCACCCAAATGATCCCGCAACGCGCTTGCTGACACAGAAGCGTTGTAGCGGGCGGGCCAGCCGGTGAATTCCTGCGCCAGCTCTGACAAAATCTGGCTTTCGGGGTATACCGGCTGCAGTTCCATCAGCAGTGATTTGATCCGGCGCTTTGCAGCACTGACTTTCTGCTTCAGCACAGACCGGTCAATCCTGCCGGATGCAACATCGGCCTCCAGACTTATGAGGCGGGGCATTGCTTCAATCAACGGAGTGAAAACGATGCCCTGGCGGAACTCTTCACCGTTGGCCCTCCGGTAGCGGCAGCGGCGGCCATTCATAGCGGCTTCGTTGCGGATGAAACCGAAGGCTTGCTCCAGGGCTTTTTCTATGCGCCTGACCGTCCGTTCGTCCTTGCCGGTCAGGTATGCGATATTTGACTGCATCGAAAAGCAGACCGGCTCCATTGCCGGGTCGGTCCAATCGGATGGCCTGGTTTCGTCAATCATGGCGAGCACAACGGTCAACTGGCCATCATTCATTCCGAGTGCAGGGGCTATTCGTCTCAGCAGGCGCTCGACGTCGCTGCGCTGCATGTTTCCTGGAAGTACCGGAAAGGTTTTCGCCTCATTCTGTGAGGCATGGGCATATCTGCTCAATTTCTTGCTCCGTGTCATTGAAGCAAGGCGGAACGGCTTACGAATAAGGCAAAATATCTTTGTTCGCACGAATGCGTTTTCACTTGCCTGTTATGCCGGGGATGCACTAGGAAAAGGGTGACAAGTTATTTTCCTGCATCCCCCCGTATTGGCTACGCCTTGCGGGGGTTTCGCTTTTCAGCGTGGTGTGATGGGCTGTTTGTCCTTTCAGGGCTGAAGTTTCTTGCATGCCGGCATTCAACCCGGCGGTTCGTCGGTGAACGCCTGCACAAGCTATTTCCCTGCGCAGTCCATGGCGGGGCACCGCACGGGTCCCTGCAAATCCTTGGCTATCCTCCTGGTCTCCATGCACACGCAGTGGCGAGTGAAATAAAATTCGAGATGCGCAAAATTTCACATCTGCCTATTTTCGTCTGTTGACACGAAATTGATAAACGTGGCAAGCATCTATTGCGGGATGCGATGGCTTCTCGCTGAACAATCATCTTGCTAGGAAGTCGTCTCCAACAGGGGACGACACATGCCGATAGAGAGACATCAATCCTTGGTCACGGTCGCTGGCGTAAACAGCTGGAAAAAGGCGGGGAAAGTCTTTCGAGTTCGGTATGACCTGGTAAAACCAGGGGTGAACAGCGGTGCGCCGGCCTACAACTGTATTTACATTGTCGACGGCCAGGAGCACGTGCTGGTCGCGACCAACGCCAGGCCGACCGGGTTCATTGAAGAACGTCAAATCAACCTTTGGCCGGGCGTTCTCAAAAAGCACCACCTGCAATACGGAGACGGTTCAATGCTGGTCTTCAATCCCGAAGACCAAACCCTCTCTACTTGGATGGTCGGGCCCGATGGCAAGGCTGAACTCAGCACAACCGGCGAGGACAGCACCGGGGCGGACAACTAACCAAGGCGCCGCACGCCCGGAGATTGCGGGCAATCCATTTCCAACTGTGCGCGAACCCGCAGCTACGCCTCGTGGCGGGTCTGCTCCACGTATGCACGCAGCCCGGGCATGCGCCGAATTTCCTGATTATCAAACACATTCCGAATTTCGCCTGCAATGGGCGAGATCCCGCGGTGTCGGACCCGCGGGTTATTTCTGTGCATCTGAAACTACGAAAGGAACGAGGGATATGCACTTTTCGAGGACCCTGAAGACTGCCGCGATGGCTGCGGCAGTGGCTGTGGCTGGAACCAGCGCAATGGCGGCCGGTTCGGATACCGGTGTTGAAGCCGGTTTCTATGCGCTTGGCCAGGACCTGAACACCATTCTCGATGGTGCAGGTGGTTACGTCATCCTGATCCTGTCTGTGATCATCGGTGGCGCAACTCTGGCCGTGACCGGCCGCTGGGGCCATGTTTTCATTGCCATCGGTGTTGCGGTTTTCCTGGGCTACGGCGTCCAAACCGCCACCAGCCTCGGCGGTGTTACTGCAAGCACCGGTCTTCTGGAGCTGCCGGCCGTGGAGGCCCCCGTTTCGGAAACCGTCACTCAGTGATCCGGACCTGCTTCCCGTGCCTTCTGGCGCGGGAAGCAATCCCTGAAAGGAAGAGGCATGGACAAGGTCGTCAAAGTGGAACAAAGGCTGCAAGACCCGCCGCAGTTCTTTTTCCTGCCTGCCGATGAGGCGGTGGCCGGAATGTTTCCTATTGTACTGGGCCTCCTTGGCCGCCAGGCGTTTTTTGGCTTCGCAGCCGGGCTTGCGTTTTATTTCATCTGGAAACGTGTGAAGGGCGAGCGTGGATTGCATGGGCTCCTGGCTCTTCTCTATTGGATCACTCCGAAAGAGATCACCATCTATCGGTCCTTCCCGGATAGCGCTGTCAGCGCCTGGAGGGCGTGATGAACTTTCAGAACATGAACAAAGCCCTGAACCGCTCCCGGAAAGCGGTACTGACTCTGGGCGTTGTATCGGCTGGACTGGTTGGTGCCGTCGTGATGCTGTCGGCCAAGCTCTATTCGCAGTCCAATCAGGTGGTTCTTGTGCCGACCACCGTCAGCGACGGGATGGTGGCGCGCGGAACAGTGGATAAAGGCTATGTTGAGGCACTGGCCCTGGATGCGGTCTATGCGATGTACAACAGCTCGCCCCGGACCCTTCATTACGGGCGCGGCGTCCTGGAACGGCTGAGCGGCCCGGCTGAGCGGGCCGGCATCCTGGATACTTACGACCGGATTGCCAAGGACATCACCGAACGCAAGATCTCGACCGTCTTCTTTCCCCGGAAGATCGAGCACAACTTTGCCACCTATGAAGTGGTGGTTGAAGGCGACCTCGCCACCTACCTGGAAACAACTCAAGTCACCCGCGAAGACCGCCGGATTTTGATCCGGTTCAAGCCGCAGGCCGGTTCTGTCCGGCTCGCCGCAATCGGGAAAATCTCAGCGGAGGAGTGAAGCTGACCATGATGAAGACTTTGAAACTGGCTGCGGTCTTCGCAGCCGGGCTGGCGGCGGCTTGCCCGGTGAATGCGGCAGACCAGCGTTTTACCGTCTCTGAGGATGGCCTTGTCCGCTTCAAGGCATCTGTCACCGGCATTACCCGCGTCAGTGTCGTGGGCGACCGGATCACGTCGATTGTCAACGACAATGAGGCTTCGGTTTATCAGGTCCGCAATGACGAAAAGACCGGGGATCTGTTCCTCAAATATGCAGGCCCGGAAGGGATGCCGGAAAAGGAAGGCGGCTATCTGGTCACGGAAAAGGGCCTGACAGTCGCCTATGAAATCCTGCCGATCCGCGCGAGCACGCAAACCGCGCTGATCACGGTCAGAAGCAAGAACCCGGAACCGGAGGCTGCTGCGGGCAGCGGCGGCTTCGCCGGCACCTCACTTGGCGGCGGCGACGGGTTTGCAGCTCAGCTGACGGCCGCAACCCGCAACACCATCAGGTCTAAAATCCGTAGCCCGCGCCCGGGCAGCGCTCGCCATGGTGCGCTGATTACCTCGCACCGCACCGGTGAGCTGGTGGGCGAGGTTCGTGTGGCTGCGGCTGGCAAGTCGCCCCGGCAGGTTCGGGAACAGGAGTTTTACCGGTCCGGCGTGCTGTCGGTTTGGGTTCAGAAAAAGAGCCTCGCTGCCGGTGAGCGGTCCTGGGTTGTTGTTGTGAGGGCGAAGTGATGGCGCAGAAAGACCGCAAAAAGAACCAGATCATTGCCATTGGTGTTGTTGGCTCCATCGTGGCTGGTGGCTTTATCGTCCTTGGCTCGATGATGAACGGCGGAGCAGGGGGCGCGGGTCTGCCAAAGCGCGCTAATCCCACAGTTGACGAAACGATTATTTCGGACCGCACGGCTGCGGCCTCACCGGAAATGTCCTGGATCACCTCCGGGCGGATCCAAATGGAGCAGTTGCAAAAGGAACTGGAAGAGCAGCGCAAGCTGGTCGAGCAGTCCCGCCGCGAAGCCGAGCAACAGGCTGAAGCAATCCGGCAGGAATATGACGAGCCTATACTGCAGCTGATCGAAAAGATTTCGACGCTGGAAACACAACTGGCTGAAGCCAAAGACCGCCCTGCTTCAAGCGGGCCGGAACAGACCTTCAATGCCGCGGCGCAATTGCCCGGCAAAGAGCAGTTGACCCGGGACCCTGCGGAAATCGGGCCGGGAAGTGACTTCATTGAGCGCCGCACCCCTACGCGCACCGCACCTCGCCGGACGGGGCAAACAGCCGGTGATGGGGAAGGGGCCTCGGTACGCAGCACCTTCGGGCAGAGTTTCACACTCGCCGCCATCGAGCAGCCGCAAACGGAAGAACGCGAGATCCGCCGCCTGGGCAGCTACCTCCCGGCAGGCAGCTACGCACCAGCAGTTGTCCTTTCGGGCGCCGATGCGGCCACCAATGTGTCCAACCGGGACAATCCTATTCCGGTTTTGTTCCGGATTACCGGCTCCGCGGTGACCGCAGCGCTTGGAAACCGTCAGCCCGCGCGGGTGAACCTGAAGGGCTGCACAGTGCAGGGCTCCGCTACCGGCGATCTGTCGTCGGAACGGGTCAAGGTGCGCCTGATCTCCATGACCTGCGTAAACCGGCAGGGGGAAGTCCTGGAAACCAAAGTCGCAGGCTACATGGCTGGTTCCGGAAAAGAGGGTGTGCGCGGGCACGTCGTGAGCCGTGAAGGGACCAACGTCCGGAATGCTGCCATCGCGGGTGCTTTGGGCGGGCTCGGCAAAGGGCTGAGTGCCGGAGCTACCGCGTCTCTCAGCCAGGAAGACGCTTCGGTCAGTCAGATCCTGCAAAGCGCAGGCGCAGGCACACTGGCCGGCGGAGCGGAAGAAGCGGCCAGCACGCTGGCAGATTACTACATCAAACGGGCCGAACAGTATCAGCCGGTGGTCTCCCTCTATGGCGGAACCAAGGTCGAGCTCGTGTTTCTCGAAGGGGTGGAGCTGGGCCAATGAAGAAAATCGCAAGCCTGATTTTGATCGCGCTGGCCGCTGGCTGTGCCAATCCGAACACGGAAAAAGACTTCCTGTGTGAAGCGCAGCAAGGGTCTCCCTGTACCACTATCGGTGCTGTGGATGGCACTGGAACCGCCGCCGTGACCTCTGTTCAAGAGCGCCCGGAAGACACTGCTGTGAAGAGCCTCGCGCAGAACCCGCTGTTCTCCGGCAAAGGGGCTTTCACCGGCCTGCCGGACGGCGGTTTTCCCTACAACGCTGCGGCCTACCGCTCTCCGGAAGTCGTCGGAACGCTCTGGATAGCGCCGATCCTTGATGAAGGCGGGATCATGCATGAGGCGCGCTTTGTGCATTTCGTGATCCAGGAAGGGCAGTGGCGGCAGTAATGAGCAAAACCAACTCAACAAGCCTGAGCGGCAAAGCAGCCCGCATGGTTTCGATCAGGCAAGAGCGCCGTAATGCTGGTTTTGTCGAAGTGACGGTGTGGCTCCCTGTAGAGGAAGTTCGCCACTTCCGGGTCAAGGCTTGGCAAGCAGTTGAGGCCGTAAGCCGCTCTTTTCCACGCAATACCCTATTGGGCCAAAAACGCCGTCAGAGGGGCAGGAAATGAAAATAGTTCGTGACATAATGGACGGTCTGTTCGGGGATGTCCCGTGGACAGAGGAAGAGCCTGACCTGATGGAGGGTGATGTGCTCTCCGACATTCTGCCGTGGCGGGTCTATGATCCGGAACACAAGCTCTACCACTTTACCCACGGCAGCGGCTTCCTCATGGAAGCGGGGGCGTCGATCGGTCAAAACGATTTGGCGGAGAATATTGGCGGTGTCATTGCCGCCAACCTGCCGTCCGGAGCTACATTTCAGGTGCTGAATTGGACCTCTCCGGCCATCGAACCGGTTGCCGGGCGGTGGAAATCGGCGCGGCTTGGCCGTTCGGCTCTGATTGACGAAATGGTCCGTCAGCGGGTGTCCCACCTTCAGAATATGCGGTTCGGCATTGATGAGGATGGTGCCCGTGCCATCCCCTTCGACAGGCACATCTTCGTCGCGGTCTGGCAGGAAGGGGAAGAGCTTGGGATTGAGGACGAGAAGCGCCTCAAGTCCATGCGCTCGGCCCTCAGGAACGTGTTCGCCACGGCCAGCTGGTCGATGGATGTAGAGCCGCCGCGCTTTCTCGCCCTTTTGAGGGAGCTGTTCCACGCTGCTCGCCCGGAAGGCAGCGGTGAGGACTGGGACCAGGAAGCCTATGACGACAACATGCCGCTCAACTATCAGCTGCCCGGCGCGTCCCTGCGGGTTGGAAGCCAAGCCCTGCAATTCTCCGGAAGCCCAGAGCTGGCGGCTACTGTCTCTTCGGTGAATGCCTACCCGGGGGAATGGGTCTTTGGCCTCGGCATGGCCCTCAACGGCGATCCCGCCCGGCTGATGGACCGCCCGCTCGGTCCGGTTCTGACATCCTTCACGCTGAAGGCGATGCCAGGGCAGAAAGCCGGGGCGTTCATTCTGAAGAAACGGGGTATGGCGGAACACGCTGCCAACAGTTCCTTTGGCAAGTTTGTCCCGAATTTCGCGGAGAAAAAGGCGGAGCTGGACGGGCTGGCGGCTGAAATCCAAGCGGGCGAACGCCTCTTTGAAACACTCTATACTATCGTTTCCTACGCCAGGGGCGGTGCAACAGAGGCGCAGATGGCGGCAGGCGAGGTGGAATCCATCTACCGGCGCCAGCGGATCAAACTCTCTAAAGACACTTTCCTGCAGCTTCCCTTATTCCTTGCCAGCCTGCCGTTTGGCTGCTCGGGCCGGATGATGTCCGACTTCGGGCGGCAGATGCGTATGCGGCTTATGAAATCAACAGCGGCAATGGCCTTCCTGCCAGTGCATGGGGAGTGGATGGGCAATGCCCGGGGAACCGGAATGCTGCTGGCGGGCCGTCAGGGGCAGGTGTTCCAGTGGGACAATTTCCGTTCGTCGGGCAACTACAACACCGCCGTGGTAGGCAAGTCCGGTGCCGGTAAATCAGTGTTCATGCAGGAACTGGCGGTGGGGATCTACACCTCCGGCGGCAACGTCCTGGTGATTGACGACGGCTATTCGTTCAAAACCACGGCGGAAATCCTGGGCGGTAAGCACATTGCTTTTGACGGTCAGACCCGCAACCGCCTCAACCCGTTCTCTCTGCTCGATGCGGGTGCCATGGGGCAGGACGAATACAAGACCGATGCCATCGAGCTGGTTACCCGCGTTGTCGCCTCGATGGCTGATCTCGGCGGCCACACCGGCGGCCGGGTTGAAGGGGTTGAAGAGGACTATATCCGCACAGCCATTGCCCAGGTCTGGGACGAAAAGGGCCGGGACGGTGAAATCTCCGATGTGCGCGACCGGCTGCAGGATGCCGCGGCTGGTGAGCCGCGGCTGCCGGATGTGGTGCGCAAACTCAACCGGTATTCCCGCGGCGGGGCCTACGGCCACTACTTCGAAGGCGAGGCCAATATTGCACTGGATGCCCCGTTCACGGTGGTGGAGCTGAGCGACATCAAGGGGCAGGCCGGTCTTGAAGCGACGATCCTACAGATCGTCATGTTCCTTGGCACCGAACTGATGTTCAAAACTTCCCGCTCCACGCCTACAGCAATCGTGATTGATGAGGCTTGGGATCTGCTGAAAGGAACCGGCACCGCGGCCTTTATCGAGGGTGTCGTGCGCCGGGCGCGGAAATACACCGGGGCGCTGATCACGGGCACGCAGTCGATGCAGGACTATAAGGCCAACCCGGCCGCCAGCGTCTGCCTGGAAAACTCGGACTACCGGATCTTTCTGGCCCAGAAACCGGAGAGCATCGACGCGCTGCAGAGCATCGACCCGCCGGTGAAAATGCTCCTGAAGTCGCTGACATCGGTTCCGGGCCGGTTTTCCGAACTCGCAATTCAGATGCCTGAGGGCTTTGCCTACGGGCGTCTGCTGCTCGATCCGTTCTCGCTGGCAGTGTTTTCATCGAAAGGCTCCACGGTTGAGCGGATGAACCACTACAAGGCTGAAGGAATGAGCACAGTGGAAGCCATCAAGACCCTTGTTGAACGGGGGGAAGTGGCATGAGCTGGCAGAAGAAGACCCTCATTGCGCTTGGATTTGTGGCTCTGGCCCAGGCCGCTGTGTTTGCTTTCCTGCTGCTTCCGGATGTCTTTCGTGATGGGCCTCCGGCGATTGCGGTTTTCGACCCGGAGAAGAGCCTGACCATGTTTGTGGTCTGGTCAAATGGCCGGGTGCCGGATGAACAATTCGGGGACACACTCCCAGCGTTCCAGCAGGCTGTTCAGTTGGAAATTGACCGGCTGTCCGGCCAGACCGGCCAAATTGTCGTCCGTAAGGGCGCGGTGCTGTCGGCTGCGGGCCTTCAGGCCGCAGATGTCACCGGCATCATCATGGAAAAGGTGCTGGGTGATGCAGCGTTCTAAGCTGACCTTGATCCTGCCTGTCCTGGCCGTGACCGCCGCGGGTTACTACGGGCTTGCCTGCGGGCGGCTGGTTGTGAATGCGACCGGCAGCCTGAAAGGCAATGCCTACGCAATGGTGACCTGGCCGCTGATCCTGCGGCCGGGTGCCATCGTCGCGGTTGAAATGCCGGAGATCCTTGAGGGAAAATTCGGCGGGCATGAGCTTTACCTGACCAAGCGGATTGCCGGAGTAGCCGGCGATCCGGTCCGCCGCTCGGGAAATAGCCTCTGCATCAATGGCACCTGTGTCGAGGGGCAGCTGAAGAACGGCGCGCTTGTTGCACCGCTCTGGCAGGGCGATGCGGTGCCGGACGGCATGATTGCCGTGTTTGGAGACAGCCCGGACAGCCTGGACAGCCGGTATGCAGTGATCGGCCCGCGGCCGGTGGCGGACGTCGTCGCCGCAGGATTTGAAATCCCTTTCCCCCATTGGACAGACCTTGCGGAGCGCTGGAAATGACCCCGCCGCATTCTGTTTCTAAAACAATGAACCGCATCCGAAACCGTATTCGGAGCTGCTGCAGGCAGCGCAGAGGCCGCGGTTTCGGATCCCGTTCAAACAGAATGGGCGCACGCCGCCGTTTTCATGCTGCCCTTCTGGTCCTCGCTGCTGCCGCAGGGCAGGGGGCGGCCAAGGATCTCGGCACCCACGGCCCATTGTTCGAGGTGGCTGAACCCTCGCTGCTGGACACGATCAAGGACCGGCTCCTGGAAATGGAAGCGGCTGGCGAACTGGATCAGATGCGGCAGGACATGCAGGACACCACGCGGGCCTATGTGAACCGGCCGCGTCCGGTTCAGGGTCTCGGCAAAGCGGAGGAATACGCGGTTTGGGAGGTCGATATGTCGATCACCCTGAAAGAGGATCTGGCAGACCATCAGGGCCGGGTTTTCGCCCGCGCTGGCACAGTCGTGAACCCGTTGGCCTATTCCCGCTTTGAAAAGCGCATCGTCCTGCTTGACGGCGACGATCCCGGCCAGGTGGCCTTTGCGCTGGCAGATGGCGGCGAGTTGGACACGCTTCTGGTTCTGGTGAACGGTGATCCGCTGGGCCTGATGCGCGAGCATGGCCGCCGGTTTTATTTCGACCAGGATGCTGTGCTGGTGAAGCGTTTCGGCATCCGCAATGTGCCTGCCGTGGTGCAGCGCGCAGATCCCGTCATGCAGGTGGAAGAAATCGCGCTCGGAAAGGGCGGGGAGGTGCTGCAATGAACCTGCGCGCCCTGATCCTCGCCTTTGCCTTCGCCCTTGCAGCAACCCAAGCGGCAGCAATTTGCAACAAGCGGTTTCTGAACCCCATCACGGAAGTTTGCTGGGACTGCATTTTTCCCATCTCCATCGGCGGCCTGAGCCTGAGCTTTGGCGCCAGCCGCCCGGATACGAGAAACCAGACCTTCCCGCTCTGCGTCTGCCCGGGTGTTCCGCCCCGGCCCGGCCTGTCCATTGGCCTTTGGGAACCGGCCCGGCTGGTCGATGTAGCAAATGAGCCCGGCTGCTTCGTGAATATGGGCTTTGACATGGATTTCGGGCTGCTGTCTCTGGGCAAATCCTCTGCTACTCAGCAAAGCGGCGGCAGCACCGGGTCGCGCTGGCAGGCACATTATTACTTCTATCCGCTGATTTCCTGGCTTGGTGTGGTGGTCGATGGTCTTTGCCAGCAAAGCGCGCAATTCGATGTCGCCTATATCTCGGAGATTGACCCGCTCTGGCAGGACGCAGAGTTGAACAACCTGATCAACCCGGAGGCAATCCTGTTTGCCAATCCGATTGCCCAGGCGGCCTGCGCTGCGGATTGCACCAAGGCGTCCTCCGGCAATCTGCCGATGGATGCGCTGTTCTGGTGCACCGGCTGCGGCGGCTCGATCTACCCAATCCAGGGCGATGTCGCTGCCCATGTTGGCGGGGTGATGGCGAGCCAGGTGGTTGCAACCAAGATGGTGGCCCGGATGCACAGGCTGCTGATCGCACGGAAAACCGCGTCGGAAAGACCGCTTTGCCAAACCCAATCGCAGCCGGTGATCAAGAAAAGCCAGTACCGGATGCAGGTGACGCGCCCGCGCCCGAAAACCTCGGGCCGCTACGCCTGCGGCCCCATCGGCTTTTCAGCTCAATACGTGGATCGGCTGAGAGAGTTCCCCTTCAAAGGGGAATCCTTCGGCTGGCTGTTCTGGAGGAAGAGAAATTGCTGCGCACTCTGACTTTTGCACTCGTGGCTGGATCCGCATTGGCTGTCACACCCCTGTCCCTTGGCGCCCAGGAGGCGGGGGAAGGTGTGACCGAATACGCACCGGGCAGCACCGGGCGGATCACCGCGCCGCTGGCGGCCATCGTTGACAGCGCCAAACAGCAGGGGGAGGTGCTGCGGCAGACCCTGCGGCCGCTTGATGAGGCGGAAGGGGCCTTTTCTGACGTCGATTTCGACGGGCTGCGCACCCGCGCTCTGTCGGATCCACGCGTCCGGGCCTTGCTCGGCGCGGATGCCACCGGGGGAGCTGCCAGTGACGCGGAAGAAGTGCGGTACGACGGTGCCACCATCTTTTTGCTGGCCTCTTTCTCGATGCCCAAGGAGTCACTGCAGCAAATGATGGCTGAAGCCCGGAAATTCGGTCTGCCCATCGTGTTCCGCGGGTTCGTGAACAACTCGGTCTATGAAACTCAAGCCGCCCTGGAAGAGACGTTTGGCTCTCTGGATGATGCCGTGGGCTTCTCCATCGACCCTACTGTGTTCACCCGGTTCCGGATTACATCGGTGCCGCAGGTCATTGCCATGAGTGAGGCGGTCGATGTCTGCGAAACACCTGGATGCGAAGCGGACCCTGTGCCGCCGCATGACCGGGTGGGCGGCAATGTTCCGGTCGAATTTGCCCTGCGCCTGATCGCGGAACAGGGGGAGGCCGGCGCTTCTGAGGCCCGGCGGCTGCTCTCCCAGCAGGAGGCCGCAGATGCTGAATAGATCTCTTTCCCTTGCCCTGATGGCCGTCCTGCTTGGCAGCGGCGCTTTCGCGCAATCCTTCATGGACCGCGCTGCGGCTGCAGCTGATAGGTCTGTGAATACGGGCAGCACTTTCCGGGATGAAACGGTCAACGAGGTGGTGACGCCATTTGAAACCTCCCGGCCGCCAGAGGCGGGCATGAGGCACACCACTTTCGAGGACCGCATTCTGGAAACCCGCGATGCGGATAAGACCCAAGGCCGGGTTCTGCGCGCCACAGAAGACAGCGCGCTCATCCGTCCGGACATCGACATCGACGGGCAGGGGGAACTGTTCGATGACGCCAATTGGGCGCATGAGAATGCAGAGGACATTGCCGGACGGTATTTCAGCAGCGAAACCGGCAGCTGCACCACGCCGGAGGTTCCGGTGTCTGACGTGCGCGACGCGTTCTGCGAAAGCCTGCCTGCGCGGGAAGAAAAGACCTGCCGCCTGATCCGGAAAATCCGGGTGGACCGGACCGACACTTACCGCTGCGACAGGCGGGCTGCGAATTATGTGCAGGTTTGCGAAAAGACCAATGAATATGAGTGCAAGGTCAACTCGAACCGCTCTGCCTGCATTCGCAGAAAGATCCGGATTACCGGCGGTGATGTTACCTGGAGCGGAAAAACTGCGACCATCAGCTTCCCGGCCGCTTCGCCAACCGCGAACGATGGCAGCAGCCATCTGAAAAAGCATAGGTTTTCCATAGAAGTCTCAGACCGGTTTGCCCCGGATGAAGTCATCATGGAGCACGTTGAGGCCCGGGGCGCTCTGCAGGTTTTGGCCGGGAACACAGTTGTTGGCACGTTCTCCCGCACCCGTACCGGCCATTTCCTGAATGGCCGCGGCAATGCGTGCCCGGCCAATGACACAGACGGCTTGCTTGTCCCCATGGTTAAGTTGGGACCTCCCAGCTTCAACCAAAATCAACTCTACAGGTGCTTCTGGGGACCGCCCTTCGGTGGCATGGGCGTGCAGCCTCTGACGGCAATTATCAAGAAACCGCTGGCAAGCAGCACCGCCTTGCAGCCGCCGGCATCCGGTCCCGGCGTTTTCTCAAGCGGCTGGGATATGCCGGAAGGCCCTACTTCCTGGCGGGCAAAAGTCTACAGGCTCATCGAGCACGGCAACGATAAAATCTTGCAGTGGTTCGAATGCCAACCGCTGGAGCAT
The DNA here is from genome assembly GCF_056158685.1 of Leisingera sp. ABM4_103. Taxonomy (NCBI): domain Bacteria; kingdom Pseudomonadati; phylum Pseudomonadota; class Alphaproteobacteria; order Rhodobacterales; family Roseobacteraceae; genus Leisingera; species Leisingera sp. ABM4_103. Next base: position 92,413 of record NZ_JBSWTU010000007.1, on the reverse strand, counting down.
GAACTTTGCCATCAAATGCAGGTGCTTACCCGGAGCGAAACGGTTTCGAAAGATGTGCTTCGGTTCATCAATCTGAACACCTATCCCCGGTCGCGCCCGGACCAGGGCCAGCGGTTCCGCAAGACCGACTTCACAGCTCGCGTTGTCTTCGCCGGAGGGACGTCCAATGGCGGCAGAGCCAAGATTACCATCAAGTTCGATGGTGCCTGCTGCGACAGCTTCAGAAACGTCGGAGAGGAGGTCTGCGAGTGAGCCGCCTGATCCTTCTTCTCTTTGCTCTCCTGTTCTGGGCTGCACCCGCCTCGGCCGAAATTACCTGCGCAGATGCCGAATACAGCTGTGTGGAAACAGACACGGCGTCCACAGGCGGCATCCGGCTCACCAGTTATTGTTCCCGTGAAGCAGGAACACGCTCCTGCCATGACAGCGCTCCGCTTGATGAATGCACCGCCACGCGCGCCAGTGTTAATTGCACCAGGACCAACCGCCGCTGCGTCGATTACCGCAACGGGGAATGCCGTCAGTGGCGTCTCACCTATTCCTGCCTGAATGAAGACGACGACATGAGCCCGGCGCGGCTTGTGAACACCGAGTTCGGGCCGACGCAGGAGGAAATCATCAACCGTTGCGGCAGGTTTGAAGACAATGAGGAATGCGAGCTGGTTGAAACCATCACCGAGGAGGGTGCCGAAGTCCGCGACATCAACCGCAAGAGCTTTTCCCGGAGTTGGTGGAAGCGGAAGCGCGTTTACAGCTGCCTGTCCGTTGGTGAAGGCGAAACCGACTGCGGGCCGCTGGAAAGCGATCCGACCTGTATCCTGCAAGGCAACACCTGCCTTGCTGAACGTGATGGGGTCTGCACGAACCGGGAGTATCACTACCGTTGCGGCGTCTCTTCCGGGGATCTGGAAACCAGCTGCGAGCCAATCAACGTCTGTGTTGGTGACAACTGCATCGGGGTCGAACAGGAAACCTCTGATGACTTCGGCAGATCTGCGGCCTGGCTGAACGTGCTGGCGCAGATGCAGGAGGAATACCGGGAGCAGGCCGCCACTGACCCGAACGATGTGCGTTTCTTCCAGGGCACCACAATGACCTGCAGCAAGGCGCCAGGACGTAACTGCTGCGGGACCGGGGGTCTCTTTGGCGGCACTTGCCCGGAATCTGCTGCAATCCTGCGGGACAAGCGGGAAGCGGGCGCAACCCGTTTTGTTGGCGTCACCTGCCAGCAGAAGGTTTTGGGGGCCTGCGTCAAGAAACGCTACCACTACTGCACCTACAACTCGAAATTCGGCCGGGTCTTCATCGAGGAGTTCAAAAAGCAAGTTGACGAGGGCTGGGGCACGCCGGGCTCAGCAAACTGCGGGTATGTCACCATCGAAGATTTCGGGAATGTGGACATCGAGGAAATGGATCTGTCGCCTGTCTTCGGTGACATCATGAGCGACATTCAGGTTCCCGTCTCTGAAGATCTGCAGTCTTTCTATGAAGACCGCTTCCCGTCGGCCGGCAGCCAGGCGCAGGACGCATTCGGGGAGATGGGCCAATGAACCGGCGCATCTTCCTTCTGTCCAGCCTCAGCGCAGCGGCGGCACCGGCATTGGCCAGTGCTCAGGAAAACCCTGGCGTTGGTGTGATCTTCATCGGGGCGTCCTGGTGCTCCTTCTGTAAATCTGCTGCGCCGGTGCTGGCGGCCATGACCCAGCCCGCCGGCATTCCGGTCCTGGTTGCCTCGCATGACGCACGGCCGATCCCGCCGTTTGCAGACGTGACCGATGCCAGAACGCACCCGGTTGCCGCGCAGATCACCGAGTTCCCCACAACTCTGATTTACTCGCAGGCCGCCGGGGAAATCACAGGCCGGATCACCGGTTACCGCAATGCGCGCCACTACGCGCAGTCCGTGCGGGCCGCAGTTCTCGCCGCAGCCGGGAGGACGGGCTGATGCTGAAACCGTTGACCCTTGCCGCACTTCTAGCCACTGCAGCCTATCCCGCCAGCGCGGGGCTGGTCTGCAATGGTGAAGAAGTAGACGGCTGGCATTTCTATTGCGACCCGGAACCTGAGCCGGAGCCGGTCAAACCTGAACCGGCACCGGAGCCGGAACAGGAAGCCAGAGAAGAACCCCAGGAGCCGGAAGAACCGAAAGAGCTGACGGCCACCGAGGAGATCGAGGCGTTCCGGGAATACGCCGACGAGCTGAAGCACCGCGCCATTCTCGATCCGACGCCGGAAAATGTGCAGGCGTATATGGAGGTGAACAAGCAGATGGCACAGCAAGCGGCGCGTTTCGCGGCCGTCTGGCAGCGCGTGCTGTTCGGCTCGCCCCACCTCGATGCCAATACCCGCCGTCCTCTGACCCAGATGGGCACCAATATCTATCAGGACCAGCGCAATGCGGCGGAGCAGGCGGCTCTGCGCCGGGCGGCGCAAGAGGCCGGTCTGATCTTTGTCTATGACAACCCTGCGGACTGCCGCTTGTGCCTCGCGCAGGCGCAGATCCTCGACGGCATCCGCAATGCCTACGGCGTGGAAATTCTGGCTGTGTCCACCGATGGCAGCCCCATCGAATTTTTCCCAGACGCGGTTCAGAACGCGGGCCAGCTTGAGGCCCTTCAGCTCGCGGACAAGCCGCGCCCCTTCATCGCCATTGTCGATGCCGCCAGCGGGGAAACCCAGCTGATCGGGGGCGGACTGCTGACAGAAGATCAGATCCTGGAGCGCATCTACGTGGTCCGGGAAGTGCCCATGGGCGAACGGTATCAGTGAAGGAACAGGCAGAATGGCGTATTTCATCGGCAATATCCCCGTGGATCCGGCAACCGGCGACGGCCAGAACCTCCTTGGCCGGGCGCACCAGGAACACAGCCGCATTACCTGCGGCTGCCGGAAACCGGCCCCGCAAATGTATGTGGCCTGCGTGTATGGCCGGTTCATTCTGAAGCGGATGCCGGGCACCGGCGCGGAACACGCGCCCGGCTGCGAGTTTTTCCTGCCGCCGGAAGATCTCTCGGGCTTCGGCCAGGTGCAGGGCAGCGCGATCAATGAAGATCTGGATAGCGGCACCACGACGCTGAAGGTCGATTTCCCTTTGACCATGGGCAGCAAGCGCCCGGCACCGCCCGCGCCTTCGGGACAAAAGCCGACCGAGGCCAAGGCCAGCCCGCGTAAGCTCGGCCTGTCGAGCCTGCTGCAATACCTGTGGCATGAGGCGGACCTGGTTAAATGGACCCCGGCGATGCAGGGCAAACGCTGGTGGGGGCCGGTGCAGCGTGCGCTTTTGAACGCGGCGGCGGGGAAATCCGCCAAGTCCCGTGACCTGCGGGATATTCTCTATGTTCCGGATTACTGGAAGGCGGAGCGGAAAGAAGAAAACGCCGCGCGCCGGGCCAAACTCCTGCGCGGCCTTCAGGCGCCTGCGCGCGGCCCGGCCCCGCTTGGCCTCGTTGTGGCCGAATACAAGAGCCATGAAGCCACCCGCATGGGTGCGCGCTTCCTGTTCAAACACGCGCCGGACTGCGCCTTCTTCGCGGAAGAGGACCTGGTGCGGAAATTTGAGAAGGTGTTTGCCGATCAGCTCATGCTCGCGGACGCTTTGGGTGACGTGCATGTGATGGTGATCGCCACCTTTAGTGTGGCTAAAGCTGGCTACCCTGTTCTGCGGGAAATCGGCATGATGCTGGTCACTGCAAACTGGATCCCGTTTGAATCCATCCGCGACTATCAGCTGATCCAGGCACTGACAGAGAGCAGGCGCGCTTTCCTCAAGTCCCAGCGGTTCACCCTCGACCATGAGACCCCGATTGCCTGCGCGGTGCTGACCGACCTGGAAAGCCCGGTTTCGCTATTCGTTGCTGATCCCGCCGCGGACACCAACGCCGTCGCCGCCCTGCGCGAAGTGGCTGCAGAAGGCACCTATCCTGCTTGGCTCTGGCTTGATGAGGACACGATGCCGGAACTGCCGAGAGAGGGTGCGGCCACCCCCGGAGCAATTAAGTTGGCAGGTTCCGGGGATGGCCATGAACCCCGGCCAGACTTGTTATGGGACGCTGACCGGGTCTCAGTGCCTGAAGCTATGCGGACCTCCACAGAAAGGAAAGACGCATGAACAAGCTGTTTCTAAGCTGTGTTTTTGTTGCCGCCGGGGCCAACGCTGCCGCGGCCATGCGCGAAGTGGCTGCAGAGGGGACCTATCCCGCTTGGCTCTGTCTGGACGAGGACGCGATGCCGGATCTGCCCCTGTCCGGCAACCGGCGGGCAGAAAAAGGAACGGCCATCCTCGAAGAGACAGGGGATCATGAGGATGGCCGGCAAGCCCTTGGTTTTTGGGAGGAAACAATCAATAGGGGCCTGCCCCAACCAGATAGGAACAGGCCGGGTGAAAGGGAAGGCCAATGAGGCGCAATTTCCTGAGCCTTTTCGCCGCAGCCTCGGTCTTGGCTGCAGCACCTGCGGCCGCCGACGTCGGCCAGGACCTGAAACAGTTCTGGGAACGCACCGGCGGCGGCGTGAACGTCACCAAGCCGACGGCCTACAAAGGGCAGCAGGCGGGCTATGCCACGCTGGGTTCCCTCTATCTGCGCACCCGGCCGCGCAACAGCCAGCTTGCAGAGATCCAGCTGCCCTCCGTTCGCGCGGGATGCGGCGGCATCGACATCTTCGGCGGCGCCTTTTCCTTCATCACCGAGGAAGAGCTTATCGCGCTGATGGAAGCGATCATGCAGAACGCTGCCGGATTTGCCTTCGAGCTAGCGCTGGAAAGCCTGTCGCCTGCGGTGCAGGAGATTGTCGCCAAACTGCGCGATCTGATCCAGCAGGTGAACGCAGGCAACATCAACTCCTGCGAAGCCGGGCAGCTGCTCACCGCCTCACTCTGGCCCAAAATGGACGGGGCCTCCCAGCACGTCTGCCAGACTATTGGCGGCTATACAGGCCGGTTTGCAGACCGTGTGGCCTCGCGCCACGGCTGCGGCACCGGCGGCCAGCATAACGCGACGCTGGGCCGTGCGAGCGGGGCCTTGGCCGAGCAAGTGCCGACAAATGTGAACTATGCCTGGCGCGCGGTGAAGAAAAACAACTTCCTTGCTTCCAGCCCGCGCATTGCAGAGTTTTTCATGACCCTCACGGGCACGATCATCACCATGGCTCCGGAGGATGATGACGCCAGCGCCACGCACCGCACCATCCCGCCGCGTGCCCTATCGCCGGATGCTGCCAAATCCCTGGTTGAGGGCGGCGCCTACAAAAGCCTGCGCTGCGATGAGACAAATGACTGCCTGAACCCGGTGCTCAGGGACAGAACCCTGTCCGCATCAGACGCACTGTTCGCCGTCACGGCGGATGCCATCCAAGGGCTGTCGGATGCCATCAGCAATGACACCGCACCGCCGGATGAAGCCATTGCCCTTATCAACCTGACCACCATTCCGGTCTACAAGCACCTGGTTACAGCCAAGAGCTACAAATACCAGTTTGTCCAGGACGACATCAACTCGATGGCGGAGCTGGTCGCGGTCGATCTGGCGATTGCCTACATTGACGAGGGCATGAACGAGATCCTGAACTCGGCCGCCAACGTCGATATTGCCGGTGACATCAACCGGGAGTTTCAGGAAACGGTGCGCGAGTCCAAGGCCGTGCTGCAGGACCTGCGGGCCTCTGCACAGCGGAAATACGCGGAAGCCCTGCGCAACCTGGAGCGCCTGAGCCTTGCCAGGGGAGAACTGGCCGCATCGTCCAATGCGATTTTCAGCAACATCATCACTCAGACCGGGGGGCAGTGATCCATGCCCGAACTCGAAATTCATACAGTTGGCGGCGGCTACTATCTCTATGATGTCTTCAACTACCTCGCGGCCTTCACCGGCTCGGGCAACTTCGGAGCACTGATTTACGGCGGTATCGTCGCTGGCGTGCTCGTGGCAGGCCTCCAGTTGGCGATTTTCGGAGCAGCACGGCAGGCGGTGACCTACTTCATCGGCGTGATGCTGGTGGTTACCGTCGGCCTCGGCCCCAGGGCGCGCGTGATCATCATGGATTCCACCGTGCCGCTTGGTATCTACGGCACAGTAGACAATGTGCCGTGGTCCGTGGCCTGGGCCGGGTCTCTGACATCGAGGGCCAGCGCATCGCTCACAGATGTGATGGAAACGCTGCTCGCTGCGCCGGATAACCTGACCTACCAGAAATCCGGAATGCTCTTTGGCTCCACCATTTTGAGCCAGGCGGCCCGCTGGCGCTCTGTCACTCCGGTTGTTCAGGAAACCCTCGTGAACTTCATGGAAAACTGCATGGTCGATGGCTCGAACATCGGCATTGTCGATGTGGGCGAACTGGGTCAGGCGGGCAATCTGGTGGCCTACATCGGCGCCAATGTTCCGCAATCTCTGGCCTATTACGATCCGGTTCTGGAAGAAACCACGACCTGCGCAGACGGCTGGCCGCAGATTACCAACCGTCTCAACAATGAAGTGCAGAATGTCCTCTATCAGAAGGCCGCTGCAGCAGACCAAAGCCACTTCGCTGCAGATCCCGCGCTCTCGGCTGCCGATATGCGGCGGACACTCAATCAGTTTCAGACCTTCATCGGCATGACCTCGGCCGGCGCTCAGGCAACCATCCGGCAAACCATGCTGGTCAACTCACTGGACGGCGCGGTCCAGCGGCTGATTGCCTCCTCTGGAAACAACGCGGCCATGACGGCCTATCAGGCAGCTCGAACGGAGGCCCAGACCTCGGCCAGCTACAGCGCTGTCGGGATCTCGGCTCTGAAATGGGTGCCGCTCCTGAAAATCGTCTTTGAATCGCTCTACTACGCGGCGTTTCCGCTGGCGATGATCATGATGATGACGCCTTTGGTATGGAATGTCATGAAGGGGTACTTCGGGGGCTTCCTCTGGCTGTCCGCCTGGGATCCGCTTTCTGCAATCCTGCATTCCATCGTCATGAAAGCCAGCTCCGGGTATTACCGGGAGGCAATGGGCTCTTATAGCGCCGGTGCGCTCGACTATTCCCTGACCTTCGCCAACTACCTGGGCGTCCGCGCGGTCGAACAGGATGTGGGCACCATCGCGGGCTACCTGATGATGTTAGTGCCCTTTGTTTCCACGGTGATCCTGTTCGGCGCGAGCCGCATGGCTGGCCTTGCGACCTCGATGCTGAACGTGGGGCAGGGGGCTGCAATTGAATCTGGCCGCGAAGCGGCCACCGGCAATATCTCCCTCTCCAATGCCAGCATGAATAATTTCGCGGCCAACAAGTGGAACACCTCCGCCGTGCGGGATGCGGGAGCATCCACTGTACGGATGGCAAATGGCGCGATGCGGACAGTCAATGCCGATGGTTCTTCGACCTTCGCCACCGGCACCGCCCAATCGACCGGCGGCATGTCGGCGCGGGTAGGCCAGACCATCAGGGAAGAGGTGTCCGACCGGAAAGAGGCGGCGATCCGCAATGCAACCTCGCTGAGAGATGAGTGGAGCACAGCACTTAATCAGACCGCCGCGAACTATGCGAACTTCGGCCGGTCTCTTTCGAACGGCACAAGCACGGCTAATGACAGCTCGGTGTCCCAAGGTAACAGGTGGTCTGAGGAGGCCCGCGAAGCGCATACGGCAGTTGAAAACTTTGCCAAAGAACATGGGATCTCGGTCGATGCCGCCTACAAGGTGGCGTTGTCTGCAAGCACACCAGGCGGGACCGTCCTTGGTGCACAAGGCAGTATCAATGGGACAGGTCTCGACAGCGACTCTTATCGCCGTGTGGCGTCTGCCGCGCGGGACTCTGGCCTGACGGAAACAGTCGCCAAATACGGCGATGCAGTGAACTCGATCCGGGCCAGCGAACACAGCAGTCTGACCAATACCGAGGACGGCGGCAATCGCTGGAGCATCGACAATGTGCAGCGCAAAGGCAACGCATATGCAGAGGCACGGGAAGAAGCCGAAACTCTGGCCTCGGCAGAAAGCAACCTTTATTCGCACGGCATCAGCTATGATGGTCAGCTGACCGACGCGGTGATCGGCGAATGGCGTGAGGCTGGATACAGTGAGCAGCAGATCTCCGGCTTCCTCAACCCGAAGTCCACCGCTGGTGTGAAAGCCCAGGAGGCCGCCGTGGAGAAAGTCCTGCCCGGGTTGCTTCAGGAGCTTGGCCTGGATCGGCCGAACCCTGGCTTGGCACAGGCTCATACGCTTTCGCGCCCGACGGAAGAAATCACCACCCAGCGCCTGCCGTCCAGCGGCATGGATCATCATAAAGAGTTTGGCCGGATCACTGAGGCCACCGGGAAGGTTCAAGGGGCCAAGGAAAACCATAGGAATGCCTTGTCTGAGCAGGCAACTTCCAAGGCCACAGAAAATGAGCGCGCAGTGGTCGACGGTCAAGATTTCGGAGTGGTTCCTGGCGCGCTTCAGAAGGTTTGGACGACAGGAGAGGACATCGTGGACAGCGTTCTCGATGCAGGCTCAGCAGTATCCTCCGCGATCAGCGGCACACCTCAGCTTTCAAACTATGACCGGGATGTAATGATCCGGACCATCGCCGGAGAAGCTGGACGGGAAAGTGAAACAGGTCAGGCCGCTGTGGCGCACGTGATCATGAACCGGGTTTCAGATGAGCGTTGGGGAGACAATCCGGCCGAGGTCAGCCTGCAGCTCAAGCAGTTCTCTGCCTGGAACAACGGCGTTGGCGGAAACGGCCTTCCAATGAAACTCGAAGAGGGCAGCGCCGAATATGAGCGGATCGGCCGGATTGTCGATGGCGTTGCCGCCGGACAGATCCCCGACGTGACCAGCGGCGCCACTCATTACTATTCGCCAAAAGGCATGGAGGCGCATGTAACCGCCGGGGAGCAAGCCAATTCGGTGCCCGCCTGGCTCGGCAGAGAGTCACAGGCGCGCGGGCACCAGAATGTTCAGATCGGCGGCCACATTTTCACCGGCCTCAGAAGAGAAAGCGAGTGATGCTAGTGCCGATGGTAATAATCCGAGTAACCGCCATACAGCCCTCGCGAGTCGATCAAATCGGGCTCTGGGTCGTAGGTTCCGCCGCTGTTCCGCAGCAGCCAGACAACAAACCAGACTGCACCTGCGCCGAGATAGAACAACCCGATGGTTTCGAGCTGCAGAACAACCAGCACAGCAAAGCCCACCAGGTAGGCGATTTCTTTCCAGAATTTCGTCATCAGGCGTCGCACAGGATTCTCCCTTAGGGCGAGCAAGCGTAGCAAAACACTCCTAATCAGGCAATGAAGCCGCAGAAATTCGAAGAACGGAAAGAAAACGGGCAATGATTTTAAGCAACACAACATGGGGCAAGGCAGTTTTGGCGGCAGCAGTGGGTTTTACCATCCTCGGGACCCCTGCTGCCGCTGAAACGCCGCAGACCGATTTCGAGTTTGATCAGCGCGTGCGTGACGCACTTCTTCGCAATCCGGACATCATCCTGGAAGTGTTCGCTCTGCTGGAAGCAAAGGAAGAAGCCGCCAAAGCCGTGAAAGACCAGGAACTGATCGCCAAAGTGGCTGACGAGCTGTTTGAAGGGCTGGATCCGGAGAAGCCGATCCTGGTGGAGTTTCAGGACTACAACTGCGGGTATTGCCGCCGGGCGCACCCCGTTGTCGCCTCTCTGAAGGAAACCATGCCGGACCTGCAGCTGGTCCTGATGGAAACCCCTGTCCTGGGCAAGGAATCGACATTCACCGCCAAGGCGGCGCTGGCGCTGAAAGCGCTGAAGGGCGTGGACGCCTACCGCGAATTTTCCGACGCCATGATGTCGGTTCAAGGCAAGGCCAGTGCAGCCACCACCATCCGCACGCTGGCGGAGCTGGGCCATGATCCGGAGGAAGTTACCGCTGCGGTGCAGGAAGGTCTTGGCGCGGAAGATCTGGAGAAAGCCAAGCGCCTGGCTGCCGCGCTCGGCGCAACCGGCACCCCGTATTTCGTGGGCCCCGGCGGCATCATCCGCGGCGCGGCCCCGGCGGACCGCCTTCAGGCAATCACCAACGCACCGCAAGGCAGCGGGCAGGGATCGATCTAGAAAAACGGCAGCGGCGGGTAATGGCTGCAATACCTCGGCATTGGATGAGGCCCACAGCCGGGCAAACACAGCCCGCCGCTGCCAAACTGATTATTCCACAGGGACCGAAAGTAAAGCCGGGCCAGCGATTTCAAAAAGGGAAATTTCAGTGAAGAAGAGCAAGCGGGCAGTTGCAGCTGCGGGCCTAATGGTGCCGGCTGGATGCATCGGAGACGCCAACCAGGCTTCGGCCAACATCATGAGGTGCCAATGATGTTCACGCTGAATGGAAAAAACTTTGCGTTTCCGTAGACGTTTTCGGACGCCATCAATGCTGCGTGTGCTTCCAGCCTATGCCTTTCTTGATGAGTAGCAGCCCTTATTTGGGCTGCCAATGGAACGGCGCTTGCTTCTGTGTCCGGAGAAGTCCGGAAGAATACAGCCGCAGCTTACTACGGGAGCATCGTTCAGTTGTGTGAGTGCTGTCTTGCTGCGAACGGCGAGAAACGCGCGAAAGTTGGTGATGCCCTGAGGGGCGGCATATCATGGCGGTGTCGAGTCGCCTTCAGTTCTCTGCTGAGAAAAGGATATGCCACGTGTCAAAGACTACCATCACTCAACTGCCCGATCCATCGGGTTTTACATCCGACCCCTTCACCGACATCCTGCGCGATGGAGCGCGCAAGCTGATCGAACAGGCGATCCATGCCGAACTGGCCGCGTTGATGAACAGCTTTTCCGGGGAAAGGCTAGAGGACGGGCGGGCCCGCTTGGTGCGCCATGGTCACTTACCCGAACGCGAGGTGATGACCGGCATTGGGCCGGTGCCGGTGAAAGTGCCGCGCGTGCGGGATCGGGGTGCTGGCGAAGACAAGATCAGCTTCACACCCAGCATCCTGCCGCGCTATCTTCGCAAAGCGAAATCGGTCGGAGAGCTTCTGCCGTGGCTTTATCTCAAGGGCGTGTCGACTGGTGATTTCACCGAGGCCCTGCAGGCGCTGCTGGGCCCGAATGCCAAGGGCCTGTCCGCCAAGACCATCGCGCGGCTGAAGGCCGACTGGTGGACAGACTATGAGGCGTGGCAGAAGCGCGATCTTGGCAACCGGCGCTTCCTCTACATCTGGGCCGACGGGGTCTACTTCAAACCGCGCATGGCTGAGGAAAAGCAATGCGTTCTGGTGATTGTCGGGGCGGATGAATATGGCCGCAAGGAGCTGCTGGCGATGACCGACGGCTTCCGAGAAAGCACGCAAAGCTGGCGCGAGTTGCTGCTTGATCTCAAACGGCGAGGTTTGAAGCAAGACCCCAAACTGGCCATCGGTGACGGTGCCCTGGGGTTCTGGACAGCGCTGCGCGAGGTCTTTGCAGCGACGCGTGAGCAAAGATGCTGGGTCCACAAGACGATGAATGTGCTGAACGCGATGCCGAAATCCATGCAGGCAAAGGCCAAAGGCCACCTCCATGACATCTGGCAGGGCGAGACCAAAGCCGAAGCGGACGCCGCCTTTGATTTCTTCGTCGAAACATACGGTGTGAAATGGGAAAAGGCGGTCTCCAAACTGGTCAATGACCGCGACGCGCTGCTGACCTTCTACGACGGATGAGATCGACAAGACTTTCGTGCTGGCTTTTGCTATATTTCGTCTGTGCGGTCGACCTCGTGGCGAAGCGTGGCGCAGCGGCTGGAAGCGTCACCGGGCAGCCCATTCAGTCCCTGCCGGTTTGAGGCGGCCGCACACCCGGCCTGTTTTGGGGGGTGTGGCCGCCAGGCAGCGACGAAGTGTTCGTAGCTTTTCTCCGCGTGCTCAGCGATCTTCATTTCCTGCTGCCGCATTTCCTTCACATTGTAGGCATAGCTCGCGCCGCGCCGATTACCCTTCTTCTGCGGCTGCCCGGCCGCCAACTCCATGGCACGGCACTTGTGGGCGACCAGGCTGGGCCGGGCCCAGCGATAGTCCTCGCCTTTCGTCAGCATATGCCAGCACAGGGTGGCGAGCTTGCGTGCGACCGCGACAGCGGCGATCTGATGGCCACGACGCGCGCGGATACGGATGAAGAAGGCGCGCAGCGGACCCGGCGCTTTCGCCGCTGCCCAGGCCGCCTCGACCAACATCGCGCGGGCATGGCTGCGCCCGGCCTTGCTGATCCGGCCATGGTAGGCGGGCCCCAGACCGGACTGACGCACCCGCGGGTTCAGCCCGAAATAGCTCACCAGTTTCTGCGGCGACTTGAACCGCTCGATGCTGCCGATCGCCGCCATCAGCCCGGCCGCCACAGTCAGATTGACGCCCGTGATGGTTAGCAACCGCCGGATCGGTTCGTCCTCCAGCGCGTCTTGGGCGATGTCCCGGTCGAGCGCCGCAAGGTCCTCTCCGAGCCGGTCCAGCTCGCGGATATGGCGCGCAATCGCGGCCCGCTCGTCCGCCGGCACCGGCTGACGCGTCAGCCAATCGCGGCCGCGCTTGTTGAAGAGATCGGCATGCGGGCATTTCGGGATCAGATGCGCATGCAGGATGGCATGCACTTCGTTCTTGATCCGGGTCCGATGCCGCACGACCTGATACCGGCGCGCGGCAAGCCTGCGCATCCGCTCTGTGGCTGCATCCGGGGTCCATATTTCCGGCAGGTAACCGGCGGCATGCAGGCTGGCCAGCGTGCCGGCGTCGACCTTGTCGGTCTTCACATGGGCATGGGCGATCGCCTTGACCTGAAGCGGATTGGCAATCACCACGCGCTTGACGTAGGGCGTCAGCACCCGGGAGACTGCCATGCAGTTTCCCGTTGCCTCAATGACCACTTCATCCGTCTTGAGAAGTTGCCTGCCAAACCCCTCCAGGGCCGTGCGGGTCATGTCGACCCGGCCCTCGTGCCTGGTCAGACCGTTCTCCCAGATCACCACCTCCCCGAAGGTGCGGTGGATATCTATGCCGATTACGCGTCGCATATGCGCCTCCCTTGCCAGTTGAAAACAGCGGGAGCGGCGGGCGACACGACAACTACGGATTCGCGCTCTCAGCGCAACCGGGCGAGTTGCAGAGGCGGCCAGCTACTAACACGAGCTCGCGGCTCATCGTATAAAACGGCCTGCCCGCACCTTCGTGCTCCCGGTGCCTCTGTCCCGGATGCTCGCAGCATACACCCTGATCCGAGAATCGGGGCCGAACATCGGCACCAGGATCTTCATACCGGTTACTATCCGGCCGAACATTGGAAACACGTCCGGACGTCAAATCCGATCGAAAGCACCTTCGCCACCGTCCGGCATCGCACCAAACGAACCAAGGGATGTCTCAGTCGAAAGACCGGGCTGGCCATGGCCTTCAAGTTGATGATGTCCGCGCAGAAGAAATGGCGAAAGCTCGACGGCCAAAACCGCATGCCCGAGATCATCCAGGGGATTGAGTTCCGCGACGGGATCCGCCAACTTCAAGCTGCCGCCTGATCAAGCGTCACCAACTTCTGCGCATATCTCGCGAACGGCAGCCGGAAGTGGCTTGAAACTTACTTTGAAGGCATAGACATTTGGGTTGGAATAGAGGAGGAGAAGATTTTTTCAGTTGGAAGGATGCTGTCCCAATGGATTGTTTTTCAACTACGTTTTTCCCGGATCTGATCCGGAGTAATGACCTGAGGGGGTTCAGCTATGATCCGATCCGAGCTTGCGGATAAAATTTCCTGGGAGAACCCGCATCTGACCAAGGAAGAGGCAGACCGGGTCGTCCGGGTAGTTTTTGAGGAGATCATTAAATCGCTCTCTGACGGCGGCCGCGTCGAGCTCCGTGGATTTGGCGCTTTTTCTGTCAGGGCCCGCGAAGCGCGCCCCGGGCGTAATCCTAAAACGGGGGAAGCTGTCGATGTCGTTTCAAAGCATGTGCCGTTTTTTAAGACAGGCAAGCTTTTGAAGCAGAGGCTGAACGGCGGCTGAGACGGACGAGGCGTTTTCTGCGGTGGACGGGCGGCGGCTGTTCCTGATTGTGTAGATGCTGCTTATTGGAAGCGCATTGGACCGCACTGGCGCTGTCGAGCTGATTGTTGGAGCGCTGAAACCGTTGATGGCCTTGGCGGGTCAATGGGCTGCGCTTGCTATCGTCTATGTTGTCACTTCGGTACTGACCGAGGTTTTGACCAACAGCGCGGTTGCGGTGATCATGACGCCGCTGGCGGCGGGGCTTGCGACAGCCCTAGACCCCATGATCGGTTTCTGAACTGACTGGTAAGGCAGCCACACCAGACTCACGAAATTGGGCAGGCGTGACACCGTAGACCTGACGGAAGTGCCGCAGAAAATGTGATGCATCCGCGAACCCGGCATCAGCTGCGATATCCGAGATCCTGTCGGTCGAGTGGAGCAAGCGCCAGGCGCCATAACGGGTTCGCAGGAAACGGTAGTATGTCGATGGTGACTGTCCGAGACTGCGAGTAAAGCGCCGCGCAAGCTGCCGAGTGCTAAGACCGACGCGGTCTGCAAGATTTTCAAGCGGGACCGGCGCGTTCAGTGTCTGTTCCATGATGCCAACCACATGCCGCACGACGCTGTCGGCAACCTCGCGGATCTCGGAGGTAAACTGCGCCTGCGGATAAGATGCCTCTCTGCGGTGATTGAGAACTAGGTGCCTAAGGCTTTGCTGGGCAAGCTCCTGCCCGCAATGGCGACCAACTAGATATAAGGCGAGGTCCGAGGCTCCAGTCGAACCGGCACAGGTGATCCTGTCGTCAGCGTCGAAAAAGATCCGGTCTGAAATCGCGTGGACGTCGGGGAATTGCGCGGCGAATTCTTCATGGACGTTCCAATGCACGCAGGCAGTTCGCCCCTTCATCAGACCAGCGCGAGCAATGTTAAAGGTACCAGTACAAAGGCCGATCAGAGTTACCCCGTTCTCGGCCGCTTCTTGCAAGTAGCTGGTCAGCCAGGCTGGCTGCAGGCGTTGAGGGTAATCGTTGCCACCCACGACAGCGATGTAGTTGAACTGGCTTGGCTCCACCGGGCCGCTGTCGGGCGTGATCGCAAGCCCACAGCTGGCCCTCGGGCGGCCCTTGCCCATGATAACCCAGCCGCATTCTAACTGGCGGCTTTGCCCGCCAACATCAGCAGCCAATCGTAGAGCTTCCACAAAGCCAGCGAACGCGTTCAGCGTGAAGTTGTCGAGCACTATGAGCCCAACCCGCAGCTTCTGTTTGCCATGACCAAAGGCATCTAATGTTGTGCGCGGGCGAGGCATTCGAGTTTCTACCTGATGTGTCTTATTTTTTCAGTTAAATGTCAGATTTATTCTACATGATGCTTGGTCCGGCCTCTACAGTGAAATCTCTAAACACAGTGAAGCACCTGGGAGGACTATATGACCAAGAATTGGATTGGAGCTGCGATAGCTATCGCAGTATGCGGCGCATTTTCCACGGCAGTATCCGCTCAGGAGCACAAATTCCGCGTCAATATGCCGGGCAACGAAGAGTCCATTGCTTACAAGTCCGTGGAGCGGTTCGACGAGGTGCTTAGCGACCTGACTGGCGGCGCAATCGATATGAAGCTGTTTGCCAACTCCGCGCTGGGAGATCAGGAAAGCTCTCTAGAGGCGTTGCAAACCGGTTTGCTGAACATGGCGACCATAGAAACGCCGATCACGTCGGTTGTCCCCGAGCTGGGCGCTACCGCGCTGCCGTATATCTTTGCCGACCGGGAGCACGTGAAGGCTGCGCTGAATGGCGACGCGGGAAAGAAGATCGAGGCGATGCTGATCGCGAAGGGCCTGCGCCCAGTGGCCTATCTCGAAGGCGGCTTCCGCCAGATCACCAACAGCGTGCGTCCGATCCATACGCCTGCCGACCTGGAGGGCGTGAAGATGCGCACCCCGGGCAGCAGCCTGCGGATCAAGGTCTTCAATCACTATGGCGCCAACGCCTCTCCGTTGCCTTTTGCCGAACTGTACTCAGCGCTGCAGACCGGTGTCTTTGACGGGCAGGAAAACCCGGTGATCTGGGCCAAGTCGCAGAAGTTCTACGAGGTGCAAGACTACCTGTCGCTTACCAACCATCTCTACACGATCACCTACCTGCTGATCGCGGAGAACGACTGGCAGATGCTGACACCGGAGCAACAGGACGCGGTGATGCAGGCTGGGGACGCGGCCGAGGCCTATTCCGTCGAGCTGGGCACCCAGGCCGACGAAGAGATCGTCGCCTTCCTGCGCGAGCAGGGCATGCAGGTGAACACGGCGGACACCGGCGCTTTCACAGCCAAGTCCACCCCGATCTGGGAAGAATGGGCCAATGAGCAGGGGGAAGACGCAACGGCGCTGATCCGCCTGATCACCGGCGTCCGACCGGCCCAGTGACACGGCAAGAAGGTCTGGATACATGATGAACCGCGTTCTTGAAGCTGTCATCGCGGCATTGCTGTTGGCCGCGGTGGGAGTCGCCTTCACGGCGGTGATCTACCGCTACGCTCTGGGGGCCGCGCTCAGCTGGAGCTTCGAGGTATCGCTTGCCCTGCTCACCTACATCACATTCCTTGGCGCCTACCTGGCGCTGAGGAAGGGTGCCCACCTTCGTGTAGACCTTCTGGTCGCAAAGCTGCCGCGCGGTTTGCGCGGTGTGCTCTACTTTGCGAACCAGGCCATTATTGGCACGATCGGCTGGATCATGGCCTGGCACGGTGGTCGGCAGGTGTTGCGCTTTGCTGAACAGAAGACCACCGTGCTGGAAATCTCGACCACTTGGTACTACGCAGCCATCCCGGCCGCCGGTGTGCTCATCATGCTGGATGCCGCGGTCTCCAGCCTGGGCGGGCTGTCGCGGCTTGCCAAGGGGCAAGAAGCCGACACCGGCGCCAGCGAACCCGCAGAGATCTGAACCATGACACTCCTACTTGTACTCGCGGCCCTGCTCGGGTTGATCGGCTTCGGCGTGCCCATCGCCTTCGCGCTGATCTCCATCGCCGTCGGCATCTTCTACCTGGCCGATGTCGACCAGATCATCATTGCGCAGCGGCTCTACCGCGGCGTCCAGAGCTTCCCGCTGCTTGCGGTACCGCTGTTTATCCTGGCAGGCCAGATCATGAGCCGCTCGGGCATTTCCGGCCACTTGGTGGAATTTGCCAAGACTCTCGTCGGGCAGATGCGCGGCGGTCTAGCAGCGGTGAATGTGGTCACCTCGATGTTCTTTGCGGGCATGTCCGGCACCTCGATGTCCGATACCGCGGCGGTGGGCGGGATGATCATCGACCCGATGGTCAAACGTGGCTATTCCCGCGCCTTCACCGGCGCCGTGACCGCAGCCTCCTCGACCATTGGCATCATCATTCCGCCATCGGTCCCGATGGTTATCCTTGGCGCCTATCTCGGGATTTCCACAGGAGCACTGTTTGCCGCAGGGCTGATTTCCGGCCTGCTGCTGGGCCTGGCGCTGATTGCCGCCTCCTGGCTGATCTCGATCCGCGAGGGCTACCCGGTCGAGGCGCCGTTTTCGGCACGCCGTGCCGCAGCGGCCTTCGGCAGGGCGCTGCCTGCGCTGCTCATGCCCGCGATCATCCTGGGCGGCATCCTGTTTGGCGTCTTTACACCCACCGAAGCCTCCGCCGTGGCCGTGGTCTATGGCGCTGCCGTAGGCATTCTGTACTACCGTACGCTGACGTTGCGCGTTCTTTACAAGACGCTGTGCGAAGCGGCGGTGCTGTCCGGCGCGGTGATGATGGTGACGGCGGCTGCGCATGTGATGGGCTTTGCCTTCACCTACGAGCAGCTGGCCGAAAGCATCCTCAAGCCGCTGGCTGAGCTTCAAGTCTCCCCGGTCCTGTTCTTGGTAATGCTCAGCGTGATCATGATTGTCGCGGGCACTTTCCTCGACGGTATCGCGATGATCTTCATCGTCGTGCCCCTGTTCTTCCCGGCCATCGATCTGCTTGGCATTCATCCCGTCCATTTCGGCATGGTGGTGGTGCTGTGCTGGGGCATCGGCCAACAGACCCCACCGGTCGGCGCGGCGCTGTTTATCACGTCGGCCATTGCCAAAGTGGACATGCTGACGCTGACCCGTGCCAACCTGCCCTTCATTGCGGTGATGCTGCTGGTGCTTGCGGCGGTGATCCTCTTCCCTGAAACCCTTGTGCTCTCGATCCCGAGCGCACTGGGCCTCTGACCTTCAAGACTGCAAAGGTAATTGTTCCAATGATGACCCCAAACCGTTTCATCGACGTGATCTACACCCACACGGACGGCGAGCCGACCTGCATCATTCCCGGCGGCATTCCCTATCCCCAGGGGCTGGACATCGTCGGCAAGCGAGACTTCATCCGCGAGCACTACGATTTCGTGCGCACCGGCCTCCTGCGTGAGCCGCGCGGCCATCACGACATGGTCGGCGTCTTTGTTACCCCGCCGTCGAGCCCGGATTTCGATGCTGGCATGCTGTGGTGCGACGGCGACGACTTCATGGAGATGTGCGGCCACGGCACCATCGCGCTGTCGATGGCGATGATCTCCCACGGCATGGTCCACACCACCGCCAAGGACGTGGCCAAGATCCGCTTCGAGACCCCGGCCGGGCCGGTTACGTCGGAAGTCGGCTTCGAGGACGGCCAGGTCGCTTGGACCCGCTTCCAGAACGTGCCGGCCTTCGTACTGCACGCCGATGTTCCGGTGACGCTGCCGGGCGTGGGCGAGGTGCTCTGCGACATCTGTTTTGGCGGCAACTTTTTCGCCGTGCTGAAGTGGCCCTATCCGGAGACCCCGATCGGCCCGGACAACGGCAAGATGCTGTCCGAGATGGGAGTGCTGGTGAAGGATCAGGTCAACGCCAAGATGGACATTCAGCACCCGACTGAAAAGCACATCAAGGGGCTGAACTTCACTACCTTCTGGCAGGAACCCGACGATGCCGACAGCCTTTACCGCAATGTCCACGTGTTTTCCGACGGCAAGCTTGACCGGTCGCCGGGCGGCACCGGCACCTCGATGATGATGGCCTATTTCGAGCGCCGCGGCGAGATGAAGATCGGGGACGTGATCCGCTCCGAGGGGCTTCTGGGCATCGGCCGTTTCGAGGGCCAGCTGCTGGGCGAGACCGAGGTTGGTGGCGTGCGCGCCGTGGTGCCGACCGTCAAGGGCACGGCGAAAGTAACTGGTTATGCAAAATGGCTAGTGGACGAAACCGACCCGGTTGGCCGCGGCTTCGTGGTGACCTGAAGAGCGCGTTTAGAATAAAGATCTTTACCCTATCCAGAGAACGCCGATACCAGGCTGGCTGCCACCAAGGCTGCCAGCTTTCTTACCTCAATGGGATTACCTCCAACTTCCATATGAGGCATGTCCCGGAGAGGTATAGCTCCGGGTAGTGCCCTTGGTGTCGTCCGCGCCCACCATCATGCGCCGAAAGGCGCCATCAAGGGCGCGGTGGTCATCGGTGAATTTTCGGTAGAAATGGGTTATGACAGACAACCTGCAATCGTGGGGCCGAAACCGGAGTGGCTGCGAACGGGTCAATGCAGGATGGTGAATGCAGGCCCCATGGCTCTGGAAGTGCCAAGGTTACGCTGCAGCTGCTGGATCGAACCTGGCTTGGGCGATCATTCTCCAACAGACTGCACTGCAGAGAAGGATAGTTCGTGCAGATTTCTAGATATCCCAAGTAGCTTCTTCACTTGCGATCTTCCGGAGCACGGCGATTGCTTTGTCCAGAGCTGGGTGGGGGATATCCGCGGGGCGGACGATATACATGGGATACGCGAACGTGACGGCTTCTTCGATCATGCCGATTTGACCCGTTTTCAGAAAGGGAGGGGCAGCGCTTTGCCTGCCATATGCGGCCCCGCCATTCTTGAGGATGTGCTTTGCTGCAAGAGGTCCGTAGTCAAAGGACAGTGAGGCTCCTTCGAATCGAGGGTAGCTTTGCCTGAATGTCGCATTGAAGGCCTCTCCCCAGTCTACATATGCAAACCTTGGGTCGTATACAGAGCGGATGCTAGGATCCGTCGTGTACAGCGCAAGACGATCTTCCATCAGCAGATCTGCCTTTAATCCCGCTCTTTCGGGGGGCGCATGCATCAACGCCACATCAATTGTCCCGTCAGAAAACCGGTCGATCAAGTCGCCAGGAATATCAACTTTGCTGCGCAGCGCGGTTTCGGGCATCTCAACCGTCAAACGGCTGATCCATCTGCTCATCCAAGTGGCTGCTACGTTCACCTCAGCGCCTAGCAATAGAACAGAAGAAAAGCCTTCCGGGACGGCAAGGTCGCTTTTCAGGCGCTCCCCAAGCTGAACAAAAGTAGGAGCTTGCCGCAGAAAAAGTTTGCCTGACCTGGTCAACACCGCTCCCGATTTGCGTCTGATCAGAAGCTGTCTCCCGAGGTTTTCCTCAAGCTTTTTGATGCGTGCGCTGACCGTGGTCTGGGCAACGTTAAGCCTCGCTGCAGCTTGTCCGAAGTTTCCCGCCGAAGCAACTTCGATGAAAGTTTTCACAACGTCGGTGTCCACAATAGCCTCCGTGAAGCAGTATTGTTGCTCATACGCAGCGAAATAAATCATTGTACAATTAGATGGAAGGGGGGGTATCTGAAAATTAGTGAAGAATTCACCGATAGGGTGATCTTGAATGTCGAGCAAGATGAGCAAAATTCCAGCGCACGCAAAGTTGCGGCTGCATGATTGGAGGGTTTCTATCCTCTCAAGAAGTAGTCACGGAGTTCATTTTGATCAAATTGCAAGGCGTGCGAACACGTTTTCCGCGAACATAAATATACCAGATGCTTGCGAAATTAATTCGCAAAGTGAGAATAATCTCAGACCAGGCGTTTCAGGTAATATTAGGGTAGGGGTTTGGGGGCGCCTCCTAGCTGCCTGTCGAGATGTGTTCGCTCCCTTGAGCACCGGTCAGCGTTTGCAATCACCATCTTTGGAGCCTGAAAACCCTCATGCAGATGAGGTTGAATCGAGCGCCTCCAGAGCGGAAGCTGAAGTGCCAAAGGCACATTGGAGTAGCCTAAAGAGGCCTGATGTCCTTTGGGAGTTTCTTGATGCAGAATCTGAAAAAATAATTGATAACAGAGGCTTGAATTTAGATAGACCGGCTCTCATAATTTGTTCAACCCTTACATGCGGGCGCCGGCTGGCCCGCTACTTCACATCTCAAGGCGTAGAAGCACACCTGGTCACAGATGTGGACGAAGGGTTTGGCGTTCTCCAGGGACAGCCGGATGCCTGGTCCATGGCAATTCTGGATCTCGATAGTTTCGGAGGTATTCTGGAGTTGTCCGATGACCTTATCGACTTCCGGATCGAAGCTCCGGAGGTGCCTGTTCTTTTGCTGTCATCTGGGTTCTCCCGGGATGATTTGACGGAGGAGCGTTTGCCAATGTGTGACGCTTCAATTCGAAGTCCGGCTCTGTCTCTTTCTATTCTTAATGGGGCGAGGGCCGCAATTGAGAATAATAAATCTTGGCGCCACCGCTGCAAAATTCCTAGTCACTGATGGGCAATTTAGCTGGCTGCTGACATGGCGGGTCAGGAAGCGGTGGCTGAAATGAATGTGGCTGCAGATCGGGCTAATGAATCTTGTATTGCTTTTCACATTCTGCGTTTTGATAATTGCTGCTCCTAGTCGGGCAGTTTCGGGTAATGCAAGTAAAGGCCCGCGCCCTGAAATTTTTAATGCTATTGGAAAAATTCATATTGGCGGGCTTAACTTTTGTACGGGCACCCTCGTCCGACCAGACCTGGTCGTCACTGCCGCACACTGCCTGTCAGATCGGGAGACCAAAGCTGTCTTCCGCCCCGAAGACGTATCAGTACACTTCGAGGTGTATGGAAAGAGATCAAGGCTCACCAGAATTGCCAGGAAGCTTGTGACGCATCCAAAGTATCGCTTCAGTGATCCGGCCGAGAACAATCTACGAACTGACATTGCTTTCCTGCTTCTCGATCAGCCCGTGCCAGAAGATGTTGCGAAGCCCATTCCGATTGCAGCGGACTTGCAGCGGCAGGCGAAAGTCTCCATCCTATCCTATAGCCAACACAGACGAAGAAACCTGAAAATAGACAATGATTGCAATGTTCTAGGCGCCAGCCACCTTGCAGTTGCTTTTTCCTGCAAAGTCGATTTTGGTGCGTCCGGAGCACCCGTGATTTCATGGAGCGGGGAAAACGTGCCAAGCCTGGTTTCAATCATTGCAGCCAAAGCCATGATGGGCGAAGAGCCTGTGGCGCTCGGCGCGGTAATTGATGCGGCCGCAGTTGCAGTATTACGCAGCGTAAGCTGCGCACCTGGACAGCCAAGTTCTTGTTAGGATCAAGGGACTATAAGTTGCTTTAGCGTGCATTTGTGAAAATAAATTTCCCCGCGGGAAAGCCTATCTTTCTCCAAATGGTGCATCTCCGATAAACCTTTTACGTCAGGTCTGCCTGCCGCCTGCTTATCGGGCTGCGGCGGGGAAATTCCCCTGATCAACAGCGCCACACAAAAACATATGCACACTCACGATAATATCTCGCCAGTCAGCTCACACCCAGATCATCCGGTCTAGAGGCAAAGTGACATTCGCTGATCTCTACGACAATTGCCGCGGTCTTGGCAGGAAGGCAGTTAAACACATTACATCAGGAGTTCAAAATCGGCTGGCAAGACCCGGCATGGCGGATGCGGCCACGCCGGGCTAGCCACCGCATCGGCCCCGGAAGGGCAAAGCCGGTGGCGGGGTTAAGCTCAGGCAGCTTTGGCCTTGCGCTGCAGGACACGGCCGCTCAGCGGGATGCCGCGCGCGACGGTCATCGTGGACACGCAGCCCTGTGCTGTCCACAACCAGCGCGATCGGACCACTGGCTGTCCGGGTGTCGGGCGCGATCTGAAGCGATGGCGCACGCCGGCAAAGCGTCGAAAAATCCGGCACGGGGAGGTCCGTCTGCATGAGCCGCAGCGGACTTCGGACAAAGCCCTGCGTTTGGCGAAGCGGCAAGCCGAACACGGCGCGCAGGGTCAAGCAGGTCTCGATCGCCAGATCAGGATATCGTTGTTGACCACCGCGCTTGCCAGAGCGCGCTGCGCCCCACCGGGACACCGCGTTTTCGCTGAACCAGACCGTTACGTCACCACGCTGGCGGAGCGCCTCATTGTATTCGGCCCAGTTCGTCACACGGTACTTTGCCTTCGCAAACTTATCCCGCCGCGACGCGTTGAATTTGAAAGGCATCCCAGCATCCCGCAGTCAAATCGAAGGACCAGCTACGCATCGGAAACGATTTGTGCAACACGCTCCCGCAGATCAGTCCTCGAATTCCACCAGCAGGTCCTTGGCGTCGATCTGGCCGCCGGGCTGGACATGGACGGCCTTGACCACCGCGTCGCGCTCGGCGTGCAGGCCGGTCTCCATCTTCATCGCCTCGATGGTCAGCAGCAGATCGCCTTCATGCACCTGCTGGCCCGGCTGCACCGCCACCGTGGCCACCACGCCCGGCATCGGCGCGCCGATGTGGCTTGGGTTGCCGTGCTCGGCCTTCGGCCGGGCCTGGGTCAAGGACTTCACCCGCCGGTTCGGCACCCGGATCACCCGCGGCTGGCCGTTCAGCTCGAAGAACACCTTCACCTCGCCCTTCTCGTCGTTGTCACCGATCGCCTGCAGGCGGATCTCCAGCGTCTTGCCCGGATCGATCTCGGCGGTGATCTCCTCACCCGGCTCCATGCCGTAGAAAAAGGTGCGGGTCGGCAGCGTGCGCACCGGCCCGTACTGGCGGTGGCGGCCCATGTAATCCAGGAACACCTTGGGATACATCAGGTAGCCGTTCAGGTCCTCGTCATCGGCGGTGAAGCCTTCCAGCTGCTTGGACAGATCCACGCGGACCGCTTCCAGGTCGACCGGCTCCAGGTGCGCGCCGGGGCGTTCGGTGTTCGGCGCTTCGCCCTTCAGCACCTTGGACACGATGCTTTTCGGGAAGCCACCCGGGGGCTGGCCCAGGTTGCCGCGCATCATGTCGACCACCGAGTCGGGGAAGGCGACGTCGGTCTTGGGATCCTCGACCTGCGCACGGGTCAGGCCTTGGGAGACCATCATCAGCGCCATGTCGCCAACCACCTTGGAGGACGGGGTCACCTTGACGATGTCGCCGAACATCTGGTTCACGTCAGCATAGGTCTGCGCCACATCGGCCCATTTCTCTTCCAGACCCAGGCTGCGCGCCTGCGCCTTCAGGTTGGTGACCTGGCCGCCCGGCATCTCGTGCAGGTAGACCTCCGAGGCCGGGGCCTGCAGGCCGCTCTCGAACGCCGCATACTGCGCCCGTACCTGCTCCCAGTAGCCGGAGATCTCGCGCACCTTGGCGATGTCGATGCCGGTGTCGCGGTCGGTATTGCGCAGCGCCTCCACGATGGAGCCCAGGCAGGGCTGCGAGGTGCCGCCGGAGAACGCGTCCATTGCCGCATCCACCGCATCCACGCCGGCATCCGCCGCCGCCAGGATGGTGGCCCCGGCCACGCCGGAGGTGTCATGGGTGTGGAAGTGGACCGGCAGCCCGACCTCTTCCTTCAGCGCCTTGATCAGCTGGCGGGCGGCGGCGGGCTTCAAGAGGCCCGCCATGTCCTTCAGACCCAGGATATGGGCGCCTGCTGCTTCCATCTCCTTGGCCATGCCGACGTAATACTTCAGGTCGTACTTGGCACGGTTCGGGTCCAGGATGTCGCCGGTGTAGCAGATGGTGCCTTCGCAGACCTTGCCGCTTTCAACCACCGCGTCCATCGCGACGCGCATGTTCTCGACCCAGTTCAGGGAGTCGAAAACGCGGAACACGTCAACGCCGGTTTTCGCCGCCTGGCGCACGAATTCCTGCACCACGTTGTCCGGATAGTTGGTGTAGCCGACGCCGTTGGAGGCGCGCAGCAGCATCTGGGTCATCAGGTTCGGCATCCGCTCGCGCAGATCGCGCAGGCGCTGCCACGGGCATTCCTGCAGGAAGCGGTAGGCGACGTCGAAGGTCGCACCGCCCCAGCACTCGACCGAGAACAGCTGGCTGAGGTTCTGGGCGTATGCCGGCGCCACCTTGATCATGTCGATCGAACGCATCCGGGTTGCCAGCAGCGACTGGTGGCCGTCGCGCATGGTGGTGTCGGTCAGCAGCAGCTGGCGCTGCGCCTTCATCCAGTCGGCCACCGCCTGGGCGCCCTTCTGCTCCAGCAGGTTGCGGGTGCCATAGGGCAGGTTGCCCACGTCCGCCTTCGGCGCGCGCGGCTCTTTCAGGTCGGCGGCGGGGGCCGCGCGGCCTTCGGTCTCCGGGTGGCCGTTGACGGTGATGTCCGCGATATAGGTCAGCACCTTGGTGCCGCGGTCGCGCCGCTTCTTGAACTGGAACAGGTCCGGGGTCTCGTCGATGAACTTGGTGGTGTATTCGTTCGACAGGAAGGTCGGGTGCTTCAGCAGGTTCTCGACAAAGGCGATGTTGGTGGAAACACCGCGGACCCGGAACTCGCGCAGCGCGCGGTCCATGCGGGCGATCGCCTTTTCCGGGGTCGGCGCCCAGGCGGTCACCTTGGTCAGGAGCGAGTCGTAGTAGCGGGTGATCACGCCGCCCGCATATGCGGTGCCGCCGTCCAGGCGGATGCCCATGCCGGTGGCCGAGCGGTAGGCGGTGATGCGGCCGTAATCCGGGATGAAACTGTTCAGCGGGTCTTCGGTGGTCACCCGGGTCTGCAGCGCGTGGCCGTGCAGGCGGATTTCATCCTGGCTGGCCTTGCCGGTCGCCTCGGCAATGCTCTTGCCTTCGGCGATCAGGATCTGCGCCTGCACGATGTCGATGCCGGTGACCTCTTCGGTCACGGTATGCTCCACCTGCACCCGCGGGTTCACCTCAATGAAGTAGAAGTTGCCGGATTCCATATCCATCAGGAATTCGACGGTGCCCGCGCATTCATAGTTCACATGCTGGCAGATCTTTCGGCCCAGGTCGCAGATCTCGGCACGCTGCGCCTCGGTCAGATACGGGGCAGGGGCGCGCTCCACCACTTTCTGGTTGCGGCGCTGCACCGAGCAGTCCCGCTCGTAGAGGTGATAGATGTTGCCCTCCTTGTCGCCGAGGATCTGCACCTCGACGTGACGGGCGCGGGTGATCATCTTCTCCAGGTAGCCTTCGCCGTTGCCAAAGGCGGCTTCCGCCTCGCGGCGGCCTTCCAGGACCTTCTCTTCCAGCTCTTTCTCGCCGTAGATCGGTCGCATGCCGCGGCCGCCGCCGCCCCAGGAGGCCTTCAGCATCAGCGGATAGCCGATCTCGGCCGCTTCCTTGCGGATCGCGTCCATGTCGTCGCCCAGCACCTCGGTGGCCGGAATGACCGGCACGCCGGCGGCAATCGCCACTTTCCGGGCCGAAGCCTTGTCACCCAGCGCGCGCATGGTTTCGGCCTTGGGGCCGATGAAGGTGATGCCATTGCGGGCGCAGGCATCCACGAATTCCGGATTCTCCGACAGCAGGCCGTAACCGGGGTGGATCGCATCGGCGCCGCATTCCTTGGCGACGCGGATGATCTCGTCGATCGACAGATAGGCCGCCACCGGCCCCAGCCCCTCGCCGATGCGGTAGGCCTCATCCGCCTTGAAGCGGTGCAGGCCCAGCTTGTCCTCCTCGGCATAGACCGCGACGGTGCGCTTGCCCATCTCATTGGCGGCCCGCATCACGCGGATCGCAATCTCGCCGCGGTTGGCGATCAGGATTTTCTTGAAGTCAGTCATAATGGGCTTTCCGTGTGTTGCGGGAATGCAAGTTCGACCCCAAGGGCGCGGGGCCGGTTTCTGTGCGGTTGGGCAAAACCAACGGTGTTCTGTACGCGGAGCTATCCGCCCTTGGGATCCGGCGCATCGGCCTGATGGCGGTCAATTGCTGTCCTTTGCTCTGCAGACAGGCCTTAATCCAGCAGGAGGCCGTGGCCCGTCCGACCGCGGATCGCAGCGACCTTGGCCCGGCCCAGCCGCTCGGTAAGCGTTCCCAAAGGATAACCCAGGAACTTGCAGGAACAGATGCGGGTGCCGCTCTCACGGTGGTTCAGAACCAGTCGGCCCATGTTGAAGCCCAGGTCGAACCCCCTGCTAGCAAGCCGGCGGCGCAGGCCGGCCCAACTGGTGGATTGCCGAAATACCGGTTCCAGAAACCTGCGCAGTAAAACCCCGGTTTCACAATCGAGACGATTGCTGTCTTCCGGTCCGCGCCACCGGGTCTGCAATGGACCGGTTTCCGCGACTAGATCAGGTTGATACATCATTCTTAGATCCTCCGATGACGCACGCGGCGTCTCCTGATGCGGAAGCGGCAAAACGTGGCCCGGGCACCCATATCCGTGCGGTGAAATGCGTGACCAAGTCTTGCTCCGAACCCGTGAAACGCGCGAGATTACGGAAAACGTTATGCAATCACGGTTCCAGCTTGCGGAAAACTGGGGGTTTCAGATTTCGGAGACGGATAACCGTCTGATTTGGAATGGCTTATTTTGAGGAAAAATTTCCAGCTTCGCCGCTGCGTGGCAGGATTTCAGGGCCAAGCCGCCGCCGATCTGTTGCAAAACGTTTCGGGAGTTACAGTCTGATGTGCCAGAGATGATACATTATTCAGCCCCGGAGCAATTCAAGACCCCGCGGCAAAGGCGCTGGCCAGGCCATCCATGACCTGCGCACGATAACGGATATCCTCCGCCTCTGATAGAAAGCACAGGCGCGGGCCGGTAATGGTGAGAAGAACCATTCCGACACTGCGGCGATTGTCGTCGGAAATCACGAACAGGCCGTGGCGAGGGCCACGGTAGCGATGCTCTTCGATGAAGCCGGGCAGGGCTTCGCTCTCGGGCCAGGGGCCGGACCCGGTCGTCGTCAACATGCGCGCCAGCGCCGGAGCGTCCTGTTGCCGGGCCGGGCGGAGCGACAGGTTGCCTGTCATGAATTTCGGAGGATGCAGCAGGTGCCATTGTTCGGGCGCCATGACGTAGTCACGGCAAGGCTCGGAGGTTTGCGTGCCGTGAAAAAACATGCGTCTTGCGGCAGGGCAAAGTGAAAATCCAAGTCCGGTCAGAAGCGCGCGCGACGCGAAATTTTCTGCATGACAGGTGGCAGTCAGGGGCGGACCAGCGCTGGCAAAGCGGGCCGCAACGGCCAGTTTCAGCGCCCGGCGCATCAGACCCTGGCGCCAAAATTCCGGTGCCAGCCAGTACCACAGCGATGCACCGATGCAGAGCCCACCCGCCACCTTGTCCTGGTATTCGATGATCCGCAGGTTTTCCCCGGGATGCGCGCCATGGTCCAGAAGCTGGCGCGCTGCCTCGGGCGTGAAAGGCCGGGCGACCGCGGCCAGCCAGCGGGCGATGCGAATATCGTTGAAATGGCCTTTGACCACAGTCAGGTCCACCGCGGTCAAAGGGCGCAGGCGCTGGTCGCCCTCGGTCAGAATGTCAGGAAAACTCTCCATCATGCCCCGTTGTCCGTCTGCGGTTCCCTGCCAGATGAGCGCAGATCCCGTGCCTGAATCAAGCCAGTGATTCGGATGCTTATCATGTTCGGAAAAATCTTCTGCGGCGCAGCGAAACGGGCTTCGAAACAGAGCGTTACAAAGCCGCGCGCAAAACGTAACGCAATTTTACACATTTTCGGAACGGCCCTCGGAATCCGCAGAAAATCGCGGTTTTCGGCCTTTTCTGATTGAGTCAACGTGTCGCTCGGATACCCTTTGTGCCACCCGAGAAAATGGGGCCCGAGGGAGGGTTGGCCAATGCAGAAAATCACAAGCAGGCAGCGCAACGGATCACTGGGGGCTTCAGTTCGGTCGGCCGGACCCCGGCACCCCGGGCAGGGAATCCCAGATCGCGGAAAAATCGCTGACCATCCGCAGATGGACTTGCCGGAGAAGGTCGATCTTGAGAGGATCGTTCAGCTTTTCCAAGGCCTTGTGCGCCGCCTGCATGTCCAGAGGATCGCCAGTTTCCAGCGCGCGGTCGATGGCGTCGTGGCAGCTCCGGTCGACATCTTCTGCGGCGTTGCAAACTTCCTTCAGCGCCCGGAAAAAGCGGAGATCGGTGGGGTCTGTCATCGGGTTTGCCTTTCGCTGAAAAAATCGGCGCCGGTTTATAGGGGGCGTCCATGACAGGTCAATCACGCAAAACCGGCGATATCCTTATAGACCGGGTGAAGACCATCCAGGCGATCGCCCAGGCTAATACCGAACAGCTGCGGCTGAACCAGAAGGCCAGCGGCCTGATGGTACTCGACATGAAGGACGCGCGGGACGGGGTCGAAGACCACGCCCACGATGACGCGCAGGCGCAGAACGACGCGGCGCTCGAAGAAAACACTGAAACGATCAACCGGCTAGAGGCCCGGCTTTCCGCCCTGGACGAGGAATTGGAAGCCGCGATGAAGGAGCAAAGTTGAATGACACAGCACAAGCCGCCGCAAGCGATGACGCTTTTCGACCTGATTGCCCGCACATGGGACGTGAAAACCGAGGTGCGGGCGCTTCAGTTCAATGCCAAGGGAACGTCCCTGGCTGCGCAACTGGCCGATGGCCAATTGGCCTTTGTCTCGGTCCAAGACGCCGAGAGCCCGGACAGCCGGGTACGGGTCGAGGCCGATACCGGGCGGTCGAGCATCCGACCCCGGTCCAAGCCGCTGCCGCCACCGGTGTTCAGTAAAGCGCCCGTGGCGCGCGCCGATGTGCCACTGTGTCGGCTTGGCGATCAGGGCTTTGCCTTTCCCCATGTCGATACGGGTGTCATATGGCGCGCAACCGCGCGAGGCCAGACCCTGGCCCTGAATGGCGCGCGCCAGGACGCGGTCACTGCGTTGGCAGCCCTTTCGCGCTCTGGTCAGATGGTCGTCGTGCATGGGACACGCTTGGCCCTGATGTCCGAATGCGGTGGGCGTGAGGTGGCGGGTATCAAGCTGGATCACGGCGTTACCCGGATTGCAGTTTCTGGCGATGAATCCCTGTTGGCCTGTTGGGGTGTCGGTCAGGTGAGCATCGTCCGTGCCGAAGACATGACCTGCCAGGCGCAGATCGCATGCGATGGCAAAGTGCTGTGCCTAGAATGGTCGCCCTGCCAGCGCTGGCTTGTGGCGGGCTGCGAAGACAAGGCGGTGCTGCTGGTCGATGCGGCGGCGGGGACTTCCGACCGGATCGTCGATTTCCCGGCATCGGTTCTGACTGCGGAGTTCAGCGACAAGGCCAAGGCAGTCATTGCCTCAGGCGCGTTTCGGGTTGTGGGTTGGTCCTTGCCGGACCTGCCGTTCGGCGACCGCGCCGGTGCGCCGATCGAGACCGGAAAGCCGGGGCTGACGATTGTCGACCGGGTTTCGGTGCATCCCAAGCGGGATCTCTGTGCGGTTAGCTACGGCTCCGGCCTCGTCATGCTGTGCCGCATCGGGCACCCGGATGAAATGCTGGTGCGCGAAGGCACGGGCGCGGCGGTTACTGCGCTGGCTTGGTCCGACGACGGCGCGCATCTTGCTATTGGCGGGGAGGACGGCAGCCTGTCGATCGCTACCTTCCCGAACAACATGTTCAAATAATACCTGAAGGGAGAAGACACATGTCACAAGCACTGTCCGCTGAAGAGCAAAGCAAGGACCGTTATTTCCAAAAACTGGCAAAGGTTGCCGGAGAGATGGTCGAGGAGCACGGCAAGGACTTTGCCGCTGGAGCGCTGGTTCTGGCCGCGCGTTGGGTCTCGGAAAACCGTCTTAGTAAGACAGAGGACGTCAAGCACTAGTGATGTTTGGCCCTCTCTAGTGACGCAGCTGCCGGTGATGATAGGCACTGAATCTGGTTAACGAGTACACAGCTTAGCGGCGCGGCCAGCTCGGCAAGCGAGCTGGCCGACCTTGTAGCATTGGCGGCCGCCGAAAGCGCATCCGTCAACTCAGGCTCAACGAGCTGTGCATAGGCGCAAAGCTCATGAATGCGGAAGGTCGCAAAATGCAGACTGTCGCCATTCAGCAGGACCTCACCATGGGGACGTTTCGGCAACTGAGTGTTCAGCGCATTGCTGTGTACCGCCGCGCCAAGCGTGGTCAGTACCGATTTTCGCCACTTGGCGTAATCCGTGTCGACGGAATGGTCGATGCCCACCGCATAGAGCTTTTCAGAGATCGCGCGGAAGGCGCGGCCCCCGGCAATGTGGCGGCGCCAGAAATCACTGGCCTCCTCGGCGCTGCGGCAGGCGGCGAAACGCTCCGCCAGCTTGCGGCGGATCAGGATCACCAGCGTCATGTCCACGTCTTCCGACAGCGACCGGGCGATTTGCATCGCGGGCATCGGCAGGTCAGTCAGCGCCAGAAGGCGCAAAGCTGCAAGCTGTTCAGTCAACCGGGCAGAGAGCGCCGTCAGCCCGTGCCATTGCGCCGCGGTCAGCCCGTCGGTCTGGTGGTGACGTCCGACGGCCGCGGCCTCGTGCAGGGCCCGAACCCAGAGCACCGCCTGATCATAGAGAAACACCAGGTCGACATCGGTGCTGGCCGGAGCCGCTTCGACCCGCGGCAGGGCGCGGAATCCCGGCAGGCTGCGCAGGCCCAGGCGCCAGCCATGGTCGAAATCCAAACCGGCGGCGGACCAGAGTTGGCGTACCCGTGCCAGAAGCTGCGGCGACAGACCGGGATAGGACCGTTCCGGCGCGGTTCCGTCGAGCGGGATAATACCACCGATTGGGGGATGCGGGCTCATTTGGCTGCTTTTCAATCGTTTCTTAGCTTCAGGATAGCCCGTCGCGTGGGCTTGCGGCCAGCGTTTTGTCTGTTGCCGGGACAGGAGACGGTGTCATGCCCCTAGGCACTCATCTTCGCGCGAAGCACAGTCAGGTGTTCAGGCTGGGGCAGCTTGTGACCCTGTTGCAGATGTCCTCCGCCGAACTTGACGAGCATCTGGCCGCGCAAGCGCAGGAGAACCCGATGCTGGTCTTGCGCCTGCGCCAGCGTCGTGCCGCCGTGATGAGCGCCACGGATGTGCTGGAAATGACCGCGGTGGAGCAGGCAAACAGCCTTTACGATCATGTGTTCCATGAATTGGCGGGGCTGATCGGCCAGGGCGGGTTGATGGAAAAACTCATCACGGCGCTGATTGCGGAACTGGAGCCGTCGGGCTGGCTGGGCCGCTCGGCCGAAGCGATTGCCGAAAGCCTCGGTCTGAGTGTGACGCTGGTTGAAACCGCGTTGCGGGTGGTTCAGAAACGTGTCGATCCGGCCGGGTTGTTCGCCCGCGACCTGCAGGAATGCCTGCGGTTGCAGCTGGAAGACCGGGAGGCGATTACCGAGGACATGGCAGTGGTGCTGGATCATCTTCCTGCGCTGGAAAGCGGCGGCCCGGCGGCACTGGTCCGGGCGACCGGGCTGTCACGGGATACGGTACAGGACTGCCTCGCATTGCTTCGCCGGCTCGACCCGAAACCGGGCAGCGGCTTTGTCTCGGATCCCACGCTCACACGCGAACCCGATGTCCGGATCACACCGTCGGGCGACGGATGGGAGATCGAATTCCTGTCGTCGTGGCAAGGGGATATCGAGATCATCAATCTTCCGCGCCGCGGCAGGGCAAGCGAGGCCACAGAAGCACTGGCCAAGGCGCGGGCGCTGAAACATGCGCTTCATGCGCGCGCGTCCGCTCTAAAACAGGTGGTCGGAGAAATCGTGGAGCGCCAGGGCGCTTATTTCCGCTTCGGAGATCGAGCTCTGGCCCCGATGACACTGTCCGAAATTGCGCTGGAAACCGGATTTCACCTCAGCACCGTAAGCCGGGTTCTGAACGGGCTGCTGATCGAAGGGCCGAACGGCATTGTCCTGGCGCGCACCCTGTTTACCGGCACGGCGTCTGCCCAGGCAACCCAGTCCAAGCCGCAGGTTCAGGCCCGTATCCGGGCGCTGTTGGCCGAAGAAGACCGAAAGAAGCCGCTCTCCGACCGGCGACTGACGGCCATCCTGCAGTCCGAAGGCATCGCAGTGTCACGCCGTGTTGTATCAAACTACCGGCAGGACATCGGCATCCCCGCCGCGGCGAAGCGCCGGCTGCGGGCCTGACGCCGCAACCCCTCGGCGCAGTATCACGCCACAGAAGGGGACATCCGGGTGCGGTTGCGGACCCGCACGGTTCCACCAATGCTGCGGCGCAGAAAAATCGATATTCTTCAGAGGTTTGTGCTGAAAGGCACGGTGCTTTCGGGGTGCCTGATCCGGGATGTGTAACGCGGGTGATTCAGCAAGTGTAACGAAGCGTAAAATCCCTGGAACGGCAATTGTAACGTTATGCGACAATCATTGCATATGCCGCGCCCGGCCTCGGCCTCAAGAAAAGTGCCCCGTGGAAAAATCATCAAAAATTATTTCGTAAAAACAAAAAGATAATAAATTTTCTGCGCCGCTTAGGGCGCCTGCCGAATTCTGGAACCGGCCTTGCTAGAAGAAAGCCACAAGACGCCAGCGCCCGGACAGGACGCTCAAAGAACGAAGGACAGGGAGAGAGACCAGCAGCCGCCACGATGCAGCGGATGTGTCGAACTTCTCAACCTTTGCCGAGAACCGGCGCCTCAAGTGGGCGCCAAACCGAAATGGCAAAAGCCGCCAACCGGGTGCCGGGCGACTGGCCCCAGAGCTTTAAGGAGGCTCATGGCATGACTTTGACGCTCAACAAGATCACGTCCCAACGTGGTATCTCGGTAGGGGAGGCCACCAAGAAGATCTCCGATCTCGGATGGAATCCGTCCTACGTCCAGGAAGCCGCCACCTTCCCGACCGACTACAAGATCACCAAGGCCCCGCGCGATCCGATGAAACAGGTCCTGCGCTCCTACTTCCCGATGGAAGAGGAAAAGGACAACCGTGTTTACGGCGCGCTCGACGCGGCGCTGCGCGGCGACATGTTCCGCAATGTGGAGCCGCGCTGGATCGAGTGGATGAAGCTGTTCCTGGCAATCATTCCCTTCCCCGAAATCTCGGCCGCCCGCGCGATGGCGATGGTCGCACGGATCTCTCCCGGCGAGGATCTGCGCACCGGCTTCACGATGCAGATGGTCGATGAATTCCGCCACTCCACGATTCAGATGAACCTGAAGAAGTGGTACATGGAAAACTACATCGACCCGGCCGGCTTCGACATCACCGAAGAGGCCTTCGGTAAGTGCTATGCCACCACCATCGGCCGCCAATTCGGCGAGGGGTTCATCACAGGCGACGTGATGACCTCGGCCTGTATGTACCTGACCGTTGTCGCGGAAACCGCCTTCACCAACACGCTCTTCGTGGCCATGCCCTCGGAGGCGGCGCGCAATGGCGACTATGCGCTGCCCACGGTGTTCCTCTCGGTCCAGTCGGACGAAAGCCGCCACATCGGCAACGGCCACTCGCTTCTGATGGCCGCGCTGAAGGAGCCGGAGAACCACCTTCTGCTGGAACGCGACCTGCGCTACGCCTTCTGGCAGAACCACGCCATCGTTGACGCCGCCATCGGCACTTTCATCGAATACGGCACCACCAACCGCGACAAGGAAAAGGAATCCTACGCAGAAATGTGGCACCGGTGGATCTTCGAGGACTACTACCGGACCTACATGCTGCCGCTCGAAAAGTACGGCGTGAAGGTGCACCACGACGACGTTCAGGAAGCCTGGAAGCGGATCACCGAAAAGAACTACGTTCACAAGGTCGCCCAGTTCTTTGCCGTCGGCTGGCCCGTCAACTTCTGGCGCATCGAAGCACAGACTGAGAAGGACTTCGAGTGGTTCGAGCACAAGTACCCCGGCTGGTACGCCGAGTTCGGCGAGTTCTGGAAGTGGTATGCGAAACTGTCGAAGCCGGGTGAGAAAGTTGTCACTTTCAACGAGGACACCGGTTACGTCTATCCGCACCGCTGCTGGTCCTGCCTCGTGCCTTGCCTGATCCGCGAGGACATGGTGGTCGATGAGATCGACGGTGAGCTGCACACCTTCGCCCATGAGCTGGATCGCTGGACCGCGGTCGAGGCATTCTCTGACGAGTATCAAGGCCGGCCGACACCGGCGATGGGCAAGTTCTCGGGCAAGCGCGAATGGGAAACCGTCTATGACGGCTGGGACCTGGCGGATGCCATCAAGGATCTCAACTTCGTCCGCGACGACGGCGAGACCCTGATCCCGCAGCCGCACCTGCGCTTCGACAACAAGGACATGTGGAAGCTGGAGCACGTTCGCGGCCACACCCTGGCTTCACCGTTGAAAGCGCTGCGCGCCATGTCGCCCAGCGATCGCGAGGCGCACATCGCAGAGTACCGCGCAGGCTTCACCATCAATCCCTGCAACTGATCACGACCATCGCTGGGGCTGCGTGAGCGGCCCCAGCACCCCCGCAAGCACGGGAGAGGGAGGAAACAACAATGACGGACATCTACAACGTGCGCCTTGAGCCGGTCGGCGTGGAGTTCGAGGTCGAGGACGGTGAATACATCCTTGACGCCGCCTTTCGCCAAGGCATCGCGCTGCCGCATGGCTGCAAGGAGGGCCAATGCTCGGCCTGCAAGTGCGTCCAGCTCGACGGCGAGACCGAGATGGAGAATTACTCGACCTTCGCACTCAACGACATGGAAAAGGACGGCGGTCATATTCTGATGTGCCGCTCGCTGGCGCTCAGCGATCTCGAGATCGAATTGCTGAATTACGACGAAGAGGTGCTGTCCAAGAGCATCCCGGTCAAGCAGTTCACCGGCCGGATCACCGATTTCCAGAAGCTCACCCATGACATTCGCGGAGTCCAGATCGAACTGGATGCGCCTTTGAAATTCTGGGCGGGTCAATATGTCGACATCACGGTCAAAACCGAAGAAGGGGAGGAGATTACACGCTCGTTCTCCATGGCAAATCCGCCGAGCGAAACCCAAAAACTCGGCTTCATCATCAAGAAATACCCCGACGGACGGTTCAGCAACGAGCTCGACGACGGCGGCATCAAGGCCGGAGCAGAAGTCAGCATCGAAGGCCCCTACGGCATGTGCTTCCGACGCGAAGAGCGGCAAGGACCCGTGATCCTCGTCGGCGCCGGCTCGGGCATGTCGCCGGTCTGGTCAATCCTGAATGACCAGGTGACGAGCGGCGAAGATCGTCCGATCTACTTCTACTATGGCGCCCGCACGCAGGACGATCTGTTCCAGCTCGACGAGATAAGCGCCATCACCGACGCCCATCCCAATGTCGAATTCATCCCCGTCCTCAGCCATGAGGAAGAGGGCAATGGATGGGACGGCGCGCGCGGCTTCGTGCACGAATACGTCGACACGCACCTGCGCGAGCTGGGGATCGACGGCGAGGGCGATGTCTATGCCTGCGGCCCGCCGCCGATGATCGACGCGCTGACGCCAGTGCTCTTCATGCACGACTTCGATACCGACCGCATCTTCTACGACAAGTTCACGCCCACGTCCGGTTCTTCGGGCCACTGACGGCCCGAACGCTCGTGACGTGAACGAAACCCAAGGGAGGCAATCATGCCAGCAACATCCAGCTCAGTCGGATCCGGTGCCGCCGGTGCCGCGGAATTCATCGGCTCCAAGAGCCGCAAGTACAATTACTTCGAACCGCGCGGCAAGCGGGCGACCCACTACGAGGACGTCACCGTCGACGTCCAGCCCGATCCCGAACGCTACCTGATCCAGAACTGGATCATCGAGTTCGAGGGAGGCAAGGGCGGCGGTGCCTACCGGAAGGACAACACAGCCGCGCTGTCGTCGAACTGGCACGCCTTCCGCGCGCCCGACCAGGAATGGGAGCGGACTCATTACCAGCGCCAGTCGAAGATCGAGACCATGGTGCAGAACGTGATCTCGAACGCCCGCAAGGCCGGCGCGCACAAGGTCTTCGACAAAAACTGGCAGACCATCCTCCAGAAACACCTGGGCGCATGGAAGCATGCGGAATTCGGTCTCGGCACCTCGCTCATGCAGGCGCAGCGCTACGGCTATACCCAGATGATCAACAACGCCACGCTGACCAATTCCTCCTACAAGATGCGTCTGACCCAGGACATCACACTCTACCTGGCCGAGATCGGCATGGACATCGACGGCTGGGATGACACGCTGGGCAAGAAGATGTGGCTGGAAGATCCGATCTGGCAACCCTGCCGCGAGGCGATCGAAACGATTATGGGATCGGAAGACTACCTAGAGCAGTATTTCGCCATCAACATCGTCTTTGAGCCGATGGTGGGTGAGCTAATCCGCTCGGGCTTCTTCATGCAGGCGGCAGCGGCCAACAATGACTTCATCACCCCGCCGGTAATTTCCGCCGCCGAAGCTGACTATGAGCGCAACCTCGCGAACACCGTCGATCTGATCTACCTGCTGGCGCACGACGAAGAGCATGGCGAACACAACCGCGCGCTCTTCAAGTCCTGGCTCTCCAAGCACGGCGACCTGGCGGAAAAGGCCACCACCGCGCTTCAGCCAATCTGGTCGCAGCCGCATTCCAAGCCGGTCTCCTTCGAGGATGTCAAAGCCGTCTCGCAAGAGCGCCTTGGCAGAATCATCGCCGAGCTGGGCTTGTCGTAACTCTCTGAAAAGGAACTGGAACTATGTCTAGCACAGCGCGCAATGCGTCCAACCAGAACATCTTCAAGTCGATGAAGGACATCGACCTGACTTCACGCGAGGTCTCGCACCAGTGCGGCGTCACCATGAACGACAGCGTCGAGGCCCGTGCCATCGCCGAGTTCATGGAGGAAAACGATCCCAAGGTCACGATCACCTACAACCCGGCAACCATCCGGATCGATGGCGAGGGCAAGCTGATCTTCAAGATGAGCGAGATCACCGAGTACCTGGGCCGCGAGATGACTGCCGAGACCTTCGAGGTCAACACCTCGACCCACTACGGGCGGATGGTCCGGGTCGACGACGATACCGTGATCCTGTTCGGCGACATGAATGAGGTCATGGAATACATCTGATCGACCTCTGACAGCTCCGGGGCCGCTGCAGCCGCTACGCCCCGGAGCCCCCAATTTCTCAGCCAACGCAAGGGAGTACACCATGTTCAAGACACCGGATGGAAAAGAAATATTCGTGATCGACGGGCACACTCATTTCTGGGACGGCAGCCCTGAGAACCAGGCAAATATACACGGCAAGCAGTTTATCGACTGCTTCTATGCCTACCACACGAACCTGAGCCCGGAAGACCAGCTCTGGGAAAAGATCAAGTTCGAGAAGTATTCCGAGGACGACATCTATCGCGACCTGTTCGTCGAAGGGCCGGACGACATGGCGATCATTCAGACCACCGTGCTGAGCGATTTCTACAAGAAGGGCTTCGGCTGCCTCGAACGGTCTAGCGAAATGGCCAAGCGCCACCCGGAACGCTTCATTGTCAACGGCTCCTTCGATCCGCGTGATGGCGAGAAGGCGCTGGAATATATTCACTACATGAAGGAAGTCCACGACATTCAGGGCGTGAAGATGTACACGGCCGAATGGAACGGTGATAGCAAGGGCTGGGCGCTGAACGATCCGTCGGCCTACAAGTGCTTTGAACTCTGCGAGAAACTTGGCATCAAGAACATCCACGTCCACAAGGGCCCGACGATCATTCCTTTGTCGAAGGACGCCTTCAGCGTCGATGACGTGGATTACGCCGCCACCGACTTCCAGAATCTGAACTGGATCGTGGAACATTGCGGCCTGCCGCGGCTGGACGATTTCTGTTGGATCGCGACGCAGGAGACCAATGTCTATGCTGGGCTGGCGGTGGCGATGCCCTTCATCCATTCGCGCCCGCGCTACTTCGGCGAAGTCATGGCGGAACTGCTCTGGTGGGTCGGCGAGGACAAGCTGCTGTTCGGCTCGGACTACGCGATCTGGACGCCTGGGTGGCTGGTCGAGAAGTTCTGGAACTACCAGATCCCCGAAGACATCTCGGCCGAGCGCGGCGGGGTGCAGCTGACCGACGAGATCAAGGAAAAGATCCTTGGTCTGAACGCGGCAAGGCTATACGGCATCGATGTGGCGGCCAAGAAGGCCGAGCTGGCCGGCGCTCCGGTGCAGATCGCGGCGGAGTAGGGCGATGCTGGTGGCCAATCTCAAGGCAGAGCTGGAAACCGAGGTCTGGGACTGTCTCGACAATGTGACCGACCCGGAACTGGATGAGCCTGTGACAGACATGGGTTTCATCGAGCGGATCGAAGTCAAGGATGCCAAGTCGGTAAAGGTCGAGTTTCGTCTGCCCACCTATTGGTGTTCGCCCAACTTCGCTTTCCTCATGGCCTTTGGCATTCGCAGGGAGGTGACATCGCTGCCCTGGGTAATTGAGGCCGAGGTGCAGCTGAACGATCATTGCTTTGGCGACAAGGTCAACGAGGGTGTAAACAGCGGACGCGCCTATCACGACATCTTCGCGGAGTACTGCGATGGCGCGAAGCTGGACGAAGTGGTCGAGACCTTCCTCGCCAAGGCCTTCGACCGGCGGCAGGAAACCGTGCTGCTGGGCCTGCAGGCGCTGGGTCACAGGCCCTCCGAGATTGTCACGATGACGTTGGCCGAGTTGCAACAGGTGACTTTCAACGGCGAAGAGGAGCTGCGGCAACTGCCACGCTACCTCGACCTCTTGGCGGTGCAGGGTCTGGCCACCGAGCCCGACGATCTCGCCTTCACGACGTGGGAGGGGCACGAGATCGCGGTGGCGGATCTCAGCGATCATCTGACACGGCTGCGCAGCACCCGGATCAACATGGAGTTCAACGGCGCGCTCTGCCGGGGACTCGCCAAGACCCGCTACAAGGAGGTCGAGATCGGGCCCGATGGGCCGCAGCTCATCGACTTCATTGCAGGTCACGTGCCGCCTCGGGAAGAGGCCGCAGCGACCGACTAAGGCGCGGACAAACCGAAACTTCAAAGGGAGGCGCCCAGGTATCGGCCTGGGGCGACGGAGGAAGATATGGCTAAACTTATGATACATGGCAAGACTGCCCGCAATGCATTGGCCCGCGGTGTCGCGCGGCTGGCGGCGGCGGTGGAGCCGACGCTGGGCCCAAAGGGTCTGAACGCGATGGTCGACCGCCCGGTCGGCACGCCGCTGGTCACCCGCGACGGGGTCAGCATCGCCACCGAGATCGAGTTGAACGACCGGTTCGAGAACATGGGCGCGCAGGTGGTCCGCGAGGTCTCAATGCAGACCAATGACGTGGCCGGCGACGGAACCACCACCGCCATCGTGCTGGCCAATGCGCTGATCCAGCGCGGCGTGGACCTGACCGACAACGGCGTTAAGCCGGTGGACCTCTGCAAGGGGATCGATCTGGCCGTGGCGCGGGTGATCGATGGGATCGACGCCTCCTCGCTGAGCTGCGACGATCACCCGGAATACCTAGAGGCCGTGGCGCGCGTGTCCTCGACCGACCCCAAGCTTGGCGAACTGGTGGCCGAAGCCTATCGCCGCGTGGGTCGCGACGGGGTGATTTCGGCCGATTTCGGGGTGACCATCGAGACGACGATGGAAGTGGTCGAGGGCATGTCCTTCGAGCGCGGCTACATCTCGCACCACATGGTCACCGACCGAGAGCATATGGAGGCGGTGCTGCGCAACCCGTTGATCCTGCTGACCGACCAGAAGATCCTCAAGCCTGAGATGCTGGATACCGCCATTTCGCTAGCCGAGGGCGAAAATCGCCCGCTGTTGATCGTCGCCGAAGAGATCGCACCGGAAGTGGTGGTAAAGCTCTTGGACAACGGCGGGGCCGGTAAGTTCCTGATCGTGCATCCCCCGGAATACGGCCATTGGCGCACCGCGGTGATGGACGATCTTGCCATCCTGACCGGGGGTGAAGTTCTGGCCCGCGACCTCGGCAAGAAGATCGAGAACGTCACGCTGGCCCAACTGGGCGGGGCGGAAATGGTCCGCTCACATGCCTCCGGCACCTCGGTGCTGCGTGGCGAGGGCGATCCGGAGGCGATTACCGCCCGCCGCAACCAGGTCCAGCGCCAGCATGATGCGGCCCCGCCGAACATCGAGAAGGACAAGCTGCGCGAGCGGCTGTCTAAACTCACGGGCGGCAGCGCAATCATCTATGCAGGCGGTTTCACCCCGGTTGAGCAGAAGCGCACGATCCAGCTGATCGAGGACGCGCTTTGTGCGGTCCAGGCGGCCGCCGAGGATGGAGTGGTTGCAGGCGGTGGTACGGCGCTAGCGCAGATCTCTGACTGCCTCGACACGCTCGACGCGCTCGGCGACGTGGCCAAGGGCATCCAACTGGTGCGTTCGATCCTAACCGAACCGGTCCGCCGCATTGCCCGTAATGCCGGGGCCGACGTGGCCGCCGTGGCGCAGGCCGTGGCCGAGGGCCCGTCGGGCCACGGCTACAACGCCGCCGCCGGCACCTACGGCAACATGTTTGAGGTTGGCATCGTCGATCCCGCCCGTGTGCCTGCCAGTGCGCTAGTCAACGCGGCCTCGGTCGCGACGCTGATCCTGACCACGGAAACCCTGATCGGCGATCTCGACGAAGGCGAGGCCGATCCGACAGAAGGCCCCGCCCGCGGTGGCGGCGCCGAGCTTCTGGGCCGCGCCTGAGCGCTGTTTCATACCCGAGAGGCCGGGCGTTTCGGCCTCTCCCGAGAAAAGGAAATAAACAATGAAAGCCGCGAGACTATACGAATACGACCCCGACATGAACGTTGAGTTGAAGATCGAAGACGTCGCCGCGCCCACGATCACGGCCCCGGACGAGGTGATCGTCAAAGTCGGCGCCGCGGGCCTTTGCCGCACCGATCTGCACATCATCGAAGGCGTCTGGAAGGACATCATGGACACCGAGGGCAACCTGCTACCCTACGTGATGGGCCATGAAAATGCTGGTTGGGTTGAGGACGTGGGCAGCAATGTCACCTCGGTCAAACCCGGTGACGCGGTGATCTG
Organism: Leisingera sp. ABM4_103; assembly: GCF_056158685.1. Taxonomy (NCBI): domain Bacteria; kingdom Pseudomonadati; phylum Pseudomonadota; class Alphaproteobacteria; order Rhodobacterales; family Roseobacteraceae; genus Leisingera; species Leisingera sp. ABM4_103. The sequence goes on along the minus strand of NZ_JBSWTU010000007.1, from coordinate 50,539 downwards.
CCACCCGTTTAACGCCTGCGGCATCTGCCTGGAGTGCCGCTATGGCCATGACATGTACTGCGACCACGGCAAGTTCCCTGGTCTCGGGCTGGATGGCGGCTTTGCTGAGTATTTCAAGACCAACGAACGCTCGGTCATCAAGTTGAACACTGGCATCACGCCGCTGAGCGTCGCGCCGATGGCCGATGCCGGGATCACCGCCTACCGCGCCGCCAAGAAGGCCGCGAAACTGCTCAATCCCGGCGGCTATGTCCTGCTTTTGGGCATTGGCGGGCTGGGCCATATCGCGCTCCAGGTGCTCAAGCACACCTGCGGCGCTCGGGTTATCGCGGTGGACCGGGAACCGGCGGCGCAGGTGCTGGCCAAGGAGCTGGGGGCCGACATCGTGCTCGACGGCGGGCCGAACCTCATCGACGAGGTCAAGGACCTGACCGGCGGCGGGGTGCATGTGGCGATTGATTTCGTCGGCGAGCACGGCACTGAGAACATCTGCTGGAAGCTGCTGCGCCAGGGCGGCGAGCTGATCATGGTGGGCTATGGCGGCACGGTCGAAGTGCCGACGCTGGAGCTTGTCGCCAACGAGATCAAGATCGGCGGCAGCCTTGTGGGCGACTTCGTCGAATTGGTCGAGCTGATGGAAATGAACGCAGACGGCAAGGTCACGATGCACCAGACCGAATACAAACTGGCCAACATCAACGAGGCGATTTCTGACTTCAAGGATCGCAAGTTCACCGGACGCGGCGTGATCGTACCCTGACACGCAGTCCGGTTCCCCGAGGCGCGCCGCCTGCGCGCCTTGCCTCGCGGGCCTGCGTCCTTCCCGTCTGCCCGCGAGGCTCCCTACCACCTTCAATGCCGAGGACACCATGGCCAAAGCCATCCATTCCATGATCCGCGTGCTGGACGAAAAGCGCTCGGTCGATTTTTACCGCAGGGCCTTCGGACTGACCGTGGCGGAACGTCTCGATTTCGACGGCTTCACGCTGGTTTATCTGTCCAATGACGAGGCCGCCTTTGAACTCGAACTGACGATCAACAAGGGCCAGACTGAGCCCTACATCCCGGGCAACGGCTATGGCCACTTGGCGGTCTGCGTGCCCGACGTGGTGGCGGAACACGCAAGGTTCGAGGCAGAGGGGCTGAAGCCCCGCAAGCTCGTCGATTTCAAACACGAGGGCGCAACGCTCGCCCGTTTCTTCTTCGTTCAGGACCCCGACGGTTACGAGATCGAAATCCTGCAACGGGCCGGACGCTACCGGTAATCCAGATCAGACAGGGAGGATCCCAATGTCACTACGCAAGCAAGGCATGACCCGCCGCCAGTTGCTGTCGCAAAGCGCGCTCTTCGGTGCGGGCTTCGTTATCGGCGCCGGTTTCGTCGCAGGCAAGGCCAGTGCCTCCAATTGGGCGCTCGAGGTCCAACATCTCAACCCCGAAACTATGGCGACGCTTATCCAAATGGCGCGCGATATCTATCCGCACGACCAGGTTGGGGATCAGTTCTATGCAATCGCGGTTAAGGGCTATGACAACGCAGAGGCGGCCGAAGGGGTTGAGGCCGGTGTCGCAGCGCTAAACGATGCGGCCAGGGGCGTGGGCTATGCCCGCTACATCGACATCGGGTGGGAACGTGACCGCGCCGATCTGTTGCGCGGTATCGCAGACACCGCCTTCTTCCAGAAGGTCCGCGGTGGTCTAGTGACCGGTCTCTACAACCAGAAAGCCGTTTGGCCGATCTTCGGATACGAGGGCGAGAGCTTCTCCGAAGGCGGCTACATCGACCGCGGTTTCGACGACATCAACTGGCTTTGAGGGGGCTTGACCAATGAGCGCACCATTTGACCTGACAGACGACAGCGTTGTTGTCGTGATCGGAACCGGCGCCGGCGGCGGCGTCCTGGCCAACGAATTGGCCCAGAAAGGCGTTTCCGTCGTCGCGCTGGAGGCTGGCGGGCGCTACCTGCCCGAGGATTACCTCAACGACGAATGGGACAGCTTCGGCCAGCTTGCCTGGGTCGACCCGCGCACCACCAGCGGTGATTGGCGGGTGTCGAAGGACTTCTCGGGCCTGCCGGCCTGGATCGTCAAGGCGGTCGGCGGTACGACCATCCACTGGGCCGGGGCGTCGCTGCGCTTCCAGGACCACGAATGGAAGGCGCGCAGCACCTATGGCGATGTCGCGGGGGCCAACCTGCTCGACTGGCCGATCGACCCGCGGGAGATGGACGGCTACTACACCCGCGCTGAGAACAAGCTGGGCGTGACGCGCACGGGCGGACGTGCCGGGCTGCCGGGCAACAACAACTTCAAGGTCTTCGAGAACGGCGCGCGGGCGCTGGGGTATGAAGCGGTCCACACGGGCCGGATGGCGATCAACTCGGCCGACTACGACGAGCGCCCGGCCTGCCAGCAAACCGGGTTCTGTTTCCAGGGCTGCAAATGGGGGGCCAAGTGGTCTGCCGCCTATACCGACATTCCGCGCGGTGAAGCGACAGGCAACCTTGAGGTGCGTGAACGCTGCCATGTTCTGCGGATCGAGCACAATGAGCGCGGCAAGGTCACGGGCGTCATCTATGTCGATGCGGAAGGCAACCAGCAGGAACAGAAGGCGCGGGTCGTCTGTGTTGCAGGGAACTCGATCGAAAGCCCTCGGCTCCTGCTCAATTCCGCCTCGCCAATGTTCCCCGACGGGCTGGCAAACAGTTCCGGCCAGGTCGGGCGCAACTACATGCGGCATGTGACCGGCTCGGTCTATGGGGTCTTTGATCAGCCGGTGCGCATGTGGCGCGGCACGACAATGGCCGGGATCATCCAGGATGAGGCGATAAACGACCCCTCCCGGGGCTTCGTCGGCGGATACGAGCTAGAGACTCTGGCACTGGGTTTACCATTTATGGCGGCATTTCTCGACCCCGGCGCCTGGGGGCGGGAGTTCACCACTGCGCTCGACCATTACGAGAACATGGCGGGCATGTGGATCGTGGGTGAGGACATGCCGCAGGAAACAAACTGCATCACGCTCAACACTGGCGTGACCGACCAGTACGGGTTGCCGGTGGCCAACGTGCATTTCGACGATCACCCCAACGACATTGCTATGCGCGATCATGCCTACAGCCAAGGCAAGGCGGTCTACGAGGCGGTCGGAGCGACCCGCGTCTTCCCGACGCCGCCATATCCGTCGACTCACAACCTCGGCACCAACCGTATGTCGGCCAACTCGCGCGACGGGGTGGTCAACGCCCATGGCCAGAGTCACGACATCGCCAACTTGTTTGTCTCAGACGGCAGCCAGTTCACGACCGGTGCGGCAGAAAATCCGACGCTGACCATCGTGGCGCTGGCGATCCGGCAAGCCGAGTACATCGCGGAGGAGCTTGGCCGTCAGAACCTCTGACCCCGCGCTGAGACACCGATACAAAACAGAATTTCCAAACCAGGGAGACGAAGATGGACGGAAATGACATGAGGAAGGCGGGCGGATGCCCCGTCATGCATGGCGCAACAAACAAGGCGGGGCGCAGCAACCGCGACTGGTGGCCGAACCAGCTGAATATTTCGGTGCTGCATCAGCATCAGCCAGTATCCAGCCCGATGCCCGAAGGCTTCAAATATGCAGAGGCCTTCAAGGCGCTCGACCTGGGTGCTGTCAAAGCAGACCTGACCGCGCTGATGACTGACAGCAAGGAGTGGTGGCCCGCCGATTACGGCCATTACGGGCCGTTCTTCATCCGCATGGCCTGGCATAGCGCAGGCACCTACCGCACCGCCGATGGGCGCGGCGGGGCCTCGGCCGGCAACCAGCGTTTTGCGCCGCTCAATTCCTGGCCGGACAACGGCAACCTTGACAAGGCCCGCCGGCTGCTCTGGCCGATCAAGGAGAAATACGGCAATGCCCTGTCCTGGGCCGACCTGATGATCCTCGCTGGCAACGTCGCCATCGAGAGCATGGGCGGCAAGACCTTTGGCTTCGCTGGCGGGCGCGAGGATATCTGGGCGCCAGAGGAAGACGTCTACTGGGGCGCCGAGGCGGAATGGCTGGCAACCTCCGACAAGCCGAACAGCCGGTATTCCGGGGACCGCGAACTTGAAAACCCGTTGGCTGCTGTGCAAATGGGCCTGATCTACGTCAATCCCGAAGGCCCGGACGGCAACCCAGATCCCATCGCTTCGGGTCGTGACATCCGCGAAACCTTTGCCCGGATGGCGATGAATGACGAGGAAACCGTGGCGCTGGTCGCCGGCGGCCACACCTTCGGCAAGGCGCATGGCGCAGGGGACCCGGCGCTGGTCGGGCCAGAGCCCGAGGCTTGCCCGCTGCACGAAATGGGATTCGGCTGGAAGAACGCGCACAAGTCCGGCAAGGGCGTGGACACCACGACCTCGGGCATCGAAGGCCCTTGGACGCCGAACCCGACCAAATGGGACAATGGTTATTTCGACGTGCTCTTCGGCTACGACTGGGAACTGACAAAAAGCCCGGCCGGCGCGCATATCTGGCACGCGAAGGGGCTTTCGGACGAGGATCACGCGCCGGAAGTCGATGCCTCAGTCTCCAAGGTGCCGGTGATGATGACCACTGCCGACATGGCGATGCGGATGGACCCGGTCTATGGCCCGATCTCCAAACGGTTCCACGAAAACCCAGAGGAATTTGCCGAAGCCTTTGCCCGCGCTTGGTTCAAGCTGACCCACCGCGACATGGGGCCCAAAGCCTGCTACCTGGGTAAAGAGGTGCCCGACGAGGAACTGATTTGGCAGGATCCGGTCCCGGTTGTGGATCATCCGCTGATCGACGACAAGGATATCGCGTCGCTGAAGGCGGAAATCCTGGGCTCCGGCCTATCGGTCGCCGATATGGTCTGGGTGGCTTGGGCCTCGGCCTCCAGTTTCCGCGGATCGGACAAGCGCGGCGGTGCCAATGGGGCGCGCATCCGTCTTGCCCCGCAGAAGGACTGGGAGGTCAACGAGCCGGATCGCCTGGCACACGTTCTCGATGTGCTGTCTGGCATCACCAGCGCTTTCAACGGCGGCGCGTCTGGTGGGAAAAAAGTGTCTCTGGCAGATGTTATCGTTCTCGCGGGCAATGCGGCCGTCGAAGAAGCGGCAAAAGCCGCAGGCCACGACGTTACCCTGCCGTTCACCCCGGGTCGCACCGATGCGAGCGCCGCCCAAACCGATGCCGAGTCCTTCGTTCCGATGGAGCCAATTGCAGACGGTTTCCGCAACTACGAGAAAGCCGCCTATTCGGTTCCGGCCGAGGCACTTCTGGTGGACAAAGCCCAGCTTCTCGGTCTCAGCGCTCCTGAGATGACGGTCCTAGTCGGCGGGATGCGCAGCATAGGCGCAACCCATAAAGGCACGGATACGGGTGTTCTGACAAAGAACCCCGGGGCGCTTAGCTCGGACTTCTTCGTCAACATTCTGGACATGGAGACGGAATGGGTGCCGGTCAACGGCGCCGAGCGTGTCTTTGACGGTTGCGACCGCGTCAGCGGTGCCAAGAAATGGACCGCGTCGCGCGTAGATCTTGTATTCGGATCGAATTCGCAACTTCGGGCGCTGGCGGAAGTCTATGCCAGCCGTGGCAATGAAGGCCTCTTCGTCTCCGATTTCGTAGCGGCTTGGAGCAAGGTTATGAATGCTGATCGGTTCGAACTGAACTGACGCCTGACACGGTGGATCAGACGAAAACCGTATTTGGTTTGTTAGCGAGTATGTCGGGGGCCAGACACGGGTCCCCGACAGGTTGTGTCTGCCATGTATGCCCAGATCGCGGAACCGCGTTTCGCCCACTAGACATGCTCGGAACACAACCAAAAACCGCAAGAAAAAGCCTGTTGCGGCCATATTCGATCCTAAAGTTTTGGCAATTGGCTGCGCAGCCTGCTAACATTTTTACACGGGAGGAAAAGTAGTGGTGGATATTTTTTCAAAGCGCGACGGTCCGCGTCTTGAAGACGTGAAGGCAAAGCGTCTTCTGTCGGAAAATGCTGGCACGATACGCAAACTTGCGGATCAGATCAGCAATGGCGGATTCAGCCGGATGCAGGCAGAGCAGGAGCGCCGGAAACAAGAGCCGAAGCCCGACGGACTGATCATTCACGACATGAAGGCGCGGGTCACATCCGACGTGCCCGAGCCTTATGTCAAGGTCAGCCTCAACAACCGTGTGGTGCTGGTCGACAAGTCGACAGGCCGCCAGATGCAGATGCTGGGCGAGATCCGCGGCAACTTCATATCGAAAAAATTTATGCTGGCGACGAAGGAAAACGGTTTCTTCTCGCCGCTGGAGGGCGGCACCGCCGCCGCGCTGGCGCATCTGGACGGGGTGGAGATGACCGACACCTTTAACGATCGCACCCTTGCAGAGGCGATTGAAGCCTTGCTTGTACCGCAGGACGATTGAACCCTTCCGCGCAATTTTCTCGTAATAGACCGGATGGAATACCTGCAGGGCCGTTAGTACAGGCCCGCAACGACACTTAAGAAAAGCGAGAGGGCGCAGCAATTGCCTGATAACTCCAGCTATTCGGAAGGCGATACCCGCAAGGCCTGGGAGAGATTTGTCTCCTCCGACAAGGATGGCAACGGGATGCCGACGAACGTACGGGATGAGATCCTCAATTCCTGGCGGCGCAGCCGGGAGTTGGGAGTCGATGCCGGCAGCCAAGCATCGCGCAAGGTGATCGACCAAAGCCAGTTGTTTCTCCGCCGCGAACGCAATTCCGCGCTCCGCCAGGCGGCCTCGGCGGCCTTCAAGCGGCTGGAGCCGCATCTGAAAGAGGCTCGCACCATCCTGATCCTGGCTGACAGCCAGGGGGTGATCATCGACGCCATCGGTGACGAACACGTACTGGACGAGGGCCAGGAAATCCATTTGCAACTTGGCGGCGACTGGAGCGAGCGCACCATCGGCACCAACGGCATCGGCACGGCTCTTAAGACCGGCAAACCCTCTTACGTGCACGCCTCCGAGCATTTTGCCGAAGGCGTACAGGCTTGGACCTGCGCGGGTGCGCCGATCTTCGACCCCCTCACCCAGAACGTGATCGGTGTCGTGGATCTGTCCGGTCCGCCGCAGATTTTTCGCCAGCACAATGTGGCGCTGGTCCTGGCGGCGGCGCGCGAGATCGAGATTGCGCTGGCAGAACAGAAACAGGTTGAACGCACGCAATTGCTGGAGGCCTTCCTGATGTCGGATTACAGCCGCGCGCATGACAGCGTGGTGCTGGTCGATCAGTCAGGCCGAGTGCTGTTCCGCCGAGGGCTGGACGATGATCCGCAGCGCCGGACCAAGGAATTGTCGGTCGGCCACAAGCTGTTGCCGAAACTCGAAGGCCTGTCAGACCAGGACATTCCCAAGCTCTTGCCTCGTAACGTTAAGGCGGAAGGCATCGAACGGCTCAAGCTGGAAGGCGTCTTTCGCGGCGCCGCCCTGTTTCTCAAGGACAAGGGCAAGATGCAGCGTAAGGCTGGAGCAACCTGCACCATCAAGCCGCGGGTCAATGTGGCCGAGGGCGAGATCCAGATCATCGGGTCGTCGCCGAAGATGGCGGATGCCATCGGCCTGGCCGAACGCGCGGCGCTGGCCAATGTTTCGGTGCTGATTCAAGGTGAAACCGGGGTCGGCAAAGAATTGTTCGCGCGCCTGATCCACAGCCGCATACCGGATAACAAAGCGCCCTACGTGCCGGTTAACTGCGCTGCCATTTCCAGCGATCTGATCGGCGCGGAACTGTTCGGCTATTCGGAGGGCGCCTTTACCGGCGCCGTCCGGGGCGGGCGCGCCGGGAGGTTCGAACAGGCCAACAACGGGGTGCTCTGCCTCGACGAGATTGGCGACATGCCGATCGAATTGCAGCCCTACCTGCTCAGGGCGCTCGAACAGCGGGCGATTTACCGAATGGGTGACAACAAGCGGCGCCCGGTCGATGTCCGGTTGGTTTCGATGACCAACCGCGACCTGCGCCAGGAGATCGAGAAGGGCAATTTCCGCCGCGACCTGTTCTACCGGATCGGGGTGATGACCATCGAGGTGCCCCCCTTGCGCGAACGCGGCAACGACATCGTCGCGTTGCTCGACCATTTCTCAAAGAAATATGCCGAAGAAACCGGACGCCCGCCGATGACCTTTGCCGAGCGGGCGATGGAATTGATGCTGCAATACCAGTGGCCCGGCAACGTCCGGGAGCTAAGAAATGTCGTCCAGCGCTTCTACCTTATGAAGTCGGGTGGTTTCGTGACTGAGCGGGACCTGCCACCGGAGATTCAGGACGATTTCGATGATGGCACCGAGGATTCGCTGGAGCACATCCTCGGCGGCCATTCCGGTGACTTGGAAAGCATCGAGGCCAGCGCCATTCGCCGGGCGATCACTGCGGAGAACGGCAACCTGACCAAGGTGGCTCAGGTTCTGGGGATCTCGCGGCCAACGCTTTATCGCAAGATCAAGCGGTATCACATCCGCAAGGTCTGAGGTCGCGGGCTAAAGGGTCCAGAGGGCAGTTACAGCATTAAAGACCCACAGATAACGCAGCAAGCTGCCGGAACGCGTTTTCATATGTCTGGCTAAATGACCCTGTATACCTATGAAAACAGCTCCGAAATGAGCGTGTTGCACAAATCGTTTCCGATGCGTAGCTGGTCCTTCGATTTGACTGCGGGATGCTGGTATGCCTTTCAAATTCAACGCGTCGCGGCGGGATAAGTTTGCGAAGGCAAAGTACCGTGTGACGAACTGGGCCGAATACAACGAGGCGCTCCGCCAGCGTGGTGACGTAACGGTCTGGTTCAGCGAAGACGCGGTGTCCCGGTGGGGCGCAGCGCGCTCTGGCAAGCGCGGTGGTCAACAACGATATCCTGATCTGGCGATCGAGACCTGCTTGACCCTGCGCGCCGTGTTCGGCTTGCCGCTTCGCCAAACGCAGGGCTTTGTCCGCAGTCCGCTGCCGCTCATGCAGACGGACCTCCCCGTGCCGGATTTTTCGACGCTTTGCCGGCGTGCGCCATCGCTTCAGATCGCGCCCGACACCCGGACAGCCAGTGGTCCGATCGCGCTGGTTGTGGACAGCACAGGGCTGCGTGTCCACGGTGGCCGCGAGTGGATGCGGGAGAAGCACGGGCTGCCGAAGGCCCGCAAGATATGGCGCAAACAGCATATCGGCTTCGATCCGGAGAGCGGCGAGCTTGTGGCGTCCTGCCTGACACCCCAGCATGTCGGGGACACCGGCGCTCTGCCCGCCCTTCTTGCCGAGGTATCCGGTCCGGTGCGCCGTTTCATCGGATACGGAGCTTATGATGGTGTACCAACCGCCGCGACAATCCGGCACGCGTTTGGTCCGGATGTCGAGTTGATCATTCCGCCGCCGAAGAACGCCGTTCCCGGAGATTGCCAGGCACGCAACGCCCATCTCGACATGATAACCGAAACTGGCCGAATGGCATGGCAGAGGGCCACCGGATATGGTCAGAGATCGCGCGGCGAGGCCCAGATCGGGCGCTACAAATAGGTCATCGGACCGGAACTGCGCAGCCGCACCATGGAGACTCAGACAACCGAAGCCCGCATCGCTGTCAACGCCCTCAACCGCATGACCCGTCTCGGTCGTGCAGCCTATGAGCGTGTCGCATAACGAACCGGGGAAAGGGGCAAATGCGGCCCGATCGCTATTCGTGCAACGCGGTCCCTGATGACCATGCGCGTCTATGACCCTGCAAAAGGCTGGGAACCGGCGCTGGTCAAAGGCGCGGAGCACGATGCGTACCGGCAATACTGCATCAGTCAGCCGCACGCATAGCAGGCGCAATTTAGGTCAGATAGACTGCCTTATTTAACATAAGCCGGATTACGCGGTTTTTGAGTGTAGCCGCAAAGCAGTATCCGTGTTGATCAAGCGTTTTTCTCTGACCAAATTCGCCCGTCGCGGAGAAGCGCGTTCGCCATGACGACAAGCTTCCTCATGATAGCTGTCAACGCAACTTTTGGCGGTTTTCCAGCTTTCACCAGCTGATCGTATTTTCGTTTTGCGCTCAGATCGTGGCGGATGACACAGAGTGCTGGCATGTACATGGCGCGGCGGAAGAATGCCCGCCCACCTTGAATACGTTCCTTGCCCTGCCATTTGCCCGATTGGCGTGAGATCGGAGCCAAACCAGCGAGACATGCGGCCTGTTTCCCAGTCATCTCTCCCAGTTCTGGCATTTCGATTAGCATTGAAAAAGCTGTGACCGTTGAGATGCCGGGGATGCTTGTCAGGATGTCGAAGCGCGCGGTTAATTCTTCGTCCTGCGCAACAAGATCCAGGATGGCTTGGTCGATCTGTTCGAGATGTTTCTCAACTTGAGCCAGCCGCTCTTTCAGGTGACGCTTCAGCAGTTTCTGAGTGGTTGTCTGCATCCGCGTACGCACTGTGACGCGATCCTTGATCAAACCGCGTCTGGCCGTCATCATCTCTCTGAGAGTATTGAGATATTCGGCTTTGGGTGCTTGCGGCTTAAGCTCCAGAACGGCACCCATCTTGGCCAAAACCGCTGCATCGACCTTATCAGTCTTCGCAATTTTCCCCGTCGCTTCGGCAAATCGGCGGGCCTGCCGAGGATTGATCTTGCAATAAGGGAAAATCTCTCTGGAAAGGCTGTTCTCCAGACGCCGATGGTAGACGCCCGATGCCTCGAACACGACCAAACTGGCGTTGCCAATTTCTATCCATCGATGAAGCGCGCGTAGGCCTTTACCATCATTGGCGAACCGCCTGTATTCAGCGCGCGTCTTGCTAAATGCGTCAAGCCAGTCTTTCGACACGTCGATCCCAATGGTATCGTTCATCTGTCTTTTCCTCACCTCGTCTTGTCATGCGGGCTTTGCGCCCCTGTATCCGTTCAGGTCGATAGAAAAGACGGGGGCGATCACACTGCTTTTCGGTCCTTGCGCGACCTGAAATGTCCCGATCCGTCCCCCGCCGCTGTCCGGCATATTTGAGGTGCCGGTCAGCGGCTCCCTTATCGCATGGAAGCCAAGGATCAGCCTAAGACAAGAAGTGTCACTCTCGCCTGCAATGAGAACAGGCAGAGAGATCGGGCATGGGATGGGTGATGATGAGCGAGCGCGAGTTGAACCGCGTGGAGGTTTTGGCACAGGTCGATGACGGCCGGCTGACGGTTGAGAATGCGGCGAACCTGCTGGATCTGACACGGCGGCAGGTATTCCGGCTGCTGAAGCGATACCGCCAGGACGGCGCATCCGCGATCCGTCACAAGGCGCGCGGCAAGCCTCCGAACAACCGGATCCACAAAGCGAAGCGCGACTATGCTCTGAGCCTGATCAAAGAGAATTACCCGGATTTCGGCCCGACACTGGCGGCTGAGATGCTGACCAAGAATCACGGGTTCAAAGTGTCTCGTGAGACCTTGCGCAAATGGATGATCGAAGACGGCATTTGGCTGTCGCGCAAACAGCGCCGGACATTTCACCAGCCGCGTTTGCGCCGGGAATGTTATGGCGAGCTGATCCAGATCGACGGTTCCGATCACCGCTGGTTTGAGGATCGCGCGCTGCCCTGCACCCTGCTCGTCTTCATTGATGATGCCACCAGCACCTTGATGGAGCTGCGTTTTGTGAAGTCGGAAAGTACGTTCAGCTATTTCGAGGCGCTGGAAAGTTATCTGGTTCAGCATGGCCGTCCGGTGGCCTTTTACAGCGACAAGCATTCGGTATTCCGAGTGTCCAAAACCGATGCCAAGAACGGCGCAGGCATGACCCAGTTCGGGCGCGCGCTGAACGAGCTGAACATCGAGATCCTCTGCGCAAACAGCTCTCAGGCCAAAGGCCGGGTTGAACGGGCGAACCGCACGCTTCAGGACCGGCTTGTCAAAGAGCTGAGACTGGCAGGTGTTTCGAATATGGAGGCCGGAAACGCCTTTCTGGAAGGCTTCAAGGCCCGCTTCAACGCCAAGTTTTCCAAGGCCCCGGCCAAACCGGATAACCTGCACCGGGCGCTGAATGTGGAACCGGACCGTTTGGCGGAAGTGCTGTGCTGGCGTGAGAACCGATATGTCGGAAAGCAGCTCACATTTTCCTATGACCGCAAGCGGATCATGCTGGAGGAAAACGAGCTGTCACGCGCTCTGGTCGGCAAATATGTGGATACCTATGCCTTTGCGGATGGCCGGCTTGAGGTGCGGTGGAAAGGCCAATCCCTGCCCTACAGAGTCTTTGATATGGACCAGCGCGTCACCCATGCTGCCGTCACCGAGAACAAACGGCTCAGTGCTGTTCTGGCTCATGTCAAAGAGATGCAGGAGAAAGCCCCGCCCAAGCCCAAGGTGCGGACGAACTCAGAGAAGATGGGTTATAAGCCGAATGGCCGGAGACCAGGCCGGCCGTCAGGGTCGCGGGCCAAGAAGAAGATTGTGCACGCGGCAGAATAGGCCCAAGAATGAAGGCATGACTGCCGACGACGACCCAGAGATCATCTTCTCCGATTACACGCAATCCGTCGTCATCGACGGGCATCATCTCGATGTTGAGATCTACCGAACCAGCATCAATCCCGGCTGGATCCTGTCCGTGGAGAACCAGTTCGGCACGTTGACGGTTTCCGATAACCCGCCCTTCTTCGGTGATGGCCTCGCCTGGCGCGCCTTTGAAGAGATCCTGCACGAAGAAGGCATCAAAGCATTCTACAATAAGAAAGAGCGGCGAAAGCTCGGTCTATGACCTGAGCCCCGCAAGGCTTTTCAGCCCTTCGATATGTGGGGTCTACGGGCTGCTAAGCCTTGCTCACGTCACGCCTCTTGGTGACGTTTCTGTTTTGCGCAGCCGGTGACATTTCTGAATGGTGTTTACATTGAGTTCACAGCGGGCATCATCTCGATGTTGAGATCTACCGAACCAGCATCAATCCCGGCTGGATCCTGTCCGTGGAGAACCAGTTCGGCACGTTGACGGTTTCCGATAACCCGCCCTTCTTCGGTGATGGCCTCGCCTGGCGCGCCTTTGAAGAGGTCCTGCACGAAGAAGGCATCAAAGCATTCTACAATAAGAAAGAGCGGCGAAAGCTCGGTCTATGACCTGAGCCCCGCAAGGCTTTTCAGCCCTTCGATATGTGGGGTCTACGGGCTGTTAAGCCTTGCTCACGTCACGCCTCTTGGTGACATTTCTGAATGGTGTTTACATTTGTGTGTACCCGCTGCCCCCCAATCAGCGCGACAGCCGGCTCAGGAACCGCTGGAGCCGCACGTCCTTTGGTGCGCCGAATATTTGCTCCGGCGCGCCTTCCTCGACGATCTTGCCGCCGTGCATGAATATCACCCGGTCAGCGATCTCGCGGGCGAACTGCATCTCATGGGTGACGATGAGCATTGTTTGCTTGCGCTCCGCAACGCGGCGCATCAGGTCCAGCACCTCGCCGACCCACTCGGGATCAAGCGCTGAGGTCGGCTCGTCGAACAGCATCAGTTCGGAGCCAATGGCCATGGCCCGGCCGATCCCGACTCGCTGCTGCTGCCCCCCCGACAAGCTCGCCGGATAGCTGCTTGCCTTGTCCGCCAAACCGGTCTCGGCCAGCACCTCAAGTGCGCGTGCGGCGGCCTCCGCTTTGGAGCGGCCCTGTACGGTGACCAGCGCTTCCATGATGTTTTCCTGCGCGGTCTTGTTGGCAAAAAGCGCGTAATTCTGGAACACAAAGGCGGAGCGCCGGCGCAGAGCCAGGATATCGGCCCGCGATGCGCGGGCGGTATCCAGCGCCACATCGCCGATGGTGATCCGCCCTGCGTCGGGCTGGTCGAGGAAGTTGAGGCAGCGCAGAAGCGTTGATTTGCCGGTCCCCGAGGGGCCGATGATCACCACCCGCTCACCCGGGGCAATGTCGAGGTCGATGCCGTTGAGCACCGCCGTGCCGTTGAAACTTTTGCTGAGGCCTCGGATAGAGATCATCGTGCATATGCCTTGTTCAGGTGGGTTTCGAGCCGTTTCTGGCCCTGGCTCAGCAGCTCGACCATGGCCCAGTAGATCAGCGCCACGACGAGGAAGGCCTCGAAGTAGAGGAAGCTGCCCGCAGCCTCCTTCTGCGCTGCGCCCATCATCTCGGTCACGCCGAGGGCGAAGGCCAGCGAGGTGCCCTTGATCATGTCGATGAAGTAGTTGACCAGCGTCGGCGCGGCGACGCGCGTCGCCTGCGGCAGGATGATCCGCTGCATCATCTGCAGCTGCGTCATGCCGACCGACTGGGACGCCTCCCACTGGCTGCGGTCGACGCCGATAATGGCGGCGCGGATCGTCTCGGCCATATAAGCCGAGAAATGCAGCGTCAGGCCCATGATTGCCGCGGTGATCCCATCGATGCTGGTCAGGAAACTCAGCACCTGCGGCAGGCCGTAGTAGAAGAGGAACAGCTGCACCAAGAGCGGCGTGCCGCGGAAGAAGCTGATGAAGAGCACCACCGCCCAGTCGAGCCAGCGGATGCGAAACACCCGCTCGACCGCCAGCAGCGACGCGAGGATGAGCGCAAGCACCATCCCCGCTGCCGCCATGCCGAGCGTCAGCGGGACATAGCCCAGGATAACGGGCACCAGCCCCAGCATGTAATCGAGGTCCAGTCCCTGCATCGTCTTACTCCGGACTGGTGATATCGGTGCCGAACCACTTTTGCGAGATCTCGGCCAGCGTGCCGTTTTCGCGCAGGGTGGTCAGTGCCGCATCGACCTGGTCGCGTTGCGCAATGCCGGCCTCGTCGTTGCGGAAGGGCAGCGCGTTGCGGATCTCGGAGAAGGGTTTGCCGGCCAGCGCCAGCGGCAGCGGGCTTTCCTGGATCAGCTGCGCCGAAGAAACGCGGTCCATCACAAAAGCGTCGACGCGCCCCAGCGCGGTGTCCTGCGCGATGTTGGATTCGTAGGTCTTGATCTCGACCTCGTCAGCAAAGGGCAGCTCGCGCAGCAGCTGCTCGAAGTTCGAGCCGAGATTCACCGCTACGATGCGGCCGCGCAGATCCTCAACTCCGGTAACCTCTTCATTGCCTTCGCGCACCACCACCTGTGCGCCGTCGTAAACGTAGGGCTCGGTGAAGGCGAACTTCGCCTCGCGCTCGGGGGTGATGGTGATCTGGTTGGCAATCGTGTCGATGCGGCCCGCATCGAGCGCGCCGACGAGACCGGAGAAGGACATGGTTTCGAACTCGACGTCGAGGCCCGCTTCCTCGGCAACGGCGTTCATCACGTCGACCTCGAAGCCTTGCAGCACATCCTGCTTGACGAAGGTGAAGGGGAAATAGCCGCCCGACATTCCGACGCGCAGGGTTTGGACCTCCTGCGCGGCAACCGCACCGGAAAGCCCGCCGTTGAATGCGGCGAAGAGAAATGTGGCGGTGACGATGGACTTGAGCATTCTGGCAACTCCTTTGAACTAGGAGCACTAGGTGTTTTCGCGGGCTCCGGAAATCAATGGCTAGGAAGAGAAAAATCCCCTGTCGCCGCCTAACGCGCATTGGCCGGAACGCCGTTCTGCATCTTCCACCTCAAGCGGAATGAGCGTTTAATCTCCAGAACCGCTGGGCTGGTCCGGTATGCGCATACCGGGAGGCTTTTGGCCTGTGCTCCGTGCCCCGGGGGTAATCCCCTCGATCCTTAGGGGGTGCGCAAGTAGAATTTTCTCGTCAGGAGGAACGAGGAGATTCCGATGAAGAAGACACGTTTCACAGAGGCCCGGATCATGGGCGCCCTGCGCCAGATGGAGGGCGGTGTGCCTGCCGCCGTGCGGTGCTGCGAACATGGCATGAGCAGCGCCACGCTGTACAGTTTACCGCATCGGAACTTCCTCGACTACGCTTGACTTGAACCCGCCGAATTGAGAAGCGAAAATCAACAATCTCAAGAAGCAGAATGCCGGTTCATTGACGCTGGCTATTGCCACACTTTTTGAAGGTTCCAGTTCCGCGAACAAGTGTGAAAGCATTGTCAAGTTCACAGTTGCGGTCGTTTAGAGTTTGATTTCCCCCCTGTTTTGTTGATCATTTTCTTTGTACCTCATATCAGCACGCATGACTAAAAAACACGCCAATATATCCAGATTGTGCAACAGCTAGTTAAGGTGATCAAGAAGACGGTTTTGCACTGACACAAGTATATCTTAATGATCTTGATTGTGTTCGCTGTGCGATTTTTGAATGCGTCTTACAGTCCACCAAATAGCTATGACTATAACGGGCACAAACGCAGTGATTGCCAATTCCGGGGCTACGATGCTGTATAGTCCCGGTATCCCCTTAATGAAATAGGCGAGGAGGCCGATTACATAGTAGGAAATCGCCGCCACGGACAAACCCTCTACAGTTTGTTGCAACCTTAACTGCAGTCTCACTCTTTCGTTCATTGAGGCTAAGAGGTCGCCATTCTGGCGCTCAAGTTGTACATCTATCCAAGAGCGAAGTAGTGAAGTCGTGCGCGCCAGTTTGTCGGATAGGTTTGCCTGCCTCTCTTCTACCGAGCGGCAAGCGCGCATTGCCGGTGCAATGCGACGATGCAGGAAGTTACGCCATCTATAGCATCCAGGTACAAAGGTTTCGCCCAAGGCGGTCAACCTTTCTTCTACAATTTCGTAATACGCTTTGCTTGCGCCAAACCGATAGAGGCTCGCAGCTGTTTCAGCCTCAAGTTCGGCTGACAGATCCGTGAGTTCCGACAACAGTTCTTCACTCTTTTGACGTGCCGAAAGACGCATCTCGGCAGTTACGGTAGAAAGGCGCTTCTCCATACGACGCAATCGAGGAGTGATTTCTCTGCTCATAGGGATGCCCAAAAGAGAAAGAGTGCGGTATGTTTCGATCTCCAACAACCGTTGGGCCAACGCTCCAAGTCTCGAAGGTGATAGGCCATGATCTAGGATCAACATTCGAGTAAGACCGTCCCGATCTTGCTGGAAATCTGTGACAATATCCGCCATGCCCTCTTCGACCAAAGAGTGGCAGCGACTTGTCGGATTAAAGGTTTCAATAAGTTTCGCGTTCTCTTCAGACCAAGGCAAAACATCGAGGCGAATGCCACAAACGACAGGGCCGGGCGCTTTAAATCCCATCTTGAAAGGATCTTGCCCCTTCAGTTTTCCGGTTTTTTCATCGATTGGTGCACTCCAAAGATAGGTCGAAAACTCGGTGTGTTTTTCGCAATGAAGCCCGCTTTGATTCCACGTTAGTCCGTGATGGGGAGTTTCGTGGTCTGGATTTTCAGTTCCCAAACGACGAGAAATTTCTGCTAGTGTAGCTCGATCTTTCTCGAGATTTCCTTCGTTCATGAAGGCCAATTGGGTCAGGGCGCTGGAAGCCTGTACAATAGGAAAAGGGCGAGCATGGACTTCCTCGACAGCCACAAGCCTATCTTCATGAGATTCCATTCCGTAGACCCTGGTTCGAACCTCGCCGACGTTGCCATTCATGCTCACGCTATTTCCCTCCGCTTCTATTGTTTGATATCTGTGTCTGCCTTCTGGTCGGCGTAAGTTATGAGACGGGAGCTTCGGTAGCCGATGCTATGCGTCCATGTCCAACTTAAGGCTACGCTGAGCCTGTTCTGTACGCCAATAAGAAAGTAAATATGGATCAACTTCCACATCCACCAAGCGAATGTCCCGCGCAACTTGAGACGCCCCATGTCGACAACCGCTAGGCGTCGACCGATGGTGGCGAGGTTGCCTTGGTGGCGATAACGGAACGGCGCGGGTGGCTTTTTCTGCTTTATGCGCCGGCTGATTAGATCGGCAACGTATTGGCCTTGCTGTTTGGCAGCTGGTGCCAATCCCGGCACGGTTTTCCCATCTTCACCTGTTGCCGCTGCAGTGTCTCCGATCACAAAGATGTTCGGATTGTCCGGGATTGTGAGGTCGGGGCCGACAATAGCACGTCCTGCACGATCAGCTTCGGTATTTAGCCATCGAGCTGCTGGCGATGCCTGAACGCCTGCGGCCCAGAGTATTGTTTCAGCTGGGAGGTGCTTGCCGTCGACCGTAACTCCCTCTGAAGAACATTCTGTCACGGGTTTCCCGAGTCGGATCTCAACGCCAAGTTTCTTGAGAGCTTTACGAGTGTAATCTGAGAGCTTCTCCGTAAAGACAGGCAAGAGACGTGGACCAGCCTCAATCAATATAACCTTGGTCGCATCCGGATCGATAGACCGGAAGTCTTGCTTCAAGGTCAAGTGGGCGAGTTCCGCGATTGTACCGGCCAGCTCAACCCCTGTCGGGCCACCGCCGATCACGACAAAGGTTTGCAAGGCAGCCCGGCGAGCGGGGTCTGGCTCACGCTCGGCCTTCTCGAATGCGAGCAATACGCGTCGACGTATCGTCACTGCATCCTCAAGGGACTTCAGCCCGGGCGCGTAGGGCTCCCAAGCATCATTGCCAAAGTAGGAATGCCGAGCTCCGGTGGCCAGTACGAGGATATCGTAGGGTATGGTCGTTCCATCAGTGAGCAAGACGCTCTGCGTCTGGGCATCGACCCCGTCCACTTCGGCAAGGAGCGTTCGTACGTCCTTGCGTTTGCTGAACAAAGCGCGAATAGGCCAGGCAATTTCCGAAGTCGAAAGCGAAGCGCTTGCCACCTGGTACAACAAGGGCTGGAACAGGTGATGATTGCGCCGATCAATGATCGTCACATCTGCCCCCTTCTTGGCTAGGCTCTGCACAACTTCAAGGCCACCAAATCCTGCGCCGACCACCACAACGCGTGGACGCGCGTTGGAGTAATCCGACTTAGCCTCTGTGGAATGACCACCCGACGGTCCCAGCTGGCTATCGTTGCTTGTGTCCTGTCGCATGTTCTCTACTCCGGTTTTTGCTCAAGACAATGCTTCAGCATGGTGGGCGAGATGGTCGCCTATAAAACTCTCGATAAAGTAGTAGCTGTGGTCGTAGCCCGCCCGCTGATTAAGAGTCAGCGGATGGCCAACCTCATCACAAGCAGCCTTGAGCAGGTTGGGGCGGAGTTGAACGGCCAGGAACTCATCGTCTCCACCTTGATCTACCAAGATGGGGAGGCGCTCCTGCGCGGTTTTTATCAGTTCGACCGTATCGTACTGTTTCCAGGCCTCGGGGTCGTTGCCAAGATAGGCTGCAAAGGCCTTCTTGCCCCATGGCACTTGAGTTGGAGCAACGATGGGGGAAAACGCAGAAACGCTTTTGTAGCGACCGGGGTTCTTCAGCGCTATCGTCAATGCACCGTGCCCACCCATCGAGTGACCAGAGATAGATCTCCGATCAGTCGCAGGGAGGGAGCTTTCGATTAGCGCGGGCAATTCATCAACCACGTAATCGTACATTTTGAAGTGCGAACTCCACGGCGCCTGCGATGCATTCAGGTAAAAGCCAGCACCCTGCCCCAGATCATACGCTTCATCGTCAGCGACACCTTCGCCTCTCGGGCTGGTGTCTGGAGCGACAAGGATAATACCATGCTCGGCCGCGAACCGCTGCGCGGAGGCCTTGGTAATAAAATTCTGTTCGGTGCAGGTTAGACCGGATAGCCAGTACAGCACCGGCGCTTTGCCGTCTTCAACTTGTGGCGGTAGGTAGACGCCGAACCTCATCGAACACCCCAGGCTAATCGAGTCATGTTGATAGACGTCCTGCCAACCGCCGAAGCTGGCGTGATGTTCGACACGTTCCATGTTGGTTTCCTTGCTCTGACGACCACAGGAAGGAGTGGCATCTCATTAGATGCCCTGTGGTTTGACTTCAGGGGGGGAGCGTCGCCGACGCTTCTTTCAGCGTCGGCGACAATTACTCATTGGTCAGCAGGTATCGCTGTGATCTTCCGTTCTTCAAACGAAAGCGTACGCGCAGATCTTGTTGCCCGCCGGATCACGCAGGTATGCTGCATAGGCGCCCGGCAGGTGATCCCGGGGACCGGGCTTACCTTCATCGGTGCCCCCAGCCTTCAGGCCTGCAGCGTGGAACGCATCCACTTCGGCCGGAGAGGCCGCAGCAAAACCTACGGTAGCGCCGTTGCTGGAGGGCTCATCGCCGTTGCCCGGTCGCGCGATGAGGAAGGCCGGCTTGTCGCGACCATACAAGTTCCATCCGTTACCGAAAGGACCGAGGTTGCTGATACCTAGCGCACCCAGTGCCGCGTCGTAGAAGGCGACCGACTTTTCCATGTCGGCGGCGCCGAGAAAGACGTGCGAGAAGATGCCGTCACCAGAGATTACGGGATTAGCCATAGAGAACTTCCTTGATGTTTGGTGTTGATAGTAAAGATTGCAACCCGCTGATTAGTAGCGGATCACCGTGCGGATCGATTTGCCTTGGTGCATCAGATCGAAGGCTTCGTTGATGTCTTCGATGCCCATGGTGTGGGTGACAAAGGGTGCCAGGTCGATTTCACCTTTCATGGCGTCTTCGACCATGCCCGGCAGCTGACTCCGTCCTTTGACCCCCCCGAAAGCAGAGCCCTTCCACACACGGCCGGTGACCAACTGGAATGGCCGCGTCGAGATTTCCTGGCCAGCGCCAGCGACCCCAATGACGATCGATTGACCCCAGCCGCGGTGAGCCGCCTCCAAGGCAGCCCGCATGACGTGGACGTTGCCGATACACTCGAAGGTATGGTCAATACCCCAACCCGTCATTTCAATGAGGACTTCTTGAATCGGCTTTTCGTAGTCTTTCGGGTTGATGCATTCGGTGGCCCCGAACTGACGTGCCAACTCGAACTTGTCCGGGTTGGTATCGATTGCGATAATGCGCCCAGCTTTCGCCTGGCGCGCCCCCTGAATGGCGGCAAGGCCGATACCTCCGAGACCAAAGACGGCAACGGAGTCGCCCGGCTGCACTTTGGCGGTATTGTGAACAGCGCCGATACCGGTGGTCACGCCGCACCCGAGCAGACATACATGCTCATGGTTGGCTTCGGGGTTGATCTTGGCAAGGGAAACCTCTGCCACAACCGTGTACTCAGAGAATGTCGAGCAACCCATATAGTGAAAGAGGGGCTGACCATTATACGAGAAGCGGGTGGTTCCGTCAGGCATCAAGCCCTTACCTTGGGTCGCGCGTACCGCGACGCAGAGATTGGTCTTACCGGACTTGCAGAACTCACACTCACCGCATTCAGCGGTATAGAGCGGGATGACGTGGTCGCCTGGCTTGACGCTCGTGACTCCTTCACCCACCTCGACTACGACACCAGCGCCCTCATGGCCCAGAACCACAGGGAAAATCCCCTCCGGATCATTGCCGGACAAAGTGAACGCATCAGTGTGGCAAACACCGGTGTGGGAAACTTTAATGAGGACCTCGCCCTTCCGGGGAGGCGCGACATCGATTTCTACGATTTCAAGCGGTTTACCTGCTTCAAAGGCTACGGCGGCACGTGACTTCATTTTCGTATTCCTTGTTGGTTGAAACGGAACCTTTGGGAGCATGCGAACATGCTGAAGTGCGCTTTCCGGGCTGATGTCATCAGCGGGGATTGAAGCGTCTCTCACTCCTTGAACGATTAGATAGCATACTCCCCTATAGTATGCAAGTGACATCTCCTTTTTATAGCGCCCGACGCCAACACCTCATGAACCCCGAAAGAATAGGCTCAATATTTTTGTTGTTTTTCAAAATGATGTCGAAAGACACCGTCACGGGAGCTGAGGCCTCATCCCGGAAGAACAAGTGCTGAAGGCTCGTTCATTCCGCCCTATGATCTTGCCGTCTTGCCAGAACTCGACCCGCTCGGCATAGGCGCGGATCTCGACTGGCCGACCGACGGCGCGGCCATCCACCGAGTAGCGGTTCTTGTCTAACCGGACGAGACAGGTCTTCGAGACTGATGCCGGAATAGCGTGGAATCCATCAAAGGGGCCGACATATGGCACCAGACTCGCCCACTCGCCCTCGAAGATCTCCCAGATCGTGCGGTCTCGAAGCCCCTAATGCGGATGAGATTTGGACCAAGCAACGCAGCGGTCCTCGAGCCAGGCGTTGAGTTCGGCGTAGCTCTTAAACTTGGGCCTGGGCACGAAGAAGCGCCGACGGACAACGCCGACCTGGATCTCGACCTGCCCTTTCTCCCAGCCAAACAATTCGATAACGCTGATGTCAGCACTTCGGCAACCGCCGCCGAGTTCATGTGACAAAACCAGCCAGGAAGATCGAAGTACGAGTTCATCCCATCAGGGAGAACAGCGCCTCGCTGGCCTGACCAATTCTGCGGCCTGCAAAACAGTCACAGAGACCTGGTTCACTGCCATGTGAGTTTGTGCTTTGTTAGAAGGATGTAAAAGGTGTCGTCGGGAACTAATCCCAAGTTTTGGATTAGTTCGAGGTAATCCATCGTTGAGTAAAACTCGGTGAACCTTTCATTTTCCACTTTGGCGAATATTTGAGCTGGGGCATCGAAATCAAGACCATTTGATGGGTTTTTAAGATGGAAGACTAAACGCGCCGAGACCCACAGGCCCTGCTCTATGATATGCGTCACGGAGATCCGCCGTGGTCCGAGTAAGTGTTGTAGCGCTTCTGCCACATCGCGATGTGTTACTCCGGGCTCCAAGTAGGGTGAACTCACTCCGACCAAAACGGCCTCATGGGACAGGAGCTGGTCAATCACCTCTAGGTCTCCGTCCTCCCAGATGGCTTTTAGCCAAGCGAGGACAAGTTCAGTGTGCGTCATTATCTCATCTCGTTGTTTGGTCACGAGCCAGCGCAGGTTATGCCTCCGGCGGACTTCGTCAGCAGTTCTACGTTGAGGCTTTCAAGCGCCCATAAGCTTCAGGCTTCGCAGGCCTAAGAGGGCCTGATGTCACATTTGAAGGAGGTGCCACCGCCAGGTTATTATCTCCGTCCCATCCACACATGCTATTGTGGATGGGACGGAGCGACGTGCCGCCAATCCAAGCCAATGAACTATTTTATTAGGTTCTACTTTCGGTCCGTTCGGCAATTGGCAACATCGCTATTCATTTGACACCTGCGGCCATCAGCAGATGTCTGATGCGAGTGGCCTTCAGGCTCGCCCCGCATACTACCATACAGTATACGAATAGTTCGTTCAATGGCCTGCTCTTTGTGTAGCGACTGTATTTTTGAGGTGTCTGGGCCCCATTCCTGACGTCTTTTGCACACGGCATTGGCGACGGTGACAAGCCTACGAGCGACTTCAGTCACAATGCCCTCCGTTCGGCTCCCATAAAACCATCATGGCATAAAAGATGTCGTTGGGTGGGGGCATCCACCGCATCGGTTCACATTTCTGAAATGGCGTATCTGCATGGAAGTCCCGATTCAGCAGGTTGGACGCGATGGTGAAGGCGCGGTTGCTGTCGGTCGTCACCTTGTATTCCTTGGATCATGCGACGTGCATGCCATACTCTCGCGTCAATCGGCCAACACGACGATGACCAACGTTTAGGCCAAGTTTGTTTTAGCTCCCTCGGCTCTTCTGTCATCCTTGGACGATCGTAGCTGCCCAGACTGAGACGGGACTGTCCTAGATGGGGCTAGGAGCACCAGGTCGGTTTGACGTGCTCCCTTTAGAGTCCGCGTTTTTCAGTTAGCTCTGTTCAGGGTTGATGTGCTCCCCAACGTGCCCTCGGCCGTTGTTAGAATTTCCCGGTTCCATCAGGTTCACGGGCTGGTGTCGTGAACTGATTTCATCAGGTCTGCCGGGACCTTGTTCCCGATAGCCCCGTGCGGGCGTTCTTCATTGTAGATCCTATGCAGGTTCTCCGCGGGAGCCGATTGCCCGATCTTCTTAGGAGTTCAAACCGAGGAGGATCGATATGCAGACCCAAAAACATGACTCGCGTAGTGCTTCGGCCGACTGCTATGTGGCACTGGAACTCAGCCGCAGCAAATGGTTGCTCGGCGCTCTCCTGCCGGGGCTGGAGAAGGTGCTGACCGTGACCGTCTCGGGTGGCGACGCGGACGGGCTCCTCGCAGCGCTCGCCGGTATTGCCGACAAGGCGGTCCGCAGGGGGTATCTGAGTGTCCGGCCGCGGGTGTGCTTTGAAGCCGGCTACGACGGGTTCTGGCTGGCGCGGTTTCTGACCGATCGCGGGATCGACGTGACGGTGCTGGATGCGTCGAGCTTTCTCGTGTCTCGCCGTGGCCGGAGGGTGAAGACCGACCGGATCGACGTCGAGGCGATGGTCTTCACGCTGAAGGCGTTCCTTCTCGGCGACAAGTCAGTCTGCCGCGCCGTGCGCGTACCGAGCCCGGAAGAAGAGGATGCGAAGCGGGTCTCCCGGGAGCGCGTGCAACTGGTCAAGGAGCGCACACGCAATGTCAATCGCATCCGCGGACTCCTGAACCTGCACGGGATCCGCAGCGTGCAGGGGCTTCACGGCGGCGACTGGCGGGCTTGGCTCGACAGGGTCAGGACAGGTGACGGTCGGCCCCTCGGCAGCCATCTCTTGCGGGAACTTGGGCGGCAGTTCGAGCGTCTCCACCTGGTGATCGCACAACTGAGAGCGCTGGACACAGAACGCGCGGCAATCGCCGAACAGCCTGACCAAGTACCCTGTGGCCAGAAGATAGCCATGCTGAGGCGGTTGCGTGGTATCGGGGAAGGTGGTGCGACGACCTTGGTCGCGGAAGTCTTCTGCCGCCGCTTCCAGAACCGAAGGCATCTCGCCTCCTACTTGGGCCTCGCACCGAGCCATTACGCCAGCGGTGATCTCTCACGCGATCAGGGCATTAGCAAAGCTGGCAACAAGCCGGCGCGGGTGATGATGGTCGAACTCGCCTGGTGCTGGCTCCGATACCAGCCGCAGAGCCAGCTCGCACTGTGGTATCGTCGGCGGTTCGCCGGGCAGTCCGGACGGTCTGGCAAGGTGGGCATCGTCGCACTGGCGCGGAAGCTGGCCATCGCGCTTTGGCGGTTCGTCGAAGACGGCCTTGTGCCGACCGGTGCCAGGTTGAAGACCGAGTGATTCAGAATTCGGCCACCGACGGGTGACCGGAAGCCGGAACGTTGACCGTGCGTAGAGAGGGCGCTTCAGACGCCGCGTTGTAGTTTGGTCCCGTCCCGGCAGACGTGCATTTGGCCACCATGAATTGGGATCGTGGTTCGGGAGCTGTCCCGACCGAATACAAGTCGAGGCGCCAGGCGCGCCGCCGCCAGCACATGCACGAGGATACGAACCGGAGGGAAGAACAGAAGCTTGACACTTAAGATATCATACAAGTCTCTACGCCAAGCCTCCAACTTTTCGGCTGCATCTTCAAGGCTCATGAGCCAGTGCGCGTTCAGGCACTCCGCCCGGAACCGGCCATTGAACGCCTCGATGAAGGCGTTGTCGGTAGGTTTGCCCGGACGGGAGAAGTCCAATGTCACGTCGTTGGCATAGGCCCAAAGGTCCATATCCTTGGAGATGAACTCGCTGCCCTGGTCAACACGGATGGTGGCTGGGTAGCCGGTGCGCTTGCATACTTGCTCAAGCGTCGCGACCACGTCCTCCCCGCGATATGTGAACCGAGCATCAAGCACCGGGACATAGCGTGAGAAGGTGTCGACGACCGTCAGAACCCGAATTTTCCGGCCTGTCGCCAGCTGATCATGAACGAAGTCCCTTCCGGCAGATTGCGCCTGCGCAATCGCCTTTCGGGCAGCGCATAGCCCAGACGTCATTGGGGCTGACAGCCTCCTTGCGGTCATCCCGCAGCTTGGCCTTCACCCGGCGCTTGGGTGTCTTGTTCCGAAGCTGCATGCCCAACTCCTTGTAAATGCGATAGGTCTTCTTGGCGTTGATCTCCCAGCCCTCCCGGCGCAGCAGCACATGCACACGCCTGTAGCCGAAGCGCACGCGCGTCTGGCAAATCTCCCGTATCCGCTGTTCCAAAGCGGCCTGCCCAGGCCGGCGGGATTTGTAGCGATAGGTTCTCGGATCGAACCGGATCACCTCGCAGGCCCGGCGGATCGACACCTGCCAATCCGCCCGCATCCCGTCGACCAGCGTCCTTTTCCGGGCAGGCCTCAAAGCTTTCGCTTAATGACGTCCTGCAGCATTTCCTTGTCGAGCGCGAGATCCGCGACGATCTTCTTCAGGCGCGCGTTCTCCTGCTCGAGTTCCCTGAGCCGTTTCATCTCGGATGGCATCAGGCCAGCATATTTTTTCTTCCAGTTGAAAAATGTCGCCGTGCTGATCCCGGCCTTGCGGCAGACCTCGGCCACCGAGGTGCCGTCCTCCGCCTGCTTGATGATGAACGCCTTCTGCGCGTCCGTGAACTTCGATGCCTTCATGCGTTTCCGCTCCTCTCCCAGCCAGGGATTCTCTGCGGAAAACTCTAATCAAAAACGGGGGCGTTTTCGGGGATCACATCAGGCTTACAAAAGCCGTTTCATTTTCGCGCAGATGTGGCTCCCACTGAATACATGACATCTCTGCCGCTCCGCCGTGGCGGAGCGGGTTAGTCCAACTTCACGTAAGGCCGGACATAGAGAGGCGACATCAGACGCGGCTCATGCCCTCGCTCCACACAGAAATGGCCAAGGTGGTGGGCGCCGCCGCATGCTTCCATCGCCACGACGCAAGGTGAGAGCCTGGACAAGAAGGCCAACAGCCGATGGCGTCGGATGCGTTTGCGCAGAACCACCGCGCCATCGCCATCCAGACCAGCAACACTGCAAGTCGTCTTTCCCAAATCAATGCCCAGAACTGCGATCTCCATCAGAATGCTCCTCCTTCTCCGCTGATCTCTACGACAATAGCCGTGGTCCCGGCGGGAAGGCAGTTCATCCCATTACGTCAGGTTCGGTGCCGTTGGCTGGTCGGACGGCCGCGGCAGGCACGCAGACCGCGAGCTGACGTCAAACACTTCACACTTATGCTTGGCGCAGAACGCATCGCGATGCTCTTCAGAGAGAGTTGGTACATAGGCCGGTCTGACGCCTGCGCGCAACCAATCCGACGAACGTGATGTACCAGGCGGTATTATAAGAGCGGGAGATGCCTATCCGAGGCGGGCGCAGCGCCAGGCCGCAACGGTTATGACGAACCGGGGCAGATCGACATGGCTGAGGAATTAGGGAGCCCACCTCGCACAACGCTGTGGTTTCAAGTACGCGATGGTTGCTCTGGCTCGCCATATTGCGGTGATACCCCATCTGATCTGGGTCGATAGCTCAGTATTCCAGCCGGATACCCCTCCGAACATGGCCTGACTGAATGTTCTTCTGCCCTCTGCCTGCTTGATCGCAGGTCTTCGAGGTCTCGTAGGGACGTGGTTCCGATGATGCCGTAATCTGGACTGTCGCTGACTTCCGGAAAACACGCCAATTAGATGGGCACATCGAAATTGCATCGAACCAGCATCATGTTGGCAGCCAGCGCGCCGACCACGGACCGAAGCATATACCCGAAGGACCTCAATCCAAAGCCGCCGCAGAATGCTGGACGGGCAAGAATAGAGCTGGTTAAGACGCTTTGGCGGACCAATTTGCCTGCCAAAATGGCTTGACTGAAACGGCCTCGTTTCCGACGGTCGGCCCCTAGTTCATCGTGAAGCTCAGACATGGAGCGACAAAGATTTTCACTTCAGGTATGTCTTAAGAATTTTCATTATCTCAGCAATTTCATCATCGACGCTGCGCAGCGTGCGAGAAGACGTTGCGGCGGCATCCAAGCTAAAGGTTTCCTTCAGATGGCTTTGCATTACCTCTGCCATCAGGCCGTTTGCTGCGCCCCGCATGGCAACAATCTGTTGCAGTAGGGCAGCACAACCAGTCCCGCTGTCAATCGCTCTTTCGAGGGCTTCTGCTTGACCTTTAATGCGTCGAAGGCGTGTGATCGTACGCTTCTTCTCTTCCGGAGTCTGCAGCATCAAGCTATCCTTTATTCTAGTGGCAACATACAATACAATAGTAGAGCTTCAAGAAGCTAGGTTGAAGATTCGTTGCACCCCTTCAGGTGGAGCTATCTTGACGCCATCTTGACTTTTAGTTGCGCGCTCATCAGAACCATAAAGACCATAGTGGATTGAAGGGCTTACGCAAGCTATAAGTGGATATGTGCGGCGCCTAGGTCACCTCGTAAGTGAGTTCGAGAGATGAATGCTCTGCCCACAGAAAACTGGACCGTATGAAGCTGGAGTTTTCCGCTAAGCTTCCCTGTCTGGGAGAGGAGCGGAATCACATGAAAGCATCGAAGTTCACGGAGGCGCAGAAGGCCTTCGTCCTGAAGCAGAGCGAGCAAGGCACGCCGGTCGCGTAGATCTGCCGCAAGGCGGGGATCAGCCAGGCGACGTACTTCAACTGGAAGAAAAATATGGGGGTCTTCTGCCGGACGAGATGCGCCGGCTGAGAACGCTGGAGGATGAGAACACCCAGCTGAAGAAGATCGTAGCTGATCTGACGCTGGACCGGGAAATGCTTCAGGATTTCATTCGGCGAAATGTATGGTTCGCCCCGCCTTTGCAAGGTTCTTCCTGATGACGTTCAGGATTGCATAAATGTATCAGGCTTCTCGCGAGTGGACTGGCTTTCCAGCCAGGCCATGATGAGATCCGCACGCACTGTTCCCAATTAGCTTGTCCGGGCACGACGCCCGCTTTCGCAGCGGGTTTACAGCGGGTCGATCATCATTTTCGTCATCATTCCGAACCTCGCATTCTGATCCGGGCGTTCCGGATGAGTTTAGGCACAGACCCCTTCGGGTGCGCGCCGTTCATATGTTGCCCCAGGCGTGCTCAGCACGACCCAGACAACCCTCGCCAACTTGGCCGCCAGCGCTACTGTGACCTTGTTGACCTGCATCCTGGCTCGAAGCTCGTCTGCCCACTGGCCAAGCCGGTCTTTCGTACGGTCGAGATGCATCAAGACCGATCGCGCTCCGTGGATTAGAAGCGTTCGGAGATAGCGGCTCCCTCGCTTCGCAATGCCGTGAAGTGTCTGCTTGCCCACAGTGGAATGCTGCCGCGGCACAAGACCCAGCCATGCGGCCACGTCTCGTGCTTTCTTGAAACGCGCAGGATCACCAATGAATGCAAGGATGGCAGTCGCTCCGAGAGGACCGACTCCCGGAATGGTCATCAGCCGACGCGCGGTCTCATCACTGTCCGCGATGTTCTTGATCTCGGCTGACACGCTGAAGATAGCCGGTCTCCTCAGCAGTGTGGTTCTGCAAAACCACTGTTGAGACCTGAGGCCGGTTATGGCCACACGCTGCGCTATTTGGGGGGCTACGCGCGTGGCCATAGCCTTAATACAGCGCTTCTTTCCGACGTGCTACGGCAGCGAGTTCATTTCTCGCTATCTGGATCTTTGGGGCTACGCCAACCTTGTCACGCTGGACTTCTCACGGCCCGCAAAACCCACGGGCAGCGGAATGCCGGAACGCCCATTGGTTCATGAGCCTTGCGGACGCTCGCGAAAAGCTGGAGGATTGGCGTAGACACTATAACGACGACAGACCTCACAGTGCGATCGGATGCAACGTACCGATCGCCATGCACTATCCCGATGGCGTCACCAGCCCGTCATCGTGAAACAGCCCGGAAATTCCAGCTTACGGTGGTCCAAGGTTGGGTCGCAGAGAAACTTGTTATCAAGTCGAATGGTGAGTGGAGGAAACGACGATTGAACAACGCGAGTCGAGAAAGCTGTAAAATACGAGAACTAGCAGTCTGCTTGGCTGAAGTTTCAGAACGGCCATTAACCCGGTTTATTCATCCAAATCGATGGGGGCAGGTTGCGTGCGCCTGAAAGCGCCGTAGAATCAAGTTGCTACACCAAAATCCGCCAGCAGCTTCGGACGCACGCATGGGTGAAACGCTACGGCCGGTCACGGCCGGATTCAACCGCTCTCTTTCGATCGAAACTCGCGCCGAGCGCCTGACGGGCGATCCTGGCGCAGTACTGCTGCGAGAAGCTCTCGACGCGACCGGGATTATCGGCTGGATGGCGGCGCGGATGAAGGACAGCCGCCGCCAAGCCGATGTCGTGCATGACCTGCCGTCGCTCTTGCGGACCATGGTGCTCCTGGTCGCTCAGGGTTGGCAGGACCACGACGATGCGGATGCCTTGCGGCATGATCCAGCGATGCGTGTGGCGGCCGCCTCGTCGGCCGGGCTGACGCCGCTGACTGGGCACCCTGGGCTGGCCTCTCAGCCCACGCTTTCGCGTTGCACAGCGATGCTGGCGGAGCCAGGCAACCTGAAGGTTCTGCGGGAGGCTGCCCTCGAACTCGCCGGTCGGAACCTGCGCGCCGAGAATGGCGGGCAGCGGCGCACTCGCATGACGCTGGACGTCGACAGTCTGCCCATCGAGGTGCATGGCCATCAACCGAAGGCCGAGTGGAACGGGCACTACCGGACCCGGGTCTATCACCCGCTGGTCACCTCCATCGCCGAGACCGGCGACATGCTCGACGCGCGTTTACGCCCCGGAAATGTCGGCACTGCCGACGGTGCGCTGGACGTCATTCTCGACGTCGTCGATCGGGCCGAGGCCAGCCTGTGCAAGATCACGACCGTGCGCATCGATGCAGGCTTCCCCTCTGGCGCGCTCCTGTCGGGCCTGGAGGGGCGCGGCATCCACCACGTCGCCCGCCTGCGGGCGAACGCAGCCCTCGACAGGCTCGCGGCGCCGCACATGAAGCGACCGCCGGGACGACGGCCGACGGAACCGCGGCTTTGGACGCATGAGCTGGAATACCAGGCGCAGGGCTGGGACGAGCCCCGCCGTGTGGTGCTGGTGGTCAAGGAGCGCGAGGGCGATCTGCTACTCGACCGCTTCTTCCTCGTCACCTCGATCTCGCGCTTCCAGATGAAGGGGCAGGCCCTGCTGGACCATTATCGCCAGCGCGGCAAAGCAGAAGGCCACATGGGCGAGCTGATGGACGTGCTGTCTCCAGCGCTGTCCTCCACCAATCGCGCCAAGACCCATCTGCGCGGCAAGAAGCCGAAATCGGTCACGCCCCCCATCGATGCCTTCGCCTGCAACGAAGTCCGGTTGCTCGTCGCCATGCTCGCCTACCAGATCATGCACGTGGCGCGCCGGGCCATGGCGCGCGCCACGAAAGCCCCTTGGAGCCTGCGCCGCCTGCGGGAACGCGTGCTGCGCGCCGGCGCTCGTCTCATCATTTCAGCCCGGCGCATGACCTTGATACTTGCCGCAACGGCCGCGCCCTACTGGGCCGCCATCTGGCCGCAGATCCAGATGCTACGCGGGGCCGACCCATAATCGCGAGCAAGTTGCAGATGCCGCCGACAGAATGAACGCCCAGGGGCGGCCAGAAGTCGTGGCCGATCCAAAGGGTGAAATCATCCAAAGGATGTCGTCTCGTCCACTCTCTCAACCAAACCGGGATGCGTAGCTCTCATCGGCAATAAGCTGGTGCCCAGAAGCCGGCAAGAACGGCTTCAACCCGCCTCCAGCGCGCCGCCGAGCCGGCTCGGCGAATAATGCGGGATTAAAGCTGAAGGCTCTATTTGAGCACTATTGCAACAAGTTAGAGAAGCTAGAACTACCCGTAGATAGAGCGTCTCTAGGTTTAGAATTATTGCACCCAAATATCACCGGATGGCAATATATATGGAATTCACAATCCTCAACCTCAACTTCTCTTGAATGCCCGATTAGTTCCAATGTGGATTATACGAACAGTCCCGCGCTCAAGGTTAGTCTAGCAGGCCAGCCTATCAGGTATCCTCTGATTTCTAAGCAATGTGAGCTCCCGATGCTGGAAAGACTTAGAAAGGACGGGGCTACCGATTACTACATAGTTCCTTTACCGTTTCTTGACAGGTGCCGAACTGCGTTCATCTCGTACGCTACGCATCGTACTAACGGATTTCGTCATGAACAGCTGATAGATCTTCACCTTGCAACAATTCTGATTAGCCCATGGATCGAACGACACGTGTTGCGTCGAATATCTAAGGATATCCTGGAAGTTTATGTAGGACGCAGATCGGGTGCACAGGTTTACGAGGGGGTAATTAAGAGAGGAGCTGCGGAAATTGTTGATGCCGTCATTTTTTTTGCTGATCTTCGAGATTTCACAAAGCGCTCTAATAGCCAAAATCTATCTACTGTATTGGAAGATTTAAATCAATGGCTGGAGCTTTTGGTTGCGGCCGTAGTTAATAATGGTGGCGAGGTTCTAAAATTTGTTGGTGACGGAATCTTGGCGATGTTTCCAGTGGGGGAGGAGGGTTTGGAAAACGCAAGCCAATCTGCTCTACTTACCTGTAGAGAGGCGTTGTCAACAGTTTCGAACCTTAATGTTCAGAGGGAAAACTTGGGACAGCAGAAGATATTTTTTGTTATGGGCCTCGATGCAGGAGAAGTAGCATATGGAAATGTCGGCGGGATCGAGAGGCTTGATTTTACAGCAATTGGGAGAACTGTAAATCGTGCGAGCAGACTAGTTGATCTAGCCAAGGATCTTGAAATTACTGTTGCAATATCAAGTACATGCGCTGACAACTTGTCATGTGAGCTAAGCCATGTTGGCTCTCATTTTTTGCGCGGCTTTGACGAAGCTATCGAAGTTTATTCGCTTTGATATTGAGCAAGAGGAATATTCGGTTCTCAGAGGTGTCCAGCTTTCGACGAACCCGGTTGTTGATTTCCGCTTCTCTATTCGGCGGGTTCAAGTCAAGCGTCACCGAGGAAGGTTCCGAGGCGGTAATCTTTGTCTTCCGCGGGGTCTCGCTTCTCTTCGGGATCGGCACACGGGCCCTCCCATGATGGGATAAGAGGAACAAAGCGGCTCGATCTGAGAAACGTCATGGCGGCATGGGCGTCGCCGGCACTGCGGAAATCGCGAGCTCACTTCATCCACCGTCCCGCGAAGGACGTCTTGCCGCCTTGGGCGGACCTCAGAGTTGAAAGAGCTGAAGCGGCTCTAGAAGGAGAACAAGCGGCTCACAATGAGCTTGCCTATCTTTCTACGTTTCCCGAGAGGATTAGCCGCAATAAACCTGCCACTAAGACGAGCACGACAACACTTAATATCCATATAATCGTCATCCAGCGCAGTCGCTTCCATAAGGTGGCTGACACTTTCTTCATTTCTCTTCCTCCGTCATGTTTACAGTCTCGAATAGGAGGTTGCATTCCCTGCGATTGCGTGTCTTCGGTAGACAGATAACATTGTACAGGCAATATTTTGGCGGTGCTCCGCTACCCAACCTTGGACCGCCAGGAGCTGGCTTTTTCTGGCTCTGTCACAATGATGAGCTGGTAACGCCATCGGGATAATGCATGGTAATCAGAACGTTCCATCCGATTGCCCTGCGGGGTCCTTCTTCATTTTAGTGCCGACGCCAATCCTCCGGTTTATCGCGGGCATCTGCAACGCTCATGAACCGGTTAGCGTTCAGGTAGCCAGCGCCAGTAGACTTTAGTCCATCCCTTCCTCTCGGGATAGACCAGGCTATGCCGCAGCGGGAAACTCTCAAGAAGCTGCCCCGGCAATCCTCCCCGACTTGCCCAACAGCTTCATTGCCACGCCCCAACCCAGTGATCTGCCAGTGCAGACCATATCCGTGGGCCTGCTCCAAAGAAGAAAAGCAGCTGTCGGGTTCTTCTACTGAGCCTTTAAAAAATGATTGGGTCGGTGGGTAATGTTGACTTCGTCGCCGCGTTCTCCGCCCGCAGCCGAAACGGTGGCTTTGTGGCGGTCCAGGCCTGTGTATATGATATCCTGCATTTGGCCTCTACCCAATCTTTTGACACTACGCCAGCCAATCTGGCGCAACCCTCGTACGGAGAATGCCTCTGGAGAGGCCACCGCCCCAGTCAACTGGTGACCCCGATCATCCGCTCTAGTGATACCCTTCATCACTGACCTTTCCGCGGAAAACCCAATATGCCCAAGCGGAATAGGTTAGTATGATTGGAACAATGAAAACAGTACCCACCAACAGGAACTTTTGGCTTTCTCTCGGTGCTGCAGCGTCCCAAATCGTAACTGACGGGGGTACTGAATGAGGCAAGACACTGATACCCAGGCCCACAAAACCCAGGAAGAACAATAGCAAAGCCATAAAAAATGGAATTCGGTCTGATCCACTCTTTATCCCACGGAAGAACACCACAGAGCTTAATGCAACAAGTATCGGAACTGGTGCGGTAAACAACATGTGGGGTAGAGCGAACCATTTCTGCCAATATTCAATGCTCAGAAACGGCGTAGCTATACTTACCAGAACCAATGCCACAAGCGTTGCCACCCCGAGAGAAAGAGCCATCTTCCTCGCGTGCTCTTGAGCTTCCCCCTCGGTTTTCCAGATCAGCCAAGTTGCGCCTAGAAGGCTATATCCAACCACAACCGATACGCCTGTCAGAACGCTAAAGGGTGTCAGCCAATCCAACCAGTTTCCCGCATACATATTCTCTTCTACGCGCACTCCCTGCAGGATCGCACCTAGAGTCATACCCTGGCATAGTGCTGCAACCAACGAACCTGTCGTAAAAGCCAAATCCCAGAACCCTCTATGCCGAGGGTCTCGCCAACGAAACTCAAATGCAACTCCTCGAAAAACGAGACCCAAAAGCATCGCAATCATAAGCGGATAGGTTGCCGGCAACAGGATCGAAAAGGCCAAAGGAAACATTGCCATCAGCCCTCCCCCACCAAGCACCAACCATGTTTCGTTCCCGTCCCATACAGGAGCAATAGAATTCATTGCTTGATCGCGCTCGGCGCCAACTTTCAGACTCGGAAACAATATCCCAATCCCCAAATCGAAACCGTCCATAACGACATATGCGAAAACCGCAAATCCAATAATGCAGGCCCACATGACGGTTAAATCCATGTTTTCCATGCCTTATCTCCTATTTGAAGGGTTCGCTTTAATGGAAGTTGCTGGCGTAATGCCGGCCGAGCGCTGGGGAGTATTGGATGGCAGTTCTTCTTTCCTTTGAGGAACGTTTGCCCAGAGTCGGAAAATATAGTACACGCCGGCTCCGAAGACACAAAAATATACAATCACAAAGGCGAGTAGAGATGCCGCTAAAGCGGGGGCGTCAAGGGGCGAGGAGGACTCCGCTGTTCGCATCAAGTCGTAAATAGTGAACGGCTGACGCCCGACTTCCGTTGTCACCCAACCAGCAATCACAGCGACTAGTCCTGAAGGGCCCATAAGAACCACTGTTCGGTGAAGCCATACGTGGTCGAATAGACGGTCGCGATATCTAGCGATTAGACTCCAAACACCCACGCCCAACATCGCAAGTCCTATACCCACCATGATCCGAAAGGACCAAAAGACAACTCCGACTGGAGGCCAATCCTCTCGAGGGTATTCCGTCAAACCTGGAAGTGGAGCAAAAGGATCATGTTTGAGAATCAATGACCCGAGGTACGGAATGGACACCTCATGCCGAATGCGAGCATTTTCAGAATCCGGAAGCCCAAATAAGATTAAGGGAGCTCCTTCTGGGCTAGGGTGATAGTGCCCTTCCATTGCCAACACTTTTATTGGCTGGTGTTCCAGAGTGTTCAACCCGTGCTGGTCACCAACCATAATTTGCAGAGGTGTAACAAGGACGGCCATCCACATCGCCATCGAGAACATTATTTGGGAGCCTAAATTCGACCTATCCCGCAGCAAATGCCATGCGCCGACCGCACCAACAATGAAAGCCGTTGTCAGATATGAGGCGAGGACAGTATGCACCAAGCGGTATGGGAAACTAGGATTAAACACAATTTCCCACCACGAACCTGAGGGGATGAACTGCCCCTGGTCATTTATTGCGTATCCAACAGGAGTGTGCATCCAGCTGTTAACAGAAATAATCCACGTTGCAGAAATCAAGGTACCTACTGCGACCATGCATGTGGCAAAGAAGTGCAAACCTTTCCCAACCTTGTTAGCGCCAAACAACATGACGCCAAGAAAGCCTGCCTCAAGAAAGAATGCCGTCATCACCTCGTAGGCCATCAATGGCCCCACGATCGGACCTGCCCTACGTGAAAACTCGGACCAGTTAGTTCCGAATTGATATGACATGACAATACCGGAAACAACTCCCATGCCAAAAACTACAGCGAATACCTTCAGCCAGTAACGGAAAAGGTTGGCGTAGACGCCACGTCCCGTTTTTAGCCACAGCGCTTCCAAAACCGCGAGATAGCTCGCTAACCCGATAGAGAATGACGGAAATATGAAATGGAATGAAACCGTGAAGGCAAACTGAGCACGCGCCAACAGCAATGGGTCAAAGTAGCTAGACATTTCGTCCCCGCTTTCGCAAGAGTTCGATGATTTTAGAATGGAAGCAAGAGGCCGCTTCTATTATTTGATATCTGTGTCTGCCTTCTGGTCGGCGTAAGTTATGAGACGGGAGCTTCGGTAGCCGATGCTATGCGTCCATGTCCAACTTAAGGCTACGCTGAGCCTGTTCTGTACGCCAATAAGAAAGTAAATATGGATCAACTTCCACATCCACCAAGCGAATGTCCCGCGCAACTTGAGACGCCCCATGTCGACAACCGCTAGGCGTCGACCGATGGTGGCGAGGTTGCCTTGGTGGCGATAACGGAACGGCGCGGGTGGCTTTTTCTGCTTTATGCGCCGGCTGATTAGATCGGCAACGTATTGGCCTTGCTGTTTGGCAGCTGGTGCCAATCCCGGCACGGTTTTCCCATCTTCACCTGTTGCCGCTGCAGTGTCTCCGATCACAAAGATGTTCGGATTGTCCGGGATTGTGAGGTCGGGGCCGACAATAGCACGTCCTGCACGATCAGCTTCGGTATTTAGCCATCGAGCTGCTGGCGATGCCTGAACGCCTGCGGCCCAGAGTATTGTTTCAGCTGGGAGGTGCTTGCCGTCGACCGTAACTCCCTCTGAAGAACATTCTGTCACGGGTTTCCCGAGTCGGATCTCAACGCCAAGTTTCTTGAGAGCTTTACGAGTGTAATCTGAGAGCTTCTCCGTAAAGACAGGCAAGAGACGTGGACCAGCCTCAATCAATATAACCTTGGTCGCATCCGGATCGATAGACCGGAAGTCTTGCTTCAAGGTCAAGTGGGCGAGTTCCGCGATTGTACCGGCCAGCTCAACCCCTGTCGGGCCACCGCCGATCACGACAAAGGTTTGCAAGGCAGCCCGGCGAGCGGGGTCTGGCTCACGCTCGGCCTTCTCGAATGCGAGCAATACGCGTCGACGTATCGTCACTGCATCCTCAAGGGACTTCAGCCCGGGCGCGTAGGGCTCCCAAGCATCATTGCCAAAGTAGGAATGCCGAGCTCCGGTGGCCAGTACGAGGATATCGTAGGGTATGGTCGTTCCATCAGTGAGCAAGACGCTCTGCGTCTGGGCATCGACCCCGTCCACTTCGGCAAGGAGCGTTCGTACGTCCTTGCGTTTGCTGAACAAAGCGCGAATAGGCCAGGCAATTTCCGAAGTCGAAAGCGAAGCGCTTGCCACCTGGTACAACAAGGGCTGGAACAGGTGATGATTGCGCCGATCAATGATCGTCACATCTGCCCCCTTCTTGGCTAGGCTCTGCACAACTTCAAGGCCACCAAATCCTGCGCCGACCACCACAACGCGTGGACGCGCGTTGGAGTAATCCGACTTAGCCTCTGTGGAATGACCACCCGACGGTCCCAGCTGGCTATCGTTGCTTGTGTCCTGTCGCATGTTCTCTACTCCGGTTTTTGCTCAAGACAATGCTTCAGCATGGTGGGCGAGATGGTCGCCTATAAAACTCTCGATAAAGTAGTAGCTGTGGTCGTAGCCCGCCCGCTGATTAAGAGTCAGCGGATGGCCAACCTCATCACAAGCAGCCTTGAGCAGGTTGGGGCGGAGTTGAACGGCCAGGAACTCATCGTCTCCACCTTGATCTACCAAGATGGGGAGGCGCTCCTGCGCGGTTTTTATCAGTTCGACCGTATCGTACTGTTTCCAGGCCTCGGGGTCGTTGCCAAGATAGGCTGCAAAGGCCTTCTTGCCCCATGGCACTTGAGTTGGAGCAACGATGGGGGAAAACGCAGAAACGCTTTTGTAGCGACCGGGGTTCTTCAGCGCTATCGTCAATGCACCGTGCCCACCCATCGAGTGACCAGAGATAGATCTCCGATCAGTCGCAGGGAGGGAGCTTTCGATTAGCGCGGGCAATTCATCAACCACGTAATCGTACATTTTGAAGTGCGAACTCCACGGCGCCTGCGATGCATTCAGGTAAAAGCCAGCACCCTGCCCCAGATCATACGCTTCATCGTCAGCGACACCTTCGCCTCTCGGGCTGGTGTCTGGAGCGACAAGGATAATACCATGCTCGGCCGCGAACCGCTGCGCGGAGGCCTTGGTAATAAAATTCTGTTCGGTGCAGGTTAGACCGGATAGCCAGTACAGCACCGGCGCTTTGCCGTCTTCAACTTGTGGCGGTAGGTAGACGCCGAACCTCATCGAACACCCCAGGCTAATCGAGTCATGTTGATAGACGTCCTGCCAACCGCCGAAGCTGGCGTGATGTTCGACACGTTCCATGTTGGTTTCCTTGCTCTGACGACCACAGGAAGGAGTGGCATCTCATTAGATGCCCTGTGGTTTGACTTCAGGGGGGGAGCGTCGCCGACGCTTCTTTCAGCGTCGGCGACAATTACTCATTGGTCAGCAGGTATCGCTGTGATCTTCCGTTCTTCAAACGAAAGCGTACGCGCAGATCTTGTTGCCCGCCGGATCACGCAGGTATGCTGCATAGGCGCCCGGCAGGTGATCCCGGGGACCGGGCTTACCTTCATCGGTGCCCCCAGCCTTCAGGCCTGCAGCGTGGAACGCATCCACTTCGGCCGGAGAGGCCGCAGCAAAACCTACGGTAGCGCCGTTGCTGGAGGGCTCATCGCCGTTGCCCGGTCGCGCGATGAGGAAGGCCGGCTTGTCGCGACCATACAAGTTCCATCCGTTACCGAAAGGACCGAGGTTGCTGATACCTAGCGCACCCAGTGCCGCGTCGTAGAAGGCGACCGACTTTTCCATGTCGGCGGCGCCGAGAAAGACGTGCGAGAAGATGCCGTCACCAGAGATTACGGGATTAGCCATAGAGAACTTCCTTGATGTTTGGTGTTGATAGTAAAGATTGCAACCCGCTGATTAGTAGCGGATCACCGTGCGGATCGATTTGCCTTGGTGCATCAGATCGAAGGCTTCGTTGATGTCTTCGATGCCCATGGTGTGGGTGACAAAGGGTGCCAGGTCGATTTCACCTTTCATGGCGTCTTCGACCATGCCCGGCAGCTGACTCCGTCCTTTGACCCCCCCGAAAGCAGAGCCCTTCCACACACGGCCGGTGACCAACTGGAATGGCCGCGTCGAGATTTCCTGGCCAGCGCCAGCGACCCCAATGACGATCGATTGACCCCAGCCGCGGTGAGCCGCCTCCAAGGCAGCCCGCATGACGTGGACGTTGCCGATACACTCGAAGGTATGGTCAATACCCCAACCCGTCATTTCAATGAGGACTTCTTGAATCGGCTTTTCGTAGTCTTTCGGGTTGATGCATTCGGTGGCCCCGAACTGACGTGCCAACTCGAACTTGTCCGGGTTGGTATCGATTGCGATAATGCGCCCAGCTTTCGCCTGGCGCGCCCCCTGAATGGCGGCAAGGCCGATACCTCCGAGACCAAAGACGGCAACGGAGTCGCCCGGCTGCACTTTGGCGGTATTGTGAACAGCGCCGATACCGGTGGTCACGCCGCACCCGAGCAGACATACATGCTCATGGTTGGCTTCGGGGTTGATCTTGGCAAGGGAAACCTCTGCCACAACCGTGTACTCAGAGAATGTCGAGCAACCCATATAGTGAAAGAGGGGCTGACCATTATACGAGAAGCGGGTGGTTCCGTCAGGCATCAAGCCCTTACCTTGGGTCGCGCGTACCGCGACGCAGAGATTGGTCTTACCGGACTTGCAGAACTCACACTCACCGCATTCAGCGGTATAGAGCGGGATGACGTGGTCGCCTGGCTTGACGCTCGTGACTCCTTCACCCACCTCGACTACGACACCAGCGCCCTCATGGCCCAGAACCACAGGGAAAATCCCCTCCGGATCATTGCCGGACAAAGTGAACGCATCAGTGTGGCAAACACCGGTGTGGGAAACTTTAATGAGGACCTCGCCCTTCCGGGGAGGCGCGACATCGATTTCTACGATTTCAAGCGGTTTACCTGCTTCAAAGGCTACGGCGGCACGTGACTTCATTTTCGTATTCCTTGTTGGTTGAAACGGAACCTTTGGGAGCATGCGAACATGCTGAAGTGCGCTTTCCGGGCTGATGTCATCAGCGGGGATTGAAGCGTCTCTCACTCCTTGAACGATTAGATAGCATACTCCCCTATAGTATGCAAGTGACATCTCCTTTTTATAGCGCCCGACGCCAACACCTCATGAACCCCGAAAGAATAGGCTCAATATTTTTGTTGTTTTTCAAAATGATGTCGAAAGACACCGTCACGGGAGCTGAGGCCTCATCCCGGAAGAACAACCTGGCCTCTATGTTGGGTACTCGCGTATGAGCATCCCCCACGGAGCGAGCCTCCCATCAAAAGTCATGCGCAACTCAACGATGACCAAAAAGGCAAAGCGGACTCTTCCAACCTGCATCGATCAATAGATCGACGCATCAAAGCCGTCGCGGAACTTAATCAAGTCGAAATCTATTGGCAGTCTTTGCCAATCAGGATCGCTTTCTGCAAATGGCCTGAGGAATCCAATCTCCCCAACCAAGGCACAACATCGCGTAAGTCAATGATCCCAACGTCACAGCACTCCGCGCCGAATGCGCAAGAAGTGTGTCGTCTTCGTCCAAAGCTTTGGCTCCAAACTTGATTCAGACCTTCATCAATCCACTTAGCCCCTGGAATCATCAACTACTTGCGGCCCGAGAACAGCTCTTCCGGCCGCAAGTCACATTTCCGCCAAGACGTATCTTGATGGCCTCAGGAGGCCAGTAAACCGTGAGGGTCAATCACAAATTTCGACGGGGACCCTTGATCAAACTTCGCGTAGCCGTCAGGCGCCTGATCCAAAGTAATGACCTCGATGCTCAGCGCTTTGGAAAGATATGGCATCCGATCCCATAGTATTGCTTCCGTCAGGTGGCGATTGTAGTTTGTCACTGGCGCCATGCCAGTCATCAACCGGATGGACTTGGTCCACATCTTTCCCCAGTCGAGACGAAGACGACCAGCTCCGGCATCCGCATCGACAGGATCAGGATCGCTGCCAACGTAAATCCCCGGAACACCGATCGCACCGCCCGCACGAACAACGTCGAATAGGCTGTTCAACGCCCCATGAGGAAGCTCTGTATCGGCCTCATCACCAAGACCATGAGCCTCGAACCCAACTGCATCGACGCCGCAATCAACCTCGGGACTCCCTAGGATCTGTTCGATTTGATCCCGCAGCGGAGCTGTATTTCTCAGGTCGATAGTTTCAAAGCCAGCATCGGATAGAAGCTTGAGGCGCTCCGGATTTTGATCGCCGACGATCACACAGGCTGCACCTAGCAATCGAGCGCCTGCCGCAGCACATCTGCCCACTGGCCCGGCGCCCGCAATGTAAACATGGCTTCCTGGCTTGACACCAGCCGAAACGCAACCATGAAAGCCGGTTGGAAGAATGTCCGAGATCAATGTCAAGTCCCGGATCTTCTCCATTGCCTGAGCCTTGTCGCGAAATTTCATCAGCATGTAGTCAGCATATGGAACCAAGACGTATTCGGCTTGGCCGCCTGACCACCCTTTCAGGTCAAAGCCAAAAGCGCCAAGATCTGCATCAGGATTGACAAGATCATTTTCACAAACGTCAGAACGAGCCTCCTTACAGTTGCGACAGCGCCCACAAGCAACATTGAAAGGAACAGAGACCAGATCTCCAACGTTGATCATCTCAACATCGGATCCTTTCTCAACCACCTCACCAGTAATTTCATGACCAAGGACATGCCCTTGAGGAACCACAAACCGGCCTCGATAGATATGCTGGTCTGAGCCACAGATATTAGTAGAGACCACCTTCAGCCCGGTTTATTCATCCAAATCGATGGGGGCAGGTTGCGTGCGCCTGAAAGCGCCGTAGAATCAAGTTGCTACACCAAAATCCGCCAGCAGCTTCGGACGCACGCATGGGTGAAACGCTACGGCCGGTCACGGCCGGATTCAACCGCTCTCTTTCGATCGAAACTCGCGCCGAGCGCCTGACGGGCGATCCTGGCGCAGTACTGCTGCGAGAAGCTCTCGACGCGACCGGGATTATCGGCTGGATGGCGGCGCGGATGAAGGACAGCCGCCGCCAAGCCGATGTCGTGCATGACCTGCCGTCGCTCTTGCGGACCATGGTGCTCCTGGTCGCTCAGGGTTGGCAGGACCACGACGATGCGGATGCCTTGCGGCATGATCCAGCGATGCGTGTGGCGGCCGCCTCGTCGGCCGGGCTGACGCCGCTGACTGGGCACCCTGGGCTGGCCTCTCAGCCCACGCTTTCGCGTTGCACAGCGATGCTGGCGGAGCCAGGCAACCTGAAGGTTCTGCGGGAGGCTGCCCTCGAACTCGCCGGTCGGAACCTGCGCGCCGAGAATGGCGGGCAGCGGCGCACTCGCATGACGCTGGACGTCGACAGTCTGCCCATCGAGGTGCATGGCCATCAACCGAAGGCCGAGTGGAACGGGCACTACCGGACCCGGGTCTATCACCCGCTGGTCACCTCCATCGCCGAGACCGGCGACATGCTCGACGCGCGTTTACGCCCCGGAAATGTCGGCACTGCCGACGGTGCGCTGGACGTCATTCTCGACGTCGTCGATCGGGCCGAGGCCAGCCTGTGCAAGATCACGACCGTGCGCATCGATGCAGGCTTCCCCTCTGGCGCGCTCCTGTCGGGCCTGGAGGGGCGCGGCATCCACCACGTCGCCCGCCTGCGGGCGAACGCAGCCCTCGACAGGCTCGCGGCGCCGCACATGAAGCGACCGCCGGGACGACGGCCGACGGAACCGCGGCTTTGGACGCATGAGCTGGAATACCAGGCGCAGGGCTGGGACGAGCCCCGCCGTGTGGTGCTGGTGGTCAAGGAGCGCGAGGGCGATCTGCTACTCGACCGCTTCTTCCTCGTCACCTCGATCTCGCGCTTCCAGATGAAGGGGCAGGCCCTGCTGGACCATTATCGCCAGCGCGGCAAAGCAGAAGGCCACATGGGCGAGCTGATGGACGTGCTGTCTCCAGCGCTGTCCTCCACCAATCGCGCCAAGACCCATCTGCGCGGCAAGAAGCCGAAATCGGTCACGCCCCCCATCGATGCCTTCGCCTGCAACGAAGTCCGGTTGCTCGTCGCCATGCTCGCCTACCAGATCATGCACGTGGCGCGCCGGGCCATGGCGCGCGCCACGAAAGCCCCTTGGAGCCTGCGCCGCCTGCGGGAACGCGTGCTGCGCGCCGGCGCTCGTCTCATCATTTCAGCCCGGCGCATGACCTTGATACTTGCCGCAACGGCCGCGCCCTACTGGGCCGCCATCTGGCCGCAGATCCAGATGCTACGCGGGGCCGACCCATAATCGCGAGCAAGTTGCAGATGCCGCCGACAGAATGAACGCCCAGGGGCGGCCAGAAGTCGTGGCCGATCCAAAGGGTGAAATCATCCAAAGGATGTCGTCTCGTCCACTCTCTCAACCAAACCGGGATGCGTAGCTCTCATCGGCAATAAGCTGGTGCCCAGAAGCCGGCAAGAACGGCTTCAACCCGCCTCCAGCGCGCCGCCGAGCCGGCTCGGCGAATAATGCGGGTTCAGGATCACAGCGTGCTCGAGCTTTCGACCGTCGTGCTCCAACTTGGGGTACGGGACGGTCTCAACTCTTAAATCGCGGGTACCGTGATAAACTACGCTTCTGTTTCCAGACATGGTGCTCCCTCCTTTGACCAGGAATTGGCTAAGGGAATCGGCACGGAACACA
Source organism: Leisingera sp. ABM4_103 (assembly GCF_056158685.1). NCBI lineage: Bacteria > Pseudomonadati > Pseudomonadota > Alphaproteobacteria > Rhodobacterales > Roseobacteraceae > Leisingera > Leisingera sp. ABM4_103. Next base: position 6,653 of record NZ_JBSWTU010000007.1, on the reverse strand, counting down.
AGGTTCGCGACCGAACCCTCAAATGAGGGTGACTGATCACCACCCCATCTGTCAACTTCAAGATCCACCCCTCCCCAGTATGAGAAATATTTGAGCGATGAGCTAAGGGGATGAACTGCCTTCCCACCAACCGCTACTACCGTGGCGGGCATAGGTGGAGAGAGGAGCATCAGATGGACATCAATGCCCAGAACTGCGACCTCCATCAGAATGATCCTTCCTCTCCGCTGATCCTCACGACAATAGCCGTGGTCTCTGCGGGAAAGCAGTTCATCCCATTATTTCAGGACGTAGTTAATGGGTGACAAGTTGTCTGGTGTAGGTTTGCCTAAAGCTTCTAGAACTGAAATTTCTATTGTTCGGCACATAGCATCAAGTGGCAATCCATTTTGCACATCTTTGAACGGAAGCTCTAGTTCGTGCGTAATCTCGAGCAATCCAAAAAAGACATATGCAACCACAGAAGTGATCAGCGGCGCAAACCAATCTGTGGAATCGATCAGGCCAAAGGGAAGTAGCCAGCAGTAAATATAAGTCGTCCTCCTCACAAGGAGTGAATAAACATATGGAAGCGGCGCCGTTGCAATACGTTCGCAGCTCGCCTGATGCAAGCCAAGCGACGAAACAATTTCCGAAATTCGCAACTGCCCGACATCACTTATTTCACCTTTACTAATTGCTGTCTTTATTTGATCCGCCATGGACCTTAAGGCTGCATCGGCAGGACTCTTGAATGCCGCCATTGCGGCAGCCTTCTCCTTTCCAACCCAACCAGAAACACTATCATTGACATTTATTCCACGCAGATTTCCACGATGGAGGTGCACAAATGCGACGGCGCAAGATAGGATTTTCTCGCGAGTGCTTTCATCATTAGCAAAAATACAAAGAAGTCGCCCAAGCGTTCTAATGTCTGCTATCATACCCCCCCATAGTTTCCTAGCCTCCCACCACCTTTCATAAGCTGCGTTATTTCTAAATCCTAAAAACAAGGAAATTGCCAAGCCAAATACGCCCATAGCTGAAATAGATAGTCCAGGCAGTCGAAACACGTACTTATCAACAGATATCACAATGAAAGATAAAGCCGCTACGCCGACGACCTTCCAGATTATTTTAGGCACCACAGAGCCTTGCATTACAAAAAACAATTGGAATGTACTAGGGATCTCTCTAACTATCATCTATAGCGCCACTACTGCTCTTTGCTCCAATGACACGTTGAGGTGCGAGCTCAAAAAGAAACCATATTATCCAGAGCAGAACTCTGGATTCTGATTGGAACTCAGCTCAACCACGGCCCGGCCACATACACAGCATAATCTAATGCAGTATATCAGTCTAGCGTGACCTATTGTGACTGTAGCGAAGTGGTCTCAGCAACCGCGTCACCTTGGAATGGATATTTTCCCTCTCCTCCCGAGGGCTAGATGGTGTATTCGGCTTGCGCCCCACTTCCAGCCTCGGTCTTCGGTAGGTGCTGCGTCTCGAGCTGATGATAAAACGTGGCCAGTGTGAAGCAGCAACAAGCATCAGGGAAGGAGACGCAGCATGAAGCATTATGCCGGATTGGGTGTATCAGTAAGAGAAACCGTCATTTGGCTTTCGTCGGTGACGGCCAAGTCTGCTCAGAAATGAAGATTGCGAGCCACCCCGAGGACCTCCCTCCAGCCTTGAGTAGCATCGGGGTACATTTAGGACGGATTGGGTTGGAAGCCGGTCCGCTGTCGCAATGGGTGTTCAAAGGGCTGGCGCGTGCGGGGCTTGGCAGAGCGGGTTATTCCTAGTAACGTAATGACCACCTCTCCACTACTTCACGAACAGCTTCACGTAGGCTGCCGGAATAAAACGCGCTTCATGGCCATGGGACTGAGCGACCCGGCCTCAATGATGCGATGTGGCACAAGCCGCCATCGCCACCACGCAGGGCAGCTACTTTGCCAGCAGCTGATAAAGCCGCAGCCGCGATATCGACTTGTTGAACATGATCGCGCCGTCAGTTCGGACACCGCAAACCTGGAAACTGCCCTTGGCAAGATCAACTCCCAATATGCTAATCTCTGACATGGATGCCTCCCTCACATTGTTTCCTACGAAACCGTTATGGCACACTCGATGCCGTCGGGTGGGGGCATCCACCACACCAATTTAATCTGGATAACTTTCAAACATTTAATCGCTCACAAGTCATGATGTTCAACGTCCTGTCGTGGATGGTGCAAGCTGAATAAAATTTACCCCTAACAGAAGAAAGGGAATCTAATGAAACGTGCAATCGTTACTGGTGGATCTGGATTGATTGGTCGGGAAATTTGTGCACATTTGCTGCGTGATGGATGGGAGGTTGCTTCATTCGACCTGAAAAAAGATGGCCTTGGGGTGCAAATCTATTGCGATCTATCAAATGAAGAATCTGTCAAAGAAGCGTTTAATGAACTCAACTGGGATCACCTTGACCTTCTCGTCAACAATGGTGGGCTTGTATTCGAGACTTTTTCGCAACTTGGTGAGGCCACGCTTGATCAATGGAATAGCACAATAGGTAGCCACTTGACTGGCGCCTTTATGATGTCGCGCGCGGCACAACCTCTGTTGCGTGAAGGCGGATCCATCATCATGATGGCGTCAACACGCGCTCTGATGTCAGAAGGCATTGACTTCTCTTATGCCGCAGCAAAGGGGGGGATGCTTGCTCTGGCACAGGCGCTCGCAGTTCAACTCGGACCGAAGATTCGCATCAATACGATTGCCCCTGGTTGGATTACAGGTGAAACAGATCTGCGGAATGTGGACAACGCGCAGCATCCTGTTGGGCGCGTAGGTCGACCCGCAGATATTGCCGAAGCCGTGATCTATTTGGCCTCCGCTGGATTTGTTACGGGTGAAACTCTAGTTGTCGACGGTGGCATGACAAAGAAAATGATCTATGCAGAGTAGCAGCTACGCGCCTCAATTTTCTTGAGGCGCGACAGTTTGACTTCACAACTTACCCCCCCAATTCTCTGCTAATCAACCAGACTGAGCTACCCCCTGAAATTTGGACACTGATGGTGTGGATGTGAGCTACTCCCCAATGTTTGGACAGGATCTGGCGTAATTTAAGCTATTCACTGCTCCTGCTGAGTAACCGTCGTTTGCGCCCCACGTTGTAGCGCCTGTCCGGTGCTGCGAGATCTTGCTCATCTCACAGTGGGGAGTGCGTTTCGCAATGTGCGCTACAAATTCGTTTCTCAAATCGTTGGGCGTCGAGATCTACGCGTCGGGTCACCGGCGCTGGCCGGATGAAGCCAAGGCCCGAGCTGTGGCGGATACGCTTGAGCCCGGTGCGACGGTGAATGGCGTGGCCGCGCGGTATGGGGTCTTAGCGAACCAGCTGTCGGCCTGGCGCCGGCTGGCGAAGCAGGGGAAGCTGGTATTGCCAGCGGCGGAGCTGGACGAACCGGTCTTCGCCCCGCTGGTGATCTGCGAAGCTCCGGAGGTGCAGCCGGAGCCGGACATTGCGGCATCCGATGAGGTGATCCGGATCGTCTCGGGCGAAGTCAGGATCGAGCTGGCGCCAGGCACGCCCGCAGCGCGGATCGCCGAGATTGTGTATGCGCTCGGGGCCACGCCATGCTGATGCCCTCACAGGGCGTCCGGATACTGGTGGCGACAAAGCCCGTGGATTTCCGCAAAGGCCATGACGGCCTGGCAGCGCTCGTGCAGTCAGTGCTGGCCGAAGATCCTTTCACCGGCACGGTCTTTGTGTTCCGCGCCAAACGGGCGGACAGGATGAAGATCCTGTTCTGGGACGGCAGCGGACTTGTGATGGCTTACAAGCGGCTGGAGGAAAACAGCTTCACTTGGCCTGCCATCCGCGACGGGGCGATGACGCTGAACCGTGCCCAATTCGAAGCGCTGTTTGCCGGTCTGGACTGGCGGCGGGTGCGGTCCCTGGAGGCGCGCCGCCCGGCTGTGGCAGAGTGACTCGGGCAGCCGAAAGCCTGCGTCCAGAGAGGCAGACCAGGGTATGCTCCGGACATGTCCCGCACCCCGCCCATCGACCTTTCTGCCATTCCCGAAGACCAGCGTGACGCTGTTCTGGCAGTGCTGCGCGAGCGGGATGCGCTTCGGGAGGCCAATAAACGCCTGGAGCACCTCGTTGCCGAGCTGAACCAGGTCGTGCATGGCAAAAGGTCGGAGAAGCTGAGCGAGGACGAGCGGCAGCTGGCCTTCGAGGATCTCGAGACCGCGGTGGCCGAGGTCGAGACGCAGCAAAACACGCAGACATCCACCGGTCCGGCGCCGCGCAAGCCAGCCCGCCGCAACCGGGGCAATCTGCCCAAGGACCTGCCGCGGATCGAGAAGGTGATCGAACCGGCCAGCCTGGACTGCCCATGCGGGTGCGGTGAGATGCACCGGATCGGCGAGGATCGCACCGAGCGGCTGGATATTATTCCCGCGCAGCTCCGCGTCATCGTCACTGTCCGGCCCAAGTATGCCTGCCGCGCCTGCGCCGAGGGCGTCACCCAGGCACCAGCCCCCGCGCACCTGATCGAGGGCGGTCTGCCGACCGAGGGCGCCATCGCGCATGTGCTGGTCAGCAAGTTCTCGGATCACCTGCCGTTATACCGCCAGAGCCAGATCCTGGCCCGGTCCGGGATCGACCTGCACCGCAGCACGCTCGCTGATTGGGTGGGGATGGCCGCCTTCCACCTCGGTCCCGTAGTCGACCGGCTCGCCGAGCACCTGAAGGGATCGGGCAAGCTCTTCATGGATGAGACCACGGCACCGGTTCTGGACCCGGGCCGGGGCCGGACAAAGACCGGGTATCTCTGGGCCCTGGCCCGGGACGACCGCGGATGGGGCGGCGATGACCCGCCCGGCGTTGTCTTCACCTATGCCCCGGGCCGCGCCGGGCAGAACGCGGAACAGATCCTGCAGGGCTTCGATGGCATCCTGCAGCTGGACGGCTATACCGGCTATAACCGGCTGACGCGCCCCTCGCGGAAAGGCGGCGCGCCGGTCACCGTCGCGCATTGCTGGGCGCATCTATGGATGCCCCCGCTCTTGCAAGGTTTTTCTGTTCTCAGTCACGCACCGCGACTGCGGTCATCTATCCGGCCTGTCATGGCGATGCGCCCCGCACCGCCGGCCTTGATGGTTAATCCGCGAGTCGGGTCCCAATCACGCAGCGCGAGCTCGGAGCTCGATGCGCCCAGCGGGTTCAGCCGACCCCGGTCCGCCCGGTCGTGCCATCTCGTTCAGAAAGTCCCTCGCATCTGCGGTGGCTTGCCGACAGCCGTCAGCAATCCTCGTCTTGTCTCATCATCAAGCCGCTTGGCGCATCGGAGTGCCGTAGACACCGCCAAACTTCATCATCGCCCAGATCACGCGGGCCGTCTTGTTGGCAACGGCGACCGTCGCGACATTGGCAGGGCGCCTGGCTCGTAGTTTGGCGAGCCAAACCCAGGTCTTGCTGCGCCAACGCATGATCGACCGGCTGCCGTGGATCAGCAGGCGGCGCAAATACCCGTTGCCACGTTTGCTGATCCCGCCCATGCGCTCTACACCGCCGGTCGAATGCTGCCGGGGAACCAGACCGAGCCAGGCAGCAAAATGTCGGCCCGACTTGAAGTCAGATGGGTCTCGCGTCGCGGCAACCATTGCCGTCGCAATGACAACCCCTACGCCCGGGATTGTCATGAGCCTGCGGCAGGTCTCGTTCTCACCGGCAAGAAGGACGAGCTCCTTGTCGATCGCCTCGAGCTTCTTAGCAACCTGCTCGAGTTGCTCCACCAAATAGAGTAATGCTTGCCGCGCAGCCCCCGGCAAGCGGCCGTCGTTCTCATCACGAATGACATCGACCAGGAGCTGCACCCGGTGCGCCCGCTGCGGTCCGACAATACCGAACTCCGTGAGATGACCGCGGATCCCGTTGATCAGCTGGGTCCGCTGGCGCATGAGCATCTCGCGAACCCGGTGCAGCACCAGAATCTCCTGTTGGTCTTCCTCCTTGATCGGAACGAAGCGCATCGTGGGCCTGGTCATTGCCTCGCAAATGGCCTCTGCATCCGCCGCATCGTTCTTGTTCGTCTTCACATAGGGCCGGACATATTGCGCGGGCAACAATCTTACCTCATGACCGTGGCGCCGAAGTGTCCGAGCCCAGTAGTGACTGCCCGGACAGGCTTCCAGGCCGATCTGACAACAGGGCAGTTCTTTGAAGAACGGCTCGACTTCGTCGCGCTTGAGCCTGCGACGCAAGACCGGCTTGCCTTTCCGGTCGGCCGCGTGAACCTGGAAAATGGACTTGGCGATATCCAGCCCGACAAGGGCGATTGGTTCAGTCATCTTCAATCTCCTCTCTCGCAATCAGTCCTCTCAACCTGCACCAACGGTTGCCGGTTGGGCGAGAGGGGGCATCCATGCCATCATGCCCGCAGGAAGCTGAAGGAGGTCTTCGACCGCGACGGCTCGGAGATCGCTGCCGAGGGGCTGCGCCGGATTGCGGAGCTCTACCGCATCGAGGGTGAGATCCGCGGCATGGGTCCTGGTCAGCGGCTGTCGGCCCGGCAGGCCCGCACCGCGCCGCTGGTCGCCGAGTTCGGAGAATGGCTGCAGAGCCAGCGCCGCCGGATCTCCTCAAAGTCGCGTCTCGGAGAGAAGCTGGC
>NZ_JBSWTU010000006.1:0-343520 GCF_056158685.1 Leisingera sp. ABM4_103 | reverse complement strand
TTTCAGGGTCTTCGAATTGTGCATATTTGGGTCCTTTCAGTTTAAGTGGATACACAAGGGGCCTCCCGCAGCTGTAAGCCGCGGGAGGCCACTCTGTGCGGAGTGGGTTTCGGGTCGTTGTTGATAGACGCTATGTGGAGCGACTGGGCGCCGCGCTTCCGGGCATTGGACGAACACAGGGTATGTGTTCAGCCGCTGAAATGTGCTTGGTCTGCGCCGATGCTGAGGTTGGAATGTTCATATGAGAGTGAAATCTGAGTAGTAGGGAGCAAGTATTGGTTGTTGGAGCCTACTGCCTAGACAATTAATAATATTCGCGAAACCTGCCAATTCGACCCCGGTCATAATGGCAATGCGAAACGTGAAATTTGCATGAAATCAGTTGCTTACAATGCAGGCACTCGCTGTTTCTGACTAGGCCAGATCAGCAGCTATGCTTCCCGCTAGACGTGAGTTACCTAACGGCACATCTTTCTTGGATATCCGGGTGCCTGCCATGTCATCGTTGCTTCAATTTCCCCGCCACCGTGAAATCTCCTCAGGAGAAGTCCCAAGGAAATCAGAACGAGTGGAACGCGCTGTCCGAAGTGGCTGCGATATTCCCAGCGCAGTGGCTGAACTGCTGGATAGCGTCGAAGCCGCAACTTCGCTCGAAGTGCTTCGGAACGGCATTTCACAGCAAATAAGTCAGCACTTTGATGCGGACCATATTGTTCATGTTAGTGTGCTTCGCTCTAGTAGCGAATATACATTGGGAACCTATCCCTCCGAGTGGATCAAACGGTATCTTGATCAAGGATACTTCAGTGTCGATCCTGTTTTCCGAAGCTGCCGCAACTGTTTCCACCCGATTGACTGGAGGCGCTTGGATTGGTCTCATCTATCCGTGCGGAAGTTCCTGGCTGACGCGCAGGCGCACGGCCTCGGAAACCAAGGAATTTCTATCCCCATGCGCGGCCCTCACGGTCAGTTTGGTGTGTTCTCGGTCAACAGATCCTGCAGCGATGAAACCTGGCACGAGTTCACCAGCCAGCGGACCAGGGATCTGATACTGACTGCGCATGCCTTCAACGAAAGGGTCCTGCAGTTGCAGCCCGACCTGGCGCTCCAAACCTTGCCGCATCTCGGCAGACGAGAGATCGATGTTCTTGCTTTACTTGCCAGGGGGTGCGGCCGTGCGGAAGCGGCGGCTAAGCTGGGAATTTCGGAAAGCACGCTGCGGACTTACGTTGAAACAGCGCGAGGCAAGCTCTCAGCAGCGAATACCACTCAAGCTGTGGCAATTGCCGCCAGCAGGGGATTGATTGTTGTTTAGGCAAGGGTTGGCAAGTGCATTCTGAAGATAAGATTTCTGTCCCCGTGGCAGATCATGCGAGTTGGCGAGGAGGTGGAACCTGGTCGTGAAGTCACCTCTTGAACACCCGAAACCCTGTCGCGAAGTCCCCCTTGACCTAATGCGATGAACTGCCTTCCCGCCGAGACCGCGGCTATTGTCATGGAGATCAGCGGAGAAAGAGGAGGATTCCGATGGAGATCGCAGTTCTGGGCATTGATCTGGGCAAGACGACTTCCAGTGTTGCGGGTCTCGATGGTGGCGGCGAGGTCGTTCTGCGCAAGCGTGTTCAACGTCATCGGCTGCTGGCCTTTCTGTCCGGGCTTTCGCCGTGCATCGTGGCGATGGAGGCGTGCGGCGGGGCTCACCACGTTGGTCATTTCTGCGTCGAGCACGGCCACGAGCCGCGCCTGATGTAGCCGCTCTTTGTCCGCCCCTACGTGAAGGTCCAAAAGACCGGCGACCGAGATGCCGAGGCGATTGCCGAAGCAGCGACGCGTTCGACCATGTCCTTTGTGACATTGAAGACGCCCGAGCAACTCGACCTTCAGGCGTTGCACCGGGCACGGTAACGCCTCGTCCAAAACTGGAACCGGTTGGTGATCCAGGCCCGTGGCTTCCTGATGGAGCGGGGCATCCACATCGGCACCGGCCGGCATTTTTTTCAGCGTGAGTTGACACGGCTGCTTGAGAGTGACGAAAAGCCCCTGATGTCCGCCATGGTCCGCATCCTGTCCGGCATGGCGGCCGAACTGACCGAAATGAATGAGCGTGTTGCCGCGCTCGTTGCGGCAATCGGCGATGGCATCATTTTCACGCGCGCGCGGGACCTGTCAGCCTGGCTCAGGCTCGTATCGAGGCAGATCACGACTGGCGGCAAAGCGCGTCTCATCGGCATCTCCAAGCACGGTTACAGCTATCTGCGAAAGCTGTTTATCCATAGCGCCCGGACCATCCTGCACCTTGTCCGTGACAGCTCGACCCCTTTGGCAAGGTGGATCGATGCGCTGAAGGAGAGAGCGCATGCCAACGTTGTCGGCGTTGCCATGGCGAACAAGCTTGCCCGGATTTCCTGGGCCGTGCTGACAAAGGGCGAACGTTTCAGACCGGGTGCCCTCGCGACGGCATAGCCTGAAAGAGGACGACGGAATCTACGAGTGAAGACGAGATGGACCAACGACCTGATCGGCGGTGTGCAAGTCTGGCGGGGGGCATGGCCTGTGAGTGCCGATGACCTAATGAGACGCACGCCGCGCGACTTCCCATCTTAGTCAGGGGCGACAGAATGCCCCGAGAACAGACCGAATACATAGAAGCAGGGTTAAAGGTGCATCGAAAAATCGCTTGTAGGGGAAGGCAGTTCATACATGACCCCCGCGAAATCCCTCACCATGAGGTAAAGTCTGCGTAACCTTGATGTGCTACCCAACGTGCGCTCGGCCGCTGTTAGAATTTCCGCGGTTCCATCAGGTTCACGGGCTGGTGTTGTGAACTGATTTCGTCAGGTCTGCCGGGACCTTGTTCCCGATAGCCCCGTGCGGGCGTTCTTCATTGTAGTCTCTACACCAAGCCTCCAACTTTTCGGTTGCATCTTCAAGTCTCAAGAACCAGTGCGCGTTCAGATGGCGTAATCGGGGCTCAGTCCTCGGGATCGTCGGTAGCTGGCGCTCTGGCGTTACGAATACAACACGGTCCGGCCGCACTCATCGCTCGGGAACAAAACACCGGCCGAAGCGCGCCGGACGCTTGAGCAATTTGAGAGCTCCGCGCCCGGCGCGCTTGCCCAGCCCAAAACCGACGACTATCAAAACCTTTGCCGCAGCAGTGGCATTCGGTTCGCTTGCTAAAGGCAGGAAGACTGAAGATTGGCCAAATCTGGAGTCTAGGGTCAGGATGCATTGATGTTCACAGCTCTGCGTGATTCACGGCTTCGACAATGGAGCGGTGACATGAGTGACCTTTGTTGACCGACGAGCAGATGGCCAGGCTTGCCCCTTTTTTCCCGAAGTCGCACGGCAAGCCTCGGGTCGATGACAAACGGGTGCTGAGCGGGATTATCTTCATCAACCGAAATGGTTTGCGCTGGCGAGACGCCCCCGAAGCCTACGGGCCGCACAAGACGCTTTACAGCCGGTGGAAGCGTTGGAGCGAGAAAGGCATCTTCGCGCGGATGATGGCGGGGCTGGCCGCCGAACACGGCGAGAATAAGACCGTAATGATCGACGCGATTTATCTGAAAGCACACCGTACCGCGACCACCCTGGCCGCGAAAAAGGGGGGTGCGGCCGCCTGATCGGTCCAACCAAGGGCGGCATGAATACCAAACTGCACGCCATCTGCGACAGCCAAGGGCGGCCGCTCAACCTGTTCGTCACCGCCGGCCAAGTTAGCGATTGCATCGGCGCAAGAGCGCTGCTCAACAGCCTCCCGAAAGTTGACTGGCGGCTTGGGGACCGTGGCTATGACGCTGACTGGTTCCGGGACGCGTTGAAAGACAAAGGCATACGCGCGTGCATCCCCGGCAGAAAGCAACGCAAGACAGCGGTCAAATACGACAAGCGTAGATACAAGCGGTGTAACAGGATCTAGATCATGTTCGGCAGGCTCAAGGATTGGAGGCGCGTGGCGACCCGCTATGACCGCTGTCCCAAAGTCTTCCTCTCAGCCATCGCCTTCGCAGCAACCGTCATTTTCTGGTTATGAATCCTGACCGTAAGGCCCTCGGGACCGCCCGGGTACTGAGCCCGGGGCACCAATCCTGAAAGGCTTCTGCCGCAGCACCGGCAGGCTCCCTTTGCCGTGCGCGCTGCCTTGCAACCGTGCAGTGCGATTGCCCCGCCGCCCGCTCTCCCCGCGGCTGCAAGCGCCCTGCCCTGCATTCACGTATCCTCTGGCATCCATAGCCCGGCCCTATTTGCGCGGAAGTCGGCTTCGGGGTGTTCTGCCGCCAATACCCCGACCAACAGGAGCATGAACGATGAACACCAAAGCCACTTTCTTCCGCTGCGGTCTGCTGGCCCTGGGCCTCGCCGCCCTGGCCCCGGCAGCGGCGCTGGCCGAAAGCGTCAGCATCCGTCTTGGCCACGTGCTGCCGGAAAGCCATAGCTGGCACAAGGCAGCCACCGGCTTTGCCGAAGACGTGAAAGCCCGCACCGAAGGCCGTGTGCAGATCGACGTCTACCCCTCCGGCCAGCTTGGAAGCGAGAAGGAAGTGATCGAAGGGCTCCAGTTCGGCTCGGTGCAGGCGGGGCTGATCGGCTCCGGCTCCTTCCAGTCGATCGAGCCGCGCGTCGGCATCATCGAGATGCCCTATGCCTGGAGCTCCCGCGAGCAGGCCTTTGCCGCGCTGGACGGGGAACTGGGCGCGGCGCTGGCCGGCATGCTGGAGGACAAGGGGCTGAAGGTGATCGGCTGGTGGGAGAACGGCTTCCGCAACATCACCAACAACACCCGCCCGATCGAGACGCCCGCCGATCTGGAAGGGCTGAAGATCCGCGTGACCCCGGACAAGGTGCGCCTGGCGACCTTCGAAGGGCTTGGCGCGGAACCGGCGCCGCTGTCCTTTGGCGAATTGTACTCCGCCCTGCAGCAAGGGCTGTTCGACGCGCAGGAAAACCCGCTTGCGATCATCCACTCTGCCTCCTTCTTCGAGGTGCAGAAATACGTCTCCCTCTCCGAGCACATCTGGGGCGCGGCAACCCTGACGCTGTCGAACCAGGTCTGGAACAAGCTGTCTGAAGGGGATCAGGCCATCGTGGCCGAGGCCGCGGCGGAATGGGGCGGCAAGCAGCGCGCCATGGTGGCGGAGGCCAACGACGCGCTGATCGCGCAGCTCAAGGCCGAGGGCATGGAGTTCAACACCGTCGACAAGGCCGCCTTTGCCGAGGCCGTGGCGCCGATCTGGGAACGCCAGAAGGACGTCTATGGCGCCGAACTGCTCTCCATCCTGGACCAGTACCGGAAATGAGCCTCGCGCCGGAAATCAAGGAAGTTGCATCGGTCGATCCGGTGCAGCTTTTCGACTTCAGCCAGAAGGTGCTGTTCTCCCCCGCCGCGCGCGGGGAGGGCTTCATCAAGCTCAGCGTGACCACGGGCAAAAAAGGCGCCCGCTCGGTCGCCCACAGCCACCCGCGTGACGAGGTGACGCTGACCCTCAAGGGCGAGGCGGTGCTGCGCGCGGGCGGGAAGGAATACCGGATGACCGAAGGCACCGCGGTGCGCCTGCCGCCCGGGCTCGACCACGAGGTCGAGGTGCTATCGGAGGAATGGGTGGTGGTGGCAGCCTATTGCGACGAATGCATGCTGTGCCGCGGCCCGGAAGGACTGATGCAACCATGAATATCTCTTCGACGACTGAAGCCGCCGCGACCGGGCTGGACCGGGCGGCGCGCTGGACCGGCGCGGCGATGGTCGCGGGCTTTGCCGCGATGGTGGTCTATGTGGTGATCTCGCGCTACCTGTTTTCCTCCACCCCCCGCTGGGCCGAGGAGCTGCCGCGGCTTCTGCTGGTCTGGCTAACCTTCACCGGCGCGGTGTCCTGCTTCATCCGCGGCAGCCATTTCCGCGCGGGCCTTCTGGACCTGATGCCGGTGCCCGCGCCTTTGCGCCGCGCATTTACGCTGCTCGCAGGACTGGCAAGCGCCACTTTCCTAGTTGTGCTGGCGGTGAACGGCGTCCGGCTGACCGGCATCACCTGGAGTCACCAGACCACGGCACTGTCGCTGCCGGTTGGGCTGTTCTACCTGGCGCTGCCGGTCTGCGGCGGCGCGGCGCTTCTGGGGATGCTGCTGAAAGGGGGCCGCGCATGAGCCTGGCCCTTGTCCTGCTCCTTGTGGCCTTCGTGGTGCTGGTGCTGATCGACGCGCCGATCGCGGTGGCACTTGGCTTGTCGTCGATGTTCTACCTGCTGATTGCCGATACCGCGCCGATGCTGGTGGTGGCGCAGCGGGCAGTGGCGGGGATCAACAGCTTCACGCTGCTGGCAATCCCGCTATTCCTGCTCGCGGGGCTGCTGATGGTGCATGGCGGGCTGGCGCCCAGGATCATCGCGCTGTGCTCGGCGCTGATCGGGCGGCGCACCGGCGGGCTTGCGATGGTGATGATCATCGCCTGCATGATGTTCGGCTCGCTCTCCGGCTCCGGCGTCGCCGACGTGGTGGCGATCGGCACCATGATGCTGCCCGCGATGCGCGACCAGGGCTATGCCCCGGGCTTCAGCGCCGCGGCGCTTGGCTGCGCCGGCTCCCTTGGCACCGTGATCCCGCCCTCGATCGTGCTGATCGTCTATGGCACGGCCACCAACAGCTCGATCGGCCAACTCTTCGTCGCCGCCATCGTGCCCGGCGTGCTTTTGGGCGTTGGCCTGATGCTGGTGGCCTGGCTGATCTCCCGCAGGAACGGCTGGCAGGGCGGGCGCGACTTTTCCTGGCCCGAGCTGGGCCGGGCCGCGCGCGGCTCGATCCTGGCGATGATCGCGCCCCTGGTGATCGTCGGCGGCATCCGGCTCGGCATCTTCACCCCGACCGAGGCCGCGGGCATCGGCGTGGCCTACGCGCTGTTCATCGGCGTCTTCGTCTACCGCGTGATCACCCTCACGCTGCTCATGCGGCTGTTGCGCGAAACCACCGAGATGACCGGCGCCATTCTGCTGGTGATTGCCGCGGCCTCGGTCTTCGGCTGGATCCTGGCCGCCGAGCAGGTGCCGCAGATGGCGGTTGCGGGCATCACCCAGGCCACCGAAAGCGCCACTGTCGCGCTCTTGATGATGATGGCGATCCTGCTGGTGCTTGGCACCTTCATGGAAAGCATCGCGATCATCCTGATCCTGGCGCCGGTGTTCCTGCCGATCCTGGGCCACTACGGCATCGACCCAGTGTATTTCGGCATCCTGCTGACCATCAACCTCGCGATCGGCGCCAATACACCGCCGCTTGGCATCGACCTGATGGCCGCCTGCCGTGTCGGGGAAATCCCGCTCAGCGACTCCTTCCGCTATCTGGTGCCTTTCCTGGGCGTGATGGCGGGAGTGCTGCTGCTGCTGGTTCTGTTCCCCTCACTCATCACACAGCTGCCCGGGGTCCTGTTCTGACCCCGCGGCCTCCTCAACAAGAAAGCTGATCCCATGCCCATTCCTGAAGACACACGCGCCGACCTCGGCCGGTTCTGGTCCACCATCGAAGCCTCCGCCGAGATCGGCAAGGGCCGCCCCGGCGGGCTCTCCCGCCTGACCCTCAGCGACGAGGACCGCGCCATGCGCGACCTGTTCTGCCGCTGGTGCGAGGAGGCCGGGCTGAGCGTCGAGGTCGATGCGGCCGGCAATATCTTCGGCCGCCGCGACGGTACCGACAACAGCCTGCCGCCGATCCTGATCGGCAGCCACCTCGACACCCAGATCAACGGCGGCCGCTTCGACGGCATCGCGGGCGTGCTCGCGGGGCTTGAGGTGGTGCGCCGCCTCAACGATCTCGGCCACACCACCCGCCGCCCCATCGTCATCGTCGACTGGACCAACGAGGAAGGCGCCCGCTTCTCGCCGCCGATGGTGGCCTCGGGCTGTTTCACCGGCCACTACGACATCGGCTGGGTGCATGACCTGATCGGCGACGACGGCACCCGCTTCGGCGACGAGCTGGAGCGCATCGGCTACAAGGGCGACCGCCCCTGCAAGGCGGGCGAGATCGACGCCTATTTCGAGCTGCACATCGAGCAGGGTCCGATCCTGGATGCCGAGAAGCGGGAGGTCGGCATCGTCACCGGCGGCTACCCGGTGCGCGGCATCCGCGCCTCCTTCAAGGGCCAGACCTCGCACACCGGCCCGACCCCGATGGACCTGCGCAAGAACGCGCTGGCGGCGGGCGCGCGCTGGCTCACTGCGGTGGATGACATCGGCTGGGAGTTCGCGGTGCATGACGGCAAGGCCACCGCCGCCCGGCTCACCGCCTGGCCCAACAAGCCCGGCATCCTGTCGGACACCGCCGAGGCGGTCTGCGACGTGCGCCACCCCGACCCGGTGACCACCCGCGCCATGGCCGAGAAGATGCGGCGCGCCCTGTTCGAGGCGGCCGCGCGCTGCGGCTGCGAGGCGGTGATCGAGGACGAATGGGAATGGGGCGGCGCCATTTTCGACGACGAGATGATCGAGGGCCTGCGCGCGGAGGCCGTCCGCATGGGCTGCAACTGGCGCGATATCCAGAGCCAGGCGGGCCATGACGCCTATTTCCTCGCCACCCATTGCCCGACGGCGATGATCTTCACGCCTTGCAAGAACGGCATCACCCACAACAACGAGGAACACTGCGAGCCGGAGGATTTCGCCGCCGGGCTGAACATCCTTCTGCACGCAGTCGTGAAGCGGGCGGACCGGTGAGCAGGCTGATTTCGCACGAGGGCGTGGAGTCGGCGCTGGACTGGGCGCCGCTGATCACCGAGCTGCGCCGTTGGTACCGTGCCGACAGCGTGGAGGCGCCGGAGCGGCAGGTGCTGAGCATCCCCCAGCCGGACGGCAGCGCGGCGACGCTGCTGGTAATGCCTGCTTGGGTGCCAGGGGAGGCCATCGGGCTGAAGGCGGTGACCTTCTTTCCGCAGAACGCGGCGAAGGGCCTGCCGACGATCAACGCGGGCTACCTGCTGTTTGACGGCGCCACCGGGCAGATGCGCGCAGCGCTCGACGGCGACGCGCTGACCGCGCGCCGCACCGCCGCGGCCTCGGCGCTGGCGGCGGATTGCCTGGCCCGGCGCGATGCCCGAAACCTGGTGATCGCAGGCACCGGCCAGCTTGCGCTGGCCGTCGCGCAGGCACATTGCGCCGTGCGCGACTACGCCAGCGTCCAGGTCTGGGGCCGCAGCCCGGAGAAAGCCGCGGCCATTGCCGAAGCGCTTGCCGCGCTCGGCTTGCCCGCCACGGCAACCGAAGATCTCGAAACCGCCTGCCGCAGCGCCGATGTGGTCAGCACCGTCACCGCCGCGACCCGGCCCTTCATCCGCGGCGCCTGGCTGCGCGGAGGCAGCCACCTGGACCTGATCGGCGCCTTCAAGGACGACATGCGCGAAAGCGACGATCAGGCCATCGCGCAGGCCGAGGTCTTCGTGGACCTGCGCAGCGGCGCCTCGCTTGCGGGCGATCTGGCGCAGCTGCTGGAGGCCGGGATCATCACGCCGGCGCACATCCTTGCCGACCTGTCCGAGCTCTGCCGGGGAGACCACCCCGGCCGCAGCAGCGATCAGGCCCGCACGGTGTTCAAATCCGCAGGCATGGCGCTGCAGGACCTCGCGGCCGCAAGCCTCGCGGCCGACGCGACCGGCTGATCGTACCCTCAGGCGCGGGTCTTCGCAGGCCCCCGCCCTTCCGCCGACCGGCTCAGGCCATGTCGGGGTAAAGCGCCAGCAGCTCCTTCGCGGTCTGCACGAATTTTTGCTCGGGCGGGGACAGCGTCTCCAGCGGGGCATGCACCAGGTAGACGTCCGCGCCGATCTGCTCGTCGGTGATCTTCAACGGCCAGAGATCGCCGCGCCGGATATCGTCCTGCGCCGTCATCAGGGGCAGGATGCCGATGCCCAGACCCGCCACGATCATCCGCCGCACCTCCTCCATGTTGGTGCTGAGCCCGTTGATGCGGCTGCCGATCCGCGTGCCCTCGCGCAGGACCGACATCGGCTCCAGCCCCATGCCCTCGGTCGCGCAGGCAAAGGAGATGAAGGGCTCGCGCTGGAGATCGCGCAGCGCCACCTCCTCGCGGCCGAACAGGGGATGCTCCGCCCCGCAGAACACCCGGAATTCCTCGCGGAACAAGAGCACGCAAGGCAGGTTCACCAGCGGCCGTGCCAGCAGGCAGAAGCCCAGCGTCGCCTTGCCCTGCTGGATCGCGCGCACGATGGACTGGCTGTTCTGCACCTCGCTCTGGAAGGCGACCGAGGGGTAGCGCTGGTGATAGAGACGGAACAGCTCGTCCAGCATCGGCGACACCAGGTTGCTGATGATCTGGTAGCGCACCTGGCCGCGCTCTTCATCCTCGGCGTTTTCCACCAGCAGCGCGATGCGCTCGGCGCTGTGGAAGATGTCGCGGCATTCCTGGAAGATCTTGTCGCCGCGCAGGGTCAGCTCGAAATGGCGGCTGCCGCGGAACACCAGCTGGCAGCCGAGCTGCGCCTCCAGCTTCTGCAGCGCGTTGCTGACCGAGGGCTGGCTCAGCCCCAGCCGCCGCGCCGCCTTGGTGATGCTGCGCTCGCGGGCGATCATGTAGAACACCCTGAGCAGGTTCCAGTTCAACTCGGACTGCAAGGGCATTTCCATCGCGTCTCTTCCACCGGCCGTTCCAGTTGCCGCCACCCTACCCGGCTTTGCCCCGATCCGTACATCGGCGCAAGCTATGGCTGGCATCGCGCCGGGCTATGGCCCGGCACCGGCCGCGGCCTGTGCGCCCGCGCGAGGCGCGGTTACTGCTTGTGGCGCAGAACCCACGCAAAGGAAAGCACCATGAGCATCACCCGCCTTCACCCCGGCCCGCGCATGAGCCAGGCCGTCATTCATGGCGAAACCGTCTACCTCGCAGGACAGGTCGGCACCCCCGGCGCCGATGCGGCCGCACAGACCCGCGACTGCCTCACCGCGATCGACCGGCTGCTGGAGGACGCGGGCAGCAATAAGTCCAAGCTGCTGCAGGTCACCATCTGGCTTGCCGACATGGCCGACTTCGACGCGATGAACGCGGTCTACGACGCCTGGATCGACCCCGCGAACCCGGCCGCGCGGGCCTGCGGCGAAGCCCGGCTGGCAACCCCGGACTACAAGGTGGAGTTCATCGTCACCGCCGCGCTCTGATCCTCCCGTCAGGGCCGCGCGGCGGCAGGGCGGGGGTAATGGCTGGCATAACCCCCGCCTATTTGACCCTGGCCGCGCGCCGCCGCCATCATCACGGACAAGCAAAAGCGCAGGACCGGGCATGACCTCAGCACTTCCCCACACGGACATCGAAACCGCCACCCTCGGCCATTTCCTCGATACCGGCTTCATGGCGCCGTCGGTGCAGGCGCTGCAGCCCGGGCCGCGCATCCTCGGCCCGGCGCTGACGGTGCGGCTGCATGGCGATGACGGTGCCGCGCTGGTCGATGCCCTGTCCCAGGCGGAGCGCGGCCAGGTGATCGTGATCGACCGCTGCGGCGACCTGCGCCACGCCTGCTGGGGCGCGGTCACCACCCGCGCCGCCCTGGCCCGCGGCGTGGCAGGCGCGGTGATCGACGGCTTCATCACCGACCGCAGCGCCATCACCGCGGCGGGCTTCCCGGTCTGGTGCCGCGGCCGCTCGCCCGTCACCACCAAGCCGCGCGGCATCGGCGGCGACGTCAACATTCCCGTCACCTGCGGTGGCGTGCCGGTGCGGCCCGGAGACCTGGTGCTGGCCGACGAAAGCGGCGTTGCGGTGCTCGACCCGGCGGCGGCCGAGGCGCATCTTGACCGCGCCCGGCAGATGCAGGCCGACGAGACCGCGATGCTCGCACGGCTGGACGCGGGCGAGACCCTGGCCGAGATCACCCGCCCCGCCCCGGCACGAAGGCGCTCCGCGCGGGGCTGAGCCGCCACCGCCAAACCACTGAATACCCAGCGCGAGAACCGGGCAAACCGGCACGCATACGACCCCCACTGCAACCAACAGAGAGACCCATGAAACCTGAATTTTCCTCCCGCCCCGTCGGCGGCGGGCTGTCCCTGCTCGCCTCCGCCTCCGCCGCCGTGCTCACCCTCGCCTGCGCCGCCCCGGCGCTTGCGGGCAAGGCGGACGACACGCTGAACGTCGCCTTTGCAGCCGAGCCGGAGCCGCTCGACACCTACAAGATCGCGGGCCGCCAGGGGCTGATCCTCGCCCGCCACATCTACGACGGGCTGCTCTACAAGGACCTCGACACCGGCGAGATCGTCCCGGCGCTGGCCGAAAGCTGGGAGTTCACCGATCCGATGACGATGGAGTTCACCCTGCGCAAGGGGGTGACGTTCCACAATGGCGCGGCGTTCAGTGCCGATGACGTGGTCGCCACGCTCAGCCGGGTGATCGAACCGGACTACGGCACCCGCTACTCGATCTCGGTGGACTGGATCGGCAGCGTCGAGAAGCTGGACGACCACAAGGTGCGCATCAAAATGGCCAAGCCCTTTGCCGGCGCGGTGGAGATGCTGGCCGATGCGCTGCCGATCTACCCGGCCGCGCAGTTCACCGCCGAAGGCTCCGCCGGGATGGCGGCGGAACCCGTGGGCACCGGCCCCTACCGCCTGGTCGCGCAGGATCCCGGCATTCGCTACGAGCTGGAGCGCTTCGAGGACCACTATGCAGGCAGCCCCAAGAGCGGCGCCGGCATCGGGCGTATCGTGGTGCGCACGATCCCCGAGATGAACACGCAATACGCCGAGCTGATGTCGGGCGGGCTGGACTGGATCTGGCGCATCCCGCCGGACCAGGCGGCGCGGCTCGAGGGCCGGGTGCAGGTGCTGAGCGCGCCGATCATGCGCATCGGCTATGTCGGCTTTGCCTCCGAGGCGCTGGAGGGCGAAAGCCCGATTGCCGACAAGCGCGTGCGCCAGGCGCTGATCCATGCCACCAATCGCGGCGCCATCGTGGAGGCCTTTGCCGGCGGCGCCTCGGAAGTGCTGAACACCCCTTGCAACCCGGCCCAGTTCGGCTGTGCGCAGGATGTCGCGCGCTATGACTACGACCCGGAAAAAGCGAAATCGCTGCTGGCCGAGGCCGGTTATGCCGAGGGCTTCGATCTGGAGATGGTCTTTGCCGCGATGCCGCGCCCGACGGCGGAGGCCGTGGCGGCCGATCTCGCCAAGGTCGGCGTCACGCTGGAGCTGAACGAGCAGCAGTATGTCGCGGGCATCGGCAAGTGGCGCGCCAAGGAACTGCCCGCCTTCTTCTCCAACTGGGGCAGCTACGGCATCGGCGACAGCGCCTTCATCCTGTCGAACTTCTTTGGCGGCGGTGCCGACGATCTGGTGCAGGACACCGAGGTCGCAGGCTGGCTGAGCGAGGCCGACACCGCGTCGGACCGCATGGTGCGCGAGGAGAACTACACCCGCGCAGTGCAGAAGATCGCCGAGGAGGCCTATTGGATGCCGATGTACAACTTCAACGTCAACTACGGGCTGTCGCCGGATCTGGACTTTACGCCGCATCCGGATGAATTCGCCCGCTGGTGGATGGCGGGCTGGAAGTAAGCGCCGCGCGCGCCTTTCCGGCACTGCGGCGGACGTCCCCCGGGGCGGCCCGCCGCAGACCCGGACTAATCCGGCCAAACCCGACCAATCGGACAAAGATCATGTTATCCTTCATCTGCAAGCGGCTCCTGGTGGCGCTCGCCGTCTGTCTCACCGTGTCGGCGCTCAGCTTCGGGCTGATGTTCCTTTCCGGCGATCCCGCCATCGCCATCGCAGGCGCCGGCGGGCGGGCTGAGGATGCCGAGGCGATCCGACAGGCCTATGGCTTCGACCGGCCGGTGCTGATCCAGTTCCTGGACTGGGCCGGCAACGCGATCAGCGGCGACCTGGGCCAAAGTATCTATTTCAACACGCCGGTCACCGGCATCATCGCGGGCCGCGCCGGGGTGACGCTGACGCTTGGCTTCATCTCCTTCGCGGTGGCGCTGGCCATCGCACTGCCGCTCGGCGTGGCGGCGGCGCTGCGGCCCAACGGCTGGATCGACCGGCTGGCGCTGGTGATCGCGGTCTCCGGCCAGGCGATCCCCAGCTTCTGGCTCGGGCTGATGGCGATCGTGGTCTTTGGGGTGTGGTACGGGCTGGTGCCGATCTCCGGCGCGGACAGCTGGCGCGGCTATATCCTGCCGGTGGTGGTGCTGAGCTACTACGCGATCCCCGAGCTGATGCGCATCACCCGCTCCGGCATGATCGACGTGCTGGCCAGCGACTACATCCGCGCCGCCCGCGCCAAGGGGCTGCCGATGCAGGTGGTGATCCCGCGCCACGCGCTGCGCAACGCGGTGCTGCCGCTGGTGTCACTGTCTGCGGTGCAGCTCGGGCAGCTCCTGTCCGGCTCCATCGTGATCGAAAGCGTCTTTGCGCTGAACGGGCTGGGCCGGCTTGCCTGGGAGTCGCTTCTGCGCAGCGACCTGCCCGTGGTGCAGGCGATCATCCTGATCCTGGCGCTGCTTTACGTGCTGCTGACCACCCTGGCCGACATCCTGAACGCCTATCTCGACCCGCGCCTGAGAGGAGCCTCCTGACATGGCCGATCTGAATACCGCCGCGCTGGACACGGAGCCGCCGCGCCCGTCTGTCTGGCGCAGGATGCGCCGCAACAGCGGTGCCGCGACCGGCGGCACGCTGCTGCTGCTGATTGCCGCCATTGCCCTTCTGGCGCCGCTGCTCGCCCCGCATGACCCGGTGGCGCAGGACCTGAGCCGCCGCCTGCTGCCGCCTTTCTGGCACGACCGCGCGGTGCCGGAGCATCTTTTGGGCACCGATCACCTGGGCCGCGATTACCTCTCCCGGCTGATCTACGGCGCGCGGGTGTCACTGGGTGTCGCGCTGGGGGTCATCCTGGTCACTGGTGCAATCGGCATCACACTGGGGCTGCTTGCGGGCTACTTCGGCGGCTGGATCGACATGGTGATCAGCTTTGCCATCACCACCCGCCTGTCACTGCCGATCGTGCTGGTGGCGCTGGCCGCGGTGGCGCTTGGCGGCGCCTCTTTCACCACGCTGATTACCGTACTGGGGCTATTGCTGTGGGACCGCTTCGCCGTGGTGACACGGGCCGCAGCGCAAAGCCTCCGGCACCAGGAGTTCATCCAGGGCTTGCACGCCATCGGCGCCAGCCGCGCCCGCATCCTGTTCCTCGAGGTCCTGCCCAACATGCGCGCGACCATCCTCGTCGTGGTCTCGCTGGAGGCCGCCAACGTGATCCTGCTGGAAGCGGCGCTCTCCTTCCTGGGGCTCGGGGTGCGGCCGCCGACGCCCTCATGGGGGCTGATGATCTCGGAGGGGCGCGACAACATCCTCTTCGATCCCTGGCTGATCGCCCTGCCCGGTGCTGCGCTGTGCCTACTGGTGCTGGCGGTGAACCTCTTTGGCGACGGCATGCGCGACATCATGGGGCCTGAACGCAAATGAGCGACCTGATACTGGATATCCGTAACCTGAAAGTAACCCTGCCAACCGAGGCCGGCGACCTGACCGTGGTGCGCGGCGCCGATCTGCAGATCCCTCGGGGCGAAACGCTCTGCGTGGTGGGAGAGTCGGGCTGCGGCAAATCGCTGACCGCGACCGCGATCTTGGGGCTGCTGCCGCGCTATGCCAAGGTGAGCGCGGACCGCTTCGCGCTCGCAGGCCGGGACATCACACACCGCCCGCAAAAGCACCTTGCCCGGATGCGGGGCCGCGCGGTGGCGATGATCTTCCAGGACCCCGCCAGCGCACTCAACCCCACGCTGACCATCGGCCGCCAACTGACCGAGGGCGTGATGCGCAGCGAGGCGCTGTCCCGCGCCGAGGCCGAGGGCCGCGCGATCACCCTCCTGGACCGAGTCGGGCTCTCCAACCCCGAAGCGCGGCTGCGGCAGTATCCGCACGGTTTCTCCGGCGGTCAGCGTCAGCGCATCATGATCGCCATGGCGCTGATGGGGCAACCGCAGCTGTTGATCGCGGACGAGCCGACGACGGCGCTGGACGTCACCATCCAGGCACAGATCCTCGCGCTGCTGAAGGAGCTGCAGGCCGACCTCGGCCTGTCCATGCTGCTGATCACCCATGACCTTGGCGTGGTGGCAGCGGCGGCCAGCAGCGTGGCGGTTATGTATGCCGGCCGCATCGTCGAGCGCGCGCCCGCGGCCGCGCTGTTCCGCGCGCCGCAGCACCCCTACACCCAAGGCCTTCTGGCCGCGATTCCGGTGCCGGGCGTCACCCCGCGCGGCAGCCCGCTGCCCGCGATTCCGGGCCGGGTGCCGGGGCTGATCGGCGGCATCGAAGGCTGCGCCTTCCGCAGCCGCTGCAGCCGTGCCGAAGCCGCCTGCGCCACGGGCCCGGTGCCGTGCCACGCCCCTGTCCCCGGCCGCTTTGCCGAGTGCGTCAATCCTGTGGAGGTGATCCAATGACCGCCGCTCCGATGATCCGCCTTGATGGCATCCGCAAGGCCTACCGGCTACGGCGCGGGCTGTTTTCCCCGCCCGAAGAGCTGGTGGCCGTCAACGGCCTCAGCCTCGATGTTGCCGAAGGCGAGACGCTGGGACTGGTCGGCGAATCCGGCTGCGGCAAGAGCACCGCGGTCAGCATCCTGCTGGGCTTGCGCGCGCCCGATGCCGGCACGGTGGAGATCGCGGGACGCCCGATCACCAGTCTACCCGCAGCGGAACGTGTGCGCCTGATCCAGCCGGTGTTCCAGAACCCTAACGCCTCGCTCAACCCGGTCAAACGCATCCGCCAGCTCATCGCTCAGCCGTTGACCCTGCACGGCGGCAGCGGATGCGCGACGGAGGCCGCGCGGATGATGGAGCTGGTGGGCCTGCCGTCGCGGCTGGCCGAGGCCTACCCGAGCGAGCTGTCCGGCGGCCAGCGCCAGCGCGCGGCCATCGCGCGGGCGCTGATCCTGAAGCCGCGCGTTCTGATCTGCGACGAGCCGACCTCGGCGCTGGATGTCTCGGTGCAGGCGCAGATCATCAACCTGCTGCTGGAGCTGAAGCGCGAGCTGGGGCTCACCATGGTCTTCGTCAGCCACAACCTCGCGGTGGTGGAGCACCTCGCCGACCGGGTGGCGGTGATGTACCTGGGCGAGAAGGTGGAGGAGGCCGCGACCGGCCGTCTGTTCTCCGCGCCGCAGCATCCCTACACCAAGGCTCTGCTAGCCGCGACGCTGATGCCAGATCCGGCCGCGGGCCTGCCCGAACAGCTTCTCGGCACCGCGTCGGCCGATCCCTTCGCCCGCACGCCAGGCTGCCTCTTTGCGCCGCGCTGCCCGGCGGCGGAGGATAGTTGCCGCACCGTCCCGCAAACGCTGCGCGCCGATGGCGGCGGCTCCCTGGTGCGCTGCGCCCGGGCCTGAGGCGCCCTCTCCCCCGCCTCCCGACTCCATGCCGCAGCCGCCACGCCGCCCGCCTGCCTTTCTGTGCGGCGGGCGGCGGAGGGCGAAGCCGTTTGGCCGCGCCCCCTGTCTCTGATCTTCAAGGCGACACTCAGGAAGAAGAAAGCCAGCAACAAAAATCGAATGCCGCGCGCGGTCAGGACAGAACGTAGAACGGCCGCTTTGAAGGCTCCAGCGGGTCCCTTTGTGCCCAGGTCCTGAGCGATAAGTGCGCTTTCCAGAATAGTCTTCAGAACCGTTCTCGCCAAAACTTCCGAGGCAAGGAGCCTGACTGCTTATGACAGCCTCTGGATGAACTAATGGGATGAACTGCCTTCCTACCAACTCGCTGCTACCGTCTCGGGTATAGGTGGAGAGAGGAGCATCTGATGGACATCAAGGTTCTGGGCATTGATTGGGGCAAGACCGTTTGCAGTCTTGCCGGGCTGGATGAAGCGGGAGCGGTCGTGTTCCGCAAACGCCTCCAGCGGCATCGGCTGCTGGACTTTCTTGACACGCTTCCGCCCTGCGTCGTTGCGTTGGAAGCTTGCGGCGGGGCGCATCACATCGGGCGCTTCTGCCTTCATAAGGGGCATGAACCTCGGTTGATGCCGCCTCTGTATGTCCCGCCTTATGTGAATGTTCACAAGAACGATGACCGTGATGCGGAGGCCATTGCCGAAGCCGCGACGCGTCCGACGATGTCATTCGTTGCAATCAAATCCGAAGAGCAGCTTGATCTTCAAGCCCTGCACCGTGATCGGGAGCGCTTGGTGTCAGACAGGACGCGTTTGATCAACCAAGGCCGCGGTTTCCTTGTGGAGCGCGGTATCCGGGTAGGAACAGGGCGCCATGTCTTCCAAAAGGAACTGGCTAGATTGGCCGCAGAGGGCGCTGCCGATCTTTCACCCCGAATGCTCCTGCTCGTGACTGACATGGCGTCCGAACTGGACGTAATCAATGATCGGGTCGCAGCATCGATGCCGAAATCAAGGCGCTGGCCAGGACGGATGCTGATATGCAGAGGCTGATGGAGATCCCCGGCATCGGTCCCACGATCGCGACGGCACTTGTGGCAGCCGTCGGCACGGGTAGCAGCTTTGGTAAGCGGTGTGATCTCGCCGCATGGTTCGGCATGGTGCCGCGGCAGATCACAACAGGCGGCAACTTCGGTCTCAAGGTCGGTATCGTCGGCAGAGGGAAGTTCGGAGGCCGCGTCCTGGAACTTGTCGCGGAACTGCCGGAACTGGAGAAGGTGATCTGCGTCTTGCTCGCGGCAAGGCGCCAACTCAGTGAGGGCTTCGCCAAACTGCACCGCGAGGTTGTGAAAATCGCGATGGGAGACACCGTTTGCATGCGCCTGATGACATTCCCAGGAGTTGGGGCGGTGAGTTCGCTTGCCTTCGTCAGCATCATTGATATCCCGGCTCGCTTTCGAAGGTCGCGAGCGGTTGGCCCGGTCTTGGGGCTGACACCGGTTCTAAATCAGTCCGGGGAAAGGCGCCAGCAGCTTCCCTTGGCACTATGCACCTGGAACAAAGGCGCACCGGCTGCTGGCGCTCGTGCTGATCAGGCGCTCAGCCGTTGCGGGGCCGCGTGACGAGCAGCTGCCGGATTGGCGCCGCCGAGGTCGAAGCTGCCGACAATTCCGGTCAGGCTGTGCAATTCATTCTGCAGCAGCTGGCTGGCGGCGGCGGCTTCTTCCGCCATGGCCGCATTCTGCTGGGTCATGCTGTCGAGCTGATGCATGGCGCCATCAATCTTCTCCAGCCCGCGGGACTGGGCGCGCACGCCGTCAGCAATATCCGTGACCAGGCCAGACACCGCCGACACCTGCTCGATGATGCTGGTCAAAGCGTCGCCGGCGCGGCCGACCATCGACACTCCGTTGGCCACGTGCTCTTCGCTGGCGCTGGTCAGCCCCTTGATCTGCCCCGCCGCGTTGGAAGCGCGCTGTGCCAGCGCCCGAACTTCGGAGGCGACCACCGCAAACCCGGCGCCTGCCGGTCCCGCCCTTGCAGCTTCGACACCCGCGTTCAGCGCCAGCAGGTTGGTCTGGAAAGCAATGTCGTCGATCATGTTGATGATCTTGGAAATTTCCGAAGACGCTTCCTGGATCTGATCCATTGCTTCCACGGCTGACGTCACAACCTCAGTGCTTTGCTCCGCTTCGCTGCGGGCGCCGCGCATGGTTTCGTCCATTTTGCCCGCCCGCTCCGCGGTGGAGCGAATGCCCTCCGTCAGATCGCGGATGGCGCCTGCGGTTTCCTCCAGGGTGGCTGCCTGGCTTTCGGTGCGATGCGCCATTTCCGTGGCGGCGCCGCGCTGCTCTTCGGAGAAACGCCCGACGTTCTCAGCGGCGCCAACAACCTGAGCCATCGAACTGCGGAGTTTGTCGAGGCTGCGGTTGAAGTTCTCCCGCAGCGCTTCGTACTGGCCCGCAAACGGGGCCTGGATGTCGCAGGCCAGGTTGCCGCGCTGCAGTTCGGACAGCGCTGCGCTCATGCTGTCGACCACCGCCGCGGTATGCCGCGCAGCCTCTACTTCACGTGCTGCGGCTTCATCCGCGTCTTTCAGCTTGCCGCGGAAGCTGTCGAGGCTTCGCGCCAGGTCGCCCAGCTCGTCTCCGCGGTCGCGGCCGTCGATTGCGGTATCGTAATTGCTATCCGCCAGCGCATTAGTGGCTTCGCGCAGGACATGGATCGGCCGGGTGACGCTGCGCGCCGCAAGCCAGGACACGCCGATGGCCGCCAGCAGCGCCGCGCCGATCAGGCCGGCTGCCGTCAGGCGGATCCGTTCGACCACGGCGAACGCGGTATGCTCATCGGTTTCCAGCACCAGCGACCAGTCAAACCCCGGCAAGCCCAGCGGCATCACCAGCGCAATTGCGCGCTCACCCAGCGAGGAGACCACTGCCTCGAATTGGCCAGCTTCCCGGGCCTTCGCGGCCTGGATCTGCGGTGTGTCGGGCATTGACTGCAGGACCGGAAACAGCCCTTCGACCGAAGACGGGCTGCGGGCGAGGCCATCGCTGCTGACGACAAAGATATTCTGGTGGGTGCCACCCGACAGGTTGCTGGTCAGGGCGTTGACAACGCCCGCCGTGCCCAGCTGCACAGCGATCACCCCGACCACCTCCTTGCGTTTGGAAAACACCGGGGCGGCCATGAAGGCAGCGACGCCGTCTGCGCTGTGGCTGTAGGCGGCAAAATCTGCGGCTTCCACGGTGCCGGCCTCTGCCTGCAGTGCGGCCTGAAACACCTGGGCCAGCCCGCTGCTGCCGCCGGGCTGAATGTCCGTCAGGAAGTCACCCTGCTTCTTTACCGAATAGACCACCTGCCCCTTGGCGCTGATCAGGTAGAGATCCTGATAGCCGTTGAGGCGCAGGCTTCGCAGGAAGGTCGGGTGATAGGTGACATGCGATTGGTTGTAATAGCTTCCGTCGCCCGCGTCTGTCAGCTCCTCCCGCTGGTCCGCGGGGTGCGGGTTTGCCTCCGCATAGGTCTGTTTCAGATAGGCGATAGGGTCGTCTTCCTCGACCATGCCGATCACCCGCTCGAAATTGCCGATCGCCCGGAAAACCGCAGGCTGGCCCGCCAGGCTCGACACATCGGAGCGTGCGGCCTTGATCAAAAACTCCAGTGCCTGGGCCCCGGACTTGGCCTCAATCTCCTGCGCGGCAAAGGCGTTTTCCCGGATGCTGCGCTCCGCCATTGAATAGACAAGCAGAGACACAGTGACGAGGAACGCGCCCGTCAGCGCCACCATGATCATCGGCAGTTTTAGTTTCAGCGGCAGTTTCGTGGTCCGGGGCATTGGCGAAAGTCTCCTGCAATCGGCGGCACGCCCCGGCTGCGGGGGCGCATACAGGAGTGTTAATCAGGAAATTCCTGAGAAAGTGTGTACCGCGATGCCACCGCAAATGAAGTTTTCCGGAATTGACGTTTCCATTATGCCGCAAAATTGAAGTCTGGAACGTTCTAAAGGCAGGAAGATGCTTTTCTTTATTTTTATAGGTATTCTGTCTGCATGTATTGAAACCGCGGGAAATTTGATGACGCAAATCAGCTGTGCTGAACATATTCATATTCCATGATCTTGCAGAAACGAGCCGGTGAGGTTTGACCGGAGACTAGCGATTGAAACGGTGCTGGAGTAATCTTCTGGCAGCTCCTTGCCCCGATGCAATTTGTACTCGGAATTGCTGGTGAGGCCGGTCCAAGCCGCCTGCAATTGAAAAACTTAACGGTTGGCCGCGCCGGAAGCCCTCAAAATTGCAGGAGAAATCGACGAAACAAGTTGTCAAATACGCCTTGCCGGATGAAAACTCGGCCATGGATGACAAAGACCACGACATTTTGCGGCTGATCCAGTGCAACGCTCAACTGACCGCCGAGGCCATCAGCCACGAGGTCGGGCTGTCAGCGCCCGCAGTTCAGAAACGGCTGAAGAAGCTGCGCGACACCGGTGTGATCGAGAGGGAAATCGCCATCCTCTCCCCGGCCCGGCTGGGGCGGGAGATGACGGTGATCGTGCAGGTGGTGCTGGAGCGGGAAAGCCGGATGCATCTTGATGCTTTCAAGCGCAAGATGCGCAAGGCAAAGCAGGTGCAGCAGTGCTACTACACCACCGGCGAGGCGGATTTCATCCTGGTGGTCATCGTCAAGGACATCAAGGAATACGAAGCCTTTACCCAAGAGTTTTTCTTTGACGAGTCCAACGTCAGCCGCTTCACCTCCTCGGTGGTGATGGACCGGGTCAAGGTGTCCCTGGATATCATCTAGGCCTGGGTGGCGCCGTACCGGGTCAAATTCGCCTCAGAGATCCGCCGCCGGCCGGGAATGTGCAGCAACCAATGTGTCGAGGAACAGTTTGGTGATGCGGTTCACCGCAGGGCGCTTGCGGGTGACTGCGGCGAATTGGCTGCGGTAAAAGGCCTCGTCCGGCAGCACCTTCCTCATCAGCCCGTTGCGGACAAATCCTGCCGCCAGGTGGTCCGGCAGGAACCCCAGATAGCTGCCCGACATAATCAGGATTGCCAGCGCCTGTTCGTTCTGCACCTTGGCGGCGCGGCGGAACCCCAGCTTTTGCCCGACGTGCAGGTTCGGCGAGTTCACCCGGATGCCTGCATAGTTCATCGCTTGCACGTCCCGCAGCCCCAAGCTGGTGTGGTCGCAATCAAAAAACGGATGCCCCTTGCCGCAGTAGAGAAACATGTTTTCTCCATAGAGCGGCATGTAGTCCAGGCTGGGCGATGGCCGGTGCAGCGCCAGGATGCCGATGTCGAGCTGACCGCCGATCACCTTGGTCTCGATCAGGTTGGGCGGCTCCAGCGACAGTTCGATCTCGACCGAGGGGGCGGCCTTGTTGAAGTCGCGGATACCACCCGGGACAAAGGCTTCCGGATTGGAGGCGCATTGGTCGAACAGTGCAATCCGGATGGTGCCAGCCAGCTGCTGCTTGATTTCATTCACTTCGGCGCGGAAATCCGCCACCGAGGTCAGCAGGCCCTCGGCGGATTTCAGGACCTTGATGCCATCATCGGTCAGCGAAAACCCCGCCGGACCGCGGTTGCACAGTTTCAGGTCCAGCCGCAGTTCCAGGTCGGCGATGTATTTGGAGATCGTTGATTTACCGATATTCAGCTCGGTTTCCGCGGCAGCCAGCCCGCCGCTTTCTGCCACTGCCTTGAACACCCGCAACAGTTTCAAGTCGGCATCAGCAACATGTTTGACGTGTGATTTCCGGTTCATACCTAAGTTCGATATATGTGAAACTTTGCTTTCAAAAGTTTACATTCTAGAAACATAAAACGCAATGTAGCTTCCCGCAGACCAAGGACGGATCGGACTGGCAATCACGCTGTGGAGGGCGGGCCAGCGCGCACCTTGGGCCCCAGAATGACAATACGGGAGGAAGTTATGTCATTTCTCAAGAAGGTCTGCACGCTGACCGCAGCCGTTTCTGCCGCCGCGTTGCTGACCGCCGGTGCGGTATCCGCCAAGAACTTCAAGATCGCTGTCGGCGACAGCGCCGGCAGCCCGCAGGAAGCCACCGGGAAGTTCTTTATCGAGGCGCTGGAAGCAAAATCCGGCGGTGAGCACAGCGCGACCCTGTTTCTGAACGGCCAGCTGGGCTCAGAACAGGACACCGTGAATGAAGCGGCGATCGGCACCTTGGACATGTCGCTGCTGGCGATCAACAACGTCACCCCGTTCTCCCCGACCGTGGGCGTGTTCACCCTGCCCTATGTGATCCTGTCGCTGGAAGACGCTGAAACCCTGACCCAAGGCCCTATCGGTCAGGAGCTGACAGAAAACACCTTGCGCGATGCCGGCGTGCGCATCATCGCCTGGACCTACACCGGCTTCCGCCGCCTGACCAACTCCAAGAAGCCGGTGACCTCTGTCGCCGACCTGCAGGACCTGGTGATCCGTGTTCCCAAGAACGAGATCATGATCGAAACCTACAAGTCCTGGGGCATCAACCCGACCCCGATGGCTTGGTCCGAGACCTTTACTGGCCTGCAAACCAAAGTGGTTGACGGTCAGGACAACCCCTACATGACCATCAACGCGATGAAGTTCTATGAGGTGCAGGATCACGTCACCAACCTGCGCTACATTTTCTCGATCGAGCCGCTGATCGTGTCCGAGGCCGTGTTCCAGGGGCTGAGCGAGGAAGATCAGCAGATGATCCTGGACGCAGGCAAGGAAGCTACCCTGAAATCGGCCCAGTTCCTGCGCGACTCCGAGGCCGCGATCAAGGAAGAGCTGATCTCCAAGGGCATGGAAATCGTTGACCCCGAAAACGATGAGGCCGAGTTTATTGAGCTGGCCACTGGCGCCGTCTGGCCGCAGTTCTACGACTCCATCGGTGGTGTCGAAAAGCTGAACGCGGTGCTGACCGCCATCGGCCGCGACCCGGTCCAGTAAGCCTCCGGCACATCCAAACGAACAACGGGGCAGCGTTCGCGCGCTGCTCCGCACAGGGGAGGAGACCATCATGTTCTGGAAGTTCCTGGACAATCTAGAAAGCTATATCTGCCGCTTACTGCTGTCCGGCTTTGTCATTCTGCTGTTTGTGCAGATCATCTCGCGCGAGGTGTTCGGGCACTCGTTTTCCTGGATCGAGGAGCTCTCGGTCTACATGTTTGTCTGGTTTGTCTACTTTGGTGCTTCATACGCGGCGCTGAAAGGCGCGCACAACCGGGTCACCTTCCAGTTCAAATTCCTGCCGGCGGGCTGGATCAAATACATTGAAGCTTTCGCCGACCTGTTCTGGCTGTTCTTCAACTGCTATTTCCTGTGGCTGGCGACCGATTTCGTCTTCAACAAGATGAACAAGTTCTGGAAGTCGCAGACCTTGGGCATCGAGATGAAATATATCTACATGGTGCTCCCCATCGCGTTCACGCTGATGACTATCCGCATCCTGCAGGTGAACTACCGGAAACTGATCCGTGGCGAAGAAATCCACGATCCCGACCAGATCGACCTTGATGAAATCAAGGCCGCCGCTGGCGCGGAAGGCCGCGTGTGATCAAGGGAGGGATAAGATAATGGAAACCGAAATCGTCACGATCCTGTTTGGATCATTTCTGCTGCTTCTGTTGCTCGGTGCCCCGATCACCGTTGCGCTGGGGGTGTCCTCGCTGCTGTCTTTCCTCTACCTGGACGAAAACCCGATCAAATTCGTGCAGATCGCCTTCACCTCAGTCGGGTCCTTCCCGCTGATGGCGCTGCCCGCCTTCATCCTTGCCGGTGCGCTGATGGAGGCGGCGGGGATCTCCAAACGCCTGATCAATGTGGCCGAAAGCCTGGCCGGTCCGTTCACAGGCGGAATTTCCGCCGCCACCGTGATGGCCTGCCTGTTCTTCGGCGCGATCTCCGGCTCCGGCCCGGCGACCACCGCGGCTGTGGGCATGCTGATGATCCCGGCCATGATCAACCGCGGGTACGAGCGCGGCTATGCCTCTGCCGTGACCGCGTCATCGGGCGGCCTCGGCATCATCATCCCGCCATCGATCCCGATGGTGATCTTCGGGATCGCAGCGCTTGGCATGGCGCCGCCGCCGGAGGCGGTGGAGAAATTCGGCACCTTCCAGTCGGTCTCGATCTCGAAACTGTTCATCGCGGGCTTTGTCCCGGCCTTCCTGATCGCCACCAGCCTGCTGATCATGAATTTCGTGATGTCCAAGAAGCGCGGCTACAAAGGCTCTGCTGACGGCTGGTCGGTGCGCAACGTGATGTGCGAAATGTACCGCGGATTCTGGTCGTTGATGGCGCCGCTGGTGATCCTGGGCGGTATCTACACCGGCTTTTTCACACCGACCGAAGCAGCGATCGTCGCGATCTTTTACACTCTTGTTATTGGCGTCTTCATTTACCGCGAGCTGACCTGGTCGTCGTTGTTCCAATCGCTGGAGGCCACGACCTGGCTGACAGGCCGTGTGCTGCTGATCCTGTTCACCGCCACCGTGTTCGGCCGCCTGCTGGTCGAAAACCAGATCCCGGCGCTGATTGCGGAGTCGATGCTGAGCTTCACCCAAAACCTCTATGTCATCTGGGCGCTGATCATCTTTTTCCTGCTGTTTGTCGGCATGTTCATGGAGACCCTGGCGACGATCCTGATCCTGGTGCCGGTGATGCTGCCGGTGGCCTATTCGGTCGGAATTGACCCGATCCACTTCGGGGTGGTGATGGTCTGCACCCTGGGCATCGGTTTCCAGACGCCTCCTTTGGGGGAGAACCTGTTCATTGCCTCAGGGATCTCGAATATATCGATCGAGACGATCTCGCTGCGCGCCCTGCCCTTTGCCGCAGTGAACACGATTGCGATCTTCATCATCGCCTTCTTCCCGGAAATCTCGCTGTGGCTGCCGCGGCTGTTTGGCTATTGATGGGAAAGGAACAGACATGACACCGATGATCACCAGCATCCTGTTTGCCACCGACCTGTCGCACAACTCCACCTTAGCACTGCGCCATGCGGCAAGTCTGGCGCACGCGACGGGGGCGGAAATTCATGTGCTGCACGTGAATGAGCCGATCTCAGAGGACGCCCGCATTACCTTTGAGATGTTCGTGCTGAACGACGAAACCCGCAAAACTGCGGCCAAGCGGCGGCACGAGATGGTCAAGCAGGTGCTGGCCGAACGCCAGGCCCGGTTCTGGGCGGCCTTCGAGGGCGATGACGCCAGGATCCGCGATCAGGTCACCTCGGTCGAGGTGACCGACGGCCACCCGGCGGAGGTTATCCTGCGCCGCTCGGTCGAGCTGGGCTGCGATCTGATTGTGCTCGGCGCTCATGACCACGGGTTTTCCCACACCTTCCTGGGTACTGTGGCCAAGCGGGTCCTGCGCCGGTCGCAGATCCCGACGCTGGTGGTGCCTTACCAGAATGGCGAGGACGTCTGACCCTGTTCGCGAGCGGCCACCCCTTGGCCGCTTGCGGTATGTGTCTTAGCCCTTGGCCGGAACGGTCCTGACAGCGGGATGCAGGTTCTTGTAAGGCACCTGTTTCAGGTCGCAGGGAAACACGCCGGGGGCGGCCACTGGATAAACGGCGCTGGCAATGGGCTCGAAATCGGCGCGGAAATGGGCGGTGCTTTTCACGCAGATGGTTGCGTACGCCTTGGGATCCAGGCCGATATGGGTGAAATGCGCCAGGTCCAGGCATTGGTTGCGGATGCTGGTAACGACCAAAGTGATATCCGCCTCCGCTCCATGAAGCCGCAGCGCAGCCGTTGGACCCAGCGTCGCCACCCCGCCGCCATACATCCCGCCGGTATAGCGGCAGCTGCCGTTACCAAGAGCGGCGACCTGAAATTCCGCTTCAAACGGCTGGTCGCCTGCAACCCCCGAACGCCCGCCAAGGGCTGCGCGGAAGATACCGCCCTCCCCTGCCTCATGCGCGGCGGCTGCGGCCTGGGGGTCATGGAACAGCCCCATCAAGACACCTTGCGCCCCGGCCGCAGCCAGTGCCGCCAGCAACCCGGTGGTGTCGGAAGTGCCGCCTGCACCCGGATTGTCCTGAACGTCTGCCAGCACCACAGGCTTGCCTGCGCGAGGCTGGCAGGCAATGGCCGCCGCTTGCTGCGGCGACAGCATCGGGTGGTACGACTGCGCCTCCAGCGCGGCGAACAGGGTCTCGATCTGGTCCACCGCCCGCCCCGCGGCCTCAGCCGTGGTGCCGTACGCCACGCAAGAGGGCCTGGTGTCCGGGAAATCCGCTGCGGTGAAGCCGAGCGCAATGTCAGCCAGAACTCCGGCTTCCTCCAGCGGCGGCAGCGCGGCATAGAGCTCTGCGCCGGGGGCTGAACCGGTGTACTGGGCGTGCAGCGGGATCAGATAGTCCATCTGCCGGAACGCCTTGTTCAGCTTTTCGCCCGCCAGCAGCCGTTGCAGAACCGGCAGGCAACGCGCGCCGGTGCCGTCCATGTCCAGATGCGGATAGGTCCGGAAAACGGCGATGTAATCCGCCAGTTCCACCGACGCTGCCGAGATATTGGCGTGCAGGTCCAGGCTGACCACGATGGGCAGGCTGCCTCCGGCTTGCTCCCGCACCCGGCGCAGAATCTCGCCCTCACCATCGGCATATGTTTCGGTCACCATGGCACCATGCAGATCAAGGTAGATGCCGTCCAGCGGCCCCGCAGTCCGCAGCCCGTCCAGGATCGTGCCGCAGATGGTGTCAAACGCCTCATCCGTCACATGCGCCGAGGGTTCTGCCGCGCACCACAGGATCGGTAGCACTTCCATCCCGGCCTCCTCCGCTGCCCGGGCAAAGCCTGCGATGGGCAGGTTCATGCCGCGGGTTTCGCGGACCACCTCCTCTCCGTGCAGCATGGCGGGCCAGGAATTGGCCATCTCAAACTCCGCCAGCCCGGCCTTGTTGATGCCAAAGCAGTTGGTTTCGTGCTGAAAGCCCGCAATGGCGATCCGCGGTTTGGCCTGCCTCATGTGTGCTCCTGCGCCCAGACGGTCCGTCCGCGGCGGATTGTTTGAGTGACTATGGTGGTTTCGATGGCATCCGGGTCTTCCAGCGGGTTGCGGTTCAGCACCGCAAAGTCCGCCAGCTTGCCGGGTTCGATGGAGCCGCGGGTGCCCTCCTGAAACACCTGCCAGGCGGCGTCGATAGTCTGCGCCCTGAGGGCTGACAGCGCGCTGACCCGCTGGTCCTCTCCCAGCCGCCTCCCGGTTGCGGTCAGCCGGTTCACTGCGCAATGGGCCAGATGGATAGGCCGGGTCGGCGTGACCGAGGCGTCGTTGTGGATGGTGTAACGCACGCCATAGCGCTCAGCGGAGGCGCAGGGCGAAACCCGCTCGGCCCGTTCCGGCCCCAGGAAGGTGTCGAAATGGCGATCGCCCCAAAAATGCACATGCGCCGGGAAGAAGCTGACGGTCATGCCCAGTTCAGCCATCTGCTGCAACTGATCGTCGCGCAGGGCTTGGCCGTGGATGATGGTGTGGCGGTGGTCGGCGCGCGGGTTGGCCTCCAGCGCCTCGGCAACCGCGTCGATGAACATCTGCGCCCCGGCATCGCCGTTGCAGTGGCAGTGTATCTGATAGCCCAAATCATGCAGCTTCTTCACTTCACGGCGGTGGTTGGCGGCATCCGCATAGGGCATCCCGCAAGGGTGCGCCGGGTCCACTGGCTTGTGATAAGGCGCACTGAGGAAGGCTGTCTGCAACTGGAACGCCCCGTCGGTGAACAGTTTGCGGGGCCCAAGAGTGAAATGCGGGTTGCCGGGCCAGTCGAGCGCTTCGGGGCCGCGGCTCAGCGCTGGCTCCAGCTCTCCAATGGGCAGCAGCATCAGGTCGTAACCCGGGTCCTGATCTGCGGGCAGAGAGGCGAAATGCTCCAGCATATCACGCGTGGCCCAGGCGTTCTGGGCGTAGGTGACGCCATGGGCCAGGTATTCATCGCGGCAGCTGTTGAACCCAGCCCAGAAGCGGTCGCGGTCGATCAGGAAATCGGTGTCTCCCATTTCACCCATCGCTGACAGGCCCTCGATCAGCCCGGTCAGCGCGCCGGTCTGAGGGTCGCGGCCGAAGCGGCCGCCCAGGGGATCGGGCGTATCGCGGTTCACACCGTGGCGTTCCAGCGCCAGCGAGTTTGCAGATCCGTTGTGGCCGGAAGCGTGGATCACCCAGACGGGGTGTTCGGTCGAGACACTGTCCAGCTCGGTGCGTGTGGGCATCCTCCCCTCTGCAATGGCAGTATTATCGAACAGCACCCCCATCACCCATTCCCCGGCGGGCGTCTCCGCCGCCTTGGCCCGCAGCCGCTTCAGCGCGGTTGGGATGTCCGGACAGTCGCCGCTGGGGGCAGAGGCGAGGTTGACACGGAACAGCCGGATGAAGCCGGGATCGGGAAAATGCCCGTGCGGGTCGATGAAGGCAGGGATCAGGGTCTGGCCCTGCAAATCCACCAATTGTGTGCCCGCAGGCATCCGCGCGCGCAGGTCTACCTCTGCGCCAACGGCCCGGATGGTCTCGCCTTCGGTCAGCACCGACGGGGCGCAGGAATTGGCCGCGTCCATCGTCAGGACAGCGCCGTTGAAATACAATGTGCTGGTCATGGTCTTTCAGATGTTGAGGGGTTTCGGGCGGAAGGCCGTCAGCTCAAGGGGGCAAGGCAGCGCAACCCGTGGCCGTTTTCGACCTCCCATTGCGGGGTTTGAATGCAGACCTCCTGCGCGAAGGGGCAGCGCTCGCGGAACTCGCAGCCCTTGGGGCGGCGCAGCAGGCTGGGCGGTTCGCCCTTTAGCGCGATGCGCTCCAGCCGGGCATCGGGGTCGGGTTCCGGATTGGCACTCAGCAAACAGCGGGTGTAGGGGTGGCGCGGGTCCTTGAAGATGGCCTCCGTCGTGCCCTCCTCAACCAGCCTGCCCAGGTACATGATGCCCATCCGGTCCGCCACATGGCGCACGACGTTCAGGTTGTGGGTGATGATCACCATGGCCAGCCCCAGCCGTTCGCGCAGATCATTCATCAGGTTCAAGAGTTCCCCCTGCACCGACACATCAAGGCCCGCAGTGGGTTCGTCCGCCAGGATCAGCTTCGGCTCCAGCGCCAGCGCGCGGGCGACACCGACCCGCCGCGCTTGCCCGCCTGACAGCTGATAGGGATAGCGGTCTGCAAAATGCGCAGGCAGGTTCACCATTTCCAGAAGACGCTTGGCCTCGGCGTCCAGATCGCGGTCCTTCATGCCTTGGATGCGGTAGGGTTCAGTGATCAGGCTGCGGATCGTCAGACGCGGCGACAGAGAGCCGACCGGGTCCTGGAACATCATCGAGATGTCCTTGCGCAAGGGGCGCAATTCGCGTTCCGAAGCGCCGCGGATTTCCCGGCCTTCGAACTTGACCGAGCCTTCCTGCGCCGGGGCCAGACCGGCAATCGCTCGTATCACCGTGGTCTTCCCAGAGCCGCTCTCGCCCACCAGCGCATAGGTTTCGCCTGGCTCAACGGTGAAGCTGACACCGGCGAGCACGTTGACAGGGCCATAGCTGGTCTTGAGGTCTTTGACTTCCAGCAGGCTCATTCCGCGGCCTCCTTGTGGTTCAGCCAGCAGGCGGCGTGGTGGCCGTCCTTCAGCTGTGTTAGCGGCGGAACATGCGACGCGCAGCGCGGCATTGCCTGGTCGCAGCGGTCGCGGAAGATGCAGCCGCCGGGCAGGTTTGCCAGATCAGGCACCTCGCCGACGATGGTCGGCAGCACGCGGGCGCGTTCCTTGATGTGGCCCGGGTCGCAGTCGATCAGGCGGCGGGTGTAGGGGTGCTTGGGATCGTGGAAGATCTCGCGCACCTCGCCGCTTTCGACCACGGCGCCCGCGTACATCACCACTACGCGATCGCAAAGCTCTGCAATCACGCCGAGGTGGTGCGAGATGAACAGGATGGCGCAGTCGAACTCCTGCTGCAGTTCCTGCAGGCGCTCGATGATCTGCACCTCCAGCGTGGCATCCAGCGCCGTTGTCGGCTCATCCGCGATCAGCAGGTCCGGTTCCGACATCAGCGCCATGGCTATGGCAATCCGCTGCCGCATCCCGCCGGAGAACTCATGCGGGAACTGGTCCAGCCGTGCCTCCGGGTCGGGGATGCCGACGGCCCCCAGCATCTGCGCGGCGCGTGCCCTTTTCTCTGCCTTCGTGGCCTTGGAACGGTGCTGGATATCCAGCATCTGCTGGCCGATCGACAAGACCGGGTTGTGGGTCTGCATCGGGTCCTGGAACACGATGGAGATATCGGCGCCGCGCAGATCACGCATCTGGCGCTCGGGTTTTTGCAGCAGGTCTTCACCCTTGAACCGCACCTCGCCCTGACGAAACCGGGTGTTCGGCGCGGTCAGCCGCAGGATCGAGGAGATCAGGGTGGACTTGCCGCAGCCCGATTCACCAACGATGCCGACGATCTCCCCCTTGCGGACGTCAAAAGAGATTTCGCGCAAGGCTTTCAGGTCGCCGCGGGCGGTCTCATAGTCGACGCTGAGGCGGTCAATTTCCAGAAGCGTATCGGTCATCGCTGTTTCCTCAGTTTCGGGTCAACCACATCGCGCAGGGACTCGCCCAGGAAGGTGAAGCCAAGCGTTGCCAGGATGATCGGCAGCCCGCCGCCCACCACCAGCCAGGGGGTCTGGCGGATCAGCGAGTAGCCGTCCTTCAGCAGCGCACCCCAGCTGGGTGTCGGCGGTTTCACCCCGAGTCCGAGGAAGGACAGCCCTGCCTCCAGCGCGATCACGGTTGGGATGTCCATCGCCGCCAGCACCGCCAGAACGCCGACGATATTGGGCAGCATGTGCACGCCCAGAATACGCTTCATGCTGGCACCCATGGATCGTTCGGCCAGAATGAATTCCGAGTTGCGCAAGGTCAGCGTCTGGGTCCGTGCCACCCGGCCGTAGGTCGGGATCGAGGTCGCCATGACCACAAACACCACGGTCTGCAGGCTTGGCCCCACCAGGGCAACCACCGCCAGCGCAAACATCACCGTCGGGAAGGAACGGATGGTGTCGAAGAACAGCATCAGCAGGTTGTCGAGCCACTTTGGTCCGTAACCCGCGATCATGCCCAGAGTCAGGCCGATGGCCATGGCACCGAAGACCGCGGGCAGTGCCACTTTCAGCGCCACCTGGCCGCCCATGATCACGCGGGAGAACG
This sequence comes from Leisingera sp. ABM4_103, assembly GCF_056158685.1. Taxonomy (NCBI): domain Bacteria; kingdom Pseudomonadati; phylum Pseudomonadota; class Alphaproteobacteria; order Rhodobacterales; family Roseobacteraceae; genus Leisingera; species Leisingera sp. ABM4_103. Next base: position 310,967 of record NZ_JBSWTU010000006.1, on the reverse strand, counting down.
TATCGCGCCCCAGCTGGTCAGTGCCCAGAAGATGCGCCGCGGAGGGCCCTTGCAGGCGGTCCTTGATATTCATCGCCACGGGATCATAAGGCACGATCCAGGCGGCGAAGATCGCGCAGAACACGATGGTGCCGACAATGATCAGCCCCATCAGCCCCAGCGGGTCGCGGGCGACGCCGTGAAGGATCTGGCCCAGCTCGGACCGGGATTTGGGCGAGGCCCCAGGCGGGGAGGCCGGCTGTGTTCCGGATTGAACGTCAGACATTGCAGCCTCCTCAGGTCGCCGTGCGGGCGCGGGGGTCGAGCCAGGCGTTGATCAGGTCGGCCAGCGCGGTGGACACCACGAACAGGCCGGTCGAGATCAGCACCGACCCCATCACGATCGGGTAATTGCGGGTGGTGATGCTGTCGATCACCAGCTTGCCCAGGCCGGGGCGGGCAAAGACGATCTCGGCAAAAACGGCAGAGGACAGCAGGAACCCCATGCCAACACCGATCACTGTGACCACCGGCAAAATGGCGATGCGCAGCGCATAGACCATCACCACCCGGCGCTCGCTGATGCCAAAGGCGCGGGCGGTGCGGATATGACTCTCGCCCATCACCTCCAGCATCGAGGCGCGCACCAGCCGGGCGATGTAGCCCACCCAGCTGAGGCCGATGGCAAAGGCGGGCAGCACCAGATGGTTGAGGCGGCCCCAGAAGCCATCTCCCGCGCCGATCGCCGGGAACCATTGCAGGTTCACCGCAAAGATCAGCAGCGACAGCAGCGCGACCACAAAGGCGGGCGCGGCCACGAAACTTACCGAAATTGCAGCGGTGATGCGGTCAATCAGTGTGTTCGGATGCGCCGCGGCATAGCCGCCAAGCGCGATGCCCAGCGTAGCGGACCAGGTAATCGAGCCTAGGATAAGCCACAGGGTGTGCGGCAATTGCTGAAACACGATCTCGGTCACCGAGCGGCCCGAGAACACGTCGATCCCCAGATCTCCTTGCACCAGGTTTCCGTAAAAGATGAGAAGCTGTTTCCAGATCGGCTGATCCAGCGCCAGCTCAGCCGTCAGCCGCGCCTGCAGCTCAGGCGTGGCGCGCGGGCCCAGCATGATCTGGACCGGATCGCCGGGCACGGCGCGGATCATCAGGAACATGACGGTGACCGCCACGATCAGGATCAGCAGTGCCAGCCCGAACCGCCGGGTTGCATATAGTAACATGGCCGCATGGCTCCCTTATCTTCGCTGTGCGGATGAAAACGGCACGGCCGCGCCGCAAACTGCAGCCGTGCCAGGTCAGGTCCGGGGGGAGGACCGGGCCTGAGGGGAGTGTCAGGCCTTGCCGAAATAGCGCAGCAGCGCCAGCCCGTCGGGCCGCAGCGCAGGCACCACACCCGCCGAATGGATCACCGGCGTCGCCTCATGGGTCAGGAACCGGTAGGCACCGCTTTCCTCCATCAGATCCTGCGCGCGCTGATACATCTCGGCCCGCTTCGCCTGATCGGTCAGCTGATAGGCCGAGGCGTGGATCTGGTCGAACTCTTCGTTGCTGAAGCGTTCCCAGTTCCAATGCCCGACCTGCTCGGTGGTGAACCAGGAGGTCGCATAGTACGGGTCGGGGGTCATCGAGTAGCGGTTCAGCACCAGCTGCAGGTCCTCGTTATCCGCGCTGGCCCAAAAGGCCCCGGATTCCAGCACATTCACCTCAACCGTGATGCCGATCTGCGCCAGCGTCGCCTGGATCACCTGCGCCGCGGTGGTGAAGGTGGTCTTGTTCAGCGTGTCGAGTTTCAGCGTGACATTGGTCTCACCGGATTCCGCCAGCAGCACAGCAGCTTTCTCGAAATCCGCCTGCGGCGGCACCAGCGACTGCGGGCGGTTGCCTGCAAGGCCCGGGGCAATGATGCCGGTGGAGGGTTCGACAGCGCCGAAATATGCGGCCTCCAAGACCGACGGCACGTCGATGGCGTGCTGGATGGCCTGGCGCAGCTTCTTGTTCTGCAGCTTGGGGTGATCCAGGTTCATGCCCAGCCAAGCATAGTACAAGGACGGGTATTCCAGCAGTGTGCCGCCGTTCGGCACCCCGGCGCGGTAGCGCTCCACCGAACCCAGCGAGACGCGGGTGAAATCCAGCTCACCCGCCTCGAATGCGATCTCGGCAGTGTTTTCGTCGTCGATCGGCAGGATCTCGATGGTATCCCAGGCGGGGGCTTCGCCCTTCCAGTCCGGGTTGCGCTTCAGCACGGTCTTTTCCTTGGGCGACCAGCTGTCGCGCAGGTAAGGCCCGGATTCCGCCAGCGGATCGGTGGTTGCCTTGCCGCCCGCGGCTTCCCAGGCCTTTTTCGACACGATATTGCCGGTGATATAGGGCAGCGCGATGCTCCACAGCGGTGCAAAGGGTTCTTTCAGAACAATGGTTCCCTCGCGCTCGCCGGTCACCTCGACGTGGCTCAGCGGCCCCATGTCGGGTTTGTTCGGGCTCTCGGTCTCCTCCGCCACAACCCGTTCAAAGCTGTATTTCACGTCTTCGGCAGTCATCGCGCCAAAGCCGTTCGTAAACCCGATGTCATCGCGCAGTGCGAATTTGATGTGCGTCTCGTCACCCTGCTCGATCATCGCGGCGGCATCCATCTGCCAGTCCCATTCGCGGCCCGGCTTGTACTGGATCAGCTTGTTGTAGATCCCGGCGTGGATCTCCTCGTCGATCACACCTTTGGAGTACGCGGGGTCAATGCTTTGCAGATCGCCATAGGAGCGCACCCGCAATGTCCCGTCCCCAGCCGCCATGGCGCGGCTGCCCAAGCCCATCGGCAGAACGGCTGCCGCACCCAGCGCAGTGGCGCCCTTCAGGAATTTGCGCCGCCCCACCGGCGCCTTGGTCCATTCGATCCGCATTGTATCCTCCCTTGGATCAGATCAGGAAGCCCGCAAGACAGGGGCCTCCCATTGCGCCGTTCCTCAAGCCGCCCGCACCCCTACGTCCTCCTGGTCTGCGGTCCGCCAAAATCACACGGCTTGTTTCCAGAAACGCCGGTTTCGCCGGATTCAAAACTGTGCAAACATGCGCGGAGTGACGCTATATGGTTCGTGATAGCGTCAAAACGCGAAGGATTTTGGCACTTGTCCGTCAATTTTTCAGAAAACCTGCGTTCGCTTTGCGCCGAGCATGGCAGCATTGCGCATATCTGCCGCGAGATCGGTCTCAACCGGCAGCAATTCAACCGCTACCTCAATGGCAGCAGCCTGCCATCGGCGCACAACCTGCGCAGGATCGCCCGCTACTTCGGGATTGCAGAAGCGCAGCTGTTTACCGCGCGTTCCGATTTCGAAGCCCGCCTGGACGCTGCGGCCGGCCCGGGGCAGCATGGCCCGGGTGAGCAGTTTCTGGCCCCGTTCCGCGGCCAGCAGCGCAATCTGAAACGCTACCTCGGCTTCTACCACGCCTATTTCCACACCCCCTCCTGGGGCGATGGTATCTTTTGCGCGCTGACCCGGTTTATCGAAAAGGACGGGCTGATCCTGTCTCGCAACCTGGAAATCGCCCATGACCCGGAACAAAGCATCCGGCAGATCTCGCGGTATCAGGGATTGGTCACGATGCGCGGTAACCGGCTGTTTATCACTGAGCATGAGCGCGCTCATGAAGGCAGCGTGGCGCAGACCATCCTGTTCTCCGCCCACCGCCAGCAGCTCAAGTACCTGCGCGGTATGACTATGGGGCTGGCCTGGCGGCCGTTTCCCCGCCCCTATGCGGCGCGGACGATCTGGAAGCGGCTGGACGAACGGGTGTCTGCACGCGAAGCAATTGCCGCCTGCGGCGTCCACCCGGTACGCAGCACGCGCATTGATCCGACGGTGCGGAAGTATCTCGAAACTCCGGCCAAGGAGGATCTGCCGGACGCTCACGGCAGTTTCCTGTTCTGAGATCAACCGCTTGCTGCGTGATTGAACGCGGCTCTATCCCGCCGCCAGATGCCGGGTGGCCATGGAAAACAGTTCAGCCTGCGAGGAGATCCCCAGCTTGGAATAGGCATGGTGCCGGTGCACTTTCACCGTGCCCTCGGCAATGCCCAGATAGGCGGCGGCCGAAGGTGTCGAGTGGCCTTGCAGGATCAGCTGCACCACCGCCCGCTCGCGCGGGCTGAGAACGCCGGTGCCAAAGGTCTGCATGCGGTCTTCCCAGCCCTCCTGCTGGAACCCTTGCGCCGCGGTTTCCGCCTGCCCCCACTGCCGCCGGAGGGCGGCGGAAATCACCTCGAACACCGCGTTCAGCCGGCCGGTATCCGCTGCCTCAAACCGCTGCTGGCGGGCAAAGCGGGCGAGTGAAACGATGAACCAGCGCTCTGCCCGGTCCTGCACCAGCACGCCGATCTCATCGCTTATGTTTATCTTGCGGTAGAAGGCGCGGTAGTATTCCGAGCGGTAGAACGCCTCCGGCGCCAGGTCCATCAACCGGTAGGCGCCAGGTTTGCAGCCGTTGCGGCAGGCCTGGTAAAGCGGGTCCAGCAGGTAGGGGCCGCTCGCATAGAACTCCACCGTTATCGCCGCCTGCAGTTCATCCAGGTCCTGATAGAGCGACACCGGCGGCGACGCGCCCTCATAGCGCGAGATGATCATCGAATCGAAACTGCAGCATTGGCCAAGGATCTGCCGAAGCGCGCCGGGAAAACGCTCGGTGCCGGCGGTTTCGGCCAGGGCAGCCATTGGGCCCAGCCAGGGGGCAGGCAGCACGGGGAAGGCAGAATCTGATGTCATCTATACCCATAGATATATACCTGTTGTTGAGTTTACCGGCATAAGCGCGGATTTAAAACTGGGCTCAAGCAAATTCCAATGAAACGGAGCCCCAGATGACCGATACCTCCAGCGTGAACCCCGTGCAGGGCGACCTGGCATTTACCCGCGAAACCGACCGCGGGGTGATTGCTGAGGCCAGCTATGCCGGCGCGCTCAGCTTCATGCGCCGCCGCTACACCCGCGACCTGAGCGGCGCGGATGTTGCGGTGATGGGCGTGCCCTTCGACCTGTCGGTCTCCAGCCGCTCCGGCACCCGGCTGGGCCCGCGCGCGGTGCGCTCCGGCTCCAGCCACATAGCCTGGTCGAAACCCTGGCCCTGGGAGGACGACCCTTATGAGGCGCTGCGGGTCGTCGATTACGGCGATTGCGAATTCGACTATGGCTACCCGCACCAGGTGCCGGGGCAGATCGCCCAGGCGGCGCGGGACGTGCTGGCAACGGATACCGCGCTCTTGTCGATCGGCGGCGACCACTTCATCACCTATCCGCTGCTGAAGGCGCACGTGGAAAAGCACGGGCCGCTGAGCCTGATCCAGTTCGACGCCCATTCCGACACCTGGGCAGATCAGGAAGGCCGCATCGACCACGGCACCATGCTGTGGCATGCGATCCGTGAAGGCCTGGTGGATCCGGCCCGCTCGGTCCAGGTGGGAATCCGCACCCACAACCCCGATCCGATGGGCATGAACATCATTGACGCTATTGAGGTGCAGAAGACAGGACCGGAAGCGGTGGCGGAGAAAATCCGCGGCATCGTCGGCGGCCATAAGACCTATGTCACCTTCGACATCGACGCACTGGAGCCCGCCTCCGCCCCCGGCACCGGCACGCCGGTGATCGGCGGCCTCAGCCCATACCAGGCGCAGGAGATCATCCGCGGCCTTGCAGGCACCGACGTGGTCGGCATGGACGTGGTCGAGGTCGCCCCGGCCTACGACATCTCCGAGATCACCGCCATCGCGGCGGCCACAATCGCCAACGATTTGCTCTGCCTCTACGCCGCCGGAGACTCCGGCCAGCGCTGAGGCAGTGCGCAACAGGGAGGAAAACATGGCCAAATCAAAGACCATTCTCGCAACAACGCTGGCGGCCGCCCTTGCGGCGCCGGCAGCCGCCGGGGAGCTCGCTATCTACAACTGGGCGGACTACTTCGGCGAAAAAACCATCTCCGGCTATGAGGCCGCTACCGGCGCCAAGGTGACGCTGGACTACTTCGACAGCAACGAGGTGCTGGAAACCAAGATGCTGGCAGGCGGCTCGGGCTATGACGTGGTCTTCCCTGCCGCCTCCAACGCGGAACGCCAGCTGCAGGCCGGGGCGCTGCACCCGATAGATACATCGCGTCTGGAAAACTACGGCAACTTGCGCCCGGAAATCCTGGCCTCGCTCGACAAGGTCCCGGGCGGGCGCGAGCTGGGCGTGCCGTACACCTGGGGCACCATCGGCATCGCCTACAATCCCGCGCTGGTCTCCGAACGGCTGGGGGATCTGCCCGTTGACAGCTGGGAGTTGCTGTTCAACCCGGACTACGCCTCCAAGCTTAAGGATTGCGGCATCGGGGTGCTGGATTCGCCGGTCGAGATGCTGTCGGTCACTCTGAACTACCTCGGCGCTGATCCCTATTCCGAAGACAAGGCAGAGATCACGCAAGCGCAGGACCTGCTGGCCGGGGCGGCGCAGAATATCCGCTATTTCAACAACCAGAAGCCCTCCACCGACCTGCCGGCAGGCAATGTCTGCCTGGCGGTGATGTATTCCGGCGACGCGGGCATCGCTCAGGCCCGCGCGATGGAGGCAGATAACGGAGTCGAAATCCTCTACGCGATCCCCAAGGAGGGAACGCTGATGTGGATCGACCTGATGGCGATCCCGGAAGATGCTGCCAATGTGGATGCGGCCTATGCCTTCATCGACTACATGCTGCGGCCCGAGGTGATCGCCGAGGTCTCCAACACCGTGTTCTTCGCCAATGCAAATGCAGCGGCAGACGCGCATGTGCTGCCGGAGATCCTGTCCGATCCGGGGATCTACCCGGACGCGCCCACCCTGGCGCGTTTGTTCCCGGATAAAAGCCTCGGCGCCAAGGCGCTGCGCCAGCGCACCCGTGCCTGGACCAAGGTGAAATCAGGGATCTAAAACGCAGAGGCCGCCAGCCGGCCCCTGTGTCGATTCCAGCAAGGCTAGCGGGGGAGAATGGCACCTTGCAGCGAAAAATGCGCAGGGAACATCGCCGCCAGAAACCGGAAGATGATCCGCGCCGCCTCTTGCCGGTCGAAACGGTCGGGATGCAGCAGAAAGTCTGTCCACATCCCTTCCAACAGCGCCAGCGTGCCGTGGGTGGCGTCGCGGGCTGCGCCCGAAGCATCCGGTGTCCCGGCCTCCCGCACGATCCTGGAAAAGGCGTTGTGGACCATGCCGCGCAACCGGCCGTCGCGCGTGTCTGAGTGTTCGGCGATGGCCCTGCGATTGCGGGATTTACCACGGAAAGCGTACCAGATGCTGACATTGCGCCGGTTCAGAACCCGTTCGCTGAGGTCGCCGCGCACGATCATCTCAATCCGCTCCTGGGGGCTGTTGCCGGCTGTCTGCAGCAGCGCATCCAGCCCGTCGTAATACTCCTCCGAGGAGTAATGCGCTGCGGCCTGCACCAGGTTGTCTTTACCGCCGAAATGCAGATGGATCATGCCGCGCGACAGGCCCGCGCGCTGGATGATCTCGCTGACGGACGTTTCCGAGATCCCTTTTTCCGCCACCGAATCCAGCACTGCCTCAATCAGTGCCAGGCGGTTCTGTTCACGGTTTTGTTCCCTTTTTCCCGTCATCCGGTCCCAATTTTCCAAACACTTGCGCAGGTTTTCCCCGCTGTTATGCGGGTCCGCCTGCTGCGGCAAGCTGTGATGATTTGCCCATCTAGCCATATCGCGCAGATTTCTCCAAGCAAAATGGACGTTTGTACATTTTTTGGAAAAACCTGTTGACAGAACGGTCCCCCGGGCCGCAGATTTTGATGGACGATTGTCCATTTAAGATGGCAGCGCCACGCCCGCAGATCAAGCAAGCAACGGAGTCACATGGCCGGATTTCTCAGAACCGAGGCTGGCAAAGGCCTGGCGCTCAGCGCCCCGGCTTCGCTTTATGTGGGGCTGCTGGTGGCTGCGCCGCTGGGGATACTGGTGGCCTACAGCTTCTGGACCCAGACCTATGTCGAGATCGACAAGACGCTGACCTGGTCCAACTATCTGGAGGCCGCTACCGATCCGCTGGTGCGCCACCTGATGCTGCGCTCGATCGCGATTGCGGGCGCGGTGACAGCGGCCACCGTGGCGCTGGCCTATCCGATTGCCTATTTCATCGCCTTCCGCACCCGCAAGAAAACCCTGTGGCTCTTGCTGATCACCATCCCGTTCTGGTCAAGCTACCTGCTGCGGGTGTTCAGCTGGAAACTGATCCTCGGCTTCAACGGGGTGATGAACTCGGCGCTGATCTCATTGGGGCTGATCGAGGAGCCGCTGACCTTCCTGCTGTACAATGAATTCGCGGTGGTGCTGACCCTGGCCCACGCCTGGGCACCCTTTGCGATCCTGCCGATCTATGTCTCGCTGCAGAAGATCGACCGCTCGCTGCTGGAGGCCGCCACCGACCTCGGCTGCTCCAAGCTGGAACGCTTTGTCCGCGTCACCCTTCCCCTGACCGTGCCCGGCATCATCGCTGCCAGCCTGATCATCTTCATCCCTACCGTCGGCGACTACGTGACCCCGTCGCTGGTTGGCGGCTCGCAGGGCAAGATGGTCGCCAACCTCATCCAGGTGCAGTTCGGCCCGGCCAACAACTGGCCCCTGGGCGCCACCCTCTCACTGGTGGCCATGGCCTCGGTCGGCTTTGTCGCCATCCTGTTCGTCATCCTGGCCACCGCCCTGGGGAGGAGGATCCGTTGAGCACACCGATGAGCGAACCCCTGAACAAACCGCTGAACCCTGATGTCAGCAAGCCCCGGCGCAAACCCTTCCGCTTCCCCTGGCTCTTGGTCTATGCCATCGGCTACCTGATTTTCCTGTACCTCCCGGTGCTGCTGCTGCCGCTGTTCTCCTTCAATGACGGCACCATCGTGGCCTTTCCGATGAAGGGCTTCACGCTGAAGTGGTACGCCCAGCTGGGCGAACAGGACACGCTCTTGCAGGCGATGGCCAACTCGCTGATCGTTGGTGCGGTGACCGCAATTGTCGCCACCTCTCTGGGGCTGTTCGCCGCCCGCGCCTATGTCCGCTACCGCTTCAAGGGGCGTGAGCTGTCGGAAGGGCTGGTGATGCTGCCGCTGGTCATTCCCGGCATCATCGTGGCGTCGTCGATGCTGGTGCTGTTCATCTCGCTGGGGCTGAAGCCGTCGCTGACCACGGTGATCCTGGGCCACGTTTTTGTGGCGCTGCCCTTTGCAGTCTCGATCATGAAATCGGCCTTCGACGACTTCGACCAGTCGCTGGAGGAAGCCGCCTTCGACCTTGGCGAAAGCGTCATCGGCACCTTCCGCCGGGTGACCCTGCCGATCGTGGCGCCGGGGATTGTCGCCAGCCTGCTGGTCACCTTCACCGTGTCATTCGACGAGTTTGTGCTGGCCTTCTTCCTGTCGGGCAACCAGCCCACCCTGCCGGTCTACATCTGGAGCCAGATCCGCTTCCCGGCCAAGCTGCCGAACACGCTGGCGCTTGGCTCCTTGCTGCTGCTTGCCTCGGTGCTGCTCTTGCTGACCGCCGAATACTTCCGCCGCCGCTCCACCAAATCCGCCTGATGAAGGATACGCAGATGACCAGTCAGAACATCATCGAAATCTCCGGGGTGGAAAAGCGCTTTGGCACCTTTGTGGCGGTGCGCGACCTGAACCTGGAGCTGAAGGAGGGCGAGTTCTTCTCGCTGCTCGGCCCCTCCGGCTGCGGCAAGACCACGGCGCTGCGGATGATTGCAGGCTTTCAGGACCATGATGCCGGCACCATCCGCATCGCGGGGCAGGAAATGGCGCATATCCCGGCAAACAAGCGCCCGACCAACATGGTGTTCCAGTCCTATGCGATCTTCCCGCATCTGAACGTCGGCGATAACGTTGCCTTTGGCCTGCGCAAGCTGAACCTCGGCAAGGCAGAGGTTAAGGACCGCGTCGCCGAGGCGCTGGAAATGGTCGAGCTGGGCGGCCTGCAGGCGCGCAAGGCGGATGAACTGTCGGGCGGCCAGCGCCAGCGGGTGGCCTTGGCCCGCGCCCTGGTGATGCGGCCCAAGGTTCTGCTGCTGGATGAGCCTTTGTCGGCGCTCGACAAGAACCTGCGCGAGGCGATGCAGCTGGAAATGCGCCGCCTGCAGCAGAAGCTGGGGATCACCTTCGTGATGGTCACGCACGACCAGTATGAGGCGATGACCATGTCCGACCGCATCGGCGTGATGTTCGCCGGCAAGCTGGAGCAGGTCGACCGCCCCGAGGTGCTTTATGCCCGGCCCTGCAACCGCCGGGTCGCGGCCTTCATCGGCGGCATGAACTTTCTGGATGCGCGGGTGACCGCTGACAATGGCAAGTCGGTCAATGTCGATCTGCAGGGCTTTGGCCCGCTCACCATCGACGTGAACCCCAATGTGCTGGCCCGCAGCCCCGACCTGCTGGCGGGGATCCGCCCCGAACAGCTGGAAATCAGCGCCACCCAGCCGCCCGGCTATGACGCCTGCCTCCAGGGCAGCGTCAGCGACATCGCCTTCTACGGCGAGAGCGTCCACTACTACGTGCGCGCCGACGGGGTGGAGGAGCCGATCTCCGTGGCCGTCCCGAACTACTTCCACACGGTGGATCACAAGCGCGGCGACCGCGTCTGGCTGGGGGTGCAGAACGCCTCGGTCATCGACCTCGGCGCGCGGGAAGCATGAGAATAACAGGGAGGAAGGAAATGAAACATTTTGCTTTGGGACTGACGGGCGCTCTGGCCGCCGCCACCGCTTTGACCGTCCCGGCCGGCACTGCCCAGGCCGGGGCCGACAGCCTGTCGGTCTTCGACTGGTCCGGCTATGAGGACCAGGGGTTTTACGGCGATTACGTCGAGAAATACGGCGGCGCGCCCAGCTACACCTACTTCGGCAGTGTCGAGGAGGCCTTCACCAAGCTGCAGTCAGGCTTTGCCGCCGACATCGCCCACCCCTGCACCGACGCGCTGCGCAAATGGGTGGCTGCGGATCTGATCAAGCCGATCGACACCTCAAGGATCGACAACTGGGACAAGCTGCTGCCGCAGATCAAGGATGTGGACGGCGTCACCATCGACGGCCAGACCTACATGGTGCCGTTTGAGTGGGGCAACACCGGGCTGATCTACCGCACCGACCAGATCGACGAAGCAGACGTCTCGCTGCAGCTGCTGGCCGATCCCGCCTACCAGGGCAAGATCGCCATTCCTGACGCAGCTTCCTCGGCCTATGCGATGGCGGCGCTGGCCACCGGCGCCTCCAGCTATACCGACATGAGCGAGGAAGAGTTCCAGAAGGCCTCCGATTTCCTGCGCCAGATCCACCCGAACGTGCGGTTCTACTGGTCCGACGCGGGCCAGCTGGACCAGGCCATCGCCAGCGGCGAGGTGCTGCTAGGCTGGGGCTGGAACCAGTCGGAACTGAACCTGATCTGGAACGAAACCCCGGCCAGGATGATGCGCGACGTGGACAAGGGCATCGCCACCTGGGTCTGCGGCTATGTGCATCTGAACTCTTCGACGCAAAGCGACGAGCAGGTCTATGACATGCTGAACGCGCTTAGCGCCGAGGACAGCGGCAAATACATCATCGAGAACTGGGGCTATGCCCATTCCAACGCCGAGGCCTTCAAATCCGCCGACCAGGAGCTGATCAAGACCTATGGCTTTGCCGATGTGGACAGCTTCTTTGACGGCAGCCTGTTCTTCGACGCGGTCAACCCTGAGCTCGAAGGCCGGATGCTGAAGGAATTCGAACGCATCAAAGCAGGCTTCTGATCCCCGCAAGCGGCGGGCCATGCGGCCCGCCGTCCTGCCCCTTAACGACAATCTGTGAATAAAAGGATGTGCCAATATGTCAGGCGCAAATGGGTATTCCATTCTGTTTGAACCGGTGAAGATCGGTCCCGTCACCGCGCGAAACCGGTTTTACCAGGTGCCCCATTGCAACGGCATGGGGCATGTGCGTCCGCAGGCCGAAGCCGCCATGCGCGGTATGAAGGCCGAAGGCGGCTGGGCCGTGGTCTCCACTCAAGAAACCGAAATCCACCCCACGTCCGACCTCGGCCCGTATGCGGAAAACCGTCTGTGGGACGAACACGACGTTCCCGCCCTGCGGCTGATGACCGAGAAAGTGCATCAGCACGGCGCGCTGGCGGCAATCCAGCTGGCCCACAACGGCCACCACGCCACCAACCATCTGACCCGCGCCCCGGTGCTGGCGCCCTCTGACGGGCCGATCGACACGGTTTTCCCGAAACAGGCCCGCGCCATGGACAAGGAGGACATCCGCAACCTGCGCCGCTGGCACCGCGCTGCCGCCCGCCGTGCCAAGGAGGCCGGGTTCGACATCGTCTATGTCTATGCCGGCCACCAGATGACCCTGCCCCAGCACTTCCTGCTGCCGCAATTCAACAGCCGCAGCGACGAATACGGCGGCTCTTTGGAAAACCGCGTCCGCCTGACCCGGGAGCTTCTGGAGGAAACCCGCGAGGAGCTGGACGGGCACTGCGCCGTCGCCTTGCGCTTTGCGGTCGACCAGATGATGGGCGCGGACGGGATGCAGGCGCAGGAGGAAGGCCGCGCTGTGGTCGAGATGCTGGCTGAGCTGCCGGACCTGTGGGACGTGAACGTCTCCGACTGGAGCAATGACAGCCAGACCACCCGCTTCCAGCCGCAGGACGGTTTCCAGGTTCCTTATATCGACTTCGTCAAGCAGGTGACATCGAAGCCGGTGGTCGGGGTCGGCCGCTTCACCTCGCCGGACCTGATGACTTCGCTGGTCAGCAAGGGCGTGCTGGACCTGATCGGCGCCGCCCGCCCCTCCATCGCCGACCCGTTTCTGCCGAACAAGATCAGGGACGGCCGCGTTGAGGAAATCCGCGAATGCATCGGCTGCAACATCTGTGTGTCGGCTGACAATCTGGGCGTGCCGATCCGCTGCACCCAGAACCCCACCATGGGCGAGGAATGGCGCCGCGGCTGGCACCCTGAGAAGATCGCGCCCAAGCGCAATGAAACCAATGCCTTGGTGATCGGCTCCGGCCCGGCGGGCCTGGAATGCGTACTGCAATTGTCGAACCGCGGCTATGACGTGACCCTGGCCGAAGCCGCGCCCGAGTTCGGCGGCCGCGTCCTGCGCGAATCCCGCCTGTCGGGACTGGCGGCTTGGAAACGGGTGGCCGACAACCGGCTCTGGCAGCTGCAGCAGCGCGCCAATGTGCACATGTTCACCGACAGCCCGATGAGCGCCACCGAAGTGACCGATCTGGAAATTCCCAATGTCTTCATTGCCACCGGCAGCCGCTGGCTGCGCGACGGCAGCGGCCGCTCCAGCCACGCGCCCCTGCCGGTTGAGGGCCTGCCGGTTTTCACGCCCGACGACATCATGGCGGGCGAAATGCCCCCTGCGGAAGGCCCGGTTATGATCTATGATGACGATCAGGCCTACCTCGGCGGTGTGGTGGCGTACCACCTGGCCGCGGCGGGCCGCAAGGTGATCCTGGCCACGCCCGGGGCCGTGGTCTCAGCCTTTACCGAACTGACGCTGGAGCAGGCCCGGGTGCAGGCCAGCCTGATCGAGGCCGGGGTCGAGATCATCCCGCTGCATCTGCTGCAATCGGCCGATGCGGGTGGCGTCACCCTGGGCTGCGCCTACACCGGCCGCCCGCGGACCGTGCCCTGCACCAGCCTGCTGATGGTGACCGCCCGCCAGCGCGACGCGGCCCTTTATGAGGAGCTGAAGGCAGACCACCCGCACCGCTTCACCACGCTGGAGCTGATCGGCGATGCCGCATCCCCGGGGCTGATTGCCGATGCGGTCTATGCCGGCCACATGGCCGCCCGCAATTTCGAACGCGACCCGGCGGCGGCGGACGCGGACTGGTTCCGCCGTGAATTGATCTCTCTGAACGATATGGGAGGCAGCTGATGCCCAAAGATGACCTGCAAGTGATGCGCGAGCTGATGGAAAGCCACCAGGAAGGCTTTGCGCTCGAACGCCATTTCTACACCTCCCAGGCGGTCTATGAACACGACATCCAACGGGTCTGGAACCGAAACTGGATTTGGGTTGGCCACGTCAGCCAGATCGCCGAGCCCGGCAACTACTTCCTGTTCGACTACGGCCCGGAATTGGTGATCGTGGTGCGCGACCGCGAAGGAGAGGTGCGCGCCCATATGAACATCTGCCGCCACCGCGGCTCCCGCGTGTGCCTGGAAAAGCAGGGCACCGCGCGGGTGTTCTCCTGCCCCTATCACGCCTGGACCTTCGGGCTGGACGGGCGTCTGCGCGGCGGCCGCGCCATGGGGCCGGATTTCGACCCCTCCGAATACGGGCTGTTCCCGGTTCAGGTGCAGGTATTCCAGGGCCTGATCTTCATCTGTGCCGATGAAAACCCGCCGCCGCTGGAGGAAAGCCTCGCCCGGCTTGCGCCGCTGTCGGCACCGATGCAGCTGGACAACCTGAAACTCGCGCATGAGGCCTCCTATCCGGTTCCCGCCAACTGGAAACTGGCGCTGGAGAATTACCTGGAGTGCTACCATTGCGCGCCCTCGCATCAGGACTATTCCCGCAGCCATTCGCTCAAGGATCCCGCGGATGTGGAGAAATACGGCGCAGACTTGCGCGACCGCTCCGCCTCCGCCGGACTGCCAACAGAGGAGCTTGATCTGACCGGCCCGAATGCGATGGCTCTGGGCGCGGATGTCTACTGGCGGCGCTACCCGTTGTTTCCCGGTTACCAGACCGGCAGCAAGGACGGTGAGCCGCTGGCCCCGCCGCTGGGGCAGCTGACGGGGCATGACGGCGGCGCCACCGATCTCGCGATCGGCACGCTGAACTATTTCCTGATCTATGCCGACCACCTGGTGGGATACCGTTTCATCCCCCGTTCCCTGCAGGAAACCGACATCCAGATCGCCTGGTATGTGCGCGGCGACGCCGAGGAAGGCCGCGATTACAGCAAAGAGGCGCTGACCTGGCTGTGGCACGTCACCTCGCTCGATGACGAACGCATCATCCGCCACAATCAGGAAGGGGTGAATTCGCACCGTTTCGTCCCCGGCCCGCTGTCGGAGATGGAGTGGAGCCTGCCCGGCTTCTACCGCAGCTATTTCAGCATGATCTGAACGCTTCAGACCCCAAAAATGAAAGCAGGCCGCGCCTTTGCGGCCTGCGCTGACCTTTCCGGAGACCGCTATATGGTTGACGTCACCAAGACCCGAACCCGCCGCCGCAGCGGCGGACGCGAAGCGCGCGCCGCCGCCCGCACCCAGGCCGCGCCCTCGCAGGCCATCCACGCAGGCATCCCCGGCGGCCGCTACAGACCGCTGTCGGATGCGGACATGCAGAAGATCCACCAGGCGGCGCTGACCATCCTGGCCCAAACCGGCATCGGCGACCCGACCGAGGGGCTGCTCGATCTGGTCCTGCCCAAGGGCGCCGAGCTCAACGCCCACGGCCGCCTCTGCTTCCCCCGCGCGCTGATGGAGGACTTGCTGACCAAGGCGGCCAGCGAATTCTACGTCCACGCCCGCGGCAGCCGCGCGGGCAAGGATGACATGCACTGCACCAAGGAGAAGGTTTATTACGCCAACTCCGGCACCGCGGTCACAACCTTTGACGCCGCCACCCGCAGCTACCGGCCCTCGGTGCTCAAAGATATCTACGATTTCACCCGGCTGGTGGACCGGCTCGACAACCTACACATGACCGGCGACACGGTGCTGGCCACCGACGTGCCGCAGGATTTCGAGCATGACATGTCGATGCTCTATGCGATCCTGGCCGGCAGCGAGAAACCCTCCTGCCTCACCTTCCGCGACCGCGCCCATATCAAACCGGCAATCGAGCTGTTCGACATGGCCTCCGGCGGCGAAGGCAAGTTCCTCCAGAAACCCTCCGTGATCTTCGGCGGCTGCCCGATTGTCTCTCCGCTGCGGCTGGGGCGCGAGAACCTGGAGATCATGATCGACACCGCCAAACTGGGCCTCACCTGTGATCTGGCGGTGCCGCCGCAGGCGGGCGCGACCTCCCCTGCCCCGCTGGCCGGCACGCTGGCGCAGGCGGTGGCCGAAACCCTCTCTTGCGTGGCCATCGTCAACCTGATCAACCCCGGCACGCCGGTGGTGTTCGCCGCCTGGCCCTTCATCACCGACCTGCGCACCGGCTCCTTCACCGGCGGCTCGGGCGAGCAGGCGCTGATCTCCGCCGCCGCCATCCAGATGGGCAACTTCTACAACCTGCCCACCTCGGTCGGCTGCGGCATGACCGACTCCAAGATCCCCGACGCTCAATACGGCCTTGAAAAGGCGCTGACCTTCAGCCTCGCCGCCCATGCCGGCGCGAACCGTTTGTGCGAATTCGGCGGCATGGTCGGCTCGCTGATGGGCTGCTCCTTCGAGTCGATGGTGATCGACAACGAAGCCGCCGGCATGATCTCCCGCACCCTGCGCGGGATCGAGGTCAGCGACGACACCCTCTCGGTCGATGTGATCCACGACTGCGCCATCAGCCCGGGCCATTTCCTCGGAAACAACCAGACGCTTGAGTACATGGAGACGGAATACGTCTACCCCGAACTAATGGACCGTGAGCTGACGGACACTTGGGAAAAGGCGGGAAAGCAGACCCTGTTCGACCGCGCCCATGAGGCCTCGGAGCGGATCCTGGCGGAGCATTACCCGAACTATTTCGGCAGCAAGCTGGACGCGGAAATCCGTGCCAAGTTTCCCGTTAAGTTGCCGCCAAGCGCAATGCGCCCCGGCAGCTGAGGCCGGGGCAGCATCATGTCCCGATGGCTGGCAGGTCACCGCCTGCCGGCAACAATCCGGTCGAGGATCAGCGCGCAGAACAGGATCGCCAGACCCGCCAGAATACCCTGCCCCGCCGCCGCATATTGCAACGCTTCCAGAACGTCCTCACCCAGCCCCTTGGCGCCGATCAGCGAGGCCACCACCACCATCGCCAGCGACAGCAGGATGGTCTGGTTGACACCGGCCATGATCGTCTTGCGCGCCAGCGGCAGATCCACCCGCCACAGCAGGTAACGCGGCGTGGCGCCAAAGGCGAGCGCGGCCTCGCGCACCGTGTCCGGCACCTGCTGGAGCCCCAGCACGGTAAAGCGGATCACCGGCGGGCTGCCAAAGATCATTGTGGCCACCACCCCTGCCGGCTTGCCGGAGCCAATGAAGGCCACAACCGGGATCAGATAGACAAAGGACGGCATCGACTGCATGAAATCCAGCACCGGGCGCACCACCGCAAACACCCGCGGGCGCCGCGCACAGTAGATGCCCAGCGGAATGCCCAAGGTGATCGAGATCAGCGCCGCCGCGCCCAGCAGCGCAATGGTGGTCATCGCCTTTTCCCAGAAATCCAGCAGCCCCAGATAGGCCAGCGCTGCACCGGTAAAGATCGCCACCCGGGCGCCCGCTGACAGATAGGCCAGCATCACAATGACCAGCGCCACCACCGGCCAGGGGGTATCGACCAGCACCACCTCGATCCAGTCGAGGAGCGTCCGCATCCCCGCCGTCAGCCCGTCAAAGAAGCCGCGGCCGGACGTCTTGGTCCAGTCGAACGCCGCCTGCACCCCGTCCCCCACATTCAGCCGCCAGTCGCGGTTGGTGGGAAAGGCGTTCAGCAGCGAAAACGCATCCGGCATCGCAAACTTCAGCGCCGACAGCACCACGACCGCCGCTGCCAGCACAGTGGAAACTGCCAGCCGCGGCACGGACCAGCCGCTGGCCACGCTGCGGTCGGAGCGCCAGCGGGCAAACTGCCCCTCCAGCGTCCAGTTCGCCAAGGATGCCGCCAGAAACTTCACCGACAGCAGCAGGGCGATGCCCGCAACCAGGTAGACAACACCGCTTGCATTGGCCGCCGCCGCGGCCTCCTGCGCCCCGGCCAGCGCGCCCTCCAGCGACTCCGCGGCACGTTTCAGCGAGTCCAATGAGGACGCGCCAGAGGCCTCCGCCGCCTCAATCTGCTGCCGCCGCAGCTCCAGCGTCTGTGCGATCTGCTCCGCCCGGATGCGGAAGTCGCGGCCCAGATCACCAAACAGGCCCATCGCGATCTGGATGTAGGCCAGGGTTTCCAGCACCAGAAAGCCCAGGAACCAGGACCAAAGCCCCCTTGCCCCGAACCAGACCGGGCCCAAAAGGCCAGCCGCCCAGTTCAAGGTGAACCGGTAGCCCGGCGCCTCCATCATGTAGCTGAAAACCTGCTGATAGTAGCTTTGCGACTGGCCGGTGAACTCACCCACCAGCGCGCTCAGCCGCCCGGCGGTTTCCGGTTTGATCTGTGATTGGTCGATGTGCTTCATCACCCTCCTCCTTACGCCTGGCTGTCCTGAATGGCGCGGATCAGCCCCGCGCGGTTGATCACCCCGACGGTGGCGCCAGCATCGGCAACTTTGACGATGCCGTGGCCATCCACCGCCAGATCCATCAGGTCGCTCAGGTCCATGTCGGGCCGCGCCACCTTGGCATCCGCGGGCAAGGCGCCGTGGGAGGCCTCGAATTCTGCAACCGGCTTCATCACCGAATGGGCAAAGATCATGTTGAGCTTGGAGATCCCGGCCACGAAATCCGCCACATAGTCATCTGCCGGGTTCAGGATGATCTCCTCCGGGGTGCCGATCTGCACGATGCGGCCGTCCTTCATGATGGCGATGCGGTGGCCGATGCGGATCGCCTCGTCCAGGTCGTGGGTGATGAACATGGTGGTCTTACCCAGCTTGCGGCTCAGCTCCATGAACTGGTCCTGCAGCTGCTTGCGGATCAGCGGATCCAGCGCCGAAAACGGCTCGTCCATCAGCAGGATCTCAGGGTCGGAGGCAATGGCGCGCGCGAGGCCAACCCGCTGCTGCATCCCGCCGGACAGCTCATGGGCGTATTTGTCCTCCCAGCCCGACAGCTCCACCAGCTCCAGCACCCGGTCGGCTTCCTCCCAGCGGCGCGCCTTGCCGGTGCCGCGGATTTCCAGCGGCATCGCCACATTGTCGCGCACGGTGCGGTGCGGCATCAGGCCGAAATTCTGGAACACCATGGCAACGCGGCGGTTGCGCAGGTCGCGCAGGCCCTCGGCGTTCAGCCCCATCACGTCCTCACCATTGATGAAGATATGCCCGTCTGTCGGCTCCAGCAGCCGGTTCACGTGGCGCACCAGCGTCGACTTGCCGGACCCCGACAGGCCCATCACGCAGAACAGCTCGCCCCGTTCGATCTGGAAACTGGCATCCGCCACCCCGACCACGCAGTTAAACCGTTCCAGCACCTGCGGTTTTGTCAGCCCTTCCGCGTGAATGGCCTTCAGCGCCTCGGCTGAGCGTGCCCCGAAAATCTTCCAGACGCCGCGTGCGTCAATTGCGATATCACCCGCCATGGCCTCCCCCTGTCTTCAAAAGTCTTTTGCCGGCCCCGCCGCCAGCCGGTCGGCGGGGCCAAAGGATGGGATCAGTTCAGGCCCAGCCAGCCGTCCACGATTTCGCCATTGGCCGCCAGCCAGTCCGACACCGCCGCGTCGATCTCCTGGCCCTGGATCACCACCTGATAGGTGAGCTTGGAGAGTTCCCCTGCATCCATGTCGATCTGGCTCAGGAACGACGCCGCCGCCGGGTTCCGCTGCTCCAGCGACTTGGAATAGGCCACCGTCACCGTCTTCACCTGGTCGCCCGAGGTGATCGAGGATTTGCCGTACCAGTCCGCGTCCTGATCCGGCTGGATGATAGTATAGGCCTCCGGGTCGTGCTCTGGCTCTTCGATCATCGTCACGTCATACAGCGCATGCACGTAATGCGGCTTGTAGCAGTAAAAGACGACGCCCTCTTTCTGCTCCACCGCATCCTTCAGCCGCGAATAGAACACGGTTTCATCTTCGGAGGACGGCTCCAGAAATGTCTCGATCCCGTAATCCCGCACCTTCACCTTGTGCACATTCGTGGAGGCCCAGCCGGAGGCACCCACCCAGATCTCGCCCTTGCCGTCGCCATTGGTGTCATAAAGATCCTGCGCCGCCGGGGTGGCGAGGTCGAAGATCGACTTCATCCCGTGCTCCTCGGCCATATAGGTCGGGGTGCAGAAACCGGACCGCCCCTCGTAGCTGCCGGAGGACAGCGCCACGGTGCCCTTCTGGTCCACGTATTCGTCGGTAAAGGACGCCTGGTTCGGCAGCCAGACGTCGGGGTGCACGTCGATATCGCCGCGCCCGCCGTCCATCGCGGCAAAGATCACCGCATTGGCGCCTGGGGCATAGCCCGCCTCGCCGCCCAGGCGCGTCTCGATCACCTGGCCGATGATCCGGCTCATGATCTTGGCGCCGGGCCAGCTGGGCTCGCCCACCATGACTTTTTCCTGCGCCATCGCACCGGTGCCCAAGGCGGCAATTGCAGTTGCAAACGCGAGATGTTTCATCGGTTTCTCTCTCCTGTTGCTGTGAGGTTTCGCGCTCAGGCGCGGGCCCGCTTGCGCTGCGGGTCTATGAAAGGAATGTTCGTAACGGTGGCGCCAAGGCGTTTCATCCGCCCGTCAAGCTGGCCAACTTCCAGCCGGGCGCCGTCTTCGGCGTGCTCGACACCCAGCCGGGCGATGGCGATGGCATGCTCCAGCGAGGGCGAGCGGGTGGCGGAGGTCACCACACCCACCTGCCTCTCGCCGGCATAGACGGGGCTGCCGTGCAACGGCACATCGTTGCAGCCAAGCAGCAACCCCTTCAGCACCCGGCGCGACTCCCGCGCGTTGCGTTCCAGCGCCGCCTTGCCGGTGAATTCCGGTTTGGTCAGATCAACGGCAAAGCCCAGCCCAGCCTCAAACGCGTCCACGCCCGCTGCGAATTCCGCATTGGCGGCGGCCAGCCCGGCTTCGATCCGGATGATCTCCAGCGCGGCAGACCCCATCGGGGTGATCCCGAACTCCTCGCCCGCTTCCATCACCGCGTCCCAGATTTCCAGCGCGTGCGCCTTGGAACAGAATATCTCATAGCCCAGTTCGCCGGTGTAGCCGGAGCGGGACAGCACGAAGGGGGCGCCCTCCCGGTCATTGAGCCGCGCCACGGTGACGCCGAACCATTTCAGCTGGTCCAGATGCGGCACGTGCGGCTGGGTAAAGGCGATCTTGCGCAACAGGTCGCGCGACCTGGGGCCCTGGATCGCCAGATTTGGCATCGCCCCGCGCATATCGTGAATGCGGACTTGCAGCCCCATCTGCTGCGCCAGCGTCTCCAGCACCCGGCCGCTCTCCTCCGAGCCGCAGCACCAGCGGAACAGGTCGGGCGCCAGCCGGAACAGGGTGCCGTCGTCGATCACCGTGCCGGCCTCATCGCACATCAGCGTATAGGAGCCGCGCCACACCGCCAGCTTGGCCACGTTGCGGGTGGTCGCCTGCTGCAGCAGCACCTCGGCATCGGGGCCGGCGATGTCGTATTTCCGCAGCCCGCTCATGTCCTGCACCGTCACCGCATTGCGGCAGGCCCAGTATTCCCCGGTGGTGCCATGCGACGGGAAGCTCACCGGCGCCCACAGGTCGCGGGCCGGGGCAAAATGCTGGGTCAGCGGTTCAAGCCGGTCATGAAAAGCGGAGTTCTGGCTGATCGACATCGGAGCGTCTTCCTTTTCGCGGTAGGCAACAGCGCGGCGCAGGGGTGTTTCGGGGCGGTAGATGCGCACATGCACATCGGTCGGGTTCCAGCCGTTGATCGGGTCGATGTCGTCCGGACAGGCGGTGGAGACGCAGACCAGATCCTCCAGCGCCCGCATCGCCACATAGTCGCCGGGGCGCGAATGCGACTCCTCGGTCAGGATGTGGTGCGAATGCGGGTCGACCCAGGTGTTCCAGAAGAAGTTGACCGCAGGCCAGGCCGCCCGCAGCTGCACACCATAGGGCGCGAGCGCATGGGACATGTTGTCGGAGCAGTTCACGTGGCCGGGAAATCCGCGCTCCTCGTACCCGCGCGCGGTGCAGGCCAGGCCAAAGGTGTCATGCCGCCCGCAGGTGTCCTGGATCACGTTCAGCATCGGCCGCATATCGCGGTCAAAGAACTTGTCCAGCAATCCCGGCCCCGGATAGGCACGCCGCACCATCGACCGGGTGGCAGTGCTGTCGATCATCAGCTCCTCGCCCCGCTCCAGCCCATCGGCGCGGAAAGCGGTAAAGTCGGAGCACTGCTGTCCTTCAACGTCGATGACCTGGATGATCTCGCCCTGCTTCACCTCATAGGCAAAGCCGGTGCCACGGCTGACGGTGAATTCCTCCCGCGTATCGCCCAATAGCGGCGGCAGCAGCGGCGTGCTGCGCTCCGCAGGCTGCCAGGTGACCTTGGTATTGGCCGGGGCCGCGCCATGCACCAGCGCCTCAGGGCTGGCCGTATGGAACACCCAGACCGTCGCCGCGCTGACCGCTTTCAGGATCAGCGGCACGCCGTTAGCCGCCAGATTTGCAGCGGGAATATCAGCGGTGGCGCCGCCATTTGCCGCGACCCAGCCCAGCAGCTCCGCGCTGTCGCACTCCGCAACCCTCAGACGTGCATCCGCCTGCAACCCCAACGCTGCCAGCGCCGGGCGCCCGCCGGCATCAAAAGCTGCGATCTGCACACCATCCTCGGCTTGGGCAATCTCTACCGACAGCAGGTCGCCCGCCTGCATTTCCTGCCGGATCCCGTCGCGCAGCGCCAGCACGCGGGTGCTTCCCCGGGCGGGTTTCGCAAAGCCGGGAAAGGCCCGGGCAGGGCTGTCGAAACCGATGTTGTCAAGGCCGCGCAGGACTGTGTAGCGGGTCATCTCTTCTGCCGATTCTGCAAAATGTAACTGGTTACATCGTTGATGAAACTGGTTACATGTGTCAAGAATTTCCTATCCGACCGGCAAAGGCGGCAAGAAAGGCAAAGAGCGGATGAGCAAGACACCAGGCCAGAAACGCGCGAACTTACGGGATGTTGCCAGTGCGGCGGGGGTGTCGGTGGCGACGGTCTCAAGGGTGATGAACGCGCCTGAAACGGTGGCCGAAAAGACCCGCCAACGGGTCGAGGAGGCGATGACCAGCCTGCGCTGGGTGCCAAGCGCTGCGGCGCGGGCGATCAACACCGGGCGCACCCGGTTCGTCGGCGCGCTGGTGCCGACCCTAGACAACGCGATCTTTGCCCGCTTCCTGTCCAAGCTGGAACACCAGCTTGGCACCCATCGGCTGTCGCTTGTGGTGGCCACCACCGACAGTGACCCGCAGACAGAGGCGGAAAAGGCCAAGACCCTGATCGACATCGGCGCCGAGGGGCTGATTGTTTCAGGCATCACTCATGACCCCGCGCTCTATGACCTGCTGGAGCGCAGCCAGCGCCCGGCGATCGCCACCTCCTTTTACGATCCGGATTATACCCTGCCCACCATCGGCTATGACAACGCCGCCGCCGCGGCGCTGGCGCTGGAGCATCTGACCGGCCTGGGCCACCGCCGGATTGCCGTGGTGCATGGCCCCCGCGCCAACAACGACCGAACCCAGGCGCGGTTGAACGGGCTGAATGGCTCCGGCGCTGCGCTGCAGCTGTTCGAGACGGAGATTTCCATCGCCGGCGGCTGCACCGCCGCCCGCGATATCCTGCAACAGACGCAGCAGCCGACCGCCATTCTGTGCCTGTCCGACGTGCTGGCCTCCGGCGTCCTGGCAGAGCTGCACCGGCAAGGGGTGTCCGTGCCGGCGGATATCTCACTCATGGGCCTCGACGACCTGCCCGGCTCTGCCCACATCCACCCGGAGCTGACCACCGTCCACCTGCCCGTCGCCCGCATGGGAACAGCGGCGGCGGATGCCATCGCTCAGTGGGTGGAGACCCAGACCAGACCGGACCCCGCCATGCTGGAGTCCGCGCTGGTCCTGCGCAAATCCACGGCACCGCCTAAGTAGCGCCTGACGCTACGGGACCACCGGCTCCTGCGCCAGCTCCAGATGCAGCGCGCTGCCGGTATAGGGGCTGGCGGCAATCGCCTCGTCGTCCAGCTCCACCCCCAGGCCCGGCTCGCGGGATGGGATCACATAGCCCTCCTCCCAGGTGATCGAGGACTTGAGGCAGGACATATACGGCCCTTCAAACCGGCCAATCGACTCGAGGATCAGGAAGTTCGGGCTGCAGGCGGAGATCTGGATATTCGCCGCCGCCACCACCGGCCCGCAATAAAGATGCGGCGCGATCTGCGCCTGCCGGGTTTCCGCCATGCTGGCGATCTTCTTGGCTTCCAGCAGGCCACCGACCCGGCCCAGATCCATCTGCAGGATCGAGGCCGCGCCAGCCTCCAGCACCCGCGCGAATTCATGCTTGGTGCAGAGCCGCTCACCGGTTGAAACCGGCACCGAAGTAAACCGCGCCACTTCGGCCATATCAGCGGGATTCTCCGGCGGCACCGGCTCCTCGAACCACAGCGGCTCATAGGGCTCCAGCCGCCGCGCCATCCGCTTGGCGCCCGAAACGGTAAATTGCCCGTGGGTTCCAAACAGCAGGTCCGCGCGGGTGCCGACCGCCTCCCGGATGCGCTTCACGAACAGCTCGCTGCGCTCCAGGTCCTCCATCCGAGGCTGGTGGCCGTCGTAGATCGTATAAGGCCCGGCCGGATCGAACTTCACCGCCGTGAAGCCTTCGTTCACCCGCTGCAACGCGACCTCGGCGGCGATATCCGGGTCGTTATAGACATTCGGCGTGTACGGGTCAGGATACACATCCCCCTCCGGCGGGTATAGATAGGTATAGCTGCGCAGCCGGTCATGCACCTGCCCGCCCATCAGCTCGTAAACCGGCTTGCCCGCGGCCTTGCCGATGATATCCCAGCAGGCCATCTCCAGCCCGCTCAGCACGCCCATCACGGTCACATCAGGCCGCATCGTGTATCCCGCGCCATAGGATTTGCGCCACAACTTCTCGATATGATGCGGATCGCAACCCGCGAACTGGCGGGCAAACATCTCCTCGGCCATCGCGCAGCACAGATCCGGCCCGAAGGTCGCGTTATAGATCTCCCCCACCCCGGTGATGCCGCAAGCAGTGGTGAGGCGCACGAAGATGAAGTATCGCCCGCCATGGCGCGGCGGCGGGTTGCCGAACACAAAGGTTTCGATGGTGTCGAGTTTCATGCGCGTTTCCCTGTTATTCCGCCGCCAAACGCTTGTTTTCACTGTCTTCCAGCACCAGCTCCGCGCCACGCGCGGCCAGCATCATGGTGGGCGCATTGGTGTTGCCGGAGGTGACGTTCGGAAAGGCCGAGGCATCAATCACCCGCAGGCCCGCCACCCCATGCACTCGCAGCCGCGCATCCAAAACAGAGTCACCCGCATCCTTGCCCATCCGGCAGGTGCAGGAGGCATGGAACACAGAGCCCGCGCGCTCGCGGAAGTTCTCCAGCAGCGCCGCATCGTCCATGTCCAGAATGTCCGGCGCCCGCCGCTCCCGCGTGACGCGCTTGATGGCCGGTGCCGCCGCCAGCGCCTGCAGCAGCCGGCTCGCGCGGACTGCTGTCGCCTTATCTTCTTCGGTCGACAGAGAATTCGGCTCGATCCGCGGCGGCTGCGCCGGGTCGGCGGACTGGATGCTGATCTGCCCCCGGCTGGTGGGCCGGCCTGGCTGCACGCACAACAGGAATCCGTTGTCCCGGTCAATCTGCGGCTTGCCATTGGCCTGCGTCGAATAAGACGCCGGGTTGCAATAGACCTGCACATCCGGCCGCGCCGCGCCCGCCGTTCGGACAAAACCGCTGCACTGGTTGACCGGCACGCTCAGCGGTCCGTTGCGGGTCAGCACATATTGCAGCCCGGCCTTCATCTGACCGGCAAAGCTGCCCAGCCGGTCGTTCAGCGTGGCGCTATTGGCCCAGAAGAAATGCGACACCGCCAGATGATCCTGCAGCCCCCGCCCCACCTGCGGCAGATCATGTTTCACCGCGATCCCATGCCGCTTCAGCAGCGCCGCCGGCCCGATCCCCGACAGCTGCAACAGCTGCGGCGAGTTCACTGCACCCGCGCTCAGGATCACCTCCCGCGCTGCCAGCGCCATCTCCGGCAGGCCCTTCACCCGGTAGGCCACCCCGGTGGCCCGCCTGCCCGCCGTCATCACTTTCTCCACCAGCGCGCCGCTCACGACGGTCAGATTGCCGCGCCGCATCGCGGGCCGCAGGAACGCATCCGCCGAGGACCAGCGCCGCCCGTCCTTCACCGTGCTGCGGACAAAGCCCATCCCTTCGCTTGGCAGCGTATTGGCACCGGCATCAGCAGCCGCATTCATATCCGGCAGGAACGGCCAGCCCATCTCCTGCCCCGCGGCAAGGAAGTTCCTGGCAAAGGGATGCATCCGCTCGCTCAGGTCCGTGACCCGCACCGGCCCGTTGCCGCGCAGCCGGCGGCGGCCTTCGTGCCATTCGTCGTGGCTCTCCAGCGCCTCATAGCTGCGGCGGACAGCGTCCCAGCCCCAGCCCGCCGCCCCTGCGGCCTCCCAATCGTCAAAATCATGCGGCAGCCCCCGCACGTAGGCCATCGCGTTGATCGAGCTCGACCCGCCCAGAACCTTGCCCCGCGGCCAATAGGCCTCGCGCCCGTTCAGCCCCGGATCCGCCGCCGCCGAATAGCGCCAGTTCACCTTGGGGTCCGAGAAGGTAAAGCCATAGCCCACCGGGATCTTGATCCAGAACCGCCGGTCAGTGCCCCCGGCCTCGATCAGCAACACCTTATGCCGGCCGCTGGCCGTCAGCTTGTCCGCCAGCACACAGCCCGCCGATCCGGCGCCCACGATAATGAAGTCAAATGTTTGCGCCATGACGTGCCAAGCCCGTTGATATCCCGCGACCTTGCACAGTGCCCCAGACATAAATCAAACAATGCGTTTTGCCCCTTAGGCCTAACTATGCTTAAAGGTAACCATGACCGACCTGCCCCATGTCACCTGGCTCAAGGCCTTCGAGGCCGCCGCGCGGCTCAACAGTTTCTCTGCCGCGGCAGAGGAGTTGGGCCTGACCCCCGCCGCCATCAGCCAGCAGATCCGGCTGCTGGAGAAACACCTGAACACCCAGCTGTTCAAACGCCTGCCCCGCGGCGTGGCGCTGACGGATACCGGCCAGGCCTATGCCCAGCCGATCCGCAAATCATTTGATGATATGCAGCGCGCCACCACCGGCCTGTTCAGCAGCAAGCGCAAGCGCGTGGTGCGGCTGCGGGCGACGATCTCCTGCGCCGCCCTGGTCATCGCGCCGCAGCTGGCCCGGTTTCAGGCCGAACACCCGGACATCTTCGTGCAGCTCTCCACCACCGTCTGGGCCAGCCGTTTTGACGAGGAAGCGCTGGACATCGACGTCCGCTACGGATCCGGCGACTGGCAGGAGGCTCAGATCCTGCATCTGGGCCACGAAAACGCCATTCCGGTGTGCAGCCCCGCCTATGCCGGGGCGCTCGGCGGCAGCCCATCCATTGAGGACCTGGCGCGCGCTGACGTTGTGCAGATCATCGGCTCGGAAACCGACTGGGGCCGCCTGGCCGATCTGCATGGGCTGACCCTGCAGGTGACCACCGACTGGCTCAAGGCCAACTCCTCATTGCTTGCCTTGCAAACCGTCGCCGCGGGCCACGGGGTGACGATGGTGCTGGAAAGCTTTGCCAAACAATACCTGGAGCAAGGGCTGGTCATCGCCCCCACCGCATACAAGCTCCCGAAACGCCGCTCGCACTACATGGTGATCAACGACCGCGCGGGCCAGCGTGACGAGGTGAAGACGGTCGCCGCCTGGCTCACCTCGCTCTATCAGACGCTGACCTGAGTCTGTTTTCCCTGCCTGTCCCCACGGGGACAGCGGCGGAAAACGCAGGCGCCCTAGTCTTGCAGCGCCTCAAGCGAGGCCGCCATCGCGCTCCACAGCTCCTCCGCCGGCTCGGTTCCAACCGAAATCCGCACGAAACCCGGCGCCACCGCATCCCCCCAGCGAGCGCGGCGCTCCGCCGAGGTATGCACCCCGCCAAAGGAAGTGGCCGAGCGGATCAGCGGGCAGGAGTTGATGAAGGCATCGGCCTGCTCCGCGCTGTCCAGCGTGATCGAGATCAGGAAGCCGAACCGCGCCATTTGCTGCTTGGCCAGTTCATGCGACGGGTCGGATGCCAGCCCCGGAAAGCGGATCGCCTGCACCAGCGGATGCGCGGCCAGCCGTTCGGCCAGCAGCTCTGCGGTGCTGCACATGCGGTCAAAGCGCAGCTCCAGGGTTTCCAGCCCCCGGTGCGCCAGCCATGCCTCCTGCGGGCCGGGGATGCCGCCGCCGAACTGGCGCCATTCCCGCGCCGCCTGCAGCACATCCGCGTTTCGGGTGGCCAGATGCCCCATCAGCACGTCCGAATGCCCGCCCGGCGCCTTGGTGTCGGAGGCCACAACCACATCCGCGCCCAGCTCCAGCGGGCGCTGACCCAGCGGGGTCATGGTGGTGTTGTCCACAATCAGCAGCCCGCCAGCGGCATGAACCGCGTCCGCAATCGCGCGCAGATCGCAGAGGTCGAGACCGGGGTTGGACGGTGTCTCCGCAAAAACAACGTCAAACCCCTCAAACCCGCCCTCGGCAAAGCTGCTGGTTGGGCGTTGCTCAACCTGAACGCCGAGGTTTTGCAGGAACCGTTCGCTGAGGCGGCGGGTCACGTAGTAGCCATCCGACGGGATCAGGATGCGGGACCCGGCCTTGACCGTGGCGAACAGCGACGCCGAGATCGCCGCCATGCCGGAAGGAAAGGCCAGCGCCGGGGCATCCTCCAGATAACCCAGCACATGTTCCAGATGCTCCCAAGTGGCGTTGTCGGCACGGCCATAGCTGGGGCCGCCGCTCCAGTCGCCCGGCAGGTGGTACATTGAGCTTTGCGTCAGCGGCAGCGCCACCGGGTCGCCCTCGGACAGCGTATTGCCGCGTAAATGCAGCATGGCTCCGGCATTGGGTGCGGTTGGTTTGTCCATGGGGCGCCTCTCCTGAAACTGGGGGTTTCAGGATTGATAACCGGCAAAAACAAGAAAGGAAATCAATGACGCATGAGAACAAAATGCTGAGGGCAGCACCCGTCCGCGGGCGGAAGCGAAGCGCCCGCCCATGGGGGCGGACGGGCGCTGCCCGGCGGTGCCGCCGGGCAGTACAGTATAGAGAGTATTTACCCCATCCAGCGGCGCACCGGCGCGGCGGATTCTTCCAGCGCCTGGCAGACCACGTCAATCAGGGTCGGACCGTCATGGGCAAAAGCTTCCTGGATAGCTGGCTCCAGCTCCTCCGGCTTTTCAACCCGCCAGGTCTTGACCCCAAAGGCCTCAGCCACCGCAGCGTGGTTTGTGCGGTTGAAGTCCACATTATAGTAGCGCTTGCCGCAGTCATCCCGCTGGCTCGCCTTGATCCAGCCGAAATTCGCGTTGGAGAACACCACATAGGTGATCGGCGCGTTGCAGCGGACCACGGTCTCCAGCTCGCCGCAGGTGAAGTTGAAGGAGCCGTCGCCCATCATCC
Source organism: Leisingera sp. ABM4_103 (assembly GCF_056158685.1). Classification (NCBI taxonomy): domain Bacteria; kingdom Pseudomonadati; phylum Pseudomonadota; class Alphaproteobacteria; order Rhodobacterales; family Roseobacteraceae; genus Leisingera; species Leisingera sp. ABM4_103. The sequence continues at coordinate 281,486 of NZ_JBSWTU010000006.1, read as the reverse complement.
CCACCACCTTGCTGGACGGACGCCCGAACCAGGCGCCCAGTGCTGCCGACAGCGCATATCCCAGCGCCCCATGGGCGCGGTTGGTAATGTACTGGCGGCCCGGGTGTTTCTGCTGCGAATAGGCGTTGTAATAGGGGCAGCTGGTGCCGGGGTCGGAGACCACGATGGCGTCGCCGGGCAGGTTCCGGTTCAGCGCGTGGATGATCTGCTCCGGCAGGACCTGATCTGTCTTGCTGTTTGCCAGTTCCTCGAACTTGGCGAACTTGCGCTGCTTGATATCGGCCACTTTGGCGGCACCGCCGAAGGACGGCAGATCACCCTCGCGGCTGTCCAGATAGGCGTTCACCGCCTGCAGCGCCAGTTTCAGGTCAGCGACCACGCCGACCTCGGTCGGGTAGTTGGCGCCGATCACCATCGGGTCGTTGTCGAAATGCACGATCCGCTGGCCAGGCTTCGGCGCTTCCCAGCGCGAGGTGGTGGTGGACCCGGCGCGGCAGCCCATGAAGATCACCAAATCGGCACCCTCCATCATCTCCCAGGTCTCATTGGTGCCGCCGTTGGAGCCGACCACGCCCAGCGACTGCGGGTGGATGTCGGCCAGCGAGCCCTTGCCGGAGATCGAGGTGCCGACAGCAATGTCGAGCCGGGAGGCCAGCTTGCCCAGCTCCTCCATCGCCTGCGCGATCACCACGCCGCCGCCGCAGACGATCAGCGGCGACTTGGCGGTCAGGATGGCTTCGACAGCAGCCCCGGCCGCGCCCGGTTCCGGCGCTGCGCGGTAGGCGGGGTAGCTTTGATGCTTGGGGTCGCCCCAGATGTCATCCGCCGGAACATCGTCGTACTGGATGTCATAGGGCAGCCCCAGATGCGCCGAGCCGGAACGGCCGGTGGTCATCGCCCGGAACGCCTGGCGCACCATGCGCGGGATGTGGTCGGCGCGTTTAATCACCGTGTTGAACTTGGTCAGCGGCCCCATCAAGACCTCTTGGTTCACCTCGGTCAGCGGGTACTTTCCATAGGATCCGACCGAAATATCGGTGGTGATCGCCAGCACCGCATAGGAGCTTTCGTTGGCCTCAATGAGCCCCGGCAGGATGTAGGTGGCGCCGCCGCCGGACGGGCCTTCGCACACCCCGACCCGCCCGGTCACGCGGGAAAAGCCGTCGGCCATATAGGCGGCGCTGCGCTCGTCGCGGGTGAGAACATGGGTGATGCCATGCTCCAGCCGGTTCATCGCGTCATAGAATGGCAGCGTGGTGTCGCCGCACAGGCCAAAGATATGGGTGACGCCATGCGCCTCCAGGGAGCGCACCATCGCCTCGGCGCCGTTTATTGTATTTGTCATGGGACCTCCCAAAGCCTGCATGAAACCTGCCCCGGGGAGAGGCCCGGGATTCGCACTCCAAACTGTATACAATTCTGTAGATAGATGTGAAGACTAATCTTCGAAAACCGCTTCGCCTGTCGCGCAAGCGGCAGGCACGCGTCCGCCCGCCCCATGGCGGGCGCGTTCCCGCTCCCACCCGGACGGACGCTTAGCGGCTTGATATAACCGGTTGAGCTTTTGGGGCTTTTAGGTGCTGCTTTCAGCAGCGTCCGCCAGGATTTCCGTCACATATTCCCGCCAAGCCCCGGCAAAACTGGCGGCCAGCTGCGACAGGGGCCGCTCGCTGGGGGTCAGGATCGAATAGCCAAAGGGGATCTGCGGCTCGAACGGCAGGAAGCGGATCCGCGCCTCCCCCGCGTTGCTGCGGCGGTAGCTTTCGGCGCTGAGCACATCGACCACGGCACAGGCCTGGCCCGCGGCGATGAAGTGGAACAGCGGCAGGAAATACTGCGCGTCATAGCGCAGGTTGAACTCGGCGCCCGCGGCCAGAAACACCTGCGAGGTGGCCTGATAGGTGTTGTGATCCGGCTGCAAGGCCCCCATCGGCACGCCGTTCAGATCGGCCGCCGTGATCACCGCACGGTCTGCCAGCGGGTGGCTGGCCGGCACGGCACACAGGCAATTGCTGGGCAATTCCTCCGCCGTATACAGCTTGCGGTCGCCGCGGAACCGGGTCATGTCGCAGAACCCGATATCGAAACTGTTGGCCGCCACCAGGCTGCGCACCTGCGGCGACGACCGGGTGGCCAGCGTCACCCGCACCTCGGGCTTGCCGGCGACAAAGCGGCTGATGAACTCCGGCAGCAGAAAGGTCGATGGCCCCGGCATCGCCACGATGCGGATGGAGCCCTGCACCCGGTCGCGCATATTGGCCAGGTTCTGCTGCGCAGTTTCCATCCGCGACAGGATCTCGGTCGCCTCTTCCATCAGATACTGTGCCTCGGGCACCGGCACCAGGCGGCGGCCCTCGCGCAGGAACAGGGTCAGGCCCAGCTCCTCCTCCAGCGTCTTGATGGCGGCGCTGATGGCGGGCTGGGTGCGGTGCAGGTTGCGCGCCGCCTGGCTGACCGATCCGGTCTTCATCACCTCGTGAAAGACCGCAAGCTGGTGAGAGTTCATGTTCCGGCCCCTTAGCGCAAAGCAATCATAAATCTGATCTATGCATACAGTATAATTTTAAATTTGTACTTATGAGTTTCCTTAATCATGATGCAAAAATCGGAGGAGAGAGCTGCCGGGCAAAGCCGCAGCCAAAAACCAAGGGAAGAGACAATGGGAATTTTCAAGAAACTGACCGGGGCCGCGCTGGCGTGCACCATGCTGACCGGCGCCGCGGTGGCGCAGGACATGACCTTTTTCCGCATCGGCACCGGCGGCGCGGGCGGCACTTATTTCCCGATCGGCGGCATCATTGCAAACGCGATTTCCAACCCGCCGGGCTCGCGCTCCTGTGACGAGGGGGGCAACTGCGGCGTGCCGGGTCTGGTGGCGATGGCGCAGTCGACCAACGCCTCGGCCCATAACGTGAACGCCATTCAGGCGGGCCAGATGGAAGCGGGCCTCTCTGGCGCCGCAACCCTGCATTTCGCCTACCACGGCAAGGGCAAGTTCGAAGGCAACGCCAAGCCCGACCTGCGGGTGATCGCCAACCTGTTCCCGGAAGACCTGCACCTGGTGCTGCCTGAGGGCCACAAGCTGGAGAGCCTCGCGGCGCTGAAGGGCAAGCGCGTGGGCATCGCGCAGGCGGGCTCCGGCACCCAGATCGCGGTGGAGCTGATCCTGAACGACCACGGCGTCAACCGCGATAACATCGACGAGGCAGAGCTGAACAACGCCCAGTCCGCCGAGCGCATCGCCGACGGCCAGCTGGACGCCTATTTCTATGCCGCGGGCACCCCCGTCGCGGCGATGATCCAGCTCGACAACACCAAGGGCATGGAGCTGCACAACTGGTCGGCGGAAGAGGTCAAGATGGCCAACACCACCGTGCCTTACTACATCCCCTCGACCATTCCGGCAGGCACCTATCCGGGTGTGGACTATGACGTGAACACCGTGGCGGTCTCCGGCATGCTGGTCACCAACGCCAACATGGATGAAGACCTGATCTATGAGATCACCAAGGCGATGTGGTCCGATACCGCCCGCAAGCTCTTGGACAACGGCCACCCCAAGGGCAAGGCGATCACCTTGGAAACCGCACTGGACGGCGTTGAGGGCATCGGCGTGCCGCTGCACCCGGGTGCTGAGCGCTTCTACCGCGAAATCGGCATGCTGAAGTAACGTTTAACCGCGGCATTTCAATACAAAAGGTATCGCCCGGCGGCACCGCCGGGCAGCACCCGACCCTCCCCACGGGAGGGCGCTTCACGCCCACCCAGGGTCAGGCGCAGCCCTCAGTGTCAAGACGCGACCTGGCCCTCTGTTTCAAAGAATTACCGGGAAGCCTAAACACCTGCTGCAAGGAGATCCTTGCTGCCACTTTCCGTTTCCCGGCACCGTGCCGGTGAAGCCCCGGAACTGGAGACCCCGATGTCCCTAGACACCCATCTCGACAACAAGGCGCTTGAGGAGCTGGAGAAGCAGTACGACTCCGCCCTCAATACGCGTAACAACGGCCCCAGGCTGACTGGCGTCATCTATTGGGCCAGCATCGCCTTTGCCCTCTATCACCTTTGGACGGCCGGCTTCGGCACGCCGGTGGACCATGTGCATATGGGCATTCACCTGGCAGGGCTGTTCCTGTTTATCTTTGTGGGCTTCCCGATGATCCGGACCGCGCACAGCCTGGACTGGCGCGGGCCCAATCCGCTGCGCCCCGGCAATGTGCCGCTCTATGACTGGGCGCTCACCGGCCTCAGCATGGCGGCGGCGCTGTTCCTCTGGGTCAGCTGGCGCGGCTTTGACATGTTCGGCTTTGACATTGCCGAACAGGCGCTGCGGCAGGGCAACCCGTCCAGCCTGGATGTGTTCTTTGGCTCGGTGCTGATCCTGACGGTGCTGGAGATCGCGCGGCGCACCATCGGCTTTGTGCTGCCGCTGATCATCCTGGTGTTCATGGTCTATGCGCTGTTCGGCCCCTACATGCCCGCGCAGATCCTCAAGCATCCGGGTGTGAACTGGCAGCAGTTCGTCAACAACATGTATTTCCCGTCCGAAGGCATCTTTGGCGTGACGCTGTGGGTGGTCTCCACCGTGGTGTTCCACTTTGTGCTGTTCGGCGTGGTGGCGCAGCGGATGGGGCTGGGGCAGTTCTTTGTCGACAACGCCATGCTGCTGGCGGGCCGCTACACCGGCGGTCCGGCCAAGGTTTCCGTTGTCTCATCCGCCTTCTTCGGCACCATTTCCGGCTCGTCGATTGCCAACACGGTCTCCACTGGCTCGCTGACCATCCCCAACATGAAGAAACTGGGCTATCCAGGCCATTTCGCAGGCGGGGTTGAGGCGGCGGCCTCGGCAGGCGGCCAGATCACCCCGCCGATCATGGGGGCGGCCTCCTTCCTGATGGCCGAGTATCTGGAGGTGCCCTACACCACCATCGTGATTGCCGCGATTGTGCCGGCGATGATGCACTATATCGGGGTGATCTCGATCGTGCATTTCACCGCCAAGAAACTGGGTCTGACCGCCTATCCCAAGGATCAGCTGCCCAAGTTCCTGCAGGTCTGGAAAGACGGCTGGTACACCATCATTCCGCTGATTGCGCTGCTGCTGGTGCTGTTCTCGGGCTATTCGCCGAACATGGCGGCCTTTATCGGCCTCAGCCTGTGCGTGGTGGTCGGCTTCTGTGCCTTCAACAAGCCTGCGACCATGGTGATCCCGCTGGCCTTGCTCGGGTTCATCTTCTGGAAGGCATCGCCCTACTCCGGCGAGGGGTACACCCCTGTCATGGCGGGGATGCTGGCGGCGCTGACGCTGATCGGCTGCCTGCACCGCAACGAGCGGCAGAATTTCCGCGACCTGTTCGACAGCTTCCATGTCGGCGTGCAATACGCGCTGGCAGTGGGTGCTGCCTCAGCCGCCGTGGGCATCGTGGTCGGTGTGATCAACACCACCGGCGTCGGCTTCCGCCTCGGCTTCATGGTCACCGGCGGCGCGGCGGATATGGCGGCAGCGATTGCGCCGCTGCTGGACTGGACCACGATCGAGGCGTTCAGCCAGCCGTCGATCCAGCAGTTCCTGTCGCTGGTGCTGATCGCCATGGCCTGTATCCTGATGGGGGCCGGCCTGCCCACCACCGCGCTCTATATCATGCTGGTGGCGGTTGCGACGCCTGCCCTCAGCCAGCTGGGCGTGCCGCCGCTCGCCACCCATATGTTCGTGCTCTACTACGGTGTGATTTCCGAGATCACCCCGCCGGTCTGCGCCTCGGCCTATGCGGCGGCAGGGATTGCGGGCTCCAACCCGTTCCGCACCGGTCTGAACGCGTTCACCCTGGGTCTGGGCAAGCTGATGGTGCCGATGGTGTTTGTCTACGCGCCCACCATGCTGATCGTGCTGCCAGAGCATTTCACACTGCTGAGCTTCACTCAGGTCACCCTGACCTGCGCCGCAGGCGTCTTTGCCATCGCCACGGCTGTCTCGGCCTATTTTCTGGCCCCGCTCAGCGGTATCTGGCGGCTGCTGATGGCCATCGGCGGCCTGCTGCTGGTGGCGCCCTCCGGCGGCTCCGACATCGCGGCACTTGTGGTGATGGCGCCGGTGCTGGTGCAGCAGCTGGGCCAGCAGCGCAAACTTCAGACCGGGGCCGCGCAATGAGCGGCCCCGCCTCCCCCGATGTGACGGTCCTGGGGGCCGGCATCGTCGGCATCTGCTCGGCCCTCTCCCTGGCCGGGCGGGGCCTTCGGGTCCGCCTCATCGACCGCGACGCGCCGGGCCAGGCAACGTCTTACGGCAATGCCGGCATCATCTCCCCCTGGTCGGTGGTGCCGCAATCCATGCCGGGCCTGTGGAAGAAGGTGCCGGGCTGGCTGCTGGACCCGCTGGGGCCGGTGACGGTGAAGCCAACATACCTGCCCAAGGTCGCCCCCTGGGGCCTGCGGTTCCTGTCGGAGGGGCGCGCGGGGCGGATTCAGCAGATCTCCGACGCGATGGACACGCTGAACCGCAACTGCGTCGAGCTGTACCGCCAGCACCTGGCGGGCACCGGGCATGAGGATCTGGTGCAGGACAGCTATTACGTCCACGCCTTCCGCAATGCCGAGGCCGCCGATCTGAATTCGGTGGATTACCGGATGCGCGGCGACCGCGGCGCCGACATGGAGCGCATAGGCGCGGCGGAGCTGCGCGATCTGGAACCGGCGCTGACGCCCGAGTTTCAGGCCGCGATCCTGATCAAGGGCCAGGCCCGGGCGACCTCCCCGGGCCGGATCGGCACCGTTCTGGCGGAGAAGTTCCAGGCAATGGGCGGCGAGATCCTGACCCGGACGGTGCGTGGCATTCTGCCATCGGAGACCGGCGGCTGGACCTATACCACCGAGGCCGGCCGGGAATGGACGCCCAAGCTGGTTCTGGCGATGGGGGTCTGGTCCGGAGAGCTGCTGAAGCCGCTGGGCATCAGGATCCCGATGGAATCCGAACGCGGCTACCACGTGTCGTTTCAGAATCCCGGCGTCGCGCTCAACAACTCGATTATGGATATGGACATGAAATTCGTGGCCTCCTCGATGGAGGAAGGGCTGCGGGTGGCGGGCACCGCCGAGTTTGCCGGGCTAGACCAGCCGCTGAACCAAAAGCGGCTCGACGGGCTGGTACAACTGGCCAAGGCGCTGCTGCCGGACCTGCGTGCGGACGATATGGACACCTGGTCCGGCCAGCGCCCCAGCCTGCCCGACAGCCTTCCCTGCATCGGCGAGGTCGAGGGGTTCCCGGATCTGATCGCCGCCTTCGGCCACAGCCATTACGGCCTGATGATGGCCCCGAAAACCGGGCGGCTGGTGGCGGATATCGTGAGCAAAACTCCCGTGAATGAAGACCTCTCGCCGTTCCGGGCGCGGCGTTACGAAAGGATCAAGGCATGACCATCCACCCCGGCGGGCAGAATATCTGCGGCGTCTCCATCGGCGTTCTGGCGCTGGAGAGCTACTTCCCCAAGCCGCCCGGCCATATCAAGAACCCTTCCAGCCTGCAGTTCACCACGCTCTATGAAATGCTGGACGGGATTACTGTGCCGAAACTGCTGGCCAACCCTACCGGCGAGATGAAGGACCGGCTGATCGGCGCCGCCAAGCGGCTGGAGGCCAAGGGGGTGCGGGCGATCACCGGCTCCTGCGGCTTCCTGGCGATTTTCCAGAAGGAGATCGCGGCCGCGGTGAATGTGCCGGTGTTTGTCTCCTCGCTGATCCAGGTGCCGCTGGCGCATCAGATGACCGGGCGCACCGTGGGGGTGATCACCGCCTCAGCGGGCAGCCTGACCGAGGCGCATCTGCAAGGTGTCGGCGCGGAGAACACGCCTATCGTGGTGCAGGGGCTGGATGATGCCGAAGAGTTCTCCACCGTGATCCTGCGCAATGAGCGCACGGCGATGGATCTGGCCAAGGTGGAGGCGGAGCTGCTGGCCGCCGCCGAGGGCATGATCGCCCGCAACCCCGGGATCGGCCCGATCGTGCTGGAATGCACCGACCTGCCGCCCTATGCCCATGCGTTGCAGGCAGAGCTTAACCGGCCGGTATTCGACATCATCACGCTGTCGGAGATGGTCCACCGGGCCGCGCTGCGGGTACCGTTTTCGGGGTTTATCACTTAAAGCACTCCTACGGTCATGCACCGCCCTGCCGCAGGCCGGGCCGCGCCGACCCGCCCCCATGGGGCGGCGCGATTGCGCCACCCCGCGGGTCAACGCCGCCCTTCGGTTACTCTCCTGATCCCAGGGGCTTGAATTTGCCTACCCCGAAGGGTCTTCCCGCAAAGAAATTTCGGCCCCTAAGCCCCGGAAGTTTTTGGATGCCCCAGCCCGGCATCCACCCTACTGTGGCGGCAACTCAAACGCCTTACGGTTGGACTTGCTATGCCCCAGATCAATGACACCCTCCTTGACCAGATCCGCGCCCGTTTCGCCCAGGTGGACGAATGCCCCCAGCAGGGGCCGCGCGTTTTCTTCGAGAACGCCGGCGGCGCGCTGACGCTGAATTCGGTGGTGGAGACCTCTGCCCGCTATGCCGCGATCCCCGACAACCAGGGCCGCGACAACCCCGGCAGCCATGAGCTGGTGCGGGTGATCGCCAAGGCCAAGGACGACATGCGCGTGATGATGAACGCGCCCGGCGGCCAGTTCTTCGCGGGCGAAAGCGGCACCGAGCTTCTGTTCCGCCTGATCATGAACGCCTGCCTAGGCACCGCGGAAGGCTGCACCGTTCTAGGCTCGACGCTGGAGCACCCGGCCACCCGCTCCGCCTGCGCCCGCTGGGCCGGGGTGGCGCGGCAGAAACACGTGCTGATCCCGCATGACGACGCCAGCGGCACAATCACCGCGGAGGCTTACGCCCAAGCCGTCACGCCGGACACGGTTGTGGCAACCATCGTCCATACCTCTCCGGTTACTGGCATGGGCGTCGATCTGACTGCCTGCGCCGCCGCCATCCGCAAAGTTGCGCCGGAGTGCTTCATCATCGTTGACGGCATCCAGCACGCCGCCCACGGCCGCATCGACCTGACCGCCTACGGCGTCGATGGTTATGTAATCTCGCCCTACAAGATGTTCTCGCGCCACGGCTATGGCCTCGCTTGGATCTCGGACCGGCTGACCGCCCTGCCGCATAACGCACTGATTGACGGGCCTGCGGACAACTGGGAAATGGGCACCCGCGACACCGGCAGCTATGCAACGCTCTCGGATGTGGCCGGATACCTGGAATGGCTCGGCGGCAAGGTCAGCGATGCCACCGACAGGCGCGCGAAATTCGTAGCCGCGGGCGAAGCGATCCATGCCCATGAAAAAGCACTGACCGACGCGATGATCCATGGCATCGGCAACCTGCCCGGCCTGGCAGAGATGGAGGGCGTCACCATCCTGGGCGGCGCGGACAACCCCGCGCGGGAAGGGCTGGTGTCGCTGACGGTCGCCGGCGTGCCCTCGGTCGATGTGGTCAAACGCCTGAACGAGCAGGGTATCCGCACCCACCTGCGCAAGGCGGACCATTACTCCGGCAACATCCTGACGCCGCTTGGCATGGACAGCTGCGTCCGCGTCTCCATGTGCCACTACAACAGCGTCGGCGAAGTGGCGAAATTCCTCGGCGTGATGAAAGAGATCACCGGGTAAAAAACAGAGCTGAGGGCGGCGCCTTCCCAGGGGGAAGGTCAGGCGTTGCCCGGCCTCTCGGCCGGGCGGTCCGTATCTGAAGGGATCGCTTAGATGACCCAACGAATCCGGGGCCATTGGGTCTGAATTCTTCACGGGTCATCCCCTGCCTCCGCCGCTAGGGTCGCCGGGAAGGATTTGAGCGGCCCGCCCCGGCCTGCAGGGCGCGCCGTGCCAGAAGCGCAGGCAAAGGAACATGACGCATGAAAACCCATGCACAGGCAGTTGTCATCGGCGGCGGGCTGGTCGGCTGCTCGATCCTCTACCACCTGGCGAAACTCGGCTGGAAAGACGTGGTGCTCTTGGAACGCGATGAGCTGACCGCGGGCTCCACCTGGCATGCGGCAGCCAACATCCACGGGCTGCACGACAACAACAACGTGACCCGCATCCAGCACTACACGATGAACCTCTATAAGGAGCTGGAGAAGGAAACCGGCCAGGGCTGCGGCGTGTTCCAGCCGGGGTCCCTGTATCTGGCCAAGACCGAGGAGCGCGAGCATCAGCTGCGCCTGCAGGAGGCCAAGGCGAAATACTACGGCCTGAACTTCCATGAGGTCAGCCGCGAGCAGGCCAAGGAACTGCACCCGCTGGCGCAGTTCGACGACATCCGCTGCATCATGTTCGAACCCGACGGCGGCAACGTCGACCCGTCGGGCGTGACCATGGCCTATGCTGCCGGCGCCCGCGCCATGGGCGCCCAGATCGAACGCTTCTGCCCGGTGATCGGCACCGAGCAGCAGCCCGACGGCTCTTGGATCGTGAAGACCGAAAAGGGCGACATCCATACGCAATGGGTGGTCAACGCAGGCGGCCTCTGGGGCCGCGAGGTGGCGGCGATGGCAGGTCTCACCCTGCCCTTGCAGCCGACCGAGCACCAGTATTTCGTGACCGAGTCCATCGACGAGGTCGCCAAGCTGGGCCGCCGCCTGCCCTCCATCGCAGACCGCGACGGCGAGTACTATTTCCGCCAGGAGGGCAACGGTTTCCTGATTGGCGCCTATGAGAAGGACATGCGCTTCTGGGCCGAGGATGGCACCCCGCTGGACTTTGCGCATGAGCTGTTCCCCGACGATCTGGACCGGATCATGGAAAACGTGATCCGCGCCACCGAACGCGTTCCCTGCGCCGAGACCGCAGGCGTCAAGCGGGTGATCAACGGCCCGATGATCTGGTCGCCCGACTCCAACGCCATCTGGGGCCCGGTGCCAGAGCTGAAAAACTACTTCTGCTGCACCGGCATCATCCCCGGCTTCTCGCAGTCCGGCGGCCTCGGCCTGCTGGCCGCCCAGTGGATGATCGAGGGCGAGCCGCAATACGACATGTTCGCCTGGGACCTGGCGCGTTTCGGCGACTGGGCCGACAAGAAATTCACCAAGGCCCGCGTCGAGGACCAGTACGCGCACCGCTTCGCCATCCACTTCCCGAACGAGGAACGCAGCGCCGGCCGCCCGGCCCGTGTGCGCCCGGCATATGAGCTGCAAAAGGAAATGGGCTGCGTCTTTGGCCTCAACTGCGGCTGGGAGCATCCCCTGTGGTTCTCCGGCACGCCCGGCACACAGGACACCAACAGCTTCACCCGCCAGAACTGGTGGGAGCCGGTGGGCCGCGAGGTCAACATGCTGCGCGAAAACGTCGGCGTGATCGACATCTCGAACTTTGCCAACTACGTGATCAAAGGCCCGGGCGCGTTTGAGTGGCTCGACAAGCTGGTCGCCAACAAGGTGCCGGCCGAGGTCGGCCGCTCCTGCCTCACCCCGCTGATCTCGGTCCGCGGCGGCGTGGCTGGCGACTTCACCATCACCAAGGTGGCGGATGATGAATACATGATGGTCGGCTCCGGCATGGCGGAACGCTATCACCAGCGGTTCTTCAACATGATCGAGCTGCCGGAAGGCACCACGTTTGAGGTCGCGACCAACCGCATAGCGGGCTTCAACGTGGCGGGTCCGAAATCCCGCGACATGCTGCAGCGGCTGACCAATGCGGACCTGTCGAACGAGGCTTTCCGCTTCATGCGCTCGCGCACCATCGAGGTGGCGGGGGTGGAATGCCTGGCGATCCGCGTGTCCTTCACCGGCGATCTGGGCTGGGAACTGCACTGCGCCGAGGAGGATCAGGTCAAACTCTACTCTGCCCTGCTGGCAGCCGCGGCGGAGTTCGACGGCGGCCCTGTGGGCGGTCGTGCGCTCGGCTCCCTGCGGATCGAAAAGGGCTATGGCTCCTGGGGCCGCGAATACAGCCAGGAATACTGGCCGCAGGAGGTTGGCCTGGCCGGCCTCATCAAGCTGGACAAGGACTTCCTCAACAAGGAGGCCTATCTGAAGGTCAAGGACAACGCCCCGCGCGAGGTGCTCTCGGCCTTTGAGATCGAAGCGGTGAACGATGCCGATGCCTCGGGCGGCGAGCCCATCTTCACCCCGGACGGCAAGCCGGTGGGCCGGGTGACATCCGGAGCCTACGGCTACTCGGTCGGGAAGTCGCTGGCGCTGGGATATGCCAACCCGGCAGTTGCCAAGCCGGGGGATGAGGTCGAGGTCTATATCCTGGGCAAGCCGCACAAGGCGCGGATTCTGGAAGCTGCGGCTTTCGACCCCTCCGGCGCGCGCCTGCGGGCCTGAGATCCACCCAACCAGTCAGCGGGCCGCCTCAATTGGCGGCCCGAATTGAATTGAGAGGGGCAGTGCCGACCGCGGGCGGAAGCGAAGCGCCCGCCCATGGGGGCGGTCGGGCGCTGCCCGGCCTTCGTCCGGGCGGGTCTTTTGTGCAAGGGGGCCGAAGTATTAAATCGGCTGCATCCCTGCCGTCAGCCACTCCGCAAATGCCTGCTCGTCCACATCCCCGGTGGCGAGGTCCTCCATCATCCGCACACCCTCCACCGGCTCCGGGCGGAACTGGTATCCGTTCAGCCGCAGAAACGTAACGGCGGTCACGAAGGCCGTGCGCTTGTTGCCGTCGACAAAGGCATGCGCCTTGGCAATCCCGAACGCATACGCCGCGGCAACCTCCGCCACGCCTGCATCCGAATAGGCCGCCAGGTTCATCGCCCGCGCGCAGCCCATCTCCAGCAATGCCCTGTCGCGCATCCCCGCCGCGCCGCCGTGGCGGGCAATCTGCCGGTCATGAATAACAGTAACGGCTGCCAGCGGCACCCATTTGTAGGTGCTCACGCCAGGGCCTGAAGCAGACCGCGGTTCTCATCCATCACGATCTCGGCCGCGGCCAGCGCCTCGGCCACCGAGGGGTCATGCGCCATCACCCGCAGGCTGCCGTCATCGCCGCGCACCACAAACAGCGTGTCGCCTTCCTTGGCGTCCAGCATGGTGAGCATCTCTGTCGTCAGCGTGATGACGGCAGAATTTCCGACTTTCCTGATTTTGGTCTCAATCATTGGCAGGCCTCATGTATATATACTCGTATATACGGCAAGGGCCACAGAATTTCAATGTCCGCGGCAAACGGCGGTCAGGCCCTACAACTCCATTTCTGCCGCAGCCTTCAGCAGCCAGGTCTTGAAATGCTTGACCGAGGGCGTCGCCGCCTTGTCCTTGAACGTGGCGAAATAGGTCCAGGGGCAGTCAAGGTCGAACGCGAACGGCTCCACCAGCCGCCCGCTGGCCACATGGCTCCGCACCAGCGATTTCGGCAGCACCACGCAGCCCATGCCGTTCACAGCAAACTCCAGACCCATGTTGGAGGAATTGGTCTGCAGCCCGCCCTTATGCTCAATCCCGGTCAAGCCAAAGTGCTTGGCGATCTTCTCCCAATAGACCGGGCGGCCCAGGATGTGGATCAGCTTGGCCTCCGCCAGCTGTTCCGGCCGGGTCAGCGCCTCACCGCCAACCCGGTAGTCCGGCGCGCAGACCAGCGCCAGCTTCTCGTCCCACAGCTTCACTGCCGGCCCGATCACATCATCCACATGGTTGATAGTGATCGAAATGTCAGAGACCTTGGTTTCCACATCCACCCAAATGGTGCTGTGAATGGTCAGGTCGATATCCGGATGTGCCGCGGTGAACTCCTCGACCACGTTGATCAGCCATTTCTCCGCCAGGCTGACCGGGCAGGAGATCACCACCTCCCGCTTGTGGCTTTGCGAGATCAGGAGCTGGGTGGCTGAATCAATCTCCTGCAGCGCATGGCGGACCGAGGGCAGATAGGCCTCCCCCACATCGGTCAGCGACAGCGACCGCGGGTGGCGCACGAACAGCGGCCGGCCGATGAATTCCTCCAGGCTGCGCACGTGGTTGGACACCGCGGACTGGGTGCAGTTCAGCTCATCCGCCGCCGAGGTAAAGCTGAGATAGCGCGCGGCGGCCTCGAACGAGCGCAGGAATGTCAGGTGGGGGAGATTCTTCATCAGGCAGTCCGCTGGCGGTTTCGGGGCCATGTTCACATGCTTTGGAATGCGCCGCAATTCCCAAGGGTTAGCGGCCCGGGATGGTTCAAAAACGACGTCCAGCACGCATTTCACGAAATAAAGCAGGCCTATGACCCCGGTTTATTTGCGGGTCACCGGCCCCCGGAAAGCCTAGCCTGACGCCCAAACCGCCCCTGCGAGAGATCCGCCATGACTGCCGCCTTCGACCGCGCCGCCGACTTCACCTTCGGCCTCACACCCGCCGTTTTGCCGGAAACCACCCGCGAGGCGGCGGCGCTGATGTTCCTCGACACCCTGGGGATCACCATCGGCGCCACCCCGATGGAGGCCGGCCGCATCGCCCGCGACACCGCCGTGGCGCTCTATGGCTGCGGCGAGGAGGGTTTGGCCGCGCGCATGATGTTCGACGGCCGCAAGGTGAGCGTCGCGGGGGCCGCCTATGCCGCCGCCACTGCCACCGACAACCTGGACGGCCATGACGGCTATGCCCCGACCAAGGGCCATATCGGCGTGGTGGTAATCCCTGCCATCGCCGCACTTGCGGAAACCGTGCCGGACTTTTCGGGGCCTGAGGCGCTGGCGATCACCACCCTGGGCTATGAGCTGGCGGGCCGCGCCGCCCTGTCGCTGCACGCCACTGTCAGCGACTACCACACCTCCGGCGCCTGGAACGCGCTGGGGGTGGCCGCGATGGCGGCCCGGATGCGCGGCCTTTCCCGCGCCCAGCTGCGCGAGGCGCTGGGGATCGCCGAATTCCACGGCCCCCGCAGCCAGATGATGCGCGAAATCGCCAACCCCTCGATGCTGCATGATGGTTCGGGCTGGGGCGCGATGGTGGGTATGTCAGCGGCGGTTCTGGCGGAGAAAGGTTTCACCGGCGCGCCCGCAATCACCATCGAGGAAGACCGGGTAGCGGAGCACTGGGAAGACCTCGGCAGCTTCTGGCAGATGGAGCATCAGTACGTGAAGCCCTACCCGGTCTGCCGCTGGGCCCATGCCCCGATCGACGCGCTGCGCCAGGTGATGCTGGAGCACGGTCTGACTCACGAACAGCTCGCCAGGATCCGCATCAACACCTTCCACGAAAGCGCCTGCCTCTACCCTGGCATCCCCGCGACCACCAGCCAGGCGCAGTATTCGCTGGGCTTTGCGGTGGCGGTGCAGGCGGTCCATGGCCGCATCGGCGTCGAGCATATCTCAGGCGCGGGCCTGGCGGATCCGCTTGTGGCCTCGATCCACGAGCGGATCTCGGTTGCGGAAGCCGCGCGCCATTCGGTCCGCTTTCCGGCCTGCCGGGTCGCCGATGTGGTGGTGACGCTGACCGACGGGCGGGTGATCGAATCCGGTGACGTCCACGCCCGCGGCGGCCCCGAAGCACCGTTCTCGCAGGCGGATGTGGTGCGCAAGTTCATGGAATTCGCCACCCCCGTGTTGGGCGGGACCCGCGCCGCTGCAATCCGCGATGCCGTGCTGGGGTTCACCCGGGACGGCAGTAAATTCTCCGATCTGAGCCGCTTGATTTACGCTGCGCCTTAAGCGGGTGGAAGCGAGGGGCCGGCCCCTCGCGCTCCCCGGAGTATTCTCGCAAAGGTGAAAACGCCAGGGGACCGGGAAGCTCCCTGGCGTTTCGCGCTGCAAGCGGGCTCAGCCGAAGTGCAGGGTTTTGACTTCCTGATAATCCTCCAGCCCCAGCATCCCGCCTTCGCGGCCGTTGCCGGACTGCTTGTAGCCGCCAAAGGGCGAACCATAGTTGAAGCCGCCGCCGTTGATATGCACGGCCCCCGCCCGCAAGCGGGCGGCGACCCGCTCGGCCCGCTCCTCGTCGCCCGTCTGCAAATAGGCCGCCAGCCCGTAAGGCGTGTCATTGGCGATGCGGATGGCATCTTCTTCGTCCTCGAACGGGATGATCACCAGCACCGGGCCAAAGATTTCCTGCTGCGCAATCTCCATGCCGTTGGTGACATCGGCAAAGACAGTGGGGCGCACGTACCAGCCCGTGTCCATCCCCTCGGGCCGGCCCAGACCGCCAGCCAGCACCGTGGCCCCTTCGTCGATGCCCTTTTGGATCATGCTCTGCACCCGGTCGAACTGGATTTGGTCGAACAACGGGCCGATGTGATCGCCTTCCTCCGCCGGGTCGCCCACGGCCTGGCCCTCGGCCGCCGACCGGGCGATGTCCAGCACCTGATCGTAGCAGCTCTTCTCCACCAGCATCCGGGTCGGCGCGTCACAGCTCTGCCCGGTATTGTACATGCACTCCAGCACCGAGGCGGTGACCTTCTCCTCCAGATCGGCATCGGCAAACACCAGGTTCGGGGATTTGCCGCCCAGCTCCAGCGTCACCCGCTTTACCGTGTCGGCGGCGTCCTTGGAGACCGCAATCCCCGCCCGCGTCGAACCGGTAAAGGACATCATGCCGATATCCGGATGCCGCGACAGCCCGGCGCCAACGGTCGGCCCGTCGCCGTGGATCAGGTTGAACACCCCCGCCGGGAAGCCCGCATCATGGATCATCTGCGCATAGACGGCGGCGGACATCGGCGTGTGCTCCGACGGTTTCAGCACGCAGGTGCAGCCGGTGGCCAGCGCCGGCAGCACCTTGAGCGCGATCTGGTTCACTGGCCAGTTCCAGGGCGTGATCAGCCCGCAGACGCCAATCGGCTCACGCACCAGGATATCGCCGTTTGGCAGCGTCTCGCGCAGCTCCTGGGTTTTCAGCGCGTCCAGGATGCCCTCCAGATGGCCGATCCCGGAATCGGCCTGGGCATCGCGCGCCATCGAAATCGGCGCGCCCATCTCAGCCCGAATTGCCTGCGCCAGCACTTCCCGCCGCTCTTTGCTGATCTCCAGCAGCTTCTCCAGCAGCGCAATCCGCTCCTCCCGCGAGGTCCGTGAGTAACTGCCGAAGGCTTCCTTGGCCGAAGCGACAGCAGCGTCCACATCCATTTCGTCACCGAGGATGATCGTCCCGATCTGCTCCTCCGTGGCCGGGTTCAGCACCGGGAATTCCCGGGTCGAATGCGGCGTCACCCAGGCGCCGCCGACATAGAATTTTTGCAGTTCCATCAGGTTGTTCTCACTTTCACGTCGCGGTTGCGGTTCGGCTGCCAGGCAGGGCCGCCGGCGGGCTCACGGCCGTGATCCAGTCCGCCCGCGGGCAAACAGTGGACGGGCCGTATGCTTGCGTCAAGCTCAGGCACAGGCAGGCGGTTGTGCTCCTCCTGGCTGCCAAAGCCCTGCGCGTTGGCCCGGCAGGATGGCCTTCCACCGCCTTGCCTGAGGGGCCAAATCCGGCAGAACCACCCGGATTTCCGCAGATGCCGGCCTGTGGGCCAGGCGCATCAGTACCCCGCAAAGTCCGCCCTTGCGGCAGGAAGTTGTTCGCCGCAACAGCCGGTGCTGCCTAAGATTGCGGTAATGCCCGCATCAGACCGGGCGCCCAGAGGCAAGCCATGAGCAGATCCAATTGGACAGCCCGTTCCGTGCTGCTGGCCGGAACTCTCCTGTGCAGCTGCACCGTTGCAGGCCGGGATTACCAGCGCCCCGGTTTCGCGGTGCCCGCCAGCTATTACCAGTCCCGCACCTATGCCACCGCCCAAGGCGCAGCCGAGGCCTGGTGGCAGGCGCTGGACGATGCCACCCTGAACCGCCTGGTGG
Source organism: Leisingera sp. ABM4_103 (assembly GCF_056158685.1). Classification (NCBI taxonomy): domain Bacteria; kingdom Pseudomonadati; phylum Pseudomonadota; class Alphaproteobacteria; order Rhodobacterales; family Roseobacteraceae; genus Leisingera; species Leisingera sp. ABM4_103. The sequence continues at coordinate 263,762 of NZ_JBSWTU010000006.1, read as the reverse complement.
CGGCAGGCCTGGCGCAGAACCTGAACATCAAGTCTGCCCGCCAGCGTCTCAAGGCCGCAGAGGCGGTGCGCCGCGCCAGCGGCCGCCCGCAACAGGTAAGCGGCGATCTGGAGGGCAGTTCAATCTTCTCGCGCCGTGAATCGCAGGACGGCTCGACCAGCCTCGACTCCGCCGAAATCGGCGCCACCTATGTCTTCGACCTCTTCGGCGGTTTCCAGCGGCGCTCGGAACGGGCCGTTGCCGGCCGCGACGCGCAGTTCTACCAGATGGCCACCACCCGGCTGGCGATCATCGACGCGATAACGCGTACTTATATCGAGGCGCGGTTCTTCCAGCGCGGCGCCGCCGTCACCCGCAAGACGATTCAGCTGCGCCAGCAGATCCTGGCCACGGTGGAGGAACTTAAGGCCGCCCGCGCCGTCCTGGCCCTGGATCTGGAGCGCACCAAGCTGCAGGTCGCCAGCGCCAAGGCCGATCTGCCGGCCTTCATTTCCAACTATGAAACCTCCGTTTTTGCGCTGGCCACGCTCCTGGACCGCGACGCCGCAGAGGTGTTTGCAATGATGCAGAGCGGCTCTGGCCAGCCTTCCCCCAAGACCCAGCCGGAGCTGGGGGTGCCTGCTGCCCTGCTGCGCAACCGGCCCGACGTGCTGCTGGCCGAGGCCCAGCTGCGCAGCGCCACCGCCGATATCGGCATCAACGAGGCACAGCTCTATCCGTCGCTCGAAGTTACCGGCTCCATCGAGGCGTTCCGCGGCCTGCCCGACCTCTACCAGATCGGCCCGGCGCTGACGCTGCCGCTGTTCAACCGCCCGGTGCTGCGCGCCTTCCACCAAAGCGCCATCGCTGAGGCCAAGGCCACCGAATTCGATTACCGCTCAGCGGTCCGCGGCGCGGTGGAAGAGGTGCAAGCGCAGCAAAGCGCGCTCAAGTCCGCCCGCGAACGCACCGCCGCGCAGGCGCGCGCGGTCAACCTGGGCACCAAGGTTGCCGGTCTCGCGCGCGAAACCTTCCGGGCCAATGAAATCACCCTGTTCGACCTCCTGAACACCGAAGAGGCGCTGCGCGACAACGAGCTGAACCTGATCGCCGCGCGGCGCGACCTGGCGCTGGCCTGGTCCCGCCTGCAAATAGCCCTGGGCAAAGGCTGGGCGCCGGATCAAAGCCCCGCGGCGGCGAGGCAAAGCCCTGCGGCAGAGTGAAAAGCCGTTTCCCTGCGAGGGAAACGGCCATGAAAAATCAATTTTTCATAGCTGAAATCCGCACCGGATTTCAGCCCGCGGCCAGCCTCAGGCCTTCTGCTCTTCCTGCATCCGCTCGACCATTTGCCGCGCGCGCTTGCATTGCAGCTTGTCGCGCAGCGGGCTGTCCGGGTCGATGTCCTTGGAGCAGACCACACATTTGTCAGCACCGGAAATCGCATTCAGGCCGCCGCAGCTGCCCTTGATCTTCTTGTCCATCAGCATGACGCCCAGCGACATGCCCAGGGTCACGATCAGCAGCAGGATGAAGGCCAGAAGAAAGGTGCTCATTGGGGTCCCTCGCGGTGTCGCTCAGTGCGCGGCTCAGTTTCCAGTCAGCGCCTCGAAAGCGCTGCTTGCGGACGTCATATAGGCATCTTCGCCGGCTTGCACGTCCCGATCTATGAAAAACACGGCAAGTTTATGCTGCTCCGCCAGTTTCAGCCCGTCCTCGCTGCCCAGAACCAGCATCGCGGTCGCCCAGGCATCCGCCAGCATCGCGTTCTGAGCAATCACTGTGACCGAGGCGGTGCGGTGCGTCACCGGCCGCCCGGCGACCGGATCAAGGATATGGGAATAGCGCTGGCCCTCGTGCTCGAAATAATTCCGGTAATCGCCGGAGGTCGCCAGGCCCAGGTTGCTGACCGGCACGATCAGCTGCACCGTCTGTGCCGCGGCGTCCGGTTTCTCGATGCCGATGCGCCAGGCCTCGCCCTTGGCGTTTTCGCCCTTGGTGACCAGATCGCCGCCGATTTCCACCATATAATGCTCGACGCCAAAGCCCTGCAGCGTCTGCGCAACCGCATCGACGCCATAGCCCTTGGCGATGGCCGACAGGTTGATGCCGGTCTCCGGCGCCGATTTCTTCAGGGTCCCGGCCCCGGCATCCAGCGTCAGCAGCCGTGCCTGCCCGACGCCCTCCAGCGCCTCAGTGATGGCCGCATCCGACGGTACCGGGTCCTCCGGCTTGCGCGGGCCGAATCCCCACAGCTCGATCAGCGGCCCCAGGGTCACGTCGAACTTGCCGCCGGTTTTTTCATGCACGTCGTTGGCCGCGGCCAGCACATGGGCAAACTCCGGCGACACCCGCACCGGCGCGGTGCTGCGCGCGGCCGAAAAGGTGGAAACCTCCGAGGCCGGATCCCAGTTCGACATCTTGGCATTGACCGCCGCCAGGGTGGCCTCCACCTCCGCCGCCAGAACCTCCTGATCCAGATCCTCGCCAATGGCGATCACGCTGTAGGTAGTCCCCATGGTCTGGCCCGTCAGGCGCACCTCCTCCGGCTCGCTGCCGAACCAGCAGCCGGACACCAGCAGCACCGCGGGCAGGATCAGGGCAAGCAGAAACCGTCTGGGCATCGGTCAACCTCCGGGGATAAAGCTGGCGCTGCTATGCCCCTGCCCCGCGCCAGAGTCAAATGCGGCCTCAGAACTTCAGCGGCAGAAAGGCCAGCGCCAGAAGGCCCAACGCGGCCGGCACGCCGTAAAGCCACGCCCTGAGCCGCGCATCATGCGCCTCGGACTTCCAGTTCTGCCGGTAAAGATGGCCGCAGACCACCACCAGGAACACGGTCAGCGCGCCGGTCACAGGGGTCAGGTAAAGGGTTTCGAACATATTGTTTTCCGGCCTTTGTTAGCGCTCGCGTCATTTCGCCCCTTCCCGGATCGTGATCCGCCGTTAAGATGGGGGCAGGACCTGATGCAGGATAGGAGGAGACCCGCGCATGGCACCGTTCTCATACCAGCCTCCGACCCGGGGCGACAAGGCCGGCCAGGAAAGCCACAGCCAGTCGCCCGAGTCGAATTTGTCGCACGGCCAGTCGACCGTTGCGAAACTACTGGAGGCCAAGGGCGACGCGATTTTTGCGATCCGCCCGAACGACACCGTCGGCCATGCGGTGGAGGCCCTGCGCGACAAGCGCATCGGCGCCCTGGTGGTGACCGACCAGAACGGCGCGCTGCAGGGCATCCTGTCGGAGCGCGACATCGTGCGCCGTCTGGCAGAGACGCCGGGCCACACCCTGCCGCAGCTGGTCGAGGATATCATGACCCGCGAGGTCAAGACCTGCGATCCGGACGATCTGCTGATCGACGTGGCCAAGGTGATGAACGAGGGCCGCTTCCGCCACCTGCCGGTGGTCAAGGACGACCGCCTGTGCGGCATGATCACCGTCGGCGACGTGGTGAACTTCCGCCTGCAGGAGCTGGAGTATGAGGCCCTGCGCATGAAGCAGATGATCGTCGGCTGACTCAAGGTTTGCGGCAGCGGCGGATCAGGGAAATGGGCCGCCGCCCGTCTCCTGCAGGTGTTCCAGAAACCCCTGCAGGTCCCCGGCCCTGGCCAGCGCCTCCATCTTGCGCTTGATCGCGGGGCCATAGACCGCCCACATCTTGAGGCGCAGCGCCGCGCCCTCGGCGGTTATGTGCAGTATTTTACCGCGCCGGTCCTGCTCAAAAACCGTTTCGCGCACCAGCCCTTGTTTGATCATCTGCGCCAGAATGCGTGACAGGTTGGACTGTTCGAACAGCAGGTTCCTGGTCAGCTCAAAGGCGCGCACGCCGCCCTCCCCCGCCATTTCGATCCCCCACAGCACGTCATACCACCGCAGCGGCGGCAGCCCGGCCTCCCGCAGCTCCGCCTCCATCTCCCGGTGCGCCTGACGGTGAGCCCGGTTCAAAAGAATCCAGATTTCAGTTTCCCGTTTGCTTGGTGTCATTTGCCTTCACGAGTTGGTGAGCGAACTGGCCGCCAGGCCAGTTGCTTATGGATACGCCGAAATAGATGTCATAGCATCTACCTTGCATTCAATGCGTAAAAGGACCCTAGAACTTCACAATCGCCTCAAGACATATCAGACAGGAAGAACCTCATGCTGATCAAGATTGCCCCGCTTGCAACCGCAGCCCTGCTTGCTGCGCCCGCCGCCCTGGCGGCCACCTACAAGACCGATCAGGGCCATACCGAGGTCCGGTTCAGCTGGAGCCACGCAGGTGTCTCGATGCAAAGCGGTGAATTCACCGAGGCAGAAGGCACGCTAGAGCTGGACGCGGAAAACCCGGAGGCATCCTCGCTGACTGTCACGATCCAGGCAGACAGTGTCTCCACCGGGTTCGGGCCGCTGGACGACCACCTCTCCAGTGCCGATTTCCTTGAGGTCGCAACCTATCCGGAAATCACCTTTGTCAGCACCGGCATCGAAAAAACCGGCGACAAGACGGCCAAGGTAACCGGCGACCTGACCATTCACGGCACCACTCATTCCGTGGTGCTGGATACCACCATGACCCACCTGGGTCCGCATCCTCTGGGCGGGGCGCTGGAGTATTACCAGGGCGAATGGGCGGCCTTTGAGGCGACCACTACCATTGATCACCAGGCCTTTGGCGTCGGCGGCTTCTCCACCGGCCCGATCACCATCCAAATCGTCAGCGAGCTGAAGGCGGAGTGATCTCTGCCCCGCCGGTGCACGGCCGGTGCACAGGGGGTGTACAGGGGGTGTACAGGGGGTGCACAGATATCACCCCCCCTCCCCGGCCCGTTTCTGAGAACAGAAAAAGCCCCGGATGTTTCCACCCGGGGCTTCTGATTTTCTGCCTTGCTCTCTGGCTTAGCCGCCGAAGTCGTCGAGCATGATGTCCTCGCGGTCCACGCCCAGATCCAGCAGCATGTTGATCACCGACTGGTTCATGATCGGCGGGCCGCACATGTAGAATTCGCAGTCTTCAGGCGCCGGGTGGTTCTTGAGGTATTCCTCGTAAAGGACGTTGTGGATGAAGCCGGTGTAGCCTTTCCAGTTATCCTCCGGCTGGGCGTCGGACAGGGCGACGTGCCATTCGAAGTTGTCGAACTCCTCGGCCAGCTGGTCGAAGTCCTCGACAAAGAACATCTCCTTCTTCGAGCGCGCGCCGTACCAGAAGCTGATCTTGCGGTCGCGGTTCTCCAGCCGTTTCAGCTGGTCGAAGATATGGGAGCGCATAGGCGCCATGCCGGCACCGCCGCCGATGAAGACCATTTCCTTCTGGGTGTCACGGGCGAAGAACTCGCCGAACGGGCCGGAAATGGTGACTTCGTCACCCGGCTTCAGGTTGAAGATGTAGGACGACATCTTGCCTGCCGGAATATCGGTGGAGCCCGGCGGCGGCGAGGCCACACGGACGTTCAGCATGATGATGCCCTTCTCGTCCGGGTAGTTCGCCATCGAATAGGCGCGCTCGATCGGCTCGTCCACGACGGATTTGTACTGCCACAGATTGAAGCGGTCCCAATCCTCGCGGTACTCCTCCTGGATGTCGAAGTCGGTGTAGGACAGCTGGTGCTCCGGCGCTTCGATCTGGATGTAGCCGCCGGCGCGGAAGTTCACGTCCTCGCCTTCGGGCAGTTCCAGAACCAGCGCCTTGATGAAGGTCGCCACGTTGTCGTTGGAGCGCACCTTGCAGCGCCATTTCTTGACGCCGAAGACCTCTTCCGGAACTTCGACCTCCATGTCCTGCTTGACCGCGACCTGACAGGACAGGCGGTCGCCGCAGGCGGCTTCGCGCTTGGTGATGTGGCTTTCCTCGGTCGGCAGGATGGAGCCGCCGCCGGAATGCACCCGCACCCGGCACTGGGCACAGGTGCCGCCGCCGCCGCAGGCGGAGGGGACGAACAGTTTCTCTGCCGCCAGCGTTTGCAGCAGCTTGCCGCCCGCAGGCACCGAGATGGTTTTTTCACCGTTGATGGTGATGTTGACATTGCCGGTCGCGACCAGGCGGGAGCGGGCAGCCAGAATGATGGCCACCAGCGCCAGCACGATCACCGTGAACAGAACAACGCCGAGCGAGAAAGTTTCCATAACTTCAGACGCTCCCTTACAGTTTGACGCCGCTGAAGGACATGAAGGCCATCGCCATCAGACCCGCGGTGATAAAGGTGATGCCCAGGCCCTGCAGGCCGTCCGGCACGTCGGAATACTTCAGCTTCTCGCGCACACCCGCCATCGCGGTGATCGCCAGCGCCCAGCCGAAGCCGGAGGAGAGGCCGTAAGTGGTTGCTTCCGCGAAGTTGTAGTCGCGTTCCACCATGAACAGCGAGCCGCCCAGGATGGCGCAGTTCACCGTGATCAGCGGCAGGAAGACCCCCAGCGCGTTGTAGAGCGGCGGGAAATACTTATCGAGGATCATCTCCAGGATCTGCACCATCGCCGCAATCACCCCGATATAGGAGATCAGGCCGAGGAAGGTCAGATCCACATCCGGGAAACCCGCCCAGGCCAGCGCGCCCGGCTTCAGCAGGTAGGTCAGCAGCAGGTTGTTGGTCGGCACGGTGATCGCCTGCACCAGCATCACCGAAATCCCCAGACCCAGCGCGGTGGAGATCTTCTTGGACACCGCGATGAAGGTGCACATGCCCAGGAAGAAGGAGAGCGCGAGGTTCTCGACAAAGATGGCCTTAACGGCGAGTGAAATCAGCCCTTCCATCAGTGCGCCTCCACGGATTGGATTTTGTATTCACGCTCTTCCACCTGGTTCGGTTTCCAGGTGCGGAACGCCCAGATCAAGAGGCCGATCACGAAGAACGCCGAGGGGGGCAGCAGCAACATGCCGTTCGGGACATACCAGCCGCCGTTGTTCACGGTTTCCAGGATGGTGATGCCGAACAGGGAGCCGGAGCCGAACAGCTCGCGGACCACGCCCACCAGCATCAGGATCAGGCCGTAGCCCAGACCATTGCCCAGACCGTCGATAAAGGACGCCACCGGCGGGTTGCTCATGGCAAACGCCTCGGCGCGGCCCATCACGATACAGTTGGTGATGATCAGGCCGACGAAGACCGACAGGGTCTTGGAAATCTCAAAGGCATAAGCTTTCAGCACCTGGTCCACCAGGATCACCAGCGAGGCGATGATCACCATCTGCACGATGATCCGGATCGAGCTGGGGATCTGGTTCCTGAGGATCGAGATGAACATCGACGAGAACGCGGTCACGAAGGTCACCGCCAGGGTCATTACGAATGCCACCTGCAGCGACGAGGTCACCGCCAGCGCCGAGCAGATGCCCAGCACCTGCAGGGTGATCGGGTTGTTGTCGACCAACGGGTCGATCAGCATGTCTTTCTTGCTCTGGGACATCAGAACTCTCCCGCTTGCAGTGACTTGAGGAACGGCCCGTAGCCTTCTTCGCCCATCCAGAACCGCACCAGGTTGTCCACGCCGACAGAGGTCAGCGTCGCACCGGCGAGGGCGTCGATGTGGTGTTCGGGTCCGGCGGCAGGCACGGTCTTGGACACGGTGATCTCCAGATCGCCGTCTTCATCCCGCAGCTCCTTGCCATGCCACAGTGCTTTCCAGCGCGGGTTGTCCACCTCGGCGCCCAGGCCCGGGGTTTCGCCGTGCTGGTAGAACTGCAGGCCAAAGATGTCGTTGCCGTTCTCCTCCACCGCGATGAAGCCATAAAGGGTGGACCACAGGCCATAGCCGTGGATCGGCAGGATCACCTTGTCCAGATCGCCGTTTTCCTCGCGCAGCAGGTACACGGTCTTGTAGCGCGACTGGCGGCCGATGCCCGCCGGGTCATTCACCAGCTCGCGGCTCAGCTCCGGATCCTGCGCGGCGGCAAGGCCGTCAAAGGTGGCGGCGTCGAACTGGTCGGTGAAGGTGCTGGTTTCCAGATCCAGCACCTGCGGCTCAAACGCGGCAAAGGCTTCGGCCACGTTCTGGCCCGGCTCATAAAGGCCGGCCACCTGCAGAACGTTCAGCTGCTTGTCGCGCTTCTTGTTGGTTTCCTGCACCGGGCGCAGGGACACGGCGGCGGTGGACACGATCATCGAGGCCACCAGGCAGACGGCGACGGCGATGAACACGGTCTTGCCAACCGAATCCGGCGATGCGGCGAGGAAGCGGCCAATCAGGCCCTTGCTTTGGGTATCAGCCATGGCGGCGCGCCCTCCGTTTGATGTTTGCCTGCACGACGAAGTAGTCGATCAGCGGTGCAAAGACGTTGCCGAACAGGATCGCCAGCATCATGCCTTCGGGGAAGGCCGGGTTCAGCACCCGGATCAGCACCACCATCACGCCGATGAGGGCACCATAGATGTAGCGGCCCGCGTTGGTGTGCGACGCCGAGACCGGCTCGGTCACCATGAACACCAGGCCAAAGGCATAGCCGCCCAGCACCAAGTGCCAGTACCACGGCATCGCGAACATCGGGTTGGTGTCGGAACCGATAACGTTCAGCAGCGCTGAAAAGCCGATCATGCCGCCCAGGCAGCCCACGATAAGGCGCCAGTTGGCAATCTTGGTCGCCAGCAGGAAGACCAGGCCGATGGCGCAGGCCAGCGTCGAGGTCTCGCCAAAGCTGCCCTGGATGGTGCCATAGAACGCATCCGACCATTCAATGCCCTTGGCGGCCAGAGCCTGCACGCCCTCAGCAGCGGACACACCCAGCGCGGTTGCGCCGGAGAAGCCGTCAACCGGGGTCCAGACACTGTCGCCCGACATGTTGGCCGGATAGGCGAAATACAGGAACGCACGGCCCGTCAGCGCCGGGTTCAGGAAGTTCTTGCCGGTGCCGCCAAAGACTTCCTTGCCGATCACCACACCGAAGATGATGCCAAGCGCCACCTGCCACAGCGGCGTCGAGGCCGGCAGGATCAGCGTGTACAGCATCGAGGTGACCAGGAAGCCCTCGTTCACCTCGTGGCCGCGGACGGTCGCAAAGACGACCTCAAAGATGCCGCCCGCAACCAGCGTCACGATGTAGATCGGCAGGAAGTACAGGAACCCGTGCGCGATATTGGCCATCGGGTTCGCCGCATCCAGCGAAATGCCGAACATCTGCAGCAGGGCAATCCGCCAGCCGGTCGCGGCATCGGACCCCAGCGCTGCAATTGCCGAGTTCGCCTGATAGCCGGTGTTCCACATGCCCCACAGGATGCACGGGATGGTGGCGATCACCACATAGGTCATGATCCGCTTCATATCGATGTAGGAGCGGGCATGCGGCGCCACGGTGGTGACGGTTTTCGGGGTATAAAGGAAGGACTCCACCATTTCGTAGACGGGGAAGTACTTCTCGTACTTGCCACCCTTCTCGAAATGCGGCTCGATCCTGTCAAAGAAGCTGCGCAATCCCATCCGGCTCAGCCCTCCTTTTCAATCTTGGTCAGGCAGTCGCGCAGCGCCAGCCCGTATTCGTACTTGGCCGGGCAGGCAAAGCCGACGAGGCCCATGTCCTCTTCATCCAGCTCCAGCGCACCCAGCTCCTGTGCGGAGTCGGTGTCCATCACCAGCAGCGCGCGCAGCAGCTGCGTCGGAAGGTAGTCCTGCGGCATCAGCCGCTCGAAGGTGCCGGTGGGCACCATCGCCCGGCGGCCGCCGTTGAGGTTGCTGGTCAGGTTGAACAGCTTGCGGCTGAGGGCAGAGCCCAGCACCGGCTGCACGGCGTATTTGCCGGGCATCGGGCGGATCCAGCCCATCGGGATCTGCTCGCGGTCTTCCTCGATGATCGCGACCTGGCGGGCAAAGCGGCCCAGATAGGCCAGCGGCCCTGCCGCCTGGCGGCCGGACAGGATCGAACCGGAGATCACCCGCACCGGGCCGTCAACGGCGATCTCGCCGCGGGTCAGCTCCTCGGTAGAGGCGCCCGTCACGGTGCGGACCAAACGGGGGCTGCGCGCAGCGGGACCGGCGATGGCAACCACGGTGGAGGGGTCCAGGTGGCCGGTCAGCAGCAGGCGGCCGATGGCGATCACGTCCTGATAGGACACGGTCCAGACCTGATCGTCAGCACGGACCGGATGCAGGAAGTGGATGTGGGTGCCAGCCAGGCCCGACGGATGCGGCCCGTCAAAGGCAGCAGCTTCCACACCGGCAAGATTGGCACCGGGGATGCTGTCGCCTGCCTTCTGGCACAGGAAGGTGGTGCCGTCGGTCAGCAGGGTAATCGCCTTCAGGCCCGCCTCGAACGCCTCGGCAGCGTCATTGATGATGACCGCGGCATCAGCGGCCAGCGGCTCGCTGTCCATCGCGGTCACGAAAATCGCTTCGGGCTTGGACCCCGGCTGCGGCATCTTGGAATAGGGACGGGTGCGGAACGCGGTCCACAGACCGGCCGCGCACAGCTTGGCGGTCAGGCCCTCAGCCGTGCCGGCATCGCCAACGGCGGAGAAATCGATGCCCTTGTCTTCGGCATCCGAAATCTCGATCACCACGCTTTGCAGAACACGGCGCGCACCGCGGTTGATCGCCACGACCTTGCCGGTCATCGGCGCGACCATCACCGCGTCTTCCGCGTCCTTGTGGCAGAACAGCGGCGTGCCGCGCTGCACGTCCTCGCCTTCCTGCACCAGCATGCGGGGTTTCAGACCCAGATAGTCGGGGCCCAGCACGGCCACCGAGGTGATGGCGGGGCCTTGGTGGATTGTCTGTTCCGGTGCGCCTGTCACCGGCAGATCCAGCCCCTTTCTCAAGTTAAATGTCTTCATATTTGCGCTACGTCCCTCCAAGGCCGAATCCCGTGGCGGTTCTTACCCCGTTCCGGCAGCGGCGGCAAAGAAAACGCACAAAACGCCGTTTTCCGCACATCCGCACAGCCTGTCCTGATTTCCGGCGCACTCGAATCAAATTCGGCACCGATTGGCAAGGCTGTGGCCCTGCCTGTATCTCAAATTCCTGTGCATAGCGCGGATTTGTCAGCCTGTTGGCGCTCACGGGCCTTGGGAAACCGTCAAAGCAGGCGGGCGGAAACGGCAACGCCGTTCCGGCAGGCGCCGCTAAAGCGGGCCTGTGTGCCTGCCTGGCTCAACGGTGCGTTGAAACTGATTCTACCAAATACTGCGTATTCAGGCGTCCCAGACGGCCTGCGGTTCGCCCATCAAATCGCGGTCAACGGTGATCCCCAGCCCCGGCGCATCCGGCACCAGCACGCCGCCGTCCATTACGGCTGCGTCGAACTCTGCCGTTTTCAGCGTCACCATATCGCGGCAGTCCAGAATGCAGCGCAGCGACCTTTCCGGCACCGTCGCGCCCAGATGGGCGATGGCCGAAAACGCCACCACCGATCCGACGGTATCCTGCACGCTCACGGTCGCGCCCGCGGCCAGGCACATGTCGCGGTGCCGACGCCCATGGGTCAGCCCGCCCGCCTTGGAGATCTTGAGGCCGATACCGTCGGCCACATCCTCCGCCAGCATCAGGGCGACATCCTCATCCTGCTGCACCAGCTCATCCAGGATGATCGGCACGGTGCAGCGCTTGCGCAGCGACATCGTCTCGCGCCAGGTCTTGCAGGGGGCCTCCATCACGAAATCCAGCCCCTCCGGCAGCATCCGCAGCATCCGCAGGGCGGTTTCCGGCGTCAGCCCGCCATTGGCATCGACCAGGAAGAACTCGCCCGGTTGCCGGTCGGCCAGCGACGCGCGGATGCGCTCGGCGTCCAGCGCCGGGCCGCCCTCGGCATCAAGCGCGCCGATCTTCACCGAATGGCCCAGATAGCCCATCTCGCGGTGCTGAGCGACACGGGCGCGCATGTCCTCGGGTGAGCCTGCATAGATCGAAGAGATCACCGGCAAGCGTTTCCCGGTAGAGCCGCCCAGCAGCTCGCAGACCGGCATGTTCACCGATTTGCCGAACAGGTCCCAGCAGGCCAGATCAATTGCGGATTTGGCATGATTGTGGCCCAGCAACGACTCGTCCATCGCCTCGTTGATGCGGTCCATCTGCCGCGGGTCGCGGCCCAAGAGATAGGGCGCAATCTCGGCGATGCCCGCGCGTGCGCCCAGGGCGTGCGCGGCGATATAAGTGGAGCCGAACGGCGTGCTCTCGCCCCAGCCCTCGAGGCCCGTATCGGTGGTGATCCGCACAAAAGATGCATCAAAGCTGCGGTACTCCCGCCCGCCTGACAACTTGTAGACGCCGCCGGAATAGGGCAGATCCAGTTGATAAAGCTCGATTTTCTTGATCTTCATGCCTCAACCTCCGGGATCATCAGCACCAGCTTGCCGGTGTGCTTCTTGCTCAGGAAGTCCTCCTGCGCCGTTGCAATCTCGCTCAGCGGGTAGGTCTTGGCGACCAGCGGGCGGATTTCCCCGGCTTCGATGTAGGAGATCAGATTGGCGAACACCTCATCCTCCTGGAAGGTGCAGCCCATCAGGGTCAGATCCTTGAGGTAGAGCGTGCGCACGTCGATCTCAGAAATCGGCCCGGCGATGGCACCGGCGGTGGCGTAACGTCCGCCGCGCCGCAAAACGTCCAGAAAAGAGGGCCACTGCGGACCGGCCACCAGGTCCACCACCACGTCGATGGACCCCTCGCCCAGCTCCTTCACCAGGTCGGCGTTGCGGTCGACCACCCGGTCGGCCCCCAGCGCCAGGACCTCCTTCGCCTTGGCGGCGGAGGACAGCGCAATCACTGTGGCCCCGCGGCGTTTGGCCAGTTGCACAGCAGCAGAGCCGACGCCGCCCGAGGCGCCGGAGATCAGCACGGTTTCGGCGCCGAGGCCCACCCGGTGCAGCATGTTCTCCGCCGTGGAATAGGCGCAGGGGATCGAGGCCAGCTCCGCATCGGACCAGTCGCAGTTCACCGCGTGGGTTTCCCGCGCAGGCGACACCGCGAACTGAGCAAAGCCGCCGTCGCATTCGCTGCCGAAGGTCCAGCATTCATGGGGGCGGTAATCGACGTAAGTTCGCAGCATGTTGCGCACCAGAACCCGCTCGCCGATGCGGGCGGGGTCAACGGTCTCGCCCACCGCGGCGATATAGCCGCAAGCGTCGGCACCTTGAATGCGGGGAAATTCCAGCGGCTTGCCGGACCAGCTGGCGTCGTCGTCGTTGACGCTGTCAAAGCCGGTGGCGCCGCCGGCGTTGGTGTCGGCGTCCACCGCCTTGGAGTACCAGCCGATACGGGTGTTGATGTCAGTGTTGTTCATGCCCGCCGCCGCAACGCGGATCAGCACTTCACCTGGGCCGGGCTGCGGCACCGGCACGTCGGTGCGGTAGTCCAGTTTCTCGATGCCGCCGTGGCCGGTCAGCAAAACCGCTGCCATTTTCTCCGGGATCATGCCCCTGCCCTCCCCTTTCAGAATTAGATTGGCCGGCCCTCCCCTGCCGGCCAAAACAGGCTGCTGTCCCCGCGGGGACAACGGCCTGAAACTTGTGTCACAGCTCCAGCGGATGCGCCCGGCCGCGGTCCGCCAGGCGGCGGTTCAGCTCGCGGGCTTCCGGCAGCCCGGCCTCCAGCGCAAAGACAAAGGCGTGGGTCAGGTAGAAGCAGGCGGCGTCGATATTGCCCGCCGCCTCCGCCATGTCACCGGCCAGCGTGTAAAGCCGGACCAGCTCTTCGCTGTTCTTGTCTTCATGCGCCTGCAAAAGCGCCCGGTCGAGCTCTGCGCGCTCCATCGCTCAGCCCTTCAGCGAGATCGCGATGTTCTTGGTGCGCACATAATTATAAAGCGCCTCCAAGCCCTTCTCGCGGCCGAAACCGGATTTGCCGACGCCGCCAAACGGGGTGGAGATGCCGCCCGCGAACCATTCGTTCACGAACACCTGCCCCGCCCGCAGACGGTTCGCGACGCGATGCGCCCGCGCCAGATCGCGGGTGAAGACACCGGCCACCAGCCCGAACTCGGTGCCGTTTGCCATGGCAATCGCTTCCGCCTCGGTGTCAAACGGAGTGAAGCAGGTGACGGGGCCAAAGATTTCTTCCTGCGCCACGCGCGCGCCCGGGTCCACATCCGCCAGAATGGTAGGCGCCATGAAGTAGCCTTCGCGCTCCAGCCGGGCACCGCCTGAGGCCGCGCGGGCGCCGCTTTGGCGGGCCGTAGCGGTGAGGGTTTCGATTCCGTCGAGCTGACGGGCAGAGATTACCGGCGTGAGTCCGGGGTTTTCCAGCCCGTGGCCGACGCTGAGGCCACCCGCCAGCGCTGCGGCGCGTTCGACCGCCTCGTCATAGATCGAGCGGTGCACCAGGACCCGCGACATGGCGGAGCAGACCTGGCCCGCATTGTAGAAGATGCCGCTTTGCAAGGAGGACATCAGCGTGTCCAGATTGGCATCCTCAAACGCCACCGCCGCGGACTTGCCGCCCAGCTCCATCAGCGCGGGCGTCACCGGGTTGGCGGCGGCGCGCAGGATGGCCTGGCCGGTTGGCACCGAGCCGGTGAAGACGATCTGATCCACCGCCGGGCTTTCGACCAGCCGCGCGCCGAGTTCAGAGCCGATGCCATTCAGGATAGACACCGCCCCCGCGGGGACCTCAGCGCGTTCCAGTGCCACACCCAGCATGGCGAGCGCCATCGGGTCCAGCTCGGGTGATTTGATGATCACCGAGTTACCAACCGCCATCGCAGGCGCCAGTGAGCGCGCCGCAATCGACACCGGGAAGTTCCACGGCACGATCTGCGCGGAAACGCCGTAGGGCTCATAGACCGTAAAGTCAGCGTAATCGGGGCCGAGCGGGATCGACTTTCCTTCGATCTTGTCGGCCATGCCGCCGTAGTATTCGAAATACTGCGCGGCCTCTTCGAATTCATCATGCGCCGCGCTGAGGCTCTTGCCGCTTTCCCGGCACAGAAGTTCAGCACCCTCGTCGGCAATGCCCCGGATCTCCGCCGCGATGCGCTGCATGAGCTGGCCGCGCTTGGCGGGTTTCATCGCCGACAGATCGCCGCGCTCGAAACTTGCCCGCGCCGCTTCCAGCGCCTTTTCCAGGGTTTCCTCACCCGCCAGCGCGCAGTCACCCACGTGGCTGCCGTTGCCGGGATCCTCGACGGCCATGCGCGCACCGCCGTCGCCTTCGACCCATTCGCCGGCCAGGAAATTCCTGGCCAGCCCGTCTTTCAGGAAAGACCTCATGCCTCGCGGCCTTTGGTCACCTGATCGGCCACCCAGGCGTGGAAGTTGTGGGTCGGACCGTCCATCGCCGGCGAAAAGCGGCCGCCGTCGAACAGCTCGCCGTGGCGGCCTTTCTGCATACCCTCGACGACAAAGACGTCTTCCTCGAACACAGTCTTCCACAGTTTCGCGTTTTCGGTGCGCAGGTCTTCCAGCTCCGGCGTGTCCTCGTTGGACTTCGCGTAGTAGAGCTCGATGTGCTCGACGGTGTTTTCGGTGTCGACCGGCTCCAGGATGATCGCGAACGCATGGTCGCGCTGCACGCCCAGCAAGACGTTCGGATAAACCGCGGTGTATTCGCCGCCCTCATCCCATTTGCTGCTTAGGCCCTCGAAATCCGGGAACAGCTCGCCGTTTTCGCCCTTCAGCTGGCGGTAGACCAGGGTGCCTTGGCCGGAATACTTGCCCGGCACCTCGATGTTGTAGTGGTCTTCCAGCCGGGAATAGCTGTTGAGACCCGGATGCACCCACGGCAGGTGGTAGCTTTCGCAGTAGTTCTCGACCGCCAGTTTCCAGTTGGTTTTGACTTCCAGCTTGAAGCCGGAGTCTTCACCGCCGTGGTGCACCGGGGTCTCGAATTCCTTCCAGCGCTCCAGCAGGTCGGCGTGGGCCTCCTCGAATTCCGGAGCGGTGCCGTCGACGTTCACGAACACCACATCGCGCCAGACATAGGAGCGGATGCGCACCAGGCCCAGTTCGTCCAGCTTGATGTCTTCATGCTTGTTGTTGCCGGGGCCGCCGACATGCGGGGTGGAGACCAGGCGGCCATCGAGGCCATAGCACCAGCTGTGATAGGCGCAGCGGATGGCGCCGCGGATCTTGCCCGGCTTGTCGACCAGGATCATGCCGCGGTGGCGGCAGGTGTTCTGAAAGACGCCGACTTCGCCGTCCTTGTCGCGCACGATCAACAGCGGCATGCCCAGGAAATCCACCGGCTTGGCATAACCCGGCTCCGGCACATCCTTGCCAAATCCGATGCCGGACCAGTTCTTGAACAGGACTGAGCGTTTTTCTTCGGCAAAGACGGCGGGGTCGATGTAATGGGCGTTCGGCAGGCCGTTGGCCACGTTGACCGGAGCCATAACCGGGGCAAGCGTGTCATGCTTGTTCATCTGGGTCTCTCCAAGGCAGGAAATAGATGTGCGCGTTTTGCGCCATTGAAGGGAGAGAGCGGATTTACTCAATATCAGGAATTTTCGCGCTGGGATTAGCTGGATTCACCTGAACTTCGATTGACCTCGTCAATGACCCAATTGCGAAGCAATCGGGCGGATTCCGACAGTTCTGCGTCGGGGCGGCCCACCAGATGGAAGCCATGCGGCGCGGCCAGAACATGCGGGCCGATCGGCACCAGCTGGCCGGTGGTCAGCAAGGGGTGCAGCAGCCGCTGCCAGCCCAGCACCAGCCCGACCCCGTCCTGCGCCGCCTGCAGCGCCACCGCGTAGTTGTTGACGCGCACGCCCGGCGCGATGGGACCGTCATAGCCCAGCTGCTGGAACCAGTCCGCCCAGGTCGTCCAGCTCTTGTCGTCGGACTCCAGATGCAGCAGCCGCTGCTGCGCCAGTTCCTCCAGCGGGCAGCCGGTGAGCTTGTCCGCCAGTTCCGCGTTGCCGACCGGCACCAGATGGTCGCGGTAGAGTTCGGTCTGCTCCACCCGGGTATCCCGTTCACGCCCGTAACGGATATAGAAATCCACATCCGGTACGCTGCGCAGGGGCCGGTCGTTGACGATCTGGTTGACGTTCACGTCCGGGTGCTTGCGCCAGAACCGCACCACCGAGGGCGACAGCCACAGAGAGGCGACGGCGGAGGTGGAGCCGATGGTCACGGTATCACCAGTCTGCCGGTCGCGGATGGTTTTCAGGCTGAGCGAGATCTTGGAGAACGAGGATGCCAGGGTTTCAAACAGCGCCTCGCCTTCCTCCGTCAGTTCCACGCCGCGGTGTTTGCGCTGGAACAGCGGCACCTGCAGCTCTGCCTCCAGCGCCTTCACCTGGTGGCTGACGGCGCCGGGGGTGACAGACAATTCCTGCGCGGCGTTCTTGAAGCTGAGGTGCCGGGCGGCGGCCTCGAATGCGGCCAGAGTGGTGAGCGGCGGCAGGTTGTAGTGGCGGCGGGACATCTGCGGCTCCTGGCATGTGGCTCGGATGAAAGGGCTTCATTCCAATATGGGAAATGCAGCTTTGAAGGCCAGCAAAGATTTCGCCCCAAGCCCGCCGTTTTCATTCGATGAAAACGGCCATGAAAAAACGATTTTTCATGGCCGGAAACCGCGCCGGTTTCCGGCTCCTAGCCGATCCGGCCGCGTTGCAGCATCGGGGTTACGTTAAATGCTGCCTTATACACCCGCGAGAAATGGCCCGGGCTGTCAAAGCCACAGGCCAGTGCCACATCGGTCACCGAGGCCTCGGTCTGGATCAGCAGGTTGCGGGCGCGCTCCAGCCGCATTTCCATCGAGTATTTCTTGGGCGAGGTGTTCAGGTATTTGCCGAACAGCCGTTCCAGCTGGCGGGTGGAGATGCCGATATCATCGGCGATGCGGGCGGGTGAGATGGGATCGCTGATGTGATCCTGCATCATGTGGATGGCGCGGGCCAGGTGCGCGTTGCGCATGCCGTTGCGCGATTGCAGCGAGACCTTCTGCTCCGCCGTGGCATTGCGCACCGCGTTATAGACCATCTGATCTGCCACCGCGACGGCCAGGTCATAGCCGTGGCCGCGCTCGATCAGATGCAGCATCAAATCCGCCGTCGCAGTGCCGCCCGAAGCCGTCACGTGCTTTTCATCCGCCACGAACACATTGCGCACCAGGTTCACCTCGGGAAACGCCTCCATGAAGCTGTCGTGGTATTCCCAGTGGATTGCCGCCTGCATCCCGTTCAGGAATCCCGCTTCGGCCAGCACCCAAGCGCCGGAGCACAGCGCGCCGACTGGTGTCCCCCGCGCCCTCTCCCGGCGCAGCGCCGCCAGCAAGGGTTTGGTGACATGGTTGCGCATGCGGATGCCTGACAGCGCAAACAGCCGGTCGCATTTCGGGATCGCGTCAAAACCGTAATGCACCAGCGTAACCGAGCCGTTTGAACAAGTCGCGGTCTCGCCGTTCTCCGATCCGAACGACCAGTCATACAGATCCTCGCCGCTGACCAGGTTTGCAATGCGCAGGGGCTCCACCGCGCAGGAAAACGCAAGGTGGGAGAACTCCTCCACCAGCAGAAAGGCAAAATGCTGTGTTTTAGACATGGGACTACCGCCTGACAAGTAACGCTGGGCGGGCCTGGCTGCACAGCCCTGCGGCCCGGACAGGCTAAGCCTCCCGCCCTGCCGGCCGCAAGTGGTGAGCACCCGCAGTTTGCACACACCATATTTTTTCTGTGTACACAATATGTATTTTCGTGTCATAGAGGCCGCGAACAGACGAATCCGTCCCGCAGCAGCGGCAGGAGAGATCCCCATGAAAGACGCCTCAAAGAACCGGAAGGCTGCGCTCTACAGCCGCCTGAAGACCGCAATCATGACGCTGGAGCTGCGCCCCGGCGCCGATCTGGACGAGGCGAAGCTGTCCGAGGAGTCTGGCCTGTCGCGCACCCCGCTGCGGGAGGTGCTGCGCCAGCTGGCGGGCGAGGGATATGTGGATCTGCGCGAAAACCGCGGCGCGCGGGTCAGCGAGATGTCGCATATGACCCTGCGCGATTTCTTCCTGGCCGCGCCGATGATCTATGGCGCGGTCATGCAGCTGGCAGCCAAACACGCCACGCCCGCGCAAGTCTCGGCGCTGAAAGCCGCGCAGGAGGCGTTCAAGGCGGCACTGCGCACGGGCTCCAGCGCCGACCGGGCGATGGCCAACAACCGTTTTCACGAGATCACTGGTGAAATGGCGGACAATATCTATCTGCTGCCGTCCTTCCAGCGGCTGCTGATCGACCATGCCCGCATCGGCATGACCTTCTACCGCCCCCAGGACGCCCGGATGGCGGAAAACCTGGATGAGGCCAGCAGCCAGCACGACACCATCATCGCCGCCATCGAAGCGGGCGACGAGGCGGCGGCGGGCCAGCTGGCAATTGAGCATTGGAACCTGTCACGCGACCAGATCGAGCTGTTCGTCATGCCCGCCGGGCTGGACGTGCCGCTGGGCACAATCGCGCGCAAAACCCCTGCATGAGGACGCAGATGACCCCTATTTTCAAGTTCGAAGGGATCTACACCCCTGTGGTGACACCCCACTTTGAGGACGGCAGCGTCAATTGGGACGCGCTGGCCGATGTCATCGAATATCTGATCGACGCCGGTGTGCACGGGCTGATCTCCGGCGGCTCCACCGGCGAGAACTATGCTCAGACCGTGGAAGAGCGCGTGGCCCTGGCCCGCTTCACCCATGAACGGCTGAAGGGCCGCCTGCCGCTGGTGGTGGGCACCGGGGCGATGCTGACCAGCGATTCCATTGCGCTGGCGGAAGGCGCCAAGGAGATCGGCGCGGATTCGATCCTCTTGGCCTCGCCCCCCTACTCGGTCCCGACTGACCGCGAAAACGCGCTCAATGCGTTGGCCATCGACAAGGCCGCGGATCTGCCGGTGATGCTCTATAACTACCCGCACCGCACCGGCACCATGATGGGCGAGGAGTTCCTCGACCGCGTCGGCCGTTCCCGCAATTTCTGCGGCATCAAGGAAAGCTCCGGCGATATCAACCGGGTGCATCTGCTGGCGCGGGACTATCCGCATATCCAGCTGGGCTGCGGCATGGACGACCAGGCGCTGGAGTTCTTTGCCTGGGGCGCGCCCTTCTGGGTTTGCGGCGGCTCGAACTTCCTGCCGAAGGAACACGTGGCGCTCTATAATGCCTGCGTGATCGAGGGCAATTTTGCCAAGGGCCGCCGGATCATGTCGGCAATGATGCCGCTGATGCGTGTCCTCGAACAGGGCGGCAAGTTCATCCAGACCATCAAACACGGTGTCACCATGAACGGCATCGATGCCGGTGCCATGCGCGCGCCGCTGAAGGGGCTGAACAAGGACGACAAACGCGCGCTGGAACAGGTCGTGCGGGTGCTGAAACAGAAAATCGCAGATATCGAGGCGGAGGGCTGATCCATGTCGCTGCTTACACAGGACGAATACAAATCCATCGCCGCCAATCTGGACCTGCCCACGGGCGCGTTCATCGACGGCAAATTCTGCCCGGCCGCGTCCGGCAAGACGTTCGAGACCGTGAATCCGGCCACCGGCGAGAAACTGGCCGACATCGCGTCCTGCGGCGCCGCGGATGTTGATGTCGCGGTTGAAAAGGCGCGCGAAGCCTTCGACGATGGCCGCTGGTCCCGCCTGCACCCGTCAGAGCGCAAGGACGTGCTGATCCGGCTGTGCAAGCTGATGACCCGCAACGCCCATGAGCTGGCGGTGACGGAAAGCCTGGATTCCGGCAAGACCATCTATGACTGTGAAACCGTAGACGTGCCGGAGACCATCCACTGCCTGAAATGGCATGCCGAAGCCATCGACAAGATCTATGACCAGGTGTCGCCCGCCTCCGACGATCACATCGCCATGGTGGTGCGCGAGCCGATCGGCGTGGTCGGCCTGGTGCTGCCCTGGAACTTCCCGCTCTTGATGCTGGCATGGAAGATCGGCCCGGCGCTGGCCGCAGGCTGCTCCGTGGTGGTGAAACCCGCCGCCGAGACCACCCTGACCGCGCTGCGGGTTGCGGAACTGGCAATGGAAGCGGGCCTGCCCCGCGGTGTGCTGAACATCGTGCCCGGCGGAGGTGCAGAGGTGGGCGAACCCATCGGCCGCCACATGGATATCGACATGGTGTCCTTTACCGGCTCCACCGTGACCGGCAAGCGCTTCCTGACTTATTCCGCGGAAAGCAACGCCAAGGAGGTGGTGCTGGAGATGGGCGGCAAGAACCCCGCCATCGTCATGGACGACGCCGAGAACCTGGACCGGGTGGCATCGCATATCGTGAACGGCGCCTTCTGGAACATGGGCGAGAACTGCTCTGCCTCCTCCCGCCTGATCGTGCATAAGGATGTGAAGGCAGAGCTGCTGGAACGCATCGCGCATCACGCCAAAGCGTGGAACGTCGGCGACCCGCTGGACCCGGAAACCCGCATGGGCGCGCTGGTGTCTGCCGCGCATTTCGACAAGGTTTGCGGCTATCTGGAGCAGGCCGACAACGTGGTGCTGGGCGGCAAGGCGCATGACGGCGCATTTGTCGAGGCCACGGTCGTCGAGGTGCCCGGCAACGACACGGTGCTGGCGCGCGAGGAGATTTTTGGCCCGGTGCTGTCGGTGATCGAGGTTTCCGGCTTTGACGAGGCGATCCGCATCGCCAATGAAACGCAATACGGCCTCTGCGCTTCGATTTTCACCGCCAACGCCAAGCGCGCGATCCGCGGTGCCCGCGCCATCCGCGCAGGCACGGTGACGGTGAACAGCTTTGGCGAGGGCGATATCTCCACCCCCTTCGGCGGCTACAAACAGTCGGGCTTTGGCGGCCGCGACAACTCTGTCCATGCCCACGACCAGTACACCCAGCTGAAAACCATCTGGATCGACCTGGCCGACGACGCAGACGAGGCCGTGGATTGACCGCGTACACCGCCCAGCGTCTGCCCAAGCAGACAGGGGCTGCGGGATGGAATGCCATCCTGCCGCCCCAGGCCCCCTTGCCGGTGCTGGACTGCGATCTGACCGCCGATGTCACCATCATCGGCGGCGGGTTCGCGGGGCTGTCCGCCGCCCGCCGCCTGCATCAGCTGGACCCTTCGCTGAAGGTGGCGGTGCTGGAAGCCGGCCGCTTTGCCGAAAGCTCCGCCGGGCGCAATTCCGGGTTCATGATCGACCTGCCGCATGATCTGGCCTCCGACAATTACGCGGGAGCGGGGCTTGAAGCGGACAAGGCTGCCATCGCCATGAACCGCAAGGCCATCGCGTTTGCCAAAGACGTGGCCGAAGACTGCGCCCTGCCGCAGGAGATGTTTGATCCCGCCGGCAAGATCAACGCCGCCGCGACCAAGGCCGGCGACAAGCACAACCGCGATTTCGCCGCCCATCTGGAGCGGCTGGGCGAACCGCATACGCTTCATTCCCAAGCGGAAATGCAGGCGCTGACCGGCAGCCCGCATTACACCTCCGGCCTTTATGCGCCCGGAACCGTGATGATCCAGCCCGCGGCCTACGTCAGGGCATTGTCCAGCCATCTGGCCGGGCAGGTCAGCGTGTTCGAAAACTCCCCCGCCACCGGGTTTGAGAAACAGGGCAACGGCTGGCTGGTCCAGACGCCAAAAGGCCGGATCTCCACCGGCGCGGTCATCCTCGCCAACAACGGCCACCTTGAAAGCTTCGGCTTCTACCAGCGCCGCCTGATGCACATCTGCCTCTATGCCTCGATGACGGAACGGCTGACGCCGGAGCAGATCGGGCGGCTGGGCGGTGAATCCCGCTGGTCGGTCACGCCGGCGGATCCGATGGGCACCTCGGTGCGGCGGATTTCCGGGTCTTACGGCGACCGGATCCTGATCCGCACCTGCTCCAGCTTCCACCCGACAATCGAGACCAGCGACGTGCGCCTGCGCAACGCGGGCTGGGTGCACGACCGCAAGTTCAAGGAGCGGTTCCCGCAATTGGGCGGCGTGCGGATGGAGCACCGCTGGGCCGGGATGCTGTGCCTTAGCCGCAACGGATCGGCGGCGTTCGGGGAGCTCGACCAGGGCGTCTATTCCACCTGCTGCCAGAACGGCCTCGGCATTGCCCGCGGCACCCTGCAGGGCATGGGCATCGCCGAGTTGCTGGTGCAGGGCGGCTCAGACATCGCCAGCCACTTCCTGGCCCAGCCGGTGCCGCCGAAGCTGCCGCCGGAACCCTTTGCCTCGCTTGGCGCCAATACCTACCTGGCGTGGAAGGAATGGCGGTCAGGCAAGGAGTAGCGGGGGCATCCTGCCGGATGCCCCCGGCGGGATCAGCTCGCCAGCACGTTGCGGAACAGCCAGGGATCGCTTTCGTCGATGTCCTCGGGGAACTGCACCCAGCGGTCTTGCAGCGGCGTCCAATCGGTATAATGCGCCTCGACCGGGCCAAGATAGGGCCGCTGCACCTCAAGACAGCGGGCATGGTCCATCTCGTCCGTCTCGACAATCCCGGCCTCGGGATTTTCCAGGGCCCAGACCATGCCGGCCAGCACTGCCGAGGTGACCTGCAGCCCGGTTGCGTTCTGATAGGGCGCAAGATCGCGGGCCTCCTCATTCGACAGCCGTGAGCCGAACCACAGCGCGTTCTTTTCGTGGCCATAGAGCAGCACGCCAAGCTCATCGATGCCTTCGATGATCTCGTCCTCAGTCAGGATATGGTGCCGCTCCTGCTGCTGGCCCGAGCCGAACAGCTCATGCAGGCTCAGCACCGCGTCGTCGCAAGGGTGATAGGCATAGTGGCAGGTCGGGCGGTATTCGGGATCGGCGCCCGCGCCCACGGTGTAGTAGTCGGCGATCGAGATCGCCTCGTTATGGGTGACCAGAAAGCCGAACTGCGGCCCCGGTGTCGGGCACCAGGTGTGCACCCGGGTGATTGCGCCCGGGCGCTCCAGCCAGATGGCGGCTTGGCAGCCGGTGTCCTGCCGGTGCCCGTTCTCGGGGAACCAGGTCTCGTGCGTGCCCCACCCCAGTTCGGCGGGCTGGAAGCCTTCGGCGATAAACCCCTCGACCGACCAGGTGTTGACGAAAGTGCCCCTGGCGCGCGGCACCCGGCGGGCCTGGGTATCCCGTTCGGCGATATGGACGCCCTTGACGCCAAGCGACTGCATCAGCCGCGCCCAGCCCTCTCGGCTGGCAGGCGTCTCAACCTCGCGGCCGGTATCGCGGGCCAGCGTCAGCAGCGCTTCCTTGACGAACCAGCTGACCATGCCGGGGTTGGCACCGCAGCAGCTGACCGCCGTCGTGCCACCGGGATTGCGCGCCTTTTCATCCCTGACCGCCTGCCGCAGCGCGTAATTTGTACGGGCCGCGTTGTCGGTGGTGCCGAAGTAGTATCCGGCCCAGGGTTCCACCACGGTATCGATGTACAAAACGCCGAGCTCCCGCATGAAGGTCATGAGTTCGAGCGAGGACGTGTCCACCGACAGGTTGACGCAGAACCCTTTGCCCTCGCTGAACAGCCCGCCCAGGACCTCACGGTAATTTTCCGGCGTCAGCGAGACCTGCAGATGGTTGATCTTGTGCTGGCGCAGGAAATTTGCCTTGGCGGCATCTGGCTCGATGACCGTGAGCTTGGAGGCGTCGAAATCGAAATGGCGCTCGATCAAGGGCAGCGTGCCTTTGCCGATCGACCCGAAGCCGATGATGACGATGGGACCGTCGATCCGGCCATAGATGGGATAGTCTTGTGCCATAAGGGTCTCCTCGCAGAATTGGGCGCTGCCGCCAGTATGGGCCAGCTGGCGGAAATCCGGGTGCGAATAATGCGCTTGGAGCCTTTCAGCAGCTTTACGTCCGCCGCCGGAAGTATCGGCAGCCTGCCTAATAATTGGGCACAGCCGGGCGGTACGCCGTCCGCGCGCCCTGGCAGGCCTTTACAGATTGCACGCCCCAAGCCGATGTACTGGCTCATGCCTGATGCCCTGTCCATCATCGTCGTCGAAAGCGACCGGGAACGCGCGTTCATGATCGTGGACGGACTGCGGGAAGCCGGGGAATTCGATATTCAGGTGATCTCAGAGCCATCCGGCCTTGCCCGCCAGATACAGGTCCGGGACCCGGACGTCGTGCTGATAGACATCGCAGACCCCTCGCGCGATGTGCTGGAAGAGCTGACATTGGCCTCCGGTCCAAAGGAGCGCCCGGTGGCGATGTTTGTCGACCGCAGCGCGGAAGGGCTGTCCGCGGCCGCCGTCGAGGCAGGTGTCTCCGCTTATGTGGTCGACGGGCTGCAGCCTTCCCGGCTGAAGCCGGTTCTGGACGCCGCCATCGCGCGGTTCCGGATGTTCCACCGGATGCGCACCGAGCTGGCCGAGGCCAAGCGGGCACTGGAAGAGCGCAAAGTGATCGACCGCGCCAAGGGCATGATCATGAAGGCCCGGGGCATCGAAGAGGATGCGGCCTATGCGCTGTTGCGCAAGGCCGCGATGGACCAGAACAAGCGCGTCGCAGAGGTGGCGCAGGCGCTGGTGACGGCGGCGGGGCTGCTGGCATGAGCCTGACGAGGATCCCTGCCGGTTATGTCCCGCTGACGGATGCCGCGCCGCTGATTGCCGCACAAGAGATGGGGTTTGCCGCGGAAGAGCGGCTGACGCTGGATTTGCACCGCGCGCCGTCCTGGTCGTCGCTGCGGGACATGCTGGCCTTTGGCCAGGTGGATGCCGCCCAGATGCTGGCCCCGGTGCCGGTGGCGGCGGCCATGGGCCTGGGCGGTGCCAGCGCGCAGTTTTCCGTGCTGTCAGTGCTGTCCATCAATGGCACCGTTATTGGTGTCAGCAGCAGGCTGGCCCGCAAAATGGCGGCTGCGGGTTACAGCTTTTCCTTCGGCGATGCAGTTGCCGCCGGGCGGGCTTTGGCTGCCGCCTCCGGCGGGGAGCTGCGGATTGGTGTGCCCTTCCCCTTTTCCATGCATGCCGAGCTGCTGGCCTATTGGCTGGAAGGGCTGGGGCTGAGCACATCTCAGGACATCATAATCCGCACAGTGCCGCCGCCGCTGATGGCTGACGCACTCCGGCGCGGCAGCATTGACGCCTTCTGCGTCGGCGAGCCCTGGGGGTCCATCGCTGTCGAGCAGGGCGAAGGCGCGCTGCTGCTGCCGGGCCGGGCCATCTGGTCCTGCGCGCCGGAAAAGGTGCTGGCCGTCCGCAGCGATTGGGCCGAAACGGAACCCAGCCTGTCCGGCCGGCTGATCCGGGCGCTGTGGCGCGCAGGGCGCTGGCTGGCCGATCCCTCCTGCCGCGGTCTGGCCGCGGAAATTCTGTCCGCCCGCCATTATCTCGACCTGCCCGCCGAAATCATCGAGCGCGGCCTGCTGGGCAAGTTCACTGTGACCGCGCAGGGGCTGCAGCGCGAAGCGCCTGGCTTTGTCGGCTTTCATGACGGTTCCGCCGGCTTTCCCTGGCGCAGTCAGGCCCAATGGATTGCGCTGCGGCTGGCGAAACGGAACGGCCTGGATCCGCAGACCGCGCTGAAAAAAGCGGCGCCTGTGTTCCGCAGCGATTTGTACCGCACCGCCCTGAGCGGCACGGGCGCGGAGCTGCCGGCAGCATCGTCCAAGCTGGAAGGCGCGTTGGACGCCGGAACGCTGGCCGCCGGAGAATCGGACCCGGCCGCCTTGCTGGAAAACCGGTTCTTCGATGGCCGCGTTTTTGATCCCTTGGCCGCCGGCTGATGAAAAATCAGGCAATCTGCTGAACACCAATGCTGCAATGCAGAATTTCTCGCTGCATCAGCAAAGAACCCTTTGGCGCCGGGCCGCTCTTCCTGCACACTGAACCCAGACAGGCAATGGCGCCTGACAAAAAAGTTTTTCCCGACGACCGGGTTTCACTGAGCAAAGCCGCTCGACCCACCGCCACTCCTCCCGGCGGTGCGCGTCAGCGGCTTTTTTTCTGTCCGGGCGTCTGCCCCGGACGCAGCAAACAAAGGAAACCAACCCGATGAAGACCCTGATCCTTGCCCTCGCAGGCTCCACCGCCCTGACTGCCCCGGCACTGGCTGACATGCTGGAGCTGGAAAAGGACGTGCTGACCTTCGGCTTCATCAAGCTGACCGACATGGCGCCGCTGGCGGTCGCCTATGAACAGGGGTTCTTCGATGACGAGGGGCTGTTTGTTACGCTGGAGGCGCAGGCCAACTGGAAGGTGCTGCTGGACGGGGTGATCGACGGCACCCTGGACGGCGCCCACATGCTGGCGGGACAGCCGCTGGCCGCCACCATCGGCTATGGCACCGAGGCGCATATCATCACCCCCTTTTCGATGGACCTGAATGGCAACGGCATTACCGTCTCCAACGAGGTCTGGGAGATGATGAAGCCGAGCCTGCCCACCGACGCTGACGGCAAGGTCTCGCACCCGATCTCCGCCTCCCATCTGAAACCGGTGATCGAGGACTTCAACGCCAGGGGCAAGCCGTTCAACATGGGCATGGTCTTCCCGGTCTCCACCCACAATTACGAGCTGCGCTACTGGCTGGCCGCCGGCGGCATCAACCCCGGCTACTACAGTCCCGAGAACGTGACCGGCCAGATCGCCGCCGAAGCCTTCTTGTCGGTGACCCCGCCGCCGCAGATGCCCGCCACGCTGGAGGCCGGCACGATCTCCGGCTACTGCGTGGGCGAGCCCTGGAACCAGCAGGCGGTGTTCAAGGGCATCGGCGTGCCGGTGATCACCGACTACGAACTGTGGAAGAACAACCCGGAAAAGGTCTTTGGCATCACCGCGGAATTTGCCGAGGAGAATCCCAACACCACACTGGCGGTTGTCAAAGCGCTGATCCGCGCGGCGATGTGGCTGGATGAAAACGATAACGCCAACCGCCCGGAAGCGGTGGAGATCCTCAGCCGCCCCGAATACGTCGGCGCCGATTACGATGTGATCGCCAATTCGATGACCGGCACCTTCGAATATGAGAAAGGCGACACCCGCGCGGTGCCGGACTTCAACGTGTTCTTCCGCTACAACGCAACCTATCCGTTCTATTCCGACGCGGTCTGGTACCTGACCCAGATGCGCCGCTGGGGCCAGATCGCCGACCCCAAGCCCGACAGCTGGTTCGATGAGGTCGCCCGCTCTGTCTATAAGCCGGAGATCTATCTGGAAGCGGCCCGGCTGCTGGTCGCGGACGGCCTCGCCGATGAGGCGGACTTCCCCTGGGAGAGCGACGGCTACAAGGCCCCTACCCCGCCGGAGGATGTGATTGACGGCATCCCCTATGACGGCCGCGCGCCGAACGCCTACCTCGACAGCCTGCCGATCGGCCTCAAGGGCAGCCAGACCGTCGTTGGCAACGCCGTCCAGGGCTGAGCCCGGACGGGAGGGCGGGCGGGGCGAGGCTCCGGCAGGAGCGAGCGCCGTCCCCCTCCCCCGCATCAGCCAACCCAGCAAAACGCCAAGGTGAGACCTTCCCCATGACAACCGTTGACCCCGCATCGCTCAACACCGAGGCCCGCCGGGCCAGGCTTTTCAACCGCATCAGCAAGGCCGACGCCTGGTTTCAGGTACTGGGCCTCGCCTGGATCACCCCCATCCTGAAGGCCGCAGCGGGCGACAACCCGCGCGCCCAGGCCAAGGAAATCTGGCGCCTGCTGGCGGTGCCGCTGCTGGCCATTCTCGGGTTCCTGCTGCTGTGGGGCACGCTGGCCCCGCGGGTGCAGACCTCGCTCGGCGCCATCCCCGGACCCGCCCAGGTCTGGGCGGAAGCCGTCAGCCTGCACCAGGACGCGCAGCAGAAGGCGGTCAAGGAAGCCGCCTTTTACGAACGGGTCGACCAGCGCAACGAACGGCTGATTGCCCAGGGCAAGGCGGACCAGGTCAAGGACATCCCCTATACCGGCGCGCCCAGCTATTACGATCAGATCTGGACCTCGATTCAGACCGTGTTCTTCGGTTTTTTGATCGCGGCGATTGTGGCCATCCCGCTGGGCATTCTGGGCGGGCTGTCACCGCTCGCCAATGCGGCAATCAACCCGCTGGTGCAGATCTTCAAGCCGGTCTCGCCGCTGGCCTGGCTGCCGATCGTGACCATGGTGGTCTCGGCGCTTTATGCCAGCAATGACGGGCTGTTCGCGAAATCCTTCCTGGTCTCCGCCATCACCGTGACCCTGTGCTCGCTGTGGCCGACGCTGATCAATACGGCGCTTGGGGTGGCCTCCATCGACAAGGATCTGGTGAATGTCTCCAAGGTCCTGAAGATGAGCACCCGCGCCAAGATCACCAAGCTGGTGCTGCCCTCAGCGCTGCCGCTGATCTTCACCGGGCTGCGGCTGTCGCTCGGGGTCGGCTGGATGGTGCTGATCGCCGCCGAAATGCTGGCCCAGAACCCCGGCCTTGGCAAATTCGTCTGGGACGAGTTCCAGAACGGCTCCAGCCAGTCGCTCGCCCGCATCATCGTCGCGGTGCTGACCATCGGCATCATCGGCTTCCTGCTGGACCGGGTTATGTACGCGCTGCAGTCGCTGTTCACCTTCTCAAACAACCGGTGACCCGTCATGAGCATTCTTGAATTCAAAAATGTCTGCAAAAGCTTCGGCGAAGGCGCAAACCGCACCGGCGTGCTGAAAAACATCAGCCTCAGCGTTCAGGAGGGCGAGTTTCTGGTGCTGCTGGGCTTCTCCGGCACCGGCAAGACAACGCTGATCAACCTGATGGCGGGGCTGGAGACACCGACCTCCGGAACCGTAACCTTCAAGGGCCGCCAGATCACCGGCCCCGGCCCCGAGCGCGGCGTGATCTTCCAGAATTACTCTCTGATGCCCTGGCTGACAGTGGCGGGCAACGTGGGACTGGCAGTGGACTCGCTCTTTCCCGGCCTGGCGGCTGGCGAAAGGCAGGCCAAGGCAGCGCATTACATCCGGATGGTCGGCCTTTCCCACGCCGCCAGCCGCCGCCCGGCGGAGCTATCGGGGGGCATGCGCCAGCGGGTCAATGTGGCGCGGGCGCTGGCGATGGACCCGGAGGTGCTGCTGCTGGATGAGCCCCTGTCGGCGCTGGATGCGCTGACGCGCGCCAACCTCGCCGATGAGATCGAAGCGATCTGGGAGGCGGACAAGAAGACCTGCGTGTTGATCACCAATGACGTGGACGAGGCGATCCTGCTGGCCGACCGCATCATTGCGCTCAACCCGGACGGCACGCTGGGAGAGGAGTTCAAGGTCACCCTGCCCCGCCCGCGCGACCGCAGCGCGATGAACCACGACAAGACCTTCAAGACGCTGCGCGCCGGGATCACCGGCTACCTCATGGACGCAGGTATCAAGGGCAAGACCGGCGGCGACAGGGTGCTGCCGGATGTGACCCCGATCCACAAGCTGCCAGCCGCGGTTGCCGAGGCCGGCAAGTCGATGGCCGAAGAACGCTACCTGGATTTTTCCCAGCTCCACAAGATCTACCCGACGCCGAAGGGGCCGCTGACCGTGGTCGAGGATTTCAACCTCAAGATCAACAAGGGCGAGTTCATCTCACTGATCGGCCATTCGGGCTGCGGCAAGTCCACCGTGCTGACCATGGCAGCCGGGCTGAACCCGATCTCCAAGGGCGCGATCAAGCTGGACCGCCGTCATGTGGAGGGCGCCGACCCGGAGCGCGCGGTGGTGTTTCAGTCGCCAAACCTGTTCCCCTGGCTCAGCGCGCGGGAGAACTGCGCCATCGGCGTCGACAAGGTCTATCCCAAGGCCAGCCAGGCGGAACGGCAGGACGTGGTGGAATACTACCTCGAACGTGTCGGCCTGGCGGACGCGATGGACAAGCCCGCAAACGCCATGTCGAACGGCATGCAGCAGCGGGTCGGCATCGCCCGTGCCTTTGCGCTCTCGCCCAAGCTGCTGCTCTTGGATGAACCCTTCGGCATGCTCGACAGCCTCACCCGCTGGAAGCTGCAGGAGGTGCTGATGGAGGTCTGGAGCCGCACCAAGGTGACCGCGATCTGCGTGACCCATGACGTGGACGAGGCGATCCTGCTGGCGGACCGGGTGGTGATGATGACCAACGGCCCGCAGGCCACCATCGGCAAGATCACCGAGGTCAACCTGCCCCGCCCGCGCACCCGCAAGGCGCTCTTGGAGCACCCGGATTACTACACCTACCGGCAGGAGGTGCTCGATTTCCTCGAGGAATACGAGCACGGGGCGACACCCAAGCCCAAGGCAGCCGCAAACCAGATTGCAGCGGAGTGAGACCATGACCCAGAAACTCGTCATCATCGGGGCCGGCATGGCCTCTGGCCGGGTGATCGAGCATCTGCTCGACGCGGACCCGGATGCCTATGACATCACCCTGTTCAACGCCGAGCCGCGCGGCAACTACAACCGCATCATGCTGAGCCCGGTGCTGTCGGGCGAGAAGACCTATGAGGAGATCGTCACCCACTCGGACGATTGGTATGCACAGAACGGTGTCACCTGCCGCTTCGGCGAGCATGTGGTGAAGATCGACCCCGAGATGAAAGTGGTCGAGGGCGAGAACGGCCATGTGCCTTACGACAAGCTGGTGATCGCCACCGGCTCCGCCCCCTTCATCATCCCGGTGCCGGGCCACGATCTGCCGGGGGTGATTTCCTACCGCGACCTGGACGACACCAACGCGATGATCACCGCCGCCGCCAATGGCGGCAAGGCGGTTGTGATCGGCGGCGGCCTCTTGGGGCTGGAGGCGGCCGCGGGGCTCAAAGAGCGCGGCATGGATGTGACCGTGCTGCATCTGATGGGCCACCTGATGGAACGCCAGCTGGACGAGGCCGCAGGCTACCTCTTGCGCAAGGATCTGGAGGCGCGTGGCATCACCGTGAAGACCCAGGCCTCTACCAAGGCGATCCTGGGCGAGGACCGCGCCGAAGCGGTGCTGCTGGAAAGCGGCGAGACGCTGGGGGCGGATCTGGTGGTGATGGCGGTGGGCATCCGCCCGGAAACCCGCCTCGCCACCGATGCGCATCTGGATGTGGCGCGCGGCATCGAGGTGAACGCGCAGATGCAGACCTCGGACCCGGATATCTACGCGGTGGGCGAATGCGTGGAGTTCGGCGGCCATCTGTTTGGCCTCGTCGCGCCGCTCTATGATCAAGCGAAGGTGCTGGCGGACAGCCTGCTGGATCAGCCGAATGCCTTCGTGGTCAAGGAACTGGCCACCAAGCTCAAGGTCACAGGCTGCGACCTGTTCAGCGCCGGGGATTTCGCAGAGGGTGAAGGGCGCGAGGATATCGTCTTCCGCGACCCGGCCCGCGGCATCTACAAGCGGCTGGTGATCGAGGACGACCGGCTGGTCGGCGCCGTCATGTATGGCGATACCGCCGATGGCAGCTGGTTCTTCGGCCTGATCAAGGACGGCACCAACATAGATGAGATGCGCGAGACGCTGATCTTCGGCCCGGCCTTTCAGGGGGGCGCCTCCGCGGACCCTCTGTCAGCCGTTGCAGCCTTGCCGCCTGAGGCGGAGATCTGCGGCTGCAACGGCGTCTGCAAGGGACAGATCACCAGCGCCATCAAAGGCGGCGCCAACGACCTCGGCGCGATCCGCGCCACGACCAAGGCCAGCGCCTCCTGCGGCACCTGCACCGGGCTGGTGGAGCAGCTTCTGTCGGTGACGCTGGGCGACGATTACGCCGCCCCGCAGGCGCAGCCCATCTGCGGCTGCACCCATCACACCCACGAGGACGTCCGCCGCCTGATCAAGTCTCAGGAGCTGAAAAGCCAGGCGGCGGTCTGGCAGGAGCTTGGTTGGACCACCCCAAACGGCTGCCATGTCTGCCGCCCGGCGGTGAACTACTACCTGCTGGCGGACTGGCCGCTGGAATACCGCGACGATCCGCAGAGCCGTTTCGTCAACGAGCGCAAGCACGCCAACATCCAGAAGGACGGCACCTTCTCGGTGGTGCCGCGCATGTGGGGCGGCATCACCACCCCGGATGAGCTGCGCGCCATTGCCGATGCCGCGGACAAATACGATGTGCCGACGGTCAAGGTCACCGGTGGCCAGCGCATCGACCTATTGGGCGTCAGAGGCGAGGACCTGCCTGCGATGTGGTCCGATCTGAACAAGGCAGGCCTCGTCTCTGGCCACGCCTATTCCAAAGGGCTGCGCACCGTGAAGACCTGCGTCGGCACCGACCACTGCCGCTTCGGCACGCAGGACAGCACCGGCCTTGGCATCAAGCTGGAGAAGCACCTCTGGGGCTCCTGGACGCCGCACAAGCTGAAGCTGGCGGTCTCCGGCTGCCCCCGCAACTGCGCCGAGGCGACCTGCAAGGACATCGGCGTGGTCTGCGTTGACAGCGGCTATGAAATCCACGTGGGCGGCGCCGCGGGCATGGAGATCAAGGGCACCGAGATCCTGTGCAAGGTGGCCACCGAAGAAGACGCGATCGAGGTGATCTCGGCGATGACCCAGATCTACCGCGAAAACGCCAAGTACCTGGACCGGATCTACAAATGGCTCGCCAAGGTCGGCCTCGACTGGGTCAAGGAACAGATCGTGGAGGACGTTGAGAACCGCAAGGCGCTCGCCGCCCGGTTCGAGCTCTCGCAATCCGTCTACCGCAAGGACCCCTGGGCCGAACACGCGCAGGACAGCACCACCCGGGCGCAATACGCGCCGCTTGCCAATCTCACACTGGAGGCTGCCGAATGAGCTGGATCGACATTGGCCATATCGACGACATCCCGCTGCATGGCGCGCGGGTGGTGAAAACGCCCGTGGGCTGCGTCGGCTTGTTCCGCACCGGCCCGTCGGAGGTCTTTGCAGCCTCCGACCGCTGCCCGCACAAGGGCGGGCCGCTGTCCGAAGGCATCGTGCACAGCCAAAGCGTGACCTGCCCGCTGCACAACTGGGTGTTCGACCTCAACACCGGCGAGGCGCAGGGCGCCGACGCCGGCCGGATCGAGACCTACCCGCTGCGGGTCGAGGCAGGCCGCCTCCTGCTCGACGGCGCCGCCGTCGGCAAGCGGAGCGCGGCGTGATGGCAGGCCCCGGCTGCAAGGAGGTCCGTTCAACTTGTCCCTATTGCGGCACCGGCTGCGGCGTGCTCCTGCGCCCGGACGGCCAGGGTGGGCTGGCGGTGCGCGGCGACCCGGACCACCCGGCCAACCGCGGGCGGCTCTGTTCCAAGGGGCTGGCGCTGGGGGAAACCCTGGGGCTGGAGGGCCGCCTGCTGGCGCCGCAAGTGATCGGGCAGGAAACGGATTGGGACAGCGCACTGGATCTGGTGGCCGCCAAGTTCCGTCAAGCCGTGGAGGAGCACGGCCCGGGCAGTGTCGGCTTCTACCTGTCGGGGCAGATGCTGACCGAGGACTATTACGTCGCCAACAAGCTGATGAAGGGCTTTCTCGGCTCCGCCAATATCGACACCAACTCGCGCCTGTGCATGGCTTCGACCGTGGCCGGTCACAAGCGCGCCTTTGGCACCGACACGGTGCCCGGCACCTATGAGGATCTGGACGAGGCGGATCTGATCGTGCTGGTGGGCTCCAACCTCGCCTGGTGCCACCCGGTACTGTACCAGCGCATCCTGGCGGCACGCGAAGCCCGCGGCACCCGGCTGGTGGTAATCGACCCCCGCCGCACGGCGAGTTGCGAGCAGGCGGACATGCACCTGAAGCTGCGCGCGGGCAGCGATGTGGCGCTGTTCAACCGCCTGCTGGCGGCGCTCTATGAGGGCGGCGCGCTGGATGCAGACTACCTTCGGCACGTGGAAGGGCTGGGCGCGGCGCTGGAAGCCGCCTTTGCCTCTGATGCCGCGGTGACCGGGCTGGAGGAGGCTGAACTCGCAGCGTTCTGCGATCTGTGGATGCGCACCGAAAAGGTGGTGACCATCTTCAGCCAGGGCGTGAACCAATCCACCTCCGGCACCGGCAAGGTGAACGCCATCCTGAATTGCCACCTGGCAACCGGCCGGATCGGCAAGCCCGGCTGCGGGCCGTTCTCGGTGACCGGCCAGCCCAACGCCATGGGCGGGCGCGAGGTGGGCGGGCTGGCCAATATGCTGGCCTGCCATATGGATCTGGAGAACAGCAGCCACCGGGCTGCGGTGCAGAAATTCTGGGGCGCCCCTGCGATACCCGACCGCGCGGGCCTGAAAGCGGTCGACCTGTTCCGCGCCGCAGGCGACGGGCGGCTCAAGGCGCTGTGGATCATCCACACCAACCCCGCCGTTACCATGCCGGAAGCCGATGCTGTACGCGCCGCGATCCAAGCCTGCGACTTCACCGTGGTGAGCGACATCACCGCCGCGACCGATACGGCGCGGCTGGCGGATGTGCTGCTGCCGGCCGCGGCCTGGGCGGAAAAGGACGGCACCGTCACCAATTCGGACCGCACCATCAGCCGCCAGCGCGCCGTTCTTCCTGCGCCGGGCCAGGCCCGCCCGGACTGGGACATTCTGGCCGATACGGCCAGGCGCATGGGCTGGGCCAAAGCCTTTGACTATCAGACCCCGGCGCAGATCTTCCGGGAGCACGCAGAGCTTTCGGGGATCGCGGGCCGTTTCGGGCTGGATTTCGATATCTCCTGCCTCAGCCGTATGTCCGATGCAGACTACGGCGCGCTCCACCCGGTCCGCTGGCCGGTCAGCAACAGCCGTCAGGGCGGGCGCTTCTTTGCAGAGGGGAAGTTCTATCACCCAAACGGCAAGGCCCGGATGCTGCCGGTCCGCTGCCAGCCGCCGGCGGCTCCCCCTAGCGCTGATTTTCCGTTCCGCCTGAATACGGGGCGCATCCGCGATCAATGGCATACGATGACCCGCACCGCGCAGTCCCCGCGCCTGTCGGGGCACCTTGCCGAGCCTTTCGCCGACATCCACCCGGAAGACGCCCGCAAGCTGGGGGTCCAGTCCGCCGACCTGCTGCGCCTGCGCAGTCCGCATGGGCAGGCGATCCTGCGGGCGCGGATCACGGCGGATGTGCAGCCCGGAGACCTGTTCGTGCCGATGCACTGGACGGGGGAAACAGCACCGTCGGCGCGCGTCTGCTCCTTGGTTGCCGCTGCGACCGACCCGGTGTCCGGCCAGCCCGAAAGCAAGGCTTCGGTGGTGGCCGTGGAGCGCCTGCAAGCTGCCTGGTATGGCTTTGCCGTGTCCTGCCGGCCGATGAAACCCGAGGCAGAATACTGGGCCATGGCGCGGACGGAGACCGGATACCGCGCGGAACTTGCCGGCCTGACGCCGCTCTGCGATCCGGAGGCCGCGGCGCGCAAGATGTTCGCCTTGCCCGATGCCGAAATCCAGATGATGACCGACAGCCGCAGGGGAATTGCCCGGTTAGCCTTGCACCAAGGCGGCAAGCTGATGGCGGCGCTGTTCATAGCGCCGGAGCCGGTTGCCGTCCGCCGCGACTATCTGGCGGGATTGCCTGGCACCGGCATGGCAGAGGTACTGACCGGACAGCCGGCGGAAGACCTGCCGGATCCCGGCCCGGTGGTCTGCTCCTGCTTCAATGTCGGGGCAAACACGATCCTGCGGGCCATCGAGACGGGCAGCCTCGTCAGTGTCGCCGATGTCGGCGCGGCGCTGCAGGCGGGCACCAGCTGCGGCTCCTGCCGCTCAGACATTGCCGGGCTGCTGGCACGCCCCCGCTTCAAACAGGCCGCAGAATAGAGAGCTTGCAAATGACACATCTTTCCGTACCGCCGGTCCCCTCCGGCACACTCGCACTGGTCGGGGCCGGCCCCGGCGCCAGCGACCTCCTGACGCTGCGGGCCGTGCGCAGGCTGCAGCAGGCTGACACGGTGTTCTACGACCGCCTGGTTGACCCCGAAGTCCTTGAACTGACCTCCCCCGCCGCCAGGCGGATTTTCGTCGGCAAACATGTCGGAGCGCATTCCTGGCCGCAGGAGAAGATCAACAGGGTGATGGTTGCGGAGGTGCTGAAGGGCCGCCGCGTTGTCCGCCTCAAATCAGGAGATCCGGGTATTTTCGGGCGTGCAGCGGAGGAACTGGAAGCGGCGCGTGCGGCAGGGATCAACGCGGAAATTGTGCCCGGCATCACTGCCGCCTGCGCCGCCGCCGCCCAAACAGGCATTCCGCTGACTGAACGCGGCGTTTCCGACACGCTGGTGCTGACCACAGCGAAATGCAAGGCCGGCGACCCGCTGCCCGATTGTGCCCGCCATGCCAAGCCGGGAACCACGATTGTCTTTTATATGTCCGTCCAGCAGGCCTCGCGCGTAAGCGGCGCGCTGCTCCGCCTCGGCATCCCCCCGCGCACGCCGGTGGTTATTGCCGTTGATGCGGCCAAACCGGGCGCGCGAACCGTGTTCTGCGACATCGGAACGATCCCGGAAGCAGTGAGACAGCACGCAATAACCGGCTGCGCAACACTCATCATAACCTGGCCGAAGACCTGCGCAGAACAGACGACGCCTGTGACAGGGAATGTCCAGATGGCGCTTTAGGGGCGACATTAACTGCTAACCTTATGAGGCCAGCGAAGGATTTCCACCTGTCTGCCGGTGCCGGGGCTAGTTTAACCGCCCCTTCCGGAGCTCGATGAGACCACGCAGCGCACGCAAAAAGACCCCGCGGTCGCGATGGCCAACTTGCGATAGCATCGAAATCACCTCGCTCTGCTCCCGTGTCAGCGTACCGCAAGACTCCGGCATGTCCGGCGAAACCATGTGGGCCCGTGAGACCAGCAGCGCAAGCGACCTCTGGTCCAGTCCTTCGGTCAGATCAGACCAAAAGCCAAGGCTTCTTCCGGACGCCTCGCAGGCCTTTCTCAGGAGCTCGCGTTCGCCTTGGGACAAGTCCCGGCCGCCCCCGGCGTGAAAAAACTTTTTGTCTGTCTGCTCCAATAGAAACTCGCCTATTCA
Organism: Leisingera sp. ABM4_103; assembly: GCF_056158685.1. Classification (NCBI taxonomy): domain Bacteria; kingdom Pseudomonadati; phylum Pseudomonadota; class Alphaproteobacteria; order Rhodobacterales; family Roseobacteraceae; genus Leisingera; species Leisingera sp. ABM4_103. The sequence goes on along the minus strand of NZ_JBSWTU010000006.1, from coordinate 226,174 downwards.
TAAACTGCGCACACGCATTGATTGTTGATGCTTAGACTGATAGGTGTCAACTATTGGTTTAATAATTCACATATGTAAACTTTTGAGGCGAGGATGATAGCTGACCGCATTGATGCTGCCTGCAAGGTCGCTGGTGTGAAATTGAAGACAGCCTGCACGATTTCGGGCGTCAATTACGGCACGCTCCGAAGCCAGATGAGGAATAACCGCGAAATCCCCGCGTCCTCGCTGGCGCTTCTTTCGCCGGCCTGCGCGTTCCCATCCAGTTCTTCTTTGACCTCCCCGGTGAAAACCTGTCGTCTGTAACCCGACTGAACCGCTGGTGGGCGGCAGAGGCCGCCAATACGGAACATGCCGCGTGCTCCAGGGCGGGTTTCAACGTGACAACGGACCACATTCTGGATTGGTACCACCAGGAAGGCGGTCAGCTGAACAACTGGGAGTGGTTTGAGGACCAGATTGACATCTACGAGCCTCTAGAGCCTACGGACCGGATCATGCACCCGATCCAGATCGGCAAGCGCAGCGCCGCCGCAGAGCGGCTGATGCTTGCCGGGAACCGTGACTTTTACCGCATCGTCGGATCCTTCGAAGAGAAGATTATTCAGCGCGCAATGCATTCGCATAGAATGCTCAGCGAGGTTCCGTACATCGTCACTGATGAAGAATTGGACGTGCTCATCAAGGGGTTGCGGGTGCGCGGCGGCTACCGCAAGGTGACAATGCGGGTCACCGGCCCCCAAGGAGAGCCGGTGACTGCTGTTTTCTCAAAGCTGACCTGGCTCGACACTGCTGACAATGTGCGAGAAGTGGACCGCGTTGAGGCCTAGGATCATCTGATCGTTTGCCAGGCCTTCCGGAACCGGATCCGCCCAGGAAATCGCGTTACGGTATTTGCCGTTGAAACCGTAGTCATCCGCCAGGCGGCGGTGCTTGTAGGCAATGATCGTGTACATCCAGTCAAAGTCCCACCGCGAGGCGGCCAGCAGCTTCACATATTGTGCGAAATCGCCAAGCCTGCGGATGCCACCCCGTTCGTCCGGCGCAACTTCGATACCGCCGAAGTAGATAAGCCTGCCCTGGAATTCATCGACCAGCGGCTGCGAGACGCTCGCCACGACCCCGTCGCGGCCGCCATAGCGGGAGGATGCGAGGCCCCGGAAGTAGTTCCCGAAGTCCTTGCTTCCAAGGTCCACACTCTTGGCCGAGATGCAGGTAATGCAACGGTCTTCCCTTTTCAGGAAGAGCCAGAATGCCCTGCCCGAATTCAGGTCGTCTGCACTGACCTCGGACATCGGATGGACGCGCTTCTTTCCCACATCCTCAAGAAGGGCTGGCAGCTGTTCCGGGTTGGTACACACATGGAGGGTCAGGCCATCTGCGTTGAACCTGTCTTCAATAGCCCGCATGTGTGTGAGGATGCTCTTACGTTCCATGTTTTTCTCCTTACAAAAATGGAATGCTGCACTCGCAATGCGGGTGCAGGTGTAAGGTTTCCCTCATTTTTAGTTGTAGAACAGGTCTTTCCCGCAGGTTGCAGAGCGCCGGGCCGGGTAAGCACCAGGAATTCTGCGGGCCGACCGGTTTCCAGCAGCGGAAAGGCCGGTTTAGGTCTTGAAATAGGTGCCGGCGGCGCCGGATCCGGCGCAGATGGGCCAAAACGGGCAGGTTTCGTCCCCGCCCGTCCAGACGTTGCGGGCCGTCAGTTTCACCAGCGTATTGTTCAGCGCTCTGACTTCGGCATTGGCAGTGGTTCAGGGCCATTATTCGCAGGCAAAGCGCGTAAGTGGATGTGGTTTCCCGCAATCTTCCTGTGCTTGCCCTGAAAAAAGAAAGCCCGCCCGGTTTAAGGGGCGGGCCAGTCGGGGAGGAAAGATCAGTAGCTCTGATTCAGCTCATCCGCCGCGGGAATTTCGCGCTCGCGCCGGGCGATGTAGTCGAGCAGTTCCTCGTTCTTCGCCTCATCCAGCTTGGGCTCTTCGTAATCCGCCAGCAGCTTTTTGGCGCGGGTCAGGGCGCGTTCGGTGATCTCGACGCTGCCTTCGGCCTGCCATTGCTCGATCGAGTTGTTGTCGAACAGCTCCGGCATGAAGAAGGCTTCCTGGAAGTTCGCCTGGGTGTGCGGGTGGCCCAGGTAGTGGCCGCCGGGGCCGACATCGGGAACCGCCGCAATGGCCTGGTCGAAGTCGTGCCATTTCGGGCCTTCCGCCATCCGGTAAGCCATCGCGCATTGCTCCGCATCGACGATGAACTTGGCAACCGAGCAATGCATCCCGGCCTCGTTCCAGCCCGCCGAGTGCCAGATGTAGTTGGCGCCGGCGTGGACGACAGCCTGAAGGGTGGTTGCGGATTCGTAACCTGCCTGCGCGTCAAAGGTCTTGGCGCCGCCCAGGGTGTTGGAGGTCCGCCACGGCACATCGTAGTAGCGCGCCATCTGGCCGATCATGAAGTTCATCAGCGAAATCTCGGGCGTGCCCGCCATCGGCGCGCCGGATTTCATCGAGACGGTCGACAGGTAGTGGCCATAGATCGCCGGCGCGCCCTTGCGGATCACCTGGGTGTAGGCCAGTGCGCTCAGCGCCTCGGCGTTCAGCTGCGCCACGGTCGCGGGGACCGAGGCCGGGGTGTTGGCGCCGCCCAGGACAAAGGGCGAGCACAGCACCGGCTGCTTGCGTTTGCAGAAGGCGCGCATCGCGCCCAGCATGGTTTCATCCCAGACCAGCGGCGAGTTGCCGTTGCAGTTGCCGGTGGTGACCGGGTGATCCTCCAGGAAATCCTCGCCGAACAGGATCGCGCACATCTCCATCACGTCTTCGGCGTTCTTGGGGCTGGTGGTCATGCCCATGAACGTCTTGTCGGAGTATTTCATCGACGAATAGGTGATCCGCAGGTGGCGCTGGCTGATCGGATGATCATAAGGCTCCACAATGTGGTGGGCCGAGGAATGCAGGGCCGGCATCATATGCGCCAGCTTGTGGAACATCGCCAGGTCTTCCAGCATCGGATTGCGGCGCACGTCCTCCAGGTCGCGCAGGAACGGCGCGCCGGTCATCGGCACAAAGATCGAGTGCTTGCCGCCCAGGCGCACGTTCTTCTTGGGGTCGCGCGCGTGGTAGGTGAAATCGCTGGGGATGGTTGCAATCAGCTCCCGCACCAGGCCGCGGTCGAGATAGACCAGCTCGCCCTCGACCTTGGCACCGGCTTTCTTCCAGTCCTGCAGCGCAATGGGGTCGCGGAACTGGACGCCGACATTCTCCAGGATGTCCATCGAGGCATTGTCGATCATCTCGACCTGGGCTCCGTCCATCACCTCGCACAGGGGGATGTTGCGGGTCAGGCCCGGCAGCATGTCGAATTTCGGCGCGGTGCGCAGGGCGCGGCGGGCGTTGCGGCCGCCGGAGCGGGTGCGCGGGACAGTGGCTTGCTCATTCATGGCAGGGATCTCCTTTGACCGGCAGTTTCGCCAAAGGATTGGGGTTTCACCTGCAGGATTGCGAAATACGGTTGCAAAAACCGACATTCCATTTGAAGGATCCGCCTTGAGGGCGCGGAAGCCGCTGCCGGTGCGCGGGCGAAGGGGTTGTCACCGCCTGTATAGACCCTGATTAGAGCCTGTTTTGCTTTCTCTGCGGGAGTTTCCGGGCCGGGGCGAGTCGCGCGCGGACTCCGGTTGCGGATCGTGCACAGTGCGGAAGCGATTTTGGCGCCTCCCCTGCCCCGTTCGTCCTGAAAGTCATTTTGCTTATTCATTTCAGTTACTTATTAGCGTTTTCTGCCCAACTCCCGCAAGCCGGCAAAAAACCTAATATCCGGTCTGCAACCTGTAAATGAAGGAATTTATTGCAAAACGCTGTTCGCATTGCGTATAGAAACGATAAATAAAGCGCTGACGCAAAACAGCGTTACTATCGAGAGGGCAGCAGTTGGCAGTAGCACTCCACATCAATCAGCGAATCCGCGAAAACGCGGAGAACCTCAGTGCGGCCCTCGAAAGCCACATGCTGGCCAGTTTTGCGCCGGATGCAAGGAAGGAATTGCGCCTGTTCAGCGCCGGGGAAGCGGCGGAGATGCTGGGCATCTCCCCCAGTTTCCTGCGCAAGCTGCATTTTGAAGGCAAATTCCCCGAGGTGCACACCACACCGGGCGGTCGGCGCCATTATTCCGCGGCCGATCTGCTGGAAATGCGCAAGATCCTGGATGCCTCGGCCAAGACGCCGGGCACCTACCTGCGCGGCCGCCGCGAGGGCGACAAGGTGCAGGTGCTGTCCTTCCTGAACTTCAAGGGCGGATCGGGCAAAACCACCTCGTCCATTCACACCGCGCAGCGGCTGGCGCTCAAGGGCTACCGGGTGCTGGCGGTGGATATCGACCCGCAGGCGTCCTTGACGACGCTTTTCGGCTATAGGCCAGAGGTCGATTTCCTGGAAACAGGGACGATTTATGACGCGATCCGCTATGAAGACCCCCTGCCCCTGCGCCAGATCATCCAACAGACCTATTTCACCGGCCTCGACCTGGCGCCGGGCGGTCTGATCCTGCAGGAGTTCGAGCATGAGACCCCGCAGGCGCTGATCAACAACGTGCAGCCCGCGTTTTTCGCGCGCATGGCCGCAGCGCTGGAGGAAGTCGAGAAAGATTACGACGTGATCATCTTCGACTGCCCGCCGCAGCTGGGCTATCTGACGATGTCTGCGCTCTGCGCCTCCACCGGTGTGATCATCACCGTGGTGCCGAACATGCTCGACATCGCCTCGATGTCGCAGTTCCTGCAGATGTCGGCCGAGTTGCTGGATGTCGTCTCGAATGCCGGGGCAGCTCTGGAGTTCGATTTCCTGCGGTTCCTGATCAACCGCTACGAGCCGAACGACGGACCGCAGCAACAGGTGGTTGCATTCATGCGGCAGCTTTTCGGCGAGGAGGTCATGGTCGCCCCGATGCTGAAATCCACCGCGATTTCCGACGCGGGCCTGACCCAGCAGACGGTTTATGAGGTCGAAAGATCCCAGTTTCACAGGTCAACCTATGACCGTGCGGTGGATTCACTCAATCAAGTGAACGATGAAATAGAGTCGCTCCTTCAACAAGCATGGAGGCGTTGATGGCACGCAAAGGCATTCTCAGCACGGCACTCAACAGCCCGGCAGCATCCGCTGGCGGGCCGAAACCCAAGATGATGCCGCGCGGCGCGGTCGGGGCGCTGCAATCCTCGCTCAGCAAGCTGCAGGAAAGCGCGGTGCAGGAAATCGACACGGCCCTGATCGAAGACGCGGGCTACGAGGACCGTCTGGGCATGGATGGGGCCGCCTTCAACCAGTTGAAGGACAGCTTGCAGACCTACGGCCAGCAGGTGCCGGTGCTGCTGCGCCCGCATCCCAAGACGCAGGGGCGGTTCGAAATCGTCTATGGCCGCCGCCGTCTCAAGGCGCTGCGCGAGCTGGGCCTGCCGGTCAAGGCGATGGTGCGCCAGCTGGACGACCACGCACTGGTGATGGCCCAGGGCCAGGAAAACACCTCGCGCCAGGACCTCAGCTTTATCGAAAAGGCTGCCTTTGCGGCGCAGCTGCAAGCGGATGGCTATGGACGGCAGACAATTGCCGCCGCGCTGTCCATCGACCTGCCGATGGTGTCGCGGATGCTGAAGGTCGGCACTGCCTTTGATCTGCCCTTCCTGCGGGCCATCGGTTCTGCCCCCGGCATTGGCCGCGACCGCTGGATGATGCTGGTCAAGCTGTTCGACGACCCCGCGGCACGGTCCCGGGCCCACACCCGGACAAACCGGCCCGATTTCACGACTTATGACTCCGACGGGCGGTTCGAGGCCGTTCTAAAGCACGCCCAGGGGGTGACCCAGGCGCCGGAACCAGCCCCTGCCCCGCCCAAGACGCGCGCCCTGCCCGGCAGCAACGGCGCTGAGGTCGCAGGCATCAAGACCACCGCCAAGGGCATCACCCTGACGATCTCCGGCAAGGACACGCCCGGTTTTGACACCTGGTTCGACGCCCACGCGGAGGAGATCATGGCAGAGCTTCACGGCCGCTGGCAGCAAGACCAGCCTGAGCAGCCGGAAGAGTAACAAGAGCAGAGAAAACAGGACAGGAGGCACGTAGCAGGCAAAAGAAAAGCCCCCCAGGACATTACATCCCAGAAGGCCGTTCTCAGATTTAGCACCTTTGGAATAGCCTCTCAAACTCGTCAGTGTCAACTCCATGCGCCGCATGGGGGCGGGTATTTTTTGTCTTTCGTGAAAAAATCATGGAACAGGCGTCCCAAATCGCATTTGGGCGGCAGGATCCGTGCGGCCGGCTGGCAGGTACCCACGACAAGTGGGACCTTCTGGCTGCGCTCACGCACGCCGCCGCGGAATTCGAGCTGAGCCACCGCACCCTAGGGGTGCTGAAGGCCTTGCTCACCTTCTTTCCAGACCGGGCGCTGCCTGCGGAGCCGGACAGCGCTGTCGTGTTCCCGTCGAACCGCAAGCTGATGGAGCGGCTCAACGGGATGCCCGAAAGCACCCTGCGCCGCCATCTGGCCGCTCTTACCCGGATCGGCATTGTCAGCCGGAAAAACAGCCCCAACCGCAAGCGCTACGCGCGCCGCAGCGGCGATCAAACGGCGCTGGCCTTCGGGTTCGATCTGTCCCCCCTCGCCCGGCACGCCGGCCAGATCTTTGACGCCGCGCTGGAGGCCAAGGCACGTGCCGAGCATCTGGCGGTCCTGCGCGACCGGGTTGCCGTACTGCGGCAGGAATTGCAGGAACTGGCGTGCGGCGCTGCTGAGTTGCTGGAAGCTGCCCGCAAACTCCTGCGCCGCAAACCCTGTGAAACCGAATTGAACAATATGGCCGAAGCCCTGCGTGGTGAAATTGCCAGCCGTACACCTGCGGAAGCCCCCCAGGTCTCCAAGACTCCTGCACGCGTTTTGAGCGCCAGCGGCAGCCGGAATGAGCGGCACATACAGTATTCAATAAAAAAAGATTCTGACTCTGAAGCGGCGCAAGCCGAAGCGCCCTCCCCTCAGGCCCAGCATTCAGATTCAAACGTTAGAGCAGCTGAGAAAGCCAATGACCTGACCACCGTCCTGCGCGCCTGCCCCGAAGTGCAAAGCTACTATCCGGGCGGGCTGCGCAGCTGGCAGGATGCAGACCGGATTGCAGAGAAGTTGTCGCCGATGATGGGGATCGAAATGCCCGTTCTCAGCGATGCACGCGCCGCTATGGGCCGCAAAGATGCGGCAACTGCCGTAATGTGCATTCTGGAGAAGCTGGGCTCTATCCGAAGCCCCGGCGCCTATCTGCGGCGTCTGGCGCAAAAGGCACGGGCCGGTCAGTTCTCTACCGCTCCGATGCTGAATGCGCTGCTTCAGACTGCCGGGGCGAGGCAAGTTGTCAGCTGACAATTTTTGCCTAAGGCGGTTTTGCGGTTGGGTAGCAGGCTTGGAATTGCCCCCTGGTGTTTGCGCATTCCCTGCCCTGCAAACTGGTTGAAGCCTGCCTGGTCAGGCCGCTGGAGCAGAATTGCCAGCTGACAATTCTTCCACCCGGTTCGGGTTCTCAGCGCAACGAGCGCCCGTCGGCGAAAACAATTCCGGCTGATCGAAGCGCCGCCTTGGTTCGCTTGCGTATTGCGGGAAACTAAAAATTGTCAGCTGACAATTTTCGCCTCTACCGCTTCGTCCGCGTCATTCCAGGGATTGCCTTTGTTGCATCCGGACGGCCAAAGTGACGGCAACGCTCCCAGCCCAAGGACCCCGCCGCCCATGCTTTCCATTCTGCGCAATCGGACCTACCGGCATTTGTTTCTCGCCCAGATCGTCGCGCTGACCGGCACCGGGCTGGCCACTGTGGCGCTGGGGCTTCTGGCCTTTGATCTGGCGGGCGAGCGCGCGGGTTTGGTGCTGGGCACCGCGTTGACGATCAAGATGGTGGCCTATGTCACCGTGGCCCCGGTCGCGGCCGCCTGGGCGGAACAGGCCGACCGGCGGAAGATGCTGATCGGGCTGGATCTGGTGCGGATGTCGGTAGCGGTTTGTTTGCCGTTTGTTTCCGAGGTCTGGCAGGTCTATGTGCTGATCTTCGTGCTGCAGTCGGCCTCTGCCGGGTTCACCCCTGCGTTCCAGGCTTCGATCCCCGACGTGCTGACGGAGGAAAAGGATTATACCCAAGCGCTGTCCCTGTCGCGGCTGGCGTTTGAGCTGGAAAGCCTGGCCAGCCCGATGCTGGCCGCGGCGCTGCTGCTGGTGGTCAGTTCCGGCACGCTGTTCTGGGGCACTGCGGCGGGGTTCGCCGGGTCCGCCTTGCTGCTGCTGACAATCGTGCTGCCGTCGCCAGCGCCCAAGGCGCCGAGGCCGGTCTGGGAGCGCACCACCCGGGGCCTCCGAAACTATCTGAGGACGCCGCGGCTGCGCGGGCTGCTGGCGCTCAATTGGGTGGTGTCTGCCATCGGCGCAATGGTGATCGTCAACACGGTGGTGCTGGTGCGCGCAGGCATGGCGCTGCCGGAAAGCTCCGTGGCGCTGGCGCTGGCGGCGTTCGGCGGCGGGTCGATGCTGTCTGCCATGCTGCTGCCGCGGCTGCTGGAACGGCTGCCGGACCGGACTGTCATGCTGGCCGGGGCAGGGCTGAGCATTGCTTGTATGGCCAGCCTGTCGCTGGCCGCGTTTGCTGAACCGCTGACGTTTGCACGGCTGGCAATTGGCTGGGCGGTGATCGGAGCGGGCTGGTCTGCGGTGCTGACACCCTCGGGGCGGCTCTTGGCGCGGTCGGCCCATGCGGCGGACCGGCCGGCCATCTTTGCTGCGCAGTTCACCCTGTCGCATGCTTGCTGGCTGGTTTTCTATCCGCTGTCGGCCTGGCTGATGGCCGCCTGGGGAGGAGCCACGGCGATGCTGGCGCTGGCGCTTCTGGCCGGGGCAGGGCTGATCGCCGCGCAGCGCCTGTGGCCCAAGGACAGCGCATCCCCCGTAGCCCACAGCCATCCGGACTTGCCAGCGGACCATCCGCATCTGCAGGGCGCTCGCCCGCACGCGCATCCGATCATCATCGACGATCTGCACCCGCGGTATCCGCAATAAGAGGCTGAATACCGCTGCCGGGCAGGGCGCGTCGCTTTCATTTTATGACTAGACATAATATCCTAAATGAGTAGCTTATTGCCAAACCGGCAATCAAGCGAACTCGGGGGGATTCCGTGACAGGGAACTATGTTCTAACAGGCGCCCGGCTGGCCACGATGGCCAGTGCAGACACGCCTTATGGGCTGATTGAGGACGGGGCCGTTGCGGTCTCCGACGGAAGGATCGTCTGGGCTGGGCCGCGGGAAAAATTGTCAGCTGACAATTTTCCGTGGAAGCACGTGGATCTCGGCGGACGGCTGGTGACGCCGGGGCTGATCGACTGCCACACCCATATCGTCTTTGGCGGCAACCGCGCGATGGAGTTCGAGATGCGCCTGAACGGCGCGTCGTATGAGGAGGTCGCAAGGGCAGGGGGCGGCATTGTCTCCACCGTGTCGGCCACCCGCGAGGCGTCGCTGGAGGATCTGGTTCAGGACGCGCTGCCGCGGCTCGATGCGCTGATCGCCGAGGGCGCCACGGTGGTCGAAGTGAAATCCGGCTACGGGCTGGACCTGGCAACCGAACTGAACATGCTGCGCGCCGCCCGCCGCCTGGGGGAGCTGCGCCCGGTCACGGTGAAAACCACCTTCCTCGGCGCCCACGCGACGCCCGGCGAATACAAGGGCCGCGACGATGAATACATCGACGAGGTCTGCATCCCCGCCCTGCGCGCCGCCCATGCCGAGGGGCTGGTGGATGCAGTGGATGGATTCTGCGAAAACATCGCCTTTGCACCGGGGCAGATCGAACGCGTGTTCAAGGTCGCGCTGGAGTTGGGGCTGCCGGTGAAATTGCATGCGGAGCAGCTGAGCCACCAGGGCGGCACCAAGCTGGCGGCGGACTACGGCGCGTTGTCAGTCGATCACGTGGAATACGCAACCGAGGATGACGCCAAGGCGATGGCCGCCGCTGGCTCTGTCGCGGTTATCCTGCCGGGCGCGTTCTACACCATCCGAGAAACCCAGGCGCCGCCAATTGAACATTTCCGCACCCACGGCGTGCCGATGGCGCTCGCGACCGACTGCAACCCCGGCTCTTCGCCGCTGACCTCCTTGCTGCTGACGATGAACATGGGCTGCACCCTGTTCCGCATGACGCCGGAGGAGGCGCTGGCAGGCGTCACCCGCAACGCAGCGCGGGCGCTGGGGCTGGCGGACCGGGGAGAGATTTCTGCCGGTATGCGGGCCGATCTAGCGGTCTGGGACGTGGAAACGCCCGGAGAGCTAGCCTACCGCATCGGCTTCAACCCGCTTTACACCCGTATCTATGAGGGCAAACAATGATCGAGATGATCCCCGGCACGGTGACGCTGGCCACGCTGGAAGATATCTACCGCAACCTGACCCCGGCCAAGCTGGACGCCTCCGCCCGCGAACCGGTGGAAGCTGCAGCCCGGATGGTGGCAGATGCCGCCGCCGGAGAGGAAGCCGTCTATGGCATCAACACCGGCTTCGGCAAGCTCGCCTCGACCAAGATCGCGCCAGCCGACACCGCCACCCTGCAGCGCAACCTGATCCTCAGCCACTGCTGCGGGGTAGGGGAGGCGCTGCCGGAGGACAAGACCCGGCTGATGATGACGCTGAAGCTCCTGTCGATGGGCCGCGGCGCGTCGGGCGTGCGATGGCTGGTGATCGAACAGATCGAGCAAATGCTGGAGCGCGGCGTGGTGCCGGTGATCCCGTCGCAGGGCTCGGTCGGCGCATCGGGCGACCTTGCACCGCTGGCGCATATGGCGGCGGCGATGATCGGGGCAGGGGAGGCCACGTTCGAAGGCACCCGCATGTTCAGCCTTGACGCACTGAAAAAAGCCGGGTTAGAGCCTATTGTGCTTGGCCCCAAGGAAGGTTTGGGGCTGATCAACGGCACCCAGTTCTCCACCGCTTGCGCGCTGGCCGGGCTGTTTGACGCCTGGCGCATGGCAGAAGCCTCGATGGCGATTGCTTCGCTGTCCACCGATGCCATCATGGGCTCCACCGCGCCGCTGATCGCCGACATCCACACCCTGCGCGGCCATGCTGGCCAGATCGACGTCGCCCAGCAGATGCGGGAGATCATGGACGGCTCGGAGATCCGCGAGAGCCACCGCGAAGGCGACACCCGGGTGCAGGACCCCTATTGCATCCGCTGCCAGCCGCAGGTGGTAGGCGCGGCGCTGGACGTGCTGAGGATGGCCGCCAAGACGCTGGAGATCGAGGCCAACGCCGTCACCGACAACCCGCTGGTGCTGGTGGGGGAGGGGCGCATCGTCTCGGGCGGCAACTTCCACGCCGAATACGTGGGCTTTGCCGCCGACCAGATCGCGCTGGCAGTGGCCGAAATCGGCGCCATCGCGCAGCGCCGGGTGGCGCTGATGGTCGACCCGACCCTGAGCCACGACCTGCCGCCGTTCCTGACGCCCGATCCGGGGCTGAACTCCGGCTTCATGATTGCCGAGGTGACCACCGCTGCGCTGATGAGTGAAAACAAGCATTTGGCGAATCCGTGCGTCACGGACTCAACCCCAACGTCGGCAAACCAGGAGGACCACGTGTCGATGGCCGCCCACGGCGCGCTGCGGCTTTCGAAGATGAATGCGAACCTCTCGGTAATCCTGGGTGTTGAAATGCTCTGTGCCGCGCAAGGGGTGGAGGCGCGTGCGCCGCTCAAGACCTCAGCCCGCTTGCAGGACGTGCTGGCGATGCTGCGCGGGGAGGTTCCCTCGCTGGCGGAGGACCGCTACCTGGCGCCCGACATTGAAACCGCCAGTGCCATGGTCCGCGCGGGCCGCGTGGCGGCGGCTGCGGGCGTGGAGGTGGCGGCATGATCGAAGTGACCCAAGGCAACTCGCCGCTGGTGCTGGGGCTGCCCCACACCGGCACCGAAGTGCCGCCAGAAATCTGGGACAGCCTGAACGAGACCGGCCGGGCGCTGGCGGACACCGACTGGCATATCCACGACCTTTACGCGGGTTTGGTAGAGGAGGTGACAACCGTCCGCACCCCCATCCACCGCTATGTTATCGATGTGAACCGCGATCCCGCCGGAATCAGTCTCTATCCCGGGCAAAACACCACCACTTTGGTACCCATGACCGATTTCGACGGGCTGCCGATCTGGCGCGACGGGCAGGAGCCTGACGAGGCCGAAATCACCCGCCGCCGCGACGCTTATCACGCGCCCTACCACGCCGCGCTGACGGCAGAGCTGGAGCGGGTGAAAGGCATCCACGGTTTCGCCATCCTCTATGACTGCCACTCGATTCGCGGCGACATTCCGTTTCTGTTCGAGGGCCGCCTGCCGGACTTCAACGTCGGCACCAACATGGGCGAAACCTGCGATCCGTCTATCGAAGCCCTCACGGTGGCCCATTGCGAGGCGGCTGAGGGCTATACCTCCACCCTGAACGGGCGCTTCAAGGGCGGATGGACCACCCGCCACTATGGTCGCCCCGCAGGCGGCCTGCACGCCATCCAGATGGAACTGGCGCAGGCCACCTACTGCCAGGAAAGCCCGCCCTGGACCTATCTGCCGAAGCGCGCGGAAGCCCTGCGCACCCATCTCACCAAAATTCTCACCGATCTTCAGACCTGGAGGCCCGCATGAGCGATCCCCGCAAGAACACCCGCGACATCTTCCCGCCGACCGGCCCGGAACTGAACGCCAAATCCTGGATGACCGAGGCGCCGCTGCGGATGATGATGAACAACCTGCATCCCGACGTGGCGGAAAACCCGCATGAACTGGTGGTTTACGGCGGCATCGGCCGCGCCGCGCGCACCTGGAAGGATTTCGACCTGATCGTCGAAACCCTGAAAAACCTTGAGGAAGATCAGACCCTTATGGTGCAGTCGGGCAAGCCGGTCGGCGTGTTCCAAACCCACAAGGACGCGCCCCGCGTGCTGATCGCCAACTCCAACCTGGTGCCGCATTGGGCCAACTGGGATCACTTCAACGAGCTCGATAAGAAGGGCCTGATGATGTACGGCCAGATGACCGCTGGCTCGTGGATCTACATCGGCACGCAAGGCATCGTGCAGGGCACCTATGAGACCTTTGCCGAGGCGGGCCGTCAGCATTATGGCGGCGATCTGAAGGGCAAGTGGATCCTGACCGGCGGCCTTGGCGGCATGGGCGGCGCGCAGCCGCTGGCGGCTGTGTTTGCCGGTGCCTGCTGTTTGGCGGTGGAATGCAACCCCGACAGCATCGACTTCCGCCTGCGCACCAAATACCTGGACGAGAAGGCCGAAACCCTGGACGAAGCGCTGGAGATGATCGAGCGCTGGACCGCCAACGGCGAGGCGAAATCCGTGGGCCTGCTGGGCAACGCGGCAGAGATCTTCCCGGAGCTAGTGGAACGCGCCAAGGCGGGCGGCATCCGTCCCGATATCGTGACCGACCAGACCTCCGCGCATGACCCGGTGAACGGCTACCTGCCGCTGGGCTGGACCATGGGCGAATGGAAGGAACGCCGCGTATCAGAGCCTAAAGCGGTGGAAACGGCCGCCCGCGCCAGCATGCGCGTGCAGGTGAAGGCGATGTGCGATTTCCACGCGATGGGCGTGCCCACGGTGGATTACGGCAACAACATCCGCCAGATGGCGCTGGAGGAGGGGCTGGAGAACGCCTTTGACTTCCCTGGCTTTGTGCCCGCCTACATCCGCCCGCTGTTCTGCCGCGGCATCGGCCCGTTCCGCTGGGCGGCGCTGTCGGGCGACCCGGAGGATATCAAGAAGACCGACGCCAAGATGAAGGAGCTGTTCCCGGAAAACGAGCACCTGCACCGCTGGCTGGACATGGCGGAGGAGCGCATCGCGTTCCAGGGCCTGCCCGCGCGGATCTGCTGGATCGGCCTCGGGGACCGCCACAAGGCAGGTCTTGCGTTCAACGAGATGGTCCGCAACGGCGAGCTGAAGGCACCCGTCGTCATTGGCCGCGACCATCTGGACTCCGGTTCCGTGGCCTCGCCCAACCGCGAGACTGAGGCGATGATGGACGGCTCCGACGCGGTCTCCGACTGGCCACTGCTGAATGCGCTGCTGAACACCGCATCGGGCGCGACCTGGGTGTCGCTACACCACGGCGGCGGGGTCGGCATGGGCTTCTCGCAGCATTCCGGCGTGGTGATCTGCTGTGACGGCAGCGAGGACGCAGAGCGCCGGATCGGCCGGGTGCTGTGGAACGACCCGGCCACTGGCGTGATGCGCCACGCGGACGCGGGGTATGACATCGCCAAGGACTGCGCGCGCGAGCATGGGCTGAACCTGCCCGGCATCCTGGGCTGATTGAGAGAAGGCTGAAATCCGACGCGGATTTCAGCCATGAAAAATCCGATTTTTCATGGCCGTTTTCCGTGCCGGAAAACGGCCCCCTTTGTTCAGGCGGTGCGCCAGTGCAGCCCGTGCATCAGCAACTGCCGCTGCACCCGCCCCGGGTAGTCGGTGCAGATCGCATCGACGCCAAGGGCGATCATCCGTTCGATGTCCTCCGGCTCATTCACCGTCCAGACCACCGTTACCAGCCCCAGTTCGCGGGCGCGGGCCAGCGATTCCGGGGTGATGTCCTCGAAATAGGGGCACCAGAACTGGCCCTTGGCGGCGGCCACGCGGTCCGGCAGGTCCAAGGCGCTGCAACCGGCCACTGGGTTCACCGCCTTGGAGGAATCCTCGCCCACTTCATCGGCGTTGTCCGGCAGCTGGGTCAGGAAGGAGGCGGGCATCTCAGGCGCGATCCGCTGGCAATCCGCCAGCAGGTCCCAGTCGAAACTGTGCAGCACCGTGCGCGGCTGCATTGCGGCCTGGCGGACCTCTGACACTACTGCCTCGACCAGGGTCTGGCGCGCGGCGGTGTCCTCCAGCAGCTCCGGGTCGGATTTGATCTCCAGCAGCAGATGCACGTTTTGATGTTCGGGCCGTTGCAGCAGCGCCAGCAGGTCGGCAAGCCGGGGAATGCGCACGCCGCTCAGAAACGCCTGGTCCGGAAACCGCTGGCCGTATGCGCTGCGGCCGTCCAGCCCGCCCGCGTCATAGGCCTGCAGCTCGGCATAGGTCAGCTCCGAAACCTTCGGCTCTTCCCCCTGCAGCCAGCAGCCATCAGCGCCGCGGATCATCGAGCGTGTCAGGCGGTGGTTGTGGGTGATCATTGCCACGCCGTCGCGGGTGGCGGTGACATCCAGCTCCAACAGCTCCACCCCGGCTTTCAGGGTAAACTCAAAGCCTTCCATGGTGTTTTCCGGCAGCACGCCGCGGGCGCCGCGGTGGCCGATCAGGCGGATCACGCCGGGTTCGGCGGCAAAGGCAGGGATCTGGGGGTACTGCATCAGCCCTCCAGCCGTTTGCCGGTGGCGGCATCAAACAGATGGGTCAGCTCCGGCGCCGCCGAGAACCGGCGGATGCTGCCAGTGCCGTCATTGGCGTGGCCCGGGACGCTGGCGGTTATGGTCTGCTCCGTGCCGGGCAGGCGGCCGTGGATCAGGGTGTTGGCGCCCAGCTGCTCCAGCAGCTCCACCTCGATGGCGATGGGGCCAGCGGAGTCTTCCATCAGGTGTTCGGGACGCAGGCCAAGGGTGGCAGTGCCGGAATGGGTGGAGGCCACTGGCAGCACGCCGCCGCCGGGCAGGGCGGCCTGGCCGCCGCTGATTTCCGCCGGGAAGAAGTTCATCGCCGGGCTGCCGATGAAGCCCGCAACAAACACCGAGGCCGGGCGGTCATAAAGCTCAATCGGGGTGCCGAACTGCTCCACATAGCCGCCGTTCAGCACCATCAGCCGGTCGCCCAGCGTCATCGCCTCGACCTGGTCGTGGGTCACGTAGATCGAGGTCACCCCCAGCCGCTGCTGCAGCTTGCGGATTTCCAGCCGCATCTGCACCCGCAGCTTGGCGTCGAGGTTCGACAAAGGCTCGTCGAACAGGAACACCTGCGGATCGCGCACGATGGCGCGGCCCATGGCCACCCGCTGGCGCTGGCCGCCCGACAGCTGGCGCGGCTTGCGGTCGAGGTACTGCTTGATCTCCAGGATCTCCGCCGCCTCCTCGACGCGGCGGTTGATCTCGTCCTTCGGCAGTTTGCGGATCTTCAGGCCATAGGCCATGTTCTGGCGCACCGACATGTGAGGGTAGAGCGCGTAGTTCTGGAACACCATGGCAATGTCGCGCGCCGAGGGTTCCAGTTCGTTCACCCGGCGCCCGCCGATGGCGATCTCGCCGGAGGTGACGCTTTCCAGCCCCGCCACCATCCGCAAGAGCGTGGACTTGCCGCAGCCGGAGGGTCCGACGATGACGATGAACTCGCCGTCGTTGATGTCGCCTTCGACATGGTGGAGCACCTCGGTCGGCCCGTAGGATTTCACCAGGTCTTTGAGTTGAATATCAGCCATTTCGGGGCGCCTTACTTATCGGTTTCCGTCAAGCCCTGCACAAAGAGCTTTTGCATTGCGATGACCACAAACACCGGCGGGATCATCGCCAAGAGGGCCGTGGTCATGATGATGTTCCATTGCGGGCTCTGCTCGGCCGCCTCCAGCATCTGCTTGATCGACATCACGATAGTGGTCATCGAGGTGTCGGTGGTGATCAAAAGCGGCCAGAGGTACTGGTTCCAGCCGAAGATAAACAGGATCACGAACAGCGCCGCGATGTTGGTGCGCGACAAGGGCAGCAGGATGTCAAAGAAGAACCGGAGCGGCCCGGCGCCGTCGATGCGGGCGCTTTCCAAGAGCTCATCCGGCACCGTCAGGAACACCTGGCGGAACATGAACGTCGCGGTGGCCGAGGCGATCAGCGGGATCGACAACCCCCAGTAGCTGTTCAGCATTCCCAGATTGGCGACAACCTCGAACGTCGGCAGGATCCGCACCTCGACCGGCAGCATCAGGGTGATGAAGATCATCCAGAAGAACCCCATGCGGAACGGGAACTTGAAATAGACGATGGCAAAGGCGGAGAGCAGCGAGATAGCGATCTTGCCGGTGGAGATCATCAGCGCCATCGCCAGGGAATTCAGCAGCATCAGCCAGACCGGTGCGGTTTCAGTCCCGCTGAGGCCGGAGCCGAACAGGGTCTGCTTCATGTTCTCCAGAAAGTAGTCGCCGGGCCACAGGGGCAGCGGCGCCTGGTTCATGCGCAGCTGGTCATGTGTGGCGGCGACAAAGGTGATCCAAACCGGCAGCGCGATTGCCAGAACGCCAAGCACCAGCACCAGATGGGTGAGGAAAGCGGTGAGGGGGCGGTTTTCGACCATCAGTATGCCACCTTTCTTTCAACAAAGCGGAACTGGACCACGGTCATGGCGATGACCAGCACCATCAGCACTACCGACTGCGCGGCGGAGCCGCCGAGGTCGAGGCCGACAAAACCGTCGTTGAACACCTTATAGACCAGGATGGTGGTGGAGGTGCCGGGGCCGCCCTGGGTGACGGCGTGGATAATGCCGAAGGTCTCAAAAAAGGCGTAGACCATGTTGATCACCAGCAGGAAAAACGTGGTGGGGGAGATCAGCGGGAAGATGATGGTCCAAAACCGGCGTGCCGGGCCTGCGCCGTCGATGGCGGCGGCCTCGATCACGGAGTTGGGGATCGATTGCATGGCGGCGAGGTAGAACAGGAAATTATAGGCCACCTGCTTCCACGCCGCGGCCAGGATCACCAGTGCCATCGCCTGGGTGCCATTGAGGTAGTGGTTCCAGGTGATGCCCGCGAATTCCAGGAAATAGGGGAAGATGCCCAGGGTCGGGTTGAACATGAACACCCACAGCGCACCCGCCAGCACCGGCGCCACCGCATAGGGCCAGATCAGCATGGTGCGGTAGAACATGGCGCCGCGCACCACCCGCTGGGCAAAGCCCGCGAGGATCAGGGCAAATCCCATCGACAGCGCCGCCACCAGCAGTGAGAAAACTGCGGTGCGCTGGAAACTGGCCAGATAGTGGGGATCGGTGGCGAGAATCTCGAAATTCTCGAACCAGACAAATTCGGTGCCAAGGCCAAAGGCGTCTTCGATCAGGAACGACTGATACATCGCCTGGCTGGCCGGCCAGAGGAAGAACACCAATGTGATGGCGATTTGCGGCGCAACCAGCAGGTAGGGCAGCGCCGAGGTAGGGAAATGCACCCGTTTGAGCATGAAGGACCCCAATCAGGAAAATGACCCTGCCGCCCGGGGGAGGGCGGCAGGGCCGGATGTGTCAGAGTGGTTTACTTCGCGGTGCGCTCGAACTTGCGCAGCAGGTCGTTGCCGCGCTCAACTGCGGCGTCCAGCGCCTCCTGCGCGGTTTTCTCACCGCCCCACAGCGCTTCCAGCTCCTCGTTGATCACGTCGCGGACCTGAACGAAGTTGCCATAGCGCAGACCGCGGCTGTTGGCGGTGGGGGTGTTCAGGCTCAGCTGCTTGATCGCGGTGTCGGTGCCCGGGTTGCTGTCATAGAACCCCTGTTCCTTGGACAGCTCATAGGCGGCCGTGGTGATCGGGACATAGCCGGTCTCCTGGTGCCACCAGGCCTGCACCTCGGGCGAGGAAAGGTAGCTGAGGAATTTGGCGGTGCCTTTGTATTCCTCCTCCTCGTGGCCTGCCAGCACCCACAGGGTGGCGCCGCCGATGATCGAGTTCTGCGGCGCGTCGGCCACCTTGGTGTCCAGCGGCAGCATGGTCTGGCCGAACTCGAACTCCGCCTGCGAGGAGATCGAGCCGTAGTAGGCCGAGGAGTTCATCCACATGCCGCACTCACCGTTGGTGAACATCGGCAGGCTGTCGCCGCGGCGGCCGCCGTAGACAAAAAGGTTGTCCTTGCCCATCGAGGCGACGTCATCCAGGCGCGCGGCCAGCTTGTCATTGTTGAAGGTCAGTTCGGTGTCGAAACCGGCAAAGCCGTTTTCCTGGGTGCCGGTCGGCAGGTCGTGCCAGGCCGAGAAGTTCTCGATCATCACCCAGGACTGCCAGCCGAAGGACATGCCGCACTTCATGCCATTGTCGACCAGCTTCTGCGCGGCGGTTTTCACCTCGTCCCAGGTCTCGGGCACTTCGGCGCCGGCCGCGTCCAGCGCGTCCTTGTTGTACCACAGGACGGGGGTGGAGCTGTTGAAGGGCATCGACAGCAGTTCGCCCTCGGGGGTCTCGTAATAGGACACCACTGCGGGCAGGAAGGCGTCGCCGTCAAACGGTTCGCCTGCGTCGTTCATCAGCTTCTCGACCGGGTAGATCGCGCCCTTGGCGGCCATCATGGTGGCGGTGCCGACCTCGAAGACCTGCACAATCTGCGGGTGTTCCTTGGCGCGGAAGGCGGCAATCGCCGCTGTCATCGTCTCGGTGTAGTTGCCCTTGTAGACGGGCACGACCTTGTAGTCGTCCTGGGTAGCGTTGAAATCTTCGGCAATCTTGTTGACGCGTTCGCCATTGGTGCCGCCCATGGCGTGCCACCACTGAATTTCGGTTTCTGCAAATGCGGTGCTGCCGGCAACGGCCAGAATTGCCGAGGCGCAGAGCAAGGATTTAACGGACATGAGCTTCTCTCCCTAATTTGTTCTGCGATAGCTTTTGTCCGGGCCGGGGGATAATTCAAGCAAAAGTTTTTTGACAAAAATCATAACATCATGTTATGCGGCCGCGTGTTCAACACCAGCCGAAGGCCGCTAACCCCTTGAAATTCAGTCTCAGACAGCTGGAGGCCTTTCAGGCCGTTGCCCGCACCGGGTCCATCACCCGGGCTGCGGAGACGCTGGGAATCTCGCAGCCTGCCGCCAGCCGGCTGCTTTCGGATTTTTCCAAATCAGTGGCGGTGGAGCTGTTCACCCGCCAGGACGGGCTGCTGATTCCCACCAGCGAAGCGCGCTATCTGCTCTCCGAGGTGGGCCGCGTATTCGACAGCCTGAACCACCTGGAGGAGCTCAACCGCGACTTGACCGAGCGCACCGCGGGGCATCTGCGAATTGCTTGCCTGCCGGGGTTCGCCACAGCGCTGCTGCCCAAGCTGCTGGCCCGGTTCCTGGAGCACCGCCCCGGCGTGCGGCTGACGCTGGAGCCGGACCGGCCGGAGCGGATTCTGGAGTGGATCATCGGCGAGCAGTATGACTGCGGCATTACCGACGGTTTTGCCGCCCATCCCGCGGTCGAGAACATCGACATCCCGATCCGCACCGTCTGCGTGCTGCCCGAAGGGGATCCGCTGGCAGAACAGGATGTTATCTCGCCCCGCGATCTGCAGGACCGCAAGATCATCCACACACGGCGCGACAGCCCGTTTTACCGGAGGCTTCACAAGGCGTTTTCCGAAGCCAGGGTGGAGCTGAACAGCTGGATCGAGGTGCGCCAGTTCTCCACCGCCTGCATTATCATCAGCCATGGGCAGGGGGCCTCAGTGGTAAGCGCGTTGGACGCCGAGCAGTTCCGCGGCCAGGGCATTGCCGTCGTGCCGTTTGCGCCGGAGCTGCACCACCGGCTGTCGATCCTGCGGCCGGTGTCGGGCAGCCGTTCGCTGCTGGCGCTGGATTTCCTGGATGCCTTCGTGGACAGCCTGAAACCCTTCCGCGCCGATCCGCCTCAGCCGCCGCGGATCTGAGACTCGGCTGCCGGGGCAAGCGGCCCGCAGGCTGAAATCCGGCGCGGATTTCAGCCATGAAAAATCGATTTTTCATGGCCGATTTCCTCGCAGGAAATCGGTTACCCCTCTTTCAGCAGCCGCTCGGCAGTGTGTTTGGCGTCGCTCAGATGCTGTTCAATGGCTGCCTGCGCGGCCTTGGCATCCCCCGAGACGACGGCCCGGCAGATCTCCTGCATATGGGCGGGACCGGGTTTTTGCCGCTCTGCGGTTGATAGCGTCACAGCCCGCAGCCTGCTGATGCGGCCATTCAGACGCTGGGCGATTTCCCAGGCGACATTGTGGCCGGCGCCTTCAAAGATGATGCGGTAGAACTCGGTCGTCGCCTTCAGCATCGGGCCGGGCACGCCTGCCGCCACGGCCTCTTGCAGTTCGTGCAGCGCGGCCTTCAGCTGCTCCGCCAGCTCTGGCGTCATGTTCTGCGCACAGGCGGTGGCAGCGGCGGTCTCCAGCATCTGGCGGATGTCATAGATCTGCCGCGCGTCCTCCCACCCCAGCTGCGCCACGATCGGCCCCTTGCCAGGCAGGATCTCGACCAGCCCCTCTGCCTCCAGATACCGGATCGTCTCCCGCACCACGGTGCGGCTGACGCCAAGCTGGTCGCACAGGGGCCGCTCCACCAGCCGCTCGCCCGGGGCAAACTGGCCGGAGATGATCGCCTCGCGCATCCGCTCCTGCACGATATCGCGCAGGGTCTGCGGCTGGTGGTCGATTTTGCTCATGATGGGGCTGGTCATGTTTCTTCCGATAGCAAGGGGGGCAGGGTGGAACAAGGCCGCATTGACATACTGTATGATGGTATACCATATTACGGCAACTGGAATCAGACAGGAAAGACCCGCCCATGCCCGCCGAAATCCGCAAGACGCTGCTGCATGTCGAAGAGACCCTGATCGAGGGCGGCAAGGCAGCGGAGCAGCCGCTCAAGATGATTGCTGCGGTGGCGGTGATCAAAAACCCGTGGGCAGGGCAGGGGTTTGTCGAGGATCTGCGCCCGGCAATCCACGACTGCGCACCGGGTCTGGGGGAGAAGCTGACCGCGATGATCCTGGAGGCGGCAGGCGGCGGCGACAAGGTTGAGGGCTACGGCAAGTCCGCCATCGTCGGGGTGAATGGCGAGGTGGAGCATGCCTCCGCCCTCATCCATACGCTGCGCTTCGGCAATCACTTCCGCGAGGCGGTGGGGGCGAAATCCTACCTTGCCTTCACCAACACCCGCGGGCCTGCGAATGCCTCGCTGCAAATCCCGCTGATGGATAAGAACGACGGCGGGCGGCGCAGCCATTACCTGACCATCCAGCTGTCGGTGGCGGATGCGCCGGGTCCGGATGAGATCGTGATCGCGCTTGGTGCCTCCATTGGCGGGCGGCCGCATCACCGCATCGGCGACCGCTATCAGGACCTGAAGGAACTGGGCCATGACGTCGACAACCCTGCCGCTGTCTGAGCCCTATGGCCCGGTGACCTGCCAGCGGGCAGGGCGCGGCGATCCGGTGGTGCTGATCCACGGGGTCGGCATGCAGTCGGCGGCTTGGGGGCCGCAGATTGAGGCGCTGTCCCTGACCCATCAAGTGATCGCGCTGGACATGCCCGGCCACGGCGGCAGCGCACGGCTGACGGAGGGCTCCGAACTGCCGGATTATGTGGCCTGGCTGCATGAGGTGCTGCAGGCGCTGGATCTGGGACCTGTCGCGCTGGCGGGTCATTCCATGGGCGCGCTGATTGCAGGCGGCTATGCGGTCAGCCACCCGCAGAACGTCTCCCGCGTGGCGCTGCTCAACGGGGTGTTCCGCCGCTCGGATGAGGCCCGGCAGGCCGTCGAGGCGCGCGCCGCCGAAATCCGCGCGGGCAGTTTTGATCTGGACACGCCTCTCACCCGCTGGTTCGGCAGCAGCGATGCCGACCGGCAAGCGCGGGCGCAGGTGGGTGAATGGCTGTCGGCTGTGGACCTTGACGGTTACGCCGCCGCCTATTCCGCCTTTGCCCGCGGCGACAGCACCTATGCGGACAGGTTTTCTGGCATCCGCTGCCCGCTGCTGGCGCTGACCGGCGACGGCGATCCGAATTCGACGCCCGACATGGCGCATGCGATGGCCGCTGCCGCACCGCAGGGCCGGGCGGTTGTCATCGAGGGCCACCGCCATATGGTCAACCTGACCGCCCCCGCAGAGGTCAACGCCGCCTTGCGGGACTGGCTGAATACGGAAGGAGCGACGTCATGAGAGATATCGACCCGCGCGCCCTGCGCCACGCCTTTGGCACCTTCATGACCGGGGTCACGGTGGTAACGGCACATGACCCGGACGGAAACCCGATCGGCTTTACCGCCAACTCCTTCACCTCCGTGTCGCTGGACCCGCCGCTGGTGCTGGTGTGCATCGCCAATTCCTCCAGCAACTATACGGCCTTCGAGCAGGCCGGGGGCTTTGCCATCAACGTGCTGGCAGAGGACCAGAAAGATGTCTCCAACACCTTCGCACGGCCCGTCGAGGACCGCTTTGCCGCCGTCAGCTGGCAGAAGGGACCGCAGGGCAGCCCGGTGTTCAGCGGTGTCTCCGCCTGGTTCGACTGCTCCATGCACAAAAGGGTTGAGGCTGGCGACCACCTGATCCTGATCGGCCGGGTGGAGGCGTTTGAGACCTCGCCCGCGCCAGGGCTGGGATATGCCCGCGGCGCTTATGTGACCGCTGCGGCTGAGGCCGAGGCGCTGAGCCAGGGCGCTAAACTGATCGTCTCGGCATTGATCGAGCATGAGGGCAAGGTGCTGCTCCTGGGCAACGACCAGGGCAAGCTGACGCTGCCGGAAATCCGGGTTGGCAAGGAGGGCGCCTCTGCCGCCCTGGCCAAACTGATCGCGGAAACCGGCGTCGAGGCCGAACCCGGTTTTATCTATTCCGTCTATGAAGACAAAGCGCGCGAACATCAGCACATCTCGTTTCTGTGCCAATCGGCCGGCGGCACACCGGCCAAGGGCGTTTTCACACCGCTGACCCAATCCACGCTGATGGACATTGCCGACGCGGCGATGTGCACCATGCTGGAGCGGTTCGCGAGTGAGGCCCGGATGGGCAATTTCGGGGTGTATTATGGCAATCAGACCACCGGGCAGGTCCGCCCAGTGGCGACAGGGAGCAAGGGCGCATGAAATTTTCCCTCTTTGCGCATATGGAGCGGATTTCGGAAGCCGACGATCAGAAGCGGCTCTATGACGAGTTCATCCAGTTGTGCAAAATCGCCGACGACGGCGGCATGCACGCGGTCTGGACCGGCGAACACCACGGGATGAACTTCACCATCTCGCCGAACCCGTTCCTGAACCTGATCGATGTGGCGCGCCATACCAAGAACGTGCGGCTGGGCACCGGCACGGTGATCGCGCCTTTCTGGCATCCGATCCGGCTGGCGGGCGAGGCGGCGATGACCGACATCATCACCGAGGGCCGCCTGGACCTGGGCATCGCGCGCGGGGCCTATTCGTTTGAATACGAACGCATGATGCCCGGCATGGATGCCTGGGAGGCGGGCCAGCGGATGCGGGAGCTGATCCCGGCGGTGCAGGGCCTGTGGCAGGGCGATTACGCGCAGGAGGGGGAGTTCCATTCCTTCCCGAAAACCACCTCCTCGCCCAAACCGCTGCAGCAGGACGGCCCGCCGATCTGGGTCGCCGCGCGCGATCCGAACAGTCATGAATTCGCCGTGGCCAATGGCTGCAACGTGCAGGTGACACCGCTGTGGAAGGGCGACGAGGAGATTGCCGACCTGATGGGCAAGTTCAACGATGCCTGCGCCAAGCACAGCGACGTGCCGCGGCCCAAGATCATGCTGCTTCAGCACACCTATGTCGCAGACAGCGCCGAGGATGTGAAACGCGGGGCGGAGGAGCTGAACCGCTTCTACTGCTATTTCGGGGCCTGGTTCATGAACAAGCGGGACGTCAGCCAGGGCTTGATTGATCCGCTGAGTGACGAGGAGATCGCCGCACACCCGTTCTACAGCCCCGAGGCAATGGAGCGTGATCTGGTGATCGGTGAACCCGCGGCGGTGATCGAGCGGCTGAAAAAATATGAGGCGCTGGGGTATGATGAATACTCGTTCTGGATCGACAGCAGCATGAGCTTCGAGCGCAAGAAAGCCTCGCTTGAGCGGTTCATCACCGAAGTCATGCCCGCGTTTCAGTAAGGGAGCCTGAGAATGCAGACCTTCCAGCAGTACATTGGCGGAGCGTTTGAGGACGCAGGGGAAACCTTCGAGACCCTCGATCCGGCCACCGGCAAACCCTGGGCGCAGATGCCAAGCGCATCGGCGGCGGATGTGGACCGTGCAGTGCGGGCCGCGGAGGCAGCGTTCTTCTCCAGCGAATGGGCCGGCATGACCGCCACCCGGCGCGGCAAGCTCTTGATGCGGCTGGCCGATCTGGTGACGGAAAACGCCCCGCTTCTGGCAGAACTGGAAACCCGCGACACCGGCAAGATCATCCGCGAGACCTCGGCCCAGATTGCTTATGTGGCGGAATATTACCGCTATTACGCAGGGCTGGCCGACAAGATCGAGGGCGCGCATCTGCCGATCGACAAGCCCGACATGGAGGTCTGGCTGCGGCGCGAGCCGGTGGGGGTGGTGGCCGCCATCGTGCCGTGGAATTCGCAGCTGTTCCTGTCCGCTGTCAAAATCGGCCCGGCGCTGGCCGCGGGCTGCACGGTGGTGCTGAAAGGTTCCGAGGAAGGCCCGGCACCGATGCTGGAGTTCGCGCGGATCTTTGATCAGGCAGGCTTCCCGCCCGGTGTGCTGAACGTGATCACTGGCGGGCCGGAGGCAGGCGCGGCGTTGACCAGCCACGCATCCGTGGCCCATGTCGCCTTCACCGGCGGGCCGGAAACCGCGCGGCATATCGTGCGCAACTCGGCGGAGAACCTCGCCTCCACCTCGCTGGAGCTGGGCGGCAAGTCGCCTTTCATCGTGTTTGACGACGCCGATCTGGAAAGCGCGGTGAATGCGCAGGTGTCGGGGATCTTTGCGGCGACCGGGCAAAGCTGCGTCGCGGGATCGCGGCTGGTGATCCAGAAGGGCATCAAGGACGCCTTCCTTGCGCGGCTGAAAGAGAAAGCCGAAGCGGTGGTCATTGGCGCGCCGGATGACATGGTGACAGAGGTCGGGCCGCTGTGCACCCTGAAACAGCGCGACCATGCGGTGCGCCTGATCGAGGCATCGGTGCAGGCAGGGGCCAAGCTGGTCACCGGCGGCACCGTGCCGGAAGGGGAGGGGTTCTATTTCCCGCCCACCGTGCTGGACTGCTCGGACGCACCGGATGCGCCCTGCCTCAGCACCGAATTCTTCGGGCCGGTCTTGTCGGTGGTGGATTTCGAGACCGAGGCAGAGGCGATGGAGCTTGCCAACAATACCGCCTTTGGCTTGGCCTCGGGCGTATTCACCCAGAACCTCACCCGCGCGCACCGGATGATCCGGGGTATCCGCGCGGGCATTGTCTGGGTCAACACCTACCGCGCGGTCAGCCCGATTGCGCCCTTTGGCGGACACGGTCTGTCGGGCCACGGGCGCGAGGGCGGGCTGCAGGCGGCGCTGGATTACACCAAGGTCAAGGCGGTCTGGCTGCGCACCAGCGACGATCCGATCCCGGACCCCTTCGTGATGCGGTAGGGCGGGCCGGACCTTAACATCTCCGGCAGCGCCTCCTGACCTGGCGTCTTGTCTCTTTGCCTGCCGCAGGCACCGGATCCGTTCTTCATCTGGCTGAAAATATCCTCGGGGGAGCGCGAGGGGGCAGACAGCCCCCTCGTTCAAGCCCTTGAACTCAGCCATAATCCGCTGCTTAGC
Organism: Leisingera sp. ABM4_103; assembly: GCF_056158685.1. Taxonomy (NCBI): domain Bacteria; kingdom Pseudomonadati; phylum Pseudomonadota; class Alphaproteobacteria; order Rhodobacterales; family Roseobacteraceae; genus Leisingera; species Leisingera sp. ABM4_103. Next base: position 199,670 of record NZ_JBSWTU010000006.1, on the reverse strand, counting down.
TCCACGCGAACCAGAGGTAAGCCATAGATTTCTTTTTCCTGACCCGGCGGTGTGGAATTCCTGTTGAGGAAGCGCGGCGGGGTGCAGCCCTCGCTGCAGTGTCAGGAGAGGGTCTGGAGATGGCGATAGAAAAGATTGACACGCTGGTTGTTGGTGCGGGCCAGGCGGGCGTCGCCATGAGCGAGCATCTGACCAGCAACGGCGTGCCGCATCTGGTGCTGGAAAAGAACCGCATCGCCGAGGCCTGGCGGACCGGCCGCTGGGACTCGCTGGTGGCCAACGGCCCGGCCTGGCACGACCGCTTTCCCAACCTGGAGTTCACCGGCACCGATCCGGAGGCCTTTGCCGGCAAGGACCGAGTGGCGGATTATTTTGCCGAATATGCCGAGCGCATCGGGGCGCCAATCCGCACCGGGGTCGAGGTCCTGAGCGCCGAGCGCATCGATGGCAGCGGCGGGTTCCGGGTCAAAACCTCGGACGGGGTGATCGAAGCGCAGCGCATCGTGGCCGCAACCGGCGCCTTCCAGCATCCGGTGATCCCGCCGGTGGTGCCGCAAGGGGCCAGCGTCAATCAGCTGCACTCCTTCCATTACCGCAACCCCGATCAGCTGGCTGACGGCGCGGTGCTGGTGGTGGGCGCAGGCTCCTCCGGCGCGCAGATTGCAGATGAGCTGAACCGCGCAGGCCGCAAGGTCTTTCTGTCGGTGGGGCCGCACGACCGCCCGCCGCGGATGTACCGGGGCCGTGATTTTGTCTGGTGGCTGGGTGTTCTGGGCCTGTGGGACCAGGCAGCGCAGGAGCCGGGCAAGGAGCATGTGACAATCTCTGTCAGCGGCGCCTATGGCGGTCAGACCATGGATTTCCGGCGCCTGGCAGGCGAGGGAGTGACCCTGCTGGGGCTGACCGAGTCCTATGAGGGTGGCACCATGAGATTTGCAGACGACCTGCAGGAGAACATCGCCAATGGCGACGCCGATTACCTGAAGATGCTGGATCTGGCTGACGCCTATGCCGCCCGCACCGGTATAGACCTGCCGGAGGAACCAGAGGCGCGCAAGGCCTTCCCGGATCCGGAGAGCCTGACCCATCCGATCCGGGAACTGGATCTGGAGAAAGAAGGCATCACCACCATCCTCTGGGCCACCGGTTTCCGCCAGGACTTCGACTGGATGAAGGTGAATGCGTTTGACGCCCAGGGCCGCCCGCAGCACCAGCGCGGGGTGTCGAGCGAGCCGGGGATCTACTTCCTGGGCCTGCCCTGGCAGTCGCGGCGCGGCTCGACCTTCATCTGGGGGGTCTGGCATGATGCCAAGCATGTGGCCGACCAGATCGCCATCCAGCGCGACTATGAAGCCTACCGCGGCCCCGCCGAACGCCGCGCGGATCAGATCTGAGTGCTGGCTTAGCCGCAGCCGAAGCAAGGGGTAGCCATAAGATGCTTTGGCTGTCCCGCGGCGCGTGAGAGTTTTTCCGGCAAACGCAATATCCGGCCGGCCCCGTCACATCAGGAGGATACCATGGCCCATACCCGCATCCGCAAGTTCAACACTTCAGACACCTACCCGGAACAGAACCTGGACAACGACCTGTGCCAGGCGGTGGTGACCACCGGCGGCAAGACCGTTTACCTGCGCGGCCAGTGCCCGCAGAACCTGGATGACGCAAAGAATATCGAGAGCCACGATCCGGTGGAGCAGACCCATAAGGTGATGCAGAACATCCAGCAGCTGATCGAGGAGTGCGGCGGCTCGATGGAGCATCTGGTCAAGGTGGTGGTCTATATCACCGACGTGCGCCACCGCGAGGCGGTCTACCGCACCATGGGCGAATACATCAAAGGCGTGCATCCCGTCTCCACCGGGCTGGTGGTGCAGGCGCTGGCGCGGCCCGAGTGGCTGGTGGAGATCGACGGCACCGCCGTTATCCCGGACTGATCCGGAAGCGCGGAGGGGGCTGTCTGCCCCCTCTTGAGCCTGCGGCTCAATTCACCCCCGAGGATATTTCCGGCCAGATGAAGAACGGATCCGTCTCCAGTGGCTGGTGAGGAGGAGAGACGATGACATTTTCGCTTGTGGCGCGCTGCGCGGAAACGGGCATGTTCGGGGTGGCGATCTCGTCCTCCTCGCCGGCGGTGGCGGCGCGCTGTTCCTTTGCCCGCGCGGGCGTTGGCGCGGTGGCGAGCCAGAATGTGACCGACCCCAGCCTGGGTCCCTTGGCGCTGGACCTGATGGAGCAGGGCATGACCGCCGCCGCCGCGGTGGCCAAGGTGCGCGAGATCGGGCGGTTCATCGAATACCGGCAGGTGCTGGCGGTGGACAGTATTGGCGGCACCGCCATTCATTCGGGGCCGAACTCCCTGGGGATCTGGACCCAGGCGGAAGGCCGGGATGTCGCCTCGGGCGGCAACTTGCTGGCCAATGACGGGGTCTGTCAGGCAATCGTGGACGGGTTTCAGGCGGCGGAGGGCCATCTTGGCGACCGGCTGATTGCCGCAATGCGCGCCGGGCTGGCCGCGGGCGGCGAGGCCGGGCCGGTGCATTCGGCCGGCATGAAGATCGTCGACAAGGTGAGCTGGCCGGTGGCCGATCTGCGCTGCGATTGGACCGAGGACTGCCCTGTCGAGGCCGTCGCCACCGCCTGGGAGGTCTACAAGCCGCAGCTCGACGCCTATGTCCAGCGCGCGCTCGACCCGCGTGAGGCGCCGTCTTACGGCGTGCCCGGGGACGAATGAACGGCGGATAGGCGCGGCGCATCAGGGAGAAAGACATGCTGGACTACACTTACGACGACTGGAAATCCCGCGCCGCGGCGCTGACCTTCCGCGGCCAGGCTTTCATTGACGGCAAATTCACGGATGCGGCCTCGGGGAAGACTTTTGCCAGCGTGAACCCCGCAACGGGCGAGGTGCTGGCGCAGGTCGCCGAATGCGATGCCGAAGACGTGAACCGCGCAGTGGCCGCCGGGCGCCGGGCCTTTGAGGACGGGCGCTGGTCGCGGATGGCGCCGGGGGACCGCAAGGCGGTGCTGCTGCGGCTCGCCGGTCTGATCCGGGAAAACCTGGAGGAGATGGCGCTGCTGGACTCCCTGGACATGGGCAAGCTGGTGACCGATGCGGTGACAATCGACGCGCCCGGATCTGCGCATTTCTTCCAATGGTATGCCGAGGCCATCGACAAGGTCTATGACGAGGTGGCGCCGACCGGGCCGGGCGATCTGGCGCTGGTGTCCCGCGTGCCCTTGGGCGTCGTTGGGGCGGTGACGCCCTGGAACTTCCCGCTCGACATGGCGACCTGGAAGGCGGCGGCGGCGCTGGCGGCGGGCAACTCCGTGGTGCTGAAACCGGCGGAGCAGTCTCCTTTGTCCGCGCTGCGGCTGGCGGAGCTGGCGGCGGAGGCCGGGGTGCCGGACGGTGTCTTCAACGTGGTGCCGGGCTTTGGCGCCACCGCGGGAAAGGCGCTGGGGCTGCATATGGACGTGGACTGCCTCGCCTTCACCGGCTCCACCGCCATCGGCAAGATGTTCATGCAGTATTCCGGCCAGTCGAACCTCAAACAGGTCTGGCCCGAGACCGGCGGCAAAAGCCCGAACCTGGTGTTTGCCGATTGCGAGGATCTGGATGCGGCTGCGGACATGGCTGCCTTTGGCATCTTCTTCAATCAGGGCGAGGTCTGTTCGGCCAACTCACGGCTTTATGTGGAGCGTTCGATCAAGGACGCCTTTGTCGAGAGGCTGATTGCCCGGGCCGAGGCAACCCAGCCGGGTGATCCGCTGGATCCGGCCTCGGAAATGGGCGCCATCGTGGATGAAAAGCAGACCGAGGGCATCATGCGCTTCGTTGAGGCGGGCAAGGCCTCAGCCAATCTGGTGGCAGGCGGTGAGCGCGTCACCGTGGATGGCAAGGGCTGCTTTGTGCAGCCGACGATCTTTGATGACGTGCGCCACGATAACCCTTTGGCACGGGATGAGATCTTTGGCCCCGTCCTGTCGGTGATCCCGTTTGACAGCGAGGAGGAGGCCGTCGCCATGGCCAATGACTCGATTTACGGGCTGGCAGCCTCGGTGTGGACAGACAACCTCAGCCGCGCCTGCCGGGTGGCGGACAAGCTGCATGTGGGTACAGTCTCGGTCAACACGGTGGACGCGCTGTCGGCGCAGACGCCGTTCGGGGGCATGAAGCAGTCCGGCTTCGGGCGGGATCTGTCTTTGCACTCGCTGGAGAAGTACACTGCCCTGAAAACCACCTGGATCAAGTACAAAGCCTGATCCGCCAAGCCCCGGGAGAGCCTGCCCTTGCCAGTCAGATACACGCTGCGCCAGCTGGAGTATTTTGTGGCCGTGGGGGCGGCGGGCTCGATCGCGCTGGCCTCGGAGAAGGTGAATGTGTCGTCGCCGTCGATTTCGGCGGCGATTGCCCAGCTGGAGCAGGAATTCGGGCTGCCGCTGTTCGTGCGCCAGCACGCCCAGGGGCTGGCGCTGACCCAGGCGGGGCGGGTGATGCTGGAGCAGGCCCGCACCGTGCTGCGGGAGGCCGACCGGCTGATGGACATCGCAGGCGATATCTCCGGCCAGGTGCGGGGGCCGCTGGCAATCGGCTGCCTGGTGACCTTTGCCCAAGTGGTGCTGCCTGCAGTGCGGCGTGGGTTCGAGGACCGGTATCCGGATGTGAACGTGCGCCAGATCGAACTGGACCAGGCGGCGATCTTCAGCGGCATCCGGCGGGCGGAGCTGGACATTGCGCTGACCTACAACCTGGATATTCCGGCGGATCTGCGCTTTGTCACCCTGGCGGAGCTGCCGCCCTATGCGCTGGTGGGCGAGGGCCATCCGCTGGCGGATCTGCCCGAGGTCACGGTGAAGGAGCTGCGCGAGCATCCGATGGTGCTGCTGGACCTGCCGTTCAGCGCGGAATATTTTCTGTCGTTCTTTCATGAGGCCGGGATCAAGCCCAACGTGGCCGAGCGCACCCGCGATATGGCGGTGATGCGCAGCCTTGTGGCCAATGGCTACGGTTATTCGATTGCCAATATCCGCCCGGTCAATGACCAGTCCCCCGATGGCAAGACGCTGAAGTTTATCCCGCTGAAGGGCGATTTGCGGCCGATGCGGATGGGGCTGCTGATGGCGCCGGACTCGGAGAATTCGATCACCATCCGTTCCTTCGTCGAGCATTGCGCGGAGCTGGTGAAGGACGGCGCGCTGCCGGGGCTGAACGCCGCGCCCCAGGGCTAGGCCACCGGCTTAGCGGCAGGCTAATCAATGCTTCCGCAAGCGCAACTTTCGCCTTTGGCCCGGTCCTGTACCCTTTGGGCACTCTTGCACGAAGGAGATGGAAATTGCGCGATCCCCGCTATGATATTCTGTTCGAGCCGATGAAGATCGGCCCGCTCACAGCCAAGAACCGGTTTTACCAGGTGCCGCACTGCAACGGCGGCGGCTATCGCGACCCCTCTGCTGCGGCGGCGATGCGGGGCATCAAGGCCGAGGGCGGCTGGGGGGTGATCTTCACCGAACAGTGCGAGATGCATCACACTTCGGAAATCACCCCGTTCATCGAACTGCGCCTGTGGGAGGACAAGGATATTCCGCAGCTGCGCCGGATGTCGGAAAAGATGAAGACCCACGGCGCGCTGGCCGGGATCCAGCTGGCCTATTCCGGGATCAACGGCCCGAACCTTTATTCCAAGGAGGTGCCGCTGGCGCCCTCCGCCCTGCCAATCCGCACCTTCACCAACGACCCGGTGCAGGCCCGCGCGCTGGACAAGCAGGACATCAAGGACCTGCGCCGCTGGTTCGTGAATGCGGCGAAACGGTCCAAGGCGGCGGGCTTTGACCTGATCTGCCTGTATGGCGCACATGGGTTCGGCATTTTCCAGCACTTCCTGAGCCGCGCGACCAACCAGCGTACGGATGAATACGGCGGCTCCTTGGAGAACCGGGCGCGGTTCAGCCAGGAAGTTATCGCGGACATGCGTGATGCGGTCGGGGACACTATGGCGATCACCCTGCGGGTTTCCTTGGATGAAACCATCGGCGAACTCGGTTTCTCCAACGCTGAGGTGCGCGATTATATCGAGATGAACAAGGACCTGCCGGATCTCTGGGACCTGGCACAGGGGACGTGGGAGGATTGCTCCGGCCCGAGCCGCTTCAAGGAGGAAGCCGCGCAGGAGCAGCTGGTGCGCGGCATTCATGAGCTGACGGACAAGCCAATCGTCGGCGTCGGCCGCTTCACCAGCCCGGACGTGATGGCCAAGATGGTGAAATCCGGAACGCTGGACTTCATCGGCTGCGCACGCCCGTCGATTGCCGACCCCTTCCTGCCCAAGAAGATCGAGGAAGGCCGCATCGAGGACATCCGCGAATGCATCGGCTGCAACATCTGCATCACCGGCGACATGACCATGTCGATCAGCCGCTGCACCCAGAACCCGACTTTCATGGAGGAATGGCGCAAGGGCTGGCATCCGGAGAAGATGAACACCAAGGGCAGCAGCTCCAACGTGCTGGTGGTCGGCTCCGGCCCGGCGGGCCTGGAGGCCGCCTGGGCGCTGTGCCGCCGCGGCTATGACGTGGCGGTGGCCGAGGCCAAGGACGTGATCGGCGGGCGGGTGACCCGCGAGCGCCAGCTGCCGGGTCTCAACGCCTGGGGCCGTGTGGTCGACTACCGCGACTATCAGCTGAGCCAGCGCCCGAATGTGGAGATCTACCGCGAAAGCCCGCTGGATGCGGACAGCATCCTGGAGTTCGGGTTTGAGAACGTCTGCATCGCCACCGGCTCCGCTTGGCGCCGCGACGGGGTCTCCCGACAGCATGTGGTGCCGATGCCGGTTGCCGAGGGCGCCAAGGTCTATACCCCTGACGACCTGATGGACGGCACCATCCCCGAAGGCCGCGTGGTGGTCTATGACGATGATCATTACTACATGGGCGGGGTTCTGGCCGAGCTTTTGGCCTCGAGGGGTGCGCAGGTGACGCTGGTCACACCGTCGGCTTATGTCAGCGACTGGACCAACAACACGCTGGAGCAGGTGGCCATCCACCCGCGCCTGGTCGAGGCCGGGGTGGAAATCGTGCTCAATCAGGGCATTACCGAAATCCACGCCGGTCACGTGGTCAGCAACTGCACCTACACCGACCGCACCTGGAATATCGAGGCGGACGCGGTGGTGATGGTCGCCTCGCGCATTGGCAACGACGCCCTTTATGAAAACCTCCTCACCCGCCAAGCGGAATGGCTGGACGCAGGCATCAAATCGGTCAAACTGATTGGTGATGCGAACGCGCCGGGGCCGATTGCGTGGGCAACTTACGCAGGCCACCGCTATGCGCGGGAGCTGGACGGGCCGGACATCGGCGATGCGCTGCCGTTCCGCCGCGAGATCACCGAGCTGGCCGCAGAGTAAGGAGAAAGGTGATGAGTGACGCAGTTTATAAGACAGTCGACGTGGTGGGCAGCTCCGCCAGCAGCATCGAGGACGCGGTGAGCGGGGCGATTGCCCGGGCGTCCAAGACGATCGACCACATTGGCTGGTTTGAGGTGGGCGAGATCCGCGGCCATGTCGAGGATGGCAAGGTCGCCCACTACCAGGTCGGCCTCAAGATCGGGTTCCGGCTTGACTGACCTTGCCAGGACGCTGGAGATCCTGGAGCGGCTAACCGGCTTTGACACGGTCAGCCGCAACTCCAACCTGGATCTGGCCGCCTATGCGGAGGGCGTCCTGACCAGTCACGGCTTTGCGGTGACGCGCATCCCGTCGCCGGATGGTTCGAAAACGGGGCTTTATGCCGAAAAAGGCCCGGCGGGGCCGGGGGTTCTGTTGTCGGCGCATACCGATGTGGTGCCGGTGGACGGGCAGGACTGGACCCGCGACCCCTTCCGCCTGACCCGCGAAGGCGAGTGCGTCTATGGCCGCGGCACCACCGACATGAAGGGCTATGTGGCCAGTATTCTGGCATTGGCCGGCCGGGCGGCAACGGCGGATTTGAAAGAACCTTTGAAGATTGTCCTGTCTTATGACGAGGAAATCGGCTGCGTTGGCATTCAAGAGATGCTGGAGCGTCTGGCGCCGCTGACCGGCAGCCCGCGCGCCTGTTTCGTGGGGGAGCCGACGGAGATGCAGGTGGCCACCGGCCACAAGGGCAAGGCCGCCCTGCGCGCCGTCTGCCACGGCCAGAGCGGCCATTCGGCCCTTGCGCCGGAATTCACCAACGCATTGCATCTGGCAGCGGACTTCCTGTCCGAACTGCGCGCGCTGCAGGCGGATTTCGCCGCCAACGGCGCGCGGGATGCGGCCTATGATGTGCCCTATACCACTGTGCACGCAGGCAAAATGTCCGGCGGCACCGCGCTTAACATCGTGCCGGACCGGGCTGAGCTGACGTTTGAATACCGCCACCTCGCCGCCGACCGTGCCGAAGACATTCTGGCCCGGATTGAAGCCGCAGCGGAAATGGTCAGCGCCCGCTACCCGGCGCCGGAGGCGCGCATCGAAGTGGAGCAGCACAACGCCTACCCCGGCCTTGACGTGCCGCCGGACAGCCCAGTGGTGGCCTATGCCCGGAAACTCGCCCGCAGCAACCGCTCCACCAAGGTGGCCTTTGGCACCGAGGCGGGGTTCTTTGCCCAGCTCGGCATTCCCACCGTGGTTTGCGGTCCCGGCTCGATGGCGGGGCAGGGGCACAAGCCGGACGAGTATCTGGAGCTGAGCCAGCTGGCCGCCTGCGATGCGATGATGGACCGGATCCTGGAAGACCTGACCGGCTGAGGCCGGAGCTTAACGCTCCGGCTCTTTCAGCATGGCCGCAGCCGTTAAAATTTGCTCGGTTTTGTCAGCTGACAATTTCCCGGATTCCGCCAGCACCTCGCGGAGGCTGCGGCCGCTGGCCAGGGCTTCCTTGGCGATCTTTGCGGCGGCGTCATAGCCCAGGTACGGGGCCAGGGCTGTGGCCAGCACCAGGCTGTTGTCGAGCAGCGCGGCGCAGCGGTCCTCGTTGGCGGTGATCCCCTTCACGCATTTCTCTGTCAGGACTTCGATGGCATTCTTCAGAATGCGGATGGATTCCAGCAAGTTATAGGCCACCACCGGCTCCATCGCGTTCAGCTGCAACTGCCCGGCCTCGGCGGCCATGGTGATGGTCAGGTCATTGCCGATCACCTGGTAGCAGACCTGGTTGACCACCTCCGGGATCACCGGGTTGACCTTGCCCGGCATGATCGAGGACCCCGCCTGCACCGCGGGCAGGGTGATCTCGCCAATTCCCGCGCGCGGGCCGGAGGACAAAAGCCGCAGATCGTTGCAGATCTTCGACAGCTTCACCGCCACCCGCTTCAGGACGCCGGAATAGGTGACAAAGGCGCCGAGGTCGGAGGACGCCTCGATCAGGTGGCCCGCCTGGGTCAGCTCAAACCCGGACAGCTCCGACAGGCAGCGCAGCGCCAGCGGCGCATAACCGGGCTCCGCGTTGACGCAGGTGCCGATGGCGGTGCCGCCCAGGTTCACTTCGGTCAGCAGCCGGCTGACATCGCGCAGCCGGTCGATATCCTCGCCCACGGTGACGGCAAAGGAGGCGAACTCCACCCCCAAGGACATCGGCACCGCGTCCTGCAGCTGGGTGCGGCCCACCTTGGCGATGCCGTCGAAGGCCCGGCCGCGTTCGTCAAAGGCTTGCTGCACCCTGTGCAGCGCCTCGCACAGCGGCGCGGTGCTGGCCAGAACCGCCAGCCGGATGGCGGTCGGGTAGACGTCATTGGTGGACTGGCCGTGGTTCACGTCGTCATTGGGGTGCAGATGCGCGTAATCGCCCGGTCGGTGGCCCATCTGCATCAGGGCCAGGTTGGCGATCACCTCATTGGCATTCATGTTGGTGGAGGTGCCGGCCCCGCCCTGGATCATGTCCACGCTGAAATGCTCATGATGCTGCCCGGAGATGATCTCCGCACAGGCCGCGGTGATCGCGGCGGCCTTGTCCTGTGCCAGCCCGCCGGTTTCCGCATTTGCGCGGGCGGCGGCGGATTTCACCATCGCCAAGGCCCGCACCAGCGCCGGGAAATGCGACAGCGGAACACCGGTGATCGGGAAGTTCTGCCGCGCCCGCTCTGTCTGGATGCCGTGCAGGCTGTCTGCGGGCAGGTCCACCTGCCCGATCGTGTCTCGTTCCGTGCGCGTTCCGTGCATTGACTCACCGTTTCGCTGTTGGGAATGCCGCCCCCAGCTTAGCGGTACCTGCGCGCAGGCCAAAGACACGGTTTCCGCCGCAAGGCTTAGGGGCAGGCAAAGCCGAAGAGGGGTGCTGTAAGATATTGATTTTGAACAAGTAAGAAAGATTAGGCAAAGACTAACATTTGCTGAGGGAGTCAATTCTTAGTGCAGCCCCCGGGCCTTCCTATGCTGGATCAAACGAAACGCGGCAGACGGGGAGGCGCAAGTGCCCGGCAACAAGACAGATGCGATTGATGTGCGCAATGCGGTCAAACGCTATGGGGATTTCACCGCCCTCAAGCGCATTTCGCTGACCATCAAGGACAATGAGTTCTTCACTCTGCTGGGGCCTTCGGGCTGCGGCAAGACCACGCTGCTCAGGATGATCGCGGGTTTCGAGGATGTGACCGAGGGCGAGATCCTGCTGTTCGGCGACGAGATCGAAAGCCTGCCGCCGCATCAGCGGCCGGTGAACACGGTGTTCCAGAACTATGCGCTGTTCCCGCATATGACGATCCTGGACAACGTGGCCTTTGGCCTGGAGATGCGCGGCAAGTCCAAATCCGCCGCCCGCAAACGTGCGGGCGAGATGCTGGAGCTGGTCCAGCTGTCGCAATTCGCTGCCCGCAAGCCGTCCCAGCTCTCAGGCGGCCAGCAGCAGCGTGTGGCGCTGGCGCGTGCGCTGGCGCCACAGCCTAAAGTCCTGCTTCTGGATGAGCCGCTGTCGGCGCTGGACCTGAAGCTGCGTAAAGCCATGCAGCTTGAGCTGAAGCACCTGCAGCGGGAAACCGGGATCACCTTCATCTTCGTGACCCACGACCAGGAGGAAGCGCTGACCATGTCCGACCGCATAGCGGTGATGTCGGCGGGCGAGATGCAGCAGCTGGGCACCCCGACCGAGATCTATGAGCAGCCGCGCAACATGTTCGTGGCGGATTTCATCGGGGAAACCAACCTGTTGGAGGTGTCTGTCGATCAGGTGATGAACGGCCGCGCGGTCTGCCACTTTGGCGGCGGTCATGCGCTGACCTGCAATTCGGTGGACGGCATCGGCGCAGGCGCCAAGGTGCATATGTCGGTGCGGCCTGAACGCCTGTTCATGTCCGACGTGCCGGTGGAGGCCGAGAGCCTCAAGGGCCGGGTTGCCGAGAACATCTTTGTCGGCACCGACATCAGCACGCTGGTCGATCTGGCCGAGGGACCGCAGTTCATCGTGCGCACCTCCAATTCCGACCGCGGCAACAAGCGGATCTTTGAGCCGGGCAGCGAGATTTTCGTCAACATGGAGCTGGGGGCCGGGCGCCTCCTGATGGACTGATGGCAGCAGGCGCAGCAAGCGGCGGCTCAGCCCGCGCAGACACCTACAAGGACGCCCGCGGCTGGCTGCTGCTGCCGTCCTGGGCGGTGCTCGGCATCTTTGTGCTGGGTCCCGTCTGCATGATGCTGATCTATTCCTTCCTGACCAAGGAGTTCCGCGGCGGGGTGATCTGGGAACCTTCACTCGCGGCTTACGATCAGTTCTTCTTTGACCGCGGGCTGTTCGGGGATGAGCCGCCGAAGCTCGAGTGGACCTATATCACCATCTTCTGGCGTTCGATCTGGCAGGCCGGGGCGGCGACGCTGCTCAGCCTTCTGATCGGCTTCCCCACTGCCTATTTCATCGCCACGCGGCCGGAAAACGTGCGGCCCGTCTGGGTGTTCCTGATCACCATTCCCTATTGGGTGAATCTGCTGATCCGCACCGTCAGCATGAAATTCCTGCTGCGCGATCAGGGGCCGCTGAATGACTTCCTGATCGGCACCGGGCTGATCGACTCTCCCATCCATATCGTCAACACCAACTTTGCGGTGCAGCTGGGGCTGTTCTACTCCTACCTGCCGTTCATGGTGCTGCCGATTTATGCCGCGGTGGAGCGCTACAACTTCTCGCTCTCCGAGGCGGCGGCAGACCTTTATGCCAGCAAATGGACCACCCTGCGCCGCATCGTGCTGCCTGCAGTGAAACCGGGCGTGGTGGCGGGCTGCATCCTGGTGTTCGTGCCGTCGATGGGCTCCTTCCTGGCGCCGGATCTCTTGGGCGGGGCCAAGAACTTCATGATCGGCTCGCTGATCGAGGAGCAGTTCAAGGGCAACGCCGGCAACTGGCCCTTTGGCGCAGCGGCTTCGATGATCCTGCTGACCATGGTGCTGATCATCCTGATGTTCTCCGCCCGCCAGCAGGCCAAAGCAGACAAGGCAGGGGAATGAGCCATGGCGCATGTGAATGAAAATATCAAAGCCTACAAAGGCTTCCGCTCGGTCACCCTGTTGTGCCTGGTGGTGCTGTACGCCCCTCTGGTGATCGTCACCATCTACAGCTTCAACGCCTCCGCTTCGATCACCAACTGGGAAGGTCTGTCATTCCGCTGGTACGCGGACGTGTTCACCGGACCGGAAAGCGCCAAGTTCAAGAGTGCGGCCTTCAACAGCTTCACCATCGCCATCATGGCGGCCACCGCCAGCACGATGATTGCCACATTGGCAGCCACCGCCATGGTGCGCGGCGGCCAGTTCAAGATGCGCACAGTGTCCTTTGGCCTGATCTCGCTGCCGCTGATGGTGCCGGAGATCGTGACCGCAGTGGCCACGCTGATCTTCTTCAACGCCATCGGCTTCACCCGCGGCTACCTGACCATCCTGGTCGCCCATATCGCCTTCTGCATCCCCTTTGCCTATCTGCCGATCTCGGCCCGGATGCAGGGGATCGAGGACAGCTTCGAGCAGGCGGCGATGGACCTTTACGCCACCCGGCGGCAGGCCTTCACCAAGATCCTGATGCCGCTGATGGCGCCGGGCATCATCTCCGGCTTTCTCTTGGCCTTCATTGTGTCGCTGGATGACTTCATCATCACCAATTTCGTCAAGGGCGCGGGCGTCGAGACCCTGCCCACCGCGATCTTCGGGTCGGTCAAGCAGGGCATCAAACCCAACATCATGGCGATCTCGACCATGCTGCTGAGCGTCTCGGTGGTGATGGTCACCATCAGCTACTTCGTCAGCAAATCCGACAGCAATAAATGATCCAAAACGGGAGGAACCTCATGAAAACCCTGCTGAAATCCAGCGCCGCCGCGCTTGCGCTGAGCCTCGCTGCCAATGCCGCCGCCGCCGAGGGCAAGCTGGTGCTGTACCACTGGTTCGAATACATGCCGCAGGAGCTTTTGGAGAAGTTCACCGCCGAGACCGGCATCAAAGTGACGATGGACACCTATGACTCCAATGAATCCATGCTGGCGACGCTGAAGGCGGGCGGCATGGGCACCTATGACCTGGCGGTGCCGGGCGATTACATGGTCAAGATCATGGCTGGTGAGGGCCTGCTGGACACCATCGGCGACGGTGAGCTGGCCAACAAGGGCAACATCGCACCGGAATGGGCCGACCCCGGCTTTGACCCGGGCCGGGCGCATTCCATTCCCTACCAGTGGGGCTCGACCGCCTTTGCGGTAAACCGCGACGCCTATGGCGGCGATATCCTGACCACTGGCATCCTGTTCGAGCCGCCGGCAGAGCTGTCGGGCAAGATCAACGTGCTGGACAGCCAGGGTGAGATGATGGCGCTGGGATCGCTGCATCTGGGCATCCCCCAGTGCTCCACCGACCGCGACCAGCTGAAGGCGCTGAATGCGATGCTGCAGGGGGCCAAGCAGCATTGGGCCTCGTTCAACTCCGACACTGCCAAGGAGGTGCTGGTCTCCGGCGATGCCGCTGCGGGGATGATCTACGACGGCTTTTCCGCCAAGGCGCGCGCCGAAGGGGCCAATGTGGAATATGCCTTCCCCAAGGAGGGCTATGTTGTCTGGATGGACAATGTGGTGCTGCTGAAAGACGCGCCGAACCGGGAGAATGCGCTGAAATTCATGGATTTCCTGTTGCAGCCTGAGAATATCGCCGCGGTCACCAACTATGCCCAGTACAATGCAGGCGTGGCCGGGACTGAAGCCTATCTGGACGCGGACCTGGCTGCGCTGCCGGAACGCAACCCACCTGCGGCAGCGGGCCAGGGCGTGTTTATCGAGGTCTGCGACCAGCAGACCCAGGCGGTTTACGACCAGATCTGGACCAACCTCAAAAAATGACCGCCGAAGCGAGGGGGCTGTCTGCCCCCTCGCGCTCCCCCGAGAATATTTCCGGCAAGAGGAAGGGAGGAGTGTCTTTAGACCGCGTCTGAGGCCAGCCGGGTTGCAATTCACGCCGGCGGTGGCCTAGGCGGCTCGCCGCGCTATGTGATGGCGCAGCTATGGGTTGTTCCGCCCGGGCGTGTGTGCCGCCCGGGCTGGCCTGTGGCGGGACGGGGCCGGCAGCGGTCCGCGTCAGTTGCACGGGCTAACGCGGGGCAATTCGCCATGAAGACCAGCGTCCGGAATGTTATTGTGCTTGGCGGCACCGGGTTTCTCGGCCAGCGGGTGGTGCGCCGGCTGCAGGACCGCGGCTGCCCGGTCAGCGCCGGAACCCGGTCGCCGGATGCAGCCGCTTCTTATCGCAGCAGCTGGGATAGCGGGGTCCGGCTGGTGGGCATGGATCTCGAGGACCCGGACTCGCTGGCGCGGGCGCTGGAGGGGGCGTCGGCTGTGGTCAATTGCATCGGGTTTTATGCCGAAACCCGCCAGCAGAGCTTTCAGGATGTGCACACCGATGCCGCCCGGCAGATCGCCCGGCTGGCGCGTGACAGCGGTGTTCAGCAGCTGGTCCACATTTCCGGGATTGGCGCCAGCCTGCAATCGCCCTCCGCCTATGTGCGGGCCCGGGCTGAGGGTGAGGCCGCCGTGCGCAGCGTCTGCCCTGGCGCCATCGTCCTGCGGCCCAGCGTGATGTTCAGCCGCAGCGGCGCCTTTTTCGGCGATCTGCAGAAGATCGTCGATCACCTGCCGGTGATCCCGCTGTTCGGCAGCGGGCGTACGCGGCTGCAGCCAGTATGGGCGGGCGACGTGGCCGAAGCCATCTGCCGGATCCTGGATGGCGCGCGGGCGCCCCGCAAGGTGTTTGAACTGGGCGGGCCGGATGTTTTCACCTACCGGGAAATCCTGCGGCGGCTGGCCGCCCGCTCCGGCCGCCGGCGCCTGCTGCTGCCGGTGCCCTTTGCGCTGTGGCGGGCGGGCGCGGCGCCGCTGTCGCTGCTGCCGCGGCCGCCGGTGACCCAGGCGCAGATCGCCCTTATGGAGCAGGACAATACCGTGGGGGAGACGATGGCGGGATTTGCCGATCTCGGGATCACCCCGCACTCCGCCATTGGCATGGGGCTGGTCTGAGCGGCGGGGCAGTCAAATCCCTTTGCTTCAACCGGAATTTCCCGCACCAGGCCACTTGCCCGGTGCGGGGAGCGGCTCAGGCGAAGCTGACGCCGTTCAGGTTCATCGGCAGCTCTGTCACCCGCGGGCCGTCCGCCGCGATGGCATTGGCCAGCGCCGGGGCCGAGGGCGGGGTGCCGGGCTCGCCCACGCCGGTTGGCATCTCGGCAGAGGGCACGATATGCACCTCGATGGCGCCGATATCGCCGATCCGCAGCGGCTCATAGTCCGGGAAGTTGAACTGATCGACGACGCCTTCGGTCAGGGTGATCTCGTTGCGCATGGCATGGCCCAGGCCGTAACCGATGCCGCCTTCCATCTGCGCCTTGATCACATCCGGGTTGACCGCGATGCCGCAATCCACCGCGCAGGTGACCTTTTCGATCTTCACCCCGTCATCGGTATTGCCGGAGATCTCCACCAGCTCAGCCACGTAACTGCCAAAGCTTTTGTGGACGGCGATGCCTTGGCTGCGGCCCTCCGGCGCGCTGCCCCAGCCGCCCTTGTCGGCGGCCAGTTTCAGGACGCCCGCCAGCCGTTGCTGATCGGCGCCGCCGCCCTCCAGCAGGGCGAGGCGGAACTCCACCGGGTCGCGGCCGGCAGCGCGGGCGGCTTCGTCCATCATCACCTCCATCACATAGGCCGTGTGGGTGTGCCCGACTGAGCGCCACCACAGGACGGAGGTCGCCTTGGCCACGTCGGTGAGCCCGGTGAACTGCCCCGGGATCCTGTAGGGGGTGTCCGCTACGCCCTCGACCGAGCTGTGATCGACACCGCCGTGCACCATCATGCTCTCAAACGCGGTGCCCTTGAGGATAGATTGCGCGGCGATGCGGTGGTCCCAGCCGGTGATGTTGCCCTCCGCGTCCAGGCCCACCCGCACCCGGTGCGCCACGGCGGGGCGGTAATAGCCGCCGGTGATGTCATCCTCGCGCGACCAGACCAGTTTCACCGGGCGCGAGCGGTCGGTCAGGGCAAAGGCCAGCGCCGCCTCCACCTGGTAATCCGCCGTCGGCGTGGCGCGTCGGCCGAAGGAGCCGCCGGCAAACATCGTGTTGATGCGGACCTTCTCCATCGGCAGCTGGAAGATCTGCGCCATCGCCATATGCGGGCCGGAGGGGAACTGGCAGCCGTCGTGCAGGGTGACGCCGCCGTCTTCATCGGCCTCGATGGTGCAGGTGAGCGGCTCCATCGGCGCGTGCGCCAGCAGCGGGAAGTAGAAGGTCTGCTCCACCACCTGCGCCGCCCCTTCTATCTGCTCTGTGGTGGCGGCCTGGTCCGCGCCGGTCACGTTATACTCCGGCTCTGCGTTCACCGCGGCCAGCAGTTCTTCGCGGATCTGGTCCGAGCTGCGGTTTTCGGCGTTGGCGAAATCCCAGTCCACGGTGATTGCATCGCGGGCCTGGAAGGCGCCCCATGTGTCCTCGGCATAAACTGCGACACCTGCCTGGTTGGGCAGCAGGGCCGCGCGGAAATAGCCTTTGACCTCCTTGGTACCAGCATCGTCAAACCCGTTGGCCAGCCCGCCCATCCGCGGGCTGCGGATGATGACGGCAACCATCTGGTCCGGCAGATGCAGGTCCATCGCATACATCGCGGTGCCGTTGGTCTTGGGCAGGGAGTCCTTGCGCTTGACCGAGGCATTGCCGATCAGGCGGAATTCGCTGGGCTCCTTCAGCCGCGGCTCTGCCGGGGCCTCCATCTGCGCGGCGGCGGCGACAAACTCTGCCAGCGGCGCCTCTTGGCCTGCGCCCTTGATGACGCCATCCTCCAGCGTCAGCTCCGCGGCGTCTGCGCCCCAGGCCTCAGCCGCGGCCTTGATCAGCATCTCACGCGCGGCGGCCCCGGCCTGGCGGTATTGCATAAAGGAATTGGCCATCGCGGTGGAGCCGCCGGTGCCCTGCATCTGGCCGAACGCCAGGTTGGCATAGCGCGAAGCGTCGGAGGGCGCGAACTCGTATTGGATGTCTTCCATTGAGACGCCCAGCTCCTCGGCGATCAGGGTGGTGAGGCCGGTGGCCGGGCCCTGGCCCTTCTCGAAGTGCTTGACGATTGCGGTGACGGTGCCGTCTGCGCTGATCTTCACAAAGGGGTTCAGCTGCGCCGGCGCGGCGCCTGCGGCCAGAGCGCCGTTGGGGCGGACGCCGACATATAGGACGGCAGCGGCGGCGGCAGCGGATGCGAGGAAGCCGCGGCGGGAGGTGTTGAGGGTCATATCAGGCCTCCATCATTTCGGATGCGCGCTGGATCGCGGCGCGGATGCGCTGGTAGGTAGCGCAGCGGCAGGCGTTGCCGTTCATGTAGCTGTCGATCTCTTCCGCCGATGGCTTGGGGTTTTCGCTAAGCAGCCCCACGGCAGACATGATCTGGCCCGATTGGCAGTAGCCGCATTGCACCACGTCCAGTTCGACCCAGGCGTCCTGCACGGCCTTGGACACCTTGGAGTTCAAGCCTTCGATGGTGGTGATCTCGGCGCCCTCGGCGTCCTCGACATAGGTCTGGCAGGAGCGCACAGGCTCCCCGTCCAGATGCACGGTGCAGGCGCCGCAGGCGGCCACGCCGCAGCCGAACTTGGTGCCGGTCAGCTTCAATTCATCCCGGATCACCCACAGCAGCGGGGTTCCGGGGTCGGCCTCGACCTGATGCGTCTGGCCGTTGAGTTTCAATGAAATTGCCATGGCTATGGGGCCTCCCCTTGGCTGGAATGACAGGTTCAGGATTTTTCGAAGTCGGCAAAGGCATCGGCGTAATCGGGATGCCAGCGCGACAGGGCCGGTCGGTTTTCCAGGATGTCGCCCAAGGCCCAGGTGACCCGGCGGCGGTCGCGGCCCGGTGTGACGTCATTGTCCGGGCAGAGGATATAGAAATCGCCCGCCGCCATGCGGGTCAGCAGGTGGTCCACCGTCTGTTCTGAGGTCCAGGCGGCGGCGGGTTTTTCCGGCATGAAGCTGGCGATCATGCCGGTATAGGTAAAACCGGGCACGAACAGATGCGCGGTGATGGGCGCATCGGCCTGACGCAGGTCATGGGCCAGCATCTCCGTCAGCACCTTCACGCCAGCCTTGGAGACATTGTAGCCCGGGTTGCCCGGCGGTGTGGTGATGCCCTGTTTAGAGCCGGTGTTGACCACTACCGCAGGGCGCGCGGCGCCGATCATCCGGGGAAGGAAGGCCTGCACACCGTTCAGAACGCCAAAGAGGTTCACCTCGATCATCGCGCGCCAGGCGTCCGGTTCTTCCCAGCTGCCGGAGGGGCGGGCGATGCCTGCGTTGTTCATCAGCACAGCCACCTCGCCCGCGTCAAAGGCCGCATCGGCCAAGGCTGTGAGGTCCTGCGGCTTGCTGACGTCGGTTGGAACCGCCAGCACCGGCGCGCCGGCCTTCACCTGGCTGCGCAGCTTTTCGGCTGCCTGGTCCAGCGCCTCGCCCGGCAGGTCGGCCAGCACCACCCCCAGCCCGGCCTGGGCAAACCGTTCTGCTGCCGCAAATCCAACTCCGCTGGCGCCGCCGGTCACCACCGCCACGCCGCCTGCTGCAATCGCGTCTTTGTACATGAGATGTCCTCCCGGAAGCGTTGTGCCGCCAGGGCTTGCCGCCGCCCCGGCTGTGTTTGTTGCAGCAAAAGGTAGGGCGCGCGGGACGGATTGCCTTGCCTGATCCTCCGGATGATCTGCCTGATCCTCCGGCGGGCCGGGAATTGCGGTTCTTTCGCCGCCGCCGCCCGCCTATATTCAGGGCGAAGAGGAGGACCGCCCATGGTGCCGCAGGATCTGATCGACGACGTTGCCGCCTTTGTCCGCGAAAAAGGCGCGCCGGAAGACGGGTGCGAGACCGGGGTCGACGGGCTGTTTGCCTTTTGCCGCGAGACCCCGACCGCGTTTCAGGCGATGGTCTATGAGCCGGTCATGTGCCTGGTGCTGCAAGGCGCCAAGGAAGCGCATCTGGAGGACCGGGTGATCCGATACGGCGCGGGCATGTCGCTGATCGTCAGCCACGCGCTGCCGGTCACGGCCGGGGTGATCGAAGCTGCACCAGAGAAGCCCTATGTCTCGCTGGCGCTGCGGCTGGATCTGGCCACCGCGCGCAGCCTTTATGATGAGATCGGCGCGGCGGAGGGGCAGCAGCGGGGCACGCATTCGATGAGCGTGGCGGACAGCGACACGGCGCTGACCGATGCGATGGCGCGGCTGTTCCGGCTGTCGCAGGACCCGGTGGAGGTGCAGGCGCTTGCGCCTTTGGTGCTCAAGGAGATCCATTTCCGGCTGTTGCGGGCCCAGCACGGCGGGATGCTTCGGCAGCTGCTGCTGCACGAAAGCCCGGCCAGCCGGATTTCCAAGGCGATTGCGCTGATCCGCACCGGCTACAAGGCGCCGATCGCGGTGGCAGAGCTGGCCGCCGCGGCGGGGATGAGCCAGTCGACCTTCCACGAGCATTTCAAGTCGCTCACCTCCACCACGCCGCTGCAATACCAGAAGGAGCTGCGCCTGCTGGAGGCGCGCCGCCTGCTGATGAGCGGCGGGAAATCGGTGGCCTCGGCGGCGTACGACGTGGGCTATGAAAGCCCGACCCAGTTCAGCCGGGAATATGCCCGCAAATTCGGTATCCCGCCGCGGGACGAGAAGCCGGCACAGGCGGCGGCGTCCTAGGCAGGCTTTTCGACGGCCTGCCCGGTGCACCACCGCGTCAGAGCTTGATCACCGCCATCTTATCCTGGGTCATGTCATGCATCGTGTAGCCGATGCCGCCGGTGTTGTAGCCGGACTGGCGGCGGCCGGCGAAGGGCATCCAGTCAACGCGGAAGGCGGTGTGATCGTTGACCATGACCGCGGTGGCATCGAGCTGGCGTACTGCCTGCATCGCGGTGTCAAGGCTTTGGGTGAAGACCGCGGCCTGGAAGGCATAGGGCAGGCTGTTGGCGGCCTCAATCGCCTGCGGAATGCTGTCGGTGCTGTAGACGCAGATCACCGGGCCAAAGATTTCCTGCTGCGAGACGCGGGCATCCGCGGGCGGGTCCAGCAGCACGGTGGGGGCGTAGGTGGTCTCGCCCAGGCGCTTGCCGCCCGCCAGCAGTCTGGCGCCGCCGTCCAGCGCCTCGTTCACCCAGTCCTCGACCCGGTCGACCTCGCCCGGGCGGATCAGCGGGCCGCAGTCGACGGTTGGGTCGGTGGCGTCGCCCACTTTCAGCGCCTTGGCGGCCTCAGCCAGTTTCTGCGCGATCTCTTCGGCCCTGGCGGCGGGGGCAAAGACGCGCTGGACCGAGACGCAGACCTGGCCGGAGTGGTAGAAGCCGCCCTTGGCCAGCAGCGGGATCATCGCGTCGATCTGCACATCCTCGGCCACGATCACCGGGGCGGCGCCGCCGTGTTCCAGCGCGCAGCGGGTGCCGGGAGCGAGTTTCGAGCGCAGCATCCAGCCGACGCGGGCGGAGCCGATGAAGGAGAAGAAGCCGACGCGCGGGTCGGTGATCATCATCTCTGCCACCGCGTTGGAGCAGACCACATCGCGGCACCAGTCCTGCGGCAACCCGGCCTCATGCAGCATGGCGACGAAGGTTTCGCAGGACAGCGGCGTATCCATTGCCGGTTTGACGATCACCGGGCAGCCGGTGGCGACGGCGGGGGCGACCTGATGCACGATCAGGTTCAGCGGGTGGTTGAAGGCGCTGGCGGCCACCACCACGCCGATCGGCTCGCGCTGGGTAAAGGCGATGCGGCCCGATCCGGCCTCGGTCAAATCCATCGGGATTTCGGTGCCGGTCGTCTGGCCGATCTCATGCACGCAGAGCCCGACTCCGTCGATGGCGCGCTTGACCTCGACCTTGGCGTCCACCAGGGGCTTGCCGCCTTCGCTGGCGATCAAGAGAGCGAGCTCGTCAAAGCGGTCCTCCATCAGCCGGGCGGTTTTCTTGAGGATATCTATCCGCTTGTAGGCCGGCAGCCACCCATCGCGCTGGCGGAACAGGTTGTGCGCGGTGTCCAGCATGGCGTCGATTTGATCCCAATCGCTGGTTTCGACCGTGCCGATACGCTCAAGGCTGAAGGGGTTCACGACGTCTATGGGTTCGCTCATATCAGGCATACCTTTGCGGCCAGTTCCTCGATCAGGACCCGCTGGTTTTCGCTGTAGTCCACCGGCACATCAATCAGATGCACGCCGCCTGCGTCAAAGGCTTTTTCAAAGGTGGGCAGCAGGTCTTCGGTGCGCTCGATCCGGTGGCCGGTGGCGCCGTAGCTGCCTGCGTACTGGACAAAATCGGGGTTGTTGAACTCCAGCCCCCAGTCCCCGAACCCGGCGTGCGCCTGTTTCCAGCGGATCATGCCATAGGCGCTGTCGTTCAGCACGGTGACCACCAGGTTCAGGCCGAGGCGGACAGCGGTTTCCAGCTCCTGGCTGTTCATCATGAAGCCGCCGTCGCCGCAGATCGCCATCACCCGGCGGTCCGGGTGCAGCTTGGCCGCCATCATCGCCGAGGGCAGCCCTGCGCCCATGGTCGCCAGCGCGTTGTCCAGCAAAACGGTGTTGGGCTGGTAGGCCTTGTAGTTGCGGGCGTACCAGAGCTTGTAGATGCCATTGTCCAGCGCGATGATATCGCATTCCCCCATCACCTTGCGGGTGTCGGCCACCAGCCGCTGCGGGATCACCGGGAAGCGCGCGTCATCGGCGCCTTCGGAGATATGGCCGTCGGTCTCCTGCTTGACGCGCTCGAAATAGCTGCGGTCGAAGTCCAGCGGCCCGCCCAGGATCTTGCCCAGCCGGGTGATGGACTGGGCCAGGTCGCCGACCACCTCCAGCTGCGGAAAATAGACCTGGTCGACCTGCGCCGCCTTGTAGTTCACATGGATCACCTTGGTGCCGCCTTCCTCCATGAAGAAGGGCGGTTTTTCGACCACGTCGTGGCCGACGTTGATGATCAGGTCGGCGCGTTCGATGGCGCAGTGCAGATAGTCGCCATCCGACAGCGCGGCGGTGCCCAGGAACAGGTCCGAGCGTTCGTCGACCACGCCCTTGCCCATCTGGGTGTTGAAGAAGGGGATCTGGATCAGGTCGGTGAAATCGCAGAGCGCGGAGCGGGCCTTGCGGCGGTTGGCGCCGGCCCCGACCAGCAGCAGCGGCATCTTGGCGGCCCGGATCATCTCCGCCGCCTCGTTCAGCACCTCGTCCCCTGCCACTGCGTAATGGCGCGGGTGCGGTTGCAGGACGGAAGTATCGGTTTCCTCTGCCGCGATATCCTCCGGCAGTTCCAGCAGCACCGCGCCGGGGCGTTCCTCCTCGGCGGTGCGGAAGGCCTCGCGGATCAGCGCCGGGATGGTGTTGCCGTGCACGATCTGCTTGGACATTTTGCAGATCGGGTCGAACAGGCCCACCACGTCGATGATCTGGAAGCGGCCCTGTTTCGATTTCTTGATCGGTTTCTGGCCGGTGATCATGATCAGCGGCATGGCCCCCAGATGGGCATAGGCGGCGGGGGTGGCGAAATTGGTGGCGCCGGGGCCAAGCGTGGCCATGCAGACGCCCGCCTTGCCGGTCAGGCGGCCATAGGTGGCGGCCATGAAGGCCGCGCCCTGCTCGTGGCGGGTCAGCACCAGTTCGATCTTGGAGGTGCGCATGGATTCCAGCAGGTCGAGATTTTCCTCGCCCGGGACGGCAAAGACGTATTCGACGCCTTCGGTCTCCAGTGCGGCAACAAGCAGGTCGGAGGCTTTGGATGGAGCTGGGGTCGAGGATTGGGTGTCTGGCATGGGGGCTCCTGTTGGTTGAATGGCTTGGGGGCGGGTTACTGCGCGGCGTGCTGCTGCTCCGGCGTGGGATACAGCTCATCCATCGAGACGGAGCGGCCGTTATCCAGCACGATGCGCGCGTGGTAGCGTTTCAGCAGCCGCGGCTCGGCCACGCCGCAGCTGTGGGCGATGATGCCGACCTCTTTCTTCATGTTCTTCGCGTAATAGGCGACGCGTTCGGATTTGCTGGCCGGGTCGAGGCCGAACTGTAGCTTGCGGTTGTGGGTGGTGATGCCGGTGGGGCAGGTGTTCTTGTTGCACTGCAGGGCCTGGATGCAGCCGAGCGCAAACATGAAGCCGCGGGCGGAGTTGACGAAATCGGCCCCGGCGCAGAAGGCCCAGGCGGCCTCTGACGGGTTGATCAGCTTGCCGCTGGCGCAGACCTTGATGCGGTCGCGCAGGCCATAGCGGGTGAGCACGTCGACGGTCAGCGGCAGGCTTTCGCGCAGCGGCATCCCCATGTTGTCGATCAGGCTCATCGGGGCGGCGCCGGTGCCGCCGTCGGCGCTGTCGATGGTGATGAAGTCCGGCGCGCTTTCGATGCCGCGGGAGAGGACCTCCTGGCACAGCCCCTCGATAAAGCCATAGGCGCCGAGCACCGCCTTGAAGCCCACCGGCTTGCCGGTCACCTCGCGGACATAGGCGATCATGTCCAGCAGGTCGCCGACGCAGTCGATTTCCGGGTGGCGGTTGGGGCTGATCGCGTCCTCGCCGGGGGTGAGGCCGCGGATTTCGGCGATTTCCTTGGTGACCTTGGCGCCGGGCAGGATGCCGCCCTTGCCGGGCTTGGCGCCCTGGCTGAGCTTCAGTTCGAACATGCGGACGGTTTCATGGGCCGCCACCGCGCGCAGCTTGTACTCGTCAAAGCCGCCCTCGGGCTTGCGGACGCCGAACTTGCCGGTGCCGATCTGGAACACGATGTCGCAGCCGCCTTCCAAATGGTAGGGCGACAGGCCGCCCTCGCCGGTGTTGAGCCAGATGCCGGCCTTTTTGGCGCTGGCCGAGAGCGCCCGCACCGCGGGAACCGAAATGGCGCCATAGCTCATGCCGGAGATATTGAAGATCGAGTCCGTGGTGTAGGGGTGGCGCGCATAAGGGCCGAGGGTGAGGGCGGCAGGCGGCGAGGCGTCCTGCGCCAGCGACGGGAAGGGGCAATTGGCGAAATAGACGGTGCCGGGCCGCCGCAGGTCACGGGTGGAGCCGAAGGCGATGGTGGAGTTGACATTCTTGGCGGCGCGGTAAACCCAGGAGCGTTCGGCGCGGTTGAACGGCATCTCCTCGCGGTCGAGGGCAAAGAAGTATTGCCGGAAAAACTCTCCCAGGTGCTCGAACAGATACCGGAAGCGGGCAATCACCGGATAGTTGCGGCGCAGGGTGCTGTCGGTCTGTGTCTTGTCGCGGACATACAGAACGATCAACCACAACAGGCCTGCTCCGATGGCAAATACAAAAAGGTAAGACAGCAATTCGAGCAGCGCCAGGACGGTGCTGGATATCTGGGACATGTTCTCCATCGCTCCTTCAGGGGCTCGGCGGCGGTTGGCTCCGCACGCCCGGCTTATGCCGTTACAGAATGTGCATCGGCCGCAGGTAATGCATTCACGGGCCGATCACTTCCTCAGGAGCCGCGCCGGAGGCGGTATGAAAGCCGCAGGCCCGCAGGGCAGGTGCGCCCTGGGTATAACGGGTGGCAGGCCGGTTTGGTTCCACCCTGCGGCGCGGGCGCCGCTCCTGTTCGCGATACTGCGCCAGCGGGGCGAAAGTTGTCCAGACCGAGGGACGGGCCGACTGCCTAACTCAGGCGGCCGGGTCCGGCGTCAGGCTTCCGGCCTGATACGGAATACCGCCTCAATCTCAACAGCCGCGTTTGCGGGCAGGCTTGCGCTGCCGACAGCAAAACGCACATGGTTTGCTTTCTCCGGCCCCAACGCCTGCACCATGAAGTCCGACGCACCGTTCACGGCTTTGGGATGGTCGGAGAAATCCGGGTGGGCATTCACGAAACCGCCCAGCTTGATGAGCCGTTCGATCCTGCCGAGATCGCCGATGGCGGCTTTGGCGCGGGCCAGGATGCCGATCCCGCAGCAGCGCGCGGCTTCGATCCCTTGTTCAATATCGATGTCCTGGCCGAGCTTTCCTTGGATTACCCGGCCATCTGGCGCTATGGATATCTGCCCCGAGATATACAGAAACTCCCCATCCACCAGATAAGGGGCGAAATTGCCCAGGGGCCGGGGGGCTTGGGGCAGTATTACTCCAAGGCTTGCCAGGTTCTTTTCAATCGAATTCATGAAATAGCTCCGAAGATTGATCTGTGTTTGGTAAAAATGCGCCGGATCAGGGTTAACGCGATTGGCAACCCATGCCCAGACTTGAACCAGGGTATGGCTGCCCAGGACCAATGGCTTTCCAGTCTGCAGGATCATCAGGTTTGTGCGGCGGGTGCGGGCCGGTGCCGGCAGGCGGCGCGGACATCCTGGACAAACAGCTCCACCGCGCGCCGGTGGACCTGGTTGCGCCGGGTGGCGAGGCAAAACGCGGAGTGCCAGCGCAGCTGCGGGTGGGTGAGCTCGCGGAACCGGCCTGCGCGCACCCAGGCATCGGCATAATGCACCGGCAGCGGGCCGAGGTACTGGCCGGTTTCGATCAGCATCGCCATCGCCTCCATGTTGGCGACCACCGCCTGGGGGTCGGGGCTGCCGAGATCGGGGGAGACCAGCATGTCATAGGAGCGCTGGCAGAGCGGGTGCTGGGCGACTTCCTGCGGGCTGACCTGCTGCTGCGGCAGGGTGAACAGCGGGTGGTCCTGGCCGCAGTAAAGGCGATGTTCCTCGCTGCACAGCTCCTCATAGGCCAGGTCGGCGATCTGGTTGCGGAACGGTGCGATGGCCGCATGCAGGGCGCCGGTGATCAGCTGCTGGGTCAGGTCGGCGGGGGAGGCAACGACGATTTCCAGCCGCACTTCGTTGGGGCGGGCGAGGAATTTCCGCAAGGCGCGGGTCAGGTTGAGGCCGGGCAGGCTGCTGACCGCGTCCACCACGCCGATGCGCAGGTCGCCGGTGACGGCGTCGCGCAGCTCCAGCAGTTCGGCGTCGAAGTCGCGCGCGCTGCGCAGGATATCGCGGGCCTTTTCATAGGCGATCTCGCCGCGCTCGGTCAGGCGGAAGCCGCCGCGGCCGCGCTCGCACACCCGGTAGCCGAGCGAGGTTTCCAGATCGCGGATGCGGATGCTGATCGCTGACTGGGTGACTCCCAGCGCATATTGCGCGTCAGAAAACCCGCCGCAGTCGACGACGGCGACAAAGGTCTCCAGCAGCGTATTGCGCAGAAGCTTCATGGTGCGGATCCTCCCTGCGGTGCGGCAGCTATTACATGAGACTTTTTCATGTGAGCATAAGCAATGTGAAATAGTTTTATGCTGTGCACTGTGCTGAACTGCCGCCAGACAGATAAAGGAAGATGCTTATGTCTGGACACGGGTACGACTCCGGCCGCCTGAACCTGCCCTTTGTCGGCATCGCCAGTTTTGGCAAGAAGCCTTACGTGGAGGAGTGGGACAGCATCGACGCCGACGTTGCGGTTCTGGGTGCGCCGTTTGACTTCGGCTGCCAGTTCCGCTCCGGCGCGCGGTTCGGGCCGCGGGCGGTGCGCGAGGCCTCGACGCTGTTCAGCTTCGGCCATGCCGGCGCTTATGATCACGAGGATGACGCCACCTATCTGGGCGCGGACGTGCGGATCGTCGATCTGGGCGATGCCGACATCATCCACACCAAGACCGAAGAGAGCCACGCCAATATCGAATACGGCGTGAAGAAGATCCTGGACGCGGGCGCGCTGCCCGTCACCATCGGCGGCGACCATTCGATCAACATCCCCTGCATCAACGCCTATGCCGAGGACTGCGCCAAGAACGGGCCGATCCACGTGATCCAGATCGACGCGCATCTGGACTTCGTCGACGAGCGCAAGGGCGTCACCGACGGCCACGGCAACCCGATGCGCCGCGCGATCGAGAAGGATTACGTCTCCGGCATGACCCAGCTGGGCATCCGCAACGTGTCCTCGACCGCCAGGGAAGGCTACATCGACGCCCGCGAGCGCGGCTCCGACATCCTGTCGGTACGCCAGGTGCGCAAGCTGGGGACGGACGCCGTGCTGGAGCGCATCCCCCAAGGCGCGCGCTATTACGTGACCATCGACATTGACGCTTTCTGCCCGTCGATCGCGCCCGGCACCGGCACCCCCAGCCACGGCGGCTTTCAGTATTATGACGTGCTGGAAATCCTGCAGGGGCTCAGCAAACGCGGCGATGTGGTGGGGATCGACCTGGTGGAGGTTGCCCCGGCCTATGACCCGTCCGAGAGCACGCAAATCCTGGCCGCACAGCTGTTGCTGAACTTCATCGGCTTCATCTTCCACAATCAGCAATGAGCATGTTCCCATTGCCCCGGGAACTGCAGGGCGGCAGCAGGCTCGCAGCCGTTTTGCCTGTTTCATCTTTCCAAAAAAACTCCGGGGAGCGCGAGGGGCCGGCCCCTCGCTCCCGCCGCTGCCGCGTCAGCGGTCCATCTTGCCTTCCGCAAACGCCCGCGCTGCCGCCACGGCTTCGGGATCAGGCGCCACCCCGGTGAACCCCAGCAGGTAGCCTTCCAGCCGCGCGGTGCGGGCCTGCATCGGCTCGCGAACCTCCAGCGCGTGGTAGCCGCATTGCATGAAATAGAGGATCCGGGCGCGGGCGTCGGCCTCATAAGGGCTATAGCCGTGGCGCTCGAACATGGCGGTCACCGCCTTGAGCCGCAGCGCATCCGCCGCGTCGATGCGGTTGCGGACCTTGCCGTCGCGACGCGACCATTCGCGGACCGCAAAATCCAGGGACGCGTCGAACAGGTCCGGATCGACGAAACAGCGGAAGAAATTGCAGACCGCCCAGGTGATATTGTCAGCTGGCAATTTGCAATGGGTCAGGATGGGCGCGGTGTTGCGGGCCTCCCAATCGTCCAGCAGCGCCTCCAGCAGGTGTTTGCGGCTCTTGAAGTACCAGTAGAAGCTGGAGCGCGAGACCCCCAGCCGCTCGCCGATGGCCAGCACCTTGACCCCGGCCACGCCTTCGCTGACCAGCAGGTCGCGGGCCACGTTCAGCCAGTCTTCCGGCGTCACCTTCACATGGCCGCTGAGCGGCTCCTTGTCCGGGTTGTCCCGGTGCAGCACCGGGGCCGCGCGTTTGCCCATGTCAGCTCTCCGGCGGGGCGCCGCCTTCGGCGGTGCGTTTGGCGATGAAGCTCTTGAGGGCGTCAACGCGGGTTTCATCGGTTTGAGGCCGGGTATCACGGGCCAGGATGTCCTTCCAGACCCGGGTGGCCCGCTGATTGGCGTCCAGGCTGCCGCGTTCGGTCCAGGTGCCGAAATTGGCGTAGTCATGCACCACCGGCTCATAGAACTCGGTGCTGTAGCGGTCCATGGTCTGGGGGGCGGCAAAGAAATGCCCCTGCGGCTCCACCTGCGACAGCGCGCTGGCGTAGCCGATCTCATCCGCCCCCGCCTGGGCGCCCGCGCAGAGTTCGGCAATCATGTTGAGGACCTCGGCGTCGGTGATCAGTTTTTCATAGGACACGGTCAGCCCGCCCTCCAGCCAGCCGGCCGAGTGGATGATCACCGTGGCGCCGGCCATCAGGCAGCCCCAGAGGCCCATCTGGTTTTCATTGGCTGCCTGCACGTCGTTGCAGTTCGAGGCCGACCCGGCCGCCGACCGCCAGGGCAGGCCGAGGAAGCGTGCCAGCTGGCCCGCCGCCAGCGAGGCCTGGAAATGCGCAGGGGTGCCAAAGGCCGGCGCGCCGGATTTCATGTCCACGTTGGAGGTGAAGGTGCCATAACACACCGGCGCGCCGGGGTTTGTCAGCTGAGTCAGCGTCAGCGCCGCCAGCACCTCCGCGTGGCTGAGGGTAATGGATCCAGCGACGGTGATCGGCGCCATTGCCCCCATCAGGGTGAACGGCGTGATGATCGAAACCTGGCCGTGACGGGCAAAGTCGATCAGCCCCTGCGCCATCGGAATGTCCAGCGTGCGCGGGCTGTTGGTGTTGATGATGGTGTAGCAGCGCGGCTCATACCGGAATTCGGCGTCCGACAGGCCGCGGAAATCGCGGATCATCTCGAAACAGTCCATCACCTGCGGCGTGCCGCGGGAATAGATGAAGGGGAACTTGTCCGTCAGCGTCATCTGCGCCTCGGTGGTGAAGTAGTGGCGCAGGTGCACGGGCACGTCCTGCGGCTCCACTTGGGGCGAGATCATGTGGAAGACGTCGAAGTGATGGGTGAGCTTGAGGTATTCCAGATAGTCCCGGGCGGAGCCGGGACGGCGGCCGCGTTCAAGATCGGTGGCATTGGGCGCGCCAGCGCCGGCCTGAAACACCAGGCTGCCGAGCTCCAGCGTGATGTCGCGCTCACGGCTTCCTGCCCGGCAGGTGATCGAGCGAGGGGCTGTGGCCAGCGCCGCCTCCACCATGTCGCGGCCGATAAAGACCATTTCGCTGTCTTCATCGACGCGGGCGCCGCCCCTGGCGTAGATCCGGCGGGCCTCGGGCAGCAGTACCTTTATGCCCAGTTCTTCCAGCATTTTCAGCGCGGTTTCATGCATGTCCGCGATCTGATGCGCCAGGAAGACCTCCATCAGCGGGAAGGGGTTCTTGAGCTGGCGGTAGTTCACCTGGCGCTGCGGGGCCGGGGCGGCCTCCGCCCCGCGGCTTCGGCCCCGGCGGCGGCGTCCGCGGGCGGCGCTGTCGTTTTCGATGGTCATCGTGTCAGCCTCTCATCGCTTTGCCGGAGGGGTCGTAGGGGGAGGGCGCAATCACGCGGGCGGCGCGTTCCTGGCCGACGATATGGACGGCCAGTCCGGTGCCCTCTGCGGCGGCGTCGCGGTCCACCATTGCCATGGCGAGCGATTTGCCCAAGGTATGGCCATAGCCGCCGGAGGTGACAAAGCCGACGCGGGTTTCGCCCTGCCAGACCGGCTCAAAGCCGCTGGCGTCGGCATCCGTGGCGTCCACTTCCAAGGCCACAACAACCTGCGCCGGGCCGCCTGCCGCGCGTTCCTTCAGTGCGGCCTCGCGGCCGATGAAGTCCTTGTCCCAGCCGATCCAGCGGTCCATGCCGGTCTGCGCCGCGGTGTAGCCTTGGGTGAATTCGGCGCTCCAGATGCCGAAGCTTTTCTCCAGCCGCAGGCTGAGCAGCGCGTTGAAACCGTATTCGCGGATGCCAAGGTCTGCGCCTGCCTCCAGAAGGGTCTCGCGCAGGGTGATGTGCTCGGCGGCGGAGCAGTGGAGCTCATAGCCCAGTTCACCGGCGACCGAGAGGCGGCCCACCTTGAGGCGCAGCATCCCGATGTCGAAGGTGCCGCAGCCCATGAAGGGGAGGTCCGCGAGGGGGCCGTCTGTCAGCTTTTCCAGCACCTTGCGGCTGTTCGGGCCGGAGAGGCTGAAGCCGGTGATGGCGTCGCTCACGTCGCGCACCGCGACGCCGTCGCCCATGTGGTCCTGGAACCAGCGCATGTGCCATTCGCGCAGGTAATAGCTGCCCATGATCCACCAAGTGCCGTCCCCCCAGTTGAACACGGTCAGGTCGCCCTTGAGTCGGCCTTCGGGCGATAGCATCGGCGCCAGTTTGGCGCGGCCCGGGGCGGGGAGTTTCGAGGCCATGACGCGGTTGAGCC
Organism: Leisingera sp. ABM4_103; assembly: GCF_056158685.1. Lineage (NCBI taxonomy): Bacteria > Pseudomonadati > Pseudomonadota > Alphaproteobacteria > Rhodobacterales > Roseobacteraceae > Leisingera > Leisingera sp. ABM4_103. The sequence goes on along the minus strand of NZ_JBSWTU010000006.1, from coordinate 168,662 downwards.
AGGCCTCGGCGCCATCGCCTGAGACCTCGAACCGGGAGAAGGCGGAAATGTCCAGGAGGCCCACGGACTCGCGCACCGCCTTGCATTCGTCTGCGACGATCTCAAAGGCGTTGGAGCGTTTCAGGGTCGGGGTTTCGGTGAAGTCTTCCGACGGGGCAAAATAGAGCGGGATTTCAAGCCCGTAGCTTGCGCCCCAGCGGCAGCCCGCGCGGGTCATGTCCGAGTAGGCGGGGGCCTTCTTCAGCGGGCGGCCTGCGGGCAGCTGCTCGTTCGGGTAGGTCATCACAAAGCGGCGGGTGTAGAACTGGCCGGTGGTTTCCTTGATGAAGCGCTTGTTCTGGGCGTAGTCGCCGAAGCGCGCCACATCCATGCCAAAGACATCCGCCTCCGGCTCGCCGTGGATCATCCACTCGGCCAGCGATTTGCCGACGCCGCCGCCCTGCAGGAAGCCCGCCATCACGCCGCAGGCGCACCAGTAGCCGGGCTTGCCGCGCACCGGGCCGACCAGCGGGTTTCCGTCGGGGGCAAAGGTGAAGGCGCCGTTGACCCAGGTTTTCACACCGGTGGTTTGCAGCGCCGGGTAGCGTTCGAAGCCCAGCGTCAGTTCGCGTTCGATCCGGTCGGGGTCTTCCTGCTGCAGCTCGAACCCGTATTCCCAGGGCGCGCCGTCCATCATCCAGTGCTCGTGGTCGATCTCGTAGATGCCCAGCAGGATGCCCTTCTGGTCCTGGCGCATATAGGTGAAGCCTTCCAGGTCCACGGTCATCGGCACCTCGAAGTCGAGCTGTTCCAGCTCCGGGATGGTGTCGGAGATCAGGTAATGGTGGTTGAGCGGCGAGACCGGCAGTTCGATGCCCGCCATACGGCCCACCTGCTTGGCCCAGAGGCCTGCGGCGTTGACCACATGTTCGGCGTGGATGGTGCCCTTTTCGGTCACCACCTGCCAGCCGTCCGCGACCTGATGCAGTTCCAGCACGCGGTTGTGCTCGATGACTTCCGCGCCGCGTTTCTTGGCCGCCCCGGCGTATGCGTGCACGCTGCCGGTGGTGTCGACATAGCCCTCGCGGTCGGCCCACATGCCGCCAATGATGCCCTCGGTGGACATGATCGGACACAGCTCGCCGGCCTCCTGCGGGGTGATCAGGCGGCAGTCGTCGATGCCGATGGACTGGAAGGTGCGGTAGGCCGATTGCAGCCATTCCCAGCGGTCCGGTGTGCCGGCCAGCGTCATGCCGCCGGTCATGTGCATGCCGACGGACTGGCCGGATTCCTGTTCGATCTCGGACAGGAGGTCGATGGTATAGGCCTGAAGCGAGGCGATGTTCGGGTCGGCGTTCAGCGCGTGAAAGCCGCCCGCGGCGTGCCAGCTGGAGCCGGCGGTCAGCACCGAACGCTCGATCAGGCAGACGTCGGTCCAGCCGAACTTGGCCAGGTGATAGAGGACGGAGGCGCCGACAACGCCGCCCCCGATGACAACGGCGCGATAGTGCGACTTCATGGCTTTGCTCCCTGTCTGACACCGCCGGGCCAGCGGGGAGCGTCCCCGAATCCGCCCTTTGGACAATTCTGTCCAATTCATCGGCGATCCTGGACACTCTTGTCCAGAGAAATCTTGCACGGCGGTTTCAGGCGCGGGGGAGGGTCAGAGATCCAATTCGATCGTGTCCGTTGCCGGAACCGCGCAGCAGATCAGGGCGTCGCCGTCCTCGGGCGCGGCAGCGGGCGGGGTGCGGTAGGCGAGTTTGCCCGCCAGAAGCCGGGTGGCGCAGCTGCCGCAATTGCCCTCTCGGCAGCTGAACTCCGGCGTCAGCCCGTGGCTTTCGGCCAGCTCCAGAAGCGTACCGTCCGCCGGGGTCCAGGGCTGTTCAAAGCCTGATTTCCTGAAGCGGACGATGGCGGAGTCCACTTCGGGAACAGCGTCCCGGAGGTTTGGGGCGTCTGTGGCGCGCGTCAGCGCGGACGGCCCGAAAGCCTCGGCATGGATGTCTGCATCCTGGACCCCAAGATCCAGCAGGCCGTTGTAGGCCGCCTGCATGAAACCGCCCGGGCCGCAGAGGTAGACATCGGCGCCTGTCTTCGGCAGCACGTGCTGCAGGACCCCGGCGCTGAGCCGTCCGCCATGATCGAAGTCCCGGCCCGCCGTTTCCTTCGCGGCTGGCGCGCTGATCAGCGAGACATAGCGGATCTGTCCGCCGGCGGCTTGCTCCAGATTGCGGAACTCGCGGGCAAAGGCGCGTTCCTGAGTGGTGCGTGCCGCGTGCAGGATGGTCAGGGAACGCATATGGCGGGTGCGGACCCCCTCGCGCAGCGCGTGGCGTGCCATGGCGATCATCGGGGTGACGCCCACGCCGCCGGCGATCAGAACCGCAGGGCGGTCCGCTGTGGTGTCCAGGAAGAACCCGCCGCGCGGCGCCTTGGCCTCGATCACCGCGCCGGTTTGCAGGTGGGCGTGCAAGTGGCGGGACACGGTGCCGGCCTCCTCGCGCTTGACCGAGATGCGGTAGTGGCCCTCGCCGGGGGCGGAGGACACGGTGTAGGTCCGCACCAGCGGCGTCTCCGCGCCGGGCGGTGTGATACGGATGGTCAGGAACTGGCCGGCCTCGGAGGGCAGCAACGGGCCGCCGTCCTCCGGCTCCAGATAAAAGGAGCGGATCACGGTGCTTTCCATCTCTGTCCTTGCCACCCGGTAGCGGCGCCAGGTGCTGCGCTGCTGTTCCAGCTTGGCGCGGGCCTCTGCCTCTGCCCAGGTATCGGTCATCAGCGTATTGGGCGAAAAGGCACCGCGTTCGGCGCGCAGGGGCAGGATGCCTTCCAGCCAGGTGCCCTTGTGCAGGGTAAACCGCCAGCCGCGCTCAGCACCGTGGAAGGCGGTAACCTCAGGATGCGTTTCGTCCAGCAACTCTACGGTGCCGGTCAGCAGAAGCAGGCTGCCGGTGGTGAAGTCCGGGAAAACCAGGCCCGCGCGCGGGTTCAGCAGGAAATTCCCCAGCGTGTTGAAGTGGTTGTTGCCCGGGAAGTCGGGGATCGTCAGGCGGTTGCCGTCGATCCGGACAAAGCCGGGCCGCCCGCCGCGGTGCGAGACATCGACGCCTTCGCGTTCCGGGCGGCTGGCGGCGGGGATGTGGCTGGCGACAAAGAACATGTCGGCATCTGCGATCAGCGCGGTGTGGCTGCTGTCGAAATCTGTGAAGTGCTGCGGATGTGCGGGGGAGTGCTGTTCGACGGCTTCCAGCCCGCGCAGCTGGATGTACTGCGGGCAATTGCCGAAGGACTGGTCGACGCGCAGGGTCAAGCCTTCGGGGCCGGCCGCGGACACCCGCCCGTTGACCCGGTTGCGGCGGCGGCTGTGCAGCTCGATTCCAAGCATGCCAAGCGCGGCGCCCTCGCGGATCGCGGCCTGCACCGGATCGCGGGTGTCCGGCTGCAGCGCGATATCCAGGTGCTGGGGGTCCGGGGAGGCGGCAAAACCGGGCGGGCCGCTCAGCAGGCTCGCCCAGGGCCAGCCTTCGCTGTCCACGGCGCCAACCGCCAGAAACGGCAGCTGGGCATAGAACAGCCGGTGCTGGTCCGGCATGAAGCTGCGTATCACCCGGCGGCCGAAGGTCTCCATCATCTCGCGCTTGCCGGTGCGGGCCTGCATTTCCTGTTCGCCTTCGTGGAAGGGGGAGGGGGTATTTGCATCGAGGGGTGTCATGGAAACCTCCTGTTTTGCGAGAGGGTTGCGCGGCGGCCCCTGAACGGGCCGCCGCGCGCTGAGGTTAGGGCGCGATCAGGCTGCCAGGCCAACCTTGGTGGCGGGCATCGGCTTGAAACCTTTCAGCCCTTCGATGTTGGCCAGCAGGCCGCGCACGTTGGGGTAGGGCTCCAGCGAGATGCCGCCTTCGGGCGCGTGGGCAACATAGGAATAGACCGCCACGTCGGCGATTGTGGGGGTGTCGCCGACCAGGAAGCTGCGGCCCGCCATATGGGCGTCGATCTTGCCCAGCACGCGGGCCGCCACGGTGGCGCAGAACTCTGCATCCAGCGGGGCGTTGAAGACGTTGATCAGCCGCGCTGCTGCCGGGCCAAATGCGATTTCACCCGCGGCCAGGGTCAGGAACTTCTGCACCTCTGCCTCTTTCACTGGATCGGCGGGCAGCCAGGCCGGGGCAAATTTGCGGGCGAGGTAGACCAGGATGGCGTTGGAATCGCTGATGACGGTGTCGCCGTCCTCGATCACCGGCACCTGGCCTGCGGGGTTCAGCGCCAGGAAGGGCGGCTGTTTGTGCTCGCCCGCGGCCAGGTCGACGGTGACTGCCTCATGGGCGATCCCGGCGAGGCTGGCGAACAGCTCCACCCGGTGGGAGTGGCCGGAGAGGGGGAAGCCGTGGATGCGGATAGAATGGGGCATGTCTGGGGTCCTTTTGCTTGGCATCTGCCGTGGGTTTTTGAAGACACCCGGAAGATACGCCGCCTAAGGTTTGGCGATAATATTCCTTGTTGTGGAATAATTATGTACGTTGCATTCATAAAGAGGGCGACGGGAGCACCCCCGATGGACAAGCTGGACTGTATGCGGACCTTTGCCGCGGTGGCGGCGCAGAGCTCCTTTACCGGCGGGGCCCGGCAGATGGGGATCAGCACCAAGCTGGCCAGCAAATACGTCGCCCGGCTGGAGGAGCAGCTGGGCGCGCAGCTCTTGAACCGGACCACCCGCAAGGTGACGCTGACCGACACCGGGCGGGCCTATCTGGAGCGCTGCCTGCCGCTGCTCGATCAGTTCGACGAGCTGGAGGACGTGGTGCAGCTGCGCCAGCAGGAGCTGGCAGGCTCTATCCGCATCACCGCGCCCACCGGCTTAGGCAGCCGTGAGCTGGTGGAGGCCTTGCAGCCGTTCCAGCAGGCGCACCCAAAGGTGGCGGTGGAGCTGGTGCTGTCCGACCGCCACTTGCCGATGCTGGAGGAGGGGGTGGATCTGGCGGTGCGCTTTGGCGCGTTGAAGGATTCGGGGCTGGTGGCGCGCAAGCTTTGCACCATGCGGCGGGTGGTGGTGGCGTCGCCGGAATACCTGGAGGCCCACGGAGAGCCGGCCGAGCCGGAGGCGCTGGCCACCCACAATTGCCTGCTGCTCACGACCGGGCCGCAGCCGGAGGCCTGGGCGTTCGGGCGGGGCAGCGGGGCGAGAACCATCACCGTCGGCGGCAGCTTTCGGGCCAACTCGCCGCGGGCCGTGGCGCATATGGCAGTCAATGGCCTGGGCATTGCCCGCTGCCCCCACTACACCGCGCTGCCGTTCCTTCTGGACGGCAGGCTGCAAGTGCTTTTCGAACAACAGGAAACCGATCCGGTCACGCTCTATGCCGTGTATCCGCCCAGCCGCCATCTGACCGCACGGATCCGCGCCTTGATCAACCATCTGGCGGGCTGTTTCGGACCCGGTTGACCGGTGGGTCCGGCACCGCATTTGCAGCTTTGTCTCATCTTTCTAAAAATACTCCGGGGAGCGCGAGGGGCTGGCCCCTCGCATCTGCCGCTGCCGCATCTGAACGGTTCGCAGGTAAATAGGGCAACAATATTGCCATATTTATTTTATGCTTGAAATAATAATCCAAGACTGCGTAGGCTCACCTTTAGGGCTGGCGCAAGATCAGCCGGGGAGATGCGGGCTTTCGCCGGGCTTGGCTTCTGCTGCCGCCGCGGTAAAGTCGCAAGCATTTGATCAAGAACCCTGGTTTTGGGCCGGGGCACATTCTGGGAGGATTGAACGATATGAAAACAATTCGGATGCTGGCGATGGCGGCTGCAATTCCGGCGCTGGCAACGGCCGCGCACGCGGAGACAAAGATCGGCATGATCACCACCCTGTCCGGCGGCGGTGCCGGGTTGGGCGTGGATGTGCGCGACGGGTTCATGCTGGCGATCGAACAGGACGGCCGCGAGGGCGTCGAGGTGGTGATCGAGGACGATCAGCGCAAGCCCGACGTGGCGGTGCAGATTGCCGACCGGATGATCCAGTCCGAGAAGGTGGACATCATGACCGGCATCATCTGGTCCAACCTGGCGATGGCGGTGGTGCCTGCTGCAACCGCGCAGAACGTTTTCTACCTGTCGCCGAACGCAGGCCCCTCGGCCCTGGCGGGCAAGCGCTGCCACCCCAATTACTTCAACGTTGCCTGGCAGAACGACAACCTGCACGAGGCCGCGGGCGCCTATGCCAACGAGGCGGGGCTGAAGAACAGCTTTATCCTGGCGCCGAATTACCCGGCGGGCAAGGACGCGCTGACCGGCTACAAGCGAATGTACGAGGGCGAGCTGGCCGGTGAGATCTACACCAAGCTGGGGCAGACCGACTATGCCGCCGAGATCGCGCAGATCCGTGCCTCCGGCGCCGACTCTGTCTATTTCTTCCTGCCCGGCGGCATGGGGATTTCCTTCCTCAAGCAGTACGCAGGCAGCGGTGTTGATCTGCCGGTGGTCGGCCCGGCGTTCTCGTTCGATCAGGGCATCCTGCAGGCGGTGGGTGATGCTGCGCTGGGGGTGAAGAACACCTCGCAGTGGAACAAGGATATCGACAATGAGGCCAACGCTGAATTTGTCGCGTCCTTCCAGGAGAAGTACGGCCGCCTGCCGTCGCTCTATGCCAGCCAGGGGTTCGATACCGCCAACCTGATCCTGAGTGCGCTGGACAAGGCGGAAGTGTCTGACCAGGACGCTTTCCGCGCGGCGCTGAAAGCGGCGGAGTTCGCATCGGTCCGCGGCGACTTCAAGTTTGGCGACAACCACCACCCGATCCAGGACATCTATGTCCGTGAAGTGATCAAGGAAGGCGATGTCTATACCAACAAGATCATCGCCACCGGCCTGAAAGACCACGCCGACGCTTATGGCGGCGAGTGCAAGATGTAAACTAAGCGCTTGAGCGGAGACGCCTTTCGCGGCGTCTCCGCAAGCGGTCAAGCTTCCCCTTCGGAAAATCAAATGACGTATATTCTAGTTCTGGAGCAGATCCTGAATGGGCTCCAGCTCGGGGTGATGCTGTTTCTGATGGCAGCCGGGCTGACGCTGGTGTTCGGGGTGATGGGGCTGATCAACCTCGCCCACGGCTCGCTATATATGGTGGGTGCCTTTGCCGCCGCCGCAGTGGCGGGCTGGACCGGCTCGTTTCTGCTGGCGCTGACCGCGAGCCTCGCCGCCGCGGCCGCCGCCGGGGCGCTGATGGAGCTGGTGGTGATCCGGCGCCTGTACCGGCGCGACCATCTGGATCAGGTGCTGGCGACCTTTGCGCTGATCCTGATTTTCTCTGAGGGCACCCGCTGGCTGTTCGGCTCCTTTCCGTTGTTCCTGGATGTGCCGGCCTATCTGTCGGGGCCTGTCAGCCTGCCGGGAGGCATTGAATATCCGCTCTACCGGCTGACCATCATCCTGATCGGATTGGGCATTGCCGCCGGGCTGTTCCTGCTGATCGCCCGCACCCGCATCGGTATCCAGATCCGCGCAGGTGAGGCGGACCGGGAGATGATTGCCGCCCTCGGCGTCGATATTTCCAAGCTCTACACGCTGGTTTTTGCCCTTGGCGCGGCGCTGGCCGGGCTGGCGGGCGCGCTGGTGGGCGCGATCCAGTCGGTGCAGGTCGGCATGGGTGAGCCGGTGTTGATCCTGGCCTTTGTGGTGATTGTGATCGGCGGCATCGGCTCCATCAAGGGGGCATTGGCCGGGGCGCTGCTGGTGGGGATGACCGACACCTTGGGCGGCGTGTTCCTGCCGCAGCTGTTCGGCCTGTTCCTGGATCCGGCCAGCGCGGCCTCTGCCGGGGCGTCGCTGGCGTCGATGCTGATCTATATCCTGATGGCGGCAATCCTGCTGGTGCGCCCCTCGGGTCTGTACGGGGGGAGCGCATGATGCTGACGCGTGAGAGCCTGCTAAATTGGGCAATGATTGCGGCGCTGCTGATCGTGCCGCTAGCGGCGTGGTCGCTGGATGAGCCCTTTATCATCACCTTGGCGACCAAGGCTGCGATCCTGGCGCTGGCAGGGGTGGGGCTGAACATTGCCCTCGGCCTTGGCGGGCTGATCAGCCTGGGCCATGCGGCGTTTTTCGGGATCGGCGGCTATGCCATGGGCATCCTTGCGGCCCATGCCCAGAATTATGAGCCGCTGTTTGAATGGCCGTTCCTGTTCGAGGGCAGCAACCAGATGCCGCTGATCTGGCTGGTGGCAGTGGTCTTCAGCGCGCTGGCCGCGTTGGTGATCGGGGCGCTGTCCCTGCGCACCTCGGGTGTCTATTTCATCATGATCACCCTCGCCTTCGGCCAGATGCTCTATTACTTCGCGATCAGCTGGAGCGCCTATGGCGGCGAGGACGGGCTGTCGATCTGGGTGCGGAATGATTTTCCGGGCCTCAACACGCTGGACCCGATCCAGTTCTTTGCCATTGCCTATGTGATCCTCTGCCTGGCGCTGGTGTTTGCAGCGCGGTTGGCGCGCTCACCCTTTGGTCTGGCGCTGGCGGCGGCGCGGCAGAACGAGGACCGGGTGCAGGCGGTGGGTCTTACGCCCTTTACCCTGCGGCTGACCGCATTCGTGATTTCCGGTGCCATCACCGGTCTGGCAGGCGCCTTGTTTGCCGATCTGAACCGGTTCGTCAGCCCCACCATGCTCAGCTGGCACACCAGCGGCGAGATCATGATTTTTGTGATCCTGGGCGGTGTCGGGCGGCTGTATGGGCCGGTGGCCGGTGCCGCGCTTTACATCATACTGGAGCATCTGCTGGGCGGGATCAGCGATTACTGGCAGATCTTCCTGGGCGTGCTGCTGCTGCTGATCGTGCTGTTTGCCCGCGGCGGGCTGATCGGGGCGCTGGCAGGACGGGAGAAGGCGCATGGCTGATGCGGTTTTGAGAACCAAGGGCCTGAGCAAGAGTTTCGGCGCGCTGCAGGCGAGCAAAGATGTCTCGCTGGACCTGCGGCCCGGTGAAATCCACGCGCTGATCGGGCCGAACGGGGCGGGCAAATCCACCCTGATCAAGCAGATCGCGGGCAATATCGCGCCGGACAGCGGCAAGGTGGAGCTGCTGGGCCGGGATGTCACTGCGCTGGACACCGTGGCGCGGGCGCGGATGGGGCTGGGGCGGACGTTCCAGATCTCGGCGCTGGCGATGGATTACACCGTGTTGCAGAACGCGGTGCTGGGGGCGCTGGGGGGGCGTGGCCGGCCGTTCCATTTCTTCCGCAACGTGATGAAGGACCCGGAGCTGCTGGAGCAGGCGCGCGACGCGCTGGAACGGGTGGGGCTGACACAGGACGCCAGCCGCCGCACCGCCGACCTGTCGCACGGCCAGCGCCGCCAGCTGGAGGTGGCGGTGGCGCTGACCTTGAAGCCGAGGCTGTTCCTGATGGATGAGCCGATGGCTGGCCTGGGTGCTGCCGGGTCCAGGGCGCTGACTGGCTTCCTGGATGGCTTGCGGCAGGAGGCGCCGATCCTCTTGGTGGAGCATGACATGGACGCGGTCTTTGCCCTGGCGGACCGGATCAGCGTGCTTGTCTATGGTCAGATAATCGCCACCGGCACCGCCGACGACATCCGCGCCAATGCCGAGGTGCGCCGCGCCTATCTGGGAGAGGAGGACGCCGCATGAGCCTGCTGACCTTACACGGCGTCGAGGCCTCATACGGCCCGGCGCAGGCCTTGTTCGGCGTCGATCTGGAGATCGGCGAGGGCGAGGTGGTGGCGCTGATGGGCCGCAACGGGATGGGCAAATCCACCACCATCAAGACCATCTGCGGCATGCTGGGAACCTCCAAGGGGGAGCTGCGGTTTGACGGCCATGACCTGCGCCAGCTGCCGTCCTACAAGATCGCGCGGCTGGGCGTCGGGCTGGTGCCCGAGGGGCGGCGCTGCTTTGCGCCGCTCACGGTGGAGGAGAACCTGATTGCCGCCGCCCGGCCCGGGCCCTGGGACATGAAGAAGGTCGCAGAGCTGTTCCCGCGGCTGGAGGAGCGGCGCAGCCAGACTGCGGGGTCGCTGTCGGGCGGCGAGCAGCAGATGCTGACCATCGGCCGCGCACTGATGACCAATCCGCGGCTGTTGATCCTGGATGAGGCAACCGAAGGCTTGGCGCCGGTGGTGCGGCAGGAGATCTGGGCCGCGATCGGCCGTCTCAAGCGCGAGGCGGGGCTGGCCATTCTTGTGGTGGACAAGTCGCTGAAGGAGCTGTCGGCCATCGCCGACCGCGCGGTGATCCTCAACAAGGGCAGCAACGCCTGGGGCGGCGGCATCAGTGAGTTGCCGCCAGAGGTGGCAGACCGGTACCTGGGAGTGTGACCCTATACCCGGCCAAACGCGCCGCAGGGGCGCAAAAGGTGATGCATTTTTGCAAGTTTTGAGAACGACGGGCTGCCGTTTCCGGCAGCCCGCGGGCGTTTCGCCCGGCGGGGGCTGATTGGCCCTTGACCCTTCGCGGGAACCTTACTAGCCCGCAGTCACCCAGCAATACGTCAGGCAGAAATTTCAACCGCAAAATAGCGGAGATGGGACATGATTCTGCGACGTACTGCTGCGTCAGCTTGCGCCCTGCTGGCAGCCATGCCGGCATTGGCCGAAGTTGTCGAGCTTGAACAAATCAACGTAAACCAGCAAAGCGGCGAGGGCTTCTTCGGCGAAAGTGTTTCGCTGGAGACCGGCACCATTGCCAAGACTGGCGACCCGATTGCGGAGACGCCGCGGTCGGTGACGGTTGTGACCGCCCAGGAGATCGCCGCGCGCGGCGCCCGGAATGTGGAGGAGGCACTGCAATATTCCGCAGGCATCGTCGGCGGCCAGTGGGGGCTGGACAACCGCGCCGACTGGTATCTGGTGCGCGGCTTCAGGGCCAGCACGCTGCATGACGGGCTGCCTGCCCGCTATGGCTTCTATAATGACACCAAGCCTGAGCCCTTCCTGCTGAACAGCGTCGAAGTGCTGAAAGGGCCGGCCTCCGGCCTTTACGGCAGCGGCTCGGTTGGCGGGGTGGTGAACACCGCCTCGAAAACTGCGGCGCAGGAGTCCGAGAGCCTGCTGCAACTGCAGGCGGGGTCGCATGACCGCAAGCAGGTTGCAGCGGATGTGAGCGGTGATCTGAACGCAAGCGGCACCCTGCGCTATCGCTTCGTCGGCGTGCTGCGGGACTCCGAAACCCAGGTCGATCATTCGCAGGACGATGTGCTGGCGCTGGCACCGTCCATCACCTGGCGGCCGAATGAGGATACCGAGCTGACGGTGCTGGCCAACTACCAGGATAACGAGGGCAGCCCGCTGATCCAGTTCGCCTCGATCTATGGCACGCTGCTGCCCGCGACGGGGTTCGGCAATGGCGATTTCCTTCCCAGCAGCGTCTTTGTCGGCGAGCCGGGGTTTGACCGGTTCGACAGCGAGCAGCGCGCCATCACCGCGATGTTCAAGCACCGCTTCAACCCGGTCTGGAGCCTCAACGCCAACGCGCGCTATCTGGAAGCCGAGGCCCTGTACCAACACGCCTGGTGGGCTTTCGACAACACCGGCACGGGCCGGTACAATCCAGACGGCACCATCAACCGCACGTTCTACCGCGCGGAAAACAAGCTGAAGACCTGGGCTATCGATGCCTATGCCACCGCGGAATATGCGTTTGGCGGCTTTGACATGCGGACCTTTGCCGGGGTGAGCTACACCCGCGGGCATTATGACAGCGATACCGGTTACGGCGCCCAGGTCGGCCCCATCGACCCGTTCAACCCCGATTATGCCGGCTACCCGTCGATCACTGTCGCTGACACGCCCGGCACTTCGATCACTGAGGCGGGTGCCTATGTGCAGCATCGCGCCACCTATGACGATCGGCTCTTCATCGATCTTGGCCTGAGGTATGGCGACATCGAAACCGGGGCGAGCAATGGCAGCTTTGGTGCGACGAGCATTGCCGCCAAGGACAGCGAGTGGACCGGCAATGCCGCGGTAATGTACCGGTTTGGCAATGGTGTGGCTCCCTACATCAGCTATGCCGAGAGCTTCCGCCAGGATGCGATCGGCACCGATGTGAATGGCACTCCGTTTGAGCCGACCCGGGGTGAGCAGGTTGAAATTGGTGTGAAATACCAGCCGCTGGGCACCGATACGCTGCTGACGGCGGCGGTGTTCGACCTGACCAAGTCTAACCTGACGGTGGCCGATCCGGGCAATCCGGGCTTCCAGATGCAAACGGGGGAAGCCTCCGCCAAGGGGCTGGAGCTGGAGGCATACCACCGGTTCGGCGACCTGACGGTCGACGCCGCCTATACCTATCTCGACACCGAGGATGCCGAGGGCGACTACATTGCCCAGGTGCCCAAGAACGCGGCGTCGCTGTGGCTGAATTACGAGCCGCAGGACGGCAGGCTGCAGGGTTGGACGTTCGGCGCCGGGGTCCGCTACAACGGCGAGGCCTGGGGCGGGGCCAGTACCTATCTGACGCCGTCCTACACGCTGTATGATGCCGCGGTGTCTTATGGGCAGGACAACTGGCTGGTCTCGCTGAACGTGCGCAACCTGAGCGACGAGCGCTATGTCACCACCTGTTCGGGCGGCGCCTGCTACTTTGGCGACGGACGTAATGTGGCGTTGACGCTCACCACGAAGTTCTGAGCCGTTCTGCAGCGGTTCAGGAACAGGAAAAGGCCCGCGCAGTCAGCGCGGGCCTTTTTGCGGGCCGGACCCGCATCCGGGCCTATTTGGAGAAGCTCATTGGCAGGGTGAAGGTGAGCTGGCTGAGACCGAGTTTCTTGGGGGCGGAGGGGAATTTTCCGGCCCGGGCGACCGCCTGCAGCGCCGCCTGGTCAAATACGGCGCTGCCGGAGGATTTTGCAATCCGATAGTTGAGCAGCTGCCCGGTGCGGGAGACGGTGATCCGCACAACCGCCCGTCCGCTGCCACTGGCGCCGGAGGGGAAGCGTTTGCGGTGCTCGATGCGGCTGCGGATTTTGGCTCCCCAGACCGCTTGCAGCTTGGCCTGCTGCCCGGTCTGGGCGGTGGCCGCGGCAGAGCTGCCCGTCTGCCCGGCCTGTGCGCCGCCGCCAGACCCGGCGGCGCGCTGCCCGGCCCGGCTGGCCGTGGTCTGCTCGGCCTTGCGTGCCTGCTGCGGTTCGCGCGCGCGCTTGGGCCTTGGGCGCGGCTGGAGCTCAGGTCTTTCTACGGTTTCCGGCTTTTCTTCCGGCGGCGGCGGGGGCGGCGTGGTGTCTACCTCCAGCGTTTCGGCAGGGGCAGGGCGGGCCAGCGCAATTTGCGCTGCCGCTCGCGGCGCCTGGGCCAGTTCGAACCGCGGCACCGCGGGGGCCGCAGGGATGGTGAGGGGTTGGGGCAGGGGTGTCTCCAGCTGTGGCACGGTTTGTGGCGGGCGCTGCCAGGCTTCCACCATTTCGGCAATGGTGGCATCAGCGGCCTGGACCGAGACCAGCGCATCGCCGCCCGCACCGCTCGACTGGGCGCCGGAGCCGGGCGCCGTGGCAAACAGCGCGACATGGATCAGCGTGGCGATCCCGGCAAATACGGTGAGTTCGGCGGTGCGTTTCATTGCGGGCGCACCACAAGTTCGGCCCGGCTGAGCCCGGCGGCTGTCAGCTGCCGCAGGATCCGCGCCAGCGCCGCGGCCTCCAGCCGGGCGTCGGCCCGCAGCTGCACCACGGGGCTGCCCGTACTGGCGGCGGCCAGCCGGGCGATTGCGGCCTCGCCAACGGCGCCGTCAAAGTGCATTTGGCCTTCCGCATCGATGTACAGCACGGCCTGCGCCTTGGCCTCGGTGTCCAGCGCGGCCTCGGGCGGGGTAACCTCGAAGGGCTCGGGCTGGGCCAGGCGGGAGGTCATCAGGAAGAAGATCAGCAGCAGAAACACCACGTTTATCATGGGTACGATGGATTCGGCCCGCGGGCGGCGGGGGGGATCGGTCAGGTCCATGCGCGTCTCCTCATTCCACCAACACGAAATTGGTGAAGCCCGCCTGCCGCAGCAGCGCGGTCACATCAGTGATGCGCTGCAGATCGGCCTTGTCCCGTCCGCGCAGCACCAGCATGTCGCCGGGCGTCTGCATCAGCGGCGCCAGCGCCTGGGCCAGGTTGCTGTCGGCCACCGGCACGCCGTTGATGTCGAGGTTGTTCGGCCCGATGCCGATCAGCCGCGGCGGGCCGGTGTAAGGGCCGCCCTGGCCGGCCAGCGGCAGGTCCAGCACCGCATCCATGCCAAAGCGCGAGGCCAGCATGAAGAACACCAAGAGCAGGAACACTACGTCGATCATCGGCGTCAGGCTCGGCTTGCGCCGGGGTTTCGAGGGTGGAGCCAGCAGCATCGCGTCACTCGGCCGCCAGTTTCAGTTCAGCAGGAGCCGCCGCCACGAACAGCCGGGTGGCGCTGTCTTCGATGTCGCGGCGGATGCGGGTGATCACCGCCTCGAACCAGGTGAGCGCGGCGGAGGCCGGGATCGCCACAGCCATGCCTGCGGCAGTGGTCAGCAGCGCCTCCCAGATGCCGCCCGCCAGCAGCGCCGGATCGGCGCGCGAGCCTGCCGCCTGCAGCGCCTGAAAGGCGGCGATCATGCCCAGAACCGTGCCCAGCAGGCCCAGCAACGGCGCGATGGTGGCAATCAGCTCCAGCGCGCCGAGGCCGGTGGCGGCGCTGCCAAGGTGCAGCTTGGCCACCCGGGCAGCCTCTTCGCGGGCGCGGTCCTCGGGCAGGGTGGACAGGGCGGTCAGGGCCGTGGCCACCACCTTGGAGCGGATTCCGATACGGCCTTTAACAATTGCCAGCGCGGCGCCGGAGTCGCCGCGTTCATAGGCCTCTACCGCGCGGCCTGCCTTGCCGCGCGACCAGGCACCGATCAGCGCCAGGCGCCAGATTTTCCACAGGATCAGCGCCAGGGTGATCACCGACAGCGCCGCAATCGCCCAGATTGACGGACCGCCGTCGCGCAGGAAATCCAACGCCTTGGCAGAGGCTTCGCGGGCGGTTTGCGCCAGTTCCTGCTGCCGGGTGAGCGGTTCAGAGGTCGGCAGCGGCTCAGCCGCGGGCGCAGCTTCGGCGGGTTCTGATAGGGCTGTAGCAGCGCCGGTCGGGGTCGCAGGTGCGGCGTCGGGGCTGGGCGCTGCTGACTCTGGAGCTTCAAGTTCGGGTACCGCAGGGGCTTCCGGCTGCGCTGGGGCCGGGGCCTCGGCGGCAATCTGCGGTACCGGTGCGGCGGTCGGGTCCTGTGCGGCAGCCGGGGCTGCAAGCAGCGGGGCGGTCAGAAACACTGCGGCAAGGGCCGCCTGGGCGCGTTTGGTCATGATTGGCTCCAATAAGCGGCGATATAGCTTGTTCCGGGGGCGGGTTTGTTCTGCTGGAGGGCCGCGCGCAGGCGCTGCACTTCGGCCTTTTCGCACGCAAACCACAGGTAGTGGCCGGGCGCGTGTTTGCGCGCGGCCAGCGCGCGGTCCGCCAGGCTATGCCCGCCATCGCGGCGCAGCCAGGTCAGCGCAACACCCGTGGGCGCGGTCACCGGATAGCCGCAGTCCTTGCCTTCGGTGCTGAGCAGAACGGCTTCGCCCTTGGTGTCCCGCGGCAGGTTCTCGAGGATGCGGGCTGCGGCGGGCAGAGCGGTTTCGTCGGCATATAGCAGGATTTTCGAGGTTGCCGGAATGCCGCCGCCGCCAGGCCCGGCGATGGCCAGCCGGTCCCCCGGGGCCGCTTGGCGCGCCCAGTCGGTGGCGCGGCCGCCGTCGTGCAGGAAGATATCGAATTCCATCAGCCCGGCCTCATGGCAGATCCGGCGGGTGGTGTAGACCGGGCGGTGCAGCGCTGTCTCCCCTTTCGGCCAGACGGTCGCACCGGTCTCCGAGAGCCGGGGCCATTCCGGCGCGGTACAGCCTGCGGGCGGAAGCAGCAGGCGGAAGTGGATGGCATCGTCCTGGAAACCGGCGAGATCCGGGGATTTGACCTGCACCCGCAGGAAGGCGCGGCCGACCGGGGTGACCGACTGGACCATGGTGAAATGGACGTTGGGCGGCAGGGCGCCAGCGGTGGTGGCGTCCGGCCAGCGGAGGGCGTCGGAGGTGCCAGGCTGGATTTCGTCCAGATGCGCGGCGATGCCGTCCTTCAGCATGTGCAGCCGGTCCGGCATGGCCGCCGAGACACTGATTGCGGTGCTGCCGTTCCGGGCGGCAAAGCGGTAGTGGCCGAAGCCTGCGATCTCCACCGTGACGGCGGCGGCGCCGTCCTCGATCACCGGCAGCTCATGTTCCTGCGCCATGGCAATGACGGCCTGGCGGACGGCCGCAAATGGCAGCTCAGGCAGTTCGGCGTTCGCCTGCAGCGGGAAGACGGGGTTGATGGTCATCGCGGCCTCGTTCATTCGGGAATGACATGCGGGGTGCCATGGACCGGATCGGCGATGATCCGGCAGGGCAGCGCAAAGACTGAGCGCAGGACCGCTTCGGTGACCACCTCGGACGGAGTGCCCTGGCAAAACACCCGCCCGTCCTTGAGCGCGATCATGTGGCTGGCAAAGCGGGCAGCCAGATTGATGTCATGCAGCACCATGGCCACGGTGCGCCCGGTTTCGCGGTTGAGCTGCTGCACCAGCTTCAACAGTTCAATCTGATGCGGCAGGTCCAGGTAGGTTGTCGGCTCGTCCAGCAGCAGAATGCCGGTTTCCTGCGCCAGCGCCATGGCGATCCAGGCCCGCTGGCGCTGCCCGCCTGACAGCGCCTCCAGCGGCTTGTTAGCATTGCCGGTCATATTGGTGAGGTCCAGCGCCCGGGCAACCGCCTCTGCGTCCTGCTGCGACCATTGCCGCAGCGCCGACTGGTAGGGGGTGCGGCCGCGGGCCACCAGGTCGTGCACGGTCAGCCCATCGGGTGCGGAGGGGGTTTGCGGCAGGATCGCAAGGCGTTGCGCGACAGAGCGGCTGCCCTGCCGGTGGATCGCCTTGCCGTCCAGCACGGCCTGGCCGCTGCCAGCCGGCTGCAGCCGGGCCAGGGTTCGCAGCAGGGTGGATTTGCCGCAGGCATTGGGGCCGACAATTGCGGTCAGTTCGCCATCGGGAATGGCGGCCGTGAGGCTGTCCAGAACGGGCGTGCCGGCATAACCGGCCGAGAGATCCTCGGCCCGCAGGCGGGCGGTTTTGGGCATCAGAGGGTTCCTTTCCGGAAGTGCGCCAGCAGCAGCCACAGCAGTACGGGGGCGCCAATGAGTGCGGTAAACGCGCCGGCGGGCAGCTGCACCCCCGGCACCAGGCGGGCGGCGGTGTCGGCCAGCAGGGTAATCAGAGCGCCGGCCGCGGCGGCGGCCAGCAGCGCGGGCTTGCCGCCGGGGATCAGGCGGCGGGCAATCGGGCCGGCCGCAAAGGCGACAAAGGGTAGGGGACCAGCGGCGGTCACAGCAAGCGCGGTCAGGAGGATTCCGGCAGCGGTCACCGCCAGCCGCAGGCGGGAGACAGGCAGACCCAGACCGGTTGCGATGCCGTCATCCATTGCCAGCCGGGCCAGCGGGAAATGCAGCCACCACAGCACAGGCGCCAGCAGCGCCAGCCCGGCCCAGACTCTCGCAGCGTCCTCCCAGCTGCGGCTGTGCAGCGAACCGGTAAGCCAGCTGAGCAGGTCGGCGGCGGTTTGCGGGTCGATGCGGCTGATCAGCAGATCGGCGGCTGCAGTCAGTGCCAGGCTGGCGCCGATGCCGGTCAGGATCAGGCGGCCCGGCACCAGCCCGTCCTTCCATGCCAGCAGGATCACCAGCGCCGCGGCCAGTGTTGCCCCGGCGAGGGCGCCCGGCAGCATCATGCCGCCGGTCAGGATCACCGCCGCCAGCGCGCCGCAGCTTGCGCCGGCGTTGAAGCCGATCACATCCGGCGAGGCGAGCGGGTTGCGCATCATCGTCTGGAACATGGCTCCGGCCAGGCCGAATGCGGCGCCGGCGCCAAGCGATGCGGCGATGCGGGGCAGCCTGTGATCCAGCAGGATCATCTGCTCGATGTTGGTGCCCTGGCCGAGCAGCAACGAGGCCATCTGGCTGCTGCTAATAGGGTAGCTGCCGGTCTGTACTGCCAGCAGGGCGGCGGCCAGCAGCAACGCTAGAAGGCAGAGCCCGGCCAGCAGCGACCGGCGTGATATCTGTACCGACAACGAAGCAATGCGGAGTGTCCAGGTCATAGGCTGCGCACTCCGTTTCGGCGGACCATCCAGATCAGCACCGGCCCGCCGATCAGCGCGGTCATCACCCCTGCCTGCATGTTGCCGCCGAACAGCGGCAGACGCCCGGTCAGATCGGCCGCAACCAGCAGCAGCGGCCCGAACACCGCGGAGAAGGCCAGCGTCCAGCGCATGTCCGGCCCCGCGGCCCAGCGGGCCAGATGGGGCACGATCAGCCCGGCAAAGGCGATCGGTCCGGCCATCGCCACAGTGGCGCCGCACAGAAGCACAATGGCAGTCCCGGCCGTGGCCCGTGCGAGCCCGGTGCGCACACCCAGACCGCGGGCAGTGTCCTCGCCCAGCAGCAGCGCGTTCAGCCCGGCGGCCGCTACAGCGGCAAGCCCTGCGCCCAGGGTCAGGAAGGGCAGCAGCATATAGAGGGTGGACGGCAGAATGCCGTCAAACCCGCCCAGAACCCAGAACCGGTAAACATCCAGGGTTTGCGAGCTGACCAGCAGCAGCGACCGGGTGAGAGCGAGGATCAGGGCGCTGAGAGCCGCGCCCGCCAGCACCAGCCGCAACGGATTGGAACGGCTGCCGCCGCCGAGCAGGAACACCAGCACTGAGGCCGCCAGCGCGCCGCCAAGCGCCACCCAGACAAAGGCCGCCGGATCGGTGATGCCGAAGCCCAGGATACAGATCACCACGCCGAGCGCGGCACCGCCGTTGATGCCCAGCAGGCCCGGATCGGCGAGGGGGTTGCGGGTCATGCCCTGGATCAGCGCGCCGGACAAGCCGAGCGCCGCGCCTGCAAGCAGCGCTCCGGCCAGCCGCGGCAGGCGCATTTCGCGGATCACGATTTGGCTGGCATCGTTCGGATCAAAAGCTGTCAGTGCCCGCCAGACTATGTCCCAGCTGGCGGGCCGGAAGCCAAAGCGCAGCGCGGCGGCTGACAGAACCGCCAGCCCAAGCAGGGACCCGCCGAGCCGCAGGCCGCGCAGGCTGGCGGCGGGGCGGATCGGGGAAACGTCGATTGATGAAACGGACATGTCAGAAGCCCTCCGGCAGCAGACCGGCCTCGGCCATACTGGACACGGGTGTGGACGGGTCGCCATCCAGTGCAGCCTCCAGCAGCGGCACCAGCTGGTCGAGCGCCGCGTCCAGGCTCAAGGGGCTGGAGTGAGACAGCGCCGAAGACAGCAACCGCCCGGCATAGATCTCCCGCCCCTCGCGGTAGGCGCGCAGGGTGTGGCGCAGCGGCAGGCGCTTGAGCCGCGCAGCGGAGCCGCCGGCGTCGATCCAGATCAGGGCATCCGTGTCGATGGGAGAGAGATCCTCATCGGGGAGCAGGGCATAGTAGCCGTTCGCAGGGGCAAACGGGTTGGCCACCTCCGGCACGGTGAACCCCAGGGCGGCCAGGAACTGACCGCGGATGTCATTTGCGGAATAGGCGCCGGTGCGGGTGGCCGAGACCATGACGGCGCTTGCGCCCTGCCACTCGGGGTGCGCCACGCGGATGGCGGCAAAACGGCCCTCGATCCGGGAGATGATCCGGTCGGCCTTGACAGCGTTTCCGGTTGCCGTGCCCAGGGTTCGCAGCATGACCTGCCAGGGCGAGCCGTAGCTGCCGTGGGCGGCCTTCGGCGGGATGGTGGGCGCGATCTGCGACAGCAGCGCATATTCGCGCTCGGTCATGCCGGACCATTGGCCGGTGATCAGGTCCGGCTCCAGTGCGGCAATCTGCTCGATGTCGATCTGCCCCTGCAGCACGATGGGTTCGGCATCGCCCAGGGCTTCCTGCGCCCAAGGCCAGACACCGTAGGGGTGGTCGCCGAACCACTTGCGCAGCGCATGGGGCTTTTCCCCCAGCGCCAGCAGGAAATCATGGCCGATGTAGCTGAGCGAAACGATGCGCTGCGGCTTGGCCGGCACAACCGTGGTGCCATAGCGGTGTTCGATAACCGCCGGGAACGGTTCTGCCGCACTGGCTGGGGGGGCGAAGACTGTTGCGGCCAGCAGCAGGTAAACACCCAGCCGGGCGCACGCATTTGGAAAAAACAGAGCCAGCTTCACAATTCACTCCAGCCTGCGGCGCGTGCACGAGCGGCGCCGGGATGTTGATCCGTTGATGGCTGGACTGTGTGCCGCGCAAATGGCGCGGAGTGTCTCGCTGAAAGGCGCCCGTCAGGGTGCGCCCGGACGCTTAAATAACCTTAGTTCTTTTGTCAAGTTATGTGGCCGCCCGAGCCGCATTAGAAACGGGCGGCCTGCTGGTCTCAGATGTGCAGCGCGTGACCCAGCGCGCGCAGGCAGGCTTCCTGCAGTCCCTCCGACTGGGTCGGGTGGGCGTGGATGGTCGCCGCGATGTCCTCAAGGCAGGCGCCCATCTCGATGGCGAGCGAAAACGCCGCCGACAGTTCGGAGACACCGGCCCCCACCGCCTGCAGCCCCAGCACCGCCTGATCCGCATCGCGCCAGACAACGCGGATAAAGCCGTCCTCGCGTTCGGTCGTCATGGCGCGGCCATTGGCGGCAAAGGGGAACTCCGTGCTGCTGCTGCCCTCGATCTCGCCGGGCAGGGCACCGCAGGTGACAATCTCGGGATCGGTAAAGCAGACCGCCGGAATCGCGCGCTTATCCCATTCGACCGCGTGGCCCGCGACGTGTTCCGCCACCATCTCGCCCTGCGCCATGGCGCGGTGCGCCAGCATCGGTTCGCCGGTGATGTCGCCGATGGCGTAGATGCCGCGCATCGAGGTCTGGCAGGTCTTGTCGATCCGGATGTAGGGGCCGTTCAGGGTCAGCGCCAATTCGTCAACGCCGATGCCTTCGGTCCGCGGGCGGCGGCCGACGGTGACCAAGACTTTCTCTGCCTGGATCTCGCCCTGGCTGGTGGTCAGAACGCCATCTGCGTAAGCCTCGGCCCTGGCGCCGGTCATCACTTCAATGCCCAGCTTTTCCAGTCGCTTGGCAACCGGCCGGGTGAGGGCCTGGTCATACAGCGGCAGGATGCGGTCTTCGGCCTCGACCACGGTGACCTTGGTGCCCAGCTTGGCAAAGGCCGTGCCCAGCTCCAGCCCGATATAGCCCGCGCCGACCACGGCAAGGGTTTCCGGCACCTGTTGCAGCGCCAGCGCCTCGGTCGAGGACAGGATATCGCCGCCGAAGGGCAGGGAGGGCAGCTCGACCGGGGCGGAGCCGGAGGCGATCACGATGCGTTCGGCGCGGATCTGGGTGGTCTCGTCACCGCGTTTGACCGCCACGGTCTTGCCGTCGAGGAACCGCGCGCGGCCCTCGACCACACGCACGCCCGCCTTGCGCATCAGGCCGCTGACGCCGCCGGTCAACCGCTTTACGATGCCGTCCTTCCAGGCGACCGTCTGGCGCAGGTCGATTTCCGGCTTGCCCGCGGTGATGCCAAGCGGACCTTCGGCCGCGTGGGACATCTTGTGGAACTCATCCGCGGCGTGGATCAGCGCCTTGGAAGGGATACAGCCCACGTTCAGGCAGGTGCCGCCGGGATTGGCCTCGTCCACCACGATGGTGTCGACCCCCAGCTGGCCTGCACGGATGGCGCAGACATAGCCGCCGGGGCCCGCGCCGATGATCAGCAATTTGCACTTCAGATCAGTCATTCAGCCCTCGACAAACAGCATGGCTGGGGTTTCCAGCAGGGATTTCAGTTTCTGGACAAAGACCGCCGCGTCCCAGCCGTCGATCACCCGGTGATCGAAGGAGCAGGAGATGTTCATCATCTTGCGCGGCCGGAATTGCTGGCCGTCCCAGACCGGGCGGATCTGCATCTTATTGACGCCTACAATCGCCACCTCCGGGTGGTTGATGATCGGCGTGGTGGCAATGGCGCCAAGCGGCCCCAGCGAGGTGATGGTGATGGTGCCGCCGGTCAGCTCCTCGCGCTTGATCGAGCCATCGCGGGCGGCGTCGGCCAGTCGGGCCAACTCGCCTGCGTTGTCCCACAGGCTGTTGGCCTCGGCGTGGTGCAGCACCGGCACGTTCAGCCCTTGCGGGGTTTGCGTGGCGACCCCGATATGGACGCCGCCGTGGCGGTAGATCACGCCTTCCTCGTCATCGTAACGTGCGTTCAGCCCGGGCTGTTCGCGCACCGCCTCGACGATGGCGCGCATCAGGAAGGGCAGGAGGGTCAGCTTGGGGCGGCTGCCCTCATGCTTCTTGTTGAGCGCGGCACGCAAGTCCTCCAGCGCGCCCATCTCCACCTCTTCGACGATGGTGATATGCGGGATGTGGCGTTTGGACAGGGCCATCTTCTCGGCGATCTTGCGGCGCATGCCGATGACGCGCTGTTCCTCGACGCCGGTGTTGCGGCCGCGGGTGACGCTGCCCTGACGGATGCCGCCGGATTCGATCCAGCTGTCCAGATCCTCGTGGCTGATGCGCCCGCCGGGACCGGTGCCCGGCACATGGCGGAGGTCGACGCCTTCGGAGCGCGCTCGCGCCCGCACGGACGGCGCGGCCAGCGGTTTGCTGCCTTCGGGCCGCGGCAGGCGGTGGCCGGGTTTCTTGGCGGCCGGAGCGGGTGCTGGTGCGGGAGCCGGTTGCGGCGCTTCCTCCGCCTCCGCGCCCGCATCACCGGCCGCGTCTTTACCCGGCGCAGGCTGCGGTGCCGTGGCTGCGGGTTTGGTTGTCTCTTGGGCCGTGCCGGGGGCTTCGTTGCCCTCGCCCTCGACCTCGATCCGGACCAGCACGGAGCCGATCGCCATCATCTGGCCGATCTCGCCGCCCAGCTCCAGCACTTTGCCGGACACGGCTGAGGGCACCTCGACTGCGGCCTTGTCAGTCATTACCGCCGCCAGAATATCATCCTCGCGCACGATATCGCCGGGCTTGACGTGCCATTCGGTCAGTTCGGCCTCGGCGATGCCTTCCCCCACATCGGGAAGACGCATGGCAAACACACCCATGTGCTCAGCCCTCCATCACTTTTTTCAATGCCTCGCCGACACGGGCGGGGCCGGGGAAATACTCCCATTCCTGCGCATGCGGATAGGGCGTGTCCCAGCCGGTGACGCGGATGATCGGCGCCTCCAGGTGGTAGAAGCAGTTCTCCTGCACCAGGCTCATCAGTTCGGCACCGAAGCCGGAAGTGCGCGTCGCCTCATGCACGATCACGCAGCGGCCGGTCTTTTCCACCGAAGCCTGGATTGTCTCGAGATCCAGCGGCAGCAGCGTGCGCAGGTCGATCACCTCGGCGTCGACGCCGGTCGCCTCAGCCGCGGCCTCGGCCACATAGACCATGGTGCCATAGGCCAGAACGGTGACATCCGCGCCCTCGCGGGTGATGCTGGCCTTGCCCAGCGGCACGATCTCCGCGCCCTCCGGAACCTCGCCCTTGGGGTGGTTTTTCCAGCTGGTGACCGGGCGGTCGTGGTAGCCGTCGAAGGGGCCGTTATAAAGCCGCTTGGGCTCCAGGAAGATCACCGGATCCGGGTCCTCGATGGCGGCCAGCAGCAGCCCCTTGGCGTCGCGCGGGTTGGAGGGCACCACCACCTTCAACCCGGACACATGCGTGAACAGCGCCTCCGGGCTCTGGCTGTGGGTCTGGCCGCCGAAGATGCCGCCGCCGGTGGGCATGCGGATCACCAGCGGGCAGGTGAAGTCGGCGTTGGAGCGGTGCCGCAGCCGCGCTGCTTCCGAGACGATCTGGTCATAGGCCGGGTAGACGTAATCGGCGAACTGGATCTCGATCACCGGCTTCAGCCCGTAAGCCGCCATACCGATGGCGGTGCCGGCGATGCCGGATTCATTGATCGGCGCGTCAAAGCAGCGGGACTTGCCGTACTTCTCCTGCAATCCCGCGGTGCAGCGGAAGACCCCGCCGAAAAATCCCACATCCTCGCCGAAGACGACGACGCGGTCATCTGCCGCCATTGCGATATCATGGGCCTCGCGGATGGCCTCGATCATGGTCATGCTGGCCATCTCAGTACCCCGCCTCCTGGCGCTGCCGGATCAGATGCGGCGGCATCGTTTCATAAACGCCTTCAAACATGTCGCGCGGGCTGGGGGTTTTGCCGCCGCCCAATGTGCCGATCGCCTCGGCCTGCTTTTGGGTGGCGATGACCTCATCCAGAATTTCTGCTTCGGCCTGTTTGTGGCGCGCGTCGCTCCATTCGCCGATGGTGATGAGATGCTTCTTAAGCCGCTCGATCGGGTCGCCCAGGGGCCAGGCGGCGGCCTCGCTCTTGGAACGGTAGGCGGAGGGGTCGTCACTGGTGGAATGGCCACCCGCGCGGTAGGTGACGTGTTCGATCAAGGTCGGACCATGTCCCAGACGCGCCCGTTCGCAGGCCCATTTCGCCACCGCGTGCACGGCAAGGTAATCGTTGCCGTCCACCCGAATCGAGGCGATGCCAAAGCCGTGGCCGCGCGCCGCAAAGGTGCCGACTTCGCCGCGGGCGATGCCCTGGAAGGTGGAGATGGCCCACTGGTTGTTGACGATATTCAAGACCACCGGCGCGTCATAGGTCGAGGCAAAGACCATGGCGGAGTGAAAATCGCTCTCCGCCGTGGAGCCGTCGCCGATCCAGCCCGTGGCGATCTTGGTGTCGCCCGAAATCGCCGACGCCATCGCCCAGCCGACCGACTGCACGAACTGGGTGCCGAGGTTGCCGGAAATCGAGAAGAACCCGTGTTCCTTGGAGGAATACATGATCGGCAGCTGACGCCCGTGCAGCGGGTCGTCGGCGTTGGAATAGATCTGGTTCATCATGGTCAGCATCGGATAGCCGCCCGCGATCAGCAGCCCGGCCTGACGGTAGGTTGGAAAGTTCATGTCGCCCGGCCGCAGCGCGCGGGAAAAGGCGCAGGACACTGCCTCCTCGCCCAAGTGCTGCATGTAGAAACTGGTCTTGCCCTGGCGCTGCGCATTCAGCATCCGCGCGTCAAACGTGCGTAGGGTCAGCATGTGCCGCAGGCCCTCGCGCAGCTCCTCCGGGCTGAGCTCGCCAGCCCAGTCGCCCACCGCCTCGCCTTCCTTGTTCAGCACCCGGACGATGGAAAACGCCATGTCGCGGATTGAATCCGGATCCACATCAACCGGCGGGCGTTTGACGGCCCCGGCGCGCGGGATCTCGAAGTCCGAGAAATCAGGCGTGTCGCCCGGACGGCAGCCCGGTTCCGGCACGTTCAGCGATAGCGGCGGAAAATCATCACTCATGCAGTACCTCTTTGTTCTGAGCGCCTTCGGGCGCGCGCGGAAAAACGCGCGCGGCGCAACGCCTGTCTCCCCAGCTTAGCAAAACCGCATGGTTGAAAAATAACGAATATGGGGGTAGTGGTGCGAAAATCAGAGGAAATACACTCGGAAACGCAAAATTTATGGTGGTTTTCGCTACAGATTCGGTTGATCGGGAGATACTTCGCGTGCTGCGTGACGACGGGCGGATTCCCTTGGTGCAGCTGGCGGCTCGAGTTGGTCTTTCCCAGACGCCCTGCAAACGGCGCCTGCAGCGGCTGGAGGAAAGCGGCCTGATTTCCGGCTACAACGCCCGTATCGACCGCAAGGTCGCGGGGTTTGGCATCACTGCCTTTGTCTCGGTGGAGCTGGAACGCCAGGACGCGGACGAGATCGCCAGCTTCCAGAAGAAGATTGCACGGTTCGAGGAAGTGGTGACCGGAACGCTGATGACCGGCGCGCAGGATTTCCTGCTGGAAATCGTGGTCGAAAGCCTGGAGGAATTCGAGGCCTTCCTGCAAACCAAGCTGCTGCGCATTTCAGGAATCCGGGTGGTGCGGTCCCGCTTTGCGCTGCGCAAATTCATCGACCGGGCGCGGATCCCGTGACCGCCGGGGCGGCCAGCGGCCGTCAGTCCGCCTCGACCGCCAGCAGCTTCTGGTACATTTCCAGCAGGAACACCTCAGCCTCGGCATAGCGGTCCTGTGCCTTGGCGGGCGCGATTTCCTCAATCTGCACGTCGAAATCGGCGTAATGCTGGGTAGTGGCCCAGATCGAATACAGCAGATGATGCGGATCGACGGTCGCAATCCGGCCGTCGCGCATCCAGTCCTCCAGCACCGTGATCTTGGTGTTGTAGAGCTCTTTCAGCGGGCCGAAGATCTCGCTGCGCGACTGCGGCAGGCCGCTCAGGACCTCGTTGGCGAAGAACTTGCTTTCCTTGGGGAAATTCCGCGAGATTTCCAGCTTACGGCGGATGTACTGGCAGATTTCGTCAATCGGGTCGCCATGCGGGCTCAGCATGTTCAGGGGCGCCATCCACAGCTGCAGGGTGCGGGCCAGCAGCTCCTGCCGGATCGCATCCTTGCTTTCGAAGTAATAGAGCAGGTTGGGCGTGGTCAGCCCTGCGTTCTTGGCAATCAGGTTGATCGACGCGCCGGAGGATCCGTGCTGGGCAAAGACCTCAAGCGCGGATGCCAGGATCTGTTCGGTCTTCTTCCGCTGAATCCGGGTCTTCGGCTTTTCAGCTGCCATGCGCGCCATGTAAATTCCGCCACTTATAACAATGTCTATCTGGCGTCCTATTGGCACAAGTCAAAGCCTGTTGCCAGCGGTCGCGCGCAGTTGGCCGGTTCAAATCAATGTGCTGGTGCGGCAGAACCGCGCCGGGAGCAAAAGGAGCGGGCAGCAAGAGCCGCCCGCCAATAGGTACCGTCCGCGGGGAGATTTGTCCGGACGGTGCCGTTTCCGGGCCGGGGCCCGGTGCAGTTCAGCGGAACGCCGGGATGATCTTCTCGGCGTAGTCGGCGATGATCTTCTCTTCGTCGCCGCTGTCGAGGTAGATGTTGAACTGGGTGGTGCCGGCCGCTTCGAGATCGCGGATCTTGGCGATATGCTCGTCCGGGGTGCCCAGCACGCAGAAGCTCTTGACGATGTCTTCGGTGATGAAGTCCAAGTACGGGTTATCGCTCTGGCCGTGCTTGGAGTAGTCGTAGCCCTTGCGGTTCTTGATGTAGTCGGTCAGGCTGGTGGGGACGTGATCGCCGTCGGTGCCGTATTTCTCCACGATATCAGCGACGTGGTTGCCGACCATGGCGGGGAACCACTTGGTCTTCTCGATGCCTTCCTCGATCGGGCCGGTATGCGCCGGAGCGGCGGCCATCACGCGGTAGTTCGACATGTCGCGGCCTTCGGCTTCACCGCCGGCCTTGGCCTGATCCGCCAGCCATTTGATGATCTTGGGTTCGGCAATCTGAAGGACGACACCATCGCCGACCTTGCCGGCCGAGGCCAGGGCCTTGGGACCGTAGGCGCCGATCCAGACCGGCAGTTCGTAGCCCTGCGCCCAGGGGAACTTAACCGGCTCGGGGCACTCGCCGTATTGCACTTCCTCGCCGCGGATCAGCGACTTCACCACATGGGTGAATTCTTCCATCCGCTTGATGGTCGAGGGCTTCTTGCCCATCACGCGCACGGCGCTGTCGCCGCGGCCGAGGCCGATGTCGAAGCGGCCGCCGGACTGTTTTGCCAGCGAGCCGAACAGCGAGGCCGCAACCGACCACTCGCGCGAGTTCGGGTTGGTCACCAACGGGCCAAAGCGCATTTTCTTGGTGTGCTCCATGCACATCGCCATGGCGACGAAGCTTTCGCGCCACAGGATGTGGCTGTCGTAGAACCAGCAGTAGGTGAAACCTGCGTTTTCCGCCTGGCGGACCAGCGCGCGGGCGCGTTCGGGCTCAACGAAGCCCTTGAAGCAAATACCGAATTCCATGTGTGTTTTCTCCCTGTTGGAATCTTAGTGTTCGGGGGCCCAGATGCGGATGCCCGCATGGGTGAAGGGCACCGCCTTGGAAATGTTTTGGCGGATCAGGATCGGGGTGATCGCCTCGATGCAGCGGGCGGCCTCGGCGTCGCCGGCGTTGTAGGCCTGGACATCCAGCGCTCCGACCAGCTCGATCACCTTCTTGCGGGCGGGCAGGCTGTTGCCGCAGACCAGGATGTCGCAGTTGATCGGCCAGTCGAGGTTGTTGAGCGTGGTGGCCGACACGTTGTGCAGCGCGCCGATCACCGGAATGTCGTCACCCAGAAGCGCCTGCGCGGCCTCGGTGGCGGAGCCTTCGGGCGGCATCTCCACCTTCTTGGGATCGCCTTCCTTCAGCGGCACCACGATGTCGACCAGGATCTTGCCCGCCAGGCCCGGCTTCAGCGCCTCCAGCGTGGCGTTATGGGCCGAAAACGGCACCGCGAGGATGACCATTTCGTCCGCCGCCGCGGTGGCGCCTGCATTGTCCAGCCCTTCGATCGGCGCAGCGCCCTCCGGCAGCTTTGCCATCAGTTCCGCCGCGATGCCGGCGCTGCGCTCGCCATCGCGCGAGCCCAGTGCCACGGCGATCCCTGCGCGGGCAAAGCGCAGCGCCAGCCCCTGGCCCTGCGGCCCGGTGCCGCCAATGATTGCGATCTTCATCTGAACATATCCTCCTGTTTTTTCCTGAGTATGTCGGCGCCGCGGCTGTCGGCGGGCTGCCAGTCGAGCCCGCGCAGCAGCACCGCCGGTGTTTTTCCGTTCTTGCGCACCACCAGCCCGGTGGCGGCAGAGATTTCATCGGCCAGCGCCGGTTCGGTCACCTGCAGCGGCCGTCCCCAGGCGTCCAGGTTGCCCTGCTCCTGGATGGTGGCCGGGACCTTGCTGAGGCCGATGGCTACGTTGATCTGGCCCAGCCGCCAGGGGCGGCCGAAGGTGTCGGTCATCACCACGCCGATCTGCGCGCCGAAGCGGGCGACCAGAGCCGCGCGCAAACGCTCGCAGCTGGCGTCGGGATCGCGCGGTAGCACCATTGCCGCGTCTTCTTCGCCGAAGTTCGATTCATCCACCGCGGCGTTGGCGGAGATGAAGCCGAGCCGGTGCTCGCAAATCATCGTGCCGGTGTTCTGGTCCGGGCGCCGGAACGCGCGGACAACGCGGGTGCTTTCGCGCAGGACGATCTCCACCTTGCGCGGGTCCTTGTTCAGCTCTTCGCCGTATTTGATGGCCTCTGCCGAAGGCGTGACTGAGGCTAGCGGAATGATGCAGTCCTCGGCTTTGGAGAACACCTTCTGCGCAATGCACAGAATATCGCCGTCCTGCAGGCCGAGCCCGGCCTGCTCCAGGCAATCGCCGAGGATCGCCCCCAGATCGTCGCCGTTCCTGATATCCGGCACGCCGGGCACGGCGGTGAGGGAGACGGACAGGCTCATCGCACGCCCTCCCGCATCAGCGCCTGCGGGTCCTGCGCCAGCAGGCAGCTGAGGTCCTCGGCCGTGTCGACATCGACACGCAGGCTGTCCAGCGGCAGCACCACCGGGCACAGGCCCGCGGTCTCTGCCGCTTGCCGGTGGGCGATCAGCGATTTCTGCCCGTAGGCAAAGGCAAACGGGCAGGGCAGCGGCACCAGAAGCGCGTTGGTGCCGAGGTCGGTGGCCGGGCACAGCACCGTGCTGTTACCGTCCAGCGGAAAGGCCAGGAGCTGCGCCAGGTCGTCCGGGGACGGGTCGGCAAGATCACCCGGCAGAACGCAGAGCGCCTCATACCCTTGGGCAGCGGCCCAATCCGCAGCCGCCTCCACCGCCAGTGACAGCGTGCCGGGGTCCTTGTCGTCGATACAGATCAGACCGGCCTGCCGCGCGATGCGCGCAATCACCGGGCTGTTGGACACCACGGCAATATCGGCGGCCCCTTCGGGCAGCATGGCAACAGCCTCTTGCAGCCGCGCAATGGTGGAGCGGAACAGGCCGCGGGCCAGCGCTTCGCGTTCCTGCGGCGCAAGCGCGGTGGCCAGCCGGGTTTTTGCCCTGGACGGGTCCTTCATCGGGATCACCGCCAGCCGCCTGCCGGAGTTTGCTGCCGCGCTCATGCCGCGCTCTCCCGGCCAGCGGGGGCGGGGGCCAGTTCCACCACCTCGCGCGCCAGCCGTGCCTTGTCGTCCTGGTCTTTCATCAGGATTTCGCTGCAAACCGGCGCCAGACCGATTGCACGGATTTCGCCTGCCAGCCCGGCATCGGCGTGGTCGATCACCAGTGTGTCCGCCAGCCCGCGGTAGCGTGCGGCCACGCCGGCGGCATCGGCTCGTTCCCCCAGCGCCGCCATCATCCGGTCGGCCGGGCCCTTGACCACCTTGCCTGCAATGAAGGGGCTGACAGCAATCTTCCGCGCGCGCGCCGCCCGCAGCGCTGCGGTGATGCCCGGCACGCCCAGAATGGGGGCAATGCTGACCAGCGGGTTGGAGGGCGCAATCACGATCAGATCCGCCTGTCGGATCGCCGCCAGCGCCTCTGGTGCGGGACGGGCCTGTTCCAGCCCGTCGAATTCAAGCGCCCGCACCTCCGGCGCGCAGCGTTCGCGCACGAAATATTCCTGGAAGCTCAGCCAGCCCGCATCGGTGCGCACCCGTGTTTGCACCTTATTATCTGTCGGCAGCAGGATCTCCGCCTGCACCCCGAAGGTGCGCGCCACATCGCGGGCGATCTCGCTGGGCCGGTCGCCGCGCAGGCGGCGCATGGTGCGGTAGATATGCAGGCCAAAGTCGCGGTCGCCCAGCGACATCCAGGTGTCCGCGCCCAGCTTGTTCAGCGTCGCGAGCGCCCGGTGGCCCTCATCCGCCACGCCCCAGCCCTGGTTGCGGTCGATCACGTCGGCGAGGCTGTAGGTCAGCGTGTCGATATCGGGCGACACCCAAAGCCCGTGGAAGTCATCGTCATCCGCCACGTTGCCGATGATCGACAGTTCCACGTCCGTCAATGCCGCCAGGCCCTCGGCCATCTTGGCCCCGCCGACGCCGCCGGCCAGCAGGGTGACCTTATGCTTTTGCGCGCTGCTCATTCCGCTGCCTCCAGCTTGGGTCCGCGTTCGGGGAACATTTCCAGAAACGCCAGCGGGTCGCGGCCCTTGCGGTCGACCAGCGGTGCCAGTTCCTCCGGGTCGTGGCGGTCATAGACCTCGCGGATCTCGTAGATGGTGTTGCGCCGCACCGGCACCCGGCCCGCGGCGCGGATGATCTGCGCCAGCTCGCGCGCAGTGATCTCCTGCCCGTGGGCGGAGCCTGCCGCGCGCGATATGCTTTCGTTCATCAGCGTGCCGCCGAGGTCATTCACCCCGCGCGACAGCATCTGCTGTGCCCGGGCCGCGCCCAGCTTGGTCCAGCTCACCTGGATGTTGTCGATCCAGCCGTGCAGCATAATGCGCGACACCGCGTGCATCAGGTCCACCTCCAGCGCGGTGGGACCGGGGCGCACCTTGTCCGGGTTCTGCGCCCACAGGGGCGATTCCGTATGCACAAAGGACAGCGGCACCAGCTCGGTAAAGCCGCCGGTGTCCTTCTGGATGTCGCGCAGCAGGCGGATATGCGCAGCCCAATGCTCGGGCCCGTCGATATGGCCGTACATGATGGTGGCGGTCGTCGGGATGCCAACCTCATGCGCGGCGCGGATGATCTCCACCCATTTCTCGGCGCTCAGCTTGTTCTTGGTCAGCTGCATCCGCACTTCGGTATCCAGGATCTCCGCCGCGGTGCCGGGCATCGAGCCGAGGCCCGCCTCCTTCAGATCCGCCAGAAAGTCGTGGTAGGACATCTTGGTCTTGGAGGCGCCATACCAGATCTCGAAGGGCGAGAAGGCGTGGATGTGCATGTCCGGCAGCGCCGCCTTGATAGCGCGCACGATGTCCCGGTAATAGGTGCCTTCCATCTTGGGGTGCAGCCCGCCTTGGATGCAGACCTCGGTCGCGCCGCGGTCCCAGGCCTGCTGCGCGCGCTCGACGATCTGTTCAGGCTCCAGCCACTCGGCGTCCTTGTCCTCGCTGCGCTTGGCAAAACCGCAGAACCGGCAGCCCATATAGCAGATGTTGGTGAAGTTGATGTTGCGGTTCACCACGAAGGAAACCCGGTCGCCATTGGCGCGGCGGCGAAGCTCGTCGGCCACGGCATAGACCGCTTCGGCATCCGTGCCGGTTGCGCGGAACAGCTCGACGCCCTCGGCCTCGGACACCTCGCCGCCCTCCAGCGCCATCTCCAGGATGGCGCGGACCGGGGCGGAGGCGGCGCCGACGGCAGCCGGGACCGTGGTGAAATTCTCGGCGGGGTGCTGAAGGGTCATGCTGTTTCTCCGATGTGGCGCTGGTCGCGGGCGAGGCCGTTTTCCTGGGCCATGCCGGCCGCACGGGCCAGCACGCCGGGGTTGATGAAGCCGCTGTCCCCGGTCAGGTAGCGGGGATAGACGGTGAGCCGCTCGCGCAGGTTAAAACCGGCCCCGTTGCAGGAGCTTGCCAGCGCCCGGATCTCCGGCCATTCGTGCTGCGGGTTGATGAAGTCGATGGTCACGGGCGAGATGCCGCCCCAGTCGTTGATGCCCGCCTCCAGATAGGCGATGTGGCGGGCGCTGAGGTTCGGCGGCGCCTGCAAGCTGATCTCCGGCGCCAGGATGATGCGGGCGGCGGCGATGGTGCGCAGCATATCCTCCAGCGCCGGTTCCGGGTGGTTTGCCATCTCAATGTCGGGCTTGCGCTGGAAGTTCTGGATGATGACTTCCTGGATATGGCCGTGGCGGGCGTGGGCGTCGTTGATCGCGTGCAGCGCCTCGATGCGCTCGGCAAATGTTTCGCCGATGCCGATCAGCAGTCCGGTGGTAAAGGGCACCTGTTTCTGGCCCGCGCGTTCCAGCGTGCGCAGCCGCTGCACCGGCACCTTGTCGGGGCAGGCATAATGCGGCTGGCCATTGCGGGTCAGGCGGCGGCTGACGGTTTCCAGCATCATCCCCATCGACGCGGAAACCGGCCGCAGCACGTCGATCTCGTCATCGGTAAGGGTGCCCGCGTTCACATGCGGCAGCAGGCTGGTCTCTCTCAGCACCAGCTCGCACATGTCGCGCAGATAATCTGTCAGGCGGGAATAGCCGAGCCGTTCCAGACCCTTGCGGGCTTTCTCGTAACGCAGTTCCGGCTTCTCGCCGAGGCTGAAAAGCAGCTCCTTGCAGCCCTCGCGCTCGCCCTTCTGTGCCGTGGCCAGCACCTGCTCCGGCGTCATGATATTGGCTTCCGGCGAATCCGGATGCTTGACGAAGGTGCAGTAGCCGCAGGTGTCGCGGCACATGTTGGTCAAGGGCACGAAGGCCTTGCGCGAATAGGTGACCGTGCGGCCCCAGTGGGCGTCGCGGATCCCGGCGGCGCGCTGCATCAGAGCGCGCAGATCACCGGCCTCCGCCCAGGCAGTGCCTGTGCTGAGCAATTGGGTGTTCATGGATTCCTCCCTGTCCTCCTCAGACTGTGAAGGAGGGCCGCGGCTGTCAAATATTTTTTTATCTGTAAGTCAAAAAAAATTCTGCATAGACTGAAATCGCCTATCTAAAAGGCTGTTTTTAAACTGCTAAAAATATAGCCTGATAAAAATATTGACTACTAAGTAAAACACTCGAATACTTTCTCTCAATCGACGCGGCCCGTCTCTTAGGCGGTGCCAGCGCAAAGGGAGGACATCAGAGTGCTTATTGGAACGCCAAGGGAATTGGCGGCTGGAGAGTCGCGCGTAGCGATGACGCCGGACTCTGCGCGTCAGCTGCAGAAGTTGGGGTATGAGTGCGCGATCGAGGCCGGGGCCGGGGCGGCGGCGGGGTTTTCCGATGCCGCCTATGAAGCGGCCGGGGTCGAGATCATCAAGACACCGGCGGCGCTGTGGAAGGCGTCCGATATCGTCGCCAAGGTGCGCCAGCCCGACGCCACCGAGCTGAAGCGGCTGACCAAGGGCAAGACGCTGATTTCCTTCTTCAATCCGGCCGCAAACGAAGAGGGCATGGAGCTCGCCAAGGCCAAGGGCGCCAATGTGATCGCCATGGAAATGGTGCCGCGGATCTCCCGCGCCCAGAAGATGGACGCGCTCAGCTCCATGGCCAATATCGCGGGCTACCGCGCGGTCATTGAGGCGGGCAACAACTTCGGCCGCTTCTTCACCGGCCAGATCACCGCCGCGGGCAAGGTGCCCCCGGCCAAGGTGCTGGTGGTCGGCGCCGGTGTTGCGGGGCTTGCCGCCATCGGCACCTCGACCAGCCTGGGCGCCGTCACCTATGCCTTCGACGTGCGCCCGGAAGTGGCCGAGCAGGTTGAATTGATGGGCGCCGAGTTCGTCTATCTCGACTTCGAGGAGGAGCAGCAGGACGGTGCCGCCACCGGCGGCTATGCGGCTGTCTCCAGCCCCGAGTTCCGCGAAGCGCAGCTCGCCAAGTTCCGCGAGCTGGCGCCGGAGGTGGACATCGTCATCACCACCGCGCTGATCCCCAACCGCGAGGCGCCCAAGCTGTGGCTGGCCGACATGGTGGCGGCGATGAAGCCGGGTTCGGTGATCGTCGACCTGGCGGCAGAGCGCGGCGGCAACGTGGAAGGCACCGTAAAGGACGAGAAAGTCGTCACGGACAACGGCGTCACCATTATCGGCTACACCGATTTCCCCAGCCGGATGGCGGCGCAGTCGTCCAGCCTCTACGCCACCAACATCCGCCACATGATGGCTGACCTGACGCCGGAAAAGGATGGCCAGGTCAACCACAACATGGAGGACGACGTGATCCGCGGCGCCACCGTGGCGTTTGAGGGCGAGATCACCTTTCCGCCGCCGCCGCCCAAGGTGCAGGCGATTGCGGCCAAGCCCAAGGAAACCGTGCCGGAGCTGACGCCGGAGGAAAAACGCGCCAAGGAAATCGAGGCCTTCAAGGCGCAGACCAAGAGCCAGGTCACGATGCTGGCGGGCGGCGGTGCGCTCTTGCTGCTGGTCGGGCTGTTTGCGCCGGTCAGCTTCATGCAGCATTTCATCGTCTTTGCGCTGGCCTGTTTCGTGGGCTTCCAGGTGATCTGGGGCGTCGCGCACAGCTTGCACACGCCGCTGATGGCGGTCACCAACGCGATCTCCTCGATCATCATCCTCGGCGCCTTGATGCAGATCGGATCGGGCAGCTTCCTGGTGATCCTGCTGGCGGCGCTTTCGGTGTTCATGGCCGGGATCAACATCTTCGGCGGCTTCCTCGTCACCCGGCGCATGCTCGCCATGTTCCAGAAATCTTAAGGAGGCCGGGCACATGGATTACGGTTTCACCACCGCCGCCTATGTCGTTGCGGCTGTTCTTTTCATCCTGTCGCTGGGCGGGCTTTCCAACCAGGAAAGCGCCAAGCGCGCGGTCTGGTACGGCATTGCCGGCATGGGGCTGGCGGTGTTTGCCACCCTGATCGGCCCTGGTTCGGGCCTGTGGCTCTTGTCGATCCTGCTGATCGCGGGCGGCGGCATCATCGGCACCTATGTCGCCAAGCGGGTGCAGATGACCGAGATGCCGCAGCTGGTGGCCGCGATGCACTCGCTGGTCGGCCTGGCCGCGGTGTTTGTCGGCTTCATCGCCCATTTCGAGATCGGAAATGTGGCAGCGGCCGTGGCTGCGGGCAGCACCGAGGACCTCGGCACCTTCGCCAAGCTGATTGCCAAGAAAACCCCGGCAGAGATCGCTTTCCTGCGCGTGGAACTCTTCCTCGGCATCTTCATCGGCGCGATCACCTTCACCGGCTCGGTGATTGCCTTCGGCAAGCTGGCGGGCAAGGTCACCTCGGCCGCCACCAAGCTGCCGGGCGGCCACATGCTGAACGCCAGCGCCGCGGGGCTCTCCTTCCTCTGCCTGATCTGGTACTTCAACTCCGGCGGCTTCCTGCCCTTGCTGCTGATGACCCTGGCCGCACTCTTCATCGGCTACCACCTGATCATGGGCATCGGCGGCGCCGACATGCCGGTGGTGGTCTCGATGCTGAACAGCTACTCGGGCTGGGCCGCGGCGGCGATCGGCTTCAGCTTGGGCAATGACCTCCTGATCGTGGTCGGCGCCCTCGTGGGCTCTTCGGGTGCGATCCTCAGCTACATCATGTGCAAGGCGATGAACCGCTCCTTCATCTCGGTGATCCTGGGCGGCTTCGGCGGCACCTCCGGTCCTGCGATGGAGATCGACGGCGAGCAGATCGCCATCGACGCCGACGGCGTGGCAGCGGCGCTGGAGGAGGCCGACAGCGTGGTGATCATCCCCGGCTACGGCATGGCGGTGGCGCAGGCGCAGCAGAACGTCGCCGAACTGACCCGCCGCCTGCGGGCCAAGGGCAAGGAGGTGCGCTTCGCGATCCACCCGGTCGCAGGCCGCCTGCCGGGCCACATGAACGTGCTCTTGGCGGAGGCCAAGGTGCCCTACGACATCGTGCTGGAGATGGACGAGATCAACGACGATTTCCCGTCCACCGACGTGGCGATCGTGATCGGCTCCAACGACATCGTGAACCCTGCCGCCCAGGAGGACCCCAACTCGCCGATCGCCGGCATGCCGGTCCTGGAGTGCTGGAAGGCGAAACAGGTCTTCGTCTCCAAACGCGGCCAGGGCACGGGATACTCCGGCATCGAGAACCCCCTGTTCTTCAAGGAAAACACCCGCATGTTCTACGGCGATGCGAAGCAGAGCCTCGATACGCTGCTGAACCAGATTGCGGCCTGAACACTCTCAAGAAAAGGATTTGGATATGACCACTGATCCAAAACGCGCAAACGCCATGGACGCCTATTGGATGCCGTTCACGGCCAACCGGCAATTCAAGCAGTCGCCGCGCATGGTCGCCTCGGCCGAGGGCATGTATTACACCACCACGGACGGGCGGAAGGTGATGGATGGCACCGCGGGCCTGTGGTGCGTCAATGCAGGCCACGCCGCGCCGCGTATCACCGAGGCGGTGCAGAAGCAGGTCACCGAACTGGACTACGCGCCGGCCTTCCAGATGGGCCACCCCAAGGCGTTCGAGCTGGCCGCGCGGCTGGCGGATCTGGCGCCGGGCGATTTGAGCCATGTGTTCTTCACCAACTCCGGTTCGGAATTGGTGGAAACCGCGCTGAAGATCGCGCTGGCCTACCACAAGGCCAAGGGCGAGCCGGGCCGCACCCGGCTGATCGGCCGCGAGAAGGGCTACCACGGGGTCAATTTCGGCGGCATATCGGTCGGCGGCATCGTCAACAACCGCCGCCATTTCGGCAGCCTGCTGACCGGGGTTGACCACCTGCGCCACACCCATGATCCGGAGCGCAACGCCTTTACCAAGGGCCAGCCGGAGCATGGCGCGGAGCTGGCGGAGGATCTGGTGCGGCTGATCGAGCTGCACGGGGGTGAGACCATCGCCGCGGTGATCGTTGAGCCGATGGCGGGTTCCGCCGGGGTGATCCTGCCTCCGAAAGGGTACTTGCAGCGCCTGCGCGAGATCACCCGGGAGCACGGCATCCTGTTGATTTTCGACGAAGTGATCACCGCCTATGGCCGTCTGGGCCGCGCGTTTGGCGCCGACTACTATGGCGTCGAGCCGGACATGATCACCACCGCCAAGGGGCTTACCAACGGGGTGATCCCGATGGGCGCGGTGATGATCAGCAGCGAAATCCACGATGCCTTCATGACCGGCCCCGAGCATATGATCGAGCTGTTTCACGGCTATACCTACTCGGGCAACCCGGTGGCTTGCGCGGCGGCGCTGGCGGCGCTGGACACTTACCGCGAGGAGGAACTGTTCGAGCGTGCGGCGTCGCTGGAGGACTATTGGGCTGATGCGCTGTTCAGCCTCAAGGGGCTGCCGCATGTGAAGGACATCCGCTGCGCGGGCCTGGTCGGTGCGGTGGAGCTGGAGCCGGTGGCGGGCGTGCCGACCAAGCGGGCCTTCGACACCTACCTTCGCGCCTGGGACAAGGGCGCGCATGTGCGCACCACTGGCGATATCATCGCCATGTCGCCGCCGCTGATCATCGAAAAGAAAGAAATCGACGAGCTGATCGGCATTCTGGCCGAGTTGCTCATCGCGTAAGGGCCTGCCCCTGGCTTGCGCCCCAATGGCGCGGGGCAGGGGCGGAACAGGGAGAAAGACATGAAAGACGTGCAAAGCAACGCCCGCATCAACGGCAGCCGCCTGTGGGACACGCTGATGGAGATGGCGCAGAAAGGCCCCGGCCTGCGCGGCGGCTGCAACCGCCAGACGCTGACCGATGCCGACAAGGAAGGCCGTGACCTGTTCAAGCGCTGGTGCGAAGAGTCCGGCATGACGGTTGGCGTCGACAGCATGGGCAACATGTTTGCCCGGCTTGAAGGCGCGGAGCCGGATCTGGATCCGGTGATGATGGGCAGCCATCTGGACACCCAGCCCACGGGCGGCAAATACGATGGTGTCCTTGGCGTGCTGGCGGGGCTTGAGGTGGTGCGCTCGATCCGCGATCAGGGGCTGCGAACCCGCCGCCCGATCGTGGTGGTGAACTGGACTAACGAGGAGGGCACCCGCTTTGCCCCCGCGATGCTGTCCTCGGGTGTTTTTGCGGGCGTTCATACGCAGGACTGGGCCTATGCGCGCGAAGATGCGGAAGGCAAGAAATTCGGCGAGGAGCTGGCCCGCATCGGCTATGTCGGCGACGAGCCGGTGGGAAGCCGCAAGATGCACGCGATGTTCGAGCTGCATATCGAACAGGGTCCGATCCTCGAAGCCGAGGGCAAGGACATCGGCGTCGTCACTCATGGCCAGGGCCTGAACTGGCTTCAGGTGACGCTGTCAGGGCAGGAGGCGCACACCGGCTCCACCCCGATGCCGATGCGCCGTAACGCGGGCCTGGGCGCTGCGCGGATCACCGATCTGGTGCATGAGATCGCGATGAGCCACCAGCCCGACGCGGTCGGCGCCGTGGGTCACTGCGACTACTACCCTAACAGCCGCAACATCGTGCCGGGCAAGGTAGTCTTCACCATCGACTTCCGCTCGCCCAGCTTCGACACGCAAGCGGACATGGAGAAGCGCCTCCGCGAAGGTGCGGCGAAAATCGCCGAGGAGCTGGAACTTGGCCTGGAGATCGAGCAGGTTGGCCATTTCGATCCTGTCACCTTTGACGAGACCTGCGTCTCTGCCGTGCGCAGCGCCGCCGAAAAGCTGGGCTATTCGCACCGCAACATCATCTCCGGCGCCGGTCACGATGCCTGCTGGATCAACAAGGTTGCGCCTACCGCCATGGTGATGTGCCCCTGTGTCGATGGCCTCAGCCATAACGAGGATGAGGAAATCAGCCGTGAGTGGGCAGCGGCAGGGACGGATGTGCTGCTGCACGCCGTGCTGGAAACCGCAGAAGTCGTGGAGTGAAGACTATGACTGCAAGAACCGTGATCAAGGGCGGCACCATTGTGGCCGCCGACCGCAGCTATGCCGCCGATGTCGCCATCGAGGATGGCAAGATCGTGCAGATCGGCACCGGCCTGAACGGCGACAAGGTGCTGGACGCCGAGGGCTGCTATGTCATGCCCGGCGGCATCGACCCGCATGTGCATCTGGAGATGCCTTTCATGGGCACCCATTCGGCGGATGATTTCGAGTCCGGCACCCGCGCGGGCCTGGCCGGCGGCACCACCATGGTGGTGGACTTCTGCCTGCCCAGCCCCGGCCAGTCGATGCTGGAGGCGCTGGAGGCCTGGCGCGCCAAGTCGAAACGCGCCTGCGCCGATTATTCCTTCCACATGGCGGTGACCTGGTGGAGCGAGCAGGTGTTTGAGGAGATGCAGCAGGTCGTTGATCTGGGCATCAACTCCTTCAAGCACTTCATGGCCTACAAGGGCGCGCTGATGGTGGACGATGACGAGCTGTTTGACAGCTTCCGCCGCTGCGCCGCGCTCGGGGCGCTGCCGATGGTTCATGCGGAAAACGGCGATGTGGTGGCCACCATGCAGCAGAAACTGCTGGCCGACGGCATTCGCGGCCCCGAGGGCCACGGCCTGTCGCGCCCGCCCGAGGTCGAGGGCGAAGCCACCAACCGCGCCATCATGATCGCCGACATGGCGGGCGTGCCGCTCTACGTGGTGCACACCTCCTGCGAGCAGGCGCATGAGGCGATCCGCCGGGCGCGCCAGAAGGGCATGCGTGTCTTTGGCGAGCCGCTGATCCAGCATCTGGTGCTGGATGAGAGCGAATACCGCCATCCCAACTGGGACCACGCCGCGCAGCGGGTGATGTCGCCGCCGTTCCGCGACAAGGCGCATCAGGACAGCCTCTGGGCCGGCCTTCAGGCGGGTTCGCTGCAGGTGGTCGCCACCGACCACTGCGCTTTCACCGTGGATCAGAAACGCACCGGCATCGACGATTTCACCAAGATCCCGAACGGCACCGGCGGTCTGGAAGACCGGATGCCGGTCCTGTGGAGCGAGGGTGTCAACACCGGGCGGCTGACCCCGAACGAGTTTGTCGCCGTGACCTCCACCAACATCGCCAAGATCCTCAACATTTACCCGCGCAAGGGAGCGATCGTGGAAGGCTCCGACGCCGACCTGGTGGTGTGGGATCCGAAGAAAACCAAGACGATTTCGCCCGAGACCCAGCAGTCGGTGGTGGAATACAACGTCTTCGCGGGCCGTGAGGTGACCGGCCTGCCGCGCTATACCCTCAGCCGCGGCGAGGTGGCGGTGGACGACGGCACTGTCTGCGCCACCCCGGGGCACGGGCGGTTTGTCGAACGGCCCGCCTACCCTGAGGTCAACAAGGCGCTGTCCAAGTGGAAAGAGGTCACCGCGCCGCGCCAGGTTGTGCGCTCGGCTGAAAACATGCCGGCCTGCGTCTGATCATGGTCCCCGGCGCAGGCCGGGGACTTTTGCATGTGTTGCCTGCCGCAGAAGCAGGCAGCGAAAGAAGCCACATAACAGGGAGAAAACTCAAAATGGCTGAAATAACAAGCGGGTATTCCGCGCCCGGCGCCGAGGCGCCGCCGCGGGTGGATCTCACCGGGATCGACCCCGAACTATATAACGAGGACCAGCTGCCGACGACGGCGGCGGAACGCACCTGGGACTGGCTGGCAATTGCCGCGCTTTGGGTCGGCATGGTGGTCTGTATCCCGACCTACCTGCTGGCGTCCTACCTGATCGGTTCCGGCATGAGCTGGGATCAGGCGGTGCTGACCATTCTGGCGGCCAACGCCATCGTGCTGATCCCGATGGTGCTGGTGGGCCATGCCGGCACCAAATACGGGATTCCCTTCCCGGTGCTGCTGCGCTCCTCCTTCGGGCCGACCGGCGCCAAGATCCCGGCGGTGGCCCGCGGCGTCGTCGCCTGCGGCTGGTTCGGCATTCAGACCTGGGTCGGCGGCTCGGCGATCTTTGTGATCCTGAACACGCTGACTGGCGGCGCGCTGGCCGGTGAAGCACTGCCGGTGCTGGGCATCAGCGCGGGTGAGTTCATCTGCTTCCTCGCCTTCTGGGCGCTGCATCTCTACTTCATCGCCAACGGCACCGAGTCGATCCGCTGGCTGGAGACCTACGCAGCCCCGTTCCTGCTGGCGATGGGTCTGGCGCTGCTGGCTTGGGCCTATGTGAACGCAGGCGGCTTTGGCGAGATGCTGTCGACCCCCAGCGCCTTTGACCCGGGCCAGCCGCAGGAAGGCCAGTTCTGGGTTGTCTTCTGGCCGAGCCTGACCGGCATGATCGGTTTCTGGGCGACGCTGGCGCTGAACATCCCCGACTTCACCCGCCACGCCAAAAGCCAGAAGGACCAGCTGCTGGGCCAGATGGTCGGCCTGCCGATCCCGATGGCGCTGTTTGCCTTTATCGCCTCCGCCGTGACCTCGGCCACCGTGGTGATCTATGGCGAGGCGATCTGGGATCCGATCCAGCTGTCTGAGAAGATGGGCGGGTTCTCGGTGATCATCGCGCTGTTTGCGCTGATCGTGGCGACGCTGACCACCAACCTGGCGGCCAATGTGGTTGCGCCGGCGCACGGGTTCTCGAACCTGGCGCCGAGCAAGATCAACCTCAAGCGCGGCGGCTACATCACCGCGGGCATCGGCA
The DNA here is from genome assembly GCF_056158685.1 of Leisingera sp. ABM4_103. Classification (NCBI taxonomy): domain Bacteria; kingdom Pseudomonadati; phylum Pseudomonadota; class Alphaproteobacteria; order Rhodobacterales; family Roseobacteraceae; genus Leisingera; species Leisingera sp. ABM4_103. The sequence continues at coordinate 126,741 of NZ_JBSWTU010000006.1, read as the reverse complement.
TCGCCATGTTCCCCTGGGTCCTGGTGAACCACATCATCGGCTGGCTGATCGCCTATTCGGCGCTGCTGGGTCCGATCGCCGGCGTGATGCTGGCGGATTACTACCTCTTGCGCAAGACCAAGCTGGAAGTGGCCGACCTGTTCAAGATGAACGGCATCTACTCCGGCAGCAACGGCACCAACTGGGCCGGTGTCTGGGCGCTGGTGATCGGCATCCTGCCGAACCTGCCGGGCTTCCTGGCCGGTGTCGGCATCACTGCGGGCACTTCGGACTTCTTTGCCACGATCTACACTTACGCTTGGTTCGTTGGCCTGTTCGTGGCCGGTGCCGCCTATCTGGTACTGTCGAAGATCCTGAACAAGTAACCTTTGGCCGGGGCGGTGCCTGCCGCCCCGGTTTCCCCTTCAGACAAGCGGAGCCCGCATGCCCAAAGCCTATTGGATTGCCCACGTCACCGTGACCAACCCCGACCCCTACAAGAACTACGCCGAAGGCGCGACGGAGGCGTTCAAGAAATTCGGCGCCCGCGTGCTTGCCCGCGGCGGCGCTTGCGAACAGATGGAGGGCGATGGCCATCCGCGCAACGTGGTGATCGAGTTCGACTCGATGGAAGCCGCGCTCAGCTGCTACAACTCGCCGGAATACCAGGCCGCCAAAGCGCACCGTGAGGGCGCCGGCATCGCCAATATCGTCATTGTCGAAGGCGCGCCCGGCTGAGCGGGCCTGCATTTGCACCGGTTGCTTGCCGCCCTGCGTTATGCGGGGGGGCGAGTTGCCGGTCAAAACTTTGTTTTTCTGAGGAAATCCTGCAGCCCGGCTGTATGCGGCTATGCTCGTGCCTTAAAATTGTCAGCTGACAATGACGTCAATCCGGTTTGCGCCATGGCGATGCTCAGCTCTTCGCTCAGCGCCTCCCACAGCTGTTCCAGCCCTGCCTCGCCCCTTGCGGCTATGGCAAATTGCAGGATCCGCCCAAGGAAGGTGAAGTCCGCCCCGGTTGACAGCGCCTTTAGCACGTCCTCGCCAGAGCGGATGCCGCTGTCGTAGAAAACCGGCACGTCCGGCCCTACCGCCGAACGGATTTTACTGAGCATCTCAATCGGGGCAGGCGCTGCTTCCAGCTGCCGGGCGCCGTGGCTGGAGACCTGGATCGCGTCCACGCCCGCAGCAACCAGCGTCTGCGCATCCGCGACGTCCAGCACGCCCTTTACCACCAGCTTGCCGGGCCAGAGATCACGCAGCCTTGCCAGCGTGTCCCAGGTGGCGCGCGCCCGGCTTTCGGTGCGGTCGAAGGCATAGCCCTCCATCTCGAAATTCGCCATTACCGGCTTGCCCTTCAGCAGGGTGGTCAGCGACCAGCGCGGGTGCAGGGCAAAATCGAGGAACTGCCACGGGCCAATGCGGAACGGCATTTTGAAGCCATGACGCAATTCGCGCGGGCGGCGGCCTACCTCCGGCACATCAACCGTCAGCACCAGCGTCTGATAGCCCGCCGCGCGGGCGCGCTCGGCCAACTTGAAGGTGCCAGAGCCGTCGCCGCTGAAATACAGCTGGAACCAGGCGTAACCCTCTGCCGCCTCCATGATGGTTTCCAAGGGGGTCGACGCAACGGTGGAAACTCCATGCGGCACCCGGTAGCGCGCCGCCAGCCGGGCCAGCATCAGATCGGCGCCCGGGGCCGACAGGTTGCACATGCCCATAGGGGCGATGCCAAAGGGCCGGTTTGCCTCGGCACCAAAAACCCGGACCGCCAGCGAGCGGCGGCTGACATCGCGCAGGATACGGGGCCGCAGGGTTATGGCATCCAGCGCGGCGCGGTTGCGCGCCGCCCCGGTTTCCTGCCCGGCGGCCCCGTCGATATAGTCAAACACCATCCAGGGCAGCCGCCGCCGGGCCAGGCGGCGGGCGTCCTCGGCCGAATGGATGGCGCCTGCGGCCATCAGCCGGCCACGGCCTTCATGAAGCGGTCGCGGATCACCACCGGGTCCATCGTGATCACCGGCATCTTGGCGTTGCCGCTGTCGCATTTGACCACCAGCACAGTGGCTTCACCGCTGGCCAGGGCCTCTTCCAGGGCAGGGCCGGTGTCCTTGTCCTGCACCTCCACCACCCGGGCGCAGCCGGCGGCGCGGGCCATGGCGGCGAGATCGGTGCGCTGGCTGGTGTAGGTCGGCTGGTCGCCGGTGGAGCCATAGGACCCGTTGTCGACGATCATCAGGATGTAGTTGGAGGGCGCGTTGTTGCCGATGGTGGGCAAGGTGCCGAGGTTGGTGAGGATCGAGCCGTCACCGTCGATCACGATCACCGGTTTCGGCTGCGCCAGCGCCAGCCCAAGCCCGATGGAGGAGGCAAGCCCCATGGTGCCCAGCATGTAGAAATTGGTGGGCTGGTCGTCGATTGCGTGCAGCTCCTGTGACGGAATGCCGATGTTGCAGACCACCAGTTCATTGCGCAGGATGGGCGCGATCTCTTTCAGGATTTCGGAACGGATCATTGGTCGCCATAGCCTCCCCAGAAGTTGGCGTCAGTTAGGATGGCAACGGGCTTGTTGCACATGAAGGTGTATTTCAGGATGTTGTCGAATTCCTCCACATCCTTCTGCCAATGGAAGTGGTAGGTCGGGATGTTGAGCTGGGCCAGGAGCGCCTTGGTATGCACCGCCATTTCCACTTGGCAGGCCACCGGCTCGCGCAGTTCGCCGCGATAGGAGATCAGCATCGGAAGCGGCATCCGGTAGTACTGGATCAGCGTCGCCAGCGTGTTGATGGTGACGCCTATGGCGGTGTTCTGCATGATGATGGCCGGGCGCTTGCCGCCCATCCAGGCGCCGGCGCACAGGCCCATGCCCTCGTCCTCTTTGTTGGAGGGGATATGGAAAATGTCGTCGCGCTGATCGATCTCCTCGATCACGCCGGCCAGCTGCTTGCAGGGCACGGTCGTGACGAAGGAGACGCCGTTGGCCGCCAGATCGTCAGCGATCCTCTTGTCGATATTCATGGTCGGTTGCCTTTGCTTCGGGGGTCTTGTTTCGGGGTCAGGAGGTGCGGCAGACATGCACCGCGCAAGGCGCGTGGCGGACCACGCGGGCGGCTGTCGAACCGAGGAAAAAGTCGCTGAGCCCCGGTTTGTGGGAGCCGACGATGATGCAGTCCATGCCGTGCTGTTCGGCGTATTCGACAATGGCGCGGTAGGACCGGCCCTTGACGATCTCTGCCGTGACATTGCCGTGGCCTGCGGTTTTTTCGGCCAGCGCCTCGCGGGCTTTGTCGTAGCCTTCGCGCACGGTGTCTTCGTCAAGGTAGGCGGTGACAGAGCTGTGCGGCGGCTCGTAGACATGCAGCGCGGTGATGTGTCCGCCGGGGTTGCACAGGGTGGCGGCGGCCTTCAGCGTTGTTCAGGACACCCCGTGATCCAGGGCCATGGGAACCAGGATATTGTCATACATGGTTGCTCTCCGTTTGTTTGGGGCGCGGGCTCAGGCCCAGGGGTCGAGGATGATCTTGGGCGCCGCCACCGCACCGCTGCGCAGGTCGCGGAAGGCGGCGGCGCCGTCCGACAGCGGCCGTGTTTCCGGCCAGTCCAGCGGGCCGAGGCGGCCGTCAAAAATGGCCTGCGCGGTGTCGCGGAAGTCCTGCGCGGTATAGGTGTAGGTGCCGATGAAGGTGATCTCCTGCAGGGTCATGCGGCGGATATCCAAACCGCCGGTGTCCTCGCCCAGACCGACATGGGCAATCACCCCGCCCGGCGCAGCGGTTGCTGAGGCGGCGGCGCGGGTGGCGGCATAGCCCACGGCGTCGATCACCAGCGGCACCATGCCCTGGAACTCGGGAACGGCTTTCTGGCCGCAGCGGTCTGCCAGAAAGGCCCGGCGCGCGGTGTTGGGTTCCTGGATCGTGACGTCCTCCACCCCCATCGCGCGCAGAGCCAGCGCGGCCGCCAGCCCGATGGCACCGCCGCCGATCACCAGCGCGCGGCGCTCCATCGCCGGATGCAGCGCCTCCAGCGCCAGCCGGGCGGCGTGCCAGCTGACCGCCAGCGGCTCGGCCAGGGCGGCCTTTGCCAGCGGCACATCTTCGGGCACCGTCACCAGGTTGCGCTCCGGCATCGCCACGAACTGGGCAAAGGCGCCCTCGCGCGGGGGCATGGAGATGATTTGGCGGCTGGCGCAGAGGTTTTCGCGCCCTGATGTGCAGGCGGCGCAGCTGCCGCAGGTGACAAGCGGGTTGATGGTGACCCGGCGGCCCGCCTGCGGTCCGTCCTCGATCACCCCCGCGGCCTCGTGCCCCAGGATCAGCGGTGCGGGCCGGCGGCTGTCGTGGCCCAGGTAGGCGTGCATGTCCGAGCCGCAGATGCCGGAGGCCTGGATACGGATCAGATGCTCGCCGTCGCGGCCCGCCGCCATCGGCACGTCGCGGAACGCCAGCGTCTCAACCCCTTCATAAACCAAGGCTTTCATTTCGCCGTGAACCCTCCATCAACCATCAGGATTTGCCCGGTGACATAGGCCGACGCCTCGGAGCACAGGAACAGAAGCGGCCCGTCGATATCCTCCAGCCGGCCGTTGCGGCCGATGCAGGTCTGCGCGGCATTGCGGGCGGCGCGGGCCTCATCCCCGAACACCGCCTGGGTCAGCTCGGTCGGGAAGAAGCCCGGTCCGATGGCATTGGCGGTGATGCCAAAGGGCGACCAGGCCTCTGCCATGGCGCGGGTCAGCTGGCCTATGCCGCCCTTGCTGGCGCCATAGGCGATGCCGCCGGGGAAGGCGCGGGTGGTCTGGAGGGAGGCGAAATTGACGATCCGCCCCCAGCCCCGCTCCTTCATCGCAGGCACCAGAGCCTGGCTGAGGAAGAAGGGCGCCGAGAGGTTTAGCGCCAGGGTCTGGTCCCAGCCCTCGGCGGTGACCTCATCGGCGGGTTGCCGGGTGTTGACGCCGGCCGCGTGGATCACGATGTCCGGCGCCCCGAAGGGAGCCGCGACAGCCGCCCGCAGCGCATCCAGCGCGCTGCGGTCCGCCACATCTGCCGCAACGGAGGCCGCATTCGATCCGATCTCCGCGCAGAGGCTTTCCAAGGCTTCTGCCCGGCGGGCCACCGCCACCACTTGCGCCCCGGCAGCGGCCAGCGCGATGGCCGCCCGCCGCCCCAGGCCAGAACTGGCGCCGGTGATGCAGGCGGTCCGGCCTGTCAGATCGAACAGGGTGCGCGGGTCAGCCATTGGCGGTCAGGTCAAAGGTTTCATCCGGGAAATACTTGGCCAGCCGCACGTCCGCGGCGCGGGCGTGGCCCTCCATCCCCTCCAGCCGGGCAATGCGGGCCGTGGCCTCCGCCACCGGCTTGGAGCCTTCACGGGTGGCGCGCTGCCAAGTGACGATTTTCATGTACTTGTGGACACTGAGCCCGCCGGTATAGCTGGCCGCGCGCGAGGTCGGCAGCACGTGGTTGGTGCCCGCCGCCTTGTCGCCGTAGGAAACCGTGGTCTCCTCGCCCAGGAACAGTGAGCCGTAGCAGGTGAGCCGCTCCAGCCACCAGTCCAGATCCTCTGCCTGCACGGTCAGATGCTCGGGCGCGTATTCGTCGGAACAGGCCGCCATATCCTCGCGGTCCGGACACAGGATCACCTCGGCATAGTCGCGCCAGGCGGCGGTGGCGTTCTCGCGGTTCACTTCGGGCAGGTCGTTGATGTAATCCGGCACCCGCCGCATCACCTCTTCGGCCAGGGCGCGGTCGTTGGTCACCAGCCAGACCGGCGAGTTGTAGCCATGCTCTGCCTGGCTCACCAGATCGGTGGCGACGATATGGGCATCCGCCGTGCTGTCGGCCAGGATCAGGCTGTCGGTGGGGCCTGCGATCATGTCGATGCCGACGCGGCCGAACAGGATGCGCTTGGCCTCCGCCACGAACTGGTTGCCGGGGCCGACCAGGATGTTGGCCTTGGGCAGGCCAAAGAGGCCAAAGGTCATCGCCGCGACCCCCTGCACGCCGCCCATCGCCATGATCTTGTCAGCGCCGCAGATATGGGCGGCATAGACGATGGCAGGGGCCACGCCGGTATCCGGGCGCGGCGGCGAGCAGGCGGTGATGTGTTTGCAGCCTGCCACCTTGGCGGTGGTCACGGTCATGATGGCGCTGGCGATATGGCTGTAGCGCCCGCCCGGCACGTAGCAGCCCGCCGCATCCACGGGGATTACCTTTTGCCCGGTGATGAAGCCGGGGGAGATTTCGGTTTCCACGTTCTGCATCGTGCTCTTCTGCAATTCGGCAAAGCGGCGCACATTGTCATGGGAAAACCGGATATCGGCCTTGAGCTTCTCCGGCACCAGGGCGCAGGCGGCTTCGATCTCCTCCGCCGTCAGCAGCACGTTGCCTTCGTAACGGTCGAACTTGGCGGCATATTCCAGTGCCTTGGCATCGCCGCCGGCCTCGATGTCGTCCAGGATGCCCTGCACGATCTTGTGGGTCTCAGAGGCATCCGACTTGGGGGTCAGGGCAGCCTTTTTCAGGTATTCTCGGGTCATTTTCAGGGGGTCCTACTTGTAGATATCAGGAAGCAGCGTGGTCGAGATCGGCGGGAAGTAGGCGATCAGCAGCACCACGATCAGCATGGTCAGCACGAAGGGCACGGCACGGGCGGCGATCTTGAGAATGGACTCGCCGGTGATGCCGGAGACGACGAACAGGTTCAGGCCCAGCGGCGGGGTGATGAAGCCCACGCCCAAAGCGGTGATCATCATGATGCAGAACTGGATTTCGTTCATGCCGATGTTGTCCGCGAGCGGCTTCAGGATCGGCGCCAGGATCACGATGTTGGGCGTCGTTTCCATCACGCAGCCCGCGGCGATCAGGATGCAGATCATCAACAGGATCAGCATCGCCGGATCATCGGTCAGCCCGGTCACCGCGGTCACAAACCCCTGCGGCACACCCATGATGGCCAGCGCCTCTGCCAGCGGGGCGGAGAAGGCGATGATCGGCAGGATCACCCCGTTCACCTTGGCAGAACTGACCAGCATCGCCGGGAAATCCGACAGTTTCAGCGTGCCGAGCAAGAAGCCCATCAGGATGGTGACGACCACGGCAGTGGCGCCGGCTTCGGTCGGGGTCAAGCGGCCGGAGAAAATACCGTAGAAGATGATGCCCGGCACGATGAAGGCATACCAGCCGGATTTCAGCGAGTGGCCCAGGTTGCCCAGCCATTCGCCCAGACCCATGTTGCCGCCGGTCTCATAGGTATAAAGGCGGTTCATGATGATGTTGGTGATCAGGATCGACACCAGGATCGCAAGGCCCGGGATCAGCGCCGCCAGAAACAGGGTGGAGGCGGAGATGCCCAGCACCAGGCCGATGATGATATAGGCGATGGAGGGCGGGATCAGGATGCCGGTGCAGGCGCCCGCCGCCACCAGTGCGCAGGCATAGGGGCGGGGATAGCCGCTTTCGACGAGCCGGTTGATGGTCATCCGGCCCACAGCGGCGGCACCGGCGGCGTCAGAGCCGGAGATTGCCGCGAACATGCCGCAGACCAGCACCGTGGCGGAGCCGAAGCCGCCGCGCGTCCAGCACGTCAGTGCCTCGGCCACATCCAGGAATTTCTTGCTGAGCCCGGTGCGCACCAGCACGTCGCCGGTCAGGATGAAAAGCGGCACCGCAGTCAGCGCAAAGGCGTCGATACCGGTAAACAGGCTTTCGCCGATAGCGCTGAGCGGCAGGTCGCCCGACATCACCAGCATGGTGATGGCTGCTGCGCCGATGGCGGCCCAGACCGGCACCGCCAGCGCGATCAGCGCCACGAACATGATCACTGGCAGGTAGAAGTCCCAGCCCAGCTCGACCGTCTGATTGAGTGAATTCCACAGCATCCCTCAGCCCCTCAATCAAACAGCTTGTCGCCTTCAAAGACGGGTGTGCCGTCGCGAAGGCTGCGGTAATCGCGCAGGAAGGATTGCAGCAGGCGCCAGATCATCAGGGCAAAGCCCGCGGGCACCGCCATCAGGAACCACACCATCGAAATCCGCAGCCCGTGGCTGACCGATCCGAACTTGGCGGAGACCAGCACCGTCTCGAACGACCAGTAAAGCGCCACCAGCGCGACGATGAACATCACCAGGTCGCCGAAGATGTAGAGCAGCGCCTTGGGCCGGGGGCCGAGGTAGTGCATCAGCACATCAATGCGGATATGCGCGCGTTCCTTGACCGCAGCTGCGGCGCCGATCCAGGCCAGGTAGATGAAGGAATAGCGGACGATCTCCTCGCCCCAGATCGAGGAGAAAGCAAACAGCTCCCGCCGGATCACCTCGATCGCCATGGTGATGACCAGCATCACGTAGAAGGTCAACAGCAGCCAGCGCTCCGCGTTCTTGTCTATCGTTCGCAGGATTTCCATCGCTGTTCCCGGTGTTCAGGCACACCCCCGCAGTCAGCCCGGCGGGCTGCTGCAGAAGCGGCGGTTTCGGTAGCGGGCGGCCGCCGGTGTCCGGCGCGCGCCCCTGCGGCGGTCAGGCGTCGTGGACGAAGTATTTGCCTTGGGTGCCTGCGGCCTCCTCCAGCTTGGCGAAATTGTCCATCGACCCGGCCAGCTCAGTCTTGAAGGAATCCCATTCGCTGCGCTGGTAGCCGCCTGCGTCTTTCCACTCTGCCAGCTGGTCATCGCTCAGCGAGTGGAATTCGACGCCTGCCTTGGTCAGTTCCGCCATTGCATAGGCGCGGGCGGAGGGCACCTTGGACAGGTTCTGATGCGCGGTCATTTCCGAGCCCCACATCACGCCGTCCTGCACATCGGCGGGCAGCGCGTTGAACCATTCCAGGTTGCAGGAATAGACTTGGCTGTCCGGCACCGCCTGAGTGAAGGTCACATGGCTGAGGATGTCTTTGAACCCAAAGACATAAAGCGCGCCGACCGACGGGTCGAGAGCATCTGCCACCCCTTGTTTGATCGCCGAGGGAGTCTCGCCCCAGGCGACCGGCGTGGGGTTGGCGCCGACCATGCGGTAATACTGCTGCAGCATTTTCGATCCCGGTACCCGGAATTTCACACCCGCCATATCGCCCGGCGCCATTACCGCGTTGCCGCCCTTGCGCACGGCCACAACACGGGGGTCGATGTTCACATAAAACAGCGCCTTGAAACCGGCAGCCTCGACCTTGGGGTGGACCTCGGCCTTCCAGAAGTCAGAAGTCACCAGATTGGTGAAACGCTGGTTGGAGCCGCAGAGGTAGGGCATGTTGATCAGATCAACGGTGGAGGCGAAGGGCGCGAAATTCGACAGCGAATGCTGCGCCGCCTGAATGGTCCCGCCTTGAACTTTCTGCACCAGCGCGCCGCCCGCGCCCAGCTGGCCGCCGGGGGCCAGCTTGACGTAGATCTTGCCGTTGGTGGCGTTCTGGATGTTTTCCTTCAGGTCCAGCTGCATGATCGGATAGCTGCGCGACGCGCCCAGCACGTAGGCGGTGGCAACGGTCATGATATGCTCCGCCGCACGCTCGCGCTCTTTCTCCTCCTTGGCGGTCTGCGCGGCGGCCTCCGACGACCACAGGACACCGCCTGCACCCGCCACCAGCGCCGCGGTGAAGGAGCCGGTCGAAGCCAGTTTCAGAAAATTGCGGCGCTCAGCAGATTTGAGGCCATCCTTGTCAGTCGTCATCGTCTTCCTCCCTTGGAAATCCGTCAGCTGCCGCTCTTTTTCTTGTGGTCAGCCTCCCGCTTGAGGATCGCGGCCACGAACAGGACCGACGCCGCAAACAGAACCAGCATCTCTCCCACATCGCTCAGAAAGCCGCCGCCGCCGAATGCGCCCAGGGCAACATTGGCAAAAAACACGGCAAAGACGGCAACGGCAGCGAAGAGAAACATCGTTAGATCCCGTTTTCTGATCCCAACACTATTTGTAAGCGCTTACATCGATAATGCAAGCGCTTACATTGATGGATGGCAACTGCTGGATTTTGTGCTAAGACAGGGGCGATGGAACGACAGGCGTGACATGGGAAAAACCCGCTCAGCTCCGACACTTAACGATGTTGCACGGGAGGCAGGCGTCTCGACCGCGACTGTTTCGCGCTGCCTGAATTCACCGGAACGGGTGATCGAGGCGACCCGCCAGCGGGTTATGCAGGCGGTCGAATCACTGGGCTACACCCCGAATTTCGCCGCCCGGGTGATGGCGGCCAAGCGCAGCTTCACCATCGGCGCGATCATTCCAACCATGGATAATGCAATTTTTGCGCGCGGGCTGCAGGCCTTTCAGGATGAGCTGCGGGAGCGCGGCTATACGCTGCTGGTGTCCAGCTCGGCCTATGATCCAGAGGCCGAACGCGAGCAGATCCGCACCCTGGTGGCGCGCGGCGCCGACGGGCTGCTGCTGATCGGGCATGAACGCGACCCGGAGATTTACGACTACCTCGACCGGCATCAGGTCCCTTCGCTGGTCGCATGGTCCTATGAGCCGGAGGCGATGCGGCCCTCTGTCGGGTTCAGCAATGCCAGCGCCATGCGCGCGCTGGCGGACAGCGTACTCGCGGCGGGCCACCGCCGGATTGCGATGATTTCAGGCGTGACAGAGGGCAACGACCGGGCGCTGAGCCGGGTGCTGGGTGTCAGGCAGGCGTTGCGGTCGGCCGGCTTGGGGGAGAGTGCGCTTACTCTGATCGAAACCCCGTATGAAATCGACAAAGGGGCAGAGGCGTTCCGCCAGCTGATGGCGCTGGATCCGCGCCCGACTGTGGTGATGTGCGGCAATGACGTGCTCGCGGCCGGCGCCTTGCGCGAGGCGAAAGGGATGGGCATTGCGGTGCCTGAGCAAGTCTCCGTCACCGGCTTCGACGACATTGAGCTGGCCGGAATTGTCAGCCCGGCGCTGACCACCGTACACGTTCCGCACCGCGAAATGGGCCGCAAGGCCGCGCGGGAACTGGTGGCGATGGTCGAAGGCACATCGGCAGGTCAGCCGGTTTGCATCAGCACGCACGTCGTGACACGGCAGTCTCTGGCTGCGCCGCCTGACGCGTCATAAGCCCTGCATCAGCCTTTTAACGCCATAACTGCGCGCAGCAGCAGCTGTCCCGTCACGTGTGAACCCCGGCAAGCGCGCCTGCCGGGTTTTGTTGCATGCCAGTGGCGTGCCGCCCGCTGTGGTCACTCCGCCGCGATTGCGCGGCCGCCTTGTTCTTCAGGCTCGAACGGCGACCATTCAAGGCCGCCGTCGTACCGCCAGGCCAGCTTGCCTTCGCTGTCCATCGCAATCAGGGACAGCCAGCGGTTGTCGAACAGCTCCCGGACACCGGAGTGGCGCTTCAGGATATCGGTCATCGCCTCCCGCGGGGCTTCGATGATGACGGACAGGCGCAGCGGATCATGCTGGAAACCGTCCCCGTCATGCACCGACTGCCAGGGCAGGCCAGGGCGCAGCGATCCGCCGTTGCCTTCGAGCACACCGATGCCGCCCGCAACATTGTGGAGCAGCTTGTTGCCGCCGCCGAACAGCTCCGGTGCCACGGTGGAGCCGTAGTACTGCAGGCTGATCCAGCTGGCGACCTGCACCGGGGCGGTCATGATCAGCTCCAGCACGCCAAAGCCCTCGTCGGCCTGCCAATCGTAGTTGTGCAGGAAGGTGTTGCCGGACAGGTCCGCGCCCTCTGTCCGCTGGCGCGGGGCGGCGATAAGCGCCTGGCATCCGGCCAGGCCCCATTCGGGGCGCAGCTCGGCCCAGTCGCTGGCCCGGCGGGCAATGTCCGCCTCCCCCTTGGCGCGGGGCAGCCTGGCGGCGCGTTCGGTGCGGGCCAGCCGCCCGGCGCCGTCCAGCCAGCGCTTCAGCCGGGCCACATCCGCCTTCCAGTCCTGGCCGGGCAGATCCTGATCATAAAGCGTGACCGCATCGGTGGTGGTATGGTGCAGGGCCGGAAGGAACAGCGTATCGGCGGGGATGCTGATACCTTCATCTTGCAGGCCGTCGCGCACCTGGGCGTCATTCAGCAGCCCGGCCAGCAGGCGCGCGTTCACATCGCCGGCATGGCCGCCGCAGGCACCGCACTGCAGGGCGCTTTCATGCGGGTTGTTGGTTACGTCGGCGCCGTGGCCCGTCAGCATCACGATCCGGGCGAAATTCTGCGTCGGGGACATCGCGGACAGCACGGATTTCGCCATGCCGATGCGGGTCTCCAGGCCGATTGAAGGGTCAAGCTGCGGCGCGGGGTCCGGCTTGGCGCCAGCCGGGCGGCCAAGCGAGTCCCGCAGCAGCTTGCTGACGTAAAGCGGGCCGGTCGCCTCGACAAAGGCAAAGGATGAGACCGCCGCCAGCTTGAAGCGCCCCCAGGCGCGTTTGGCCCGCGCAGCATAGCGCCGCGTCTGATCGGCGGTGTCCGGTTCGGCGGCCTTGGAGGCCACTCCGGCCTGCAGCAGGACCGGGCCGCGGGTTTCGATCACGTCCGAACCGGCGGCCTGGTGTGCGCTGGCGAGGCCGAAGAAACCTGCGAAACCGATGGTCTCGATACCGGCGTCCTGCGCTTCCAGCATCCGGCGGAACACTTCGGAGCGCACGTCAATGCAGAAGGCGGCCTGCACGGCAGGACGCCCCGTGGTCAGACGCGGCTGGCGGGAGGCCAGGACGCCGGAAAGCTTGCGCTGCTGCGCCCGCTCGGCGGCGTCCTGAAGCACCGCATCGATGACCAGATCCTGGCTGGGGGTGACAGGCATTTCATGCTGCGCGGCAACCTCCGACCACCGGCTGGCAATTTCGTCCTGGTAGAGGTGGAACAGCGCCTCGTCGAACACCATCCGGATGGCCAGCAGCTCAGCCGCTGTGTTGTCCGCCTGGCCGTCCAGTTCCGCCTGCCACAGCAGATAGCGGGCATACTGCGCCCAGCCGCCGAGTGTGATCAGCCACCTGTGGTAGGCGGTCTCAGCGGCCTCGGCCGACACGCCGAGAGTTTCGGAGGCACGCCCGATTGCCCGCCAGTGGGACCGGTTGGAGGCGGCAACAAAGGCGCCAAAGCCCTTGAGGCCGTGGATTTCCGGGGTCAGATCGCGGGAGGCGAATTCGCGCCAGGCGCTGAACGCGCCGCCGGTGCGGTTGGGCTGCCACAGGGCCTGTCCCTGATCGAAATGGCTGGACGCCCAGGCGCCGATCCGCTCCTCGATCAGCCCGGGCCAGTCGACGCCGGACACATCTGCCGCCAGCTCTGCCACTGTCGGCAGGGCGCTCAGCGGAGCGCTTTCGGTCCGGAGAGCTGCCTTGACCTCTTCCAGATCCGGCTGGCCAAAGCGGGTTTCGGCACTGGCAAGCGCATCGCGCAGGTCCTCCACGCCGATCTCTTCGGCGTCGAATTTGGCCGCCCAATGCGCGCGCTCCGGTGTGATCCGGGTGCCGGCGACCCGCGCCAGGCGTGCCGCCGCCACCGCCAGGGGTTCACCGGTCTGGCCAAGGAAGGGGTTGACCGCAACGCTGGAGGAGAGCGGGAACAGCGGCGGGATCGCTTTCACCGCCTTGTTCGCCTCGGCGACAAATTCCAGCAGGGCAGCAGGGTAGGTTTCGTGCTTGGTAAACATGTCTCGCTCCGTTTCAGGCGGTTGTCCGCTTCGACCAGCCGTCCAGCAGCCTGTCGAAGATCGCATTTGCGTAAAGCCCGCTGGACAAATGCACGCGCATGCCTGCGGCGGCCGGGTGCGTGGCCCAGAGCGGGAAGGTGGCCTGAGCCACGGCAACCGCGCCAAAGCTGATCAGCGCCAGCACGATCAGCGCCCATTCCAGCGGGCCCGGGGCGGGGCCGGCGGCAGCGTGCCGGCGGTCATGTGCTGGGCCAGCGATTGCAGCAGGAAGTAGCTGACCGATGTTGCAGAGGCATAGATCACGGTGCGGCGGGTCAGCGCGCCGGGGGCCGCATCGGCGAATCCCTGCGCCAGAATATAGGCGACACCGAAGATCAGGATCACACCCAGGGCTATCGCCTGGACCGACTTGCCGTCAAACCCGAACACCGCGCCGATCAGCCCGTACATCACGATGCCAATGGCAAAGGCCTGCAGCACGTTGCGGGCGCTTGGCACCGCGACGGGGCCGGGGCGGCGGATGGCCGCGACATTGCGGACCGCCTCGCCCGCGCTGAGGAAGGCGTGCGCCTTGTACAGCGAATGCGCCACGATATGCAGCAGGGCCAGAGGGAACAGCGCCAGGCCGCATTGCATGACCATGAAGCCCATCTGCGCAATGGTGGACCAGGCCAGCGAGGTCTTAACTGCGGCCTGGGTCAGCATCACCAGCCCGCCAAACAGAGCTGTGAACCCGCCCAGCATCACCAGCAGCGCCATCACGCCCGGCGCGGCCAGCATTACATCGGCGAAGCGGATCAGGAGGAAGCCGCCGGCATTGATGACACCCGCATGCAGCAGGGCCGAAACCGGGGTAGGGGCCTCCATGACTTCGGTCAGCCAGCCGTGGACCGGAAACTGCGCTGAGGCCAGCACTGCCGCCAGGGCGATCAGCAGCACTGCGGCGGCGGTTGCCGGACCGGGCTGCGCGGCGGCCAGGATCGTGGAGATGTCAGATGTGCCATAGGTCAGCACCAACAGCAGCACTGCGCCTGCCAGCGCAATTTCGCTTGCACGGGCAACAACAGCCTTTTTGCGCGCGGCGCGGCGGGCGGTTGTGCGCTCCGGGTAGAACAGGAGCAAGCGGTTCAGCAGCAGGCTGGTTGCCACCCAGGCTGCCAGCAGCTGGATGAGGTTGCCCGACATCACCAGCAGCAGGACCGCGGCCAGGGTGGCGGACATCCAGCCGGTAAACGCCCCCTGGCGCGCTTCGCCGTCCATGTAGGTGGCCGCGTAGCGCATGACGATCCAGCCGATGAAGCTTACCAGCACCAGCATCGTGGCGCTGACCGCGTCCAGCCGTACTGAAAGCCCGGCCCCCCACAGGCCAATTAGCGCGGACGTCCCTGGGCCTTCAAGAATAAGCAGTCCGGCTGCAGCCGCTGAGATGGCAAAGGCGGCAAGCGTTGCCCATTCCGCCAGCTTGGGCAGCAGGCCCGGGCGGCGGCCCGGGTGCTGGCGCGCATAGACTGCTGTCGCCAGCAGGATGAGCGGGCTTAGAAAAGGCAGTAACAGGTAGCTCATGGTTCAAATTCCTCGGTCTCAGCAGGTGGAATCGCTCTGCAAACCGAGATAGGGCAGGCTTCATGTTTTAAAAAATTCATTGTTTGATAGGTATAGTTCTAATAATTAGAACGGCATGCCGCTGAACTATCATCATTTGCGCTATTTCTGGGCCGTTGCACACGACGGGAATCTGACCCGGACCGCGCAGCAGCTGAACCTGTCGCAATCTGCCCTGTCCGTTCAGATCAAACAGCTGGAAGAGCGTCTTGGCCATGCGCTGTTCGAACGCCGTGGCCGGCAGTTGCACCTCACCGAAGCAGGCCGGATCGCCTTGGACCACGCAGACGCGATTTTTGCTGCCGGGCAGGAGCTTGTCGCCACATTGCAAGAGGCAGGCCGCACCCGTCAGGCCTTGCGCGTTGGCGCGCTTGCCACTTTGTCACGCAATTTCCAGATCGGTTTTCTGCGCCCAATTCTTGCGCGCACGGACGTTGAGGTGATCCTGCGGTCCGGAAGTCCTACCGAACTGCTGGAGGGGCTCGGGACGCTCAATCTGGATCTGGTGCTGATGAACCGGGAGCCTCCGGACGACAGTCTGGCGCCCTATGAAACCCATCAGATTGCTGAACAGGCCGTCAGCATTGTCGGCTCTCCGGAACGGTTCGATCCGGAATGCCCGATCCGCGAGCTGCTTGCTGCGCACCCGTTCATTCTGCCCACTACTGACAATGCCCTGCGCACCGCGTTTGATGCCATGGCCAGCCGGCTGTCGGTGCGTCCGCAGGTTGCGGCAGAGGTGGATGATATGGCGATGATGCGTCTGCTGGCGCGGGAAAACATCGGCTTGGCCCTGGTGGCGCCGATTGTGGTGCAGGATGAATTGACGTCCGGCCGACTGGTGGAAGCCAAGGAGCATCCGAAGATCAGAGAGACATTTTACGCCATCACCCTGCGGCGCCGGTTTCCGAACCCGGTCGTGCAGGAGCTTTTGGCGAGCAGCTTTGATCCGGCACCGCTGCCTTAGGGAGTTCACCGTTCCGGCCGCTGCGTGGATTTGTCACGTTTGAAAAAATACTTCACTCTGGCAATTCACTGCCGGATGCCCGGCTTTGTGCCCGCTGCGCTGCGCCGGGGCAGGGCACCTGGGGCAACTTGACACTCACCGCCATATTGCAAACCCGGATCTTTTCGTATACCGCGGCATACAAATAGCATCCAGGGTGGCGGCGGCGGTTGCCGGAACCAGGGTGCTAGCTCCTTTTAACGCTTACTCGCCGGGACAGCCATGAGCCTTTACACAGACTACTTGAATGAGATCGAAACCCGCAAAGAGCAGGGTTTGAACCCCAAGCCCATCGACGATGGCGCGCTGGTTGAAGAGTTGATCGCGCAAATCAGGGACACCGGGAATGCGCACCGCGACGATTCCCTGAACTATCTGATTTACAACACCCTGCCCGGCACCACGAGCGCGGCAGGGGTCAAGGCGAAGTTTCTGAAAGAGATCATCCTGGGTCAGGCCGAGGTTCCGGAAATCTCCACCGCTTTCGCATTTGAGCTGCTGTCCCACATGAAAGGCGGCCCGTCGGTCGAGGTGCTGCTGGACCTGGCGCTTGGCGAGGACGCCGCGGTGGCCGGGCAAGCGGCCGACGTGCTGAAGACGCAAGTCTTCCTGTATGAGGCGGACACCCACCGTCTGAAGCAGGCGTATGCAGCCGGGAACGGCATCGCTAAGGACATTCTGGAAAGCTATGCGAAGGCAGAGTTTTTCACCAAGCTGCCGGACATCGACGAAAACATTGAAGTCGTCACCTATGTCGCTGCTGAGGGCGATATCTCCACCGACCTGCTGTCGCCGGGCAATCAGGCGCACAGCCGTTCGGATCGGGAACTGCACGGTAAATGCCTGATCTCCGAGAAGGCACAGCAGGAGATCGAAGCGCTGAAGCTGCAGCACCCGGGCAAGCGCGTGATGCTGGTTGCCGAGAAGGGCACGATGGGGGTCGGATCCTCCCGCATGTCCGGTGTCAACAACGTCGCGCTGTGGACCGGCAAGCAGGCCAGCCCCTATGTGCCGTTCGTGAACATCGCGCCGGTTGTGGCAGGCACCAACGGCATCTCCCCCATCTTCCTGACCACCGTTGGCGTCACCGGCGGCATCGGGCTCGACCTGAAGAACTGGGTCAAGAAAACGGATTCCGACGGCAATCCGATCCTGAACAACGACGGCAACCCGATCCTGGAGCAGAAATACTCTGTCGAAACGGGCACCGTGCTTTCGATCAACACCAAGACCAAAAAGCTGTGCAGCGCTGAGACCGGCGTAGAGCTGGCGGACGTTTCCTCTGCCTTCACCCCGCAGAAGGTCGAATTCATGAAGGCCGGCGGCTCCTATGCCATCGTGTTCGGTAAGAAGCTGCAGAGCTTTGCTGCCGAGACCCTGGGCGTCGAGCCGGCACCGGTCTTTGCGCCGTCCAAAGTGGTTTCGCATGAAGGCCAGGGCCTGACTGCGGTGGAGAAGATCTTTAACAGGAACGCCGTGGGCGTGACTGGGGACACTGTCCTTCACGCAGGGTCTGACGCCCGCGTTAAGGTCAACATCGTCGGCTCGCAGGACACCACCGGCCTGATGACCGCGCAGGAACTGGAGTCGATGGCCGCGACCGTCATCTCGCCGACCGTGGATGGCGCCTATCAATCCGGCTGCCACACCGCGTCCGTATGGGATCTGAAAGCGCAGGCCAACATCCCCAAGCTCATGAAATTCATGAACAAGTTCGGCCTGATCACTGCGCGGGACCCGAAAGGCGTCTACCATTCCATGACCGACGTGATCCACAAGGTGCTGAACGACATCACTGTGGATGACTGGGACATCACCATCGGCGGCGACAGCCACACCCGCATGTCCAAGGGCGTGGCCTTCGGCGCCGACTCCGGCACCGTGGCGCTGGCGCTGGCAACCGGTGAGGCGACCATGCCGATCCCCGAGTTCGTCAAGGTGACGTTCAAGGGCCGCATGAAGGACCACATGGACTTCCGCGACGTGGTGCATGCCACCCAGGCGCAGATGCTGCAGCAGCACGGCGACAACGTGTTCCAGGGCCGCGTGATCGAAGTGCACATCGGTACCCTGCTGGCCGACCAGGCCTTCACCTTCACGGACTGGACTGCGGAGATGAAGGCGAAGGCCTCGATCTGTATTTCCAACGACGAAACCTTGGTGGGCTCGCTGGAACTGGCAAAGTCGCGCATCCAGGTGATGATCGACAAGGGCATGGACAATGAGGCTGGCACCCTGCAGGGGCTGATCGACAAGGCGGACAAGCGCATCGCCGAGATCACGTCCGGCGAAAAACCCGCCCTGACACCGGATGACAGTGCCAAGTACTACGCCGAAGTTGTTGTTGATCTCGACGCAATCGACGAACCGATGATCGCGGACCCGGACGTAAACAACGCCGATGTGTCCAAGCGCTACACCCACGACACCATCCGCCCCGTGTCCTATTACGGCGGGGACAAGAAGGTCGACCTGGGCTTTGTCGGCTCCTGCATGGTGCATAAGGGCGACATGAAAATCGTCGCGCAAATGCTGAAAAACCTGGAGAAGAAATCCGGCAAGGTGGCGTTCAACGCGCCCCTGGTTGTGGCGGCGCCGACCTACAACATCATCGACGAGCTGAAAGAAGAGGGCGACTGGGAAATCCTGCAGCGCTACTCGGGCTTTGAGTTCGATGACCTGATGCCGAAAAGCAAGGCGCGCACCGAATACGAGAACATCCTGTATCTGGAGCGTCCGGGCTGCAACCTCTGCATGGGCAACCAGGAGAAGGCTGCCAAGGGCGATACGGTTCTGGCCACGTCGACGCGCCTGTTCCAGGGCCGCGTCGTGGAGGACAGCGCAGACAAGAAGGGCGAGTCCCTGCTGGCCTCGACGCCGGTTGTCGTCCTGTCGGCGATCCTGGGCAGAACCCCCAGCATGGAAGAGTACAAGTCTGCCGTGGAAGGGATTGACCTGACCAAATTCGCGCCGCCGCTGGAAAAACCTGCAGGCGCGCGCTCGGTCCACTTCTGACGCCAGCTGAAACCTCTGGACCGCCGGGCGGGCGCAAAACCTAGCCCGGCGGTCAGCCTCACTTGGAGCCGGGCGGATGTGCCTCCGTACGGTGCGCCCTTCTGAGCTGGTAATCCTGATTATGCTTAATAATTTTAAAGGGATAGCCAGTGCGGCTTATCCTTTATGGCGGCATTTGCACGGCCTCCCGGCGGCTCCTTTCTGCGTAGCCTCAGTACTCCTTCCAGGGTGCGTTTTGCATTTTCTCCGGTCTCAGACCGCTGTTGCGGGGCCTTAGCGGCGACCATGCCGGACGCGAGGCCGCGTGCCTAGGCTCAGGACCCATTGATTTCCGTTTGGCCGCGTGATTCACGGTGCTCAAGGCGAGCGGTGAACATGTCTGACCTTTTCTGGCTGAGCGACGCGCAGATGGCCCGTCTGAAACCCTTCTTCCCAAAGTCCCACGGGAAGCCACGCGTTGACGACCGTCGGGTCTTGAGTGGGATTATCTTCATCAACCGCAACGGGTTGCGCTGGCGTGATGCGCCCAAGGAATACGGCCCGCACAAGTCGCTCTACAATCGCTGGAAGCGGTGGAGCGACAAGGGCATCTTCGCCGAGATGCTGATTGGTTTGGCTGCTGATAATGGTTAAGAGAAGACGGTCATGATCGACGCAACATATCTCAAAGCTCATCGCACGGCGTCCAGCCTTGCGGTGAAAAAGGGGGACGTTGCCGTTTGATTGGCCGGACCAAGGGCGGCATGAACGCAAAGCTGCACGCCATCTGTGACAGCCAAGGGCGTCCTCTGGAGCTCTTTGTGACTGCCGGACAAGTCAGCGATTACACCGGCGCACGTGCTCTCGTTGGCAGCCTACCAAAGGTAGATTGGCTGCTCGGGGATCGTGGCTATGATGCCAACTGGTTTCGAGATGCGCTGAAAGACAAAGGGATACGCGCCTGCATCCCAGGTCGAAAGCAACGAAAGACGACAGTTCGATACGACAAGCGCCGCTACAAACGACGTAACCGCATTGAGATCACGTTCGGAAGACTGAAGGATTGGCGGCGCGTGGCTACCCGCTACGATAGGTGCCCCAAGGTCTTTCTGTCGGCAATCGCGTTGGCAGCCCTCGTCATATTCTGGCTTTGTGTCCTGAGCCTAGCCAAGACGTTGCACGGCGGCTGAACGCCGCCGGTGCGCTATCTTTCTTGAGGCAGTGTATTGTCGCGTCGGATTGCGCAACCAAGGCTCTGAGCCTTCAGATCTCAAGATCCTCAATGGACTTGCCAGCTTTCAATGCTTCGTGAACCCAAGCTGGTTTGCGCCCGCGGCCGCTCCATGTCTGGGATGCGTCTTCTGGATTGGCGTATTTGGCTGGTGCCTTTGCGCCGGACTTTCGGCCCTTAGCGCCATGAAGCGCAATCACCTCTTCGAAGGGCACACCGTGTTTGTCGGCGATGGCCAGCATTTCAGAATAGGCGTTTTGCTTCGCTTCTTTTTCCACTTCAACTCTGCGGGCTTCGATTTCTTTGGCCAAGGCATTGAGTTCAGCCGCATTCAGTCCGCTCAGATCTATCGTCATGTCTCACCTGTGTTTTCGGTTTGACGTCGTCAAAGCATATAATGTTATTTGTTACAAGTTGCAGGCTTTAGACCTGGATACTAATTCAATCAGAATCTAGTCGTTGTACTCAGCTATTGATTTCAGCCTCGAAACCTTCAAGTGCGTGCAGGATGTCGTCAAAGTCAGGGGCTCGTCCGATGATCATTTCCTGCATTCCAGCGTAGTCCTTGCGCAATGCGGTTGTGAGTTTTTTTGGGGCATCAATCGCAGCGTGCCCGGTTTTGCATCTTGGTAATTGGCCCAGGCTGCCTTGAAGAAGACCGACTTGTGATGCGCAACTTGATCCAGGAGATCAAGGCTGCTGAGCGCCCGGGATCTGGCTTCATGGCTGATAAGCTGAGCCATATCATAGTAATGGCGAGACATGCGGTCAGCGAGTGGCATGGCAGTATCCTTATGGTAGAGCATGTGCAGGATTGTTGCCTTTTCCCAGAAGGTGCGCTCGACACCTAAAACCTTCACTTCAATCTCGCCAGTGTCCAGCAGATCCGGAAAGGCCTGGTGCAGGTATGGGGAAATCTTCCGGTCTTCGGCAGGCAGGTGGACACCCCGTGCACCAAATTCGAAGCGAACCGCAGGTTTAATGTAACTATCTGACGATGCAGCGATTGATGGGTAACTGAAGAGCAGTGTTTGCGCATCACTGCGGTCAACCTGCAGTGAAAACTCTTGCTCCAAACCAGCATCAAATGCAGTTTTGATTTCATCAAGAAGATGCCCGGTGACTATTTTTCCGGCCGCATCCTGCAGTTCCTGGAGAAGCTGTTTTTGTTTTTTGCCGGATAGGTCAGGGTTTTCAGGATCCCGATCGCCGTCAAAGCCAAACTGTGTCCGGTCGAGGGACAGATCCACATCTTCGGAAAAGCGGTGGATTACGTCATAAGCTTTGGAAAGGGATGTTCCGCCATTGAAGGTCATATGATCTCCAAAGGTGGGCAGGGCGAACAATTGTTTGAGAGACCAGCAGACCCAGAAATCCTTCTCGACAATCGCCTTAGATAATCCAAGCTGCGCGGCGGTTTCCTGAAAGGCTTCGTCCCGGTTTTCAGGAGTGTCGTTGGCAAACTTCTCCATATTCTCAGGCCTGCGTGACGATCTGCTGAACGATAGGGTGCATCCAGGCGGGTACGTGCTTGCTTTGTTTGGAGAGCAGGGCCCGGTCACGGTTATCCAGCGTCTGAGCCAGTTTATCGATTACGTGGTTATCGATCCGGTCTTTCCCGACATAGCGCAGTGCCTGGAATACCGCGCCGGTCTTCTGGCCCGCTCCAACAAGGGTTTTGGAGCAAGCGTTCCGAAACTGGATCACTTGCCGCCCGATTGTCTTGGTGCGTGTTGGGCCATCGGTCAGATAAGTCGGCTTGGACGGCACCTGCGTGGAAAGGCCCAGCTGGTTGGCGGCCATGGCAGGGGAGGGCTGAAGGATCTGATTGTCCTTGCGTGCGATTGCCTTTGCAATGTCATCAGCAGATGGCGACAGCAAACCGAAGCGCTGGCTTTTCTTGGGGTAGTCGTAGAGTCCCCGGGTCAGGCGGCGGATTACACCCTGGCCGGCCAGCCGCGACAAAGCCTGGTCCACGCTCGCGCGGGATCCGATATCCAGAAAATCCGTCGGCGTGAAAATTGACCCGCGGCCTTTCCCGATGATGCGTTGTTTTATCTTGGACATGATCATGGCGTTTCTCCTTGTCAGAAAATAGTATATAAATTACTGACTATCAAGCTTTGCGGTGATCACGCTGGCAAGGCGCCAAGTTGCTGCAAGAAAACGGAAGGGCCAGTTTGCCCGGCTTCTGCGAAATCTGCTTTCCTTGTTTGTCTTGGGGTTCGGGCAAGCCGAACGCCGCTGCGACGGATTGCTAGGGGGCTTTGCCCCCACGCGCCCGCAACCGGAAACCGCCGGGACCGTGTCCTCGGCTGCGCCTGCGGGCCGCACCACTCCCATCGGTTTCCGGTTGCAGTTGCTACCCCCCACGCTTCGCCAGCGGGTCAGGTTTTAGAGACGGCGCCCTTGCAGGGCTCTGCTCAAAACCAGAGCCAAAGGGGACCTCCCGATGGCCATGACACAAAGGAGACGTTGGGTATGAACCTGTTTACGAAAAGCCAATTAGAGAAACTGCTGCAGAACGGCGCAATTGCGGCACGGGAGAGGGCAGGAGAGATTGCTGAGGACATGTCGCGGCAGCCAGTGGTCAAGCTATTCACGCCGTGGGGCGCTGCAACCTGGCTTATCAGCGAGATTGATCCTGAAGACAAAAATATCGCCTTCGGTCTATGTGATCTGGGTATGGGCTGCCCTGAGCTGGGCAGCGTGTACATCCCGGAACTGGTGGCAGTCCGCGGTCCCTTTGACTTAAGGATCGAACGCGACCTTTACTGGACACCGTCGAAGCCGCTTGTGGATTACGCACGGGAGGCGCGTCATCACGGTGCCATCCAGGCGTAAGCTGAACCTTGTCTTGCATGGGGTAAGGGCCTGTCCTAACCGTGCTGCCAATACCCTATGAACTTTTGGGCTGCTGACTGGCCGAGGCCAGTCGGCACGCCTGCAACAATGAATTTGAGCAAAACTAGCAGCGCTTGGAGGACCCCGATTTGGTCCGGTGCGCGCACATTCTGTTGAGGATTAAGACCAATGTCTGAACTTGTGAATTCCTTGCGCCAAACCTGGCGCTCCGCCCAGCTGTATATTGGTTTCCACCGGGACCAGAAAGGCGCGCGGCGCGCAGCCCCGAAGGTGTGGCCGCCGAAGAATGCCAATGCAAGTTTTCACAATGATCCAAGCGAACAGGAAGCCTTTGTTGTGGTCAGAAGCGCAGCAGGGGACACGGACCAGGACGTGCAAATCAAGCTGCGCCAGGACAAGATTGTCCTGCGCCGCGATTTCCCGGATGCCTGGAACGGGGTTCTTGTGACGGAAGATTCAGTATCGGTTGCGGTGGCGGGCATTTCGATCCGGATCAGCCATGATGGTTCCATCACCCGCGAAAGCAGCAGCGAGACCACCTGGGTGGAGGCAGACGGATCTGTGCTGAAGAAGACAGAGTTCGCTGAAGCCAGCATCTCCGCCGACGGGGTGGACCTGACACGCCGCACTTCCGATAGCATCGCAGCTGTTGGCAAAGATGGCATCATCGCCAAAGCGCGGTACGGCGGGGAGTATCCCCGCTGCTTTGATATCTTCGCCAAAATGCGGGCACCTGGAATCAGCAGTTCCCAGTTCCAGAGCCTCAAACAAGAGGAACGCAGGCAGCAGAAGTCCCGGCCGGATTTGTTAACCGGGAGCCTGTTACAGTCAGAGCCGCCCCGGCATGTGTCCAGGGCATCCCGAGGTTTGGAGGGGCATTTGACTGTACACAGCGCACTCTTTTTTCTGACCGTATCCTGGGCCTCGATCTTCGGAGTCTGGTCAGGGCTTTTCGCGGCCGTGTATTTCCTCTTTTTATGCGGCGTAAGATCGGGCGGGTTTTTCCGAAGCCTTGACCAGTTCTCAGTCTGGCGACGCGGCTAACAAGTTCAGATACTGCCACTCAAATTATTCATCAACAGGGCGGCCAAGGCACTTAACCGGCCGACTGCATGTCGCATTTAGCGCCATCTTTCAGAAGCTCGGAAAGCTGCCTTTTGCGTTATGAAGGCTTCCCATTTGCCTGTCTCAAGCCCGCACAAAACTGGAAGAGTTGAACCCCGCTCCTGTAATGCCAGTACGATAATCAAGGGTGTTTTGGTGATGATCCGGATCATTGCCCCAGCCGTGTCCAGCCTGCATTCATTGGTTTTGCTTGGGCCACCGGAGAAGCTGCAGTGATCCGCGCTGTTCCGGAGCCAAAGATCCTTTCCATCTGTTCGACGTAGAAAACCCGCGTGATGGTTGCGCGGTTTCCGGCATACCCATGATAGGCGGACTTGCCGGACGCCAGCGGAAGGCCAGCCCAGATGCGCGCCAGGTTGTCCATGAAAGCAGAGCGTGAAATCCTGCCAGACGCAAACTTCTGATACCCGGCGTCAGAGATCAGGAGAGCTGCCATCCGGTTCTGTGTCGCGCGGGTGAAGCGGGCTCCGTCAGGCAAGCCGAGACGCTTCTGCAGATTAAGCAAGGTTGAAGGTATGATCTGGAAGTTTCCGATGGCATGGGGTTGGCCCGGCGTGCGGTCGATCCAGGTGTAGATTTCCGCAAGGGTCATCTGCGAGGGTTTCTTGCCTGGTCTCACCTTGGCGCCGAGGTGGATTGCGTCATAGCGGCCGCTGGGAGCTTCAGCAAAGGCGATGAGGGCAAACAGCTTTTCGACACTGGAGCCGGAAGGCAACCGGAAGGAGGCCGGGGCAGGGGGCTGCTTTCCTGGCCGCGAGCGCTCAAATGCATTGAGGGCAACCCACTCGCTTTCCCGCGTAGCGAAGTCCCAGCCGTCTTTCGGGGAGGCCGGAGCTGAGGCGAGGTTTTCCCGGATCTCGGCGGTCTCTTTCAGGCTGAAGCTGCTTGAGCTGGACCAACCGTCAGCAGAGGCCGTCACAGGAGCCAGGATCGCGATCAGAAAGACCGGAAGGGCAGTCCTCGCCCTCCCGCCCCGGCGGGAAATTGAGGCGCTAAGCGCCGCTCCACAGCCGGGCTTTTGGCTCAGCCCTCTCGAAGGGATCGGGCCAGCAACGCCCAATTCGGCCCTTTGGGCCTCATGGAAGGTCCACACATAACGCAGCAAGCTGCCGGAGCGCGTTTTCATATGTCCGGTCACATGACCCAGTATAACTATGAAAACAGCTCCGAAATGTGGATGGCCGAGTGGCTGGTTTCTCCTGAAGTCGCTGACCTCAGGAAATTTTCTAGCGCAATTAGGGTCAACATGCCAGCCCCGACAACGGCCCACACTTTCTCATGTTAGATCCTGTGCCCCTAGCTTTCCGGGTTGATACAGACCGTTGAAAGCGAGCTCCTTGCAGAGCAGCAAATGGGATTCAGAAAGGAAAGGGAACCGCCGTTCGCAGTGTGTGTAGTCCAAGTCGCCCCTTGCGGCAGCGAAGTGTAAGAAGCGCCCATTGCAAACTTGGTCGTTTGACGCAACTGAACGAGGTTTTATGCTGCGGCGTAGTAGGCAGATCCTGCCGTTCGCTGCGACTGCGAAGCATTGAAACTGGTGAACTCACAAATTGCGGGAGCAAGCCGACTTTCGCTATGCGCGCAGCCTGGGCAAGACCGAGTGACCCCCATGTGCAGATAGTGCCATTTGAAAACTCGGGCGCCCTTTGTGCTCCGCATTGTGCTTGCAGTCCTTTGCGGACCTTCGTCGACGTTGTCGACTTCACACCTGCGAGGCACCAGACCAGCTCTCTGTTTGCGGGATCGTCAAGTGCGGGTTCTATTGCTGTTCGGGGTCCTGGTTCTCTACGAAGTCGGTGTTTCCGCTTCCTGATGGCGTCCGGGAGCTGACCAGCCAGAATGTCATTCGCGAAGTGAGCGTCACGCTCCTTCAGCCGCTTTTGACTGGCTTGATCCGCCGCCGTCCCGAAGGACGCTGAACCCGCCCTGTCTCTTGTGGGCGGGATCTCAGTTGGTTGTCAGGTGATAAGTTCCTTTTCCGGTTCAAAGACTGTCTGGTCGCGCCAGATGCACATCATGACGACGGCAAGCTTTCGGGATGCCGCCACTGCGGCTTTCTTGAAGCCCTTCCGATCTTGCAGCCTCTTGGCCCAAGCGCGCAGCTGTGATGGCTTTCTGACCTGGGTGATTAAGGTGGTGGCCGCGGAGTAGAGCAGTCTTCGCAGATCACGATCTCCGCATTTTGATATCCGGCCGGACCAGTCCATGTCTCCGGATTGGTGCCGCCGCGGCGTGAGGCCGAGAAAGGCGCCGACGTCCCTCGATCTCCGGAAACGTTCCGCATTGTCGAGGGTAGCGATAAAGGACAGCGCGACGACAGGCCCAACCCCCGGGACGGTCATGAGGCGGCGGGCAAGGCCGCTTTGGCTTGCGATGAGCCTGAGATCGGCGTCCATCGCTTCCGCGGCCGCGCACAGGGTTCTGTGGATCGGAATGAACATGTCTGCCATCACGCCGAGCGCCGGGTCGGTCTGGCCTGCCCCGGCGAGTTGGTCGCGGAAGCCCTGCCGCAGGTTTGCACGGCCTACTGAACCCATGCAGACCCCGAAAACCTTCAGCACGCCTCGAACATGCGCTTCAAGGTCCTTGCGCATCCTGATCAGGCGCTCCCGTGCGCCAATGAGCACGCGAACCCGCTCCGACGCCTCGCTTCTGATGTGAACCCGGCTGAACCAACCGGTGCGGGCCAGATGCGCCAGCCCTTCGGCATCACCGGTATCGGACTTGTTGATCCGCCCAGACAGCGCCTTGTGCGCCAGGCGGGCATCAATGCAGATGATCGGAAGGCCGCGTTTCTCCAGCTCGCGGGTGAGCCAGATGGCCAGGATGCCACTCTCATGCACCACCCGCTCGGGCTTGGCGGAATGTTCGGAAATAAACGATGCAATTTCGTCCGGATCCGAACTGGTTTCGCCGCGCGCCAGCACCTCGCCATCTTCATCGACAACACAGATCGACACGGATTTGACGGACACGTCCAGACCAACATAATGCAACATGGTCGTTCTCCTTCACGGCTGGTTTTTGCTGAGGCCGATCTTATCGGACCTCGTTCGCCCTGGGAGAGCGGCCGCCGCAAACACACCATGTCATTCGCCGCAATCGCGAAGAAGACAGCCGCGAAGGCTAAGCTCGCGTGAGGGTTTGACGATACGCCCAAACAAATCTTTATGCCTTCCCCAAAAATATAGCGGAAACTATTATTCAACCACTAGATCTTGATCGCCTCGGGAAAAAAGGATGCGATCTGATCCGCCTCTTCCTGGCTTTTCATTAGACGAACACACACGAGGTTCTTCTTTGTTCGTGAGCACGCAACATAAAGAAGCTTTTTCGATGCGATTTCCCGCCTTGAACCTGGAATGCCTTTCTGAAAGCAGCTCAAAAAGTCATATTCTGTCGTCCAGCCATACTCGTCTATAACGAGAAGCACATTTTCGATACCCGTTCCTTTCGTTTTGTGCATCGTAGAAAACTCGCCTACACTGTCCTCATACTCATAGAATGCTAATATCTCGCCAAGCGTGAGTCCTGTGGAAAACAAGGAATCAAGAAAAACCTTCTGCTTCAGATCATTTAATCTGTCGTCGTATTCCTGCTCCAGATTCTCAACGCTGATGTGCTTCATACTAGTGGCGGTTACCTCTTTTAACATTTGGAGTTTGGTGCGGTGGCCGTTCCGGTGTAGTTCTTCAAACTCGACAAAGACAGGATCACCTGCAAGCTTCTCCAAAAGCTCATTGCGCCGATCGACAAATGCCTTGTGGCCGTCTGAAACTCTTATCAAGCCACATTCGGCGGCATACTCTATGGCCTCATAGGCGGCGCGATCCTTCGACCCGAACGAGTGAAGCATTTTATCGAGCTTGGCCTTATCTGCCACTGACGTAATAGAAAATCCGCGCTTCCGTAATTTCGCGATCAAACGGTTATATGAGCGCCTGTCGCCCGGCAAACTCCTGTACAGAGAAACCAGATCAATCAGTTCGCCAAACTGCAACCTGTCAAGCGTCTTGCGCATGCGGTCCCGCGGCTCAGAATATCGGTCATCGAAGATTTGATATAGTCCTCCAAATCCGACATCGTTCGCTATAGACTTATTCGTCAGTTTCAACTGAACGTAGCCTGGATAATCAGAGGAGACTTTTTCAACCAACGCATCAAGTGCACTTCTGAACAAAGCCGTATTTGTCTTCCGGTCTTCCGCCTTATCACCCGTATCAACCTCCGCAGGAGCCAAGTCGTAAACCAGCTTCACGCTGCCCTGGCGGCTCTCAAGGGTTTCAAGACTTCCGTCATCAAGCGATTTCAGAGCTACATCCTGCTTTAGGCCGTCCGTCCTAAATTTGTTGCTAAAATCAATGACCTGGGGAGAGCACCGATAATTGTCCTCCTTCACGACAAGAATGAGCTCTTTGGCATCGATATGTGACTGAGCGCTTCCTATGCCATCCGAATAGATGGCCTGTTCAGAGTCGCCGAACAACCCGATGACGGTCTTCGCGTCTTCTGGCAAACAGCGCAGAAGGACTCGAACGACATCTGCACTTGTGTCCTGATACTCATCAATAAAGATGCAGTCATGCCGATCTGATACGATCCTGCCCAGCAACGGAAAGCCTTCAAGAATATGGCAGGCCAACGCGATCAGGCCATCATGGCCGTATGAAGGATCGTTGAAGTTGTCAAAGGCAGTATCATTGTAAAAAAACTCGTTCGGCTGTCTCGACGCCAGCTTGTCGCGGATTTCCTTGTTGACCTCGCGAATCAACCCATTGAGCTGCACATTGTATGTGTCGGGTTCCTTGTCGTATTCCCGTTTTCCGGTGACCTTCGCTGTATCTTCACCTAGCACTGTCCTGCGGCGGTTCTCGAGCTGGCCGTGCAGCTTCTTGAACCGGTCGTGCTCCCCCTTCTTCTTCAATTTTTCGTCGCCGTTATAGTGATCATCTCCAAGGGCAACAAACTCGGGTAATTCGAAGAGCTTCGGGAAAACCTGTTGGATGTTCTTCTTGAACGGCGAAATTATCTCGCCCAAGAACGAGTGGATCGTGGAAACCTTGATATCGCCAGATACACGATCAGCAATCTCGTCTGCCGCTTTGTTCGTATGGGTGATGCACGCAATACGAAGGCTCGAATCGACTTTCAGAACTTTTTGAACAACCCTTTTTAGGCTCTCTGTTTTTCCACTTCCGGCCCCGCCTTGAAGAACGAAGTTCTCACCGCCGGAAACAAGCCCTGCGATCCGATCCACCGAATTCAGTTTTTGTGAATCCATTTTAAACCATCCATGATATATTTCGGCACACGCCAGCTTTCCCCTTCTACAAGCGCCAAGTATAATACCGATCCGGCAAAATCGGATTTCTTTCCGAGTATCTTAGCTGTAAGAGAATAAAAACCATCGCCGCTGAATTTATCCAGCGCATCTCTGTTTTTCAAACCCGCCAACGAACCCTTGCGGGCCTTGACTTTATCCAGGTTGATCGAAATGAAAGCGTCTTCAAAACTTCTTGCGTGGTAGCCGTCCTCCGCTAGCTGGTAGGCAAGCTCAATATGCCCCTCGCCCGAAGAGACATTTCCATCTACCAGACGCTTATGCCAGTCCGAGAAGTCCTTCTTTTCCTTAGGATCAGGGGCTGCGAGGAAGTGCTTCAGGGTTTCATTTGAGGTGTGGCTCGCCTCTACAACAGGACAGGCCTGATAGCTGGTCTGTCCGGTCTTCTCGCTGACAACAGCTTTGGTTGTGTCGATATCGGTGATGATCAAAGTGCGAATGCCAATGAATTCAAGGAACGGAGCAAACGCGCGCGCATTAGCGCCGACTTCAAGAACGGATATGTTCTGCGAAGACAGTCCGCTCTCCGCTGTTTCATCGACATTTTCCTTGTCGTGTATCTCTATGAATAGAGGAAGCAGGATGCGTTCCGTGGTTCCCTCAATGAAGATCGCTTTGCTTGCGAAGAACAGCTCAGCAGAGTTGATTGTGAGATATTGCTTGAGAAACTGAAAAAGCGCCGCTCCGTCCGCTCCAAGCTCCTCGTACCTGGCGCTCAGATCAGTGTGAAAATTCTTGATCGTGACAGGCTCCGCAGCAGACGGCCGTGAGAGATACCTGATGTCCTCAAAATTAGATTTCGAAACGATGTGGGACGAATGGGTTGTCAATAAAGTCTGCAAATTAGTAATTTGCGAGATCAATCCATGGATTTTATCAGCGAAGACATATTGCATCTGCGGATGCGTGTGCGCTTCAGGTTCTTCGATAAGCAGAAGGTTTAGTGGGGCATTTCGTCTGGCAAAGTCGTCTCGGCACAACTCGATCTGCAACAGTAGATAAAGGATGTTCAGGTATCCGAGCCCGTTGTAGTGCTCAGGAAGAAAATCGTCGGCTTTGCCGTATATGACTTGGGACGAGGTTTCGATGAGAGATTGCGATTGGATGTTGGAGACAACCTTCAAATCGCCCAACTCCAGAAAGTCGCGTGAGCTTTCCAGAAACCCCCCGAAAACCTGCGCATACTGTTCTTCTAGCTGGTCATCGATGCTAGCAAGCATTGATCTCAGCTTTTCAATGCTTTCGCCGTCTGCCCCTGTTGTCTCGTCATCGTCATCGGTACCTGCCTCGACGTCGCGCTTTCGAAAAAACTTGGTAGACATCGCCGAGAGCGGCTTCGCACCAGGTCTGCCATCTTCCGAACTCGCAACATTTCTACGGGCATGAATAACCTGAAAATTTAAAAGCGACCGAACTTCGGATTTCTCTTTCTCTTCCAGTTGATCGCGACGTGTCAAGTAGTATGGAGTTTCCTCGGTGTATCCGAAATCATCAAATGCATAAACCTTAACATTCAGGAACTTCCCGCTGAGGTTGTTTTCAATGAATTTCTTTCGCTCTTTCGAGTCTTCCGGCAGCACGCGAAGAAGCTTTTTCTTATCAATGCAGCATTCAAAAAGGATGTTGGTATGTCGCCGTGTTGGATCAAGGTCCAACATGAATTCGGACAGTATCGCAAGGTTGTCGGTCTCGTCATAAGCTATGCGAAGCACCAACCTAATCGCGAGTTCCTCGATATTCGTTTCATCGTCAATACAGTGTATCTTCTGCCTAAACTGGATCGGAAAGTCCGCGTAGGTGAAATTTTCAGGGCGATCCAGAAACTTCTCCAGCAAAACAACAAAAGATGTTTTTCCCGTATTGTTTTTTCCGACAAGAAGCGTCGTCTCTTCTCGCATGTCAAGGTTGCAATTTTGCAAAAGTCGAAAGTTTTCAATTTTGATTTTTTCAATATACATGTCGAAATGTGCCTGATTGCCTGGCTCGCTTCTGAAGCCGCGATTTACTCATGCAACTATCACGTGGAACGCCTGCGCGCAAAGTGTAGTTGCGGGCTCGAAGTGGAATTGCGGCGCCGCAGGTTAATGCCCGGCATCGAGGTCGCCTGAATGTCGGCTTATACTGTCACTACATAACGGGTTTGCATCCCGCAGCGAAGGCACGGATTCGCCCACCTGCATGCGAACCCGTCGCGGCCAACAGCACACACCCGTCATCGAAATCCGGGAAGCAAATCCCGGTTCAGCCCAACACCTGCCACACAGAGCCCTATCGCGGAGCGATTTAGTGCTTGAGCGCTTCTCCGACGCCAGGCAATGCCGCGCATCATTCAAACGTCACGCGTGGCGTCCGAGTAAGCTGCAACAAACGCGACATTCGCAGCAGG
Organism: Leisingera sp. ABM4_103; assembly: GCF_056158685.1. NCBI lineage: Bacteria > Pseudomonadati > Pseudomonadota > Alphaproteobacteria > Rhodobacterales > Roseobacteraceae > Leisingera > Leisingera sp. ABM4_103. The sequence continues at coordinate 94,655 of NZ_JBSWTU010000006.1, read as the reverse complement.
CGTGGTGATTGCTCCGCTGCGAGTGCGAAGTATTGGACCGATTTTTTCAAAAAGTTGTCATTGGTTGGGGGAACATAGCCCCCCAACCCAAAAGTACGTCTAAATTAAGTTTCCGACTTACGATCTGCTTGAACGGCGAGATCGACTACGTAATGTACCAGAGTCGCCTCAATCAAAGAAAGCGCGTACTCGCTATCAATTGGAAGCATATCAGGCCTTAGATGGTGATGATCGACGTACTCTGCCGCATTCCAGAGCTGCCGCGTTTCAACTGGGTTATCAGGCACAATCCGACGCATCACCATTTCGAACGTACTGTTGGCCAGCTCAATCGCTTCTTTGCGGTAGGCATCATCAACCGGCAGAGAGGTGATCTGATAGCCTGTCCGAGGTTGCACATTCGGCTTTGGCTTCTGTGCTTCATAGTCTCGGATCAAGAGACCCCAGCTCGCATAACCTTCTTCTTTGGCGATGTGCGCTTGCGCTTGATTGAGCGGTATGCCTTCGGAACGGCGCAACAGCTTTGCTTTGCGTTTCAGTTCATTGATCGGTGCAGATAGGTTCATTTGAGTTTCTCCTATTGCGAGCAAAAATACACAATCCCTCCTTATGTGTGCGCTCGAACAGAAAAAGCTCTATTTCAAACCCTGCATGCTGAATACTTTCCCGTCGGAGGGGGGAGGCTGGGGCGTCAGCTCGACCTAGGAATACGTTTTCACAAGACGAGTTTCAAGAGCCGTCGGCCCGAAGCCGCCGTAGAAGTTTCCTGCAATGTTGCGGCGTAGCCATGCCTAAGCAGACGCTTGGAGAGCAATCATCATGAATTCCAGCGTCTGTTCAACTCCACCAATCTCGGATCAACTCGAAGCGACGGACTTGCTTCGGCAAACGGCTATTCGCGCGCCTCGCTCGATTGGCAGCGAGGTGTAGAAGCGGGGACCTTTAAGATATGGCTGCCTCAAGAAGGGTGACTTCCTCTTCGGTCAGTTCGAACAGGTCGTAAACAATCGCGTTGATCCCAGCTTCGGCCTGAGCGATTTCGGCGGTGAGGCGGTTGATCTCGGCGCGGTCGCGGGTCAGCCAGTCTTCCCAGTCCGAGCGCTCGGACAGGGGAATGTCTGCCTTGAAGACCTTTTTTACCTCAGCGCGGAACTCGGCGAAGGCGGGGAAGGTCCACCATTCCTTGAGCTTGGTGTTCAGCTTGGCTTCGCGTTCGGGCGGGCAAAGGTCCGGGATGCGGCGGGTGAAGTTGGTTTGAAGGCTCAGACGGGCTCTGGCAGCGGTTTGACAGGTCTCTGCCAGTGAGGTCAGGCCTGTCTTGGCTGCATCGGACATTGCCGGAATGACGGCCTGTTCTACGAATTGCGAGTGCATTTGGTGGAAGCCACCACGCACAGGAACGCTGTTGCCGGTGATGGTGAACCACGCGGCCTTGGAGTTCAGGAAGGCGGCCAGCCAAGCTTCGTCGGAACCGACGAAATAACATTTATTGTTCGTGAAATGCCCGCTCTCTAGCTGGAATTGCGGGACGTTGCAGAACTCGGGGTAAAGGACCTTCGTCCCTTCAAAATGCGGTGCGTAGGCTTCCTGCGCCTGCTGCAACTCGAACCATTCCTGTTTCGTCGCGCGCTTTTCCAACTTGTCCTTGAAGGGCAGCAACCAATCGCGAATGGCCGGGTAGTCGTCGATCTTCACCCGATTCTTCGGGATGTAGATCAACCACAGCCCGCGCGGCTCTGCCCGCCACCGTTTCAGGTCCTTCCCTTCGAGGAAGGGCTTCAACAGGTCAGCCGAACGCGGGTCCTGCGCGCAAAGCGCCTCCCTGGTCGGCGTGTCGATCACGAAGGCCCCGTTGAGGCCTGTCTTGATGCCGTAGAGCGGCGCTCCAAAAACTTCCTTAAGGGTGGCCCGCCCCGTCCTGATCTTGTCCCTCAGCGCGCGCAGAGCGGGGTTCTCAAGCTCCCAAGAGCCTGCGCTCAGCGCGGCCTGCGGGTAAGGCCCTGCAGCGGCCTCCCAAGTAGCCTGAAAGTTGTTGTCCGGCAGGCTGTCGACCTTCCAGAACTGCACCTCGTGGTCCTTTGCGGGTGCTTCCTTGCGCATGGTCAGGATGACCGGGTAGGTCGTCACTCCTTCGAAGACTTGCAAATCGCCAAAGTCCACGACCTTTTCCAGAGTGGCGTCGCGCAGCAGGTATTTCCGCAATGGCTTACCCGAGCCGGTCTTGAAAAAGGTGTTGGACGAGATGTAGCCCAGACGGCCACCGGGCTTCAGAAGGCGCAGCCCGCGTTCGTAGAAATAGCAATAGAGGTCCGCCCTGTCGGAGGCGACCTCGTAGCGGCTTTCCAGATAGGGCTTGAGGGTCTTGAGAAACTCCATCCGCACGTAAGGCGGGTTGCCCAGCACTACGTCAAAGCCGCCTTCGGCAAATACCTCGGGGAAGGCGGTTTCCCAGGTGAATGCATGGTCGAGATAGGCGAAGTTGCTGTCCTCGATCAGGCTGTCTCCCACGCGGATGCTGCCGGACAGGCTGTCGAGCACCTTGCCGCGCTGCGCGGTCTTGATCCAGAGCGAGAGCTTGGTGATCTCGATGCTCTCTTCGTTCACGTCCACGCCGAAGAGGTTGTTGGTCAGGATTTCACTGTCGGGGACGTAGGTGAGCAGGTCGCCAAAGTACTCCTGTTTTGGCGAGAGGTCCTTGATCTTCTCGTTCACGCGGGTGAGTTCGGCGCGCATGAAGTCCAGCGCCATGATGAGGAAGACGCCAGAGCCACAGGCGGGGTCAACGATGCGCAGAGTGCGCAGGCGGTCGCGGTAGGCTTGCCACGCTTTGAGTTCGCCGGACTTCTTGGCGCGCCATTTAATGTTTTCGTAGTCAGTGAGGTCGGAGCCTTTGACCGCACGGTCGCGCAGGATTCCGGTGAAGATTTCCTTAAGGTGAACGCCCAGCGTTTCGGCCACGATGAAGCGCGCGATGTAATCGGGGGTGTAGACCACGCCGTCGCGCTTACGCCGCCCGGTCGTGCCGGTAGCCTTCTCGAGTTCTTCCTCTTCGCCGCGGGCCACGGCTTGCAGCCGTTCGACGTCTGCAATGGACTGTTCGAAGATGTGGCCTAACACGGTCACGGAGACTTCGGAGGCGAAGTCATAGCCGCCGAGGACCTTGAAGCCCTCGCAAATCTCATCCGATAGGATGAGTTCGTCGATCACGGCGTCCTCGCGGAAGAGACCCCCGTTGTAGCGCGGGATTTTAAGCGCCTCGTTGCCCTTATCGATGGCGCCGAACAGACCCTTGAAGTTCTGCCATACTGGTTGCGGGTTATAAGCATTCTGGGCTTCATAAGCGCTTGCCAGAGTGTTCTTGGGCAACAGGCCGGTGTCCTCGGCGAAGGCGATGAAAAGCACCCTGTCGAGAATTTTCTGGGCCAGAGCGATGGCCTCGAGACCGGGGAGGGTCGGTGCGGCTGTTTGAATGCCTGCGAGAAGCTTCAGGCGCAGCGCTTTGTAATCCCGATACAGGCTGTCCGTGATGTCCCTGTCTTCCTTGCGGCTTTCCTTGAGCAAGTCCAGGGTCTTTCCGGACAGCAGGTTTTCCGCTGAGAGAAGTAGCATGAAGCGCGCGTATTCGTCGGGATCGGTGAGTTCGTCCATCCGGAACACGTCATAGGCTGACGTGCCTTCTCCGAAGCCGTAAAGACGCAACTCAACGTAGTTGGAGACCAGAACCCATTTCACTCCCCGGGCATGGGTTGCGTATTCCCACGCCTGCTGGACGGGGCTTTTGTTGCGCCCTGGCATAATGGCGTCAAGGTCGTGTGTCTTGGCCCCCTTGAGTTCGAATGGGGCAATGATGTCATTCGTTTTTCCGCCGAAATGGCCGAGGGCTAAGTCTACGCTACCGCTAAGAATTTTCTTTTCGGTCTCAACGGTGTAGCTCGAACCGGATGCGGCCCCAGTGTAGCCAAGGACGCCCTCAACAATCTTGTTAGCGAATTGGCCGTGTAGGGCCGTTTCTTTGAGGCCGTAGATGCGCTTGTCGGTAATCATGTCGCGCCACTCCTGAAGGTGCTTCAGGTGTGCTTCCGGAATTTTCACCAACTTCGCATGGCGCGCTATTGTCTTCGGATTAAACAGAGGCATTAAACGGAACTTCCAAATTTCTGGTAATTTGTCGCTATTTACATCAGAAATGACCAGAAGTTTCCAAGAGGAAAACGGGCGGCTCGAAGCTTTTGTCGTGCGGTAGGCTTTCGGTAGTAGGTTGAGGTCGTGCCACGCTTGTAGCGCATACTAGACGGGCCGGACCTTTCAAAGGTCGCTTCCTGCGCTTTGCTGCCGCCGGTGTGACCCGCAGCAGCATTTGAGGCAGCTTGGCCTGCTGAGGGTCCGCTTCCGGGAATTTGACCAAGGGCTGTCGCACCGACAGCCCTTGTCTACGGCCGCTTTGGGTTGGGCTTGCATGCTGCAAGTGCGAAGCAGCAAGCCCAAGGCTCTCTTTTCTCAACACGCCTGTGCGACGCCGTTTTAGACTGCTAACCAATTAACAATTCGTCGACTTTCCTGGCCACTTTGTCTGCAGCCTTGGCCAGGTAATTTGCATCGAGATGCGCGTATCGTTCGGTGCTATCCGGCGATCTGTGGCCAAGCAGCTTGCCGGTCATGTGGAGGGTTTCACCCGACATAATGGCGTGGGAGGCGTAGGTGTGGCGGAGATCGTGCAACCGGATTCCGTCGGGCAAACCTGCCAGGTGTTTAAAGGTTTGCCAGGTGTGGTCGATGGATGTGCGATGCGGCTTCTTGGTACGCTGCGCGGGGAACACGTAACTGGACCGGCGCTGTTTACGCAACCGGTCGAGGTACTGTATAGCAGCATCGCTCAAGTTGACTTCGCGGGGGCCCGTCTTGGTGCGCCGGAGGACAAGCTTGTCTTTCTGGACCTCACCCCACCTCAACCGCAGGATTTCGCCGGAGCGGCAGCCCGTCAGCAGCATTAGCCAAATCGCGTCCGCAGCGTCCCGCTGTCTGGCCGTTGCGGAGTCCAGCACGGCCGCCAGCCGCCGGAGCTGGTCGCTGCTCAGCATGCGCCCGCGCGCCAGGCGCCGGTTGAAACGCAGAGGCGCTGCCGGATTGGGCAAGTCCGCCGGAAGATGGCCTGCTTCCTGGCCCCAATTCAGAATTGTCGTAAAATGACCAAGCGCTTGGTTGGCCCCGCCCGGCCGCAAACGGGAATAGGCATAGAACCATTCGGCGATGTCAGGTGTTGTGATCCGCGCAATTTTACTCCGGCCAAAAGCGGGCAGAAGCTGCGTATCCAGATAGTACCCCAGCGAGGAAAGCGTGGAGGCGGCATAGACCCCGCGCTTCGCATCCAGGAAGGACGTGCAGAGTACCGAGAAGGTGAGGGTGTTGCGCTGCTCCGGGGCAGGGGGCCGTTGTCCTGTGCCTTTGTGTGCATGGAAGGCTTCGCGTGCCGCATTGAGATCCATGTCCTCAAAACGGCCCAGGGTGATGCGCCGGGTCTTGCCGGCGTCCCGCTGCCAGCAGACCCAGGACTTGGCGCCGCCGGGCTGGACACGCAGGGCCAGGCCTTCGCATTGCGCGTCATGCAGCACGTATTCCTTCTTGCGCGGCTTAAGGGACGACAGGATCAGCGGGGTGAGAAGGGTGACGGTCTTCATGCGCCTGCCCCCCGGTTCTGGCTCGTGCGCCTCCATGCGACCAGCCCGTTCCGGAAGGTGGCAGGGTCGATCCCGTTTTCAGCACAGAAGGCGTCGATGGAGAGGGACGATCTGCAGAAGCGCTGGTAAAGGGAACGGCCCGCCCCGCGCCGCGAGGCCGGAGCCTTGACGATCTTTTCCAGATGGGTGCCAACGCGCTGGCTCGCGGCCTTGATGGTGCGGTCTTCGAGATGGGCGTAACCTTCGGTGGTTGCGAGATCGGAATGGCCCAGCAGCCCGCCGATCACGCGAAGATCCAGCCCGGCGTTGACGCCAACGGATGCAAAGCTGTGGCGCAGATCATGCAGGCGGATCCCATCGAGTTTTGCGCTTTGCCGCAGCTTGCGCCAGATCCTGTCAATCCGGTGGTCCGGCATTGGATCCTTGCCCTCACCGAACACGTACAGGTTGCTGCGCGGAAAGGAGGCCAGGACCCGTTTTGCGGGACGCCCGAGCCAGATCGCGCGCGGTCCGGACTTGGCATCTGGCAGAGCGCAGCGCGGACCATCGATCATGTCCCACCGCAACGCAAGCGCTTCCCCCTTGCGGCAGCCGGTGAGGGCGAGAAAGCGGAAGAAGCCTGCCTCACGCGGGTGGGCTTCCTCCAGCCGCCGCAGAGCAGTTCCCAGCCGCGCCCACTGTGCCTCGGAGAGGTAAGAGGCCGTGAAGCTTGTCTTGCGGCGCCTCAGCCCCTTGCAAGGGTTGCTGCCGGGCGGCTGGAGGCCAAACAGCTCCGCGTGGCGCATCATGCCGGACAAAACGGCCAATGCCCGGTTGCCGCTGGCAGCACTGCCGGGCAGACCGTCTTTCCAGGAAACCAAATCTGCCCGGGTCACCTGATTGAGCCGCTTGCTGCCCAGATAGGGGATGATGAGGTGCTCGACGTCGTGTGCATGGGCGCGATGCGTGGCCGGTTTCCAGCTCGGGGCGAGATCCTTGAGATAGCGGCGGCTGAAGGCGGCCACCGTCGGGGCGGCGTCCGGAGCTGCCCTTGCTTCCACGCCGTCGAGCAGAGCGCGGGCCAGCTCTCGGGCCTGGGGCAGGGGGATCGCATCGGCCCGCCCGAGTGTCTGCTTCCGGGTCCTGCCATCGGCACGCCACTGCACGATCCAGGAGCTTGTAGCGCCGCGCTGCCGGAGGCCCAGTTTGGGAACCTCGGTGTCCCATTGAACGGTCTCTGACCGTTGGGAAACAGGGCGCGTATTGGCGGTGTTCAGAGCGGATTTACGCATGGCTGTCTTCCTTCTCTGCTTCAGGAAAAATTCCACGCAGTTTCCCGGGAAGCGGCCAGGAAAAGCGGGGAAGCAGCATAATTCAGGAAGGAAAACCGCCGCCGCGGCCCGTTCCGCAGGCGGGAAAGCCAGTCTGTTGAATGGCTTACCGGGTGCCTTGGAACGCCGGTTTCGGCCCGGGGGCCTCAGATTTGTACCACACATGACGCAGCAAGCTGCAAATCAGCGCAAGGCGCTGATTTAATTGCCAAAATTGGCGTTTTAGCAATTCAAGTGTGTCGGAACCTTGTGAAGCCATATTTTTAAGGGATCCAGAGGCCCCAAAATGGCCCGTGGCAGGGGTTGTGGCACGGCTGTGCCATACCATGCCACGCGAATGGCACGGCATGGCAGTGCGGTACTGGCCGGTTTCGGCCCGCTTCAGGAAGCTCATCATCGCTCAATCTCCGCCTCTGCTGTCGGTTCGTTTTCCATGCCGCCACGCTCTAAATCGCGCAGGATCGCCGTTTGAACCGATGCCTCGTTTTCCCGCAGTTTCTCAATCTCGGAATCTCCAAGCAACTGCAGTTTTGATTGAACCTCTTCGGTGGCCTGGGAGGCCAAAGCAAGGAGAGTTTGCTGATCCTCATTGCCCTCACTCATCAGGGAGGCAATCAGGATGCGGGTCATTTTCAGCTCCAGTGACGCGGTATAGGAGAGGTTCCGGAGCGCTTCGGTCTGGCGCTCCATCGCAGCCTCCAGGGACGCCAAACGTGTGTCCAGCGAGGCCTGTTCAGGGGCTTCTGTCTGCCCGCATTTCTGCCCTTCCAGAAGGGCAGAAATCGCATCGTCCAATGCCTTGGGGCGGTTCTCTCCTGCGCCGTCGATAAGCTGCCGGGCCACAGGGCCGAGCACGATACGGACGTTCTGGGGTGTCTCGCTCATCGTTCAATGTCCTTGTCTCGCTGCAGGACAATTTCAGCCTGCTTTTCAACTTCTTTAAGTTTCTCATCGAAGAGGCCGGGCAGGGCAGGGGTGTCCGGCTCCTTCTCCCTGGCCTCTTTTTCCTTCAACACCTCAGGCTTCTCCTGTGGTTCCTCTCGGGTTTGTTCCTCTTCCGGTTGGCGGGCGCGGGCGCCAGCGAGGCGGCCGTCCAGCCAGGCATCGAGCGCGGTCTGGCGGATCCCGGTTTCATTCTCGATGGTCTTGGACAGCCGATCCGGGTCTTCGGTCAGCAGCATCGCCTCATCCCGTGCCCGGCTGATTTCAACGTAAAAACTCTTCTGGGTCGCCAGCCGTTCGGTGGAGCGCATCGCTACAATTACCCTGTCAACGGACTCGCCCTGAACCGCGTGCGCGGTGGCTGCGTAGTCGTGTTCCAGGCCACGGGCGGCGAGGCTGTCAGCGGGAATAGCGATGCGCGATCCTTCCTGCGTCTCGGCCTCAATTACTCCACCCTTAGTTGATTTGATCTCTGCCCTCAAACCGTTCCTGATGCCGCTTTCAGGGTCCGTGATCCGGAACCGCACCTGGTCGCCTTCAGCCATGCCACGGGCCTCGCGCTCATAGGCCACGAGTGCTTTTCCAAGCTCCCGCTGATTGAACTTCGCAGCCAGGGGCAGGGTGGTCCGGGCACCGCTTTCCTCATGCTCAACGGTCAGCTTATTGCCCTTGTGATCGGCTTCCCGGACCACATAGAGACCGTTCTTCTTGAGGCCGTATTCCTTGCTTGTCGCCACTGACATGACGACATCTCCTGGGGCGTAGCTGCGGGCGTCGGCAAGCATTGCCTCGGTGAGCTGGCGGTTCAGCAGACCGTTCACCTTGACCTCATCGGAGGCGATGCCGCCTTCCTGCCGGAGACCATCGCGCACTGCCTCATTGATTTCCGCGCGGGCCGCGTTGGTGAGGGCGAGGATCCGGGTTCCCTTCCGCTCCGCCGGGTTGAGAGCAAGGAACCTTTCTGCGGCCTCTTGCCGGGGATCATCGACCTTCAGAACGTTGTCTTCCATTCGGTTGAAGGCTGCCGTGATTTCGCCCCGGATGGAGTGATAGACCGCTGCCTTTAAATCATCGTCGCGCTGGCGGCGGATCTCATCCATGACCGCCGTTCGCATCCCGGCTTTCTGCATTTGGGCGAATGGCTGACCGGCGGCAACCGCATCGAGCTGCTGCGTGTCGCCCACGAAGACGACCCTCGGTGCGCCAGTGCGCTCCGCGTAATCCATGAAGCTGCGCATGTCCTGGGCGGACACCATTGAGGCTTCATCGACCACAAGGATGGTTCTCCTGTTGTCCACGTCCTGAGGATGATGCCGCTCAGCGGTAGTGACCTTGGCAAGTGTTTCCGCACCGCCAAGGACGCTGGCTAGTTCCTGCACGGCCTGGTGGCTTGGAGCAAAGCCTTTGACCTCGTAACCGCTTTGTCCGGCGTAGTGAGCCATTCGCTCCATCATGAAGGTTTTTCCTGAACCTGCGTAGCCCTGGATCCCGACATACCTGCCTGAACCGGTCAGTGAGGTTTCAATGGAAGCGCGCTGACCGGCGGTCAGAGAATTAGTTTCAGTCAGCTTTTTGGTGAGTGTGCTTTCCCCAGTCCTGCGTGAAGTGCCTTGCAGCTCCAACCCCTCAGATTTCTCTGATTTGCGCCAGGAAGCCAGGATGGAGCGTTCCAGTTCCACAGACGCCTTGTCTGTCAGGATCTGTCCATCCTCGCCGCTTTCGAAGAGCCGGCCAGCCTTGATCTGCCGGTTGATTTCCGCGTCTACCGCCTTGAAGTCTGAACGGTAAGCGAAGTGCATTGCCGCCACCGTGAGATCTGCCCTGCTATAGGCGGATTCCCGTTCGCTGATGTGCTCAACGGCGCGGTTTACGGCCTGCCTGGGGTCAGTCTCCACGCGTGCCACGGCTGCGGCACTGGACAGCATGGCCTTTGCCTTTTCGAACACTCCGGACGGTTGGCCAGGTTCCGCGAGGGGTTCGATCGGGCGCTGCTGATCGAGTGGCACTACCGGCTGCGGGGCGGCGTGCCCCACCCGGCCAAGGTCCAGCTGATCCCGGCCAAGACCGGCCGCAAGGGCGTCTTCGCGCCAGGTTACCCGCAACGCATCCCGGTCGATTTCCTTGTGTTTGGCTGCTCGGGTGGCGAGTGCTGCCTTGCTGGCGTTATCGGCTGTATATTCGACACCTTTCTGTTCAAGTGCCTGCAATATTTCCTGGCGCCGCTTTGAAAAGGCTTCTGTCACTTCCGGGGAAATACCGGATATATTCACCTCTCCGTATTTTCCCCGCTCCGTGGCAATACCAAGATCCGCCATCCGGTTCTCGAAATCGGATCGGTAAATCTCGGTGATGAGTTTCCTGTTGTTGTAAACAGCTTCATTCCGAATTGCGGAGTATCCGCCGTTTTCGTTTTTCACAATATTTGCAATGACGGCATGGCTGTGCAAATTCGGATCCAGCGCACGGGACGTATCGTGCCGGTAAATTCCGGCAATGATGCCTTCCCCGTTCTTTGTGACGATTTCCCCGTCCTGCTGGAAGCGCGTCTTAATGAACCGCTCTTCCACCACAGCCATAGCCGCGCGCACCGCGGCATCATGGGCGTCTATGATGCGCGTATCACCGATCACCAGGGCTGCCACTGAAGCTGACTTGGACGCGGAAAAGGTGAGGTCGAGCCCGGGCCGGTGCTGCCGTTCGCCCTCCACAAAGCGGCCCATCAGCTTTCCGTCTGGAGCCTGTCCATCGAGCAGCTGCGCAAACTGCTTGTCATCGGCATAGCCGGTCAGGCCGTTTTCCTCTGCGGCCTTGCCGAACCAGGTGGCCGCGCGTTCGCCCTCCTCTGTACCCGCTTTGTAGTAGCCTTCTTCCTTGTAATAGCCGCTGGCTGCCGCCCCGGCCGAGACGTTTGAGATCGACATCATGTCACTTCACTCCCCGGATGGTGGTTTCCACTGCAAGCAAGGCGCGGGCGGCGGATTTTTTGGCTGGAGGCTCCTGCGGGTGTTCCGGCCGGTTGGGTGTTTTCCTGTCCGGCTGGGCGCGGCCGACGGCGGGATGAGCGCGCACTGAGAGGGGCAGGGAAGGGCTGACGGTTTCGGCCGCAGGCTTTTCTGTTACTTGCGCCGGATCCTCTGGCGCAGCCTCTTTCGCTGGCGCGGCGGCTGCAGTCTCCTGGTCAGCCTGTGCCGGCGCGGTGCCGGGGTAGGGGAGTGCGGCAGTTTCGCGGGCCTTGGCAGTGCCGTTGCCTGCGAAGCCTGCATAAGGGTCTGGCGGAGCAATCTCTTTCACATCGTGGCCGCGTACCCGGGCTGTGGCAAAATGCTGCCAGTACCAGTCCCGTTCCGAGATCTTGGCGGGTTCCTCAATTCCCACCGCGCCTTCGGGGCGCACGCGGTCCAAGAACCGAAAAAACTCAGCTTTCTGTTCTTCGGGTTTCAGGGCCGCGAACCCCTCTTCAGCAGTTTCGCCCTCCTCGATTTCCACATTCAAGGCGGCAACCTGCATTCCTCCCGCATCGAAGCCATTACCCTTGTATGGGACGAACTTCTCTGCAGTGGCCGTGGTCGGCACAGGTTCAAAACGCACTCTGGCGGTCGGGGCGTCATAGGCCGGGCGAAAGTAGGCCACGAACTGCGGCAATGACTGGATTTCCGCCGGGGTGACGATGGCGCGCTGAGTACGGCGGCCGACAATGCCCACGCCGTCGCGGGTGTCATGCGCGCCGAGGGTGATGTTTTCCTGCTGCTCGATCACATCCTCCTCACCAAGAGAGCGGGAGGAGCGCTGCGCGGTGTTGTAATCCGGAGTGTTGAACACAACCCGGTTGTTCAGAACGCCGGAAATCGTCTCTGCCGCCTTGTCGCCGTAGATGTCTTCCAGCTGGGAAAACACCTGATAGGCGACGACGAAGGCTCCGCCGAACTGACGGATCTCCGCAAGGCTCTTGGGAAGGAAGGGCATCTTGTTGAGGGTCGGCACCTCATCCAGGAAGAACCAGACCTTGGGGTCGCGGCTTTCCTCGGTTGTCATAAGCGCGTTGGCCGCCACCTCAAAGACAGTCGAGATGATGTTGCGCGTCGCGGCCGACTTTTCCGCGTCCCCGGTCAGGAACACGAAGCCGGGCCGGTCATTCACAACCCAATCGCGGATCGAGAAGGGTTCGGCATCATCGCGCAGGTATTCCAGGAACCGCAGCTCAGTGATCATGTTGGCGCGGATCGAGCCGGAGGTTTTCGCAACATGCTCCCCGAAGAAATGAGCACCCGGTGTCGAGGCCACCAGCTTGCCCAGCTCCTCGGAAGGGATGTTCATGATAGCCTTGCGCAGATCTGCGTTGGTGGTCTTTCCGGCCTTTGCGAGCTCGCGGGCGGTGTACTGGAAGACCAGCCGGGCGGATTGGGTCCAGAAACTGTCCATGGAGCCTTGCTGATCCGGGATCATCACCTCCGCGATCTGCGCGAAGCCTTCCAGTGAAGCCACCTCATTGAAAGGCGACCAGCCCACGGAGCGTTCATCGAAGGGGTTGAGGATGATGTCCTGTTCCGGGTCGTAGTGGTCGCGCAGCAGGCCGCCCATCTTGTCATAGATGATGGCCCTGCCGTCAGCGGCCCGGATGGTGTTCAGCAGCTCGTGCATGAGGTTCGACTTACCGGTGCCGACGGTGCCGGTGATGCCGATCTGCGCCTCTACGGCATTGGGCGGAAACTCGATCCCGGCCAGCGTGTAGCGGGGGCCTTTCTTGGTGCCCTTTCCAAAGCGCTTCTCGTATTCGCGCCACTTCCGCTTGGACCAGGCTTTCAGTTCCTTGGCTGTGACCAGGCGTGCACCCCGGATATGTTCTTCCTCTTTCAGCGACCGGCCGACCATGGCGAAGACCGCGAAGGTGAAGGCGAACGCCGCGGCGGCGGGCAGCAGGGAGAAATAGAGGTAGCGCCAGGCATTGGCAGTGTAGAGGTTGTAGGTCGCGCGCATGCCGCGGTCTGCATAGATCTGTCCAGCAGTACGCTTCACGCGCCTGCCGCCGAGATCCACATAGTTGAGTTCGCGGAGTTCGGTGCCCCGCTGTTCAACGTTGAATTCCGCGATCCAGTAGATGCCGGTGAGGCGCACCTTATCCATTTCGTAGTTCTGAGCGACCAGGACCAGAAACGTGATGGTGAACGCTGCAGCAGCTACCGAGGTGCTGTACTTGAACACCTGAGTTGCCATGCGGGTCCAGTGTTGTGTCGTCTGGCCGCCTCTGACAAGCTGGGTATGTCCTTTGTTGCGCATGACGAATCCCTCGTTCCTTTTGCAACGCGAGCAGTCCGACAACAGCTCGGGACACCCGCGGCACTTCGCTAGTTGTTGTTTCCAAACGGCAATAGCCGGGGTGCCGCGGCCCGGATGTCTCCTGGGTCGCGCTATTTTCATTCACTGAGAAAATCGCTGTGGTCAGCTGGGCGGATAGTAGGGGCTGGCTGGACTGAACCTCACGCCGTCTTCCTCGAAGAAACCAAGACTGCCGGCCACCCACGCCCGATGAAACTCAGAACGCGCAGTCAGCCTGCGCAGGCAGCGAGGCATGATCCATCCGCCATATCCAGCCAGGTAGAACCATTGGCAGATGGTGTTCATGCCGTCTTCCTTTTTGTTCTTTTGAGTGTTTCGTCGTTTTCAAAAAGCCCGATTGCGCTAAAAAAGTCTGCCTGCCTGACCTGAATTCGCCCTGCTATGCGTGCGGCTGGCTGATGCAGTATTACCGGCCGACAGCGGTCTCCACGCCTTTGGCCAGCGCCGGTTCCCAGCTTTGCGCAGGGGCGAATCCCTTGTTCCTTTCATTGTCTCAGATGCGCGAAAAACACCCGCGGGTCCGGCACCGCGGGATCTTGCCCGTTGCAGGCGAAATTCAGAATGTTCGTGATACCTGGGAAACTCGGCGCATGCCTGGACATGCACACGCCCATGCGCCGCGCAGACTTTTCCGGCGGGGAGGTTGCGGCACCAATTTGGTGCTTATTTTCAGCGTCAGTTGCAGGAATCCGCGGCCGCGCCGCGCCGTGGCTAGCTTTCCGCCTCTGTTCTGTTTTCGCCGGTTGTACTGAGTTCAGCCTTGCCGTCAGGGCCGACCATCCAGGTAGAGATGGTTTGATCCTCCGGGTTGAAGACCAGCATTGAACCGTCACCGTATTCCAAGTGATGCTTTTTGAGGATACCGGGCCAGAGGTTGATCTGGCGTTCCTCAACAAAGCCGCTCGGTCTGGCATTGGACGGGACCAGAACGTGCTCCTGGCCGTCCACAATGTAGATACAATTGTACGCCGGAGCACCGCTGTTCACCCCTGGTTTTACCAGGTCATACCGAACTTGAAAAACCTGTCCCGCTTTCTTCCAGCTGCAAACGCCAGCGATCGTGACCAAGGATTTGTAACGTTCTATCGGCATGTGTCGTCCCCTGTTGGCGACGACTTCCTAGCAAGATGATTGTTTGACGAGAAGCCATGGCATCCCGTATTCGATGTGTGACACGAATATCAAATTCGTGTCAATGGCGGATATTGATGCGGTGTTGTTATTCGAGCGAAGCGGAGTCCGCGTTGGTCGTTGTCCTTGTTCAACTTAGGTCCGGCTCCATTTGGTTGGGGTGGATTCCGGCAGGGGCAGGATCGTATCAAAAGGGATTGCGACCTTCGCTGCATCCAGCACGAACTGGAAAAGAGCCGGACAAAGCCGCCTCGAGCAATTGCCGCTATTGCTGACGCAGAATGCTTTCGCTCGCCCGGTGAGACAGCAATGGCGACGCAGAGAACGTCACCGAAACCGTCATTCGTAAGGTTTGATCGCGACCTCTAGCCATCACGGCCAGATCAAGTAGACGTAAGCAACATAACCCGCCAGAAGGGTCGCCCCTTCCCATCGGGCGATACGCAAACCAGTCCATGCAAACCCGACTAGCAGAACCGAAACTCCGATCATCACTAGGTTGTCGAGGTTCACGATTTCCGCCGGGACTGTCCCTGGCGCCATCATTGCGGTAAAGCCGCCGATGCCCAGAATGTTGTAGATGTTCGAGCCCACGATATTGCCAAAGGCGACGTCGCCCTGCCGCCTGATCGCCGCCAAAACTGAGGTGACGAACTCCGGCAGCGACGTTCCCACGGCAACGACTGTCAGACCGATGACCGTTTCTGAGATGCCGAAGGATTGTGCGAGCGTGACTGCGCCGTCCACGAGGAAGGTACCACCCAGAACGACGAGGATCAGACCTCCTATCGTGCTGAGCAACGGAACGAGGATCGAACCAGTTGCTTCTGCCATGGGTGCGGTGCCTGGGTCCGCGGTTTGAAGAGCTTGGCTCTTGTCATAGACCGCGCCGTGATCTGCGGCCACCCGGGCCTGGCGTTCCTGACGAAACGCGATATAGATGTAGACAGCAAGCGCTGCAACGAAGACCGCACCGAGCCAACGCTCCATTGGCATGATGGCTGCGAGGGATGCAAAGGCGACGACGACCGCTATCATGACCATGCCATCGCGCTTCAACGCTGCGGAAGTCACCACGATTGGAAAAAGGATGGCCGAGGCACCAACGATCAGCAGGATGTTGGCGATGTTGGACCCGACGATGTTACCATAAGCGATACCGGGGGCGTCGTTCAGCGCCGCCTGAACGGATGTCACGAGTTCCGGTGTCGACGTCCCGAACCCCACAAGCGTCAACCCGATCACCAGGGGTGAGACACCTAGCTTTGAGGCCACCTGAACAGCCCCGCGCACAAGCAGGTCGCCGCCCACGACAAGCAGTACGAGGCCGCCAAGGAGCGGAAGCCAGATATCGAACATGCAGAAAGCCCTTCCGAATTATAGCGCGTCCTCAATACCCCGGACGGTCTATCTCAATTTAATTTCCGGCGACAGGACGTCGCCGGAAATCAATTTTGTATGAACTGAGTATCAATCAGTTGCAGGTGCTGCCTGTTCGGCAACAGGAGGTGCCGTCTCGACCTCGCCCATGCCGATCCAGTCAAACCCATAGCCGATGGCTGCAATCACCAGTATCGTGGCCACTGCGGCTCCACCCCAGACCCACCAGTTGGTCTGTTTGGGCGCGTGCGTGTTTATCGCCATTTTTTAGGCCTTCCGGACTTTTAAGGAGGGGCTGAGCAGGTTACTCAGCCGGCTCCTCGATCATCCCGGCCTCAAGAGCCGCGGCAAGTTCGGTTTCATCGACGAGACTGTCATCGCTCGTGTCGATCTCGCCAAACGCAACTTCAGTCAGGTCGGGATATTTCACCGTCATTTCGGCAAACGAAACGAGGCTGTCACCATCGGAATCGACATCCGCAACCGTGATTGCAAATGCCGGAGCCGCGAACATTGCCACCAGAATGGCACCAATTGCTGCACGACGCATGTTTGATTTCTCCTATCAAAAGACCCAGGGAGATGATCCTCCCAGGCACAACTGAAATCAGCACGCACATCCTGGCTTTCAAGTCCTGACATAACCAGACCGATAAATTTTATTTTCCAACTCAAGCATTTGTTTTTAAATATTTTACTGCAGAATTCGGCGCTTCCGCTCTTCTGTTCTCGCTTGCATGCGCGTCAAGCCGCCCATGGGCTTCGCACAGTTTCCGGTCAGGAAATTCTCGGACCGCACCCGAACGCCCTACGTCATTTGGTTTTGAAATCCAGGGTGCGTCTCAACCATTTTGGAAGAAGCTGGCAACCGTGTCTGCACACCTCGAACCAATCTCCCAGTCCCCTGTCGGCGTTGTTGCTCGTGATCTCGCTTCAAAGGGTTTCATTTGCCAATGACGGCCATACGCCAGCCCCGCATCTTGAGAATACTTCGATGACAGCAAAACCGCCCAGAAGGACGATGCCGGTGACGAAAGCCGTTGAAAAGAGCGTCAGGGTGACGCTGGCGGCGAACCAGTAACCGTCCCGCTCACTCAGACCGAGGGCAAGCATGACAATCGACAGGGTGGACATGCCGTTGGCAAAGGGGATTGAAAGCAACAGGAACAAAGCGAGGATACGTACCGATCTTTTCCAGAAACACAAACAGAAGCAGAAAATTGGATGACACCCGAAGCCCAACAGGAGGCACAGAGCCTTACGTCGTCGTGGCTGTCTTTTGGACAAGGAGTTTGTCAACGCGGCGACCGTCCATGTCGACAACCTCTAGGCTCCAGCTGCCCAACCGAATGCTCTGTCCAACTTGCGGCAACTCGGCCATCTGGTTTACCACGAGCCCGGCGACAGTCGCAATGTCCAGATCGTCATCCAGTTCGATCCCAATTCGCGCGGCGAATTCATCGACTGGCATCCAACCTGCAACTAGAAGCGATCCGTCCTCACGCTCAACCACTTTTGGTTCGTCGGTCTCGGTTTCGTCAAAACCACCAGCAATAGCGCCGAGAATGTCCATTGGCGTGATGATCCCTTCGAAGTGACCATACTCGTCAAACACCAGCAGCATATGAGCCGGTGCCGACTTGAGCCGTTCGATGACTTCGGTCGCGCGCAGGGTGTCCTGGACGATTGGGGCTAGCCGCACCAATGCCCGAGAATTGAAGTTTGGCCCGGGTGTTTGCAGCATGTCCCGGCTGTGAAGAATGCCAACGATGTCGTCCGGCCCGCCATCGCGAAGCGGGAGGCGCGACCGGCCCGACTCAAGAAAGCGCGCAAGGATCAGGTCCCGACCCTCTGATGCTTCGGCTACCTTGACTTCATGACGTGGTGTCATCAGACCCCGCGCAGTACGATCTGCGATGCGCATCACACCCGCGATCATAACTGTCTCCGCCTTTTCGATGACACCAGCCCCCTCGGCTTCGGCGATAAGCAAGTGGATTTCTTCGTCGCTCACACCCGTTTCGCGGCGCCCGGTCTGGCCTAGCAAAGAGAGGACTGATTTTCCGGACCGGTCGAGCAGCCAGACGAGCGGCAGTGCCACGCGTGACAGGAGCCGCAAGGCAGGGGCAATGCGCGATGCCACCGCCTCGGGATTGGCAAGCGCGATCTGTTTCGGAACGAGTTCACCCACGATCAGGGACAGGTAAGTGATCACCACGACAACGGTTCCCACGCCAATCGCGTCGGCAAAGCGTATTGGTACGCCGAGGTCCGGCAGCATACCGGCGAGGCGCACCCCCAGCGTGGCCCCCGAAAAGGCGCCCGACAGAACGCCAACCGTGGTGATGCCGATCTGAACAGTTGAAAGAAAACGTCCCGGTTCTTCGGCCAGCGATAGCGCCGCACGGGCACCGCCATCGCCGCGCTCGGCACGCGTGCGCAGCCGCGCTGGTCGGGACGAGACCACTGCAAGTTCTGACATCGCGAGCATGCCGTTCAGCACGATCAGGGACAACACGATGGCAAGTTCAATCAACATCAGGAGTTCCCAATCCGACCGGGCTGCGAGCAACGCAGCCAGCAGAAACAAAACCGCCAGCCAGATATCTTCAAGATCGACCCTCAATAGCCCCGAATGGCCAGGAGCGTGACGGCCGACTGTCGAAAAGTATAAGATGCCGAAGCTAAGCGGCGGCCCAGGATAGCATGCAGCGGGTACGAGAAAATCAGGTCGTGTTCGCCGATAATCAAGTGGTGGAATAAATTCGCACTGCGTCGAACGAGAGCCAGCCGGGACAAGCAAAACCAGATTTAAGAATTCAGACGGCGCGCTTCATTGAACCGCGCCGTCGCGTCGTTTACTGTTTCTGGTCAACCGGACTGCAGAATACGCGTTATCCGGCAGTTAAACAGAGAATTGCTTGGCTTGTTCGCGTCAGCTGCTTCGGGGGCAACAGCTCGCTTTTCGCAGCGGCGTCCAAGTCGTCGTAAGACATGCCATTCTCGTGTTCGATATTCGTCTTGCGCTAGTGCTTGATGCTGCCAGCTGTCACCTGACTGTCTTTTTGGCCGGGCTTGGAGCCCGCCATTGGCTTCGGCTTCGGTTTTGATTTGGGATCAGCCATCGCTGTTCACTCCATATACGGAACGATAAGTCGCTCCGTAGCTACAATCTCGCTCTGATCCAGTGGCGTGTAAATGGTGCTTCGATCTATTGGGGCACTTCGACTGCCAGTCATGGGCGCGATCTTGCCTAATCCGTCGACATCGCCAGATGCCTATTCCATGGGGCTTTCGCGGCAGCAACGGTCGCTGAGTTCCAGAGCCGCAAAGAAAGCCAATCCGCCCTTCCTTGGAGCCATGATCATTGCCTCGCAATTGACCACTGCTCGGGTTCCGATCTGGAACGATCTCCGACAAGGACCGCCTCTGCGGTCGGGCAATATCCAGAGAGAAGTTTTTTTCTCACGTCCCTATGCCTGGGACAGCTGACCAGGAGCCGGGTTCGGATATTTGTTACGTTCGCCGAGTGTTCGCTGACCGGTCAGCGCTAGCCCGGATGGCTGGTGCTGTCCGCTAGGAACACTCTCCTGCCGAAGTAGTCGCTATGGGTGCATCCTGTTCATCCGCTTTGCCGCGGGTGTCACCATTGCGGCGCTCGAAGATCCGTTCGGCCCCGCCGCCAGAGAGGGCACGATGCCCAACTTGCCGACCCTTCTGAATATTCGGGCGACTTGTTTAGCCTCCATGTTCTAGGCAGCAGGTCACTCCTTCAATTGGGCGGCAAATTCTCTCGGTCTCAAGTTTGCGAGCTAAAAGAATTCGACTCGTTTTAGTTCTGGTCGTCCTTCCACGCGTTGATCCGGGTAAATCCGGATCGGGTATGGGTCCTTGCAGCAGCATTGCCATTGGTTTGCAGATGTTTAAGGCGCCCAGACTATCAAAATGATTGTATGTCAGATAACCTCAAGTCAAAGCAGTTTCCTGCTGCATGACTACCTGCCAGAGCGATGCTTCCAACGAGCGTCAGCATCCTCACATTCCTAAAACAGGTTTTTCTTTTTTAAGCTCTTTTCTTTCTCGAAGTCTTGCCCCATTTGAGCTCTGTCCAACATGCGCTTCAGCGGGCGAGAACGCGGCATGCGCATTCGGATCACTGGACAGACGGAATACCTTCACGCCGCAGTGTTTCAACTGTCTCGCGTGGTTGTTTCATGACACACGATACCCTGCCAGCCTTCCGCAAGGCTGTTTTTCTAACCACAACTGCCTGCCTTTTGCTTTCCCCTTTGTCTGTGCTGGCTCAGTCCCGGGGGACCGCCTCCAAGCTGGACGAGAACGGTTCCTTTGCCGTCATTGTAGAGGAGGTGATGCCCGCAACGGTCATGATCAAGGCGGTTGGCACACATCTAGGCGGAAAGAGCAGCTTTGCCGGCCGGGACCAGGAAGATCAACCGCAGTCTTCACTTGGAATAACCAGCTCAACGGCAAGCGGGTTTATCATCGATCCGGCTGGACTGATTGTTACTAACACGCATGTGATTGCTGGTGCTGAAGCCGTTTCGGTAATCCTGCAAGATGGACGTACATTTGGCGGCAGCGTCATCGGCCAAGACGAACATACCGATGTTGCGCTCATAAAAATAGATGCCGGGCAAGACCTGCCGGCGGCCAGTTGGGGCGACCCCCGAACGTTGAAACCTGGGCACAAAATTGTCGTACTAGGTAATCCGTTTGGACTGGGCCTGTCGGCAACGGAAGGGATTATTGCCGGACTGGACAGGGATCTATTGACCAGCCCGTACGACCGGTTCATTCAGATCGACGCCTCGGTAGTCAGTGGCGATTCCGGCGGACCGCTAGTTGATTCCGGCGGCCTGGTGGTTGGTATGAATACCGCCATGCTGTCCTGGTGCGAAGGCTGCACCGGTATGGGTTTTGCCGTGCCGGCCGATTTGGCAGCCAATGTTGTCGAGCAACTTCTGGAACATGGCCGCGTGCCGCGCGGCTTCATCGGCGCGCAAACGCAGCCTCTTACGCCTGAAATCGCATCAGCTTTGGACGCTGCGGGACTGGCAGGCGAAGTCGTAACCAGAATTGAGCGGGGATCGCCTGCGGAGGTGGCCGGCCTGCAGCTTGGAGACATTGTGCTGGCGGTTAATGATACGCCTCTTAAAGCAGGAAAGGAATTGCTGGAGCTTGTGTCCCATTTGCCGGAAGGCGGCGCCGTACTGCTCTCCCTATGGCGGAATGGGACGGCGCTTGATCTCAGTGTAGCGATCACCGAGGCACCAGGCAGCCCGGCAAGACCGGACACCTCCAGCGAAACGGAATTCAGTCTTTTCGGCCTCGGCATTGCAGCTGAACCGCTAAACAATGACGTCCGTAACGAACTTGCTATTCCGCCCGACGAGAACGGGTGGCTTCTGGTCTGGATTGCCAGAGCGGAAGCTCCCTTCCCCCTTACCGCAGGGGACGTAATAACCCATTTGGACGGGATGCCGGTGTCTGACTTAGCGTCTCTGACCGCTGCAACCGATAACCTGGCAACGAAAGAAAAGGACGCCGCTCTTGCTCGGATCTGGCGGAACGGATCCGCGATGTTTGTGATGTTGCCCGCGTTTCCAGAAACTTGATAAGACGATCCCAGGGCCGCAGTAGAGCGGCCCAAACTTCTGTTTTTTCAAGCGCTTGGTATTAAGGAAGCTGTATCTGGGCAGGCTTGGATCGCCCAAACAGTGCCACGGTAGGTATCCTTACCGGAAAGCGGAGACATTTGCGGAGTTCTCACGGCTTTGCGGAAATAGGTCGGTTTGAACAGCGCGGCTTACTGCAACCCCGATGCATAGCTGCGAAGGCCTGACGCCTCTTTTTCAGCCGTCAGAAGGCGGTAGCGTATGACGTCAAGTATGCTGATGGCGAACACGCCGCTCACGCCTCGCCCAGCAAGCTCTCTACGTGAACCATCCAAAATGCGACTGGCCGCATAGGCCTTGTAATTGGTAGGGAAGCTGGTTCCCAACCCTTCCACAACAGCGGAAAGGCTCGGCTAAATGGCATTGCCAAAGCCAGGTTTATTGTGTGTGCAGTAACCGACGCCAATCTCCTCAGAAAACTGCCAGCGACATCCATTTTCGCCTTCCGCCCAGGGGTCGGAAAATTCTGGCAGCTGTGCAGTTAACTGTATGTATATAGTGAAAAATATTTTTTCAGGCGCCCATCTTGAATTCGAGCTTTCTCGGGAGCATTTCTGGTTCAGGCAGACCAGCGTGGACTGCCATTTCTCTGATGGAGAGAAAGATGAGTAGAGTAGCCATTGGTGCTCTTCTCGCGACCTTTGTAGCCTTCTCGGCTCATGCCATGAGCGTAGAGATCGATACAGACGGGGACGGAAAAGCATCCCTCGCTGAACTTCAAGCGGTCTTCCCCGAACTCGCCGAAGATCTGTTTCTGGAAATCGACACAAACGCTGACGGTTTTGTGGACGGTGAGGAAATGCTGATTGCGGTTGAGACCGAGATGATCCCTGACACCGAAACGGATCTGTAGCGTCTTTCTGTGGAGATCGTGAGATGCAGACGCATATCGAGTTTCGTTGGATTTACGCTTCTCTTGGCCTCTGGCTGATCGTCTCACCTTTCCTGCTCTTTGGCGGACAAGCGTCGCTCATGAACGCGAGGGTAGTTGAAACTGGTCTCATGATGCTGAGCGGCTTGGCGGCGCTCTGGGTGGCGTGTTTACGCCTTCCGAAAGTGCGCCTGTTTCAGGCCATGGCGGGATTGATCCTGGGTATTTTGATGATTCTGGCACCAGAGGTGATCCGTATCGCCGAAAGCGCTGTGACCGTGTGGAGCGTACGCTTGATCGGTTCGATCTTCGTGCTGTGCGCATTGGTCGAAGTTTATGATCATTGGACGGCCCACAGGTTCCTCTGACACAACATGGCAGAGCGGTTGCTGCCCTGCTCCCTTCATCCCTCATACCTCGATAGGTACCGCTATGACGATCAAGCAACTTTTGAAGCAACCGCAGGTAAGGCTGCGGTCCATTCCGCCAGGCGCGACGGTTGCGGATGCCATCACCATGCTGGCCGCCGACGATACGTCCGCCCTTCTCGTGACAGGTGACGGAAAGTTGACCGACGGCATTCTGTCAAGCAGCGATATCGTCAAGTACCTTGATGACAAGAAAACGGTGCCGGCTAGCCTTCTTGTGCTGGATGTGATGACCAAGGACGTCATCAGCTGCGACGTGAAAGAGAACGTCCAGCGCCTGGAACAGCTCATGACCCAGAACAATGTGCGGCACATTCCGATCACAGACAACGGCGTCCCCATCGCTCTGGTTAGCATTATCGACGTAACCCGCCATCGTCTGTCACTGGCCGAGGGTGAGATGTCTCAGATGCGCGAATTTGTCAGCGGGTCCGTCTGACGCATCAGGCCCACCGACAAAAAAGACCGGAATGAACGGGCCATTCATCCCGGAGAGAACCCAAGTAACACCGAAAGGAACGACCATGACCAAAGAGAAACACGGCAGACGCGGCAACAAAGAAGCCAAGAAGCCGAAACAGAACAAGGCAAAAGTGACTGCAACGGCGGGAACACCCGCGAATAAACCCGGCGTGGAGATCGGCGGCAAGAAGTTCAAGTAGCTCGACACGGGCGCGAACCCTAAGTGTGTCACCGGTATCGTACCGGTTTGGCGGGCGGCAACAGCCGCCCGCTTTTGCATTTAGATATCGATACCCTCCTCGATGGAGAGCGCATTTTCCAACTCGACACCGAGGTAGCGCACGGTGCTGTCGATCTTGGTGTGACCGAGCAGCAGCTGTACGGCGCAGATTGCCGGTTTTAACAGGCTCGCTGATACTTCGATGCTGGTCGGTGAGCTTCGACCGGCCGCAGCGGGCGCGGTTTTTGTTCAAAGCCGCGAAATCACTTGGGCTGGGCGGGGGTGCAGACGAGGCTTCGCAAAACGCAGGCTGAAAACAATTGTGCAAGTTATTCAGTCCTGGGAGTGCTTCGGTCGCTCCTGCGCCGGGCCAGCATGTTCAACCCTTCGACAAAGGCTGCAAATGCCATGGCTGCATAGATATAGCCCTTGGGTACATGTCGCCCGAAACCGTCGGCGATCAGAACCATACCGATCATCAACAGGAACGCCAAAGCCAGCATGATGACTGTCGGATTGTCGCAGACAAATCGAGAGACCGGTTCTGCAGCAAGGAACATGACTCCAACGGCTATGATCACTGCCGCGAACATGATCGGAAGATGAGAGGTCATGCCGACGGCCGTCAGAATGCTGTCGATCGAAAAGACAACATCGAGCGCAATGATCTGAACAATAACCGCAGCAAATCCTGCCGTTGCACGTTTGGCCGCAAAGACGGTTGGGGCGGGCTCAGGTTGAACCTTATGCTGAATTTCGGTGGTTGCTTTCCAGACCAGGAAAAGTCCTCCGGCAATCAGAATCAAGTCGCGCCAGGAAAACGCAGTCTCAAACGTTGGCTCGCCATGCACGCCAGGCGGACCCTGCAACCCGAGGTCAAACACGGCATCCGTCAGACCCACGACCCAGGATATTGTCGCTAGCAGAACAAGCCTGAGACCAAGCGCCAAGCCAATCCCGATGCGCCTTGCCATCGGTTGCTGGTTTTCCGGCAATTTGTTTGTGATGATCGAAATGAAGATGAGATTGTCGATCCCCAGAACGATTTCCAGCGTGACAAGCGCCATGAATGCGGCCCAGACCTCCGGCGAAGTGATCAGATCGACAAGCATTGCTTCCTCCGGTAATTGGTAGATGGTCTCATCTTAGTTTAGGTTTCTGAAAACACACATAGAAATGCGGTTCGCGCGAAGGGGTGCTAAGCGTAATGTCTCCCAGCCAAATCTTGCCTTTGAAGCCTGGTCCCAATGGTCGCGCCCAGACGGGTACCAAGGTTTGGCATCGGCTCACATCTGAAATCACGGGCTTTGACATTGAGTTGTTTGATGAAACCGGTCTTGACGCCCTTACAACTGGTGCCATGACAGCGGAAGAGACGCGGCCAAGATGCACTCCTCATGGTGATGGAGCTCTGCTAATCCTTCGTGGCGTTAACTCAGAACACGGCGCAGCGCCTGAAGACATGGTTTCAGCGCGAATCTGGCTGGATGGCTCCAAAGTCGTGACGTTCCAGTACCGCAGTTTGGACGTCATCGATGCCTTGGTGCGCGAGGTTGAAGATGGAAATGGGCCCGACACGCCGGGCAATTTCATCGTGGTGCTTGCTGATCGACTGACCGACCGGATGGAAGAAATCATCGACGGGATAGACACCGAACTGGACAGCCTTGAGGACGCCCAATCTTCGACCGCTGTTCCGGAACTCCGCAAAACAATTGCCGACATGAGGCGCAAGATCGTGCGTTTAAGGCGATTTATAGCGCCTCAACGGGATGCCTTGGACGTGTTGATCGCAGAGACCTTCGACTGGCAATCCGACCTTCAGAACAGGCGATTGAAAGACATTGTCGATCGCATTACTCGTCTCGTGGAGCAACTCGACGCGATGCACCTTAGGGCCTCGATCCTCCAGGACTTTATTGCGGTTCGCGTTGCCGAACGGTTGAATGGCACCATGGTGCTGTTGTCGGTGGTAGCCGGTGTCTTTCTCCCGCTGAGCTTCTTGACCGGACTTTTGGGTATGAATGTTGCGGGAATTCCCGGCGCCTCCAGCCCCACAGCATTTGTGGTGATTTCATTGGCTCTGGTAGCGGTAGGTATCGCAACATTCGCCACCCTTTGGAGATTGCGACGGGTGTAGATGTCGGCCTTCGAGGTTACAGCCCGATAAAGTCGCCAATTTACATCAATCAGCAATTTTATCCCAAGTGACTACGCCTAATTGAACTTGTCGTGGAGTTGCACGCGAAAGATTCCGAAATCAGGTGCTACGAGTTGGTCACTTCGTCAATCAGGTTACCGGCTGCAATCGCCTCGGCCATTTCTTCGTCGTCCACAAAGCCGTCGGCGTTTGCGTCGATCTCCGCGAACAGCTTTTTGGTCAGTCCGGGATAGATTGCCTGAAGTTCTGCAAAGGAGGCTTTTCCGTCTCCATCGCCATCAATTCCGGGACTCATTGCTTGGACCGAAAAGGCTGCGAAGGTCGCGAGAAGAGCGCCAGCTGCTACTCTACTCATTTGAATCTCCATCAGAGAAGCGGCGATTCAATGCGTCTCGCCTAGCGCTGAAACTGGGTGCGAACCGTGGAGCATTCAAGAGGCTGCGGGGAAAAATTAGACAAATTAATTCAATATCTTAAAGCTTCTGTCGAGCTATTGGAACCGAACCCTTAGCCGTCAGCCCAAAAGAAAGAACAGCACCGCTTTGATCAGCGCATAGCTAAGCGATACTGCATAGAGCAGTGCGGCTGCGCCCGCCGCCACGCCGAAGATCGCCCACAGCCCATCCCTTTCGAGCACCCCCAGCGCAATCAGGCAAATGGCAAGGGCCGGCAGCAGGTTCCCGAATGGAATGGGCAGGGCGAGCATTACGGCCATCAGCAGGCAATAGGCTCCAAGCGGCTTTTCAGCAGCGTGGCTGACCATCCAGGACACCCTCGGACGCAGCAGGCGCTCAGCCCGCCTGATAAATGGATCGGAGCGCCGGACCAGACCGGCAAACTTCTCCATCGGCATCCCCCTCCCAGCAATGACCGCGGGAAGCCAGGGGATGCGTCCCAGCAGCATCTGCGACGTCAGATACAAGAGCGGAAGGCCGAGCACCCCGGAAACGCCCGGAGGCGCAGGAAGCACGTTCGGAAAAGCAAACAGGAAGATCATCACTGCCCGGGCCCGGCCTTCCATGAGGTTCATCAGGTCGCCGACCGTGATATAGTCCCGTGTGCGGTCCCCGGCGATTGCGCGGAGAACCTCGGAAAGGCGCTTGTGGGCCGGCGCCTCACTGGCGGGCTGAATTTCCTGTGACTGCAGGCAGGGCATTTTTTTCTCTGACTTCGAACCTTACCGCAAATATGGTGACGGGGGCGGTCCGCCTAGCCCCACCAGAAGCACGGTGCCAAGGCGCAGGCGGCCTTCCGCCCATCCCGGCAATCGCAGACGGGCGGCCAACACTCATTCCAATGGCCAAAAAAGCGGGATCAACAGCACCGTGATCGTGCCAACGATGATGTTCATCGGCACCCCGATCCGCAGAAAATCGGTGAACCGGTAGCCGCCGGCCCCATAAACCAGAGTATTTGTCTGGTAGCCGAGCGGCGTGGCAAAACTGGCAGAGGCGGCAAACATGACAGCCACGACAAAGGCGCGCGGCTCGACACCCATGCTGGCGGCCAGCCCCGCTGCCAGGGGGGTCATGATAACGGCGACAGCGCTGTTGGTCAGCATTTCGGTCAGGATTGAGGTAACGGCATAGACAATGGCCAGAGCAACCCAGGGGCTTACCAGCTGAAAAACCGGGCTGAGAGAACCCACTATCAAATCCGCTGCTCCGGTCTGCTCCAGAGCACTGCCAAGGACCAGCATCGAAACGATCAGGATCAGCAGACGGCCGTCCAACGCCGCAAATGCTTCATCGGGTTCAATGCAACCGGTCAGCAGCACCAGCGCCGCCCCGATCAGAGCCAGGGCGAGAATCGGAGCAACGCCGAGGCCTGCCAGCACCACCACCGCCAGCAGGATTGCCACAGCCACGGGTGCTTTGCGGTGCCGGAAAGCCCGGACCTGGAAAGGCGAAAGAGAAATCAGCTTCTGGTCCCGCGCCAGGCGCTGAACGTCGCCGGGCGCCCCCTCTATCAACAGCGTATCGCCTGTCTTCAGCGCCGTGTGCTCCAGCCTTACTCCAACCGAGGCTCCCTTGCGATGCAACGCCAGGGGATAGACACCAAACCGCCGCCTCCACCTGAGCCGCCCCAGTGTCCGGCCTAGGGCCTTGGAATCCGGCCCCACCAGCAACTCAGCCGTCTGAGCCTGCCGCTTCCGGCCGCTTTTCAAATCGGGAAGTTCCACCCCGCGGGCAATACCTTCACTGATTGCCATGAGGCCCGTGTCCCGGGTCTTGAGTACCGCGATATCGCCTGCTTCCAGCCTGACCGCAGCCAGATCCCTTCGAAGGGAGGCATCCCCGCGCACTACGTCGATCACACGGCCGCCGCCTCTGGTCAGTTCCGGTGCCGCCACTGGCGGCATGCCGATCAAAGGCGACCCAACCGGGATGAACACATCTACCAGCCAGCTCCTTGCCTTCTGATCTGCAGCCGTGTCGGACACTGTTTTTCGGTCAGGCAGCAGGTACTTTGCGGTGAGCGCAAGAAACCCGCCGCCCGCCGCCAGAACCGCAAGGCCCAGCGGCGCGATTTCGAACAATCCGAATGGCGCCATCCCCAGGTCACGTGAAATGCCGTCAACCAGAAGGTTGGTGGAGGTGCCTATCATCGTGACCGTGCCGCCCAGGATTACGGCATAGGACAGCGGGATCAGCAGCCGTGACGGCACTGTCCCGGCCTGTCTGGCCAGTCCGATGGCAACCGGGATCAGCACCATCACGATCGGAGTGTTGTTCAAAATCGCCGAGGCCGCCGCCGCCACGATAAAGAACATAGCCACTGCAAGCCCGGCATTCCGCCGTGACAGCCGGCCCATGAACGCGATCAGCACTTCCAAGGCACCGGTCCGCACCAGTGCCGCGCTGAGAATGAACATCACACCAATTGTCACCGGTGCAGGATTTGCAAGCGCCGCCAGAACGTCGCTCGTTGTCACCAGTCCCAGCGCCAGGGCCGTGCAGGCCCCCGTAAAGGCAATCATGTCTGCTGGCCGGCGCTCAGTTGCAAATGCTGCAAAGACGGCTCCGATCAGCAGCAGCGCCGCGGCGGGGGCATAATTGCCTAGGTCAATGAGCATCGTGAAATCCCGCTGGTGTTCTGCTTTTTTCTGCACTGAGGCTTGCGGCAGCTTTGCGGCGTTGCTGTGAGGCTTCCGGAGTGATCAGCTTGATCACGCCGGAGTGCCTGGAGGGGGAGGCGTTTCCTGTCGCTGGGAGATTTTTCTACTGCGCCAGTCGCCAAGAAAAAGCAGGATCGGCGCGGCAATAAAGACCGATGAGCCCGCGGCAACCACGATGCCGAACACCATCGGGATTGCAAAACTCTGCACCGCTGCACCGCCCCAGATCGCCATCGGCAGCATCGCTGCAAGCGCGGTGGCCGAGGTGTAGAGCGAGCGCGCCAGCGTCTGGTTGATCGACAGGTCGATCAGCTCCCGCAGCGGCATTGCGGGGTAACGGCCGATGTTTTCGCGCATCCTGTCATAGACGACGACCTTGTCGTTGACAGAGTATCCGATCAGCGTCAGCAGCGCCGCGATGGCGGTCAGGCCGAAATCGAGACCGGTAAGCGCAAAGAACCCCACCGTCTTGGTGATGTCGAGAACAAGGGTTGCGATGGCACCGACGGCGAATGGCCAGTCGAACCGCGCCCAGATGTAGATCAGCATGGCGAGGCTGGCTGCGCCAACGGCAAGGATGCCGGCAAACGCCAGCTCGGCGCTGACCCGCGGCCCAATGATCTCGACGCGCTCAAAGCTGGCGTCCGGGGCCGCGTTTGCAACGGCGGCGCGGACCTGATCGGCGGCGCGCGTTTGCGCCGCTTCACCGCCCGGCTGCTCTTCCACCCGGATCAGCAGGCTCCGGCCTTCGTCCGATTGCTGGAGCGAAACGTCGCCGAGCCCCAAAGCCTCCACGCCGGCTCTGAGACCGGCCATATCGGGTGCCGCCTCGAATTGCGCCTCGACCAGCGTGCCGCCGCGGAAATCGACACCGTAGTTCAGGCCGGGTGCGGCGAACAGCACGATTGAGGCGGCCGAAAGCACGACAGACAGGCCAAGCCCGGCAAAGCGCATCCGCATGAACCGGAAGGCAGGTGCGGTTTGCGGCCGCAGGAAGCCGAGCGGCGCGCGGATTTCGAAAGTCTTGGGGCGGCGGGTGCGCAGGTAGATATCCATCGCCGACCGCACGACAGTGACGGCGGTGAAAATCGAGATCAGGATACCGAGGCCCATGGTTATGGCGAAGCCCTTTACCGGCCCCGAGCCGAGCCAGAACAGCAGCGCCGTGGCGATCAAGGCGGTCAGGTTCGAGTCGAGGATGGCACGATAGGCCCGGTCGAACCCCGCCTGAACCGCCGATGCGGCGCGTTTGCCGCGCGCAGTTTCCTCCCGGATGCGCTCGTTGATCAGAACGTTGGCGTCAACTGCCAGCCCCATGCCGAGGATGAGGCCCGCGATCCCTGGCAAAGTGAGCGTAGCGCCGAGCAGGGTCAGGGCTGCAATGGTCAGCACAACGTTCAGCAGAAGCGCGCCTGTCGCCACTATGCCCCAGCCGCCGTAGAGCAGGATCATCACGGCAGCAACCAGGCCAAAGCCGGCGAGACCGGTCCACAGCCCGCCCGCAATGGCATCAGCGCCGAGGTCGGCGCCCACGGTGCGCTCTTCGATCACCTCAAGCGGAACCGGCAAGGCGCCCGCCCGCAGCAGTGCCGAAAGCGTCGCTGTCTCCTCGACGGTGAAACCGCCGCTGATCTCGCCCGACCCGCCCAGGATCGGTTCGCGGATCACCGGCGCGCTCAGCACCTCGCCGTCGAGCACAATGGCAAACGGCTGACCAACCAGCGACTGCGTCAGTTCACCAAAGGTCACCGCGCCCTGGGTGTCAAAGCGGAAATGCACCACCGGCGCGCCGGTCTCGGGGTTGAATGCCGCCGACGCGTCGGCCAGCCGCTCGCCGTCCAGCGCCGGCGCCGCTTCAATGGCGAGGAAACCGGATCCGTCGGCCATCGCCAGACGCAGCGTGTCCGGGCTGAGCGGGCGGCCCGCGCCGGGATCAAGGGTCACGCGGTGGAAGGTCAGCTCCGCGGTACTGCCAAGCAGGGCGCGCAAGGCGGATGGATCAGCGACACCCGGCATCTGCACCAGGATGCGGTCGCTGCCCAGCCGCTGGATCGAGGGTTCGGCAACACCGGCTTCGTCGACGCGCCTGCGCACCACCTCGATGCTTTGCGCCATGGCATCGGCCTGGGCCGTTGCTAGGTATTCCTCGCGCAGAGCCAGTCTCAGGCCGCCGCCCTCTGTTTCAGTTACGGAATAGGCTGGCTCCGTCCGGGCAAGGGCACTGCGCTGGAAAGAGGGCAGGGCCGCGTCAACCGCGGTCCGCAATGCCGCGGCGGGTGCGCCGGCGCCATCCGGCCGGACAATCAGGGCCTGTCCCTCAACTGTGATGCGTGCCTGCACACCCTCATCCGATAGGGCGCCGGTCAAGTCTGCACGGGCTTCGGCCAGCAGATCTTCCGCAAGAGCGGCTTCGCTGGCCCGCAGCGTCAGCGAAGCACCGCCCCGCAGATCTAGACCAAGTGCAACGGGTGTTTCAGGCAGCCAGCCTGGCAGGGCGCGCGCGGCGTCGCGCGGCAGGAAGCTCGGAAGCGCAACGGCTACCCCCAGCAGGATTACGAGCGCATAGGCGGCAAACCGCCAGACAGGTATCTTCAAGATTGACCCTCAAGCGCCCCGCATGGCCGGGGGCGCAGCGACCGCTTGCCGAAGAAGGCAGCACGCAGGCGCAAGGGGGCGCCGGTGGAGGGTCTGCAGCAGGCCACAGTGAAATCAGCACCGGTTGAATGGAGTTCAATGGGGGGGCGAAAATAATTGCTCTGCCGGCCGAGACCAATTGCGTACCTTGTCTGGCTGCTCAGGAAAGGCCGGCTGCGAAGAACCCGGTAGCCGGCCTTGCCAAACGGAAACAGCTGGCATTCAATTGGCAAAATTTTGAAAGATCGAGTAGGCAAAGCGGCAGAACGGCCTGATGTACGACGTCCCGTCATATCTAATCGCATTTATTTTGCTTGTCCTGATGCTGGCTGCCATTCAATTGGGCGGTGTTCTCGGCAGGCGTCTCGAAAGCCGCGAGAATGAGGAAAGCAAGGGACAGGCGAACGCGGTCCAGGGCTCTTTGCTTGGTTTGCTGGCATTGTTGCTGGGCTTCACCTTCTCCCTCTCCCTCGGGCGTTTCGATCAGCGTTCACTTGAAGTGGTGACCGAGGCAAATGCAATTGGAACGGCTTGGCTGCGGTCCGACCTGGTCGGAGAAACGCGGCGCGACGAAGCCAAGGAGCTGCTTCGGCGGTACGCTGATTTGAGAGTTGAAGCGGCTGGGGTCTCAGCATCCGACGCGGAGACGCGCAACGAGTTGATCGCAATGGCTGAGGCGGTATTTGCAGATCTTTGGCGTCTGGCCTCCGATGAGGCGCGCGAATTTCCGACCCCCGTGGCGATGGCTTTCTCAGCAAGCCTCAATGAAGTTATTGACACGCTTGCAACCAGAGACGCTGCGATTAACCGGCACGTGCCTGAACTGGTGCTGTATTTGCTCTTCGCCACATTTGTCATGCTGGGCGGTGTAGTCGGGTATTCATCCGCTATTTCAAACGTTCGCCCTAGTGTTCCAGTTTACGCGCTGATGATGTTAATCGTTGTCCTTGTTTTTCTGATAATCGACCTTGACCGGCCGCGCCGAGGACTGATCGAAGTCGATCAAACCAAGCTGATTGCCACGGCAGCTGCAATGACGCCTTAAACTCGCACCTGTTGAGCACAGCAGTATTCTGATTGCCGGCCGGATATCATTCAGCCCGATCGGCCAAAGCCTGCCAGGCTTGCAATGACCAGAAGTAACACAGCATTCTGCGCCGCAGATGAGTTCGGCAACGTCTGCGATCCTTTTCCGGAAGCGTACTGCTGGGGTTGCCAGAGCCGCAACTGAGCGGTTGCAGACGGACAAAAAGGCGCCCGCAAAGGAAACCCCCGCGAGCGCCGTAAAACGGTCTTCCGGCCAGCCTGAGCAGCCTGCTTATTCGCCAGCCCCGACAAGAGCCTTGCCGCCCCTGTAGGCCAGCTTGCCTGCACCGACTGCGCCTTTGGCAACAACTTTGCCCGTGCCAGCGGCAATGCCCACTGTGTTGTCGATTGCCTGATCGGTCGAGCAGGCAGACAAAACGGCAGCCGCGGAGATCAGAGCTGCGATGGTCATCTTGCGAACAACGTCAAATTTCATTTCGGTCTCCTTTTCCCAACAAAGGGGGTTAATGGGCGTGGAGGCAAACCGCGGGGGCGGTGCGTCGGGGATCGTCCCCATCACGCTTCTCAGCGGCACATCAGTTTCTTCGGTCCGCCTCCATGGCTTTTAACTAGAGGGTTTCTTTGGCGCAGAAAAACGAATAAGAAGCATGTTTATCTCAAGTAAGGCTTATGGGTGCTGTGATGGATATCAGCCTGGTCCGAACCTTCCTTGAAGTTGCTGCCACCGGATCTTTCGTAAACGCCAGCGAACGGCTGTTTGTCACACAGTCCGCGGTCAGCCTGCGCGTGCAGCGCCTGGAGGACGCATTGGGCAAGCCTTTGTTCACCCGCTCCAAGGCGGGCGCAGAGCTTACCTCTGCAGGCCGGGAATTTGAGCGGTATGCACTATCTCTGATCAAGATCTGGGAAGAGGCGCGCCAGCAGGTGGGTGTGCCGGAGGGCTATACCAAGTCCCTGACAGTCGGAGCCCAGTATTCGCTGTGGCCCCGGCTGGGGTTCAGCTGGATCGACACCATGCAGCAGGCAATGCCGACACTGAATATCCGGGCAGAGTTGGGCATGCCGGACCGGATCATGCGCTTTCTTATCGAAGGTGTTGTGCAGATCGGGCTGATGTACAATCCGCAGCTGCGTCCCGGCCTTACAGCCCGGAAGGTCATTGAGGAGGAGCTTGTGCTGGCAGCTTCTTGGCCTGCGACGTTTGAAGAGATCGTTCCCCACTATGTCTTTGTCGATTGGGGACCGGAGTTTGTCCACGCCCACGCGCTGGAGCTGCCGGACTTGACAAACCCAGGGCTCACCCTATCGCTTGGCGCAATGGCGGCGGAGTACATCGTCTCGCGGCGGGCAGCGGCCTATCTTCCTGCACGCTACATCAAGAAATACCTGGATGACGGCAGGCTGCATCTGGTTCCGGATGCTCCGGTATTCCCGTACCCGGTGTGGTCGATCTGGCGCGACGACCTTGATCCTGAAGTTCGCGTAACCGCGGAGGCCACCCTTGTTGCGATTCAGTCACAGATTGATGCCGACCAAAACGCAGTCCTCGCCGAGCTTTGCGATATCAGCGCCGGTCACACGGTCGAAGTGCTTGGAAACATTGAAGGTGAGCATTGACGTGAGTAATTCTCGTTTCATCATCAATTATTTCGAATTTCACTAATTTCATCGGGTTTTTTATCTCCATCCTTGGCAGAGATGCCCCCGCTCTTTCGGGACGGGTCACACTGTTGGGAAAGGATAGACCCATGAAAAAACGCAATACTTTGGCCGCGTCGGTCCTGGCTCTTCTGGTGGCTGCTCCTGTTTTCGCACAGGGCGCAATCGTCGGGATCGAGGATCTGGACGACCGCATCGACGATATTCAGGAAGATGTTGGTGATGAACTTGCAGAAGGCAGCGACAAGGACCGCTTTAGCACCAACCAGTACGCTCAGGGCTGGACCGGCAGCGCCTCGCTCGGCTTCTCCGGCACTTCGGGCAACACCGACACCGCCGACCTCGATTTCGCAGGCCGCCTCCGTTATGGCAACGGTCCCTGGAATCACACTTTCGGCTTTGCGGGTGAGTTCTCCGAAGACAATGACGTGCGCAACAAGGAAGAGATCTTCGTCACCTATGACGTGAACCGCTACCTGACCGGGCAGTTCTACCTCTTCGGCCTGGGATCGGTCCGCTACGACGATTTCGACTCCAACCGTCTGGACAGCTTCATTGGCTTCGGCCCCGGCTACCGGGTGATCAACACTCAGGACCAGACCTGGCGGATCCAGGCCGGCCCGGGCGTGCGCTACATCGAGGACCAGCTGGGCAATGACAGCACCGAATTCGCGGGTATTGCAGCGTCGCGGTATTACCTGGCAATCAGCGAAACCGTGAACCTAACCATGGACACCGATGTGCTGTTCTCGGACGAGGACACCGTGGTGACCAATGACCTGGGCGTGAACTTCAAGATGACGGACCGGCTCTCAACCCGCGTCTCCTACCGGACCGAGTGGGACAGCGACCCGCTGCCGGGCCTGAAGAGCACCGACAACAAGCTTGGTGTGTCCCTGGTCTATGGCTTCTGACGAAGCCTGATTTTCCCTCGATAACTCGGGGCGGAGCGATCCGCCCCCCTTTCTAAACATCCAATGCGGAAGGGCTTTCCCATGTCGAATTGGAAGAAGCTGGCGGAAGCAGATTTCGGCTATATTGAGGCCTTGACTGCAACAGCGAACGGCACGGTCATTGGCTACCGCCTTGTTGGCGCTTCAGCGGGCCCTCAACTGGTCGTCGCGGGGATCTGCCCATCCTCTGAGCACATATTTGACCGGCTGCTGTCGATCCCGACGTTGCCCTGGATGCGTGGAAGCCTTGTGCTGATCCGGACCGGCGCCTTGGACAACTTGCTGAGCGATCTGCCTTCAGTCTCGGTCCTGGGGGAAATCGACCGGACGCTGGTGCTGCCGTTCTCAGATACAGACCAAGCTGATGAGACGATCATCAGGCGCAGCTACCACCAAGTGCTTCGCACTTGTGCAAGCCTCGGCATGATCTCCGGGCGCGGCGTACCCCATTACCGGTCCAACTGATCCTCCACCCGCTTGGCCGTCATCAACGCTGTCAGCTCAATCGGACCACTTCATTTGATGACGGACACCCACAAGTGCTGTTGTCAGACATGGTCGCGGTAGGCATCGCAACATTCGTGACGCTGTAGAGATTGCGACGATTGTAATCTGCAAACCACGGAACAGACCATGTTGCCTTCGCCATTGGGTGAACGTCCTATTTTTGAATGTGTTTCAAAAGAGAGGTGCGCCGTTGTTTTTCAAAGACGGCGCACCCTATTTTCAATCGAAGAAGTCCGAAAAGATCGACTTCTCCTTGTGACGCCGGTCAGGATTTTCGCCGTCGTAGCGTCGATCTCTATGTCGGTCTTCGTAGCGGTCGTCATCGCCATCAAGCAGCGACGACGCCAGCCCCATCAAACCGCCTGAACGCCCATCACGGTTTCTCGAAGGCGGCAGTGGTGGTGCGGAATGCTCCTGTGACCGCTCGATGATTTTGTCGAGCTCGCCCCGGTCTAACCAAACACCGCGACAGGACGGGCAATAGTCGATTTCCACCCCGTTCCGGTCTGACATCGCCAGACCGGTTTCGCAAACGGGGCAGAGCATTGCTGCAACTTCTTTTTGAGTGCGCATCTTTGGTTATCCTTCCTGACGCTGGCCGAAGAGGCTCAGAATCATCTGAAACAGGTTTATGAGGTTCAGATAGAGCGAAAGCGCGCCCATGATCTGAAGCTTGCCAAGGTCTTCTGCAGCGGACGTGCCCGCCATATTCCGATGCGTCAGATACTCATTGCGCAAACGCTGCATGTCCCAGGCCGTGAGACCGGTGAAGACAATCACACCCACAACCGAGATCGCCATCGACAACACACCGGAGGCAAGGAACAGGTTGAGGATGGTAGCACCGATCACACCGATCAGGCCCATCATCAGGAAACTGCCCCAGCCAGACAAATCACGTTTTGTCGTGTAGCCCCAGATAGCCATCGCAAGGAACACGATAGAGGCGCTCAGGAAAGCCTGAACGATGCTCGTGCCAGTGAAGACCAGCAAGATGCTCGCAAGCGACACGCCCACCAGAGCAGCAAAGCCCCAGAAAAGGCTGTGCAACGTGGCTAGCGAGAGCTGCTCGAACCGGAACGATACAAACAGCACGACCGCGAGAGGGGCGAAGATCGCGACCCATTTCAAGGGCGTGCCGAAGATCAGAGCTGTCAGCGGTGCGACGTTCGCTACGACAAAGGCTGTGAGTGCAGACAGCACCAGTGCCCCGCCCATGTAGGCGAAGACACCATTCAAGTATCGGAACAAGCCCATATCATACTGGCTGCTTGCGATTGATGCGGAGCCATGACCGCGAACAAGTTTTTCCACCCAAGGACTCCTTTCATTCCTAATGCGGAGAAGGTGGCCATAGGTTCAGTTTTGAGGAAAACCGGTTGGACACCCCCCTCCTGGGGAGCGATCCGACATCACGGCGTTGTCTTTTGGACAAAGCACGTCAGAGGGGCCCGGCTCGCATGGGAGAAATGGATATGGGGCGAGACTCATTCAAGGAGCTCGTGAAATGATTTTCGCATCGGCGCACGCAGTGCAAGCGCGACAGTTTGACTGCTGCGATTTGCTCAATTGCACCCATCATTCGCCATCATGTCGTCGGGCAACTGAGTATTGCACAAGCGGCCTGTTGAAAGGTCCGTCTGGTCAAGGACGGCACCTTCAAAAACGGCCCCCATAAGGTCAGCGCCATCGAAGCTGACATTTACCAGAACCGCGCCCACAAAGCTCGCACCACGAAGATTGGCACCATTAAAGTTCACATTTGTGAGCCGCGCTCCGTCAAAAATGGCAAGTGACAAGGTCGCTTCATTGAAGGAGACCTCGGTGATTTCAGAGCCCTCCAGTTCTACACTCGTAAGACGGGCCTCACGGAAGTCGCCATCTCGGAGGATACATCCCGCGCATTGGCCCATCATGCGTATTTCTGTGGGGGCGTTCTCTTGCGCTGCGCCCGCATGGGCGAAGACAGCCAGCACCATAGAGGCTATGATCGCACGCAAGTTGTGAAACATTTTAGTGAAATTCCAGACAGGTAGGCTTGGTTTCTTAGCCCGCACTTGCTGGCATCGTCCGAGAATTATTTAGGATGTCACGATCAAGCATTCAAGATGTCGGTCGCCGTCCAAGGGATGCATCTAACGATGTATGTGGCCACCTCTCTCGGAACGGATGGCAAACCCTGCTGTTTCTGCCTAATGTCGGGTACCATTTCGGCAAGAAGGTTTGACGTATTTTGAGATCGACGCCTGAAGCCTTTCGGTGCCTTCAGGAGATTGGATCGCTCTCATGCTCAAAAGCCTGCTTTCGCTCACCGCGCTTCTTATGGGGTCTGCCTTCCTGCTGTTTGCAGGCGGCATAAATGCGCTGATCCTGCCTGTGCGTGGTGAGGCAGAAGGTTTTACTGCCGCATCGCTCGGTCTCTTGGGTACCGGATGGGCGATTGGCTATGTGGCAGGCTGTTTGCGCACACCGACGCTGGTCGCTCGGGTCGGCCACATCCGGGCCTTCGGAGCTATGTGCGCCATCGCAGCCATTGCAGTTCTTCTATCACTGGTTTTCATCACGCCCTGGGTGTGGATCCCCGTGCGCGCGCTTTCTGGGTTTTGCTTCGCCGGTGCGGCAATGATTGTGGAAAGCTGGCTGAACGAACGCGCCGACGCGTCGTCGCGCGGGCGCGTCTTCGGTATCTATACGATGGTGAACCTGGCCGCGACGACGGCAGGCCAGATGGTGCTGACGCTTGGCGATGCTACTGGATATTTTTTCTTTGTGCTGGCGGCGATGGTCTATTGCTTGGCGCTCCTACCAACGGCAATCAGTGCGACGACGACGCCCCGACCGCTCACGCAAGTATCGCTCAATCTGCGGGGGCTTTGGAAAAACTCACCAATTGCCTTCTTCGCGGTCCTGATGGTCGGGGTCTCAAACGCGTCCTTCGGAACCTTGGCTGCCGTCTATGGCGCAAGGGTAGGACTGTCCCTCGCTGAAATCGCGCTCTTCGCCAGCATCCCGATCCTGGCTGGTGCGGCCATCCAGATCCCCGTAGGCTTCGCTTCGGATCGCCTGGACCGGCGTAAAGTCCTCATTGGCGTTACAGCCTTTGCCTTGCTGGCCGATGGAATGTTTCTATTCGTTGGAACAAGTAACCCGGCAATCATTCTGAGCCTTGCGGCCCTCTTTGGCGCATCCGTCTTCTCGATGTATCCCGTAATCGTGGCTCATGCGAACGACCATGCGGGACCCGGCACATACATCCAAGTCAGCGGCGGCTTGCTTTTGGTCTTCGGGCTCGGCTCAATCGTCGGGCCGACCTTCGCCGGTTTCGCCATGACATCTTTTGGTGCTGTCAGCCTCTTCGCAGTCACAGGCGCAGCTCATGTTTTACTTTTTCTTTTTGCGATCTGGCGTCTGCGTCATGCCCCTGCAGTTGCAGAGGAAAATAAAGTCGCCTTCAAAGCCAACCCCTTGGCCCGCGCTTCTACGCCAGAAACAGCCGCCCTCGGGGCAGATCAGGCGGAGCTGGACGCCGAACAAGCAGTGCAAACACCACTAGAAGCAAGTACCGCAAACAAATATCCAAGGGAATGAGTGCTATCTGTCGTGCAATCCGTCGAAGGTGTTCGAAAGGAGCTGACGTTAGACGGCAAACCCTATGCGACAGGCCTGATTGCGAAAGGGATCTTGCAATAGCTGCGGCGAAACCGAGCTTTCTCCGAGACCTGTAGGTTGACGGTCCCAAGTTCGCTCCAACATTCGCCAATGGCCAGTTTTCGCGCTGCTATACAGCATGGCATTTGCAGCATTTTTTGTGCTGCGTGCACGTGCAGAGTAAATCTAAGACTTCCGCTGTGGGCTCCGACCGGGCGTTCGCCGCGCCAGGCGTGAATGACGGCAGGCAGCCCATGTTGCCAATTGCGCCCCGCGCAACTGTACGTGGTGCCGCCTGCGATAGCCCAACAAATGAATTGCTGCTTCAGATCTCAAGATCCTCGAGGGGCTTCCCAGCTTCCAAAGCTTCGTGGACCCAAGCAGGTTTACGCCCGCGGCCGCTCCAGGTTTGGGATCGGTCAGCTGGATTGGCGTATTTAGCAGGTGCCTTTGCGCTTGACTTACGCCCTTTTCCGCCATGCAGAGCAATAGCCTCTTCAAAGGCCACGCCATGTTTTTCCGCAATGGCCAGCATTTCGGCATAAGCGCTTTTCTTTGCCTCGTCCTCTACTTCCACTTTGCGGACTTCGATTTCCTTGGCCAGCGCTTCCAATTCAGCGGCACTCAGCCCCTTTAGATCAATTGCCATATTTCACCTGTGTTTTCAGTTGTTCTCGGTCAAAGCAGATATACCCTTCTGAGGCAAGTAGCTGGCCACAGCGGTGCGGTATCCGTCGCAGTCCGATTTGGGGCCGGAGGCTGCTGATCGCACCTGGCGTTTGAACTGCCCCCTCCGGCTTGGCGGTTCACTACACCGCTCCGAGAAACCATATACAACGCATGCACCACGACCTTGACCATTTCGAGAAGATCGCTCGCGCCACTATAGCTTCCCTGCCGAGGGCCTTCAGGCCAGCTGCAGATAACGTCATTCTGCGCATTGCCGAATGGCCTGCGCCGGCCATGCTGGACGAACTTGGTTTTGCAGATCCATATGAACTGACGGGGCTCTACGAGGGAATACCTATGACCGAGAAATCGGTTCTCGATATGGCGCCACCTCCGGATGTTGTCTGGCTCTTCCGACAGCCGATTTTGGCGGAATGGCGTGACCGCGGTGATGTCGAACTGAACCAGTTGATCGCGCATGTTGTTATTCACGAGTTCGCCCATCATTTCGGATGGACTGACGAGGAGATCGCAGCCATCGACCAATGGTGGGTCTGAACCGCTCTTCAATGCCCAGGGGAAGTTGGCATTCGAGCTTACAGGTGATGTTGCCAAGACGATGGGGTGCCGCGAGTGCAGTCGACGGTTCGCAGCCCGCATCCGACATTGCGATAGTTGCGATTTATCAATCCCGCAGCTAAAAATTCCCGACATCGCCGGGAGAAGTCTCATGGGCCAATCACATCAAGAGCTTGATCGCCTCAACGCGCTGCTGCATGCGCTGCCCGTCGAAAACATGCCTATGTCGCTTAGCGAACTTGATGGCTACGTGACCGGCATTCTTTCTTGTAGTGACATGATCCCGCCCTCGGAATGGCTGCCCCATGTCTGGGGCGAGACCGGCGAAGCACATTTTCCTGACCAGAAAGCCGCAGAAGAAACGATCGGTGCTGTCATGGCGCATTACAATTCGGTGGCCGACGCGATGTCCCGCTCGTTTTGGATCGAGCCTGTCTACGAGGTTGATCCCAACAGCGACGAGACGATGTGGGAGCCTTGGGTCGATGGCTTCACCCGCGCCATGGGCTTGCGGCCGGAAGCTTGGGAACGCCTGCTCGATCAGACCGACGAAGAGACGCGGGCCACGATGATCTTTTTGATGGCGTTACAAGACATCTACACTGGCCAAAGCAAGTTCACGGACGACGAAATTGACCAGATCGACCTTGAAGCCCCCGATCTGATCCCGAATTGCGTAGCGACAATTCTGCACCAGTCACGTCCTGAACTTTCCCGCCCTGAGCCTGAAATTCTTTCCGGCATGCCTTTCAAGGCTGGTCCTCGACCAGGTCGAAACGAACCGTGCTCCTGCGGGTCGGGCCGCAAATACAAACAGTGTTGTGGTCGGAACTGACTGATCTCCAAAAATTTCATAGCAACCACCCGCAGAGCGAGGCACCGATCTAATCGGGGAGGATCTCGCAAACCGACCTGTCATCGGATCGGACCGCATGGGGCGGATCGGCTGCACCCAGCCCGGAGCAGACATAGACATGGTGGCGAGTGCCAAAGATGCTGTCGGTGCAAAATTCCATGGTGATTTTCCCGAAAACGGACCTTCGGCAGGGCCCAGCTACCTCATGTGATGCTGCGGGGTGAACCAGGGGCAGCGAAGCCGCAGGAAGCTGCCGGAGCAAAGTTGCGACCTGTGATCGCCCTTCAAGACGTGACCGGCCCTTTGCGGTCACTCATCTCTGAGATCGTTGCTGCAACGCGGCGTGCGCTTAGCTGCCGTTGATGATGGTCAACCTCGATAAGCCTCCGTCTCGACAGACCGGCCACCGGTGCTCGATTTAGCCCAGCTTGAAGGCTGGTCCGGTTACACATGCTAATCTGACTTTGCCAGAGTTTGGGTATTTTGACGTCAATGGAATTTGGGATGAAGGTCGCTGACTGTGAGTTGATCCTACTCGCCTGTTTCAAGCACTCTTTCGTCGTTTGTTGACGGCCTCGATCATCGGCTGAGGCCGAGATACGTCCAGAACCACAACCGAAAGCTTCTCCCTCAAGTGAAGCGGAAGATCATCTGCAAGCATCGCCTCAAGCGCCTCGGCACTCTCGGGACTGTCGGCGCCATCGCTTCGCTTCGGGGCCTTGAACTCGGTGCCGAACCAAAAGACGAGATAGATCCCGAAGCCGCAGGCGTCTGGATCCGCAGCATAACCCGCGAGCTGGGTCGAAGCGGCCGCCCAGAGTTCGACGTTGTAGTGCCGTTTGGCCTCAATTGGCAGATTCTTGCCGGCATGGCTCAGCATTAGGACGTCGACCCTAGTGTTTTCGCCGCGGCGGGCCTCGGGAAGGCCCGCTGCAATGCCGTATCCTTCGAATTGCGGACGAAGCAGTTCCAGGAGGCGGTCCCTGTCCTCGTTCTCGATCTGTGGTTCGGTTGCCGCTCCGTACTCATCGGTATTCCAGTACCGCTTCCAGGGCGTCTCGCTTCCGGTCCTGAGCGTGCTCTTGTACCTGTCGACCTCTTCTAGAACGATGGCCGCAAGGTCCGACGGAGTTGCCGGAGAGCCGTTTGCGAGCGCGCTAATCAGATGGCTCACTGAAGTAGCAGCGAATTGCTCATCGCGCAGCTTGCGGGCGTGCTCCGCTGCTGCATGAGCCATATGGGGCGCCCAGCTCAATTCGACCTCGGTAGCGAGTTTCTTCAGGTGTTCGCCTGCTTCAACCGAATCTGAAGTCTCCAAGACGCCGGATCGCGGCCCTGACAATCCCGCTGACTCCACCTGAGTGCCGCCAATCATCGTCGCGTGCCGGGTGTTTTTTTCCAAGAACGCCAATCCTGATTTTGTCCAGCAGGTCGATGTCCGAACATAACTCGTTGAATGTCTTGGCGAGGTCTCCGTTTGGAGCCAACAGAGCCGCTTCAAGGTCTTCCTCCGAAAGCCGATCGGCAAATTCCTCTGGCATCAGTGCTAGGCCGACGAATGACCAGATACTTCGTTGCGTCTGCTCGAGGTCATCACGTTCCAACGTGCGGCGTGCGAGTTCGACCAATTCATCGATACTCGAACTGCCTGCGCATGCCCCGATCGCCTGCCTTAGGGCGGGATCCGGCAGCCCCGGCCTCTCGCCAAGCAGGCCGAGCATGCACAGGGAGACCAGCGCCGGTTGACCTGCATTCGTAAGATGATGGATTGCATCAAGGTCATCATCGCCGGCATCGAGAGCGGCATTCCAGTACCGCAACATTATGTCAGCGCCTTGCTCAGGATCGCTGGCCAGGCGGTCGACTGCCCAAACGGCAATCGAGGGATCGTCGCCGGCGCTGAAATAAGCTTCCCGAAGCCCGACCAAGGCGATGATCAACGGAGATGCTTCGATGTCGTTTTCACGGCCATGCAATAGCGCCTGGTGCAACCCCGCCGCTACGACATACTCTTGCGGGTAGGTCCCAAGCTTAGCTTGGGCCTTGCCGAGATCTTCGACACCAACCTTGATGTCGGTATGGATCGCAAATTGGACGAAGCCTTCTGCGATCGCCGCGGCGATCTCCTCATTTGTGTATTTGACGATGTCTTCGAACGGCGATTTGTCTTTGCTGACCCGGGCATAGCGGTAGTGCCCGGCAGCCCAATTCAAGACGCCATATTGATCCGGGGCGCCACTCGATATTATGTCAATGACCGGAGTTAGCTCGGCGATGTTCGCTTTCCGCGAGTTTGCCGTTTTCTTTTCCAAGTTAGCCTTTCGCTTAGCCTCCTTCCTTTTCCAACTTGCGTTCGGGTCGGAGAGGAGAGACTTGATGAACCCCTTGAAACCCCGTTCCTGCTCCAGCAGCGACACGATCGGCTCTTGCCATTTCGGCCAGTGTGTTTCGCTGCGGGCCGCATACGCGGCGATCTGAAGTATTCGTTTTCTGGCTTTGCGCTCATTCGTCGCTTGAGCGATGTCCAACAACCCCCGGATCAATGCGTCGGAGGGTAGCCTTCTTGCGGTCGAGATATATTCGTTGCACACCACCCAGGGGCCTTCGTCGGAGGAGCTTTGGTCCTCGACGGCGAGGAACAACTCCAATTGCCGACGATCCGAATCGTGGTCAATCCACCTTCCAATGGCCTCAGCAACGTCGCTGTCGAGCATATCCCATCGATGTTCTCGGAGATTGCCGAGCCACGATAGAAGTCGGACGGCGGTTATATCCGGGTTGGCATCAACTGTGGCGACAAACGCGCGATTGAGGACCGACTGGACCTGCGATTTGTGCCGGCGCGCAACATCGCTTCTTCCAATACCCTTATCAAAGAAATCTGGCCGCGGAGAGCGCGCAATCGCTATGCTCAGAGAGACCAGCGAACCAGTGTCGTCGTTGTCCTCCCCATCACGGGTTTTCGCAGGCAAGCTGTCGAAATCCTCGAGCAGCGCGTGGAGATCGGAAAACTGAACATCCTGCGTTGATCTGTTCGACAGGACACGCGCACGGATCGCCAATTGGCCTCTGTCCACCGACATGCTGGCTAGATCGTCCAGCAGGCCACGTTGCAGTGTATCCGTGTCGGTGGCTTTCGAAACGAGTATTTCCGCCGCTCTCTCCCGCATCCAAAGAGGGCGGGTAGCGTTGAGGACGATCTCCCGCAGCTTCTCTGACATACGCTCAACAGGCGGACCGTCGGCAAGTGCCTGAAGGACGGTGACCTGCAGATGACTGCGGACCTCGCCGTCGAGAACCGCTTTGAAATCGTCAACGAGATCATCGCCAGCGAGCCCTCCAACGACAGTCGCGTCATCCTGCGAGGAGAGAAAAAACGGGTCATCACGATCCAGGTGATAGAGGATATGTCGCCGTCCGGCCGTGTCGAACGCCGCCGCGTCGCCATATGCCAGCACCGTCG
The DNA here is from genome assembly GCF_056158685.1 of Leisingera sp. ABM4_103. Lineage (NCBI taxonomy): Bacteria > Pseudomonadati > Pseudomonadota > Alphaproteobacteria > Rhodobacterales > Roseobacteraceae > Leisingera > Leisingera sp. ABM4_103. The sequence goes on along the minus strand of NZ_JBSWTU010000006.1, from coordinate 49,912 downwards.
CTGCATCATGCTGAATGAGCCGCCTTGCGCCGACGGGATCTCCCGCCGATTGCAGGTGGGCGGCAAACCACGCATAAAGTCCTCTGAGCTCGCTCGGGGCCTTCTGGTCGTTTCCGGTGATGAGAGCGATTGCCCGCCGCAACGGAAAAGCGGGCGTTTCTCCAGCGCCGATCACCCTTCTTGCCAAAAAACGTCCTGCCAAGAACTCAGCGACGGTTCGGTGAAACGGCGCGAAGGCATGTCCTTCGCCCCTGAACAGAGCGGTATCCAGTGCTCCTTCGAGGACTCGCGCCTCGAGTCCCAGGGCATGCGTGGCGACATACTCGTTGTCTTTTGCTCCGGGCGGCAACGCATTTGAGCGCCAGAGCGCTTTCGCCCCGGCGGCAAGAAGGTAGAAGCTCATGGCGGAAGCAGCGGCGAGGATTTCTTCCGCCCCCGGTCGTGGATCTGTTTCGCGCTCCGGGTCATGTTCATGGGCAAGCGCCAATGTGGCCCTCGCGAACAAATCAAAGCGAGAGGTTGGCCACACGCCGTTCGAAACGACAACCGAATGAAGCAATCTCAGACTGAGCGGATTTTCCAGAAATGCACCGGCACCTCGGTTCCGCGCTTCACCGACAAACCGCTCTGGATCGGGTTCTCCCAGAGAGACCAAGACCAATTGCGCCTCTTCGTCACTCAGCGGTAGGAGATGCACCACAACGATGGGCTCGTTGTTTGCCGCACGCCGCATCGCGTTAATGTCGGCGGTCGCGCGCCAGTCCTCAGCGCGGCAGGTGAGTCGCCATCTGCGAATGTTCCTCCTCGATATCGCGTTGGCGAGGCGCAGAAGTTTGTCTTTGCCGCCGTCACCTGAACGATATTCATCGAGGGCATCAAGATAGGCGGTTCCAGACACGCCAATCGGAGAGCCGTTCATCACTTCCCTGCAAGTTGCGACCTCTCCACCCTCGGCACGAGCCTCCAGTTCCAGAGCCGTCGATTTTCCCACGCCGGGCTCGCCGAGCAAAACAACATATGGCTGGCCGCGCAAATGGCTCAGCGGTTGAACCACACTCTCACCTTGAACTTGGACGGCGACTCGCCTGTCTAAGGATGCATTTTCCATTTCGGGAAGATACTGACCCGGGAGTGCTTTGAAAACATGAAGCAGAGCTAATTCACAGAGCGAGGCCAATGTCGGCTTTTTCTCAGAACAGCATGCAATTTGAGGACGCAGCGAATGATCGGTTTCCGCCCGACCTGCATGCGAACCCGTCGCGGCTATGCGACAGGCCGGAGGTCCGCTTCGGGCCGCCTTTGCAAGCGGCCCAAATTCTTCAAATTTCCACGCTTTCGGAGATCGCAAGAGCATCCTCCAGCTCGACGCCGAGATAGCGGACGGTGCTGTCCATCTTGGTATGTCCTAGCAGGAGCTGAACGGCCCGCAGGTTGCCAGTCTTTCTGTAGATATGCGCCACCTTTGTCCGGCGCATGGAATGCGTTCCATAGGATGTGGAATCCAGCCCGATGGACCTCACCCAGTCCCGCACGAGACGGGCGTACTGCCGCGTTGAGATGTGCAGACGATCGTGAAACCGGCCGGGCCAGAGGTATTCTGAGCCGACCATCATCGGTTCCTCCATCCATCGCGAGAGCGACTTGCGCGTGCCCTCCGTTATCTCGAAGCGCACTGGCCGCTGTGTCTTACTCTGGACAATTGAGGCGCGTTCCTTGACCTGGCCTGAAGCATAGACATCCGCGACCTTCAGTTTCACCAGGTCACAGCCACGCAGCTTGCTGTCGATAGCCAGATTGAACAGGGCGAGATCCCTGTGGTTCCCGGCGATTTTCAGGCGGACGCGAATGGCCCAGACGTGTTTTGGCAGGAGCGGCCGCTTCTGACCGACAACGCGCCCCTTATTCCAGGCCGGGCGGCACGCGCGAATGGCGGGTAAATTGGCAATAGGCATGATAAGCCCTCCAATCCGCCACGCCCTGCCACGACACCAACCCGACGTTGGTGAATAATTCTAACATGCTGATCCAGCAGCGCGGCTAGTTGCGGTTAGATCAACCGAGCGATGAGCTGGGGAATTCTCGGACCGAGAGCGAAGCTTCGAAGGTAATACCCTAGCCTGTGTCAGGATGAACGTCCGCAATTGATGGATTGGCTGGCAAGCCTCGCACTTGCAACATCCATCACCGCGTGTCTCATTCGCATGTCCGGTTCGGGCTGCCTGGCGTCGTCTGGCAGAAGCGTCCTGGTGAAGTTTCGCTGCAACGCTGCCGCCGCATCGCCGCAAGTCGGCAGCGAGCCCAACCTGTGAGTTCGAGTTTTTCGCTGCATGCGCACGCAGCACGCCTCCCTGCTGCACTGCCGAATTTCACTCGCTGCATAGCAGAGAAGAATGCAGGCATTCAGACCGCCTGTAAAATTCAGGTGTCAGCACGGTGCTGATGTCTGGGCTTGGCGGGAGGATTGGAGAGCTTACTATGCCAAGAGTCCAACTTCCCGCTGTCACCCCGAAACGAAGAGCCTGAAACAAGGGCCGGATCATCGGCCAGAAACGACCATTGTTGCCGAAACAGGTCTGGGCGATCCGCGTGCGGTTGGAACTGGCGGGCAACCTGCGCGATCTTTCGCTGTTCAACGTGGCAATTGATAGCAAGCTTCGCGGATGCGATTTGGTCAAACTGGCCGTCACTGACCTGGTGAGGGATGATCGCGTTCGTGAAAGAGTGTCCGTGACCCAGAGCAAAACCAAGCGGCCCGTTCAGTTCCAACTCTCTGAAAACACGCGGGACACTATTGCCGCGTGGATCAAGTCGCCGGAAATGAACGGCTGCCGTTTCATGTTCCCCAGCCGGTTTCATGACCGCCCACATATCTCAACTCGCCAATATGGCCGGCTTGTGCGCGATTGGGTGACGGCAATTGGGCTGAAACCCAGCGGATACGGCACCCATTCACTGCGCCGGACCAAGGCACCGGAGATATACCGCAAAACCGGGAACTTGCGTGCGGTGCAACTGCTTCTTGGCCATGCAAAAGTCGACAGCACTGTCAGATATCTTGGTGTCGAACTTAAAGATGCGCTGAGCATCGCCGAGCAAATCGACATTTGAACCACGTTGGCGGGCGGCGCGTGCCGTTCGCCAATTACGACCGGACCGGCCTTCGCGGCGAAGCAGAGGTTCGGGTCGAACCTGAAGCGGCCGTCGCCAATAAAGTTGGTCGCTGAGTGAGCACAAGGCGGGTCACAGCCATTAGTGGATTTGAGCTGGAGCTGAAAAAACCAGCGATCTCGAAAATTGCCCTTCAGAACAATATGTTGAGAAAAGCGTACTCGGCAGGTCCAGCCGGCACGCTAAGCAAGTTTGCAAAAATTTCACGTGGTCTCGAAGCTAGCCTCTTGTAATTACGGATCGCATACCCCATCTCGGTTGGGCAAAGCTTCTTCCTACGACCTTCTGTTTCCTAACGGCCCCAGTTGTTCCTATGTTGACACTGGGCCGGGCTATCGCATGTTGCGGATGGCAACTTTCAAGGAGACGACACGATGGCCAATGGCACCGTGAAATGGTTCAACTCTCAAAAAGGTTTTGGTTTCATCGCTCCCGAGCAGGGATCAAAGGACATCTTTGTCCATATTTCCGCTCTGGAACGCGCTGGCATCCAGCAGCTTAACGATGGCCAAGCCGTGACTTTCGACATCGAAAGCGGGCGCGACGGGCGCGAGTTTGCCAGCAATCTCGCACTTGCCTAAGCCTCTGCAGGCTTGAAACATTCAGCGGGAGCATACTTGCAATGCTCTCGCTTTCCGCATTTGCTGTGACCAACAGTCTGATGCGGCTTTCAAAAACCACCGAAAGAACAATCTTGATAGAAATCTCCTGGGGAACCCCCATGACCATTTTTCTGCCCTTCGAGGGGCGGACACGAAAAATCTCGACAATCGAACAAGCCCAATTCTGGCTGCAGAGAGCCTGGCCTGTTTCTGATCACAATAGAGATGTTGCGCTTGAGAAAATCGATGCAGCGATGGACTGTCTCGCACCTGTTGGTGCCGCCCGCGCAGCTTTCCTCTCGGCAGTCGGCTCTGCTGGATTTCACGCGGACGTCCCCGCCGCTGCGTAGAACACTGCAACGAATTGGTGATGCCACGGTGTTGCCCCGTCCTTCCGCCCCATAACGGACCAGGCAGAAGGCCCAAAACGGACCAGGCAGAAGGCCCAATCAGAACTTTCACGCAAAAATAGCCCTGCCCACAATCAGCCTCGTAGGAGTTGGACGATGACCAAGTTTAATATTGAAGAATTGAAACTAGCCGGCCTGTCCCGCAAGGAAACCACGATGGAAAGGACCGCTCGGGCCGCGCGTGAAATCCTGGAAGACGAAAATGAAATCCGGCGCAGTAAAATCGAGCGCCTACGGCGCTCCCGGCTTCAGTACAAGCGCAGCGGCCAGTGAATTGTAAGCCGCCTGGCGCCTAAGCCATACGAGCTGCAGTTCATTTGGACTGGCCCTCAGAGGCAATTGGTCTCAGGGTGAGGCGGCTGGCAGAGCGGCCAAGGACCGCCTCCAGGTTCAACGCAGACGTAGCGTTCCGTTCGGGGAGAGATTCCGGGTGCATGACAACTGGCAATCCCTCCTTTACCTAACTCATTTCTTTTCTAATCTGTTGCGCCAGATCCGGCTCAGTCCTGCCAGCCTTTGTAGCCCAATGGGCTGCCAAAGAGTAGAAGCCAGCTGGGGTTTAGCGAAGTACAGATCCAGCAAAACGAAAGTTTCTCTGCCCGGAGGGATTCAACGGCGGCCGGGCGAGCCGGATCTTACTGGAACAGCGTTTCGCCAAGCATTTGAAGACTTGCAGCGCCGACAGACCCGTTCACCGAACCCTTCGCTCCAGAAAACAGAATTGCACCGCAAGCAACGGCGCTCTCGCGGCACGTCTCCGCGGGCAGGAGTCACAAAGGCATCTTGTTCGTTTCTATCAGTCATCATGTGGTTCCTTACCGCCCGGTACGTCCGGTGCAGGGCTGACAACATTATTGGCGCGATTGTCGGCCGGAGGTGCCAAGCCTTCGTTCTCTGCTGCTTGGATTGCAAATGCGCTTGAGGGGCTTGCTTCTTCAGCACTCTGGGCAGCCTGTTCGCGATCCTGGTCTGAAACGCACTCGCCAAGGTATAAATGGCAAATCTGGGCCTCAGACACGCCGTCTGCCTGCATGACCAAGCGCACCATTGGGTCGGCGAGCATTTCTTCGAGGAAAAACTGCGACAAGTCCTTGCCCGACAACTTGTCCTTAGCCTGGGCGCTCTCGAGGTCCGCCAGTGAAACCGTCAGGCTGCGAGCCAGCCCTGGATGTGACACGCGCGGGTGCAACTGTATCACAACAGAAGCTTTCCAGGCCTGGGGTTTCAGGTGGCCGGGAGGTGCGGACAGTTCGGTTTCGATGTCATATTCCCCAGATGGAAGCATCTCGTCGAATCCAGGCAAGGTGAAAGGGTGGGAGAATACTGCGACAGCCTTGCTTGTCAGCTGATCCATTTTCTAATTCTCCTTTGCTGCGGTGCTGTTCTTGCCGCTCTGGCAAAGCGGAGTTGCCGCGGATTAACGGCGTCAAGAGTCTTTAGAGGGCAATCGGGGCTGGTCTTGCACATGAAAGCAGAACTGAACCCCGCTCTTTCTTTCTCGCATTCGCACCAGCCGAATTGTTCGAAAAAGCCGCGTCACCGGTGCCCAGACCAATGCCGGCGCTCAGGCCATTGAAAGAGATGCTGCGGTCGAGCGATTGCGAGCCTCAGTTTTCAGCCTCTTTGTGAGGCGAAGAAAGCACCAGCAGTCATATCCGATATAGGTATTCCCGGCTCAAATTACTACGGCACGCCGCAGACTTGAGGCCGCTGGAAGAGGCTTGGAGCTGCATTGCCAAGAGACCGCCGGTCTCACAAGAGTACCGGGTGCCGTCCATTGCGGCTGGCTGCACCACCTTCCGCAGCAGGTCTGCCGTTGCAAAAAACTTTTGCAACATCTGGCGCGGCCATGGCGTGGAAAAGGGCGCTGTAGTTCAAACGCAGTGTTATCTCGCTCCCGATGCGCAGCGGGCAATTGGTCGTTTCGACGACGATATGATCGCTGGTTGCTCCGATGTAGGAAACCGCTGCCGGAAAGGTCAGCCCGGCCGGATCTGTGTCTTGCAGCCCAACAGCCAGGATTGACCGTGTTTTCCAATGATTGCCTGGCACCAGGCTTAGCGCTGACAATGCGGGGTCGGACAGCTTCAAAGGTGCCAGCTTTGACTTTACCTTTGTCTCGATCACCTCTGCCTGCAAGACGAAAGCATCCGTATGAAGCCCGCTTATCGGGTTTCCGGATACCGGATCGGTGCCGAGCAGGATGGCCTCCCCCAGGCGCATACTGTTCACCCTTCCCGCCGGTCCCGTATCAAGCGCCCACCGCAGATTTGCAGAACTGCCTCCGGACACCACGTCAACAAAGGGACCGCATTCCGCTTCCGTGGCGTCCGCGAGTGATGAGAGTGACGCCATATCCTCAGCAGTGGGAGCCGGGCCTGCCAGGCAAGCAAAGTTTGCACCGATACCTCTGAGGAGCACGCCCGGCGTTCTGGTGACCTGAAGCGCGATGTCGGTCAGATCCTCAGGCATTATGCCTTCGCGAAGATCCCCCATTTCCACCATCAGGATGATCTCGTGATTGGTGCCTTGGCGCAGGGCAGCGGCGGCGAGGCTGGCGATGATCCCGGTTTCGGTGTTGCAGCTGGCGTCGCAGGACGAAACGATTTGCTCCACCTGGCTCAGCATGGGGCTTCGGATCATCAAGACCGGGCATGTTATCCCTGCCTGGCGCAATCGCTCAACATTTGCCATCCGCGCATCAGCCAGCCCCATAGCACCGCCTGCAAGCATCGCTTTTGCAATACCCGGATGGCCGCACACAGCTTTGGTTACACCCGTTACCGTGATCCCGCGTGGCTTCAGGCGGTCGACAAGAACCCGCGTATTCTGACGGATTTTGCTCAGATCAATTTCCAAGCGCGGGGCAGTCATAACGCGGCCTTCCCCGGCACCGGCCGCAACTGAGGATAGGCAGACAGAACCAGTTCAGCCAGATGTGCAGGAGGGCAGCTAAGGGCATCGCTGACCGGCAAGTCCAGTTTCCGTGCATGGTCCCTGATAGCGGCATTGATCCCCGCATCAGTCAGCCCTTCATGGTTGAGGGTTACGCCGATTACCTTTGTGTCCGAAAACGCTTCGATCAGGGCAATCTCGTCACCGGGGTCCGGCATTGCCATCTCTGGAAAGTCGCAGCGGTGCGCCCGCGCTGGCGCATGCTGAAGGATTACCGCGTCGGGCTGGCAGCCGCGCAGAATGAAGGCAGATGTGCAGAACGCCGGATGGCTGAGTGCGCCCTGACCTTCGACCAGAATAACATCCGGCCGTTCGTTCTCGTATGCCGCAATCACAGCCCCTTCCAGTTCCCCGCAGCAGAATTGGGGCGGCATCGCGTCCATTGCGACGCCATATCTGGTGCCCTGCATCAACCCTGTTTGGCCTGTGCCGACCAGTACCGTTTTGATGCCTAGCGCATTCAGTGCCCTGGCGAGGAGGGTTGCCGTGGTTCGTTTTCCAATTGCGCAGTCGGTTCCCAAAATGGCGATGCGGATCGCCTTTACACGCGCAATACTGCCGTCGAACAGGCGCATGTCCTTGCTGAGCCGGGGCTTGCGGATATCCCGGACAGTAACGTTCCAGGATTTTGCAGCAGCAATGATCTCCAGGTCTTCACTTAGGTATTCATGCAAGCCGGCTACGATGTTCATTCCTCGCGAAATCGCCTCCAGAACAACCTTCCGGTCCTCGCAAGAGAGTTTCCCGTTAGACGGTGCCATCCCGTAAATCAGTGTATCGGGAACTGTGCTTTGGTCGGCAACGGCTGCTTCAAGGCTGCCGAAAACCGGAATCCGGTTGAATTTGCCATCCAGAACTTGCCCGCTGTCACACCCATGGTGCCCGCTATCAATCACTGAGAGTATCCGGTAGGCCTTTGAATGGCGCACCAGTCCGTTCGCAGTTTTTCCATCATTTTTGGCGAAGTTTCCTTCGCAGTACACTATTGCACTGGGAACGGGGAGGTTGGGCAGCTCGCCTGTGTTCCCTGGTTCCTCAGAGTGGAACGGCGAAAGCAAACACCCATTGCTTGCTTTTTGCCGTGCTGAGAGGTCGGCTTTGGCTGCGGGGTCCATTTTTTGTCCTTTGGATTGAAACAAGCGCTTGGCATTGATGTGCCCGCCGCAAGTTTATGACGCCGCCAAGCAAGGCAGCAGAAGTTGCAAAGCCTAATTATTCAGAACGCAGCGGCCTCTCGTCCGCTGAAAATACCTGTCGCACTCCCATCGGTTGCCAGACCTGTCGAGATGAGCATTTTCGGGGATTTCTATGAGAATGCAGCGGTCGCCAGATACCGCGAAACCGCGTTCGCACTTCCAACCTATTCCGTATGATGCATCGTCAAAGTAGGCATTTTCAGGGACGAACACGGCTTTGCATGACCCATCCTGTTCAAAGAACCCGCGCTCGCATGTCCAAGGCCGCCCATAGCTTGAGCCGTTCAGGTAGGCGTGTTTCGGCACATCAATGGCAATGCACTTCTCACCCTTGGCTTCATACCCTCGATTGCAACGCCAAGCTGGCCCGCTGGAGTTGTTCGTCAGATAGGAATTATCCGGCAGTTCAATTTTCTGGCAGATATCGTCGATCTTCCTGAAACCGCGCAGACAATTCCATCGCTTGCCCGAAGGATCGAGATACCCGCCTTCTGGTACAAAGACTTTATCACAAGATGTGCCTTCGACCTCAATAAACCCATGCACGCACTCCCATCCGGTACCATAAGGTTTGTTCGTCGGGTACGCGTTTTGCGGCACGACAATTTTTACACATGTATCACCGGCTGGGCGGTAGGACAGGTTGCATTCCCACCCGTCGCTGTAACTTTTGGCATGGGCGTTTTCAGGTATTGAGGAGGTGCTCGACTGCGAAAAGACAGGCGCTGCAAATACCAGCAAAAACCCGAACAAAGCCGTAAAACGTCTGATCAAGGTTCTCAGGAAAGCCCAGAAGACCATTTTTTTGTCTAGCAACGCTGTGCTGGATTTGGAAGAAAGCGATAGTTCTGCAAAATCACGAGGCATCAAGATCCAGCCCGGAAAGGCATGCCTGTGCAAGATCACGGTTTGGCTGCTCTGAGCCAGGAACCGTTGCCCAGCCTGCCGCCATAACTGCATCCCGGCGCTTGTAAGACATTGCTTCCTGGATCGATGCCAGCTTGGCAGTCCGGTCGGAATCTGTTTGTGCCAGGTTGATGCAAACCGGCACCAAAGCAGCGATCAACTCGGAATGGGATCTGGAATTGGCCATTGCATCTGCTTGGCTTCCAGTCACCCAACCGCCCCAGGAAAAACCTGCGATGGTTATGGCGACCGCGCCAACCAAAGCGCCGTAGACACCGGGCCTGAGCCATTTGGGATAAGTCATATCTGGTCCTCCTGCGGAAAAAGCGCCGCGTCGCTATGGTTTCTGTTTCGTGTCAAATCCGCTGGCGCGGCTTTGCGCAGTTTCTAAGTCATTCTGGGTGATCAGGCGCAACTCGGTCCGGCCTGCACGGCCGCCCCTGCCATGGACCAGCAGATAGGTTGCTGCGGTCCGGTAGGCCACGAAGTTGAGCCCTTGAATCAGCTCCTCTTCCACGATGACTTCGTAGGCTCCGGCAGGAAGTTCGTCTGCATAGCCTGCCAAGACAAACGGATGGGAAAACGTCACCGTCAATCTGGACGACCGCGTGTTCATCCTGTTTCTCATTGAATTCCTGTTTGGCTTTTTTTGGCTGCCTCTGCCGCAAAGAGGGTTCCTGGGATCTTCAGGGCGTGATCCCGGCAAAGCTGAGTGTCATCAAAGACCTTAAGGTGAGCGCGAAATTCACGCACTGATCGATGTTAGCGCCTTACAGGTTTTTAAATTTTGCCGGTACCAAGCGGGAATGCGGTCGCCTGCAGCGGCTGGTGCCACCCCGCTGCCGATCCGCGTCGGCTCAATGCAGTCACTGACGCGCACGCGGGTAGGCATATCCCTTATCGACATTTTTTCCTTAGGTGAGTGCAACTAGCCTTTGCAGAGCGCCCGACCGGGAAGCCGCTAGCTAACCTGTATCAGTACCTGCAGATCCAATCCCGGATAGGGGTACTAAACCGGCGCAGCATTTTGCCGGTGTGTGATTGTTTACGAGTGCCAAAGAAGCGCGGGGTATGTGCCGGTCCAAATCGATTCGGCACATAGTTCGCGCTTCTTATTCTCGAAACCCACTGAAAGGACAAAGGAATGACCCCCGAAACAAGAAGACTATCCGTGAAATTGGCGTCCATAAGAGCTGCCTGCGAAAGAGCTCCAGCCGGACCGAAGAAAGAAGCGGCTTGGAAGCATTACAGGCTTGCGGAGAAGGCGCACAGCGATGAAAACCATACCGAAATGTACAGAGAGCTCGAGGCGGCAAAACAAGTCCTCGCGTAACCTCCTCGTTCTGGACCCGTAGCCTGGCTGTCCGGGCTTTTCATATGGGTGGCCGTTTCATTTCAGAAGCGGTCCAGTTTGGTCTAAGTACGACGGATCGAAATCCGCCAGCGTCATTAGCCGGTCAATATCTCCGAACTTCACGAAGCCCTCCCGGAAGGTGACCAGTTCCCGTTCCCGAAGTTGACGCAGAACACGATTTACATGGACAGCGGTCAATCCCAGAGCGTCGGCAAGATGGTACTGGGTCAAAGGGCATGCATAGCCCTCCTTGCTTCCCAGTCCGACGAACGCCAGCCTCGCACCCAGTTCCAGCAGAAAATGTGCCATTCGCGCATCTGCATCGCGGCGGCCTAGCCCGACAAGATGCTCGACAACCATCGCTTCATCCCGGGACGCGGCCCAAAGTATGGCTGCCGCCAGCCTTGGGGTATCGGCAAATGCTCCCAGCAGGTCGCTTGCAATTACCTCAGCTGCTTCGATCTCCCCAACAGGCTCGATGCTATGGTCCGAAGTGCGCAGTAAAACGCTGCGCAATCCCAGGAAATCACCCGGTATTTGAAAGTCGACAATCTGACGCGATCCCTCCGGCTGGATTTTGTAAGAGCAGGCCCAGCCTGAAGCCAGAATGTAGGCAGCTTGCCCGGGCTGCCCCTGATGCACGAGGTCACAACCTGCCGCAAAGGTTTTCCGCCGCTGAAGCAGCTGAGTCAGCACGGCCAGCTCATCTTTTGAAAGAACGGCAAATGCCGATAACTTCCTTGCAAGCGGGCTGTGTTCGATGGAGTTCATATCCCCTCCTGAGTTGGCACGACTGTATTGAACACCGCCGGTCCACGGGACTGCTTTGGATCAGTTTAGCCTGCTTCGTTTCCTGCGAAGGTACTGAATATAACTTCTCTGTCAGCCTATCATGGCACGCAATGCAAGAAAGGAAGGCCTAAAATGTCCGAGCGGACCGAATGTGCAGGAATGGCCGCGTTATCGATCTGCGAGGCGTTGCTGCTGGCTATGAAAGATCTTCAGGTGCTGCCTGAACATGAAGTCATTGGCGTTCTTCGTGATGCAGCGGCATTTCATGAGAATGCGGATGGAACGGGAACTGATACCGAAAGGCACCACGCTGCTGCCGCTCTGATCCATCAGATTATTGCCAACGGAAACCCTGTTCGGCAGCCTTGATGGAAGCTGACGAAGCCAAATCCAAACTGGGTTCCTTCATCATCAGGAAGACAGCTCAAAAAACGCTTGAGCATCAGAAGCCTAGCGGAGCCAAACACCCTATCCGCGTGAAGAAAGCCTAGTCCTGCTCCCTGCTTCTCGGTCCTGGTTGCAGCAAAGGGGCGGTTCGAATTTCGCGCTTCCAACTGACTTTGAATGACCGGTCTGGCGACATCGGCTGCAGCGCAGCGATGAGCGTGCCGCGCCTGCGAGCGGATGCTCCGTCAGCAAACGCCGGGAAGGGCAATGGCAGCGAAGTCCGGCACTGTGTAATTTCACCGGTTCCAGAACCTCGCGGCCGCAGCGAACGGCAGAAACGGCGGGCTGCGCCGCAGCAGAAACCCTCGGCTGGTTGCGTCAAACGGCCGAGTTTGCAAGGGGCGCTTCCTGCGCGAAGCGGCCTCAGGTTGATGTGCAGGGTGCTCCTGCAGCGAATGTCTGGGAGCCGCGGCCCGGATGCCTCCTGGGCCGCGCTGTGAGCGCTATTAGACTATAATCATGCTTATGTTAAATAAGTCAGCCTATCTGACCTGAATTGAGCCTGCTAAGCGTGCGGCTGACTGATGCAGTATTGCCGGTACGCATCGTGCTCCACGCCTTTGACCAGCGCCGGTTCCCAGCCTTTTGCAGGGTCATAGACGCGCATGGTCATCAGGGCGTTTTGCGGCGGCTCGTATGTGCCGAAACGGTTTTTGGCGGTGAACCGGGCGCAGACGAAGAAATCCTTTTCCGGGAACGGCCACAGGACGGCCGCATAGCGGACCGGTCCCACGCTCACATCTTTGGCGGTGTCGCCTTCCGGGATATTTGCAACCAGCCACTGCCGCAAGGCTGCCATGCTCTGGGACTTGGACGGGCCGCCAGCCGGAACAGGTTTCTCGAAGGTGATTGCGTGCTTGTCCGGCACGGAGCCGTCATTCAGGCAGCCGGAAAGTGCCGTTGCGGCGGAGATAGCGGGGATAAAGTACTTGAGTTTCATGCTCGTGGTTTCCTCTTTTCCGGGAGGTTTTTGCGGGTACTTCAGCAGCCATTGGCAAGTTGCACGCGCTCGAGTCCTGCCGTTTTTTCCGGATGCACAGGCGATTTCCCTGCGGGCAGAAAGTTCTGGTCTCCGGCTCAAGGAGACCAGAGCTCGGACCGGGAAAAATGAAACCGTGGAGATGCGGCTGGGCGCTGTCTTGCCCTGCCCCCCTACCCCGGCATTTGGGCGAGCGATTGTCTTCAGAGCGAAGCCGGAGTGATCCAAGATACGGCTTTGAGATCCCATTGCCTGTACAATTATCGCGGCAGTTAGCAGTTGGTGAGTTCTGGTTTGAACTGCTTAGATTATTCGGAAGCTCTGCGAAATCTGCCAATCTGACCCCGGTCAAAACGGCAGTGAAATGATCTGAGTTCAATGGATTTAGAGGGTTGAATAGTTCGCCCTCGCCATTTTTGTCCAGGCCGGATCGGTAGCTTCAAATCTTGCTACGTGAGCATTGACCAGAGGCGGTACCTTCCATCTGTTCTCGGAGCTCTATTGCGTCATCTCCTCTTCAGTCCTCCCGCTGCTGTTATCGGGCGTTTTCCTTGTGATCGTTCGACTGAATGGTGGCCGTTACCAGCAGCGGACCTTCAGACATCGTGCGGCGAACGAGCCGTGAGAGCCCTTCGCGACTATGGCCAGGAAGAACAACTTCGCGAGTGCAGCGGGACACGCATCGCCTCGACCGGCCCTTTGCAGCCATTCGTCACAACCCGCCGCCGCACTGCAGCGGTCTCCAGAGCGGCCATTGGCAACCGGGTGCAGCATTCCGAAATGTCTGACATCAGAACCTGTTCGTCGGCCACGGTCGAGTACAAGCCCAGGCTGCTGAGCGATAACGGCTCCGGTTACATCTCCAACGACCTGGGCAAATGGCTCGATAACCAAAGCATCGAACACATCGGTGGCGCTCCGAACCTTCCCCAGATACAGGGCAAGATTGAACGTTGGCATCAGACACTCGAGAAACGCATCTTGCTGGAAAACTCCTATTTGCATTGTGCGCTTGAAGAAGCCGTTGAAACCCTTGTCGAGCACTACAACGACTGCCACGAGAGCCTCGGCAATTTTACACCGGTCAATGTCTATTTCGTTCGAGATCACGCCATTCTCAGTGAAAGGAGAAAAACCAAGGGCATAACACTGAAACAGCCCCGCTTGCTCAATCTCGGGAGGGCCGCTTAGGATCAAGCCCATGAGCCAGATCTTCCTGATCGCGTTCAGATCAACTGGCCCACTTCACTTGATGACGGACATCCCGGGCAGGTTAGAGGTCAAACGAGGATTGTTCAGCGAGCGACAGGATTTGCGCGTCATCGAGCCTGTCCGAATAAATTTCCATATCGGCGATGCGGCCGTCGAAGGGATTGGAGAAAGCTCCTCCACCTGTTTCACTTCCCCAGCCAAGACCACCGATTTGCAGGTATTCCTGATTTTGGTTCCAGTCCGTAGCGAAGCCGGCATTTTCACCAATCTTGCTGCCGTTGATCCATAGCTCCACACCGGTCCCGAAGACCGCCGCGACCTCATATTCCTCGCCGGCCTCAAGGTTCCGGAAAACAAAGCTGTCGCTGTCAGTGCCATCCTGGAACCGGGCAATCAGGTCACCTCCACTGATGTAGATCGCCAGATGATTGCCGCCTCCGGCAAAGCCCGATGCGTCTTTGACAAAAATCCCCTGACGCCCGCTGGTCGCATCGGCAATGAATGAAAAGGTGACAGTACCTTCTCCGATTTCGAACTGCCTGTCGTGCGCAATGTTCTCAACAGACCTTCGCGTTCCATCGAATTCGGTGATGCCTGCGCGACTGAAGAAGGGAATTGGCGCAGGCGGATCAACTGTAACCTCCACCGCAACAGTGGCAGTTGACGTGGTTCCGCTGCCGTCAGAAAGAATGTATTCAAAGTCGTCAACGCCGAGGAAATCCGGGTCCGGCGTGTAGGTGATGGTGCCGTCCGGATTGACGGCAGCGCTGCCTTGCGAAGGTCCGTTCGCGCCGTCAAGCGACACCTGCAACGTGTCCCCGTCGGCGTCTGCGTCATTGCTCAGCACATCAATGGTGACCGGCGCCGCTTGCTGGGTTGCAGAGAAGTCATCCACGGCGACAGGATCATCATTGACCGGCAGAACAGTCACATCGACGGTTGACTGTTCAAAGCTTCCGTTTCCATCCGTCACGATGACTTCGAAGGTGTCGGAACCAAAGAAATCCGGATCAGGCGTGTAGGTAACGGACCCATCAGGATTTAGAACCGCGGCGCCATGGGCGGCTGCGCTGGCAATTGCAACCGCGGTGACAATATCACCGTCGATGTCAATGTCATTTGCTCCCGGGAACACAGTGCCGCTGCTGTCTTCGTCAATAACGATTGAATCAGGCAACGGGGAAGGGCTGCTGTTGTTTGTTTCAGTTCTGCGCAACTCGGCAACCTGATCCGGCGACAGTACAAGATCGAACAGCTTCACCTGGGAAATCACCCCCTCGAGAGGCGCATCAAATCCTGGTTCCCCGCTTTGGCTGGCCCAGCCCCGGCCGCCCCACTGGGTGTATTCAGCACTGTTTGACCAGTCCATCGCAACCGAAGTGCCTGCCACGGCTTCCGCGTCCAAAAACAGTGTGGCACCCTGCGGTCCGAAGGCAATCGCAAAGGAATAGTCTGTTCCTGAACTGATGCCGGGAATTGAAATTATCTCCTGGTCGCTCTCGCCCTGAATCCGAACGACCAGCTCGGTCCCGTCCAGATACACGGCCAGGTGGTTTCCGCCGCCTGAGAACCCGGTTGCATCCTTTGCGAAGAGACCTTGCTGGCCGTTGGTATTGCTGGCGTTAAAGGTAAAGGAGAGCGTGGCGTCCGAGAGAGCGTAGACAGCCGAATGAGGAGTTTCGACAACGGAGCCCCTAGTGCCGTCAAAGAACAGCTCTTGCGGTTCGTCCACCACAGGCACAGGCAGATTTATCACGGAAACCGTTACTGTTGCTTCCGCGGTTTCGGTCCCGTCAGACACTGTGTAGCGGAAGCTTTCTTCTCCAAAGAAACCGTTGTCCGGGGAATAGGTCACGGTGCCGTTCTGATTGTTCACCACGGTACCGTTTGCAGGGTCTTCCGCAAACAGAATGCTAAGGGTATCGCCGTCAACATCGGTATCGTTGCCAAGCAGATCTATGACCAGCGGTTTGGAAGCTGAAGTAAGCGCGCGGTCGTCCGCGGCGACTGGCGTGTCGTTCACTGGGGACACTGTGACATTGACGGTTGAAACACTCACATTGACACCATCCGTGATACCGACGTCGAAACTGTCGGATCCGTTGAAATCCGGGTCAGGCGTATAAGTTACGGATCCATCGGCGTTGACAACTGCCGCACCGTCGTTTGGTGCTCTGGTTATTCCCGCCACCGACAAAGCAGCATTTTCAGGATCGGTGTCATTGCCAACCGGATCGATATCACCAGAGCTGTCTTCTCTGACCGTCAGGTCATCATCAGATACGACCGGGGCATTGTTGGAGCTGCTTGAATTCGCTGCCAGCACTGCAATTTCAGCCTCCGAAAGAACCCTGTTGTAAATCTGCCGGTCGGAAATCGTGCCATTGAACGGCGCGTCAAATCCGGGGGCACCGCTGGCGCTGGCCCACCCTCGACCTCCCCATTGGCTGACTTCGACGTTCTGTGTCCAGTCCATGTAAAGCGGGCTGCCAGCCGTCAAGGAGCCGTTGACCCAAAGACCGCTTCCGTCCGGACCGAATGTGACTGCAATTTCGTACTCCCGGTCCGGCTGAATACCAGGTGAAGTGAGGATCACCTGGTTGCTGCCTTCCTGCAGGCGCGCGGTAAGCGTGCTTCCGACGAGATAGACGGCAACATGATTTCCGCCGCCTGCAAACCCTGCCGCATCTTTGGTGAACAGCCCTTGCGAGCCGGAAACATCGGCCGGTTCAAACGAAAAGGCGATCGTGCCTTGGGGGATTTCGAAATCCGGGTCGTGCGGAACTTCTATGACATCACCGTCCGTTCCCCTGAAAACCGATACCCCCACTTCATCGTAGACCAAAGAGGTTTGGGAATCCGGCGTCACAGAAATTGCAAAGCTCTGGCCGGAAACTGCCGCAAGACCATCTGAGACGCTGAAGCCGAAACTGTCGGGAACATTCCCAGACCCATCGTGATCATAACGGATTAACCCGGCGTCTATATCGGACTGTGTGAAACCGTCTCCATCTGCAAGCGCTGAGCCATCCCTGAACAGCGTGCCGTTCACTGGCGCGGAATTGATTGTGTAGTTCAGCTCCGCTGCAGTGTTGTCTGCATCGCTTGCTGCCAGCAAGCCCTGCCCGATGATATTGTCGGCAGAGCCTTGAGCTACCGACAGCCCCGCGTTCGCCGCAACCTCAGGCGCATCGTTGGCGCCCTCGACACGAAATGTCAGCGTCGCCCGGTTGGAACGGGCACCAGCGGCATCTATGGCCTCCACGCCGAAGGCGACATCTTCGGTTTCGCCTTCACCGAGGTACTGAAAATCCGCGCCTGGCGTGAACATCAGGCTGGCGGGTGTTTCCACAACCGTGCCTACCGACGGCAAGTCGACGAACTCATACGTAAGAGTACCCGCATCCTCGTTACTGTCAGGGTCGGAAGCACGCCCGTTCAGCTGGAAGTATACCGGGACCCCGATACCGGCATTGCCGTCTTCTCCTACTTCGGTCACGAATATCTCATCCAGAAGGACCGGCGCGTCGTTTGTGCCTTGCAGCTGGATTGCGACCGTCTGGATGCCAATGCCCCCAAAAGGATCATCAATGAAGACATCAAAGTTCTGGGTTAGCTCCTCTCCCTCGGCGAGCATTTCCAGCTCTGCGTCGTTAACTGAGAATAACCAGGATTGAGCGCCTGCTGTAGTCGAATCCGTGCTGGACGGCCCGCCAACCAAAGTGAAGCTTCCGATGTAGCCGACCGATTGGGGCGTGAACCTAGTCGTGTGGGTGTCCGTCAAATCGGCGTCATTGAACAGCAAATCTCCGGACACGGAGTGTACCGCGGAGTTTTCACTTGCGTCAGTGTCGCTGAACTCGGTGATCAAGGCGCTGGTCTGACTGCCTGTTTCATCAATCTTCGGCGCGTCATTGGCACCGGTCAGCAGGAACTGACTGGGAACGTTTGTGTCAATACCGACGCCATCGCCGACGCTGTTTCCGTAACTTACAAAAACTTCTTCGCCTTCAGCCAGGAAATCCAGGCTGCTGTCGCGAATGCGGAATTCATACGAAACCACCCCCCCGGAACCCGTTCCGGTCGTGTCCGTCGTAACCGAAGACACATAGGTGCTGCCAAACACAGGTGTCAAAGCAGGGGAAGAGACGCTGTGAACATCAAGAATGTCGGGATCCCTGAAGGACAAGGTTCCGTTCAGGATTGTTTCCGCATCGCTGGCCTCTTCTGCGGAATTGTCCGGGGCTTCCAGCACCCTGACTATTCCAACACCGCCTGAGACGCTGATATTATCGTTGCTGCCGGTCAGCATTACGACAACCTGCTCAGTGTCTGTTCCGCCATTTCCGTCGTTCACGGTCACGTCGTAAAATTGCTCAACTTCTTGCCCTTCTGACAGGAAATCAAGCGCGCTGTCGTCGGCGCTGAAGGACCACTGAATCACGCCCTCTGCAGTTCCCGGGGTGGTTGTTGGCTGTGCAATGCTGAACGTGCCCACGTAGCCGCTGGCGGCCGGCAGAACAGTGGCGGTGTGCGTATCTGCCAGATCAAAGTCGCGTACCGTTATGCTGCCGTCCACAGTCAGCGTTATCCGGCCTTCGTCAGGGTCTGTTTCGTCGAGTTCGGCAACCATTCCCGCAAGGTCCGAACCACCTGCAAAGTCGAGGACCGGATCGTCGTTTGCAGGCAGAACGGTTATTGCAAATCCAGCGGCAAGAGTTGTGGTTCCATCCGTAAGTTCGAATGACAGTGTGTCATTGACCGTTTCAGAGCCGTCATGGCTGTAGGTCAGCCTGCCGCTGTCGATGTCGGATTGCGTGAAACTGCCGCCGGCCGCGAGTGCGCTGCCGTCCAAGGCCAGAAAGCCGAATGAGGGAGCGGTCTGCAAAGTAAAAGTCAGCGCATCAGCTAAAGTGTCCGGGTCAGTGGCCGCCAGCTGTGCAGCACCGATGGCTGCGCCTTCGCCCTCGATTACGACCAGCCCTGTGTTCGCCGTGAGACTTGGTGCATCGTCAACGGGAATGATATTGAAGCTCAGTGTTGCAGCGGGCAGGGCGGTTGTTCCGTCAGTTACGGAGAATTCCACGCTGTCACTGGATGTTTCGCCGCCATCATGGCGGTAGACCACAAGATTGGTATCAATATCAGTCTGGGTGAACATGCCCCCTGTAACAAGCTGGATGTTGTCCAGCAGTAGAATACCGTTGGCGGGAAGCGATTGAAGGGTATAGGCGATCTGCCCGGCTGGCGTATCGGGGTCTGTTGTTTCAAGAAACGCTGGCGTAACAAAGGATCCCAGCCCCTCAACCACCGCAACCGGCGAGTTCTGTGTCAGTATGGGGGGAGCATCGTCGACCGCGACGGTAATTTCAAATGTCAGGCCGGTGATTTCCTCAGTCCCGTCGGAGATATCAAATCCAAAGCTGTCAGCCCCGGTAGGCGAACCGTCATGGCTATAGCTGAACTGCCGGGAGTCAACATTTGCTTGCGTAAAGCTGTCGCCGGACCCAAGTGCCAGAGCGCCAAGGAACAGTGTGCCATTCACTGGCGCGGAAGTGAGCGTGTAAGACAGTTCAGAAGCCGTGTTGTCGGTATCTGCAGCCTCAAGAAGACTCTGGCCGATCACTGCGCCGGTTTGCCCTGCGCTTACGGCGAGGCCAGTATTGACCACGAGTTCCGGCGCATCGTTGACCGGAGTAATTGTGAGTGCGAAATCAATCACGGGCAGAACGGCGTCACCATCGCTCAGGGTGAAGCCAAAGCTGTCGGTGCCTGTTTCGCTACCGTCGTGAATGTAAACCACCTGGTTTGCAGTCAGGTCGGATTGCAAGAAGCTCTCTCCTGCAAGCAAATCCGCCCCATTGAGCTGCAAAACGCCGTTAACAGGCAGCCGTATAACCGTAAAGACAAGCGTTTCGTCGGCACCGTCGGGGTCGGTCGCTGACAGCAGCGGAGCGCCAATTGTCAGGCTTGCCCCTTCGTTCAGCCCGCCTCCGGAATTCACTGTAATCGCCGGTGGCACGTTGCCAGCTGGAAGAGTAACGGTCAGCGCCGCAGCCGGACCGGTGTTAACCCCGTCAGAGAGAGACACCGTGATATGACGGTCGCCAAGCGTGGCGGCAGCTGAGCTGTTTTCATAGGTCAGACTACGGAGTACCTGCTCAAACTCCTCGATGCTGGCTGGGCCTGTCAGGCGCAAGATTGTGTCGGCGCCGTCAGTTTCAATCGCCGAGGATACAGGCGTTCCGCTGGTTTCCACGGCCAGCAGTTCCATGGCTCCGTCCGGAGGGGTGAAGCGGATCACAGCTTCACTGAGCGGTCCGGTGCCGCCTAGATCGGGATCGCTTATTACAGCTTCGCTCAGCAGCGGCAGCACCCCTCCCTGGTATGTTGCCGAGGCATCGGTTCCGGCCTCGCCGCCGTTCAGATCCGCCTGCGGGGCAGTATCGTTCAGGTCATTCAGATCAATGCTGATGGTTGCCGTATCGGACAGCGAAGGGGTGCCGAGGTCAAAGGCTTCGACGTTTAAAGAGAACGCCTGCCTTGCCTCGAAATCAAGGAATGACGGATCCGCAACGGAAATACTGCCTGTCTGCGCATCTATGGCGAATGCGTTGTCTTCGTTGCCGGCCAGTATCCGGTAGTTGAGAATATTGTTCGGTGCCTGGGTGTCAGGATCTGCGGCGGCGGCTACTGACAACGGCGTTCCCGCTGCGCTGTTCTCGTCAAGAGCGAAGGATTGATCAGCGAACACAGGGCTTTCGTTAACATCGGAAACCCGCACTGTAACAACTGCTGTATCGGTCTCGCCAAGGCCATTCTGGTCGCGGACCTCAATATCCAGAAAGAAAAGCGGATTGGCCTCAAAATCCAGGAGAGACGGGTTTTGAACAAGTATCTCACCGCTGGTGCTCACGATGTCAAAAGCGTTGCCGGTGTTTCCGCCAATGATGGAATAGCGCAGATCGGTTCCGCCGTTTGCATCGGTGGCCTCTGCAATGCCGACCACTGTGTTGGCGGCCGCATTCTCGTCGACGGCAAATTCGGTATCGCGGAATACCGGTGTAATGTTCTGCTCACTGCTGCGGATTACAAAGGTGGCGGCAGCTGTGGCGTTCTTCGGATCTTCGATGTCATCGTCTGTGATCCGGTACCAGACAGTCGCGGTTGCGCTTTCACCAATCCCCAGGCTGTCATAGGCGCCGTCTGGATCAAATGTGAAAAACCCGTCAGGACCCACTGTCAGCTTACCCTTCGGATCTGAAACGCTCCCGAGTTCAATGGTCATTGCCCCGTTTATTGCTATTCCGGTATCGCCGGGGCTGTCTGTCAGAAATACACGGTCGATGCGGGGCTGATTGCCTTCCGGGTCAAAGTCTATTCCGCTGCCCCAGTCACGCCGAAGGTTTTCGGAATACGCATTCGATGCTGCAATCTGAATGGTGTCGTCCCGGGCAAAGGGCGCAACATTGGTCAGCCCGTCGAAGTCCTGCCGCCTCAAAGGCTCTTCAAGACCGCCAGTGAACAGAATGGCAAAGTCGTCCGCGTCGGCGGAATGGTTGTTGTTGATGTCGCCGATCAGCCAGGTTTTGGTCAGGCTTTCCGTCCAGGTGAACAATTCAATGATGTTGTCACCCAGATCAGGCTGCCCGAACCCGCTGCCCAATCCTTCAAACCCCTGCCCGACCTCGCCACGGAACTGGATGCTCCACAGCGGGTTGCTGATCGCGCTGAAAAGGGCCAGTTCATCACCCTGGCTGCGGCTGAAATCCGTAATGATGTCCGGGTTGCCAAAGGTGGAGCTCTGACTGGGAGCGCCGAAACCAAGAATGCCGACTGAGTAGGTATCAGCACCGGTGCCGAGAGTTACTATGTCGGTTCCCGGCCCGCCGTGAACCGTATCGGTCCCGGCTCCGCCAAGCACAGCGTCGTCGCCGCCTTCGCCAAACAAGCGGTCGGCTCCGTCCTCCCCCTCCAGGCTGTCGTTTCCGGCACCGCCGCGCAGATCATCGTCATCACTGCCGCCGTTCAGGACATCATTGCCTTCACCGCCAAACATCTGGTCGACGCCGAACCCGCCGATCAGCGTGTCGTTGCCACCAAGCCCGCTGATGACATCCGCATCAAGACCGCCGTCGATGCTGTCGTTGCCCTCCCCTCCGGTGATGCTGTCATTGCCAGAGGCTCCCAGCAGGGTATCGTCGCCGGCGTCGCCCTCTATGCGGTCGCCGCTGCCCCCCCCATCGATTGAATCATTGCCTTCGCCGCCGATCAGAGAGTTTGTGCCGCCAAGACCCTCCAGCGTGTCATCGCCTCCCACGCCGTAGATCGTGTCATTTGCACTGCCGCCGGCAATCAGCTCCCCATCGGGGGTCCCAACCATCACCGCAAAGTCTCCCGGCCCGAAGTCGGTCGCATTCAGGTCCTGGAAATTCCCAGAAAGCTTGATCGTGAAGTCGGTTGCATCAAGAATCCGGTTGTCGTTGGTGTCGCCGATCAGCCAAGTGCCCGTGCCGTCGAAATGCTTGAAGAACTGGGTGAACCCGGCCCCAAGGTCGCTGCCGCCCAAAGTGTCGCCAACCGTGTTGGTGAAACCAGCCGCCAGGGCTTCGCGCAGCACAAATGGCGGCCTTAGAACGCCCACCGAATTTGTGAGGTCTATAATGTCGCCGTCACTGCGGGAGTAATCGGTAATCAGCGTCGGTGCTTCATGGGTAGGCTGGAAGCCGACGACGCTGCTGAACTGCACAGTGAAAGCAAAACTGTCGATGCCGCTGCCGCCCGTTATCGTGTCGATGCCCTTGGAACCGTTCAGCGTGTCATCCCCGCCGCCGCCGTCCAGGCTGTCATTCTCTGTGCCTCCTGACAGCCGGTCGTTTCCCAGCCCCCCCAGCAGGGTGTCATCACCACTGCCTCCGTCAATAAAATCGTTACCGTCTCGCCCTTCCAGGCGATCCATGCCGTTGTCGCCCCTGATATCGTCGGCCAAAGTGCCGCCGATGATCAGGTCATCATCGTTGCCGCCGTATAATCCATTGTTCGCACCACCGACGCCCAGGATGGTGTCGTTGCCATCGCCTCCAAATAAGATTTCAAAATCGTCACTGCCGATCAGTGAGTCATCTCCGGCGTCACCGTTTACGGAATCAAACCCAGGACCAGCATGGATCGTGTCGTTACCCGCGCCCCCGAACAGCCGGTCGGAACCAGCTAGGCCGTCAATGGAATCGTCCCCGCCAACGCCGTAAATCGTGTCGCTTCCGCTGCTGCCGGTCAGAGTATCAGCATTTGGGCTGCCGACTTCGACTGTGAATGTTCCGGCAACAAACGCTTCCTTGGCGATGCTTGGGGTCGCCTCAAACAGCATCGTGAAATCGGTGCTGTCGAGCACCAGGTTATCGTTCGTATCCGCAAAGAGCCAAGTGTCGCCGTTGGAAGCCCAGGTAAAGAACTGGGTGAACCCCGTTCCCAGCCCTGCATCCGGCAGCGCTTCGCCGGCAGTGCCCGTGAAGCCTGCGTCAGAAATCGGTCCGGTGAAAACAAAGGGCCTTGTCGGGTTCCCAACTGAATTAAAAAATTCGAGAACGTCGCCTTCTGCAACGTTGAAGTCCGTTACTCTGGTGAAGGCTGCAAGCTGCGGTTGTGTGGCAAACTCTGAACTGGATTGAAGTCCGCCGGATATTGAATCGGCACCGGCACCCCCGGTGATTGTGTCGGAACCGCTGCCGAAGTTCACGCGGTCATTGCCTTCGCCACCGTCGGCAGAATCATTTCCGGCGCCCAGTGTCAGCGAGTCATTCCCGCCACCGCCAAAGATGCTATCGTCGCCGCTGGCGCCATTGAGAAAATCGTTGCCGCCGTTCCCTTGCAGCGTGTCGTTTCCACCACCGCCGAAGAAATTGTCTGACAACAACCCGCCGATCATCAGATCATTGCCTTCACCGCCGTCGCCGGAGCCCGAACCGCCCGTCACGTCGATTGAGTTGTCTCCGGAACCGCCGTTGACAAAGTCAATTCCACCGTTGCCGATCAGCGTATCGTTGCCCGCATTGCCGTTCAGCCAATCATTTTCCGCACCGCCGGAAACAGAGTCATTGCCGTCGCCGCCGTTCAGGCTGTCCGCTCCGCCGTTGCCGATGATTGTGTCATTGCCGCCAACACCAAAAATGGTGTCGGACACGCTGCTGCCGGCAATCACTTCACCCGCAGGGCTGCCAACCCGGACTGTGAAGTCGTCGGCGGCGAAATAGCTTTCGTTGATGCTGCTGGCCGTTATGCCCTCGAGCAGAAAGGCCGGATCTGTGCCGTCGAGCTGACGGTTGTCATTGTTGTCGACATAAACCCAAGTATCTGGGCCTGACTGCCAGGTGAACACCTGCCAGAAACCTGTGCCAAGGTCGCTACCGCCCAGCGTGTCTCCGACAGTGCCGGAAAACGCCGAATCTGTAATCGGGCCGCGAAGCACAAGCGGTATGACACTGAACAGACCGGTGAAATCGATCCGGTCCCCTTCACTCTGCGAAAAGTCAGTGATCACACTGGATACGCTGGCCGTGGAGGTGAAAAAACCGCTGGCGCTGACGGAAAAGAAATCCGCCCCTGTGCCGCCCGTCAAAGTGTTCTGACCTGATTCCACGACGAGCGTGTCGTTGCCGGCATTCCCAAAGAGTGAATCGTCTCCTGCGCCGCCATACAGCCAGTCGGACGCATCGCCGCCATCCAGCGTGTCATCGCCATCGCCGCCGCGCAAGGTATCGTTCGCACCGCCGCCGAATAAGCTGTCGTTATCGGCTCCGCCGGAAATATCCTCAGTTCCGGTGCCTCCGACTATGCTGTCATCCCCCGCATCACCTTGAAGAATCTTGAAGCTTCCCGGTCCGCCAAGGATCGTGTCGTTACCGTTGCCGCCTGAAACAAAATCGGAATCTCCCGCCCCGGAACTGAGGCCGTCGGCACCGTCATCGCCGTAAACCGTATCCCTGCCGTCGCCTCCATCCACGGTATCCATCCCGCCGCCGGCCCGCACCTCGTCGTTGGAGGCACCTGCTGCAATGCTGTCGTTTCCCCCCAAAGCAAAGACCGTGTCCGGTCCGGCATTCCCGCCGGCCACCGCAGGAAACACATCTGGCCCCTGGGTGAGGCGCACAACCGGAAACAAATTTGCGAAATCGCTGACGGAAATGGGGGCTGCGCCTTCTCCGTTCGCATCCAAGTGGATCAGGATGTCTGCTTCGGAAAACTGCCCGTCGTCATCCGCGTCAACCCAAATCTGATGGCCCGACGGGACTCTGCGCCAACTTACATCGGCGAAACCGTCGCCAATCAATTCAGGCGGCAGCTGTTCGCCGGACGGAGCACCCGGCACAAAAGTGAACAATAACTCCTGACCATTGAATACAAGCGGTATTGAATTGGAAAACTGCGGCAGTTCAATCAGATCCCCCCCGGCCGCACCGCGCCCCGTGAAGTCCGTTATTTTGTCTGCGACGTTGGGTGAGCTTTCACTCCTGGGGGTGGCAAAACTGAAGGTAAACAGGTCGTCGCCTGCTCCGCCGGTCAGTGTGTCCTCTCCAAGTCCCCCCCTGAGCGTATCCGCACCTGCGCCCCCTGCCAGGCTGTCGGCACCGTCATTGCCGGAAAGAGAGTCATCCTGCCCGCCGCCGATCAGCGTGTCGTCACCTGCGCCGCCTGTCAGCGTCAAGCTTTTTGAAAGCACCGCGCTGCCATCAACATGGCTGAGATCGCCTTGGGTCTGACTTGCAGCGGTGTAGGTAAAGAACGTGCTGGCCAGGCTGCTCACCGTTGCATCAGCCAGCCCAATTCTGACCTGGCTGCCAACGGCTGCCTCGAAGGTTTCGACATTGGTGACTGTCGTCGCACCTAAGGCGACGAACTCTCCCATAACGCCCTCAAACACCAACCGGTCACTGCCGCCCCCCCCGTCAATGGCATCATCCGCCGTAAGCCCGCTTCCGGCAAAGATTATGTCCGCCCCGAAATCGGCTAGAACAGAATCCGCCCCTCCAGCCTTCAGATTATCGAACACATCACTTGAAACTCCGCCCGTGAAATTGTCATCGTCCGGGCTGCCCACAAAGTAAAAGGTTCCATTGCTGAAGCGCAGCTTCGGTTCGGCACCGGGAGTATGGATGAAGTCCTCAAGAGTGGCGCCTAGAAAAGTTGTAATGACACTTCCACGCCGCAATTCGACGCCTGTCTGAGTTTCCGACAACCGAAACTCAAACGCTGAAAAACTGAAGTCGAAAGTGATGAAATCTGCCTGCCTGAAACCATCCACGGTTTGTCCGGCAATAGCCGAATAGACCAGTGTCACAACTGCCCCCACTCACCATTTAAACCACTAACACCTGCCCGCAGTATTGCAAAGATTGTAAAAAAGTCAAATTTATTACGCTTTGCAGTAAGGTGATTAGGTCATAGACTGCGCAGCGATTGAAAATTCGAAGAGAGGTTTCCTTCTGCCCGCAAAGTGTTTAGTTGCATTTCTAGTTGAACTTATTCACTATTTAGGCGGTATTGACAGCAGGGTTTCAGACGGTACGCTGATCGTGTTTCAAGCTGTTTTCTGCTATAGGCTCAGGACCCATTGATTTCCTTCTGTCAGCGTGATTCACGGTTCGAAAAACGAGCGGTGAGCATGTCTGATCTCTTCTGGCTTACGGACGCGCAGATGGCGCGCTTAGAGCCCTATTTCCCGAAATCCCACGGCAAGCCGCGTGCCGATGACCGTCGCGTGTTGAGCGGGATTATCTTCATCAATCGTAATGGGTTGCGATGGCGCGACGCTCCTGCTGAATACGCCCCCCACAAGACGTTCTATAATCGGTGGAAGCGGTGGAGCGACAAAGGCATCTTCGCACAGATGATGGCTGGATTGGCTGCCGGGCATGGCGAAGAGAAGACCGTGATGATCGACGCGACCTACCTCAAGGCGCACCGGACAGCGACCAGCATGGGCGTGAAAAAGGGGGGCGCGGTCGCCTGATTGGCCGGACTAAGGGTGGCATGAACACGAAGCTGCACGCGATCTGCGACGCCATGGCCGACCACTCAGCTTGTTCGTCACTGCCGGGCAGGTCAGCGACTACATAGGCGCGCGGGCTCTGCTCAGCAGCCTTCCGGATGTCGAGTGGCTTCTCGGGGACCGCGGCTACGACGCTGACTGGTTCAGAGAGGCGTTGAAAGACAAAGGGATACGCGCCTATATCCCTGGCCGGAAGCAGCGCAAGATAACCGTGCGATATGACAAGCGGCGCTACAAACGCCGAAACCGCATCGAGATCATGTTTGGCAGGCTGAAGGATTGGCGACGTGTCGCCACTCGATACGACCGGTGTCCAAAGATCTTCCTCTCAGCCATAGCTCTCGCCGCTCTTGTCATCTACTGGCTATGAGATGCTGTAACGGGGCCTGCGTTGCACACAGCCCGTTACCGCTTGCATGCTGACAGGTCAGCTGCCGACGCTCCCGTATTGGATCCACATGGAGGACTACGGGACGAGACTGTTTGTCGGACTGGACGTGTCATTGGCCAAGACCGCAATCTGCGTGATCAGCGAGCATGGCAAGATCATCAAAGAGGCAGAAGCTGAGAGCGAACCCGAGATTCTGACGCGCTGGCTGGGCGATCTGGACGGCAGCATTGCCGCGATTGGCCTGGAGGCTGGGCCACTGTCGCAATGGCTGCACCGAGGGCTTACCGACGCTGGCCTCGACGCTGTGCTCATGGAAACGCGCCAGGTGAAAGGCGCGCTGAAGGCCATGCCGATCAAGACGGACCGCCGGGATGCCGAGGGGATTGCGCGCCTGCTTCACCTCGGCTGGTTTCGTCCGGTCCACTGCAAATCAGTTTCGGCACAGGAGGTCCGCGCTGTTCTCGGTGCCCGGAAAGCCATTCAACATGGCATGATCGCCTTGGAAATGTCGCTGCGCGGGCTGCTGAGGAACTTTGGCCTTAAGGTCGGCGCAATTTCTCGCGGCAGGTTTGAAAGCCGCGTTCGGGAACTGGCAGACGGCAACCCCATGCTGGAAACCGCGGCAGGGCCGATGCTGCGCGCCAGAGCGTCCCTGCGCAAGGAGCTCGCCACCCTCGAAAAGCAAGTTCGCCAGCTCGCCCAGGATGATCCTGTCTGCTACCGCTTGATGACGATGCCTGGGATCGGGGCTGTCGTGGCGCTCACTTTCTGCTCCGCAGTGGACGATCCGGCGCGCTTCTCCTCTTCGAAGAGAGTTGGTCCATGGGCCGGTCTGACGCCTTCGCGCAACCAATCCGGCGAACGTGATGTATCGGGTGGCATCACCAAGGCGGGGGATGCCAATCTCAGGCGGGCGCTGTGCCAGGCCGCAACGGTCATGATGAACCGTGGCAAATCGACGTGGCTGAGAAAATGGGGAGCCCAGCTCGCACAACGCCGTGGACGCAAGTGCGCGATGGTTGCCTTGGCTCGCCGTATTGCGGTGATACTCCATCGGATCTGGGTCGATGGCACAGTATTCCAGCCGGATACCGCGCCGAACATGGGCTGACCGAATGCTCCTCCACGGCTCTGTTGCACAAATCGAGTGAGGGATTCATCTCGTGAATCCAGCGTGGTAGCTGGGATGCATGAGCAGACCGACGCCCCCGACCTACAGGACCAGGAACTGGCCAGCCTACAATGAAGCGCTCAAGCGCCGTGGCTCGCTGACGATCTGGTTCGATCCCGAGATGTGCTGGGATGCCGCGCCGACAGGCAGGCGTGGTCGACAGCAAACCTACAGCGATGCCGCCATCCAGACATGCCTTTCCATGAAAGTGCTGTTCGGCATGGCCTTGCGGCAGACGACGGGCTTCGTCGAGAGCCTGTTGCGCCTGGTCGGCCTCGACTGGACGGTGCCCGACTTCAGCACGCTGAGCCGCCGCCAGAAGACGCTGGCCGTGAACATCCCGTATCGTGGCTCGAAGGGGCCGCTGCACCTGTTGATCGACAGCACAGGGATGAAGGTCGAGGGTGAAGGCGAGTGGCACGCCCGCAAGCACGGGGGGCCGAAACGGCGCGTCTGGCGCAAGATCCATCTCGGGATTGATGAGGAAACACTGGAGGTCCGCGCTGTCGAGATCACCGGAAGCCACATCGGCGACGCACCTGTTCTGCCCGACCTGCTCAGCCAGATCCCGATGAACGAAGAGATCGGGAGCATCACCGCCGACGGCGCCTACGACACTCGAAAATGCCATGACGCCATCGCCGACCGCGGCGCTCATGCCGTCATCCCGCCCCGCAAGAACGCCAAGCCATGGAAGACCGTCACCGCTGGAGCCGTGGCTCGCAACGAGGCCCTGCGAGCATCGAAGTATCTGGGCCGCGCTCTGTGGCGACGTTGGAGTGGATACCACCGCCGGAGCCGCGTCGAGACAAAGATGCATTGCGTGAAACTGCTGGGCCAGCGGCTAATGGCACGGGACTTCGACCGCCAGGTCGCAGAACTCCAGGTCCGGATCGCCGTTCTGAACGGCTACACCGCGCTCGGCATTCCAATCACAGAACCTGCGGGATAAGTCTGTCCGGGGAAAGGGGAACCTTGGCAATCACCTGTTTTGTGCAACAGACCCCTTCACCGGCGTCCCCCTCAGCATCACAAGTTGTGACAACGAATTTCCGAGCGTCCGCTTTCAGTAGGGTGGTCACGCAAATTCGTACCTTCAGAGGAGCGGGCGCTGCGCCAGGTTCGCAGGTCCGAGAAGGGCTGTGACTGGCTTGGTGCGCCAGCGAGGAACGCACCCTGAGCAATGACGGCTGAGGGCTCGTTGCTACCCTTCGCTGACTTCCGCAGGCAGGAGTCCAGAAACCGCCTGGTACGAGCGACCGCAAAGCGGGACGAAGTTTCCGTTGACTGGTGAGCACGCCCCTTGCAACTTGGCGAAGAAAAAAGCGTCACTTGAGGGTTGTGAGATAGGCAATTAAAGACCAGCGGATTTCCTGATCCGCGATTTCGACACGATCATTGCTGGTTGCCATCATGTTACCTGGCAAAGCCATCTTTGGATCTGCAAGGAATGCATCAAGCTTTGCGATATCCCAAACTCCGCCGTCCTGGCGCAGGGCGTTGGAATACCGGTAGTTTTCAGAACCGGCAACAGGCCTTCCAACAATGTTCCACAAGGTCGGCCCTTTGGAGACTTCACCCGCTTCAAGCGGGTGGCATATCTTGCACATATCAACGGCGACCCGGCCTTTTTCCTCGCCTGCCGCCTGAAGGTCGCCTTCGGTTGGCGGTTGGGGCGGCTCCCAAATTGTTACTTCGCGCAGAATTTCAGCAACTGCCGTGTGGTTCTTCTGAGCGGCCAGATGCAACGGCGGGTCGCCGAACTTTGCGCGCGCCAGCGGGTTGGCACCGGACTTGAGGAGTACCCGGACTGCTTCCACCGCACCTGAAGCGGCAGCTGTGTGAAGCGGCGTGCGCTCTTCACGCCCTCCGGTGGCTTCAAGGTCGGCACCGTAGTCAAGCAGCAGCTCAATAAGCTCCGTCCGATCCCGCCCTGCTGCCACCATCAGCGGGGTGCCAAGCGCGGTATCGGCGTTGGGATCGGCACCGTATTCCAGCAAAATGCGCGCCGCTTCTACGTGGCCCGCCATGAGCGCGAAGTGAAGCGGGTTGGCTACCCCCGGCTCGTCTGACGGCGCGCCGTTCGCAAGAAGACCGGTCAACGCGGCGACATCCCCCGAACGCGCTGCATTTGCTACTTCCCCGGCATGGGATCCGAGCGCAGGCAGAACACAAAGTGCCGTCGCAGAAAGGCTTGCGAAAAGAGGTTTCATTGGTCTCTCTCCTTTCTTGGCGAACATATGTACCGGGATATTAGCACGTTTCCTGTGCCAAATCTCCGGTCCGCAAAGGCCTGCTCCGGGCTCGAAGCTGCCCTGCGCCAACCTCCGCAGCCAAGAGTCCAGAAACCGCCCGAGCCAAGAGATGCACTCAACCTTAAGACATAAACTGCCGTATTCGCCGTGAGCCATTTGTGATATAATCCGGTTGTAGTGATGACTGGAGGACTTGAGATGATTGGAGCCAACAGTTTAGAACAACTCAAGCAATTCGAAGAGGATCATGTCCTCTACGCGATCTACCTGGATGCGGGTTTTCAGCCAGATATGTTCGATGCTGTTGCAAGGCTAAGGGACGGTTTCAACAGGCTTGCAGGCAGCAAATTCCACATGCTGTTTCCAAGCGACGAGATTTCTTTGAACGGTGAGTTCGACCCATACCATCATAACTACAGAATAGATATCGCTGAGAAAGTTATCGACGAGTTTTCGATTGCTGAAGATCAGCTCCCAATTCTTCTCTTTCCTTCCGTAAGAAACCAGGAAGCACTCCTTGCATTGAATTTAAGCCATGGTGACACGCAAAAAGCGGCCAAGGAAATTCATCGAATTACCCAGATCGCTGTAAAGCAAGAGCCGCTTGAGGATATGACGCCTGAGGAATTCCGCAAGAACACTCTGAAATTGTTTGCTGACGAACAACTTGCCATGAAGGCAAAGGGAGTTGGGCTTGCTGGAGGGGCAATAATTTTTGTGGCGTATGCGCCTGAGTACTTCGAGAAGGCAATGCAGATTATTTTTGGGTGAAAAGGTTTCTTTCACACTGACCTGCTGGCCCAAGCCAATGCTCTGTTGGGTTGGGCCATATTTCTCCGCCAACCGCTTAACCTCCCGGACGCGCGGGACGTATTTACGTCTCTGAGCGTCTGCGGGCGCCGCAAGTGCAAGAGCCAAAACCGTGAGCATAGCAAGCCATCTCATAGAATAAGCTCCGGCAAATCCGGCGCGGTTCATTTTGGTAACAATCCTTAACTGAAGTAATCCAACAAAGCCCGCGAGACGAGGCTGACGCACGGAAATCGCGTAAGGCGCAATACTATCTCTGGATGTTTGCGGCGGGCGTAATATCTCCCTAAGAATGCCCGCCAGGAACTTGGCGGGAGCAGCGGCCCACTAGAGCAGTTCTGGATCAAGCCTGCTTGCGTGGGCCGCGCCGAATCCATTAACCGTCCGGAGGAACCTGTGGGAAACCCCACGCTAGAGCTGCGCTGACGATACTCGCGGCAGAACGGCAAGCCGGTCACCATCATCGCCATTGGCCCATTCAACGCCGTTGGCAAGACCGACTGCGGGAAGTTCCTGCTGTTCGGTCTCGATGGCCACGGCGCCGGGGCCACGGGGGACCTTGATACCAAACTCGCCGAAACCGAGTCCTAAAACCGCCGCCCGGAGTAACCATGAAGAAAGGTCATCCTACCTGGCCGACGATGGCCGAGTTTATCCCGACCGCGCCAGTGCTGCGATGGCCTCAATTATCCACCTCAGCATAATTTCCAAGAAGGAGCGCGGCGCTTATGGAATTGGCCCGGCGGCAGTGGCACTCAAAATCGAGCACCGGGGGAAAATCATGGAGATCCTTTCCGAGGTCGACGAGCCGGAAGCCAAAACCCTATAATCCAACAATCCCCGGGAACGAACGACTGCAATGCGGGACAAAGCCGCCGCTTCCGTCGCTGGGGGCAATGGCTGCAGGCCGCCGTATTGCGAACCTTCGTCCTTATAGCAGATCACCGGGGTCGCTCATGCTCGCCGGGCGGAAAGTAAAAGTTCTGTGCAGCCAACCAGCCACAAACTTGCGTGTCTGACATCAGCACCTTTATCCACAGACCGTCAGAAACTACCAACTCATGCTTCAAGCGGAAGCCCCATCGACATTGGGATCGGAGCAGCCGTTGCGCCGTGCGCCAGATTGTAAACGTCAATCAGTGTAGGGGCAGAGCAAGCCGCAATACTTAACAAAAGACACTGATTAACCGCGGGTTGCTCTTCCCTGCATGAGGAAACCAACAGGGTTCCCCAGGGCAAGCTGGCAGGGTGTCACTGTTGACGGCGGTATTCATGACTTGGATTTTGCGGTGACTTGACTAGCATTCGCTCTTGCCTGATTGGCGGAGCAAGCCGGTGGGCGCTCGTTAAAAGCGCCCACAGGAGTCATCTGCCTAGATGGTGAGGGAGAACGAAATCTCTCTTGCTCCCTTTTTGCGCGAGTCTAGTAAATGAAGCGTTAAGGTCTCGCTTGCTATCAACCTAGTAGCGGTTGGATGCAGCCTGTTCACAGTGGCTAAGATTTTAGACACGCAATATTTGTGACGCTGTTTCGCGACAGATACCCTTCTGGGAGAGCTCGAGCCGAATCTCTCACCTGCACTTCAATGGCCTTGATCAGCCAGCCTTATGAGTGCTGCGCTATCCAGGGCCAATTGACATTCAAAAGCAGCTTTGCGTGCTCCATCACGCGGAGCGAATGGGTGTAGGAGATTTGGATGCAGGCAAAACTTTTACTGGCCGCTGTGGCCGCGTTCCTTTCCACTTCCGGGATCCCAGGCAATGCGGCTGCGGTTGAGACTCTTTCCTGCGACGTGATGCCGATTTCAAACAAAGGCCATCTGCCATCCGAGATTTCAATCCAGATGCTTGCGGATCAGAGACTGGCTGCGGTCAACAACAGCTGGATCGAGACGGCCTACGGGCAGCCGGTTCTGGCTAGTCTGAAGCGGAAAAGCCAGGCTTCTTTCGTCCTGCGCTGGGAGGTTGAGCATCCGGGCGACCTCGGCGGACCTGCGCCGACCACGGTACATTTCCGCGCTATTTTGAATATACAGAACCTGAAAATCACCGTGCTGGCCTCTGAGGCGGGCGGGAGCCGGGCGCAACAGCGCGGAACAGGCAGCTGTGCCTCTGCTGACAACTAGCGGCCTTGCGCGGGCTAGCAGCCACGCAAAGTCGTCTCGCTGTAGACTTGGATTTTCGGAAAGGCTGGCGTGTTTGCCGTGAAGCCCAGCGGGTTCGCTCCATCACCGCATGCGTGACCCAGGTTTGTCCTTTGGATAAAATGCCATACTTACACCTTTATTGAAATTTCAATCTGAAAGTGTTATGAGCTGCAATCACACGCTTTTTGGGTTTATCGGTGTTTTGGGGTGGGTAATGCTGGAGCTTTATGTCATGTGTGCAGGACTCGGGTACTTTGCAGGATTTGGTGCTTGCTTCTGGAACTTGAGCCCAGAGTAGGTCACGGCAAGTGTTCCGGTTTCATGAAGCTGATGGTGCCTGCTCGGCAAATTTCGAGTGCCCGGTGTGCCAGATCAAAATGGACATAGCTTTTGACGCAGTGCCTGCGAAAGGGGACGAATTCGATTGCCCGAATTGTCAGGCCCAGTTGATCGCGCACTATGCGCAGGACGAGCACAGTTAGGGGCTGCGGGATGGATAGCGGCAGACTACCGGTCAGATTGGCAAAGGCGGATGAGATCGCCGAGGTCCGGCGAAATGAGCGACGCGTCATCGGCTCCTACGAAGGGTTGACAGTTGTCGTCTACCACGATGAGGAGCGGAACCTGGTTGCGGTTTCCCACGTTCTGCAAGTAGTCGCTTCTGACTAGAGTGCTAAGCGCTCATAAAGGGAAGCCCCAAGGTCACAGGAGCTACAGCTTGCTAGGGAAGAATAAGAAATTGTTAGGCGTCTGCACCACATAGCGCTCTACATTCCAGGGCCGGGAGCCGGAACTCCTGCAATTGAAGTGTTCGCCCCAACGTTCCAATGTTGTCCGAAGACTTATGTATTGGCATACTCTGAATTTGAACCGCGCTCGGCCTGCCAAATTGATCGCTTTCGTTCTTCTCACGAACCGGAAAGAGCAAAGCTGGTTCCTCCGCACATAACGCTGGTGTTTGGATTGAGACATGCGGACCCAAAGGGCGTTCTCACGCACTGCGAAAGCGTGTCCGGCAAGATACCCGAGCTTGCAGTTGAGTTTTCGAACAGAAAAGTCGTGTATGACCCCTTTGAAGAGACACACAAACTTTTTTCTGCTTTGTGGCAAAGGCAAAGACCTGCTGACAGAACTGCACAATCAGCTGTATGAGGGGCTGCACCGCGCTGAATTGAAATCTGAATTTCCTTATCAACCCCACATGAGGGTCGCCACGCATGCTGATCGGCGGGTCATTGAGCAACTGGACGTAGCTGACATTGGGACACTTCCGATAACCGGAACGATAAGTGCGTTGGAGTTGGTCGAGCTGGTCGCTGGCAAGCTAAATTCCCTTAAAACTGTACCGCTTAGGAAGTAGGTTTGGCTCAGAGCCGCCCAATGCCATTGCGGCGTGATCGAGGTTGAGGGCAGGATTGGAACCTGCCGTTGGCCTCGAAGGCTATGTACCTGAGACTCTGCGACTTCATCCGATGCGCCGACATTGGCGCTTCCATAGCTAGCGTTCGGGTAAAACACTGCGAAAGCGGGCGCAGAGCCCGAACTTACTTTTTGGGCTTTCTCGCAATAACTGTTGTTACAGTACGCGTCTTCCGGCTTCTGGTAATCGCTATCGCACCCAAAACCAGGGCGCAGGCTACGGCTTGGTGCATTGTGATGACTTCATCAAATGCAATAACTCCAACCGCAAACATCGTCGGTAATTCGATGCTTCCGACGACCGCAGTTTGGGAAGCGCCTATCAGGGGCGAACAGATCGTGTATACGAGCTGCGGCACAAGTGCCGTGATCAAACCAATTCCGACAATTAATACCCAGTCGGACTGCCCCGCCGGGAGCAACTCTGCGATGTTCGCACCCGCCATCAGCGGCAAAAGCCCAAGAACCGATCCCAAGGAAACGGAGGCAATGCGTGCAAGCGGCGGGATCCGGGACAGCCTGTGGACCAAAACACAAATACCGAAGCCAAAGCCGAAGGGGGCTGCCAACGACAACAAAAGCATTGGAATGTGCTGCAGGGGCACCGATGCAGGCGAGCCTGCTATAATGGCCGCTACCGTAATGAGGCCTGAGGCGAGCAAAGCGCGCTTCGTAGGTGCGTCGGAGAAGAAAGCCCAGGCAATGACCAGCGTGAAAACCGGGTAGGTCATGTAAAGCACGCCCACTGTCGATGCGGGCAGTGTCTCCAGAGCCATCACATAGCCAATCCACCCCAGCCCCATCACCGCCCCAGCTGAAAGACCCCAACTAATTTCGCGCCACGCTTGACGATGCTTAAAGAGAACAGGCAGCAGCAGAATTGCAGCTACGATGTAGCGATAGAATGCGACGGCATATGGTGCGACGCCCTGCTCGGTCAGCCCCCGGCTGAAGTAGGGAACCAATCCAAAACAAACTGATGCGAACAGAACACCGGCAATCGCTAGCGCGTACGGTATTGCTGGTCTGCTTTGTGTTGATGCCGTTGCCATGCGCAAGAGTTAACACGGGTTTGCGTTTCTTGCAGCGGAGATTCATTGATCGGTCGTTTTGTCCCGCTCCTCGTTAGCAGGTCCTGGCTGCAGCGAAAGGGCGGTTTGAATTCCGCGCCTCAGAGTGGATTTGAATGGCCGGTTTCGCGACATCGGCTACAACGCAGCGATGAGCGTGCCGCAACTGCAAGCGAATGCTGCGTCAGCAATCACCTGGAAGGGCAGCGGCGGCAAAGTCCGGCCTCACTGCTGGTCCAAGCCCGACCAGGCGAACGGCCGCTGTCTCGGAGACCAGCCATTCACGCAAGGCGCGGCGAACTAGCGGCATGAGCCCAAAGTCACTCATGCTGCAAAGTACACGAACTGACGCGAACCACGGAAAGCCGATCTTGGATTGGGCGATGGCGGACCAATCCGACCACTCACGGACGTCTTAGGAAGCCGCATCCCGAAATCCATGAAGAACCTTGTTTGGTCAGCCATTCTTCGTAAGCGCCCGATTTTTACCGCAGCGGTTGATTGTTGACGCGGGCGATGATGCCGGGCTCAGCGACGAAGTCTTCGAGGAAGCTGTGCCAAGCCTCAACGGACACTCGTGCTGATGCCAGCATGTCGCGCAATTCGTCGATGCCCTCGTCGGTCAGCGCCGTAATGTAGTCGTCCCGTCCGATGTGGACGCTGACGATGTTGCCGTAGGAGAGGTTGTCGTCGTTGCTGACGATGGCCTCGAGAAGTCCAGGATCCTCGCCCAGCAGGCTGGCGACATGGGCGATGGAGCAGACGTAGGTCGTCGCTGCCATCACGCAGCCTCGCTGCGGCTCTGATCTGCCGGCTTCCAGTTCCAAGGGAGCAATTCGGCCAGCCGGTTGACCATGTGATCGTGGATACGGTCCAAGACATCTGCGAGGTAGGCCTGCGGATCGAGGCCGTTCATCTTTGCCGTCTCGATGACGGTCATGGCGCGGGCGAGCGTTTCACCGCCGGTATCCGAACCCGCGAATAGCCAGTTCCGCCTGCCAACGCCAATGGGCCGCAGCGCGCGCTCGGCGGGATTGTTGTCGATGGCCACGCGCCCGTCCTCCAGAAACAGCGTGAATGAAGCCCAACGGCTCAGCCCGTAGCGGAACGCCTTGGCCAGATCACTCTTACCGGGAATACGGGTGAGCTGCCTTTCGGCCCAGTCCCGGAACGCATCAACCTTGGGCTTGCTTTCCTTTTGGCGCACGGCCAGCCGCAGTTCGGCAGGCTTGCCGCTGATTTCTCGTTCGATGTCGTAGAGCTTGCCGATACGGTCGAGCGCCTCGCGCGCGATTGCGGATTTCGTCGCGGTCCAGACATCGTGAAAGTCGCGGCGAAGATGCGCCCAGCACGCGGCCTCCCGGAACTGGCTCTTGCCGTCCAGGTCCGCGGCATAGAGCTTGGCATACCCCTTGTAGCCATCAGCCTGGAGAATGCCGCTGGTCTCGCCAAGATGGGCGAGGACATGCTCTTCCTTCCAGTCCGGGGCAAAGTGATAGACCGCACCGGGCGGGGCCGTGCCCGCCCATGGGCGCTGATCCCGGACATAGGCCCAGATCCGGCCTTTCTTGACGCCCTTTCCGAGCCCCTTGTCGCGGCGGCCGCGATCGAGAACCCGGATGGGCGTGTCATCTGCGTGCAGAAGATTGCTGGCCATGATCTCGGCCTCGATCTTCTCGATCAGCGGCGCCAGCGCCTTCATTGCCCCGCCGCACCAGTCGACCAGGGTCGTGTCCGGGATGTCTGCCCCCATGCGGGCGAAGATCTCGTTCTGACGATACAACGGCACGTGGTCGTCGAACTTCGAGGTCAGCACATAAGCCAGAAGGTTCGGGCCCGCCATGCTCCGTGGGATCGGACGGCTGGGTGCCGGGCTTTGAACCATACGCTCGCAGCGCCGGCAGGATTTCTTGATACGCGCGATCTCGATGACCTTCAGCTGGGCTGCAATCATGTCGATCAGCTCGCTGACATCCTCCCCGACCACACGCAGATCGCCCCCGCAATCCGGGCAACTGTCGCCGGGGTCAAGCTCGCGGCGTTCGCGCGGCGTGTCCTGCGACACCTTCGGACGGCGGCGCCTCGACTCCCGCGGTTCGGCTGGTTCCGGGGTCTGGTTGTCCGTCTCCGGCTCATCGTCGCCCTCCGGCGGCAGTTCATCCGCCTCGGCGAGCGCAACCTGCAGGTCCTCCAGCGCCAGTTCCAGTTGCTCGATCTCCCGCTCGATCTTTTCCGAACTGGAGCCGAATTTCTGCTTCTGCAATCTGGCAATCCGGACGCGCAGCGCCTGAACCAGCAGATCATGCGCCCGCAAACTGGCGGACATCTTCTGGTTTTCCGCCTGCAACGCGGCGATCATCGCCTTCAGAACGGCGGGATCATTGGGGAGAGGCGTGGCTTCTACGGACATGGTGGTGGATACCATTCTCCAAGGTCGGACGCCATAAAAACAAACGATTCCAGGGAGATAAATCAGCCCGTCCGGGCTGGTGGCGCGCCCCAATCCGGCCTGCGCCAGTCGATCCCCTCCCAGAGCATGGCCAATTGAGCGGCGGTCAGACGCACGCTGCCATCCGTCGCCGCAGGCCATGGGAAACGACCCTTCTCCAGGACTTTGTAATACAGGCAAAAGCCCTGGCCATCCCAATACAGAAGCTTCACCCTGTCGCCGCGGCGCCCTCGAAACGCGAACACGGCACCGTTCGATGGCCGCTGCCTCAAGACATCCTGCGCG
Organism: Leisingera sp. ABM4_103; assembly: GCF_056158685.1. Taxonomy (NCBI): domain Bacteria; kingdom Pseudomonadati; phylum Pseudomonadota; class Alphaproteobacteria; order Rhodobacterales; family Roseobacteraceae; genus Leisingera; species Leisingera sp. ABM4_103. The sequence continues at coordinate 10,849 of NZ_JBSWTU010000006.1, read as the reverse complement.
ATCGCTGAAAGCCCCGCGATACCTTTGCGCATATCAGTGTGACCGCAGGCCAGGTAAACGCGAATGCCGGTTCCCGGGCCGATCATGCCGCCTCCACCGCCTGGATCAAACGGGTCAGCACCGCCGCATCCACATGGGCATCGACCCGCAAGCTGCGACCATTGCGTAGAACCACCTCAATCAACGCCAAGCTCGCTTCAGGGGCGCACGCTTCCTGCGGTTCCGGCGGCGACGTAATATCGACGGGCAGGAATAGCGTCGCGTCGTCTGGCGTCAGAAGCCCCTTCCTCCTCAGCTCGTATCGCCAGGCATAGATCTGCTGCCGCCTGATCTCGTGGCGCTGTGCGACCTGCGACACGGTCGCGCCGTTCACCCCGACCGAAAGCACAATCGCCAACTTCTCGTCGTCACTCCAGCGGCGCCGACGCTCCAAGCCAAGAATTTCGCCCCGCACAGCTGCCTCCCTCCCTGTAGGAGACGTCATTAAAGACGTCTTTATGGACGTTTCTTACCAATCTCCAGGACACACGAGCAGGCGGTTCAAATCGGGCGGTTACCATTCTTCGACGAGAAGGAGATCAGAGATGTCGAAACGGAAGAACAATTCGCCTGAGTTCAAGGCCAAGGTCGCGCTTGAGGCTTTGAAGGGCGAGCGGACTGTTGCTGAGCTGGCAAGCCAATTTGGCGTTTACCTGCCCATGCGGCGCGGGTTCTTCTACCTGGTAGCGATCATGGACTGGCATACCCGCAAGGTTCTGGCCTGGCGCATCCCGAACACCCTAGAAGCCGACTTCTGTGTCGAGGCTCTGAATGAGGCCATCCACCGCTTCGGCCCGCCGGAGATCATGAACACCGACCAGGGGAGCCAATTCACGTCCTTTGCCTGGACAGATCGTCTGCGCCGCTCCGGCGTGCGCATCTCGATGGATGGCAAGGGCCGGTGCCTCGATAACATCTTCGTCGAGCGGCTCTGGCGGAGCCTGAAATACGAATGCGTCTACCTGCACGCCTGGGAGACTGGATCAGAGGCAAAGGCGGGCGTCGGAAAATGGATCGACTTCTACAACCGCAAACGCCCTCATTCCGCACTTTGCGGCAGACCGCCAGCCGTGGTCAATTGGCCGCGAAAAGAAGAAATCCAACCCGATCAGCAGGAGCAGAGAGTAGCTTAAATTACGCCAAAACCTGTCCAAACAGAGGGGAGTAGCTCATTAGCGGAGAATGTTCCGTTTCAAGCTGGACAAGCTGCTCTTCGCAGTTTGCTGTTGATGTCTTCTGAAATGTAACGGGTGGAGATTTTCTCAACGTACGCCAGAGCTTCGCTGCTGGCAACCCATCTGGCGGGCGCAACTCTGCGAACGCGCCCAAATTGCTCTTGCAGCCTGCACAACTCTTTTATTGGTTTAGGGGTGTTGTGGAGATAGCTACCCCATTGGGCCACGTCAGCAAGTCGCCTCATTTCTCTCGCCAAGTCGGACTCAGATAGATCAATTTCAGTTCCGGACAAAGCCCTGAGAAACAAAATTTCCTGCTTGGTCGAATCTGTGCACATTGCGAACTCCCCTTCACCCATTCTAAACATAGCCCTCTCCGTCCCTTCTCAATTTTTTTTTGCCGCAGCGGGCGCTCTATACTTACTCAATTCAGCTTCCAAAGCTTTAAGAACGAGGTTTTCAAGGTGAAAAACTACATCGCTTTTTAGCTTTAAGTTGTACGAGGTGGCGTAGAGGCGAATCTGCCCCCCATTGGTTCTGGATGTTGCCATCCTAGCGAGCTGCGGTGAAACATCTAAGCTATCCAATCGTATCGGTCCCTTTGATGGATCGGATACCCAGACCAACTCTTCCACGTAACTTGCCTCCTCCTTTCTGCTGACGAAGCACTTGGGGCGCACGACTTCATAAAACAAGGAGACAGGCGGAATCTCGCCATCGCAAGCCATCACAGTCACTTTCTCACGAAGCCCCGACATGAACTCAACCATATCTCCTTCTCGGTCGGAAAGAAACGCAGCTCTCTCTTCGGCATCATCCATTCCTAAGCGATCACGTAGGATGCTATCACCGGTCTCATCTTTGAAGAGGGTGACTGTATGTTGCAACTCTCGATACAACACGACTTTGCAAAGTGTGCTGATTTCCGCCTCAAGGATGGTCGTACGGCTATGTGACTTACCTTCTGAGCTGCCTTCAGAGGGCTCGCTGTCCGGTTTCTCTTCGTCATCTAGCGTCTGTTGTCTCAGAATTTCGTGGAGCAGTGTTCGAAGCGCGGCATCGTCTAGCCTCTCAGTATTGTCCGTTAACGCAGGAAGAATGTTCGAGACTTTTGGTTTCGCCCCTCGGTACTCGATTCCGAGAAAACCGAACCGCTCTAGGCTCTTGGCGGATTCTGCACCTGGGTTCAGGAACGCGTAGGCAAACAATCGTTCAAGAACTGCCTCAACTGCCTTGTTCGAACGGCTAGCCGTTCTGTGATGAACTAGGTATTTGTAGCTCTGGTAGCGGGCTTCAAAAAATTGCTCAATCCCTGAAACTGCGCGTGGACCAAACCCAAAGGAGAATAGCACCTCCGACTTTCTCATCTTCGAGACTAGAAGTGAGTTTCTCACGATACCTTCGCAATCGAATTCCCCAAATCTAGCGCCCGCTGCATGGCAGTCTCGGAGTGTATAATCAAGACGATCTCCATCGACCTCTCCATCTACGAGTTGCCTTATGGCCAACAGAAATGAATGCTTGGCTGGAGGTTTTGAAATTGGCCTCTCACGAAAGCTGTGGGAGTAAATTATACAAAGTGCCAGATTATTAATAAGGCAGCTGTATTTCGATATTGCTTCCCTTGTTTTCTTTTTTTGCCCCTTCAAGCAGCCGTCAAAAGACTGAGCTTTGATCAAGTAGTTGTTCAAGATTCCGTACGATCGCGTCTCATGTAGGGCTTTGTTTTGTATTGTTTCCCTGACCTCTTCCTGAGAGATGTCCAGCATCTCTTCTAGCAAGGTGTAAAAGTCATCTTCAGCATTATTTTCAGTGTCGTCATTTTCAGACGAAAATTGTGACATTTCTGACCTTGCTTGCGCAATTAAATTGCTTGGATCCTCAAAGTCACCGCCATCGCCAGCTTGGTACGGAGGAATTATGTCTTTAAAATGTATCACGGATTCTTCAAAAGCGTAACTCATTGGCAAGTGACCGATATCGTGTGATAACGAATAAATTCTAATGGCCTGCCAATAGGTGTCGATTATGAAGCCAGCTGGTAATTTTTCCTTGCTGTCTACAAGTTCACTTGGATCTACTCGAGATCCCTCTTTGATCGCGGTCGCCCCGTCACCTCGCATTAGAGGAGCGTGTAGAAAGCTGCTGCAGCCGGATATGGTGTCCTTGTGCGCTTGCAGCAACTCTTCTATCTGTTTGTCCCCCTTTGATCTTTTCCCGGATCTAGCTTGGACCCCGCGTTGGCTTGGCCAAATGTGAAAAATCAATTGCGAAAGGAAATCGCCAGCGCGTTCAAGAAATTCGCGCAAATCAGTCGCGCTAGCGTTTGAAAGACCCGCTGAAAACAAGCGACCTGAAAGATGCGCAGTTCCAATCGAGTGAGGGAATCTCGAGTTCTTGTTTGCTGGAAAGGAGACGTAGTTTACACTTTGCTGCAGGACAAAATGCAAACGCTGGAAAGAACGCGTGTCCACAAGATCTCGATCAAAGAGGGTAAGCTCTACAACACCGTGTATCGGATCTGGTATTCTCGTAATGGCGCGGGGGTGTGAGAGTCCTAGCAGTGTCACGTCAATCTTTCAGTTACCCAAATTCTCCTTTTGAATGATGTCGATTGCAACCCGTCAGTCAAGACACAACTTTTAGGTATGCTGGTTTGGGAAGTTGTTCGTTTTGGCTAGGTGTGGATGAACACCTGTGTCGTCAGGGGCGTTGGCTCCAGAAGGCGATCCCTCTTGAACGGCTGGAGGCCAACGGGTTAAAATGTGCTGTGGTTGGATAAGTTGGGAAGGCTGTGCGGCGCACGCTGTGATCAAGCGAACTTTGGCCGGGATAGGTTATCAATGTCAGGGAGCAAGTTTTTGCACTTGCAGCGAATGTCGACACAGTCCCAAGGAGGCATTGCTTGGGATGAAATGCTGCAGCCGGTTGCCAATGCCCGCTCTGGCGACCGCTGCAGTGCGGCGCCGGGTTGTGAGTAATGTCCGCAAAGGGCCGTCCTCAACGCCTAGCCGGAACCTAATCGGCTGGATGCTGCGCTGCTTACGATGACCGTGAAGAGCCCAATTTGTCGATTGCTGCGGTAAGTACAAAAGGCGGCCAAGCGCGGGAAGCAAGCTTTGCAAACGGTGTAATAACGCAACGCTTGAGCACTTGCCTTAAAACACCGATCAATTGTTTCTCAACAACCACTTGATTTCGCTTCGTTTTTTTGGATACTTCCCACCTGGATTGCCTGAATCTATGGGTGCAACTTAAAGAAGTTTTTATCAATGATTACCAAACATCTTCCCAGAATCCTCTCTATGAGTAGCCCCACTTGAGTGGTCCAAATTGAAAGTTAGTGCATGGTTGGCCTTTGGTCCATCAGGACGATGGCCTCTGGCGCAGGTGGGCGGTAGCCCAGAGCACTGTGGGGCCGTTTAGTGTTGTAGTGTTTTCTCCAGCTTTCGATAATGATCTGGGCCTCGCGTAGCGAATAGAAGATTTCACCGTTCAGCAATTCATCCCGCATCCGCCCATTGAAGCTCTCGCAGTATCCGTTCTCCCAGGGTGATCCAGGCTCAATGTATGCGGTCTTGGCCCCGACGGCTTTGATCCAGCCTCTGACGGCCTCAGCAATGAACTCAGGGCCATTGTCCGACCGAATGTATGCTGGCACGCCACGTAGGATAAACAGATCCGTCAGTGCATCGATGACCTCGTTTGCATTCAGCTTCCGCTTCACTCGGACCGCAAGGCATTCCCGGCTATACTCGTCCAGAATGTTCAATGTTCTGAAAGCCCTGCCATCATCCGTTCGGTGATGCACAAAGTCGTACGACCAGACATGGTTGCGATATGCGGGACGCAGCCGGACACAGGATCCGTCGTTGAGCCAGAGCCGTCCCCTCCTGGGCTGCTTCATTGGAACCTTCAGCCCCTCCCGCCGCCATAGACGTTCGACACGTTTGTCATTCACCTGCCAGCCAGCGTCCCGCAGAAGGGCCGCAACCCGGCGGTAGCCGTATCGGCCGTATTGACGTGTCAGCTCGATCATGTCGGCGACCAGGCGTTCCTCGTCAGCACGCCCCTGAGGCAGTCGCCGCTGTGTGGACCGGTACTGGCCCAGAACGCGGCAAACGCGACGCTCGGAAACCTTCATCTGGCTGCGCACATGATCAATGCAGGCCCGGCGGCGGGAGGGGCTCAGAAGTTTCCCTTTGCGGCCTCGGACAGGATCAATTTGTCCAGTGTCAGGTCCGAAACCGCCCGGCGAAGCCGCTCGTTTTCCTTCTGCAGCCGCTTTAGTTCTTTAAGCTGTTCCGTGCCCATTCCGCCGTACTTCTTTTTCCAGCGATAGTAGGTCTGTTCCGTAACGCCGATCTGACGGATCGCATCTATGCGGGGCATGCCTTGCCCCATCAAGACTTCAACCTGCCGTAACTTCACGACAATCTCTTCAGGCTTGGGCCTCTTGGTCGCCATCTATGGTCCTCCGTTTCCTAATCATAGGGGCGGACCACTTCTTTGGGGGAGCCTCAAGGAAGGCCATTGCCGCTGTCGATTTCATAAGCCGCATACGCATCTGCCGCCCGAAGTCGGACATCATCCGGCCCGAGCAGCCAAACGGCAGGCTGGCAAGGAACAAGGGAAGCTGCAGGAAAGTGTCTTTGGAGAGTTTGATCCGCTGGCGCCGGTAGATGGATTCCACCTCGCCTGCCGCCATCTGCGCCTCTGTTGCACCGCCCCTGGCGTAGGCAACGATAGTATAGAGTGTTTCAAAGAGGCGTTCGCCCGCTTGGATTTCAGCCGCCAGCCCGTCCAGCTCTGCCTTTTTCTCCGCGAAATTCGGGACAAACTTGCCAAAGGAACTGTTGGCAGCGTGTTCCGCCATGCCCCGTTTCTTCAGAATGAACGCACCAGCTTTCTGCCCTGGCATCGCCTTCAGCGTGAAGGATGTCAGAACCGGGCCGAGCGGCCGGTCCATCAGCCGGGCGGGATCGCCGTTGAGGGCCATGCCAAGGCCAAAGACCCATTCCCCCGGGTAAGCATTCACCGAAGAGACAGTAGCCGCCAGCTCTGGGCTTCCGGAGAGTTGAAGGGCCTGGCTGCCAACCCGCAGGGACGCGCCGGGCAGCTGATAGTTGAGCGGCATGTTGTCGTCATAGGCTTCCTGGTCCCAGTCTTCACCGCTCCCTTCCGGGCGGGCAGCGTGGAACAGCTCCCTCAAAAGGGCGAGGAACCGCGGCGGTTCCACATCCATCGACCAGCTGGCTGTGCTGAACACATTCCTGAGGGCCGAGCGCATGGACTTGAGGCGCTTTTCGTCCTCGATGCCCAACTCTTCCCCTTCCTGCCAGACCGCGACGAAGATGTGCCTGTCGAAGGGGATTGCACGGGCACCGTCTTCTTCAATGCCGAACCGCATATTCTGAAGGTGAGACACCCTCTGATTGACCATTTCGTCAATCAGAGCCGACCGGCCAAGGCGCGCCGATTTCCAGCGCCCGGCAACCGGTTCAATGGCGGGAGAGGTCCAATTCAGCACCTGAAAAGTGGCGCCGGACGGCAGGTTGGCGGCAATGACACCGCCGATGTTCTCCGCCAAATCGTTTTGACCGATCGACGCCCCCACTTCCATGAGGAAGCCGCTGCCGTGGGTAAAGTGGTAGAGCTTGTGTTCCGGATCATAGACCCGCCACGGCAGAATGTCGGAGAGCACATCACCCTCCATCAGGTCAGGCTCTTCCTCTGTCCACGGGACATCCCCAAACAGACCGTCCATTATGTCACGAACAATTTTCATTTCCTGCCCCTCTGACGGCGTTTTTGGCCCAATAGGGTATTGCGTGGAAAAGAGCGGCTTACGGCTTCAACTACTTGCCAAGCCTGGTCACGGAAGTGGCGAACTTCCTCTACAGGGAGCCACACCGTCACTTCGACAAAACCGGCATTGCGGCGCTCTTGCCTGATCGAAACCATGCGGGCTGCTTTGCCGCTCAGGCTTGTTGAGTTGGTTTTGCTCATCACTGGCGCCACTGCCCTTCCTGGATCACGAAATGAACAAAACGCGCCTCATGCATGATCCCGCCTTCATCAAGGATCGGCGCAATCCAGAGCGTTCCGACGACTTCCGGAGAGCGGTAGGCCGCAGCGTTGTAGGGAAAACCGCCGTCTGGCAGGCCGGTGAAAGCCCCTTTGCCGGAGAACAGCGGATTTTGTGCCAGGCTCTTCACCGCAGTGTCTTCGGGACGTTCCTGAACAGAGGTCACAGCGGCGGTTCCAGTGCCGTCTACCGCACCGATAGTTGTACAGGGCGACCCTTGCTGCGCTTCACACAGAAAGTCTTTTTCCGTGTTCGGATTGGCACAGCCAGCGGCCAGCGCGATCAAAATCAGGCTTGCGAGTTTCTTCATTGGCCCAGCTCCACCCCTTCGAGAAACACGAGCTCGACCTTGGTTCCGCCATAGAGGGAGACCACCGGCTGATACTGTTCGGCCCGTTTGATGTAGTAATCTGCCAGCGTGCTGGCCGCTTCTTCCGCTCCGCCGGCCAGTGTGCCTGCGCCTGCACTCTGCAGGATCTGGCTGACTGAGGCGTTTTCCTGGCTAAGAGACGCGGTAGCCCCGGCGCTCAGCCCTTTGCCCAGGCCGCCCAAAGCCCCTGCAATGGCTGCATTCCGGACGTTGGCACCTTCACGGCTCACGACGTGCCCGCGCACGCCCTCCTTGCCGGAGCCGGCCATGTAGCCCGCAACTTTGGTTTCCAGGACTTCCCCCTGCCGGTTTACGCAGGTCATGGAAATCAGGCGCACCTTGACCCGCTCCGACGACAGATCGCCGGTCGCAGACCCCTGCACAGTGCAGCCCTTCAGGTTCACCCGCGCGGGCTGACGGTTTCCAAGCGCTGCGGTCACTGCGGAGCCGGTAATCCGGAACAGAACCGGAATAGGATTGTCCCGGTTAGAGACGTTGGTGGCCGCATCGGCGCCCGAAAGGACAACTGCTGGTGCATAGCTGCCTGCAGGGAGGTAGCTGCCCAGACGTCGGATCTCGCGTTTTTCCGTTTGCGGCTGCTCGATGGCGGCGAGTGTGAAACTCTGCCCGAAGTTGCTGCGTACCGAGGCCCCTTCCTCATCACCGGCTGTTTGCCCCGTCCGGCGGGGTGTGGTGCGCGTAGGGGTGCGGCGCTCAATGAAGTCATTTCCCGGCCCGATTTCCGCAGGATCCCGGGTCAACTGCTCTTTGCCGGGCAATTGCGCCGCGGCATTGAACGATTGCTCCGGCCCGCTTGAAGCAGGGCGGCTCTTGGCTTCAGCCAGTTGTGTTTCCAGCGTCGAGATTTTCTCGATCAGCTGCAGGATCGGTTCGTCATACTCCTGACGGATTGCCTCAGCCTGCTGTTCGGCTTCCCGACGGGACTGCTCGACCAGCTTGCGCTGCTCTTCCAGTTCCTTTTGCAACTGCTCCATTTGGATCCGCCCGGAGGTGATCCAGGACATTTCCGGTGAGGCCGCAGCCGTGCGGTCAGAAATAATCGTTTCGTCAACCGTGGGATTGGAGCGTTTTGGCAGACCCGCGCCCCCTGCTCCGCCGTTCATCATCGACCCAAGGACAATAAAGCCACCAACCACGACGGCGCCAACAACACCAATGGCAATGATCTGGTTCTTTTTGCGGTCTTTCTGCGCCATCACTTCGCCCTCACAACAACAACCCAGGACCGTTCACCGGCAGCGAGGCTCTTTTTCTGAACCCAAACCGACAGCACGCCGGACCGGTAAAACTCCTGTTCCCGAACCTGCCGAGGCGACTTGCCAGCCGCAGCCACACGAACCTCGCCAACCAGCTCACCGGTGCGGTGCGAGGTGATCAGCGCACCATGGCGAGCGCTGCCCGGGCGCGGGCTGCGGATCTTAGACCTAATGGTGTCGCGGGTTGCGGCCGTCAGCTGAGCTGCAAGGCCGTCGCCGCCGCCAAGTGAGGTGTCGGCGAAGCCGCCGCTGCCCGCAGCAGCCACCGGTTCCGGGTTCTTGCTTCTGACCGTGATCAGCGCGGTTTGCGTGCTCGCGCGGATCGGCAGGATTTCATAGGCGACTGTCAGGCCCTTTTCCGTGACCAGATACCCGCCTTCCTTTTCCGGCATTCCCTCCGGGCCTGCGTATTTGAGGAACAGATCCCCGGTCTTTTCGTCATTGCGGACCTGATAGACCGAAGCCTCATTGTCGTTGACAATCGACGTGATCCGGTCGCCCACGACACTGACGCGGGTAATGCCGATTACAGATGCCTTGAAGCGGACAAGGCCGTCCTCTGAGACGGTAAAACGCTGATCTGCCGCATTCACCGGGCAAGCCGCCGCCAGCCCGGCCGCGAAGACCGCAGCCAGTTTCAAAGTCTTCATCATGGTCAGCTTCACTCCTCCGCTGAGATTTTCCCGATAGCGACGAGCCGGACTGAACCGGCCTGCGGCTTGAACCGGATCAAAATCCGGCGGTCTTCGCGGGTGACTTGAGTTGTTTCCAGGTAGGTGGCGAGGTCGCCTTCAACCACCACTTCATAGGTGGCAAAGTTGTGCTCGATCTTCCGGGGAAAGAAGACGGTCGAGATCTTGCGTTCGGTGATGTCCTTGGCAATCCGGTCGTAAGTTTCCAGGATGCCGGCCCGCTCAGCCGGGCCGCTCAGCCGTTCCAGGACGCCGCGCCCGTAATGAAGGGTTCGGGGCGAGCTGTTGTACATCGCATAGACTGCATCCAGCGCCAGTGCCTCAACATAGCCTTTGTCCACCGTGCCGCGCGCCACCATCCCGTCGCGGACGGTGGTAGGCACAAGAACCACCTGATTGGACTGCGAATAGAGCTTGGCCGACAGCATCACGACGGCACCAACCAGTCCAGCCGATACAACGCCCAGAGTTAGTACCGCTTTCCGGGAGCGGTTCAGTGCTTTGTTCATGTTCTGAAAGTTCATCACGCCCTCCAGGCGCTGACAGCGCTATCCGGGAAGGACCGATAGATGGTGATCTCTTTCGGAGTGATCCAATAGAGAAGAGCCAGGAGCCCATGCAATCCACGCTCGCCCTTCACACGTTTCCAGATGAAATAAAACGCAAGCCCGGCTGCGAAGCCAAAGAACGCCTGACGGCCCAAGAGGCCCAGTACAATAGGAAACATTCCGGCCACCGCTTCATCGGCAGGCAGGAAAAAGAACTGCGGCGGGTCTTGCAGCCTCTGTTCCACTTTAACGACCTTGTCCATGCCTCTTCCTTTCAGGAATTGCTTCCCGCACCAGAAAACACGGGAAGCAGTCCAGATCACTGAGTGACGGTTTCCGAAACGGGGGCCTCCACGGCCGACAGCTCCAAAAGATCGGTGCTTGCAGTAACACCGCCGAGGCTGGTGGCGGTTTGGACGCCGTAGCCCAGGAAAACCGCAACACCGATGGCAATGAAAACATGGCCCCAGCGGCCGGTAACTGCCAGAGTTGCGCCACCGATGATCACAGACAGGATCAGGATGACGTAACCACCTGCGCCATCGAGAATGGTGTTCAGGTCCTGGCCGAGCGCATAGAAACCGGCTTCAACACCGGTGTCCGAACCGGCCGCCATTGCGCTGGTGCCTGCCACAGCCACTACCGCAGCCATCGCGGCAG
>NZ_JBSWTU010000005.1:2340000-3874879 GCF_056158685.1 Leisingera sp. ABM4_103 | reverse complement strand
CAAGGATCACTGCGCATGCCGCAGCCATCCTGATCAGCCGGAGGATATGTGCCAGAAACGCCATGCGGGTATTTCTCATGACAAGTCTTTCCCGCGTCAAGACGGCAATGATGCATTCAGCGCACAAATTTGTGTGCTGGAGCGGTGTTTTTTCGCAGAATGCCCGTGAAATCGCAGAGCACTGAAACGCTCAGCAAACCCTCCTGCGCAGGAGTTTTGCAGGCGGGCGTCAGGGGAGATTCGGAGGCTGACCAGATCAGCAGAGCGGGCAAACTGGCAGCCGCTGGAAGGCTTGCTTTAGTAAACTTGCACGTCCGGGAAACTGAGCTGCTCCCCAATCGCCGGGTGGCTTCCCTCGTCAATGAAACTACACCGTGCCTTTGCTGACCGGTCCGGACCGATATTGCGCTGCGGTCAAGCCGCTTGGAGCCCAATCCGGCATCTGCTGCGCAGCGCACGGGCGGCCGCTCCGGGCCGAAGACTGTTCCTAGACCCGTTGCCATTCTTCACAAGCGGGCTCAGCAATCTGGCCGCGGCAGCGACCGCAGCTATGGCGGCGGCATCACGGGTCATCAGCGATGCCAACCATGGGAGCGCCAGGGCGATCATCCCGTCGCCAAGATTGGTCGGGGCTCCGGCCGTGAAAAGCAGACGGTAATTCCTGTCGCGGAGAAGGGGCGGCGCAGCCCTATGCAATTTTCCTAAATAATTTCAAGCAGGTTGCGCCACGGCATATCCGCGGTCAACGCCTTAGACGGCTTAGCGCAGCACCGGAGCCGCTGACGGCCGCCCCCAGCGCTGCCAGCTTCGCCGCCCGTAGAATGTTTCCGTAAACCGCCACCAGTACGTAGTTCAATAATAAGTGCTTTTGCTGCCATACGTGGCCGGTCCTAGCCCGATCACCAAGACTGGCGGCAGAAACCGGTGCTCTGGCAGGCTGCGCTGGATTGTCAGAACAAGGAACGCCGTGCCACGGCCGCCGGCCGTGGCGGTCAGGGCGCATGTGATAGCCAGAGGGGAGCCTCACGGGGTGCCGCTAACGTGCCGCTGAAGCTTCGCATTCCGGGCACGCCCGGAACTGCTCCGGCTGACCTGTCAGGAATGTATGCCCTCATGCCGCCGCGTCTTGCGCGGCCTCTGGAACCGGTATCGGGGCAGGCTTGTGGACGGCAACTCCGGCTGCGACGAGAGCAACACCCAGAACAGCCAGGGCGCTTGGGACCTGCTGCAAAACGATTATTCCGATGACCGTCGCCGTTGCAGGCATCAAGGCCAGGAGAACGGCAAAGCTGGAGCGCGGCAGGCGCGACATGGCAAGCTGGTCGCAGACATAGGGGATGACTGAGGAGCAGATGCCCACACCGAAGCCGGCAAGCACCAGAATGGGAGCGTCAAACGCTTCCAGGGCTTGCAAGAAACCGATTGGCGTTACGACGGCGAAGGCCACCGTCATTGCTGCACCGAGGCTTTCCACCCCGCCGGATGCGCCGTTTTGCGCTACCTTGTGCCCGAGGATGATGTACAGGACGAAAAGCAGGCCGTTCAGCACCGCCCAGAACAGCCCCCAAAGATCTGCCGTGCGCGCAGCGCGGTCTGCTGCGAACAGGGATGGCACGTCGAGCAGGAGCGCGACGCCAATGACCGCTACCAGAAAGGCCGCATAATTGCGCCGGGTGCGCAGCCCCCACAGCGCGACTCCGATGGTGCCGGCAAACTCGATCGCCGCCACAAGGGCAATCGGCAACCGGTCGAGCGCGAGATAGAATGAACAGTTCATAACCGCAAGGCATGCGCCGAGCGAAAAGAGAAGCATGCGCTCGCGGCTGGTGGACGTCTTGAGCGTCCTCCAGGGCTTGGTAACTGGCGCGAAAACGAGAGCAGATGATGCGATGCGGAACCACGCAACGCCCAGCACGCCAACGGCCGGGAACAGCAGCACCGCGAACGCAGGTCCGAGGTAATGGAACACGGCGGCAACGCCGAACCACGCATGAGGGGGAACGGCTGCGGACATGCGGGACATGGCTCCGGTGGTGCCGGCGGGGGCGGGTTCTTGATCTGTCATACGAGCATGATGCAAGGTGTTTGCGATCCAGGATATGGAGGCCGGATATGTCTTCTGCAAAGTTTGATGCCGGAATGAAGGAGCAAGCGGGAAGTGACCTTCGATCCAAAGGAACTGGTCTTGACGCCGTTGACGCCGCAATTCTGCGCGAACTGTGCGCGGACGCTCGCACCCCGCGCGCGGAACTGTCGCGCCGCGTCGGTTTGTCCGCGCCGAGTGTGGCGGATCGTGTCCGCCGGCTTGAAGATGCGGGGATCATCACGGGATATGGCGCGCGGATCGACCCGGCGCGTCTTGGCTATGGCCTGACTATCCTGATCCGGGCGCGCCCGCTGCCCGGCGAAATGGGAAACATGATCGAAGCGATCCGGGCGACACCGCGGATTGTAGCCTGTGACCGCGTGTCCGGCGAAGACTGCTTTGTTGCCCGGGCGCATGTACGTGATGTGGCTGAAATGGAAGCCGTTATTGACAGGCTCGTGCCCTTCGGCGCGACGAATTCCGCCATTGTGCAGTCCTCACCAATCGCGGAGCGCATGGTCGAGCTGTAAGGCTCCGCAAGCCGCAAAAAGGAATATGCACTAGCGGTAGTTTGAGCTGGTGGCTGGGCCCTTGGCCCCGGCAAAATCACTGCGCTGGATTGAAAGGCCGGATGTCCCGCAGCCGCGCGCCGCGAGATTTCCGGCCGTGCAGCAGGTATGCGTGCAGCGCGCGCAGAATGGTTTGCGTACTCCCCCGTGAGATCCCGACACAGGCTTTGCTGCGCGCTGCATCGTCGGCCCCTGTATCGAATACCCACGGGCACCGGGACCTTGGCCAAACCCGCACGGCAGGCGTTTTCAGCAAGACGAAGAGGCGGGAGCTAGTGCTCCAGCAGCTCCCGGTAGATGGTGACGAGCGTTTCCGCCTCTTTCTCCAGCGCGAAATTGGTTACGGCGTGTTTGCGGGCGGCCTCTGACCACTTAGCCAGCCGGCCTTCGGCGGAGAGCACCTCATGGATGGCCTCGACCATCTGCGTCGTCTCGCCCGGGTCGATCAATAGTCCGGTCTCGCGCGGTGCTATAAGTTCTTCGAAGGCGCCGACACGGGTGGCCACGGCCGGCACGCCGCAGGACATGGCTTCGAGCGGGGTGAGGCCAAAGCCCTCCCAGCGCTGCGGCGCCACGTAAAGATCCAGCGCCTGGTACCAGCGGGAAACCTCCCAGACAGGGACCTCGGGCGGGAACAGCAGCCGTTCCGACAGGCCTGCAGCCTCGACCTTGGCGCGCAGCTCTCTTTCGAATGCCACATGTTTTTCGGTGGCGCGGCCCATTACCAGCCCCACAGCCTCGGGGTGTGATTTCAGAACTTGCAGCATGGCGTCGACAAAAACATCGGTGCCCTTCTGCGCCCTGATGCGGCCATAGCAGCCGATCAGGACGGCGTCCTCCGGCAGGCCCAGCTCGCGGCGCAGCGCGGGTTTGTCGGCGGGCGGGGCGAATTCCTCCGTGTTGATCCCGTGATGCACCACCTGCACCGGCTTCTCCAGATAGGCCGCGCCCTTGGCCGAGGTGGCGATCACCCGGTCCATCTGGGAGATCAGCCACTTGGTATAGTCCGAATGATGCCGCTGCGAAGCGGAGGTGAACAGGAGTTTCAACCGCTTGCCCAAAAGGTATTTGAGCGCCAGCCCGCCCAGCATTTCCACATTGCGCCGCGCGTGCCAGACGCGGGCGCCTGCTGGGCCGTTGCGGTTCATGAAAACAAGCTGTGCCGCCGACAGATGCGGCATCTCGCCCGGCAGACCGCTGCCTGCGGTGGCAATGGCGATATGCTGGCGCTGCAGCGGCACCAGCCGCACGATGGTCGAGGTCACGCCGGAGAGGCGGCGTTTGAAGTTCGGCGCGATGACTTCCACCTTATTGGCGTCAACCTGTGCCATCATGGCCTCCGTTCTGCGGGCAGAAGCGCCAGCAGGGCGTCCACCGTCTTGTCCAATTGATCCGATTGCTGTGAGATGAACTGCCCGGCGGCATCGCGTGCGGTCTGGAATACGTCCGGCTTATCCAGCCACCCGGTAACCTGGTCTGCCAATTCTGCAGCCGATCTCACCTCCGCTGCGGCGCCAAGGGCGGTCAGCTCGGCGTAGGTCTCGGCGAAATTGTAATGCCCGGTGCCGGTGATCACGGCGGCGCCTGCCTGCATCGGCTCAAACGGGTTGTGGCCGCCGATTTCGCGCAATGACCCGCCCAGGAACACAAGCGGGCACAGCGCGTACCAGGTGCCGACCTCCCCCAGCGTGTCGGCCAGATAGACTTGGGTTTGGGTCCCCGGCAGAACGCCCTTGCTGCGCCGCGCGCAGCTGAGGCCGGCGGCTTTCACCAGAGCTTCCACCTTATCCCCGCGTTCCGGGTGGCGGGGGGCCAGCAGAAGGCACAGATCCGGGTGCTGTCTGAGCAGCGCCTGATGCGCTTCCAGTACAGTCTCCTCTTCGCCCTCATGGGTGGAGGAGGCGACCCAGACAGGGCGCGCGCCAATGCTGCCGCGCACCTTGGCGAGGGTGTCCTGATCGACTGGCAACGGAGCAGAGACAGCCTTGAGGTTGCTGCCGGGACGGATGCGGTCCGGGGCGGCGCCCATCGCTTGGAGGTTCGCAGCCGTCTTCTGGTTCTGGGTGACCAGTAGAGCAAATTGATCGAGGATGAACCGCGCGGTGTCCGCGCGCTTCTTCCAGCCTTCGACCGATTTGTCCGACAGCCGGGCGTTCAGCAGGACAAGCGGACAGCCCGTCTTGCGGGCGCGCACCAGCATCTGAGGCCAAAGCTCGCTCTCGACAAACACCCCCAGATCCGGGCGCCAGTGGGCCAGGAAGCGGTCCACGGCGGCAGCGGTGTCCAGCGGCGGGAACTGGTGGCGGCAGCGCGGCGGCATTCGTTTGGCGATCAGCTCGGCGGAGGTGGGGGTGCCGGAGGTGATCAGGAATTCCGCATCCGGTACCTGCTCGCCCATGCGCGCAATCAAAGTCAGCACCGACAGGCTTTCGCCGACCGAGGCGGCATGGAACCACACCAGCCGTCCGGCCGGGCGGGGCAGGGAGGCATGGCCGAGGCGTTCGCGCACGCGCTCTTCCGGCAGGCCGTAATCGCGCAGCTTGGCCGCGACCTTGCGCCAAGCAAAAGGGGCAATCAGCGTACTGGCCCCACAGTAAAGGGAGTAGAGCAGCGTCGGCCGCGCAGGCGTGTTCCCGGGCATGGTCAGCCGCCGGTGTGGCTCATGTGGCGGGTCATCTTGCCGCCGACTTCCTGCCGCGAGTAGTCGAAATCATGGCCGCGCGGCTTGTCGCCGATGGCGGCGCGGATGGCAGCCTCAAGCACGCCGGTGCCTTCCTCGTTGGCGCGCAGGGGCGCGCGCAGGTCGGCTTTACCCTCCTGGCCGAGGCAGGTGTAGATCTCGCCGGTGCAGGTGACGCGCACCCGGTTACAGCTCTCGCAGAAGTTATGGGAGAGCGGGGTGATGAAGCCGATTTTCTGGCCCGTTTCCTCCAGCCGCACATAGCGGGCCGGCCCGCCGGTGCGCTCGGCCAAATCGGTGACAGTGTAGTGGTTTTCGTATTCCGCGCGCACGTCTTCGAGGGACCAGTACTGGCCGATCCGTTCCATGTTGCCGATGTCTTCGCCCATCGGCATCACCTCGATCCAGGTGAGGTCCATGTCCCGTTCGGCGCACCAGCGGGTGATGGCGGGCAGTTCTCCCTCGTTGAAGCCTTTTAGGGCAACGCTGTTGATCTTGACACGCAGGCCCGCCTTTTGCGCCGCATCAATGCCCTTCAGCACCTGCGGCAGGCGGCCCCAACGGGTGACATCCGCGAATTTCTGTTCGTCCAGCGTGTCGAGCGAGATATTCACCCGGCGCACCCCGGCGGCATAGAGGTCATCGGCGTATTTCACCAGCTGCGATCCATTGGTGGTCAGCGTCAGCTCCTTCAGGGCACCGGTTTCCAAATGGCGGCTCATCGCCTGGAAAAAGGTCATAATGCCGCGCCGCACCAGCGGCTCGCCGCCGGTGATCCTGAGCTTCTCAACGCCGAGGCGAATGAAGGTGGAGCAGAGCCGGTCCAGTTCCTCCAGCGTGAGCAGATCCTTCTTGGGCAAAAAGGTCATGTTTTCCGACATGCAGTAAACGCAGCGGAAATCGCAGCGGTCGGTGACCGAGACACGCAAGTAAGTGATTGCGCGGGCGAAGGGATCAATAAGCGGAGCCGTCATGCACTCTAGGTAAAGCGGGGCACCGCCCGCGGCAAGGGGGGACAGCTTTTGTGACTGGCAAAGAGTTTCGCGGATAGCTAGGGTTTGCCCATGCGTATGACAATTCTTTCCCTTACTTCGATTTCCTTGCTGGCGGCCTGCGACGGGATCCAGCTGAATTCTTCTATTCTGGACGGGCAAAGCGCGCCGCCGGCAGCGGCGCCTCAGGACCCGGTGCTGCAGCCCGCGCCCGGCATTGATGTGGCAGAGGCGGATCCGGCAGCACCTGCGGGGTCCTCCGCACCGTCGTTCCGCGGCTCGGCGACCACTGTCGCGTCGCTTGGCGACCCCTCGGTTCCGGGCATGTGGATGGAAACCCCGCTGGTTGCGGCGGAGCAGCAGGCGCTGATCCGGACCAGCCGCAACACGCAGGCGGTGGTGACATTGAAACCGATCCCGGGCGCGGAATTGGGCGGCAGCCGCCTGTCGATCAGCGCGATGCGGGCCTTGGGCCTGCCGCTGACCGAGCTGGCCGAGGTTCAGGTGCTGCCTGCCGGCTAAGTCTTGTTCCGCTGACGGGGGGAAGCGCCCGCCCTTTTGGGGCGGGGCCTTGGTCGGCTTAAGCGTCTTTCAAGTACTTCGCCGCTTCCTTGCGGGCAAAGGCTTTCATTCCGGCGCCATGCGCTTCCAGAAAGGCGCGGGTGCGCGCGGCGTCATGCTTGCTGAGGTCGCGCAGCCACCATCCGATGGCCTTTTGAATGAACCAGTCCCGGTCCGGCACGTAAGCAGCTGCCCACCCGAGGATGCGCTCGCGCCTCGCCTGATCCTCCGGTTTCAAGTTGTTCATCTTGGCCCACGGCAGGGTGGACACAAGGGCGGCGCGGCGGGTCCACATATGCTCCGATTGCGACCAGCTCTCCACGGTATCCAGCCGGGCAGGATCCGCCAGCAGCCGCTTTGAGATGGCGGAACAGGCGTGATCGGCAATCGCCCAGCTGTCGAACTCCGGCACCCAGGATTGCAGCAGTTCCCAGGCCGCTTGGTCATCCTTGATCCGGGCCTGGGTCAGCAGCTTGGCGGCGGCGATGCGGGCCTCAAAGATGTCGGTTTCCCACATCGCCCGCGCCAGAGAGACACGCTCGGCAATGTCCAGGGTCTGCCGCCAGGCCTTGGTCAGGTCATTGGTTGCCGGGTTGGGTACCCCCAATACTTCGCGGGTCTGCTTATGGTAAGCGGCCATCTGCTCCGCCCGGCCGGGTTCAGCCTGGCCTTTGAGCTGCGCCAGCGCCTCCTGCAGTGTCACGCCGGTCACTCCACCGTCACCGATTTCGCCAGGTTGCGCGGCTGGTCCACATCGGTGCCTTTGGCGACCGCGGTGTGATAGGCCAATAGCTGGGCGGGAATGGCATAAAGGATCGGGCTCAGCGCCTCCTTGATGCGCGGCATCCGGATGGCGCACCAGACGTCATCGCCGGCCTCGTCAATGCCGTCCTGATCGGAGATCATAAGCACCTTGCCCTTGCGCGCCAGCACCTCCTGCATGTTGGAGACGGATTTGTCGAACAGCGTGTCTTTTGGGGTCAGGACAACAACCGGCATGTTCTTGTCGATCAGCGCGATTGGGCCGTGTTTCAGCTCGCCGGAGGCATAAGCTTCGGCGTGGATATAGCTGATTTCCTTAAGCTTCAGTGCGCCTTCCAGCGCCAGCGGGTACATCAGGCCGCGGCCTAGGAACAGCACGTCTCGGGCTTCGCTGACCTTCTGCGCCGCCAGGCGGATCGCCTCATTCTGCTCCAGCGCCGAGGACAGAACGTTCGGCAGGCCGCGGACAGCAGTTGCATAATCCGCCATTTCCTCAGCGCTCAGAAGGCCGCGGTCGCAGGCGGCCTTGAGCGCCAGCGCCAGCAGCACCGTCAGCTGGCAGGTGAAGGCCTTGGTGGAGGCGACTCCGATCTCCGGGCCGGCATAGATCGGCAATGCCACATCGCTTTCCCGCGCGATGGAGCTTTCGGGGACGTTCACGACCGACAGGATCTTGTCTGCCTTTTCCTGGCAGTAGCGCAGAGCGGCCAGGGTGTCGGCGGTTTCGCCTGATTGGGAGACGAACAGGGCAAGTGTCTTGCCCGGGATCGGAGGTTCGCGGTAGCGGAATTCCGAGGCTATATCGACCTCGACCGGCATCCTGGCGATCTGCTCGAACCAGTATTTGGCGGTGACGCACGCGTAATAGGCCGTGCCGCACGCTACCATGGTCAGCCGTTCCACCTGCGAGAAATCCACCTCGCCAGGCAGGCGCACTGCATTTTCCTCGACCGGCAGATAGTGGCGGATTGCCTCGGCGATCACATGCGGCTGTTCGGCGATTTCCTTGGCCATAAAGTGCTTGTGGCCGGCCTTGTCGACCTGGGTGGCGTCGATCTGGATGGTTTTGGTTTCGCGGTTCACCAGATCGCCGTGCACGTTGCGGATTTCCGCACCCGCGCGGGTAACGACGGCGCGGTCGCCTTCTTCCAGATAAGTGATCCGGTCAGTGAGCGGCGCCAAGGCAATGGCGTCGGAGCCTACGAACATCTCGCCGTCGCCATGGCCGATGGCCAGCGGAGAGCCCTTGCGGGCGGCGATGATCAGGTCTTCCTCGCCGTCGAACAGGAATGCCAGCGCAAAGGCGCCCTCCAGCTGGTCCAGCGTCTTGAAGGCCGCATCAACGGGGGTGTGCCCCTCTTTCAGATAGCGCTCTGTCATCAGCGCGACGGTCTCGGTGTCGGTCTCGGTGCGGAACTCCATGCCGCAGTTCAGCAGCTCTGCACGCAGCTCCTTGTAGTTCTCGATGATACCGTTGTGCACCACCGCGACGGCACCAGCGCGGTGCGGGTGGGCGTTGCTGACGGACGGCGCGCCATGGGTGGCCCAGCGGGTGTGGCCGATACCGGATTTACCAGCCAGCGGCTCATGCACCAGGAGGTCGGAGAGGTTCACCAGCTTGCCCACCGCGCGGCGGCGGCGCAGATCCCCGTTGTTCACGGTGGCGATGCCCGCGCTGTCATAGCCGCGGTATTCCAGCCGCTTGAGCGCTTCAACCAGGATCGGGGCGGCCTCGTGATTTCCCAGTACGCCGACAATTCCGCACATTACTTGGCTTCCTTCTGCAGGCGGGCCTTCTTGGCGCGCAGCATGTCCATCAGCTTGCGCGCGCGGCCGGGTTTGTTGGTTTGCTCAGCGCGGCCAATGGCCAGGTCGCCGTCTTCGACATTCTTTGTGACGATGGCACCAGTCGCCGTCATAGCCTCGGAGCCGACCCTGACCGGGGCCACCAGCATGGTGTTCGACCCGATAAAAGTGCGGGCGCCGATCTCGGTGCGGTGCTTCATCACCCCGTCATAGTTGCAGGTAATCGTCCCTGCGCCAATGTTCGTTGACTTGCCGACAGAAGCGTCGCCGATATAGCTAAGGTGGTTTACCTTGGCACCTTCGGCAATCCCGGCGTTCTTGATTTCGACAAAGTTGCCGATGTGTGTGTTCTCGGCCAGCTCCGCGCCGGGCCGCAGGCGGGCATAAGGCCCGACTTTGGCGCCGCGGCTGACGTGGCATCCCTCCAGGTGCGAGAAGGCGCGGATCAGCGCACCGCTCTCAACAGTCACGCCGGGGCCGAAGACCACGTTGGGCTCAATCACCGTGTCGCGGCCGATATGCGTGTCAAAGGCGAGATAGACGGTTTCCGGTGCCATCAGGGTGACGCCCAGGTCCAGCAGTTCCGCCCGGGCGCGGGCCTGAAACAGCGCGTCCGCTTGCGCCAGCTCGGCGCGGGAGTTGACCCCCAGCGTTTCAGCCTCGTCACAAGAGACTGCGGTAACGTTTTTGTCGTCGCGCCGGGCCAGCTCCACCAGATCGGTCAGGTAATACTCGCCAGAAGCGTTTTCATTGCCCACTTTGGCGATCAGATCGAACATCAGCTGCGCGTCGCAGGCCATCAGCCCGGAGTTGCAGAAGCTGATGGCGCGCTCAGCGGCGCTGGCATCCTTGAACTCGACGATCCGCTCCAGGCTGTCGCCCTCCATCACCAGACGGCCATAGCGGCCGGGATCGGCGGCCTCGAACCCCAGGATCACCAGGTCCGCGCGCTGGCGGGCCTCGACCATGCGCTCCAGAGTGTCCGCGCTGACAAAGGGGGTGTCGCCGTACAGCACGACCACATCGCCCTCAAAACCCTCCAGCGCGGCGCGGGCCTGGTCTACCGCGTGCGCCGTGCCCAGCTGTTCTTCCTGCAGAACAACCTCGGCTTCTTCGTCGATGCCTGCCACCGCTTCGCGCACTGCCTCGGCCCCGTGGCCCGCCACGATGATGGTGCGCTCCGGCGCCAGCGCGCGGCCTGCGGCCATGGCGTGCTCCAGCATCGGCGCCTGTGCGATCGGGTGCAGAACTTTGGGGAGGTCAGAGTTCATCCGCGTGCCTTTTCCGGCCGCCAGGATGACAAGGGCAATGCTCATAATCGCTTTTCTCTTTGTCTTTTTAGCACTTCCGTTTTATCCGCTGAGGGGCGGGGCGCAAGGGATAGCGCCATCAAACAAGGTTGCGGGCTGCAACATGCGGCGGCGGAAATGTGCCGAAAGGGCAGGATATGCGAACGGTGATCTTCGATCTGGACGGTACGCTGGCGGACACGTCGGGCGATCTGCTGGCGGCGGCCAACTTCTGCTTCCGCCAGATGGGCTTGGGCGATGTGCTGAGCCATCCTGAAGATGCAGGCGTTGCCCTGCGCGGCGGCCGGATGATGCTGACCGAAGGCCTGAAACGGGCGGGGCAGTTGGACCAGGCGACGGTGGATGAGTTCTACCCGGTGCTGCTGGAGGCCTACCGCGACGCGATCGACCGCCACACCGTGCTGTATCCCGGTGCGATGGCCGCTGTGGAGGCGCTCAAGACCGCGGGCTTCGGCGTCGGCATTTGCACCAACAAACCCGAGGCGCTGGCGGATCAGCTCATGCGCAGCCTTGGCGTGCGGGACGCCTTCGCGTCGCTGATCGGGGCCGACACGCTGCCGGTGCGCAAGCCCGACCCGGAACCGCTGCTGGAGGCCGCAAGGCGCGCAGGCGGCGATCCGGCCCGGACTTTGCTTGTGGGCGACAGCGACACCGACCGCAAGACGTCCGCGGCGGCTGGCGTGCCGTCAGTGCTGGTGACCTTTGGCCCCTCGGGCGATGACATGGGCGCCTTGAACCCTGAGGCGTTGCTGCACCGTTTTGAAGACCTGCTTGAAGTCGCGGACCGTCTGATTGCGTGATCCCGCAACTTAGTTTCGGGAAAATCATCCACAGGCGTTCGCACTTGACGCATCGCGGGCGGCGGCTCACAAACGCAGCATGAGCGAGACATTTACCGGGTCCTTCACCCAGCAAGAAGCCATTCCTGAAGATGCCATCGAGGCCGCTCTGGCGGTGCTCCGCCACGGACGGCTGCACCGCTACAATGTGGCAGAGGGCGAGGCGGGGGAGACCGCGCTGCTGGAACAGGAATTCGCAGCGCAGATGGGTGCGAAATACTGCCTGGCGGTGGCCTCCGGCGGTTATGCGCTGGCCACGTCGCTGCGGGCGGTTGGGGTGAAGCCGGGCGACACGGTTCTGACCAACGCCTTCACTCTGGCGCCGGTGCCGGGGGCGATTGCCTCTGTCGGGGCGGAACCGGTGTTCGTCGAGGTGACCGAAGATCTGACCATCGACATCGACGATCTGGCGGCCAAGGCGGACCAGTCCAAAGTGCTGATGCTGTCGCATATGCGCGGGCATCTGTGCGACATGGGCCGGCTGATGGAAATCTGCGACGCGGCAGGCATCACCGTGATCGAGGATTGCGCCCACACCATGGGCGCTTCCTGGAGCGGGGTGCTGTCGGGCCGCCATGGCGCGGTGGGCTGCTACTCCTGCCAGACCTACAAGCATGTGAATTCGGGCGAGGGCGGTCTGCTTGTCACCGATGATGAGGAAATCGCGGCCCGCGCCATCATGCTGTCTGGGTCCTACATGCTCTACGGCCGCCACTTGGCCGCGCCGGGGTCGGAGGTGTTCGAGCGGGTGAAATATGAGACCCCCAACATCTCAGGCCGGATGGACAACCTGCGCGCCGCCATCCTGCGGCCGCAGCTGCGCGATCTGGACACCCAGGTGGCGCGCTGGAATGAGCGCTACCGCAAGCTCGAAGAGGGCCTGCGCGGCACGCCGGGCCTGACGGTCGTGGAGCGGCCCGCGCAGGAGGTCTATGTTGGCTCTTCCATCCAGTTTCTGCTGCTGGACTGGAGCGAGGAGGCGGTGCAGGAGGCCGTCCGCCGCTGTGCCGCCCGCGGGGTGGAGCTGAAATGGTTCGGCACGCCGGAGCCGGTGGCCTTCACCTCCCGATATGACAGCTGGCGCTATGCTGACACCCCGCGGCTGCCGCAAAGCGACCGGGTCCTGGCGGGCATCATCGACATGCGGGTGCCGCTGACCTTCAGCCTGGAGGACTGCGCCCAGATCGCCCGCATCATCCGGGCGGAGGTTTCCGCCGTCTATCAGTCAGGCTGATAAAGCGGCACAGTCGAGATCGAGACCTTGGCGGAGCCATCCGTCAGCTCAGCGGCGTGGGCGACATAGATCAGCGTCTGGTTTTTCTCATCGAACAGGCGTTTGACCCGCAGCGACTTGAGGATGATGGAGCGGGACTCCCGGAACACGTCCTCGCCGTCATCGCTGCGGTCGATATCGCCCAGCCTGACCGGACCGGTCTGGCGGCAGGCCAGTGACGCGTTTGACGGATCCTCGAACCAGTTTCCCTTGGACAGCCGGTCGATCAGCCCGCGTTCGAAATAGGCGATGTGGCAGGTCACGCCTTCGACCTTGGGGTCTGAGATTGCCTCGATCACGATGTCATTGCCGACCCAGTCGACCCCGATCTGGCCGATCTCCTCGGCGGCGGCGGGCAGGCTCAGCAGGCAGAATGCAGCGGCCAGGGCACGGTTTAAACACTTCATGGAAATCTCCTGATTCTATTGTGCGGGGCGGTTTCTGCTCTCTTTATGCAATACCTACGCGCAGTTGCGGGAAAAGGATCCATGGAACCTTTTTCCGAGGGTGGCGTTACTCCTGCTCAACGGCGCGTTGAGGCGCCGGAATATCGATATGGAAGAGAGGAGACTATCATGTTTACGCCGAAACGCGCCCTGACCGCATCTGCCCTGGCCCTGCTGGCTGCACCGGTATGGGCAGGCGCCCAAGTGCAGGCCGTGACCGACCTGAACCTGCGCGCTGGTCCCGGGCCGCAGCATGAGATCATCGGTGTGATTTCCAAGGACGGTGCCGTCAAACTGGACGGCTGCCTGGAGCAGAGCAACTGGTGCAAAGTCGGTTATGACGGTTCCGAAGGCTGGGCATATGGCGAGTATCTGACCGCCACCGTCACGGAGAAATACATTCCGGTCGTCGCCAAGGACAGCCCTGTCGAAGTCACCACCGTGACTTACGAAAACACCGGTGAAGCCGATGCGCCGATGGGGGCGCTTGGCGGTGCTATCACCGGCGGTCTGATCGCTGGCCCTGCCGGTGTTGTGGCCGGGGCAATTGCGGGCGCCGCCGCTGGCGAAGCAGCGGTGCCGGATGAGAAAGTCGTGTCCTATGTGCGCAGCAATGCCACCGAACCGGTTTACGTGCAGGGTGAAGTGGTGACCGGCGTGATGATCCCGGAAGAAGTGCAGCTGACCGCGGTTCCGGATTCCGAATACCGCTATGTCTACCTGAACGGCCTGCCTGTGCTGGTTGAGGCCGATGACCGCACGGTGGTCTATGTGGTGCGCTGATCCAGTCTAATGCGGCTGAGTGCAGGCGGTCCCTGGCGGGCCGCCCTTTTGCGTTCGAGCCCCCCGCGCAGGAACATGATTGACCCGAATCGAGGCCTCCTCTATTGAATTGAACAACTGTTCATATAATCGGCTCTGCCCTGGAGGATCTGCGGGATGTTCAACGCAAGCATGACTTTCGATCTTGGTGAGGACGTGAACGCGCTGCGCGATGTGGTTCACCGCTGGGCGCAGGACCGCGTCAAGCCGATGGCGCAGGAGATCGACCAGAACAACGAATTCCCTGCCGATCTGTGGCAGGAGATGGGCGAGCTGGGCCTGCTCGGCATCACAGTGCCGGAAGAGTTCGGCGGTGCGGGCATGTCCTATCTGGCCCACACTGTCGCGGTGGAGGAAATCGCCCGGGCCTCGGCCTCGGTGTCGCTGTCCTACGGCGCGCATTCCAACCTGTGCGTCAATCAGATCAAGCTGAACGGCAACGCCGAGCAGAAGCAGAAATACCTGCCCCGGCTGATCTCTGGCGAGCACGTTGGCGCGCTGGCGATGTCCGAGGCGGGGGCGGGCTCCGACGTCGTTTCGATGAGCTTGCGCGCCGAAAAGCGTAACGACCACTTCCGCCTGAACGGCAACAAGTACTGGATCACCAACGGCCCCGACGCCGATACGCTGGTGGTCTACGCCAAGACCGATCCTGAGGCTGGCTCCAAGGGCATCACCGCTTTCCTGATCGAAAAGGAGATGAAGGGCTTCTCCACCTCCAAGCATTTCGACAAGCTGGGGATGCGCGGCTCAAACACCGCAGAGCTGGTGTTTGAGGACGTGGAAGTGCCGTTCGAGAACATCTTGGGCGAAGAGGGCAAGGGCGTGCGCGTGCTGATGTCCGGCCTGGATTATGAACGCGTCGTGCTGGCAGGCATCGGCACCGGCATCATGGCGTCCTGCATGGACGAGATGATGCCCTACATGGCGGAGCGCAAGCAGTTCGGCCAGCCGATCGGGAACTTCCAGCTGATGCAGGCCAAGATCGCCGATATGTACACCGCGATGAACTCGGCGCGGGCTTATGTCTATGAGGTCGCCAAGTCCTGCGACAAGGGCACCGTGACGCGCCAGGATGCGGCGGCTTGCTGCCTCTATGCCTCCGAGGTGGCGATGACCCAGGCGCATCAGGCGGTGCAGGCCTTTGGCGGCGCGGGCTACCTGTCCGACAACCCGGTCGGCCGGATCTTCCGCGATGCCAAGCTGATGGAAATCGGCGCCGGCACCAGCGAAATCCGCCGTATGCTGATCGGTCGCGAGCTGATGGGCACCATGTAGAAACGAAAACCCCGCGTCTCCAAGGGAGGCGCGGGGTTTGAAACAAGCCTGGCGGCACGAGGCCAGCCGCCAGACCGGAACCAGACCACTAAGGATCAGAAGCGGTGCACGTAAGCGAGGTTCACGACAACCGGATCAATCTCTGCGGTGCCGATGCTGGCGCCGTTCAGGGTCGCGTCGGTGTCGATGTCCATCCAGCGGACGTTGAACCGCAGCGCGCCATTGTCGGAGATCTGGTAGTCGGCACCGGCGTTGACCGCCACACCAAAGCTGTCGTCAAGGTCGAGCGTGCCAAGCGCGGTTTCTTCCTCAAAGAAGGTGGTGTAGTTCAGGCCGAGACCCAGGAACGGCTTGACCTTGCCGGCGGTCGGGAAGTGATAGTTGACCGACAGGGTCGGCGGCAGCTGCTTGGCGGACGCGGCAAAGGCGCCGTTCAGGCGGATGTCATGCTCAAACGGCGAGGCTGCCAGCAGCTCCACGCCCCAGTTGTCGCGGAAGAAGTATTCAACGGTCAGCGACAGCGCGGTGCCGTCGTCGATATCCGCGGCAGCGCCGACCAGGGTGCCGTTGCCGGATTTCGGGTTCACGTTGGCGATACCAACACCAACGGTCCAGTCGCCTTGCTGCTGAGCCAGCGCGGGCCCGGCCAGGGCGGCCAGGGCAGAAGTCAGTGCCAGAGCGGAAACCATGCGTTTCATCGGGTGCGTCCCTTTTCTTGTGTTTACCCCGCAGTGGTGCCCCAAAGGGAGGCCGGAAACTCTGATCTGGATCAAGGGGCCGATTGCTTTGCCATTGAAAAGCCAGTGAAAAATTGCATGGCTGTCATGCGTTTCGGGAATGTCTAAATATGCATGATAATTGTAACATTCCTGGACTTCGCGCTGATGGCCGCTGGGACCTGCCGGACCGGCTGAATATGGCTGCGCAATGCCTGGCGCAACCGGCTGAGAAGACTGCTCTTATCGACATGACCGGCGTGGCGCGGCGCGATATATCCTACGGCGAGCTCGCGTTGATGACGGATGGGCTGGCCCGCTATTTGCTGGAGCGTATCCAGCCCGGCGACCGGGTCGGGGTGCTGCTCAGCCAGTCGCCTTGGTGCGCGGCGGCGCATCTGGCCATCTGGAAGGCGGGCGGCATCTCGGTGCCCTTGTTCAAACTGTTCAAGCACGACGCGCTGGCGTCCCGCGCCGGCGACGCGGGTGTGCGCTTTGTCTTCACCGATGCCGAGGGCGCCGGCCTTTTGGGAGACCTGGCTGAAGCGGTGATGGCAGCAGAGGCAGGCATTGACGGTGCGCCGGTGCCTTTTGCGGACACGACGCCGGATACCCCTGCCGTTCTGATTTACACCTCCGGCACCACCGGCAGCCCCAAGGGGGCGCTGCACGGCCACCGGGTTTTGACGGGCCACCTGCCGGGGGTTGCCATCAGCCACGACCACCTCGGCCAGCCGGGCGATGTCCTCTGGACCCCGGCCGACTGGGCCTGGATCGGCGGATTGTTCGACGTGCTGATGCCGGGCCTTGCGCTGGGCGTGCCGGTGGTGGCTGCGCGGCTGGACAAATTCACCCCCGAAGCTTGCGCCGATCTGATCGCTAGGGCCGGTGTGCGCAACATCTTCTTCCCGCCAACCGCGCTTCGTATGCTCAAGGCAGCGGGGCAGGGGCTCGACGGCCTGCGCTCGGTTGCCAGCGGCGGAGAGCCCCTGGGCGCCGAAATGCTCGCCTGGGGCCGACGCCGGCTGGGCGTGACCATCAACGAATTCTACGGCCAGACCGAATGCAACATGGTGGCCTCCTCCTGCGCCGCCGGTTTCGAGCCGCGCCCGGGTTGTATCGGCAAGGCGGTGCCAGGGCATGAACTGGCAGTGATCGACGAGGCGGGCAACCCTACAGAAGGCGAGGGCGACGTCGCCATACGCCGCGGCTCGGCCTCGATGCTGCTGGAGTACTGGAACCGGCCCGAAGAGACCGCCGCCAAGTTCCGCGGGGAGTGGCTGGTCACTGGCGATCGCGGCATCTGGGAAGGTGATTACCTGCGCTTTGTCGGCCGCGAGGATGACGTGATCACCTCCGGCGGCTACCGCATCGGACCGGCGGAGATCGAGGATTGCCTGCTGACCCATCCCGCGGTGGCGACGGTGGGCGTGGTCGGCAAGCCCAACTCCCTGCGCACCGAGATCGTAAAGGCCTATGTGGTACTGAAACCCGGTGCCAGCGCCTCCGAGAATGAACTGCAGGACTACGTCAAGGACCGCCTCGCGCATTATTCCTACCCGCGCGAGGTCGCGTTTCTGGACGCGCTGCCGATGACCGTGACCGGCAAGGTGATCCGCAAGGAGCTGAAGGCGCGGGCTGTGGGGGAGGTGAACTGATGAAACAGCCGGTCCTTTCCGTTGTTGCAGCCTGTGCTTGCGCTTTGGGTGCGTCCTTTCCTCTTACTGCGGCAGGTGAGGAGACCCCCGTTTTTGATACAGCTGGTTTTCTTCGCGCTTGCACTAGCTATGTCCCAGACGTCGGCTTTGCGGTTCCCATGGACACTCAATGCGTCTCGCAGGCCGTCCGCATGTGTAACATGAGCCAAGAAAACAAGGCTTTACAGTACTGTGTTAACAGCGCCGCGGCGTGGTTGGAGGCGGATGGAGCGCGCATTGTTACCCAGATGCCCGGCTTCGACAAAAGTGTTCTTGATGGCAACGAGCCTGCAGGTCTGTCCCTGCCCATGCCTGCTTTGGGTGACGCTCCCGATTGTACCAAGATTTCGGACCCCAATTTGCCTTCCGAATTAGTGTGCCGCTATTCGGAGGCACTTTCAGAGTGGCTCAAACTAAGAGTTCTGATGCGCAGAGAGGATATGACCGGGGAAGCAAGCCAATGACCCAAGGTGTTGCATATCCGGCGTACCGTGCCGCAACCGGAATGAAAGACTGTTCCCGTAAAACAGGACACAGCCTAACCCCTACAATGGGAGAGTGGACATGAAACTCACATCCAAGGCGATGCCCTCCTCGGAAGGCTTCAAGCAGAACCGCGAGGCGCATCTGGACGCCCTCGCGCAGATCAGCGAGACGGCGGAGGCCGCGCGCATGGGCGGCGGCGAGAAGTCCCGCGCCCGGCACGAAAGCCGCGGCAAGATGCTGCCGCGCCGCCGGGTGGCGAACCTTTTGGATCCCGGCTCCCCGTTCCTGGAAATCGGCGCCACCGCCGCGCACGCCATGTATGACGGCGCAGCACCCTCGGCGGGCGTGATCGCTGGCATCGGCCGGGTGCACGGGCAGGAGGTCATGGTGGTCTGCAACGACGCCACCGTGAAGGGCGGCACTTATTATCCGATGACCGTCAAGAAACACCTGCGCGCGCAGGAGATTGCCGAGGAAAACCGCCTGCCCTGCATCTACTTGGTGGACTCGGGTGGCGCCAACCTGCCCAACCAGGATGAGGTCTTCCCCGACCGCGACCACTTTGGCCGGATCTTCTACAACCAGGCGCGGATGTCGGCCAAGGGCATCCCGCAGATTGCCGTTGTGATGGGCTCCTGCACCGCAGGCGGCGCCTATGTGCCGGCGATGTCGGATGTCACCATCATCGTGAAGGAGCAGGGCACCATCTTCCTCGCAGGCCCGCCGCTGGTGAAGGCCGCCACGGGCGAAGTGGTCAGCGCCGAGGACCTGGGCGGCGGTGATGTGCATACTCGTCTGTCCGGCGTGGCCGACTACTTGGCCGAGGATGACGCCCACGCGCTGGCGCTGGCCCGCCGTGCGGTGCAGTCGCTGAACATCACCAAGCCGCTGACGGTGAACTGGGCGAGCCCGGAAGAGCCTGCCTATGACCCCGAGGAAATCCTCGGCGTGGTGCCCGGCGACCTGCGCACGCCTTATGATATCCGCGAAGTGATCGCGCGGCTGGTGGACGGCTCCCGTTTCGACGAGTTCAAGCCGCGCTTTGGCGAGACCCTGGTGACCGGCTTTGCCCACCTCAAGGGCTGCCCGATCGGCATCATCGCCAACAACGGCGTGCTGTTCTCGGAAGCCGCCCAGAAAGGCGCGCATTTCGTCGAGCTGTGCAGCCAGCGCAAGATCCCGCTGGTGTTCCTGCAGAACATCACCGGCTTCATGGTCGGCCGCAAATACGAGAACGAGGGCATCGCCCGCCACGGCGCCAAGATGGTGACGGCAGTGGCCACCACCAACGTGCCCAAGGTCACCATGCTGGTCGGCGGCTCCTTCGGCGCGGGCAACTACGGCATGTCGGGCCGCGCCTATCAGCCCCGCTTCCTGTGGACTTGGCCGAACTCCCGCATCTCGGTGATGGGCGGCGAGCAGGCGGCGGGCGTGCTGGCCACCGTCAAACGCGACGCCATCGAGCGCCAGGGCGGCAGCTGGAGCGCCGAGGAAGAGGCCGAATTCAAACGCCCCACCATCGAGATGTTCGAGGAGCAGAGCCACCCGCTTTACGCATCAGCGCGCCTTTGGGACGACGGCATCATCGACCCGCGCAAGAGCCGCGACGTGCTGGCGCTGTCGCTCAGCGCAGCGCTGAACGCGCCGATCGAAGACACGCGCTTCGGCGTCTTCCGGATGTAAGATCCGCTCTTCATCTGGCCAGAAATATCCCCGGGGGTCCGGGGGCAGGCAGCCCCCGGTCCAGAGATCCAGACAAAGGACCAACCCCATGTTTGACAAGATCCTGATTGCCAACCGCGGCGAAATCGCCTGCCGCGTGATGGAAACTGCCCGCACCATGGGCGTGCGCACCGTGGCGGTTTATTCCGACGCCGACGCCGCCGCAAAACACGTGCAGATGGCGGATGAGGCCGTGCATATCGGCGGCCCGGCCCCGGCGGACAGCTACCTGAAAGGGGATGAAATCATCCGGGTGGCGCAGGAAACCGGCGCCCAGGCGATCCACCCGGGCTACGGCTTCCTGTCGGAGAACCCGAAATTCGTCGAGGCGGTGGAGGCCGCGGGGCTTGTGTTCATCGGGCCGTCTGCGGATGCGATCCGCAAGATGGGCCTCAAGGACGCCGCCAAGGCGCTGATGGAAGAGGCCGGCGTTCCGGTGGTGCCCGGCTACCATGGCAGCAACCAGGACCCGGAGTTCCTGGCCGCCGAGGCGGGAAAAATCGGCTACCCGGTGCTGATCAAGGCGGTTGCCGGCGGCGGCGGCAAGGGGATGCGGCTGGTTGAGAAACCGGAAGATTTTTCCGATGGCCTGAAAAGCGCGCAGGGCGAGGCAACCACGGCCTTTGGCAATCCCGACGTTCTGATCGAGAAATACATCCAGCAGCCCCGTCATATCGAGGTTCAGGTCTTTGGCGACGGCGAAAAGGCGGTGCATCTGTTCGAGCGCGATTGCTCGCTGCAGCGGCGCCACCAGAAGGTGATCGAAGAGGCTCCGGCGCCCGGCATGACCCCGGAGATGCGCGAGGCGATGGGCCAGGCCGGCGTGCGCGCGGCTGAAGCGATCGGCTATAAGGGCGCAGGCACGGTTGAGTTCATCGTCGACGGCTCTGACGGGCTGCGCCCGGATGGCTTCTGGTTCATGGAAATGAACACCCGCCTGCAGGTGGAACACCCCGTGACCGAGCTGATCACTGGCGTCGATCTGGTGGAATGGCAGCTGCGTGTGGCCTCGGGCGAAAGCCTGCCTGCCAAGCAGGAAGACCTTACCATTACCGGCCACGCTTTTGAGGCACGGCTTTATGCAGAGGACGTGCCCAAGGGCTTCCTGCCCGCAACCGGCACGCTGACGCATCTGTCCTTCCCGGCAGAGGCCCGCGCCGACAGCGGTGTGCGGGCGGGGGACACCATCAGCCCCTGGTACGATCCGATGATCTCCAAGGTGATCGTGCATGGCTCCACCCGCAAGGTGGCGCTGTCGCGGCTGGCGCGCGCGCTGGAGGACACCGAGGTCGGCGGAACCGTCACCAACCTGGCGTTCCTTGGCGCGCTTGCGGCGCACGAAGGGTTTGCCAACGGCGACGTGGACACCGGCCTGATCTCCCGCGATCTGGACGCTTTGGTGGCCGCGCCGGAGGTCGAGCTGCGCCACAAGGCTGCGGCCGGCATGGTGGCGCTGGAACTGGTAGACGCAGCGCCGCACACCGGCTTCAGCCTGTGGGCGCCGCTGCACCGGGCCGTGACCCTGACCCATGCAGGTGAAGAGTTCACCGCCGATGTGCAGGTGGACGGGCCGGACCGGCAGCTGTGGACCATTGATGGCGACACCGTCGTGGCCGAGCGCAGCCAGGGCCAGTGGCGTATCGGCGAGCGCCGGATGCCGACGGTTTCGCAGTCCGGCTCTCTGATCACTGTGCATGATGCCTATGGTCTGGAATTCACCGTGGTGGACCCGCTGGACCGCGCTGCCGCCGCGGGCGGTGACATGAATGTGGTCGAGGCGCCGATGCCGGGCCTGGTCAAGGCGGTGTTCGCCGAAGCGGGCCAGGCGGTGAAGGAAGGCGACCGTCTTGCGGTCCTGGAAGCCATGAAGATGGAGCACTCGCTGCTGGCCGCCCGCGATGGGATTGTGGCCGAAGTGCTGGCCTCTGCCGGTGATCAGGTCGAGGCCGGCGCCGCGCTGGTGCGGCTGGAAGAAGAAGACAGCTGATCCAAGCCCGGGGCGGCGCGTTTGCCGCCCCCGCTGCAGTTTGAGTATTTTTGGAAAGATGAAGCCGGGAGGGCGTTCCATGAGCGAGTTTGTCGAGATCTTCGAGGTCGGCCCGCGCGACGGGCTGCAGAACGAAAAACGGGAGATCCCGGTTGCGGAGAAGGTGGCGCTGACCGACTGCCTCAGCCGCGCCGGGTTCAAGCGCATTGAGGTGGCAAGCTTTGTTTCGCCCAAATGGGTGCCTCAGATGGCTGGTTCGGGTGAAGTGCTGGCGGGCATCTCCCGTGCCGAGGGAGTCCGCTATGCAGCCCTGACCCCCAACATGCGCGGGTTTGAGGATGCAGTGGCGGCCAAGGCGGATGAGATTGCGGTCTTCGCCTCGGCCTCCGAAGGGTTTTCCAAGGCGAATATCAACGCCACCATCGAGGAAAGCATCACCCGCTTTCTGCCTATTCTGGACGCGGCAAAGGATATCGGGCTGCCGGTGCGCGGCTATGTGTCCTGCGTGACGGACTGCCCTTTTGACGGGCCGACCCCGCCGCAAAAGGTGGCGGAGGTGGCCGGGCGATTGTTCGAGCTGGGCTGCTACGAGATTTCGCTGGGCGACACCATCGGGCAGGGCACACCAGAGACGATCTCGGCGATGCTGCAAGCGGTGGTTCAGCAGGTGCCGGCAGGGCGGCTTGCGGGTCACTATCACGACACTGCGGGCCGGGCGCTAGCCAATATCGAGGCCTCGCTGGACTTGGGCGTGCGGGTGTTCGATGCCGCCGTGGGCGGCCTTGGCGGCTGCCCCTATGCGCCGGGGGCCGCGGGCAATGTGGCCACCGAAGCAGTGCACAAGCGCCTGACGGAGCTGGGCTATGACACCGGGCTGGACGCGGATGTGCTGGCCGAGGCCGCCGCGATGGCCCGCGCCATGCGCGGCCTGCAGTAAGATTTCAGCGGAGAATCAAGATGTTTGAAACGATCACCCTGGACACCGACGACCGCGGCGTCTGCACCCTGACCCTGAACCGCCCGGACAAGCACAACGCGATGTCGGGCCAGATGCTGCAGGAGCTGACGCTGGCGGCCAAGCGGCTGGCGACGGACGAAACTGTCCGCGTGGTGGTGCTGACCGGCGCGGGCAAGAGCTTTTGCGCGGGCGGTGACCTGGGCTGGATGCGCCAGCAGATGGACGCGGATGCCGAAACCCGGGGCCGCGAGGCGCGGGTGCTGGCGGAAATGCTGATGGCGCTCAACACCCTGCCCAAGCCGGTGATCGGGGCGCTGCAGGGCAATGCCTTTGGCGGCGGCGTCGGCATGGCCTCGGTCTGCGACGTGGCAATCGGTGCGGACCATCTGAAGATGGGCCTGACCGAGACCAAGCTGGGGCTGATTCCCGCCACCATCGGACCCTACGTGATTGCCCGGATGGGCGAGGCCAAGGCGCGCCGGGTGTTCATGTCGGCGCGGCTGTTTGGCGCGGATGAGGCCGTGGAGCTTGGCCTGCTGGCCAAAGCGGTTCCGGCGGACCAGCTGGCCGAGGCGGTTGAGGCGGAGGTTTCGCCCTATCTCAACTGTGCGCCGGGGGCCGTGGCCGCGGCCAAGCAGCTGGCCCGTGACCTGGGGCCGAGGCTGGATGACGCTGTGATCGACCACACAATTGAGGCGCTTGTCGAGCGCTGGGAAGGGGAGGAGGCGCGCGAAGGCATCAGCGCCTTTTTCGAGAAGCGCAAGCCCGGCTGGCAGGTCTGAGAAACCGGTATTCCCGACTCACTTTTGAAAGGCGGCTGCAGCTTTCGTTGCGGCCGCTTTTCTTATGAAATCACTAAGAGATTACAGACCTGTTGCGGCAGTGCTTTTTCCTGTCACAAACCCCCGTTGTTTAACCTTGCCTTAGTTGACGCTGTAGGGGCGGAGGGGTAGACACACTCCAAATCAACACGCCAATTGACGTCGCGCGGGAAACCGCCGGGGAAAGGAGCTGCTCTTGGAAGAGATGTTGAGGGAATACCTGCCGATCCTGGTCTTCCTGGCCGTCGCGGCAGGTTTGGGGATTGTCCTCATCCTGGCAGCCGTTGTGCTGGCGGTCCGCAATCCGGACCCGGAGAAGGTCAGCGCCTATGAATGCGGTTTCAACGCTTTCGACGACGCCCGAATGAAATTCGATGTCCGGTTTTACCTGGTGTCGATTCTCTTCATCATTTTTGACCTGGAAATCGCTTTCCTGTTTCCCTGGGCCGTCGGTTTCAAGGACATCAGCGACACCGGCTTCTGGTCGATGATGGTGTTCCTGGGCGTGCTGACCATCGGATTCGCCTATGAGTGGAAGAAAGGGGCCCTGGAATGGCAGTGATGACCGGACCCAACACCGCCGGTGTGGACAAGGAAGTTGTCACCCGGGCCCTGAATGCCGAGCTTCAGGACAAGGGCTTTCTGCTCACCTCGGCCGAGGACATCATCAACTGGGCGCGCACAGGTTCGCTGCACTGGATGACTTTCGGTCTGGCGTGCTG
Source organism: Leisingera sp. ABM4_103 (assembly GCF_056158685.1). Lineage (NCBI taxonomy): Bacteria > Pseudomonadati > Pseudomonadota > Alphaproteobacteria > Rhodobacterales > Roseobacteraceae > Leisingera > Leisingera sp. ABM4_103. Next base: position 3,850,346 of record NZ_JBSWTU010000005.1, on the reverse strand, counting down.
CGCGGTTGAGATGATGCACACCTCGATGCCGCGCTATGACGCCGAACGCTTCGGCATCGCGCCGCGCGCCTCCCCGCGCCAGTCGGACGTGATGATCGTGGCGGGCACTCTTACCAACAAGATGGCGCCGGCGCTGCGCAAGGTCTACGACCAGATGCCCGAGCCGCGCTATGTGATCTCGATGGGCTCCTGCGCCAATGGCGGCGGCTATTACCACTACAGCTATTCCGTGGTGCGCGGCTGCGACCGGGTTGTGCCGGTTGACGTCTATGTGCCGGGCTGCCCGCCAACGGCTGAGGCGCTGCTTTATGGCCTGATGCAGCTGCAGCGCAAGATCCGCCGCACCGGCACCCTGGTGCGCTAAGGAAGGGCGGAACAGATATGACTGAAGCACTGACAGAGCTTGGCGCCCAGATCGAAGCGAAACGCCCCGATTGCGTGGTGGCCTGGGAAGTGTCCTTTGGCGAGCTGAACATCGACGTGACGCCCTCCAACATCGCCGGTTTGGTGGAATTCCTGAAATCGGACCCGAACTGCAAGTTTTCAACCCTGGTGGACATCACCGCGGTGGATTACCCCGAGCGCGGCAAGCGGTTCGACGTTGTCTACCACTTCCTGTCGATGTACCGGAACCAGCGCATCCGCCTGCGCGCCGCTGTGCGCGAGGATGAGATGGTGCCCTCGATCGTGAACGTGCACCCTTCAGCCAATTGGTTCGAGCGCGAAGTCTACGACATGTTCGGTATCCTGTTCTCGGGCCATCCGGACCTGCGCCGGCTGCTGACCGACTACGGCTTCCGCGGCTACCCGCTGCGCAAGGATTTCCCGACCACCGGCTATACCGAGGTCCGCTATGACGACGCGCAGAAGCGCGTGGTCTATGAGCCGGTGAAACTGGTGCAGGAATACCGCCAGTTTGATTTCATGTCCCCGTGGGAAGGTGCCGAATACATCCTGCCCGGAGACGAGAAGGAGGGGGCGCAATGATGGACGGCTCCAAATTTGACGCCAAGTATGACGACGGCAGCGTCGACGCTCTGAGCGGCGAGCAGAAGATCCGCAACTTCAACATTAACTTCGGCCCGCAGCACCCTGCGGCGCATGGTGTTTTGCGTCTGGTGCTCGAACTCGACGGCGAGATTGTTGAGCGTTGCGATCCGCATATCGGCCTGCTGCACCGCGGCACCGAAAAGCTGATGGAGAGCCGAACCTACCTGCAGAACCTGCCGTATTTCGACCGCCTCGATTACGTGGCGCCGATGAACCAGGAACATGCCTGGTGCCTGGCCATCGAAAAGCTGACCGGCACCGTGGTGCCGCGCCGCGGCCAGCTGATCCGTGTGCTCTACTCGGAAATCGGCCGGGTGCTGAACCACCTCCTCAACGTCACCACGCAGGCGATGGACGTCGGCGCGCTGACCCCGCCGCTGTGGGGTTTTGAAGAGCGCGAAAAACTGATGATCTTCTACGAGCGGGCCTGCGGCGCGCGCCTGCACGCGGCCTACTTCCGCCCCGGCGGCGTGCATCAGGACCTGCCGGATGAGCTGCTCGATGATATCGACCTTTGGGCGATGGAATTCCCCAAGGTGCTGGACGATATCGACGGCCTGCTGACCGAAAACCGGATCTTTAAGCAGCGCAACTGCGACATCGGTGTGGTGACCGAGGAGGACATTCAGCAGTACGGGTTCTCCGGCGTCATGGTGCGCGGCTCCGGCCTCGCCTGGGATCTGCGCCGGGCGCAGCCCTATGAATGCTATGACGAGTTCGAATTCCAGGTGCCGATCGGCAAGAACGGCGACTGCTACGACCGCTACCTCTGCCGGATGGAAGAGATGCGCCAGTCGACCTCGATCATCCGCCAGGCGATTGCCAAGCTGCGCGAAGCCACCGGCGACGTGCTGGCCCGCGGCAAGCTGACCCCGCCCAAGCGCACCGACATGAAGACCTCGATGGAAAGCCTGATCCATCATTTCAAGCTGTACACCGAAGGCTTCCACGTGCCCGCAGGCGAGGTCTACGCCGCCGTCGAGGCGCCCAAGGGCGAGTTCGGCGTCTACCTGGTGGCGGATGGGACCAACAAACCCTACCGCTCCAAGATCCGCGCGCCGGGCTTTCTGCACCTGCAGGCGATGGACCACGTTGCCAAGGGCCACCAGCTGGCCGACGTCGCCGCCATCATCGGCACCATGGACGTCGTGTTCGGGGAGATCGACCGCTAATGATTAACAATATTGGGCTTCCAGGCTTGGTCTTTCTGCTCTCTGTGTTCGGTGGTGATCCAATTTCTGCCGGGATCGGCATGTCCATTGTGTCGCTGGATGCGGCCTATGTAGCCAGCTTGGGAAGGTATTAAATGCTTCGCCGTCTGCATTCCGAACAACCCGCGAGCTTTGCCTTCACCCCGGCCAACCAGGCCTGGGCCGAGGCGCAAATCACCAAATATCCTGAGGGCCGCCAGGCCTCGGCGGTCATTCCGCTTTTGTGGCGTGCGCAAGAGCAGGAAGGCTGGGTCTCCAAACCCGCGATCGAAGCTATCGCCGATATGCTCGGAATGGCTTATATCCGGGTGCTGGAGGTTGCCTCCTTCTACTTCATGTTCCAGCTGCAACCGACTGGTTCCGTTGCCCATGTTCAGATCTGCGGCACCACCTCCTGCATGATCTGCGGCGCAGAGGACCTGATCGTCGTCTGCCAGGAGAAGATCGCCAACAAGCCGTTCACTCTGTCGGCGGATGGCAAGTTCACATGGGAAGAGGTTGAGTGCCTGGGTGCCTGCACAAACGCCCCGATGGCGCAGATCGGCAAGGACTATTACGAGGATCTGACGGCAGAAGGCTTTGCCAAGCTGCTTGACGATCTGGCTGCCGGAAATCTGGTGGCGCCGGGTCCGCAGAACGGCCGTTACGCGGCTGAGCCGAAGTCCGGCCTCACCTCGCTGACCGACTTCGACAGCGGCAAGACGCAGTACAATGCGAGCGTGCAGCTGGCGATGGACGTCAAGGACGGCATCAAACGCATTCAGGGCGATGAAGTGCCGCTGCTGACCCCGTGGATCGGCAAGGATGGTGTCGTCGCCGGCCGTGCGGTCGAAGGCCAGCCGCCGAAGGCTCCGGAAGCCCCGGTTCCCGCAGCCAAGCAAGCGGAAGCGGTCAAGTCGGCGCCGGTGAAGAAGTCCGATGCGGTGGAACCTGCCTCGCCTGAGGGCGCTGCGGCAAAAGCAACTGAGGAAAGCCAGCCGGAGCTTCTGAAGGAAGCCCGTGGCGGGCTGGCCGATGACCTCAAGCTGCTGAAAGGGGTTGGTCCCAAGCTGGAGGCAAAGCTGAACGAACTCGGCTTCTTCCACTTCGACCAGATCGCAGACTGGACCGAGGAAGAGATCGCCTGGGTCAATTCCCGTCTTAAGTTCCGGGGCCGGATCTCCCGCGATGGCTGGGTCGAGCAGGCGAAACGGCTGCAAGTGGGTGATGAGACCGAGTTCGCCCGGCGTGCCAAAGAAGAGCACATCTACGACGACGACGAATAATCAGGCCGCGGCCCCTTGGGGCCGGGTTTGGGTGATAGGAAACAGATGACCAAGGAACAGGACCAGGCCATTGCAGCAAAGGGCCGGCACATCGCGCTTGTGATTGCCGGGACCATTTCGCTGTGGATCGTGCTGTCGCTGTTCATCGGCCCGATGATGGGGCTGCCGGGGCGCTATGCGCTGCTGTTCGACTTCGCCGCGCTGGCGGGCATGATCTATGCCCTGGTCAACATATTTCAACTCTGGCGCATGCGCCGGGACAGCCAAAGGTAGGCACACATGCTGAAGGATCAGGACCGGATCTTTACCAACCTTTACGGGATGCACGAGCGCACGCTGGCGGGCGCCAAGGCGCGCGGCCATTGGGATGGCACCGCGGGTCTGATCCAAAAGGGCCGCGACTGGATTATTCAGACGATGAAAGACAGCGGTCTGCGCGGCCGCGGCGGCGCGGGCTTCCCGACCGGTCTCAAGTGGTCCTTCATGCCCAAGGAAAGCGACGGCCGCCCGGCGTATCTGGTTGTAAACGCTGATGAATCCGAGCCCGGCACCTGCAAGGACCGCGAAATCATGCGCCACGATCCGCACACGCTGATCGAGGGCTGCCTGATCGCTTCCTTCGCGATGAACGCGCACACCTGCTATATCTACCTGCGCGGCGAATACATCCGCGAGCGCGAGGCGCTGCAGGCGGCAATCGACGAAGCCTACGACCAGGGCCTCCTCGGCAAGAACGCGGCCGGGTCCGGCTGGGATTTCGACATCTTCCTGCACCACGGGGCAGGGGCCTATATCTGCGGCGAGGAAACCGCCCTGATCGAAAGCCTCGAAGGCAAGAAGGGTATGCCCCGGATGAAGCCGCCGTTCCCGGCGGGCGCGGGTCTTTATGGCTGCCCGACCACCGTGAACAACGTGGAATCCATCGCCGTTGTGCCCACCATCCTGCGCCGCGGCGCCGACTGGTTCGCAGGCTTCGGCCGCCAGAATAATGCGGGCACCAAGCTGTTTGCGATCTCCGGCCACGTCAACAACCCCTGCGTGGTTGAAGAGGCGATGTCGATCTCCTTTGAGGAGCTGATCGAGAAGCATTGCGGCGGCATCCGCGGCGGCTGGGACAACCTGCTGGCGGTGATCCCCGGCGGCTCCTCCGTGCCGTGCGTGCGCGGCGAGAATATGCGCGATGCGATCATGGACTTCGACTACCTGCGCGGCGAGCTGGGCTCCGGCCTCGGCACCGCGGCGGTGATCGTGATGGACAAACAGACCGACATCATCAAGGCGATCTGGCGGCTGTCCAAGTTCTACAAGCACGAAAGCTGCGGCCAGTGCACGCCCTGCCGTGAAGGCACCGGCTGGATGATGCGCGTCATGGAACGCCTGGTGAAGGGCGAGGCCGAGCTGGAAGAAATCGACATGCTGTGGGACGTGACCAAACAGGTCGAAGGCCACACCATCTGCGCCCTTGGCGACGCGGCGGCCTGGCCGATCCAGGGCCTGATCAAGAACTTCCGCGAGGAAATCGAGGACCGCATCAAGGCGCAGAAATCGGGCCGCATGGGCGCGATGGCGGCGGAGTAACCCTTGATGGAAGCTTTCGCCGCATATTCCCACGCCTTGGCCGCGCTGGTGATCTTTACCTTGATCATCCTGGCGCTCTCGCCGTTTTCGGCGCTGGCCAAGCAGAAGGCGGGCCTCGCTCCGGGCGCCACGCCGGATGAGGACTATGCGGTCAAAGCCTACCGTCTGAACCGGGCCTATCTGAACGGCTGCGAGACGCTGCCGGCCTTCCTGACCGTGACACTGGCGGCCATTCTGGCCGGTGCGGCGCCGTTCTGGGTGAACCTGCTGGCCTCATTGGCGCTGGCGGCCCGGGTGATCATGATCGTCATCCACCTGCGCGGGAGCGGCAAACCGCATGGCGGGCTGCGGTCGGTATTTTACGTGATTGGCTGGGCCTGCATGGGCGGCCTGGCACTTATGACATTGGCGGCAGTATTTTGAGCATTCTTAAGACATACCGGATGGCGGTGCCGACGGCCTGCCTTGCAGCGGCAGCGCTGCTGACGGCCTGCGGCACCACGGCCAGCAACAACCGCGTGCTGTATGACGGCGTACCTTTCAAGGCCAAGGCCAAACCCGTCGACAAGAAGACTGACCCGGCCGTGTTCTATGTCGAAATCAAGGGCGCGGACCGCTCCGTCAGTGGCGCGCGCGAGGCGGCACACCATGCCGGGACGAAATACTGCGTGGTCACCTATGGCTCGTCCAAGATCGCTTGGGCAACCGACCCGAGGGATGAGACCGCGCCGCTGACCCTGACCGACGGCCGCGCAACCTTTCAGGGAACCTGCACCCCGTGAGCGGATTTCCGGCATATCAGGGCCGAAAGGCCGGGCTGCTATTGCATAGCAGCGTCTCGCGCCTGCGCATGGGGGCTTCGAAACTGAAGGAGTCTCTTGCCATGCGTGCCTTGATTGCCGTTGTCCTGACCACTGCTGTTGCCCTGCCTGCCGCGGCGCTGGCCAAACCGTCGCTTCGCGACGTGCAGGAAATCGAAGACCCGCTGTTTGCCGTCGCTGTGGCCAAGGAAGTCTCGGACTATTGTGACGAAATCTCCCCCCGCTACCTGAAAGGGCTGGGCGAGTTGCGCCGGCTCAAAGCGCGGGCAAATGCGCTGGGGTACTCGGACGCGGAAATCCGCGATTACATCGAATCTGATGCCGAAAAGGACCGGATGCGTGCCAAGGGAGAGAAGCTCCTGGCGCAAAACGGCGTGGACTACGGCAAACCGGAAACCTTCTGCGCCTATGGCCGCGCGGAAATCGAAAAGAACAGCGCGATCGGCGTGTTACTGAGGGCGAAATAGACCATGTCTGACCTCCGCAAGATCAACATTGACGGAACCGAGATCGAGGTGGATGGGGCGATGACCCTGATCCAGGCCTGTGAGGAGGCCGGCGTCGAGATCCCGCGCTTCTGCTATCATGAGCGGCTGTCCATCGCGGGCAACTGCCGCATGTGCCTGGTTGAAGTTGTCGGCGGCCCGCCGAAACCGGCGGCCTCCTGCGCGATGCAGGTGCGCGATCTGCGCCCCGGCCCCGAAGGCCAGGCGCCGCAGGTGAAAACCAACTCGCCGATGGTCAAGAAGGCCCGCGAAGGCGTGATGGAATTCATGCTGATCAACCACCCGCTGGACTGCCCGATCTGCGATCAGGGCGGCGAATGCGACCTGCAGGACCAGGCGATGGCCTATGGCGTCGACTTCTCCCGCTTCCGCGAGCCCAAGCGCGCGGTGGACGATCTGGATCTGGGGCCGCTGGTCGGCACCGCTATGACCCGCTGTATCTCCTGCACCCGCTGCGTGCGCTTCACGACTGAGGTCGCGGGCATCACCCAGATGGGCCAAACGGGGCGCGGCGAGGATGCGGAGATCACCTCCTACTTGAACGAAACCCTGCAATCGAACCTGCAGGGCAACATCATCGACTTGTGCCCTGTGGGCGCGCTGACGTCCAAGCCCTATGCGTTTACCGCCCGGCCTTGGGAGCTGACCAAGACCGAAACCATCGACGTGATGGATGCGCTTGGCTCCAACATCCGGGTTGATACCAAGGGCCGCGAAGTGATGCGCATCCTGCCGCGCAACCATGACGGCGTTAACGAGGAGTGGATCAGCGACAAGACCCGCTTTGTTTGGGACGGCCTGCGCCGCCAGCGCCTCGACCGTCCTTATGTGCGCGTCGACGGCAAGCTGAAGCCCGCGACCTGGCCGGAAGCCCTTTCCGCGGCGGCAAACGCCATGAAGGGCAAGAAGGTTGCGGGCCTGATCGGCGACCTGGTCCCGGTTGAGGCGGCTTTTGCGCTGAAACAGCTGGTCGAAGGCCTGGGCGGCAAGGTCGAATGCCGTACCGACAATGCCCGCCTGCCGGTCGGCAACCGTGCGGGCTATGCCGGCACCGCCACCATCGAGGACATCGACAGCGCCAAGTTTATCCAGCTGATCGGCACCAACCCGCGTGACGAGGCGCCGGTGCTGAACGCCCGCATTCGCAAGGCCTGGCTGAACGGCGCGCAAGTGGGACTGGTCGGACAGCCGGCAGACCTGACCTATGACTATGCCCATGTCGGCACCGACCGCGCCGCGCTGGAGAGCCTGCTGGACAAGGACTACGGCGCCGTCAAGGACGCGCCCTCCGTCGTGATCGTCGGGCAGGGCGCCCTGCGCGAGGCTGACGGCCTGGCGGTTCTGGCCGCCGCGCAGAAGCTGGCCGCGGATACCAACTCCAAGCTGCTGATGCTGCACACCGCCGCCTCCCGCGTTGGTGCGATGGATGTCGGTGCTGTGACCGAAGGCGGCATGGCAGCGGCTATCGACGGGGCAGAGGTGATCTACAACCTCGGTGCTGATGAGGTGGAAATCGACCCAGGTGCATTCGTGATCTACCAGGGCTCCCACGGCGATCGCGGCGCACATCGCGCCGATGTGATCCTGCCGGGCGCGGCCTATACCGAGGAAAACGGCCTGTTCGTGAACACCGAAGGCCGCCCGCAGCTGGCCATGCGCGCGAGCTTTGCGCCGGGCGAGGCCAAGGAAAACTGGGCGATCCTGCGTGCGCTCAGCGCCGAAGCTGGTGCTCAGCTGGGCTATGACTCGCTGGCGCAGCTGCGCCAGGCGTTGGTGGCTGAGGTTCCGCACCTGGCACGGATCGACGAAGTCGTTGAAAAGGAAGGCGAACCGCTGGAACAGGACAAGCTCGGCAACGCTGACTTCCTGCCGGCGGTCAAGGATTTCTATCTGACCAACCCGATCGCCCGCGCGTCCCAGCTGATGGCGGAACTGTCGGCAGGCGTGAAAGCCCGCGCAACCGGGAAACTGGCCGCCGAATGATCCGCTTCGCCCTCATAACGCCTCTCCTGCTGGCCGCCTGCGCGATGGCGCCCGGCAGCGGAGGAGAGCGGCCCGCCCCGGTATACGAGGGGGTGGAGACCAGCCTGCTGGAGGGCGATCTGGTGCAATTTCACGTCTCCATGCGCGGCCCGCGCCTGGAAGGCGATCTCGATACCTATGCGGAATGCGCCGCCGCGCAATACGCGCTGATCCGGGGCTACGGGTTTGCGCGCCATGTGCGCACGACAACGAAACAGGCAGGGGGCAGCCGGACCGCTGATGCGGTCTACCTGATTTCGCCCTCTCTGCCGCGCGGGCTGCGCACCATCGACGCCGAAGTCGTGGTCGCGGATTGCGCGGCGAACGGAATACCCACGGTGTGAGGACCTATGGCTGATTTCTTTAACACTCCAGGCGGCATCGCTGTTCTGATCCTGGCGCAAGTGCTTGCAGTTGTTGCCTTTGTGATGATCTCGCTCCTGTTCCTCGTCTACGGGGACCGCAAGATCTGGGCCGCGGTCCAGATGCGCCGGGGCCCGAACGTGGTGGGCGTCTACGGCCTGCTGCAATCGGTGGCCGACGCGCTGAAATACGTGGTGAAGGAGGTGGTGATCCCGGCCGGCGCCGACCGCACCGTCTTCATCCTGGCGCCGATGACCTCCTTCGTGCTCGCGATGATCGCCTGGGCGGTGATCCCCTTCAACGACGGCTGGGTCCTCAGCGACATTAACGTCGCTATCCTCTATGTCTTCGCGGTGTCCTCGCTGGAAGTTTACGGCGTGATCATGGGCGGCTGGGCGTCGAACTCGAAATACCCGTTCCTGGGCAGCTTGCGCTCTGCGGCGCAAATGATCTCCTACGAGGTCTCCATCGGCCTGATCATCATCGGCGTGATCATCTCCACCGGCTCGATGAACTTCGGCGACATCGTGCGCGCGCAGGACGGTGATCTGGGCCTTCTGAACTGGTACTGGATCCCGCATTTCCCGATGGTCTTCCTGTTCTTCATCTCGGCTTTGGCGGAAACCAACCGCCCGCCGTTCGACCTGCCGGAAGCGGAATCGGAACTGGTTGCGGGTTACCAGGTGGAATACTCGGCAACCCCGTTCCTCTTGTTCATGGCCGGTGAATACATCGCCATCTTCCTGATGTGCGCGCTGACAACCCTGCTGTTCTTCGGCGGCTGGCTGTCCCCGATCCCGGGCCTGCCCGACGGCGTGCTGTGGATGGTCGCCAAGATGGCTTTCTTCTTCTTCCTTTTCGCAATGGTAAAGGCGATCACCCCGCGCTACCGCTACGACCAGCTGATGCGCCTGGGCTGGAAAGTGTTCCTGCCGTTCTCGCTGGCCTGGGTGGTCTTCGTGTCCTTTGCTGCAAAATTTGACTGGTTCTGGGGCATCTTCGCCCGCTGGACCGTGGGAGGCTGACCGATGGCGAACATCGACTACACCCGCGCCGCCAAATACTTCCTGCTGCAGGATTTCTGGGTCGGCTTCAAACTTGGGCTCAAGTATTTCTTCGCGCCCAAGGCGACGCTGAACTACCCGCACGAAAAGGGTCCGCTGTCGCCCCGCTTCCGCGGTGAGCACGCCCTGCGCCGCTACCCGAACGGCGAGGAGCGCTGTATTGCCTGCAAACTGTGCGAGGCGATCTGCCCGGCGCAGGCGATCACCATCGACGCGGAACCGCGCGAGGACGGCAGCCGCCGCACCACGCGCTATGACATCGACATGACCAAATGCATCTACTGCGGTTTCTGTCAGGAAGCCTGCCCGGTGGACGCGATTGTCGAAGGCCCGAACTTCGAGTTCGCGACCGAGACCCGCGAGGAGCTGTTCTACGACAAGGAGAAACTCCTGGCCAACGGTGAGCGCTGGGAAGCCGAGATTGCCCGCAACCTGGAAATCGACGCGCCCTACCGATGAGGCGCGGGCGCAAAAGTTTTCCAAAAACTTTTGCCAAGAATTTTGCTGAAAATTCTTGGCCGGAGGAGAGGACATGACCAAACAGCCGCCCAATCCGTTTGAGGCCATGATGGAACAGATGCAGGCCCAGGCCCAGCAGATGGCCAAGGCGTTCAACCCGGCGCTGGAGAACTTCTCGCCCTCCGAGGCCTTCAGGGAGTTCGAGGCACTGTGGCCCACCATGCCCAAAGAGGTCATGGAAATGATGTTCGGCAACACCGTCAATAAGGACGGGCTGGATGCCAAGACCCGGCTGCTGCTGACACTGGCCGGGCTGACAATGCAGGGCGCGCAGGCTGACAGTGCCGTGCGCCAGACCGTGCGCCACGCCCTCGCGGCCGGCGCCAAGAAACAAGAGATCGTGGAAACGATCGGACAGATGTCGGTGTTTGCCGGCATTCCGGCCATGAACCGGGCGCTGGATCTGGCGCAAACGGTCATGGACGACAAAAGGGACGATGAGACATGAGCGTTTTTGCCTTCTACCTCTTCGCCATCAGCGCCATCACCGGCGGGCTGTTCACCGTGATCAGCCGCCAGCCGGTGCATTCGGTGCTGTGGCTGATCCTGGCCTTCCTTTCCTCGGCCGGGCTGTTTGTGCTGCTGGGGGCGGAATTCGTCGCCATGCTGCTGGTCATCGTCTATGTGGGCGCGGTCGCGGTGCTGTTCCTGTTTGTGGTGATGATGCTGGATGTGGACTTTGCCGAGCTGAAGGCGGAGATGGCGCGCTACATGCCGCTCGCCTTGCTGATCGGCCTGGTGATCCTGATGCAGTTCGTGATGGCCTTCGGCGTTTGGGAAACCGCCCACAAGGCGCCTGAGCTGCTGGCCAATCCGGTGCCTGCCGACCGCCACAACACCGAGGCCCTGGGCCTCATCATCTATGATCAATATTTCCTTCTGTTCCAGCTGGCGGGCCTGATCCTGCTGGTGGCGATGATCGGCGCGATCGTGCTGACCCTGCGCCACCGCACCGACGTCAAGCGCCAGGACGTGGTTGCCCAGATGATGCGCGACCCGGTCAAAGCGATGGAGCTCAAGGACGTGAAACCGGGGCAGGGGCTGTGATCCAATGATTGGACTTGAACATTATCTGACCGTCGCGGCGACCATGTTCGTCATCGGCATCTTCGGGCTCTTCCTGAACCGCAAGAACGTGATCATCCTGCTGATGAGCATCGAACTGATGCTCTTGGCGGTGAACATCAACCTGGTCGCATTCTCCAGTTTCCTGGGCGACCTGGTGGGGCAGGTGTTCACCCTGTTCGTGCTGACCGTGGCCGCCGCTGAGGCTGCCATCGGCCTCGCGATCCTGGTCTGCTTCTTCCGCAACCGCGGCACCATTGCCGTCGAAGACGTCAACGTGATGAAGGGCTAAAGAAACATGGAAACCATCCTTCTCTTTGCCCCTCTGGTGGGGGCCGTGATCTGCGGCTTCGGCCACAAGATGATCGGCGAGAAAGCCGCCACCGTGACCGCCACGGCACTGCTGTTCCTGTCGGCGCTGCTCAGCTGGATCACCTTCCTGGCGTTTGACGGGGTGACCCAGAACATCGAGATTTTCCGCTGGATTGAAAGCGGCTCGCTGTCGACCTCCTGGGCGATCCGGCTGGACCGGCTGACCGCGATCATGCTGATCGTGATCACCACGGTCTCGTCGCTCGTGCACCTTTATTCCTTCGGGTACATGGACCATGACCCGCAGTGGAAAGAGGGCGAGAGCTACAAGCCGCGCTTCTTTGCCTACCTGTCGTTCTTCACCTTCGCGATGCTGATGCTTGTGACGTCGGATAACCTGGTGCAGATGTTCTTCGGCTGGGAGGGCGTGGGCGTTGCATCCTACCTGCTGATCGGCTTCTACTACCGCAAGCCTAGCGCCAATGCGGCGGCGATGAAGGCCTTCATCGTCAATCGCGTCGGCGACTTCGGCTTTGCGCTGGGGATTTTCGGCCTGTTCTTCCTGACCGACAGCATCAACCTGGCGGACATCTTTGCCGCTGCACCCACGCTCGCGGAAACCCAAGTTTCCTTCCTGTGGACCGAGTGGAATGCGGCGAACCTGCTGGCCTTCCTGCTGTTTGTCGGTGCGATGGGCAAATCGGCGCAGCTGCTGCTGCACACCTGGCTGCCGGACGCGATGGAAGGCCCGACCCCGGTGTCGGCGCTGATCCACGCCGCAACCATGGTGACCGCCGGCGTGTTCCTGGTCTGCCGCATGTCGCCGCTGATCGAGTTCGCGCCTGAGGCTGCGGCCTTCATCACCGTGCTGGGTGCAGCAACCGCCTTCTTTGCCGCGACCGTGGGTCTGGTGCAAAACGACATCAAGCGCGTGATTGCGTACTCGACCTGCTCGCAGCTGGGCTACATGTTCGTGGCGGCTGGCGTTGGCATGTACTCGGCGGCGATGTTCCACCTGTTCACCCACGCCTTCTTCAAGGCGATGCTGTTCCTTGGCGCGGGCTCCGTGATCCATGCGATGCACCACGAGCAGGACATGCGGAACTACGGCAACCTGCGCAAGAAGATCCCCTATACCTTCTGGGCGATGATGATCGGTACGCTGGCCATTACCGGCGTCGGTATTCCGCTCAGCGGCTGGGTTGGCTTTGCCGGCTTCGTCTCCAAGGACGCCATCATCGAAAGCGCCTATGCGGGCGGCTCGATGTTCGGCTTCTGGGCGCTGGTGATCGCGGCCTTCATGACCTCCTTCTACTCGTGGCGCCTGATGTTCATGACCTTCTACGGCGAGGCCCGCGGGGACAAGCACACCCACGACCACGCGCATGAAAGCCCCTGGACCATGCTGGTGCCGCTGGGCGTGCTGGCGGTGGGCTCGATCACCGCAGGCATGATCTGGTACGGCAGCTTCTTCGGCCACGCCGATCAGGTCGGCAAGTTCTATGGCATCCCGGTGGCGGAAGCCTCCGCTGCGGATCATGGCGAAGAGGCCGCGCATGGCGAAACCGCTACCCTTGGCGAGGAAGCCGCGCACGGCGAAGAGGCTGCTCACAGCGGCGAAGGCGAGCACCACTATGTGTTTGCCGGCCAGCCGGGCGAGGGCGCGCTTTATATTGCGCCGGACAACCACATCCTGGAGGATGCCCACGCGGCGCCGAAATGGGTGAAACTGTCCCCGTTCATGGCAATGGTGGGCGGCCTGGTGCTGGCGCTGTGGTTCTATATCTGGAACCCGTCGCTGCCCAACCGCCTGGCACAGCAGCAGCGTCCGCTGTACCTGTTCCTGCTTAACAAGTGGTACTTTGACGAAATCTACAATGTGATCTTCGTCAAACCGGCTCTGGCCCTGGGCCGCTTCTTCTGGAAGCGCGGCGACGGCGGAACCATCGACGGCTTCCTCAATGGCCTTGCCATGGGCGTTGTGCCCTTCTTCACCCGTCTCGCCGGACGCGCACAGTCCGGGTACATCTTCACTTATGCCTTCTGGATGGTGCTGGGCATTGCAGCCCTGGTCACCTGGATGTCGATCGGCGGAGGAGCGCACTGATGGACAATCTCCTTTCTATTGTCACCTTCATCCCGGCGCTCGCGGCGGCCATTCTGGCCCTGTTCCTGCGCGGCGAGGATAAGGCGGCGCAGCGCAACGCCAAGTTTGTTGCGCTCTTTGCCACCACGATCACCTTCCTGGTGAGCCTGGGCATCTACGCCCAGTTCGACCCGGCCAACACCGGCTTCCAGTTCCTGGAAGAGGCTGAGTGGATCTTTGGCCTCAAGTACAAGATGGGCGTCGACGGCATCTCGGTTCTGTTCGTGATGCTGACCACCTTCATCATGCCGCTGACCATCCTGGCCAGCTGGAACGTGACGACCCGCGTCAAGGAATACATGGTCGCCTTCCTGCTCCTGGAGACCCTGATGCTGGGTGTCTTCATGGCGCTGGACATGGTGCTGTTCTACCTGTTCTTCGAGGCAGGCCTGATCCCGATGTTCCTGATCATCGGCATCTGGGGCGGCAAGGAGCGGATCTACGCCTCCTTCAAGTTCTTCCTCTACACCTTCTTCGGCTCGGTGCTGATGCTGGTGGCGATGGTGTTCATGTATGTGGATGCCGGCACCACCGACATTGAAACCCTGCTGACCCACAGCTTCTCGGCGGCGTCCTTTGACGTGCTGGGTGTTCACATCGTGGGCGGTGCACAGACGCTGATGTTCCTGGCCTTCTTCGCCTCCTTCGCGGTGAAGATGCCGATGTGGCCGGTGCACACCTGGCTGCCGGACGCGCACGTGCAGGCGCCGACTGCGGGCTCCGTTGTGCTGGCAGCGATCCTGCTGAAGATGGGCGGCTACGGCTTCCTGCGCTTCTCCCTGCCGATGTTCCCGGTGGGCGCGGACGTGATGACCGATGTGGTCCTGTGGATGTCCGCGATTGCGGTTGTCTATACCTCGCTGGTGGCGATGGTGCAGGAAGACATGAAGAAGCTGATCGCCTATTCCTCGGTCGCGCACATGGGCTTTGTCACCATGGGCATCTTTGCGGCCAACCAGCAGGGCATCGACGGCGCCATCTTCCAGATGCTGTCGCACGGTTTCATCTCCGCCGCGCTCTTCCTCTGCGTCGGCGTGATCTATGATCGCATGCACACCCGCGACATCGACGCCTATGGCGGCCTGGTGATCCGGATGCCTGCCTACGCGCTGGTCTTCATGTTCTTCACCATGGGCAACGTCGGCCTGCCGGGCACCTCGGGTTTTGTCGGTGAATTCCTGACCCTGATGGGCGCCTTCCAGAAAAACACCTGGGTGACCGCGGTGGCGGCGACCGGCGTGATTTTCTCGGCGGGCTATGCGCTGTGGCTCTACCGCCGCGTGGTGTTCGGCGACCTGATCAAAGGCAGCCTGATGGGCATCCGCGACATGTCCGCGCGCGAGCGGTTCGTCTTTGCGCCGCTGGTCGCCATGACCCTGCTGCTGGGTGTCTACCCGTCGCTGGTCACCGACATCATCGCGCCCTCGACCGAGGCGCTGATTGCAAACTTCAACCAGTCTCTGGCAGCGGCCGACACCTCGGCAGCCACCCAGATTGCTTCGCATTAAGGGAGCATCAGGCAGATGATCCAAGCTGATCTTACTGTAATCCTGCCAGAGATCGTTCTGGCGCTCTATGCCATGGCTGCGCTGATCGGCGCGGTCTACACCACCAAGGACAGCCTGGCGGCACCGCTGGTCTGGAGCACTGCGGCGCTGATGGCGGTGCTGGCGTTCTGGATTGCCAGCAGCCCGGCCGGCACCCAGACCGCCTTTGGCGGCATGTTCATCGACGACGGCTTCTCGCGCTTTGCCAAGGTGGCGCTGCTTCTGGGCGCCTCGGCGGTGCTGCTGGTCGGCCAGGACTACATGGCGCGCCGTGGCATGCTGAAGTTCGAATACCCGATCCTGATCGCGCTGGCTGCCGTCGGCATGATGATGATGGTCTCCGCAGGCAACCTGATGTCGCTCTATATGGGGCTGGAGCTGCAGTCGCTGTCGCTCTACGTCGTGGCCGCCATGCGCCGCGACAGCGTCAAGTCGACCGAGGCGGGCCTCAAGTACTTTGTGCTGGGCGCGCTGTCCTCCGGCCTGCTGCTGTACGGTGCTTCGCTGGTCTACGGCTTTGCAGGCACCACCCAGTTCGCGGGCATCATCCAGGTGGCAGAGCAGGGCCATATGTCCATCGGCATGCTGTTCGGCCTGGTGTTCATGATCTCGGGTCTTGCGTTCAAGGTCTCGGCGGTGCCCTTCCACATGTGGACACCGGACGTCTACGAAGGCTCGCCGACCCCGGTCACCGCCTTCTTTGCCACCGCGCCCAAGGTTGCGGCGATGGGCCTGTTCGCGCGTGTGCTGCATGACGCATTCGGCGGCGCCATTGCCGACTGGCAGCAGATCATCGTGGTGCTGTCGGTGCTGTCGATGTTCCTGGGCGCCATCGCGGCGATCGGCCAGCGCGACATCAAGCGCCTGATGGCCTTCTCCTCGATCGCCCATATGGGCTATGCGATGATAGGCCTGGCCGCGGGTACTGAGGCGGGCATCACCGCGATGCTGGTTTACCTGGCGATCTACGTCACCATGAACATCGGCACCTTCTCCTTCATCCTGATGCTGGAGAAGGACGGTAAGCCGGTCACCGACATCCTGGCCCTGAACCAGTTCGCCGCGCGCGAGCCGGGCAAGGCGCTGGCGGTGCTGATCCTGATGTTCTCGCTGGCAGGCGTGCCGCCGATGCTGGGCTTCTTTGCCAAGCTGGGCGTGTGGAAGGCGGGTGTCGACGCGGGCCTGATGGGCCTGGTCGTGGCCTCCGCCATCGCTTCGGTCATCGGTGCCTTCTATTACATCCGGATTGTCTTCTACATGTACTTTGGCACTGGCGAAGACGATGTCGAGGCGAAGGGTTCGCCGGTCCTGACCGTCGCGCTGATGGCCTCTGCCGCGATGATGCTGGTCGGTCTGGTGTACCAGTTCGGTATCGACACTGCGGCGGCTGCCGCCGCAGCAACCCTTGTAAATTGATCTGCTTTTCAGGCAGGCTGAGAAGGCCCGGTCACGCGACCGGGCCTTTTCGCACTTTCGAGGAGCGCAGATGAGCTGGCCAGCAGGATATGGGAAACGGGTGCTTGCCGAGGTGGACAGCACCCTGAATGAGGCCGCCCGCATCGCCGGGGAACTGGCGGGCCCGGAGTGGATCCTGGCACTGCGCCAGACCCAGGGGCGCGGCCGCCGCGGGCGCGACTGGAAGGACCCCAAGGGCAATTTTGCAGCCACCCTGGTGATGCGGCCTGAGGGCGCCCCGGATCAGGCCGCGCTGCGCAGCTTTGTCGCCGCGCTGGCGGTCTATGATGCCTGCGTTGCGGTGACGGGCCGGAGCGAGGGCCTGTCGCTGAAGTGGCCCAACGACGTGCTGCTGAAGGGCGGCAAGCTGGCAGGCATCCTGCTGGAGAGCGCGGGCAACGGGCCGGGGGTCAATCACCTGTTTGTCGGCATCGGCGTCAATCTGGTGGAAACCCCGATGAAGGAATGGCTGGAGCCCGGTGCCGTTTACCCGGTGTCGCTGCTGTCAGAGACCGGGGTGCAGGTCTCGCCCGAGGAATTCCTGGAAGCCGTCGCCAGTGCCTTTGCCCGCTATGAGCAGCAGTTCTCGACCTACGGGTTCGAGCCGATCCGCACCGAATGGCTGGCGCGCGCCGCCAAGCTGGGCGAGGTGATCACTGCCAAGACTGCGTCGTCTGAAACCGAAGGCACCTTTGAAACGGTGGACGCCAGCGGCAACCTTGTCCTAAACACCGCCAAGGGCCGCGTCAGCATTCCCGCGGCCGACATCTATTTCTAGGAAGGAGCAGCAATGCTTCTGGCAGTTGATTGCGGCAACACCAATACCGTCTTCTCGATCTATGACGGCGAGAAGTTCATCGGCATGTGGCGCACCGCCACCGAATGGCAGCGCACGGCGGACCAGTATTACGTCTGGCTCAACACGCTGATGCGGCTGCAGGGGATCGAGGCGGATATCACCGACATGATCATCTCCTCGACCGTGCCGCGGGTCGTGTTCAATCTTCGCGTTCTGGCGGACCGCTATTTCAACACACGGCCGCTGGTGGTGGGCAAGCCCGGCTGCCTGCTGCCGGTTGCGGTGCGGGTGGACGAAGGCACGCAGGTCGGCCCCGACCGCCTGGTCAACACGGTCTCCGGTTTCGACGCTCACGGCGGCAACCTGATCGTGGTGGATTTCGGCACCGCCACCACCTTTGACGTGGTGGCCGAGGACGGCGCCTATGTCGGCGGAGTAATCGCGCCCGGTGTGAACCTCAGCCTGGAGGCGCTGCACCAGGCCGCTGCCGCGCTGCCCCACGTGGATATCTCCAAACCTGAAAATGTAATCGGCACCAACACAGTCGCCTGCATGCAGTCCGGCGTGTTCTGGGGCTATGTCGGCCTCGTCCGCGAAATCTGCACCCGGATCAAGGCAGAGCGCGGCGTCGCCATGAAAGTCATCTCTACAGGCGGGCTGGCGCCTTTGTTCCAGCAATCCGCAGATCTGTTCGACGCATTCGAGGACGACCTCACCATGCACGGGCTTCAGATCATCCATAAATACAATAAGGAAAACGGTACTGACGCATGAGCAGTGAAAGACTGATCTACCTGCCTCTCGGCGGGGCAGGCGAAATTGGCATGAACGCCTATGTCTACGGCTATGGCCCCCAGGACAAGGAGCGCCTGGTCCTGGTCGATCTTGGTGTGACCTTCCCCGATATGGACACCTCGCCGGGTGTCGACCTGATCATGCCCGACATGACCTGGCTCAAGGAGCGCGTGGACCAGCTGGAGGGGATTTTCATCACCCACGGCCACGAGGACCACATCGGCGCCATCGCCCATATGTACGCGCATCTGAACGTCCCCATCTACGCGCGCGCTTTCACCGCCAACCTGGCGCGCCGCAAGATGGAGGAGGCAGGCCACGACCCGGCCAATGTGCACACTGTGCAGGCCTGGCCGGAAACAACCAAACTCGGCCCCTTCACAATCGGCGTCGCCCCGATGAGCCACTCGATCCCCGAAAGCGGCGGGCTGGTGATTGACAGCCCGGCAGGGCGTGTGGTGCATACCGGCGACTTCAAGCTCGACCCCAATCCGCTGGTGGGCGAGCCCTTTGACCCCGAAATGTGGGCGGAGATCGCCGGCGGCGGCATCCAGGCGCTGGTTTGCGATTCCACCAATGTGTTCTCGCAGCACCCGGGCCGCTCGGAAGCGGAGCTGCCGGAGGAAATCACCAAGCTGTTCTCCGAGGCAAAGGGGCTGGTGGCTGCCACGACCTTCGCCTCTAACGTGGCGCGGGTGAAAACCCTGGCGGAAGCGGGTGTCAAGGCGGGCCGTTCTGTTGTCCTGCTGGGCCGCGCCATGCGCCGGATGATCGAGGCGGCGGTGGAAACCGGCGTGCTGACCGATTTCCCGAAAACGATCAGCCCCGAGGACGCCGCCAACGTGCCGCGCGATAACCTGATGCTGATCACCACCGGCAGTCAGGGCGAGCGCCGCGCCGCCACCGCGCAGCTGGCGCGCGGCAAGTACCGCGGGCTGGAGCTGAAGGAGGGCGACCTGTTCCTGTTCTCCTCTAAGACCATTCCGGGCAACGAAAAGGGCGTCATCCGCATCATCAACCAGTTCTCGGAAATGGGCGTGGATGTGGTCGATGACAGCTCCGGCCTCTACCACGTGTCGGGCCACGCAAACCGCCCGGACCTTGAGGAAATCCACAGGCTCCTGAAGCCCAAGATGCTGATCCCGATGCACGGCGAGCACCGCCATCTGCGCCAGCACGCCCGCCTGGGCGAGGAGAAGGGCATCGCGAGCGCAGTCGTTGTGAACGGCATGATGATGGACCTGACCGGCGATGCGCCAAAAGTGACCGAGTGGATCGAAACCGGCCGCACCTATCTGGACGGCACCGTCAAATACGGCGCGATGGACGGCATCGTGCGCGACCGCATCCGGATGGCGCTGAACGGCCATGTGGTGGTGACGGTGATCCTGGACGAGGACGACGAGCCGCTGGGCGAACCCTGGTGCGACGTCAAAGGGCTGCCCGAGACCGGCAGCTCCAAGGCCGCGCTGGTGGAGGTGATGGAGGAAGACCTGAACCAGTTCCTGATGCGTGCCGGTGCCAAGACCCTGCGCGACGACGACAAGCTGGAGCAGGAACTGCGCCGCATCGCCCGCCAGAGCGCCCACAGCGAGATCGGCAAGAAGCCCGAGGTCACGGTGGTGGTCAGCCGTATGCGCTGATCCTTCGGTACAGCGCATGGCAGGGCAGGGCTGTGCTCCCGCCCGGCCCAAGCCAGATCCAAAGATGCAGCAGGCCCCGTTGGGCCAGGCGCCGCGAGCCCTGACGGGCCCGCGGCGCAGTTGCGTCTGCCGGCCCCCGTACAACGAGAAACGCCGCGGCCCCCCAGGGGCGCGCGGCGTTTTCATGTCCATGCTGCTGCCAGAGCCCGGCAGGAGCTTCAGCCGTGCAGCGGGCGGGCGCAGCTGGGGCAGGAGATGACCTTGCGCGGGGCGCGGAACAGGGCGCGGAACAGGCTGCGCATCATGCTGGCAAAAGCCTCTGCGCGCAGCTCGTGGGCGCGGGCCTCGATGGCCTGGAATTGGGAAATGGTCAGGGTTTGGGTGTCTTTGGTGTTCATGGCTCAGCCCATCATCAATGGCGCGTTTCTATGTTGCGAAACCTATACGCCCGTTGCCGCAGGCTGACACCGGCCAAGTTAGAAGACCCGGTATGCTGCAACTGCAAAGGTCACCATGCTGCGGCTGCATGGCCGCTGAGGGCCGCGCCGCAGGACCCGTCAACGAAAAAGGCCGCCCCGGAAAGGAGCGGCCCTGAAACGTACTGCTGCGCCGGTCAGCTCGCGCGGCGCTCCGCAAAGCTGAGCGCGATGAAGCTTGGCAGGTGGTCGCCCATGCCAACCACGACCTTGTCGTCACGCTTGCCGTATTTCCCTCGCGAAGACGAACGTTCGTGTTTCTGCGCAGGTTTATCTTCCTTACGGGGCGTGCGGGTCTCGGTGTCGGCCTTGGCGGTATCCGGCTTGCCAGAGTCTTCCTTTGCGGCGCGGGCAGGCTTCTCGCGTTTGGGCTCCGGCTTCACCGGGTTTTCAAGGCGGTTGATATCCTTCTGGATCAGCTTCTCCACCGCATCCAGCGCCTTTTCGTCGCGCTGGGTGCAGATGGTGATTGCCTTGCCCTCACGGCCGGCACGGCCGGTGCGGCCGATGCGGTGGACATAGTCCTCGGCGTGGCCCGGCACGTCGAAATTGAACACATGGCTGACGCTGGGCACGTCAAGGCCGCGGGCGGCCACATCCGAGGCCACCAGGATGCGCAACGACCCTTCGCGGAAGGCGTCCAGCGTCTTGGTGCGCTGGCTCTGATCAAGGTCGCCGTGAATGGCAGCGGCGTCATAGCCGTATTTCTTGAGCGATTTCGCGCAGATATCCACATCCGTCTTGCGGTTGCAGAAGATGATGCCATTGGTGAGCTTGTCGCCTTCGGCGTCGATCAGGGCGCGCAGAACCTTGCGCTTTTCACTGCCTTCGCGGTCGCGGCGCGAGGCCTTGAACTGCACCACGGACTGTTCGATGGTCTCCGACGCGGTGGCCTGACGGGCCACTTCGATACGGGCCGGACCCGACAGGAAGGTGTTGGTGATCCGCTCGATCTCCGGCGCCATAGTGGCAGAGAAGAACAGGGTCTGGCGGGTGAACGGCGTTAGCGAGAAGATGCGTTCGATATCCGGGATGAAGCCCATGTCGAGCATCCGGTCAGCCTCGTCCACCACCATGATCTGCACGCCGGTCAGCAGCAGCTTGCCGCGTTCGAAATGGTCCAGAAGGCGGCCAGGGGTGGCGATCAGCACGTCGACGCCCTTGTCGATCAGCGCGTCCTGCTCCTTGAAGGAAACACCGCCGATCAGCAGTGCCTTGGTGAGCTTCACGTGCTTGGCATAGGTGTCGAAGTTTTCCGCCACCTGGGCGGCCAGCTCGCGGGTGGGGCACAGCACCAGGCTGCGCGGCATCCGGGCCCGGGCGCGGCCGCGGGCCAGAAGGGTGATCATCGGCAGCGTGAAGGACGCGGTCTTGCCGGTGCCGGTCTGGGCGATTCCCAGCACATCACGCCCTTCCAGCGCGGGCGGAATTGCACCGGCCTGGATCGGCGTGGGGGTTTCATAACCAGCTTCCTCAATAGCTTTGAGGACCTTGGGATTCAGGTTCAGATCGGTAAATTTTGTCATCTGTGTCCGTCATTGCGGACACTGACCTGGCCCGCGCGTGTGTGTTCCAGCCGGATCCGCAAATGGTCATGCGGGATGGCAGCTTCCGGCTCGTTGCGGGGCATATCAAAATCCCGCGCGATCGTCAATTAATGCCGGATTTTACAGTATTTTCGCCTCTGGACTATGCAGAAAGGAAACAAATCCGCCGGAAACCGGGCAGTGTTCAGGGCAATCGTGGTGCTGCGGCCGGGCCGGCGAATTTGCTGCCGGCCGCAGGAGGGTGCAATTTGGAACGCCCGGAAGGCCGGGCGTTTCCGTCAGATCATCATTTCCTTGGTCGCGGTCAGGTTCAGGTCCGGGTAGTCGCGCTCGACCCGGTCGATGTCCCACTGCAGCCGCGTCAGATAGACGATGTCGCCGTCGTGGTCATGGGCGATGTGCTGCTTGTTGGCGTTGATGAACTTGTCCACTGCCGCCTTGCCACCGCTGACCCAGCGGGCCGAGGTGAACTGGCTCGCCTCGAACCGCACCGGCAGGCCGTATTCCATCTCAATCCGGCTGGCCAGCACTTCGAACTGCAGCTGGCCCACCACGCCGACGATGAAGCCGGAGCCGATTGAGGGTTTGAACACCTTGGCCGCACCTTCCTCGGCAAACTGCATCAGCGCCTTTTCCAGGTGCTTGGCCTTCATCGGGTCGCCTGCGCGCACGGTTTGCAGCAGTTCCGGGGCAAACGACGGGATGCCGGTCACCCGGATCGCCTCGCCCTCGGTCAGCGTGTCGCCGATGCGCAGCTGGCCGTGGTTCGGGATGCCGATGATGTCGCCGGCCCAGGCTTCCTCAGCCAGTTCCCGGTCGGAGGCCAGGAACAGCACCGGGTTGGACACCGCCATCGGCTTCTTAGTGCGCACATGCGTGAGCTTCATGCCGCGCTTGAAATGGCCGCTCGCCATCCGCACGAAAGCCACCCGGTCGCGGTGCTTGGGGTCCATATTGGCCTGAACTTTAAAGACAAATCCGGCCACCTTCTTTTCGTCGGGGCTCACCTGCCGCGGCTCGGCCGACTGCGGCTGCGGCTCCGGCCCGTATTTGCCGATGCCGTCCATCAGCTCCTTCACCCCGAAGGAGTTGATCGCGGAGCCGAACCAGATCGGTGTCATGTGGCCTTCAAGCACCGACTGCGGGTCCAGCGCGGGCAGCAGCTCGCGGGCCATTTCGACCTCTTCCAGCAGCTTCTCCAGCAGGTGCTCCGGTACGTGCTCGGCCAGCTTGGGATCGTCCAAGCCATTGATTTCAATGCTTTCCGCTACCTTGTTGCGGTCGGCGCGGTCCATCAGTTCCAGCCGGTCGCGCAGCATGTCGTAGCAGCCGATGAAATCGCGGCCCACCCCGATGGGCCAGCTGGCGGGGGTCACGTCAATCGCCAGCATCTCTTGGATTTCGTCAATGATTTCAAAGGTGTCCCGGCTCTCGCGGTCCATCTTGTTACAGAAGGTCAGGATCGGCAGGTCGCGCAGGCGGCAGACCTCGAACAGCTTCTGGGTCTGGCTTTCCACACCCTTGGCGCCGTCAATCACCATCACCGCGGCATCCACCGCCGTCAGCGTGCGGTAGGTGTCCTCGGAGAAGTCCGAGTGGCCCGGCGTGTCCACCAGGTTGAAGCGGAAGCCGCTGAAATCAAAGGACATTGCCGAGGCGGAGACAGAGATCCCGCGGTCCTTTTCCATCTGCATGAAGTCCGAGCGCGTGCGCCGCGCCTCGCCCTTGGCGCGCACCTGGCCGGCCATCTGAATCGCGCCGCCGTAAAGCAGGAACTTTTCGGTCAGCGTGGTCTTGCCGGCGTCCGGGTGCGAGATGATCGCAAAGGTCCGGCGGCGGGCAATTTCGGGCGGCAGTTCGGGGCGGTTTGTGACGGAATCCAGCATGAGCGCGCGTATAGCAGGAATGCCGCGCGAGGCAAGAAAAACAGGGGGTGGCACGCGTGCACCCCCCGTACACCCCCTGTGCACCCCCTGTACACTGGGCGGCTGCGGGCCGCGGGTTCGGGGCATCCGGGCGGGGCGGTGGGCGGAATTGCCCACCCTGCGTGTTGCGCTTGCTGCGTACGCCCCGCTTGCCGGGATTTAACCGGACCGGGGCAGGGTGGGGATCAGCGCGGGAGTGCCGCCCCGCCGCGAACCGCCGCCATCAAGGGAACGCCACGGGATGCCCAGCAAGCGATATTACGACAATGAAATGCAGCTGGAGCTGGACGACCTGCAGCAGAAGCTGCGCCGCGACTGGCTGGACAAGAGCCTGCCCAAGGACTGGGACGGCATGGACAGCTGGGAGCGGCTGGAGAAGCCCAAGACCCGGGTGACGATCCGGCTGGACGCCGACATGGTGAAATGGTTCCGCAAGCTGGGTCCGAACTACAGCCGCCGCATCAACTCGGTGCTGCGGACCTACTGGATGGCGCTGATGGCCGGCTACATCCAGGCCCATGACAAGGACAACACCATCGTCCGCCTCAGCCTGGCCGCCCGCTATCTGGCGGAGGGGAAGAACATGGACGGGACGGAGAAGGAGTGAGGCTAGTGTTTCTCTTTGTACGTTCAAGTCGCGGTATCTACCTGCTCTGATGGTTGTCAAACGCCGCACTTGGGTTCCAATGATCCAAATCGCGAACTCGGCACCGAAGCGGTGATCCCCGCTATGCGGAATGCAAATAGTGCAGTAGACATGCCCTGACGACATCTCGTCAGAGTACTTTATTATCAAGCAGAAAAAAAGGGGGGCGGAATTGGGTGAGGCGAGGTTTAAATTTACTGACTTGGAAGTGCAGAAGGAGTATTTTTTTAATTTTGTTCTTGGTGAACCGGTAGTTCCAAAAAACATTGACGTTGTTCAGTTTTGGGATTGGGCTGCCACGAACGCAGGTGTCGTTGGTGGAATTGCCTCAGGGTTTGCATCTGGCTTTATGGCGTATCTAATCTTTTTTCAGGGTTTGAAAGCTGAACGAAGAAAACAGTTGGAAGAACGCGAGACACAAAGGTCAGAGGCAGCCTTTCGAGCGTTGTTTAAAATGAGGGATTGGTGGGAGGCAGGTGTAAAAACTCGAACTCTATTCAAGAAACAGGTTGACTCCCATTCGAACGAAATAGCGGAGGGGACGCCGAAATCTCTTGTTACCTTGCCTGCTGTAGACAGCTTGCCTGAGCCCGAAAGAATTGGTGTATCGGAAGTCTCGTTCTTGGCTTCAAGGGGTAGCTCGGAGTTGATAAATAGAATTTTTGAAGTTCAAAGTTGGGGTCACCACCTTCTCCATCTCTCAAGAGAGTATATGAGACTTCGACTAGAGTGGGATGAATGAGCTTCTTTGAATGCAACGCACTCTGACGGGGATGTTGGTGACGGAATATTTTCTGCATTCAGCGAGCAGGGCGCTATTGCGGCAAAAATACGAACAGCTAAAATGGATTCCCTGATTGATGGGATAATGTATGGGGAAGAGGTCGAGGTTGAATATAGAAAGGTAATCGACGAGTATATTGAGCAATGCCGCATTGAATTCGCCGAGCATTTCCCTGCGGTTGAATTTTTAGTTGATGAAGGTTAGCAGTGAGATGTGTGAGGCTTGCGGAAATATTGGCCGAATTTTTTTATATTTGCCTGCGTTGGCGGACACACAGGCATGAGCGGTTACATCACCACCCTTTACCGCAACGACGCCCGCTTCAGCAGCCCCACCGCATCCGGCCGGTCCAAGAGCGACCGGTTCACGTCCAGTCCGTGGGCGCCGCTCTTGTGGGCGGCGGGCAGGGCGCCGGGCTCGTTTTCAGCGCGGGCGGCGAAAACATCCTCCGGCAGCGCGGGGCGGGTGACGGGGTCGAGGAAGGTGCTCTCGGCGGCGATGCCCTCGGCATAGATAATGTGGTGGCGGTCGAACAGGATCTGGAAGTAATCGGCAAAGCCGCCGTCCAGCACCACCACGCTGTCGCCGTTCACCAGGTCGCGGGCGCGGACCAGGATCTCGGGCGCGCCGGCGCCGATCTCGTCGCTGCGCTGGTAGACCATCAGCCGGTGGGCAGGGCTGACGATCAGGTCGTTGGCGTTGTTCAAGGCGCCTTTGCGGATCAGGATCGGGGCCAGATCGCCGACTGCGCGCAGGGTGGACTGGCCGACCCAGCGGACCTGCTGGATGCCGTCGTCGCGGGTGAGGACGCGGTCGCCGGGGCGCATCTGCTCAATCGGGCGCTGTTCGCCGGTCGAGAGCGTGATGCGGGTGCCGCGGGTGAAGGAGACGCAGGCCGATTGCGCCAGCTTGCGACGGGCGGGCTCGCGCTCGGCCTTGACCAGGGTATAGGGCATCTGCGGCTGCAGGGGGGCGAGCGGCACCAGAAAGATGGCGGCGATATAGCCCTCGGTATCGGCCTCGACCAGCACAAGGATTTCGGTGTTGGGGCCGCGGTCGGGCATCAGGGTGAGCAGGCAATCGAGGTGCAGCGCGGTGCCGGGGGTGCCAAGCCCGGAGTTGTCCGCGACGGAGAGGTTGCCGTCGTGATGGGCGGCGATGCCAAGCCGCTCCGGGGCGGAGGCGGCGTCCAGCATGTAGATGTCATCCAGCACCAGATCCTCAAGCACGCCCAGCGGGTCGCCCATGTTGGCGCCGTACTCAACGCGGAAATGCTCGGCCCGGTGGGCCTGAACGGAGGTGAGGCTGGCGGTCAAGGTCTGTCCCATAAGCGGCTGGTGTCTGAGTGCATAATTGTGCGCGCGCGGGGCGCCGTCCAGTAGGATTGCCGCGGGAATGTGGCGGAAAGGGGTCCGGAAGGGGCTGATTTTCCGGCGGTTTGACGATTGGCTGCCGGGGCACCGGGGCTGGCCTTCGGGGGGCGGGCGGTGCAAGCTCTGCGCCAGCAGAGAAGATTCCCGAGGGAGGACAACAATGGATCTGGGTATTTCGGGCAAACGCGCGCTGGTCTGTGCCAGCAGCAAGGGGCTGGGGCTGGGCTGTGCAGAGGCGCTGGCGGAGGCAGGTGTGAACCTGGTTATGAACGCCCGCGGGGCGGAGGCGCTGGAGGCTTCGGCGCAGGCAATCCGCGATGCCTATGGTGTGGATGTGGTGACCGTGGCGGCGGATGTGACCTCGCCGGAAGGGCAGCAAAAGGTGCTGGAGGCGGCTGAGGGCGTGGACATCCTGGTCACCAACGCAGGCGGCCCGCCGCCGGGCATGTGGACCGACTGGGACCGCGAGGATTTCATCAAGGCGCTGGATGCCAACATGTTGACCCCGATCGCGCTGATCAAGGCGCTGGTGCCGGGGATGATGGAGCGCGGCTGGGGGCGGGTGGTCAATATCACTTCGGTCTCGGTCAAGTCGCCGATTCCGGTACTGGGGCTGTCGAACGCGGCGCGGGCAGGTCTGACCGGCTATGTCGCGGGCACCGCGCGGCAGGTGGCGGGCAAGGGCGTCATCATGAACAACCTGCAGCCGGGCATTCATGCCACCGACCGGGCGGTCTCGCTGGATGGCGGCGCGGCCAAGGCGCAGGGCATCACACCTGAGGAGGCCAAGCAACAGCGCTGCGCCACCATCCCGGCGGGCCGCTATGGCACCCGGCAGGAATTCGGCGCCACCTGTGCCTTCATGTGCTCGCAGCACGCGGGTTTCATGGTCGGGCAGAACATCCTGCTGGACGGCGGCGCCACCAACACCACGATGTGAGGAGAGCCGGATGGCCAGCGGGTTTTCCCTGAAGGACCAGCTGTTCAACCGCGACAAGGTCCGCTATCTGGCGGGCCTTTTTTCCGCGGCTGAGGCTGGGTTTGATGCTGAGGCTTTCGAGGCCCAGGTGATGGCGGCGCTGCCGGCGCTGGAGCTGAAGCAGCGGATCACGCTGATTGCAGAGGTACTGGCGGGGCATCTGCCCGAAGCCTTGCCCGAGGCCGCGCCCATCGTGCTGAAGGCGCTGCCGCCGCCGCTGGATCCCGGCAAGACGGACGATGACTTCGGCGATTTCATCTTTGCCCCCTTGGGGGAGTATGCCGCCGCGCGGGGCCTGGAGGCGCACCGGGATCTGGCGTTGGATATGCTGGAGGAAATCACCCAGCGGTTTTCGATGGAGTGGGCCATCCGCCCCTTCCTGAACCGCTGGCCCGCGGAGGTGCTGGCGCGGATGGACCGCTGGGCCGGGCATCCCAGCTACCACGTGCGGCGGCTGGTGAGCGAAGGCACCCGCCCGCGGCTGCCCTGGGGCGAGGCGATCGGGCTGCAGCTGGGGGATCCGCTGCCGCTGCTGGACCGGCTGCACGGGGACGGCACGCGCTATGTCACCCGCTCGGTAGCCAACCATCTGAATGACATTGCAAAGAAGGATCCGGACCTGGTGATGGACCGGCTGGAGGGCTGGCGCGCGGCTGGACAGCAGGACCGCAAGGAGCTGGACTGGATGACCTCCCACGCCCTGCGCGGGCTGGTGAAGGCGGGCCATCCGCGGGCGATGGCAATGCTGGGCTATGATCCGGATCTGGCCTTGGAAGCGTTTGTAACTGTTCCGGCGGCCGTGCGCATCGGTGAGGCCTTGGATCTCTCCTGCCGGTTGGAGGGAGCTGCGGGCGCGCCGGTGCTGGTGGATTATATACTTCATTTTCAGCGCCCTGGCAGCAAAACTTCGGCCAAGGTGTTCAAGCTGAAGCAGGCCAGGATCACCGGCGGCACGCTGGAACTGGGCAAGAAACACAAGCTGAAGGGGGATGCGACGACCTTCAAGCTGGTGCCCGGGCCGCACCGGATCGAGCTGATGGTGAACGGCAAGGTGCGGGCCGAGGCGGCGTTTGAGCTGCTGCCCGAGGGGTGAACAATTCTCACTCCGCCCGGCGGCACCGCCGGGCAGCGCCCGTCCGCCCCCATGGGCGGGCGCTTCGCTTCCGCCCGCGGACGGGCGCTACCCTCAGAGCCTTGTATCGCACGCTCCTTCACACTTGCGTCAGACCTCCCGCCGGCCCGATTGCCCGGGTGCCCCGGTGCCGCTATCCCGACGGTTCGCAACCATCAGGAGAGGCGCTCCCATGAAACATGAAAAAGTGCAGACTTATTACGGCGAGGTGCTGCAGGGCAGCGATGATCTCCAGACCAACGCCTGCTGCACGCCGGACGACATGCCGGACTATGTGAAGCCAGTATTGTCCAAGATCCATGACGAGGTGCTGACCCGCTATTACGGCTGCGGGCTGATTGCGCCGGAGTCGCTGGAAGGCGCGCGCATCCTTGATCTGGGCTGCGGTGCGGGTCGCGATGTCTATGCGCTTTCGGCGCTGGTGGGGGAGCATGGCAAGGTGGTGGGCGTTGACATGACGCCCGCGCAGCTGGAGGTGGCGCGGCGCCATCAGGACTACCACGCCGAGGCCTTTGGCTATGCCAAGTCGAATGTAGAGTTCCGCCACGGCTATATCGAGACGCTGGAGGAATTGGACCTGGAGCCGGAGTCGTTCGACATCATCGTCTCCAACTGCGTGATCAACCTGGCCACCGACAAGGGCGCGGTGCTGCGCGGCGCGCATCATCTGCTGAAGGAGGGCGGGGAGATGTATTTCTCCGACGTCTACGCCGACCGCCGGGTGCCGCAGGCGATGGCGGAGGATGAGGTGCTCTATGGCGAGTGCCTGTCCGGGGCGCTCTATTGGAACGACTTTTTGAGCATTGCGAAAGAGGCCGGGTTCAAGGACCCGCGGATGGTGACCTCGCGCTTGCTGACGATCGAGAACCCGGTGCTGGAGAAGCGGGTGCAGCCGCTGAAGTTCCTGTCGGCGACCTATAGGCTGTTCAAGCTGGCAGCGCTGGAGCCGGCTTGTGAGGATTACGGGCAAGCGGTGATTTACAAGGGCACCATCCCGCACTCGCCGCACGTGTTTGCGCTGGATGATCATCACGTGATTGAAGCGGGCAGGGTGTTTCCGGTCTGCGGCAACACCTGGATGATGCTGCAGGACACCCGCCTGGCGCCGCATTTCGAATTCATCGGCTCGTTCGAGACCCACTTTGGGATCTTTGCCGGTTGCGGCGGCAATTCGCCCTTTAACGGGTTGGAGCAGGACGGCGCTGCACCGGGGTGCTGCTGAATTGATTTGAATGAACTGCCCGGCCGAAGGCCGGGCAGCGCACGTCCCGCCCCCCACGGGGCGGGCGCTTCGCTTCCTGCCCCGCCGGGACCGGCGCTGCCCTCATCTGCATGTCTTGTGCGGGCAGACCGCTTGCGGCGGCTGAGCAGGGTTGCTATCCCGGCGTGAACCCAAGCGTTTTCATCGGAAACAGCCCTGAGGCCTCATGAACAAAGCCCCCGCCGAGATGCACAGCACCATGGCCCCGCCGCGGCTGGAGATCCGCAACATCCGGCGCTTTTTCGAAGGCCGCGCGGTGGTCGACGATGTCTCGCTCCAGATCCAGGCGGGGCAGGTGACCTGCCTGCTGGGGCCGTCGGGCTGCGGCAAGTCCACCACGCTCAGGATGATCGCCGGGGTGGAGATGCAGGACAGCGGCGAGATTTATGTCGATGGCAAGCTGATCTGCGACACCGTGTTCAGGGTGCCGCCGGAGCGGCGCGAGATCGGGCTGATGTTTCAGGACTTCGCCCTGTTCCCGCACTTGAGCGTTGCGGACAACGTCGGCTTTGGCCTTAAGGGCAGCAAGGACGAGAAGCGCGCGCGGGTCGAGGAACTGCTGAACCGGGTGTCGCTCAAGCGCTTTATCGACGGCTACCCGCACCAGCTGTCGGGTGGCGAGCAGCAGCGGGTGGCATTGGCGCGCGCGATTGCGCCCAGGCCGCGGATCATGCTGATGGATGAGCCGTTTTCGGGCCTTGATAACCGCTTGCGCGACGGCATCCGGGATGAGACGCTGAGCCTCCTGAAGGAAGAGGACGCCGCCGTCCTGCTGGTGACGCATGAGCCGGAAGAGGCGATGCGGATGGCCGACGAGATTGCGCTGATGCGCGGCGGGCGGATCGTGCAGCAGGGCGCGCCCTACAACGTCTACACCCACCCGGTGGACAAGGCGGCGGTGGCGTTTTTCAGCGACGTGAACGTGCTGAAGGCAGAAGTGAACGGCGCCCTGGCGCGCACTGCCTTTGGCGAGTTCCTGGCGCCCGGGGTGGCCGACGGCACCGCGGTGGAGATCGTGTTCCGGCCGCAGCATCTGCGCATCGACTTTGACCGCGGCGGCCAGGGGCCGCTGCCCACCCCCAGCGACGGCGTTGCCGCGCGGGCAGTGGTGGAGCGCGCCCGGTTTCTGGGCAGCGAGAGCCTGGTCGAGTTCCGCATGGATTTTGACGGCTCGATCCTCAAGGCGACGGTGCCGAATGTCTTCCTGCCGGAAAAGGGCCGGGTGATGTGGCTGACGGTGCGCCGTAACCGCTGTTTCGTCTTTCCCGCTTGAGGCTTAAGGGGCATTCTGCACCCGGTGACACAGGAGGCGCAGATGCAGGGCAGCTATAAGATCCGGGTGTTGACGCCTGCGGAAATCGCGACCGCAGTGGACTGGGCCGCGCGCGAAGGCTGGAACCCCGGCAGCAGCGATGCCGCGTGTTTTGCCAGCGTTGACCCTGAGGGGTTTTGGGGCGGCTTTCTGGACGGGCAGATGATCGCCTGCATCTCGGTGGTGAATTACGGGCAGGCGTTTTCCTTCCTCGGCTTTTACATCGTGGCGCCGAAGCATCGCGGGCGGGGCTATGGCTATGCCCTGTGGCAGAAAGCGCTGGAACATGCCGGGAGCCGGACTGTCGGCCTTGACGGAGTGGTGGACCAGCAAGAGAACTACCGCCGCTCGGGCTTTGAGCTGGCGTACCGCAACATCCGGTTTGGCGGGGTGCCCGCGGGTGGGCTGGAGGCGGCCGCGGATTTCGAGCTGTCGCCGCTGAGCGCCGCAACGGCGGAGCTGGAGGCGCTGGACGCCCGCGTCTTTCCGGCACCGCGCCGGGCGTTCTGGCAGCAGTGGCTAGGGGCGGAGGGGCATCACTCCTTTGCCGCGATTCGGAACGGCAGCCTTGCGGGCTTCGGCACCCTGCGGCCCTGCGGCAGCGGCTGCAAGATCGGGCCGCTGGTGGCTGAGACGCGCGGCGCGGCGGAGGCGGTTCTGGCGCGGCTGCTGCAAGAGCTGCCCGCGGGGCAGGAGGTGTTTCTGGATGTGCCAGAGCCGCATTTGGCGGCGGTGGATCTGGCACGCGGCCTGGGGTTGGCGCCGGTGTTTGAGACCGCCCGGATGTACCGGGGCACTGCACCGCAGCTGGAGACGGATCTGATTTTCGGCGTGACCAGTTTCGAACTCGGGTAAGGGGCGTTGCCCCCGCCGCCTTTGGATGGGGGCTCCGCCCCGTTCAGCCCTGAAACCGTCCCCCGGACGGTTCCCGGGACGGGCTTCACCCCCCCGGAGTATTTTTGGAAAGATGAAGGCCGGAACCGCAGGCAGGCTGCCAGTGCGGCAGCGGTCAGCGCAGCGCGCGTGCGTACCGCAGCAGCAAGTGCGCCAGCGTGCAGACGGCAACAATTGCCAGAAGGCCGAGGCCGCGTTCGTAAACGCCGTCGATGCCGGTGGGCAGGAAGAAGAACACCGGCGCCGTCAGGACCCACAGCACTGCAATGGCCCTGAGCAACCGCGTGTAGCCCTGGCCCATCTGGCCTGCGGCGCGCGCCATCGCCCAGGGCGCGACCGCCATCAGCACTCCGAGCGCGTAGACCAGGTAGATATGGATCACCACGCCCTCGTTGTCGCTGTCGCCGTATTCATTGCGCGCCCCGACCAGGAAGACGATCAGCCCCATCAAGGCAAAGGCGACGATCCCGACACTCCAGCCGCGGCCGCCCAGATGCACATGGGCGGCGGCGACGGCGATGGCCACCAGCGCGGCGGAAAAGGCGTAAAGCCCCGAATCGACGATGAACTCATAGCGGCCGGCGCCAAGATCGCTGATCGTGTCCGCCACCCAGTCATGGCCCGGCACGATGACATCGGCGGCAATCACCGAAGCCGCCAGCAGGACGCAGCCGAGGACGGCGTAACAGGCGAGCAGAGTGATCAGGGTGGGGGCGATATACGGGGATGGAGGGAGCGGTGTGTGGGACATCGGCGCTGGATCCTGTTGCTGTCAGCATCTCAACGCGGCGGGGAGGCCAAGTGTTCCGCGCCTGCGGGGCAACCTGCGGAGGCGGCATTGCGTGCTCTCTGGAATACGGCCGAGGCAGCGCCCGCGGAAATGCAGATTGGGGGCGCTGCCCCCCGCCGCCGGTGGCGGCTCCCCCGGGATATTTTCAGCCAGATGAATAAAGGATCTCAGGTGCCGTAAGGGTCGTAGTCCTGCAGGCGCTTGCCAGGCTCATCCACGAACAGCTCTGGCAGAGCCTGCGCGTCCTCGATCAGGTCGACCCGGAATACCCGGAAATCCTCCCGCGTTTCGCACCAGGCGGTCAGCGTCCAGACCCGGCCCCAGTATTCCATGTGCAGTGGGCGGATCTTGCGTTCGGTCAGGGTGCCGTCGATCCGGCGGTATGTCAGTTGCAGCTTCTGGCGGGCTTTGATCGCGGCCCGTAAGCTGGGCATATGGGCAAAGCCGCGGGCGGCATCGGCAAAGGGGTAGACTGCGAATTTCCAGGCGTCGGCCTCGGCGATGGTCTGTTCGGGCAGCACCGCATCCACCTTGGCCGCCAGCGACAGGGCGGCGGCCTTGAGGTTCGGGTCGGCGGCCTCTGCCACAATCGCCATGCCGAGGTTCAGCGCCTCCAGCTCTTCCGGCGTCAGGGTGAGGGGCGGCAGGCTGATCTGTTCGCGCACCATGTAGCCGACGCCGCGCTCTCCCTCCACCGGCACACCGGAGGCGACGAGCGTGTCCATGTCCCGGTAGATGGTGCGGGTGGAGACTTCCAGCCGCTCGGCGATGTCCTGGGCGCGGTGCAGCTTCCCGTCGCGCAGGATCTGGATGATTTCGAAAAGGCGGTCGGTGCGGCGCATGGGACTAGCCTTTGCGCGGGGGAGGGAGGAGGTCAAGGGCTGCGCCCGGCCCGGAGACTTGCGGGCGCAGCCCCGGGGTGCTACGGCGCCATCTGCCACAGCACCTCTTCATGGCGCATGGCTGCGCTGTCCGGTGCAAGCGCCGCCACCACCTCGGGTGCGAAATCCTGCTGCATGAAGGTCTGCGCCACCTTTTTCGCCGTCGCCATGTCCTTCCAGACCACGTAGTCGGTCCATTTGCCGTCCTCGCCCTGGCTCAGCTGACGGGTGACAAAGCCGTCCTGAGCGCGCACGAAACCTTCGGTGCGCTGCATCAGGGCGGTGAAATCCGCCGCACTCACGCCATCGGCCAGTTTGAAGGTCACGATTTCGGCGACATGTTTGCTCATCACGTTTCTCCTTGAATGCTGTGATGGGGTGGATTTACCGCCTCGCAACTGACATAAACCTGTCAGTTGGGTGCGGGCTGGCAGCAAAAATTGCGAATTACGGCCTGCGCGGGGCTCTTCTGCCCGGCTTGTTGCTTTCGCTCAAAGCGGCCCGCGCGCTAAACCCGTAGCGAACAATTCCACCGGCGCCGCCAATCCGCGCCGGATCACGTAAGGAGAGACTCTCATGCTCAACAACATCGGCCTGCCTGGCCTGCTGCTCATCGCCGTTGTGGTTCTGGTCCTGTTCGGCCGCGGCAAGATTTCCTCGCTGATGGGCGAAGTCGGCAAGGGCATCACCTCGTTCAAGAAGGGTATCAACGAAGGCTCCAAGGAGCTGGAGCAGGACGCCGCGGACGTGGCCAAGGACGTCACCCCCGAGACCGAAAAAGACAAGGCCTAAGCGGCCATGTTCGATCTTGGGTGGACTGAACTGCTGGTCATCGGCGTTGTCGCGCTGATCGTTGTCGGCCCCAAGGACCTGCCGGTGCTGTTCCGCAACGTGGGGCGGTTTATCGGCAAGGCCAAGGGGATGGCGCGCGAGTTCAGCCGGGCGATGCATGACGCGGCGGATGAGGCCGGCGTCAATGAGGTCGCCAAGGGCCTGAAAGCCGCTTCGAACCCCGTGGGCACAGCCATGGACGGGGTCAAGCAGGCGGCGCAGGAGATGGCCTCGTCGATCGACCCGACCAAATTCGACCCCGGCAGCGAGACCGGAAAGCTGGCAGCGCAGCGGGCTGAGGATGCCAAGAAAATCCAGGCCTCCACTGCGCGCGCCGCAGCGGAGCGCAAGGCGCGCGAAGCAGAAGAGGCGCTGGCCAAGGCGGAAGCCGCTGAGGCAGCGCTGAAGACGGATGAAGAGGCCAAATCATGAGCAAGACGGATGAGATCGACAACTCAACCGCACCGCTGATCGAGCATCTGGCCGAGCTGCGCACGCGGCTGATCCATTCGGTGCTGGCCTTTATCGTTGGCATGGTGATCTGCTTCACCGTGGCAACGCCGGTCTTCAACTTCCTCACCGCGCCCCTGTGCGAGGTGCTGGCCGAAAGCGGCCAGGACTGCGCGCTGATCTTTATCAGCCCGCAGGAGGGTTTCTTTGTCGCGATCAAGATCTCCTTCCTGGGCGGCTTTATGCTGGCGTTTCCCTTTATCGGGTTCCAGCTGTGGCGGTTTGTGGCGCCGGGGCTTTACAAGTCCGAGAAGGGGGCGTTTCTGCCGTTCCTGGTGGCCTCGCCCTTCATGTTCCTGCTGGGCGCGAGCTTTGCGTTCTACGTCGTTACCCCGCTGGCCTATGACTTCTTCCTGGGCTTCCAGCAGTTCGGCGCCTCTGGCGAAGCGATCACCGGCGAGGAGGTCAATCAGGGCCTCAGTGTGGTGTTCCAGGGCTCCGCGCAGGAGTATCTGAACCTGACGATCAAGTTCATCGTGGCCTTTGGCCTGTGCTTCCAGCTGCCGGTTCTGCTGACGCTGATGGGCAAGGCCGGGCTGGTGAGCGCAGAGGGTCTGGGATCGGTCCGCAAGTATGCGGTGGTGGCGATCCTGGTGCTGGCCGCACTGGTGACGCCGCCGGATGTGATCACCCAGATCATCCTGTTTGTGGTGGTTTACGGGCTCTATGAGATCTCGATTTTCCTGGTCCGCAGGGTTGAGACCAAGCGCGAAGCGCAGCTGCGCGCCGACGGCTACTATGACGACGAGGGCGAGATGGATGCGCATCCCGACGATCCTCTGATGGCTGAGTTCGAGGCCGAGGACGGCAAGGACAAGTAAGCCGCTGACGGTTCAAGACAGATAGGCGCGCCAGCGATGGCGCGCCTTTTTCTTGTTTGCCGAACGAAAAAGGGACCGGTTCACGCAGCACCCGTTGCCTCCGAAAACAGGGTTTCCCCGGATCAACCCGGCGCGGGCCGTAATCTGCTACAGTGGGCGTGCTGGTTTTGTTTAATAAGTTCATCAGGGGGCCGGGTGGCGGGCAAATCTCCGATATCGAGCGGCAATTCTCTCCGTTCCGAGTACGAAGAAGCCCTGTCGCTGTGCGGGCTCGTGGATGATGTGCAGGCGCCGCATCTGCTGGAGGCCCGCCCGTACCGGTTTGCGGAAGGCGAATTCATCTGCCGCCCCGGCGATCCGGCCCATTGCCTCTGGATCATCGTGAACGGGTCCGTTGCCGTGAAACTCGGCGAGCAAACCCTTTTTGTCCGGCGGCGCAACGAGGTGATTGGCGAACAGCATCTGGCCGGCAACGGCTATCAGCGCGTCTATGGTCTTGTTGCGAATGAAAGCACCGTGGAAGTGCTCATCATCGAAAAGGACAAGATCGCCGCGCATCCGGAGGCCGGGACAATCTGGCGCAATATCGCAAAGATCATCTCGATCAAGCTGCGGGACGCCAGCCGCAAGACCGCATCGCTTGGCCGCCAGCTGGCCGATGATACGCGCATTCTGCACGCCTATACGAACCCCTATGCGCTGACCCGGCGGCTGCAGTCCGGCGGCGAGCACCAGGCGGAATACCTGGTGGAGCGCGCGGTGATCTGGTTCTCCGACGTGGTGAATTTCAGCCGGTATACGCTGAAGACCGCACCGGAGCGGGTGGCAGACATCGTGCAGCGGTTCTTCAATGCGCAGACGGAGCCGATCCTGGAACACGGCGGCCATATCGACAAATTCATCGGCGACGGGCTGATGGCGTTCTGGGTCCTGCCGCGCAGTGATCAGGACGCGGGCCAGGCCTGCATGGATGCCGTGCAGGCCGCTGAGCAGTCCAC
This sequence comes from Leisingera sp. ABM4_103, assembly GCF_056158685.1. Lineage (NCBI taxonomy): Bacteria > Pseudomonadati > Pseudomonadota > Alphaproteobacteria > Rhodobacterales > Roseobacteraceae > Leisingera > Leisingera sp. ABM4_103. Next base: position 3,813,025 of record NZ_JBSWTU010000005.1, on the reverse strand, counting down.
CGCCAACGTTGCCGGCATCAAGATCGGTGCCGAACCCTTGTCGCTGCGCGTCGGGCTCCACATCGGGCTGGTGGTGAGCGGCGATTTCGGATCGGCCACCCGGCACCAGTTCACCCTGATCGGGCCGGAGGTCAACAAGGCCGCCCGGCTGGAACAGGTCCAGGCCGCGGACATTATCGAAGGCGACGGGCGCTTGGGCGCGGTCCGGATGAGCCGGGAGTTCTGGAGCGAGCTGAGCGGCGCAAAGCAGCGGGTCTTCCGGAACCGGTTTCTGGTGCAGGCGAAGAACATCGGGGAGACGGAGATACTCACCAATTGACCTTGCCAGCGGGGGTGCGGGCACGGCAAGGGCCAACGGCCAGGAGATGAATTGAGATGGACCAGCACACAAGGGGCGGTGCGCCTATTGCCTTTGCCGGGCCAGTCCCGGTCAGCCAACACGCTTTCGTGAACCTCCCGCATCCAGGTATCTTTACCCCAGGCCATGCACCATGTTTGGGCAGTGTTTGAGTGTTGGGAGGTTTCCATGAGTAAGTTTCTGACTGCATTGTCCTGCGCAGCAGCCTGTGCGATTGCATCCGTGGCTGTTGCCGAAGATCCGCCGATGGGGTTTTTCGTCACCTCCGTTGGCCTTGGTGACGGCGGTAACCTTGGCGGGCTGGACGGCGCAGACGCCCATTGCGCCAGCCTGGCAGAGGCGGTGGGCTCTACCGGTCGCACCTGGCGCGCGTATCTGAGCACTCAGGAGGAGGGCCAGCGCGGCATCTCGGCCCGCTCGCGCATCGGCACCGGCCCCTGGTACAATGCCAATGGCGAGCTGATCGCGGTGGATCTGGACCAGCTGCATATCATGCCCAACCTGTACTTGCGCACAGCCGTCGATGAAAACGGCAACCGGATCAAGGGCCGCGGCGAGGATCCCAATGAGCATGACATCCTGACCGGCACCCAGGCAGACGGCACCGCCTATTTCCCCTGGCAGGAGGGCGATATGACCTGTTCGAACTGGACCTCCAACGGCGAGGGCTCGGCCACGGTTGGCCATCATGACCGCCACGGCGGCGGCAACACGTCCTGGAATGCAGCGCACAACTCCCGCGGCTGCAGCGCCGAAAATCTGCGCTCCACCGGCGGTAACGGGTATTTCTACTGCTTTGCAGCGGATTGAGATACCGGCCCGGGTTGTGTCCAGCCCCTCTTGCCGCCCCTGCCGGAACATGCTTTGAAATCCGGCAACTGACGGAGGGAGCCACCCCATGGACCAGATTGCACTGACCCGCATTGCCGAGGCGCTGGAGCGGATGTCGCCCGCGCCTTTGGAAACACCTGATTTCAACGTGGCCAGCGCCTTTGTCTGGCATGTGGGGCCGGAACGGCTGGAACCTGTAGCTGAGATCAACCGGGTGGATCTGGACCTGCTGGTGGGCATCAACCGCTCCCGAGATACGCTGTTGGAGAACACCCGCCGCTTTGCGCAAGGATATGCCGCCAACAACGCGCTGCTGTGGGGCGCGCGCGGCATGGGCAAGTCGAGCCTGGTGAAGGCGGTGCATGGGGCGCTGCTTGCGGATCATCCCGATCTGAAACTGGTGGAGCTGCAGCGCGAGGATCTGCCTTCGGTGGCGCGGCTGCTGAACCACCTGCGCGGCTCGGAACACCGGTTCATCCTGTTCTGCGATGATCTGTCGTTCAGTCATGACGACCAGCACTACAAGAGCCTCAAGGCGGTGCTGGACGGCGGCATCGAAGGGCGGCCCGAGAACGTAGTATTTTATGCAACCTCCAACCGCCGCCACCTGATGCCGCGGGACATGATCGAGAATGAGCGTTCCACGGCCATCAACCCGTCGGAAGCGGTCGAGGAGAAGGTGTCACTCAGTGACCGGTTTGGGCTGTGGCTGGGATTCCATCCTTGCGATCAGGACGAATATCTGGCGATGATCGAGGGCTATTGCGCGGCATACGGTGTCAAGGCGGACGCGGACACCCTGCGGGCGGAGGCGGTTGAGTGGCAGGCCACCCGCGGCGCGCGCTCGGGCCGGGTCGCGTGGCAGTTCTTTACCGATCTGGCCGGGCGGCACGGGGTGGCTTTGCGCTAGGGCACATGCGGCCGTGAAAGTCTCCGAAATGAAAAAAGCCCGGCCAAGCGGCCGGGCTTTTGTGTGTTAACAGGGCTTTGCCGCCGTCAATTCAGGTAGTTCAGCGGGTCGATGCTCTCGAACCCGTCTCGGACCTCGAAATGCACATAGGCGTCATCGCCGCCGCGCAGCGAGGCGATGCGCTGGCCGCGGGCGACCAACTCGCCCTTTTTGACGGTGATGTTGCCGACGTTCTGATAGACTGTCAACAGCTTCTGGCTGTGGCGGATCACCACGATCGGCACGTTGTTGGAATCCTTGGTGATCGCGGCCACGGTGCCCGCTTCGGCGGCATTCACGGGCGCGCCGGGCGCAGCGGCGATGTCGATGCCGTCATTGCGGCCCTTGGAGTAGGTCTTGATGATCTTGCCCTGCACCGGATAGGCCATCGCCGCGCTGCTGGCGCGGGTGGGTTTCGGCAGCTCCGGCTTGGGAAGGGTCTCTGCCGCGGGTTTGACTGCGGCGGGCTCGACCTTTTCCTCCGGCAGCGGCTGAGTGGCGCTGGGCGGCACCGGCGTTTGGGTGCCTGCGCCGGGTTCGGTCACTGCAACGGGGGCTGCGGCAGGGGTCAGCTCAGCTGCCGGCTGCTCTTTCAGCGGGATCAGCAGGAACTGGCCCTCACGCACGGCAAAGTCGCTGCCGAGACCGTTCCATTCGGCCAGCGATTTCACCGGTACCTGGTAGAGCCTCGAGATTGTATAGGCGGTTTCGCCGCGTTTCACCTTGTGGCGCACCGGCTCCGGGCCGCGCTGCACCTTGGCGGGCTGCGGCTTGGGGGTGGGCTGGATCGTGGTGGTGGTCACCGAACCCGGGTTGGGGGAGGTGAGCGGCGCGGTCTCGATCGCCTGGCCGGCCAGGGTGGCGATATCCACCGATCCCGGGGTGGCGCTGCCGCCTGAGGGCAGGCCGGCGGGGGCCCGGCGCGGCAGGGCCAGCACTTCGCCCTGGCGCATCTTGTCGCCGGTCTCCATGCCATTGTAGCGGGCAACTTCTTCCGGCGGCAGTCCGATGCGCGCGGCCACGTCCGAGACGGTGTCGCCGCGCTGCGCCACCGCCACCTGGTAGGAGGGGTAGGTGATCAGCCCGCGGGCATCAGGCGAGGGGCGGCTGGAGGTGGCCGACTGGGCGGCAGTTGCGGTGTTAAAGGCGCCAAGCTGGCCGCGCAGGTCATAATCCAGCGGGCTTTGGCAGGCCGCCAGCACCCCGGCCAGCGGCAGCAGGGCCAGCAGCCGTGCGCGGGGCCGCACGAAACGGGGCAGCCCGCGGGATGCGGTCCGGGTGGAGGTGGTCCGGGTCATCTTGCTCTCCTCAAAACACGCTTCCCCTTTTTCGCGGGGGTTCTCTCGCGTCAATCACTATAGCCGATGCGATCCAGCCGGCGGCCGAATTCCGCCGCCAGTTTACGGGGGCGGCGCAGGAATATCAAACGCAGCTTGCGGAAATGCGGCAGCAGCCCTAGCTGTCCTTGCCCAGCCCTTCGAGCAGCGGCACGAAACGCACCGGGCGCAGCTCATCGTACTCCAGCCCGTCCCCGGTTTTGCGCACCCGGATCAGGGTCTGAACGTGGTCCGACTGGCCCACCGGAAGCACCATGATGCCGCCGGTCTTGAGCTGCGCCAGCAGCGGGCCGGGCGGGTCCTCGGCGGCGGCAGTCACGATGATGCGGTCGAACGGCGCCTGGTCCGGCAGCCCGTGGCTGCCATCCCCCACCAGCGAGGTCACGTTGGAGAGCCGAAGCTTATCGAACACTGACCGCGCCTCGCCCACCAGCCGGGAGTGGCGGTCGATGGTGTAGACCCGGCGCGCCAGCTTGGACAGGATCGCGGCCTGGTAGCCGGAGCCTGTGCCCACCTCCAGCACGGTGTCGCGCGGCGAGATCTGCAGCGCCTGGGTCATCATGCCGACGACAGAAGGCTGCGAGATGGTCTGGCCGCAGGCGATCGGCAGCGGCACGTCCTCATAGGCGCGATCTGAGAAGATGCCGCGCACGAACAATCCGCGGTCGATCTCCTCGATCGCCTCCAGCACCTGCTGGTCGGTCACCCCGCGCGAGCGCACGGAGTACAGGAACTGCATCTTGGTTTCCGGATCGGGTCCGCTCATTGCTGCGCTCACTCGTCCGTCCATTCGACCGCCTTCAGCGCTTGCAGGGCGTCGTGCGCGGTCAGGTCGGCGCGCATCGGGGTGACGGAGATGTAACCGTCCAGGTTGACCGCAGCGTCGGAGCCGGGGGTGGCCTCGACGTGCTGGTTGCCGCCGCGGATCCACAGGTAGCGGCGGCCGGTGGGCGACAGCTGCTCCTCGGCCGAAAAATGGCAGCCGTGGCGGTAGCCCTGCGGCACGACGCAGGAGCCCTTGACGTCCGCCGCCGGGACCGGCGGAAAGTTGATGTTGTAAAACAGGCGGTAGTCCTGCGCATCCTGCGGCTGGGCGGTCAGGATCCTCTTGATCAGGGCGGCACCGTGCACCGCGGAGGCCTCAAACGGATTGTCCGTTTCCCGGTTGGCCGGCCCGTAATACTGCGACAGCGCCATCGCCGGGATGCCCTGCAAAGCGGCCTCCATCGCGCCGCCCAGTGTGCCGGAGTAAAGCGCGTTTTCCGCCGAGTTGTTGCCGCGGTTCACGCCGGACAGCACCAGGTCGGGCCTTTGGCCGTGCATGACCACGTGCAGGCCCGCCAGCACGCAGTCGGCAGGCGAGCCTTCGGCGGCAAAGCGGCGTTCGCTCAGCTGGCTGAGCATGGTGGGGCGGGTGTAGCTGATGCAATGGGCGACGCCGGACTGCTCAAAGGCCGGTGCCACGGTCCAGACCTCGCCATCGGGGCCTGCGACCTCATGGGCGATGGATTCGAGGATGGTGAGCCCTTCGGCGCTGATGCCGTCGTCATTGGTGATCAGAATGCGCATGGGGTGTCTGCCTGCCGTCTTCAACCGGGTTTTCGATTGAATAGGACCTGTGCCGGAACGGGGCAAGGTTTTCGCGGGGGGAAGCGTCATCCGCCGAAAAGCGGGGCAGGGAGGCAACAGGCGGCGCGGCAGGGCGCGCTCCCGCCCCCTGGACCCGCATCAAAGATGCCGGTTCAGGCGTTGGGCCGGGCGCCGCGCGATGCGCGGCGCGGTCAGGCTGCAGGTGTCAGTCTGCCAGGATCTGCGGCAGCAGGCGCGCGGCCTCGTCCTGGATCGGGGTCAGCGCATCGCGGTCTTCGCCCGGGTGGAAGCGGGCGCGCAGGGCGGTGGCCATCGGCTTCGGCTCCAGAATGCGCACCTGCGGGCCGGTGCGTTCGGTTTCCGCCTGCCAGCTGCGGGCCAGCGCCATCTGGGCAGCCTTGGTGGCGCCGTAGGTGCCGTAAAACTTTTCGCCCGCCTTGGGGTCGTCAAAGAACACCGCACGCCCTGTCTGGCCCAGCAAGGGCGCGACGTAGGGGATCAGCACCGAGGTAGCGGTGGCGTTGATGGCCATAGCCTTGGTCCAGTCCTTGGCGGCCACCGACGGCACCGGGCACAGGGCGGTGGCGTGGATCGCGGTGTGCAGCCACAGGTCCAGCTTGCCCCAGCGGTCGTGGATGCCGCGGCACAGTGTTGCCATTGCCTCCGGCACGGTGATGTCCATCGGCGCCAGGGTGGCGCTGCCGCCCGCTGCCTTGATACGGTCGTCGAGCTCTTCCAGCGCACCGGTGGTGCGGGCAACGGCGACGATGTGATGAGTGGGCGCAAGCGCCTCGGCCAGGGCGTTGCCGAGGCCGCGGGATGCGCCGGTGATGAGAGCGAGCTTTTCTGTCATGGGCGCCTTCTTGGGCCGCGGGCGAAGGCAGGTCAAGAGGCCGCGGCCCGGGGCAGGAATTTTCAAAAATTCCTGGCAAATTTCTTCGAAGAAATTTGCGCAGCTCCCGCAGTCAGCTGCCGGGCATCGGCAGGCGCTTGGTTTCGCCGTTGGCGCTGAGGACCAGGCCGTGGGCGTCGATTGCCACCACCCGGCCCAGGGAGGACAGGCGGGCGCCGCGCGACACGGTTTTGGTGCGGCCGCTGGGCAGGCGCACCAGCGCGGTCAGGCTGTCCTCGGGGCCGTAGACACCCAGGAGGTTAAGCCGGTTGCGGTTCACTGCGTTGTCCTGCGTGGCCAGCCCGGCCACCTTGGCGGAGGTGCCGCCCGCCTGTTCTGCGTTTGCCATGTCGTCCATCCCCAATCTGTCCGGGCGTATCTGGACAATCTGCCGGTTCTCTTCAACCAGCCTCTGCAGAACTCGGCGGGAAGCCGCGGAGCGGCCCGGGCACGATGAGTGGAAGCCCGCCGCCGCGCCAGCAGTGGTACCGGCACAGGTGCTTGAAAATCAGGCGTCAAACACCAGCGAGGGCAGATCGTGGCCATAGGCATAGAGCAGCTCCAAAAGCTCCTCCAGCGCGGCGCCGTCCTTTTGCAGCGGGTAGAGCGGGTGGTTATGCTCAGTGACCTTCAGTTCCGGGTACTGGCCTTCGGGGCGCATCTCCAGCACGCAGCCCGCGGGCATCGGCATGTCCGGCGGGATCGCATTGGCCAGCCAGGCCGGGCGGTCGCCCAGCTTTTCCGTCTCGCGCATCTCAAAGAGGTCGAGATAGGCGTCGAAGTCATCGCGGCTGAGGCTGGCCCAGGTGCCCAGGAGAAACTCCTCGCCGCGGCTGCCGGACAGCGGGATCGCCAGCACCGCACGGACAAAGCGCAGATCGCCCAGGCGGCAGAAATCCTCGGTCAGGATATCGCCTCGGGTGGCGAGAACGGCGGAGTTGTCTTCCACCTCCATATCCTCTGAGCAGATGTCGGGCCGGTCGCAGCTGAGGCTCAGCAGTTGCGCAAAGGTGGCGCCGCAGCAGCGGCACTGGCGCGGAGAGGTCAGCATGCGGGCAAGATGCGCGTCCAAGGGGCGGCCTTTCGTCTGGAAGCATAAAAAGGCGCGGGCCGTCACGGCCAGCGCCTTGTCTATGCAGTGTTCGCGGCCCTCATACGCGGATGCGGCCGGAAGTTCAAACCCCCGTTACAGGAACGGGGCAGGGAGGGGTCAGCCGGAGGCCAGGTTGGAGGCGTTCCAAGAGGCGCCGGGCACCGGCATGTCCTTGATCTTGGCACTCACGCGGCTGCTGCCTTCCAGCGCCGCCAGATACTCCTCGGTGACACCGGTGATGTAGTTGCCGTCAAAGCAGGAGCAGTCAAATCCCTGGATGTCCGGGTTGCCTTCCTGCGCCGCCCAGATCAGGTCTTCGAGCTTCTGATAGAACAGCGCATCGGCACCCAGCTCGTCGCGGATTTCCTCGATGCTGAGGCCATTTGCGATCAGCTCATGCTTGGTCGGCATGTCGATGCCATAGACGTTCGGGTATTTCACCGGCGGCGAGGCGGAGGCGATATAGACCTTCTTGGCGCCGGCTTCGCGGCACATCTGCACGATCTTCTTGATGGTGTTGCCGCGCACGATGGAATCGTCGATCAGCAGCACGTTACGGTCCTTGAACTCCAGCGGGATCGCATTGAGCTTGCGGCGCACCGATTTCTGCCGCTCCGCCTGGCCCGGCATGATGAAGGTGCGGCCGACGTAGCGGTTCTTGACCAGCCCCTCGCGGTAGCGGATGCCGGTGGAGTTGGCGACTTCCAGCGCCACGGGGCGGGCCGAATCGGGCACCGGGATGATGCTGTCGATTTCCAGGCCGGACTCCTGAATCTGCTTGGCCAGCGCCTGACCCATGCGCAGCTGGGTCTTGTAGACGGAGACGCCGTCCATCATCGAGTCGGGACGTGCCAGGTAGACGTACTCAAAGATACAGGGGGTCAGCTTGCCCTCGACCGCCTGGAAGGTATGCAGTTTGCCGTCGAGGTCGATCAGAACCGCCTCGCCGGCCTTAACGTCGCGGACCTTCTCAAAGCCGTTGATGCCAAAGGCCACGTCCTCGGAGGCAATGCAGTAATCATCGCCCGCACCCTGCGCCGGGCGCTTGCCCAGCGACAGCGGCCGGATGCCGTGGGGGTCGCGGAAGGCCAGCATGCCGACACCGGCAATCATGCACAGCACGGAATAGGCGCCCTGCACCCGCTCCATGGTCATCTTGACGCCGGCAAAGATGTTGCGGATCGGCTCGGCGTTGCCGTTCACCTTGATGGCATCGGCGACCTTGTCGGCCAGCACGTTCAGCAGGATTTCCGAATCCGAGGTGGTGCGAAGATGGCGGCTGTATTTGCCGGTCACCTTCTCGCGCTGCTCGGCGGTGTTGGTGATATTGCCGTTGTGGACCAGATAGATGCCATAGGGCGCGTTGACGAAGAACGGCTGCGCCTCGGTGGCGCTGAGCGAACCCGCGGTGGGGTAGCGCACGTGGCCCATGCCGACGCGGCCGGTCAGGGTCTCGGCGTCTGCGGGGCCGAACACATCCTTGACCAGGCCGTTTTCCTTACGCTCGCGAAAGAACTCGCCGGTGTAGGTCACGATGCCGGAGGCGTCCTGGCCGCGGTGCTGCAGCATCAAGAGCCCGTCATAAATTTCCGCAAAGACTTCCGTGTCCCGGCTTGCGATCCCCAAAATCCCGCACATTGGCTGGCTCCAATCCCACTTAGGCTTTGCTGTTCGATGGCTGTTGGAAGCGGTGGTGCCGGCAGTCTAGCGCATTTGTGCGCCGGGGCGCCAATCCGGCTGCTTCGGCCGCCTTCCGGCCGGTTGCCTGAGCGCCAGTTGCGGCAACGGACCCCGGCGCCGGGCGCGTCAGGTCATCTCCACAAAGGCAGGCGGGCAGCAGCGGCAAGGCGGTGAGGCTCCGAATCCGTTTCCTGTTCGCGCCCTCACATAGTGGCTTTCTTTCCCTCTGTCATCAAAGGATCACAAATCCCTGCTGCGCTGCGGCGGCAGGTAGCGGGCAGGGCGGTTTTCAGATCTTTCCACGCTGTGCCTCAGTGAAGCGTCAGCAGCGAGATAGACCCGACCAGCACCAGGCTCAGCGCCCAGACCAGGTCCAGGTTGAACCAGCCCTTGGACAGGAATTTCAGCCCCACCCAGCGGTAGATCCCGTAGGCCAGCACGCCGCCCGCAGCGGTCATCGCCAGGGTGTGGAGCACCGCCACCAGCGCGGCTATGCCGGCATTTCCGGTGATCAGCGTGCCCGCAGCGGCGTGGCCCGCGTCCGTTTCGATGGTGCGGCAGATGCCAAGGTAGATCGGCACCAGCATCAGCCCCGCGCCATGCGCCATCGCCGCCAGGAACGACCACAGCGCCAACCGCGAAGGTGGCACCCGCGCCAGAAACCGCGGGTGGCGCCGGTTGACCAGCAGATAAAGGCCGAGGGCGATCACCAGGCAGGCGGCGCCGATCTGGATCTCGCGCTGCCACTCTGCCAGCACCATCAGCGCCGAGAAGGGAAACAGGATCGCCGCCATCGCCAAAAGGTGCCCGGCCGCCAGCGCGGCCAGCGCCCGCCACAGGCTGCCCTGCTTCCGGTCCATCAGCGCGGCTGACACCGCCAAGGGCCAGCCCATGCCGGGGTTCACCCCGTGATACACGCCAGAGGCGGCAACGGCCCCCCACAGGGCCGCCGCCGTGCTGATGTCTGCCACGCGTCAGACGGAGGGGTAGCAGAAGCTGTCGGTGGAGCAGTCGCCCCCTTCCAGCCGGATCTGGTGGCTGCGGTAGCCCTTGGGGAACTCCACATAGAAGTCCTTGTCCAGCTCCAGCCCGCCGTTTTCGCCCGCGTTGGCCATCACCATCTGACCACCCCCGGAGTCCGGATAGAACTGGTCATCCCAAGTGGAATAAAGCGAGTTGGTCCAGTAGACGCGCTTGCCGTCGCGGCTGATCTCGACCATCTGCGGGCCATAGGCAAAATCCTTGCCGTTCGGGTGCTTGGTGCCGCGGGCGATGCCGCCGATCTCAACCTTGCCGGCCAGCTTGGGGTTCATCGGGTCAGAGACATCATACTGATGCATCTCGCCCAGCCCCCAGCAGGCCACATAGAGGAACATGTCATCGAGGCTCAGGTCGATATCGGTGACCAGGGGCGGCACCGCCTCGAACCCCTGCAAGAGCGGCGGCAGGTTTTCCGGCTTCTCGGGCCGCGGGTCGATGGTGATGGTCTTCTTGGCCTCAAAGGTGCCGTCGTCCTTCTGCCACCAGGTGAAGATCGCGCCCTGCAGGTTGGTGGTATCAACCACCACGCCGCAAAAGCCGTAATCCTTGGACGGATCATGCGCGGGGCGGATCTCCAGAGCCATCTGGTGGTTTTCGCCCAGGTCGATCGTCTGCACGTTCTTGCGTTCGCGCAGGTTCCAGAAATGAATCGAATGGCCGTATTTGTTGCTGAGCAGGTCCTCCGCCACGATGCCGTTCTCGAACTGCGGCGGCAGGCCCCATTCCGAACTCACCATGTAGTCGCGCGGCAGGTTCCACCAGAAGTCATAATGCTTGTCCTGCTTGCCGCGGTCCATCTCGTAGCGGCCCAGGATCTCGAAGGTTTCGCAATCCATGATGAAGATGCCGGGCGGGCCGTCGGTGCCGTCCTCTCCGCCGCCGCCCAGGGTCGAGACATAAATGCCCTCGGGGCCGCAATGGATGGTGTGCGGGCGCGAATAGCCGGTCTTGGCAAAGACTTCTTCAGGTTCGATGATCTTGTGGATCTTCGCCTCGCGCGGCTCTTTCACGTCGATCACATAGATCCGGCTGGAGCGGATGCCGGGAATGATAAGATAGCGCCGCTCCAGAAACGCGTGGCCGGACAGCGGCGACAGCGACGAGGAGCAGGCGTTCCAGCCGAAGTGGTGAAACTCGTCGCCCTTGTTGGGCATGATCAGCTGATGCACGATCTCGCCGTAGCTGTCGGATTTCGGGTCGACATCGACCACCGCCAGACCGTCGGGCTGGGAGCCGTCCGGACTGAGCATCAGGGTAAAGGCCAGCGTTTCCGCCGGGGCCTCCATGGCAAGCCTGGGGGTGGCATGAAAAGTGGGGTCAGGCCTCAAGTTCATCGTCAAATCCTCCCTGGAAAACAGGCGCCTGAAACTTTGGTCTTCTAGGTGCGCCCGGGGTGATGCTGTCACACATCCGGATTTCGGGCAAATTTTTTTGAAAACATGCTGCCGGGCAGAACGTTCGTTCTGCTGGACCGGCCGCGAAGCGCGGTGATCGGCCGGTGGTGACGGGGGACGGAGAACGCTTGTTTCTGCGGCGAAGTGGCGGCGCAAAAGAAAAGGCCCGCAGGAAGGCGGGCCGGAGGTGGGGAGGGAAAAACGTTTCGGGATCAGGCTGCCAGAATGCGGTCCAGCAGATTGCCCAGCGGTGCGGGCAGGCGGGCGTCTTCGTCGCCCATGCCGGTTTCCGCAAGGGCGCGGCCCGCGTCGCTGGCCAGCACCTGGCGGGTCTCGGTCAGCGACAGCTGGTGGAAGGCGGAATCCTGGGCGTCATCACCGGCAGGCATCAGCATGCCGCTTTCGGCCCAGACCAGCTCTTCTTCCTCGAATTCAAAATGGATGCGGCCCAGGCGCTCAGGCGCTGCGGCAGCGATGCCCTTGTAGCCGGCCAGGGCGATCAGCTTGGTGACCACAACCGGCAGCCCGAACAGGCGCTCGGCGGTGTCCATCTCCAGCGCCACTTTCTGGTCGGAGGGCAGCATCAGGTCGGTGTCATTGCCCAGAGCGCCGGCAGGCACATGCATCAGGGTGGTCAGGCGCGGAACCGCGTGGCGGACCGATTTCACTTCCTGGGCGCCACCGTCGAAGGTGAACACCATGTCGCCGGGCTTTACGTCGCGGGCCTGTTTAAAGCCCTCTTCAGTCTCGACCAGGGTATCAGGCAGGAAGCCGCCGCTGCGGATGCGGGCGCGTTTCGGCGCCGGCTTGGCGGTTTCCGGCAGCAGATCGGTCCGCAGCAGCACATCAACCGGCAGGAAGTCGGCAAAGTGTGTGGTGTGATCCAGCTGCATCGTATCGTCCCTTCTGAGCTTCTATGGCCCGGCGTTTTGCCGTTGATGCCATGTGGCCCCCGAATTGGGACCAAATTGGGGCGAGCGTGCGGCTCCTTCCGGGATGGCGCAGTTTTCTGGGGACAAAACCGCGAATTTGCGCGGTATTGTTAACCTTTTGACGGTGCAGCGTGAGGATTTGTTAAGATTTAACCGCCGGATTGCGCTCGGAAGGGTTGTGCCGCAACTCGCGATTCCCGTTCGTTAACAGGGCGTTAACGCTCGATTGCGCTGTTAACCTTTGCAGCGCCCGGGCTGTGGATAAATGTGTGAATACATTGCGGCCAAAGCAAAACGGGCGCCCTTGAGGCGCCCGTGCGGTTCTGTTCCGGCGATGTCTGGCGGGCGGTTACTGGCCGCAGCTGCCGATCAGCGCCTCATACTGCTCGGTGACCCAGCCCAGGGCCTGCTCCGGATTGCGCTCCTCGATCTTGCCGATCATGCGCTCAAACACCACGGCAGAGCGGCTTTCGTCGACAACGGTAAAACTCTGCCCGGTCATCACCACGGCATAGAGGAAGAAGGCAATCGCCACCAGCAGGATGCCGCGCAGCACCCCAAAGAAGAAGCCCGCGCCCTGATCAACCCCGCCAAGCGCCGAGCGTTGCACCAGGGTGGAGAACAGCGGTGTAAAGAAGGAGACCACGATCAGCGCCAGTGCGAACACTGCCGCAAAGGCGGCGATGATCGACAATTCGCAGCTGTCCGCGATGAATTCGCCGGCAACCGGGATCTCCGCCATCAGCGGCTCCACCTGCGGCGCGAAGATGAAGGCCAGCACACCCGCGGCGATCCAGCCGGCAATGGCCATGGCTTCGCGCACGAACCCGCGCGAATAGGCCAGCAGCGCTGATACGACGATGACCAGGGCCACGACCCCGTCGATGATTGTGAAACCTTCCATGTCCCTCGCCCGTTTGCCTGCGATATCAAATTTTTTGCGACTTTAGCCGGCCCCGAAGAATTCGCCAACAAAACCGGCCAGGTCGCTGGACTTTCGCAAGTTCAGGCCGTTCACGGACACGGTTTTGCTGCCGCCAGGGGCAATCGCCGCCGTGAAACCAAGTTTTTGCGCCTCTTTCAACCGGTTTTCGGTCTGCGGCGCCGGGCGCAGGGCGCCAGATAGCGAAATTTCTCCGAAAACCGCGGTATCGGCGGGCAAAGCGACGTCTTCCCGCGCACTCAGCAGCGCCGCCGCCACTGCCAGGTCGGCGGCCGGTTCGGAAATCTTCATGCCGCCCGCGACGTTCAGATAGACATCCAGCCCGGCAAACGGAATGCCGCAGCGCGCCTCCAGCACCGCCAGGATCATCGCCAGCCGCGAGCTGTCCCAGCCGACCACAGCCCGGCGCGGCTGCGAATGCGGCGAAGGCGCAATCAGCGCCTGCATTTCGACCAGGACGGGCCGGGTGCCTTCGATGCCCGCAAACACCACCGAGCCGGGCGACGGCTCGCCGCGTTCGGACAGGAACAGGGCAGAGGGGTTCACAACCTCGCTGAGGCCGCCGCCGGTCATCTCGAAGACGCCGATCTCATCCGCCGGGCCAAAGCGGTTCTTGACCGCGCGCAGAATGCGGAACTGATGGCCGCGCTCGCCTTCGAAATAGAGGACGGTATCGACCATATGCTCGACCACACGGGGGCCTGCGATCTGGCCCTCTTTGGTGACATGGCCGACCATGATGACGGAAATGCCGTGCCGTTTGGCAAAGGTGGTCAGCTCATGCGCCGCCGCCCGCACCTGGCTGACGGACCCCGGCGCGCTGTCTACATGATCTGCCCACATGGTCTGGATCGAGTCGATGATCGCCAGCTGTGGTCTCTCGGCCTCCAGCGTGGTGAGGATATCGCGCAGGTTGGTCTCGGCCGCCAGCTGCACCGGCGCATCCGCCAGCCCCAGCCGCTGCGCCCGCATCCGCACCTGGGCCGAGGCTTCCTCGCCGCTGACATAGACGGTCTTGAGCCCCGCATGGGCAAACCGTGCCGCCGCCTGCAGCAAGAGGGTGGACTTGCCGATCCCTGGATCGCCGCCCACAAGAATGGCCGAGGCCGGCACCAGCCCGCCGCCCAGCACCCGATCCAGCTCTCCGACACCGCAGCAGGTGCGCGGCGGCGGGGTTTCCCGCGCAGACAGATCCGTCAGCTGGATTGTGCGCCCGCGCTTGACGCCCAAGGACTTCTTGGCAGGGCCGGACGACAGCCCCTGATCCTCGCTGATGGTGTTCCACTCGCCGCAGCCTTCGCAGCGGCCCGACCATTTGGAGAAGCTGGCCCCGCAGGCCGAGCAGGAGAAAGATTTTTTTGCCATGCCGGATCAGTGGCAGATGTTTCCCTTTTGTTCAAGAGGGCTGCGGGCGCTGCGGCGCAGGATGCGAGGCGCTGCCTCGCGCTCCGGGATATTTGCGGCCAGATGAAGACCGGATCCTTCATTTATCTGGCCTCAAGTATCCCGGGGGAGGCCCGGGAGGGCCGGGGGCAGCGCCCCCGATCCCAGTCAGTCTGCGCGCCGCGGCGGCTTCATCGCGACCACGCTGCTGCTTTCGGGATCGGTGCCGTCCGGCGGGCTTTGCAGCTGGGCCGACAGTTCCGGCAGCAGCTCGAACAGCTCCTCGCGCAGGCGGCCGAGGTGCGACTTTGCCAGTGATTCCTCGATTTCCACGTCCCGGGTCCATTGGCGCAGCTCGTGCATCACCATCTTAGCGTCCTCCAGCCGGGCCTGAAAGCCATCCAGTTCCTCCTGGCGCTGCTTCAGGAAGGTGCGGGCGCGCTCGACGTTGGCGTCCGAATAGGTACTGGCGAGGTCCTGGCTGACCTGGCTCATCTGCGCCGCCAGCTCCAGCACTTCAGGCTCCAGCTCGCCCAGGTCCGGGTGGTTGCGCATAAAGGCCAGCCGTTCCTTCACCGCGTCGAATTCGGACCGGGCGTTGAACAGCCCCTTGCGGTCGCCGGCATGGGCGGTGTGATAGGCGCGGGCGACATCCTCCATCTGCACGGTGAACTTGCGGTGCGAGTTCTCCAGCGCCAGCATGCGGCCGTTGGCGGGCAGAAAAAACGCCAGCATCAGGACCAGCGCAGTCAACGTGATCTGCGCCACCATGCCTGCCTGCGGGTAATAGGTCCCGTCCAGCCCCGCCTGCAGCGACAGCCAAGGCCAGACACCGGCGGCGGACAGCGCAGTCGCTATGACCGCGCCGAGGGCGGCAATGCAGATCAGCGCAAACGTGAGGCGCAGGAACAGCGCCTGGGATTTGAACAGGACAGTGTGAACGGCGGACATGAAAACCCCTCCATAATACCGAAACCACCCGGGGGCCGGTGGCAGGGGGGGGGCCTTGTCAGGCCGTCCACGGCGGCACCCACGGAACACAACAACGCGGTTCGTCGGCAAAATGTTGCACAAGAATCAAAATCTAGGCAACTATCCGCTGATTTATTTCTTCAATGCCTGAGGCGTATTTGCCATGCCCAGCACCAGCGAGGCCAGGATGCAGCCAGTAAAGAGATAGAGCCCCCAGGCGGTTTCGATGGTGGCGAGACCGATGCCTTTGGCCAGCGTGATATAGAGCGCGATCAGGAACACATCGGCCATCGCCAGCTTGCCCAGCACATGCAACACCGGCAGCAGCCGCGCATCCAGCAGGTTCCACTGCACCAGTGCCAGGCCGATGGTTTTGAGGTAGGGAGCAAAGATCGCAAAGAAGGTGACGATCAGCGCCAGCACCGCGTCGCTGCCCCACAGGGACTGCAGTCCTGTGATCACCGAAATTTCGCTGAGGCCGAAAATCGGCAGCAGCCCCGCCCGCATCAAGGGGGCAAACCATGCGACGGGGTATAGGATCAGCAGCGACAGGGTGAGGAGGCGGAGGGTCATGGCGGCTCTTTAGCAGGTCCGCCAAGACTTGCGGGTTCAGTGCGCGATTTGAAAGGGGGAAAACGCTGGCGGACCAATCAGCCGTGGCGCAGGCCTTGTGCCGGCTGCCTCCGGCGGAAGTATTTTCGCAAAGGCGAAATGATGAGGTGCTGTCAGCCGTTTGCCTGGGTGTTTCAGTCACAAGTGGAACTTGGTACATGCGTTTGCATGACACATTCTTTTCCTATTCCTCAGAACAAGTTTGATGTGCAGGCTGTCGAGTGTGCCTTGAACCTTGGCTCCCTGCCGGACAATGAAACCATTTCAGAGCTTTTCGAGTGGACGCAGGATGAAAACTGGCCGGTTGCCGGGCCGGTCGCAATACTGCTTTCGTCCTTCGGGAACAGCATTGCTCCAGTTCTCAGTGACATTCTCAACGGTGCCGACTCAACCTGGAAGCGTGCGTTGCTGAGAGGTTTAGTACTGCAACTTGAACGCGATACCTGGGTGCTTGTAGCGCCTGCCGTGCGGCGCTTGGTGGAGCAGCCCACTGATGAAGAGATCAGGGAAGACGTGAACAGTGCTGCGCAACAGGCGTTGGCGCAGCACTCAAAGATATCCGGCTGAGGCTTGGTCTACCTCACCGCCTCGATCGGCCCCTCGGCGCGGCCGTGGATGAACTGCTCCATGTAAGGGTCGCCCGAGTGGTCCATCTCAGCGACGGGGCCGGTCCATTGGATCACCCCGCCGTGCAGCATCGCCACGTTGTCGGCAATGGCGCGCACAGAGGTCATGTCGTGAGTAATGGTCATTGCGGTTGCGCCCATCTCCACCACGATCTCGCGGATCAGGTCGTTGATGACGCCGGACATGATCGGGTCCAGGCCGGTGGTCGGCTCGTCGAAAAAGATGATCTCCGGTTCCGCCGCAATCGCACGGGCGAGGCCGACGCGTTTCTGCATCCCGCCGGACAGCTCAGACGGGAAGAGGTCCGCCACTTTGGCCTTGAGCCCGACGCGGCGCAGTTTTTCGATGGCAATGGCGCGGGCTTCCTCCGTGGGGCGCTTCAGCGCGCCGCGCAAGAGGCGGAAGGCGACGTTCTGCCAGACCGGGAGCGAGTCAAACAGTGCGCCGCCCTGAAACAGCATCCCGAACCGTGCCAGGAACTTGTCGCGGTCACCGGAGCCTGCGGGCTTGCCATCGACATAGATTTCGCCGGAGTTGGGCTGGATCAGGCCCAGGATGCTTTTCAGAGCCACCGATTTGCCGGTGCCGGAACCGCCGATGATCACCATCGACGTGCCTTTGGGGATCTCCAGGGTCATGCCGTTCAGCACCTGGTTGTCGCCAAAGGCTTTGTGGACGTTTTCCATGCGGATCATAGCGAGAAGAACACCCCTGTGAGGACAAAGTTGGCGGCCAGGATCAGCACCGCGGCGGCCTCGACGGAGCCTTTGGTGGCGCGGCCCACGCCCTGGGCGCCGCGGCCCGACTGCATGCCGTAGTAACAGCCCATCATCGCCGCGATGGTGCCAAAGGCCGCGCCCTTGACCAGCGAGGAGATGATGTCGAGCGGCTCCAGGAAGTCGACCGTGTTCTTGAGGTAGGCTGCGGCGTTGAAGCCGAGGTTCTGCACGGCCACCGTATAGCCGCCCATGATGCCGATGATGTCGCCGACACCGACCAGCACCGGCACGGTGATCAGCGCCGCAAGCACGCGGGGCGCCACCAGGTATTTCATCGGATGGGTCGACAGCGTGACCAGCGCGTCGATCTGCTCGGTCACCTTCATGGTGGCGATCTCGGCGGCGATGGAAGACGTCACGCGCGCCGCGATCATCAGGCCGACCAGCACCGGCCCCAGCTCGCGCACCATGCCGATGGCGACGATCTGCGGCACCACGGCCTCGGCGTTGAAACGGGCGCCGCCGGCATATATCTGCAGCGCCAGCGCGCCGCCGGTGAAAATTGCGGTGAGGCCGACCACCGGCAGCGACAGCCAGCCGATGTTCAACAGCGCCTGCAGCAGTTCACGCGGGTAGTAGGGCGGGCGCAGCATATGGCTGAAGGCACCCAGCGCAAACAGCGCCGCGCGGCCGACTGCGGCCATTCCGGCCAGCGCGGTGCGGCCCAGCCGGGCCAGGAGACTGATGGGGTTCATTCCTGATAGGTCCGTGCGTAGCGGTGTCCGGTGGAGGTCAGGATCTCATAGCCGATGGTGCCGGCCGCGCCGGCCAGCATGTCGACGGTCTGACGCTCGTTAAGAATGGCCAGGGTATCCGGCACCTCTGCCAGACCGGTCACATCGACGGTGATCAGATCCATCGAGACCCGGCCCACCACGGGGCAGGGGGTGTCGCCGGCAAAGACCTGGATGCCGCCATTGCCCATCGCCCGGTGCAGGCCATCGGCGTAGCCTGCGGCCACCGTGGCGATGCGGCTGGGGCGTTCGGCCACCCAGGCATTGCCGTAACCGGCGGTCTCACCCGGCTCCAGGTCGCGCACCTGAATGACCGGCAAATCAAGATGCACCACCGGCACCGCATCCTTGAACGGCATCCCGCCATAGAGGCCGATGCCGGGGCGGCAGAGGTCGAAATGGTATTCGGAACCCAGCAGCATCCCGCCGGTCGCGGCCAGCGAGCGGGGAATATCCAGACCGTCCGTCATTTGGCGGAAGGTCTGCAGCTGGCGGGCGTTCATTTCGTGGCTCGGCTCATCGGCGCAGGCCAAGTGCGACATCAGCAGCACCGGGTTCTGGCCCAGGGCGATCTCAGCCACCGCGGCCCATTCGCCGTGCTCCATTCCCAGCCGGTTCATGCCGCTGTCCAGCTGCACCCCGAACGGGTGGCCGGGCAGGGTCTCGAAATGGCGCAGCATCTGGTCCAGCGAGTTCAGCATCGGCGTCAGCTTGAAGTCCTTCAGCAGCTTGGCGTCGCCCTCCATATGGCCGGAAAACACCGAGATGCCAGGGCCGGGCCCCAGCGCGCGGCGCAGCGCGCCGCCTTCCTCGGCCGCCGCCACAAAGAAATTGCGCGCGCCGGCCCTGGCCAGCGCCTTGCCCACGCGGCCTGCATCCAGGCCATACCCGTTCGCCTTGACCACCGCGGCAGTCTCGCAGCCAGTCAGCGCATCCAGATTCCGCCAGTTTGTGACCAGCGCATCCAGGTTGATTGTCAATCTTGCCGTGCTCATGCGGTGTTCTTGACACGGGGAGGGCGCAGGTCAAGGGGGAAAAACCGGAATGCTGGCGGAGGTTTGCCGTTGCCGGAATAATAAGCCCGGTCCTGCGGGGGGGCTGGACCGGGCTGGTGCGGATGTGAATGCAGGGTTTTGGCCCCGGTTCATCCGCACGGTAAAATCTGACTGCGCCGCGGGCGGGCCGGGCTCAGTATTCCTCCTGTCCCTGCTGCCAGGGTTTGGCGAGGTTGCCAAAGCGGGTGAACTGCGCCTCAAAGGACAGCTCCACCGTGCCGATGGGGCCGTGACGCTGCTTGCCGACGATCACCTCGGCCTTGGCGTGCAGCCGTTCCATCGCCTGCTTCCACTCTTCCATCTTCTCAAGCTCGTGGTCGCCGGGCTTTTCCCGTTCCTTGTAGTATTCCTCGCGGAACACGAACATCACCACGTCGGCGTCCTGTTCGATGGAGCCCGATTCCCGCAGGTCCGACAGCTGCGGACGCTTGTCCTCGCGGTTTTCCACCTGACGCGACAGCTGCGACAACGCGATCACCGGGATGTTCAATTCCTTGGCAATCGCCTTCATCCCCATCGAGATTTCGGCAATCTCGTTGACCCGGTTGTCCGACATGCCGCGGCACAGCTGCAGATAGTCGATCACCAGAAGGTCCAGCCCGTGCGTCCGCTTCAGGCGGCGCGCCCGTGCAGCCAGCTGCGAGATCGGGATCGCGGGCGTGTCGTCAATGAACAGCGGGCAGCTTTCCAGGTCCTTTGCCGCCTGCACAAAGCGGCGGAACTCGGACTCGGTCATGTCGCCCTGACGGATCTTGTGCGAGGAGATTTCCGACGCTTCCGCCAGAATACGCCCCGCCAGCTGCTCGGCGCTCATCTCAAGCGAGAAGAACCCGACCACGCCGCCATCCAGCGCGCCTTCCGATCCGTCGGGTTTCACCCCGCGTTTGTATGCCTTGGCGACGTTGAAGGCGATGTTGGTCGCCAGCGACGTCTTACCCATAGAGGGGCGGCCCGCAAGGATGAGGAGGTCCGAGGGATGCAGGCCGCCAAGTTGCTTGTCGAGGTCCATCAGGCCCGTCGAGATGCCGGCCATGCCGCCACCCCGCTGATACGCCTCGTTGGTCACATTGACCGCTTCTGTGACGGCCTTCAGGAATGACTTGAAACCGCTTTCCGTCTGGCCTTGCTCCGCCAGCTGGTAAAGCGACTGCTCTGCCTCAACGATCTGCTCTTTAGGTTCTGATGCCACGTCAACGCGGCGTGCCTTTTCTGCAATCGATTGGCCCAGGGCAATCAGCTCGCGCCGGATCGCCAGGTCGTAGATCATCTGCGCGTAATCCCGCACCGCAAAGGCAGAGATCGACGCGCCCGCGAGCTTGGCCAGATAGGCCGGCCCGCCAAGCTCCTTCAGCCCCTCGTGGTCCTCCAGGAACGCCTTCAGCGTCACCGGCGAGGCCAGCGCGTTCTTGGAGATCCGCGCCGCCGCCACCTCATAGATGCGGGCATGGACCGGGTCATAGAAATGCGACGAGTCGATGATCAGCGCGATCTTGTCGTAGACCTCATTGTTGGTCAGGATCGCACCCAAAAGCTGCTGTTCCGCCTCCACCGAATGGGGCAGCTCATTGTCCGGCATCGCGGCCTCCGGTGCCGCGGCGGGTTCGGGCATCGGGGCAGGCGGGGGCATGTCGCCGTCGAAAGGGGTAATCTCGTTCATCACTGCTCTCGTCTCTCGGGCCGCCTTATACGGTGCGCGGGGCCATTCGCCTATCTGGGAATCTTTGGGGATTCCCTGTGGATATCCGCACCGGGGCTGTGGGCTGTTTGCGGCATTGGGCCAGCAAGCCTGTCATATGCATGCTACATGATGCGGCGGGGCTTGGATAGACCCCTATATCTGCTCATCAACCCCTGCGGGAAACGATTCGAAGCGGGCTTTTCCACAGCCCGTCGTGTAACGCTTAACCTTGCGTTAAGCGGATCTTCGCACGCAGCGGGTCCGGCGGCGGGCTGGCGGGCAATTTGCCCGCCGTTGCCTCAATCTGCCTTGTGCGCTTCCTGCCAGGCGCGCGGATCCTTCAGGAAATTCTCCACCTCATCCAGCGTTTCAGAGCTGAAGGCGCCCTGCGCGCGCGCTTCGGCCAGCACGTCCCACCAGGTGCACAGGTAGTGCAGCTCCACGCCGTGATCGCCCAGCGTCTTGGTGGTTTCCGGGAAGATGTCGTAATAGAAGATCACCGCAGTGTGGCCGCAGGTGGCGCCGGTCTCGCGGATCGCATCCACAAACGACAGTTTGGAGCCGCCATCGGTGGTCAGGTCCTCCACCAGCAGCACCCGCTCGCCTTCGCTCATCGCGCCCTCGATGCGGGCGTTCTTGCCGTACCCTTTGGGTTTCTTGCGCACATAGGTCATCGGCAGCGCCAGCCGCTCTGCCACCAGCGCGGCAAAGGGGATGCCCGCGGTTTCACCGCCGGCGATGTTGTCGAACGCTTCAAAGCCCGCATTGCGCATCACGGTCACCGCCATGAAGTCCATCAGGGTGGAGCGGATGCGCGGAAAGGAGATCAGCTTGCGGCAGTCGATATAGCTGGGCGAGGGCAGGCCGGACGCCAGGGTATAGGGCGTCTCGGTATTAAAGTTCACCGCGCCGATTTCCAGCAGCATCCGGGCCGACAGGCGGGCGATTTCTTCTTTCGACGGGAAGGCAGAGGGGATCATGGCGGCAGGCATCCTTTGCGGCAGCGGTTTTGCTGTCCATAAACCGGAACGCCACCGGTTTGAAGCCCCGGAAAGGGGCGGCCCCCAAGTTCGCGGGAGCCGCACGCAGCAGGGGTCAGAAAATGAAATCGTTGCCCGACAGGTCAGCTATGCCGATCCCGTCCAGCGTGATCGTGTTGCCGTTGTTGTCGCTGATCACAGCATCGCCATCGCCGTTTTCGGACAGGTGGTTGTTCTTCAGATCGCGGAAGGACTTGATGCTGCTGACACCGTCCAGATCAATCTTTTCCTTGCGGCCCTTTGTCTGGAAATCGGACACGGTATCGTCGCCGAAGGCGCCCTTGAAAATGAACCGGTCGGCGCCGCCATCTCCAAACAGTTCGTCGTTGCCGCTGTCGCCGTTGATCTTGTCACGGCCGGCGCCGCCCAGGATAAGGTCGTCGCCTCCTTTGCCGGACAGGGTGTCATTGCCGCCTTCGCCCATCAGGCGGTTGCTGCCGCCATTGCCTGTGAGCTTATCCCCGCTGTCGGAACCGCGCGCGCGTTCGATGCTTCTCAGCGTGTCGCGGTCACCGAAACCGTCGATGGCAAAACCTTTGCTCAGGTTCACGGTAACCCCATCCTCGCCGCCATAGCGTTCGTCGCGGTCATAGCGGACCTCGTCCTTGCCCTTGCCGCCCTGGATGGTGTCGTTGCCTTCCAGCCCGCGGAAGTAGTTGGCTTTTCCGTTGCCGGTCAGCTTATCGTCATGGGCCGAGCCGCGCAGCATCTCGATGCTTTTCAGCGTGTCGGTCCTGCCCCAGCCGTCCGTCGCGGTGCCCTTGCCCAGATGCGCAATGACACCGCTGGGGTCCCAGGTGAACGCGACCTGGTCAAAGCCGCCGCTGCCGCCGTTGTAAGTGTCGCGCCCGTCGGAGCTGACGAAATAGTCGTCGCCGGCACCGCCTTTATAGCTGTCACGGCCCGGTGTGCCGTAGAATTCGTCGTCTTCGGTGGACCCGGTGGTGGCCAGCGACGACCACGCGATGACCTGGCCCGGCGCCAGTGCCCCGGTGGGGTCGGCGATGCCGGAGATGGTGTCGTCGAAGGCATTCCAATCCGCCGGTGAGCTCACTTGCGGCAGCGCGGCCCCGTCAATCACAAGATAAAATTCTGTGTCGGTGTTCTCGCCGGTTTCCAGGCTGACACCCAGGACCACGCTTGTGCCGCCGGACCAGGTAACCCGCGTCATCAGCGTCTCGTCGGACAGGGCGTCGAAACCAAGGTTGTCCAGGTTGACGCCGCCGGCAATCGCCTGAAGGACATCGTCATTCATTTCGATATAGGCAACGCCGTCGTCGTCACGACCGATAATGGAATAGGTGAAGGTCGAGCTGGCATCCGGAACCGTCACCTGCACTTCGATGTTGCTGACCGACGATGGTTCGCCGTCCACAAAATCGACCCGCGCGCCACTGAACGTAAAAGTTGTCATAACATTGCCCCTTACCGGTATAAGCCAGCGGCCGCCGCTGGCGGAAATCAATAGCCCGAAACTTGAGGGGGACTGCTGATTCCCGGCAAGGCGAAGGGGACAGAAAGTTTACTGTTGGTTAACAAGTGTTGCTATTCGGCACGCCAGTACACGTCAAAGCCCGGATCGAACACGGTGACAGGCCCGTCGCCGCTTTCGATCTTCTCCGGAAACGCCACGGCGGCGTCCGACTTGGTCAGGGTCAGCGTCTGATCGCTCACCGGCAGGCCGTAAAACGCCGGGCCATTCTCTGAGGCAAAGCCCGCCAGCTTGTCCAGCGCGCCTTCTTCCTCGAACACGTGCGCCAGCAGGGACATGGTGTTGGTGGCGGTGAAACAGCCCGCACAGCCGCAGGCGCTTTCCTTGTTCGGGTCGGTGTGCGGCGCCGAGTTGGTGCCCAGGAAATAGCGCTTGTCGCCCGAGGTGGCAGCAGCGCGCAGCGCCAGGCGGTGCTCTTCGCGCTTGGCCACCGGCAGGCAGTAGTAGTGCGGCTTGATGCCGCCCACCAGGATGTGGTTGCGGTTGATGATCAGGTGGTGCGTGGTGATGGTCGCGCCCAGATCCTTGTCCTGGCTGGCCACATAGTCGGCGGCGTTCCTGGTGGTGATATGCTCCATCACCACCCGCAGGCCGGGGGTGGACCGGCGGATCGGATCCAGCACCCGGTCGATGAACACCGCCTCGCGGTCGAAGATGTCGATGTCGTGGTCGGTGACCTCGCCGTGAGTGCACAGCGGCAGGCCGATCTCAGCCATTTTCTCCAGCACCGGGCGCACCTTGTCGAAGTCGCGCACGCCGGACGCCGAATTGGTGGTCGCCCCCGCCGGGTACAGCTTTACCGCCTTGACCAGCCCGCTGGCATGGGCTGCGGCCACATCTTCAGGATCGGTGTCCTCGGTCAGATACAGCGTCATCAGCGGCTCAAACGCCATGCCTTCGGGCAGCGCCGCCAGGATGCGGCCGCGGTAGGCGGCGGCCTGATCCCCGGTCACCACCGGCGGCACCAGGTTCGGCATGATGATGGCGCGGCCGAAATGGCGGGCGGTTTCGGGCAGCACGGCCTGCAGCATTGCGCCGTCGCGCAGATGCAGGTGCCAGTCGTCGGGGCGGGGGATGGTCAGCGTGTCGGTCATGCGCCCGCGTTAGCACATGACCGCACGGAAACAAAGCGGCTGAATGCGCGCCTGCCGGGTCCGCTTCAGCGTTTTGGGGGAATGGTGAAGCCGCCGGCCTCCGCGCGCTTTTCCAGCTCCTGCAGGCGGCGGCGGAACCGGGGCGCGCGCATCCGCTCAGTCACGTTGCGGCACATCAGCGCCATCAGGCACGGGCGGTTCTCCCGCTCCAGCCGTCCCAGCAGGTTGCGCAGGTAAAAGGAGTTGTTGCGGCGGCTGCGGAACAGTTTGTAAAAAGCCGCCCCGGTCAGCTTGCGGCTGCCGGCCAGCGACAGGATGTGATAGAGCATCTCCATCTCGATCAGCCGGGTCTGCACTGCATCGCCCATGTGGGATGCGCGCAGCCGCGTCACGTTCTTGCGGGCAAACAGTGCCGCGTGCATGGCGTCCAGCCGCTCCTGCGGATCATAGATCACATAGGCCTGATCCGCCGCATCCAACATATCCGGCGCATAGCCGTAGCGGTCGGTAAAGGACAGGCGCCGCATTTCGGCAAACCGGTCGTCCCATTCGGTCATCCGCGGATCCAGCGTTGCCTGCGGCTGCACCGCCACCACCACAGCTCCGGGGGATGCCACCGAATAGGCCGCTGCCGCATAACCGCAGGGGCCCGCGCCGTAAAAGATCACATTGTCGAACTCGTCGAAAAAGCCGTCGTCGATCAGCTGATCGAAAAACCCGTAGATGAGGTCGTCGCGGAACCAGGTGTCGCCGTCGGAGACCACGCACATATGCGACCAGCCCAGGTTCTTCACCAGGTCAAAACCCAGCGGCTGTGCCTGATCGGACAGGTTGTGGATGCCCTGCATGGTCTCGAAGGTCACCAGCAGCGTGTTGCCCTGATCGATGAAGGTGGCGAAATGCCGGTCGCCGAGCGGCTGATACATGCCATGCTCTTCGGCCAGCTCCGCCATCCGGGCCTTCCACTGGGCCGGCTTCAGCCCGGAAAGGTCTTCATCCAGATTTTCAAGTCCGTCCTGCATGCCTGCTATCCTCTGTGCCCTTCCAGAAACAGTCCGGGCCTGATGTTCGCAGTAACAGTTAGGAGGGAAATAAGGCTAAAATTGGAAAAACTCCTGCCTCATTAAGGCGTTGCGGCGTCCTTTCGGCGGCCTTCAGCAACGCTGCCGGCGGCTCAGCTGCCGTCCTGGGGCGGCAGCCCCGCGGACGGACCCTGAAGGGCAAACTCCCGCAGCAGCCGCGCCGCTGCCGGGCTCACCGCGCGCGAGGGCGGCGTCATCAGAAGCCGGGCAAACAGCGCGCGGCTGGGCTCCTGCTGCATCAGGGCTGCAAACCGGGCATGGCGCCATTCCACCGCTTTGGCATGCAGCCGCGCCAGCTCCGGGTCGCTCAGCAGGCTGGACTGCAGCTCCGCCCGCGCCGCGCCGCAGCGGGCGATGGAGGTGTCTGTGTCCGTGCAATAATTGCGCTCGACCCAGTAATCCATGCCCAGCTCCGCCTGCCGGTTGACCCGGCCGCGGTCGGCCTTCAGCACATAGCTTTCCATGGCGCCCAGCGGATAATGGTTCAGCTGCGCCAGCCGCCCGTTGGGCTGGCCGTAATCGGAAAACAGCCGCTTGGTCTTGAACGCCTCGCCCAGCTCGCGCCCCTCGCAATCGAACCAGCGGTAGCCCTCCAGCCGCGCCGTGTCCTTGACATCGCGCGGCCGGTGGACGCCGCATTTCCGGTAGGTGCCGTCATTGCGGTAAAGCGTCTTGAACATCACCGCCCGCCAGGGCCAGTGGATCACCTCCGGCGCGCAGCGGGTGAACTGTTCGGTGACCGGCATATCCTCGTAACGCACGATCCCGGCATTGCCGAACAGCCGCCAGGTCAGCGTCACCGCATCCGCCTCCGGCAGCGCCGCCAGCAGGTCCGCCACCGTGCCGCCGCCGGTCTTGATGCAAACGAACTCGTCGATATCCAGCACCAGGATCCAATCGGCCTGTTTCACCAGCGGATGCCGGTCCGCCTGCTTCAGTGCGGTAAACTGGATGCCGCCCTTGTCATAAGGCCCTTCGTTGCGCAGGTGGGTAAGCTGCCCCAGCTCCTGCAGCCGGTCCAGTATCTTGGCCGTCCCGTCCTGGCAGTTGTTTGAAAACACCAGGAAATCGGTAAATCCGGCGGCCCGGTGGTGGGCCAGCCATTCCAGCAGAAAGGCGGCTTCGTTGCGCACGCAGAGGATGGCCAGAACCCGCATCCGTCTCAGCCCCCCCCGGATGGCCGCAGCGGTTCGGGCAGGCTGGCGGGACAGCTTGTGCGGGGCGTTGCGCATGGCGTGCTTCTCGGTCCTCGTAACCCGCGCCCGGGTCAGCGCATCTCTGCGTGGAAGTTTTAACCGCCCGGACGGGATTTACAACTCTCCGGCCGCCCGGGCCGGCGCCGCCGCCGCAGCGTCTCCGCGCCGCGCGGCTTGACCGGGGCCGCCCCGCGTGGCCTGTTGGGCGGGCAAAGGGGGTCAGCATGCAGCAGGCGCAGTCAATCGATCAGGTTCAGCAGATACTCTCCGGCCAGGGCTATGTCTGCGGCCGGGCGCTGGCCACGGTGGTGTTCCTGTCGCTGAAACTGGGCCGCCCGCTGTTCCTGGAGGGCGAGGCCGGCACCGGCAAGACCGAGATCGCCAAGGCACTGGCCGCGGGCCTGGGCCGCCGCCTGATCCGGCTGCAATGCTACGAAGGGCTGGACGCCGCCAGCGCCGTCTACGAGTGGAACTTCGCCGCCCAGATGGTCGCCATCCGCACCGCAGAAGCTGCGGGCGCTGCCGACCGCGCCGCGCTGCAAAACGAACTCTTTTCCGCTGATTACCTGATCGAACGCCCGCTCTTGCAGGCGATGCGCCCGGATGAACGCGGCGCGCCGGTGCTGCTGATCGACGAGCTCGACCGCACCGATGAGCCGTTTGAGGCTTTCCTGCTGGAAGCGCTCTCCGATTTCCAGGTGACGATCCCGGAACTCGGCACCATCCACGCCCCGGAGCCGCCCATCGTGGTGCTCACTTCCAACCGCACGCGCGAAGTGCACGACGCGCTGAAACGCCGTTGCCTCTACCACTGGGTCGACTACCCTGACTTCAGCCGCGAGGTGGAAATCCTGAACGCCCGTGCCCCCGAGGCCAGCCAGCAGCTTAGCCGCGAAATCGTCGCCTTCGTGCAGGCGCTGCGCACCGAGGACCTGTTCAAGAAGCCGGGTGTGGCGGAAACCATCGACTGGGCCAATTGCCTGCTGGCGCTCGACGTGATCGCCCTCAGCCCCGAGGTCATCGCCGACACTCTAGGCGCCATCCTCAAGTACCAGGACGACATCGCCCGCCTGCAGGGCTCCGAGGCCAAGCGCATCCTGGATCAGGCAAGGGCCGGCCTGGACGCGGCCTGATGTTTCATCTTTCCCGAAATACTCCGGGGGTATGGGGGCAGAGCCCCCATGAAACACGGTAGTGCCCGACTATCCGCCGCTCCCCTTGCCGGACAACCCCAAGCTGGTCCGCAACATCACCCATTTCGCCCGCGCCTTGCGCAAGGCGGGGCTGCCGATCGGGCCGGGCCGGGTGCTGGACGCGGTGCAGGCAGTGGCCGCCGCAGGCTTCACCAGCCGCGAGGATTTCTACTGGGCGCTGCACGCCTGTTTCGTCACCAAGCCGGAGCAGCGGCTGGTCTTCGCCCAGGTCTTCCGCCTGTTCTGGCGCGACCCCAGATACCTTGAGCAGATGATGGCCGCGATGC
This sequence comes from Leisingera sp. ABM4_103, assembly GCF_056158685.1. Taxonomy (NCBI): domain Bacteria; kingdom Pseudomonadati; phylum Pseudomonadota; class Alphaproteobacteria; order Rhodobacterales; family Roseobacteraceae; genus Leisingera; species Leisingera sp. ABM4_103. The sequence continues at coordinate 3,784,761 of NZ_JBSWTU010000005.1, read as the reverse complement.
TGCCCGCGATCCGCGGCGTGCAGGAGGAACGCGCGGCGAAACCAGCCGAAAAACGCGCCGCCGAGGCGCTGCTGGACGGGATGCTGGAGCCGCCCGGCACCCCGGCGGAGGAGCCAGAGGGTACCGAAATCGACATCGACGCCTCCCGTACAGCTACGGCAGAGGAGCGCCTGAAAACCCTCGATTTCGAGCAGATGAGCACGGCCGAGATTGCCGCCGCCAAACGCATCCTGGCGCAGCTGCAGCTGCCGGTGACGCCGATCCAGTCCCGCCGCCTGATGGCCTCTCCGCAGGGGCGCCGGGCAGACTGGCGCCGCACCCTGCGCAAGGCCGCGCGGCAGGGCGGCGACTTGCAAACCATCGCCCGCGCCAAACGCCGGATCCGCTGGCCCAACCTGGTGGTGCTCTGCGACATCTCCGGCTCGATGAGCCAGTACAGCCGTATCATCCTGCATTTCCTGCACGCCGCCGCCAACGCCAAGGGCGCAGGCTGGGCCAGGGTGCATGGCTTCACCTTCGGCACAAGGCTCACCAATATCACCCGCCACCTGCACCAGCGCGATGTCGACGCGGCGCTGGCGGCGGCGGGGGCTGAGGCGCAGGACTGGGAGGGCGGCACCCGCATCGGCGACTGCCTGCACGCCTTCAACCGCGACTGGTCGCGGCGGGTGATGGGGCAGGGGGCGGTAGTGCTCTTGATCTCCGACGGGCTGGACCGCGGCGACCCGGAGGCATTGGCGCGCGAGATGCAGCGGCTGCAGCTCTCCTCGCGCCGCCTGATCTGGCTGAATCCCCTGCTGCGCTGGGATGGCTTCGCGCCCAAGGCGCAGGGCATCCGTGCCATGCTGCCTTATACCGACAGCTTCCGCGCCGGCCACTCCATCGCCTCGCTGGAGGAGCTGGCCCAGGTGATCTCCAGCCCTGCGGATGCGGGCGAAAAGGCCCGTTTGATGGCGCTGCTGTGACCCGGCGTAAATGAATTCCAAATTCAGAATGTGACTTGATCTGAATCAATCCGCACCTTATCGCTCCAATATATTCTGAAAATAGAATGTAACGTGCGAAAGGAGCTAACATGCCACTCAACTGGAAAGCCGGGGGGCTCCTGCTGGGGCTGGTGTTCTTCCTGGCGGTGCTGCTGGTCAAACCCATCGGGGTGTCGACCCAGTTTGTGATCCTCGACGGCATCATCGCCGACGCCGTGAACCCGCAGCTGGTGACGGAAACCGCCGAAGGCTACACCTCCACCAACGCCTATCTGGCGAAATCGGATGGCAAATACGCGAAATCCGTCGCCAATCCGCTCAACTACAGCTTTGTATTCGTGCTGGCGATGGCGCTGGGCGGGCTGCTGTCGGCCAAGCTGCGCGGCGGCATCACGGGGGCTGAGCGCAGCGTGCACGCCCTGTGGCGCGCCAACTTCGGGGACAGCACCGCGAAACGCTATGCCGCGGCCTTCCTCGGCGGCTTCATAGTGCTGTATGGCGCGCGGCTGGCGGGCGGCTGCACCTCGGGCCACATGATGTCCGGCATGATGCAGACCGCACTGTCGGGCTACATCTTTGCCGCCGGCGCCTTTGCCGCCGCGATCCCCGTCTCGCTGATGCTGTTCAAGAAGGAGGCCTGAGCCATGACTACCATTATCCTGGCAATCGTGATCGGCGCCGCCTTTGGCGCGGTGCTGGACCGGATCGGGGCCTCCAACCCCAACTACATCGGCAAGATGCTGAACCTCACCAATCTGAACCTGGCGAAATCCATCCTGCTGGCGATCGGCACCGGCTCGGTCCTGATGTTCGGCGGCCAGATGGCGGGGCTGGTCGATGTCGGCCACATGTCGGTCAAGGCCGCCTATGCCGGTGTCTTCATCGGCGGGCTGATGCTGGGCGCGGGCTGGGCGCTGGCGGGCTATTGCCCCGGCACCGGCGTGGTCGCCGCCGCCTCGGGCCGCAAGGACGCGCTGTTCTTCATCGCGGGCGGCCTGCTGGGCGCGGCGGCCTACATGGTCACCTACCCGGCGTGGAAGGCCAGCGGCCTGCTGGACAGCTTCGCGGGCGGCAAGGTGACCCTGGGCTTTGTTCCGGGTGCCAAATACGAAGGCCTGATGGCGCTGCCCGGTGATCTGCTGGGCATCATCCTGGGCCTTGGATTCATCGCATTGGCCTTTGCCCTGCCGGAACGGCTGGTGCCGCAGAAAGCGGCCGCGCAGCCCGCGGAATAACCCGCGCGCAGGGCAACAGGGGAGCGCCCGCCGGGGATGGCGGGCGCTTTCCGGTCTTCCGCCCGTCTTTTGCGGGCGCTTCGCGCTTGAAACTTCCCCTGCCAGCGCCGAGGTTTAAAGGCAGCCGCCGCCCTGGCGGTCCGGGGAGAGACGCAAGATGCAGCACACCGCCCAATTTGAGAACGCGCCGGAAACCGCGCTGGATTGGCACAAGGCAGGCGCAGGCGCCGTATTGGCCACCGTGGTGCAGACCTGGGGTTCGGCCCCGCGCCGCACCGGCTCGCAGCTGGTGGTCTCCGGCGATGGCAGGATCGAAGGCTCCGTCTCCGGCGGCTGCGTCGAAGGCGCAGTGGTGGTCGAGGCGCAGGAAGCGCTGGCAGACGGCAAGCACCGGCTCCTGGAATTCGGCGTCAGCGACGAGGACGCCTTTGCCGTCGGCCTCGCCTGCGGCGGCACCATCAAGGTGCTGGTGGAGCCGGTCGGCTCCGCGCTGCCCGCGGAGATGCTTGAGGAGCTGGTTCAGGCCCGCGCCGCCCGCACGCCTGTTGCCTGTGAAGTAAACCTCACCACCGGCGCGCGGCAACTTCTGCGCGGCGCATACCCCGACCGGATGCGCATGGACCGCTCTGGCTTGGAGGACGATGGCGAGACCTTCGTGGCTGTTCACAACCCGCCTCTGCGGCTGGTCTGTGTCGGCGCGGTCCACATCGCGCAGGCCCTGGTGCCGATGGCGCGGATCGCGGGGTATGATCCGGTGATCATCGACCCCCGCGCGGCCTTCGCGTCGCCGGAACGCTTCCCCGGCGAGACCCTGATGGACGACTGGCCGGACGAGGCGGTGCAAAAGCTGGGCCTCGATACCCGCACCGCGCTGGTGCTGCTGACCCACGACCCCAAACTGGACGACCCGGCCTTGCACGCGGGGCTGGCTGCAGACGTGTTCTACATCGGCGCGCTGGGCTCCAAGAAGACCCACGCCGCACGCGTCGCCCGGATGCAGGAAGCCGGCATTACCGAAGAACAGATCAGCCGCATCCACGGCCCCATCGGCCTCGACATCGGCGCCGCCGGTCCAGCGGAAATCGCCGTCTCGATCCTCGCGGAAATGACCGCCGTCCTGCGCGGCAAGCAGCCATGAGGTTTGGCCCGGTTCCCCTGAAGGACGCCGAAGGCGCCATCCTCGCGCACTCGCTGCAAGGCGCCACTCGCAAGGTCGCCAAGGGCACGGTGCTGACTGGTGAAGACCTCGCAGAGCTTGCTGCGGCGGGCCATGAGACGCTGACCGCCGCGCGGCTCGACCCCGCCGACATGAATGAGGACGCTGCCGCCGAGGCGCTGGCACACGCACTGGTGCCGGATCCGTCCGCGCAGGGCATCCGGATTTCCGGCGCGGGCACCGGGCGGGTGAACCTGTACACCACAGGCGCCGGGGTCGTGCGGCTGGACCGCGCCAAGCTGGAGGCGGTCAACGCGGTGGACCCGATGATCACCGTCGCCACCGTGCCGGACTATCACCGCGCCGACGCGGGGGGGATGCTGGCAACGATAAAGATCATCTCCTATGGCGTGCCCGCCGACGCCATCCGCCGCGCCAGCGAGGGCGCCGGGGACGCGATCCGGGTGCTGCCGCCGGTGCTGTCCTCCGCCACGCTGATCGAAACCACGGTGAGCAAGGACACGCCCCCCGACAAGGGCCGCGCCGCAATGGCGGGCCGGTTGCACCGGATGGGCCTCAGCCTGTCGGCGCGGGTGGTGGTGCCGCACCGCGAGGATGCGCTGGCTGAGGCCATCACCCAGGCGCCGGGGCAGCTGGTGCTGGTGCTGACAGGCTCCGCCACCTCCGACCCGCACGACGTGGCGCCGCAGGCTGTGCGCAACGCGGGCGGCACAGTGACCCGCTTCGGCATGCCGGTGGACCCCGGCAATCTGCTGTTTCTTGGCAAATACCAGACCAAGCCGGTGATCGGCCTGCCGGGCTGCGCCCGCTCTCCCGCACTCAACGGCGCCGACTGGGTGCTGGAGCGGGTGATCTGCGGCATTCCTGTCACCTCTGCCGATATCGCCGCGATGGGTGTTGGCGGGCTGCTCAAGGAAATTCCAACCCGCCCGATGCCGCGCCGCGACGCAGAAGGCTGACGCCGCAGCGCAGCGCGGGATTTGTGACGCAGGGTCACAACCTTGGGTAAGCGCTTCTGACGCGAAATTTACCCTCTGCCCCCCTGTTAAAACACTTCGCGGATGGCGCGGCCCGTGCTTAACTCCCCCCAGCCAGACAAAAACAAGCTAAAGGGAGGGTACTATGGCCAAGGTCTCCATGACCGTGAATGGCAAGGCTGCCAGCGGCGAGGTTGAAGGGCGCACGCTGCTGTCCTCATTCCTTCGGGAAGAGCTCGGGCTGACCGGCACCCATGTGGGCTGCGACACCAGCCAGTGCGGCGCCTGCGTCGTGCATGTGGACGGCAAGGCGGTGAAAGCCTGCACCATGCTGGCGCTTGAGGCCGAAGGCGCAGAGGTTGCCACCATCGAAGGGCAGGCCAACGCCGACGGCTCGCTGAACACGATCCAGCAGGCGTTCCAGGACCATCACGGTCTGCAATGCGGTTTCTGCACGCCGGGCATGGTGATGTCGGCGGCAGCGCTGCTGAAGGACAACCCCAAGCCCAGCGAACAGGAAATCCGCGACTATCTCGAGGGCAACCTGTGCCGCTGCACCGGCTACCACAACATCGTCAAGGCGATCATGGCGGCCTCGGGGCAGGACGTGTCCTCCATCGCGGCGGAGTGACAGGAAGACCCCAGGCCGGCACCCGGCCTGAGCTGAACAAGGAGTGAGTTACCAAGAGGTGCGCCGGACAGGCAGCACCCTCCAGGGAGGAAAGACCAGACATGCCCAAGGATAACGGCATCGGCGCCAGCCCCAAGCGGCGCGAGGACGTGCGGTTCCTGACAGGAGCCGGGAATTACACCGACGACATCAACGTGAACGGCCAGGCCTACGTGCATTTCCTGCGCGCGGATGTGGCCCATGCGACCATCAATTCCATCGACACATCAGCAGCGGCCGAGATGCCCGGTGTGGTGAAGATCTTCACCGGCGCCGATTTCGCCGAGGTCGGCGGCATCCCCTGCGGCTGGGGCGTCACCGACCGCCACGGCAACCCGCAGCAGGAGCCGCGCCACCCGATCATTGCGCACGGCACCATCCGCCACGTGGGCGAGATCGTCGCCGCCGTGGTCGCCGACACGCTTGAGCAGGCCCGCGACGCGGCCGAGGCCATCGAGCTGGACCTGAGCGACAAGCCCGCCGTGGTCAACATGGCCGCTGCGCTGGCCGAGGATGCCACCAAGGTGCATGAGGATCTGACCTCAAACCTCTGTTATGACTGGGTGTTCGGGAACGACGACGACGACGCGGTGCAGGCGGCCTTTGACAGCGCCGCCCATGTGACCACGCTGGAGCTGGTCAACAACCGCCTGGTCGCCAACCCGATGGAGCCGCGTGTGGCCATCGGCGACTACAACCGCGGGGCGGATGAATACACGCTCCACACCACCAGCCAGAACCCGCATGTGATCCGCCTCCTGATGTGTGCCTTCGTGCTGGGCCTGCCGGAGCACAAGGTGCGGGTGATCGCGCCGGATGTGGGCGGCGGTTTCGGCTCCAAGATCTTCCACTATGCCGAGGAAGCCTTCTGCACCTTCGCCGCCAAGGCCTGCGGGCGGGCGGTCAAATGGACCTCGACAAGGGCCGAGGCGTTCATCTCCGACGCCCACGGCCGCGATCATGTGACCAAGATCGAGCTGGCGCTGGACGGCGACAATAACTTCACCGCGCTGCGCACCAATACGATGGCCAACATGGGCGCATATCTGTCCACCTTCTCCACCTCGGTGCCCAGCTACCTGCATGGCACCCTGATGGCCGGGAACTACAAGACGCCGATCGTGCAAGTGAACGTCAAGACCGTGTTCACCAACACGGTGCCCGTCGATGCCTACCGCGGCGCCGGCCGGCCGGAGGCGACCTATCAGCTGGAGCGCGTCATCGACAAGGCCGCGCGCGAGCTGGGCGCCGACCCGATTGCGCTGCGCCGCCAGAACTTCATCACCGAGTTTCCCTATGAAACCCCGGTGGCGCTCACTTATGACACCGGCGATTACGTGGCGACCATGGACAAGCTGGAACAGGTCGCCGACGTGGCAGGCTTCGCCGCCCGGCGTGCGGAAAGCGAGAAGAACGGCAAGCTGCGCGGCTTTGGCGTCAACTGCTATATCGAGGCCTGCGGCATCGCGCCCTCCAACATCGTCGGCATGCTGGGCGCCCGTGCGGGGCTTTACGATGCCGCCACGGTGCGGGTCAATGCCACCGGCTCCATCAGCGTGATGGTCGGGGCGCATGCGCACGGGCAGGGGCATGAAACCACCTTCCCGCAGGTCGTCGCCGACATGATCGGCATTGATGAGAGCATGGTCGACATCGTGCATGGCGACACCGGGCGGGTGCCGTTCGGCATGGGCACTTACGGCTCGCGCTCCATCGCGGTCTGCGGCTCGGCCATGGTGCGCGCGACCGAGAAGATCATCGCCAAGGCCAAGAAGATCGCCGCCCACCTGATGGAGGCCTCCGACGCCGATATCGAGCTGAAGGACGGCCAGTTCACCGTTGCGGGCACCGACAAGTCCGTCGCCTGGGGCGATGTCTGTCTGACGGCCTATGTCCCCCACAACTACCCGCTGGAAGAGCTGGAGCCGGGGCTGGAGGAGACCGCGTTCTATGATCCGGCCAACTTCACCTATCCGGCCGGCGCCTATGCCTGCGAGGTGGAGGTTGATCCCGACACCGGCAAGGTCACCATCGAACGCTTCGCAGCGGCCGATGACTTCGGCAATATCATCAACCCGATGATCGTCGACGGCCAGGTCCACGGCGGGCTGGGGCAGGGCATCGGCCAGGCGCTGCTGGAGAATGCGGCCTATGACGAGGACGGCCAGCTGCTGTCGGCCTCCTTCATGGATTACGCGATGCCCCGGGCTGACGACGTGCCGTTCTACCAGGTGGACCACTCCTGCCAGACCCCCTGCACCCACAATCCTCTGGGCGTGAAGGGCTGCGGCGAGGCCGGTGCGATTGGCTCGCCGCCGGCGGTGGTCAACGCGGTGATCGACGCGCTGCAATCGGGCGGCAAGAACGTCACCCATATCGACATGCCGCTGTCGCCCGCGCGTGTTTGGGCGGCGATGAATGGGTAAGGGTTCATGGGGGCTCTGCCCCCATACCCCCGGAGTATTTTCGGAAAGATGAAAGCCGGTCAGCCGGTTTTCGGAAAGGATACGCGATGTATGAATTCGAATTCGAGAAACCCTCGACCGTCGCTGAGGCCGTGGCCGCGCTGGCGGATGAGGACGCGCAGGCGCTCGGCGGCGGGCAGACGCTGATCCCGACGCTGAAGCAGCGGCTGGCGATGCCGTCGAAACTGGTGAGCCTCAGCGGCATTCCGCAGCTGAAGGAGCTGAGCGACAACGGCGGCATGCTGACCATCGGCGGCGCCGTCACCCATGGCGAAGTGGCAGAGGCCGCGGCGGGCAGCTATCCGGCGCTGGCTGATCTGGCCAGCCACATCGGCGACCCGGCGGTCCGCAACCGCGGCACCATCGGCGGCTCGCTGGCCAACAACGACCCGGCCGCCTGCTATCCGGCGGCGGCGCTGGGCAGCGGCGCCACCATCGTGACCAACACCCGCGAGATCACCTCTGACGACTATTTCCGCGGCCTGTTCGAGACGGCGCTGGAGGAGGGCGAGATCATCACCGCGGTGCGGTTCCCGGTGCCGGAAAAGGCCAATTACCAGAAATTCCTGCAACCCGCCTCGCGCTTTGCGCTGGTGGGCGTGTTTGTTGCCAAATACGCCGCCGGGGTGCGGGTGGCGGTGACTGGTGCTTCGGAGGAGGGCGTGTTCCGCTGGAACGAGGCCGAGGCGGCGCTGGATGCCGATTTCGCGCCGGACGCGCTGGACGGGCTGAGCGTGGATGCCGGCGGCATGATCGGGGACCTGCATGGCACCAAGGAATACCGCGCCCATCTGGTTGGAGTGATGGCCAAGCGGGCCGTGGCCGCGGCGGGCTGATCGGCCATGGCCAGCTAAATGCGCATGCACCGGTCTCCGGTGCCTGTTCCCGTGTCAGTGCTTCAGATAGCCCGACATTTCTTCCAGCAGGCTCTGCGTCTTGCCGGATAGCTCCCGGATCTCGGTGGCAATGACGGCAAAGCCCTTGCCCATATCGCCGATCCGCGCGGCCTCGATCGAGGCGTTGAAGGAAATGAACTTGATGTTTTTCCCGACCCCTTCGGCGGTGGCGATGGTCGCGCGCATCTGCTCATCACGCTCCGCCTCGCGGAGCTGCTGCGCCTCGCTCAGGCAATGCACCAGGTCTTTGAGGAAGGCCGACACCGCTGGTTCCAGCCGGTAGAGGCAGAGGGCGCCCAGTTCCGGCACCGCGCGCACATGATCCAGCGCTGCGCCGCCATCCGCCTGGACCGCTGCGCGGTGGAGCGGCGTCAGCAGCTCAAGGCAGGTCCCGCGCTTGGCCTCAAGCTCAGCAGGGAGTGTGTAGCCGCAGGCGTCCAGCAGCCCTTGCAGCCCGCTGCCCAGCATATCATGCGCCGCGCGGATGCGCTGCACCGACAAGGCCAAGACATCCTCCGCACCGCTGCTGTCCGCCCCGGCCGGCGCCTGCGCCAGTGCCAGCAGCGACAGGGCGGCGATGCGGCTGGGGCCGATGGCCATGAAGGCGGTGTTCTGAACATCGGTCAAACTGGTCATGCGTCTGCTTTCACTGAGGATGGCATAGGTATAACCGGGCAGGCATTAAGGCACCGCTAACCGCAGCAAACAAAAAGCCCCGCAGGCGGAACCTGCGGGGCTGTGCCATGCACCTGCGGCGCGCGGCTTATTTCTTGGCCAGCGGACCGATCATCATGATCATCTGGCGGCCTTCCATCTTCGGCATGTTCTCGACCTTGCCGATTTCCTTGGTGTCCTCGGCGACCCGCTCCAGCAGTTCGCGGCCAAGGTTCTGGTGCGCCATTTCGCGGCCGCGGAAGCGCAGGGTGACCTTCACCTTGTCGCCGTTCTCCAGGAACTTGACGACGTTGCGCATCTTCACGTCATAGTCATGAGTGTCCGTGTTGGGACGGAACTTGACCTCTTTGACCTCGATGATCTTCTGCTTCTTGCGGGCTTCGCTCTCGCGCTTTTGCTGTTCGTACTTGAACTTGCCAAAGTCCATGATCTTGCACACGGGCGGGTTGGCGTTGGGCGAGATTTCAACCAGATCAAGTCCGGCTTCGGCGGCCATGTCCATGGCCTTGGCCGGATGCACAACACCGACGTTTTCGCCATCGGCGCCGATCAGGCGGATTTCGGGGGCGCGGATTTTTTCGTTGACGCGCGGGCCGGTATCACGTTGAGGCGGCGCGTTATGAGGTCTGCGGGCTATGACTGCGATCCTTCTGTCATTGCAAAAAGTGCGGGAACGCTACTGCCCCCGCGCATGTGATTTAAGGCTTATGCGCGGTATGGCGGCAGGAAAGCCGCTTTTCAAGGCCGCATATTGCAAATGGCCCTTAAAACAGGCGTCTTTTCCGGCTGCGGCCGGCCGGAAGCTGCGCCGTGCAAGCTCCTGAAAAGGCTCAATTGCGGCGGGGTTCCGCCGGTTGGACCGGCGCAGCGGCGCGCGGCCGCCCGTGCGCGGGCTGCGGGGAACTTTCCCCTTGAGCGGGGCCAGGTGCCGCCCCATTTGGCAGAGCAGATGGCGAGAGACCGGCCAGCGGGGCCGGGTCATGGAAGGAGTCCATTATGAAACAGTTGTTGATCGTGATTGCCCTCGGTGTTGCCGCGGTGGCCGGCTACATGATGCTGACAGGCCCGGAGCCGCAGGAGACAGCGCCGCTGGAGACCGTTCCGCAGGCCGAAGAGGAGCAGAGCAGCACGGTACCGGAAACGGCTGAAGAGAGCGCTGCCCCGGCTGAGCAGGCTGTGCAAGACGCGGCAGAAGCGGTGGAAGGGGCCATCGAATCCGGCGCCGAAGCTGCCGGGTCGGCTGTCGAGGCTGTGCAGGACACGCTGAACGAAGCGGCGGGCGCTGCGGCCGAGGCGGCAGGCGATGCTGTCGACGCGGTACAGGAGTCCGCCGGTGAGACCGCTGGCGGCGTCGCAGACCTGGCGGGTGAAGCCGCGGATGCGGCCGATGAGGCTGCGGATCAAGCGGGTCAGGCCGCGGATGCCGCTGCCGATACAGCCGCAGGCGCGGCAGATGCGGCACAGGACTCGGCAGCCGATGCCGCCACCGAGGAGCTGAACAGCGCGGCCGGAGCGGTTGAAGGCGGCGCGGCCGTGGAAACCGAAGGCACTGCCGGCAGCAACTAAGCGCTGCTGCAACCCCCTGCATGACCCCGCGCGGCCGGCTCCTCCCGGCCGCCGGATGCCGGCGGGGATCAGTGGGGCCGGGCCTGCGCCTGCTGCGCGATCCTGGCCATCTGGTCCAGCGGGGTCTGGCCGCCCGCCTGAGCCTGGGCTTGAGCCTGGGCTTGAGGCTGAGCCTGGGTCGGGGCCTGAGGCGCCAGGAAGGCCAGAAACGTCTCCCAGCCGCCGGCGCTGCTGCCTTGTTTGCGGGCCCGCTGGATCTGCAGCTGTGCCACGCCGACCAGGTCCAGCGGTTTGGAGCCGTCGTAGGCGCTGCCGGTGATGCCGGCCAGGCGGCTGCGGAATTTCTCGCCCATCGAGTTTAGCAGCAGCATCTGCGCGGTCACCGGGTGGCCGGCCTGCACCAGCGCGTCGAACATCTGGTCGATGTCCTGCGGGCTGATGGCGCGCGGGTCATAGCGTTCCTTGACGCTGGCAATTCTTTCGGGGATCGAGGGCTGCACTTGATCCGGACGGGCCTGAAACCCTGCCACCGCGGACTTGACGCGCGCCTTGCCTGCCTCTGTGCGCACGGACGTGAAGACGGGCGCCTGCCCTGAGGCCAGTTCATTCTGCATTTCGAGCTTCTCCATTCTGGATACTTGGCTCAGGAATACAGAATCATCCCCAACAAATGATAAACGGGAGGCGGCGGCCTCCCGTCAAAACAGTGTCAAAAATCGGGCAGCCCGCGGGGGCAGCCCGGCCCGGGATCAGTCCAGGAACGCCTTTTCCACCACGAAATGGGCGGGCTTGGAGTTGGCGCCCTCCTCAAGACCATAGGTGTTCTCAAACAGGTCCTTGAGCTCCAGGTTGAACGCCAGGTTGCCGCAGATCATCGCGCGGTCGCTTTCCGGGTTCAGCGGCGGCACGCCGAGTTCCGCAAACGCCTCGCCAGAGCGCATCAGGTCGGTGATGCGGCCCATCTTGGGGCTCTCCTCGCGGGTGGTGGTCGGGTAGTATTTGATCTTCTTCCAGAAGCCTTCGCCGATCACCTCGTTCAGCAGTTCATCGTCCTTCAGGCTGTCGATCAGGCGCTTGCCGTACTCCAGCTCACCGACCTCGCGGCAGGTGTGGGTGATGATCACCTCGTCGTAGTCCTCATAGGTCTGCGGCTCGCGCAGGAGCGAGGCAAAGGGCGCAAAGCCGGTGCCGGTGGCAAAGAACCAGATCCGCTTGCCGGGCAGCAGCGCGTCATGCACCAGGGTGCCGACGGGCTTGGGCCGCAGGATGATCTCGTCGCCCGGCTTGATGTGCTGCAGCTTGGAGGTCAGCGGGCCGTCCTGCACCTTGATCGAGTAGAACTCCATTTCCTCGTCCCAGCTGGGCGACGCGATGGAATAGGCGCGCAACAGCGGCTTCTGCTTGCCGGTCTTGGGGTCCGGATCGTTCATCAGACCGATCATCACGAACTCGCCGGAGCGGAAGCGCAGCGACGCGGGCCGGGTGCAGCGGAAGGAAAACAGCCGGTCGGTCCAGTGTTTCACCTCGGTGACGGTCTGGGCGTCGGGCAGGGCCGGCACCGCTTTGGCCGGTTTCGGGTCGGTTGCAGTGTCGGTCACGGTTGTCATCTCATTCATCGGTTGCACTGCCGGAGGAATAACCGGCACCTATGATTAATCTTTGATACAGGTCAGGAAAAGCCCCGGTTTTGGAAAACCGGCCCCGCGCGTGACGCAACGGAACCGGTTTCAGGGGTGTTTCCCGGGTTCGCAGAGGGCCGGCGCAGCGGGCAGCGGTGCTGCCGCGCAGGCGGGCCTGGTAGCTATGCGCCTTCCAGTCGGCGCGGGCAAGCCACTGTTCCTCGGGCTGGCGGGCGGCCAGCTCATCGCTGATCTCCACCTCGTCAAAGCCGGAGCGGCGGGCCATCGCGTACTGGTCGGCCAGCACATGGCCAAAGGCGCGCAGGCGGCCCTCATAACCCTTCAGCCGCAGCTGGCGGGCCAGGGTGAAGCCGCGGCCATCGGCAAAGCTGGGGAATTGCACCCGCACCAGTTCGACGCCGTCCAGCGGCACGTCATTCAGGCTGGCATCCGAGGCCAGTTCCAGCACATTGGCGCCGTCAAAGCCGCCGGTCCAGTCATCCTGGGCAAAGCCCGTGTCCGTCACGATAACGCTCATCGTTCAAGCTCCTGTTCGCACGAATTTGCCATCCACCACATGGATGCCGCATTCTTCTTTGTTTTCGCCGCGCCAGCGCCCGGCACGGGGGTCTTCGCCTTCCTTGACCGGGCTGGTGCAGGGCGCGCAGCCGATCGACGGGTAGCCCTTGGCCACCAGCGGATGGCGGGGCAGGCGGTTTTCGTCCATATAGGCGCGCACGTCCTCGGGCGCCCAATGGGCCAGCGGGTTGATCTTGAGCCGTCCGGTGCCGTCCTCGACTTCAAAGAAGTCCAGAGCAGCGCGGGAGCCGGACTGGAACCGCTTGCGGCCGGTGATCCAGCCTTCGTAGCCGTCCAGCGCCTTTTGCAGCGGGATCGTCTTGCGCAGGGTGCAGCAGGCGTCCTTGTCGCTGAACCGCAGCGCCCCGTAGGGGTCCTTCTCGGCGATGTCGTCGGCGCGGATGATGCGCACATTGCGCAGGCCCAGCCGCTCGCTCACCTCCTGCTGATAGAGCAGGGTTTCGGTGAACAGCAGTTCGGTGTCCACAAACACAACCGGCGTCATCGGGTCGATGACCGCGGCCATGTGCAAAAGCACCACGGATTCCGCGCCGAAAGAGGAGACCAGGGCGATATGCCCTGCGTCCCGCAAAGCGCCCTCCATCACCGAGGTGGCCGAATGGTGGCGGTAGCGCGCATTGAGCGCTTCCGCCTTGGCGGCCAGCTCCCGGTCCCGAGGGCCGATGGGCTCCTCGGCGGGCTTGTTTCCGGCTGAATGGAACATCAGATCAGGCGACCTTTTTCTGAGCCTCGGGATAGAGCGCGGCCTTGAACGGCTCCATGCCGATCCGGCGGTAGGTTTCGAGGAAGGTTTCCTCTGCGCTTTCACGCTGCGCCATGTAGACTTCGACGATCCGCTCCACGGCCGGAACGATCTCGTCATAGGCAAAACCGGGGCCGGTGCGGGTGCCGATGGCAGCCGTCTCGGTGGCGTCGCCGCCCAGGGTGATCTGGTAGTTCTCCACCCCTGCGCGGTCCAGGCCCAGGATGCCGATATGGCCCACGTGGTGATGGCCGCAGGCGTTGATGCAGCCCGAGATCTTGATCTGCAGATGGCCGATGTCGTGCTCCATCTTCAGCTCGTCAAAGCGGGTTGCGATCTCCTGCGCGACCGGGATCGAGCGGGCGGTTGCCAGCGCGCAATAGTCCATGCCCGGGCAGGCGATGATGTCCGAGATCAGGCCGATGTTGGCGGTGGCCAGGCCGTGCTCTTTCAGCTTGGTGTGGATCGCGGGCAGGTCGTTCTTGTGGACATGCGGCAGGATTACGTTCTGCTGGTGGCTGATGCGCAGCTCGTTGTAGCCGTACTGCTCCGCCAGATCGGCCATCAGGCGCATCTGTTCGGCGGTCGCGTCGCCCGGGGTTGCCCCATGCGCCTTGATCGAGATGGTGGCGATGGCGTGGCCCTCGGCGCGGTGCGCGTGCAGGTTGGTGTCGGCCCAGGCGCGGAACACCGGGTCGTTGGCATAGGCAGCATCGAACACATCGGCCGGACCCGAACGGAACTCCGGCGCCTGGAAATGCGTCTTGATCTCTTCCAGCAGCGCCTGGTCGGTGCCATCGTACTGGCCGCGGATCGCAAGGAAAGCTTCCTCGGTCATCGCGCGGTAGGTGTCGATGCCGTTCTCGGAGACGGTGATCTTGATGCGCGCCTTGTACTTGTTGTCGCGGCGGCCCAGCACGTTATAGACGGTCAGAACCGCTTCCAGATAGGGCAGCAGATCCGCCTGCGGCAGGAACTCGCGAAGCACCTGGCCGATCATCGGGGTACGGCCCAGGCCGCCGCCGACGATGACTTTGAAGCCAATCTTGCCGTCTTGCTCCACCACCTGCAGGCCCACGTCATGCGCCTTGATCACGGCGCGGTCGGCGCTGCTGCCGGTGATGGCGATCTTGAACTTGCGGCCCAGGAACTGGAATTCCGGGTGGTCGGTGGACCACTGGCGGATCAGCTCGGCATAGGGGCGCGGGTCGGTCAGCTCATCCGCGGCGGCACCGGCGAAATGGTCGGCAGTGGTGTTGCGGATGGTGTTGCCCGAGGTCTGGATGGCGTGCAGCCCGACCTCACCCAGCGCATCCAGCATGTCCGGAATGTCGCGCAGCTTGGGCCAGTTGTACTGGATGTTCTGGCGGGTGGTGAAATGGCCGTAACCCTTGTCCCACTTCTCCGCCAGCAGCGCCAATGCGCGCATCTGGTTCGGGTTCAGGGTGCCATAGGGCACCGCGACCCGCAGCATGTAGGCGTGCAGCTGCAGGTAAACGCCGTTCATCAGCCGCAGCGGCTTGAATTCGTCCTCGGTGAGGGAGCCGTCGATGCGGCGCTCGACCTGGGCGCGGAACTGGGCGTTGCGTTCTGCCAGGAAGGCTTCGTCGAACTCATTGTACTTATACATTGGCGTCAGCCTCCTGCTTGCCGTGGAAGTAGTTCGAGGGGCCGGTGCGGCGGAATTCCTCGCGGAAGTGGGTCGGCTCGGGGCCGTTCGGGCCTGCCTTGGCGTCGGCCAGATAGGCGCCGACGATCTTGATGTTCTGCTTCTCCGCCTCGATCAGGCGCAGCTGGGCTTCGGCCTCATCGGTGATCAGCTCGGCCTCCGACAGCTCGCGGGTCCAGGTGTCCTGGGCGGTGAAATAGATCACGTCGCCTTCCAGCAGGTCGTTGGCGGTGATGACTTTGGGTGTAAAGGGGCGAGGCATTATGCAAGCTCCGTCTTGAGGTCGTTCAGGGCGGCCGCCGCTTTGCGCGGCGCAAGTCCCAGGAAGGTGAGGGCGGGGCCGTCGAACCCGGCCGCGTCGAGATCGGCAGGCAGGCGGTCCAGCGTGGTTTCCAGCACCCGCTGTTCAGGGCGGGAGGCGTTTTCGACAATGGTCACCGGCATGGCGCGGTCCGCTCCGTGCATGATCAGGCGGCCCTGCACGAAACGGGCGGATTTTTTGCCCATGTAGACCGCGGCAACCTCGCCCGGGCGCGCCAGTGCGGCCCAGTCGTGATCGGCAAAACCCTTCATGTCGTGCCCGGTCAGGAACCGCACCGAAGAGTTGCGGCCGCGCTGGGTCAGGCTTTGGCCGATGCCCGCCACGGCGGCAGACGCGGCGGTGATGCCGGGGATGATCTGGCTGGCAATGCCGGCGTTTTCCAGCGCGGTCAGCTCTTCATCCAAGCGGGCAAAGACGGTGGGATCGCCGGCCTTCAGCCGCAGCACCTTCTTGCCTGCCTTGGCATGGGCCACCAGGCGCGCGCAGATCTCCTCCTGGCTGACCTGCGGGCCAAAGCCCTCCTTGCCGACGTTTTCCAGAACCGCTTGCGCCCCGGCCAGCGCCATGATCTCTGCGCTGACAAGACGGTCATAAAGGATCACGTCCGCCTCTTGCAGCGCGCGCAGGGCTTTCAGGGTCAGCAGCTCCGGGTCGCCGGGGCCGGAGCCTGCAAAGGCAACCTGCCCCGGTACCAGGCAACACATGCCGCCGCGGACGTGAGCGGTGGCATTGGCAGCATGTGTCGTGTGTGCGGACATCCCTGTACCCTCTGTGCGGTGTGTTTGACTTGAGGGTAGATATAGGAAATATTCCCGGTATTGCGCCATATGGGCGCTGAAATAAGAACGTTGGTTTTGCTGAGGCGGGATGCCGGGCCGATTGGTCCTCACAATAGGAGAAAACAGGGATGACGGTGCGGATCGACGGCACGGACCGGAAAATTCTGGCTGAACTGCAGCGGGACGCCAGCCAGTCGCTGGACGAAATAGCCCGCCGGGTGGGGTCATCCAAGACCCCGGTTTGGAATCGGATCCGCAAGCTGCGCGAGGCCGGGGTGATCGGCCAGCAGACGGTGCTGCTGGATCCGGAGGCGCTGGGGTTCGAGGCGTGTTTCTTTGTCCTCATCCGCACCTCGGAGCATGAGGCGGAATGGCAGGCCAAGTTCCTGCAGGCCCTGCGCGACCGCCCCGAGGTGCAGGAGGCGCACCGGCTGGCGGGTGACATCGACTATATCCTGAAAGTCCGGGTCCAGAACGCGCGCGCCTATGACGTGTTCTATCAGGCGCTGATTTCAGAGGTGAAGGTGCACAACGTGACCGCGCTTCTGTCGATGGAAGAGATCAAATCGACCACTATGCTGCCGCTGGGCGCCTGAGAGCGCGCGCCCGGCCCCTGCCGCGTCAGGCCGGGGCCGCGGCAGCACGGCAGCGTGCCGCTGTCACAGGGGCGGGCGCAGCAGCAGATGCCGCCCGTCCTGCAGCCGCCACGGCGATGTCTCGCCAGTGGCAGCCTCCGGCATAACGCCGATGTCGGCCAGCAGATGCGGCGATGTCCCGGCCAGCCGCTCAAGTTCGCGGCAAGGCACCCGGACCGCGTCCTGGGACACCGCAGCATGAGGCTCAGCTTTTCTGAGACCCGTCAGGCCTGCAATCCAGCCAAGCACGCTGCGGGCTGGAGTTCCGTGGTGCCGGGCGCCTGCGTTATCGCAATATGCGGTCATAGCTAATCCTCCGTTCTGGCCTTCGAGAGTTAGGGCCGGAGGGGCTTGCGCGCAAACCAGTTAAACTCCACCATGGATCAGGAAAACTGACCCATGGTGAATGCATGCGCCTGCCGCCCCTCAATGCCCTGCGCGCCTTCGAGGCCGCTGCCCGCCACGAGGGCTTCATCGCTGCCGCAGACGAGCTGTTCGTGACCCGGGGCGCGATCAGCCGCCAGGTGAAGATCCTGGAGGACCACATCGGCGTGCAGCTGTTCCACCGCAATGCCCGCGGGGTGGAGCTGACGGCGGCGGGGCGGCGGCTCTACCCGGTGCTGACAGAGGCCTTTGCGATGATGCAGCGCGAGGTGGAGCAGGTCGCGGCGGATGCGGCGGAGCTGCGGGTGATCTGCCCGCCGACTCTGTCGATCCGCTGGCTGCTGCCGCAGCTGGAGCAGTTCCGGGCCGCGCATCCGGAGATCAAGCTGCAGCTGACCACGGATTTCTACAGCAGCAAGGGGTTCAGGGGGGCGGAATACGATCTTGGCATTTCCGTTGAGAACCGCGTGGGGCGGCCGCCGGACATCGAGGTGCTGCCGCTGTTCGAAATGGTCCTCGCCCCGGCCTGCGCCCCGTCGCTGCTGCCGGCGCTGGCGGATGGCCCGGCAGCGCTGGCGGGCCAGCGGCTGCTGCACGAAAGCCCGCGCCGCTTTGACTGGGCGACCTGGGTGCAGCATTTCGGGGTGGAGCAGGTGGACCCTGCCAGCGGCGAGGCGTTTCCGAACCTCGACATGGCTACCCGCGCCGCAGTGATAGGGGCCGGCGTGGTGATGGCGGATCTGGTCCTGTGCCATGAGGAACTGGCGCGCGGGGATCTGGTGCTGCCGTTCCCGGAGATGACCTGCGGCACCCCGGACGGCGCTTACGCGCTGATCGGCGAGCGGCAGAAATGGAACGACCCCAAGGTCGCCGCCTTCCGGGACTGGCTGCTGAGCGGCCCCTGCATGGCGGCGGTCTCTGCCTTGCCGGAATGATATCCCGGCAAGGGGGACGGAAAGGGGGCGCTGCCCCCTCGGCGCGGATGCGCCTCACCCCCGGAGTATTTTGCCAAAGGTGAAATGGGGGCGCCGCGCCGCGTCAGCGGCGCTTGGCCCAACCGGGCAAGGGGATCTGTGATCCCTGCAGCGCGGGCGGGAGCGCCCCCGGTCCTCAGCTGCGGGTCACCATCAGCCGGGTCAGGCCGTGGAAGTGGTAGGTGTTGCTGTATTCCGGCTCTGCGGCCAGCTTCAGGTCCGGGCAGCGCTCGAACAGGACCGGCAGGGCGATCTGCATCTCCAGCCGCGCCAGCGGTGCGCCGACACAGAAGTGCAGGCCGCCGCCAAAGCTCTTGTTCACCTTGGGCGGCCGGGACGGGTCAAAACGCTCCGGATCGTCCAGCGCCGCCGGGTCGCGGTTGGCAGCGCCCAAGAGCAGCGCCACCTGATCGCCGCGCTGGAAGGTGTGGCCGAAAACCTCTGCCTCCTCATAGGCGTAGCGGGTGAACATGTGCAGCGGCGGGTCAAAGCGCAGGATTTCCTCCACCAGCCCCTCGATGCCGTCCGGCGCCAGCCATTCGGGCTGCCAGCCCTGCTGCAGCATCGTCTTCGAGCCGTTGCCCAGCGAATGCACGGTGGCCTCGTGTCCCGCATTCAACAGCAGGATGCAGGTGCCGATCAGCTCATCGGTGGAGAGCTTGTCGCCTTCCTCCTCCGCCGCGATCAGCCGGGTGATCAGGTCGTCGCGGGGATCGTTGCGGCGTTCGTCAATGTAGCTGCGCAGAAAGTCTGTGAACTCTTGCGAGGCCTGGGCCGCGGCGTGTTCGGTTTCTTCCGTGCGCGCGGCCTGATACATCGCCACCATTTTGTGCGACCAGTCCAGAAGCTGCGGCGCCATCTCCTCGGGCACGCCCAAAAGGCGGCAGATGGTGATCACCGGCACCTGGGTGCAATAGGCGTCCAGCAGGTCGAAGGGCTGGTCCGGGAAGGTATCAATCAGCTGGCGGCACAGGTCCTTGATACCCGGTTCCAGCGCCGCGATCTCGCGCGAGGTGAAGGCGCGCAGCACCAGCCGGCGCAGGCGGGTGTGGCGGGGCGGCTCGGCGTCGAGCATCGAATGCGCCTCCACCGCCAGGAAGGGGGCCAGATGGGCAGGGCCTTCGGTGCGCAGCTCTTCCGGTACTTCGCGGCCGAAACGGCGGTCGCGCAGCAGCATGTGCACGGCGGAATGGCCGAAGGCCGCCATCATGCCGTAGTCCTGCCAGAAGTGCAGCTGGCCCTCCGTCCGGGCGGCGGCGTAGAAAGGATAGGGGTCCTGCACAAAGGCGGGATCGGTCGGGGATTGGAGTAAAGTCTTCATACACCGGTTTTTGCCGCTGCATCTGGTCAATGCAAGGGGCGCGCTGCTAACGTGCCGCTATGAAAACACAGAACTTTCTTCGCTGGAGCCTGCCTGCCGGATTCCTGTTGGCCGTCGTGGCGCTGGCGCTGGCGGTCTGGTCGTACGGCTACCGGCAGGCGCTGGACAGCCTGGCCGAACGCAGCGCCGCCGATCTGGCCCTGGCCTCGGACCGGGTGAGCACGCAATTGCAGGTTTATCAGGAGCTGGCGGTGCTGACCGCCGGACACCCGGTGCTGGCAGATCTTGCCACCGGGGCCCAGCGGCTGGACGCCGCGGAACTGCTGCGCTCGGTGGCGGACAAGACAGCGGCGCTGGATGTGTTCTTTGCCGCCCCGGACGGGCAGGTGCTGGCCGCGGCTGAAGGGGTCACGGGGGGCAGCGTGGCGCAGCAGGACTATTTTACCCGCGCCATGCAGGGGGCCCTGGGCACCGGCCACGGGGTTCTGCAGCCGGACGGCCAGCGGGCCTATTTCTATGCCGCTCCTGCCTTTGCCGTTGATGGCGGGGTGCGCGGGGCACTGGTGGTGGTGGCCGATGTGGCGGATGTGGAGCAGACATGGCGCGGCTCGCTGCCGGCGGTGTTCTTTACTGATGAGACCGGCGAGGTGTTCATTGCAAACCGCTCGGAGCTGCTGTTCTGGCGGCGCAGCGCGGACGGGGATACC
Source organism: Leisingera sp. ABM4_103 (assembly GCF_056158685.1). Classification (NCBI taxonomy): domain Bacteria; kingdom Pseudomonadati; phylum Pseudomonadota; class Alphaproteobacteria; order Rhodobacterales; family Roseobacteraceae; genus Leisingera; species Leisingera sp. ABM4_103. The sequence continues at coordinate 3,764,362 of NZ_JBSWTU010000005.1, read as the reverse complement.
CCCCGGGTGACGGCCACCGAGTTTCATGCGGGCCACGAGGTCTGGAGCCTGGAGGGCAGCCCGTATCTGCCCGCCCGCGCTCTGCACCTTTCGGTTGCGCTGCCGGTGATCGGCATGACTGGCGAAATTCTGGTGGACGTGGCCCCGGCGCGGCGGATTGCCATGCTGCAGGCGGCGGCGCTGGCGGCGGTTTGCCTGGCTTTTGGCGCCATGCTGTTCATCGTGATGGAGCGCCGCCGCACCCTGGCGGAAGCCAACGCGGTGCTGGAAAGCCGGGTGGCAAAGCGGACCAAGGCCTTGTCCCTCGCCAATGACCAGCTGCGCCGCGAGGTGCGCGAGCGCGAGGAGGCCGAGGCGGCCCTGAAACGCGCGCAGGAGGAGCTGGTGCAGGCGGGCAAGCTTACGGCGCTGGGGCAGATGTCGGCGGGGATCAGCCACGAGCTGAATCAGCCCCTGATGGCGATCCAGCAGTATTCAGAGAACGGCGCCGCCTTTCTGGAGCGCGGCAAGGCAGAGCGCACGGCGGAGAATCTGGGGCGGATTTCGGACATGGCGGTGCGGATGGCGCGAATTATCAAGAACCTGCGCGCCTTTGCCCGCAACGAAAGCGAGCCGATGGGGCAGGTCGATCTGGTGCAGGTGATCAGCGCCGCGGCGGAGCTGACGGCGCCGCGGCTGAAGGCGGAGCAGGTGGATCTGCGCTGGCAGCCTGCCGACTACCCCGCGCCGGTCTATGCCTGGGGCGGCGAGGTGCGGCTGACGCAAGTCTTCGTGAACCTGATCAACAACGCGGCGGATGCGATGCAGGGGCAGGTGGAGAAGGTGATCTCGATTTCGGTCGACGACGGCCCGCGGCTGCAGGTGCGGGTGCAGGACAGCGGCCCCGGCATCAAGGAGCCGGAGAAGATGTTCGAACCGTTCTATTCCACCAAGGTGGTTGGCAGCTCCGAAGGGATGGGGCTGGGGCTGTCGATCTCTTATGGTCTGGTGCAGAGCTTTGGCGGCAATATCCGCGGCACCAATACTGGCGGCGGCGCGGTGTTCACCGTCGAGCTGGAGCCGTGGAGCGATGCCGGGCAGCAGGATGATGCCGCATGATCCGCAAGGTGCTCTTGGTGGATGACGATGCCGCGGTGCGGGAGGCGCTGGCGCAGACACTGGACTTGAACGATCTGGAGGCTGTCACCGCGGGCTCCTTTGTGGCGGCCAAGGACCTTATCACCCGCGAATTCGAGGGGGTTATCGTCTCCGACCTGCGGATGCCGGGGCGGGACGGGTTTCATCTGCTGGACTATGCCCGCAGCATGGATGAGGAGCTGCCGGTGGTGCTGCTGACCGGCGAGGGCGACATTCCGATGGCGGTGAAGGCGATGTCGCAGGGGGCGTTTGATTTCCTGGAGAAGCCCTGTGCCGCCGCCGATTTCCTGCCGGTGCTGGAGCGCGCGCTGAAGACCCGGGCGCTGGTGCTGGAGAACCGGCGCCTGAAGCGGCAGCTGGAAACTGGCGATCCGGCTTCGCGGCTGCTGTTCGGCACCTCGCCGCAGGCCGGGGAGATGCGGCAGCGGGTGCGGGCGGTGGCGCCGACGGGGGCGGAGGTGCTGGTCACCGGCGCGCCGGGCAGCGGTATCTCCAAAGTGGCGGAGGTCATTCACCTGATGTCGCCCGCGGGTCAAGGACCGTTCGTGAAGCGCCCTGCCGCCGGGCTGGCGGCAGAGACGGTGGCGGAGCTGTGCCAGGAGGCGGCGGGCGGGTCCTTGTTTCTGGACGAGGTGCAGGCGCTGCCGGAGGCGGCGCAATATGCGCTGCTCGCGCAGCTGGAGCAGGGCAGCGGGGTGCGGATCATCGCGGGCTCCAGCGCCGATCTGGCGGGCAAGGTGGCGGCGGGCGGTTTCAGCCCGGATCTGTTCTACCGTCTGGATGTGATGCGGGTGCGGATCCCGTCGCTGGCCGAACGCCCCGGCGATATTCCGGTGCTGTTCCGCCATTATGTGGCGCAGGCGGCGGAGCAGGCGGGGATCGAGCCGCCGGAGATCGGCCAGGAGCATCTGGCAGCGCTGATGGCACAGGACTGGCCGGGCAACGCGCGCTCGCTGATGTCGGCGGCGATGCGGTTTGTGCTGGGGATGCCGGAGGAGGCCGCCGCGGCGGCGGGGCTGGGGCTGGCGGAGCAGATGGCGCAGGTGGAGCGCTCGCTGCTGATCGCGGCGCTGGGACGGGCCAACGGGCGCGCGGCTGCGGCCGCCGAAGCCCTGAAACTGCCGCGCAAGACATTCTACGATAAGCTGGCCCGCTATGGCATCCGGCCCGAGGATTACCGCCGCTGAGGGCGCTGGGGGCCGGGGGTTTGCGGGTCGTCTGCTCCGGCGGTGATGCCGGGGTATTGAAGGAGGCGGCGCCGCCGGAAAGCCCCAAGGGGGCCATGGGCGGAGGGAGGACGGGGGTCGCAAGCCCCCATGTCCGCTGAAGCCTTCGGTGCGGGACGCCCCTGCACCCAATGAGGAGGTGGTCTTGGGGGCCCTGTGATCTCCTGGTCGGTGCGGGGTGTCAGTCCGCACCAATGTCGCGACGGGTGGCAGTATTGCAGGGCGGTGTTAAGGACCGGAAAGCGGGGCGTGCGCCGGGTGTGCAACACCCCGGCTGTGGCGTTCCTGGGTCAGGCTGGACGCCTCCCCTTTCGGCGGCAAAGCCGCCTGCCGGGCAGCGGGACGGGAGTATTTCGGGAAAGATGAAAGGGTGGCGATTCCCTTGCAGTTCTGTCGGGCGCTAACATTTGTGCGGATTTCCGCACAAAGCCGGAAGCACCTTGTGCGGGATTTCGCACAGCTTTTGATCCGCTTCGCCAAGCTGCATCCAGAGGCCGGTGTAACCGACTGTCAAATCGCGGAAATCCCGGACGGCGGGTGATTCCCGAATCAAATCTTGAGCGGCTTTCCGCAACTTGTGATGCTCTGAGCGGGCTTCAGCCATGCGCTGAGGGCAACATAGAATTTTCTGATGATTTTTCTGGGAGGAAAGACATGAAATTCCTGACCACTGCTGCAACCGCACTGGCACTGGCCGTTTCCGCAGGCGCCGCAAGCGCGGCCTGTGACGACGGCGAGATCGTGGTGAAATTCAGCCACGTCACCAACACCGACAAGCACCCCAAGGGGATTGCCGCGTCGCTGCTGGAAAAGCGCGTGAACGAGGAAATGAACGGCACCATGTGCATGGAGGTCTACCCGAACTCCACGCTGTACAACGACAACAAGGTGCTGGAAGCGATGCTTCAGGGCGACGTGCAGCTGGCGGCGCCGTCCTTGTCGAAGTTCGAGAAGTTCACCAAGCAGTTCCGCCTGTTTGACCTGCCGTTCATGTTCAAGAACATCGAAGCCGTGGATGCCTTCCAGGCGTCCGAGACCGGCCAGGAGATGCTGAATTCGATGCAGCGCCGCGGCCTGCAGGGTCTGGCCTACTGGCACAACGGCATGAAGCAGATGTCGGCCAACAAGCCGCTGGTGGAGCCGTCGGATGCCAACGGGCTGAAGTTCCGCGTGCAGTCCTCTGACGTGCTGGTGGCGCAGATGGAAGCGATCGGCGGCTCGCCCCAGAAGATGGCGTTTTCGGAAGTTTACGGCGCGCTGCAACAGGGTGTTGTGGACGGCCAGGAAAACACCTGGTCCAACATCTACGGCAAGAAGTTCTTTGAGGTGCAGGACGGTGTGACCGAGACCAACCACGGCGCGCTGGACTATCTGGTGGTGACCTCGGTTGACTGGCTGGACAGCCTGGAGCCGGAAGTGCGCGATCAGTTCCTGACCATCCTCAAGGAAGTGACCGCGGTGCGGAACGCTGAATCCACCAAGGTGAACGGCGAAGCCAAGCAGGCGATCATCGACGCCGGCGGCGTGGTGCGCGAGCTGACCCCTGAGCAGCGCGCGGCCTGGGTCGAAGCGATGAAGCCGGTCTGGGAGAAATTCGCAGGCGACGTCGGCCAGGAAAAGATCGACGCGGCGCAAGCCATCAACACCGGCCTGTAATCAGCGCCTTTCCGGGGTGCCCGCGCGGGCGCCCCGTATCCGCAGGCGGCGCGGGGATCCGCCGCCTGCACCCTTACTTTCCGCAAAACTTGGGAGGCAGCCATGGCGGGGTCCAGAACCGGCCCGAGCGGGCTTATCAACTCACTCGAAGAAACCCTGATCGCGCTCCTCCTGGGGCTGATGACGGCGATTACGTTTGCCAATGTGATCGCGCGGTTTGTGTTCAATTCCAACATTCTGTGGGCGCTGGAGCTGACGGTGTTCCTGTTTGCCTGGCTGGTGCTTCTGGGCGCGGCATATGCGGTGAAGACCCATGCGCATCTGGGGGTGGACGCCATCGTCAACATGCTGGCGCCCGGCGCGCGCCGGGCGGTTGGCCTGTTTGCCGCCGGCTGCTGCATCGTGTTTTCGCTGCTGCTGTTGAAGGGCGCCTATGACTATTGGGCGGTGTTTGCCGACCTGCCGCCGACCTCGGGCCGCTGGTTCCCGACCGGGTTCGACATGAAGGCCCGCAGCCAGAGTTTCTATGAGGTGCAGGACGTGCCGATGGTGGCGGTCTTCAAGTTTCTGGAAGACCTGATCAACTACGGCGACTCCTACGAAAAACTGCCGAAGGTGGTGCCGTATGTGGTGCTGCCGGTGTCGATGCTGCTCTTGGTGTTCCGCTTCATCCAGGCGGCGTTCCAGATTGCCCGCGGCGACGCGGACCGGCTGGTCGCCAGCCACGAAGTTGAAGACGAAATTGCAGAAGTGCAGGCGCAGCGCGGGGAGCATGACTGATGGAAGTGGTAATCCTCTTTGCGATGGTGATCGGCCTGCTGCTGATCGGGGTGCCGATTGCGGTGTCGCTGGGCCTCAGCTCGACCATCTTCCTGCTGATCTACTCCGACAGCTCGCTGGCGTCGGTCGCAGGCACGCTGTTTGAAGCCTTTGAGGGGCATTTCACCCTGCTGGCGATCCCGTTCTTTATCCTGGCGTCGTCCTTCATGACCACGGGCGGCGTGGCGCGGCGGATCATCCGCTTCTCCATCGCCTGCGTGGGCCATCTGCCGGGCGGTCTGGCGATTGCGGGTGTGTTTGCCTGTATGCTGTTTGCGGCGCTGTCCGGGTCGTCGCCCGCAACCGTGGTGGCCATCGGCTCCATCGTGATCGCAGGCATGCGGCAGGTGGGCTACACCAAGGAGTTCGCGGCCGGTGTGATCTGTAACGCAGGCACGCTGGGCATCCTGATCCCGCCCTCCATCGTGATGGTGGTCTATGCGGCGGCGGTTGAGGTGTCCGTGGGCCGGATGTTCCTGGCCGGTGTCATTCCGGGCCTGCTGGCCGGTCTGTTCCTGATGGTCACCATCTACGTGATGGCCAAGGTCAAGAACCTGCCCAAGGGCGAGTGGAAGGGCTGGGGCGAGATCATCACCTCGGGCCGTGAAGCGGGCTGGGGGCTGTTCCTGATCGTGATCATCCTGGGCGGCATCTATGGCGGTATCTTCACCCCGACCGAGGCGGCGGCGGTTGCGGCGGTCTATGCCTTCCTGATCGCCTCCTTCGTCTACAAGGACATGGGGCCGCTGTCGAACGGCGAGGGCGCGGCCAAGACGCCGCTGATCAAGAAGCCCTATGCGCTGGTCACGGCCTTCTTCCACAGCGATACCAAGCACACGCTGTTCGAGGCGGGCAAACTGACCGTGACGCTTCTGTTCGTGATCGCCAACGCGCTGATCCTGAAGCATGTGCTGACCGATGAGCAGGTGCCGCAGCATATCGCCAATGCGATGCTGTCGGCGGGCTTCGGCCCGGTGATGTTCCTGATCGTCGTCAATGTGATCCTGCTGATCGGCGGCCAGTTCATGGAGCCGTCGGGCCTCTTGGTCATCGTGGCGCCGCTGGTGTTCCCGATTGCCATCGAGCTGGGCATTGATCCGATCCACCTGGGCATCATCATGGTGGTGAACATGGAGATCGGCATGATCACCCCGCCGGTCGGCCTGAACCTGTTCGTGACCTCGGGCGTGGCGGGGATGCCGATGATGGGCGTGGTCAAAGCGGCGCTGCCGTTCCTCGCCGTGCTGTTCGTGTTCCTGATCCTGATCACCTATGTGCCCTGGCTGTCCACCGTGCTGCCAAATGCGGTGATGGGGCCGGAGATCATAACGAACTAGGGTCGCACCCGACGAAAGAAAACGGCGCCTGGATTTCCGGGCGCCGTTTTGCGTCTCTGGCAAAATTCTTCGAAGAATTTTGCCAAGAAAATTCAAATTTTCTTGGCTCAGGCCGCCTCAAGCGCGGCGATGATCGGGGAGAAATCCGCGGCCTTGAGGCTGGCACCGCCCACAAGCGCGCCGTCGACGTTGGAGACGGCAAAGATTTCCGCAGCGTTCGAAGGCTTGACCGAGCCGCCGTAGAGCAGGCGGAAGCCGTCTGCGGTCTCCGCGCCGAAGCGGGCGGTCAGCTCGGCGCGCAGGAAATCGTGGACTTCTGCAATCTGTTCCAGGGTCGGCACCTTGCCGGTGCCGATGGCCCAGACCGGTTCATAGGCGATCACAGTGTTGACGCCGGTAGCGTTCGCAGGGACGGAGCCGTCCAGCTGGGTGCCGGCAACCTTCAGAGTGTCACCGGCCTCGCGCTCTGCCAGGGTTTCGCCGATGCAGATGACGGCGGTGAGGCCTTCGGTGATGGCGGCCTCCGCCTTGGTGCAGACCTGCGCATCGGTCTCGCCGTGGTCGGCGCGGCGTTCGGAGTGGCCGAGGATCACGGCGGAGGCGCCTGCGTCTTTGAGCATGGCGGCGCTGAGGTCGCCGGTGTGGGCGCCGGAGGCATTTGCGTGGCAATCCTGGCCGCCGATGGCGACAGCGCTGCCCCGGGCAGCGTCCGCGGCGCGCGACAGCAGGGTTGCCGGGGGGCAGATCAGGATGTCTGCGGCCGGTGCCGGGTGGCTTTCGGCCAGGGCCGCCAGTTCAGCCAGGCTTGCGCCGGTGCCATTCATCTTCCAGTTGCCTGCTGCCAGTTTCCGCCGCATGGGGGTGCCTCCGAATGTCCTGTTTGGGCGTGAGTGGTAGCACCGGCAGCGCAGCGGCGCAATTCGCTTGGAGGGTGAGCTGCGATGCAAAAAGGGCGGGGAAGACCCCGCCCGCTGGTTTCGCCTGGACTGCGCCGGTTCAGCTGCCGGGCACTTCCTTGAAGGAGATCGACTCGCCGCAGCCGCAGGCCTCGGCGACATTGGGATTGTTGAATTTGAAACCGCTTTCCAGCAGCGTCACCTCATAGTCGATTTCGGTGCCGAACAGGAACATCTGCGCCATCGGCGCGATGAGGATGCGGGCGCCGTCCTGTTCCACAACCTCGTCGTTGGGTTCCGGCTCGTCGACATATTCCATGGTGTATTCCATGCCCGCACAGCCGCCTTTCTTGACGCCGATGCGCAGGCCTGCGTGGCCGTCCTTGGCCATCAGCCTGGCGATCTGCGCCGCCGCCTTGGGGGTCATGGTCACGGCCTGCTTACCGGGAATGCCGAACATGGGTTTCTCCTTGAGACTTATTCCCTATCTAGGGCCGGTGCTGCGGCGGCTCAACCCCGCAAACGTCCTGGCAGAGGCATAACATATATCCCGGGTGCGGATTTAAAAGGGACGGAGCGGCGGTTCCGTGCGCAGCCAGCCATTACAGCCCCATGCAATTGGCGTAATAGGTGACGGTGGCGGGCCAGTCGGAGAACACGCCCTCGACGCCTGCGTCCTGCGCCAGCACATGCAGCAGCTGGTAATAGAGGCCATCATTGAGAGGCAGGGCGCTGAGGGATTGGAAGTACCAATCGCCGTCCTGTACCGGGCCGGAGCGTTCCAGCGTCCAGGTGATCAGCCGCAGACCCGCCGATTTGGCGGCAAGGGCATAGGGGGAGGGGACGATTTGGCCGTCCCTGACCGTGACCAGCATCCAGAGCGGCGGTGCCAGATAGGTGACACCCTGGGCCTTCAGCGCAGCGAAGTCATACTGGAAGGTGCCCGGATCTGTGTGGTCGAAGCGCTCCAGCCGGTAGCTGGCGTCCAGCAGCACCGCCTGGCGTCCGAACTCCGGCGCGTGTTCGATCCAGTAAAGAACATCCTCCAGACGGAAGCTTTGCAGCCAGACGTCCTGGGGCGGGATGCCGGCGGCCTTGTATTCATCCACCAGCTTCTGGGCGAAATCCTGCTGCGTGAAGCCGTTGAAGGGCATCGGCACCGCCGGGGCCTTGAGCTCGGGCATGAATTTGGTGCCGAGGCGCTGGAACAGGGCGATTGAGTCCGCATGGGTCAGGGGCCGGGCACCGCCGGCGTAAAGAGTGCTGCGCCAGGCGGGCAGGCCGCCCCTGTAGCCTTCTGCCGTGACCGCCGAGGGATTGGCGCTGTCCATTTTGGGGGTCAGGGTGCGGAACTCCTCCAGGGTCAGTTCGGAGGTGCGGCATTCAGCGCGGGCGGGCGCGGTGCCTGCTGCCGGTGTAAAGGGCTGGATACAGCGGTCTGCCAGCGGGGAGGTCAGGATGTCGGTGGTGCGGTGCAGGTCGTTTTGCGCGTGGCGGCAGACCAGTTCCAGATCGCGGGTGAAGGTCACGTCGCATTCGAGGATGCCCGCGCCCATGGCAGCGGCGGCGCGGTAGCTTTCGGCAGTGTGTTCGGGGAACATCAGCGGTGCGCCGCGGTGGCCGATGGAGAAATCCGTGCGCTTGGGTGTCTGGCCTGCACAGGACCTGAGCTTGTCCTTGAGCGCGCCATCGGGCAGCTGGGTGATGAGGTAATCCGGGCGCGGGCCATAGCTGAGCGCCGGGGGCTCTGCCGGGCTTGCGGCGGGCGGCAGGAACAGGGCTGCGGCGAGCAGCAGGGCAAGGCGCATGGGGCGGCTCCGGTTCAAGGGCTGCCGCACTTTAGGGCCGCTTGCGGGGAAATGAAAAGGCCCCCGCCTGTGCAGGGGCCGGATCCGGGTTCGGGCTTGAGGCTTACATGAAGCCCAGTTCCAGCCGGGCTTCATCGGACATCATCTCCATGCCCCAGGGCGGCTCCCAGGTGAGCTGCACGTCGACGCTTTTGACGCCTGGCACCGGCGACACCGCATCGACAATCCAGCCGGGCATCTCGCCCGCCACCGGGCAGCCCGGCGCGGTCAGGGTCATGATGATCTTGACGTCGTTCTCGTCATTGATGTCGATCGTGTAGATCAGGCCCAGCTCGTAGATGTTCACCGGGATTTCCGGGTCATAGACGGTGCGGCAGGCCTCGGCCACGGCCTCGTACAGCGGGTGGCTGACAGAGGAGGGCGCGATCAGCGGTGCGCCTTCGAGCGGTTCGGAAGGATTGGTCATGATGGTCCCGGTCTGATTTTCCGACGATTTATATAGGAAATGTGCGGCCCGGCGTCCAGAGGCGGCGCGCGCCGCCGCGGGAATGTTCTGCCCGTCCCCTTTGCCCGCCTTTGCGCGGGAACGTTTGATTTGACGGGATTCTGCGCTAAATCGTTGCTCCCCCATAATGATTTTTGACAGCTGCCTGGACGCAGCGGCCGGATCCCGCGTGCCGGCCGTACGGTGGAGTTTGGCAGGAACGGGGGAGGGAGAGCGATGCCGAAGCCGACCGCGCCCGCACGGGCCGCCGTGACTGCTGCGCTGGTGCTTGCCGCGCTGCTGGGGACCGCCGCCGCGGCCCAGGACCTGAGCGGCTGGCGGTGGCAGCTGACGCCCTTTGTGCTGGCGCCTTCGGTGGAGAGCACGACGGAGCTGGGCCGGGCTGCCGGGGATGTGTCGTTTGATGCAAGCGATGTGTTCGATCAGCTGCAGGCGGGCGGAATGCTGCAGTTCGAAGGGGTCCACAGCAGCCGGTTCGGGTTCCGGCTGCGGTATGCTCTGCTGGATTCTGACGCCATCGGCAGCAGCGCCGGAGGCGATCTGCCGGTGACCTATGATCAGAACGTGGCGGAAGCGGTGGTGACCTATAGCTTCGGGCGCGGGCGGGACAGTTTCGAGCTGTACGCGGGCGCGCGCCATTGGGATGTGGACGTGATTGCCAGCCTGCCGGCGGGCGGCACCCTGCGCCGGGGCGCGGAGTGGACCGATCCGGTTGCCGGGCTGCGCTGGCAGCGCCGTGTGTCGCCGGAGTTCAGCATCCTGCTGGAAGGCGACATCGGCGGGTTCGGTGCCGGGTCGGATCAGAGCTGGTCGGCGATGGGCGGGCTGGTCTATGACCGCTGGGAGCGCGCGTCGATCTATGTGATGTACCGCGGCCTGGGGGTGGACTATGAGGAAGGCACCCGCGGCACCGGCAGTTTTTTCCGCCATGATGCGGTGACCCATGGCCTGCTGGCGGGCATCGGGTTCAGGTTCTGAGGCCGGGCCGCAGCGTTGCGGCCAGACCGTTCAGGCTTTGCGTGACCGTTCAGTCGTTGATGTCGTGGTCGAAGGTTTTGACCTGGCCTTTGGGCAGTGCAAACAGCCGTTTCAGCAGCAGCCACGCGGCCAGAGACAGACCTGCAAAGATCAGCAGCAGCAAGGGCAGGCCCCAACTGCCGCCGGAAACGAGCAGCAGCAGCGCAACCGCGGCGGCGCCGATGGCAAAGCCCAGGAAGACAAAGCCCGGGGCGAGGATTTCGAGGATGCCCAGCACCAGCGCTGCCGCCCCCCAAACCCACCAGAGAGTCCAGAAGCCGTCTGCCATCACTTGCTTCCTTTCAGCAGCTTGAAGGCATCGCCAAACGCCTCCAGCGCGTGGGCCGGCACGACGATGGTCTGCTTGCCGTCACCGTTCCCCAGCGCATTCAGCGCCTCGACCTGTTTCAGGGCGACCTGGTACTGCGCTGCCTCCAGCCCGTTGTCGCGGATCGCCTGGGCCACGACACCGGTGGCATAGGCTTCGGCGTCGGCCTGGATGCGGCGGGCCTTGGCGGTCTGCTCGGCGGCGTAAAGCTCGGCGTCGGCGGCCAGTTCAACGGCGCGCTTCTGGCCCTCGGCCTCAGTCACCTGGGCGCGGCGGGCGCGCTCGGCGTTCAACTGCTGCAGCATGGCGTCGCGGGTGGCCTGATCGAGGTTCACATCCAGGATTTCAGCGCGGGTCACTTCGATGCCCCAGTCATCCACCGCGCTTTCGACGCTTTCCTGAATGCGGGAGATCAGCTGGGCGCGGTTCGATTGCACCTCGTCCAGATCCATCTTGCCGATCTCGGCGCGCACGATGCCGGCCACGGTGGTGGCGATGGCGCCATCCACGTCGCGGATCCGGTAGACGGTCTTTTCCGGCTCAAGAATGCGGTAAAACACCGAGGTGTCGATCTGCACCAGCACGTTGTCCTTGGTGATCGCGTCCTGGGTGGCGTTCGGGAGCTGGCGCTCCAGGATCGAGATCTTGTGGCGCACCGCATCCAGCAGCGGCACGATGAAGTTGATGCCCGGACCCAGCACCGAATGCAGCCGGCCGAAGCGTTCGACCACGAACTTCTGCGACTGCGGCACGATGCGGATGCCCTTGAGCGCAATGATGACCAGCAGGAGGGCGCCCAGCAGATAAAGGAGATTGCCGGACAAAAGGTCGAGGATCAGATCTTCGTTCATGAAAAATTCCTTTGGTTGGTCAGCGGGGGGCCGCAAGGGGGTTGGGCGCGGAGTGCGCAGCCGGTTCCGGCGGCCTGCCGGGCAGGAGCCGTGCGCCGGATGCCTTGGCCGTGTTCAATGATATGAACTGTTGTGTGCAATGGTATACAAGTGGGTTCCGCCAGTCCCGTATTCAAGAGCTTTCAGGTGCATATGACGCCTTGCGGCGCAGGCTGGCAAGCCCGGATGGGCCTGCCTTGCGGTCCTTAGCTGCTGGTGGGTTTCAGGCGCCGCAGCGGAGCGGGGCGGACCCGGTTCTCGATCTCCGCATAGATCAGCCCGGCGATGTTCTTGGAGGACGTCTTCTCGATCCCTTCCAGCCCGGGGGAGGAGTTCACCTCCAGCACCTTGGGGCCGGTTTCCGAGCGCAACAGATCGACGCCCGCGACGTTGAGGCCGAAAGCTTTGGCCGCGCGCACCGCGGTGGCGCGTTCCTCTTTGCTGATGCGGACCGTCTCGGCGCTGCCGCCCAGGTGCAGGTTGGAGCGGAAGTCCCCATCCGCCCCGGAGCGTTTCATAGACGCCACCACCTTGGAGCCGACCACCAGACAGCGGATATCCACGCCCGCGGCCTCTTTGACGAACTGCTGCACCAGGAAATTGGCCTTGAGGCCGCGGAAGGCGGTGATGACGCTTTCAGCAGCCTTCTTGGTTTCCGCCAGCACCACGCCCTTGCCCTGGGTGCTTTCCAGCAGTTTAACGATCAGGGGCGCGCCTCCGACAATCTGGATCAGGCTGCCGGTGTCCTTGGGAGAGGCGGCAAAGGCGGTGGCGGGCATGCCGATCTTGTGGCGCGCCAGGATCTGGTGCGCGTGCAGCTTGTCGCGGCTGGCGGTGATGCCTTCGGAGCCGTTGACGCAGAAGGTTCCCAGCGTCTCGAACTGGCGCAGCAGCGCGGTGCCGTACTGGGTGACAGAGGCGCCGATGCGGGGGATCACCGCGTCATAGCGGGGCAGGCGCTTGCCGTCGTAATGGATTTCCGGCGCCAGCGCGTTCAGCGCCATGTAGCAGCGGGTGGTGTTGATGACCTCCACCGTGTGGCCGCGGCTTTCGCCTTCTGCCACCAGGCGGCGGGTGGAGTAATTGTCCTCGCGGCTGAGCACGGCAATGCGCAGGGCGCGCTTGGGGGCGGATTTGCGGATGTTGGCAGAGGTATAGACGGAATAGTCCAGAGCAGGCTGGCACATGCGCTCGCCGGGGACCACGGTCACGTTCTCGGTCAGCGCTTGACGGCCCAGCAGCATGTGTTTCGCCATGCCGCGCCGGTCGGTCAGGGTCAGTTCCACCGGCCAGGACTGGCCTGCGATTTCCAGCGCGGTCTCGATCACGAAGCGCATTTCGCTTTCGCCATTGGAGGACGTCACCTCGCGCCGGTCCTTGATCAGGGCAGAGCAGGGGATTTCCAGGTCGTACTGGCCGGGGATCGGATGCACCATAAAGCGCACCTTAGGGGCACTGGCCGGGCCGAATGTCTCAATCCCGGTGGCGTGCAGCGAAGAGGTGCGGGCGCCGGTGTCGACCTTCACGCGCAGGGCTGGCAGGCCGAGGTCCGGCAGGCTGACCCATTCCTCCCAGCCGAGTTTCAATTGCGGTGCAGGGTCGGCTGTGGACATGGGCTTGGCTCCTTGGCATTAGGGGGAATCACCGGTGGGCCGGTTTGATAGTAACGGCAGGAATACGAGATGGCAGAGCTTTTCAACTTTGAACTGAAGGCAACCGACGGCAAAGCGCGCACGGGGGTGATCGACACGCCGCGCGGCGAGATCCGCACGCCTGCCTTCATGCCGGTTGGCACTGCCGCTACGGTCAAGGCAATGATGCCGGAGAGCGTGCGCGCGACCGGCGCCGACATCCTTTTGGGCAATACCTATCACCTGATGCTGCGTCCGACGGCAGAGCGGATCGACCGCCTGGGCGGCCTGCACAAGTTCATGAACTGGGAGCGGCCGATCCTGACCGACTCCGGCGGGTTTCAGGTGATGTCGCTGGCCGGTTTACGCAAGCTGACCGAGAAGGGCGTGACGTTCAAATCCCACATCGACGGCTCCCGGCACGAACTGACGCCGGAACGGTCTATGGAAATCCAGCGGCTGCTGGGTTCCGACATCGTGATGTGTTTCGACGAATGCCCGGCGCTGCCTGCGGACCGCGACCGGATTGCCGAGTCGATGCGCCTGTCGATGCGCTGGGCAGAGCGCTCGCGCGAGGCCTTCGGCGACCGTCCCGGCCATGCGCTGTTCGGCATCCAGCAGGGCGGTCTTGAAAAGGATTTCCGCGAGGAAAGCGCCGAGGCGCTGAAGAACATCGGCTTTGACGGCTACGCGGTGGGCGGTCTGGCGGTCGGCGAGGGGCAGGAGGCGATGTTCGGCTGCCTGGACTTTGCGCCGGACATGCTGCCGCAGGACAAGCCGCGCTATTTGATGGGCGTGGGCAAGCCCGACGACATTGTCGGCGCCGTGGCCCGCGGCATCGACATGATGGACTGCGTGCTGCCCTCGCGCTCTGGCCGCACCGGGCAGGCGTTCACCCGCTACGGCGTTGTGAACATCAAGAACGCCCGCCACCAGGACGACCCGCGCCCGCTGGACGAGCATTGCAGCTGCCCGGCGTGTTCCAATTACTCCCGCGCCTATCTGCACCATGTTTTCCGCAGCAACGAGATGATTTCGGGCATGCTGCTGACCTGGCACAATCTGCATTACTTCCAGGAAATCATGGGAGGAATGCGGGAGGCGATTGCCGCCGGAACCTTTGAGGCCTGGCAGAAGGACTTTCACGACACCCGCGCGCAAGGCGATATCGAGCGTTTGTGAACGGGTACAGTTGAACAGTCACTGTGCGCTGTTGAGCAGCTGTTCCGGCTGATGCACCGTTGAAAGCACGAGGCGGAGTGCTCAGGTCATTCCGGCAACGTTCCTGTTGCTGGACACTTTGACCGGAGGGACATCCCCGTGAGCCAAGAATTGTTTTCCGCCAGCACTGCTGGTGCAATCGAGCTGCGTAACCGCGTTGTCATGGCGCCGCTGACCCGCAACCGGGCCGACGATGAAACCGGCGAGGTGCTGGACATGCACGCAGAATACTATGCCCAGCGGGCTGGTGCCGGTCTGATCATCACCGAAGGCAGCCAGATCAGCCCTGAGGGCAAAGGGTATATTCAAACTCCGGGCATTCACACGGCGGCGCAGGCCGCGGCCTGGCGCAAGGTCACGGATGCCGTTCACGCCAAGGGCGGCAAGATCGTTATCCAGCTGTGGCATGTCGGGCGGATCACCCATGACTCCCTGCTGCCAGAGGGCACCACAGCAGTGTCCTCCACCGATACCGCGGCAGAAGCTCAGACCTTTACCCATGAAGGCTTTGTGCCGACGGCCAAGCCGCAGGCGCTGAGCGCGGAAGACATCCAGCGTGTGATCGCCGACTTTGTGCAGGCCGCGAAATACGCCAAGGACGCGGGGTTTGACGGTGTCGAGCTGCATGCGGCCAACGGCTATCTTCTTGAGCAGTTCCTGAAGGACGGTGTGAACACCCGCACGGACGCCTATGGCGGATCCCCGGAAAACCGCGCCCGCATCGTTTTCGAGATCCTCGACGCGCTGCAGACGGTTTGGGAGGCCGGCCGCATTGGCCTGCGCCTGTCGCCGTTTGCCACCTTCAACGATGTGTCCGACAGCGATCCCGTGGGCCATTACACACCGCTCATCGAGCGTCTGAACGGCTATGGCCTTGCCTATCTGCACATGGTTGAGGGCGAAACCGGCGGCGGCCGGGACGGGGATTTCGACGCCCTGCGCAAGCTCTATACCGGTACCTACATGGCCAACAACGGCTATGACCGCGAAACCGCGCTGGCGCGGACGGCCTCGGGCGAGGCTGACCTGGTGGCCTTCGGCCGCCCCTTCATCGCCAACCCGGATCTGGTTGAGCGGCTGGCAGCAGACGCGCCGCTGAACGAAGGCAATCCGGACACCTTCTATGGCGGCGGAGAAGAAGGCTATACCGACTACCCTGCGATGGAGCGGGCGGCGGCTGAGTAGACCGCTTCCGCTTTGATCAGAGGCCGGCGGCCGGGCAGCAAGCCCCCGGCCGCCGTTGCCAATCCTGCGGGTTTCGCGCGGCTGTTCACCGGTTGTGAAGACCTGCCCGCTACCCTCGCGCAAAAGCGGGGAGGATAGCATGACCTGTTTGCGCGCAGCGGCTCTGGCGGTTTTGCTGGGCAGCCCTTTGGCGGCTCAGGCACAGACCGAGGGCAGCGTGAAGTCTCCCGGATCGCTGGCCGAGGCATCGGGTTTCTTCAAGGCGCCGCCAATTGATGGCTGCACCATTACGCTGGAGGAACTGGTAAAGGGCAAGTCCAGCGCGCTGCGCGGGCGCTGGATCCTGCGCAAGGGGCCGGGAGAAATGGGGCTGGTCTCCGCAGGGCGTGTCGAAATGCTGCCGGTGCCGCAGCGCAGCGGCGAGGTCTTGTCGCTGGATTTCAGGAACGGCCGGCTGATGGCGGGTTCGCCTGCGCTGGGCTTCATGCCTGTTGCGGTCGAGGACCGTGCGCCGCCTGCGCCGGGCAGCGGCCTGCGGGCCGAAAGCGCGGGCCGCGGCGATCTGCCGGATGACGCGGAGGTGTTTTTCGATGAAATTGCCCTGGGACCCTTGGCCTGCGGCCCGGACCAGCTCTTGCGGCTGAACATCGAAGGCGCGCAGGACAGCGGGACGGGGCATGTGCTGCGCCAGTCCTACCGGCTGTTTCTGATTGATCAGTCGCGGTTGAGCGGCACCTACAGCGAGACCGGCGCGGCGGGCCGCATTGAGCGCGGCCTGGTGACGCTGGAGCGGCGCTGAATGCCGGTTTGCGCCACGCCCACGATCCGTTCCGGACGCATCTCAGTGCGTGTTAGCGCTTTGCTCACCCTTCGGTCATTTGCGCCTTGTGGTCCGGCCGCGGTGCGGGCAAGGTGGGGCCAACCAAGCGGCGGGCAGGTTGAAAATCCTTAACCATCCCCCCAGATAAAGACATCCAATGAGGAGACGCGCCAAGTGCTGCCGGGACCGGGGCCGGGCCGTCTTGCCAAGCAAAGGACCGAGTATGCAAGAGCCACTCAATTCCTCCTATCCCGTGCTGCCGCTGCGCGACATTGTGGTTTTCCCTCACATGATCGTGCCGCTGTTCGTGGGCCGGGAAAAATCGGTGCGCGCCCTGGAAGAGGTGATGGCGGACGACAAGCAGATCCTGCTGTCCAGCCAGATCGACCCCTCCGAGGACGATCCCGAAACCGATAGCATCTACACAACCGGCGTGCTGGCCAATGTGCTGCAGCTGCTGAAGCTGCCCGATGGCACCGTCAAGGTGCTGGTCGAGGGCCAGACCCGGGTGAAGATCACCGAGTTCCTGGAAAACGACGACTATTTCGAGGCCAAGGCTGAAGAGCTGGCGGAAATGCCCGGCGACGTCACTACCACCGAGGCGCTGGTGCGCACTGTGGGCGACGAGTTCGAGCGCTATGCCAAGGTGCGCAAAAACATCCCCGAGGAGGCGCTGTCTGCCGTGGGCGAGACCGCCGAGCCGGCCAAGCTTGCCGATCTGGTGGCGGGCCACCTGGGTATTGACGTGGACCGCAAGCAGGAGCTGTTGGAGACGCTCTCTGTCAGCGAGCGGCTGGAGAAGGTCTATGGCCTGATGCAGGGCGAACTGTCGGTTCTGCAGGTCGAGAAGAAGATCAAGACCCGCGTCAAATCCCAGATGGAGAAAACCCAGCGCGAGTACTATCTGAATGAGCAGATGAAGGCCATTCAGAAGGAGCTGGGCGACGGTGAGGAAGGGGCCGGCGAAATCGCCGAGCTGGAAGAGAAGATCGCCGCCACCAAGCTGTCGAAAGAGGCGCGCGAAAAGGCCGATGCGGAGCTGAAGAAGCTCAAGAACATGTCGCCGATGTCGGCGGAAGCGACCGTCGTGCGCAACTATCTCGACTGGATGCTGTCGATCCCGTGGGGCACCAAGTCGCGCGTGAAGAAGGACCTGATGAAGGCGCAGGAGATCCTCGATGCGGATCACTATGGCCTGGAGAAGGTCAAGGAGCGGATCGTCGAGTACCTGGCGGTGCAGCAGCGCTCGGCCAAGCTGAAGGGGCCGATCCTCTGCCTCGTCGGGCCTCCGGGCGTGGGTAAGACCTCGCTGGGTAAATCCGTGGCCAAGGCGACGGGCCGTGAGTTCATCCGCATTTCGCTGGGCGGCGTGCGTGACGAGTCCGAGATCCGCGGCCACCGCCGCACCTACATCGGCTCGATGCCCGGCAAGATCATCCAGGCGCTGAAGAAGGCGAAGACCACCAACCCGCTGATCCTGCTCGATGAAATCGACAAGATGGGCCAGGATTTCCGCGGCGACCCGGCCTCGGCGATGCTGGAGGTGCTGGATCCGGAACAGAACAACACCTTCATGGATCACTATCTGGAGGTCGAATATGACCTCTCGAACGTGATGTTCCTGACCACCTCGAACAGCTACAACATGCCGGGGCCGCTGCTGGACCGGATGGAGATCATTCCGCTGTCGGGCTACACCGAGGATGAAAAGCGCGAGATCGCCAAGCAGCACCTGATTTCCAAGCAGGTGAAGAACCACGGCCTGAAGGCCAAGGAGTTCGAGCTGACCGAGGATGCGGTAACCGCGATGATCCGTACCTACACCCGCGAGGCGGGGGTGCGGAACCTGGAACGCGAGATCGCCAAGGTGGCGCGGAAATCGCTGACCAAGATCGTCAAGAAGGAGACCGATAGCGTGACTGTCACGCCGGACAACCTCGACGATTTCCTGGGTGTGCCGAAGTACCGCTTCGGTCTGGCCGAGAAAGAGGATCAGATCGGCGTTGTCACGGGCCTTGCCTACACATCCGTCGGCGGCGAGCTGCTGTCGATCGAGGCGCTGCGCCTGCCGGGCAAGGGCCGGATGAAGACCACCGGCAAGCTGGGCGATGTGATGAAGGAATCGATCGAGGCGGCGTCGTCCTACGTGCGCTCCGTCTCGCCGAAACTGGGCATCAAGCCGCCGAAGTTCGACCATTGGGATATCCACGTGCACGTGCCGGAAGGCGCGACGCCCAAGGATGGCCCGTCGGCGGGCCTGGCCATGGTGACCTCCATCGTGTCGGTGCTGACGCAGATCCCGGTGCGCAAGGACATTGCGATGACCGGCGAGGTGACCTTGCGTGGCAATGCGCTGGCGATCGGCGGCCTCAAGGAGAAGCTGCTGGCGGCGCTGCGCGGCGGCATCAAGACGGTGCTGATCCCGCAGGAGAATGAAAAGGACCTGCCGGAGATCCCGGACAACGTGAAGGAAGGTCTGGAGATCATTCCCGTCAGCCATGTGTCCGAGGTTCTTGAGCACGCGCTGGTGTCCAAGCCTGAACCCATCGAGTGGGATGAGGAGGCCGAAGAGGCCGCCGCGGCGAAAGCGGCTCTGAAAGGATCCGGCGAGGGGGCAGGCGCCACCGCGCACTGATCCGCTGATCTGCGAGCAAGACAAAGGAAAAGGGCGGTCCGAGGGGGCCGCCCTTTTTTAGTGTTCTCTTCCGTTCTGGCCCTTCTGTCCGGGGCTTTTTGTTCGCTGCTGCACAAGCCAGGGAGCTTGGGCGGTCCTCCCGCCCGTCGCCGGATGCACCAGGGCGCACCCGCTCCCGTTGGGCGTGGCGCCGCACCTGCGGTGCGGCGCGCAGCCTGCCCCGGAAGGGGCAGGCTGCCGGGCCCAAAGGCAGGACGGGATCCGGCCGCAGGCCGGGGCCCGTTCAGTCGCGGGAGTGCCCGGCAGCTTAGGTAACGGCAGGGCCGGTCAGGCGGCTTTGCTGGCCTTCTCCATCTTGGCTTGCACGGTGGCAATGGCCATTTCCGCCGGGCTCACGTCCGCCGCTTTTGCTTGGGTCAGGATCGCCGCCATTGTCTCATCCAGCGCCGTCAGCTTCTCAGCGACAAAGCCCTCGCGGTCCTTGATCTTCTGGATCTCGGTTGCGACGTTGATGATGCCGCCGCCGTTGGCTACGAAATCAGGTGCATAGAGGATGCCGCGGGCGTGCAGCGCTGCGCCGTCCTCAGCCGTTGCAAGCTGGTTGTTGGCGCCGCCTGCGACGATATCCGCCTTCAGCAGGGGGATGGTCTGAGCGTTCAGGATGCCGCCGATGGCGCAGGGGGCAAAAACATCTGCCTCGGCGCCATAGATATCTGCCAGCGGAACGGCCTTGGCGCCGAACTCTGCGATCGCCTGCTCCACGCGGGCCTCGTCGATGTCGGTGACGACCAGCTTGGCGCCGGCTTCATGCAGGAACTGGCAGAGGTACCAGCCGACGTGCCCGAGTCCCTGGACAGATACGGTGACACCCGCCAGGTCGCGGCTGCCGTGCTTGTGGGCACGGGTGGTGCGGATCGCGTTGAAGATGCCGCGTGCGGTGATCGGCGAGGGGTCGCCGCTGGCGAACTCGCCATCTGCCAGACCGGCCACAAAGCGGGTTTCCTCTGCAAGGATCGCCATGTCGGCCGGGCTCATGCCCATGTCCTCGGCGGTGATGTAACGGCCGTCCAGACCTTCGATGGCGCGGGCAAAGGCGCGCAGCAGGTCCGGCGTCTTGTCCTTGGCGGGATCGCCGATGATCACTGCCTTGCCGCCGCCCAGGGTCAGACCTGCCGCGGCGTTCTTGTAGGTCATGCCTTCGCTGAGGCGTTTGACGTCGGTCAGCGCTTCCTCTTCGCTGGCGTAGGGGCGCATGCGCAGGCCCCCGGCTGCCGGGCCCAACTGGGTGGAGTGCACGGCAATGAAGCCCAGGAGGCCAACGGACGGCTCCTCGACGCGGTAAATCTCTTCATGGCTGCTGGATGCGACGGCAGTCACTGTCATTTGGTTTGATCCTCCTAAACCTACCCGGATAATAGCGGGCCGGTAGCGCCGGTTTTCACCAAAAAGCTGTGCGGGATTCTGCCATTTTGGTGGTAACCTCCATCAAGGGTGTCACATTTAGGGAAAACCTCCATGGATTCGATAGACCGCAAGATTGTCGCCGCGCTTCAGCGAAACGGGCGGCTGAAGATCTCGGAACTCTCCGGCATGGTCGGGCTGTCGCCGACGCCCTGCGCACGCCGGGTGGCCAGCCTGGAGGAGAGCGGGGTTATCAGCGGCTATTCGGCCCGGGTCGACCAGGCCAAACTGGGGCTGCCGGTTACCATCTTTGTGGCGGTGGAACTGGACAAGCAGTCCACCGAAGCGCTGAGCGCCTTTGAAAACGCGGTGCGCCGTTTCGATCAGGTGATGGAGTGCTATCTGATGACCGGCACGCGGGATATACTGCTGCGGGTGGTTGCCGAAGACCTGCCGGATTTCGACCGCTTTCTGGAGGATAAGCTGATGCGGGTGCCGGGCATCCGTAACACCCGCTCCAGCTTTACCCTGCGCACGATGATCCAGCGGGACGCGCTGCCGGCCTGCTGAGCGGTTCACGGAGCCGTCCGCGTTCAGCCGCGGCCGCGCACAAAGAAAATGCGGGGAGGGGCAAAATTCTTCTGCCGGCCCTCTTGCAGAGCCCGCATCCGGCCGTTAAAAGCCTGCCTCACGGGTGATTAGCTCAGTGGTAGAGCGCTTCGTTCACATCGAAGATGTCAGGAGTTCAAATCTCTTATCACCCACCATTTTTTAGGAAAGGCGCTCCCTGCAAAGGTTGAGCGCCTTTTCTCGTTTCCGGGGTTCCGCTGGTTGCAGCTTGCGGCTACCAATTTGCCTGAGGAACCGGGCAGGGGGCGTGTGATGCAATTTCCGAAAATCTGGCTGCTTCGGCACGGGCAGACCGAGTGGAACGCTGAGCGGCGTATCCAGGGGCAGCTGGAATCACCGCTGACGCCGCTGGGGGTTCAGCATGCCCGCCGGCAGGCAGAGCTGATGGTGCCGGTGATGGCGCAGAGCCCGGCTTGCTATGCTTCGCCGCTGGGGCGGGCGCAGCAGACGGCGGATATTGCCCTGGGCGGCGCGCCGTTTGTGACTGATCCGCGTCTGGCCGAAGCATTTGCCGGAGATTTTCAGGGCATGACGCTCGGGGAAGTTGCGGCGCAATACCCGGAGATCCACGGTGTAAACCCGCACAATCTGGACCTGTTCTGTGAAGCGCCAGGCGGCGAGGGCTATGACAGTTTCCATGGCCGCATTCTGGACTTCATGCAGTCGCTGAGCGGGCCGTCGGTGGTGGTGGCGCACGGACTTTTAGGGCAGGTGATGCGCGGCATCGTCTGCGGGCTCAGCCGCGACCGGATGGCGGCGCTGCCGAACGGGCAGGGCTGTGTCTATGTTCTTGAAAACGGGGTGGAGACCGTTTTGCAATAGGGAGAGGCTGCCGGGCGGTCAGAGGCCCGGCACCTTGGCAAGCAATCCGCGCCAGCCGAAGGTGGTTCCGCCGCTGGGGCCGAATCCAACCTTGAGACCGGCACCAACAAAAGCCCGGCTGTCTGCCAGAGGGCCGGCCTCGTAATCGAGCAGGCCTGCTTCGCCATAGAAGCTCGCGCTTTCGTTCAATTTATAGCCGATGTTCAGCGCCAGCCGGGCGACTTGGGCGCTGTCCAGGTCGAGAAAGTCGATTTCGGCGCCCATATTATACTTCGCACCGGCGTCCTTGTGCAGGGCGAAGCCAAGCAGCGTTGCGGACCGGCCGTCTTCATCGCCGAGCGCGGCATAGGCCTCGCTGCTCAGGCTGCCGAAGCCGTGCCGGGCTTCCAGCCCGTAGAAATCGAGGCTGCTGTCTTCCAGTTCCTCATTGCCCAGGAATGCGCCCAGCGACGTGGTCGCGTTCACATGGTAGATACCGTGCAGGGTAGCGTTGTAAGCGCTGAGATTGCTCTCGTTGAAGTCATAGAGGCTGAGGTCCAGCTGGGTGCCCAGGCTGGAACCGAACCCGGCTTCAAGGCTGCCGCGCAGGGTGGCGCGGGAGATGCCAGTGTCTTCGGTGAAGCCGGACCAGGACAGATCCGCAGTGCCGCCCGCGACTTCCGCCGCCTGGGCCGTGGCGGCCAGCACCGGAACCGCCATGATTGCAGCCATCAAATGCTTCATGCTGATTTGCCTCAATGAATTAATAGCCTGCCGGCTGTCCGGCTTCTGTAAGGTTGCGGCAGCGGCAGGGGCAAGCATCGGCCGGCCCTTGCCGGGAGGCGGAGGAGGCGGTGTTGGCGGGCCGCAACACCGGGCGGCCCGCCGGTCAAAAATTTTTGGCAAAAGCCTCTTGAACTGCCCGGCGGCTTTGTCTAAATCCCCGCTCATCGGGTCGTTAGCTCAGTTGGTAGAGCGCTTCGTTTACACCGAAGATGTCGGGAGTTCGAGCCTCTCACGACCCACCATCCCCCCTCCCTGTTCTGCCTGGAAGATTACCTGTGCCGCGGCGTGGCTGCAGTGTTTTTCCAACTGTTTCAATGCGTTGTGGGGCGTGGGTCATTTTTTTCCGGGAAAGTTCCGAAAAAGGCAAAACACGGCTTGACGGCTTGGGGGGCTGGGAATATTACAGCCCAACATTCAGCAGCGATGCTGGATGTGCAGCGGGCGGTTGTAGCTCAGTTGGTTAGAGTACCGGCCTGTCACGCCGGGGGTCGCGGGTTCGAGCCCCGTCAACCGCGCCACTGCTGCACCCCTTCCCGGGGTTTAACAGGGACCGCCCCGGAGGGGATCTGGACCGGAGACGGTCCGCCGCAAGGCGAAAATGCGGTTGTAGCTCAGTTGGTTAGAGTACCGGCCTGTCACGCCGGGGGTCGCGGGTTCGAGCCCCGTCAACCGCGCCACTTTCGCCCGCCGCCCTGACGTTTCAGGGTCCGCCCCGGAGGGGAACATAGCCGAAAGGCCCATGCGCGGTTGTAGCTCAGTTGGTTAGAGTACCGGCCTGTCACGCCGGGGGTCGCGGGTTCGAGCCCCGTCAACCGCGCCACTTTCCTCTCCGATAGCGAAAATTGCTGACCCGCTTCGCGACGCGCGTTGGAACGCCATGCGTTTTGCGGTCAGTCCTCTGGCTCAGGCGTGTCCTGACTGAAACTGTTGAGCCAGCCGTCTTTGCCCTTTTCCCAAAGCGACGAGATCAGCATCCGTCTCCAGCCGCTGCTGCCGGCTGGCTGATAGGCCGCGCGGTAGGACAGCAGAACAGCCTCCGGCGAGAGGACGCGCAGCTGTGCATCGCTCAGGCGGTAGCCTGCCATCACCGGCCCGTCCTGCAGCTGCGCGCAATGGCCTGCTTTGTCCGAAAATCCGCTGGGATAGACGCCGAGGAAATCCTCCGTCAGCATCCGCCCGTCTGCCTCAGGGTCGCCCGCCTTCAACGCTTCCCAAACCTTGGTTTCCAAGGCGAGAATTTCGGCGAGCAGGGGGCCGTCAGTCAGAATCTCTGTGGTCATGGCGCAAGCGTGGCGCTCCGGCGTCCGCGTGGCAAGCCATGCGCACACGTGCGGCCGTTACAGAGACGGCGGTATTGGTTCTGCGCTGGTGTCGTGGCGCCATCCGGTCAGATCGGAATCAATCCATTTCCGGAGGTGGTCGATATCGGGCTTGGGGTTGGCTTCCAGGTAGCGCAGCAGCACGCGGGTGCCATGCTGATACCCGGCACGGTAGCTTTCCTCAGGGTCGGTCTGGGTGCCTTCGAATCCGGGCGGCCGTTTGAACCTGCTTTGCAGCATTTGCTGTCTCCGTCTGTTTGATCTCATGCGGTCCGGGGCAGGCTAGGGCAAGAGCGATAACCGAGTCTTAACTTGCGTGCGTAAAACGAACGTAAGCGGGTGCGGTCCTGAGGGCTGCGCGGCAGTCACAAAGGCGGCAGCGGGGTGAGAAAGTCCAGCAGAGCAGCGGCGGTTTCGCGCGGTGCGCTGTCGATGAAGAAATGCCCGCCGGGGATGCTTCCTGCGGTCATGTCCTGGAGGTGCGGCGCCCAGGCCGCGGCGACGTCATAGGCCCGGGCCATGGCGCCATCGGCACCGTAAAGCACCAGCGCCGGGCACTGGACTTGGCGGTCCAGATCGCGGGCGTCGTCGTGAAAATCGACCTCGATCGCGGCACGGTAGTCGTTGCACATGGCGTGGACGCAGGCCGGGTCTGCCCAGGCGCGACGGTAGGCGGCCAGTGCGGCGGGCGGGAAATCAGAAAGCGAGGCGCCGCCCCAACCCAGAAGGCAGCTTTCGAAGTAGGCCTGCGGATCGGCGCCGATCATCCGCTCCGGCAGCGGCGCGGGCTGAGCGAGGAAGAACCAGTGGTAATAGGCGCGTGCCACCTGTTGCGTCAGCTGGTCCAGCAATGTGTGCGTCGGGATGATGTCCATCACGGTTAGGCTGGCAACCGCCTCTGGCGCATCGAGCGCCAGCCGGTGCGCGGTGCGGCCGCCGCGATCATGGCCCGCCAGGTGGAAACGGGGGAACCCGAGCGCGCGCATCAGCGCAAGCTGATCGGCAGCCATGCTGCGAAAGCTCATCGCCTCCACGCCTTCGGGCTTGGAGCTGGCGCCATAGCCGCGCAGGTCGGCGGTCACCACGGTGAATTTCCGGGCGAGGAGAGGGGCGGTCTCTGGCCACATCTCCTTGGTCTGCGGGAAGCCGTGCAGCAGGAGGAGCGGCGGGCCCTCGCCGCGCCGGGTATAGGCGATCTGCTGGCCGTTCACCTGCAGGGTGCCGGATTGACTTGGCGCTGGCATGGGCTTCTCCCTTCGCGGCGGCGTCTTTCCGGGATTGGACCCTGAGGGCGGCACAGGATCAAGCCTGCCGCTGCGTTTGCATTGAGGGGAGGGGCTCCCGCGCCTTCTGGCGGGCATCAAGGATGCCATCCAGAAACTTGGGCCCGGCGCCGTGCTGGCGCACGGCGCGCGCCGCCTTTGGCGGCGCTGTACCCAACGGGAAGAGGGGCTCGTAAGAGCGCCGATGACGGGCGGGAGAGCGCCATTGCGCGTCTTCAACGCGGCGGTTGCTGAACGGGCGGTGCCTTGAGGTGCGGCCGCCCGCCGTACGTCACTTCGCGGTCAGGGCGTCCAGCACACGGGCCCAGGACCGGATGCCCTTGTGGAAGCTCTTGAGGTCGTACTTCTCGTTTGGCGAATGGATGGCGTCGTCATCATTGGCAAAGCCGATCAGCATCGCGTCCATATCCAGGATCGACTTGAAATAGCCTGCGATCGGGATCGAACCGCCCATGCCGCAGAACACCGCCTCGCGCTGCCACTCATCCGACAGCGCGCCGCGGGCGGCCTCGAACTCGGGGCGGGAGATGTTCATCACTGAGGCAGGCGAGCCTTCCAGGTCGTTGTCCCAGCGCACCGAGGCGTCCACCGGCAGGCGGTCCTCGACGTGTTTGCGGATCTTGCTGCGCAGCGCGTCGGGGTCCATGTCGCCAACCAGGCGGCAGGTGATCTTGCAGTGCGCCTCTGACGGGATAACGGTCTTGGAGCCGGCCCCGTTGTAGCCGCCCCAGAGGCCGTTCACCTCCAGCGTCGGGCGGGCCCACTGCTGTTCCAGGGTGGAATAGGCCTTTTCGCCGTGCGGGCGGGTGTAGCCGACCGAGTTCAGGTATTCGGCTTCGTCAAAGCCGCAATTCTGCCACTGGCGCAGCTGGTCCTCCGGCACCTCATGCACGCCTTCATAAAAGCCTTCGACCGCGACGCGCCCGGTCTCGTTGTCGTAGAAGGACGCGACGACTTCCGACAGCACCCGCAACGGGTTCAGGCCGGGGCCGCCGTAGTGGCCGGAGTGCAGGTCGATGCGGGGCCCGACGATGGTGAACTCATCCTTGAGCATGCCGCGCAGCTGCGAGGAGATCGAGGGCACCCCGCGCGACACCATCGAGGTGTCGCAGATCAGCGCCAGATCGGCCTTCAGCTCGCCGGCGTTGGTCTCCATGAAGGGAATGAGCGAGGGGGAGCCGGATTCTTCCTCGCCTTCAAAGAAGAATGTGATGCGGCAGGGCAGGGAGCCGTTCACGGCCTTCCAGGCGCGGCAGGCCTCGACAAAGGTCATCAGCTGGCCCTTGTCGTCAGACGCCCCGCGGCCGCGGATCACTGTGCCGTTCGGGGTTTCCTCCAGCTGCGGTTCAAACGGCGGCGTGTTCCACAGTTCCAGCGGGTCAACCGGCTGCACATCATAGTGGCCGTAAAACAGCACATGCGGGACGTCTGTGTTCTCCTCGCCCACATGGCCCACCACCATCGGGTGGCCGGGCGTGGCGCGTTTCTCCGCCTTGATGCCGATGGAGTTCAGGTCTGCCACCAGCCAGTCGGCGGCCTGGTCGCACTCCGCCTTATAGGCCGGGTCGGTGGAAATCGACTGGATGCGCAGCAGCTCCATCAGCCGCTCCGTTGCGGCGTCCAGCTCTGCGTCGATCCGGTCCAGAACATCATTCAGTGCCATCTCTTGCTCTCCTGTTTGTCCGGGGGAAGGCCCGGGATTTGGGCCAATTTGCCGCGGACCCTAGCAGTGCCCCCGGGGAGGGGCCAGAGGGGGCAGGCCAGGATATGCACTGTCTTGCCGCGGGCCGCCGTTTCCGGACCTGCGCATTGCGGCTTGGAGCGCGCAGGGAACATGACGTAAACGGCCACAGCTTGGCCGTTACTGTCCTTGCCGGGCTGCTGTTTAAGTTTTATTTGACCTGCATCAATGTTGCGCACCCTTGGCGGGGCGTATGCAGTTGATCAAAAGGGACGCCTGCGGTAACCATTCCTGAACGTGAATGTGGTTATACTGCCGGACGGCCGAGCCCTTTACACAGCCCGCGTGCTTCGAGGGAGCACAATTAGCTATGGAGATGCCGGTGGACTATACCGCGAAACTGGACGCTGCAATTGCCAGCCTGCACCAAGAGGGACGCTACCGGACCTTCATCGACATCGAGCGCAAGAAGGGCCATTTCCCGCATGCGGTCTGGACCCGGCCGGACGGCACCAAGCAGAACATCACCGTCTGGTGCGGCAACGACTACCTCGGCATGGGCCAGAACCCGGTTGTGCTGCAGGCGATGCATGATGCGATCGACTCCACAGGCGCGGGCTCCGGCGGCACCCGCAACATTTCCGGCACCACGGTCTATCACAAGCAGCTGGAGGCCGAGCTGGCCGACCTGCACGGCAAGGAAGCGGCGCTGCTGTTCACCTCTGCCTACATCGCCAATGACGCGACGCTGTCGACTTTTCCCAAGCTGTTCCCGGGGCTGATCATCTATTCCGACGCGCTGAACCATGCCTCGATGATCGAGGGCGTGCGCCGCAACGGCGGTGCAAAGCGCATCTTCCGCCACAACGATGTTGCACACCTGCGTGAGCTGCTGGAAGCCGACGATCCCAAGGCGCCCAAGCTGATTGCCTTCGAGTCGGTCTACTCGATGGATGGCGACTTTGGCCCGATTGAAGAAATCTGCGACTTGGCCGAGGAATTCGGCGCGCTCACCTATATCGACGAGGTGCACGCGGTCGGCATGTACGGCCCCCGCGGCGGCGGCGTGACCGAGCGGGACCGCCTGGCTCACCGGATCGACATCATCAACGGCACCCTGGCGAAGGCGTACGGCGTGATGGGCGGCTATATCGCGGCGTCTGAAAAGATGTGCGACGCCATCCGCTCTTATGCGCCGGGCTTTATCTTCACTACCTCGCTGGCGCCTGCTGTGGCGGCAGGGGCGGCGGCCTCGGTCGCTTACCTGAAGGGCGCGCAGGATCTGCGCGACAAGCATCAGGACCAGGCCAAGGTTCTGAAGCTGCGCCTCAAGGGGCTGGGCCTGCCGATCATCGACCATGGCAGCCACATTGTGCCGGTGATCGTGGGCAACCCGGTCCACACCAAGGTCCTGTCCGACCACTTGCTGGAAGATTACGGCATCTACGTGCAGCCGATCAATTTCCCGACCGTGCCGCGCGGCACAGAGCGCTTGCGCTTCACGCCGTCGCCTGTGCACGGCCCCAAGGAGATCGATGCGCTGGTCCACGCAATGGACGCATTGTGGTCGCATTGTGCGCTGAATTGTGCCGAACTTGCCGGTTAACATACTGATCAGTGTAAATTAACGCTGAGTGTGTTACGCTGCTGTCAACCAATGAGTGGATCCGAGTCGCGTCTGTGATTCTTTCACCACTCTGAAACGAGGCGGCAGGCATTTATGGGACGGCAGGCATGATCGGGCGCTTCACCCAGCGCAAGCAAGAAGAGCATGGCGAAACAGCAGAGCCCAAGGGTTTTGATGATTTCGAACTGAAGCTTGGCGACGTTATGCGCGGCGAACGGGCGACAATGGGCAAGTCCTTGCTCGACGTCCAACGAGAGCTGCGGATCAAGGCGTCCTACATCGCTGCCATCGAAAATTCCGATCCTTCCGCCTTTGACACACCCGGCTTTATCGCGGGCTACGTGCGCTCCTACGCGCGCTACCTCAACATGGATGCCGAGCAGGCGTTTCAGGATTTCTGCCGGGAAAGCGGCTTTTCCGTGGCCCATGGCATGTCGGCCGAGGCGTCCAGCCGCAGCAAGACAGGCGCGGCGCCAGCCGCCAAATCCACTGGCCTGGGTGGCGACGCCTTTGCCTCCCCGAACACGCCGTTTATCCCCGCGCCCAGCAGCATCCTCAGCCAGGTCGAACCGCGCGCGGTCGGTTCGCTGATGGTGCTGACGGCGCTGATCGGCGGCATCACCTATGGCGGCTGGGCTGTTTTGAAAGAAGTGCAGCAGGTGCAGTTTGCACCTGTAGATCAGACCCCGGCGGTGCTGGCCGATCTCGACCCGCTCAGCAGTGCGGTGCTGGAAACCGCAGATGGCGGCCAGGATCCGGCGGCTGAGGCGCTGGACCGGCTCTACCGCCCGCAGGCGCTGGATGTGCCGGTTCTGGTGGCACGCGACGCGCCGATCTCTACCCTGGATCCGTCCACCGTCGGCAACTTTGCCGCGCCGGAACTGCCCAGCGTCATCCTGGCGGAGGCCAGCATGGCCTATGAGGAAGACGCGCTGTCGCAGCCGGTTCCGCAGGTGGTCGCCGAAGTCGAACCGGGGGTCGAAATGGTGGCGGTGCGCCCGTCCTGGGTGCAGGTCACCGCAGCCGATGGCAGCGTGATCCTGGAAACCATCATGGATGCGGGCCAGCGCTTTGAGGTGCCCTTGACCGAGGATGCGCCGCGCCTGCGCACCGGTGAAAGCAGCGCTATTTATTTCGCAGTCAACGGCGAGCATTTCGGCCCGGTCGGCGCGCGCGGACAGGTGTCCAAAAATATCGAACTGTCGATGGAGGCAATCACCGGCCGGTTCGAACTGGCCGATCTGCAGGATGGCCGGAACGAGGCGCTGGCGACATTGGTGGCGCAGCTGCAGGTGGAAGACCAGCAGCCGTCCGAATAATCCCTTCGCAGGAATCCGCAAAAGACGCCCGGTGCCGCCATTGCAGCGCCGGGCGTCTGCACGTATCTAGACGCTAACAGCACCCAGCCGGGACACGAGCCATATGTCGATCAACCATATCCGCCCCTGGCGCCATATCGAGCGCCGCAAGAGCCGCCAGATCCACGTCGGCAATGTGCCCGTCGGCGGCGATGCCCCGATTGCGGTACAGACCATGACCAACACGCTGACGACTGATGTGGCGGCGACGGTGGCCCAGGTGCAGGCCGCAGCCGAAGCCGGGGCGGACCTGGTGCGGGTCTCAGTGCCGGATGAGGCGTCGTCAAAAGCGCTGAAGGAGATCGTCCGGGAAAGCCCGGTT
The DNA here is from genome assembly GCF_056158685.1 of Leisingera sp. ABM4_103. NCBI lineage: Bacteria > Pseudomonadati > Pseudomonadota > Alphaproteobacteria > Rhodobacterales > Roseobacteraceae > Leisingera > Leisingera sp. ABM4_103. The sequence continues at coordinate 3,734,043 of NZ_JBSWTU010000005.1, read as the reverse complement.
CCGATAGTTGCGGATATCCACTTCCACTACAAACGCGGCATCGAGGCGGCAGAGGCCGGTGCGGCCTGCCTGCGTATCAACCCGGGCAACATCGGCGACGAGAAGCGCGTGGCCGAAGTGATCAAGGCCGCCCGCGACCACAATTGCTCGATCCGGATCGGGGTGAATGCAGGGAGCCTCGAAAAGCACCTTCTGGACAAATACGGCGAGCCTTGCCCGGAGGCGATGGTTGAGAGCGGCCTGGACCACATCCGCATCCTTCAGGATCATGATTTTCACGAATTCAAGATCTCGGTGAAGGCGTCCGACGTCTTCATGTCCGCCGCGGCGTATCAGCAGCTGGCAGAGGCCACCGATGCGCCGATCCACCTCGGGATCACCGAGGCGGGCGGTTTTGTCTCCGGAACCATCAAATCGGCGATCGGCCTTGGCCAGCTTTTGTGGATGGGCATCGGCGACACGCTGCGCGTCAGCCTCTCCGCGGATCCGGTGGAGGAGGTGAAGGTCGGCTTCGAGATCCTCAAGTCCCTGGGCCTGCGCCACCGCGGCGTCAACATCATCTCCTGCCCGTCCTGCGCGCGCCAAGGCTTTGACGTGATCAAGACGGTGGAAACGCTGGAGGAACGGCTGGCCCATATCCACACCCCGATGAGCCTCTCGATCATCGGCTGCGTGGTGAACGGCCCCGGCGAGGCGCTGATGACCGATGTCGGTTTCACCGGAGGCGGCGCGGGCTCCGGCATGGTCTATCTGGCGGGCAAGGCCAGCCACAAGATGTCGAACGAGCAGATGGTCGACCACATCGTCGAAGAGGTCGAGAAAAAGGCCGCCCTGATCGAGGCGGCCCAAGAGGCGGCAGAATAGGGATCCTGCCCTTTCATCTTTCCAAAAAACTCCGGGGTCCGGGGCAGAGCCCCGGTTCCGCCGGTTCAGTTGTAAGTATCAGCTGCGCTTCTCGCGGATCTCCGCCACCATGATTTCCATTTGGTCGGCGGGCAGGTAGCCGCGCAACAGCTCATTGCCCAGCACGAACGTCGGAGTGCCGGAGATCGCCATCTTCTGCGCCAGCGCGCGGGTCTGGCGCAGTTCGGCCGTCACTTCCTCGCTGTCCATTTTGGCAAAGATTGCATCGGCATCCAGCGACAGCCCCTCGGCCAGGCGGCGCAGCGCGACCTCGTTCGGTTCGCCGCCGAACGCGATCAGCGAGTCATGCACCTGCTTGTAGGCGTCGTCGCCTGCAACCTGTTTGGTGGCGACGGCAAAGCGTGAGGACAGCACCGAGGCCTCACCCAGGATCGGGAACTCCTTGATCACCAGGCGGATGTTGCCGTCGCTCTCCAGGAGCTTTTCCACCTCTGGCGCGGCGCGGCGGCAGTAGCCGCAGCGGTAGTCCATGAATTCCACCAGGGTGATGTCGCCATCGGGGTTGCCACCCACCCAGGAATAGCCGTCGTTCTGCAACTCCTCCAGGTTCTCGGCAACCAGCACATCGTCGCGGGCCGCTTCGGCCTGCTGCTGCTGCTGTTCCAGGAGGTCGATGGCCTCCAGAATCAGATCCGGGTTTTCCAGAATGTATTCGCGAACCTGCTCGCCAAAGGCTACGCGCTCGGCATCGGACATAGCGCTGATGTCAAAGGCTTGGGCCGGTGCGCCCAGCAGGGCGAGGGCCGTGGCCGCTGCGGTGGCTGTGCGGGTGAAAGGGGTCATTTTCTTCTCTTTCTCTTCTGAGCTTGTTCAAAGGCTGACAGCACATCCTGCGCCCGCCGGGCGGCGGGGGATCCTGCTGGCAGCTGGGCCACGGCCCGTTTGGCGTGAATGCCGGCGTCATCCAGACGCCCTTGCAAGGCATAGCGTTCGGCGGTGACCAGGGCAGCCATGCCGGTCTGGCCGGTCTTGGCATAGGCCAGCGACATGTCGCGCAGCAAAACCGGGTTGCGGAAGTCGATAGCCCGGGCGCGTTCCATGCTTTTGAGCGCCGCCTTGGGCCGGCCCGCGGCCAGCTGGGCGCGGCCGTAGCCGGTCAGGGTCAGCGGGTCCCTGGGAGCAAGCTTGACTGCGGTGCCATAGGCGGCCAGGGCAGCGTTCCACTGCCGGTTCTCGATCAGGATCTGGCCCTTCAGTTCGTGATAGAAGGGGTCGGAGGGCCGCATGGCCAGCGCGCCGTTCACCGCCTTCAGTGCTTTTTTCAGATTGTTCTGCCGGTGATAGGCGGCGGCCTCGCGCATCAGGCGGACGTCCTTGAACTGTTCTTCGCGCACCCGGCGCAGGGTCCATTTCGGGGCGCGGGTAAAGGCCGACAGCTTGCCGCGCACACGCGCAAACCAGTACTGGGCCTCAGCGCTGGCCTGACCCTTGTCGCCATGCGCCGCCAGATAGGCCTGGGCGGCGCGGATGCGGTCGCGGCTGAGCGGGTGGGATCGGGTGTAGGGGTCCTGGCTCCTGACGCTGAGCACTTCCTGGCCGGCAAAGGCTTTGTGCAGGTCGACAAGGCCCTGCGGGCTGATGCCGGCGCGGTTCAGGTAGTCGGCAGCGGAGCGGTCGGCGGAGCTTTCCTCGGCTCGGGTATGGGCCAGAAAACTGCGCAGGGCCGAGTTCCGGGTGCCGATGGCGATACCGCCCGCCGCTTCACCGGCGCCGGCTGCGGCTGCCAGAACAGATAAGGCCAGGCCAAGCCCTGCGGCGCTGTTGGCTGAGCGCAGGTTCTGCATCCGCCGCGCCAGGTGGCCATTGGTGATATGGGCGGCTTCGTGGGCGATCACAGCTTGCAGCATCTCCGGGGAGGTGACCTTTAGGACCAGCCCGTAATGCACGAAAATCGTTCGCGAATCCAAAACGAATGCATTGAAGGAGGAGTCGTTGACCAGCAGAATCCGCATCCGCTTGGCGTTCAGCCCGGCCGCGCGCAGAACGGGGGCAGCCAGCCGGTTCAGACCGTGTTCGATATCCGGATCGCGCAGCAGCGAGATTGATGCCGCCTGCGCCGCTGCCGCAAACTGAAGCAGGGCGCAAACCACAAGAGCCGGGATTGACGCCAGCCGGAAGAAACGGTCAAAACTCATACGCGCACCATGGGAGATCAGAATGCGAAACTCAAGCCGCTCCAGCGTTGATCCGTTTATTGTGATGGACGTGATGGAGGCCGCCCGCAAAGCTGAAGAAGCCGGCCGCCACATTATCCATATGGAGGTGGGCCAGCCCTCCACCGGGGCGCCTGCCGGAGCGCTGAAGGCGCTGGGGAATGCGCTGGAAAACAACGCCTTGGGTTACACTGTTGCGCTTGGCCTGCCGGAACTGCGCAAACGGATCGCGCAGCTTTACGGCGACTGGTATAACGTCGATCTGAACCCGGACCGGGTGATCGTGACGCCGGGCTCCTCCGGCGCCTTTCTGCTCAGCTTCACCGCGCTCTTCGACAGCGGCGACCGGGTTGGCATCGGCGCGCCGGGGTATCCGTCCTACCGGCAGATCCTCAAGGCGCTGGGGCTGACGCCGGTGGACATCCAGACCGCACCGGAAAACCGGCTGCAGCCGGTGGCGGCAGACCTTGCCGGGCAGGACCTAGCCGGGCTGATGGTGGCTTCGCCCGCCAACCCCACCGGCACCATGCTGGACCACGCGGCGATGGGGGCGCTGATCGACGCGGCACAGGCGGAGGGCGCCAGCTTCATTTCCGACGAGATCTATCACGGGCTGGAGTATGAAGCGAAGGCAGTGACAGCGCTGGAACTGACGGATGAATGCTACGTCATCAACTCCTTCTCCAAGTTCTTCTCGATGACCGGCTGGCGTGTTGGCTGGATGGTCGTGCCGGAAGATCATGTGCGGGTGGTTGAGAGGATTGCCCAGAACATGTTCATCTGCGCCCCGCATGCCAGCCAGGTTGCGGCGCTGGCCGCACTCGATTGCGAAGACGAAATGCGCGAGAACCTGGCCGTCTACGCAAAGAACCGCCAGTTGATGCTGGAGGGGCTGCCCAAGGCCGGATTTACCAAAATCGCACCGCCGGACGGGGCATTTTATGTCTATGCCGATGTGTCGGACCTGACAGATGACAGCCGCAGCTTTGCCGCGGAAATCCTTGAAAAGGCGGGCGTTGCGGTGACGCCGGGGCTGGATTTCGACCCCGTGCGCGGGGCCACCACGCTGCGCTTCTCCTATGCCCGCTCTACCGCGGACATCGAGGAGGGGCTGGCGCGTCTGGCGCTGTACATGGCGTCCAGAGACTGAGCCGGGGATAACTGCACAAGGCGGATTTCCAAGCCCGCCCAAATTGCCTAGTCTGCCCGCCAAAAGGCCAAGAGGCCGGGCAAGAGGCGAGCATGGGCAGACTGATTACACTCACCGCACTGATATGGGCTTTGGCGGCGGGTGCCTGGGCGCAATCCGGCAACAGCGGCTTTGGGGGTCTGGCGCGCATTGACGCCAGCGGAAGCCGTGTCCGGGATGCCGGGCGGGGCGCGGAGATCACCCTGGGCCTCAGCCAGGGGGTGCCCTACCGGCTGTTCACCCTGGACGGCCCGCCGCGGCTGGTGCTGGATTTCCAGGAGGTCGACTGGACCGGGCTGACGGCAGACAAGCTGGTGCAGGGGGATCAGATCACCGCCGCGCAGTTCGGCACCTATGTGCCGGGCTGGTCGCGGCTGGTGCTGCAGCTGGCGGAGCCGATGAAGGTTTCTTCGGCTGCAATGAGTGTCGATCAAGTAACTGCGGCGGCCCGGCTGGCGGTGTCGCTGGAACCTGCTTCCGCGCAGGAGTTTGCCGCCGGCGCCGGTGCCCCGCAGGATCCGCGCTGGGATCTTCCCGCACCTGAGGTGATGCAGGGCCGGGCAGCGCGGGACGAGAACGCGCCGCTGTTGGTGATGCTTGATCCGGGACACGGCGGCATAGACCCGGGTGCAGAGACCGAAGATGGCATCATCGAGAAACACCTGATGCTGCAATTCGCCCGGGAGCTGGGGGAGGCGCTGGTGCGCTCAGGCCAGTTCACCGTGATGATAACTCGTGACGACGATTTTTTTGTTTCGCTAGAACGGCGCATCGCAATGGCGCATCAGGCAGGTGCCGATGTGTTCATTTCGCTGCATGCGGACACGATCTCGGAAGGCCGCGCGCATGGCTCCACCGTTTACACATTGTCCAAAGAGGCTTCCGACCTGGCGTCGGCCAAACTGGCGGAGCGCCATCTGCGCGGCGACCTGCTGTCGGGCACCGACCTCAGCCAGGCGGACGACCGGGTGACAGGAGTGATGCTGGATCTGGCGCGGCAGGAAACCCAGCCGCGCAGCGACGCGCTGGCGGCGGCGCTGATTGACGGGCTGCGGGCGCAAGGAAAGCCGATCAACAACCGTCCGCTGCGCTCCGCCGGGTTTTCGGTGCTGAAGTCGGCGGATATCCCCTCGGTGCTGGTGGAGATCGGTTTTCTGTCCAGCAAGCGCGACCTGAAAAACCTGGTGGACGCGGACTGGCGCGCCAAGGCCGCCCGCGGCATCCTGAACGGGCTGATCACCTGGCGCGCCCAGGATGACACCCGCCGCGCACTGGTGCGGAAGTAGAGGCTGCCATGAAACTGATCTGGATGTCCGATCTGCATTTCGAGGCTGAAGGTCCGGTACTGGGCCACGACCCGCGGCTGCGGCTGCGGGCGGCGGTGGAATTTGCCGCTGAACACCATTGCGATGCTGACGCCTGCCTGATCACCGGTGACCTGGTGGAAACCGGATCAGAGCGGAATTACACGCGCTTGAACGAGCTGTTCAATGTCCTGCCAATGCCGGTCCTGCCGTTGACCGGCAATCACGACGATAGGGAGGCATTGCGGAGTGCGCTGCCTTTGCCAGCCGGGGCGATGCCCGGCTTTGTGCAGTATAGGGCGGATATCGGGGAGCTATCTGTGCTGTGCCTCGACACACTGATCCCCGGTCAGGCGGCGGGCATCCTGTGCCCGGAGCGCATGGATTGGCTGGCAGCGGAGCTGGCAGCGCTGGACGGGCGGCCCGCCATCGTGGCGATGCATCACCCGCCCGTGAAACTGGGGCTGCCGATGCAGGACCCGGACAATCTCCAAAACGGGGCGGAGCTGCTGGCGCTGCTTACCCGCTATCCCAATGTGCTGCACCTGCTGGCGGGCCACGTGCATCGGCCCTGTTCCGGCGTCGCGCAGGGCATTCCCTTTGCTACCGCAAAAGCGGTTCTGTACCAGGCGCCGCCGCCCCGCCCAGCCTGGGACTGGAGCACCTTTCAACCCGCCGCTGAAGCACCTGCGCTGACGGTGCTGCAATTCGAGGGCGGCGATCTCACGCTGCAGACTTGCCAGTTCTGCGACTACGGCCTGGGCGGCCCCAAACTGTAAAGCGCCAAGGCGGGCAAGGGTGTGCTGGCGTCAGGCGGCTTCCGCCTCGGCCAGCGCCTTTTCGATTTCGCGTTCAAGCGCCTGCTTGTGCGGGGCAAGAATGTCATTGGCAACTTTTGCCATCAGCCCCTGTTTTTCCAGCTTGGCGGCGATGCAATCCATCAGCTGCCCTTCGGCCTTGCTCTTCTCCATGCAGGAGCTGACGATTTTCTCCAAAGCGTTCATGTGGTTGGTCAAAGCCTTGGCAATTGCCCGGCCGGTGAAGAACTTGTGCGCCATCCGCAGGACGGTCTGCAGAACAATCTCGGCGCCGATCTTGCGCGGGATGCCGGTGAAGCGGCCCAGGATGATCTCGATCTCCTTGCCGCCCCAGCGGGCCGCTGTGCTCCACAGGTATTTGTTGATCCAGCGGGAGTTGACCATCCGGCTGGCCAGCCGCTCGCCAACCCCCTTCATGACAAGCTGCCCGGCCTTGGCCCCGAGCCATCCCGAAAAGCCGCCCGCCACCGCAGCAAAGGTGACGCGCTTGAAGGAGCCTGCCACACCGCCGGCCTTGACCCATTGCCCCTTGAGAATGCAGCCGTTGGCGATTTCCTGGACGGTGTTCTTGCTGGCGGCGACAACGGCGCCCGCGGTGGCGGGATTCACCCCGTTGGTGACCAGGATCAGCTGCACAATGTCTGCGGCGCCGTCGCGCAGATCGACCGAGATTTCTTCGCAGATCTTGGCGCTTTGCCCCAGCTCCTTGGAGAGCATGTTCAGATCCATCGCCACCGCGTCGAGCAGGATCTTGGTCTTTTTCATTTGCTTGAACGATTCCAGCAGGCTTTTCTTGTTCTTGCCATAGGTCATGTCCACCAGCTTGCCGACTGCGGCATCTGCCTTCTTGAGCGACTTCGCAGGACGTTCGATGTCGGCGTTGGGGGTCACCATCTTGACGAAAAAGGTCCAGAACCCTTTTTGCATTTCGCGGTACTGGTCGCGGTAGTTGTTCAGCGTGCTCATGAACGCCATGGTTTCGGTGTGCAGGCGGCTCTGGATGGCGCCGACGGCGTCGCCCATGTCGTCCTCGGTGAACCAGTGGGTCTTGCCCCGCCATTTTACCTCATAGACCTTGCCCTTGGCGGGCAGCGGCCTGCCGCCCTGCGCCTTGGCGAATTGTTCGGCGACCTTGACCGGGGAGCTGTCCAGCATCTTGAAGGTCTTGGAGCCGGGTTCGACCAGGCTGGTCACCTTGGTTTTCACGACCTGCTGCTGGAACTGGCCGATGGCGAGGATCGTCGGCTGGCCCACTTTGCCATTGGTGGGCACCCGTTTGTAGCCGACAGTCGCCGCATGTTCGTTGAGCATTTTCTGGACCAGCACAACGTCCTTGGGGTCGTTCACGGCAGTCTTGCCGCCGCCGACCGGAGCTCCGAGTTTGGCCATAGCAGTCTCCTCCACCTTTCGGGCTGCCGGGTGAAACCTGAATTGGGTGCGCGCCGCGGAAGGCGGGCGGTGGATGGGGAGGCAGGCCAAGAAGGCGATTGCGTGCACATGCGTTCAGCCTGCCCGCCGCCTGCGCCGAACCGCGGCAAGCATTGGGAAAATGGGGCAGCCGCTGTTAGTATTGTCCTGTCAGGATACATCACAGACGGCTCAAAACCAATTCTTCGGGCGGCAGATATCAGGACAGCACACTTTCGCCGCCGCATGCTTTGACCCCGGACACCGCCGCGCCTATATAGGCGGCACCTCGCGAGAAAGGCCCAACCCCGTGCTCAGGTTCATACTCTCCTTCTTCGGCTCCATCTTCAGTACCATCACCCTCGGCGTGGCGATGGTGGCGCTGACAATCGGGGCGGTGTTCTGGATCTACGGGCGCGACCTGCCGAGCCATGAATTGCTGGCCCAGTACCAGCCGCCGACCATCAGCCGGATCTATTCGGGCGAGGGCTATCTGATCGACGAGTTCGCCAAGGAACGCCGCCTGTTCACCCCGTCGCATGAGATCCCGGACCTGGTGAAACAGGCGTTCATCTCGGCCGAGGACAAGAACTTCTACAGCCATTCGGGCTATGACGCCCGCGGCATCGCGGCCGCCGCGATCGAGGCGGTGCGCTCGCGCGGGCAGAACGTGCGCGGCGCCTCGACCATCACGCAGCAGGTGATGAAGAACTTCCTGTTGTCCGGTGACCGCCGGGCCGAGCGCAAGATCAAGGAGATCATCCTCGCCACCCGGCTGGAGGAGACGCTGGACAAGGAGCGGATCCTGGAACTGTATCTGAACGAGATCTTCCTGGGCCAGAATTCCTATGGCGTGACCGCCGCCGCGCAGACCTATTTCAACAAGACGCTGAGCGAGCTGGAACCGCATGAGGCGGCGACGCTTGCGTCGATGCCCAAGGCTCCGTCGGATTACCATCCGGTGCGCCAGAAGGACCGTCTGCTGGCGCGGCGCAACTATGTGCTGCGGGAAATGCGCGAGAACGGATACATCTCCGCCGATGTCTATGAGGTGGAGGTCGCCCAGCCGCTGCGTTCGGTGCAGAACGGCGATTTTGAGGCGTTCCGAACCGCGCTGCCGCCGCGGGATTACTTCACTGATGAAATCCGCCGCCAGCTGACCCAGGACTTTGGCGAGGGCGAGTTCTTTACCGGCGGCTTTACCGTGCGCGCCACCCTCGACCATGAAATGCAGGCCGAAGCGGCGCTGGCGCTGCGCGGCGGCCTGGAGAAATACGACCGCTCCCGCGGCAAGTGGCGGGGCACCGGCGTGCAGCTGGACGAAGCCCAGCTGGGTGATGAGACGGCTTGGCGCGCGGCGCTGGCAGATGCCGACGTCCCGCGCGATATCGCTTTGGGCGGCAGATGGCATCCGGCGGTAGTGCTGGAGGTCGGCAGCGAGTTGATGACGGTGGGTGTCGAACAGAGCAAGGGCACCGGGTCGGTGCCGCGCTCAGACATCAAGTGGATGAAGGGCAGCTTTGCAGACAACTTCACCCGCGGCGACGTGGTGCTGGTGCGGGCCGAAAAGAAGGACGGGGAATTCAGCCATTGGTCGCTGCGCCAGGTGCCGGAAGTGCAGGGCGGCTTTGTTGCGATGGACGTGAACTCGGGCCGGGTTCTGGCGATGCAGGGCGGCTTCTCCTACCAGCACTCGGTGTTCAACCGCGCGACCCAGGCACTGCGCCAGCCGGGCTCCAGCTTTAAGCCGTTTGTCTATGCGGCGGCGCTGGACAGCGGCTACAGCCCGGCGACCATCGTGGTTGACGCCCCGATCGAGATCAACACGCCGCAAGGGTTGTGGCGGCCCAAGAACTCCACCAACAAGTTCTACGGACCCACGCCATTGCGCACCGGTATCGAGATGAGCCGGAACCTGATGACCATCCGCCTGGCGCAGGAGGTCGGGATGCCGGTGGTTGCGGGCTATGCCGAACGCTTTGGCGTCTATGACAACATGGGCGCTTTCCTCGCCAACTCGCTGGGTGCGGAGGAAACCACGCTCTACAAGATGGTGGCAGCCTATGCGATGTTCGCCAACGGCGGCGAGCGCGTGCAGCCGACGCTGGTGGACCGGGTGCAGGACCGCTTTGGACGCACCATCTACCGCCATGACGACCGCGACTGCGTGGATTGTTCCGATCCGGCACTGGCTGCAGGTCAGCCGCCGCGCATCGTCACCGACCGCGAGCGGGTGATGGACCCGGTGACCGCCTATCAGCTTACCTCGATGATGAAGGGTGTTGTTGACCGCGGCACCGCGTCCAGCGTGATCAACCTGCCGGTGCCCACAGCGGGCAAGACCGGTACCACCAACGATTCGCGTGATGTCTGGTTCGTCGGCTTCACCTCCAACATCGTGGCGGGCTGCTACATGGGCTTTGACCAGCCCCGCCCGATGGGCCGCGGCGCCTATGGCGGCACCATGTGCGGACCGGTGTTCCAGCAGTTCATGACCAAGGCGGTGGAGAAATTCGGCGGCGGCCCGTTTGACGTTCCGGAAGGCGGCCACTTCATCAAGATCGACCGCTACACCGGCGCGCGGCTGCCGGACGATGCCTCCGGTCCGTATGTGGTTGCGGAGTATTTCCGGGATGGTGCCGAGCCGATCTTCGGCCTGACCTATGACGGCGGCTTTGCCATGGGATCCAACCTGCCGCTGGTCGAGGAAGTGCAGCAGTCCGGCCGCAAAGTCACCACCTCCAGCGGCGGCACCGCGGTGCTGGGGCCCAAGGCCACCTTTGGCACCGTCAGTTCTGGCGGGTTGTACTAGGGGCCAAGCAGCACCGCCTCGTGGCGCGTCATGCACTGGCGCGCCGTGTTGCCATAGGTGCCGGGGCACCAGCGCAAGTCCGGCATGATGCTGAACAGTTCCTCCTGCACTGGTTCGTCCAGGGCAGACACCGCCTGTCTGCCGGGGTGGAAGCTCTCGGACGGGGCGCCTTCGGCATAGATGATCTCATGCCGGTCAAAAAGCAGGTGGACATAGGTCACCATGCCGCCGTGCTGCTGGCGGATGCTGCTGCCATTGACCAGATGCAGGGCGGAAACTAGAACCTCGCGCTCGCCGCACAGCAGTGTTGCGCTTGAACCGGTGTAGAGCATCCGGTGCTGCGGGGAGACCAGCAGGTCCCGTTCCGATCCGAACAGGCCCGCAGGCAAGCGCACCGGAGCCAGGTTACCTTTTGCGGGCACGGTTGACTGGCTGATCCAGCGCACCGGCTGCATCCCGTTGTCCCGCGTGATCACCTGATCGCCCGGCTGCAGCGTTTCGATGGCCCGCAGGCCTGTCGCCGTGGCAATCCTGGTGCCGGCGGTGAAGCAAATGATCTGCTCGATGCCGGAGAAACTGACCACGCTGCCATCCAGCAGCGTCGCGGTGCCGGAGAGGCTGCCGCCGCTGTCGTCGGTAATGTTCAGCGTGCCTTTGTTGAGCTGGCCGTTGAAATCCAGTGTGTCGCCGGTTGTCTGCCCGTCATCGCCGCCCGATATGGTGATATTATTGCTGCCGCTGTCGCCTGTATCGACGATGGTGAAATAGTCATCGCCGTCGCCGCCGGTGGCGGAATCGCCTTCACCGGTGATGAGGCTGTCATCGCCGGCCCCGCCATCCAGAGTGTCGGCACCACTGCCGCCCTGCAGGGTGTCATCGCCGCCTTGGCCATAGATCAGATCATCCCCGGAACCGCCGGAGATATTGTCGTTGCCGTCTGCCGGGTCTTCCGGGGGCACCGTGAACGTGATGTTCGAGACCATATAGTCGGAACCGTCGGTGCCATCGGTTTGCAGGTTCGCAGACAATACCAGCTGGTCGAATGGACCGTACCCGTTGATATCCACAGTCCCGGTGCCGGTGCCTGCGCCGTCCTCTGTGAAATCGCCTTGGGCAACCAGAACACCGTCGTTGTAGATGGCCCAGTGCCCTTCCTCCCCGTAGCTGTCAGTATAGAGATGCTTGAAGGAGAAGCTGGCGTCCGTGGTGTCCTGATCAAAATCGATGATCAGCTCTTCTGAGACGCCAGAAGCTTTGTCGTAGCCGATCTGCGCGTGGACGCCGCTGTCGGAATCCGAGACCGCCCCGGCAACACCAAAGGCGTTGCTGTAGTAAGAGATGTTGGCGGCGCTGGCGGTGCCCGAGACATCCTTGGCAGTTACGGTGAATCCGCTGGACGTGTCTGTTACGTTTGCATCGTCGATGCCTTGCTGCGAACTGCTGAGCCCGGCCTCGGTGCTGCTGTCGCCATAAATCGTGTCATCGCCGCTGCCGCCCTCAAGGCTGTCGCCGCCTGCGCCGCCCAGCACGAGGTCGTTGTCCGCGCCCGCATCCACGGTGTCGTCCCCTGCGCCAGCCTCCACCGTATCCTGGTTGCCTGAGACACCGCCGCCGCTGCCGTTGTCGATCTGGTCGCCATCGCCGTCGGTGTAGCTGCTGCCGATCATATCGCCGCCGCTGGTGCCCTCCACCGGGCCATCCATGTCGGTGTAAGCGGGCGGAGTGTCTGCGCTGGCCGAACTGACGGAGTCCGGCGGACCGTAGTCCGGAACAAAGTAGACGTTGCCGTTTGTGGCCAGATAATAGACCCCCGGCTCAATCTCATTGGTGTAGGGCGTGCCTGCGTGCGAGCCTGTCCAGCTCCAGTTGCTGGCTCCAAGCGTCTGGTCAGCAGTAAAGGCGGCATAGCTGGTGGTGATCGTATCGCCCTGATCAAGCGAGCCGTTACCGAGTTGGACAAGATATCCGCTAGGCATAATCCAAGTCCCCAGTGCAGTGGCGGCCGCCCGCCGGAAAACAATGCGGGAACAAGCGTTAACTGGTCTGTGTTAAGGCCGCGTTTTAGCGCGCCGGATTCTGCGTGGTATTTTAGGATGTTTTTCCGCAGCGCCGGCGGGGCAGGGCGTGGCGGCTTGCGAGCGGCGCAAGGGTGGTTTATCACGCAGGCCTGACCTGAGATTGCCCGGATATTGCAAGGACACCCCATGCGCGCGGAAACCCAGAACATCGTGGCGGAGATCGAGAAGTCGCTGGAGCTGCTGGCTCAGCGGATGAATTGGGAAACCGCCGAATTCCGCCTGGAGGAATTCAACGCACGGGTCGAGGATCCGAACCTGTGGGACGACCCTGAAGCCGCACAAAAGCTGATGCGCGAGCGCCAGGCACTGGTGGATTCAATCGATACCTACAAGGGGATCAAACAGGATCTCTCCGACAATATCGAGCTCATCGAGCTGGGAGAGATGGAGGAGGACGAAGACGTCGTCAAAGATGCCGAGGCGGCGTTGGGCGCTCTTAGGGAAAAGGCTGCCGAGAAGGAGCTGGAAGCGCTCTTGGACGGTGAGGCCGACGCCAACGACACTTTCCTGGAGATCAACGCAGGCGCTGGCGGCACCGAAAGCTGCGACTGGGCCTCGATGCTGGCGCGGATGTATGTCCGCTGGGCCGAGAAGAAGGGCTACAAGGTCGAGCTTCAGTCCGAGAGCGCGGGCGACGAGGCGGGCATCAAATCCGCCGCCTACAAGATTTCCGGCCACAACGCTTATGGCTGGCTGAAATCCGAGAGCGGTGTGCACCGGCTGGTGCGGATCTCACCCTATGACTCGGCGGCCAAGCGGCACACTTCCTTCAGCTCTGTCTGGGTCTACCCGGTGGTGGACGACAATATCGAGATCGAGGTGAACCCGGCCGATATCCGTGTCGACACCTACCGCTCCTCGGGCGCGGGCGGCCAGCACGTCAACACCACCAACTCGGCGGTGCGGATCACCCACATCCCGACTGGCATCGTCGTGACTTCGTCCGAGAAGTCGCAGCACCAGAACCGCGACATCGCCATGAAGGCGCTGAAATCGCGCCTGTATCAGCAGGAACTGGACCGCCGCAACGCTGCCATTAACGAGGCGCATGAGGCCAAGGGCGATGCCGGCTGGGGCAACCAGATCCGCTCCTACGTGCTGCAGCCGTACCAGATGGTGAAGGACTTGCGCACCCAGCATGAGACCTCTGACACCAAAGGGGTTCTGGATGGTGATCTGGATGGGTTTATGGCGGCGACACTGGCGATGAATGTCTCCGGTAAAAGCCGTTCCGAGGCCCAGGGCGAAGAGTGATCCTGGCCGCCGGTTTGATCTGGCGGCAAAAGGAGGCGGCACCTGCTGAGTGCACTGCAAGCTCCGGCTGACCAGCCGGAGCTTATTTCGTTGGCGAAACCGCTCGCAAGCTATCGAAATCGCCACCTTGTCCGTCCGGGCCAGAAGCATTTTGCTGGAGAATGCCAAGGTTGGTGTTCGTGGTTCGAGGGGGGGTATCATGGCACGGGTTGATCTGAACTTGCTGTTTGACGGTGAAACCGCCATTCCCCGGCTTGATGGCCAGGACAGTGTTACGTGGTTCGACCGCTTTTTGAACACCTACAATGTCTTTGAGAGCAATGCAGACAACAGGCTGGTGGCTGATGCCGGCCTCACCGGGCAAGACTGGACGGCCAAGATCGTCCGGTTCGGCGGCGCTGCGGAGAATAACCTGACCAAGATCACCGATTTGGACGGCGGAACTGGCCGCCGGATCGATTATCTGGAGCTGGGCTACAACTCCAGAGTGGATCTGGATTCGACCCGCGCGCGGCAAATCAACGGCTGGGACGGGAAAAAGCACGAAGTCAAACTGGGTGAAAACCAGGAAGGCAGCACGTTTTCCATCCATCTCTTTGCAGAGGAGAATATCGTCACCACCGGCAATGCGTTTGTGTTCAACATCGAGACCGGCCTTGGCGGCAGCACAGCGGACAGGGCCAAGGGGGATGTGATCACCATTGGTACCGGCGGCGCGGGTACCGTTCGCACCAGTGCTGGTGATGACCGGGTTGTGGTCCGCGATGGGTTTGCGGACTTCGTCAGCACCGGCGATGGCAGCGATACAGTTGTGATCGGCCAAAGCGGCGCTGCCGTGGTCCGCACGGGCGACGGCAAGGACAGTGTCAGAACCGGCAATGCCTTTGTCGAGCTGATATCCACCGGCAATGGGCGTGATACGGCGGAAATCGGGGCCGGGGGCGCGGGCTTGGTCCGGCTGGGGAGCGGCAGGGACCTCGTCAAAGTCTCCGAGGCCGATCCCAGCACGGGCGTTCAGATCAATGGCGGCGGCGGCAGAGACACATTGGACTTTTCGAACGTCTCAAGCGGAGTGGTGTTTTCCCTAAACCTGTCCGGGGCGTGGCAGAACCCTGGCGCACCGGGCGGCAAGCTGGACGCAGAAGGGACCGGGTATGTCCAGGCTACATCCATCGAGAACCTGACCGGCACAGTAAAAGGGGACAAGCTGACGGGGGACGGCGGCGCGAACCTACTTGCTGGGAAAGGGGGCAATGACCGGCTGGCTGGGCTGGCTGGCGCGGACACGCTGGCAGGCGGAGGCGGTGACGACAGGCTCGCGGGCGGCCGCGGCAAAGACACCCTCAATGGCGGCGGGGGCAACGACACGCTGACCGGCGGCAGCGGCGCTGACACATTTGCCTTTAGAGCCGGGGACGACTTGGTCCGGGACTTCGCGGATGGCACCGACATCCTGCAGATCCGCGGTCACAGCGGCGGCTTTGGCAGCCTTGGCATCGCAGACAGCGGCGGCGACCGCCTGATCACTCACGACGGCGGGACGGTGCGGCTGGAAGGCGGCGCGGGTCTTGCGCTGACGGCGGACGATTTTGTCTTTGTCTAAGCGCGGGCTGATTTGTGCCAGCCGGAAAGACGGGCGTAACAGCCCGTCTTTTTCCCGAGGCGGCACGGACCGGCTGTTCGGCAGGACCGGCAACTGCATTCTAAATATATATCTGGAAAGTATTTTTTACAGCGGGCTTCGCGGCTAGGCTAAAAGGCATAGGAAACCGGGAGGATAAACCGCGATGACCACAGAAAAGCCCTTTGGGGTGCCGGAGCTGCGGCCCGCTGCCATGCCGATGCTGTTCGAGGCGCTGCGGCGGGGCTGGGCTGATTTCCGGGCCAAGCCGCTTTACGGGCTGTTCTTTGCCGGATTTTACGTGCTGGCAGGCTGGGCAATGGCCTGGATCACCGTACAGACGGGGACCACCTACTGGCTGGTCCTGGCAGCCATCGGCTTTCCGCTGATCGGCCCCTTTGCCGCGGTGGGGCTTTATGAGGTGTCTCATAGGCTTGAGCAGGGGCAGCCGATTGCCTTTGGCGGGATCCTTGGTGTGGTTCTGCAGCAAAGCCGCCGTCAGCTGCCCTCAATCTGCGCCATCATCGTTGTGGTATTCCTGTTCTGGTTCTTTCTCGGCCATATGATCTTTGCTCTGTTCATGGGGCACGCGACCATGACCAATGTCTCCAGCTCAGCAGAAGTGCTCATGACCGTGAACGGGCTG
The DNA here is from genome assembly GCF_056158685.1 of Leisingera sp. ABM4_103. NCBI lineage: Bacteria > Pseudomonadati > Pseudomonadota > Alphaproteobacteria > Rhodobacterales > Roseobacteraceae > Leisingera > Leisingera sp. ABM4_103. The sequence continues at coordinate 3,717,837 of NZ_JBSWTU010000005.1, read as the reverse complement.
ACCATGCTGGCAGTCGGAACTGTTGTCGGGGCACTGTTTGCACTGCTGCTGTTTATGATCACGGTGATTTCCCTGCCGCTGCTGCTGGACAGAGAGGTGGACTTTGTCACCGCGATGATCACCAGCTTTCAATATGTGCAGCAGAATTTCACGGTGATGATGATCTGGGCCGCGCTGATTGCCGCCGTTACTTTTGCCGCGCTGCTGCCTTGGTTCCTGGGTCTGTTCCTGGTGCTGCCGCTTCTGGGCCACGCCACCTGGCACATCTACCGCCAGGCAGTTGCGCAATAGCGTCAGCGGAAGGGCTGGCCGGTGTTCAGCAAGCGGCGGTGGAAGGGGAGCAGATCCGCCTCGTCGGCAAAGCCGGAACTGCGCGCAGCGGCCAGCACCTGTCCGGTGTCGCGGCCCAAGTGTTCGTAAACCATCCGCGTTACCCGCTCTCCGGTCTGGCTTTCGCGGACGGTGCGGGCAACGTAGCCGGACCAGAAATTGTTCTCCAGAGAGGCCTCGCGGGCCAGATAGTTGAAGGAATACGTCATCGCCCTGCGCCGCGCGATCACGAAGGCCACGCCATCCTCGTGGCGGCTGATATAACCGCGGAATTCGCGCACTGCCGGTGTCGCCGGAAGCCCCTGGCTGTACATCGCCTCTTTGGCTTCGAACCCCTTGATGTAGGTTACGCCCCCGTCGCGGAACACATAGGCCAGACCGATCACGAACTTATCGTCATTAATGAAGCTGCGGCGGGTAAAACGGTAAAACCCGGACGGGAATAACTCCTCGCTCAGCCGCTGCACGCCACGGCCCAGGAAATCCGCAAGAAAAGCTCCATTCACCACCTGGCCGGCTTTGGAGAGTTTTTCCACCGGGTCCAGAAGAATCCGGGCATCAACTTCAAAGAAGCGGCAGATACGGTCCAGCACATCCGGGCGCGGAAAGCTCTCTCCGGAAAGGTAACGGTTGAATTGAGTGCGGTTGATGCCAAGCTGGCGGGAAAGTTCGGAAACCGACGGGTATTGCCGCGACAATTGGCGCAAATTGGCCCCGAACATGTTCCTCAAATCAGCTGGCGAACGGTTCTGGTTGTTCATTTCTGGCCCTGACGGTTCGAATTTTTGCGATGCATTTGCGGCGCTTCCAGGCTGAGTATGCCACACTCCGGCTGTGAGGCGTCAGCAGTCGTTCCCCGTTGGCGTCACGCCTGTTGCTAATTCACGTCATAACGTGTGTCAAGCCGACACAAAATGAAATGGCTCAGTGCGGATTTTACCATGTTGGCGTCACCTCAATTGTTTCAAAATCAGTGAGCGGCAATGCGAGGACTGGTATGATTGGAGTCGTTTTATGGCGGGATGAACCCCTGACGAAAGCCGTAATCTGGTGTGAAGATCAGGGGGACCTCGCGTTCTTTTCAAATGTAGCTGGGGCAGAGATTCCGGAATATAACCCGGGGGACTGGGTTGAATTCGATCTGTCCATTAGCGGGAATGTCAGGATTGCCGAAAACCTTACGGTCCTGATCGAACAAGGCAGCCCGGACCTGGCGGACCGGCTGTCAGCAGCGGAGGCTTGCGGTTCTGACGCCGGCACCGCGGACAAGGGCTTTGGCAGCGTGGTTCCCTTTCCGCTGAAAACAGAAAAGAAGCGGAGCGCTTCCGCACCGCTTCAGGCCAGCCAGGGCTGAAGGCCGGCGCTGGCCCCAGGCCGGCGGCAGGGTTAGTTCCCGCGCAGCAGCGCGGCAACGCCGGTGCGGGCGATCTCGGCCAGGCCAAGCGGCCGCATAAGCTCTGCAAAGGCGTCGATCTTGTCCGGCGCGCCGGTGATCTCAAAAACAAAGCTGTTCAGCGTGCTGTCGACCACATTGGCGCGAAAGATATCCGCGAGGCGCAACGCCTCGACCCGCTTGTCGCCTTCGCCTGTCACTTTCAGGATCGCCAGTTCCCGCTCCACCGCGACGCCTTCGACCGTCAGGTCGTGCACGTCCCGGACGGACACAATGCGGCCCAGCTGCGCCTTGATCTGCTCGATCACTTGCGGGGTGCCGGTGGTGACAATGGTGATGCGGCTTAGGTGCCCGGTGTGGTCCACCTCGGCCACCGTCAGGCTTTCGATGTTGTAGCCGCGGCCGGAAAACAGGCCGATGACACGGGCCAGAACGCCCGGCTCGTTTTCCACCAGCACCGCGATGGTATGGCGTTCCTGCACGTCCGAAAACGTCGGGCGCAGGTTATAGGCAGAATGGCGGGTGGAGCCTTTTTTGATATGCAGGGCAGACATCAGTCGCCGTCCTTTCGTTTGTCGCTGCCAAAAGCTTTCAGAAAACTTTTGGCAAAATTCTTCATAAGAATTTTGCGGCCCGGCCGCGGTTACACCAGCACTGCGCCGCCGGCCTGGATGACGCCTTGCGTCTCGGCTTCGCCCAGCAGCATCTCGTTATGCGCCTTGCCCGACGGGATCATCGGGAAGCAGTTCTCGTGCTTTTCCACCAGGCAGTCAAAGATCACCGGACCGTCGTAGTCGATCATTTCCATGATCGCATCATCCAGGTCCTTGGGATCGCTGACACAGATGCCCTTGGCACCAAAGGCCTCCGCGAGTTTAACGAAGTCGGGCAGCGCCTCGGACCAGCTGTGGCTGTAACGCTCGCCGTGCAGCAGTTCCTGCCACTGGCGCACCATGCCCAGGCGCTCGTTGTTCAGGATGAACTGCTTGACCGGCAGGCGGAACTGCACCGCGGTGCCCATTTCCTGCATGTTCATCAGCCATGACGCCTCACCCGCGACGTTGATCACCAGCGCATCCGGATGCGCCATCTGGGCGCCGATCGAGGCGGGGAAGCCGTAACCCATGGTGCCGAGGCCGCCGGAGGTCATCCAGCGGTTGGGATCCTCGAAACCCAGGTACTGCGCCGCCCACATCTGGTGCTGGCCGACCTCGGTGGTGACATAGCGGTCACGGCCCTTGGTGAGCTCCTCCAGCCGCTGCAGCGCATATTGCGGCTTGATGGTTTTTTCGGAGTTCTTAAACGACAAGCAGTTGACCGCGCGCCACTCGTCGATCTGCTTGTGCCATTTGGCCAGCGCCTCGCGGTTCACCTTGCGGCCGCGCGACTTCCAGACTTTCAGAATGTCTTCCAGCACGTGCGCCACATCGCCGACGATCGGAATGTCGACCCGGATCACCTTGTTGATCGAGGAAGGGTCAATGTCGATATGCGCCTTTTTCGACTTGGGGCTGAAGGCGTCGATGCGGCCGGTGATCCGGTCGTCGAACCGCGCGCCGATGTTGATCATCAGGTCGCAGCCGTGCATCGCCATGTTGGCCTCGTAAAGACCGTGCATCCCCAGCATGCCCAGCCAGTTCTTGCCGGACGCGGGGTAGGCACCCAGGCCCATCAGCGTCGAGGTGACGGGAATGCCGGTGCCATCCACCAGCTCACGCAGCAGCTGGCTGGCCGCGGTGCCGGAGTTGATCACACCGCCGCCAGTATAGAAGACCGGGCGCTTGGCGGTTTCCAGCGCTTCGACCAGTTCGGTGATAGCCTCCATGTCGCCCTTGAGCTGCGGCTGGTAATGCGAGGCTGCCGGTTTCGGCGCCTGGTATTTGCCGTTGGCGAACTGCACGTCCTTGGGGATGTCGACCAGAACCGGGCCGGGACGGCCGGACTTGGCAACATGGAAGGCTTCGTGCAGGGTGCCGGCCAGCGCGTCGGTATCTTTGACCAGCCAGTTGTGCTTGGTGCAGGGGCGGGTGATGCCCACGGTGTCAGCTTCCTGGAAGGCGTCCGAGCCGATCATGAAAGTCGGCACCTGGCCGGTCAGAACCACGATCGGGATCGAGTCCAAGAGCGCATCGGTAAGGCCGGTCACCGCGTTTGTGGCACCCGGACCGGAGGTCACCAGGACAACGCCGGGCTTGCCGGTGGAGCGGGCATAGCCCTCAGCCGCGTGGACCGCGCCCTGTTCGTGCCGCACCAGGACGTGGCGGATGTCATTTTGCAGAAAGATCTCGTCATAGATCGGCAGCACGGCGCCGCCAGGGTATCCGAAGACTACGTCCACACCCTGATCCTTCAGGGCCTGAACAACCATTTTCGCGCCGGTCATCTCACGTGTCATCTGCTTTTTGCTCCAATTGGCGGCATCGTCATTACGCATAAAAAAAGCCCCCGATTTCAAGTCGGAGGCGCATGGGTTCGATTATGGTCAACCGTCACCGGCCCATGCGCTTGGTTCCTACGATTACGACTAGGGTGGTCACGTCCACAGGCTCCTCGTTGCGTTGCAGCGGACATTATGGGCGCCGGACAGGGGCGTCAACCGGCAAACGTGTCAAAAAGGCCCTGCGCGGGGACATTTTCTTGCTTGTGACCCTGGGTGCGGCGAAATATCCGCGAAAGCAGCCGCGCGCTGAGGCGTCAAATCGTTCAAATCCGGCACGCCAGTGTCCCGTTTGTGCCAGAACGCTGCCCCGGCAGCAGGCAAGCTCAATTTCAGCTTGAGGTAAAGGAAAAGGACGCGGACATGGTTCAACTCTCCGATCTGGTGGATCTTGGGCGGTATCCGATCGACCGGCCCGGCTCCAGCGCCTATGACCGGCTGATCGCGGACCTGCAGCGCGATCTCGCAGCGGACGGCTGCGCGGTGCTGCCCGGTTTTGTGCATGAGGCAGGGATTTCAAGGCTGGCGGCAGAGGCCGATGCGGTGGCAGACAACGGGCACAAGTCCTTCAGCCGCACCAATGCCTATTTCTCCAAGGACGACAGCACCTTGCCGGAGACCCACCCGGTACGGCAGTTCTATGACCGCTCTAACGCCTTTATCCCGGCCGACAATTTCGGTGCGGAAAGCCCGCTGCGCGCGATCTACGAATTTCCCGGCTTCATGCCCTTTATCCGCGAGGCGCTGGGAGAACCGGAGGACCGGTTCTTCCGCTATGACGATCCGCTGGCCGATGTGATCATCAACATGGTCGAGGCGGGGCAGGGCTTCCCCTGGCACTTCGACACCAACAATTACACTGTGACGCTGGCGATTCAAAACGGTGAGGGCGGCGGCGGGTTCGAATATGCGCCGATGCTGCGCACCCCGGCGGATGAGAATTACGATGGGGTTGCGCGAGTTCTGGCGGGCGGCTCGCCGCTGGTGCGAAAGCTGGAACTGCAGCCAGGCGATCTGCAGATCTTCCGGGGCCGCTACTCCCTTCACCGCGTTGCTCCGGTCGAAGGTCCGCGCAAACGCTATGTCGGCATCTTCTCCTTTGTCGAGCAGGAGGGAATGTGCGGCGGGGTTGAGCGCACCCGGCAGCTATATGGGCGGGTGCTGCCGCGTCACTATGAGCGCGAAGGGCTGCGTGCCGACGCGCTGCGGGATTAACTGCAAATGCTTCGGAGGACTGGACCTGCAAGGCGGGTTCTGGATACTCATTTCAGTTTCTTGCAAGGAAGCCGCCGGTGCCCCGAGTTATAATCCATTTGCGCAGAACGTATCTGGAGCAGGATCTCTCGCGCGGTTTCCTGCAGCTTTTCGGTGTGATCCAGAACATGCTGGCGGCAGAGGGCACCGGTTGTGAGTTCCGGGCCATTTCGTCCGATATCACAAGCCGTTCCAGGCATGTTCCAGACCGCCGCTTCGAGGACGGTAATCTGCACATACTGAATGACCGGCAGGTGCAGATGCCCAATGTGCTGAATGCCGCCTTGGCGTATTTTGACGGCTTCTGGCACCTGGATCCGCACGGCACCCGCGAATTCAGCCCGGCCGCTTCCAGGGAGTTCCGCGAGGACATGATCCCGTACCAATACGCCAAGCGGTTCTACGGGCGGCTCCAGAGGACGTGGAAAGACACGCGCCGGACCCGTTACAGTGCTCCGCGAGAGCGGCAGGACATTCCGTTGGGGTGTATCTCTGTCTTCTTTCAGGGGTCTTACCCTTTCAAGGCCGGGACAACCGGTTTTACCGATATCGCCATGCTGCAGGATGTGCTGCAGGGAGCGGACGGCCGGACCGTGCTGGTCAAGCCGCACCCCAGGCTGGCGGATATCGGAACCATGGCAGAACTGGCAGAGATTGCGGCCAGGGACAGCCGGGTGATGATATCTGGCGCCAACATCCACGACATTCTCGCCGCCAGCTGCGCGACGGTTTCGGTCAACTCTTCCGTGGCGATCGAAGGGTTTCTGCACCGTACGCCGGCCATTCTCTATGGCAAGTCCGACTTTCACCACATGGCAGAAACTGTCACCGGGCCGGGGCAGTTTGCCGAAGCGCTGCAGCGGGCGCAGACCCGTACCGGCGGCTACGCGCAATTCATGACCTGGTACTTCCGGAACAATTGCCTCGAAATCGGCGCTCCGGACTTGGAACAGAGGATATGGGAGATTTTTGCCCGCGCAGGCTTCCCGCGGGAGCGGCTTGCAGCGGGGGAGGCGCCGGAGCTGACAGCGGGACAATAGGGCGGCAGGTCTCCGCCCTGGCGCAATTCCGGACCTTGGCGGCCCGGCAGGTTTCTGGCAGCCTGTGATGCAAAAGCCCTGAAGCAAGGGGCGCGGCATTCACCAGAACGGGCAGACAGCATGAACATCACACGGCGTCATTTCGGGTTTGGTCTTGCAGCCTTTGGGCTGACGGCTTGCAGCAGCACAGTGCCTTCCGCGGGCAGTTCCCGCGTCTCCGGCCTGCCAGCGGATCTGCGGCCCGTGCCCAACGCGGGTTATGACCGGTGGGTGGCCGCCTTCCGGTCCCGGGCTGAAGCCAGGGGCATTGCCCCGTCCACCCTGCGCGCCGCCTTCCGCGGGGCAGGGTATCTGCCGGGGGTCATCAAGCGCGACCGCAACCAGACCGAATTCAAGCGCTCGCTGGAGGATTACCTCTCCATCGCCGTCTCGGACGAGCGGCTGTCCAAGGGCCGCGCCGCCTTTGCCCGGTATGGTGCTACCCTGCGGGCGCTGGAGCGGACTTACGGTGTCGATGCGGAAATCATCTGCGCCATCTGGGGGCTGGAGAGCTTCTTTGGCGAGCGCCGCGGTGATGTGCCGGTGATCTCAGCTACCTCGACGCTGGCCTATGACGGGCGGCGCGGGTCGTTCTTTGAGAAACAGCTGCTGGCCGCGCTCAGGATCCTGCAGAACGGTGATATCACACCCGCCCGGATGACCGGCAGCTGGGCAGGCGCCATGGGGCATACCCAATTCATCCCGACCTCTTACCAGGCTTTTGCGGTGGACTTCACCGGCGACGGGCGCCGCGACATCTGGTCGGAGGATCCCAGCGACGCACTGGCGTCTACGGCTGCCTATCTGCAAAGGAACGGCTGGACCCGCGGGCTGAAGTGGGGCGGAGAGGCCGGGGCGTCCGGCGCCCCCGCAGGCCGCATCATCCAGCCGCAGGCAGGCGGGCCGAAGTTTGCGGTCACCAGCAACTTCAACGCCATCAAGCGCTACAACAACTCAGATGCCTACGCGATCGGGGTGGGGCATCTGGCAGACCGCATCGCCGGGGGCGCCCCATTGCGCGCCAGCTTCCCGCCGGACAAATACGGGCTGACCAAGGACGACCGCATTCTGCTGCAGAAGCGCCTGACCGCCAGAGGTTTTGACACCGGTGGCGCAGACGGGGTGCTTGGGCCGAAAAGCCGCGCAGCGATCAGCGGATATCAGTCAAGCCGGGGCCTTCCCGCAACCGGGGAGCCGTCACAGGCGCTGCTGGCGAGTTTGAGATAGGAGCAGTCTGAGATCTGAGGTGACGGTTCAGAACCCGGCGCCGGTGCCTTGCAGCACCCCGTGCTCCAGCGCATAGCGGGTCAGCCCGGCGGTTGAGGATATGCCCAGCTTGCGCTTGATGTTCTTGCGGTGTGTCTCGACGGTTCTGACGGAGATATCAAGCGCTTGGGCGACTTCCTTGTTGGACTTGCCCTGCGCCAGCTCCAAGAGGATGGTCTGCTCCCGCCCGGTCAGCGCCTCGCGGGTGTCGTCGCCCTTGGGCTTCAAGGATCCGGCTGCGCCGGTGCAGAGATAGGTCTGCCCCTCCATCACCGCGTCGATGGCCTGCTTGATTTCCTCGGTGGGCACGTCCTTCAGCACGTACCCCATCGCGCCGTGGCTGAGCGCGGTTGAGATATATTCGGTGCTGTCGTGCATCGACAAGATCAGGATGCGGGTGCCCGGGTGCTGTTCCAGGATAATCTCAGTGGCGCTGAGACCGCCCAGCTTGGGCATATTCAGGTCCATCAGCACCACATCCGGCGCCAGCCGGCCCATCTGCTCGACCGCATCGCGGCCGTCCGTCAGCGAGCCGACCACCTCGATGTCATCATAGCTTTCCAGGATCGACTGGATGCCTTCGGCCACCATCGGGTGGTCATCCACGATCAGAACCTTCACCGGATCAGCCATCCTTCCCCCAATGCAGCTTTCCGTTAACCAGGTGCCTTGCACCTCGCCGTATCCTCCCCGGTCACGGCAGTTGTGCAGACGTTCCCTCCTCGCCCGGCGGCAGCAAATGGCTGAGAGGCAGGCTTGCCTCAATCACCGTGCCGCTTTGGGTGCCCCGTGATGACAGAATGCGCAAGGTGCCGTCAAGCTGCTCGATCCGTTCCTGCATGTTGCGCAGCCCGATCCCGGGGCCGGTGCGCGCGTCCCTGGGCGGCAAGCCGCGGCCATTATCGGTGATCCGCATGGTGGCGCCTTTGGTATGGCCGCGCAGGTCGATGCTGACCTTAGTGGCCTCCGCATGGCGCTCGATATTGGTCAGCGCTTCCTGGGCGATACGGTAGAGCGCGATCTTGGAGTCCTGGTCCAGCCGGTTGCGGAAGACCACGGTAGAGAATGCCGTCTCGATCCCCGTTCGCGCTGCAAAGTCATCGGTCAGCGCTTTCAGCGCGGGACCGAGCCCCAGATCGTCCAGCACACCCGGGCGCAGGTCGCGGCTGATACGGCGCACTTCGGTGATGGCGGTCAGCAGGTTTTCCGTGCCCTTTTCGAGCGGCGCCACCGCGCCCTCGCCATCGCCGCGGGTCAGGCGGCGGCGGGTGTTGTCCAAGGCATAGCGCACCCCCACCAGCAGCTGGCTGATCCCGTCATGAAGCTCCCGCGCCACGCGGCCGCGCTCTTCCTCCTGGGCGTCGAACACCCGCTGGGTCAGTTCCTTGAGCTTGGCATCGGCCAGCCGCCGCTCGCGGATGTTCAGGAACATGCCGGAGCCAAAAACCAGCATCAGCGAAATCAGGGTGATGGCACCAATATAAATGAACGTGCGCCGCACGCGCGCCTCCACCTCGGCGCGCGAGGCGGCCACCGTGGCCAGCACATCGTCGATGAACACGCCGGTGCCAATGGCCCATTGCCAGTCCTGCAGGCCCAGCACATAGGCGATCATCTGCGCTTCTTCCCCTGTCGAGGGCTTCTCCCAAGTGAAGCTGTGCCAGCCGGCGCCGTCGCGGGCCAGGCGGATGAACTCATCCACTACCGGCACGCCCGCGCTGTCGGTCAGGCCTGCCCAGTTTCGGTTGATGAACTCGGTCTGCCGCGGGCTGACCAGATTGGTGCCGTCGTAGTCGTAGACAAAGAAGAACCCGTCCTTGCCGTAGATCATCGCGCTGAGGATCTGCGCCACCTGTTCCTTGGCCTGCGTATCGTCCGGTGCCGCCAGGCCATAGATATGGGCAAAGCCGTTGCGGGCCTGGGTCACGTAGTTGCGCAGTTCCGCCTTCTTGGCCTCCAGGAGCTGCACCTCCAGCGCCTGTATCTCGCGCTCCGCCAGAGCGCGCGACTGGTAGCCCACCAGAACCGCAATCGCTGTGCCCGCCACGATCAGCGGCAGGGTCATCAGAAGCGACAGTTTCTGCGCGTAGGTAGGGCGCAAAAGTGTTTCGAACAGGCGCATAAGCGGGGTCCTGGAATTGGTCAGATTCTTGTACCGAATCATTGCGCAGCCGCCCAGAGGAATCAAAGAGGCGGGGCACGTTCGCACCCTTTGCATGTGCTTAACCCTGCCAATTCGCGCAAGAAATGCGTCAACTTCTCCCTCGCAACCGCGAAAAACGTGCCGTTCTACGCAGTACTAGGTATTCACATAAAGTTCGCCGCCGCTAGGCTGGCCGCACTCGAACCGATCCGCCCGGGGGGGACCTTCCGGGCAATCCGAATGCTAATGGGAGGAATAATTAATGGATCGCCGTTCTTTCTTGAAAACGTCCGCACTGGGCGGCTCCGCCGCAGCAGCCAGCACCCTGGCTGCGCCGGCCTATGCCCAGGGCAACCGCACCCTGACCATGGTTACCACCTGGGGCCGCGGTCTGGCAGGTGTGCATGATTCTGCGCAGTATGTTGCCGACGCCATTACCGCTATGTCCGATGGCTCGCTGACCATCGACCTGAAAGCCGCAGGCGAGCTGGTTGGCGCGTTCGAAGTTTTCGACGCCGTGACCGCAGGCCAGGCCGACATGTATCACGCGGCCGACTATTACTTCGTCAGCCAGCACCCGGGCTACGCCTATTTCACCGCCGTGCCCTTTGGCATGACCCCGCAGGAACTGACCAACTGGTACTACCACGGCGAAGGCATGGCGCTGCATGATGAGCTGGGCCAGATTTTCGGCCTGAAGTCCTTCATCGGCGGCAACACCGGCCCGCAGTCCGGCGGCTGGTACAACAAGGAAATCTCTGGCCCTGAAGACTTCAACGGTCTCAAATTCCGGATGCCGGGCCTGGGCGGCAAGGCGCTGGGCAAGCTGGGCGCCTCGGTGCAGAACATTCCGGGCTCCGAAGTGTATCAGGCGCTCTCCTCCGGCGCCATCGACGGCACCGAGTGGATCGGCCCCTGGGCGGATGAGAAGGCCGGTTTCCAGGAAATCACCAAGACCTACTACACTGCGGGCTTCCACGAGCCGGGCGCGGCGCTGTCGGTTGCCACCAACCGCGAAGTCTTCGAAAGCCTTTCGCCTGCGCACCAGAAGATCATCGAAATGGCGGCCGCTGCCGGCCACCAGTGGAGCCTGGCGCAGTTCATGAACAACAACGGTGCAGCGCTGCAGCGCCTGCAGTCCGGCGGCGTGAAGACCCTGGAATTCCCGGACAGCGTCTGGGACGCTTTCGGCCAGGCCACCAAGGACACCCTGGACGAGTTCATGGGCGACGAGCTGTTTGCCAAGATCCGCAACAGCGTGGAATCCTCGATGAAAGCCTCCTCCGGCTGGATCACCAAATCCGAAGGCGCCTACCGCGTACAGCGCGACCGCGTCCTGGGCTGATCCGCCTGACTGGCATTAACCGGATCCTCCGCCGCAGGCGGGGGATCCACATGCAGTTGCACGCAGTGCAGACGGGCCGGCCATCAGAGCCGTGAGCCCAGCCTGCCACCGCAGCTTCGCAGCAATCTTCCCGGGGGAAACATGCAGGAAGAGAGTGGCATCACCTTCTTTGGCGCAATCTGGGGCGGACTTGTCTGGCTGATCCAGAACATCGCCGGCGCCTTTTATAATCTCGGCTACGCCGTCACCCATCCGCAGCTCTGGCTCGACTGGTCCGACAAGGCCTCGATCATGCGCTTCGTCTACTATGGCGGCTCGGTCGAGTTTTTCTTTGTCGTCTTCACCACCTTCCTGGTGCTGACAGGCATCGGCCTCTACTTCCGCGGCTTCATGTGGGGCATGGTGCGGGGCCTGGAGGGGCTGGCCAACACCGTCGGCCGTTTCTTTGCCTGGGCAGGCCTTCTGATGGTGCTGCAGCAAATCATCATCGTCTTCATGCAGCGTGTGTTCGCGCGGCCGGACATCAGCTTCGGCTTTGGTATCCCGTTCAGCCAGGACATCAGCTGGTTTGCCGAAGAACTGAAGTTTTACAACGCCTTGGTGGTCTGCCTTTGTGTGACCTACACTTTTGTTCAGGGCGGCCACGTGCGGGTGGACCTGATCTATTCCGGCATCAGTTTCCGCGCCAAGAAGGTCGTGGACATGATCGGCTCGCTGATCTTCATGATGCCTGCTGCGGTCCTGACGTGGATGTACGGCTGGTTCTTCCTGTGGCGGCACCTCATTGTGCCGAACCCCTCGGCCTCGGACACGCTTGAGCGGCTGGTAATGAAATCCCGCGCGCTGCGCTGGAACGTGGAAACCATTGGCTTCAGCCCGAACGGGTTCAACGCCTACTTCCTGTTCAAGATCCTGCTGATCGCCTTCGCCGGTCTCGTCTTCCTGCACGCCATAGCCTTCTTCTACCGCTCCTTCCTGGAGTTCGTCGAAGGCCAGGGCAGTGAAAACAAATACCTCGACAAGGACAGCCTTGGAGAGGGTGAAGAAGCCTACGAAGGCACGCATTAAGGGACGTCGGAAACATGCTATTTGGACTTGATGGCGTCGAGATCGGCCTGCTCATCGTATTTTTCTGCCTCTTCGGGGGCATCCTCTCCGGCTTTCCGGTGGCCTTTGCCATCGGCGGTGCCGGGATCATCTCCTTCGGGATCATCGCCGCGCTGGACAGTGCCGGCATCCTGATCCACCAGGCCATCGACACCTCGTCGCAGGCCTACCGTGATCTGGTGAGTACGGGCATCAGGCCCGACAAAATATCCACCTTCCGCTATCCGGACCTGCCAAGGATCGCCGAGCCCGTGTTCATCCAGGGCTGGGAAGTGGCGCTGGACCGCAACATCTCCTTCATCGTCAACCGCATGAACGAACGGGTGCTGGCGGGCGCGTCGATTGAAACCCTGCTGGCAGTGCTGATGTTCGTTCTGATGGGCATCACCCTGGAGCGGTCCAAGATCGCCAACGACCTTCTGACCACCATGGCGCGCGTCTTCGGGCCGCTGCCGGGCGGTTTGGCGGTGTCGATCGTGGTTGTGGGCGCCTTCCTGGCGGCCTCCACCGGTATCGTTGGCGCGACTGTGGTGACCATGGGCCTGCTGGCGCTGCCCACCATGCTGCGCAACAACTACTCGCCGGAACTGGCGACCGGTGTGATCGCGGCGTCGGGCACGCTGGGCCAGATCATTCCGCCGTCGATCGTGATCGTTCTCCTGGGCACGCTGGCGGGCGACCTTTACTCGACCGCGCAGGAGACCCGCGCGATGGAGGCAGGCTGCTCCGACGCGCTCACCTACCTGGGTGAGCCGGCGGTGGTCTCGGTCGGGACCCTGTTCCAGGCGGCGCTGCTGCCGGGCATCCTGCTGGCGCTTCTGTATGCAACTTACGCCTTTGGCTATGCGCTGCTGAACCCGCACAAGGCGCCCGCGGTGACCATCGAAGGCGGCACCGGCGAGGTGATCACCCGCAATGAAGGCCTGACCTGGTTCCTGGCGGTTCCGGCGGCACTGATCGGCGGCGCGATTCTGTTGTCGAGCTTCAATGTGATCGGCAGCCAGAACATCACCGTCTCGACCTTCTCGGACGCCGGTGAGACCGCTTCGCTGCGCACCAATGTCGGACCGCAGTGCCAGGAGGCCATGATCGACCTGCACGGGCAGGAGGCCTGGGACGCCGCCGTTGCGGAACAGGAAGCCATCGACGCAGCTGGCGGCGTGGCTTTGGCTGCGAAGCTGAGCGAAGAGGAAATCGCCGCTGCCCGCGAAGCCAAGATCGCCGCTGCGGCGCCGATCGGCACCGGCATCAGCGTGATCATGATTGTGCTGGGCTTGGTGCTGGCGTTCGGCCGCGGCGTGGCGCCTTCGCGCGATGCCAAGCCGCTGATCCTGGGGGCTATCGGCATCCTGCTGATTGCGCTGGTGGATCTGGTGGCGATTGCGCCGACCACATCGGCGGGCGTAACGGTGCTGTGGATCGCGCTGCCGCTGCTGCTAGCGCTATGGGGCTGCCGCGAGGCGGCTGCCCGTTGCGCCAGGAACGATCTGATCCGGGTGGTATTCCCGCCGCTGGTTCTGATTGTTGCGGTGCTGGGCTCGATCCTGGGCGGCATCACCAACCCGACGCCGGCTGCGGCGCTGGGGGCTGGCGGCGCCATCATGCTGGCGGCCTACCGCAAGCTGCAGGACGAGGGGCGCTCCGGCAAGATCATCATCTGGTCCACCTTTGCGGTGATGCTGTGCATCCTGGTCGGCATGAACTTCGACCTGCGGGTGAACCAGGGCGGGGTCTCGGTTGAAACCTGGATTGCCTTCATTGTCGCCTATGCCGCGTATCTCTATGCGCTGTTCGGGCTGCTGTTCGGCTGCTGGGTGCTGTTCAAATCGGGCGTCCTGACCCCGGTGGTGCGGGAAACTGCCAAGGTGACCTCGATGGTCTTCACCATCCTGATCGGCTCGCAGCTTCTGAACCTGGTGGTGATCTCCTTTGGGGGCGAGCACTATATCCAGCAGTTCTTGAAGAGCTTTGACAACGAGATGACGGTCTTCCTGATCGTGATGCTGGTGCTGTTCTTCCTGGGCTTCGTGCTCGACTTCCTGGAAATCATCTACATCGTGATCCCGATCGTGGGGCCGGTGATCTATGGCGGGTCTTTCGATCCGAAGTGGGTGACCATCATGGTGGCGGTGAACCTGCAGACCTCGTTCCTGACACCGCCCTTCGGGTTCGCGCTGTTCTACCTGCGCGGGGTTGCCCCCAAGGAGGTGACGACAGCCCATATCTACCGCGGGATCGTGCCCTTCGTGCTGATCCAGGTGGTGGGCATCGCCATCCTGTGGGCCTTCCCGTCGATCGTGACCATCGTGCCGGCGCTGATCCCGAACTGATCCGGGACGCAGGACAGGAAAACGGAAAAAGGGGCCCCAAGCGGGCCCCTTTGCTTTTCCTGCAGGGGGGAGGGGCGCTGCCCCTCTTGGCCGAGGGCCAATTCACCCTGGAGTGCTTCTTGAAAGATGAAATGGAGCGGCGCAGGTCTCAGGTGAACTGGATCAGATCCCAGCGGTTGCCGAAGGGATCGCGCCAGACAGCGACGGTGCCGTAAGGCTCGTGCCGCGGGTCTTCCTCGAAGGTCACGCCCTGGGCCAGCATGGCGGAATAGTCGCGCTCAAAGCTGTCTGTGGCGAGGAACAGCCCGACGCGGCCGCCGAACTGGTTGCCGATGGCGGCCTGCTGCTCAGGGCCTTCGGCACGGGCCAACACCAGGCTGCCCTGCGAAGCACCCGGTGGCAGAATGCGCACCCAGCGTTTGCCGCCCTGATCGATGTCCTCGGCCAGTTGCCAGCCGAGCTGGCCGCAGTAGAAGGCGATGGCGGCGTCGTAATCGGGCACCACCAAGGAAATTGCGTGGAGGTATTGCATCAGCGGCTGCGGTGTATGGGATGTTCAGGCAGCTGGATGTTGGCGACCTGTTCGGCGATCGGATCGGTCGACAGCGGGTGGCTGGCCGCCTCGAATTCCGCCGGGTCGGTCATCTTCTTCCATTCGCTCTGATGATAGATCTCAAGGCCTGAGAATTTGGCCTTGTAGCCCATCTTCTGGCTGCCGGGCACCCAATAGCCGAGGTAGACGTAAGGAAGGCCCGCCTCGCGCGCGATGCTGATGTGGTCGAGGATCATGAAGGTGCCGAGCGAGTTCTGCGGCTGGTCCGGCGCGTAGAAAGAATAGACCATGCTGAGCCCGTCCTCCAGCACATCGGTGAGCGATACAGCGGTCAGCTGGTTGCTGCCTTCTTCGGCATATTCCACCACCCGGCTGCGGACCGGGGTTTCCTCAATCATCGCGGCGTATTCGAAGACGTCCATGTCAGCCATGCCGCCATCGGCATGGCGGCTGTCCAGATAGCGGCGGAACAGGGCGAACTGATCCTCGGTCGCCCAGGGCGATGTCGCCCGCCGCTCCAGACGGGCGTTGCGCTTGAGCGTGCGTTTCTGGCTGCGGGTTGGGGTGAAGGCCGAAACATCGATCCGCGCGGACAGGCAGGCCGAACACTCCGAGCAGGAGGGCCGGTAAAGCACGTTCTGCGAGCGCCGGAAGCCCTGTTGGCTGAGGCTGTTATTAAGCTGCTCCACCCCGTCGCCCTGCAGCGCGGTAAACAGCTTCCGCTCCATCCTGCCCGCCAGATAGGGGCAGGGCTGCGGGGCTGTCACGTAGAACTGAGGAGCAATGGGAAGGGTATGGCGCATCGGAACTCTTCAGCGGTTTTGCGGGGCAGATGGAACGGACGCCTGCAACGGGCGGCAGATACTCCAGCTGATGATAGCAATGCGGTTCCGATGCGCCAAGTAGCCTTGTGGAAAATGGTTTAACGGGCTCTTGCGGATTTCGCTCAAACCCGGCGGTTCAGCATTACGGTGCCGAGGAAATGGTCGGTCAGCCCCTGGCCGCGCGGCGAGGTCAGCATCAGAATAATCGAGATCACTTGCAGGACCGGAAAGCCCAGCGAGATGGAGTAGCCCGCGGTGTGCAGTGCTGCCAGGCCGCTGTCGAGCCGCCGGCCGGTGCTGTCGCGCAGCTCGATCCCGGCAAAGCGCATCCCCCAGGTGGCGGAGCCGTTGGCGATTGTCACGGTCCGGTAGGCAAAGCCCACCGCCAGATACAAAAGCGGCCAGATCAGCAGGCCGGTAAAGGCGGTCAGCACCACCGCAACAGCGCTGAGGGTAAAGATCAGGATGCTGTCGATGATCCAGGCGATCAGCCGCTTGGCCGGAACAGACGCATAGAATTCTGCCTGGTAGTCGGGATCGGGCAGGGCGGTCATGTATGGGGTCCTTTGCGAGGAGGAAGAAGCAGGTAGAGGAAGCCCCGCCCGGACGGGGCGGGGCAGCCGGAGGAGGAGGGCAGCTTAATGGCGCTTGGGTTCGCCGCCGTCTTGGTCCTCGTCCTCCGCGTCATCGCCATGATCGGCGGCGCGGGCGCGCTCATCCATGAACTGGTCGAATTCGGCTTTGTCCTTGGCTTCGCGCAGGCGTTCCAGGAAAGCTTCGAAATCATGCTGCTCCTGTTCCAGGCGGCGCAGCGTGTCGGCTTTGTAGGCGTCAAAGGCGCTGTTGCCTGAAGGTTTCATCGCAGAGAAGCCGTGACGTGCCCAGGTTTTGCCTTTGTGGCGGCAGGAGGATTTGCTGAACATTCGTTTGCTCCAGATCATGTAGAAAAGAAGGGCCAGGCCCACTGGCCAGAAGAAAACAAAGCCAAGCACCATGGCGGCTATCCAGGCGCCTTTGCCCTTGCTGTCCAGCCAGGCTTCGCTGCGGGAAAACCAGCCCTGCACCGGTGCATGGGGGGCGGTTGGGGTGAAACTCGTCATCAGGGTCCTCCAGGTTTCGGGTGTATGTAAATCCCTTTCACATTACTGCATATCGGAAGCCGCCGCAGAGGTTTCAAGGCTTCATGTAAATCTTTTTCACATCTTCTGCTGCGGCCAGGTCCTCAGATGCGCAAGGGGCAATTGTCTTGCTGATAAGGCAATTACTAGTTCTTCAGACGCCGGACCGTCAGCGGTTGGCGCAATCCTGCGTCCTCTGCGGCTAGACGCAGATGCTAAAGTGGGGCCATGGCAACCTTTAAAACGCGCGCCGGCACCGGGCCTCGCTTAGTGCGGAGCGGCAATTCGGCCATTGACGCGGCGGTGCAGCGGGAACAGTGTCGGGAGCATGACGACCGCCCTGCAGATCACCCGCATTCCCCGCCCCTTTGACCCCGAACTTGGCGCCGAAGCGCGCGCGCTTGTACCGGCGCTGAACGGCGATCTGGCGGATCTGGTGGCCGGAGCCTGCGGCTCCAGCCCCTATCTCAAGGAGCTGACAGCGCGGGAGGCGGGCTGGCTGCCGGAAGCGCTGCAGGACCCGGATGCGGCGCTGCGCAGCGTGCTGGCGGACTGCCGCGCGCTGGAAGGCACACAGCTCAAACCCGGCCTGCGTCAGGCCAAGCGGCGGCTGGCGCTGCTGACCGCGCTGTGCGACCTCAGCGGCGGCTGGAGCCTGGAGCAGGTGACCGGTGCGCTGACGGAATTCGGCGGGCTGAGCGCAGATGTTGCCATCAAGGCGGAGATCGCGACGCTGATCCGGCGTAAAAAACTGCCGGGGCTGACGGAAGATGACGTGGAGACCGCAGGCGGGCTCACAATTCTGGCAATGGGCAAGATGGGCGCACATGAGCTGAACTACAGCTCTGACATCGACCTGATCTGCCTGTTCGACGAAACACGTTTCGACCCGGATGATTTCTATGAGGCACGCCAGGGCATGGTGCGCGCGACCAAGAACATGTGCGCGGCGCTCAGCGACCGCACCGGCGACGGCTATGTGTTCCGCACCGACCTGCGGCTGCGGCCGGACCCGGCGGTGACACCCGTCTGCCTGGCGATGGAAGCGGCCGAACGCTATTATGAAAGCCTGGGCCGAACCTGGGAACGTGCCGCCTATATCAAAGCCCGCCCCTGTGCCGGCGACATCAAGGCAGGGGAGCGTTTCCTCAGCACCCTGCGCCCCTTTGTGTGGCGGCGGCACCTGGATTTTGCCGCCATTCAGGACGCCCACGACATCCGCCTGCGCATCCGCGAGAACAAGGGCACCGGCGGTGCCCTGCATGTTCCGGGCCACGATATGAAGCTGGGCCGCGGCGGCATCCGCGAGATCGAGTTCTTCACCCAGACCCGGCAGCTGATTGCAGGCGGGCGCGACGAGAGCCTGCGCCTGCGCGGCACAGCCGAGGGGCTGGCGGCGCTGGCGGACAAAGGCTGGGTGCCGCCAGAGGTGGCAGACACCCTGACTGCCCATTACCGCGCCCACCGCGAGGTCGAGCACCGCATCCAGATGGTGCATGACGCCCAGACCCACCGGATGCCGAAATCCGAGGACGGGATCGCCCGGGTCGCTTGCCTGATGGACCGTGACCCGGCCGAGCTGATGGCGGAAATAAAGGAGCGCCTGGAAGAGGTGCATACGCTGACCGAGGGATTCTTTTCCCCGGGCGCCGCTCCGCCGCCTGCTGCCGTGCCGGCGGATACGGCCGAACTCGACGGCGCCGTAATCGCCCGCTGGCCGACTTACCCGGCGCTGCGCTCGGCCCGCGGTGCGCAGATCTTTGAACGGTTGAAGCCGGAACTGCTGGCCCGGGTCGCCAAGACCGCCAAACCGGCGGAGACGCTGCTGGCGCTCGACGGTTTCCTGGCGGGGCTGCCTGCCGGGGTGCAGCTGTTCTCGCTGTTCGGCGCAAATCCGCAGCTCATCGACCTGCTGATCGACATCGCCGGCACTTCCCGCGAGCTGGCCAGCTTCCTGTCCCGAAACTCTGCCGTGTTCGACGCCGTGATCGGCGGTTCGTTCTTCGACCCCTGGCCGGGGAGCGCCAAGCTGCGGGAAGAACTGGATCGCCGCCTGGCCCTGGAAGGCGATTATGAATCCCGCCTCGACGCCACCCGGCGCTGGTGCAAGGAATGGCACTTCCGCATCGGGGTGCACCACCTGCGCGGGCTGATCGACGGCCGCCAGGCTGGGGCGCAATACGCCGAATTGGCCGAGGTGGTGATCGCCGGGATCACTCCGGAAGTGGTGGATCACTTCTCCCGCAAGCACGGTCCGCCGCCGGGCCGGGGCGCAGCGGTGCTGGCGATGGGCTCGCTCGGTGCCGGGCAGATCCACGCGCAATCCGATCTCGACATCATCGTGATCTATGATCCCGGCACGGAGGAGATGTCCGAAGGCAAACGCCCGCTGGCAACGCGCCCCTACTACGCCCGTTTGACCCAGGCCTTTGTCACGGCGCTTTCCGCCCCGATGTCCCAAGGCCGCCTTTATGAGGTCGACATGCGGTTGCGCCCCTCCGGCACGCAGGGCCCGGTGGCGGTCAGCCTGGCGGGGTTTACCCTCTACCAGCAGAACGAGGCCTGGGTCTGGGAGCATCTGGCATTGACCCGCGCGCGGGTGGTGGCCGGGGAGGACAGCCTGGCTGCGGAAATCGAGGATTTCCGGGCAGGCTTCCTGGCGCAGCCGCGGGAACGCGGCAAGGTGCTGCAAGAGGTAGCGCAGATGCGCACGCGGCTTGCTGCCGCCAAGGCGCCGGCGGGCGTTTGGGACGCCAAGAACGGGCCCGGCCGGATGATGGATGTGGAGCTGATTTCCCAAGCAGGCGCGTTGACGTCCGGCTCCGGCGCGCGCGATGTGGCCGCGGGCCTGGCCGGTGCTGTCGCTGCCGGATGGCTGAGTGACGCGGATGCAGAATACCTCGGCGCCAGTTACCGTCTATTCTGGTCCGTGCAATGCGCAGCGCGGCTGCTCTCCGGCAAAGCCATCGACTCCGATGGTATAGGGGAGGGCGGGGCGCAGTTCCTTTGCCGCACCACCGGCTATGCCCGGCTGGAAGAGCTGGAGCAGGAACTGCAGGCCCGCTACTCACGCTGTGCTGCGATCATAGGGGAAGCCTTGCAAGAGGAAGGGGCGGATGAAGAAGGGCAGCATTGAACAGGACCCGCGCGGTCTGATCTACGAATCCTACCGGATCGACGGCATTACCGGCGCGCAATGCCGCAGCATCTTCTTTGACTGGGCGCTGGGCATGGACGCCGCTCGCGACAGCCGCGCCGATATCCAGGCGCTGCTGGAGCGCTACGGCAGCGAACAGCCGGATCACCCGATGACGGCTGTGCTGCGCGACGGTTTGGCTGGCGCGGAAAAGCCGCGCCGCCGCGGCGGCTGGCGCTCGCGCGAACGGTGACAAGCTTGCTGGGCACACAGACCCAACTCCGGGCTAATGTTCTGAAGGCAGAGGTGAAGCGGCCCCTTTTCCTGTACCTGGCTTAAGGATATGAGGGGGCCATGACAGCCTCCTCCGATGCGCCGCAGCGCCCCCGTGTGAAAATGAAACCCAAGTCCAACGCCCGCGCCATCCGGCACGGGTTTCCCTGGGTTTATGCCAACGAGCTGGTGACCGACCGGCGTACCCGCAAGCTGGCGCCCGGCACCCTGGCGGTGCTGGAGGATGAGGCACAGCGCCCTCTGGGACTGGTCTCCGTGAACCCGGAAAGCAAGATCATCGCCCGGATGCTTGACCGCGACCCGGAGGCGGTGATTGATCAGGCCTGGTTCGCCGCTCGCCTCTCCCGTGCACTGGAAATGCGCGAACAGCTCTATGACGCGCCCTTCTACCGGCTGGTGCACGCAGAATCCGACGGGCTTCCCGGTGTGGTGATCGACCGCTTTGGTGCGGCTTGCGTGGTCCAGCCCAACGCCGCCTGGGCCGAGGCGCATCTGGACATGCTCTCCGCCGCGCTGGCGGAGGTGACCGGCGCCGAGGTGATCCTGAAAAACGCTTCCGGCCGCACCCGCTCCCTGGAGGGGCTGGACGACGTGAACCTGACCCTGCGGGGCGAGGCCCCTGCCGCGCCGGTGCCGGTTCAAATGAACGGCGCCACCTATATGGCCGACCTCACCGGCGGCCAGAAGACCGGGCTGTTCTTCGACCAGCGGGAAAACCACGCCTTTGCCGCCCGCCTGACTGCGCCGGGCGCCAAGGTGCTGGACGTGTTCTCCCACGTCGGCGGCTTTGGCCTTGCGATGCTGGCAGGCGGGGCAGGGCATGCGACCTGCGTCGACGGCTCGGCAGCAGCACTCGAACTGGCTGTGCAGGGCGCCGCCTCCAGCGGCCACCAGGAAAAGTTCACCTCCCGCCAGGGCGATGCCTTCGAAGTGCTGGTCGCGCTGGCTGAGGAAGGCGAGAGCTTTGACGTGGTGATCTGCGACCCGCCCGCCTTTGCACCGTCGAAACAGGCGCTTGAGGCTGGCCTGCGCGCCTATGAGCGCGTCGCCAAGCTGGCCGCACCACTGGTGAAACCCGGTGGCTACCTGGGCCTCTGTTCCTGCTCGCACGCCGCCGATCTCACCAGGTTCCGCAACGCTTCGGCCCGCGGCATTGGCAAGGCAGGCCGCCGGGCTGCGCTGATCCACACCGGCTACGCCGGCCCAGACCACCCGCAGCTGCCGCAGCTGGCCGAAAGCGGCTATCTGAAGGCCGTGTTTTTCCGGCTGGATTGAAACGGGTGAAGCTGCTCCTCGACACTTGCGTGCTCTACCCGACCGTGATGCGGGAGATGTTGCTGGGCGCGGCGGGGCTGGGCCATTTCACCCCGCTCTGGTCTGCCCGCATTCTGGGCGAGTGGGGACGCGCGGCGCTGAAACTCGGCCCTGAGGGCGCAGCGCAAGCGAAGGCGGAAATCGCCCTGGTCCGGGCTCATTGGCCCAAGGCCGAAGTTGCTCCGGCCCCAGGTACTGAGGCCCGCCTCTGGCTTCCTGACAGCGCAGACACCCATGTGCTGGCCGCTGCTATCGCAGGGCATGCCGACGGTATCGTGACAGTGAACAACAAGGACTTCCCCCGCCACACATTGGCAGAGGAAGGCCTGGAGCGCATTGGCCCGGATGAACTCCTCTACCGTTTTTGGCTTGAGGACAGCACCGGATTGGAGGCGCTTGGCAACCAGGTGCTCGCGGAGGCAAACCGCCTCTCTGGCGGCAGCTGGGAGATCCGCCCGCTGCTCAAGAAGGCCCGATTGCCACGGCTCGCCAAGGCATTGTCAGCCTGACCGCGATTTCATCTTTCCTGAAATACTCCGGGGAGTTTGAGGGGCCGGCCCCTCAATCCCGCCCGTGCCGCAGGCTCAGCCCCTGGACCATTTCGCTTCCAGCCGCTCCAGCGCGGCGATGCGCTCTTCGGTTTTGGGATGGCTCATCAGCCAGGCCGGTGCCATGCCCGCGCGCGATTGCGTCAGCTCTTCCAGCTTGGCAAACAGGCTTTTCTGCGGGGCGAGGCCGATGCCTGCCTTTGTCAGCAGTGCAGCGGCGTATTCATCGGCTTCATACTCATCGCCGCGCGACAGCCGCGCCGCGAGCAACGATGTCAGCACCCCGGCAATCCACGGCCCGACAAAGGGAATGTAGCGCCCGAGAATGATCATCAGCGCGGTGCGCAGCGCGTTCTGGCCGGAGAAATCAATCATCCGCTTCTTCGCATGCCCCAGCGCCACATGGCCCAGCTCGTGCGCAATCACGGAGGCCATTTCCTCGGCGCTGACCTCACCGTTCTGGTACTTGCGGTAGAATCCGCGGGTAATGAAGATCCTGCCGTCCGGCGCTGCCAGCCCGTTCACCGGGTCGACCTCGTAGATATGCACCGGGATGCGGGCAATGTTCAGCGCCGCCGCCAGCCGGTCAGTCAGCTGTTTGAGCCTGGGGTCGGCCAGCTCAGTCGAGCGCTGGTCAAGCTCCCGGTGGGTGCGCCAGATCGAAATCCGGTACATCACAAGGCCATAGGCAACGGCCAGCAGGATCGGCAGAAGGCGCAGCATGCTTCAGATATGGGCCGAAACCGCGCCGCCAGCAAGAGGCAGCAGTCAGGAAGCCTTGCACCCAGCGCAGGCCGCCATGCAAAATCCGCACTCGCCGCCGCGCCCCGCATCCATTAAGGGGGTGCGACCCAAAGGCTCCAGATAACAACGGCTTCCGGCACATGGCACCGCTCTCTCAGCTCCGCAACATCGCCGACACCGGCGAGACCCTGCACCGCAGCGGCTGCGCGCCCTACAAGATCGAGAAATACCTGCAGTTCTATGCCAGGAAGCAAGGCATCAACGTGATCGTGCAGGCCACCCCCACCTCGATCTCCTGCCAGTTCCCGGACGAGGACAACCAGTTCATCATCCGCCGCCTGGAGCCCGCACAAATCAACCTCAGCCTGCTGGCGCGCACCATCATCCGCATCAACGCGGTGGAGGACCCGGGGATCGAGGAGCCGGGCCGCTATCCCGGCTGGCTGATCATGCTGGCCAACATCGCCATCCCGCCCGCCTTCCTGACCCTCATCGGCAGCGCGCTGACGACAATCGCGCTGTCGGCGGTGCTGGGCTTCTTGGTCTGGCTCTGCCAGCTGTTCTGCCGCGGCGACCGGGTGATCCTGGTTGAATTCCTGTCGGCGCTGGTCGCGGGGCTGGCGGTCTCGCTGGTCAGCAGCATGGGGGTAGAGGTGCCGGTCTGGGGCACCTGCATCGCCGCCATTGTGCTGTTCGTGCCGGGGCTGTCGATTGCCAACTCGCTGGAATGCCTCGCCTTCAATGACGTGATCTCAGGTTCCAGCCTGTTTGCCCAGTCGATTTTTGTGCTGATGAAACTGTTCATCGGCATTTACATCGGCGTCAGCATCGGCGCCGCGCTGTGGGGGGCAACGCCGCAAGTGGAGAACGTGAACGGGGTCTTGTGGTGGATGCCATATCTGGCGCTGCCGGCGCTGTCGTTTTCCATCGGGATAATCTTCAACGCGCGGATGGTGGACATCCTGCGGGCGCTGCCGGTCACCGTGCTGGGTATGTGGGGGCCGCTCTATCTGGGCTTTGGCGGCGGCTGGATCGTCGGCACCTGGGTCACCGCCATGTGCATCACGCTGTACGGCACCTGGCTGGCCAAGACGCTGAACCTCACCGGTGCCATCTACATCGTGCAGGGCATCCTGATCCTGGTTCCCGGCAGCCGGGTGCTGATGAGTGCGACGCAGTCGCTGTTCAATGAGACACTGATGGCAGACGCCAGCATCGGCCTGTCGGCGCTGCTGATGTTCTCGGCCATCGTGGCGGGGCAGGTGACGGCGCTGGCGCTATATTCTCAGAAGAACCGCAACCTCGCCAGCTAGGCGCTGCGTTCAGCGGCCGGAAGTTCCCACGTGCTTTCGGGCAGCCCCGCGTCCGAGGCCGAGGGCCAGCCGCTGGCGGTCACCGCATCCTGCAGCGCAGCATAGCAGTCCGGGTCGATGCCGGGGCCTGCAAGGTCATCCATGATGGCATAGGTCTTCTCCAGCGGCAGCGCTGACCGGTAGGGGCGTTCGGCGGTCAGCGCGTCAAAGATATCGGCCACTGCCATCACCCGCATATCCTGCGTCAGCTGGCTGGCATCCATACCATACGGGTAGCCCTTGCCGTCCAGCCGCTCATGATGCGCCGCGCTCACATCGGCAAGCTCCCGGAAGGCGGCAATCCTGCTCAGCACCTCATGGCCCAGTACCGGGTGCCGTTTCATCAGGGCGAACTCCTCATCCGTCAGCTTGCCGGGCTTGTCCAGGATGGTGTTGGAGACACCAAGTTTCCCGATGTCATGCAACAGGGCCCCCCGCACCATCCAGCGGCGGCGTCCGGGGGAGTAGCCCAGCTGGTCGCAGATCAGCCCGGTATAACGCGCCACCCGCTGCGAATGGCCGTGGGTAAAGGGGCTCTTGGCGTCGATCACCAGCGAAAACGCCCGGGCGATCTCATCCAGGTAATCTTCATCCAAGGCATGGATATGCTGCGCCTGCGGGGTGGCAAAGACCTCTGCCTCCAGCGCGGGGTCCTGCAAATCCGCCAGGAAGCCGGGGCGGCGGATCACCGCGGTGAATACCGGCACAAGGTCCGGGTCGAACCAGCTGCCTGCGCGGGCTTCCAGCTCCGCCGCGGCGGCCTCTGCCCCTGCGCTAGCGGCAAAGACGTCTGCTACCTGCGCCATCAGCGCGATGCGCGCAAACAACGGGATTGCGGCGCCTTCCAGGCCCTGCGGCTGGCCGCCGCCGTCCCAGTGCTCATCCAGGCTGGCGATGCCCTCTGCCACATCCTCGGAAAAGCGCATCTGCCGGGCAATACCGGCGCCGCGGTTGCAGCGGGTCTCGATCAGCTCGCCCGCCAGCTGGCCGTTTCTGGCAATCACGTGGCCCAGCGTTTTCAGCTTCTGCAGCGGGCTGGCCCCCAGCGCGGTGTTGCGCAGCAGGAATTCGATGCCCTGCCGTGAGCCGCTCACCGTCTTGAAGTTCTGTTTGAAGGACAGATCATCGGTCAGGTACAGCTGGCAGATGCGGGCCGCGTTGGAGCTGCACCCCAGATCCTTCAGCAGCAGCGTGAAATAGAGGTCGGAGAGCGCCTGCGGCGGCAGTTCCAGCTCCCGCGCGGCCTGCATACCGATCCAGCAGCAGCGGACGCAATGGCCCTTGGGCTGGCCTTCGGTAAGATCCAGCGCATGGCTGAGCGCGCCAAGCAGCTCCCCCAGCCGCAGGATGCCCTGCGGTGCGGAACCGCCGGCCTGGCCGGGACTGGAGGAGGAAAAGGTATAGGTCATTGGCCTTCGGCAGTTAAAATGCGGAAGGCCAATCACAGCACGGACAGGATTAACCTGGCCTTACCCGGCGCAGGATAGGGGTGGGAACACTGCGCCCGATTTTCGTAAAATGTCCGGGGCCGCCGTTTGGCAGCCCCGCGGTCATAATTCAGGGGCCGCCGCTTGGCAGCCCCCAGGGCCCCGGCCCTAATTCACACCCAGCTTGCCTGGGAATTCTATGTTGATCTCAAGGCTCGACAGTTCGTCGCCGCGCTCCATGCGGATGTCGATCGCCTCGTCGCCGAGCTGCATGTGGCGGCGGATCACTTCGAGAATCTCGCGCTGAAGCTGGGGCAGGCAGTCGGGGCGGGCGCCGCCGCTGCCGCTGCGCTCATGCGCCAGCAGGATCTGCAGCCGTTCCTTGGCGGTGCTGGCAGAAGCTTTGCGGGGGCGGAGGGAAAATCCGAACATCGCTTACACCGCCCGGCGGAACAGCCGCTGCAGCAGCCCGCGCCTCGGGTCGGCTGCAATCCGCATCTCGATCTGCTCGCCGATCAGCCGGCCCACCGCGTCCTCATAAGCGGTTGCCGCTGCAGACGGTTCATCCATCACCACCGGCACACCCAGGTTAGAGGCGCGCAGAACCGCAGTGCTTTCCGGGATGATGCCCAAGAGCGGCACCGCCAGGATTTCCAGCACATCCTCCACCGGCATCATCTCGCCGCTGTCGATGCGGGACTTGTCGTGGCGGGTGATCAGCACCTGCGCCTTGACCGGCTCGGCACCGGTTTTGCTGGCGCGTTCGGTGATGCTGTTCAGCAGCCCAAGAACCCGGTCGCTGTCACGGACAGAGGATACTTCGGGGTTGGTGACGACAATCGCCTCATCGGCAAAATGCATCGCCATTTGGGCGCCGCGCTCAATCCCGGCAGGGCTGTCGCAGATGATATAGTCGAACTCCTGGCGCAGCTCGTCCAGAACTTTCTCAACACCTTCTTTGGTCAGCGCATCCTTGTCGCGTGTCTGCGACGTGGGCAGCACTGACAGGTTCTCCAGCCGCCGGTCGCGGATCAGCGCTTGCTTCAGCTTGGCATCGCCCTGGATCACGTTGATGAAGTCGAACACCACCCGGCGCTCGCAGCCCATGATCATGTCCAGGTTGCGCAATCCGACGTCGAAATCGATTACAACCGTTTTGTGTCCGCGCCGCGCCAGTTCGGCACCCACTGCCGCCGAGGTTGTGGTCTTACCAACGCCGCCTTTGCCCGAGGTGACCACGATCACCCGGCCAAGCGGCTCTTCCAGTTTCAGGTCTTTACTCATTCGTCCTGCCTCTCTCATCCCAGCCTTCATCCCAGGGCTTCTACACACAGCCGTTCGTCCTGCAGGAATACCTGCACCGGACGGTTCAGCAGATCCGGCTCCAAATTCTCGCTTGTCCGGTACAGCCCGGCGACTGCCAGCAGCTCCGCGTCCAGGTCGCGGCAGAAGATCCGGGCGCTCTCGTCACCTTCGGCCCCCGCCATGGCACGGCCTCTCAGCCGCCCGTAGACATGAATGCTGCCGCGCGCGATCAGCTCCGCGCCCGAACTGACCGGCCCGACCACCACCAGGTCGCCGCCTTCGGCCACCACCGTCTGGCCCGAGCGCACCGGTTGAGTGATCAGCCTGTTTTCCGGCGGCCGCAGTTTCTTGGGGAGCCCGCGGCGGGTGCCCGGCTTGGTGCCGCTGTCCATGTTCAGCGGTGCATCCTTGCCGCTGGCGATGCTGATCAGCCCGGCGTCCTCAGCCGCAGAGATCTGTTCCGGCGAAGCATTCTGCACCCCAAACACCGCCAGGCCGCGGCTGCGCAAACTGTCGGTCAGCGCCCGCAGCTCAGCCGGGCGCGACAGGCCGGGAGCCTGGGCCAGATCCAGAATCAGCGGCGCGCCGTCAAAGAAATGCGGGCTCCAGCGCAGCTGTGCATCCAGTGCCGCATAAAAGGCCTTGTCCAGCGGCCCGTCCTCCGGGCGCAGCGCTACGGCGGTGAAGTACCGCCCGCGGATTTGAAAGGGCTTTATGGCGGCGGCGGGGGAGACCCCGCGGGGGGCTATGTCTTGATGCGGCACGCTCACGCGATGCTCCTGCTCGGGGGATTGCGGCTTTGGCCCGCTGTTTCTTTTTAACTTGGGTACCGTTTGGGCAATGGGCCGTTCAACCGTCGCATGGCGGCCTCGGCGGACATGCGCCGGATGCCGTGCGCACCGGCGGATTTCCGCAGGCAAACTGCTTCAGGTTGCGAAGAAAACCATTGCCCCGGCCAGATGCGGCTGCGGCTAAAGCTGAAGGGGGGCGGACTGTCCTGAGGTCTCGAGGTCCCAGACCGCTTTCCAATCTGCCCCCTGGCGCTGGAGGATCAGATAGTTCCGCTCCGCCGCATAGCGGCCGGCCTGGCCAGGGATCTTGCGGATACGGATGGGGTGGCCGGGCAGGGGCGCATCGCCCAGCCAGGACAGAACGCCCAGTGCCCGCGCCCAAGCCTTGGGCGGGGCGCGGTGGGAAATGCCGGAGGCCACCAGCTGGTGCAGAACCTTGCCGCCGCCCAGGGCCATCTCGCCCCGCGTGGCCAGGTGGATTTCGCCGGACACCGCCGTGACCCGCTGGCCGTCCTTGGCGGCCACGTCCCGCATCATGCGCAGCATCCGCCGCCAAGAGGCACGATGCGCCCGGCTCTGCCACTGGTCGCGCAGGTCATCCTCATATTTCTGCATCCGTGGCGTCAGCACCATCAGCAGCTCCAGCAGCGACAATCGCGGCCCCAGCAGGGGCACGCTGGACAGCAGAAAGGTCTGCCCCGGCGCAGCACGTTTCACCTCTGCCTTCATCATCCTCCAGCCGCCCCGTGCCATCACACGGCGGCGGCTGCGCTCGGAGCGCAGGTCGGGCGCCAGCAGCCGCAGCCCCGGCGCCTCGATACGCCAGCCCAGATGTGTACCCTCGGGGTCGGGAAACCGTGCGGGCAGGTCTCCGTCGCAGCAGCCGTGCTGGAACAGCAGCGCCGCCTCGCGGGCCGCTGCAAACAGGGTCTGCCCGACCGGCGAATAGGTGCTGGAGCGGCGCAAGCTGCCCCAGCCGTCGCAGATATCGTGATCATCCCACTGCATCAGCGAGGGGACGCGGGCCGCAATCCACGCCAGCTCCGGCGCGCTGTAGACTGCCAGGTAGCGGCGCAGAAAACCTTCCCGCAGATGCCTGCGCAGACTGGCAAGGTCCTCCCGCGAGGGGTCGCTCGGCAGTTTGTCCGGCCAGCCATTGCTGAGCCGGTGGCCGTCCGTGACCTCGTCGGCATAGATCTGATCCCCGCCATGCAGCAGCAGCGAGAAGGGCCGCGAGCGGTGCTCCGCCCCCATCCTCGCCCACATGGCGTTGCGCTCGTCCCCGTCGCGGTCCAGGTCGCCGTGCTCCTCGCCGTTGCAGGAAGCATAGGCGATCCGCAGATCGCCGCCAAACCCGCCTGCGAGCTCATAGCGCGTGCCGTTCCATTGGTAAGCGGAAGGGCAGTCCGCCGGCAGGCTGAACCGCGCCCGCAGCACCGTATGGGTGCCGTATTCCGCCAGCGGTTCGGGCTGCGCTTCACCGCCGTCCAGCTGAACAGGCGGCAGGGCCGCGCCATAGGGCGCAATGAACATAGCGGCCAGATGCATCCGGCCATCGCGCAGATCATCAAGGATCAGGATCGGGCCGGTTACTTCGCCAGTTTTCGGGCCTGTAGTATGGGTGCTGCTGCTCATGCCGTCACAGCACCTAGGTGCGGGCGGCGGCGCAATCAACCGCTGGCGGCATTACTTTGTGCGGTTGCCCGGGTCTGCGGCAGAAAAGCCGGTGGCGATACACGGGCGGGTGTGGTCAGACTGCCTGCATATTGCCCAATGGCCTCCGGCCCGTCCGCAGGCGCGGATTTTTCAGGAGATTTGACATGCAATGGAGTTTTTTGGCCGCAGCCCTTCTGGCCGCCCTTTGGATGCTTGTTCATGCTTTTGCTGGAGGCCGTGAATGCGCCCGTCCCCTGGCGCAGGACCGGCAGCTGCCGGATGTCGTGCGCGAGACCACGCTCTTGTGCTGGCATCTGGTCACCGGCTGCCTGGGGCTGATGGCGCTGTTCCTGTTCCTCGGCGCCCGCGGATCGGAGGGGTTGGCGCTGGCCGGAACCGCAATGGCCGCAATGATGGCGGCGGTCGGCCTGGTGCTGCCGCCGTTGCGCCGGGCGGGTTACGGGCTGCTGCCGCAGGGCTGGCTGTTCGTGCCGGTGGCCGCTCTGGGCGCTTGGGGGCTGTGGGGCGGTTAGCGCAAGGTCGAACACAAAGGCGGCCCTCCCGCCCGTCCGGCCAGCATTGGAAATGCCGACCTCCCGGTTGGGCCCGGCGCCGGAGCCGCGGCTCCAACGCGCATCCTGCCCGCAGGGCAGGATGCCATGCCCAAGACCGCCAAGGGGTTCTGGCACCAGCCAGCGCACCTGCGGGGGCGGGAGAGCTGATTGGCCTGAGGGTCCGCTTGTTCCGGGGCTAGCGGCTCAGCTCGCGCATGCCGCATTCCAAACCGTCCAGCGTCATCGGCACCATGCGGTCTTCAAAGATCTCGCGGATCATGCCGATAGAATGGGTGTAGTCCCAGTATTTCTCCGGCACCGGGTTGATCCACAGGTTCGAGGCCCAGGCTTCACGCGCGCGTTGCAGCCAGACCTGGCCTGCTTCCTCGTTCCAATGCTCATTGGCGCCGCCGGGATAGGCGATCTCATACGGTGACATCGAGGCGTCGCCGACGAAGATGCATTTGTAGTCCGGCCCGTAAGTGCGCAGCACCTCGTGGGTTGGGATCTTTTCGTTCCAGCGCCGCCGGTTGTCGCGCCAGACGCCTTCATACAGGCAATTGTGAAAGTAGTAGTATTCCAGATGCTTGAACTCGGCCCGCGCTGCCGAAAACAGCTCCTCCACCACCTGGATATGCGGATCCATCGAGCCGCCCACGTCCAGAAACAGCAGCACCTTGACCGCATTATGCCGCTCCGGCCGGGTCTTCACGTCCAGATAGCCGTGCTCGGCGGTGGAGCGGATGGTGCCGTCCAGATCCAGCTCTTCCTGCGCGCCTTCGCGGACCCAGCGGCGCAGGCGTTTCAGCGCCACCTTGATGTTGCGGGTGCCCAGCTCGACATCGCCGTCCAGGTTCTTGAACTCGCGCTTGTCCCAGACCTTGACCGCGCGCTGGTGGCGGCTCTTGTCCTGCCCGATCCGCACGCCCTCCGGGTTATAGCCATATGCCCCGAACGGCGAGGTGCCCGCTGTCCCGATCCACTTGTTTCCGCCCTGGTGGCGGCCCTGCTGTTCCTTCAGCCGCTCCTTCAGCGTCTCCATCAGCTTGTCGAACCCGCCTAACGCCTCGATCTCGGCCTTTTCCTCCGCGCTCAGATGCTTCTCGGCCATCTTGCGCAGCCATTCCTCGGGAATGTCCACCGCCTCCATCACCGCCTCGACGGGGATCGCCTCCAGACCTTCGAAGGTGGCGGCAAAGGCGCGGTCGAACTTGTCGATGTTGCGCTCATCCTTCACCATCGCCGCGCGGGCGAGGAAGTAGAAGGCCTCAATGTCATAGGTCGCCAGCCCCGCCTTCATCCCTTCCAGGAATGTCAGGTATTCGCGCAAGCTGACCGGAATGGCTGCTTTGCGCAGGTTTTCAAAGAAGGGCTGGAACATCGCGGAGCCTCAGGACTTGGTTACGCCAGCACCCGGTGCGTCAGGATGGTTGCCAGCAGGCCGAGAATACCAAAAACGATGGCATAGACAGCCCCGTATTGCAGCATGTCCAGGGTGTTGCCGCCACGTTTGCGGGCCTTCAGCGCGCCGATGAGGGCGCCCAGCAGCACGCCTGCGATTACGATCATGGTCTTTTCCGTCCGTTGTCTTTTGTTGCAGGATCAGGACCCGGCCGGGCGCAGCGCGGCAATTTCCTCCAGCCGCGCCTCGACCACCCAATCCGGGCCAAAGCCGTACCTTGCCCATCCCAGGCTGTCCAGCCTGACCCGGCGGGCTTCGGCAGTGCGGTCCTCCAGTTCCAGGGCTTCCGCTTGCAGCATCAGCAGGGTGGACAACAGCGCTGCGTTTTCATGCGCCGAGGCGGTTTCCACTGCCGGGCCAAGCCGCGCCAGCGCCGCCGCACCGTTGCCGGTCGCAACCTCATAGGCGGCCAGCTGCACCGTCAGCTTGGCCTGGTGCATCCTGGTGCCCGGCTGGCCTTGCAAATAGCTCATCGCGGTCTGGAAGTGCTGCAGCGCCAGTTCCGGCTCGCGCACATGCAGCATCCGGCCCAGCGTGTAGTGGCTCAGGGCGCGGCGGTGGTCCTGCCAGCCCAGGTCGCGGGCAATCGCCGCGGCGCGGTTGGCGGCGCGCAGCCGCTCGCGCAGCCCGGTGCCGGGCCCCAGAGCCTGCTCATAGGCGTTGATCCAGGCCCGCGGGGTTTCCGGCAGCCAGGTGGCTGCAGACCGGGCGCCGCCGGGATTGAGCCGCGCCAGGATCGCGGGCAGCCGCTGCGCCACTTCCGCCCGGCTCATGCCGGTGCGCAGCTCGGGCGCATAGGTGGCGCGCAGGATCAGCATGTCAAAGCCGGTCAGCACCGCGTGGATATTGTCGTCGTTGAAGATCGAATCCGGCAGCCTGTACAGATCGTTCAGCGGTCCGAGCGCCTGGGCCAGCTCCTCATGCAGGCAATCGCGCACTTCCTGCGGGCTCACATCGTTGGGGATGAACACTGCCAGCCGCTCACGGCTGCGCAGCAGCGACCAGTTGGTGCGCGGGCTGCGCCGGTTGCGCCGGTATTCCGCCAGAGACGAGACATTGGGCACCACGAAACAGGCCGCCTTGGGCAGCGCCCGGCGGATCTCGGCGCGGGAGACAGACTGGATTGTAATGCTCGCATTGTCGCCGGAGACGCGGCGGATCGGAATGCCGGCCTCGTCCTGCAGCCGCGCCAGAAGCGTGTTCAGATCACGGCTGAAACCCGGCGCAGGGGTGCCCGTCACCCGCAGGGTGATCGGGGTTTCGAACCGGGTGAACTGGGGCAGGGTGCTGCCGCCTTCCAGCCGGAAATGCAGGTCCAGAAAATCGCGGGCGATGTCGGCGTTGGACCGCTGCGGAGGCTGCGGCCGCTGGCGGGTGAACACCTTGACCGGAGGCAGCGCTGCCGGAGCCGCCACGGCCCGTGTCGGGGCCTCCACCCGCGCAGACGGGACCGCGCAGGCCGAAAGCGCCAGCAAGGCAGCGCCTGCAGCAGCTCTCTGAAGCAGCCTCAGGCCCTCGCGGCAGGCCAGGAGGTGTGAAACCGGGGCAGCGTCAGCAGGCAATCAGGCGTCTCCTATCAGCCCGGACCTGGACGCCCGGCTATTTCTCTTCTGATAGTGGAATTCGGCGGTGATTAGAAGGGACAGGCTCAACTGGCGGAAAAGGGCGCCTTCCAAATGGTCCCGCGGACAGGGCCGCGGAACCGTTAAGCGCGGATCACGCGCGGAAGGCTGGGCCTCAGCGCCGCCCGCGGGCCATGAAGGCAAGCCGCTCGAACAGATGCACGTCCTGTTCGTTCTTCAGGAGCGCCCCATGCAGTTTGGGCAGCGCGTCCGCGCCGTTGCGGGCGATGTCCTCGGGGCTCAGATCCTCGGCCAGCAGCAGTTTCAGCCAGTCGATCACCTCGGAGGTCGAAGGCTTCTTTTTCAAACCCTGCGTTTCCCGGATCTCGTAGAACTGGGTCAGCGCGGCCGTCAGCAGCGCGTCCTTGATGCCAGGGTGATGCACCTCGACGATCTTCTTCATAGTCTCCGCGTCCGGGAAGCGGATGTAGTGAAAGAAGCAGCGCCGCAGGAAGGCGTCCGGCAGCTCTTTCTCGTTGTTAGAAGTGATGATCATGATCGGCCGGTGCTTGGCCTTGATCGTCTCGCCGGTCTCGTAGACGTGGAACTCCATCTTGTCGAGTTCCTGCAAAAGGTCGTTGGGGAACTCGATATCGGCTTTGTCGATCTCGTCGATCAGCAGGACGACCTTCTCATCCGCCTCAAACGCTTCCCACAGCTTGCCCTTCTTAATGTAGTTCTTCACGTCATGGACGCGCTCGTCGCCCAGCTGGCTGTCGCGCAGGCGGCTGACGGCGTCATATTCATACAGGCCCTGCTGGGCGCGGGTGGTGGACTTCACGTTCCACTCGATCATCCTGAGCCCGAGGGCGTCTGCCACCTGCTTGGCCAGCTCGGTCTTGCCGGTGCCCGGTTCGCCCTTGACCAGCAGCGGCCGCTCCAGTGTCACCGCCGCATTCACCGCAACCTTCAAGTCATCCGTTGCGACATATTCCTTAGTGCCCTGAAATTGCATATCTTTCCTGTTCCAGTCATAATCGGTGCCGCAGCGCCAAGTTCTTATCACGCTTTTAACCAAACCACGCCACTATTGTGTAGTGACATTCCTTCCCGATAGGGATAAACGCTGCGGCAGAGGGGGAGCCAAAATGTTCAGGTGCAAATTATGACCAACATTATGGGCCAGACCGAAGGAGCCGAAATGAAGCAAGAAGTGTTTCTGCCGGACGACTACCGACCGGCCGAAGATGAGCCGTTCATGAATGAACGGCAGCTTGAGTATTTCCGACGCAAGCTATTGAATTGGAAGCAGGAACTACTGTCCGACAGCCGCGATACCATCGAAGGGCTGCAGGGCAACACCCGCAACATCCCCGATGTTGCCGACCGCGCCAGTGAAGAGACCGACCGCGCGCTTGAACTGCGCACCCGCGACCGCCAGCGCAAGCTGGTCGCCAAGATCGACTCTGCGCTGCGCCGCATTGACGAAGGCGAATACGGCTATTGCGAGGTGACCGGCGATCCGATTTCGCTCAAGCGCCTGGATGCGCGTCCCATCGCCACGATGAGCCTGGAAGCCCAGGAGCGCCACGAGCGCCGCGAAAAAGTCCACCGCGACGACTGACCGCTGTCTGCAGCGGACAAACCGACAATTAGATGACGCCGGGGTCTTTTGCTCCGGCGTTTTTTGTTTCATTGGGGGCGGGCGGAGAATCTGCAGGAGCCCATGGAACTCAAAGGCCTGAAAATAACCGTCATCGGCGCCGGGATCGGCGGTCTGACCGCAGCGCTGGCGCTGCGGCGCCAAGGCGCCAGCGTGACCGTGCTGGAACAGGCCGAGGCAATCTCCGAGGTTGGCGCGGGCCTTCAGATCACTCCCAACGGTGTCGCGGTGCTCAAGGCGCTGGGGCTGGCCGATGACCTGGCCTGGTGCTCACAGCGCGCGCGCGCGGTGGTGCTGCGCGGCCACCGGCGCGGCAATGAGGTGCTGCGGCTGGACCTCGACGAATACGCCCATGGCCTGAACTATTACTTCGTGCACCGCTCGGATCTGATCGGCATCCTGGCCGGCGCTGCCCGGCGTGAGGGTGTGCAGGTGCGGCTGCTGCAGAAGGTTGAGCGGGTGGAGCCCGGACCGCAGCCTGTGGTGCATCTGGGCAATGGCGCTCAATGCGGCGGCGACCTGGTGATCGGTGCCGACGGGCTGCACTCGAAAGCCCGCGCTGCGCTCAATAGCGCGGATAAGCCGGTCTTTACCGGCCAGGTGGCCTGGCGCGCGACCGTTCCGAACCATCTGAACCTGCCGGCCGAAGCGCAGCTGTTCATGGGGCCGGGACGGCATCTGGTCGCTTACCCCTTGCGCGATGGCAGCCTGGTCAACCTGGTGGCGGTGCAGGAGCGCCGCGCCTGGGCTGAGGAGGGCTGGCATTTCAAGGACGACCCCGCCAACCTGCGGGCTGCCTTCGCAGGCTTCGGCGGCAATGCTGCGGCCCTGCTGCAAGCGGTCGAGGAAGTGCTGCTGTGGGGGCTGTTCCGGCATCCGGTGGCGGACCGCTGGCACGGCCGCAACACCGCGATCCTGGGTGATGCCGCGCATCCCACGCTGCCGTTTATGGCGCAGGGCGCCAATCTGGCGCTTGAGGATGCCTGGGTTCTGGCCCGCGCGCTGCACGAGGCGGAAGATACCGGCGCAGGCCTCGCGCTCTATCAGGCCCGCCGCCGCGAGCGCGCGCAGAAAGTGGTGCGGGCAGCGAGCCGCAACGCCTGGAAATACCATCTGCGGGCGCCGCTCAGCTGGCCGGCGCATCAGGTGCTGAAACTGGGCGGCCGTTTTGTGCCGGACAGGATGGTCAGCCAGTTTGACTGGATCTACCGCCACGACGTCACCGCCTGAGGCAGAGCTGGCGGAGGCCTCCCGCCCGTCGCAGGCTTATTTTCGAAATGAGCCGCGCCCGTTGGGCCGGGCGCCGCGCTGGCTGTGCCTAGATGTCCAGTTCGACCCAGACCGGCACGTGGTCGGAGGGCTTCTCGCGCCCGCGCACGTCCTTGTCGATCTGGCAGTCCAGCAGCAGGTCCGCGGCTTGCGGGGTCAGCAGGAAATGGTCGATGCGGATGCCGTCATCGCGGTTCCAGGCGCCGGCCTGGTAATCCCAGAAGGAGTAATGCCCAGGCCCCTGGTGCCGCGCGCGGAACGCCTCGGTAAAGCCCAGGTTGACGATCCGCTGGAAGGCGGCGCGGCTTTCCGGGCGGAACAGCGCATCCTCCACCCAGACCTCCGGCCGTTTGGCATCTTCCGCCTGCGGGATGATATTGTAATCGCCCGCCATCAGCGCGGGCATCTCGCCGGCCATCAGCGCCTGCGCCCGCGCCTTCAGCCGCTCCATCCAGGCGAGTTTATAGGCATATTTGCCGCCCGCCACCGGGCTGCCGTCCGCTTCCAGCTCCACCGGGTTGCCATTGGGCAGGTAGAGGCCGCAGATCCGGATCGCCTGCTTGCCTACAACGGTGGCCTCGATCCAGCGCGCCTGTTCGTCGCTGTCATCGCCGGGCAGACCGCGGCGCACATCCTCCAGCGGCAGTTTCGACAGGATCGCCACCCCGTTAAAGCTCTTCTGCCCGTGGGTTTCCACGTTATACCCGCGCTCTTCGAAGATTTCGCGCGGGAACGCCTCGTCCACCGATTTGATTTCCTGCAGCACCACCACGTCGGGCTGAGCCTCGTCCAGCCAGACCGGCAGCGCCTGCGCCCGGGCCTTGATGCCATTGATGTTGAAGGTGGCGATTTTCATGGCTTGTCTCCGGCGCAGGTTGCGGTATTTGAGGCTGATCTATCGCTGAATCAGCGCCGCGGGGCAAGCCTGCTTGCGCGGCCAGCGAATCACTGCATCGCGGCTGGCTCACCCGGTTTTGCGTTCCTGAAAAATAGCCCGCCAGGTTGATTTGGATTATTTTGCAAAAACACCCGTGTGAATAACGCGGTGAATATTCTGTGGATTAATTGAATTAAATTAAATTCAGCAAAAAATAACGCGCAGAAGTTAAAGTTTAAATTTGATAAAAATACAATGTGAAATTGCATTTTATCTTTGCGCCGTGCAGCGGGCGTGCCAGCGTCGAGGAGCCTTTTGTCTTCAACGAATGGGGTTCCAAAATGACTGCTCAGCAAAAAATCAATGCCTTCCGCGCAACCCGTCCGGGCGCAGACGACAGTCTGTTCACAGGCGGTGCCACTGAGATGTTCTCCTCCGGTTCCGCACCCGGATACGCGGCAGATCCCACCGTGGGGGATGGTGTGTCGCTGTTTTCGTCCGGTTCAGTGCCGCAGAAGACCGAAAGCTGGGCTGGTGATGAAACCGGTCTTTTCTCGTCTGGATCTGCACCTTCGGCCGCAGCGGAAAGCACTGCGGGCGATTTGGTGCAGCTTTTTTCATCCGGTTCCGCACCCGCTTCGCACGCAAGGGTTGAGGCCGGGGATCAGACCGGGATGTTCTCGTCCGGCTCCGCGCCGGCTCTGCGCAGCGGTTCAGCAGAGGGCGAATTGACGGAAATGTTTTCGTCTGGCTCTGCGCCGGCGCCGCAGTCCGAAACCCGTGCGGGCGACCTGACGGAAATGTTCTCTTCCGGCTCTGCACCGGCCGCGACGGCGGCGGCAGGCCGCGGGGAGGGGACCCATCTGTTCTCTTCGGGCTCCGCTCCCGCGTCTGAGGCGCGCACCAGCACCGGCGATGCCACCCGGCTGTTCTCTTCGGGCAGCTGATCCTGGCGGGGCCGGGGAACCTCCCGGCCTTATGCCCCGGGGCGGCGCCAGTATTCGGGGCCGCCGCCGCACCGCATCCAACTGCAAGAGGTTTCCATGACCAAGATCCTCCCGTTTTTCTCTCCCGCCGCCCGCCAGTCCCGGGCCGCCGCTCAGGAGGCGCTGATCGCCAGCTTCGCATCGCACCGGCGCAGTCAGGAAGACGTGTTCTGGCTCAAGGAAAATGCAGAGCTTCTGAACATTCTCGAATGCACCGGGGCGGATGTGACTGCTGAGGCCCTGGCGCCCTTGCAGCCGTTTTACGAGGGTGCGGCGCGCCGCATCAGTTTCTTCCGCCAGTACTACCGCTTCATCCTGTCGATCTGCCTGGATCTGGAGGATCTGGGCCTGCCGGGCCAGACCGGGGCGCAGATTGCCGAGTGGGTTTGCGCCCAAGGGCTGGTAGCGGCCGAGCTTTCGGACCTGCAGCGCGCCGAGGCCCGCCGCCTGCTGGCGCGGCGCGGCGTCACTGTGCGGGATGACGGGCTGGATGACCGGCTCCGCAGCTTTATCTCGCGCCCGCAAACCTTTGCTATTCCCAACAAAAAAGCCGCCTACGAGCTAACACATATCGTGTTTTACCTGTCCGGGTACGGACGCCGGGACCCTGGCCTGCCACAGGCCGCAATCACCAGCCTGGAGTTCGCCGGGCTGGCGGCGTTCCTTGATCAGAATGCCGACCTGCTGGCCGAGATTTGCATCGCCATGCGCTACGCCGGGCAGCAGCCGCCGGCCGCGTGGGAGGCCTGGCTTGATGCGCAGGTTTCTGCCTATTCACTCGCTAGGGGTGAATTTTGTGGACTTCATGATGCGTATCACGAGTATTTTGTAGTCAACTGGCTCATGCTGCTGTCCGGTCGCCCGGCTTTCCGGCAGCCGGTTCCCGTAGGGGCGGTGCATGTGTCGGCGCAGCAGGGAGGGAGCATCTTGAGGAGCCTGTCTGAAGCCGTATTTGAGGCCGGAATGGCCCGGGCCAGCTGGAGCGTCGTGAAAGCGCGCGCGGAGGCGGCGCTGAGCGAAGAGGAACATGGCATCCTGCTGGCGGCCGAACGCAGCTGCGAGGGATTTGCCGGATTTTT
The DNA here is from genome assembly GCF_056158685.1 of Leisingera sp. ABM4_103. Lineage (NCBI taxonomy): Bacteria > Pseudomonadati > Pseudomonadota > Alphaproteobacteria > Rhodobacterales > Roseobacteraceae > Leisingera > Leisingera sp. ABM4_103. The sequence continues at coordinate 3,678,639 of NZ_JBSWTU010000005.1, read as the reverse complement.
CGAAGGTTTTGCGCGCGCGGGCAGCGCAGGGGCGGCGTGATGCGCTGGTCCCGCAACCAAGCCCTGGCCGGGGCGCTGCTGGTGGTCGCCTATACCGGGCTGATTGCTTCTGCCGACGGGATCACCAAGCTGCTTGCAGGCCAATACGCAGCCGCCCAGCTCTATGCGCTGTCCGGCGCGATGGTCGCTGGCTTCTGCCTGTTGGCGGACCGGCTGCCCGCAATGCGCGGAGGCTTCCGGACCATGTGCCCCCGCGCCATGGCCTTGCGCTCCGGCGCGACGCTGGTTGCGGCGGTCTGCTTCTTCTATGCGTTCCGGCTGCTGCCCTTTGCCGAGGTGTTCGTCTTTATCGGTTTGATGCCGCTGCTGGCCGGCGCCATGTCCGGTCTGGTGCTGAAGGAGCCGGTGCGCCCGGCGGCCTGGGCAGCCCTCGGCGCTGGTTTTGCCGGGGTGCTGTTCCTGTTTCCGGGCGGGTTCGCTTCTGCCTCCCTGGGTCATCTCGTGGCGTTGGGCGCAGCGGTCTCCGGCACGTTTTCCATGACACTGGCGCGGTTTATAGGCCGTTATGAAAGCAATTCCCTGGCTCAGGTTTTCTATCCCAACCTGACCATCTGCCTGGTGATGCTGCTGCTGCTGCCTTTTGTCTGGCTGCCGATGCCGCTTGCGGATGTGGCCTGGGCCGGCGCATATGCGTTTCTCTTGTTCGGGGCGCGCTGGCTATTGGTGGTGGCGCTGCGGCTGCTGGCGTCTTATGCCGTCACCCCGCTGATGAACCTGCAATTCATCTGGATGGCGGTGATCGGCGCGGTGTTCTTTGGAGAGTTTCCGCCCCTTACAACCTATGCCGGCGGCGCCATTGTGATTGCCTCCGGCCTCTACCTGGTCTGGGACCAGCTCGCCCCGGCGATGCCGCGGCTGCGCGGGGCGGGACGGTTGCAGACTGATCCTTGACGTCTGAAACCGGGTGCCTGTGCCCTGCAAGGGGCACCGGACTTATGCAGTGATTCCGACCCGGGAAACATGCCGGCAAGGCTGGGATTACATTGAGAACGAGGTGCCGCAGCCGCAGCTGGAGGTGGCGTTCGGGTTCTCGATGGTGAACCGCGCGCCGATCAGCTCTTCGGTGAAATCGATCACGGCGTTCTCCAGGAACGGCAGCGAGACGGCGTCGACCACCACTTTCTCGCCCTGGCCCTCAAGCACCAGATCGTCATCTTTTGCCTCGTCCAGCGCGATCTCATACTGGAAGCCGGAGCAGCCGCCGCCTTCGACCGCGACGCGCAGCGCCTGGCCCTGGTCCGCGGCGCCGATCTCGGCAAGCCGGGCAAAGGCGCGGTCAGTGACTTTCGGGGGCAGGTTCATCAGCTTTCTCCACGGGCGTAGGTTGCAGCGCAAAGCTTTATATAGAAAGGTGCAATTCACGCGGCAAGATGTGGAGCCCCAGCTTTGGCCAAAAGATTTGAATTGCACGCACCTTATGCCACAATGCCGGACCGCAGCCGCGGGCGGCAGGTGCCGGAGGAGGAAAGCTCCTTCCGCTCGCCCTACCAGCGCGACCGCGACCGCATCATCCATGCCAGCGCCTTCCGCAGGCTCAAGCACAAGACGCAGGTGTTTGTGGAGCATGAGGGCGACAACTACCGCACGCGGCTGACACACTCGATCGAGGTGGGGCAGGTGGGCCGCACTATCGCTGGCGCGCTGGGGTTGAACCAGGAACTGACTGAGGCGGTGGCACTGGCGCATGATCTGGGCCACACCCCTTTTGGCCACACCGGCGAAGACGCGCTGCACGCGCTGATGGCACCCTACGGCGGTTTTGACCATAACGCCCAGGCAATCCGCATCGTGACCCGGCTGGAACGGCATTATGCCGAGTTCGACGGCTTGAACCTCACCTGGGAAACCCTTGAAGCGATTGCCAAACACAACGGCCCTGTGGTGGGTGAGCTGCCTTGGGCGCTGGCCGAATGCAATGCCGCGGTGGATCTGGAGCTGCACACCCACGCCAGCGCCGAGGCGCAGGTGGCAGCGCTGTCGGATGACATCGCCTACAACAACCATGATCTGCACGACGCCCTGCGCGCCGGTCTGTTCAGCGACGATGATCTGGCCCGGCTGCCGCTGCTGGACAAGGCCTATGGCGAGGTGGACCGCCTCTACCCCGGGCTCGACCCCAACCGCCGCCGCCACGAGGCGCTGCGCCGCTTCTTCGGGGTGATGGTGAGCGATGTGATCGACACCGCCCGGCTCCTGCTGGCGGAAAGCGGCGTGGAAAGCGTCGAGGAGGTCCGCGCCCTGGGGCGGCCGGTGGTGAAATTCTCCGATCCGCTGTGGCGCGACCTGAAGGAAATCCGCGCCTTTCTGTTCACCCGTATGTACCGCGCGCCCTCGGTAATGGAAAAGCGCGCCAAGGTCGCCAAGGTGGTGGAGGCGCTGTTTCCCTACTTCCTGGACAACCCGCTGGAGATGCCCGAGCGCTGGCACGCCGACATCGCCGCAGCCCAGGACCGCACTGCGCTGGCCCGTATCGTGTCGGACTATATTGCCGGCATGACCGACCGCTTCGCCTTGCAGCAGCATGAGCGGCTGATCGGGGTGAAGGTCGAGGTCTGAGCTCAGACCCGCGAAACAAGACGGGAAACAGGTCCGGAGGCGCCTTGCCTGCCTGATGGGGCCCGACGCCGGATTCGGGAATTGGCCGTAAGCCGTGCTATCATCTGGCCCTATGATCGCGCGGCGCATCGGCGGTATCCGCGGGAGAGGCAGCAAGGGGAAAGCCATGGCACGCTGGACCGTCACATTCACAGACAAACCGGAGATGAACCGGGTGCGCGGCGACAGGAAACGGCGCGACGCCCATATCGCCTTTGTGCGCGCTCACCCGGAGCTGCAGATCGGTGGCGCGCTTGCGATGCGGCCGATGCAGGATTTTCCCGGCGCGATCTGGAACGTGGAGGCCGAAACCCGCCAGGACGTGGAGCGGCTGATCCTGCAGGACCCTTATTACGTCGCCTCTCTGCGCCGTTACACCATCACCCAATGGGGCACCGCTTCCGCCGTCCAGGGAATGCTCTCCTAACCGCCGGGCGGGCGCCGCGCCGCGGCAGCGGCGCAATTTTCTTGAGGAAGAAAATTGGCCGGAAAATTCGAATTTTCCGGCGCGCTCCGCCTGAGGCCACGGGCTGCCCCTGCAATCCTGTTGACCCTGCCTGCGGGCCTCGGTATCCGCAGTTCTGAACAGTTGGGACGCCAGATATGAACCTCTTTACCGATATCCGCTCGCTTGTGATTGACAGCCTGACCGCCATGACTGGCGAAGGCGCGCTGCCCGAGGGCCTCGATTTTGCCAACGTCGCGGTAGAACCGCCGCGCGACGCCGCCCATGGCGACATGGCGACCAACGCAGCGATGGTGTTGGCCAAGCCCGCCAAGATGAAGCCGCGCGACATTGCCGAGGCGCTGGCGGCCAAACTGGCCGCAGACGAACGGATCACGAGCGCGGAAGTTGCAGGCCCCGGCTTCCTCAACCTGCGGCTTGCGCCGGGCATCTGGCAGGGGGTGCTGAAATCCGTCCTGGACGCAGGCACGGATTTCGGCCGTTCGGACATGGGCGCGGGCAAGCGCGTGAACGTCGAATACGTCTCCGCCAACCCGACCGGCCCGCTGCATGTGGGCCACACCCGCGGCGCTGTGTTCGGCGACGCGCTGGCGGCACTGCTGGCCTATGCCGGTTATGACGTCACGCGCGAGTATTACATCAACGACGGCGGCGGCCAGGTCGACGTGCTGGCGCGCTCGGTCTACTTGCGCTACCTGGAGGCGCACGGCCAGGAGATCGCCTTTGCCGACGGCACCTATCCCGGCGACTATCTGGTCCCCGTCGGGCAGGCGCTGAAAGAGAAGGTCGGCGATGCCTATCTGGATCAGCCCGAGGACGTCTGGCTGGCCGACGTGCGCGAGTTCTCCACCGATGCGATGATGGAGCTGATCCGCGAGGATCTGGCCCAGCTTGGCATCGAAATGGACGTGTTCTATTCCGAAAAATCCCTCTACGGCACCGGCAAGATCGAGGCCGCGCTGGAGGCGCTGGAGGCCAAGGGCCTGATCTACCAGGGCGTCCTGGAGCCGCCGAAAGGCAAGAAGCCCGACGATTGGGAGCCGCGCGAACAGACCCTGTTCAAATCCACCGACCACGGCGACGACGTCGACCGGGCGGTGAAGAAATCCGATGGCTCCTGGACCTATTTCGCGCCGGATATCGCCTATCACTACGACAAGGTGGAGCGCGGCTTTGACGAGCTGATCGACATCTTCGGCGCCGACCACGGCGGCTATGTCAAACGGATGAAGGCGGCGGTTTCGGCGCTGTCCGACGGCAAGGTGCCGCTGGACATCAAGCTCTGCCAGCTGGTGAAGTTGTTCAAGGACGGCCAGGAATTCAAGATGTCCAAGCGGGCAGGGACCTTTGTCACCCTGCGTGACGTGGTCGATGCGGTGGGCCCTGACGTCACCCGCTTCATGCTGCTGACCCGCAAGAACGACCAAGGCTTCGACTTCGACCTCGACAAGGCGCTGGAGCAGTCCAAGGACAACCCGGTGTTCTACGTTCAATACGCCAACGCGCGGATCTGCTCGACCCTGCGCAAGGCAGCGGAGCAGGGGATTTCGGCAGATGACGCCGCGCTGAACGCCGCCGACCTGAGCCTGGTTGCTGACCCCGCTCAGCTGGCGGTGGCCAAGAAGCTGGCCGAATGGCCGCGCCAGGTGGAAATCGCCGCCCGCACACATGAGCCGCACCGGGTGGCCTTCTATCTCTACGACCTCGCGTCGGAGCTGCACGGGCTGTACCACCTCGGAAAATCGCAAGAAGGTTTACGATTTGTTAACGAGAGCAGCCAATCGGCAACACATGCGAATTTGGCCCTGGCCAAAGCCGTTTCCGTTGTCATTTCGGCAGGTCTTGGTATTCTTGGCGTGAAACCGGCAGAAGAGATGCGATAAACCAAAAAGGGCGTCAGCCTTTGCGGTGAAAATTGCACATCCGCCGGAGTGAGGCAGTTCAAGAGACTTGGGCGCAGCGCAGCACATGCGCTGCCACCTGGGCAGTGAGGCGGAAAATGGCGTATTTTGCGCAGGCGGGCCAGGAGCACGCCTATACACAGGGCAGTGGCCGGCAGCAGGACACCGCAACTGGCGGCCCCTACGGGCAGCAGTACTCCGATCAGCAGTATGCAGGGCAGCAGTATGCAGGGCAGCAGTACACCGGGCCGGGCGCTGAACCGGACTATGGCTACGCCGACCCTTCCTACGGCTACCAGCCGGACGGGCAGGGTTATGACGACGATGGCTACACCGCCTATGCCGCTGCTCCTGCCGGGGTGAGGGCGCGATTCTCCAAGACGTTGAGCCTGCTGGGCGCCGCGGCCTCGATTGCGTTTGTCGCGGGGGTTGGTTTCTGGGGCTACAAGCTGGTGATGCGGGACGTCAGCGGCGTGCCGGTGGTGCGCGCGGCGGAGGGGCCGATGCGCGAACAGCCCGCGAATCCGGGCGGCTCCCAGGCGGATCACCAGGGGCTTGCGGTCAATGCGGTTGCCGCCAGCGGCAGCGCCGAAGCCCCGGCCGACCGTTTGACCCTGGCGCCGCCCGCGATCCGGCTGACCGAAGATGACAAACCGCTGCCGCAGCTGGCCGCGGAATCCGCCCCGGCAGAGCTTCCGGCTGTTCCGGCAGAGCCAGGGGCGTCCGAAGGGCCGGGCGTCAGCGACGACGCGGTGGCCTCCTTCCAGAACGGCGATATCGACGCATTGGTTGCGGAACTCGCCCGCGAGGCGGAAACGCTGTCGGCTGCGGTACCCGCCTCGGCACAGGCACCCGCCATCGTGCAGCCGGAACCGCTGCAGCCGGCACTTGCCGCTGCTGCCGCATCGCCGGCAATCCTGAACGCGCCCGGCGTCAAACTATCGCTGCGGCCATCGGCCCGGCCCGCGAGGTTCAGCCCCGCTCCGGCCGCAACCGCACCGGCGGCACGTGCCGCGGCCGTCGATGTCGACCCGGCCACCCTTCCGGCCGGCACCAGGCTGGCGCAGCTGGGCGCCTATGAGAGCCCCGAAGTCGCCCGCGCCGAATGGGACCGCATCCATGCCCGCTTTGCCGACTATCTGGAAGGCAAGCAGCGGGTGATCCAGCGCGCCGAAAGCGGCGGCCGCACCTTCTACCGCCTGCGGGCGATGGGCTTTGCGGGGCTGTCGGATGCCCGCCGCTTCTGCTCGGCGCTGGTGGCTGGCAATGCCGACTGCATTCCGGTAACCACGCGGTAACGAACCGCCCGGCCGCTAGGCCGGGCAGCGCCCGACCCGCCCCCAGGGCGGGCGCATAGCACCCACCCCGGGGCGGGCGCTGCCCTCCCGCAACTCAGGGGGCGATAGGGCACACTCATGACTTTTGGAGCCACCATCCTTGACGCCGACGGCCTGCGCCTGAGCGCAGATGAAAAGGCGTTTTTCCGCGATGCCGATCCCTTCGGCTTCATCCTGTTTGCCCGCAACATCCAAGACGCCGATCAGGTCCGCGCCCTGTGCAACGATTTCCGCGAGGCGGTGGGACGCGACTGCCCGATCACCATCGACCAGGAGGGCGGCCGGGTGCAGCGCCTGCGCAGCCCGCTCGGGCGCGAGTGGCTGCCGCCGCTGGAGCATGTGCAGCGGGCCGGCACGGACGCCGAGCGCGCCATGTACCTGCGCTACCGCTTGATCGCACATGAGCTGCACAGCCTCGGCATCGACAGCAACTGCGCCCCGATTGCCGATGTGGCCTGCGCGGACACCCATGAATTCCTGAAAAACCGCTGCTACGGCGAAGACGCGCCGAGCGTGGCCGCGATCGGCCGCGCGGTGGCGCAGGGCCATCTCGACGGCGGCGTGCTGCCGGTGCTCAAGCATATCCCAGGCCATGGCCGCGCCACCGCCGACAGCCACATGGACCTGCCGCATGTGGGTGCTGAACCGCGCACTCTGGAGCAGACCGACTTCGCCGCATTCAAGGCGCTGAACGGCATCCCGCTGGGGATGACCGCGCATCTGGTCTATGACGCTTACGACAGCCGCCCGGCCACCACTTCGCCGGTTATGATGCAGCTGATCCGCGAGCAGATCGGCTTTGACGGGCTAATCATGACTGACGACATCTCGATGAAGGCGCTCAAGGGGGCGCTCACGGACATCACGCGTGACTCGCTGGCGGCCGGCTGCGATGTGGTTCTCCTGTGCAACGCCCCGCTGGCCGACCGGATCGCGGTGGCAGAGGCCGCAGGCCGCATGACAGAGGCAGCGCAAACCCGCGCAGACCGCGCGCTGGCAGCCCGCAAACCCCCTGCGGATCTTGACATTCAGGCCGCTGAAGACGAACTTGCCGCCCTCATGGGCGGGCAGGTGTATGGCTGAACAGACACTCTTTTCAGATGCGGACACGAGCGTGGAGGAACGGCTCGCAGCCGAGTCGCTGATCGTGGACGTCGACGGGTTCGAAGGCCCGCTCGACCTGCTCTTGACGCTGTCGCGCACCCAGAAGGTGGACCTGCGAAAGATCTCCGTGCTGGAGCTGGCGCGGCAGTACCTGGCCTTTGTCGAAAAGGCCAAGGAGCTGCGGATCGAGCTGGCCGCCGACTACCTGGTGATGGCGGCCTGGCTCGCCTTCCTGAAGTCCCGCCTGCTGCTGCCCCCCGACCCGGAGGAGGAGGGCCCCTCGGGCGAGGAACTGGCCGCCCACCTGGCGTTCCAGCTGGAGCGTCTGCAGGCGATGCGTGATGCCTCCGCCCGGCTGATGGGCCGCGACCGGCTGGGCCGCGACTTCTTCGCCCGCGGAGAGGTGGAGACCGTCGCCCGGATCAAGACCGTCACCTATACCGCCAACCTGCTGGATCTGATGCAGGCCTATGCCCGCATCCGCACCAAGGAGGATTTCCGCCCCTTCGTGATGGACCGCGACTCGGTCTTCACCATGGAGGAGGCGCTGGACCGGATGCGTCACCTCTTGGGCTTTACTGGCGACTGGACCGACCTGATCAGCTACCTGCCGGACGGCTGGCACAGCGACCCGGTGAAGCGCCGGTCCGCCACCGCGGCGACCTTTGCCGCCTCGCTGCAGTTGGTCAAGGAAGGCAAGGCCGAGCTGCGCCAGAGCGAAACATTTGCGCCGATCCAGCTGCGCAGCCTGAACGAGGATACCTGATGGAAGACCAGATCATGGATGGTCAGAGCCAGGGCGCTCCCATCCGCGAAGACAACGACACGCTGTTCGACGCGCCGCCGATGGCAGAGCAGGAGCGGATGGTGGAAGCGGTGCTGTTTGCCAGCGCCGAACCGGTGACCCTGCGCGACCTCGAAGGCCGCATGCCGCATGGCTGCAACCCGCGCGAGGCGGTCGAGCATCTGCGCAAGCGCTACGAGGGGCGCGGCGTGCGGGTGGTGCGTCTGGGCGATGCCTGGGCGATCCGCACCGCGCCGGACCTGGGCTTCCTGATGCAGAAGGAAACCACCGAGCTGCGCAAGCTCAGCCGCGCCGCCATCGAGACGCTTGCGATTGTCGCATACCACCAGCCGGTGACCCGCACCGAAATCGAGGAGATCCGCGGTGTCTCCGTGTCGCGCGGCACCATCGACCAGCTGATGGAGATGAACTGGATCCGCCTCGGCCGCCGCCGGATGACACCGGGCCGGCCGGTAACATTCGTGGTGACACCGGAGTTTCTGGATCACTTCGGCCTGGAAAGCGCCCGCGACCTGCCGGGCCTCAAGGAACTGCGCGCCGCGGGCCTTCTGGAAAACCGCCCGCCGCCGGGCAGCCTGCCGATGGGCCAGGGCGGCGACGAGGACGACGAGCCCGAAGAACAGGCCGAATTGTTCGAGGAGTGACGGCGCCGGCGGGGGCTGGAGCAATCGTCACCGCCGCCGCCCCGACAGGCACCTGACCAGGCGCCCCGAAATCGTCTTAATCTGCCCCTAGGATGCTCCGCAGGACAAAACACGGCGGGCAACGGCATGAATATCAACTGGATCATCAACATGGTGCTGCGGCGGCTGGTCAGCCGCGCGGTGGGGGCCGGTGTGAATGCCGGGATCAACGCCGTTGCCAAGCGCAGCAAACAGCAGGGCCGCGGCCAGGGGTCTAGGCAGAGTGCTCCGCCCGACCTCCAAGCCGGGCGCTCGCGCATTCCTTCCGTCAAGCAGGGGCGCCGCCAGGGCTGAGATCCTTGCGGCGCAGGCCCAGGGCCTCTGCCGCGCCGCTGAGCGCCAGCAGCGCCGACAGCGCCAGGCAGCCTGCCAGCCCCCAGGCGGCAAACAGCAGCCCGCCGGCAAAGGGCGCAGCAAAGACGCAAAGGTAGGTGACGGTGCTATAGAGCCCCATGATGGCGCCGCGCTGGGACGGGTCCAGGGCGGTGAGCCGCGCCACCAGCAGGTTGAGGCCCAGATGCTGAAACACGCCCCAGAGCAGGGCCGCGCCCAAGAGCAGCACATAGTGCGGCGCCACAGCCATCATCAGCAGATAGCTGGCTGTGACCGCCAGCAGCACCGGCGCGGTGGCGCGCGCCAGCCCCAGCCGGTCCAGCAGCGGATCCAGCAGCACCGCAAGGCCAAAGCCGATGCCGTAGAACAGCGGCAGAAGGCCGGCCTGGGTGGTGCTCTTCCCCAGTTCTAGCGTGATATGCGCCCCAGTGAAGAAATAGCTGCCGTAGAATCCCAGCATCAGCAGCGCGGTTGCCAAAAGGCCGCGGAAGATCCCCGGCACCCGCAGCGCCGTCAGCGGCGAGGTCGCCTGGCCGCTGGGGCTGCCCGCGGCGCGCAAAGAGGCGGAGGCGGCCCACAACAGCAGCGCCACGCCCGAAAGCGTGCCATAGACTACGCGCCAGCCCGCCAGGTCGGTGGCCCAGGCGCTGACACTGACGCCCAGCACCATCGACACGGTCCAGCCCGCCAGGACATAACCCAGCACCCGCGCCTCGCGCCCCTTGGGGGCAATCACCATCGCCAGCGTGTAGATTGAGGGCAGGGCAGCCCCCGCCGCCAGCCCGCAGACCGCCTGCGCCGCGATCAGCGTCCAGACATCCGGCGCCGCCGCGCTGGCACCCAGCCCGGCCCCCAGCAGCAACAGCGCGGCGCGCAACAGCCGCCCGGCGCCGATGCGGTCCCCCAGCGGCGCCAGCAGCAGCGCCGCCGCCGCCACCCCCAGCCCATAGGCGCTGGCCGCCCGCATCACCTCTGCGGTGGTGGCATTCAGGGTTTGGCTGACAGCCGTCACCACCGGCGACAGCAGCAGCGAGTTTGCGCCAATCACGCCAATTGCGCTCATCAGGATCAGAATCGGGGTTCGCATGGGTTTACCTTGAAAATTGTTCAGGTAACGTTGCTATGTGCTGAATCTGGTTCTGTGAAGAGCGGGCAGTTAAGGCGGGAGAAAAAACAGATGGAGTTCGGAAAATGGCTGGGAACACCCGTGCGCTGGACGCTTTGGACCGAAGAATATTAGGTGCGCTGAGCCAAGACGCGACACTCTCCTACGCCGCCATCGGCCAGGAGGTCGGCCTGTCGGCGCCCGCGGTGCATGAACGGGTCAAGCGGCTGCGGGCGTCCGGCGCGATCGAGGCGACCATTGCACGGCTCGACGGCGCCGCGGTGGGCAAGCCGCTGCTGGCCTTCATCCACGTGGATACCGAGGGCTGGGGCGTGACCACGGATCTGCTGGCGCTGCAAGACATGCCGGAGCTGGAGGAGGTGCACAGCTCCGCAGGCGACACCAACCTGATCCTCAAGGTCCGCGTCGCCTCTCCCAAGGCGCTGGAGGGGCTGCTTGCGCGGATCTATGAGGTCGGCTGCGTGCGCGCCACCCGCACCTACACGGTGCTGTCCACCCATCTGGACCGGCCGGTTCAGGCGGGCACGACAGAGGGGCTGGCAGACGGCGGACCAGTGAAATAGACCGCCGGGCCGCTAGATCGGGTGCTGCGTTAGCCGCGATCAGGCAGGCGTCTTGAAATGCTTGGACAGCTTCAGCCCCTGGCCCTGGTAGTTCGACGCAATCCCGGCGCCATACAGCTGCTCCGGAACCTCGGCCATTTTCTCATAGACCAGGCGGCCCACCACCTGGCCATGCTCCAGCACAAACGGCGCCTCGTGGCAGCGCACCTCCAGCACTCCGCGCGACCCGGCACCACCCGCGGCGTCATGGCCGAATCCGGGGTCGAAGAAGCCCGCGTAATGCACCCGGAACTCGCCCACCATTGCCAGGTAGGGCGCCATCTCGGCGGCAAAGGCGGGCGGTATATGCACCGCCTCGCGGCTCACCAGGATATAGAACGCGCCGGGGTCCAGGATGATGCGGCCATCCTTGGTGCGAACCTCTTCCCAGTATTCCTGCGGGTCGTATTCACCGATGCGGTCCAGGTCGATCACCCCGGTATGCGGTTTGGCGCGGTAGCCGACCAGATCGGTGCCCGGCAGCTTCAGATCAACGGAGAAGCCCAAGCCGTCCTCGATCACCGCTTCGCCATCGACCAGCGGGGTCCCTGCGTGCAGCATCTTCAGCTCCGCATCCGACAGCACCGCCTGGCCGCGGCGGAACCGGATCTGGTTCAGCCGCATGCCCGGCCGCACCAGCACCGAGAACGACCGCGGGCAGATCTCGGCATAAAGCGGCCCGGTGTAGCCCGGCTTGATCCGGTCGAATTCCTCGCCGCCGTCGGTGATGGTGCGGGTCAGGAGGTCCAGCCGCCCGGTCGAGCTTTTGGCATTGGCCACCGCGGACACATCCTGCGGCAGCGCTAGCCCTTCCATCAAGGGCACTACATAGACGCAGCCTTTCTCCAGCACCGCGCCATTACTCAGGTCGATCCGGTGCATCTCAAATTCGGTCAGACGGTCGGAGACGCTGCGGCCCTGGCCCGCCAGAAACGACGCGCGCACCCGGTAGGCCACATTGCCCAGCCGCAGGTCGAGGCTGGCAGGCTGCACCTGGCCCTCCACCAGCGGCGTGCTGACGGTGATCTCGCCGCGCTCCAGCATGTTTTCAATGGTTTGGCTGGGCAAAACGCCTGTCATTTCCTGTCCCCCTCCGTGCCGGCTTTGCGGCGATGCTGGCCCAATCGTCCCTGCTGCGCAATCGCAAATAAGGGCCGGGATATGAAAACGCCCGGATGCCGAAGCACCCGGGCGTTTTTCAAATGGTCGGGCTAGCAGGACTCGAACCTGCGACCTTCCGTCCCCCAGACGGACGCGCTACCAGGCTGCGCCATAGCCCGTTGAAGAGCCTTCTAACCGTTTTCACGGCAGGGGCAAGAGGGAGCGGCAAGATTTTTTCGGTCCCCGCAAAGAAATTCAGTCGGCTGAGGCAGTTGCGGCGCCGCAGCCCTGAGACTGCGGTTTTCCGGCGCGGGGCACAGCCCGGAAATCAAGTGATTTCCCGGCTGGATTCCCGTGCACCTGAAACCGCCTCCCGTGCGGACAATGCGCGCAGTTTCTCGGCGCAGGCGGCAATCTCTTCCAAAGTCTGCGGCGGCAGGCTCCGGATCGCCGCCAGATGGGCCAGAACAGCATGATGCGGCGCAGCGGGGGCAGGGGAGGGATCCGCCGCCTCCTGCAAAGGCGGTTCTGCTGCCTCTGGCTCAAGCGTTTCTGCTGCCTCCGGCATAGGCGGTTCTGCTGCCTCCGGCACAGCCGGTTCCGCCGCCACTGGCGCAGACAGTTCCGCCGCTTCCGGCACAGGTGGTTCCGCCATCTCTGGCAGAGGCGTTTCCGCGGCTTCCGGCGTTGGCAGTTGTTCTGCCGCCAGGCTGTCTTGCGGCGTTTCCGCCTCGGGGGACACGTCGGCATCAGGGTCAAAGCCAGAGGCGAATTCCATCGCATCCACCTGCCGCGCGGCCTCGTCCAGATCATGCGGGGGGAAGGCGGCCGCAGGGTCAGCTTCCGTATCCGCGTTTTCCCCGGAGCCGCTCACCGGCAGAGAGGCGGCGGCCGGTTCGGCACCGCTGCCAAACTCCAGCGGCATATCAGGCTGCAGCCCGGCCGCAGCAACCAGAGTATCCTCTGCTGGCGCCGGTTCGGCTTCAACAGCCGCGAGCGGGGGCATTTCCTCCGCCTGGCCAGCCTCTGCAGCCGACTGGTATTCCTCCTCGGGCCCGGAAGCAGCCACCGGCTCAGGGTCTGCGGCGGGTTCCGGGGCGATGCCTTCTCCGGAGTGTTCAGTGTGGTCAGGGCTGTCCAGCCGCTCCGGCTCCGCCTGCGGCCCGGCTTCGCCAGGCTGCAGAGTGGCCGTGCCGGCGGAGGCTTCCTCTGGCATCTCCGCCACGTCCGCCGCAGCGGGTTCCACCGGCGAATCCAGCACCGGCGCTTGCGGTGCCGCACGGGACGAAGCCCGCCCGGTCAGCCCTGCCGGAGCTGACTGCGCGGATGGCGTCTCTGCTGCGGAAGCAGGGTCTTCCGGCAGATCCTGCTCCTGGCCGGCTTCAGGTTCTGCATGGGAAACGTCCATGTCACCTTGCAGCGGGTCCACCATGTCAGTGGGGGCAGCCACGTGATCCGGCGCGGTCACTGCCTCAGCAGCCTGGACGTCCTCGGACTCTAGTGGTGCGGCGTCTTGCGGCGCTTCATCTGCGGCAGCCGCTGACATCTCAAGCTGCACAGGGTGTTCTGCCGCTGCGGGCGCCTGCGGGGCTGCTGGCGGTTCAACTGCGGCCTCGCCGGCCTCCTCGCGGGCGGCCTCTGCCGAGGGCGCGTCTTCGGGCGCATCCTCGGCGCTGGTATCGTTCCGCGGTGAGGCGGCCCCGGTCTCCGCCATCGCAGCAGGCGCAGTGTCATCCGCCGCCGCTTCGTCGGCAGACACTGTGCCTGAGCCGGGCTGGCCCAGCTCAGGCTCCGCCGCTTCCTCTGTTTCTGCCTCGTCGGCGGGGTGGGTCAGGTCCATCCGCATCTGCGGCTCTTGCGCCGCTTCCGGGCCTTCCGGCTCTGCGGGGGCGGGCTCAGAAACTGTGTCCAGAGCGTTTTCCGGGGCCGCAGGGCTCATCTCTCCGGGGGCGGCGGCGGCGGTCTCCTGCGAGGTGCCGCTTGCCGCGGCGTCCGGGGCCGCTCCGCCGGCGGTCTGTTGCGGGAAGCCAACCACATTGCTGGGGCCAAGGCCGGAACCGGCCTCATCCTGCGAGGCCTGCTCGTGGCTCAGGTCCAGAGAGCTTTGCCAGTCATCACCCAGCTTGTCTGCGGGCGGCGCCGCGGCAGCCCGGTCCTCGGCGGTGGCGTCGAGGGAATGGGAAAACTCCGCCACATGGGCGACGCCATGCTCGCGCAGCAGTGCCTGCACCTCCTTGATCGACATACCGTCGTCGTGCAGCAGTTTCTTGATGCCGCCCAGCAGCTGCATGTCCGCAGGCCTGTAATAGCGGCGCCCGCCGGCGCGCTTCACAGGTTTGACCTGGGTGAACTTGCTCTCCCAGAAGCGCAGGACATGCGCCTGCACGCCCAGCCAATCCGCAACTTCGCTGATGGTGCGGAAGGCGTCCGGTGATTTTGACATGGCTCAATTGGTCCCGTTATTTACGGTTGCCGTCTGCCACGCGGTCTTTCATCAGGTGGGAGGGCCGGAAGGTCAGCACGCGGCGCGGCTGAATTGGCACTTCTTCGCCGGTCTTCGGGTTTCGCCCGACCCTGGCAGACTTGTCCCTTACGCTGAATGTCCCGAACGAGGAGATCTTCACCTGTTCACCGCGCACCAGGGCGTCCGACATATGCTGCAGCATGCTTTCCACCAGCTGCGCGCTTTCGTTGCGCGACAGGCCAACTTCCCGGAAAACTGCTTCACTCAAATCCATTCGTGTCAGTGTTTTTTCGCCCATACCAATCCCCGTTGTTTGCCAAAGCATATGGCGCGGGGAAATTCCCTGTCAATATCAATGAATTGCGCGGGGTGTTTCGGGCAGGAATCCGGGCGGAAAGGTTACCAGCGCAGCACAACAGCGCCCCAGGCCAGGCCGCCGCCGATGGCCTCGGTCACGATCAGGTCGCCTTCTTTGATCTGGCCGCGCTCTTTGCCGACAGACAGGGCAAGCGGAATGGAGGCGGCGGAGGTATTGCCGTGATCCTGCACGGTTACCACCACGTTGTCCATGCTCAGGCCCATTTTCTTGGCTGTGCCCTGGATGATGCGGATGTTGGCCTGATGCGGCACGATCCAGTCCACATCTGCCGCCGAAAGCCCGGCGCGGTCCAGTGCGGTGTTCGCGGTAGAGGCGAGTTTTTCGACTGCATGGCGGAACACCTGGTTGCCCTGCATCCGCAGATGGCCGGTCGACTGGGTCGACGATACGCCGCCGTCAACATACAGCAAATCCTTGTAGCGGCCGTCCGAGTTGAGGTCGGTGGCCAGAATGCCCCGGTCCTTGTTGGTGCCTGCCAGCTCCTGGCCCTCCAGCAGCAGCGCGCCTGCGCCATCGCCGAACAGCACACAGGTGGAGCGGTCGGTCCAGTCCATGATCCGGCTGAAGGTCTCGGCGCCGATCACCAGCACCCGCTCCGCCTGGCCCGAGGCGATCAGCGCATTGGCGTTGCTAAGCGCATAGACAAAGCCGGCACAGACCGCCTGCACGTCAAAGGCAAAGCCCTTGGTCATGCCCAGCTTGGATTGCACCATTGTGGCGGCAGAGGGGAAGGTAAGGTCGGCGGTGGAGGTTGCCACCACGATGGCGTCCACGTCTTCAGACGTCAGGCCAGCGTCAGCCAAAGCGCGCTCAGCAGCCTTGGCAGCCATATCCGATGTGGTCTCTCCCTCAGCGGCGAAATGGCGGCGTTCGATGCCGGACCGGGATCGGATCCATTCATCCGATGTATCCAGCGAGGCCTCGAATTCCGCGTTTTCAACCACCCGTTCAGGGAGATAGTGGCCTATGCCAACAACTACCGCGCGTCGCGTCATCCGGTGCCTGCCTATTTCAGTCTTTATCGGTGGCCGCCCGCAGGGTGCGGGGGGCAGTATTATCTTGGGTATGCGCGCCGGCAGATGCAACCCGCGCGGCCAGTTTTTCGGCGAATCCGTGCTGAGCCAGGCGGAAGGCGAGCTTCACCGCAGCCGAGACTCCGGTGGCGTCGGCGCCGCCGTGGGATTTCACCACAGTGCCGTTGAGGCCCAGAAACACCCCGCCGTTAACCCGGCGCGGATCCATCCGCTTGGACAGCCGCTTGAGCGAGGTCATCGCCAGCAGCGCCGCGATCTTGGACAGGAAGGAATACTGGAACGCCTCGCGCAGCGCAGTGCGCATCACGCGGGCGGTGCCTTCGCCGGTCTTGATCGCCACATTGCCGGTGAACCCGTCAGTGACGATCACATCCGCCACGTCGCCGGGGATGTCGCTGCCCTCGACAAAGCCCACAAAATCATAGCTGGCCTGCGCCGCATTGTCGGTGATCAGCCCAAAGGCCTCTTTCAGCTCGGCGCGGCCCTTGTGCTCTTCGGTGCCGACATTCAGCAAGCCCACGCGGGGGCGTGAAATGTCCATCGAGTTGCGCACGTAAGAGGTGCCCATCAGGGCGTATTGCAGCAGATCCTCGGCATCCGCCTTCACGTCGGCGCCGACATCCAGCATCACATTGAACCCTTGCGGATTCAGCGACGGCCACAGGATGGCGATGGCCGGGCGGTTGACGCCCGGAAGCTTGCGCAGGCGCAGCATCGACAGCGCCATCAGCGCGCCGGTGTTGCCGCAGGAGACCGCGCCGGCGGCCTCGCCTTGCTTGACCGCCTCCAGGGCGGCCCACATCGAGGTGCCCTTGCCGTTGCGCATCACCTGGGAGGGCTTGTCCTCCATCGTCACCACGTCGCGGGCATCGCGAATCTCGACGCGGCCCTTGAGGGCGCGCTTTTTGGCGACCAGAGGTTTCAGCTGCTCGGCAGGACCGTGCAGGATGAACCCGATATCCGGGTTCTTCTGTGCCGACATGTCAATGCCGGCCACCACAACAGCGGGGCCGGCGTCTCCGCCCATGGCGTCAACAGAAATGATGATGCGGCCGGCTTCTGCCTGATTTTTCGCGGGTTTACCCGTCATGCGAAAGCCTGCCTGGCATCAGGATCCTGTCCGTGGCTTACGCCGCGTCCTCATCGATCTCGATTTCGTCAGCTGCCGCGACGATTTCCTTGTCGTCGTAATGGCCGCAGGACGGGCACACGTGGTGCGGGCGCTTCAGTTCGCCGCAGTTGCCGCATTCGTTCGGGTTCGCAGCAACCAGTGCATCGTGCGCGCGGCGGTTGTTGCGGCGCGATTTGGATACTTTGTTCTGTTGGACGGCCATGTCTCAACCTTTGTCTGTTTGGGCCTTGGGGCCATCCCCGCGGCGCGATTGCATTCGTGTTCGATCGGTGTGACGTGCGTTTAGGCGTCTGCCTAAGCATTGTCCAACCAAAAATTCCGATGAGCGCGCGAAAATACTGCGAATCTCCGGCGGCGCAAGGAGTTTTTTAGGGCAGCGCCGCGCCCGGCGCCAGAAACAATTTCCGCATGTGCGAAAAAACTGCCTTCAGTCCTCATCTTTCAGCTGCCCGCGCAGCGCGGCGAGGCCGGCAAAGGGCTTGGTGTCCTCGTCCCGCATCGGCGCCACGCCATCTTCGGCATAGACCGCTTCGCCCAGTTCGGCGCCGTCCTTGCGCGGGTAGGGCGGGATATGCAGCGCCAGCGCCTCGGCCATCACAGCGGCGGGATCAATGTGGCTGCCCAGCGGCTCGATGCTGTCGTCCTCGGGCATTTCCACTTCGGCGCCTTCCGGCGTCTCGAAGCGGGCCACATAGGTGAGGCTGACCTTTTCCTCAATCCGGGTGGTCACCGGCTCCAGCGTCACAACGCAGTCCTGAACCACGGTGGCGCCCAGGCTGCCGGTCAGCTGCCAGTCGCGCTTGCCCATGGCCTTGACCTCTCCGGTGAAGCGGACCTTGCGCAGGGCATTGACCCCCAGCTCTGCGGCCAGGGCGGCCAGCTCCTCCTTGCCCGGGGTGATTTCAAAGGCGGTCGGGGTGTTCTGCGGCAGGTCCGCCACCCGCAAAGCGGTGCTCTCAGACATGTTAGGGGACTTTCGTTTCTTGAACCGGAAGCGGTCATTAGGTAATCGGGTTGAAAGACGTATTCAAGCCGCGCAGTGCGGCGCGGCTCGGGGGGCCCTCATGTTTGCAAAGGCGTTTCATTACAAGTCCGTTTTGCGCGGCGCGGTATTTGCGGCCGCCGGGCTGGCGCTGGCGGCCTGCACGTCGGTCTACCGCAAGCATGGCTATGTGCCGACGCCCGGCCAACTGGCCGAGGTGGTGCCGGGGATTGATACCCGGGATTCGGTGGCCGAAACCATCGGCGTGCCGTCCTCGACCGGTGTGCTAAACGACAGCGGCTATTATTATGTCGCGACCCGCTTCCGCCACTATGGCGCCGCCGCGCCGGAACCAGTGGCGCGGGACCTGGTGGCAATCAGCTTTGACACCCAGGGCGTGGTGGAGGGGATCCGCCGCTACAGCCTGGAAGACGGCAAAGTGGTGCCGCTGGAGCGCCGGGTGACCAGCTCAGGCGTGCAGGACAGCACCTTCCTGCGCCAGCTGCTGGGCAACCTTGGCAACTTCGGCCCCGGTCAGATCCTGAACACCGAGTAAGCCGGCTTTACCGCCGTGCTGCAGCGCCTATGTCAGGATATGCGCGCCGCACCAGCGCGGGCCTGCAGCAGGGGGCAGCCATGGCCGAGCCGGAGATTTTGCTGAGCAAAGGGCAATACAGCGCCCGTCTTGCCTGCGGAGCGGCGGATATCGCTGCGGCGCAAAACCTCCGGGCCCTGTGTTTCCGGACCGTTGGAACAGATTGCGACGCCTTCGACGGCATCTGCGCGCATGTTCTGGTCGAACATGCCACGACCGGTGAGCTGGTCTGCTGTTTCCGGCTGCTGGTGCTGGAGCGCGGCGCGGACCTTGGCCGCAGCTATGCGGCGCAATTCTATGACTTGCCGGGGCTTCGGAGCTTCACGGGCCGGATGGCCGAGCTGGGCCGCTTCTGTATCCACCCGGACTGGCATGACCCGGATATCCTGCGCATCGCCTGGGGGGCGATCACAGGCCTGGTTGACGGGCAGGGTGTGCAGATGCTGTTTGGCTGCTCCTCCTTTGCCGGCACGTCTGCTGCGCCTTACCTGGACGCATTTGCGCTGCTGAAGCAGCGGCATCTGGCGCCGCCCCAGTGGCAGGTGCAGGAGAACGCGCCGGAGGTCGTCCGCTATGCGGCAGAGCTGCGGCAGGCGCCCGATCTGAAGAAAGCGCAGCGGGGGATGCCGCCCCTGCTGCGGACCTACCTGGCAATGGGCGGCTGGGTCAGCGACCATGCGGTGGTCGACCGGCAGATGAACACGCTGCATGTCTTCACCGGCTTGGAGATCGGCGCTATCCCGGCGGCCCGCAAACGGCTGCTGCGTGCCGTGGCCGGGTGATATTGAGTATTTATGGAAAGATGAACAGGGAGCGTTGACGCGATTTTGCCGCCGGGGTAGCTGGCTGGCATGGCACGTATTCCTCTTTTGCAGATGTCCGGCATTTCCCTCACCTTTGGGGGCGATCCGGTTTTCGCCAACCTCGATCTGGTGGTGCAGCCCGGCGACCGGGTGGCGCTGGTGGGCCGTAACGGTTCGGGAAAATCCACGCTGATGAAGGTGATGGCGGGGATTGTTGAAGCCGACCAGGGCGATATCGTGGTGCCGCCGGGCAAATCCGTCGGCTACATGGAGCAGGACCCCAAGATGGAGGGGTTTGCGACGCTGGGCGATTTTGCCGCCAGCGAGCTGGACCCCGGCGAGATGTACAAGGTGGAACGCGCGGGCGAGGGGCTGAAGTTCGACCCGGCGCGGCCCGTCGGGACGGCCTCGGGCGGGGAGCGCCGCCGTGCCGCATTGGCCAAGCTGATGGCCGAAGCGCCGGACCTGATGCTGCTGGACGAGCCGACCAACCACCTGGATATTGAAGCGATCACCTGGCTGGAAAACGAGCTGAAGGCCACCCGGGCGGCCTTTGTGCTGATCTCCCACGACCGGGCGTTCCTGCGGGCGCTGACCCGGGCCACTCTGTGGGTGGACCGCGGCGAGGTGCGGCGGCAGGAAAAGGGGTTCGAGCATTTCGAGGCCTGGCGCGACAAGGTCTGGGAAGACGAAGACATGCAGCGCCACAAGCTGAACCGGCTGATCAAGTCGGAAAGCCGCTGGGCGGTGGAGGGCATCTCTGCCCGGCGCAAGCGCAACATGGGCCGGGTGCGGGCGCTGCAGGATCTGAAGGCGGAGCGCTCTGCCCAGATCAAGCGCCAGGGCACCGCCGAGATGGCGCTGGAAGCCGGGCCGAAGTCTGGCCGCAAGGTGATCGAGGCGGAGGGGCTCAGCAAGGCGTTCGGCGGCAAGCAGATCGTCAGGGATTTCTCTCTGAAGGTCCAGCGCGGTGACCGGGTGGCCTTCGTCGGTCCCAATGGTGCGGGGAAAACCACGCTGTTGAAGATGCTGCTGGGCATGGAAGAGCCGGATGCCGGCAAGGTGCAGCTGGGCACCAATCTGGAAATCGCGCTTTTCGACCAGACCCGCGACCAGCTGGACGGCAATTCGACCCTTTGGGAGAACCTGACCGCCGACCCCTTGCTGGGGATTTCAGGCAAGGCGGATCAGGTGATGGTGCGCGGCCAGCCCAAACATGTTGTCGGCTACCTCAAGGAATTCCTGTTCGACGAACGCCAGGCGCGGGCGCCGGTACGCTCCTTGTCGGGCGGGGAAAAGGCGAGGCTGCTGCTGGCGCGGCTGATGGCGCGGTCCTCAAACCTCTTGGTCTTGGACGAACCGACCAACGATCTGGATGTCGAGACGCTGGATCTGTTGCAGGAGCTCTTGGACAATTACGACGGCACCGTGCTGCTGGTGAGCCACGACCGGGATTTCCTGGACCGGGTGGCGACCACGACGATTGCGATGGAAGGCAACGGGCGGGCCACGGCCTATGCCGGCGGCTGGAGCGACTACATCGCGCAGCGCGGGCCGCTGGAGGTTTCTGAGAAGACGGAGAAGGTCAAGCCTGCGAAAGCCAAACCCAAGCAGGAGAGCCAGCCCAAGGACGGCCTCAGCTTCAAGGAAAAGCACCGGCTGGAGGCGTTGCCGGGTGAGATCGAGCGTCTGGAGGCGGAGATCGGCAAGCTGCAGGAACTGATGGCAGATCCGGAGCTGTTCACTCGCGAGCCGGTCAAGTTCAAGAAAGCGACCGAGGCTCTGGTGGAGCGTCAGGAAAAGCTGGCGGCGGCCGAGGAGGAATGGCTGCTGCTGGAGGAAAAGGCCGAAGGCTGAAGCGGCTTTTTAATTAGGGCAGCGAGGCTGACCAAATGTTTCGCGCGCGAAACATTTGGTCAAAGTTGCTGCCGTAAAGCGTTGGAATTCATCAGGAAATGCTAAGCGCAGGTTAAGGCGGCGGGCGCTGCCTTGATCGTCCGTTTACCTGTGCCGGGGGCGGGCGGGATTGCCGGTCACGGTTTCACCTGCTGCGACATCCTTGGTCACAACTGCGCCTGCGCCGACAATGGCGCCATTGCCGATAGTGACGCCCGGCAGAATGATGGCGCCGCCGCCAATCCAGACATCGGCCCCGAGGGTGACGGGGTATGCGATTTCGAGGCCTTTCGCCCGCAAGTCCCTGTCCTTGTGGTGCTGGGCGCAGTAAATTTGCACATTCGGCCCCAGCATGGTGCCGTCGCCGATGGTCACGGCGGAGGTGTCCAGGATGGTGCATCCCGCATTTAAATAGACGTTGTTTCCGAGGCTGATGTTGATGCCATAGGCGCAGTGAAACGGAGCCTCGATCAGGCAGTTTTCGCCGTGGGCGGCAAAGAGCGCGGCAAGCGGGGGGCTGAGCCGTTCCGCCGGATCAGGGAGGGCCATGCTGTGCTGGTGCACCGCAACCCGGGCCTGATGGCGCAACGCGGAGAGTTCGCTGTCCAGGCAACAGTACCACTCGCCCGCCTGCATTTTCTGCCGTTCTGTTTTGCTCATCGCGGCCTCCTGACAGGAGTGAATTGCGGAGCGCAGGGATTGTCAATTGCGGCAATGCTCCCGCGCCCGCAGGTGCCCTGGCTGCGCCAAGGCGCCTTCGTGCGGCCTTGGGCCGCGCATCGCTGCGCAATGAAGAAGAAACTGCTGAGAACCGCTTGAGGGGCTGGTTTGACCCTCAAGACGCCATTTCGATTGTCTGATCCGCCGTTTGCGCGTCAAGGGTGAACCGTGCTGCGCACGGCGGCGTTGCCGCCCTTGACCCGCACCCACCGGCAGGGGCGTCAGCGCATGCGCAGGGCGCCGTCGATGCGGATGACTTCGCCGTTCAGGTAGCCCATTTCGACGATGAAACCCGCCAGACGGCCGTATTCGCGCGGGTCGCCCAGGCGGGCGGGGTTGGGGACGTCTGCGGCCAGCTGCTGCTGCACCTCTTCCGGCAGGCCGGCCAGCATCGGGGTCATGAAGATGCCGGGTGCGATGGTCATCACCCGGATGCCGGAAGATGCCAGATCCCGCGCCATCGGCAGGCACATGCCCGCGACGCCGCCCTTGGAAGCGGCATAGGCGGCCTGGCCCTTTTGGCCGTCGAAGGCCGCGATGGAGGCGGTGTTGATGATCACGCCGCGGGCGCCGTCATCGTCGGGCGTATTCTTGGCGATCTCGACAGCGGCCAAGCGGGCGACGTTGAAGGTGCCGACCAGGTTGATGTCGATGGTGCGCTTGTAGGCATCCAGGGGGTGCGCGCCGTCCTTGCTGACTGTCTTGGCGCCGATGGCGATGCCCGCGCAGTTCACGCAGGCGGTGATCTTGCCCATCTTTTCCACCGCGTGTGCGATGGCGGCGGAAACAAAGTCTTCGCTGGTCACGTCGGTCTGGGCGAAGTGGCCGCCGATTTCCTCTGCCACCTGGGTGCCGCGCTCTGCGTCGCGGTCGAGGATGGTTACCTGGGCGCCTTGTTCGGCGAAATAGCGCGCGGTGGCCTCGCCGAGGCCGGAGGCGCCGCCGGTGATGACGGCTGCTGTCTGTGCAAGTTTCATGAGCGGGGCTCCTCCCGGTTATCTGAACATGTGTTCATATAATGCAGGCTGCGCCTGCCTGTCCAGCGGGACGGGGCGTCGCGGCAATGGGGGTGCGGATGTCAGCCGGCCATCAGGCGGCGGTCGAGGGCTGCCAGCGGGCGCAGCAGGCGGCCGAGCGGCGGCCACCAGCCCCAGGTGCCGCCCAAGCGGTGCAGCCTGGCACCAGTGCCGAGTTTGAACCGGGCCAGGCCGGGGGTGTCTTCGGTGTTGATCAGGCCGAGGTCGAGCTGGCGGATGCCCTTGGCGGAGAGCCAGCTGGCGGCCTCCCACAGCAGCCGGTTTTGGGCGCTGAGCTGCTTGCCGCGGGCGGTGGTGTGGGCGATGTGATAGGTGGCGGTGCTGCCGTGCAGCAGGATCAGGATGGCGGCCACGGGTCCCTTCCCCTCGAAAGCCTGGAACAGCTTAGCCTGGCCCCTGTTCTGCTGCGCATAGGCAAGGGTGAGGCCGATGGGCCAGCTGCGGTAGCCGCGGCTGCCCTGCTGTTTGGCGTCAGCTGCGAACAGCCAGTGGCCAGGGTCATGCGGCAGGTTCTGGCGGGTGAGGCGCAGGTCCTGGGATTCGCCGTGTTTCAAGCGGTTGCGCCATTTCTGGTGCAGCGCGGCGCGGCGCTGATCCGGGGGGGCGGAGAGGTCCAGCAGCGCTGCATGGGCCGGGCTCATCAGCGGCACCGCACCGATGCGGGCCAGCTCCGGCGCCGGGGTTTCCGGAGACAGGATCAGGGGCGTGCGGCCCAGGCCGTGCGCCTGCAACGCCTCCCGCAGGGATGCCGGTTCCGCAATGACTGCACGGTTTACCATGGCCAGCTGCAGGCCGCCTGGCAGCCGCCGCAGCAGCACCAGCGTGTCCTGCAATTGCGGTAAGGTGACCGGCGCCTGGCCGCAGGCGCGCAGGGCCCGGGCGAACTCAGGGCTTTGCTGGAGTGCGCAAGTGCGGTTGAGGGCGCTCCGGGCTGGCGGCATGGAGAGGTCTGGTGCGGCATCATACATGCCCCGCATTAACGCGCTGGAAACCTAAATCAGGGTTAATGAGCGCATGAAAAATTCAAGCCAGATCATGGGGCAGGCGGCGGCTGCGCCGCGGATGACCAAGGCGGCGGCGCTCCTGATTGCCACCGGCCTGTCGGTGCCGGTGTTTGTGCTGCTGACGCTGCTGGAGGCGCTGCTGTTCTGAAACGGCCGGGCAAGCTCCCGCGCCCGCAGGCGCATTGGCTGCGCCACTGCGCCTTTGTGCGGCCTTGGGCCGGGCGCCGCTGCGCGGCGCGCTGCTGCACAGCAGATAGGTTGCTGAGAGGCGCTCAAGGTCAAGTCTGCCCTTAATCGCCTGTTCCAGTCTATCCCGTCCAGCTCCGCCTCAAGGGTAAACCGTGCTGCGCACGGCCGCTGGAGCGGCCCTTGACCCGGTGCTGGCCTGATGGCAGCCGTAGCCAGCGAGGCGCTGCCGCGCCGCGCGGCGCGCGGTGCCGGGCCAACCATGAAGGCTCATCTTTGACGGGGCTGGAATGGGCGGGGAGCCTGGTGGCAACAAAAAAAGGGAGCGCAGAGGCTCCCTTTTTCCGTTCCATGCCAGACGGTTCAGCCGTCCAGCCGCACCAGGGCATGGCGCTTCTTGCCAGCGCTCAGCTTGATCGGCGAGGACAGGGCGCCCGCGTCGATCATCAGGCCTGCATCCGTCAGCGGCTGATCGTCGATCCTGGCGCCGTTCTCGGCAATCAGGCGCTTGGCATCCTTGCCGGATTTGGCAAGGCCGGATTTCACGATCAGCTGCACGATCGAGATGCCGTCACCCAAGTCTGCCGACGACAGCGAGAGGGTAGGCAGGTCGTCGCCCACACCACCCTTTTCAAACACCTCGCGCGCAGTGGCTTCCGCCGCCGCCGCCGCTTCGGCGCCGTGGCAGAGGGTGGTCACCTCATTGGCCAGGATCACCTTGGCGGCGTTGATCTCGGATCCAGCCAGCGCGCCCAGGCGCTCGCATTCCCCGACCGGCAGCTCAGTGTAGAGCTTGAGGAAACGGCCCACGTCCGCATCGGTGGTGTTGCGCCAGAACTGCCAGAACTCATACGGGGAGCGCATGTCGGCGTTGAGCCAGATTGCGCCTTCGGCGGTCTTGCCCATCTTCTTGCCGTCCGAGGTGGTCAGCAGCGGCGAGGTGAGGCCATAGACCTCGTGGTCGATCACCCGGCGGGTGAGGTCGATGCCGTTGACGATATTGCCCCATTGGTCGGAACCGCCCATCTGCAGGATGCAGCCGTAGCGGCGGTTCAGCTCCATGAAGTCATAGGCCTGCAGGATCATGTAGTTGAACTCGAGGAACGAGAGCGACTGCTCGCGGTCGAGGCGGGACTTCACGCTTTCGAACGACAGCATCCGGTTCACCGAGAAATGGCGGCCGATGTCGCGCAGGAATTCCAGGTAGTTCAGGCCGTCCAGCCACTCGGCGTTGTTCAGCATCAGCGCCTTGTTCGGCGCGTCGCTGTCATAGTCGATGTAGGCGGAGAACACCTTCTTGATGCCCGCGATATTGTCGTCGATCTGCGCTTCGGTCAGCAGCGGGCGCTCGTCCGCGCGGAAGGAGGGGTCGCCCACCTTGGTGGTGCCGCCGCCCATCAGGGTGATCGGCTGGTGGCCGGTCTTCTGGAACCAGCGCAGCATCATGATCTGGATCAGCGAGCCGACGTGCAGCGACTTGGCTGTCGCGTCAAAGCCGATATAGGCCGGGCGCACACCTTGAAGCAGGGCCTCATCCAGCCCCTGATAATCGGTGCAGTCCGCGAGGAACCCGCGTTCCATCATGACTGCGACGAAATCCGATTTCGGTGTGTAGGTCATAACATGCCTCGGTCTATGGTTTTGCACCATGCCCTATAAATCGCATTGGCGCCGGTTGGAACCTGTTTTCCCGGCAAAATATGCGCTGTAGTGTGGCGCGCAAACGGGCGGAACGGCCCGGTTCTGTGAGAGGGGCAGGGGCGATGAGCAAGGCCATTGCGAAAACAGGTGCGGTCAGGGCGCTGGGGGCGATGAGCGGCACCTCGCTGGACGGGGTGGATGCGGCTGTGGTTGTGACCGACGGCGCGCGCATTCACGGGTTCGGCGAGAGCAGCTACCGCGAGTATTCCGCAGAGGAGCGCAGCGTGCTGCGCGCGGGCCTGGGGAAATGGACCGGGCCGGAAGTGGACGCCGCTGCGGAGGTCTGTGACGCAGCCCATGCCGCGGCGCTGGCGGCGTTCGGGGATGTGGAGATCATCGGCTTTCACGGCCAGACCCTGGCCCATGCGCCGCGGCGGCAGGGGACGCTGCAGGTGGGTGACGGGGCGGCGCTGGCTGAGACCTTGGGCAAGCCGGTGGTCTGGGACTTCCGCTCAGACGATGTGACGATGGGCGGAGAGGGCGCGCCGCTGGCGCCGTTCTTTCACTTTGCCTGTGCCAAATACATCGGTGCCGAACAGCCCCTGTGTTTCCTGAACCTGGGCGGGGTGGGCAACCTCACCTATGTGGACCCGCGGTTCGACAGGCCAGAGGAGCCGGGCGCGCTCCTGGCCTTTGATACCGGGCCCGCCAACGCGCCGGTCAATGATCTGGTGCAGGAGCGGCTGGGCATTCCCTGGGATGCGGACGGCAAGGTTGCTCGGTCGGGCACTGTGGAAACCGGCGCGCTGGAGCTGTTCCTGGCCGAGCCGTATTTTGCAAGAATGCCGCCCAAGTCTCTGGACCGGAACGATTTTGCGGAAATGGTCGGACTGGTCAACGAACTGAGCGATGCGGATGCGGCGGCGACCCTGATCGCCATGTGCGCAGCCGCTGTGGCGCAGGGAATGGAGCATTGCCCGGAGCCGCCGGAGATGGTGCTGGTCACTGGCGGCGGGCGGCATAACCCTGTGCTGATGGAGATGCTGCGGGTGTCGCTGGACTGCCCGGTGAAGCCGGTGGAGGACGCAGGCCTGGAC
Source organism: Leisingera sp. ABM4_103 (assembly GCF_056158685.1). NCBI lineage: Bacteria > Pseudomonadati > Pseudomonadota > Alphaproteobacteria > Rhodobacterales > Roseobacteraceae > Leisingera > Leisingera sp. ABM4_103. The sequence goes on along the minus strand of NZ_JBSWTU010000005.1, from coordinate 3,651,556 downwards.
GGCGACATGCTGGAGGCGCAGGCCTTTGCCCATCTGGCGGTGCGGGTGGCGCGCGGTATGCCGACTTCGGCGCCTGGAACCACTGGCGTCAGCGCTTGCGTCGGCGGCGGCGTGGTGAGCGTGCCGGGGGAGTGACCGGGTGCGTCCAGGAGCAAGAATTTTCAGAAAATTCTTGCCAAATTTCTTCTGAAGAAATTTGCCGCCTGTGGCGCGCGGATCAGCGGGAAAGCTGGCGGAGGTAGTCTCCGGTGAACGCAGCATAGCCGTCCGACGTGGACCTCAGATACTCTTGGGCAATGGCGTGGAAGGCGGGCAGCTGGTGGAACGGCACGTTGGGGAATGAATGGTGCTCGGCATGATAGGGCATGTTCCAGGCCAGGAAGCGCACCAGCCGGTTTGTGAAGGTGGTGCGGGAGTTTTCCAGCATGTTGGCAACAGGCGGGCAGAGGCCGTGTTCTGCCAGAAGATAGGCGCGCAGGACCGGCTGGCCGATCAGCAGCGGCAGGATCCACATCCACAGCACCATCGGCGACGCCAGCAGGCTCAGCAGCGCGGCGGCGTAAAGGGCCAGCAGCACCCGTGCTTCCAGCCGCATATCCGAGTGGCGGCGTTCCGGCAGGTAAGGCGCGCTGATCGTGCCGAAGGCGTTGCGCCAGAGGGTCCCGGCCATGCCGCGCCAATAGCTCCAGCCGCTCAGGTATTTGAACCACTGGGGTAAGGTGGCCGGGCGCGGCCCGTGCTCCAGTTCCGGGTCGCGTTCGGGATCGTTGGTGTATTTGTGATGCGCCAGGTGGAAATAGCGGAACCAGGTGAAGGGCAGCGCGATGGCGAGGGCGCAGGCATGTCCCGCGGCCTCGTTCAGCCATTTGCTGCGGAAGGGTGTTTGGTGGGTGCACTCGTGGCTGAGCGTGAACAGGAACACCAGCAGTATGCCCTGCGGCAGCATCAGCAGCGGCCAGAGCGGCACTTGCAAGGCAATGCCTGCGGTGCAGGCGGCGAGGGCGGTCAGGTAGAGGGCCAGGTGGCGCAGGCCCGCTGCGTCGGAACGGGCCGTCAGGGCGGCCTTGGTCTCTGGCGGCAGCGACTTGATCAGGGCGGAGTGATCCATGCGGGCAGTGTTGGACGCCCGGCAATTCGCTGCAAGGGGCGGGTCAGGCGCGGGGAATGTCGAAACCGGGCGCGGCCAGCTCGAAACCCTCGAACCGGAAGCCGGGGGAGACGGTGCAGCTGACCAGCGTGTAGTCCCCGGTGCTGCGCGCCGCCTGCCAGTGGCCCTCCGGCACGATCAGCTGGGGCGCGCCATGGGTCAGGTCCGGGGTCAGCAGGTGGTCTTGCGCGGGACCCTCGTCCGTTGCCGCCATCGAGAGCACCAGCGGCGCGCCGGCGTGGTAGAGCCAGATCTCAGCAGCATCGACCCGATGCCAGTGGCTGGCCTCGCCGGCCTTCAAAAGGAAGTAGATACAGCTGCCTGTCGGGCGGCCCTCATTCCCGGCCCGCCAGGTTTCTTTGTACCAGCCGCCCTCCGGGTGCTGCTGCAGGCCCAGGTGCTGGATGATCCGGTCTGCGTCCATTGCTGCTCTCCCTCTATTGGTGCTGGTAAATCTCTATTCCAGTCATATGTTTGGGCCATGACACTCATGATCCCCTTTGACAACACCTATGCTGCCCTGCCGGGGCAGTTCTACTCCAAACTGGCGCCGCAGGCTGTGAAGGCGCCCAGTCTGGTGGCGTTTAACGAAAATCTGGGCCGGATCATGGGGATCACACCCGGGGAGGCGGCGGAGATGGCGGAGGTGTTCGGCGGCAATAGGGTACCGGACGGTGCGGACCCGCTGGCGCAGCTTTACTCAGGGCATCAGTTCGGCACTTACAATCCGCAGCTCGGCGACGGACGCGCGATCCTGCTGGGGGAGACCGTGGGAACAGACGGCAAGCGCCGGGATATCCAGCTGAAGGGATCGGGACGGACGCCGTATTCGCGGGGCGGCGACGGGCGCGCCTGGCTGGGGCCGGTGCTGCGTGAATATGTCGTGAGCGAGGCGATGCACAGCTTAGGCATCCCCACAACCCGTGCGCTGGCAGCGGTGGAAACGGGCGAGACCGTCTGGCGCGAAGGCGGGCTGCCGGGCGCGGTGCTGACCCGGGTGGCGGCGAGCCATCTGCGGGTGGGCACATTCCAGGTATTCGCCGCGCGCGGCGACAAGGCGAGCCTCAGGCAGCTGACGGACTATGCAATTGCCCGCCACTACCCGGAAGCGGAAGGCCCGATGGGGCTGTTGAAGGCCGTGCGCGATGCCCAGTCGGAGCTGATTGCCGCGTGGATGGCGGTGGGATTTATTCACGGTGTGATGAACACCGACAATTCCGCGATCTCGGGCGAGACCATCGACTACGGGCCCTGCGCCTTCATGGATGTGTACCACCCGCACACGGTGTTTTCCTCGATCGACCGCGGGCGGCGCTATGCCTATGCCAACCAGCCCACGATCGCTGTCTGGAACCTGGCGCAGCTGGCTACTGCTCTGATCCAGCAAATGGACGACCCGCAGGAGGGCGTGGAGGAGGCGACGGAGATCGTGCACGCGATGCCGGACCTGACAGAAGCAGCCTGGCTCGGCCGCTTCCGGGCCAAGCTGGGGATCACCTCGTCGCAGGAGGATGACCTGGAGCTTGTCACCTCCCTTCTGGGGCGGATGGCAGAGAACCAGAGCGATTTCACCAACACTTTCCGGGCGCTGGCCAAGGGCACGGCGCGGGACCAGTTCACCGGTCCCGAGGCCTTTGATGCTTGGGCGGAAGGCTGGCAGGCGCGGTTGGAGGGAGAGCCGGACCCGCAGGCGGTGATGCGCCGGGCAAACCCGGCCTTCATCCCCCGCAACCACAGGATTGAGGAAATGATCGCCGGCGCGGTGGCGGGCGACTACGCCCTGTTCCACCGGCTGAACGATGTGCTGGCCCGCCCTTATGATGACCAGCCGGACCACGCGGATCTGCAGCGCCCGCCGTTGCCGGAAGAAGTGGTGCAGGCGACGTTCTGCGGCACCTGATCCCCTGTTCATCTGGCTGAAAATATCCTCGGGGGTGAATTGAGCTGAAGGCTCAAGAGGGGGCAGACCGCCCCCTGCGCCGGTTGCGGCCTGATGCCGGTTGTGCATGGGCCGCATTCTGCGCCACACTCCCTGCAAGCCCCGGAGAGAGAGCAGATGCCGAAGCCCCCGCCGCCGGACACCCTGCGGATTGCCACTTACAACATTCAGAAATGCGTCGGCATGGACTTGCGCCGGCGGCCGGAGCGCACCTTGCAGGTGCTGTCGGGCCTGGGCGCTGATGTGGCGGTGCTGCAGGAGGCCGACAAGCGCCTGCCGCCGCGGCCCGCAGCGCTGCCGCATTTCCTGGTCGAGGAAACCGGCTGGCAGGCCGCGGATCTGGGCGGGGCGGGATCCTTGGGGTGGCATGGCAATGCGGTGCTGTTCCGCAATGGCGTGCGGCTGCGGGCCAAGGGCCATATCACACTGCCGGGGCTGGAGCCGCGCGGCGCGGTCTGGGCGCTGCTGGAAACAGAAGCCGGGCTGGTCCGGGTGATCGGCGCGCATCTGGGGCTGACGGGGCGCGCCCGGCGCGAGCAGATGCATGCGCTGGCCCGTGCGGCGGAAGCGGATGACGCGGCAGTGGTCCTGGCGGGGGATTTCAACGAATGGTCGCGCTCTCCGGTGCTGGAGCATATCGCCCCGGCGCTGACCTTTTTGCCGCCGAAGGCCAGCTTTCCCGCGCTGCGGCCCTTGGGAGCGCTGGACCGGATCGCCCATTGCAGGCGGCTGGAGGCGGTGGCGCATGGGGTCCATGGCGCGCGGCCGGCGCATATCGCCTCTGACCATCTGCCGGTCTGGGCGGATTTGCGGGCGGTTTGACTGCCGTTTGACTGCTGCTGGCAAGGGAGGGCTCCCGCGCCCGCAGGAGCTTCAGGCTGCGCCTGGCGCGCCTTGGCGGCCTTGGGCCGGGCGCTGCTGTGCAGCGCAGAGTTTTTCTGCTGAGAGGCGCTTAAGGGCAGGTTTGCCCTTAAGGCGCCATTTCGAGTGTGTATTCCGCCAGCGCCGCGTCAAGGGCAGGCCGCGCGTGCAGCGCGGTCCCTGCAGGCCCCTTGACCCGGCGCTGGCGGGGAAGCTTCAGCGTGCGCGCTGCTTTTGGCCGCGGCGCTGGGCGTTGCCGGGCTTGCTGCCCTGAGGTTTGCCCTGGCCGCTGTTGCCGCCGCCGCCACCGCCTCGGCGGCGCTGACCGCCGGGTTTGCCGCCGCCGCGGCGTCCGCCGGGACGGCCGCCTGGCTTGCCGGCGGGTGCGGCCGGATCGGGCATCGCTTCCCAGGCGCGGCCGGAGGCGACGGGGATGGTGATCTTCATCACCTTCTGGATCGCCTTCAGCTCGTCCATCTCATCCGGCGAGCAGAAGGCGATGGCGGCGCCATCCTTGCCTGCGCGCGCGGTGCGGCCGATGCGGTGCACATAGGCGTCGGGCACATTCGGCAGCTCGTAGTTGTAGACGTGCTTGACGTCCGGGATATCCAGGCCGCGGGCGGCCACGTCGGTGGCAACCAGCACCTTGATGTCGCCGGACTTGAAGGCAGCCAGGGCGCGTTCGCGCTGGCCCTGGCTTTTGTTGCCGTGGATGGCGGCGGCGGCAAAGCCTGCCTTATCCAGCACCTTCATCAGCTTTTCCATGCCGTATTTGGTGCGGCCGAAGACCAGCGCGCGCTCGTCCTTGTGCTCTGCCAGCAACTCCTTCAGCAGGCTCAGCTTTTCCGCCTTGGCGATGAAATGCACCGACTGGGTGATCTTGTCGGCAGCCTTGCCCGGAGGCGAGACTTCGATCCGGACGGGGCTTTGCAGATAGGAGTTGGCGATCTCGTTCATCTGCTTGGGCATGGTCGCCGAGAACAGCATGGTCTGGCGTTCCGTCGGCAGTAGCGCCGCGATCTTGCGCAGGGTGTGGATGAAGCCGAGGTCCAGCATCTGGTCGGCCTCGTCGAGCACCAGGAAGTCGCAGGAGCCGAGGTCCAGCGCGCCGCGGTCGAGGATGTCGATCAGGCGGCCCGGGGTGGCGACCAGGATGTCGGTGCCCTTTGCGATGCGGGAGATCTGCGGGTTGATGGAGACGCCGCCGACCACCAGGCCGACCTTCATCGGGGTGCCTTCGGTCAGGCCCCTGAGGGTGTCGGCGATCTGGTTGGCCAGCTCGCGGGTCGGGGCCAGCACCAGACCGCGCACGGTGTTGGCGGCGGGCTTGCGGCCGTATTGCATCATCTGCGCGATCAGCGGCACGCCAAAGGCGGCCGTCTTGCCGGTGCCGGTCTGCGCCAGCCCAAGCACGTCCTTGCCGTTGAGGGCATGAGGAATAGCGCGGGCCTGGATCGGGGTGGGGTCGTTCAGACCCATGTCCTGAAGGCGGGCGAGGAGCTTCTCAGGCAGCCCCATGGTCGAAAATTCAGTCACGTATCGTCCTTTCACGGCCCTGCGGTCTGCACTGGCCGGGTCCGCTGCACGGCAGCGGTTTCATGCGGGGCAGGGACCTCGGGCGCGCGCTGGCCGGATGCCAGGCCGCTGGCCTCTGCAATCCCCACGCGTGATTTTGGGAATGGCGGCATATCACTAGACCCCGGGTGTTCTGTTACGCACATGCGGTGCGGCCGGTATTGGTCTCTGCTCACGCGGCAGGGAGGGATGCCTGGGTGCCAAATGGCTGTGGATAAGCGGTTTGTCAACTGCAGATGCACGTGAAAAGCCTGTTTTCGGCGCAGTTTGCATCCGTTAAAGAGGAAGCCCAGAAAACCGCGAGGACGCAAATGGCAAAGACGATTATCGCCCGCTGCGAGCGCAAGGGCCTGCGCATGACCGGCCAGCGCCGGGTGATTGCCCAGGTGCTGCAGGACAGCGATGATCATCCTGACGTCGAGGAGCTATATGCCCGTGCCAGCGCGATGGATGCGGGGATTTCGATCGCCACTGTCTACCGCACCGTGAAGCTGTTCGAGGAAGCGGGCATTCTGGAGCGGCTGGAGTTCGGCGACGGGCGCGCGCGCTATGAGGATGCCGACCGCGAGCATCACGACCACCTGATCGACATGAATTCGGGCGAGGTGATCGAGTTCTGCGACCCGGAGATCGAGGAGCTGCAGGAGCGGATCGCCCGCAAGCTGGGCTATGAGCTGCGCGGGCACAAGCTGGAGCTTTACGGGGTGCCGCGCAAGCAGGACTGAGGCGGCAGGTGGCGCCCGACCTATCACGAAAATTGATGAGTGTGCTCACGCCTTGTCATCGGCGGGCGTCGGAAACGGAGTTGCCGCCGGGGCATTTTGCCGCTTTTGTCCCACGGAACCCGGCAGCCCCGCCGGGCGGAACGATGGACGCGCGCTCATGAACAACCTGCACGGCATTCTGCTGGTCATTGCCTCGATGGCATTTTTCACGCTTGAAGACATGTTCATCAAGCAGCTGTCAGGCACCTTGCCTGTGGGGCAGATCCTGATATTCCTCGGTATCGGCAGCGGGCTGGTCTTTGCTGTGATGGCGAAGATGCAGGGGCACCGTCTGTTCGCGCCGCGCAGCTGGCGGCTGCGGCCGGTGCTGCGGGCGGGGACCGAGGCGGTGTCGGCGATGGGGTTTGCCTCGGCGCTGGCGCTGGTCGATATCTCAGTCGTGGCTGCCGTGTTCCAGGCGACGCCGCTGGTGATCACCATGGGCGCGGCGCTGTTTCTGGGCGAGCAGGTCGGCTGGCGGCGCTGGCTGGCAATTTGCACCGGCTTTGCCGGGGTTCTGCTGATCATCCGCCCGGGGCTCGACAGTTTTGAACCGGCGGCCCTGCTGGTTGTGATTGCGGTGCTGGGCGTGGCCACGCGGGACCTGATGACACGGGTGATGGACAGCGCGGTGCCGTCAACCGTGGTCAGCTTCCAGGCCTTCCTGGCAGTTATCCCTGCGGGGCTGCTGCTGCTGGCCTTCACCCCTGGCGAGGCGCAGGTGATGGAGCAGAACGAATACCTGATGATGGCAGGCGGGGTGCTGTTCGGGGTGCTGGGCTATTACGGCATCGTGACTGCGATGCGGGTGGGAGATGCCTCGGCGGTGACGCCCTTCCGCTATACCCGGCTGCTGTTTTCGATTCTGGTGGGCGTCATCGTTTTTGGCGAGCGGCCCGACACGCTGACCCTGAGCGGGGCGGCGCTGATTATCGGATCTGGGCTGTATACCTTTGTCCGCGAGCAGCGGCTGGCGCGGCGGGCACGCCGTGCGGCAGCGGCTGCGGCCTGAGGTCCCGCCTGGCAGAAATCCTCCGCCCTGTTGGCGCAAACAGCGTTTTGTTAGCCCTAACCTGCCGGATTTAGACGTGTTAGCGATAACGAGCGTGGTTTACATTTCCCCCGCGGCTGGTATGACGCTGGCAACAGAACGCGCCGCTTTCAGGCCCAACCAAGGATGGACAGATGAGCACCATTATCGACATTCACGCCCGTGAGATCCTCGACAGCCGGGGCAACCCGACGGTTGAGGTCGACGTGATCCTGGAAGACGGCACCATGGGCCGCGCCGCCGTGCCCTCCGGCGCGTCGACTGGCGCCTATGAGGCGGTGGAGAAGCGCGACGGCGACAAGTCCCGTTACATGGGCAAGGGTGTGCTGGAAGCGGTTGCTGCGGTGAATGGCGAGATTGCCGAGGAGCTGGTCGGCTTTGACGCAACAGAGCAAGTGGCCGTGGACAGCGCGATGATCGAGCTGGACGGCACCGAGAACAAGGGCCGCCTGGGCGCCAACGCAATTCTGGGCGTGTCGATGGCGGTGGCCAAGGCCGCGGCTGACTTCACCACCCAGCCGCTGTACCGCTATATCGGCGGCACCTCCGCCCGCGTCCTGCCGGTGCCGATGATGAACATCATCAACGGCGGCGAGCACGCCGACAACCCGATCGACATTCAGGAATTCATGATCATGCCGGTGGCTGCGGACAACATCCGCGAAGCCGTGCGCATGGGCTCCGAGGTGTTCCACACTCTGAAGAAAGAACTGTCGGCGGCTGGCCTCAGCACCGGGATCGGCGACGAGGGCGGCTTTGCACCCAACATCGCCTCCACCCGCGAAGCGCTGGATTTCGTTCTGAAATCCATCGAAAAGGCTGGCTACAAGCCGGGCGAGGAGATCTACCTGGCGCTCGATTGTGCGGCGACCGAATACTACAAGGACGGCAAATACGTTCTGTCCGGCGAGGGCAAGACCCTGTCGTCCGAAGAGAACGTGGCCTATCTGGCGGCGCTGGTGAACGACTACCCGATCATCTCCATCGAGGATGGCATGTCCGAGGATGACTGGGACGGCTGGAAGGCGCTGACCCAGGAGATCGGCGACAAGGTGCAGCTGGTGGGCGACGACCTGTTCGTGACCAACCCGGCACGTCTGGCCGAGGGCATCGAGCGCGGCTGCGCCAACTCGATGCTGGTGAAGGTGAACCAGATCGGCTCGCTGACCGAGACCCTGAAGGCGGTCGATATGGCCCACCGCGCACGTTACACAAACGTGATGTCGCACCGCTCCGGCGAGACCGAGGATGCCACCATCGCCGACCTGGCGGTTGCCACCAACTGCGGTCAGATCAAGACCGGCTCGCTGGCGCGTTCTGACCGGCTCGCGAAGTACAACCAGCTGATCCGCATCGAGGAAATGCTGGGTGAAGTGGCCGAATACGCGGGCCGTTCGATCCTGAAGTAAGAGCGTCTTCAGCTGGAAGCCGCAAAGCGCCTTGAACGGTTGTTCGAGGCGCTTTTTTTTGGGGGGGACGTCACGTCCAGCCGTGCATGCTGGCGGTCTTACGCAAGGCGGGCTCTGCAAAAACTCTGGAGGCGCTGCGCCATCGTCGGCGCGCCCGGGACAGTCATGGCCGGGCCTTAACACGCATCAAGGCCTGCTTTGCCGGAAACGGGCATTCTGTACCCGGTCACCGTCAATGCAGGAGCCTCACATGACCCCCGTCCGCATCATCATCCTTGCCTTGTTGTCTCTGCCGCTGCTGCTTGCTGCGTGCACCGAGCCCGGCACTTATCCAATCAGCGGTGAGGAGTGCGGGCCCGACGACCCGGTGCTGGAACTTGACGCGAGCGATTGCCCGTCATTGGCGGCAATCTGATCCGCTTGCCCCGTTTCCTTGGCGCGGCTGGGGCTGGAAAGCCCGCAGCATAAGAGCTGGCACCCGTCAGAAAACACGCTTTTATCAGAGCGTTACCTTCCGGAAATTGCATGTGTGGCCCGGATCACAGACGCTCACGCAGGCGTCATGCTAGGTTGATCTTGCGCGGCGCACGGGTGCTGCGGGAAAGGGGGGGACAGGCCATGAAAACGCGGTTTATGCGCACAGTGGCGATCTGTGCAGTTCTTTCAGCACTTGTGGGGTGCAGCGGGGCCGGGACATACCCGATCAGCGGTCAGCCGGCGTCGGCCGGCGATCCGGTGATGCGGATGGACATGTCCGACAATTACCCGTTGCTGGCCGGGCTATAGTCAGGCGACCGGGGGGCTAGCGCCTGCAACTGGCGCCCTGACCGGGGGCGGGGCGCCAGTTGGCAGCATTAACAGGGGGCAGTGTAATAGGTGCCGTCACCGCGGGAATAGGCGCACTGCTGGGTCTGGTTGTTCTGTGCAACCAAAGTGCCAGCTGCTGCGCCGCCCAGTGCGGCGATCAGGCGCCAGTCGTCGTCGGCCTTGAGCGCATCGGCAGCGATCAGGCCGGCTGCGGCACCACCTGCCACGCCAGCGACTGTGCGCTGTTCCGGGGTCAAGTTGGTACAGGCGCCCAGGCCCAGGGCGGCACTGGTGGCGAGAACGGGAATCCAGCGGAAATTCATGATTTTCCTCCAATTTCGTTGGTCCGGACGGCCTGTTTGAGGGCCGCGGATGGCACTATAACGCCAGCTGCTGACGGATGGTTCCGGTTTGTTGGGTGAATTTTCCGCTGCGGCGCCGATCCGCCCGCGCCGGGTGCCAGGCGGCAAGCTTCCGCCGCACGGCTGGGGGGGACCGCATTTCAGCGCGAAGTCCGGCCCGGAGACGTATTGGCTGCCGCAGAGTTACAGGTTCTTGGTCATCAGAATGTAGTTCTTGCGCGGCTGGAAGCGGGTGCGCAAGTAGAGCCGCTGAGCGGTTTCATTTTCCCGGTCGACTTCAAGATGAAGGGCGCGCATTCCAGCAGTGGCCAGTGATTTCGGCAGCTCGGTCAGAACCTCGGTGGCGATGCCGCGGCCGCGCACCGCAGGACGGATGTAAAGCTCATCCACAAATCCGTCCATGCCGCCAAACTCCACTGACCAGCCGAAAGTGATCACGATATAGCCGATCGGCGCCCGGGTGGGTCCAATCAGGTAGACGGCGCCATAGGGGTGGCCGTTCAAGAGGGGCTCGATCCCGGCGCGGCGGTGCTCGTCGCTGCTCTCCAGCCCGGATTCGGTATGGAAGGCGGCGACCAGCGGCAGCACGGTATCCAGATGCTCAGGCTTGGCGAGATGCAGGGCGGCGCTCATAGGCGGGCGAGCCTTTCGGTTAGAAGATCAAAGAAGCCGTCCGCGTCGGCATCACCGATGAACAAGGCGTTGGGCGTACGGTCCGTGACACCCCACCAGTCTGCGACTGTCATGCCGAGCGTGAGGGCGGAGGCGGTTTCGATTTCCACATTCACATGGCGGCCGGAGAAGAGTTCAGGCCTGAGCAGCCAGGCGATGACGCAGGGATCATGCAGCGGGCCGCCTTCGGAGCCGTATTTCTCCACATCGAAGCGCTCGAAGAAATCGAGCATTTCAGCGGTGAAATGGCCGACGCGGGTACCGAGGGCGCGAATCGCCTCCACTCGCGGCTTGGTGGCCAGAACCTTGTGCGTCACGTCGAGCGGCATAACGGTGATCGGCGCGCCGGATCTGAACACGATTTCAGCGGCTTCCGGATCGACATAAATGTTGAATTCGGCTGCCGGGGTGATGTTGCCCACCTCAAAATAGGCGCCGCCCATCATCACGATCTCCAGCACCCGTTCGATGATGTCGGGTGCGGTGTTGAAGGCGGCGGCGACATTGGTGAGCGGACCCAGGGTGCAGAGGGTGACGGTGCCCGGTTCATGCGCCCGCAGGGTTTCGATGATGAAATCGACGCCATTGTCCCCGGCCAGCGGCATCTGCGGCTCCCACAGCTCTGGCCCGTCGAGGCCGGTCTGGCCGTGCACATGTTCCGCGGTGATCAGCGGGCGGTAAAGCGGCGCCTTGCTGCCCGCAAAGACGGGTACATCCGTGTGGCCTGCGGCCTCGCAGACGATGCGGGCGTTCTTGCTGGTGAGCGGCAGCGGCACATTGCCCGCGACACAGGTGATGCCCAGCAGATCCAGCTCGTCAGGGCTGGCCAGCGCGAGCAGGATGGCGACGGCATCATCCTGCCCCGGGTCGGTGTCGATGATGATTTTCCTGGCGCTCATCGCTGTCTCCGCAATTCGTGAGCCACGACACTACGCGCAGTTCGGCCGGGATTGAACCGCCGACTGGCGGGGCAGTGCGAATTTCCTAAGGTTTTCTGCGGCAGCAATTTGCGGCTTGCCCGGCCGCTGGCGGCCGGAAATTGAGTATTTGAGGAAAGGTGAAGCTGAGGGGATTGCTCAGGCGCGCTCGTCTGCTTTGACTTCGTCCCAAAGCGCGTCCATCTCGGCCAGGTCACTGTCCTCGGGGCGTTTGCCGCGGGCGGCAAGCTTGGCCTCGACGCCCTGGAACCGGCGGGTGAACTTGGCGTTGGCGGCGCGCAGTGCGGCTTCGGGCTCGACACCCAGATGGCGGCCCAGGTTTGCCATCACAAACAGGAGGTCGCCGAATTCTTCTTCGACTTCCGCCTGGGAGAGGCTGTCGCGGGCCTCGACCAGTTCGGCGCATTCCTCGGTGATCTTGGCGATGACGTTGTCAGCGGTGGGCCAGTCAAAGCCGACGCGGGCGGCGCGTTTCTGCAGCTTGTAGGCGCGCAAGAGGGCGGGCAGGCCGACGGCGACGCCGTCCAGCGTGCCTTTCTGCTCCTTGCCTGCGCGCTCCGCGGCCTTGATCGCCTCCCAGTCGCGGGTCTGCTGTTCGGCTGATTTCTCGCGGCTTTCGTCGCCGAACACGTGCGGGTGGCGGGAGACCATCTTGTTGGACATGGTGGTGACCACATCCTGGAAAGTGAAGTGGCCGGCCTCCTGTGCCATCCTGGCGTGGAAGACGGATTGGAACAGCAGGTCGCCCAGTTCGCCTTTCAGTTCATCCCAGGCCTCGCGCTCGATCGCGTCGGCAACTTCATAAGCCTCTTCAATGGTATAGGGGGCGATGCTGGCAAAATCCTGTTCGATATCCCAGGGGCAGCCGGTCTGCGGGTCACGCAGGCGCGCCATGATCTCCAGGAGCCTTTCGATGCCCGCGGTTTCGTCGTGGATCAGGTCTGTTTCTTGCATTGCGGCTGCTCATTTTCCGGTGTCAGATGCATCATCCCGAGTTTGGAGCAGGAGTCCACCCCAATGCCCGTTGTGAACCGTATTGCCGATTACGCCGAGGAGATGAAGGCCTGGCGGCGGCATCTGCATCAGATCCCGGAACTGGCGCTGGATCTGCCCAAGACAGCGGCGTTTGTGGCGGAGCGGCTGCGGGAGTTCGGAGTGGATGAACTTCATGAAGGGATCGCGCAGACGGGTATGGTGGCGATCATCAACGGGCAGGGGGACGGGCCGACCATCGGATTGCGCGCCGACATGGACGCGCTGCCGATCCCGGAGGAGACCGGGGTGGAGTATGTCTCGGGCCATGAAGGCAACATGCACGCCTGCGGTCACGACGGGCATACCACGATGCTGCTGGGGGCAGCGAAATACCTGGCGGAGACGCGGAACTTCAAGGGCCGGGCGGCGCTGATCTTCCAGCCCGCGGAAGAGGCAATTGGCGGCGCGCGCATCATGGTCGAGGAAGGCATCATGGAGCGCTTCGGTATCGGTGAGGTCTATGCGCTGCACAATGCGCCGGGCCTGCCTGTAGGGAATTTCCTGACCACGCCGGGGGCGCTGATGGCCGCGGTCGATACTTTCCACATTCATATTCAGGGGGTTGGCGGCCATGGCGCCATGCCGCATGAGACCCGCGACCCGGTGATGGCGGCCTGCGGCATTGCCCAGGCGATCCAGACCATTGTGTCGCGCAATCACCATACGCTGGAAGATCTGGTTGTTTCCGTCACCCAGATCCACACTGGCAGCACCGACAACGTGATCCCGGAAACCGCCTATATCAACGGCACCGTGCGTACCTTTAACCCGGAGGTGCAGAAGATGGTGATGCGGCGGATGAAGGAGATCGTGGCGGGGCAAGCGGCCAGCTATGGCGTCGAGGCGGAGCTGGATTATGAGATCGGCTATCCGGCCACGTACAATGACGCAGAGAAGACTGCCTTTGCGGTTGATGTGGCCAGGGAGATTTCGGGTGAGGCCAATGTCGAGCCGGACGGCGGGCGTGAGATGGGGGCGGAGGATTTTGCCTACATGCTGCAGGCGCGGCCCGGCTCCTACCTGTTCCTGGGGCAGGGGGATACCGCCGGGCTGCATCATCCGAAATACGACTTCAACGATGAGATTTCGCCGGTGGGAGCCTCCTTCTTTGCCCGGCTGGTGGAGCGGGCCCAGCCGGTGAGCGGGTAAAACCCAGGCCAGATGACACCCGCTTGCGCAGCGGGTATTTGATCAAACAAAGAACTCTCACAACAGGGACGCACCGTCATGGCACTGGAAGACGCAAAGCACATGATCGATCACGCCTTCACCCGCGAGGATCTGAAGGGGTTGAGTTTCGAGATCACCTTTGGCGGCGCGACGTCCTTTCTGCGCCGAAAGTACACCAAGGATCTGACCGGAGTGGATATTGCCGTCACTGGTGTGCCCTTTGACCAGGCGGTGACCAACCGGCCCGGCACCCGGCTGGGGCCGCGGGCGATCCGCGAAGCCTCTGCCCTGCAAAGCCCGGATGAGCCCTACGGCTGGCCCCATAAACCGCTGAGCACGCTGGCGATTGCGGATTACGGAGATCTCGCCTTTGACCATGCCAATGTGCCGGAGTTTCCGGCGGCGCTGACGGAGCATATCCGGGGCATTCTGGCGGCGGATACGGCCTCTGTCGTCTTGGGCGGGGATCACTATATCAGCTTTCCGATCCTGAAAGCCTATGCCGAGAAATACGGGCCGATTTCACTGCTGCAGTTCGATGCGCATACAGACACCTGGCCCGATGACAACATGGACCGGGTGGATCATGGCACCATGTTCTATAAGGCGGTGAAGACCGGGATCGTGGACCCAGAGACCTCAGTTCAGGTGGGGATCCGCACCACCAATGAGGATACGCTGGGGGTCAATATCATCGACGCCCCCACCGTGCATGAGATTGGACCGATGGAGACCGCAAAGCGGATCAAGTCGATCCTGGGGGACCGCCCCGCTTACCTGACCTTTGACATCGACTGCCTGGATCCGGCCTATGCGCCCGGCACCGGCACGCCGGTCTGGGGCGGGCTGACCTCGGCCCAGGCCGCGCGCATTATGCGGGAGATTGCCGGCATCAATATCAAGGGCGGTGACGTGGTGGAAGTCTCTCCCCCCTTTGACACAACCGGCGCAACTGCTATTGCCGGGGCACATGTGGCGACGGAGATCATCTGCCTTCTGGGCTGGAACATGAGAGACAATGACTGACTTCAATCAACCGATCAGCGGAAATGACCTGGCCCGGTTTTCGGGACCGAACACTTTTATGCGGCTGCCGCAGGCAACCTCGCTGGACGGCCTGGATGTTGCGGTTCTGGGGGTTCCGATGGATATCGGCACCTCTTGGCGGTCGGGCACACGGTTCGGCCCCAAGCAGATCCGCGCCGAAAGCGCGATGCTGCGGCCCTATAACATGGCCACCGGCGCGGCGCCGTTCGACAGCCTGAACATTGCCGATATCGGCGATCTGGCGATCAACACCTTCTCGCTGCCGGATTCGCTGAGGATCATCCAGGAGAGCTATGAGGCGATTCTGTCGGGCGGGGTGATCCCGGTGGCGATGGGCGGTGATCATTCGATCACCCTGCCAATCCTGCGCGCCATCGCAAAAAAATACGGCCCCGTTGCGCTGGTGCACGTGGATGCCCACGCGGATGTGAACGACGAGATGTTCGGCGAGCGCGAAACCCACGGCACCGTGTTCCGCCGCGCCTTCGAGGAAGGGCTGATTGTTCCGGATAAGACTTATCAGATCGGCATCCGCGGCACCGGCTATGCGGCAACGGACTTTACCGAGGCGCAAAGCTGGGGCTTTCAGCACTTCCCGGCGCAGGAGCTGTGGGGGCGGCAGCTGCATCAGATGGGTGCGGAAATTCGCCGCGATATCGGCAATAGGCCGGTCTATGTCAGCTATGATATTGATAGCCTTGACCCGGCCTATGCGCCGGGTACCGGCACGCCTGAAATCGGCGGGCTGACAACACCTCAGGCGCTGGAGCTGATCCGGTCCCTGAAGGGGGTCAATATCGTGGGCTGCGACCTGGTGGAGGTGTCGCCGCCCTATGATCCCTCGGGCAACACCGCCTTGGTGGGCGCAAACCTGCTCTATGAGCTGCTGTGCGTACTGCCGGGGGTGGCAACGAGATAAGCGGTCCGGCCTCAAGCAAAAGGCCGGGGGAGGGCCGCGCAGGGAGGAGGCAAGGGTTGACCTTGAAACCGCAATGAAGCGGCTGATGCTGTTTGGCTGGCTGGTGCTGGCCGCTGTGGTCGCCGGGCTGGGGTTCATCCGGCTGGCGCCCAGTGATCCGCTGGATTGGAACACCCAGCCGGAGTTCACCGAGGACAAGGAGTTCCGCGGCGGCGTTTTCCGGGTGGTGCGCACCGGCCCGGACGGGCTGGAGCGGTTCCATCAGATCGCCAGCACCGCGCCGCGCACCAGCGTTCTGGCGGGCGGCCCGGACGACGGGATGGCCACCTATATTACCCGCACCCAATTGCTGGGGTTTCCTGACTACACCACCGCGGCGCAGGACGGCGATCTGCTGAAGGTCTATGCCCGGCTGCGCTTTGGCCGCTCAGACCTGGGCGCCAACAAGGAGCGGATCAATGGCTGGCTGGCGGAGATGGAAGAGGCCCCGCAAGAGGCTTCGGCCAGCGAGTAACCGGCAGGGCGTTCTCCCGCCTGCTCACGGGCTTTTGGAAAAAGCCCCCCGCAGTTGGGCCGGGCGCCGCGCTGGGCGCGGCGCGGGCTCTTCCGCCTGGGGCGGCAGAGCCAGTGGTTTTTCCGCGAAGCGATTCAGGGGCTGGGCTGCCCGTGAAGACGCCAATTCGTGCGTGTTCGAGTGTGTTTGTATATGCCGCATCAAGGGTGTCATGTGAAAACAAGATCTTAGGCCTTCCAAAGGCGGTGGATTTCGTGTTCGCTGGCCGGCATCGCTGGTTTTACTAAGGAAGAGATTTCCATGATTATCAAATTTGCCAAACCTGCTTTGTCACTGTCCTGCTTTGCGTTTCTTGCGGCTTGCGGCGGTGTGCCTGCCAGCAACGAGCTGCAGTTCGACGATGACGGAAACGGCCGGTTCAGCGGTAGTGCCGGTTCCGGCTGGACGGCAGAAGAGATCAGGTCGCATGCCGCTGATAACTTCTGCGGCAATGAGCCGGTCGTGGACTTCAGTGTCAGGGTGTTGCCATCTGCGCCGGACTACAAGATATTCTCGGGCTCCTGCGGGGCCGCAGCGGATGGCTTCGCCGTGGCAGGCGCCGGGCAGAGCTACACCGTGGCCGCGCAGCCAGCCGCGGCGGGCCCGGTGGTGACACCGGCGGCGAACAGCTCGGGTTGGGACGGCTCCACGCCGTTTGTGGATTGATCGAGGACGTCTTGCTTGCGGGGCCTGTCGGCGGCACGTCGGATCAGAGCTGCGGCACCTGCGTCGGTGCGCTCGACAGCCCCGGCACTTCCCCCAGCGACGCCGACAGGCAGCTGCTTTGCACCTCGCGCCACATCGGCACGTTCAGCGACATCTGGCATTGCGCCATGAACATGCGCCCGTCCACCTGCAGGCAGCGAAGCTCACCCAGCTCGACCCGGGCGCCGGACTTATCTGTGCAGTAGCAATCGATGGTTTTGCCGCCTGGACCCTTCACATCCGCCAGTGCCATGCAGGGCAGAGTGAGGAGGATTGTGGCAATAAGGACTCTGGCATGTCGCATGGCTCTAGCATATCACATGGGGGCAAATTGGCCAAAACATGAACAAGAATAGGCGCGCCCATGGTTCCCGAAGAACGGCTGGAACAGATCCTGCAGCGGTTTCAGTATCTTGAAGCCGCGATGGCGGATGGCGCCGGGGGCGGGGATATTGCGGCGCTGGCCAAGGAGTATTCCGATCTGCGCCCCGTGGCGGAGCAGGTCACGGCCTACCGTAAGCTGCTGAGCGATCTGGAGGAGGCTGAGCTGATGCTGGCGGACCCGGATATGAAGGATCTTGCGGCGGAGGAGATCCCGGCGCTGAAGGCGGCGATCCCTGAGGCCGAGCACGCTTTGCAGCTGGCCTTGCTGCCCAAGGATGCGGCTGACAGCCGTCCGGCGATGCTGGAAATACGCCCCGGTACGGGGGGCGATGAGGCGGCGCTGTTTGCGGGTGACCTTTTGCGCATGTACCAGCGCTATGCCGAAGGGCAGGGCTGGAAGTTCGACATCATCGAGGAACAGGCGACCGAGCTGGGCGGCATCAAGGAGGTGGTAGCCCATATCAAGGGCGAGGATGTCTTTGCCCGGCTGAAGTATGAATCCGGCGTGCACCGGGTGCAGCGGGTGCCGGCGACCGAAAGCGGCGGGCGCATCCATACCTCAGCGGCGACGGTGGCCGTGCTGCCGGAAGCTGAGGACGTGGATATCCATATTGATGCCAATGACATCCGCATCGACACCATGCGGGCCTCGGGCGCGGGCGGGCAGCATGTGAACACCACCGACTCGGCGGTCAGGATCACCCACCTGCCGAGCGGGATCGTGGTGACAAGCTCGGAGAAGTCCCAGCACCGCAACCGCGAGATTGCCATGCAGGTGCTGAAAACGCGGCTCTATGACATGGAGCGGCAGCGGATCGACAGCGAACGCTCGGCGGACCGGGCGAGCCAGGTGGGCTCCGGCGACCGGTCGGAGCGGATCCGCACCTACAACTTCCCGCAGGGCAGGATGACCGATCACCGTATCAATCTGACGCTTTACAAGCTGGATCAGGTGATGGGCGGCGATCTGGATGAGGTTATCGACGCGCTGACAGCGGACAATCAGGCGCGGCTCTTGGCCGAGATGGGGCAGTAGGCATGGCAGAGACGGCGGCACAGGCGATGGCGGCAGCAACGGCGCGGCTGCGGGCGGCAGGGGTTCAGGACCCGGCGCGGGATGCGCGGGTATTGCTGGCCCATGCGGCCCGGATCGAGGCCAGCCGGGTCACGCTGATCGCGCCTGAGGAGCTGGCGCCGGAAGTGGCCGAACGCTATGAGCAGCTGATTGCGCTGCGGGCCGTGCGTGTTCCGGTCTCGCATCTGATAGGTGAGCGGGAGTTCTATGGACGCCGCTTCAAGGTGTCGCGCGATGTGCTGGACCCGCGGCCCGAGACCGAGATCCTGATCGAGGCGGCGCTGGCGGAGCCCTATAGCCGGGTCCTGGATCTCGGCGTCGGCTCCGGCTGCATTCTGGTGACGCTGCTGGCGGAACGGCAGGAGGCGACCGGGCTGGGTGTGGACATCAGCGAGGCTGCCTGCCTGCAGGCCAGTGCGAATGCGGTGCTGCACCGGGTCCAGGCGCGGGCTGATATTCAGCAATCGGACTGGTTCGAGGGGGTCGAGGGGCAGTTCGACCTGATCGTTTCCAACCCGCCTTATATTGCGCTGGACGAGATGGAAGACCTGTCGGCAGAGGTGCGCGGGCATGAGCCGGGTATTGCGCTGACCGATGGCGGCGACGGGCTGGGAGCATACCGGCAGATTGCGGCTCAGGTGGGGGAACACCTGGCGCCGGGCGGCAGGGTGCTGCTGGAAATAGGCCCGACGCAGGGGCAGGCTGTCAGCGCGCTGCTGGAAACGGCGGGGCTGAGCGGCATTGCCGTACTGCAGGATCTGGACGGCCGCGACCGGGTGGTGCGGGCGCATTCCAGCATGAAGAGCAGCATTTGACGCGGAAATTCGCGATTTCGAAAGAAAAAACTCAGAAAATACTATTGTGCCCCTTGTCTGGGGCTCCGTAAAATGGTTACTCAGAGGGAGCCGCTTGAGGAGAAAGCTTTGCAAGCCTTCCCGCGGCATCAAGCCCAAAAAAGCTGATGATCCGGCGCTGAGGCGCGCACGAATGGGTCTACGGCGCATTAACTCAAGGCTGACGTTAGGCAGATGAGATCGTCCAAATCACGTTCACGTTCCAAGTCGAACCGGAACCGTCCCAATGGCGCCAATGTTGTCAACCGCGTGTTTGACAGCTCCGGTCCCGAAGGCAAGGTGCGCGGAACGCCGCAGCAGATCATCGACAAATACAATCAGCTGGCCCGCGATGCGCAGCTGAGCAATGATCGGGTTGCCGCGGAGAATTTCCAGCAGCACGCAGAGCATTATCTGCGCATGCTGAACGAGGCACAGCGCGAAATCGAGGCGCGCCGCGAGGAGCAGGAGCGCCAGAACCGCGAACGCCAGGCCGAGCGCGACCGTGAGCGGGCCGAACGCCTGGAGCGCCAGGAGCGTGAAGCTGCGGCGGCTGCTCCGGCAGCGGATCCGGCAGGCTCGCCGCAGCCTGAGGTGATCGACCCGCGCGGCGAAAACGGCAATGGCGCGGACAGCGGTCTGGTGGAAACCCCGGAAAGCCAGTCTGCACCTGCGGACACTCCGGCTGAGGCCACACCGAAAAAGGCCCCGGCCCGCAAGCCGCGGACCCGCAAGCCCGCACCCAAGGCCGAAGATGCGGCACCGGCTGGAGACGGCGGCGATGCGGAAGCCAAGCCCGCGGCGAAGAAGACCACCCGCTCGCGCGCTAAGCCCAAACCCAAGACCGAAGACGGTCCGGCGGAAGCGGCTGAATAAGCGGTTCAGAACCAAATTTGATAGAAGTCCCCCGGAGCCGATGCCCCGGGGGATTTTTCTTTTCGGGAGGCGTTTTGTTTGCAGCAGCTAACGCTGACGTCGGACGCGGCCTTTACCTGACGCTACCAGTAATCGGGGTTGTTCAAGGCTTCGATACAGGCCGAAGGGCCGCGCAACGGGGCAAGCTCTTCGCCGTTGAGGGGCTGCGCCAGCCATCCTTCCGGGAAATTCAGGGACAGCGGGGCGGCGGCCTGCGCTTCGGTAATCTGGCGGAAGCCAACCTTGCTGTAATAGCCGGGGTCGCCATAGGTGACGGCAACGTCGACGCCCTGTTTACGGATCTCGTCCAGCCCATGCCTAAGCAGCGCCTGACCGGTGCCCTGCCTTTGCCGGCTGGTTGAAACGGCAACGGGCGACAGGATGAACACCGTGCGGCTGTCCTGATCGTAACGCAGACGAGAAAAGATGATGCAGCCGATGAGCGTATGGCCGTCCCAAGCCGAATAGACGAAAAAGTCCTGTTCCGGCGTTTTGGCGAAGATATCGCGGACAAGGCCCGCGATCAGATCGCCTTCGGCCTCGCCCTCAGAGGCGGCGAAAACCGCCCGGAAAAGGCTGATGATTTCAGATGTATGGCCGCGGTATTCTGATGAAAACTCCATCCGCTGCTCCTGTGCCTGTTGGCTGGCTGGTGCACGCAACATAGGGCAGCCGGGGGGCGGGCCGTCAAGCGCCGGGCCGGCTGCATCGCCAGGCAGTCAAGCTTCGTGGCCCAGCACCCGCAGGTAGCGGCGTACTGCTTCCGGGAAACCCAGCATCAGCGCATCGGCGGTGAGGGCGTGTCCGATGGACACCTCGGCCAGATCAGGAATGGCCTGGCGCAGGGCGGGCAGGTTGTCCACGGTCAGGTCGTGGCCTGCGTTCATCATCAGCGCAGGGCTGCTGCCCTCTGCGCCAAGCTGGCGGGCGGCGTCTGCGGTGGCCTTGATCCCGGCCAGTTCCTGCTGAATGGCGTCAGGCGCGATCTGGTTGGCGTAAGGCCCGGTGTAGAATTCGATCCGGTCTGCGCCAGCCTGCTGCGCCAGCGCCGGGTCAGCCGGGTTGGCGTCCACGAAATAGGAAACCCGGATGCCCGCGGCCTTGAACTCCTCAGCTATGGGCAGAAGCATTTCGCCATCGGCGGCAAAGTCCCAGCCGTGATCAGAGGTGGATTGTTCGGGCGTGTCGGGTACCAGCGTCACCTGATGCGGTTTGTTTTCCAGCACCAGGTCAATGAAATGGCGGGTCGGGTAGCCCTCGATGTTGAACTCCGCCTGCGGGAATTCATCGGCGATCAGGCGGGCGAGGTCCGGCAGGTCGGAAAACCGGATATGCCGCTCATCCGGGCGCGGATGCACAGTGATGCCATGGGCACCGGCCTGCAGGATGGCGCGGGCGATGTCGATCAGGTTGGGCCAGGGCACCTCGCGTCGGTTGCGCAGGTAGGCAACAGCATTGACGTTCACGGACAGCAAGGTCGGGCGGGGCGTAACCGGTTGGGTCATCGGGTAATCGGGCTCCGGCAAGGAATTCGGGAAGAGGCTCAGGCCTTGGCCAGTTCGCGGGCCAGCGCGCAGAAGGCCTCAAGGCTCACCTGTTCGGCACGCTCGGTCGGCGGGATGCCGACGGCGGTCAGATGCGCCTCGATATCGGGGGAAATCCCCTTGAGCGATGCGCGCAGCATCTTGCGGCGCTGGTTGAAGGCGGCGGCGACAACACGCGACAGGATCGCGGCATCGGCCGGGAAGCGCGGCTCCGGCAGGGCGTCCAAATGCACCACGGCGCTGGACACCTTGGGCGGCGGGGTGAAGGCGCCGGGCGGCAGTGACAGCACGATCTTCGCATCCGTCCGCCACTGGGCCAGGATCGCCAGACGGCCATAGGCCTTTGAGCCGGGCTGCGCCACGATGCGCTCAGCCACCTCGCGCTGGAACATCAGGGTGAGGCTTTGCCAGAACGGCGGCCATTCCTTGGGCGTGAGCCAGCGCACCAGCAGTTCGGTGCCGACGTTATAGGGCAGGTTGGCGGCGATGCGGATCGGCGGTGTCAGGTGTTCGAGCGGGTCGATCTCCAACGCGTCGCCGTTGATCACCTCAAAGCGGCCCGGATAGGCCTCCGCGATCTCCTGCAGCGCGGGCAGGCAGCGGCTGTCTTTTTCCACCGCCAGCACCCGGCGCGCGCCTTCGGCCAGCAGGCCGCGGGTCAGGCCGCCGGGGCCGGGGCCGATCTCGAGCACGTCGCAGCCGGTCAGGTCGCCTGCCTGGCGGGCGATCTTGGCCGTCAAGTTCAGGTCCAGCAGAAAGTTCTGGCCCAGCGACTTGCGGGCCGAAAGCTGATGCGTCGCGATCACTTCGCGCAGCGGGGGTAGATTGTCGATGGCGCTCATGTCAGCTCCACTGTGGCGCATGGCGGAACGGGCGCGCCAGAGATTTCATGCCTCCGGCGGGGATATTTGCAGCAAGAAGAAGGTTCAAGAGCTGGCCGCCATGTCCTGTGCCAGTTTCAGCGCCTCGATGAGGCTGGAGGGGTTGGCCTGGCCGGTGCCCGCGATGTCGAAGGCGGTGCCGTGGTCGGGTGAGGTGCGGATGAAAGGCAGGCCCAGCGTCACGTTGACGCCGCGGTCGAAGTCCAGTGTCTTGATCGGGATCAGTGCCTGGTCGTGGTACATGCAGACCGCCGCGTCGTAGCGCGCGCGGGCAGCGGCATGGAACATCGTGTCGGCGGGGTGCGGGCCGGTGACCGCCAGCCCCTCGTCCTGCATCTCGCTGATCAGGCCGTTGATCCAGTCCAGTTCCTCAGATCCCATGGCGCCGCCTTCACCCGCGTGCGGGTTCAGTCCCGCGACAGCGATGCGGGGGGAGTTGATGCCGAATTGATCGCGCAGCCCGGCGGCTGTGATCTCAACGGTTTCGCGCAGCAGGCCCGTGGTCAGCACCTTGGGCACGTCGGCAAGCGCGATGTGGATGGTGGCGGGCACCACACGCAATTGCTCGCTGGCCAGCATCATCACCACGCGGTCCCGGCCCGCAAGAGACGCGAGGAACTCGGTATGGCCGGGGTAGGCAAAGCCTGCGCCGTCAATCAGCGCTTTTTTGTGGATGGGGGCGGTACAGATGGCAGAGGCTTCCCCCTGCTGGACCAGCCGCACGGCGGTCTCAACGGATTGGATCACTCCGGCGGCGTTGGCCGGGTCGGCAGTGCCCTTGACCGCGCTGCCGCCGAAGGAGAACGGGAGCGCCGGAAAGTGGTCGGCGCAGACTGCCGCGGCCTCTGCGGGGGCGGCGATTTCCTGAACGGGGGTGCCTGCGGGAAGGTGGCGCGGGTCGCCGATCCAGAAGAACGGGCAGGCGGCGCGCAGGGCGTCCCAGGCCTTGACGGCAATTTCCGGGCCGATGCCTGCGGGCTCGCCGCAGCTCAGGGCAATGGGCCCGGGCCGGCTCATTTGATGTCGATCCGCGCATCCGCGCGCAGCTGTTCCAGATAGCTGTCGACCAGAGAGGTCATCCGCTGTGCTACGAGCGCATTGGCTACGGTTTCACGGTTGGCGCCTTCACCGAGGTCGGCGGTGCGGCCGCAGAGCATCAGCACCATCAGGGTCTGGCCGTTGTTGCGGGTCAGTGCGGTGGAGGTTTCACCCGGGTCCAGCTTGGCCAGTTCCAGTGCGACATCGCTGGGGATCTCAGAGGGCGGCAGGCTTTCAACCGCCAGAACAGATGGATCCTGCCCTTGCGCAAGACCATAGAAGTCTTGGCAGGTGTCGACGCTGTTCACCACACGCTGCGCGGCGGCCAGGGTCTCGGGTGTGCGCCCGCCGGGCAGGAAATAGGTGGCATATTCAATCGCGGTGTAGCGCGGGGCAGCGCCTTCCACCTCTCGCAGGCCGCGCATCTGGAACAGCGCCACGGCGCCCTGCAGCGGCAGCGGCTCGGAGATTTCACCGGGCTGCAGCGCCAGCACAACCTCCTGCAGCTGCGGCGGCAGCTTGGTCAGCGGCATCCAAGGCAGGCGGCCGCCGTCGCTGCGGCTGCCGGCGGCTGAATACTGGGCGGCAGCGGCGGAGAAACTGTCATAGCCCTTGAGCTGGGCGACCTGCTCCACCAGTTCCTCGACCTGGGCGGCGTTCTGGTCGTTGACCGGCACGATGAATTCGCTCAGCAGCACCTGGACACTGCCACTGCCTGCCGTGCCCATGGCGCGGTCGATCTCTTCCGGCGTGGGGCGGGCGCGGGACAGAAAGCGGGCGCGGGTGTACTCGCGCCAGCCGAGCCCGACCTTGGTGAAATCGCGCAGTGTCTGCGGCGAAACACCCTGCTGCTGCAGCGCGGTGACGAAGTCGTTGAGCGACAGGTTGGCGCGTCCTGCCAGTTCTTCCATGCCTGCAGTGATGTCTTCGTCGCTGAGTTCGATCCCTGCTTGTTCCAGCACATCCAGTTTGAGACGGTCGTTGATCAGTTCTTCGCGGGCGGTTTCCAGCGGATCGCCCGGCACTCGCAGTGCGGCCTGGAAGCGGGCGCGCTGTTCCAGCTCATACCGGGTGATGACCTGATCATTCACGGTGACCGCCGGGGCAAAGAGGTTCTGTGCGCCCGCGGGCAGGCCGCTCCAGGCCAGCCCTGCTGCCAGCGCCAGCGCGGCGGCAGTTTTGAGAGCACGGGAAAGGAAAGGAGCCGGGAACCGGGTATTCACGTCTTGCTGCATGACCGCCTGTACTGTTTGCTGCCGCTTTTTACGGAAAACCCGCTCAGCGAGATGGTAAAGCCGAAATCCGTTGTCGGCTCAACACTTGTTGTTGAGGTATAGCGGCGGTTGACCGAAAGGTCGACCGTCACGCATTCATTGCTGTACGCCACGCCGAGGCCCGCGCGGGTAGCTTGGGCACCGGCGATGTCATAGCGCAGCCGGGCACTGGCGGACCAGTTGGGGTTGATGTCATAGCGTCCGTCAACCCACAGTTCGGAGCTTTCCTCGGCCCGGTCTTCCTCCGGGTCGGTGCCGAGCCACAGATAGGTGCCGGAGAGGCTGGAGCGGCTGGTGTGCCATTCGCCGCGGAATTCGGCCTTGGAGAAGTTCAATGACCCGTTCAGCAGGCCGCGGGTCGAGATGGCCAGGCTGTCGCCGTATTTGATCTGGCCCGCCAGCAGGATATCCGATGTGGTGCCGCCCAGGCCGGAGCTTTTTGTGAACCGGCCGTCGGCGTCGCTGCGCAGTACCTGGCCCGCGGTGGCATAGGCCTGCCAGCCGGTGGGCGCATAGCGGGCCCAGTTGGCGCCGTAGACAAGGGTCAGCCCGTCTTCGCGGGCATCGGTCGAGGGGAAGCGCGACAGCGAAAGAAGGTTGCCCTGGTCGAATTCGACAAAGCGGCTTTCCTCGCTGACCACGTTGCCGCCGCCCTCGTCACGCCATCCCAGCTGCAGGATCGGCTCCAGGTACTGGCTGGCCCCGCTGGCTTCGCGGCGGATCATCGGCAGGCGCAGGGTCAGCGCGCTGCGCGGGGTGAGGCGGGTGACCTCTTCGGTGAAGAAGGCGTCGTCGTAGGCGCGGAAAGCATCGCCGGCGGCGCCGATTTCCCATTCCGCGAGGACACCGTTGCCCAAACGCCAGCTGCGGCGCCAGTCGATATCGGCGGTCAGCCGGGACAGGTCTCGGCCGTTGCTGTCGGTGGCGGTGCCTTCAATGCTGGAGCTGCGGTGGTGGCCGTGGCCCTGCAGCGTCAGCCGCAGTTCACCGCCAGTGAGGGCCGGGAAATAGCGGGTCTGGTAGAAGGCTTCTGCGATGCCGGAGGGGATATCGCTTTGCTCTTCGCTCTCGCGCAGTGTTTTGTAGTGGGTGAGCGAGGTGCGGAACAGACTGTCGCGCTTGGACCGGGTCAGCACCGCCTCGGACCGCAGGCGGTCCAGATCGGGCAGGCCGTAGTCGGCGACATAGGCGTCGTCCGAGACCGCCTTGACGTCGAAGGTAAAGCGGAAGTCGCGCGGAAGGTCGAACTGGCCATCGCCAAAGATGTACCCGCGGTCCTCCCCGGAGAACAGGTCGTCTCGCGTGTAGGCAGCGTTGAACTCGATCCTGCCGCGGCGGAAGGCCTGGCGGTAGCGCACATCCAGCGTCTGGGTGCTGGAAGAGATATAGGGGGCCAGTGTCAGATCGCGGTGCGGGCCGAGAGTGAAGAAATACGGCACCTTAACCCCGGTCCCGAGGTTCGAGGTCGAGCGCACAGACGGCACCAGAAACCCGCTGGCGCGCTCCAGCGACGGGTCTGGCAGGCGGATGGCCGGGAAATAGAACACCGGCACATCCAGCACCCTGAGCTGAGCGCTCTCGAAATAGAGCTGGCGTTCCTGCTGGTCATGGATGACCCGCTCGGCCCGGATCTGCCACAGCGGCGGGCGGCCGTCGTCGCAGACATGGCAGGAGGTGACAGCGGTCTTATACAGCTGGGTGTAGCGGCCGCTGACCCGGGTCATTTGCAGCGAGGCCAGCTGAAGCTGCTGCTGGAACACCATGCGGGCTCCGGTCAGCAGGCCGTTGCGCAGGTCGCGGTCCAGCTCGGCGGCGTTGGCCAGGATGGTGATGTCGCCATCCTGGTCGATGCGGATCGGGCCTTCGATCTGCAGGGCGCCAGTGCTCTGGTCAAAGGTGATTTTGCGGGCGCGCAGCCGGATATTGCCCTGGAACGCCTCGACGTTGCCCTCAGCCACCAAGGTGCGGTCCGGAGTGATGAAGACCTGATCGGCCACCAGCATCGCGGGCTGCGCCGGATCAGGGGGCGTTGCTGTCTGCGCCTGCAGGTCAGGGGCTGTCAGCGCCAGCCAGGGCAGCACGGCGGAAAGAAGCAGCGCCCGGCGCAGGTTACCCGTCTTCGGCATGGAGAAGCAGTCCCAAGGTCAACAATATTGCAGCGGCAGGCGGCGCCCAAGCGGCCAGCGCCACCGGAATTTGCCCGTTCTCGCCAAGGATTTGCGCGAAATTGCGGATAAAATAAAGCCCGAATCCCAACAGCACCGCCATCAGAACCGCCAGGCCGGTGCCTCCAAAGCGGGCGTGCCGCATCGTGAAGGACGCGCCGACCAGCACCATGGCGATCAGGAACAGCGGCCGGGCCAGTTCCGCCTGATACCGGACCTCATAGCGTTTGGTGGTGAAGCCCGCGGCGGAGAGTTCGCGGATGGTGGCGGGCAGGTCGTAGATCGAAATAC
The DNA here is from genome assembly GCF_056158685.1 of Leisingera sp. ABM4_103. NCBI lineage: Bacteria > Pseudomonadati > Pseudomonadota > Alphaproteobacteria > Rhodobacterales > Roseobacteraceae > Leisingera > Leisingera sp. ABM4_103. The sequence goes on along the minus strand of NZ_JBSWTU010000005.1, from coordinate 3,624,202 downwards.
CGCTGGAAGTGCCCAGCGTGTCGCGGATGCGGTCGGTGGTCAGCGTGGTCGGCAGCTGCAGTTCGTCATGCGCAGCGGCACCGGATTCCGGGTTGATGCCAGCGGCAAGCGGCCAGGATTTGGCGTTGAACAAAACCCAGTTGCTGCCATCCAGCCGGGCACTTTCGGCAATGATGCGGCGCACCGGGCCCCCGGCGTTGGTATAGGCGTGGATAGACACGTCATGCAGGGTGATGTCGGCGGCATCGCCGCTGTATCCTTTTGCATGGATGACCGACTGTCCGCGGGCGCCGCCCTGTCGCAGCCACAGGCCCTCGCCGCTGAGCGACAGCGCCGAGGGTCCGCCATTGTGGTAGGTCTCAGCCAGATCCTGATAGCGGTTGGCAGTGGCTGCCGCGATGGGGTTCAGCATGGTGACCGCCAGTCCGCCGATCGCGGCTGCCGCCAGCACCGGCGCCGCCAGTGCCCGAATGCCGGAGCGGCCAATGGCACGGGTCACCACCAGCTCGCTGCTGCGGGCGAGGCCGACAAACAGCACGATGGTGGTGAGGATCATGATCAGCGGCAGGAACTCGCTGAGCGCGGCCGGGATGTTCAGCAGGCTGAGGCCAACCAGTTGCGGCAGGCCGAGCTCTGCGCCTTCGAAGCGGCGGATCTGCTCGTTCAGGTCGATCAGCACCACCAGCGTCATCAGAACCGCGCAGATCACCAGAAACCATTGCAGGAAGCGGCGCGCGTAGTAGAGATCCAGCTTCATGCGGGGGCCTCCTGCCGGATGCGCTTGGGGCGGGACGCCAGGATCAGGAAGACCAGCGCCACCGCGATCCCCAGAAAGGTCGGCAGGTAGATCAGCGGCCACAGGCTGGGGTTATCCAATACAGGCTCCGACACCACCCCGCGCAGGCCCTCGACAAAGATTAGCACGACAAAGGCCAGGAAGGCCTGACGCCAGACGCCGAAGCGGGAGAAGGTGCCCAGCATCAGGGTTGAAAACCCGATCAGCGCCACCGCCACGCAAACCAGCGCGCGGGCAAAGCGCAGGTGCAGTTCCTCCGCCTGGGCGCCTGCGGAATAGCCATCGGTGCGGGCGATGGCCTCTGTGCCGGTCATCAGCTCAAGGCTTGGGATGGCACGGATGTTGCGGGCCGGGTTCTCAGCTTGCTGCGCTAGAGTGCTGATATCGTAAGAGAAATCCGAAAAGAACGTGGTCGACAGCCGCTGCGTCGTGTGGTCCAGCCGCTGCGCCATGCCTTCCACCATGATCAGATGCGCGCTGCTCTCGTCACGCACCAGAAAGGCGCGGGCGCCGGTGTAGGTCACCGTCAGTTCCGGATCGCGGCGGTCCGACAGGAAGACATCGTTCAGGGTACCATCCGGGTCGATCTGACGGATGTAAAAGGTGACGCCATCCGCCGGGTGCAGGAAGTCGCCCTCGCTCAGCAGCTTGGCGGTGATATTTCGGGAGACCTCGCTTTCGCGCACCTCGAGCTGGCTGATCGAGGCAGGCAGCAGGTAATGGGTCAGTGCTGACATCATCAATGCGGTGATGATGCCAAAGGCCAGGGCGGGCCGCGCCATCTGCCAGGGACTGGTGCCAGTGGCGCGCAGCACGGTCAGTTCGCTCTCGCTGTTGAGCCGGTTGGTGACCCAGACCGAGGCGCCGAAGGCGGCAATCGGCAGCACCATGCGGATCAGGTTCGGCAGGGTCAGGGCGGTGAATTCCAGAAACACCAGCGCAGATTGGCCGTTGCCGATCAGCCGGTCGAACAGCACCACGGCCCGGTTGACCCAGAACACGGCAACCAGAATCAGGGCAAAGAAGCCGAAGAAGAGCAGATACTGTGACAGCACATATCTGTCGTAGCGTGACACCCGATCCCCCCAGATCTTGCCATTGTTGTTTTGCCGGACCTTAGTGGATTTGCGTGGCGGGGAAAACTGCATTCTCGCCGGGCGTCAGGATCGGCGGCGGATTGCGGACCAGCGGACCGAACGGCCGGGTCTGGCCAAGCGCCGCTGCGCAGGATACCTCTTGAGCCAACAATCAGATTATACCAGCAGGAGTTCGCGAAAAATGAGCAGTCTTACCCCGATCCGTTTTGCCGAATACGATCCCAAGGCGCTGGCAGAGATGACCGGCCGTGTGGCGGTGATGGTCACGCCTGAGGGCAGCATGGATCAGGCGGCGCGTAGCGCCAACCGGCTGAGCAAAGGCGCCATTGCCCGGCTGATCGAGTCCGAGGGGTTCAAGAAGGCCAAGAACGGCGACGTGATCTCTGTGAGCTGGCCTGCGGGGATGCAGGCGGAAGCGCTGGACGTGCTGGTGCTGCCGCGCAAGCTGACGCCGGTGGAGGCGCGCAAGGCAGGCGCCAATCTGGCCAAGGGAGCCGCAGGCAAGCGTCTGACGGTAATGGCCGGCGGCATGAACAAGGCTGCCGACCTGACCCAGGGGATCGCGCTGCGGGGCTATGAGTTTGACAACCACAAGTCGCCGAAAGACGACAAGCCTGAAGGCGAGGTGGTGATTGCCTGCAAGGCGCCGGCGGATGTGGAAGCCGCTTCTGCACCGCTTCTGGCGGTCGCCGAGGGCGTGCACATGACCCGCGATCTGATCAATGAACCGGCCAATGTGCTGACCACTACGGAGTTCGCCCGCCGTATCGAGGAGATGAAAGAGATCGGCCTGGAGGTCGAGATTCTGGAAGAGGCGGACCTGGAAAAACTGGGCATGCGCACGCTCTTGAGCGTCGGGCAAGGCTCTGACAGCCCCTCCAAGGTGGCGGTGATGCAGTGGAAAGGCGGCGCCAAGGACGCAGCACCGCTGGCGCTGGTCGGCAAGGGCGTGGTGTTCGACACCGGCGGCATCTCCCTGAAGCCCGCCGGCGGCATGGAAGAGATGACCATGGACATGGGCGGCGCAGGCGTGGTGACCGGCACCATGAAAGCGCTGGCCCTGCGCAAGGCCAAGGCCAATGTTGTCGGTCTGGTGGGCTTGGTGGAAAACATGCCGTCGGGCAATGCCACCCGTCCGGGCGACGTGGTGAAGTCTATGAAGGGCGACACGGTGGAGATCATCAACACCGACGCCGAAGGCCGTTTGGTGCTGTGCGATGTGCTTTGGTACGCGCAGGAACAGTTCAAACCGGCGGGAGTGATTGATCTCGCGACGCTGACCGGCGCCATCATCATCGGCCTGGGGCATGAGAATGCCGGTGTGTTTTCCAATGACGATGATCTGTGCAGTGCCTTCTTGAAGGCCGCCAGCGCTGAGGATGAGGGCGCCTGGCGGATGCCCTTGGGCAAGGCCTATGACGACCAGCTGAAGTCGCGTATCGCTGACATGAAGAACGTGGGCGGACGGCCCGCAGGGTCGATTACCGCGGCGCAGTTCCTGCAGCGGTTCATCAAGGACGATATGCCGTGGATCCATCTGGACATTGCGGGCGTGGCCTCGGTCAAATCGGACACGTCTTATGCGCCCAAAGGGGCGACAGGCTGGGGCGTGATGGCTCTGAACCGGCTGGTCGCGGATAAGTTCGAGGCGGAATAAACACAGATGGGGGCTGCCTATTTCTATCATCTGACCCGCAGGCCGCTGGAAGAGACCCTTCCGGTCCTCCTGGAAAAGGCGCGCGGGGCGGGCTGGCGCATTGCGGTGCGCGGGCGCGATCCCGAGCGCATGGCCTGGCTGGATGACCGTCTGTGGCTGGGGCCAGAGGAGAGCTTTCTGGCCCATGGCCTGGCGGGCGGCCCCCATGATGCGTTGCAGCCGGTTCTGCTGACCGCGGGACCGGAGGCGGCCAACGCCCCTGATTGCGTGATGGCGGTGGATGGAGCCGCCGTCAGCGCCGAAGAAGTGCAGGCGCTGAGCCGCGTCTGCATCCTTTTCGACGGCACCGACCCGGAGGCCGTCCAGCATGCCCGCACCCAATGGAAAAGCCTGACGGACGCCGGTTGCTCCGCCCAGTACTGGTCCGAAGAAAGCGGGCGCTGGGAAAAGAAGGCCGAAAAATAGGCCGCCCCGCCCAAGTGATCGGCGGGATTCCGCCAGTTTTGTTTAGTTTTATTTCATTTGTGCAGGAAATACTCGCGTGATCGCGGGTGGCACAGTAATCCTCCCGGTCAATAGTACCAGAACACTGGGGGGACAGATGACTTTCAAGCGTGTGTTTCTGCGGCCGCGGCTGCTGCCTGTTGTTGGGGCGGCGCTGCTTGTGCTGGCAAATTGCGGTGGCCCTCAGGGCGGGGCCGTAAGCCGGACAGAAGTTGATGTCGAGCGCCTGGATTTTGCGGTTCAGGAAGTGAAGTCCCTGCGGTCCAAGGGCAAGCGTGTCTGGTGCGTTCCATTTGCGCGCAACGCCAGCGGCATCGAGATTTACGGCAATGCCAAGACCTGGTGGTCACAGGCCAAGGGTCAATTCAGCCGCGGAAAGCAACCGCAGACCGGTGCAGTGATGGCCTTTCAGGCAACCCGCTCCAACCCGCTGGGCCATGTCGCGGTGGTGTCCAAGGTCGAAGATTCCCGCAGGATCGAGGTCAACCACGCGAATTGGCACCGCAACAAAGTCTCGCTGGGAATGGCAGTCATTGATGTGTCGGCGGCCAATGACTGGTCCGCCGTGCGGCTGGAAAGCAACCCAGGCGCTTTCGGGCGGGTTTATCCTATCCTCGGCTTCATTTCGGCGGATCCTGACGCCGGATGAGGCAAGGGGCGGACTGCTGTCAGCTGTTCTGAATGCCGCCGCGCTGGATCATGCGGCCGGAAATTTTCTCAAAGGCTTTTCGCCACAGGGTTTCGAGTTCCGGAGTGAAGTCCTCTTCCAGCGCGTTGCGCAGGGAATCCACCAGTGCTTCCTCCATCGGTGCAAAGTGTGAGACATGAACCCCCAGGCTTGCATGCCTTTTGCCGAGCTCCTGGAAATGCGGATCGACCGCTGATTTATCGTCAAGCTTGGCAAGAATGACGCCCAGCGTTGTCATGAATTTCATGCCTTGGCCTTCGAGGTCTTCCCGAAAGAGCTGCCGCAGCTCAGGCGCGTGACGGAACAATGCGTCGTAGAAGAACGCGGGGTCCCTGACGGCCTCGTCTTTCAGCTTGCTGTAACTATTTCTCAGTTGTTCCAGTTCTTCTTCTGTCACGGGGATATCTTGCTCCTTTCTGGTGCCGAAGTTCCCCTCCAGCTTAGAAGCTAAGCAGCCGGAATTCCTTGATCCGGCTCAATAACCCGAATTGCGGGGCTGGACTGTCTGCTGCGGCTACCGCGTCAGGACCAGGGCGCCGTTGCGGATCTCGATGCTGGACCAGCGCTGGAGATAGCCCATTCCAAGCAGCGATTGATCCAGCGCCCCCTGGTTGACCCAAACCCGCACGCCGGTGTCGGTAATGCCCCCCAGGGACATTTCATCAATCCAGACTGAGGCGGTCCGCACCTCGCCATTTGCTGTTTGCGCCCGGCCGAGATAGGCGAGGTTTTCGGTATCGATTCCAGCGCGCCGGGCGTCTCGTTCATTCAGAACGACCTGGCTGGCGCCAGTGTCCACCAGAAACTCGATGGCAGCGCCGTTCACATCCAGGGTCAGGTAATAGTGCCCGTCCGGTGCGCGTGGCACCTCGACACGGCCGGCATCCACCGCAACGTTCTGCTGGGGGCGCACAGTCTGGCGGATGTCATGCCACAGCCCGTAAGAGGCGATCACGCCAAGGAAAATGAAGCCCCAGACGGCAAACATCTGCAGCGTCTTGCCAAGGCTTTGGCGGTTCTGCACGAAAACCCAGGATCCCACTGCCACCAACAGGATCGCCAGATAGATGAACCGCCCGATTTCATAGTCGCCCATGTGCGCACCTCCTGAACAGAATGTAGGCGGTCCAGGGCGGTATGCTAGGCGGCAAAGCCGAAGGCGCGCAGCCCATCGAGCACGAACTGAACCGAAAGCGCCGCCAGCAGCATTCCCAGCAGACGGGTGACGACCGTGATGCCGGTCTTACCCAGCAGCCGTTCGAACAGGCCGGAAAACAGGCACATCACCAGAAGGATCGCCAGCACCGCCAGCACCGTGCCCATGACCATCGCAAAGCCGGTGAAGCCGGGCTGCTGGCCGGTCAGAAGGATCACCGTGGCGATCGAGCCGGGTCCGGCCATCAGCGGGATCGCCAGCGGAAAGACCGACGGGTCGTCGAAGTCATCCTCTTCGCTGCGGTCCTCGCGGCGTTTGTTGCGGCGTTCGAACAGCATGTCCAGCGCCGTCAGGAACAACAGCACGCCGCCGGCAATGCGGAAAGCGGGCATGGAAATGCCGATGAAACCCAGCACCGCTTCTCCCAGCGCGGCAAACAGCGCCAGCAGGATCGCTGCGACGATCGTGGCACGGATCGCAATGGTGCGCCGCTGCGACGTGGACATGCCCTGGGTCAGGGCCAGGAATACCGGGGTCAGGCCGATCGGGTCGACGATGACGAACAGGGTGACGAATGAAGTGATCAGGAATGCGGTGTCGATCATTGCGCCTCGGCCTGCTCCAGTTTCTCCAGTGCGTCCATCCACAGGCCCTCAGCCCGCTCCAGCGCCTCGATGCATTCAGCGTGCTTTTTCTGCCAGACCGCCATATCCGACGCTTTTCCCGGTTCGTACAGGCTAGGGTCGGCAAGCTTTTCGTCAAGCTTTTCACGCATTTCGCTGAGCTTTTCCACCCGCGCCTCGGACTTTCGAACGTCTGCGCGCAGTGCGATCAGCACATCGCGGGGGGCGCGTTTGGGCTTGGCGGGCTTTGACGTATCGGTCTTTGCTGCCGGCTTCTCCCGCGCCAGCAGCAGCGTGCGGTAGCTTTCCAGGTCGCCATCATAGGGTTTCACGGTGCCCTCCGAGACCAGCCACAGCCGGTCCGCCACGAGGCTCAGCAGGTGCATATCGTGGCTGACCAGGATGACCGCGCCGGAATAGGCCGTCAGCGCCTCCACCAGCGCCTCGCGGCTTTCGATGTCCAGGTGGTTGGTCGGCTCGTCGAGGATCAGCATATGCGGCGCGTCGATAGTGGCGATAAGCAGGCTGAGCCGCGCCTTCTGGCCGCCGGACAGCCGCCCGACCTCGGTTTCCGCCTGCGCAGCGCCAAGGCCGAACCCTGCCAGCCGCGCACGCCACTTTGCGGGCGCCTCATCCGGGCGCAGGCGGCGCAGGTGGTCCAACGGGGTTTCATCGACGTAAAGCTCATCCACCTGATGCTGGGCGAAATAGCCGATGCGCAGCTTGGAGGACCGGGTCAGCTTGCCCGCCATCAGCGGAAGCCGGTCGGCCAGCAGTTTCGACAGGGTCGACTTGCCCTGGCCGTTCTTGCCCAAGAGCGCGATGCGGTCGTCCTGGTCGATCCGCAGATTCAGCCGTTTCAGCACTTCGGTATCGCCGTAGCCGGTGATGCCGCCCTCGATTTGGATGATCGGCGGAGACATTTCCTCCGGCTCCGGGAAAGTGAAGGCGCGCAGCGCCGCCTCCTGCGGCGTGGTGATCGGCTTCATCTTGGCGATCATCTTGAGCCGTGACTGGGCCTGCACCGCCTTGGACGCCTTGTAGCGGAAGCGGTCGACAAAGCTTTGCAGATGGGCGCGGCGCGCCTCCTGCTTCTTGGCCTCTGCCGCAGCAACCGCCAGGCGCGCGGTGCGGGTTTCCGCAAATGTATCGTAATTGCCTTGGTAGAGCGTGAGCTTCCTGTCCTCCAGGTGCAGGATCGCCCCCACCGCCCGATTCAAGAGGCCGCGGTCATGGCTGACGATCACCACCGTATGCGGGTATTTCGCCAGGTAGCTTTCCAGCCAAAGCGCGCCCTCGAGGTCGAGGTAGTTGGTCGGCTCGTCCAGCAGCAGGAGGTCAGGCTGGGCAAACAGCACCGCGGCCAGCGCCACCCGCATCCGCCAGCCGCCGGAGAAGTCCGAGCAGGGGCGTTTCTGGTCCGCGTCGTCAAAACCGAGGCCCTTCAAGATCGAGGCAGCGCGCGCTTCAGCCGACCAGGCGTCGATGTCCGACAGCCGGGTCTGGATCTCGGCGATCCGCGCAGGGTCGGTGGCGCTGTCAGCTTCGGCCAGCAGGGCTGCACGCTCGGTATCGGCGGCCAGCACGGTGTCGGTCAGCGAGACATTGGAGGAGGGCACCTCCTGCGCGACACCGCCGATGCGGGCCTTGGAAGGCAGGGAAATGCTGCCGCCCTCCAGCGCCAGTTCGCCCCGGATCAGCCGGAAAAGCGTGGTCTTGCCGGTGCCATTGCGCCCGACCAGGCCAACCTTGTGGCCGGTGGGAATGGTGGCGGATGCGCTGTCGATCAGCGGGCGGCCTTCGACCGAATAGGTGATGTCCTGAATGCGTAACATGATCAGCGGTGTGGCGCAGGTGCCGGAGGCTGTCAATCGGCCTGCCGCCTTCCTCTTGCCGAAAATACCCCCGCCGGAGGCACGCGCGCCTGCGCGCGGTCTGAAAACGTCTTCCCAAGCGCCTCCAGCCATGTTACGCGGCGCGCGGAGTTTCCGGCCCGGGGATACGCCCCGCGGCCCATCAATCAGGAGAATGCCAAATGGCTCTGGAACGCACTTTCTCGATCATCAAGCCCGATGCAACCCGTCGCAACCTGACCGGCAAGATCAACGCCAAGTTTGAAGAAGCCGGCCTGCGCATCGTGGCGCAGAAGCGCATCCACATGACCAAGGAGCAGGCAGGCAAGTTCTACGAAGTGCACGCCGAGCGTCCGTTCTACGACGAACTGTGCGAGTTCATGTCCTCCGCTCCGGTGGTTGTGCAGGTCCTGGAAGGCGAAAACGCCATTGCCAAGAACCGCGAAGTGATGGGTGCCACCAACCCGGCAGACGCTGCCGCCGGCACCATCCGCGCCGAGTTCGCTGAATTGGTTGGCGAAAACTCCGTGCACGGTTCCGACGCTCCGGAAACCGCCGCCGTGGAAATCGCTTACTTCTTCTCCGGCATCGAGCTGGTCGGCTGATCTATCGGATCACCGTCTGACACCGGAAGGGGCTGCAGCTTCAGGCTTGCAGCCCCTTTTTTCATGGATCGAGGTAGCGGTTCAGCGGATGCTGCCGTATCGCGGGCTGATCCTGCGGCGGCACGGGCCTGCTCTTCACGTAAGACAGCGAGCGGCCCAGTTCCCGCGGTGCGGTCAGTTTCGAAAACGCCCGGCGACCAAGGCGCTTGGGCAGGGGCTCACCCTTTGATGAGCGGTCCTCCAGGTGGCGGCGGAGCAGGTCAGTGTTGCGCGTGTTAGATTTCCACGCGACGTCGAACAGGTCACCCACCAGCGGCACGGAGCCGATCAAGGCATCGACGCCGGTGTTCGCCGCCATCCGGGCCAATGTGCCGGTGGAGGCGCCCATCTGGTAGCCCGAGTAGATGATGTAGCCGGCGGGCGCCAGCGCCAGAGCGTCCCCGATGCCCGGAACCAGGCCGGCAATGCTGTCCCAGCCGACCCTCAACCCGAGCCCAGGGATCCGGAACGCCCGGTCCATGCGCTGCGCCAGGCGCTCAAGCGATTGCAGCTTTTGTTCGTGGTGTTGCGGCAGATCAGGCATGGCTCGGCGTCCTTGCGATGACCCAGACCGCGTGCACGATGCCGGGGATGTAGCCCAGGAGGGTCAGCAGAATGTTCAGCCAGAAGTGCTTGCCAAGACCAACCTGGAGAAAAACGCCAAGCGGCGGCAGCAGAACTGCGAAGATGATGCGGATCAGGTCCATGCCGGAACTCCTTCTGTTGCACTCATTCCTGCATGGTTAACGGCTGAACCCGGGAAAAAGTTGCATGAAGGGTGGGAGCGGCAAGACAGGTGGCCTCTCTTGGAGGCTGGCCGGATGGGGGCGTCGCAGCTTACAGGGGCTTCAGATCAGCAGGCACAGCGCGCACGCCAATGGCGTCCAATTCCGCCAGAAGCTTCGAGCTGTGCTGCGGCCGGGCGTCGGCCTTGATCGCGTCAAAGCGCTTGCGCAGCTCCTCCTTTTCCTTGCCCTTGCAGTCGTTCCAAGGGCGTCCCTGCAGAGCCATCACCAGAACATAGTAGCCGATGAAATGCGGCCGGGTGCCGGATTGCAGCAGCCGTGCATAGGCTGCATCGGGACCGATAGCGCGCAGCTCTTCGGCAGAGGCGATTCCAGCGCGGCGGCAGGCTTCCTCGTAGGCAGGGCCAAGATTGCGGATGGAGGAAATAGCTGTGTTCATGGTTTGTTTCTATCGGGTGCGGGCCGCGTTGTCACGATGGAAAGCGCGGTGTTCGTTAACCGCGCAGGACTTGTCTGACGCTGGGTCCCTTGGTGACGCGCCTGATTGACAGTCGCATTTCCCGCCGCAAGCCTTGCGGGCAGGGCAAGCGGAACCGGGGGAGAACGGCGATGAAGGAAAGCCAGCAAGCATCTGTGAACGTGGAGGGTTTTGATCTGGCGGCCCCGCCAGCCGGATTTGCGGAGGATCCGTTTCCCTTCTACGACGCCTTGCTGCGTGACGCTCCGGTGCTGCCGCAGCCGGACGGGTCGCTTCTGATTTGCCGCCATGCCGATCTGGACCGGATTTACCGCGATACCACGCTGTTTTCTTCGGACAAGAAGAAGGTGTTTGCCCCCAAGTACGGCGCAGGCTCGCCGCTGTTTGAGCATCACACCACCTCGCTGGTGTTCTCCGATCCGCCTCTGCACACACGGGTGCGCAAGATCATGACCTCGGCCCTGACCCCGCGGGCGATTGCGAAGATGGAGCCGGGGCTGATTGCCACGGTGGATCACTTGCTGGAGGAGATGGCCGGAAGGGATCAGGCGGATCTCATTGAGGATTTTGCCGCCTCCATCCCGATCCAGATCATAGGCAACCTGCTGGATGTGCCGATGTCGGAGCGTGCGCCGCTCAGGGACTGGTCGCTGGCCATCCTCGGCGCGCTGGAGCCTGTGCTGAGCGAGGAGCATCTGGCGGCGGGGCACCGGGCGGTGGAGGAGTTCAAGGACTACCTCAGCGGTCTGATTGCCCGGCGCCGGGCCCGCCCTGGCGATATCGAAACCGATGTGCTGACTCGGCTGATCCGCGGCGAGGGGGCAGAGGGCACCTTGAGCGAGATCGAACTTATCCAGAATTGCATTTTTATCCTGAATGCCGGCCATGAGACCACCACCAACCTGATCGGCAACGGGCTGGCACTGCTGCATGACAATCCGGAGCAGAAGCGGCGGCTGATGGAGGCGCCGGAGTTGATCAAACCCGCGATAGAAGAGATGCTGCGGTTCCGCTCCCCTAACCAGTTGGGCAACCGGGAAACCACCGCAGAAGTTGAGATCGGCGGACACCGCGTGCCTGCGGGCACCAACCTGCATCTGGTGATCGGCGCTGCCAACCGCGACCCTGAAGTTTTTGTAAACCCTGAAACTTTCGACATTTCCCGAAGCCCGAACCGGCATCTTGCCTTTGCTGGCGGCCCGCATGTCTGCGTCGGCCTGACACTGGCGCGGCTGGAGGGGAAGGTCGCAATCGAACGGTTCCTGCGCCGTTTCCCGGAGTATCGCCTGCTGCCTGGCCGCGTGCCCGGCGGACGTATCCGGTTCAGGGGCTACGCGGCTCTGCCGGCCAGTTTGCTCTGAATACGGTTCGGCAGGCGATGGCTTGGGTCAGAACAGCCCGGCCTCCTTGGCGGTGAGCGCTGCCTGGGTGCGGTTCTTGGCATCCAGCTTGCGGCACAGGGTGCGCACATGCAGCTTGATGGTCACTTCCTGCAGGTCCAGTTCGCGGGCGATTTCCTTGTTGGACAAGCCGCGGCATAGCCCGTTCAGCACCTCCAGCTCCCGCGGGCTGAGCTTCTGGGCCAGTGGGTGGGTGCTTGCCGCGGATTCTTCGCGCATCAGGTCGACCGGTACATAGATTTCGCCGGCGCTCATGAAGCGGACCGCATTCAGCAGCGATTGCGCCCCCATCGTCTTGGGGATGAAGCCGATTGCCCCGGCGCCCAGCGCCTCTTGCGCGGTTCTTGCGGGCGCGCTTCCAGACAGAATGGCCACGCCCTTGCCGCCGTTAGCCGCCAGCGCCCTGGCCAGCCCGTCGAGCCCCATCATACCCGGCATATTGTAGTCAAGCAGCACCAGGTCGAACGGACCCTCGCCGGAGATCTGTTCGATTGCACCGGGCAGATCAGTGGCCAGCGCGACCTCGGCGCCGCCCTCTGACCGGAGGTAGGCGGAGATCGTTTCCCGAACCATGTCGTGATCGTCTGCCAGCAAAATTCGCATGAAGCCCCTGGACCTGTTCTGCAACTCACGGTCCCAGTCTACAGCCGCAAGTGTTTCAAAACTGTCAACCTTGGAACGCGGGGGCGCCTGAAATGGAGACTGTGCTGCAGCTCCTGTGAACTTGGCGGAATATTATTGATATTAGGCCAGCCGGGCGGTGACCGGTAAGCCAACATTAGGGTGCTGGCGCTACGCTTGAGGCTGGGCACCCTTTAAGGAAGGTCAGGTTCCTATCCTCCGGTGCCGGTTTCGGGGCCGCGCCAATGTGGCATGCTTCCGGCAGATCTGTTGAGGCAAGAGGAGAGCTGCAGATGAGAGAGATGATATCGCGGGCAGGTGCGCTTGCTGCCATGCTGGTTTTGGCTTTTGCGGCTGCGGTTTCCGCAGGTGATGATCCGCAGGTGCTGCTGTCAGTACGCATGGACGGCCAGTCAGACTATGCGGCGCAATACACAATCGAGGACCTGCGCGCGCTGGAGCCCGTCACCTTTGAGACGGAGACCATCTGGACCACCGGCCCGCAGCAGTTCACCGGCGTGCCGCTGGCGGTTCTGATGGAGCGGATGGGGGTCAGCGGCGGCCAGATGGTGGCGCATGCGGTGAACGATTATTCGGTGGAAATTCCGGTGTCGGACGCGGTTGAAGGCGGGCCTATTGTTGCTTTTGAGCGCAATGGCGCGGAAATGTCGCTGCGCAACAAGGGGCCGCTTTGGTTGGTATACCCCTATGACAGCAACCCGGACTACCGGACCGAAGAAGTATTTTCGCGCAGTATCTGGCAGCTGGACCGTATCGTAATCCGGCAATGACCGGCAGGCGGGGGGCAAGCTGCTGATGCTGCACGGGTTTCCATCGGTGCCGCGCTGGGTGCTGGCTCTGGTGCTGGCGATTGCCGCGGCGCTGGCGGCGCAATCGGTGCGGCTGGGCCATCAGGTGCTGCAGGAACTGGACGGCCTGTCGACCGCGGCCACCGACAACATGCAGTGGAACCTGTCGCAGGCCGAGATAGAGCATCTCAAGCTGCAGACTGCGGTACTGACCGCCAGCGCACCCGAGGATTTGCCCCGGCTGCGGCGCCAGTTCGATATATACTACAGCCGGATCTCCACCTTTCGCGAAAGCCCGTTGTTCGAAGATCTTCGCCGCAGCCCCGCTGGGACAGGCCTGCTGCAGCAGATGCAGGACCGGCTGGACAGGATGGCGTCGGTGGTGGACAGCGGCGATCAGGCGCTTTTACGCGGTCTGCCGGACCTTGCGGAGGAACTGGAGGATAACAGCGCTGACGTGCGCGAACTGGCTCTGTTCGGCGTTGTCCTGCAGGTGGACGATTCCAAGGACAAACGGCTGAAACTCTTCACCATTCTGTCCCGCTTGGGCTGGGTTGTGCTGGCCCTGGTGCTGGCCTTGGCGCTGGCGGCGTTGCTGCTTGGGCGATTGTACCGCAAGGGCCGCCAAATGGCGATCGAACGCAGCCGCGCCGCAGCGCGGATGGAGGCGATGATTGCCTCGTCGCTTGACGCCATCCTGGTTGTTGGCGCCGACGGCCGGATTCAGGCTTTCAACGGTGCCGCGGAGTCGGTGTTCGGCTACAGCAGAGAAGAGGCTGTCGGCCAGCCGATGGTAAATCTGATTGTGCCGGACCACTTGCAAGAGGCGCACGAGGCCGGGATGAGGCGGTTACTGCAAACCGGCCAAGCGCGGGTTGTAGGCAAGGGCCGGCTGCAGCTGGAGGCGCGCCGCAAGTCCGGCGAACTCTTCCCGGTGGAGCTTTCGGTCTCGGTCAGCCAATCGGGCACCGACATCGTGTTTGTCAGTTTCCTGCGGGATATCTCTGAGCGGATTGCGGTGGAGGAAGAGTTGCGGCGCGCTCGTGACGACGCATTGGCAGGCGAACGGGCCAAGCACAACTTGCTGACAGTGATGAGCCACGAGATGCGGACACCGCTGACCGGTGTGCTGGGGGCCCTCGACCTGATCGAGGGGACCGGCCCGACGCAAGAGCAGCGCCGCTATCTCCAGGCCATGCGGGTATCGGGTGAACTGCTGCTGCATCATGTCAACGACGTGTTGGAATTGTCGCGGCTGGAATCCGGAGCCAACTCGGAAAAGCTGCGGATCTTTGATCTGGAAGAATTGGTCGGCGGTTTGGTGGAAAGCCAGCAGGCCAGTGCCAAGGGCCGGGGAATCGACTTGTCTCTGCATTGCAGCTTGCGCGGTAAACCGGTGGTCGCCGGCCGCCCCCGCGCCGTGCAGCAAGTGCTTCTGAACCTGATCGGCAACGCCTTGAAATTCACCAGCGAAGGCGCGGTCAGCGTCGATGTGATGCGCCTGCCGGACGGTGAAACGGTGGAATTCAGTGTGGCGGACACCGGCCAGGGCATCGCAGCGGAGGATCTTGACCGGATCTTCGAGGATTTCATCACGCTGGATGCCAGCTATGGCCGGGGCAGCGAGGGCACCGGGCTGGGGCTGTCGATCACCAAGCGCCTGGTGGAGGCGATGGGAGGAACTGTCACCTGCGAAAGCGAGCCGGGAGAGGGCAGCCTGTTCACGATTTCCCTTGCACTGCCAGCGGCCAAAGCGCTGCCGCGCCAGACCGAACAGGACAAGCCGCAGCATAAAGGCGGTTGCCGGCTGCTGGTCGCGGAAGACAATGACATCAATCGCGAGCTGCTGGCCACCATGCTCGGCCAGGAAGGGCACCAAGTCACCGCAGTGCCGGGCGGTGCCGAGGCGGTGCAAGCCGCCAGTGAAGGCAGGTTCGACCTGGTTCTGATGGACATCAGCATGCCCGAGGTCGACGGGATAGAGGCGCTGCGCCGCATCCGTGCCGGGCAGCTGGCCGAAGGCACAGACATCGTGGCGCTGACCGCCCATGCAGCAGCAGAGGATCACACCCGCATTCTGGAGGCCGGCTTTGCCGAGGTGCTGACCAAGCCGGTCAACAAGGCCGAGCTTTCCGATGTGATTGCTCGCCGGGCTGGAGACGGGGTCAAGGCGCTCCCCAGAACCGAGTTTGATATTCACCAGTTCTTCGAGGCTTTGGGGCAGGACCGCGCACGCAGTTTCCTGGTGTCCTTCTGTGAGGAGGTGAATCAGTTTCAGGACATTCTCCAGGAGTTTGCGGAGATGGAGGATCTCCAGCGCAAGGAAGCACACCGGCTGGCAGGTTCAGCCGCGGTCCTGGGGTTGTCGGATCTGCGCTCGGCAATGCTGGCCATTGAGAAAACCGAACTGGGAGAAAACCCTCCGCTGGCTCCATTCCAGCAGGCCTGGGCCAGTGCTGCAATGATCCTGGTACCGCATCTGCATTCCTGAAACTGGTCCAACCGCTCTGCTGTGGTATCGCGGGACAGCGACGGAAACCTATACGGCGCAGCTGCGCCAATGCGGAAGCCAAAAGGGGTCAAAGCATTGCTGCTTTGACCCCTGGAAATCTGGCTCCGGCGGTAGGGATCGAACCTACGACCAATTGATTAACAGTCAACTGCTCTACCGCTGAGCTACGCCGGAATGTGAGGCGTCGTATAAGAGTTCCAACCTGTGGCGTCCAGAGGAAATTTTGCTTTTGGGCTGATTTTTTTGCGCCTGATTTCTGGCGGGCTGCGCCTGGCGGCCGGAGGCGGGAAACCGGCTGCGGCAGCACCGCCAGCGGAGGCAATGCAGATGCCGGAAGTGCAGGTCAAACGGGGCGGAAAGGCCGTGGGTATGGATCGGAGGAAGAAAGGGCCACAAGCCGCGCCTTCTGGACGCGTCACAGCCTAAGAGGCTGTTTTCAGGTGCTTTTGGAAATGGCTCCGGCGGTAGGGATCGAACCTACGACCAATTGATTAACAGTCAACTGCTCTACCGCTGAGCTACGCCGGAACGGTTCGTGCCGTATAGCGCCCCCCGTATTGGGCGTCCAGAGGGCGCAGGGCATTTTTTGAAAAAAATTCAGCCGCCGCGCCGCTCGAAGACGGCAGCTGCTGACAGGGCCCCCTGCGCTGCCGCCAGGCCGCGGCCGCTCAGGTCCACGAGATGGGCAAACACGTTGCGCTCAGCCGCGTTCAGCAGGGCGGGCGGTGTCTCGGTATAGATCTGCTCCGCCAGCGTGCGGGCAGTGGCAGGGGTCTCGGCCAGTGCTTGCAGAATCGCGGCCTCGCGCGATTCCCGGTGGGCGATCAGCCAGTCGAGCCGCCCAGCAGGGTCCGTTACCGGGGCGCCGTGGCCGGGGTGGAACACCCGCCAGCTGCACTGGCGCAAGCGGCGGCAGGAGGCCATGAAATCGGTGAGGTCGCCATCCGGCGGCGACACCAGCGAACTGGCCCAGCCCATCACGTGATCGGCGGTAAAGCAGGCGTCCCCCCATGCCAGCGCGATGTGGTTGCCGAGGTGACCGGGCGTGTGAATCACTTCCAGCGCCCAGCCGTCGCCGGTGATGACCTCACCGTCGCCAACGGTGATATCCGGCGCAAACCCCGTGTCGATGCCTTCGCCGCCGCCGGCCAGCCCGCTGCCTGCCAGCCGGGACATCACCTCGCTGCGTCCCGCGTCCGCGCCCCCGAAGGCAAAAACCGGCGCGCCGGTGGCTTGGCTCAGGCCGCGCGCAAGGGGGGAGTGATCCAGATGGCAGTGGGTCACGATGATATGGGTGATCTGCTGGCCTGGCCGGACCGCGGCGAGAATCGCCTCCAGATGCTGCGCGGAGTTCGGGGCCCGGGTCGATCACCGCCAGGCTGCCGGTTCCGATCAGATAGGTGTTGGTGCCGCGGTAGGTCATCGGAGAGGGGTTCGGCGCCAGAATGCGGCGCAGGCCCGGCTCCAGCTCAACGGCGAGGCCAGGCTGCGGGTTGAAATCGTCTGATGCCTGCATGGTCTTGCCCCGCTGCTGTTTTCCTGCACTGATGCGCCGGAGGATCGGCTTTCCTCTTTTCCTGGCGCCCTATAGGCTTAGCCCATGTCCTTCAATTGGCTCAAACAATATATGCCGCGCAGCCTATATGCCCGGGCGGCCCTGATCCTGGTGGTGCCGATCGTGGCGCTGCAGATCGTGGTCTCGGTCGTGTTCATCAAGCGCGATCTGGAAGATGTGACGGTGCAGATGACCGCCACCATACAGCGCGAGTTTGAACTTTTGCGCCAGGTGGCGGATTCGGCGCCGGATCAAGAGACGGCGCTGACGAAAATGGCGCCGCTGCTGCAGCCGCTGAAAATGGAAGCCCGCTACCTGGCGCCCGGTGCGCCGCTGCCTGAGGACCAGTTCAGCCTGATCGAATTCTCCGGCCGGGTGGTCCGTGACGAGCTGGAGAAGACTTTGCCAGGGTTCCTGGCCGCACGCTTTCCGGCTGATCGTAAGGTGCTGGTCTATTTCAACACCGCGCACGGGCTGGTGGAGCTGAGCTTTGACCGCCGCCGCCTGACCGCGGCAGCGCCCCATCAGTTGATCGTCACCATGATGCTATTCGGCTTCCTCATGATGCTGATCTCTTTTCTTTATATGCGCAACCAGCTGCGCCCGATCAAGCGTCTGGCAAATGCCGCCGAAGCCTTTGGCCGCGGCCGGGTGGAGCCTTATTCGCCCGGCGGAGCAACCGAGGTGCGCGCTGCCGGCAGTGCGTTTTTGGATATGCGGGCGCGGATCGAACGGCAGATCGAACAGCGCACCCTGATGCTGTCGGGGGTGAGTCATGATTTGCGCACTCCACTGACCCGGATGAAGCTGGAACTGGCGATGCTGGACGAGGAGGACGCGGCGCCGATGCTGCGTGACGTGGATGAGATGCACGCTCTGCTGGACGCTTTCCTGGATTTCTCCCGCGGGGCAGCTGTGAGCGAGCCGGAACCGGTGGACCCGCATGAGCTGGTGCGCACCATTATCAGCGACTGGCAGCGCCAGGAGAACCAGGTGTCGCTGGGCGAGATGAGCGGGGCAGGAGAGGTGATGCTGCGGCGCCAGCCGGTGCGGCGGGCGGTGGAGAACCTGATATCCAATGCCGTGCGTTACGGTACCAAGGCCCGGGTTTCGGTGGCGCTGACGGAGCGGTCACTGCGCATCCGGGTCGAGGACGACGGCCCGGGCATCCCTGCGGGACAGCGCGGCGATGCGGTCCGGCCCTTTACCCGGCTGGATCCGGCGCGCAACCAGAACCGGGGTTCCGGTGTCGGCCTCGGACTGGCGATCGTAGCGGATACTGCGCGCGCGCACGGCGGGACGCTTCGGCTGGGGGAAAGCGCCGACCTTGGCGGGCTGAAGGCGGATATCGTCATCGCCCGCTGATCCTGAGGCCGCCCTGGCAGTACTCTGACTATCTGGGTGTTGCGCGAGACCGCGGCGCACCGCACGCCGGCTTTCCCTGATGTTGTTGTTTTGCAGGTATCACTCTGGACCCGGGCCAACCTGCCCCGGAGCGAAACTTAGTTTGGAGTTCTCTCATGCCTCAGATCGACCCGTTCACCAGCCATCGCCGCGGTCTGGAAAGCCCGGCCACGCATCACCTGGCCATTACCCCGCAGGACGGGGTGGATCTGCCTGTCCGGCCACGGGTGCTGCGAGTGCTTGCGTCCGGGGATCTCAGCCTGCGTGACGAGGCTGGAACGGTCATTACCTATTCTGTGACGGCCGGGGAGACATTCGTGTTTTCTGCTGTCGGTGTGGAAGCCTCAAACACCACCGCAACCGTTGCAGGATGGTACTGAGAGTGAGCCTGGTCCGGTAGCACGCTGGCGCTGGCTCTCCTCTTTGCCAAGGCGTCTTGCCGCTGGACCGGACACGCCGGCGCTGCGGCGTCGTTATCCCGCAAACTTTGTTGTGGCAGCTGATGTGGTAGGCCCGGCAGGATTCGAACCTGCAACCAAAGCGTTATGAGCGCTCTGCTCTAACCGTTGAGCTACAGGCCCGCCATAGTCCCGTGGTTAGAAAATGGCGGGCGGGAGGTCAAGCGGCGATTGCACTGCAGCGCCGCAACCGCGGCCTTCTGTGCCGGGATGCAATCGCTTGTTTCCTTCTGTTCCGCCTTGCGCTAAAGGCTGCCGCAACGTGTTGGAAGGAGCCAAGTGATGACCAGCGGCAAGAACGGCCTGACCTATGCAGACGCAGGTGTGGACATTGATGCGGGCAACGCCCTGGTCGACCGGATCAAGCCGGCCGCCAAGCGCACCAACCGCCCCGGCGTGGCCAGCGGGCTGGGCGGTTTCGGCGCTCTGTTTGATCTGAAAGCCGCCGGTTACAACGACCCGATCCTGGTGGGGGCCACCGATGGCGTCGGCACTAAGCTGCGGATCGCCATCGACACCGGTGTGGTGGATGGCGTCGGCATCGACCTGGTGGCGATGTGTGTGAACGATCTGGTCTGCCAAGGGGCTGAGCCGCTGTTCTTCCTCGACTATTTCGCCACCGGCAAGCTGGAAACCGACGTGGCCGCACGCATCATCGAAGGCATCGCCGAGGGCTGCGTGCGCTCCGGCTGCGCGCTGATCGGCGGCGAGACCGCGGAGATGCCGGGCATGTACCCCGAGGGCGATTTTGACCTTGCAGGCTTTGCCGTCGGCGCGATGGAGCGCGGCACCGCGCTGCCCGAAGGCGTGGTGGAAGGCGATGTGCTGCTGGGGCTGGCTTCGGACGGTGTGCACTCCAACGGCTATTCCCTGGTGCGCAAGCTGGTCGAGGTCTCGGGTCTGGGCTGGGATGCGGATTGCCCGTTTGGCGAAGGCTCCCTGGGCGAGGCGCTGCTGACCCCGACTCGCTTGTATGTGAAGCAGTGCCTGTCGGCGGTGCGGGCAGGGGGCGTGCATGCGCTGGCCCACATCACCGGCGGCGGCCTGACCGAAAACCTGCCGCGCGTGCTGCCCGAAGATCTGGGGGCCGACATCGACCTGAACGCTTGGGAGCTCCCGCCCGTGTTCAAGTGGATGGCGGAGACCGGCGGCATTGCCGAAGCGGAGATGCTGAAGACCTTCAACTGCGGCATCGGCATGATCCTGTCCGTCTCCGCGGACCGCGCCGATGAGCTGGCGAAGGTGCTGGAAGCCGAGGGCGAGACCGTCGCCCGCCTGGGCACCGTCACCGCAGGCGCCGGCATGCGCTACGCAGGCAAGCTGCTGTGAGCCACAGACGCGTCGCGATCCTGATTTCCGGCGGCGGCTCCAACATGGTGTCGCTGCTGGAGAGCATGACCGGCGATCACCCGGCGCGGCCCTGTCTGGTGTTGTCAAACAACGCTGATGCCGGCGGGCTGGCCAAGGCTGCCGCCGCGGGCGTGTCCACGGCCGTGGTGGATCACCGCCCGTTCAAGGGCGACCGGGAAGCCTTTGAGGCCGAGCTGGTGAAACCCATCTTCGACGCGGGCGCGAACATCGTCTGCCTGGCCGGGTTCATGCGGGTTCTGACCGCCGGGTTCGTCTCGCAGTTCGAAGGCCGGATGCTGAACATCCACCCGTCTTTGCTGCCGAAATACAAGGGCTTGCACACGCACGCCCGCGCGCTGGAGGCCGGCGATTCTGAGCATGGCTGCACCGTGCATGAGGTGACGCCGCGCCTGGACGACGGCCCGGTCCTGGGCCAGGCGCGGGTGCCGGTTCTGCCGGGCGATACGCCGGACACGCTGGCGGCGCGGGTGCTGGTGCAGGAGCACAAACTATACCCGGCTGTACTGCGCCGGTTTGCCGCTGGCGACAAAACCCCGGTCCTGCTGCCTTAGCGTCTGTCCTGAACGGTTGCACTGTTGCCGTGCCAGTCCAGCGGATCTTGCTGCGGGGCAGGTGCCAGAAGTGCGATCAGGCCAAGCAGTACGAGCAAAGCAGCGGCAGCCAAAAGCGGAATCATACCGCGAAAAGGTGTGACTCCTGCGGGTTCTGCGGGGGAATGGTCGAGTGCAGTCATCGGTGGTTCTCCTATTTGCGATACACACCCAATCTAGGGGCTGGTCTTGCATCATAAAAATGAATGTTTGGCGCGGATATCATCACAAAGGGTGAAGCGTTTAGCCCTGCTGCACCAGTGGCTGTGCTGCTTGCGGCACAAATTCACGGTGTCCGGTGCACCTGTTTGCATTGCCCGGAACAAGCGCGTATCACGGCCCGGCCCACGTGAGATTGAAAAGCGGTAATTGATGAAAACCCTGACCACCACCGAAGAACTGCAGGCCTTCTGCGATGCCGCTGCACAGCATCCCTACGTCACGGTGGATACCGAATTTCTGCGCGAGCGGACCTATTATTCCAAGCTCTGCCTGATTCAGCTGGCCTTTAACGGCGACGGTGAAAACGACGCGGTTCTGGTCGATCCCCTTGCCAATGGCATCTCACTGGAGCCGCTTTACGCGCTGTTCCGCGACGAAAATGTGGTCAAGGTGTTCCATGCCGCGCGTCAGGATCTGGAGATATTCTGGGTCGAGGCAAGCGTGTTTCCGAAGCCGCTGTTTGACACCCAGGTGGCAGCGATGGTCTGCGGATTTGGCGAGCAGGCGGGCTATGAAACGCTGGTGCGCAAGATCGTCAAGCAGGGGCTGGACAAGACCTCGCGCTTTACTGACTGGTCGCGCCGTCCGCTGAGCGAAGCGCAGAAGACCTATGCGCTGGCGGATGTGACCCATCTGCGCAAGATCTACGAATTCCTCGCAGCCGAGCTGGAGAAGAGCGGCCGCTCCCATTGGGTGGCGGAAGAGCTGCAGGTGCTGACCGACCCGGCGACCTATGACATCCAGCCGCAGGACGCGTGGAAGCGCGTGAAGACCCGGACCAACTCGGGCAAATTCCTGGCGGTGGTGCGCGAGCTGGCGGCGTTCCGGGAAACCTATGCGCAGTCAAACAACGTGCCGCGCAACCGGGTGTTCAAGGATGATGCGCTGGTGGAGCTGGCCTCGACCAAGCCGCGCACCGCGGCGGAACTTGGCGGCTCCCGTCTGCTGCTGCGGGAGGCCCGCAAGGGCGCGATTGCCGAGGGCATCCTGGAAGCGGTGGCCAAGGGCGTGAACTGCCCGCCGGAGAAATTTCCCCGTCTGGACCGCAGCAAAGAGAAGCTGCAGGTGAACCCGGCGCTGGCGGACCTGCTGCGGGTGCTGCTGAAAGCCAAGACCGAGGCCGAAGGCGTGGCGGCCAAGCTGATCGCGCCAAGCGCCGATCTGGATGCCATTGCCGCGGGGCTGCGCGATGTGCCGGCGCTCAGCGGCTGGCGCCGTGAAGTGTTCGGCGAAGATGCGCTGCGGCTGTGCGACGGAAAGATCGGCCTCGCCGCCAAGGGGCAGGCGGTGCAGGTGGTGGAACTTTAATCCAGCACTCCGATGCCTGAAAAAAGAAACGCCCGCAGATGCGGGCGTTTTCCGTTTAAAGGTATTCTGCAGCTCTCGGCGTCAGCGGCGGCGGCTTTCCCGTGCGTTCTCCGCGCCGTTTACACGGACGAGGCTGACGGCCTCAAGATCCTGCTTCGACAGCGTACGGGCCGCGTGCAGAGTGCGGCTGAACTCGCTGCCCTTCAGGGTCGCCTCCTCCGGGTAGACCACCCGGAAATCATAGGCCAGAACACCGTCCTCTGCCGTCTCTGACTTGCGCAGCTCGACATCAAACGCCCCCTGGCGCGCGGCAACGCCGGACGCGTGGATGATGGCTCCGGAGGCGGTCCGTTCGATTTGAAGCCCGGTGACCTGGCTGATCAGGACGCTTTTGTCCTCTGGCGGCTTCTTGGCGAAAATCCCGCGCGCATTGCTCTCCTGCGGCAGCAGCGGGTTGGTGCCTTCCGGCACCCGGGCCTCTGCTGGGGCCGACCGGCCGAACCAGTTAGACGGGTTGACCCGCGAGTCCTTCCAGCCGCCGCAGCCGGCCAGCACCAGCGCTGAGGCCAATGTGAGAGCCAATGGTTTGTGCATCTGTCCCCGCCCATTCAAAATGTCTTTGCAAGGGATTACCCGATTGGCCGAAGCTTGAAAAGCTGTTGAAATGAGGCGGGCAGGGGCTTAGGTGCTGATCAGCCCCGGAATATGGATTTTGAGGATAGACGGACGATGGCCACAGCCGCCTTTGAAGAGATCGTGGAGGACTTCGAGTTCATGGAGGACTGGGAGGACCGCTACCGCCATGTGATCGACCTGGGCAAGGCGATGGAGCGCCTGGACGACGCGCTGAAGGTGCCCGCCACCAAGGTCGACGGCTGCGCCAGCCAGGTGTGGCTGCATGCCACGGTCGAGGGCGGGGTGTTCCGCTTCGATGGCGACAGCGACGCAATGATTGTGCGCGGCCTGATCGCGGTGCTGCGCAAGCTGTACAACGGGCTGACCCTGCAGCAGGTGGCGTCCGTGGACGCCAAGGCAGAACTGGGGCGGCTGGAGCTGAATGAGCACCTGTCCTCGCAGCGCTCCAATGGTCTCAGGGCGATGATCGAGCGGATCCGCGAAACCGCGATGGCGCAGGCCTGAGGATAGCGGGCGAGGGGCCGGCCCCTCGCGCTCCCCGGAGTATTTCGGGAAAGATGAAGGCTACTTGCTCCAGCGGGAAATGGCGGTTTCCAGATCGCCGTAGCCGGTGTGGCGGTGCTCGAAATCGAGGCCCATGCGGTCTGCGCAGCCGCGGGCCTTTTCCACCAGCTTGGGGTCGCTGATCTGCGACTGGTAGACCAGCTTGGTGTAGTTGCCGAACACCATGTCCCGCAGCTCCGGGTTCTTGTCGAGACCCATCGGGCGCCAGACGAAGGCGTCGAATTGCTTGACCAGGAAGTCGGTCAGGTAGAAGGCGGTGATTTCGCCCTCATCGGCATGTCTGGCAAAGGTGTCATTGCCCTCGAAGAACGAATAGCAATGCGGGCCTGCGACCATTTCAACACCGAGCTCTGCGCATTTGCGCTCCAGCGCGCCGCCGGTGCCGCAGTCGGCATACACCACGTAGATCTTGTCATAGACCGCTGAATGCTTGGCGACGGCACCATCGACGGCATCGGTGATCTGCTCCGGATACAGGTGCAGCTTGGCGGGCAGACAGGTGAGGTCGATGTGATCCAGCCCGTTTTTCTCCTTGATATCAAGGATCTCGCGCGCAAGCGCGCCGCAGGCGATCAGCAGGATGCGGCCGGATTTCTTTTCAGGGGCAGCCAGACCCTGTTCGGTGAGGGAGCTTTCCTCAAGCGTCCGCCCGGTGGGCGGGCGGAAGGCAGCCCGCTCTGTCAGGCGGGCTGCGCGTCCTTTGCGTGCCAAATCAGGCGCTCATCGAGTTGTGCTTGCGCGCAACGAAGTCCTTGGCCATTTCCACGGCGACGGCTGCGTCACGGCAATAGCCGTCGGCGCCGATCGCCTTGCCAAATTCTTCGTTCAGCGGCGCGCCGCCCACCAGCACGATGTAGTCGTCGCGCAGGCCCTGTTCGACCATGGTGTCGATCACCACCTTCATGTAGGGCATGGTGGTGGTCAGCAGAGCGGACATGCCGAGGATGTCGGGCTTATGCTCTTCCAGCAATTCCAGGTAGTTCTCGACCGGGTTGTTGATGCCGATGTCGACGACTTCGAAACCTGCGCCTTCCATCATCATGGAAACCAGGTTCTTGCCGATGTCGTGAATGTCGCCCTTGACGGTGCCGATCACCATCGAGCCGACGCGCGGTGCGCCGGTTTCGGCCAGCAGCGGCTTCAGGATGGCCATGCCGCCCTTCATCGCGTTTGCCGCCAGCAGAACTTCGGGAACGAACAGGATGCCGTCGCGGAAGTCGGCGCCGACGATGGTCATGCCGCCCACCAGAGCCTTGGTCAGGATGTCGTAGGGAACCCAGCCGCGCTCCAGAAGGATGTTCACGCCTTCTTCGATTTCCTCTTTGAGACCATCGTAGAGGTCGTCAAACATCTGCTGAACAAGTTCCTCGTCATCGAGTTCCGAGAGGATGATGTCTTCTTCGTCCGACATGCGCCTAATCCTTGCTGACGGGGGGAGCCCCCGGTGTTGGCCTATTTCAGAAGCTTTTGTGACAGAATGCCGCCTGCCGACTGCATTATTTGCGACATTGCCGCTGTTCTAACCGACGTATAGAGACAATTTCGGTGCAAGAATAATGAAGATTCCGCATGGAAATCTTCGAATTTGCCCATTTGTTCTTTATTTGTTCCTCGCGTGCGGTTACTTTGCGCCCATGCAGCCGGAATTCACGCCAGATACGTTACGCCGCAAAGCGCGCGCCAGCCTCAGCAATGCGGCAGGCCGCTTTGAAATGGCGCGCGATGCGGTGGATGACGGCTGGTTTCAGGAGGCGCCGGACGCGGTGATTCCCACCGAAGTGCGGCAGGAGACGGCGCGGTCGCTGATCACCTATAACCGGTCGCCGGACCTGCCGTTCGACCGGTCTATCAACCCCTACCGCGGTTGCGAGCATGGCTGCATCTAC
This sequence comes from Leisingera sp. ABM4_103, assembly GCF_056158685.1. Taxonomy (NCBI): domain Bacteria; kingdom Pseudomonadati; phylum Pseudomonadota; class Alphaproteobacteria; order Rhodobacterales; family Roseobacteraceae; genus Leisingera; species Leisingera sp. ABM4_103. The sequence goes on along the minus strand of NZ_JBSWTU010000005.1, from coordinate 3,598,624 downwards.
TGCTTTGCCCGCCCGACCCATACCTATCTGGGGCTGTCGCCGGGGCTGGATTTCGAAACCCGGCTGGTGGCCCGGCCCAATGCGGCCGAGGTGCTGCGCCAGGAACTGTCGGCGCCGCGCTATAGGGTGGCCACTATGGCGCTTGGCACCAACACCGACCCCTATCAGCCGTGTGAGCGGGATTATGGCATCACCCGCGCCTGCCTGGAGGTGCTGGAGGCATTTAATCACCCGGTGGCGATCGTGACCAAGGGGGCAATGGTCGAGCGGGACCTGGATATCCTGGCACCGATGGCGGCCAAGGGCCTGGTGCGGGTGGGGATCTCCGTCACCACGCTGGATCCGGATCTTTCGCGCCGGATGGAACCGCGGGCGCCATTGCCTGCGCGGCGCTTGGCCGCCATCCGGCGGCTGACGGCAGCAGGTGTGCCGGTGCGGGTTATGACCTCTCCCATCGTGCCGGGATTGACCGATCATGAGCTGGAGGCGCTGCTGGCGGCCGGTGCGGAGGCCGGGGCGGACGCCGCCAGCTGGATCATGCTGCGGCTGCCGCGGGAGGTGTCGGAACTGTGGCAGGAGTGGCTGGCGGAGCATGAGCCGGGCCGGGCCGCCAAGGTGATGGCGCGGCTGCGGGAGATGCACGGCGGGCGCGATTACGACCCGCGCTGGGGCCACCGGATGCGGGGTGAGGGACGTTATGCTGAGATGATCGCGCAGCGGTTCAAGGCGGCCTGTAAACGTCTGGGCTTGAGGGAGCGGACGGCGGAGCTGCGCAGCGGCCTGTTTGCCCGGCCGCCGCAGCCAGGGGATCAGCTGGCGCTGTTCTGATCCATTCTTGAACAGTCGGCCTGGCGCTTTTGTGCTATAGTGAACCCCTTCATGACGGGAAGGAAGGTGTCCAATGGCTTCTATAGCTGTGAAGGCGCGCGTTACCGGGCGCGTGCAGGGCGTGGCTTTCCGCACCTGGGCCAGGGCGGAAGCAGTGCGCCATGGGCTGTCGGGATGGATCCGCAATGAGCCGGACGGCTCGGTGCGGGCGCTGCTGATTGGGCCGGCTGCCAGCGTTGCCGATATGGTGCGCAGAATGGGGCGCGGCCCCGGCGCTGCCTCGGTCAAGGACGTCCTGACGGAGAGAACTGATCCCGAGCCGGGTATCAGCGGCTTTAGTATTGTCGGCTAGGCTGGAGCGGGCAGGGATTTGCAGGCCGGCGCAGACAGACCTGCCGCCGGGAGGAGGAACCTGCGCCCGGATGCTTGCGGGACGCTGCAACAGAAAGGGAAAACGGTCTGAACGGAAAAAGGCGCCGCATGCGGACATGCGGCGCCGTTCTTTCAGGAGTTCGCCAACGGCTGCCTTCAGGCGCGGCGCCGGCCGCGGCGGGAGCGGCGCTCGCCGCCTGCATTCGCATCGTCCCCAGTTCCGTCGCTGTCGGATGTGAAGGGGCCCAGCACCTCTACGATCTGTTCCAGTGCCGGACGGTCGCCGCGCGGGCGGCTGTCGAGCGCCGCGCGCATGTGGCGCAGGTGGTCGGGCATGGTGCCGCAGCAGCCGCCGATGATCTTGGCGCCGGAATCGCGGGCCATCACCGCATATTCGCCCATCAGTTCCGGCGTGCCGTCATAGTGGATGTGGCCGTCGACATATTTCGGAATGCCGGCATTGCCCTTGGAGATGATCGGACGCTCTGTGCCTTGGGCGGCAAAGCCCAGCACGGTGCGCAGGATGTCGGAGGCGCCGGTGCCGCAGTTGGCGCCAAAGGCGAGCGGCCCGTTGTCGAATTCTTCCACTAGCTGGGCCAGATCCGCCGAGGTCACCCCCATCATGGTGCGGCCTGCGGTGTCAAAGCTCATGGTGCCGCACCAGGGCATGTCCGCCAGTTTGAAGGCCTCAGCTGCGGCGCGGAATTCCTCCGGTGCGGAAATGGTTTCCAGCCACAGCACATCGGCGCCGCCTTCTTTCAGAGCGTCGGCCTGCTCGTGGAACATCTCAACCGCCAGCGCATGGGACATGTCGCCGACGGGTTCAAAAATCTCACCGGTCGGACCGACGGAGCCGGCCACGGCAATCTTGCGCTCAGCCTTGTCGGCCACCTCGCGGCCCAATTCGGCGGCGATGCGGTTCAGCTCGCGCACACGGCCCTGCGCGTCGTGCAGTTTCAGGCGCGCGGCAGTGCCGCCGAAGCTGTTGGTCAGAAACAGGTCGCTGCCCGCATCGACAGAGCCCTGGTAGAGCGCCATGATCTTCTTGGGTTCGTCCACGTTCCACAGTTCCGGCGCATCGCCGGACTGCAGTCCCATGGCAAACAGATTGGTGCCGGTCGCGCCATCCGCCAGCAGCACGTCCTTGGTGTCCAGCAGCTGTTTGAAAGTATTTGTCATCGGTTTTGTCCCGTGTCAGCAGGCCGCCCCGGCGGGGCGGGCGGCAAAGTGGTTTGTTTCCCCTGTCTCACGCCGGGCGGGCAAGGGCAATTTCATTTTGTTCATCTTCATTATGAGTTTCCGGCGCGGCGGCTTGCAGCCCCGGCGTGAGGGGCAGCAGGCGCCGTCTGCAGCGCGGCCCGGGCGAATGAAGCTTTGCCGGTGCCGCAGCGGTGCATGCCCGGCGGCGGCAGCCGGTCAGGCCGTTTGCCGCACAACGGCTCTTCAGCTGGTTTCGCTGAGGACTTCTTCCTGCGCCTGCACCATCAGCTCCCGCAGTTTCAGGCGGATCTGCTCCTCGCTGGCCTGGCTGCCCAGGTCACCGGTGAGCTTGCGCACCACATCCTCATGGCCTGCTTCCTCGAGGTCCGCGGCCACAATGGACTGGGCGTAATCATTGGCGGAGGAGCCGGTTTTTCCCAGAAGGTCCGCCGCCCACAAGCCCACCAGCTTGTTGCGGCGCGCCCGCGCCTTGAACTGCATTTCCTCATCATGCGCAAACTTGGCCTCAAAGGCCTGCTCGCGTTCGTCGAATGTCGTCATGGCTGATCCTCATTAACCTTGTGCACCTTAGATATGATAGGAGTATGATTGCCCCTCAGGGCAAGAAAAAACAGTGCCTGACAAAGCCTTTGGGCGGATTTGTCCTAGGCATGGCAGCGGCCGGCTGGGTCCTTGGTCCGGTCCGGGGGCTGCCGCCGCGGCAGCCATGGCGCGGCAGGCCCGTGCAGCAAGCTTGCGGCTGGGGTCCCCTTGCACTATGAGAGCGGCACATCGCAGGGCCGGATTCCCGGCAATGACCCGAAAGGTTCCCAATGGCGCGCCGCAAGAAAATCTACGAAGGCAAGGCAAAGACACTGTACGAAGGCCCGGAGCCGGGCACCATCGTGCAGTATTTCAAGGACGACGCCACCGCCTTCAACGCCGAAAAGCACGACGTGATCGAGGGCAAGGGAGTCCTGAACAACATCCTCAGCGAGTTCTTCATGCTGGGGCTGGCGCAGATCGGCGTGCCGACCCATTTCCTGAAGCGGCTGAACATGCGCGAGCAGCTGGTGCGCAGCTGCGAGATCATTCCGCTGGAGGTCATCGTGCGCAACTATGCGGCCGGCAGCATCTCCAAGCGCCTCGGGATCGACGAGGGCACCCAGCTGCCGCGCCCGATCGTTGAATACTGCTACAAGGACAACTCCCTGGGCGACCCGCTGGTCACCGAAGAGCACATCGCCGCCTTTGGCTGGGCCAGCCAGCAGGACATGGACGACATCCTGAGCCTGGCGCTGCGCGTGAACGATTTCCTGTCTGGCGTGTTTCTGGCCGTGGGCATCCGCCTGGTCGACTTCAAGATCGAGATCGGCCGTATCTATGAAGGCGACTTCCAGCGCCTGGTGATCGCCGATGAGATCAGCCCGGACAGCTGCCGCCTGTGGGACATCAAGACCGGCCAGAAGCTGGACAAGGACGTGTTCCGCCGCGACCTGGGCAGCCTGACCGACGCTTACAGCGAAGTGGCGCGCCGTCTGGGCGTGATGCCGAACAATCCGCCTGCGCCGGGCAAACCGACGCTGGTGAACTGAAAACGGGACCCGCTGCGCCTGACCGCGCCGCGGGTCTTTGAGTATTTTTGGAAAGATGAAGCCTGGATGGGGCTTCGCCATCGAAAACCTGAGGGATGATGCGATGAAGGCACGGGTGCATGTGATGCTGAAGAACGGGGTTCTGGATCCGCAGGGCGAGGCTGTGCGCCACGCGCTGGGAGCCTTGGGCTTTGACAAGGTCGAAGGCGTGCGCCAGGGCAAGGTGATTGACCTGGATCTGGCCGAAGGCGCCACCGAGGCAGACGTGACCGCCATGTGCGAGAAGCTGCTGGCCAACACCGTGATCGAATCCTACAGCATCGAGATGCAGTGATGAAGGCGGCGGTAGTAGTCTTCCCCGGCTCGAACTGCGACCGCGATCTGGCGGTGGCCTTCGAGCAGGCCGGCTTTGATGTGTCGATGGTCTGGCACAAGGACAGCGCGCTGCCCGAGGGCGTCGATATCGTCGGGGTGCCGGGCGGTTTCTCTTATGGCGATTACCTGCGCTGCGGCGCCATCGCGGCGCAGTCGCCGATTTGCAAGGCGGTGGTCGCGCATGCGGACCGCGGCGGCTATGCCATCGGCATTTGCAACGGCTTTCAGATCCTCACTGAGACCGGCGTGCTGCCGGGCGCGCTGCTGCGCAATGCGGGCCTCAAATACATCTGCCGCACTGTGGACCTCAAGGTGGCGACCGCTGACAGCGTGTTTACCCAAGGCTACAGCGCGGGCGATGTGATCGGGGTGCCGATTGCCCACCACGACGGCAATTATTTTGCCGATGCAGACACCGTCAAGGCGCTGCAGGATCAGGACCGGGTGGCCTTCACCTATGAAGAGAACCCCAATGGCTCGGTCGCGGACATTGCCGGCATCCTGTCGGAAAACCGCCGTGTTCTCGGCATGATGCCGCACCCCGAGCGGGCCGCGGATGAGGGCCATGGCGGCACCGATGGTGCGGCAGTGTTCCGCGCATTGGCGGGGATGGTCACCGCTGCGTGACTTGAGGATGCGGGGCGGCCGCAATAGGTATTGGTTATGACCGCCCCGCGCTCTGAAACGACCAAAGGCAAGGCCAAGGCTGGTTCCCGCACGATCTCATGGCGGGCGCGGCTGGCGCTTGTCCTGTTCATGGTGGTCGCGGCGATCACCGTCTGGACCACCAACCGGGCGCTGACCCACCGGTTCACCGAAAGCACCCGCAACCGGGCTGAGCTGCGGCTGGCGCTTTATTCCGGCAACCTGCTCAGCGAGCTGCGCCAGCACGCCATCGTGCCGCAGCTGCTGGCACGCGACCAGACCTTGATCTCGGCGCTGCAGTCCAGCGATTTCTCCCTGTCCACCCAGCGGTTGATTTCCTTTGTTGACGAGATCGGCGCGGCCTCCATCATGCTGTTGGCGCAGGACGGGCGGACGGTGGCGGCCACCGACCGCAACCGGCTGGGCGAGAGCCACCGCAATGCCGCCTATTTCGTCGATGCCGTGCGGGCCAAGTCGACAGTGTTCTCGGTGATCCCGCGCGAGGTCGGCGGCTACCGTTTTACCTATTCGCGCCGCATCATTGATGCGACCGGCGTCCTGGGCGCGATTGTGGTCGAGGTAGACCTGCAGAAGTTCGAACGTGCCTGGGCGGGCATTTCCGACGCGGTGCTGGTTACCGACAGCACCGGCACCATCATCCTGGCGACCGAGGCGCGCTGGCGCGGTCTCAAGGAAGGCGATGCGCTGACGCTGCAGACGCCCGAAGGCGCGATCCAGCGGGCGATCCGCGCCACCACCGATTGGACCGCGCTGCCGCCCGACGCGTATTTGCAAGGCGAGGCGGTGATGCGGCTGGAGACCCGGGTGCCGTTCCAGGGCTGGCGGATGGCGTCCTTCACCACCTATTCGTCGGTGCGGGAGCGGGTAAATGCCGTGCTGGCACTGGAAATCATGGGATTCGCGATCCTTCTGGCGCTGGCCTTCTATGCGCTGAGCCGCAAGACCGCGCTGCGGATGGCGCTGTTCCAGCGGGAGTCGGCAGAGCTTCGCGTATTGAATGCGCGCTTGCAGCGGGAAATCGCCGAGCGCGAACGGATGCAAAAGACCCTCGCCGTGGCCGAACAGAGCCTGGCGCAGAGCTCCAAACTGGCCGCCTTGGGCGAGATGTCGGCCGCCGTCAGCCACGAGCTGAACCAGCCGCTGGCGGCGATGAAAACCTACCTGGCCGGCGCCCGCCTGCTCTTGAACCGCAACCGCCCGGACGAGGCTTTGGCCTCCTTCGGGCGCATTGACGATTTGATCGAGCGGATGGGCGCGATCACCCGTCAGCTCAAATCCTACGCGCGCAAGGGTGGCGATGCGTTCAGCCCTGTAAACTTGGGTGATGCGCTGGCATCCAGCCTGTCGATGATGGAGCCGCAGCTGCGTCAGCGGCATGTGAAAATCACCCGGATTTTGCCCGAAGAACCTGTTATGGTGATGGGCGACCGGATGCGCCTGGAGCAAGTTATGGTCAACCTCTTGCGCAATGCGCTGGACGCCACCAAATCCGTGGCGGACCCTGAGGTGGAAATTCTGCTGGCGGCCGGTGAGACGGCAACGCTGTCGGTGCGCGACAATGGAGGGGGGATCAAGGACTTCGACAATCTGTTCGAGCCTTTCTACACCACCAAGCAGCCCGGCGACGGGGTCGGTTTGGGTCTTGCCATCTCCTCGGGGATCGTCAACGACCTTGGGGGACGGCTGACCGCCCGCAATGGCCAGAATGGCGGCGCGGTCTTTGAGATGCAATTGCCGGTCCTGGTGGACGGTATAGAGGCTGCTGAGTGAAGCGGCCCGGAGTGATTAGGAGAGAACGCGCATGGCCCAGGCTATGAAAATCGCGATCGTTGATGATGAACAGGATATGCGGCAGTCGATCAGCCAGTGGCTGGCGCTGTCAGGCTATGACACGGAGACCTTTTCCAGCGCCGAGGAAGCGCTCAAGGTTCTGGGGCCGGATTACCCGGGTATTGTGATCTCTGACATCAAGATGCCGGGTATGGACGGCATGCAGTTCCTCAAGAAACTGATGGGCACCGACAGCGCGCTGCCGGTGATCATGATCACCGGCCACGGCGATGTCCCGATGGCGGTGGAGGCGATGCGCGTGGGTGCCTTCGACTTCCTCGAAAAGCCCTTCAACCCGGACCGCATGTCGGAGCTGGCCAAGCGCGCTACCGGCGCCCGCCGCCTGACATTGGACAACCGGGCGCTGCGGCGCGAGCTGTCGGACGGCTCCCAGATCATGAAGAAGCTGATCGGCCAGAGCCCGGTGATGGAGCGCCTGCGCGAGGATATCCTCGACCTGGGCCAGGCCGATGGCCACGTGCTGATCGACGGTGAAACCGGCACCGGCAAGACACTGGTCGCCCACGCGCTGCACGCGGTCGGCAGCCGGGCGGGCAAGAAGTTCGTGCTTGTGTCCTGTGCGGCTCTGGAAGAGGAGGCGCTGTCCAAACGCCTGTTTGGCCCGATGCAGCCAGAAGACAGCATGCTGCCCGCAATTGAGGAAGCCCGCGGCGGCACCCTGGTGCTGGAAGACATTGACGCGCTGTCCGAAACCCTCCAGGCCAAGCTGCTGAGCGTGATCAACGAGCAGGGAACACCTGCCGAGACCCGGATCATTGCAATCTCCAACTTGCAGGAAGCCGGCAAAACCTGCGAGGACGCGCTGCGCCCGGACCTGTTCTACCGTCTGGCCGCGCTGCGCATCACCGTGCCGCCGCTGCGCCAGCGCGGCGAGGATATCCTGACACTGTTCACCCGCCTCAGCGAGCAATTCTCCGAAGAATACGGCTGCGATGCACCGCAGGTCAGCGCCCAGGAAGCGGCGCAGCTCTTGCAGGCGCCATGGCCCGGCAACGTCCGTCAGCTGATCAACATCGCCGAACGCGCGGTCCTGCAATCGCGCCGCGGCTCCGGCACCATCGCGTCCCTCCTGATGTCCGATCACGAGGAGATGCAGCCGGTGATGACCACCGAAGGCAAGCCGCTGAAGGAATACGTCGAAGCCTTCGAACGGATGCTGATCGACAACACCATGCGCCGCCACAAGGGCTCTATCGCCAGCGTGATGGACGAGCTGTGCCTGCCGCGCCGGACGCTGAACGAGAAAATGGCGAAATACGGCCTGCAGCGCTCGGATTATCTGGCCTGATCTCTCTTCCGGGCCGTTTCCCGGTACGGAAAGCGGCCCGGAAAGCACGTTTTTTCAGCCGGGGTTTCTGCGGAATTCCGGTTTTGTGCTGAATTTAAACGGAAAATTAACGACATTCCGGATACCGGCAATCTGATTTCATTTTCAGGTTTTGCGGTGACGAATGACCATTGTCATTACCTATCCACAGGCCTTATGCTGTCCCAACGGGCCGGAAACCGGCAATTGGCTTCCCCCGTACTGATGAGTTTCGCTGGCTTCGGCTTTTGTCCGGCACGATCCGAGAAAGCTGCAGCCAGACCGATTGGCCCCCTTGACCAAGGGGGCAGTGTAGCGCCCGAGCCGGAATTACAGCCGGCGCAGGGATTATAGGGCAGGGAAGGCTGCGGCCAGCCTGCCGGAGAAGAACCGCGATGACGCGCGCGAGAGCGAAGAGCACTGAGGCAGGAAGGCCGGGCACAGACCCCGGGACCACCTGCTGCACCGCGCCGTCCCAGATCGCCCTGACAAGACACCACCCGAAACGCGCGCGGCCGCCTGGAAGCAGACAGCTTGCGGGCGCACAGGGCAGGTGCACCAAGGAAACATGGCAAAGAAGATGCTTATTGACGCCACCCACGCGGAAGAAACCCGCGTTGTGGTGGTCGATGGAAACAAGGTTGAGGAGTTCGACTTTGAATCCGAAAACAAACGCCAGCTTGCTGGCAACATCTACCTCGCAAAAGTAACCCGGGTCGAACCGTCGCTGCAGGCGGCGTTTGTGGACTATGGCGGCAACCGCCATGGCTTCCTGGCGTTCTCGGAAATCCATCCGGACTATTACCAGATCCCCGTCGCGGACCGTGAGGCCCTGATGGAGGAAGAGCGCGCCTACGCCGAGGCGATGCGCGCCCGCGACGAAGACGAGGAAGAAAAGCCCTCCAAGCCCAAGCGGTCGCGCCGGTCCAAGTCTTCCGCCAAGGCGGCCAAGGCCTCCTCTGATGATGCAGTGGAGACCAAGGAAGTTGACGTCTCCGAGGGGAAAACCGGCGAGATTGCCGGGATGGAAACCATCGACCTGAGCGACAGTGCCGCAGCCGAGGATGTCCCGGCGGAACTGGCTGAGGTGCCCGAAGGCTCCTCGCCGGTGGAACGCGTCGCGGAAACACCGGTGGAAGAGCCGGAGGACGAGGCCGAAGCCCCCGCCGAGGCGGACGCGCCTGCCGAAGCGGGCGAAGAGCCTGCAGAAGCGGTGGAAGAGACCGCTGAAGAGGCTGCTCCTGCTGAAAAGGCAGCCGCAGAAGAGGAAGAGACTGCGGAAGCGACCGGAGAAGCGCCTGCGGCGGCTGAGGCCGAAGCGGACGCCGGAGAATCCAAGGCAGAGCCTGCCAGCGATGATGCTGCTGGTGACGAGGGCGATGAAAACGGCGGCTCCCGCCGGGCCGACGCGGCCACCAAGGATGAAACCATCGAATTTGTCGCTGACGAAGACGACAGCGAGGACATCCGTCCGCCGCGCAAACCGCGGCCGCGCCGCTACAAGATCCAGGAAGTGATCAAGGTGCGCCAGGTGCTGCTGGTGCAAGTCGTCAAGGAAGAGCGCGGCAACAAGGGCGCGGCGCTGACCACCTACCTTTCGCTCGCTGGCCGTTACTGCGTGCTGATGCCCAACACCGCCCGTGGCGGCGGCATCTCCCGCAAGATCACCAACGCTGCCGACCGCAAGAAACTCAAGGACATCGCCTCTGAACTGGACGTGCCGACCGGCGCGGGCCTGATCGTGCGCACCGCCGGGGCCAAGCGCACCAAGGCGGAGATCAAGCGCGACTACGAATACCTGCAGCGCCTGTGGGAACAGATCCGCGAACTGACGCTGAAATCCATCGCGCCCGCCAAGATCTACGAAGAGGGCGACCTGATCAAACGCTCGATCCGCGACCTGTATAACCGCGAGATCGACGAGGTTCTGGTGGAAGGCGACCGCGGCTACCGCATCGCCAAGGACTTCATGAAAATGATCATGCCGTCCCATGCGAAGAACGTGAAGCACTACCAGGACGCGCTGCCGCTGTTCGCCCGTTACCAGGTCGAAAGCTACTTGGGCGCCATGTTCAACCCGGTGGTGCAGCTGAAGTCCGGCGGCTACATCGTGATCGGCGTGACCGAGGCGCTGGTGGCGATCGACGTGAACTCCGGCCGTGCGACCAAGGAAGCCTCGATCGAGGAAACCGCGCTCAAGACCAACCTGGAGGCTGCCGAAGAGGTGGCGCGCCAGCTGCGTCTGCGCGACCTCGCGGGCCTGATCGTGATCGACTTCATCGACATGGACGAGCGCAAGAACAACGCCGCCGTCGAAAAGCGCATGAAGGACAAGCTGAAGACCGACCGCGCCCGCATCCAGGTGGGCCGGATCTCCGGCTTCGGCCTCATGGAAATGTCGCGCCAGCGCCTGCGCCCCGGCATGATCGAGGCCACCACCGCGCCGTGCCCGCATTGCCACGGCACCGGCCTGATCCGCTCGGACAACTCGATGGCGCTGTCGATCCTGCGCCAGATCGAGGAAGAGGGCACCCGCCGCCGCTCCCGCGAGGTGCTGGTGCGCTGTCCGGTGTCCATCGCCAACTTCCTGATGAACCAGAAGCGCGAGCATATCGCCCAGATCGAGGCGCGTTACGGCCTGTCCGTGCGCATCGAAGGCGACGCGCATCTGGTGAGCCCGGATTTTGTTCTGGAGAAATTCAAGACCGCGTCACGCACTGTGCCTGCGGCCACGGCTCCGGTGGTGTCGGTTGACACCTCGATCATGGATCAGGTGGACGCGGACGAGGCGCAGCAGGACGAGGAAGAGGTGCCCGTCGCCGCGGAGGCCGCTGAAGAAGCCGCGCCGCAGGATGACAAGCCCAAGCGCAAGCGCCGCCGCCGCCGCCGCCGCAAGTCCGGAAACGGCGATCAGGCCCAGGCGGGCGAGAACGGCGACGAGACTTCCGAAGATCAGGATCAGCCGAAGGAAGAGGCCGCAGAGGCTCAGGAAACTGCCGCGGAAGAGGTGAAGGAGAAGAAACGCTCCCGCACCCGGACACGCTCGCGCAAGCCGAAGTCAAAGCAGGCTGAGGCGGAAGCCGTGGAGGCCAGCGAAGAGACCGCGGCAGCTGGTGAAGGTTCCGAAGCCGCCGCAGAGGAAGCACCGGTCGCGGCTGAAACTGCCGAAGCACCTGTGGCAGAGGCTGCTGCGGAGGCTCCGGCTGAAGAGACCGCGGAACAAGCGGCAGCTGACAGCGCCGAGGACTCCGCCGCCAAGGACGCGGAACCCGTTGCGGAAGCTGAACAGGCCGCTCCGGCCGAAGAATTGGCCGCTGTGGAAGATGCCGCACCGTCTGAGGAGCCTGCGGAAGCAGCCGAAGCGGCTGAAGAGCAGCCTGCTGAAGAACCCGCTGCGGAAGCCGCGGAGGATCAGCCTGCCGCTGTTGAAGAAGCCCAGCCGGAGCCCGTCGCTGCGGAAGAGGAAAAGCAGCCGGAGCCTGCCATGGCTGGCGCCGCGGCTGAGCCGGAACCGGCAGCCCCGCCCAAGCCGAAACGCCGCGGCTGGTGGTCGATGGGCGGCTGAGCCAGGCACAAGAGTAAGGGAAAAGGCAGGCCGCCAGGCCTGCCTTTTTCATTCAAGGCTGTCGGCAATTCCGGATCTCCTGACTGGACGCGGGCCATCGTTTACCTGCGCGGGAAACCGCCCGGAAAACACGTGTTTTCCGAGCCGGAATTCTCGCAGAATTCCGGCGCTCCCAGTCACGGGCGGTTGTGGGGATTGCGGCCTAGCTGCCTTTGCGGATCAGGTAGATCTGATGGCCTGCGCCTTCGCTGTGGCCGAGGAACTCATGCCCTGCTTCATTGCAGAAATGCGGCACGTCGATCACAGCCGCCGGGTCGTCCGCCAGCAGTTGCAGCACATGGCCGGGCTGCAGCGATTTCAGCCGCTTGCGCGCCTTCAGGACGGGCAGGGGGCACAGCAGCCCGATTGCATCAAGGGTCTCTTTGATCTCGCTCATGGTGTTCAGATAAGGGGGATGTTTCATGCTGTCCACAAGGATGTGACCAGCCGTCCCCGTGACGTTGGCCGCCTGCTGGCATAAGTGTGGATCATGTTTGGAATCGAGATCATCGACGCAGGGCTGCTCCCTGCCATGCTGGTGGCGCTGCTGGGCGGCGTGATCAGTTTCCTGTCGCCTTGCGTGCTGCCGATCGTGCCGCCCTACCTGGCCTATATGAGCGGCGTCACCATCGGCGAGATGCAGGGCACGGTCGCCGCGCGGCGCAAGGCCATCATTGCGGCGCTGTTTTTCGTGCTGGGGCTGTCCACGGTGTTCCTTCTGCTGGGCTTCACGGCCTCGGCTTTCGGCGCATTTGTGCTGCAAAATCAGGAACTTTTTGCGCAAGTCTCAGGTGTCGTGGTGATCATTTTCGGGCTGCACTTCCTGTCGGTCTTCCGCATTCCGCTGCTGGACCGCGAGGCGCGGATGGAGGCCGGCGAGTCCGGCGGCTCCGCTCTGGGCGCCTATGTTCTGGGGCTGGCCTTTGCCTTTGGCTGGACCCCCTGCATCGGCCCGCAGCTGGGCGCGATCCTGTCGCTGGCCGCATCGGAGGCTTCGGTCAGCCGCGGCACCATCCTGCTGGGCGTTTATGCCGCGGGCCTTGGCGTGCCCTTTCTGCTGGCGGCGATGTTCCTCAACCGTTCGATGACGCTGATGAACAAGATGAAGCGCCACATGGGTGTGATTGAAAAAGCTATGGGCGGCCTGTTGCTGTTTGTCGGCATCATGCTGGTCACCGGCCTGTTCACCACCTTCTCCTGGTGGCTGCTGGAGACCTTCCCGGCGCTGGCAACACTGGGCTGAGCCCGGGATTTCCAAGGGGCCTCAGGGCCCCTTTTTCTTTGCCCCTCCCGGCCTTACTCTTGCCGGATTGCGCTGCTAGTCTGCGTTCGAAATGTCAGAGCAGGACAGCGTGGATCAAATCGGTTCCAACCCTCAGCAGGTACGCAAACGCCGGGTGTTCTACATCCCCGGCTATGACCCGATTCACCCGCGCCGCTACCGCGAGCTCTACCGCAAGGAGGGTGCCGCGCAGGCCCAGATTTCCGGCTACAGCCTGACGCTGTCCCCCAAACGGACCAGAGGCCCCTACGGCTGGCACACGGCTGCTGAGATGGACGGGCAAAGGACCGAGGCGGATATCGAAGTGCTGGTCTGGTCCGACATCGTGCGCGGCAGCATGGAGGCGACGATCCCTGGCACCTACTGGCAGCTGTTGCGCACCGCCTGGATCTATATCTCAACCGGGGCGCTCAGGCGGCTGATGCGGCTGCGCAAGGGGCCGGTGATTGCCGCGCTTTACCCGGTGGGAATGCTGCTCTTACAGGCGCTGCTGGCGCTGCTGCTGGCCTGGGGTGTTGCCCATGCTTTTGGTCTTGCTGCAGTCGCGGCCGGGGTTGGCGGTACTTTCACATGGCTGCCGGGCTGGGCCTTGGGCCTTGGCGCCGGATATGCGCTGCTGCGCTGGTTCAAGGAACGCGATGGCAAGTTCTTCGCCTATTACCTGATGCACGACTACGCGCATTCGGCGGCCGCCGGCGGTGCGATCCCGCCGGAGATGGAAACGCGGATGAGGGAATTCCGCTCTGTGATTGCCGAGGCCTTGCAGGACAAAAGTCTGGATGAGGTGCTGGTCGTCGGCCATTCCTCCGGCGCGCATGTGGGCGTGTCGGTGCTGGCGGACCTGATCCGGGAGGGCGTTCCGGACACCCGCCCGGCGTTGGGGTTCCTGACACTGGGGCAGGTGGTGCCAATGGTCTCCTTCCTGCCGCAGGCCAAACGTTTGCGGGCTGACCTGAAATACCTGTCTCAGCGCGAGGAGCTTGCCTGGGTGGATGTCACCGCCCCGGGCGACGGCTGCGCCTTTGCGCTGTGCGACCCGGTCGCGGTCAGCGGCGTTGCGCCAGCGGGCAAACGCTGGCCGCTGGTGTTCTCCGCCGCATTCACCCAGACCCTCAGCCCGGAGCGTTGGCAGCAGCTGCGCTGGCGCTTCTTCCGGCTGCATTTCCAGTATCTCTGCGCCTTCGACCGGCCGGGCGACTATGATTATTTCCGCATTACCGCCGGGCCGCTGACCCTGGCAGAACGCTACCGGGACCGCAAACCCTCGCAGTCTCGGATCGACGTGCCGGTGTCGAAATTTACGTCGGTGGCCGCGGAATGACGCAAGTGCTGCCGCCGAAACCGCCGGCGCGCCCCGACCGGGTGTCTCTGTGGCGCTATGTGAGGCTGTTCCGGCAGGACATCCTCTCGGCCCAGCCCGCGCGCCTCTACCGCGCCTGGATGGCCGAGTTCCGCACCCCGTTTTTCCGCTCCTTCCTGGTCAACCAGCCGGATCTGGTGAAGCTCTTGCTGAAAGAGCGTCCGGACGATTTCCCCAAGTCGGACCGCATTGCCGAGGGTCTGAAGCCCTTGCTCGGCAATTCCGTGTTTTTAACCAACGGCGAGGCCTGGAAGCGGCAGCGGCGGATCATTGATCCTGCGTTTGAGGGGGGACGGCTCAAGGATACCTATCCGGCGATGCGCGCCGCGGCAGAGGCGGCAGTCAAGCGGCTGGAAGGGCGGACGGGACCGGTGGAGATCGAGGAGGAAACCTCCCACGCGGCGGCGGATGTGATTTTCCGCACGCTGTTTTCAATTCCGATCGAGCATGAGGTGGCCGGACAGGTCTTCATTCGGTTCCGCGATTACCAGCGCAGCCAGCCCTTGCTGAACCTGGCCGCCTTCGTGCCGCTGCCGAGTTGGATGCCGCGGTTCTTCCGCCGCGGCACCCGCCGGAACGCTGAGACGATCCGGAGGCTGATTGCCCAACTGACGGCTGAACGGATGGCGGCGATCAAGGCGGGCAGCGCGCCGGATGATCTGGCGACCAAAATCATGACCACCCGCGACCCGGAGACCGGAAGCACGTTTGATACTGCCGAAATGGTCGATCAGGTGGCGATCTTCTTTCTCGCGGGCCATGAAACCAGCGCTTCTGCCCTAGCCTGGGCGCTCTATCTGATGGCGCTGTACCCTGAGTGGCAGGAGAAGGTGGCGGCAGAGGCTTCGGCGTTGGACGACGAGAGCTTTGCCGCTGTCTCCAGGCTGAAGATCAGCCGCGACGTGTTCCGCGAAACCCTGCGGCTGTATCCGCCGGTGCCGATGATGGTGCGCGAGGCCACATGTCCCGAGCATTTCCGCAACCGTGACGTGCCCAAGGGCGCGCAGATGGTCCTCAGTCCCTGGCACCTGCACCGGCACGAACGACTGTGGGAGAACCCGGACGGGTTCGACCCGGCGCGCTGGGGAACCGAGAACGGCAAGCAATGCCAGCGTGACGCGTACATCCCGTTCTCGGCCGGGTCCCGTGTTTGCACCGGGGCGGGGTTCGCGATGGTGGAGGGGCCGCTGGTCCTGTCGATGATCCTGCGCCGGTTCCGCGTCGAACCGGTGGCGGGCAAGGCGCCGGTGCCGGTAGCGCATCTTACGGTGCGGTCTAAAAACGGGATATGGCTGCAGCTGTCGGAACGGTAGCCAAGAAAATTCGAATTTTCTTGGCAAATTTCTTCGAAGAAATTTGCGTCACTGAATGATACGCACGGCGTCCTGATTGCAGAAAATTACGACCTGACCTGCGTTTTCCACGGCATGGAATCCGCGGTGTTTCAACTCTTGCCGAAACCGTTCCCAGCCGAGCAGCCGTTCTATATCGCGCTTCTGCCGCCGGATGACACCACCCTTGGCCGCCGCCTGGGAACGGAACAATTGCTGCAGCCAAGCGTCAGCAGAGAGAGGGGCAGGTACCGGCATGAACCGATGATTGCAATTTGCGGTTAACGCGCTCTTAACCGCCGGAGCACAAACAGCCGGATGGCGGAGGCCAGCCCGCAGTCCTCGCCGCGGCTTTCGTCAATTTCGGCTGCCAAGTCGTTGATTGCCCGGTCTTCTGTGGCTGCGATCTCGCGGAAGGCGTCCCAGAAGTCATCTTCCAGAGACACCGAGGTCCGGTGCCCGCGCAGGGTCAAGGAATGCTTCTTGGGCCGGGAATTCATTCGTCGCGCTTGTGCTCGTCCAGGCGTTTGACCTCTTGTGCGTTGCGCGCCTTGTCCAGGTCTTTTTCCGCCTTGGTCCGCCCAAACGTCACAGCGTTCTGGTCAGAGCGGGCCTTTTTCTCGGCCCGCGCCTTTTCTTTTCTGTACCGGTTCAGATTGACCGGCCCTGAACCGGAACCTGCCATCAGTCCTTGGGCCCGATCATCTGCTCAGGCCGCACCACCGCGTCAAAGGTGGCTTCATCGACAAAGCCCAGCTTGACTGCTTCTTCCTTCAAGGTGGTGCCGTTCTTGTGCGCGGTCTTGGCAACGGTTGTGGCGTTGTCGTAACCGATGGTCGGCGCCAGCGCGGTGACCAGCATCAGGCTTTCCTTCATCAGCTTGTCGATGCGCGGCTCGTTGGCCTTGATGCCGTTCAGCATCCGCTCGGTGAAGCTGTCCGCGGCATCGCCCAGCAGCTGGATCGACTGCAGCAGGTTGTAGGACATCATCGGGTTGTAGACGTTCAGCTCGAAATGGCCCTGGGAGCCAGCAAACTTGATCGCCGCGTCGTTGCCCATCACATGCGCCGCCACCTGGGTCAGCGCCTCTGCCTGGGTCGGGTTCACCTTGCCCGGCATGATCGAGGAGCCGGGTTCGTTCTCCGGCAGGATCAGCTCGCCCAGACCGGAGCGCGGACCGGAGCCGAGGAAGCGGATGTCGTTGGCGATCTTGTAGCAGCTGCCTGCAATGGTCGCGAGCGCGCCGGACAGGAACACCATGGCGTCATGCGCCGCCAGCGCCTCGAACTTGTTGGGTGCGGTGACAAAGGGCAGGCCGGTGATCTCGGCCATGTTGGCGGCAACGGTCTCGCCCCAGCCCTTCTGGGTGTTCAGGCCGGTGCCGACAGCGGTGCCGCCCTGCGCCAGCTCGTAGATGCCGGGCATCGCCGCCTCGACCCGCGCCAGACCCTGACGGATCTGATGGGCGTAACCGCCGAATTCCTGGCCCAGGGTCAGCGGGGTCGCGTCCTGGGTGTGGGTGCGGCCGATCTTGATGATGTCCTTGAACTCTTCGGACTTCTTTTCCAGCCCTTCGGCCAGCTTGGTCAGGCCCGGCACCAGCACGTCGCGCACCATCATCGCGGTGGCGATATGCATCGCGGTGGGGAAGGTGTCGTTGGAGGACTGGCCCATGTTGCAGTGATCGTTCGGGTGCACCGGATCCTTGGAGCCGATCACGCCGCCCAGGATCTCAATCGCGCGGTTGGCGATCACCTCGTTGGAATTCATGTTGGACTGCGTGCCGGAGCCGGTCTGCCAGACGACCAGCGGGAAGTTGTCGTCGAACTTGCCCGCGACCACTTCGCTGGCGGCCTGGATGACGGCATCTGCGATCTTTGCGTCCAGCTTGCCCGACTCTTTGTTTGCCATGGCGCAGGCCTGCTTGATCACGCCAAGCGCGCGCACGATGGCAACCGGCTGCTTTTCCCAGCCGATCGGGAAGTTCATGATCGAGCGCTGGGTCTGCGCGCCCCAGTACTTGTCTGCGGGGACCTCAAGCGGGCCAAAGCTGTCGGTTTCGGTGCGGGTTTCGGACATCCGTCTTCTCTCCGTTGCGTATGCGATTGTATGCCGTTTAGCCTGCGCGCTGCTGCAGTGCAATTGGCCAGTTGCGCGCAGCATAGCCAATCACGCGGTCAGGTATAGTGCCGAATTGGCGCAATCCAAGACATGCCATTGCCTGAAACCATGCTATGATTACAGTGCGAGGGCAGGCTTGGACATCCGGAAGGAATTGCGACGTGCCGACGCATTTGCGAACTCTCAGAATCCCATTGGGCCTAGCTGCTACGCTTGTGGCGGGGGCCCTCTTGCTGCTGCCGCATTGGGCGCGCGCCGATATTTCCCGTTTTGTCGGCGAATACGCCGGCAGCGTCGAGATCGTGAAGGCTGACGGTGACACCGATCCCCGGGACATGAGTGTTGTGATCCGCGAAATGAAGAAGGGGTTCACCATCAAATGGACCTCCACCACTGAAAAGGATGACGGCCGCCGGAAATCCAAGACTTATGAGATCGAATTCCTGCCCAGCGGCCGCAACGGTGTCTTCTCCGCAGCCATGACGCGCAACGTCTTTGGCCATTCGGTGCCGCTCAATCCAATGGAGGGCGAGCCGTTTGTCTGGGGCCGGATCACTGGCGATAAGCTGACGGTGTTCTCGCTGTATATCCACCCCAACGGCGACTACGAGATGCAGCAGTACGACCGGACTTTGGCCGAAGGCGGTCTGGATCTGGAGTATACCTCGCGCCTGAACGGCGAGCCCCGGCGGCAGTTGAGCACTTTCCTGGCCCGGCAGTAATCCGGACAAGAAAAAGGCGGCCTGCGAGGCCGCCTGACGTTAACCGGGATGATCTTCCGCGTTATTTGCGGAAGCTGTCCAGTGAAACGATATCGGCATTTTTCTTTTCTTCGGCCGGAGCTTGGACATTGTCCTGCTCCTCGTCGGCGTCCGGCACCGCTGCATAGCTTTCCGGCTCCTCATCGGCGCTTTCGAAACGCAGGCCGAATTCCACCGACGGGTCCACGAAGGTGCGGATAGCGTCATAAGGAATATAGAGCGGCTCGGGCGAGTCACCGAAATTGAGCGTGACGGCAAACCCCTCGTCATCCACAGTCAGATTGTCGAACCAGTGCTGCATGACCACGGTCATTTCACCCGGGTACCGGTCGGACAGCCAATCGGCCAGTTCCACATCCGGATGTGCCGTGTCGAAGGTGATGAAAAAGTGGTGGTTACCGGGCAAGCCGTTCTCAGCGATGTCCTGCAGCACGGTCCGGATCAGGCCGCGCATGGCAGTGTGCATCAGGTTGCCATAGTCGATTTCACGGGACATGCAGTCACCCCTTGTTCATTTGTTCCCAAGCATAAGAGATTCTGGCGGAAACAAAAGACCGCCCTTTCGGTCAGCGAAAAAATTCTTGGAAGCGCGCGGCTCTCCGATGGCCGCCGCAGTCAGCTGATTGCAAACGGGAATTCCGCAATGGCTAAACCGGCGCAGGCCATCGCGGCAAGCAGCAGCAGCATATTGCCGCGCACGATCCAGGCGGCCAGCGGCGCCAGCAAAACCAGCAGCACGGCCCGCGTGTCCATGCTGTCCCAGACGGGGACGGGAACATGCAGGATGCCTGCCTCAAACACCTGCGTTCCGGCAAAAGCCACATGCATCAGGAACCAGACCGACAGGTTCAGGATCACGCCCGCGACCGTGGCGGTCACCGCCTTCAGCGCCATGCCCAGCCGCGGGTGCGCGGCTATGCGTTCCACATAAGGCGCGGCGGCAAAGATCCACAGAAAACAGGGCATGAAGGTCGCCCACAGCGCCACGGCACCCGCCGCCAGGAACAGCCCCAGCCCGTCCTGCAGCAGCCCCGACAGCATGGCAACGAACTGCGTGACCAAAATCAGCGGGCCGGGGGTGGTCTCGGCCAATCCCAGCGCGTCGATCATCTGCCCGGCAGTGATCCAGCCGAACTGGCTCACCACCGTCTGACTGATATAGGCCAGCACCGCGTATGCCCCGCCAAAGGTCACCACGGCGAGTTTGGAGAAGAACCATCCGACATCGGCCAGAAAGCCCGCGCCGGACAGGCTGAGCGCGATCAGCGGCAGCAGCCAAAGGCTGCCCCAGACGGCAATGGTCCGCAGTGTGCTGGCCGCCTGAAACGGTGCGGCGGAGGCGGGCAGATCCGGGTCTTCTGCCTTGCGCAAATATCCGGTAACCGCCGCGGCCAGCACCACCAGCGGAAATGGCAAGTTGAGCAGGAACAGCGCGGCAAAGCCGAACCCGGCCAGCATCCAGTACACCCTGTGGCGCAGCGCCTTGGCCGCCAGCCGCCGCAGCGCTTGCAGGATGATGACGACAACAGCGGCCTTGATGCCCAGAAAGGCCGACTGCACCGCGGGGAGGGTGCCGTATTGCACATAGAGCCAGGCCAGCAGGGCAATCACCGCCGCGCCCGGCAAAACGAACAGAAGCCCCGCCAGCAGCCCGCCGGCGGTGCCGCGCATCTTCCAGCCGGTATAGGTGGCCAGCTGCATCGCCTCCGGCCCCGGCAGCAGCATGCAAAAGGACAGGCCGCGCAGGAAACTCTCCTCGCTCAGCCACGGGCGGTCCTCGACCAGCTCCTTGTGCATCACCGCGATCTGCGCCGCCGGGCCGCCAAAGCTCAGCACCCCGATGCGCCCGAACACACGGAACATCTCCGCCCAGCCGGGATGGCTCATGCCTTGCGGTCCGCGGGCCAGTCGTGGCCTTCGCCCTGGCCATCGCGGGCCCAGCGGTACAGCGCGTCATAAAGGGTCATGCCTGCCTCAAGCTGCTGATGGTCGTCCTTGTACTGGCGCGAAAGTCCCACCGAAAGGGCGAGAAGCCCTGCTGCCTCGGGTGCCAGATCGTGCCGGTTGGTATCGGCGCCTCTCACAACCCGAGCCAGGGTGTCAAGCGCAGGCGTGCGCAGGCCGAATTCGTCCAGCATGGTGTCAAAGGTGCAGTGTTCGCCCCGGTGCGACCAGAACACATCCTCGGTATCGAATGGCGTGGCGCCAAAGCGTTCGGCTACGGCTGTCACCTCAGACGGCGTGACAAACATAAAGCGCGCCTCCGGGTCCGCAAAGCGGCGGATCAGCCAGGGGCAGGCGATACGGTCGATCTTGGGCCGGTGCCGGGTCACCCACAGGGTTCTGCCGCCCACTGGAGCGGGCAGGGCCTCGAAGGGCAGGCGCGGCGCGCCTCTCAGGTCGCGCCAGGCGTGCATGCCGCCCTGCAGGTATTCCGCTGCGATCCCGTCATTGCGCAGCCAAGCCGCCACGCCTTGCGACAATTTGAGGCCCTTCTGGCAGATCACCACACAGCGCCGCCCGTTCAGGCGGGCCTTGAGTCCCTCGATATCCGAATGCGGATGCTTGAAGGACCCCGGGATCAGATAGGGATCCGCTGCAAAGTCTTCGTCGGTGCAGATATCGGCCAGCGCAGGCGCATTGGGAGTGCCAATCAGGCGCAGCAGCTGGGCGGGGGTGATTTCATTCGGGGCAGCCATGGGCATGTCTCCTCGCAAGCAAGGTTAACATGCGAACCTTGGGCTGTCGCCTCACGGGGCGTTCGCGGTTGTCCCCCTGTCTTTAAAAAAGACCAGCCGGGGCAGCCCTGTCAAGCCCGGGAGCCGCCGCCGGCAGAGAGTAAGCGCCCGCTACCTGAGCCGCTCACCGGTCAGGCAGATGGCCATGGCCTCTGGCGGCAATTGCCCCAGTTTCTCGAACATTCGAAAATAATCCATGTTGGAGTGCATCTCGGTGATCCTGCCGTCCTGTACCCGGGCCATGACCTGGCCGGTGATTTCAAACGGCTCGCCGTCGCGGGGATTGCTGGTTGCGGCCAGCATCCGGACAGAGACCCATTCGTCTGTTTCCATCACATGGGTAAAGGTCACCTTGATCGGGCCCAGCAGGTTGCGCAGCGCTGCGACCACCTCGCCGTAATCGCTTTCCGGTTCTGCCAAGGCAGAAACAGCCCCGGAGATCAGCGTGTTGCGGCCCATGATTTCGGGAACGGCATTCAGGTTTCCTTTGCCCCAGACTTCTTCGAACCAGTAGTGAAGCACACGGGTCAAAGGCATATCTGCCATGCTGGCCGGATCAAATGGCGCCGCCATGGCTGTCTGGGGTGCGGAGGCAGCGGCCCGGCGGGTAATTATGGTTTCAGTTTCAGTTTCAGTTGCAGGTTCGGTGAGGGGCTGAGTCATTCTTTTCGTCGCGTAAAGCCGTGCCTGGTCAGGCAGGCATCAGTGGGGCAGGGCAGCTGGCCGCAGTGTTTCTGGCGGCGGGGCGGCAGAGCAGGTCGGGGGGAACACTCCGGGTTCGCCGGGCTGGTGTTGCAGTTTCGGGATTTCAACATCGCGCAGGCAATGGCATGGGCAGTTTTCTTGCAGGCCGGTTCCGGTACATACTCCGGCATCCTAGCCTGTGGCTGCAGGATTTACAGCTCTAACATAAAGTTTTTAGGCATTCACCGCAGACCAGCCGAAGCCCTTTCCCTGCAATGGTGGAGGAAGTGCAGGTTTCTGTTGCCAGGTACCTGCGAACCCCGCCTTACGCGGCTAGGCGCAAGGGCTTAGATTTCGATTCCTCGAACTGCTTACGCAGCCAGAGCAACCGGAGCACGATTGTCGTTTGCAATTGTACTGTTTGGGCCGGTACGGTGGCACCCCGCCGAGACAAAGCAAACCCCTTTAGACGTCCGTCGATCCTGTTTCGGCCCCATGATCCCCAAACGAAGGATTTTGGTGGAGCCGCCGGGTACCGCCCCCGGGTCCGATCCGCTTATTACGAGCGCGTTTATGTCCATAGTTCCACAAGGGAACAGCAGCTATATAATGCGCTTCTGTGCGGTTGCAAAGGGGGCAACCGGAATCCTGCGAGGATTCCGGCCAGTTTTCCGGCGCGGAAAACTGGTGCTGTGCCGCCGCTGGCGCCGCCAGAAATCCTCGCAGGATTTCTGGCCGTTTTCCGCGCCGGAAAACGGTGCCGTCACACCAGTCTGCGGATCGGGGCGCTGTTGCAGAATACGACAACCTGCTCGCGGTTCAGCACTGCCTGAAACCCGCGGGCGCGGACTTCGGCCAGAAAGGCCTCCATCCCGGCATAGCGCTCGATATCGCGGATCTTGCGGCGAAGCACCTGGCCGTTCTGCACCGCCTTGCAGGCGAAGATATCGCGCAGCCAGATATCGGGGGAGAGGGCAGAGCCGGGTTTGACCATGCCGCCAGTGTCCCGGGTCGTGGTTAACAAAGTGTTGACTGCCTATCTTTGCGCCCGCGCGGCAAAGACGTCGGAGGCCAGCTTGCGGGTCTCGCTCTCCAGGTCCTGCAGGCCGGAGACGGCTGCGCTGCCGTCGCCTGCCTCGATGGCATCGGCAATGCGGGAATGCAGGCCGGTGATCGCCTCCCGGTCGCGGGCGGTGAAGGTGATCATGTTCATCAAGGGCTGCATTGCCTCCACAGCGCCGGCCAGCTGGTAGGAAAGCACCGGGTTGCCCGCGCCATCCACCAGTGCCCGGTGAAACGCCACGTCAGAGGCGCAGAAGGCCTCATCGGTCAGGCCCGGCTGCCCCTGGCGGAAGATCTCCGCCCGCATAGTAGCCAGGTGGTCGGCACTGCGGCGCTCGGCTGACAGCGGTGCACAGGCACGCTCCAGCGCGTAGCGCGCCTCGCAGGCGGTATCGAAACTCACCGCATTCATGCTGAGGAGCAAGGTCGACGTGGTGATCTGCTGCGAATAGGCGTCTTCAAAGCTCAGCCGGTTCACGAACGCACCGCCCGCCGCGCCGCGCTGGGTGCGGATTAGCGATTGCGCAGCCAGCCGTTTCAGCGCCTCGCGCACCGTCGGGCGGGACACCTGAAAGTGATCCGACAGCTCCGCCTCCGACGGCAGCCGCTCATCGACAATCAGCTCGCCGGAAATGATGGCATCCTTGATCGCCTGGGCTATCTGAACCGAAAGATCGGCGGAGCTGTTGGGATCAATCTTCATACCCGGTATCCTGACGCTGCGTAATGCCGGAGCTGGCCCGGCAAGAAATCATTTGTCTGACATTTAAAAGTCTGACATTTAAAACTCAAGACGTAAGTCGCAGACCCTCTTACCCGGAGCGCGCCATGAAAGCCATTCTGGCACAACGGATCAGAACCATGGGAGGCTGGCATTGGCTGGGCCTGTTCGGGCTGATCCTGGGGGCGTGGGTTCTTCTCTATGCGATGTCGGTGCCAGCAGAACTGCGCGAAGCGGGGGCCATCTACGGCCCCGATTTCTGGCGCGATTTCTGCACTCTGACGCCGGATGCGGCGGGCTTTGGCAAGATGCTGGTGATGTGGGCGCTGATGTCGGCGGCAATGATGGCGCCGACTGCGCTGCCCGCCTTTGCCACCTATGAGGACCTGTCCCACACCGCGCCGGACACCAGCTTCACACGTCTGGTGGGCGGTTATCTGGCTGTATGGCTGGGCTTTTCGGCGCTGGCGGCGGTGCTACAGCTGGGACTGTTTCAGGCAGAGCTGCTCACTGCCTTCGGCGACAGCAACTCGCGCTACCTGTCGGCGGCGCTGCTGCTGATCGCGGGCGGCTACCAGTTTTCGCCGGTGAAGGAAGCCTGCCTCAGCAAATGCCGCCGCCCGCTGGTGTTCTTTATGCAGCACTGGGACGAGGGCCCGCTGCGCAACGGCCTGCGGCTGGGGCTGGTGTGCCTGGGCTGCTGCTGGGCGCTGATGCTGCTGGCATTCGCGGGCGGCACCATGAACATCGCCTTCATGGGCCTCGCCACCGTGATCATGATTTTGGAAAAGCTGCCGGACCTGGGCCGCTACATCACCAAACCGCTGGGAGCGGGGCTGGTGATTGCGGCGCTGGCGCTGGCGGCAGGAATTATCTGAGAGGGAGACTAAGACATGGCCTTGGACGCCGCTACGGGCACCGTGCCCTGGACAATCAAAGGGGAACTGATCCTCAACTGCAACTGCACCGTGTTCTGCCCCTGCGTGGTGTCGCTGGGCAAGCACCCGCCGACCGAGGGCCACTGCCAGGCCTGGGCGGGTGTGCGCATCGACGCGGGCGATTACGGCGGGGTTGACCTGTCGGGCCTGAACGTCGGCCTGTTCCTGGAGATCCCCGGCAACATGGGCCGCGGCAACTGGAAGGCGGCGGCCTATATCGACGACCGCGCCTCGGAAGACGCCTATGACGCCCTGGTCGCGATCTTCTCGGGCGCGGCGCGCGGCACCACCGGGCTGTTCTCCATGCTGGTGGGCGAATTCCTGGGCGCCGAACGCGCGCCGGTCACCTTCGAGACCGAAGGCAAGGAGCGCCGCCTGATGGTCGGCAAGAAGATCCAGGGCGCTGTGGTCCCGGTTGAGGGTAAGGACGGCAAGGACATCGTCGTCACCAACACCGAATACTGGATGGGCCCCGACATCACCGTCGCCACCGCCACCAAAGGCCGCGTCCGCGCCTTTGGCCGGGTTTGGGATTTCGATGGCCGTTCTGCCGAGATCTGCCAGATCGACTGGCACGGCCCGAAATAAGCGGCTTTTCCGGCGGCGGCTCGTCTGCGGCCGCCGGGCATACTGCACATGGTTCTGGGAGGAATAGCCATGGCCCTGATTTCCCCGTCGCGCCGCCTTCGGCGCACCCCGTTTTCCGAAGGCGTCGAAGCCGCCGGCGTCAAGGCCTATACGGTCTACAACCGGATGCTGTTGCCCACTGTCTTTGAAAGCGTTGAAGCGGACTACCGCCACCTGAAGCGCCACGTGCAGGTTTGGGACGTTGCCTGCGAGCGCCAGGTGGAGCTGCGCGGCCCCGACGCCGGGCGGCTGATGCAGATGCTGACACCGCGGGACCTGCGCGGCATGACGGCAGGCCAGTGTTTCTACGTGCCCATCGTCGACGAGACCGGCGGCATGCTGAACGATCCGGTGGCGGTCAAGCTGAGCGACGACCGCTGGTGGATCTCGATTGCCGACAGCGATCTGCTGTTATGGGTCAAGGGCATTGCCAACGGCTGGCGGCTGGATGTGCTGGTGGATGAGCCGGATGTCTCGCCGCTCGCAATCCAAGGCCCCCGCGCGGACGACCTGATGGCCCGTGTCTTTGGCGAGGAGGTGCGCAAGATCCGCTTCTTCCGCTTCGGCATCTTCCAGTTCGAGGGCCGCGACATGGTGATCGCGCGCTCCGGCTATTCCAAGCAGGGCGGCTATGAGATCTACCTCGAAGGCGGCGATCTTGGGATGCCGCTGTGGAACCGCCTGTTTGAGGCAGGCGAGGACCTGCAGGTCCGGGCCGGCTGCCCCAACCTGATCGAACGGATCGAAGGCGGTCTGCTGAGTTACGGCAACGACATGACCGACGACAATACCCCGCATGAATGCGGCCTGGGCAAGTTCTGCAACACCCATACGGCAATTGGCTGCATTGGCCGCGACGCCCTGCTGCGGGTGGCCAAGGAGGGGCCGGTGCAGCAGATCCGCCCGATTGCGATTGACGGCGATGCCGTGCCAGGCTGCGACCGGCCATGGCCTGCCTTTGCGAATGGCAAGCGGGTGGGGCAGGTGACTTCCGCCGCCTGGTCGCCGGACTTTGAGACCAACGTCTCAATCGGCATGATCCGCATGACCCATTGGGATGCGGGCACGAAACTTGAGGTGGAAACACCTGACGGTATGCGCACAGCCTCCGTGCGCGACACATTCTGGATTTAAGGAGAAGGCAGATGTTCAACGCATTGGTTGTGAACAAGGACGAAGAGAGCGGCAAGACCTCTGCCGCGGTCGAGCAGATCAGCCTGGATCAGCTGCCCGAGGGCGAGGTGACCGTGGCGGTGGAATACTCCACCGTGAACTATAAGGACGGGCTCTGCATCGGTCCGGGCGGCGGGCTGGTGCGCAAGTACCCGCATGTGCCGGGCATCGACTTTGCCGGCACCGTCGAGGCCTCCTCGGATGACCGGTACAAACCGGGCGATAAGGTGGTGCTTACTGGCTGGCGCGTGGGCGAGGCCCATTGGGGCGGCTACAGCCAAAAGGCCAATGTGCGCGCGGACTGGCTGGTGCCGCTGCCCGAGGGTCTTGATACCCGCCACGCGATGGCGGTGGGCACTGCAGGCTTCACCGCGATGCTGGCGGTGATGGCGCTTGAGGACCACGGCCTCGAGCCGGGCCACGGACCGGTTCTGGTCACAGGTGCCGCGGGCGGCGTGGGGTCGGTCGCCACCGCAATTCTCGCGAACCTCGGCTATGAGGTCGCTGGTGTCACCGGCCGCCCGGAAACCGCTGACTACCTGAAATCGCTTGGCGCAACCCAGATCGTGGCCCGCGAGGAGATCAACGAGACCACCAAGCGGCCGCTGGAAAGCAAATCCTGGGCGGGCTGCGTGGACGCCGTCGGCGGCGCCATGCTGGCGCGGGTGCTGGGGCAGATGAAATACGGTGCCTCGGTGGCGGCGGTCGGCCTGGCAGGCGGTGCCGGGCTGCCGGCAACCGTCATCCCCTTCCTGCTGCGCGGCGTGAACCTGCTGGGCATCGACTCGGTCATGCAGCCCTACGACAACCGTGTCCGCGCCTGGCAGCGGATTGCCGAGGACCTGCCGATGGACAAGCTGGACGCGATGATCCAGCCCGCCACCCTCAGCGACTTGCCGCAACTGGGTGCGGATATCCTCAAAGGCCAGGTCAAGGGCCGCGTCGTGGTGGACGTCAACGCCTAAATCCTTATAATAAATTGCATCTACCGGATGAACGCGCGGCGCTGTCCGCGCGTTTTTCATGTGTGCCGCGGCTCTTCCGCGGACCAGAGGGACGGAGCATTGCCGCAATTGCGCGGCCTCTGCAGCGCTCCGCCCGGTGCTCTCCCGGCCCCGCGCCGGCGGTGTATATAATTTGAAGCAAGAGGAGGGAGACCGTGTATTCCAAAATCATGGTGCCCGTCGATCTGGCCCACGCCGACCGCCTTGAGCGGGCGCTGAAAATGGCATCGGATCTCGCGCATCTCTACAACGCAGAAGTGATTTTCGTGGGGGTAACCTCCCCCCAGCCCAGCAAAGTGGCGCATAACCCGCAGGAATATGCGGCAAAACTCGATGAGTTCGCGTCCGGCCAGGCAGCCAAGCACAGCATTACCGCTTCGGGCCATGCCATTGTCAGCCACGATCCGGCGGTGGACCTGGATGCCACCCTGGTTAAGGCCTGCAGCGATACCGGGGCCGGGCTGATCGTGATGGCAAGCCATGTTCCCAGCGTGAGCGACTATCTGTTCCACGCCCACGGCGGGCGCGTGGCCGAGAAGGCACCGGTATCGGTGCTGGTCGTTCGTGAAAGCTGACCGTGGGGGTCCTTTGAAAGCGCAAGCGTTTGCCTGCGGGTTCAAAGAGTATTGGGCCGAAGTTTACAGGGAAGGAGGCCGCAATGGCTGACGAAACCACAAATCAGGGTATCCCCGCCCCGGAAGGCGAAGCGGATATCATCGATACCGAATACGAGATCGGGCAGGATAATATCGAAACCCAGATCGGCCCGTTCGGTGTCGACATTCACAACCCGGTGTTCCTGGTCTCAGGCCTCGTCATCGTGGCCTTCGTGTTCTACGCGCTGGCGCTGCCGGAGCAGGCGGGCACATTCTTCAACTGGCTGCGCCCGGCGGTGACCAGCACCTTTGACTGGTTCTTCTTCGGCGCTGCAGATCTGTTCGTGCTGTTCTGCCTGTTTCTGATCGTCTCCCCTTGGGGCAGCGTGCGGCTGGGCGGCAATGAGGCAACGCCGGATTACACCTATATGGGCTGGTTCGCGATGCTGTTCGCGGCGGGTATGGGCATTGGCCTGATGTTCTATGGCGTCAGCGAGCCGATGAGCCACTTCTCCACCGCGTTTGGCGGCACGGCCGTGCCGGAGGGCGGCGGTGCCCGCACCGACTGGGCTCCGCTGGGCGCGGCTGCCGGGAATGAGGCGGAGGCTGTGCGCCTGGGCATGGCGGCAACGATCTTCCACTGGGGGCTGCACCCTTGGGCGATCTACGCCATCGTGGCACTGGCGCTGGCGCTGTTCACTTATAACAAGGGCCTGCCGCTCACCATCCGCTCAGCCTTTTACCCGATCTTCGGGGAGCGTGTCTGGGGCTGGACCGGCCATATCATCGACATCCTGGCGGTTTTTGCCACGCTGTTCGGTCTTGCCACCTCGCTGGGGTTCGGGGCGACGCAGGCGAATGCCGGTCTGAATGAGCTGTTCGGGGTGCCGATGGGTGCCACCACAGAGGTGATCCTGATTTCTGCGATTACCGCAGTTGCCCTGATCTCGGTGCTGCGCGGCCTGGACGGCGGCGTGAAGGTGCTGTCGGAGATCAACATGGGGCTGGCTTTCCTGCTGCTGGTCTTCGTGCTGCTGGCCGGACCCACCGTGGCGATCCTGACTGGGTTTGCCACCAGCCTGGTGGCCTACATCGAATACCTGCCCGCATTGTCGAACCCGATCGGGCGCGAGGACGTGAACTTCAGCCAGGGCTGGACCGCCTTCTACTGGGCCTGGTGGATCAGCTGGTCGCCGTTTGTGGGCATGTTCATCGCCCGCGTCAGCCGTGGCCGCACGGTGCGGGAGTTCGTGATCTGCGTGCTGCTGATCCCCAGCCTTGTCTGCGTGCTGTGGATGAGCGTCTTTGGCGGCACCGCAATTCATCAGGTGATCTCCGATGGTTTCACCGGCGCGCAGGACGCGTCGCTTGAACTCAAGCTGTTCAAGATGCTGGGAGAGCTGCCGCTGGCCGGGATCACCTCCTTTGTGGGGATCGTGCTGGTGGTCGTGTTCTTCGTGACCTCTTCCGACTCCGGCTCGCTGGTGATCGACACGATCACCGCAGGCGGCAAGGTCGACGCGCCGGTGCCGCAGCGGGTGTTCTGGTGCATCTTCGAGGGCGCCGTGGCCATCGTGCTGCTGCTGGGCGGCGGTCTGGCGGCACTGCAGGCCATGGTGATCTCCACCGGATTGCCGTTCACCGTGGTTCTGCTGCTGATGTGCTGGGCAATCTTCCGCGGGCTGTTGACTGAGGCCCGCTGAGGCTTCTGGCCACTGGAAATAGGAACGCCCCGGCCGCGCAGCCGGGGCTTTTTTTGTCAGTCGTTGTATTTGAAGAACCCCAGCGAATTGCCGTCCGGATCGGTGGCATAAAAGAACCGTCCCGGCGGGATGGCGATGGTCTCTGAAACCACCTTGCCGCCCGCATCCGTCACCCGTTCCATCACATCCTCCAGCTCACCCTCAGCGGTCAGATGCAGGGTCGGGCCGCGGCCGTCGCCAGCGGGCTTGCCGGGATAAAGGTGCAGCGCAATGCCGGATGCCTCATCTGCCGTTTTGAACATTGCCATCGGGTTCGGCCCGCTGTTGTCGATGCTGAGATCGGCACCGGTGACCTTGGAATAAAACGTCACCGCCGCGTCCAAATCGCTCACGGGCAGCTCGCCCCAGACCAGGAAATCCTTGGGAGTAAAGGCCATGTCTAATCCTCCATGTTTGCCTGGGGGCAAAGTCTCATGCCCTGATGACAGTTTCCGGCATCAGCCTTGCCGCTTGACCGAACCGCCGGCGGTACGCTACGACCCTTGCGTCCTGCCCGGCCTTTTGCGCCTTGCAGGGCTGCCTGCGATCCCTCAATCCTTGTGCGGGAGAGCGGCTCGGCTGGAAGACCTGCCATGTTCGGGGAGATCCCTGGCATGTGCCGGCCTTCCCATCGGACCGCAGCGATTGAGGAGAGATTTGCAATGACTGCATTGGATATTGATTTCGTCCGGGCCCAGTTTCCGGCCTTTGCCGAACCCAGCCTCCAGGGCCAGGCGTTTTTTGAAAACGCGGGCGGCTCTTACACCTGCCGCCAGGTGATTGACCGGCTCACCCGGTTTTACACCCAGCGCAAGGTGCAGCCCTACGCGCCCTATGAGGCCTCGCGCCTGGCGGGCGAGGAGATGGACGAGGCTCGCGCCCGCCTGGCTGCCCTGATGGGCGTTGCCGCAGAGGAGCTGAGCTTTGGCCCCTCGACCACCCAGAACACCTATGTGCTGGCTCAGGCGTTCAGGAAGTTCATGAAACCGGGCGAGGCCATCATCGTCACCAACCAGGACCACGAGGCCAACAGCGGCCCCTGGCGGCGGCTGGCAGAGGAGGGGATCGAGGTCCGCGAATGGCAGATCGACCCGCAGACCGGCCATCTGGACCTAGCGCAGCTGGAAACTCTGCTGGACGAAAACGTCCGCCTGGTCTGCTTCCCGCATTGCTCCAACGTGGTAGGGGAGATCAACCCGGTGGCAGAGATCACCGCAATGGCCCATGCCGCAGGCGCCTTTGTCTGCGTCGACGGTGTCTCCTACGCGCCGCACGGGCTGCCGAATGTGGACGAACTGGGCGCGGACATCTACCTGTTCTCCGCCTACAAAACCTATGGGCCGCATCAGGGCGTCATGGTGATCCGCAAGGCGCTGGGCGAGCTGCTGCCGAACCAGGCGCATTACTTCAACGCCGGTAGCCTCTACAAACGCTTCACCCCGGCAGGCCCGGACCACGCCCAGGTGGCGGCCGCTGCCGGTATGGCGGATTACGCTGAGGCGCTGGCGTCCCATCATGGCCACTCAGGCAGCGCCGCGGAAACCGGCGCCTTTGTCCACGACCTCATGCGCGCGCATGAAGTGAAGCTGCTGCAGCCGCTGCTGGACGCTCTGAAGGACCGCAATGATGTGCGCCTGCTGGGGCCGTCCACTGCCGAAAACCGCGCGCCGACGGTTGCCCTGGCACTGAACCGTGCCGCGGAACCGGTGGCCGCCCAGCTGGCAGAATTTGGCATCATGGCCGGCGGCGGCGATTTCTATGCCGTCGGCGCGCTGGAGGGGATGGGCATTGATCCAGCCCAAGGCGTGCTGCGTATCAGCTTCACCCACTACACGTCCGAAGCCGAGGTCGCCAAGCTGATCGACGCGCTGGACCGGGTGCTGTAACGCGAACTGGACAAGGAAAACGACATGACCAGCCGTCCCCCGGTGATTTGGTGGATCAGGCGGGATCTCCGCCTGTGTGACAACCCGGCCCTGACGGCTGCCGTCAGCAGCGGCGCCCCGGTCCTGCCTGTCTACATTCTGGACGCGCAGGACGAGGCGCTGGGCGCCGCCCCCAAATTCCGTCTCGGCCTGGGGCTGGAGCACTTCGGGCGGCAACTGGCCAAGGCAGGCTCCCGCCTGATCCTGCGCCGCGGCAAGGCGCTGGAGGTGTTGCGGGATCTGATCGAAGAAACCGGGGCAGGGGCCGTGCACTGGACCCGTCTCTACGACCCGCAGGCCATCGCCCGGGACAGCGAAATCAAGCAGCAGCTCAAGGAGCAGGGCGTCGAGGTCAGATCCCACGGCGGCCGGCTGCTGTTTGAACCTTGGACGGCAGAGACCAAGGCCGGCGGCATGTTCAAGGTCTACACCCCGTTCTGGAAGGCAGTGCGGGGCCGCGATGCGGACAGCCTGCGGCCCGCGCCAGCAAAAATGCAGGCACCGGACAGCTGGCCCGCCAGTGAGGATTTGGCCGATTGGCAGATGGGTGCCGCAATGCGCCGCGGCGCGGATGTGGTGGCCCGTTACTGCCGGGTGGGAGAGGCGGCAGCACAGGACCGGCTGGGCGCGTTCCTGGAACACAAGGTGGACGCCTATAAGGCCCGCCGCGATTTCCCGGGCGAGGACGCCACCTCCGGCCTGTCGGAAAACCTCGCTTGGGGCGAGATCAGCCCGCACCGCATGTGGCACCAGGGCCGCGCAGCGCTGGAACGCGGCAGCCAGGGGGCTGAACACTTCCTGAAAGAGATCGTCTGGCGCGAGTTTGCCTATCACCTGATGTACAACTCGCCGCACATCCTGACGGACAGCTGGCGCGAGGAATGGCAGGCCTTCCCCTGGTCGCAGGACATCACCCCGCAGGTGCAGGCCTGGCAGCGCGGGCAGACAGGTTACGGCTTTGTCGATGCTGCCATGCGGGAGCTGTACGTCACCGGCAAGATGCACAACCGGGCCCGGATGATCGCCGCAAGTTTTCTCACCAAGCATCTGATGGCGCACTGGAAAATCGGCATGGACTGGTTTGCGGATACTTTGGTGGACTGGGACCCGGCGTCCAATGCCATGGGATGGCAATGGGTTGCAGGCTCCGGTCCCGATGCATCCCCCTTTTTCCGCGTCTTCAACCCGTCGGGGCAGCTGGAGAAATTCGACCCCGACGGCACCTACACCCGCCGCTGGATTGCCGAAGGCCAGGGACAGCCGCCGCAAACCGCACTGGATTTTTTCGACGCCACGCCGCTGTCCTGGCGCCTCGCGCCTGACGGTGCCCGCGCGGAGCCTGTTGTCAGCCTGCAGGCCGGCCGGGAACGCGCGCTCACGGCCTATCACGAAGTGCGTGAAAACCGCTAACGCACAGTTTTCTTGCCAGAAAGCCCCCTGCGGCCTAGCTTTTCCCTGTAGCACTTCCGTATTTCGTACAGGGGGAAGCGTATGAAGTTCACGTCCGCTGAGGGACAGGAAAACCTGCCGCGCTACTTTGCAGCGGTGTTTGCCAGGATAAAGGCAATGGAAGTCGGGCAGCTGGATATCCACTTGCCGGACGGCCGCGTATTCTCCGCAAAAGGGCGCAACCCTGGCCCAGTGGCTGATCTGCACATCCACAACCCGGACTGCTTTGCCCGGCTGATCCGCGAAGGCGATCTGGGCTTTTCAGACGCCTACCTGGAAGGATGGTGGAGCACCTCGGATCTGCAAGCCTTCATGGATCTGGTCCATATGGGGGCCAACACAGTTTATGACGGCTTCCCGGGCAGCGGCCTGGCGCGCGCTTATGAACGGTTCCGCTTCTGGCTCCACCGCAACCACCGCCGCCAGGCGAAAAAGAACATCTCCTATCACTACGACCTGGGCAATGACTTCTATGGCCTGTGGCTGGACGACACGATGACCTACTCCAGCGCCCTGTTCCAAAGCGGCCAGGACAGCTTGGAAAAGGCGCAGACCGCCAAATACGCCTCTATGGTGGACCAGATGGGCGTGGAGCCCGGCGACCACGTGCTGGAGATCGGCTGCGGCTGGGGCGGCTTTGCCGAATATGCTGCCGGTCAGCGCGGGCTGCGGGTCACGGGGCTGACGATCAGTGAGGAACAGTTAAAGTTTGCCCGCGAAAGACTTGAAAAGGCAGGGCTTTCGGACCGCGTTGAGCTGCGGTTGCAGGATTACCGCGACTGCCGCGGCCAGTTCGACGGCATCGCCTCGATCGAAATGTTCGAGGCGGTGGGCGAAAAATACTGGCCCGCCTATTTCAGCACCATCCGCGACCGGCTGAAGCCCGGCGGCCAGGCCACCTTGCAGATCATCACCGTCGCCGACCGCCGCTGGGAGGTCTACCGCAAGGGTGTCGATTTTATCCAAAAGCACATCTTCCCGGGCGGTATGCTGCCGTCACCGAAGGTGCTGCGCGAGCAGGTGGAGAAGGCGGGCCTCGGCGTCGTGCGCTCGATCGAGTTCGGCGACAGCTACAACCAGACCCTGCGCCGCTGGCACGATACCTTCAACACCCGCTGGGACCAGATTTCCGGCATGGGCTTTGACGAGCGGTTCCACAAGATGTGGAACTTTTACCTCACTTCCTGCGCGGCCGCCTTTAAGACTGGAAATTGCGACGTGACGCAGATTACAGTTGCTCATCGCTGACTGAACTGCCGCACGGAACCTGACCGCATATGCCCACCGGAGCCCGACTGACCGCCGCAATCTGCCTGGGCCTGGTGGCGTTTTTCGTGTCCTTCCTGGTCATGCCGCTGATGCCGGAGGGCACCGATTTCGGCTATTTCGTGCACGTGAATGTGGTGCTGGGCCTGCTCTGCGGCTGGATTTTCATGGGCAGCCGGGCAGGCCGCGGCCTGGTCCCGGCTGTCAATAACGGCATCACCGGCATGGCGGTGATGGTTCTGTGGGCGCTGTTCATCCAGGGCGCTTGGGAGATGTTCCGCCTCGCCATGCGCCACCGCTACGACGGACCGTTTGAGGCGCTGTCGGCGATCTTTGTCATTGCGCTGGATTATTTCTTTGTTATCGCTGTGCCATCCGTGCTGGTGCCCCTGGCCGTGGGCGGAGTGCTGGCGGGGCTTGCGACCGAAAACGCTTCCCGCCGCTGGCGCTGATAATAATTCATTAACAACAGGTTACCGACCGTGGCTAATCTCTTCTTCTTTGGCACGCTGCGCCATCTTCCTTTGCTCGAACTGGTACTCGGCCGCAGCGGCTCAGCGCTGAACGCGCAGGCTGCGAAATTGCCCGGGCACGGGGTCTACCAGGTCGCAGGGCAGCCGTTTCCGGCGATCGAGGAGCGTGCGGATGCCACCGCCAACGGCGTTCTGGTGCAGGACCTTTCGCCCGCCGATCAGGACGCACTTAACTTTTACGAGGGCGGCTTTGGCTATGCGCTGAAACCGGTCACCGTGCAGCTGGAGGATGGCAGCACCGCCCCGGCAGAGGTCTATTTCCCCGAACCCGGCCTGTGGCAGACGGCGGAGCCCTGGGACCTGGCGGCCTGGGTGCAGGAGTGGGGCGCGCTGTCTTTGCGCGCCGCTGAGGAAGTGATGGCCTACCACGGCCGTATGACCGCTGAGGAGGTGGCCCGCTGCTTCCCCTCTGTCCGCCGCCGCGCCGCTGCCTGGCTGGCAGCCCAGGCGCGCCCGGGCGATCCGGAACATGACCTGTCAAAGGACGTGATCGTCCACAGCCACACCCGCGCTCATCTGAACTTCTTTGCGATGGAAGAGATGGAGCTGCAGTTCCGCCGCTACGACGGCAGCATGAGTCCGGTGGTGCACCGCTGTGCCTCGATGGCGGGCCATGCGGCGGTGGTGCTGCCCTATGACCCGGTCCGCGATCAGGTTCTTCTTGTGGAGCAATTCCGCGCACCCCCCTTCATGATGGGTGAAGCGCATCCCTGGATGTGGGAACCGGTGGCGGGTGTGATCGACCCGGGCGAGACGCCCGAGGAGACTGCGGTCCGCGAAGCGCAGGAGGAGGCGGGGGTGACCGTGCAGCGGCTTGAGCCGGTGGCCCAAGTCTATCCATCCAGCGGCGCACTCGCTGAATTGATCCATGTTTTCATTGGTATATCGGATCTTTCTGATCTCAATGGCGGCGGCGGAATTGCGGGCGAGGGCGAAGATATCCGCAGCAAGATCCTCAGTTATGAGGAGCTGATGCTGGGCGTGGACGGCCAGATCTATCAGGACATGCCGCTGGTCACCGCCGCGCTGTGGCTGGCACGCCACCGCACCCGGCTGCGCAACGCATTCTCCTGAGCCGCTTCCCGCCTTGTGAACGCCGGGACGCTTGGTTACATCTTGGGGAACAGATCGAAAGGGATACCATGCGCATTGCACGTGATCTGGCTGATGCCATCGGCCACACACCTCTTATCCGCCTGAACCGCGTCAGCGAAGAGACCGGCTGCGAGATCCTGGGCAAGGCTGAATTCATGAACCCGGGCCAGTCGGTCAAGGACCGCGCGGCGCTCTATATCATCAAGGATGCGGTGGCCCGCGGCCAGCTCAAGCCCGGCGGGACCATTGTTGAAGGCACCGCCGGCAACACCGGCATCGGCCTGGCCCTGGTGGGCGCGTCGATGGGTTTCAAGACAGTGATCGTGATCCCGGAAACCCAGTCCGAAGAAAAGAAGGACATGCTGCGCCTGGCGGGCGCCCAGCTGGTCCAGGTGCCTGCGGCGCCCTACAAAAATCCCAACAACTACGTGCGTTATTCCCAGCGCCTCGCGGAAAAACTGGCTCAGACGGAGCCGAATGGCGCGATCTGGGCCAACCAGTTCGACAATGTCGCCAACCGCCAGGCCCACGTGGAAACCACCGGCCCGGAAATCTGGGAGCAGACCGGCGGCAAGGTTGATGGCTTTGTCTGCGCCGTGGGCTCTGGCGGCACCCTGGCAGGCGTGGCCGAAGCGCTGCAGCCCAAGGGCGTGAAAATCGGACTGGCCGATCCGCTGGGGGCTGCGCTTTACTCCTATTACACCACTGGCGAGCTGGCCTCTGAGGGCAGTTCGATCACTGAGGGCATCGGCCAGGGCCGGATCACCAAGAACCTGGAAGGCTTCACGCCTGATTACAGCTATCAGGTGCCGGATGGCGAGGCGCTGCCGTATGTCTTTGACCTGCTGCATGAGGAAGGCCTGGTGCTGGGCGGCTCCTCTGGCATTAACATTGCAGGCGCTGTGCGCATGGCCAAGGACATGGGCCCGGGCAAAACCATCGTCACCGTTCTGTGCGACTATGGCACCCGCTACCAGTCCAAGCTGTTCAATCCGGATTTCCTGCGGGAGAAAGACCTGCCGGTGCCGGAATGGATGACCCATACGCCTGCGTCGATCCCCGGCGTTTTTGAGGACGTATGACACCTTTCATAACCGCGTTGCGGACTGTTTTGCTGGGGCTGGCCCTTGTGGCCGGCCTCGCTATGCCTGCCCTCGCGCAGCTGAATGCTGAATCCCGGGCTGTTTACCAGGACTGGCTCAAGACCGCGAACCGTGCGGAAGACGTGATTGACGCCAGGCGGGCCTCCAGCGCCGCGCTGGAGACCCTGCGCCAGGAGCTGGCGCGCTACCGCCAGAACTTCCTGGACGCGCGCACCGAAAACGGCGACCGCCTCCAGACGCTGGAAGGCCAGCTTGCCGCCCTGGGCGAGCCGCCCGCAGAGGGCGAGAGCGAGCCCGAGGACATCGCACAGCTGCGCAGTTCGCTGGAACAGCAGCTGAAGGACCTCAAGGTTCCGCGTATTGTGGCGGAGGAAGCCTTCAGCCGCGCCAACGGCCTGATCGCCGAAATTGACAAGATCATCCGCGAACGCCGCACCCGCAAGCTGCTGGAGCGCGGGCCGTCGCCGCTCAATCCTGAAAACTGGCCCGGTGCGTGGCGCACTCTGTCGCGGTCTGCCGGCTCACTGCTGAATGAAACCGCCTCGCGCATCGGCAGCGCCACCACTGCCGAGCGGGTGCAGAACAGCTTGCCCGCCTTGATTCTGCTGCTGGCGACTTCCGCGCTGCTGCTGCTGCGCGGCCGGCCCTGGGCCCATGCAGCAGGCGACTACCTGCGCCAGTTCGGCAGCAGCGGCCGCGGCGTCTGGGGCTTTGTCGTCTCGCTGCTTGAGGTGATCCTGCCGTTTATCGGCATCCTCTTGCTGGTGGCGGCGGTGGACCTGTCCGGCATCCTCGGGTTCCGCGGCTCCGTGCTGCTGGACTATCTGCCGGGCTGGGCGCTGCTGATCCTCTCTTTTCACTGGCTGGGCAACCAGCTGTTCTCCGGCCGGATCGAAAACGATCTGGTGCCGGTGCAGGAGGGGCGCCTCAATGAAACCCGGCTGATGGTCGATATCCTGGCGGTGATCCTGGTTCTGCAGGATGCGCTGACCCTGATGGAGAACATCGACAGCATCCCGGCAGAGGCCCATGCGGTCGCCAGCTTCCCGCTGATTATGGCCGCGGCGCTGGTGCTGCTG
Organism: Leisingera sp. ABM4_103; assembly: GCF_056158685.1. NCBI lineage: Bacteria > Pseudomonadati > Pseudomonadota > Alphaproteobacteria > Rhodobacterales > Roseobacteraceae > Leisingera > Leisingera sp. ABM4_103. Next base: position 3,560,237 of record NZ_JBSWTU010000005.1, on the reverse strand, counting down.
CGCCTGCACCGGATCGGCGCCAAACGCCGCCAGCAGCAAAGCGACGACGACACCGACGACGATGGCGCCATCGCAGCCGGTGCCAACCGGGTGATGACGCTGGTGCGCCGCGCCGTCTATCTGCTGGGCTTTGTGTCGCCGGTGCTGGCGGCCTTTGGCTACGTGAACGCGGCTGAGGCGCTGATCTATCCGGCGGTTTCCACCTTGGCGCTGCTGGCCGCCCTCTTGGTGCTGCAGCGCTTCCTGGGCGACGTCTACGGCTGGCTGTCCGGCAAAGGGTCAGAGGCACGGGATTCGCTGTTTGCCGTGATCATCGGCTTCCTGCTGGTAACCCTGGCACTGCCGCTGCTGGCGCTGATCTGGGGCGCGCGGGTGGCCGACCTGACAGAGCTGTGGTCGCGTTTTCTGGAAGGCTTCCAGATCGGCGGCACCCGGATTTCACCCACGGCCTTTCTGACCTTTGCCCTGGTTTTTGCCGTTGGCTATGCGCTGACGCGTCTGGTGCAGGGGAGCTTGCGCAACTCGCTGCTGCCCAAAACCAAGATCGACCCGGGCGGCCAGAACGCGATCACCTCGGGGCTTGGCTACGTCGGCATCTTCCTGGCGGCGGTGGTTGCAATCTCTATGGCGGGACTCGACCTCTCATCGCTCGCCATCGTCGCCGGTGCGCTGTCGGTCGGCATCGGTTTCGGCCTGCAGACGATCGTGTCCAACTTCGTCTCCGGCATCATCCTGCTGATCGAACGCCCGGTCTCCAAGGGCGACTGGATCGAGGTCGGCGGGCTGATGGGCTATGTCCGCGACATCTCGGTGCGCTCCACCCGGATTGAGACCTTCGACCGCACCGATGTGATCGTGCCGAACTCCGACCTGATCTCCGGCACTGTCACCAACTACACCCGCGGCAACACAGTGGGCCGGGTGATCGTGCCGGTGGGCGTCGCCTATGGCACCGACCCGCGCAAGGTAGAGGCGATCTTGGCCGAGATCGCCAAGGGCCATCCGATGGTGCTGCTGAACCCCGCGCCCTCGGTGGTGTTCCAGGGCTTCGGCGCCGATTCCCTCGATTTCGAGATCCGCGCCATCCTGCGCGACGTGAACTGGGTGCTGTCGGTGAAATCCGACATGAACTACGAAATCGCCAAACGGTTCCAGGAAGAAGGGATCGAGATCCCCTTCATGCAGCGCGACATCTGGATCCGCAACCCGGAGGCGCTGGCCCAGGCCACGGCAGCCCCTGGCGCAGAGGAGCCGGCAAGCACCCCGGCCTCCGCCCCCGCGGCCGCTCCCGTCAAGGCTCCGCCGAAGCCGGATCTGGACGATCTGCAGCAAGACCCCGGCGAGGATGCCGATGGAGACGGAGATGGAGATTCAGATGCCGACAAGTGACCTGCTGTTCCGCAAGGATGCCTATGCCCGCATGACAGAGGCCGAGGTCCTGGCCCATACGGAGCAGGGCGGCATCATCCTGGACCGCACGCTGTTCTATGCCACCGGTGGCGGCCAGCCCGGCGACAGCGGCAAACTGTTGTGGGCCGAAGGGCAGTGCACCATCGCCACCACGGTCAAAGGGGATGAGGGCGCGGTGGTGCTTGTGCCACAGGACGGCTCCGCCCTGCCTCCCGCGGGCACCACAGTGACCCAGGTGCTCGACTGGGACCGCCGCTACGGCCACATGCGAGTGCACACGGCGCTGCATCTCTTGTCTGTGGTGATCCCGCTGGAGGTCACCGGCGGCTCGATCAGCGAAGCCAAGGGCCGGCTCGATTTCAACATGCCCGAAGCACCGGAAGACAAGCAGGCGCTGCAGGACCAGCTGCAGGCGCTGATCGACCGCGATCTGGAGGTGAGTGAGGACTGGATCACCGACGCCGAACTCGACGCCAATCCGCAGCTTGTAAAAACCATGTCGGTCTCACCGCCGCGCGGCGCAGGTCAGGTGCGGCTGGTGCGCATCGGCACCGCAGATGAGCAGATTGATCTCCAGCCCTGCGGCGGCACCCACGTCAAACGCACCGGCGAGATCGGGAAAATCCGCCTCGGTAAGGTGGAAAAAAAGGGCAAGCAGAACCGACGCGTCTACCTGCATTTGGAGGTCTGAAAAAGATTGGGGGGAAGGTGCATTTTTTGCCATTTCGGCTCTTGCAATTCCCCCTCCAATCCTTCAAAAGCCCCCTCAACGGAGAGGTGGCCGAGTGGTCGAAGGCGCACGCCTGGAAAGTGTGTAGGCGGGAAACCGTCTCCAGGGTTCGAATCCCTGTCTCTCCGCCATAACCCCGCAAATAGGTTTGGATAACAGGCTGGTGCCGGTGCCAGTCGTCCGGTTGGACAGCCGGCGTGACCCGTTTGCGGGCAGGATCAGTTCGGCCGCACGGCCACAAGAACGACACCCAGTTCCTCTTCCAGTTCCTGCAGTTTCTTCAGCTGGTCTTCCGGCAGCGAAGCGCTATCCGCCTCAACCTCGGCCAGCGCCACAACAGGGCTTCCGATATCCTTTTCCAGAGCCCGGATCGCGTTGAGCTTCTCAGTTTCAAGCGAGGCGAGGGGGTACAGCATTGTGATCTCCTGTCTGTTGATGAGGCTGAGTATAGCCCGTTTTCCATGGAGCGGGCTGATTGATTTCAGGCCGGGCCGCGTATTGGCTGGAGCAGCCGGGGCGGGCTCCGGGCCTGCGGCACCCAGGTGTCGTGGGTTTGTTTAAAGTCTTCAGCGGTTTTTGCTTTCGGGATGGGCCGCTTTTGGCTGCCCGGCCCGGGCTTTGATTCGAATGCGCGGACGGGCCGGGCTGCCGCCCTGTGGAAACAAACTCGGAATTTTCCGGGAATTGAAACCAAATCCAGCCCCTTTGCCGCAGCCGCGCCGGACAAACACGGCGGAACAAAGGCGTGACCTGATCATTCGCGGGTGTTTCGAATGTGGAAACAAATCTGGGCTAATCCGGCAGTTGAATGCTAAATTTGGCATATTTCGACAAGTTGCAGCGCGTTTTCTTCGTAGAAATGGAAACAATGCGGGCTCGGGCAGGCCATGTTCCGGCCGCTGCTGCCCAGCGGATATCCATAATGTGAGGAATTTTAGGCGATTTTTTGGCTTTGAGGGCAGGGGTGCCTAAAGTATGCATGGATTAGCCCATTTGGGGGGGCGAGTTCTGCGAGCTGCTGGACTGTGGTGGACTGCTAAAGATTTAAACAAGTCCCGGTGCCGTTTTTTACGGGCACGCCACTGATCAGAAAGCTGATGCTTACCGATTGCGCGCTGTTCAGGCGCGCAAACCAGGGCGTTTGCGCTCTGGCTCCCAATCCGCGTGGGCTGGTGTTTTGACTGCGGCAGGCCGCATGGCTGTGCGGCTGTCCGGCGGACCCGGCAGATGGGGTTTTTCGCCTGACCGGTGAGGAAAGGGTAATGACAATGAGTGACGAACAGCCGAATCCGGCACTGGACGGGATCGTAGAGGGCACGTCCGGCGACGACCGGATTGACGCCGCCTATACCGGCGATCCGGAAGGCGACATGGTCGACAACGCCGATGCCATCGACCCGGCGGCAGGCCCGGATGATGATGTCATTCTCGGCGGCGCCGGTAATGACAGCATCTATGCAGGCGCAGGCGACGACACAGTCGACGGCGGCAGCGGTGACGATCTGATCCTCGGCGACGGTGTGTCCGGCGTCCCGGACTCGGTCACCATCACGATCGACGGCTCCACCGCGGGGATCGTGAATCAGCTGTTCGCCTACACCATCGACCCGGACACCGGCGAGATCAGCAATGTGGTGCTCCTGACAGATAACGCCAATGGCAACATCGGCCGCAGCTTCACCTACGACGCGCCCGAAGGCGCCATTGTCGGTGTTGGCATCTCCAACGCCAAAGGCACATACTATTCCTCGGGTTACGGCAGCAATGCCGGGTTGAACCCCGATGGGCTGGTCCATACCCAGGGCTTTGGCCAGAATCCGGACGGGTCCGTGCAGATCGGCTTTGAAGATCTGCCCGGCCTTGGCGACCGGGATTTCGACGACATCACGCTGACTGTCGATCTGGGCACCTCGGGCACCACCTTTGACAATACCCATTACGACTATTCCTCGGATCCGCAGGATCCGGTGGTTCCGGGAGATGACTCGCTGACTGGCGGCGAGGGTGACGACACCATCCTGGGCGGCGGCGGCAACGACACAATCGACGGCGGCGACGGTGCGGACTCGGTGGACGGCGGCAGCGGTGACGATGTGATCGACACCTCCAAGGACAGCGGTGTGCCGCTGCCGGACCGCGGTTTTCCGGGCTACACGGGCACCGACCCGGATATCCCTTTCATTCCGGCGGATGCGGACCCGTCCGACGACATGGATACGGTGCTGGGCGGGGCCGGCAATGACACCATCTCGACGGGCGACGATGCCGATCTGATCGACGGCGGCACCGGCATGGATGTGATCGACGGCGGCATCGACGACGACACCATCGACGGCGGCGCGGATGCGGATGTGATCACCGGCAGCGAGGGTTCGGACTTTATCCTCGGCGGCAGCGGCGATGACACCATCTTCGGCGGCCTGAACCCGGCATTCCCGGACGGGCTGAACATCACCAATGACGGCAGCGACGGCCGCCCGGCGGATCCGGACCCCACCAACGGTATGGACACCATCTACGGCGGTTCCGGCAATGACCTGATCTATGGCCAGGATGACGATGACGAAATCCATGGCGGCACCGGAGACGATACGATCGACGCAGGCATTGACGACGACCTCGTCGATGGCGGTGCCGGCAATGATCTGATCACCGGCGGCCACGGGGCGGACACCCTGTCGGGCGGTGATGGCCGCGACACCTTCCTGGGCGGCACCGCCGGCGACGTTGTGGATGGCGGCTCGGGCGGCGATGACTTCGACACGCTGGACCTGACCGGCTCCGGCCCGTTTGAGCTGACCGGCGTCACCGAGGATGCGGATGGCAACAGCATCTCCGGCACCGTCAACTTCCTGGACGGCGACGGGGCCGTGACCGGCTCGATGACATTTGGCGAGATCGAGCAGATCATTCCCTGCTTCACGCCGGGCACGCTGATCGCCACCCCGCAGGGGGAGCGCCGGGTCGAGGACCTGCAAGCCGGCGACCGGGTGATCACCCGCGACAATGGCATCCAGGAAATCCGCTGGATCGCGGCGCGCACGCTGGAGGGAGCCGATCTGGCCTCCGCTTCGCATCTGCAGCCGGTGCTGATCCGCAAAGGCGCCTTGGGCAACGGCCTGCCGGAGCGCGACATGATGGTCAGCCCCAACCACCGGGTGCTGGTCGCCAACGACAAGACCGCGCTGTACTTCGAGGACCGCGAGGTCCTGGTGGCTGCCAAGCATCTGACCGGGCTGGCCGGTGTCGACCGGGTGGAGGTGTCCAAGGTCACCTACATTCACTTCATGTTCGACCAGCATGAGGTTGTGCTGTCGGACGGTGCCTGGACCGAAAGCTTCCAGCCCGGCGACCACTCCCTGCGCGGTTTGGACAATGCCCAGCGCAACGAGCTGTTTGAGCTGTTTCCGGAATTGAAATCGGAACAAGGCCGCGCGGCCTATACCGCGGCGCGCCGGTCACTGCGCAAACACGAGGCGCATTTGCTTGTGCATTGAGAGATGCGGCTGCCGTTTGGGGGAATGGCAGATAAGAGCGAAGCGCAGGAAGGCAGGGCCTTGTGCCCTGCCTTCTCTGATTCAGCGGCGCGGGTCAGCGGCGGCGGCGCCAGGCGGCCCAGTCTTCAGGCGTGTCCAGGTCGGTAAGCGCGTGGCGGCCGGGCAGGGCAACCATTTGCACGGTTTCCTGTTTCAGCAGGCTGCGGGCCCCCTGATCGCCGCTGAGGGCCTGCAAGGCCGCGAAGCAGCGGCTGGGAAACAGCACCGGATGGCCCGGGGTTCCGTCCTCGGCTGAGGCGCGAAGAATGGGGCTTTCAGCTCCGTGGAAATGCGCCGCAAGATGCAGCATGTCCTGGGTCTCCACCTCCGGCATGTCGGCGGGCAGGATCATCACGCCGCCGCACCCCTCGGGCAGCGCCGCGACCCCGCGGCGGATCGAGGCGGCCATGCCTTCGTCCGCGTCCGGAACTGGAACGGGTGTTGCTGTGCCAATGGCAGCTGCGCGGGGATGCGCCGTGCCCGGCACTGTCACAAAGACCGGCAGTCCGGTCAGTGCGGCGCGGCGGCAGACCTGGGACAGGAGAGGCTGGCCGTCCACGTCCTCCATCAGCTTGTCACGGCCCTGCATCCGCGAGGATGCACCGGCGGCGAGCAGGAGAATGGCGATGGCGGTCATGCAATTCCGGTCCTTGGTTCCTGGCCGCAATGGCGGATGCCTCCGGCGGGAGTATTTTTGCAAAGATGAAGAGCGGGGGCCAGAAAAGATGCGGTCCGGGAAAGGTCATAAGAGATGACTGAATGTTTCGCGCGCGAAACATTCGGGTAACGGTGCTGACGTTTGTGTTGCGCAAGTGCCGCGGCGTCAGCGTTCTCTCCCGTGGCAACGGGGCGGGTTCAGGTCAGGTACACTGACCTGAACCCCGTGTTTTTCAGACTCAGCCGCGCATCCGGGCGCCGTCGGCGTCAAACAGCGGCTGGGTGATGAGGCGGGCCTTGTACATCTTGCCGAGGATTTCGATTTCCACTTCCAGGTTTTCTCTGGCTGTCCCCGTGGGGACAAACCCCAGCGCAATGGATTTCTGCGCGTGGTGCGAATAGCCGCCTGAGGTGCAGAAGCCCACCACCGTACCGTCCAGCCATATCGGCTCATAGGCGACCACATCAGCATCGTCTGCATCGACTTCAAAGGCGCAGAGCTGCCGGGCGGGGCCTGCCTCACGTTCGGCCTCAGCTGCGGCGCGGCCGATGAAATCCGCCTCCTTCTTGAAGGAGATGAAGCGGTCCAGCCCGGTCTCTGCGGCGGTGTAGTCAGGCGAGAACTCCCGCAGCCAGGAGCCGAAGAATTTGTCCAGGCGCAGCGACATCATCGCCCGCATGCCGAAGGGTTTCATGCCGAGCGGCTGGCCTGCGGTCCACAGCGCACCCCACAGGGCGCGCTGGCTGGGCAGGTCGCAGTAGATCTCATACCCCAGATCGCCGGTGTAGCTGACGCGCTGCACGATGCAGTCGGCCATGCCCACGGTCAGGCGGCGCACATCCATGAAGCGCATGTCCGAGATGTCCTGACGGGTGCAGGCCTGCAGCACCTCGCGCGCTTTGGGGCCTGCGATCTGGAAGCCGTTGCGGGTGTCGGAGATGTTTTCGAGGGACACACCTTCGTCCAGGTTCTGCAGGAACCAGCGCATGTGATAGGCCTGCGAGCCATAGGAAGCGGTGAGCTGGAATTCTTCTTCCGAGAGGCAGGAGATGGTGAAATCGCCGATCAGCCGGCCCTTGGGCGACAGCATCGGGGTCAGCGACAGGCGGCCCGGCTGCGGCACCCGGCCGGCCATGATGCGGTCGAGCCAAGCGCGGGCGCCGGTGCCTTTGACCAGGTACTTGCCGAAGTTGTGGACCTCGTTGATGCCGACGTTTTCGCGCACGGCTTTGACCTCGCGCGCGGTGGCGTCAAAGGCGTTGGAACGGCGGAAGGACGGGGTTTCATAGCGCGGCTCGTCACCCTCGGCGAAGTAGTTCGGGACCTCCATGCCGTATTGCGCGCCCCAGACCGCGCCCATGCCATCGAAGATATCGTACATTGGCGTGGTGCGGAACGGGCGGGCCGCGGGCAGCTCCTCGTTCGGGTAGGCGATGGAGAAGCGTTTCTGATAGTTTTCAATGACTTTCGGGCGAGTGTAGCCCGGGGTGATCCAGTCGCCGAAGCGGGCGCAGTCCATCGCGAAGGTGTCGCGCTCGCATTCGCCCTCGACCATCCACTGGGCCAGCATCAGGCCGACACCGCCGCCCTGGGAGAAACCGGCCATGACGGCGCAGGCGGACCAGTAGTTGCGCATGCCGGGCACCGGGCCGACCAGCGGGTTGCCGTCGGGGGCAAAGGTGAAGGGGCCGTGGATTACGGATTTGACGCCTGCGGCCTCCAGCGCCGGGAAGCGTTTGTAGGCGAAGGCGATGGAATCCTCGATCTTGTCGAAGTCATCGGGCAGCAGCTCGTGGCCGAAGTCCCAGGGCGTGCCGTCGACCGCCCAGGGTTTGCAGGGCTGTTCGTAGAATCCGATGCAGAGGCCGCGGCCCTCTTGCCTGAGGTAGCTTTCCCCGGCCGGGTCCATCACATGCGGATGCTCGCCGCCGCCGTCGATAATCTCGGCGATCATCGGCACCTCGTCGGTGACGATGTACTGGTGCTCCATCGGGTGCAGCGGGAAGTAGACGCCGGCCATGGCGCCGACCTCACGCGCCCAGAGGCCGCCTGCGTTGACGACGTGTTCGGCGTGGATAGTGCCCTTGTTCGTCACCACATCCCAGGTGCCGTCAGGGCGCTGGTTGGTCTCGATCACCTTGCAGTGGGTTTCGATCGTGGCGCCGCCCATGCGCGCGGCCTTGGCGTAGGCGTGGGTGGTGCCGGAGGGGTCGAGGTGGCCGTCGAGGGGGTCATACAACCCGCCGATGATGCCGTCGACATTGGTGACCGGGGCGATTTTCTTGATTTCCTCGGGGGAGACGATTTCGGTCTCCAGCCCCATGAAGCGGTGCTTGGCGCGTTCGGCCTTCAGCATGTCAAAGCGCTCCTGGGTCTCGGCCAGGGTGACGCCGCCGACGTGGTGGAGGCCGCAGGACATTCCGGTGATCTCTTCCAGCTCTTTATACAGCTTGATGGTGTAGCCCTGCAGCGCCGCCATGTTGGTGTCGCCGTTCAGCGTATGGAAGCCGCCCGCCGCGTGCCAGGTGGAGCCGGAGGTCAGCTCCGAGCGTTCGATCAGCATGACGTCGGACCAGCCGAGCTTGGTCAGGTGGTAGAGGACAGAGCAGCCGACGACGCCGCCGCCGATCACTGCCACGCGGGTGGTGGTTTTCATGTGGGCCTCCCTGAATAGGTGTTTCCCGCATTCTGTACAGAAGTGAACAGTAGTCCAGAAGAAAAACGGCATGGCGTGCCGCTTCCAGGCCGTCTGCGCTGTCTAGGGTTATTCAGAGGTGCGGAAGCGGCTGTTCTGGATGATGAAAATCGCCGTAAGCGGGGCTGCCAGGAGAATGACGCCAACCGTGATCAGCAACATGCCAAGCTGGGAGTAATCCGCCGGGGTGGTGATGTTGCCTGCCGAATTTGTGACTTCGCGCGTGACCACAAAGATCTCGTTCAGGTATTTGGTGCCCAGGCTGGAGGCCGAGAGCGCCAGATTGGTGAAGGAGGCCATTACCGCAAAGAAGGTCGCCTTGAGCCCCGAAGGCGCGTTGCGGGCGATCCAGGCGAGCATCGGGATCATCGCGACCTGGCCCAGCGGGGATTCCACAGCGGTGTCGACGATGGCGATGAAGCGGGCGTCGACCACGCCGCCGGTCATGGCGGAGGTCCAGTGGTGCGCGCCGTAGTAAAGCGCGATGTTGGGCAGGCTGAGGACCGCCTCGGTGATGGCGAGGAAGGCGACGATCCAGGCAATCGGGCGGCTGGCCATCATCGGGCGGAAGATCAGCATACCCGCCAGCGTCAGCAGTGAGGTGATGAGGGACAGGACGGACAGGAACTGCTGGTCAAACCCCAGGACGTCAATCTCGAACCAGGTCGCGCCGGGGCCGCGCAGAGGGGTGGCGCGGTAGACAAAGATGATGATGGCGGTGCCGATCAGGGCGCGGGCCTGATCCGTGGGCAGCACGGCGACCAGCTGGCGCATCAGGAACAGGACGATGGCCATGGAGCCGGCAAAGACGATTTCCTGCGAATAGGGCACGTCGCCCAGACCCACGGCGAGGGAGAGCGCCACGAAGGCGCCGCCGCCGATGAAATACCAATGGTTCGGGGCGACCGGCTCGCGCGGGATTTCGATGCGGCTGCGGATCTCGTTCTCCGCGACACCAGCCCGGCGCAGCTGGGCAGCCTTGCGCCATTTTTGCCAGATCGCCAGCGCTACGCCGGACAGCGAGATCACCGGGATCAGCAGCGCAAGGGTGAAGACAAAGCCGTAAAGCGCGCCTTTCTCCGCCTGCGGCAGTGCATCCGCGCCGTCGAACAGCGCGACATTAAGGGCCGCGGCGGCGCTGGAGCCGCCAATCAGCGCGATGCGGCCGAAGGTTTGCATGGTGGTGTGCAGGGACTTGGTTTCAGATTCGGGCAAGGGATTGCCCTGCGCGTCGGTGTGCGGCACGGCCTCCACCGACATGGCATCAGCCACCACGTCTTGCAGCACGAACCCGCAAGGTGCGAGCAGAGCGGCAGTGACATACCAGGCATTGAGCGGCATCACCGCGCTCATCATCGCCGGCTCCAGAACGATGGCGGCCAGGATACCATAGCTGCCGGCCATCAGCCCCGCGCCTGCAAGGATCAGCAGGTATTTCCAGCGCCAGATCAGATCGACCAGATGGCCCAGCGGCATCTTCAGTGCCCAGGGCAGGCCGACCCAGAATGCCAGTCCGGCCAGAAAGGCAGCCGACAAGTCCAGGTATTCTTTGACAAAAAACGAGGCGGCGACGGTGGTAATGCCCTGCGCGCCATAGGCGAAATAGATCAGGAGCGGCGGCAGGAAGGACCAGCGGAGCTGCCGGAACAGCTCCAGAACGACCCGGTCGAACCCGTTCCAGGCCAGCACCGCCGCGCGCGTCATGCCTGCACCTGCCTCATCACAAGCCGCATAGCTGGGCTCACAACAGGGGCCGGATCTTGAGCCCCGTGACCCGGTTGCCTTCCCGTTCGGTCACCTCAAAGCGGAAGCCGTGGAAGGAGAACACCTGGCCCTTGGTGGGGATCATCTGCGCCTCGTGGATCACCAAGCCCGCGATGGTGTTGGCTTCGTCGTCCGGCAGGTTCCATTCGGTGGCCCGGTTCACGTCGCGGATGGTGGCGGCACCGTCGACCAGATAGGAGCCTTCGGTCGTTTTCTTGACGATGCTTTCCTCGTCCGGGTCGAATTCGTCGGTGATTTCGCCAACGATCTCTTCCAGGATATCCTCCAGCGTGATCAGCCCTTGCAGGGCGCCGTATTCGTCCACCACCAGGGCAAAATGCGAACGCATCCGCAGGAACTGGCGCATTTGTTCGTCCAGGGTGGTGGTTTCGGGCACGAAATAGGGGGCCTTGGCGACCTTGGTGATGTCGAAGGATTTGAGCCGTTCGCTATCGCCCTCGGCACCGCCGGCCTCGGTGTACATCGTGCGGAACAGATCCTTGGCGTGAACCACGCCGATAATGTTCTCCTGTTCGCCGCGGAACACCGGCAGGCGGGTGTGCTGGCTTTGCAGGCATTGCTCCAGGATGGTCTCAGGCTCCGCGTCCGCGTCGATCATCTCGATGTTGGAGCGGTGCAGCATGATCTCCTCGACAAAGCGGTCGGAGAGGTCGAGCGCGCCCAGGATGCGGTCGCGGTCCTCTTTCTCGACCACGCCTTCGGAATGGCCCAGGTGCAGGGCGCCGGCAATCTCCTCGCGCACAGCCATGATGTGGCTGTCCGGGTCGATCTGCACGCCAAACACGCGCAGCACACCGCGCACGAAGAGGCGCACCGCGCCCACCACCGGCGACAGCACCTTGACGATAATAGCGATCGGTGCCGAGACCGCCGAGGCGGCCTTTTCAGCGTTGGAAATGGCGTAGGTCTTGGGCAGCACCTCGGCAAAGACCAGCACCAGGAGGGTCATTACCAGCGTCGCCATCGCAACGCCGCTTTCACCAAAGAGGCGGGTGAAAAGCGCAGTGGCCAGCGAAGCCGCCAGGATGTTGACCACGTTGTTGCCCAGCAGGACCGAACCGATAAGCCGTTCGTTATCTTCGGTAATCAAAAGCGCGCGTCTGGCTCCCGCCGAACCCTTGTCGGCCTGGCTGCGCAGCTTGCCGCGGGAGGCGGCGGTCAGCGCGGTCTCGGAGCCGGAAAAGAAGCCGGAGCACACAAGCAACAGTGCAATCGAGCCGGCGGTGATCCAGAAATCGCTGTCAAAAACAGTAGTGGCGGGGTCCATTTGGAGTCCGTTGTTGAGAATGTCTGCACAGTTATGGGGTCTGGCCCGCGCCGCTTCAAGCGTCAGGCCTGATCCTGTGCCAGCGGGTGATGCTCCAGCACCAGTTCTTGCAGCCGGGCGTCCAATACGTGTGTGTAAATCTCGGTGGTGGCAATGTCGGCGTGCCCCAGAAGCGCCTGTATCGCGCGCAGGTCGGCGCCATTGGCCAGCAGGTGGGTGGCGAACGCATGGCGCAGCGTGTGGGGGGTGACCTTGTCCGGTGAGACGCCGCCGGTCACTGCCAGTTCCTTGATCAGCAGGTAGAAGCGGTGCCGGGTCAGGTGGCCGGATTTGCCGCGCGATGGGAACAGGAAGCGGGAGGCCGGGTTGCCCTTCGCTTCGCGCGCGGCCTCTGCCTCGTCACGGACTTGCAGCCAGACTGCCAGCGCCTCGCGCGCGGGCGGCGACAGCGGCACCATGCGCTCCTTGCCGCCCTTACCCATGATCAGCAGCATCCGCGGGTCGCCGCGGGCAGCGGAGACCGGCAGCGACACCAGCTCGGTCACCCGCATGCCGGTGGCATAGAGCAGCTCCATCAGGCAGGTGTTGCGCAGCCGGTCGGCCTTGCTCCGGCCGGTCTGGCGGGCGGCCTCCAGCAGGCGGTCGACCTCGATCACCTCGAGCGTCTTTGGCAGCCGTTTCTCGCGGCCCGGTCCCCGGATCTGGATCGCTGGATTGTCTTCGCGCCAGCCTTCCTCAAAGGCGAAGCGGTAGATCTGCTTGACCGCCGACAGCCGCCGGGCCCGGGTGGAGCGCGCCAGCCCTTGGGCGTCGCAATTGATCAGATAGGCCTCGATATCGTCCTGGGAGGCGGTGAGGAAATCCAGGGAGCGGTGCTCCAGCCAGGCGGTCAGGTCCTTGAGGTCGCGGCCATAGGCCAGGAGCGTGTTCTGCGAGGCGCCGGTCTCTGCTGCCTGGGCATCGAGGAAGGTAGAGATCCATTGGAAGTTCGCGGAAGGAGCTGCCATGTCACTGACGCTCCAGCAGCATCAGCTGCAATGAGGCGCGCCGGGCGGTGTCCTCCAGCCCAACCGCACGGAAAGCGGCCAGCGCGGCGGTCAGGTCGCCCAGGTTGCCGTCGGAACCTTGCGCAAACAGCACCATGCTGCGCAGGATCGCTTCGCCCAGCTGGCCATTGTCCAGCAGCTGCCGGATCACGGCCGGGACGGGCGGTTCTGCGGCGAATCCCAGCGCAATGGCTTCCGCCAGCGGCGACGGGGCCGGGACCTCGCCGGGGCGTCCGCGGGCGAGGCTTGCCAAGAACTGCTCCCGGGTTCCTTCCGCGGGGGCGTCATGCGCGGCCAGTTCATAGAGCGGAGACAACAGGCGGATACGCCAGGCCAGCGCTTTGACGGGGCCGTCCAGCCCGGCGCGCGCCAGCGGCTCGGCAAAGAGGTCGGCAAAAACGGTCTCGGTGCCCGCCTGCTGCATCGCCTCCCATGCGCGGGGCAGGGAAGCGGCAACTGCTTCGGCACGGCCGGAATTCAGGTCGTGCTCCAACTGCTGCACCGCTGCAACCCGGTCCCAGATGCCGCCCGATGCGGCCGGTTTGCGGTCGCTGAACAGGCCGAGATACTGATTGGGGTTGAGCGCGCCGCCGCGGGCCAGCCGCTCCGCCGCTTCCAGCTGCGCTTTCCAGCCGGCAATGTCGCGCAGATCCGCCGCGGCAAAGGCCGGCGGCAGCGGCGACGTGGGCATCGGCTCGCCAATCGTTTCGAACAGGCGGAAGGTCAGCGGATCCGGTTCCGCCGGATGGGGCAGCGGCGGCGCCCCCTCAAACAGGTCGGGATTGAGGAAACGGTCCAGCAGGTCCATCCGCTCCTTGGGCAGCAGTTCCAGCGCATGGGCGGTTTCCAGCATCAGCGCCGCAGTCGGCCAGTCGCCGCGCCGCGCCGCACAAAAGATCCTGTCGTCATAGCTGTCCGTCAAATGCGGCTCGGCGGCCAGTGCCTTGCAGGAGGCATCCTCGCTGCCGGTCAGCAGAGTGGCATCGAACCAGCGGGCGAACCGCTCCTTGTTTTTGGCCGGGCCAGCATGTTCCGCCAGCGCCTGCGACGGGTCCGCAGCCCCGAGCGCCAGCAGCCGGTCGAGCCGGGCCAGCAGGATCTTGTCCTTGGAGGCTGCAGGCGGGCGGCTTTCCGACAGCAGAAGGGTGAACAGCAGCGCCTGCATCGCCGGGCTGCCGCGCACCGGCACGGTTTCGATCAGGCGGGCGACCTCATCAGCACTGCTGCCGCGCCACATGTCGGGCGGAAGCCCCGTTGCGGCAGCCGGAACCAGCCCGACAGGCGGCAGCAGCGCCTCCAGCGGGGTGACGGACACCGGCGGCACCGTCGCGGTGCCGGTGACCGGCGGTTCCAGCAGAACGGTGCCGGGCAGGCCGCTGCGCGGCTGCGGCTGGTTCAGCCAGTCAATCGCTGCCAGAGGCTCGTTGGCGAAGGCATTGCCTGCCAGCATGACCCCTGCGGCAGCCGCCTTAATCCGCATTCAGCACCACCGGCTTGCGCACTTCGGTGCTGGGCGCGCGGAAATCGGCGCCGAACCACGGCCCCACATAGGCGTAGCCAACCAGCCCGATACCGGCCAGAACTACCAAATAGACCAGATACTTAATCAAACGCCCCATATCGTGTCCAATGCCTGTTTCCTGCTCTTTTGACCAAGTTATATATTCCCTTTTGCGCAAGATCACGTCATTCACTGAAGAATGAGCGAAAAAGAGCAAATCAGCGGCCAGAAGGCGGCGGGCCCGGTGCCTGGGCAACTGAAGAAAACCATCGTGATGGTGGGGATGATGGGGGCCGGCAAGACCGCTGTGGGGCGGGCGCTGGCGGCCCGGCTGGATGTGCCCTTTCTGGACAGCGACCATGAGATCGAGGCCGCTGCCAACATGACCATCCCGGAGATTTTCGCCCGCGACGGCGAGCCGTTTTTCCGCCAGAAGGAGCGGCAGGTGATTGCCCGCCTGCTGGAAGAGGAGCGCGGAGTGCTGTCGACCGGCGGCGGCGCGTTCCTGGCGCAGGAGAACCGTGAGGTGATCACCGCCAAAGGGGTTTCTGTCTGGCTGGACGCAGGTTTGGATGTGCTGTGGAACCGTGTCCGCCACCGCGACACCCGGCCGCTGCTGCGCACCGCCGATCCCTATGCGACGCTTCGGGGCCTGTACGAGCAGCGGGTGCCGCTTTATGCCAAGGCCGATCTGACGGTTGCCTCTGACGGCCAGGCCGCAATCGAAACCATGGTTGACCGCGTGCTGGACGCCTTGAAGGCACGCCCCGATGTACTGGAGTGGAAATGATGGAACGTACGGTTCACGTGCCTCTGGGCGACCGCGCCTATGACGTCGTGATCGGGCCCGGGCTGCTGGCGCAGGCGGGCGAGCGTATCAGGCCGCTGCTGAAACGGCCGCAGGTGGCGGTGCTGACCGACGAGACCGTGGCGGAGAAGCACCTGGACGCTTTGCGCGCCGGGCTGGCGGCTGCGGGCGTGGAGATGACGGCGCTGGCGCTGCCGCCGGGCGAGGCGACCAAGGGCTGGCCGCAATTCACGCGGTCGGTGGAGTGGCTCTTGGAACAGAAGGTGGAGCGGGGCGACGTGGTTGTCGCCTTTGGCGGCGGGGTGATCGGTGACCTGGCCGGTTTTGCCGCTGCTGTTCTGCGCCGCGGAGTGCGGTTTGTGCAGATCCCGACCTCGCTTTTGGCGCAGGTCGACAGTTCCGTGGGCGGCAAGACCGGCATCAACGCGCCGCAGGGCAAGAACCTGATCGGCGCCTTCCACCAGCCGTCGCTGGTGCTGGCCGATACCTCGGTTCTTGAAACGCTGAAGCCGCGCGACTTCCTGTCCGGCTATGGCGAAGTGGTGAAATACGGGCTGCTGGGCGATGCGGCGTTCTTTGCCTGGCTCGAGGAAAACGGCCCGGCCCTGGCGGCTGGCGATGTCGCCGCACGGGTCGAGGCGGTGGCGCGCTCGGTGCAGATGAAGGCGGACATCGTCGTGCGCGATGAGACGGAGCAGGGCGACCGGGCGCTGCTCAATCTGGGGCATACTTTCTGCCATGCGCTGGAGGCCGCGACCGGCTATTCGGACCGGCTGCTGCATGGCGAGGGCGTGGCGATCGGCTGCGCGCTGGCGTTTGAGCTGTCGGCGAAACTGGGGCTGTGTTCCCAGGAAGACCCCAGCCGGGTGCGGGCGCATCTGAAGGCGATGGGAATGAAGACCGATCTGGCGGATATCCCCGGCGAGCTGCCCGGCGCCGAGGCGCTGCTGGAGCTGATGGGGCAGGACAAGAAGGTTGTCGCGGGCCAGCTGCGGTTCATCCTGGCGCGCGGCATTGGCGAGGCCTTTGTGACCGGAGACGTGCCGCCGGAGCAGGTCCTGTCGGTGCTGCGCAGCGCCGGCGCCTGACGGGCGGGATTAGACAGGAAACCAAGAGGGCAGCCGCAGTGGCTGCCCTGTTTGTATTCAGTGCCGGCGGCGGCCCGGCTCAGGCCGCGGCGCTGCCGGAGGCAAATCCGGGCTGACCGGCGTCAAAGCCGATGGTCATGTGCGGCTCCGCTCTGCCGGACGGGCGGGTCAGCACGGGCAGCGGGCCAGACGCCCGGGGAACGGTGAACTGGGTGACGAGTACCCGCAGATCCTGCGCCTGCTCCGAAAGGGAGGTGGTGGCGGCGGTGGTCTGCTCGGCCATGGCGGCATTCTGCTGTGCCATCACTTCCAGCTCGCCGACGGCAGTATTGACATCGCCCATCTGCACCGACTGTTCCTTGATGTTGGCGGCGATTTCTACGGCCAGGCTGGAAATTTCCCCGACCTGTTCGTTCACGCTGGACATCGCCTGGCCTGCCTGATCGACCAGCGAGGCGCCGTTCTTGACCTGTTCGGAGCTGCGGGCGGTAAGCTCGTCGATCTGCTGCACCGCATCCGCACAGCGCTGCGCAAGCATCCGGACCTCGCTGGCGACCACCGCAAAGCCGCGGCCGGCGTCCCCGGCCCTGGCCGCCTCGACCCCGGCATTCAGCGCCAGCAGGTTGGTCTGAAGGGCGATATCCTGGATCACCTTGGTGATCTGCGAGATTTCCTGAGAGGATTCCTGCAGCTTGTCCATGGCGGCAACGGTTTTTCTCACCACTTGGTCGCAGGATTTGACTTGGTTCCGGGCACTGTCCGCCAGGTGTTCGGCACGATCCGCGTTTCTTGCCGAATCCTGCACGCTGGCGGTCAAGTCGCGCATGGCTTGCGTGGTCTTCTCCAGCGTCGCCAACTCGGCCTCGGTGCGGTGTGCCAGATCTGTTGAGGCTTCTGCGATCGACCGGGTGCTTTCGTCGACGCTCGTGCTCAGTTCGCCGATGGCGGAGAGTGCTTCACTCAGCGCGTGCAGGGAGTTGTTGAAGTCCGTGCGGATCGATTTGAACTGCTCTGGGAAGACCTCTTTGATCGGGTGGTCCAGCCGCTTGTTCTGCAGATCCGTCAACGCTGCGCCGATACGGCGGGCCACCAGCAGAACTTCTTCGCGGCGTGTCCGTTCGATCCGGGTTTCCTCTGCCTGTTTCTGCTGGGTCACCGTGCGCAGTTCGACGACATTGCGGGCGACTGCGCCGATCTCGTCCCGGCGGCCCGCGCCGGGAACCTCGGTGCTGGCGTCACCTTTGGCAAGTTTCCTCAAGGCGCTGTTCAGCACGGACAGCCCCTTGGTCATATCGCGGGCGACGACCAGGCTGAGGGCGAGAACGGCCGCAAGCAGTACCGCAGCAAGGACGGCCATTTCGGTCAGCTGCTGATTGTTCTGCGCGTCGTACGCCGCCATGCCGTCTTTGAGGTTCTGAATTAGGGCGGTTTCTCTGCCGCGCAGGACCTTCAGCATGTCTGTCGCGGCTGCGAACCACGCGTCCCCGTTCATGCCCGAGAGGTCGCCGCCGGTCAAAATTGCCTGCTGAAATTCCTCAAACCCCTTCACCTCAGGGGTGCTTTTCAGGCTGTTCACCGCGGCGCGTTCTTCGGCGGTGGCAAAGTCGAGAAAACGTGCCAGACGTTCTTTGAAGCGCTCGTGGCTGACGGCAAAAGCCTGAAAATCAGCGGGCGTCCAGCCATTGGCAAACCCGACAGCGCCGGCAGCGCGTTCAAGCCCGGCCGCATCCTTGGCCCGCAAATAGAGCGACAGGGCAACAGCCTCGTTGAAGATGCCGGGGTCGTCGATTGTTTGGGCTATGGACAGCCCGGTCTGGATCAGCGCGGTGTTCAAAGCGGTGTAATATCCGACCGCGGCGCGCACAGGTAAGGACCGGGCGGCGATCTGCTGGCGGATACCCTCTATCCGGTCCAGTTCCGTTTGTGCAACGCCGATGGACTGAAGGGCCTCGCCGCTCAGCTGGCCGCGTTCGATACCTTTGAGGCGGGAGAGAAATCCGGCCATAGCGGCGTCATTCTTCTTGCGGATACCAAGCAGCGCTTCCGGCATCGCCGCAGAGGCTCCGCCAAGGTAGCCTGCGCTCATCCCGCGTTCGACCTGCAGCGTGTGCACAAGGCTGCTGGTGCTGTCCAGCAGCTCCCCGGCCAGCACAGTGTTCACCTGTGCGCGCTGGTACAGTTCGACCAGCTTGTTACCCATAAACCAGAGGCTGAGGAGCAGCGGCGCTGCCAGCAGCATTGTGATCTTCACCCTTATGGAGAGGTGCCGCAAAAAGCGCATACTCATAACCAGAACCTTTGTCACACATTTATCGCCATAATTGCATTCAGCATGCATCCGGTCTCTTAATATTCGGCTACTTGGGAGAACGGGGCGGCGCACGTCCGGAACGCCCGGGCCAACCGGCTCGAAGTCAACCGGCGGTGTGGTGGTCAGTTCGGCATACCTTTGAAACTTCTGGGAAAATGCGAAGAGTGCGAAGGAGCATCCGCCTGCCGGCCCTGTTTTTTCCGAAGGGGGCGGCGCCGCCGCCGGGGCAGGAGGCTGCCGTGCAAACCGTTAAAACACCGGAAAGCACCGCGACAATTTTAAAAGCTCCCAAGGCTGACCGCCTGGGAGCTCCTCTGTGTTCGGAAATGGCAGGCTTGCCGAGGCGGCTGGCCTTAGAACGGAATTTCGTCGTCGTCGATGTTGTGGGAGGCGCCGCCGCCGTATCCGCCGCCACTGCTGCTGCCGCCGCCTTGCGAACCGCTGTCATAGCCGCCGCCGTAGCCGCCGCCCTGACTGCCGCCGCCGTAGCCGCCACCGCCCTGGCCGCCGCCGTAACCGCCGCCGCCGCCGCCTTCGCCACGGCCGTCAAGCATGGTCAGGGTCGAACCGAAGCCCTGCAGCACCACCTCGGTCGAATACCGGTCCTGGCCGCTTTGGTCCTGCCACTTGCGGGTCTGCAGCTGGCCTTCGACGTAGACCTTGGAGCCCTTGCGCAGATATTGTTCCGCGACGCGCACCAGGCCCTCGTTGAAAATCGCGACGGAGTGCCATTCGGTCTTTTCGCGGCGCTCGCCGGTGTTGCGGTCCTTCCAGGTTTCCGAGGTGGCGATGCGCAGGTTGCAGACCTTGCCGCCGTTCTGGAAGCTGCGCACCTCGGGGTCGCGGCCCAGGTTGCCGATGAGCATGACTTTGTTGAGTGAGCCGGCCATAGGGTTCCGTCCTTTAGTTTCTGTTCGTCGTGTACAGCAACGGCCGGGCTCGAATCCGGCCCCGCCGCGTTCCGGCGACAGTATAGCCCCATGACCAGCGTGAAAAGCAGGCATCTGTGGATGCTTTGGACGCCGCCGGCGCGGGATTTGCGGTGGTTCACGCCTGTGTTGCTTTAATTTTGTTTCGCATTGGGTATATTGCCCGCAGTGGGACAGTATCAGGACAGCGGAAATGCGCAAAGCCGTTGCGGGGTTGGTGATCGCGGTCATGGCAGCAGGGCAGCCAGTTGCGGCCGATGTATTGAGCACAAAGAGCAGGCGCGACTTGTTTGCCGCCCACACCAGGGTTCTGGATGGCCGCGCCGCTGCGCAGTACAAGAATTCTGCCAGGCTGCAGCCGCAGACCTACGGGATTCCCTCCGCCGCGGGCACTCTGCCATATAATGGCAAGTACAGGGGGCAGTATCTGGAGATGGCGCGCGCAGCAGCCCGCCAGCATGGAGTGCCAGAGGACCTGTTCCTGCGGCTGGTGCAGCAGGAGAGCAACTGGAACCCGAATGCCAAGTCGCACAAAGGAGCGCTGGGGCTTGCGCAGCTGATGCCTGCCACTGCGCGGGCGCTTGGGGTCAATCCGTCGGTACCAAAGCAGAATCTTGAAGGCGGCGCCCGCTACCTGGCGCGGCAGTTCCGCAAATTCGGCTCCTGGCGGCTGGCTTTGGCGGCGTATAACGCGGGGCCGGAGGCAGTGGTGAAACACGGCGGAGTCCCGCCCTACAAGGAAACCCGTAATTATGTGAGGAAGATCTGGGGCAGCTGAGACGGCTGTTCCCGGCTTGGTTAATACCGCAGTAACACCCCTTAATGCCCCGTTAACTCCGTTCCAGCGTCACGCATTTGCCTTAATTTTTCGTGAAATTGGCGGCGGGAATTGGAGGGTAAGTGTTGTATATCAATAGCTTCGACGAGCGGATCGGCAGGATCAACTGGCAGCCGAGCCCAGTTCCGACCCGGCAGATGATTGACAGCGTCTTGGCCGGGCGGCTGCCGCGGCAGCCGCGCAGTGCGGTGGCAAGCCTGGCGGGGGCTGTGACGGGTATCCTGATCGGTGTCGGCCTGAAGGGCATGATGCTGCCTGGTTCCTCATGGGGACCTGGCACCGGGCTGGCCGGCGCTATTGGCGGCAGCCTTGCCCTGGCGGGGCTGGCGGGTTCTGTGGCCGCAGCGCTTTTTGCGGCTGTCAGGGGCAGCCTTGCGCCGAAGCTGCTGCAGTTTGCGTCAATGAACCTGCTGATGATCGCGGTGCTGCTGCTGAGCTGACACCTGTCAGACCCGCGACTGGCTGTGTCCGGCGCTCCAGCAGGTCTCGGCCGGCCGCAGCTGGGCTCCGCGTGTCCTCTTCACTGCTTGTAAACCATGTGGCCTTAACCTTGTTCCCAAACGGCGGAGCAAGGAGGCCCCATGACCCGGACGCTGGACAAAAGTGCTTTGGCAACATCCCCCCGCAGCGGTCTAGCGGCCGTGGACCAGCTGATGGCCGGGGGCAGGTTCGCGCAGGCGCTGCAGCTGCTCATCCCGGTGCTGAGGTCGGACTTTGGCGACGCAACAGTGCTGGACCGGGCCGCGGTCTGCTATTTCCGGGTAGGCGATTGCCAGACGGCCTTGAAACTGATGGAGCTCCTTCTGGACGCCTTGCCCGCCAACGCGGCGGCCTGGGGAAAGTTCGCGGCCATGAAGGCATCTGCCGGCGACAGGACCGGTGCTGCCGCTGCCTATCGCAAGGCCCTGGAGCTGTCGCCGGAGAATGTCAGTTTCATCGCCGGATTGAACCTGGTGCAGCCGCTTCCGGTCGACAGCCCCCATGTTTCGCGCCTCAAGGCGCTGGCGGCATCCGCCACGGTCTCTGTCGCGGAGCAGGTTCTGGCGCATACAACCCTTGCCAGGATCGAGGAAAAGCAGGGGAACTTCAAACTGGCATTTGCCCATTACAAATCGGCAAATGAACTTAAGGATGCGGATTACGATGCTGAGAGTGTCGGTACGCGTGTGAAGGATCAGGCCAGGGTTTTTGAGGCTTGCCGCGCCGCTGACGCACAGGCAGATGCTGACGTCTCCCGCATGCTGTTTATCACCGGGATGCCGCGTTCTGGAACCACGCTGGTGGAAAGCTCTCTCAGCCGGCATCCAGAGGTTTGCAGCATCGGAGAAAGCAGCGCACTGGACAAGACTGCCGGTGCCGTCCGGCAATATGTTGCGGCCCGCGGCGGCGGCACCGGCTGGTGGGATTGGTTCGGTCAGCTCGACGAGGAGGCAATCCGCCAGTTCCGGGCGTATTTCTACCAATGCGCCTTTCAGAACGAGCGTCCGGAGGGGCGTGTCGTGCTCGACAAGATGCCGCTGAACTGCTTTGAGCTAGGGCTTGCGCATGTTCTGCTGCCCGATGCCAGGTTCGTGTTCATGTCACGGCATCCGCTGGATACCGGCCTGTCAAACTTCAAAACCAATTTTTTCGCGGGCAATGGATTCTCTGCCCGGCTTGAGTGGATCGGCCACATCACCCGCAGCGTTCTGTCGTCGGTTCAGGACTACCAGAGCAAACTGGGCAGCCAATTGCGGATCCAATCCTATGAAGCGCTTGTTTCACACCCCGAGGAGCAGATCCGGGCGCTGCTTGCGCATGCCGGCCTGGACTGGCACGAGGCCTGTTTGCGTCCTGAGGAAAACGAAGCCGCGGTGAACACGGCGTCGCTCCTCCAGGTCCGGGAGAAAATCAACACAGGCGCACTTGGCAAGTGGCGGCGTTACCAGGAAGAGCTTGAGCCTCTGGCCGGTGCGCTTGGCGGATCCGAATGGATCGGCTCATGGCAGGCCTGGGACCGGCAGGCCGCCGGTGCTTGAGTGAAAAAGGCAGGGGCGGGCCCCTGCCTGATGTCTAGACTTGAGATTGCGCGGCTTTACTCAGCGGCGACCTTGATCACCGGTGTCATCCGCTCCAGCACCTCGTCGCTCAGGTGGCATTTGACCTGATGGCCATCACCCAGCTGACGCACCGGCGGCACCTCGCGCTCGCACAATCCGCCCGGCACTTCTGACTTCCAGCGGCAGCGGGTCTGGAACGGGCAGCCCGGGGGAGGGTTCATCGCCGACGGGATGTCGCCTTCCAGAACGATATGCTCCTTTTCGACCGAGGTATCCGCAATCGGCACAGCCGACAGCAGGGCTTCGGTATAGGGGTGGTAGGGCGGTGCGAACACTTGGTCGGTGGTGCCGAGCTCCACCACATGGCCCAAATACATCACCATCACCCGGTCCGACAGGTAGCGCACGATCGACAGGTCGTGCGAAATGAACAGCAGTGTGGTCTTTTCCTTGCGCTGGATCTCCATCAGGAGATCGGTGACGGCGGCCTGAACCGACACGTCCAGCGCCGAGACCGGCTCATCCGCCACGACAATGCGGGCGCCGCCGGCAAAGGCGCGGGCGATGCCCACACGCTGCTTCTGACCGCCCGAGAGCTGCCGCGGCATCCGGTCGGCAAAGGCCCGCGGCAGTTTCACCAGGTCGAGCAGTTCCAGCATCTTCTTGCGGCGTTCGGCCTCGGAACCGCCCACCCCGAAGATTTCCAGCGCCCGCATGATCTGGCGGCCCACAGTCATCGACGGATTTAGCGTGTCGAACGGGTTCTGGAACACCATCTGCACGTCAGAGACGGTCTTGGTGTCGCGCTCCTCGATCGGGATCTGCTCGATATTGCGGTTATCCAGCAGGATCTGGCCCTCGGTTGCGGTTTCCAGACCCATCAGCACCTTGGCAAAGGTGGATTTGCCGCAGCCGGATTTGCCGACGATGGCGAGGGTTTCAGACTCGCGCGCCTCAAAGCTCAGCGTCTCGTTGGCCTTCACAACCTTCTTCTCACCGCCGCCGAACAGCGCATTGGCGGCAACCTCATAGTATTTCTTGAGGTTGTCCATCTTCAGCACGACGTTGCCGGGCGCGGTCTTTTCCTTCTGCTCGCCCAGCGTCAGCGGCGCGTTCCAGTCGATCTCCTCGAACCGCAGGCAGCGGGTCTCGTGCCGGTCATTGCCCTTTACCGGCCGCATCGGGATCACCTGGTCGGCATCGCAGCGGCCTTCTTCGAAATAGTCGCAGCGGGGGCCGAAGTTGCAGCCAGGCGGCCGTTCGTGGGGCAGGGGGAAGTTGCCAGGGATCGCGACCAGCGGCCGGGCGTTTTTGTCAGCGCCGGGCAGCGGGATCGAGCGGAACAGCGCCTGGGTATAGGGATGCTGCATCTCGTCGAAGACGTCGTGGATCGAGCCGCGTTCCACGGCCTCTCCGGAATACATCACACACAAGCGGTCGCAGGTCTCCAGAACCAGTCCTAGGTTATGGGAGATGAACAGCATCGAGGTGCCGTATTTCTTGCCCAGATCCTTGACCAGCTCAACCACCGCGGCCTCCACCGTCACGTCGAGCGCGGTGGTGGGCTCATCAAGGATCAGCAGCGAGGGTTTCGACATCAGGGCCATCGCGATCACGATACGCTGCTGCTGGCCGCCCGACAGCTGGTGCGGGAAGGAATTCAGCATCCGCTCCGGGTCGGGCAGGCGCACGTCGGTGACCACTTCCAGGGCGCGCTGATAGGCTTCCTTCTCGCTGACGCCTTCGTGGATCATCGGCACTTCCATCAGCTGCTTGCCGATCTTCATCGCCGGATTGAGCGAGGCCATCGGCTCCTGATAGATCATCGCGATCTCATTGCCGCGGATGTCGCGCAGCTCTTCCGCGCTCATCTCGCTCAGGTCGCGCCCCTTGAACTTGATGGTCCCGCCGACAATGCGGCCGTTCTTGCCCAGGTCCTGCATCACCCCCAGCGCCACGGTGGATTTGCCGCAGCCGCTTTCGCCGACCAGGCCCACGGCCTCGCCCGGCTGCACCGCCACGGAGAAATCCATCACCGCGGGGATTTCGCGCAGACGGGTGAAGAAGGAGATCGACAGCTTGTCAATCTCCAGGATCGGGCCGTTGTAGTCTGCCATTTTGATCATGTTCTTGTCTCCCTGTTGAGGCTGGAAGGAACCGGATCCCTTTCATCTGGCCTCAAATATCCCGGGGGTCCGGGGGCTGGCCCCCGGTCCCGCCGGTTCGGATCAGTCTTTCAGGCTCTCTTCGCGCAGGCCGTCGGCCAGCAGGTTCAGACCAAGCACCAGTGTCAGCAGCGCGAAAGCAGGCGGCAGCGCCGGGTGCAGGTAGATCGACAGCAGCTTGCGCCCGTCATTGATGGTCGATCCCCAGTCCGGGCTTTCCGGCGGCAGGCCAAGGCCAAAGAAGCCCAAGGTGCCCAGCAGGATAGTCGTGTAGCCGATGCGCAGGCAAAAATCGACGATCAGCGGTCCGCGGGCGTTGGGCAGGATCTCCCACAGCATGATGTACCAGGGGCCTTCGCCGCGGGTCTGGGCGGCCGCCACATAGTCGCGGGTTTTGATGTCCAGCGTCAGGCCGCGCACGATGCGGAACACCGTGGGCGAGTTGACGAAGACAACAGACACGAACACCACCAGGATACCGCCAGGGATATCAAAGAGGTCCATCGCCCGGGGCAGGCCCCAGATCGCGTATTCCGGCGTGTTGATCAGGTAGCCGCCGTTGGACACCAGCTGCAGGTAGAACCAGATGATGGTCCCGAGCACCACCGGCAGCAGCCAGTTGCGCAGCTTGGGGCGGGTGTAATAGCGCGAGTTCAGCAGCACCCCGACAAAGATGATCGGGAAGATGAACAGAATGATCGCCATATAGTTCGGCACGCCGGTGGCGACGATCTCGGGTGTGACCAGCAGGTAGAACAGCAGGATCACCGGGAAGGCCAGGATCAGGTTCGCCGCAAAGGACAGGACCGTGTCCAGCTTGCCGCCGTAATAGCCCGCAGGCAGGCCCAGGGTGATCCCCACCATAAAGGCAAAGACCGCGGCCATCGGGGCAATCTTGATGACTTCCCAGGCGCCTTTCACCAGGCGGCTGAACACGTCGCGGGCCAGGTTGTCGCCGCCCAGCAGGTAATACTGGTACTCTTCTTCGCCTGCACCGCGCACCGGGGTGCCGGGCAGCTTGTTCTTCATGCCCGAGACCTGGGTCAGCGGGTCATGGGTGACGATCATGTCCATGGCACCGTAGATGCCGGTGAACACCCAGAACATCACCAGCCCGAATCCGATCATGCCGATGGGGCTGTCAAACAGTTTGCCGTAAAGACCCAGCCGCCGTTTGAAGCCGATCGAGAGTGCAAACAGGATCACCAGTGAAATCCAGACCGGCGACAGCTGGTAGATGATCCGCAGGGTGATTTCAAAAAAACCAAGAGGTTCCATGCTCAGCTGCCTTCCTTAAGAGATCCGGATACGCGGGTTCAGGTACACATAGCCGATATCGGAGATCAGCTGGGTGACCAGCACCACGACGACTGAGACCACGGAGACGGCCAGCAGCAGTTCGATGTCATTGTTGCCCGCCGCTTCCACCAGCACCCAGCCGAAGCCCTTGTAGTTGAACAGGGTTTCGACGATCACCACGCCATTCAGCAGCCAGGGGAACTGCAGCATGATGACGGTGAAGGGGGCAATCAGCGCGTTCCTGAGCGCGTGCTTCAGAACGATGTTGTGGAAGCTCACGCCCTTGAGGCGCGCGGTGCGGATGTATTGCGCAGTCATCACCTCGGTCATCGAGGCGCGGGTCATCCGGGCGATGTATCCCATGCCGTAAAGCGCAATGGTCAGCACCGGCAGGAAGAAATTCTCAAATGTCGGATTATCCATCGCTGAGGTTGCGGTGCCCTTGAACCACTTCAGACCGACCGTGGACGACGTGAACACGGCGATGAAGATCACGCCCGAGACGTATTCGGGCGTTGCCGTGGTCAGGATCGACGCGGTGGACAGGGTCCGGTCGGTGGCCGAACCTTCGCGCATGCCCGCCAGAACGCCGATGATCAGTGCCGATGGCACCATCAGCACCAGCACCCAGAACATCAGGCGGCCGGTGTTGCCGAGCCTTTCGGTGATGATCGACGAGACTTCATCCTTGAACCGGGTCGAATATCCCCAGTCGCCTTGCAGAATGCCGCAGAAGGTGGGGGCTTCGGCGGCTTGCTCTGCACTGACAGCGCCAGTGATGCAGCGGCCGGTGATGCCTGTCTCGGTCTCGCGGGTCCAGCCCGGCAGCACACCGAGCCACTGGCCGTACTTGGAGACCATCGTGCCGCCATAGCCGTTGGCATCCAGCCAGCTGGCCACAGCCTCATCCGACATACGGAAGTTGCCTTGGGTTTTGGCGAGTTTCTCAAGGTTAGGGTAGAGGTTCGTCAGGAAAAACACGATGAACGTCAGGCACAAGGCCGTCAGCAGCATCACGCCCGAGCGTCGGAGAATGAAAAGTCCCATGGGGTCCCCTGTCAGTCTGGCGGATCGGACCCGTGCGCAGGTGCGGGTCTCTTATCGTCTTTGCTGGATTGCACCGCCCCGGGCGGGGCGGTGCAGGAGGCCGGAGCGGAGCCGGGAGCCGGCTTAAGCGGCCCAGCCCCACTTGTAGTGGTGATGCTCGAAGGACACGTGCATGTCCGCGCCCATGACACCTTCGCGCATGTGGCGGTACAGCGAGCGCCAGTACGGCTGGATGGTCACGCCTTCCTCCTGGATCAGCATCTCACCCTTCTTGGCGATCTCGCGGCGCTTGTCCGCGTCGGCAATCGACAGGGCTTCGGCCAGCAGGGCGTCGAACTCCTCGTTCGCCCAGCCGAACTCATTCCAGGCTTCGCCGGACTTGTAGGCCAGCGCCCAGATCTGCACGCCCAGGGGGCGGTGGTTCCAGTTGGTGGAGGAGAACGGGTATTTCGCCCAGTCGTTCCAGAAGGTCGAGCCCGGCAGCACGGTCCGCTTCACCTTGATGCCAGCGTCGCGCAGCTGCGCGGCAACCGCGTCGGTGGTGTTCCGGCGCCAGTCGTCGTCGATCGAAAGCAGCTCATGCTCGAAGTCCAGCATGCCGGCTTCTTCCATCAGCGCGCGGGCGCCTTCCGGGTCCACTTTCTGCGGCGGCAGTTCGGCGTATTCCGGGTGGATCGGGCCGACATGGTGGTTTTCCGCAGGCTCGCCGCGGCCGCCATAGCCCAGTTCCAGGCAGACCGAGTTGTCGACCGCCATCTGGATCGCCTTGCGGACGCGCTTGTCTGCGTAAGGCTTCTTGCCGTCGATTTCCGCCAGCTGGTTGGGACGGATCACGATCGAGGACATGGTCACGACTTCAGACTTCTTGTAGCCGAGGCCGTCCATCACATCGATGAATTCGCCAACCGATTCATAGAGCATGTCCACTTCATCGGATTCCAGCGCCGCAAGCCAGGACGACGGGTCGGTGCCGAAGTCGATGTACTCGATGCGGTCCAGCGCAGGCTTGCCAAATTCGGCTTCGCCCCACCAGGTGTGGTCTGCATTACGCTCCAGTGCCGCCTTCACACCCACTTCCAGTTCGGTCAGCACGTAAGGGCCGGTGCCGACGTTGCTCAGGAAGTCGTTTGTCTGGAAGGAGGAATGCACAATGGCTGCCGGATAGTCGGCCATGCCGGCGATCAGCGAAATGTCCGAGGACGGCAGGTTCAGCTTCACGGTGTGGCTGTCCACCACCTCGATGCCGCCTTCGACGGCCTGGCCGCTGTCGGCGTCGATCAGGGTGCCGAAACGGCCGGCCATGGAGTTGCCTTCGACCGACTTGTCGCACCAGCCGGCGATGTTGCGGGCCACGTCCTCTGCGGTGAAGTCGTCGCCGTTGTTCCACTTGACGCCCTGGCGGACATTCAGCGTGTAGACGGTGGCGTCTTCGTTGATTTCCCAGCTTTCCAGCAGCATCGGGCTGATGGAGCCGTCATTGTTGTATTCCACCAGGTATTCCTGGGTGCCGCGGGTCAGGTTGCCCATCTGCGACCAGTCGTAGGTGCGCGGGTCCTTGAGCGGCCGGACTTCCATCTGCACGCGCAAGGTGCCGCCTTCCTGCATGCCCTCAGCGGCCTTGGCCGGCGCGGCCAGGCCAATCATGCCATAGGCTGCAGTTGCGGTTACACCCAGGGCGGTGGTGCGGGTCAGAAATTCGCGGCGGCCGAGCTTGCCCTCCAGAACTTCCTTGGCATGCATTTTTGCTGCCCAGTGCACCGGGGCTCCGTTGATGGTGTCTTTGGTCATTTAGGTCTCCCTGTTGTAGCGTTTGTTTGTATTATCTTACGAAACGGCTATCGGCTCAGCGGCTGGCTGAGCGTTTGTGAAGCACGTTTCGGATTAAAGTTTCCCCATAGCTGCATTCGGGCAGAGATATGCCCTTTCGTCAATGCACAGTTTCGTCGTTTCACGGTAGAAATACGACATTTGCGGCGTCGTTTTTGTAAACGGAAAGGGCATACGGCCGCATACTGTTCAAAACTGCCCAGTAATAGGGGCCAAACCAGGCGCCAGCTGGCAAACATGCGAGAATTTGCAAGCGGATCAACCTATTGGGATTTCGCGCGTGCTTGTTTACGCAGGGCGCTTGGGGACTGGCCGGTGTGCTGCGTGATGAATTTGGTGAAATATGCGGCGCTGCCGAAGCCCAGCTGGGAGGCGATGTCGCGAATGGCCAGGTCGGAGGCGATCAGCAGAGTGCGTGCGGAATGAAGCTGGCGTTCGGTCAGCAGGGCGGCGGCGGTCCTGCCGGTTTCGGCCTTGCAGACCCGCGTCAGGTGGGTCGGCGTCACCTGCAGCGCTGCGGCATGATCCGCCATTGCGGCCTGCCGGTCCTGCAGCCCGGCCACGCGCTGGCAATAGGCCCGGCAAAGGCGCTGCGCCGCAGTCTGGCGCGCGGAGTGCGCGCCGGGGTCCGGCTGGCGCCGCAGGGTGATGGCGGCCAGTTCGCACTGCGCCTGCACCGCGCGGCGCCAGAACGGTGCCTGTGCGGCCTGCTCGCGGCTGATGGCCTCGAACAGGGTGGTCAGCCGGGTCTGCTCCTGGAGGCTGGTGAAGCGTCTGTGGCAGGGCGTTTCGGGAAAGGGCGGCAGCAGCGGACCGGTCATCGTCAGAACGTGGCCCAGGCACTGGCGGGAGAATTCTGCAGACCACAGTGTGCCCGCCGGGATGAAGATGGCGCTGTGCGGCCCGAATCCGCGCTGCCCGCCATTGAGACACATGCGGCCCTGTCCGCGGGTGATCCAGATCAGCAGGTGTTCGCGGCGGCTGTGCGACAGCGAGGTCTGCCAGGCGCCGTCAGGGCTTAGGCTGAGAAGCGGGGCGGTATGAATGTCCCCGGAAAAATCTGGATCAAATGGCATCTGTTGCCTTGGGCAGTAAAAAAGATTGCCGCAACAGGCCAGAAAACGCTGATTCTGGCAAGTTTCCGCCGGAAAAAGCGGAAACTGAGTGGTATTTTACTGACCCGCCTGCTGGGCGCCCTCCGTTTACGGCAGCGCCACCTGCCGCCAATCCTTCATCCGGGCGCGGAACCAGCTGCGCTGGCGCTTGGCAAACTGCCGGGTGGCGATGGCGGCGCGCTCTTCGGCCTCCGCCAGGGTGAGCTGCCCCCGGGCATAGCCCATCAGCTCCGGCACCCCGATCGCCTTGCAGGAGGGCAGGGCGGGGTCGTATCGGTCCTGCATCGCCTCAATCTCTGCCATCGCGCCGTGATCCAGCATCAGGCCGAACCGCTTGCGGATGCGGCCCTCAAGCCACGCCTTGTCCGAATTCAGCACCATTGCGGTGCAGCGGGACAGCGGCAGCGCCGGGGCAGGGGTGTCGTCCTGCCAGCTGGCCAGCGGGCGTCCGGTGGCCTTGAGCACCTCCCACGCGCGCTGAACACGGGCGCGGTTTTGCAGATCAATGCGGCTGGCGGTTTCGGGGTCGAGCTTTGCCTTCAGCGCTTCCAGCGGCATGGCATCGCCCGACGCCCGCACCGCTGACGGTGTGGGCGGGATCTCGGCCATGCCTTCGGTCAGCGCCGTGAAATACAGGCCAGTGCCGCCGACGATAATCAGCCGCTCCGGGCCGTCCAGCAGCGGCAGCACCTCGCGCAGCCAGTGGCCGGCCGAATAGTCCGCGTCATACGCCACATGGCCGTACAGCGCATGCGGCGCCTGGGCTTCCTCCTTTGGCGAGGGGCGGGCGGTGATCACCCGCCAGCAGTCATAGACCTGGCTGGCATCGGCGTTAACGATGATGCCGCCCTGACGGGTGGCAATCTCCAGCGCCAGGGCGGACTTCCCGGAGGCGGTGGGGCCTGCGATCAGCACAGGCAGATCCGGGTCGATGTCGGGCAGGTTCATGCGGTTGCGATCCGTCTTTGATGCCGGTTCCGCAAAACTCGGCGGAAACCGCGCTGCGCGCATTGAAACCCGCAGCGATTTACTCCATTTTGCGCGCAAATTAACCCTCACATCTTCTGGAGCGCAACATGCCTCAACCGCAAGACAAGCCGGAGCTGGATCCGGCCGCCGCCTATAAACGCGTCATGCTGAAAATTTCCGGCGAGGCATTGATGGGCGACCAGGGGTTCGGCCTTCATCCGCCGACCGTGCAGCGCATCGCCCGCGAGGTGAAGTCGGTGCGCGACATGGGCGTCGAGATCTGCATGGTGATCGGCGGCGGCAACATCTTCCGCGGACTGTCCGGCTCGGCCCAGGGGATGGAGCGCACCACTGCCGACTACATGGGCATGCTGGCCACGGTGATGAACGCGCTGGCGATGCAGTCGGCACTGGAAGGCATGGGTGTCTTTACCCGGGTGATCTCGGCTATCCGGATGGATGAGGTGGCGGAACCCTACATCCGCCGCCGTGCCGTGCGCCACCTGGAGAAGAAGCGGGTCTGCATCTTTGCGGCCGGCACCGGCAACCCTTACTTCACTACCGACACCGCTGCGACGCTGCGTGCCAATGAAATGGCGTGCGAGGCGATCTTTATGGGCAAGAACGGCGTCGACGGCGTTTATGACAAGGACCCCAAGGAACACCCGGACGCGGTCCGCTACGACGAGATCAGCTATGACGATGTCTTCGCCAAGCGGCTGAAGGTGATGGATGCCTCTGCCATTGCTCTGGCACGCGACAACAACCTGCCGCTGATCGTCTTCCCGCTGGATGAGCCGGGCGGATTCCGCGGTATCCTGTCGGGTCAGGGAACCTACACGAAGGTCCAGGGCTAACCGCCTCTTACACTGTGGGAATCCGAGCGCGGGCTTTAATTTCGGCCCGCGTTCTTTCTGCCGCAGGCAGGGACCGGCCGGGCCCGGCGTCCGCAGCCCGCAATCTGGTCCCGCCCGGCCGCAGCAATAGCAGGAAAAGCGTTGCGGACGGGCTATTTGCAAGGATGCGGGAGCGCGCGCCGGAGCACCGTATCGCTCAAGAGGGGCGGCAATTCCCCCGCATGATCGCTATACATCAGCCTTCCAATGGCTTATGAGCCAAGGGAAGACCGCCTCAGATAAGGGGAGAGAGCAGCATGTCTGATGATTTTGAACTGGATACCGATGATCTGAAACGCCGCATGGACGGCGCCATGGCCAACCTGCGCACTGAATTTGCATCGCTGCGCACCGGCCGCGCCTCGGCCTCGATGCTGGAGCCGGTGATGGTGGATGCCTACGGCTCGCCGACACCGATCAACCAGGTCGGCACCGTCAACGTGCCTGAGCCGCGCATGGTCACCATCAATGTTTGGGACAAGGGCCTGGTCGGCAAAGTGGAAAAAGCGATCCGCGAATCCGGCCTGGGCATTAATCCGCAGCTGAACGGCACCATTATCATGCTGCCGATCCCGGAGCTGAACGAGGAACGCCGCCGCGAGCTGGGCAAGGTTGCCGGCCAGTACGCCGAGCACGCCCGCGTGTCGATCCGCAACGTCCGCCGCGACGGTATGGACCAGATCAAGAAGGCCAAGGCCGACGGCATGTCGGAAGATGATCAGAAGTTCTGGGAAGCTGAGGTGCAAGAGCTGACCGACAAGATGATCAAACATGTGGACGAGGCGCTTGAGACCAAGCAAGCCGAGATTATGCAGGTCTGACGGCGCATTATGCCGGGAGATGCAAATCCGCAGATGAGCCCCGCCGGAGAAGCTCCGGCGGTCCGCTCTGGCCCGCTCCACGTAGCCATCATCATGGACGGCAATGGCCGCTGGGCGCAGGCCCGCGGGCGGCCGAGGCTGTTTGGCCACCATGCAGGCGCGCGCCGGGTTCGTGAAGTTGTCGAGTGCTGCCCAAGTCTGGGCGTGGAATATCTGACCATTTTTGCCTTCTCGACCGAAAACTGGAAACGCACACAGACCGAAGTGGCCGGTCTGATGAGCCTGTTCCGCCGCTATATCTCCAAGGAAATGAATGCCTTGGCAGAAAAGAATGTCCGGGTGCGCTTTATTGGCGACCGGGTGCGGCTGGATGCCAAGCTGATTGACCTGATGGACAAGCTTGAGCGCAAGACCGAAGGCAACGGCGGCACTCAGCTCACCATCGCTCTGAACTATGGCGGCCGTGATGAGGTGGCCCGGGCCACCAAGCGGCTGGCGCGGGACGTGGCCGAGGGCCGCCTGGACCCGGAAAACGTCGATGAGGAAACCCTGCCGCGGTATCTGGACACCCATGTGCTGCCGGACCCGGATCTGGTGATCCGGACCAGCGGCGAGGCGCGGATTTCGAACTTCCTGCTGTGGCAGTCGGCCTATGCGGAGTACGAGTTCATCGACACCCTGTGGCCGGATTTCACGGCTGAGGAACTGGCGCGGCTGTGCGGCAGCTATGGACGCCGCGACCGCCGCTTCGGGGCCGTCAAGACATGAGCGCTGCCAAGGGCCGCTGGGCCGACCTGCTGCCGCGGGTGCTGTCGGCTATAGTGATGGTCCTTGCGGGCGGCTATGCCGTTTGGGCCGGCGGGCTGGTCTTTGACGGAATGATCGCGCTCTGCTGCGGCGGCATGATCTGGGAACTGGTGCGGATGCTGGCGCCGGAACGCGGCGGCCTTGCGCTGCAGCTGGGCGCAGTCTCTGCCGTTGCGGTGCTGCTGGCGGCGCTGCTGCCGGTGATCTGGGTGGTTCCATTGCTGGCTGCGCCGGTTGCGGCCGGCTTCAGCCAGTTCGAACGCAACCGCCACTATTTCTCCGGCTGCGCGATCTGGGTCCTGTTTGCGGGCTTCGGCTTCATCTGGCTGCGCGGCCAGATGGGGGTCGAGTGGATGCTGTGGCTGATCGGCATTGTGGTTGCGACCGATGTGGCCGGATATTTTGCGGGCAAGATTATTGGCGGGCCCAAGTTCTGGCCGCGCGTCAGCCCCAAGAAAACCTGGAGCGGCACAGCTGCCGGCTGGCTGGCCGCCGCCCTCGTGGGCACACTGTTTGCGGCGCAGATGGGACTGGGCTTTGGTATCGTGGTGCTGTCAGTGCTGCTGGCGATGGCCAGCCAGGCCGGCGATGTTGCGGAAAGCGCGCTGAAGCGGAAGATGGGCGTCAAGGATTCCAGCGCGCTGATCCCCGGGCACGGCGGGCTGTTCGACCGTTTCGACGGGATGCTGGGCGCCGCGGCCATGTTCCTGGCCGTGACCGCCATCTGGGGATAACCAGGCAGGAAAAGCTATGCGGAAAGTTTCGATTTTCGGCGCTACCGGGTCGATCGGGCAGAACACCATCGACCTGATCCGGCGCGCGCCTGAAGCCTATGACGTCGTGGCCCTGACCGGCGGCGCCAATATCGCGCAGCTGGCGGAGGACGCCATCGCGCTGCGGGCTGAGGTGGCTGTCACCGCTTATGAAGACCGTCTGCCCGATTTGCGCGCGGCGCTGGAAGGGTCCGGCGTAGAGGCAGCCGCAGGGCAGGCGGCCTTGGTCGAGGCCGCAGCGCGCCCGGCAGACTGGATCATGTCGGCCATCGTCGGCGCGGCTGGTCTGGCTCCGGGACTGGAGGCGCTGAAGCACGGCACAACCCTGGCGCTGGCCAACAAGGAGTTGCTGGTCTGCGCAGGCCGGCTGCTGCTGGAGACAGCGGAAAAGCATGGCGCCCGGCTGCTGCCGGTGGACAGCGAGCATTCGGCGGTGTTCCAGGGACTGGTCGGCGAGGACATCGAAGCGGTCGAGCGGATTGTCATCACCGCCTCAGGCGGGGCGTTCCGCGACTGGCCGCTGGAGGATCTGCCTAAAGCGACCCTGGCGCAGGCGTCCTCGCACCCCAACTGGGACATGGGGCAGCGGATCACCATCGACAGCGCGTCGATGTTCAATAAGGCGCTGGAAGTCATTGAAACCCGGGAATACTTCGGTGTGCGCCCGGATCAGATCGAGGTGCTGGTGCATCCCGAATCCCTGGTTCACGCTCTGGTCGGTTTCAATGACGGGGCGCTGATGGCGCATCTGGGGGCGGCGGACATGCGGCACGCCATCGGCTATGCACTGCATTGGCCGGACCGCCAGCATCTCCCGGTGGAGCGGCTGGACCTGGCCCGGATCGGCCAGCTGAATTTCCGCGCTCCTGACCCCGCCCGCTATCCGGCGCTGCGGCTGGCCTATGAGGTGATGGAGCGGGGCGGTATGATGGGCGCGGCGTTCAACGCGGCCAAGGAGCAGGCGCTGGATGAGTTCATTGCCGGCCGCATCCGCTTTACCGAAATGGCCGCGGTGACGGAGGCCGTGCTGGAGCGGTTTGCGGCGGAGCGCGGCCTCATCGATGCCGCAATGACACTTGATAACGTGACCCGGGTTGACCATCTCGCACGTCAAGAGGCCGCCAGGGCCGCAGAAAAACACATAGGGTAGATCTTTGGACATTCTTGCTTTTGTCCCGCAGTTTGGCGGTTTTCTTTATACGATCGCCAGCTTTGTCATCGCGCTGTCGGTGATTGTGGCCGTTCATGAATACGGCCACTACATCGTCGGCCGCTGGTCGGGCATTCACGCAGAAGTGTTCTCGATCGGTTTCGGCCCGGTGCTGTGGAGCCGGGTGGACAAGCATGGCACCCGCTGGCAGATCGCGGCGCTTCCCTTTGGCGGCTACGTGAAGTTCCTTGGCGATGCCGATGCGGCCTCGGGCAAGGATGCGCAGGCTATGCAGGCGGCTGCGGAGGATCCGGAGCACCTGCGCCGGACCATGCATGGCGCGCCCCTTTGGGCCCGCTCGGCAACCGTCGCGGCCGGCCCCGTCTTCAACTTCGTGATGTCGGCAATCATCTTTGCCGCCGTTGCCATGTCGCAGGGGGTGATGCGTGATCCGCTGACCGTTGGGGACATGGCGCCGCTGCCAGGTGTCGAAAGCGGGCTGCAAGAGGGGGATGAGCTAATTGCAGCAGGCGGCTTGGCGGTGCCAAGCTACCTGGATGCCGATGCCTGGGAAGATTTCCGCAAGGAACTGCCGCAGCAGCAGCAGCTGGAGTACCAAGTGCGCCGCGGCGGGTCTGAGCTCAGAGTTAGCGGTCCGTATCTGTATCCGCCCTATGTCCGCGGCGTGGTGCCGCGCAGCGCGGCATCGGACGCCGGGCTGCAGCCGGAAGACCTGATCGTCGCGGTAGACGGCAAACCGCTGGTGTCCTTCGACCAGCTGAAGGAGCACGTCGAAGCCGCAGACGGCAAGGTTCTGGTGCTGGATGTGCTGCGCGGCGGCGAAAGTGTCGAAATGGCCCTGGCGCCCCGCCGCACGGATGAGCCGCTGCCGGACGGCGGCTTTACCACCCGCTGGCGGATCGGCATCATCGGCGGGCTGGCGTTTGAGCCTGCGACCGACTCGGCCGGTTTTGGCGAGTCGCTGGCTGCGGGCGCCTACCAGGTCTGGGCAGTGGTCGAGACTTCCCTGTCAGGCCTGAAGCACATGATCACAGGCGCCATCAGCACCTGCAACCTGTCGGGGCCGATCGGCATCGCCGAAACCTCCGGCGCGATGGCCAGCCAGGGCGCGGAAAGCTTTATCCGCTTTATCGCTGTGCTGTCGACTGCAGTCGGGCTGTTGAACCTGTTCCCGGTGCCTGCGCTGGATGGCGGCCACCTGATGTTCTACGCCTATGAGGCTGTGGCGGGCCGTCCGCCAAGCGACCGGGCGGTGCGGGTGCTGATGTCGCTCGGCATTGCCATCGTGCTGTCGCTGATGGTGTTCGCGATCGGCAACGACCTGTTCTGCTGATCCGGCTGGCAGGAGTGCCAAGGGGCGGCCACGGTGCCGCCCAACTGCTGCCACATTCCCCCGTTAACGTTTCATCAACCCGCGGCGGCTGCCAAAGCGCTGCACCGCGGGCAGGTGGACTTGGACAGGGGGATGACCGATGCAGACACTCTCGCACTCTTATCGCGGCCTCGGGCTGCTGATGCGGCTGAACTGGGACCGGGCGCTGACCGGATTTGCCATTCTCGGCGCCCTGACCGCAGGTGCCTGGCTCGCTACTTTGTGATTCCCGCAACCGGCGCGCAAGCCCGTCGCGCCGGATGCTGCCAGAATGCGCTTTGATGGTTTTGACAACCGCTTTCAAACCCGGTACGCACTTGCCAAAGCTGCTATAATAATCGGGTTCAGAAAAAATGGTTTGGGGGAAAGTTACAGGCAAGTCCTGTAGTGAGCGCAAGTCGGGCATCAATATATTGTACCGTAAAGTTTCTGCCATTTCTCTGGCAGTTGCGCTGGGTTACGCGTTGTCGCCGCTGCCGGCGGAGGCGCAAAGCTACCGCTTCACCTCGGTTCAGGTTGAGGGCAACCAGCGGATTCAGACGTCCACTGTCGTCGCCTATACCGGCATCGAACGCGGCCAGACGGTCAGCGCGGGCGAGCTGAACGACGCCTATCAGCGTATTCTTGACAGTGGCGTATTTGAAACAGTCGAAATCGTGCCGCGCGGCAACACCCTGGTGATCAAGGTCACCGAGTTCCCGACCATCAATCAAATCAGTTTCGAGGGCAACCGCCGCCTCAAGGACGACGCGCTGAGCGACATCATCGAGTCCGCACCGCGCCGGGTCTTCAGCCCCACGCAGGCTGAGCGCGACGCTGGGCTGATTGCAGAAGCCTACAGCGTTCAGGGCCGTCTGGCCTCCCGTGTGACCCCGCGTATCATCCGCCGCACCAACAATCGCGTCGATCTGGTCTTCGAGATTTCCGAAGGCGACACCATCGAAGTTGAGCGCGTGTCATTCACCGGCAACCGGGTCTATTCCGACCGCCGCCTGCGGCGGGTTCTGGAAACCAAGCAGGCCGGTCTGCTGCGCACTTTCATCCGCTCGGACACCCTGATCGAAGACCGCTTGGAATTCGACAAGCAGGTGCTGAGGGACTTCTACCTGTCGCGCGGCTATGTGGATTTCCGGGTCAACAGCGCCAATGCCGAAGTCACCCAGGAACGTGACGCCGTTTTCCTGGTTGTGGATGTGACCGAGGGCCAGCAGTTCCGGTTCGGCAACATTTCTGTGACCAGTGAAATGCCGGAAGCTGACGCCGACCTGTTCAGTTCCACACTGAAGATCCGCCCCGGAGTGGTCTACTCCCCGACGCTGGTCGAGAACGCGATTGACCGGATGGAGGGGCTGGCCGTCCGCAACGAAATCGACTTTCTGCGGGTCGAGCCGCGTGTCACCCGCAACGACCGGGACCTGACACTGGATATCGAATTCGTGCTGACGCGCGGTCCGCGGGTGTTTGTCGAGCGGATCGACATCGAGGGCAACACCACCACTCTGGACCGGGTGATCCGCCAGCAGTTCCGCTCTGTCGAAGGCGACCCGTT
This sequence comes from Leisingera sp. ABM4_103, assembly GCF_056158685.1. Taxonomy (NCBI): domain Bacteria; kingdom Pseudomonadati; phylum Pseudomonadota; class Alphaproteobacteria; order Rhodobacterales; family Roseobacteraceae; genus Leisingera; species Leisingera sp. ABM4_103. Next base: position 3,521,785 of record NZ_JBSWTU010000005.1, on the reverse strand, counting down.
CAACCCGCGTTCGATCCGCAACAGCGCCGAACGGATCCGGGCCTTGGGCTTCTTCGCCAACGCTGATGTGGAAACCCGCGAGGGCAGCTCTTCGGATCAGGTCATTGTCGACGTGGACGTCGAGGAGCAGCCGACCGGTTCATTGAACCTCGGCGGGGCATACTCGGTCACCGATGGTTTCGGTGTCAGTGTTGGGCTGAGCGAAAACAACTTCCTGGGCCGCGGCCAGCGGCTGTCGTTCAATATCGCCACGGCGACGGAGTTGGATTCCTATGTCCTTGGCTTCACCGAACCGTTCCTGCTGGGACGGGAGCTGAAGTTCGATCTGGACCTTGGTCTGAACGAAACCAACTCCAGCTTCTCGGAGTATAAAACCAAACGCGTCTTCTTCCGCCCGGCACTGACCTTCAACACGGGCGAGGATTCGTCGCTGCAGGTCCGCTACACCTGGGACGCGGACGAGATGCAGTTTGATGATGATGACACCAATCAGAATCTGGCGGGTCCGGTCATCCGAAGCGAAATTGCGCAGGGTGAACGGACTGCCAGTGCTGTCGGGGTCACTTACCGGTATGACAGCCGTTTGACCGGCCTTGATCCTAATGCCGGCTTCCTGGTGGAAATCGGCGCCGACTACGCCGGGCTCGGCGGCGATTCCGAATACATTAAGGCAACCACCAAGCTTGTTGCGCAGCGCCGCATCTGGAATGAGGAGGTCACCCTGCGCGCGACCCTGGAAGCAGGGGCGTTCCAATGGGAAGGCGGCGGCAACAGCCGCACCATTGACCGTTTTGTCCTGACCCCCTCTGTTATCCGGGGCTTTGAACCCGGCGGTATCGGACCGCGGGACCAGGGGTCTGGCAACCCGAACGGCGGCAACTACAATGACTTCCTTGGCGGCAACTATTATGCGGTTGCGCGCTTTGATGCGGAGTTCCCCCTGGGCCTGCCGGAAGAACTGGGGCTGCGCGGCGCTTTGTTCTATGATGTCGGCGGCCTGTGGGGATTGCAGGATGTGAACACCCTTGCGACCGACCGGATTGTCGGGAACGAACAATCCTTCCGTCACGTAGTCGGGTTCTCGCTCTTGTGGACCACCGGCTTTGGTCCGCTGCGGTTCAACTTCTCCAAAGCTCTCAAGAAAGAGGACTTCGACGAGGAACAAAACTTCGACCTGACCCTGCAGGCGAGGTTCTGATCTGGTGCGGCAGCAGGCTCCCGGCTGTTGGGCGGCGCGCGGTCTTGCCGTGGCGCTGGCCTGTTTCGGGCCTGCTTCCGTTCTGGCGCAGGACACGGTGCAGCCGGCGCCGGGTTCGGGGCGCGGATACCAGCTGGGGCTGCCGCAAAGCGGCATCCTCACCATCCAGCCGGAGCGGCTGTTCTCCGAAAGCGCCTTTGGCAAGCGGGTTGAGCGGGAAATGGAGGCGGAGGGCGCGGTGCTGACCGCGGAAAACCGCCGCATCGAGGCCGAACTGCGCAGCGAAGAGCTGGAACTGACGGAGCGCCGCAGCGGGATGGAGCCGGAAGCGTTCCGCGCTCTGGCCGATGCCTTTGACCAGAAGGTGCAGGACACCCGCCGCCGTCAGGAGCAAAAGCTGCGCGAAATCAACCAGATGGGTGAAGAGGCCCGGCGCGAATTCATCAACGCCTCGCTGCCGGTGCTGCAGCAGATCCTGCGGGAAACCGGCGCGGGCGCGATCCTTGATCATTCCTCGGTCTTTCTGAGCGCGGATGCCGCCGACATCACCAGCCTGGCCATCGCCCGGGTTGACGCGGTGCTGGGGGACGGCGCCGCGCAAGAGGATGGCGATCGCTGAGCCGGCGAACTTGCCCAAACGCCGCCTGCTTGCTAGGGACGGCGCAGCACATTTGAAGAAATGGGAAACCAAGCATGACCACCGAGCTGCAAAGCGCTGACATTCACCTGATCCAGCGGATCCTGCCGCACCGCTACCCGTTCCTGCTGGTCGACAAGGTGGTCGATATCGACAGCTACAAATCGGCGCGCGGCATCAAGAATGTCACCATGAACGAGCCGCACTTCCAGGGCCATTTCCCGGGCACCCCGATCATGCCGGGCGTGACCATCGTCGAGGCGATGGCGCAGACCGCAGGCGTGATGCTGGGGGTCGGTATGGATATGGTCGACACCAATCTGCTGATCTACTTCATGAACATCGACAAGTGCAAATTCCGCCGCAAGGTGGTGCCGGGCGATGTTCTGGAAATGCATGTGGAGACCCTGCGCGGCAAACCCGGCGGCAAGATCTTCAAATTCACCGGCCGTGCCACCGTCGATGGCGAAGTGGCGGCAGAGGCCGAATTCTCGGCCATGGTCGACGTGCAGAAGGACGGATGAACATGAGCCGGATTCACTCCAGTGCCGTGATCGAAAAGGGCGCCAAACTTGGAAAGGACTGCGAGATTGGCCCGTTCTGCGTGGTTGGCTCTGAGGCGGTTCTGGGGGACCGGGTTGTTCTGAAATCCCACGTTGTCGTCACTGGTGATACCGAAATCGGGGACGAGACGGTTGTCTTCCCCTTTGCCGTGCTGGGCGAGATCCCGCAGGATCTGAAGTTCAAGGGCGAGAAGTGCCGGACCGTGATCGGCAAGCGCAACCGCATCCGCGAGCATGTGACGGTGAATGCCGGCACCGAGGGCGGCGGCGGGCTGACCAAGATCGGCGACGACGGCCTCTTTATGGCGGGCTGCCATATCGCCCATGACGCCCAGGTTGGCGACCGGGTGATCGTGGTGAACTCTGCCGCGGTGGCGGGCCATTGCGTGCTGGAAGACGATGTGATCATCGGAGGCTTGTCGGGCATCCACCAGTGGGTGCGGATCGGCAAGGGCGCCATCATCGGCGCGGTCACCATGGTGACCAACGATGTGATCCCCTATGGCCTGGTGCAGGCGCAGCGCGGCGAGCTGGACGGCCTCAACCTGGTTGGCCTCAAGCGCCGCGGCGTGGCGCGCAGCGACATCACCGCCTTGCGCGCGGCCTTTCAGATGCTGGCCCAGGGCGAAGGCACCTTCCAGGAGCGCGCCAAGCGGCTGGGGGATGAAACCGACAGCGAATACGTGCAGGAGATCGTCGCCTTCATCACCGGTGAAAGCGACCGATCCTTCCTGACCCCGGGAGGCTGATGCCATGCTGGCTTTGATTGCAGGCACCGGCGGCTTGCCGGCCGAAGTGGCTGCCCGTGCTCCGGGCCGCCCGCTGATCTGCGCGATGGCCGGGTCGGAACCGGATGTGGTCGACCCCGAAATCACCTTCCGGTTCGAACAGCTGGGGTCCTTTCTCGAACGGTTGAAGGCCGCGGAGGTGACCGAGATCTGCATGGCAGGCGCGGTGCAGCGGCCGAATATCGACCCCTCGGCGATTGATGCGGCAACCCTGCCGCTGGTGCCGGTGCTGCAAGGCGCGCTGGCCGCGGGCGATGACGGCGCCTTGCGGGCGATCATCGGGATCTTCGAGCAGGCTGGCTTTGCCGTGCGGGCCGCGCATGAGGTCGCGCCGGATCTGCTGATGGCCGAAGGGGTGCCGACCAAGGTGCAGCCCGGCGAGCTGGACAAGGCGGATGCGGAGCGCGGCGCGCAGATCGTCGCTGCCATGTCGGCCGCCGACATCGGCCAATCCTGCGCGGTGCGCAAGCGGCAGGCGATAGCAGTGGAAAACGTCTTTGGCACCGACTGGATGCTGGCAGCACTGGCACAGCGCCCGGACGGGCAGGGCGGTTTGCTGTTCAAGGCACCGAAGCCTGCGCAGGACCGCCGGGCCGACCTGCCCACAATCGGTGTGGAAACCGTGGAAGCCGCGGCCAGGGCCGGGCTGTCCGGTATCGTACTGGAGGCGGGCGGCGTGATCGTTCTGGACCAGGACGCGGTGATCGCGGCCTGCGACCGTCTGGGCCTGTTTCTGTGGCTGCGACGGCCGTGAGCCTGCGGGTGTTCATCCTGGCCGGCGAGCCTTCGGGCGACCGGCTGGGCGGGGCGCTGATGGCGGGGCTGAAACAGCTGGCACCTGGGGTGAGCTTCGACGGCATCGGCGGCGCGCTGATGGCAGAGCAGGGGTTGTCCTCCCGCTTTCCAATGGACGAGCTGTCGGTGATGGGGCTGGCGGAGGTGCTGCCCAAGTACCGCCACCTGAAGCGCCGGATCCGGGAAACCGCGGAGGCCGTGCTGGATACCCGCCCGGACGTGCTGATCACCATCGACAGCCCGGACTTCAGTTTGCGCGTGGCGCGGCTGGTCAAGGAACGAAGCCGCATCCGCACCGTGCATTACGTGGCGCCTTCGGTCTGGGCCTGGCGGCCCAAGCGGGCCGGGAAGATGGCGGAAGTGATCGACCATGTGCTGGCGCTGTTGCCGTTTGAGCCGCCTTATATGGAGGCCGCAGGCATGGACTGCGATTTTGTCGGCCACCCGGTGGTTGCCGAACCGCAGGCCACCGGTGCGGAGATCGCTGCATTCCGGGAAGAATTCGATCTGGGCGAGTCGCCGTTTGTGCTGGTGTTGCCTGGCTCGCGGCGGTCCGAAGTTGCGCGGCTGGCGCCGGATTTCGGCGGCGCGCTGCAGCGCTTCACCGCGGCGCATCCGGAGTTCCGGATCGTCGTGCCAGCCGCCGCGCCGGTGGCCGGACTGGTGCAGGACGCGCTGAAAGACTGGCCCGCGGGCACGGTGCTGATTGATCCGAACCGGTTTGAGGCAGCCACCGCCAAGGCGCACAAACGCGCAGCCTTTGCCGCGGCGGATCTGGCGCTGGCCGCCTCAGGCACCGTGTCGCTGGAGCTGGCGGCCGCCCGCACCCCGATGGTGATCGCCTACAAGTTTCAGTGGCTGACCTGGCAGATCATGAAGCGCATGGCGCTGATCGACACGGTGACGCTGGTCAACCTGGTGAGCGAGACCCGCGTGGTGCCGGAATGCCTGGGGCCGGAGTGCACGCCAGAGGCTATTGCCGCCCGGCTGAACGCGCTGGCAGTGAACCCAAGCGCACAGCTGGACGCGATGGAACTGACCATGGAGCGCCTTGGCCAAAGCGGCGAAGAACCCGGGCTGCGCGCAGCGCGTGCGGTTCTGGACCGTATGCCCGGGCGTTAAGGCTCAAGCGCGCCGGAGGCTGGAGCCTCCGGCGCGCGGCTTCTGGTGGCGCGGGCGCTGCCGCACCCGCGCGGACCTTGCCGCACGTGTGCCGCCGAACGCCAATGGTGGGCGCAAGACGCTGTTTTGGAAAGTATTTTTATGAGAAGCGCCTAAAGGCAGGTCTGCCCTCAGGCGCCAATCCGATTTTGGTTTGAAGGTGGCGCGTCAAGGACAAGCCGCGCGTGCCGCGCGGAGGCTGTGCCTTCCTTGACAGAGCGCCGCGCCTCAGTAGCCGCGCCAGATCCAGCCGCCGCCGAAGATTCGGCTGCCCTCGTTGGCGTAGAACACGCAGGCCTGGCCGGGGGAGACACCCTCTTCCGGGGTCAGCAGCTCCACTTCCGCGGTGGTGTCGCTGAGCGGCCTGATGATCGCCTCGCGCGGGGGGCGGGTAGAGCGGACCTTTACCTTCAGATGCCATTCGTCCCGGCTGGTGAAGGGCTCATCACCCAGCCAGTTGATCTCGCGCACCGGGATGGTGCGGGTCGCCAGCAGCTCCTTGGGGCCAACGACGACCTGCTTCTTGTCCACATCCAGCTTCACCACATACAGCGGCTCTGACAGCCCGCCGATGCCAAGGCCGCGGCGCTGGCCGATGGTGTAGTGAATCACGCCTTCGTGGCTGCCCAGAACCCGGCCGTCGGAATGCACGATCTCGCCCGGCTCTGCTGCACCCGGGCGCAGCTTCTCGATCACCGAGGCATAGTTGCCATCGGGCACAAAACAGATGTCCTGGCTGTCGGGCTTGTCCGCCACCGCCAGCCCGTACTGGGCCGCCATTTCGCGTGTTGCGTCCTTGGACGGCAAGTGGCCCAGCGGGAAGCGCAGGTAGTCCAGCTGCTCCGGCGTGGTGGAGAACAGGAAATAGCTCTGATCGCGATTGGCATCCTCGGCACTGTGCAGCTCCGGCCCGTTTGCGCCCATCTTGCGCTGGATATAGTGGCCGGTGGCCATGCAGTCGGCCTCCAGATCCTTGGCGGTCTCCAGCAGGTCCTTGAACTTCACCCGCTCGTTGCAGCGGATGCAGGGCACCGGCGTTGCGCCCGCCAGATAGCTGTCGGCGAACTCGTCAATCACCGCATCTTTAAAAATGTTCTCATAATCCAGGACGTAATGCGGGAAGCCGCGCTCCTCTGCCACACGGCGGGCGTCATGAATATCAATTCCCGCGCAGCACGCGCCTTTCTTGGCCAGAGCCGCGCCGTGATCATAGAGCTGCAGCGTCACGCCGACCACGTCATAGCCCTGATCGGCCAGGTATGCAGCGACAACAGAGCTATCGACGCCACCGGACATGGCCACCACCACCCGGGTTTCCGAGGGAGGTTTGGCAAAGCCAAGCGAGTTTAAGGTGGTGTTGTGGTCCAGCGCCATGGGGCAGCTCCTGAAGGCAAGGGGGCAGGCGCCGCAGAATATAGGAAAATCCTAACAACTCTCAAGGGGTGTGGTTCACGCGCCGTTAAGCCTGTTCGGAAATTCTTCTGCCGGACCCCAACGAAAACGATCTTCAAAGGGAAGACGGATGTTTTTGAAGAAAGTCGACGGCCCGCGGGCCGTTACCCTGCCGGACGGAACCATTATGACCCGGGCGGATTTGCCGCCGGAAACCACCAAGCGCTGGGTGGCCTCGCGCAAGGCTGCGGTTGTGCGCGGCGTGCTCTACGGGCTGCTGCCGCAGACCGAAGCAATGCGCCGTTACGGCCTTAGCGAAGAGGAGTTCCGCAGCTGGGTCGCCGCCGTGGCCGACCATGGTGAAGAAGCGCTGAAAACCACAAGGCTGAAGAAATTCCGTAACCCGGATGCAAAATAGTATGAGCCGCCCTTGAGTTGCATTCGTAAATTAACCATCATGGTAACGGGGCATTAACTTTTTTCCACCAAGGTTAACGGGACCTGAGGGAAACAGTGTACAGGCGGAGAATAAAATATGCGCATTCTTTTGGTTGAGGATGATCCGACCACAGCGAAAAGCATCGAGCTGATGCTGACCCACGCCAACCTGAACGTCTATTCGACGGATCTGGGCGAGGAAGGGATCGATCTGGCCAAGCTTTACGACTATGACCTGATCCTGCTGGATCTGGGGCTGCCGGATATGAACGGCCATGAGGTGCTGCGCCAGCTGCGCATGTCCCGCATCGAAACACCCATTCTGATCCTGTCCGGGGCAGATGACACCGACAACAAAATCAAGGGGTTCGGCTTTGGTGCGGATGACTATCTGACCAAACCCTTCCACCGTGAGGAACTGGTGGCACGGATCCATGCGATCATCCGCCGCTCGAAAGGCCATTCGCAGTCGATTATCAAGACCGGCAAGATCTCGGTCAACCTGGATGCCAAGACGGTTGAGGCCGATGGCAAGGCGGTGCATCTGACCGGGAAGGAATACCAGATGCTGGAACTGCTGTCCCTTCGCAAGGGCACCACGCTGACCAAGGAAATGTTCCTGAACCACCTTTACGGCGGTATGGATGAACCGGAACTGAAGATCATCGACGTTTTCATCTGCAAGTTGCGCAAGAAACTCAGCAATGCGACGGGCGGCGAGAATTACATCGAAACCGTCTGGGGCCGCGGCTATGTGCTGCGTGATCCGCAGGAAGATCACATGTCCGGCGGCCAGCGGATGGCGGTCGGCGCCTGAAAGGGTGACGATCCGGGCGGCGCTTGACCTCGTGCCGCCGGTTGCAAAGACCTGCCAAGCGGCGGGTCTTTTCATTTTTTCCAGCGGCGTGATCGCTCCCTGACAGAGGCGCTGGACGCGGCGCGCGCGGCGTCCTATCACCAGTGGTGAGAACGAAGAGGGACCGCGCGTGGCAGAGAATTCGGAAAAAGACGTGGCCGGCCTGACGGCGGAAGACGCCCGGGCAGAGTTTCTTGCGCTGGAGGAACAGCTGCGGGCGGCGGATTTGGCGTATCATCAGGCCGATGCGCCGGAGATAAGCGACGCCGAATACAATTCGCTGAAACGGCGCTACAACGCGCTGGCGGAGGCCTTTCCTGAACTGGCCGAAGAAGCCTCCCTGCTGGAGGCGGTCGGCGCGCCGGCGGCGTCCGGATTTGGCAAGATCACCCATGCGGTGCGGATGCTGTCGCTGGGCAATGCTTTCGAGGATGAGGACGTCACCGATTTCGACCGAAGCATCCGCAAATACCTGGGCCTGGGCGGGGAGGCCGCGCTAGGCTACACAGCCGAACCCAAGATCGACGGTCTGTCGCTGTCTCTGCGGTACGAGCATGGCAAACTGGTTCAGGCCGCCACCCGCGGCGATGGCAGTGTGGGCGAAAACGTGACCGCCAATGCACTGACCATCGCCGATATTCCGCAGCAGCTGGACGGCGCGCCGGAGGTGCTGGAGGTGCGGGGCGAAGTCTATATGAGCCACGCAGATTTCGAAGCACTGAACGCCCGCCATGCGGAGCGCGGCGGCAAGATCTTTGCCAACCCGCGCAATGCCGCCGCCGGTTCGTTGCGGCAGCTGGACGCCGAAATCACCCGCGCCCGGCCTTTGCGTTTCTTTGCCTATAGCTGGGGTGAGCTGAGCGCGCCTTTGGCGGAGACGCAGATGGACGCGATCGCGCGGCTGCAGTCGCTTGGGTTCCAGACCAACCCGCTGACCCGTCTCTGCACCAGCGTTGCGGAGATGATCGACCACTACCGCAGCATTGAGGAACAGCGCGCCACGCTGGGTTATGACATCGACGGGGTGGTCTACAAGGTCAACGATCTGGCGCTGCAGGGGCGGTTGGGGTTCCGCTCCACCACGCCCCGCTGGGCAATTGCGCATAAATTCCCGGCCGAACTCGCTTGGACCCGGCTGGAGACCATCGACATCCAGGTGGGGCGCACTGGCGCGCTCAGCCCGGTGGCGCGGCTCACTCCGGTGACGGTCGGCGGCGTGGTGGTGTCCAATGCCACGCTGCACAACGAGGATTACATCCAGGGCCGGGATTCCAAGGGGGAGGAGATCCGCGGCGGCAAAGACATCCGCATCGGCGACTGGGTGCAGATCTACCGCGCGGGCGACGTGATTCCAAAAGTGGCGGATGTGGATCTGTCCAAGCGGCCCGAGGGGGCCGAACCCTATCTGTTCCCGCACTCCTGCCCGGAATGCGGCAGCCCGGCGGAACGGGAAGAAGGCGATGCTGTGCGCCGCTGTTCCGGGGGGCTGATCTGCCCCGCGCAAGCGGTGGAAAAGCTCAAGCATTTCGTCTCCCGCGCGGCCTTTGACATCGAAGGGCTGGGTGCCAAGCAAGTGGAGCAGTTCCACAGCGACGGCTGGATCAAGGAGCCCGCGGATATCTTTGATCTGCAAGAAAATTACGGCTCTGGCCTGCAGCAGCTGAAGAACCGCGAGGGCTGGGGGGAGAAATCCGCCGACAACCTCTTTACCGCGATTGAGGAAAAGCGCACGATCCCGCTGGCCAAGCTGATCTTTGCCCTCGGCATCCGCCATGCAGGTGAGGTAGCCGGCCGCGATCTAGCGCTGCACTACCGGGACTGGCAGGGTATGGCGGCTGCGCTCGACGCGGCCCGCCCGGCTGCGTTGGCGCACCGGGCCGCCGATGAAGCCGAGGAGTCTGAACGCCAGGCTGCCTCTGATGAGGGCCGTCGGCCCCGGATCTCGGAAACCCGGGCCGCTGCCATTGCAGCCTGCGAAGTCCCGGCCGAGGCTTCAGCTGCCTGGGCCGACCTGATCGGCGTCGACGGGATCGGCGCGGTGCTGGGCCTGTCCCTGTCCGATGCCTTTGCCAACCCGGAGGAGCGCGCGGCCATCGACCGGCTGGTGGCGAAACTGACCATCGTGCCGCCTGATGCGCCGGCCGCGGACAGCCCGGTTGCGGGCAAGACCGTCGTCTTCACCGGCACGCTGGAGAAGATGACACGCGCCGAGGCCAAGGCACGGGCCGAGTCGCTGGGGGCCAAGGTCTCCGGCTCCGTTTCCAAGAAGACTGACATTCTGGTGGCTGGCCCCGGCGCGGGTTCCAAAGCCAAAAAGGCGGCAGAGCTGGGCATTCAGACGCTGGACGAAGACGGCTGGCTGGAGCTGATCGCAGGGGCATGAGCGGGCGTCCGGAGATCCTGTTTCCGCTGTTTGCGGGCGCCGAGACCTTGCAGGGTGTCGGCCCGAAAACCGCGCAGAACCTTCTCCAGATTGATATAGAAACACCGCGCGACCTGTTGTTTTCCCTGCCTTATTCTGTGGTCGACCGCCGGCGGCGCGAGACTATTCGCGGTGTGGACTTGCCCGCAACGGTGACGGTTGAGGTGACCGTTGGCCGCCACCGGCCCGCGCGCAACAAGGGCGGCGCCTATCGTATCCACGTGGAGGACGCGGAGACCGAGTTCCAGCTGGTCTTTTTCCATGGCCGCAGCCGCTATCTGGAGGCGCAGCTGCCGGAGGGATCGCGCCGCGTGGTCTCGGGCAAGCTGGAGCTGTTTGACGGCCTCGCGCAGATGGTCCACCCCGATCACATGCTGCCGGTGGAAGAGGCGCATGAGATACCGGAGTACGAGCCGGTCTACAGCCTCACCCACGGGGTCACGCAGAAAACCATGTACAAGGCGGCGCAAAGCGCGCTGTCGCGGATGCCTGAGCTGGATGAGTGGATCGACCCGGCGCAGATGCTGAAGGAGAACTGGCCTGCCTGGCACGAGGCGCTGCAATCCTCGCACGTGCCGCAAGGCCTGGATGACCTGAGCCCGCAGGCGCCGGCCCGGGCGCGTCTGGCCTATGATGAGTTGTTTTCGCATCAGCTGACCCTGGCGCTGGCGCGGCAAACTGAGCGCAAGGCCCGGGGCATCGAAAGCCATGCGACCGGCCGCCTGCAGTCGCGTGTTTTGAAGACGCTGCCGTATAAGCCCACTAACGCCCAGGCCCGGGCGATCGAGGAAATCTCCGCCGATATGGCCTCGCCCAAGCGCATGAACCGGCTGCTGCAAGGCGATGTGGGCGCAGGGAAAACCCTGGTTGCTTTCATGGCCTTGCTGGTCGCAGTTGAAGCGGGCGGGCAGGGGGTGATGATGGCCCCGACCGGCATTCTTGCACAGCAGCACATGGAGGGGCTCGGACCGCTTGCGGAAGATGCGGGGGTGGTGATCGAGATCCTGACAGGCCGCGACAAGGGGGCTGAGCGAAAGGCCAAGCTGGCTGCGCTCAAGCGCGGTGATATTCATGTTCTGGTCGGCACCCATGCGGTGTTCCAGCAGGATGTTGAATTCCGAGACCTGCGGCTCGCGATTGTCGATGAACAGCACCGCTTCGGGGTGCGGCAGCGGATGGAGCTGGCAGAAAAGGGCAAGGGCGCCGATGTGCTGGTGATGACTGCAACACCGATCCCGCGCTCGCTGGCGCTGGCGCAATACGGCGACATGGATGTCTCGGTGCTGGATGAGAAACCGCCGGGGCGCAAACCGGTCAAGACTGCGGTCATCAGCACCGAACGGATGCAGGAGGTGGTCGACCACCTGCGCAAGGCCATCGCGGAGGGGCGGCAGTGCTATTGGGTCTGCCCGCTGGTCGATGAGTTGGAGCTGAGCGACCTGACCGCGGCGGAGGAGCGTTTCAAGCATCTTCGCGCTGTCTTGGGTGAGGGGATCGCGGGTCTGGTCCACGGCCAGATGCCGCCCGCGGAAAAGGATGCCGCGATGGCGGCGTTCCAGGAGGGCAAGACCAAGGTTCTGGTGGCCACCACGGTGATCGAGGTCGGGGTAAACGTGCCCAATGCTTCTATCATGGTGATTGAACGGGCGGAGATCTTTGGCCTGGCGCAGCTGCACCAGCTGCGCGGCCGGGTTGGGCGCGGCAGCGCCGAGTCGACCTGCCTGCTGATGTACCAGCCGCCGCTGACCGAAGGCGGGCGCAAGCGGTTGGAGGTTTTGCGTGAGACCGAGGACGGCTTCCGGATCTCGGAAACCGACCTGCAGATGCGCGGCGCGGGCGACATGATCGGCACCGCGCAATCCGGGCTGCCGCGGTTCCGGATTGCCGACCTGGAGCGCCAGGCCGGGCTGATGGCGGTGGCGCAAAGCGATGCGCGGGCGCTGCTGGCGACAGACCCCAAGCTGGAGAGCGCCCGCGGCAAGGCGGCGCGGGTGCTTCTGTGGCTGATGAAGCAAGATCAGGCGATCCGTTTGATTACAGTGGGTTAACCCGCGTTTAGGCGCGTATTCTCGACTGATGTTCCAATCTGTTCGCAAATGTTCTCAAAAAGTTCTTTACAGGTGCTGGTAAAAATGAGAACAAAGGGGCAACAAATTTGCCAAAGAGCGAAAAGACAGACTGGAGGAGGCCCGAGCCATGATTGCACAGATCAAAACCACGATTCAGAATGCCCATTCCACCCTGCTGCAGGACGCCATCGGCGCGGCCTCGCTGATGGTAATGCTGGTGGCGGCGCTGCATTTGCCGGGCCTGTTCTGACCCTCTGTTCCCGTTCCTGAATGCCTCTGCTGTGCCGGGCCGGCCCTTTCCTGTCCCGGACTGCCCAAGGGATCAACCGCCTGTCCCGATCCCCCAATGGATTGCCTCAAGATCCAGCCTGGCCCGCCCGGGTCCCGCACCGCAGAGCATGACTGCCGCCGCCATCCTGCCCGGATGCGCGGCGGTTTTTTGTTGGAAGGGCGAAGGCAAAAAAATCGCTCCCCTGCAATACTGCAAGGCTTGTTACGGGGGCTGCTGTCTAAGACACTCAGTGAAGCAAAGAGCCGCCGTCAGGCGCATTGCTCCTTGGCGGCGGTCTGCATCGCTTCCAGGGTGGCCTCCAGCGCCAGCATGATGGAGGCATGGCGGTTCTTGAACTCGCGCGCGGGCTGCAGCACTTCCAGCCCGTCGAAGGGGGCATCGGGCACCGGGCCGTCCTGGGTCAGCATGGCCTTCAGCTGGTCGCGGGCGGTCTCGACCTCGGCCAGCGAGCGGCCGATCACATTGGCGCCGACAACAGCCGCGGCGGCCTGTCCCAGCGCGCAAGCCTTTACGTCCTGGCCGAAATCCGCGATCTGTCCGTCGTCTACAGTGACGTCTACGGTGACGGTGGAGCCGCACAGCGGCGAGCGTTTCTTGACCGTGGCGTTCGGGGTTTCCAGACGCTCAAGATGCGGAATATCCGCCGCCAGCGCCAGAATGCGCGAAGAATACAGCTTGATCAGATCGGATTCGCCAGACATCGCTTTCCCGGGCTTTCCCTGCTTGGTGGTTCCCCATACATAGGGAGCCGAACAGCAGATGCAAAAGGTTTTTATCCATGTCTATTGCCGCGTCCTTTGATCCCGCCAGCCTGTCCTACAATAATGCCGGCCTGATCCCCTGCATCGCGCAGGATGAGGCGTCAGGCGAGGTGCTGATGATGGCCTGGATGAATGCAGACGCGGTGGCGCGCACGCTGGAAACCCGCCGGGTCACCTACTGGTCGCGCTCGCGCCAGGCGTTCTGGATCAAGGGGGAGACCTCGGGCCATGTGCAGGAACTGGTGGATCTGCGGGTCGATTGCGACCGCGACTGCCTGCTTGCGCTGGTGCGCCAGACCGGGGCGGCTTGCCACACCAACCGGCGGACCTGTTTCTATACCGCGCTGCGGGAGGGGGGCGAGGTCGAGCTGATGAAACCGATGGAGTGAACCGCAACCAAAGGAGACGCCCCTGATGGGCCGTGCCTGCGGCGGGGGTATTTTCAGCAAGAGGAAGGCGGCAGGCCTACCATGCCGCGGATGTCCTGCGGGGTGGCGCCCTCGGCGCGGTACTTGGAGATGGCGCGGGCGTCGTCGCGTTTGGCGAGCCGTTTGCCATGTTCGTCGCGGATCAGGCGGTGGTGGTGAAAAACAGGCGTGGGCAGGCCCAGCAGCGATTGCAGCAGCACATGGATCTGGGTTGCTTCGAACAGGTCGGCGCCGCGCACCGCATGGGTGATACCCTGATCCGCGTCATCTATCACCACCGACAGGTGGTAGGAGCTGCCCATGCTGCGGCGCACCAGGATGATATCGCCAACGCTTGAGACCAGTTGTTCTGGGTCGAGCTGGTGCGTTCCGGCAAATTCTGGTCCGGTCTCGGTGAAGCTGCGCAGCTCTGCGGTCTGGATGGCCTTTTCCATGTTCAAACGGATCACGTCGCGCTCCGTGGCCTCGCCAGGCAGGCGGGGGCGGCAGGTGCCGGGATAGATGCGCCCGTCGGGGCCGAATTGCGGGACGCCTTCCTGCGGTGCTCCGGCCGCGGCCTCGATATCGGCGCGGTTGCAGCAGCAGGGGTAGGTGAGCCCCAGTGCGGTCAGCCGGTCCAGTGCGGCGCGGTAGCGGGGCAGCCGCTTTGATTGGCGCATCACCGGCTGCGGCCAAATGAGGCCCAGCCAGTGCAGGTCGTCATAGATCTGCGCCTCCCAGGCGGGCCGGGCGCGGGATTGGTCGATATCCTCAATGCGCAGCAGGAAGCGGCCGTCTTCAGCCGTTGCCATGCCATACGCCAGCAACGCGGAATAGGCGTGACCCAAGTGCAGCGGTCCGGTCGGCGACGGCGCAAATCTGGTGGTGAATGTCACGCCTTCTCAATCACATAAACGGTTGACTTCAGGTTTATTCCGGGGAGGTGATCCCCATGTTCCCGGAATAGCAGCCGTGCCGCCGAACAGTCCAGCCATTCGTTGAGCTTGCCGGTATAGGCGGGGTCCTCCAGCGCGTGGTCGTTGTAGGAGAAAGCAAACAGCCCGCCGCGCGGCAAGGCGCGCATGATCATGTCGAACACCACGGGCGGAGCCGCGCCGGTACCCAGCACACCGCAGCCGGTGATCAGGCGGTAGGCGCCTTCCGGGATCGGCTTCTTGTTGGAAACATCAATCTGCGTCAGCTTCCGGTAAACGCCTTTGCTGCGGGCCTGGGCGAGCATTTCCTCGGAAGGCTCCATTCCGTCGACGGTTTCAAAGCCTTGCAGCCGCAGCGCCATGCCCGACAGGCCGGTGCCGCAGCCGAAATCCAGAACAGGCTCGCTCAGGTCTTTCTGGAATTTCGCCAATGCCTGGGCGATCCGCCCCGGTGTCGCATACCCGTTTTCGGCAATCTCTGCGTCATAGGAAGCGGCCCACTGGTCGTAGTGCTTGAGGGTCGCTTCCGGTGTTTCAAGGTCATAGGCCTTGTTCAGAAACTTTTCGCTCATGCCGCAAGTTTAGGCCCCGCGGCCGTATTCCGTCTAGGAAAAGTTGCTGAGCCACTCCTGCCAGACGGTCTTGGCGCGGTCGGTATAGGCCTTGTAGCGGTCCTTGCGGCCGCGGCGGCCGCCTTTCAGGCCGTCCACCGGGCGGAACAAGCCAAAGTTCACGTTCATCGGCTGGAAGGTCTTGGCCTCGGCGCCGCCGGTGATGTGGTGGATCAGCGCGCCCATAGCGCTGTCCTGCGGCACTTCGGGCAAGTCCCGGCCGAGGATTTCTGCCGCGGCCAGGCGGCCGGCCAGCAGGCCCATGGCGGCGCTTTCGACATAGCCCTCAACGCCGGTGATCTGGCCGGCAAATCGGATGTTAGGCTTGGACTTCAGCCGCATCTGTGCGTCCAGCAGGGTGGGCGAATTGATGAAGGTATTGCGGTGGATGCCGCCGAGGCGGGCAAAACTGGCGTTCTCCAGTCCCGGGATCATTTTGAACACTTCGGTCTGGGCGCCGTATTTCATCTTGGTCTGGAAACCGACGATGTTGAACAGCGTCCCCAGCGCGTTGTCGCGGCGCAGCTGCACCACGGCATGGGCTTTGACGTCCGGCTGATGCGGGTTGGTCAGTCCCACCGGCTTCATCGGCCCGTGGCGCAGGGTTTCGCGGCCGCGTTCGGCCATCACCTCGATCGGCAGGCAGCCGTCGAAGTAGCCAGCGGTCTCGCCCTCGTGGAATTCGGTCTTGTCGGCGGCCAGCAGCGCGTCGATGAAGGCTTCGTACTGGTCTTTGTCCATCGGGCAGTTGAGGTAGGCGGTGCGCTCCTCCTCGGTTTCGCCCTTGTCATAGCGCGACTGCATCCAGGCCTTCGACATGTCGATCGACTCGGCATAGACGATCGGCGCGATGGCATCGAAGAAGGCCAGCGCCTCAGCGCCGGTTTCAGCCTGAATCGCCTTGCCCAGCTCCGGCGAGGTCAGCGGGCCGGTGGCAAAGATCCAGTGGCCGCCGGCGGGCAGTTCGGTGATCTCCTCGTAAGAGACCGACACATTCGGATGCGCCTTCAGCCTGGCGGTCACGGTTTCGGCAAAGGGCTCGCGGTCCACGGCCAGGGCGCCGCCGGCGGGCAGGCGGTGCTGATCGGCGGTGGTCATGATCAACCCGTTTGCCTGGCGCATTTCCCAGTGCAGCAGGCCGACCGCGTTCTGCTCATCATCGTCGGAACGGAAGGAGTTGGAACACACCATCTCGCCCAGGTTGCCGGTCTGGTGGGCAAACGTCTCCACCTTGGGGCGCATTTCGTGGATGACCACGGATACGCCCATGTTCGCCGCCTGCCAGGCCGCTTCCGAGCCGGCCATGCCGCCGCCCACGATATGCAGTGTTTGTGCCGAATGATCTGTCATGCCCGCCACATAGGGCAGGGTGAGGGCCTGTGCAACCGGCTTGGGCGCGTGGGGCTGCGGCAGAGCTGCCGGAAACCGCGCACGCGCGACGTCCGGGTGTCAGTTCGTCAGGGGCAGGGTAATTTGGGGCCGCCGCCGCGGGAATGATTGACCGGTGAGAGAGAACCGGTTGGAGGGACCCTTCCGCAGCAGCAGCCCAAATTGTGCAGGCCAGTGACAGTGCGTCGGCCTTGCCCAATCTTTGCCATCTTTCCGCCCGAATTGAAAGGCAGTTGGCTGGCGTCTTGAGGAAACAATAGGTTTCGATTGGTAAACAAAGCTTAAAGCTCTCCGAAAATTTTCCGAAAAACTTATTCCTGCCAGTCAGGCGCGCGTTTTTCGATAAAGGCGGCCATGCCTTCGATGGTGTCGCGGTACATCAGGTTCTCGACGATCACCCCGCTGGTATAGGCATAGGCCTGGTCGAGCGGCATTTGCAGCTGCTCATAAAACGCCTGTTTGCCGATCTTCACCGCCGCGCCCAGTTTCGCAGCGATGGTTTCGGCCAGCTTGGCGGTTTCCGCCTCCAGCGCCTCCAGCGGCACGGTGCGGTTGGCCAGCCCCAGCTCCACCGCGCGGGCGGCGCCGATGAACTCGCCTGTAGTCAGCAGCTCAAACGCCTGCTTGCGCGGGATGTTGCGCGACAGCGCTACCATCGGGGTGGAGCAGAAGAGGCCGATGTTCACCCCGTTGACGCCAAATCTGGTGCCCTCCGCCGCCACCGCCAGATCGCAGGACGCGACCAGCTGGCAGCCCGCCGCCGTGGCGATGCCATGGACCTGGGCGATTACCGGCTGGGGCAGGGACTGCAGCCCCGTCATCACGCTGGTGCAGCGGGCAAACAGATCCTGGAAATAGGCCTTGCCGCCATCTTCGCCTGCGCGCCCTGCGGTCATCTGCTTGATATCATGGCCTGCGCAAAAACCTTTGCCCGCGCCGGACAGGATCACCACCTTGATGCTGCTGTCTTCGCGCAAGGCATCTATCTGTTCCTGCAGCGCCGCCAGCATCTCGTCCGACAGGGCGTTCAGCTTCTCCGGCGTGTTCATCGTCAGCCGGGCAATATTCCCTGTGTCGCAACGTTCCAGAATTGCCATCTTGCTCTCCTCCCAAAGCTTGCGGCAACTCTAGTCAGCGCGAAGGGAAAGGAAAAGCATGGCACTGGCATTTGATGTCGCAGGTCTGACGGACTACCTGCATGAGATCTTTCCGCAGGTGAAAGACGACTTTGCCATCGACGCGATGGATGAACACGGTCTGCGGATGCGGCTGCTGACGGCGGAGCGGCACCTGCGGCCCGGCGGCACCGTGTCGGGCCCGTCGATGTTTGCGCTGGCCGACTGCGCGATCTACGCGCTGATCCTGTCGCGTCTGGGGCGCGAGGCGCTGGCGGTGACCACCAATTGCTCGCTGGATTTCATGCGCAAGCCGGTCGCCAGGGCGGATGTGATTGCCGAGGCGCGGCTGCTGAAGCTGGGCCGGGTTCTGGCGGTGGCGGATGTGCTGATGTACTCCGAAGGCATGGAGGAGCCGGTCGCCCGCGCCTCCATGACCTATTCGATCCCGCCCAAGCGTTAAAGCGCGGTGGCCAGCGGCTGGCCGACCTTGACCAGCGTCTCCCGGCCTTTGGCGCTGTTGGCTGCCAAGTCATCCGCAAACCGGACTTTGCCCGGCTCGAACACCACCACCACGGTGGAGCCGCCGAACTTGAAATAGCCCTTCTCGTCCATCTTCCGCACCGTGCCTTCGGTGCGGGTGTTGACGATGGAGCCGACGCCAAAGGCGCCCACCTCGACAAAGCAATAGGTGCCCAGGGTTTCGGTCTCAATCAGCGTCCAAGTCCGTTTGTTCTCGCCGAACACGTCCGGCCCGGCCCCCAGCGCAATCGGGTTCACCGAATGCAGCGCGCCGGGTATGTCCCGGGCGCCGGTGATCCGGCCAGCGGCGGGGAAGTGATAGCGGTGATAGTCCGCCGGGCACAGCCGCACGATGGCTAGCGCGCCGCCGATGAAGCGCTCTGCAATACCGGGCAGCATGGTGCGGACCGACATCGGGTAGCCTTTGACCGGAACAAAGACATCCTCAGCCAGTTCAGGGAACACCAGCACCCGGCCGTCGGCGGGGGAAACGATGTCCTTCGGATCATCGCTGAAGGGGCGGGCTTCGGGCTTCAGGTGGCGCACGAAAAAGTCGTTGAAACAGCTGTAGCTGTCCGCAGCTGCTGTGGCCTCCGACATGTCGATTGACAGATCCTCGATCACCTTGGCGATCTTGCCCTTGGATATCCGAGAATCGAACCAGGCGCCCATCAGCCGGCTGATAAGGGTGGAGCGGAACAGCAGTTTCTCCACCGGTCTGGCGCTGGCGTTCTGATAGGCCCAGCGGATCCATTTCTCGCCCAGCACAACCTCTTCAAAGGTCTCGCCGGTCTCGCGGTCAACAACAAGGATGGGGTCGCGCTGCATTTGGCCTGCCACGTGTGATTAAGCTCCCGCCGCGCCTAGCAAAGACTGGCAGTCAGGCCAAGGGGGATCGGCGCGCAACGTTAGGGCCGGGGCCGTCCCCTCGGCCGGATCAATAAATTAAGCGTTCGCCTGGGTGGGCGCGGAACGCGCCCGCCGTGGGGCGGGCGGACGCGTGCCTGCCGCTGGCGCGACAGGCGAATTGAATGGAACGGGCTTAGTTCAGGTTTCATTCATGCTTGCGTCAAGGATGCTGAACGCGATCACCCAACTCAGCCGCTGACATGAAAAAGGGGGCCGGAGCCCCCTCATGCCTCCCGCTTACGGGAACAGCTTCTTCACGTAGTTCGGCAAGGCAAATGCGGCCTTGTGAACCTCCGGATTGTAGTACCCGGTGTCGATCCCGGCGGCGGCAAAGCGTGCCTGCAGATCTTCCAGGCTTACATTGCGGGCCTTGTCCGAGTGGCTGCCCCAGCCGAACGCCATCGGCCCGCCGGCATAGGTCGGCACGGTCGCCAGATAGCAGGACGCGTCAGCGAACAGCGCCTGGAATGCCCGCAGGGTGCCGGTCAGCTCATCGCCCTGCATGAACGGCACGCCGTTCTGGGTGACGATGATGCCGTCCTCGGTCAGCGACCGCGCCGCGTGGCCATAGAAGGTGTCGGTGAACAGCACTTCACCAGGGCCGATCGGGTCGGTCGAATCGACGATGATCACGTCGAACTTTTCGGTGTTCTCTTTCATGAAGAGCGCACCGTCGTTGATCACCAGATTGAGGCGCGGGTCGTCAAAGGCGCCGTCGCTCAGCATCGGCAGATACTCTTTCGAGAAATCCACGACGCCGCCGTCGATCTCTACCATGGTGACATGCTCTACCGAGGTGTGGCGCAGCGCCTCGCGGGCCATGCCGCCGTCGCCGCCGCCGATGATCAGCACGCGCTTTGCGTTGCCATGCGCCAGGATCGGCACATGGGTCAGCATCTCATGGTAGATGAAGTTGTCGCCTTCGGTGGTCTGCACCACGTCGTCCAGCGTCAGAATGCGGCCGAACTGGCCGTTCTGGAACACTTTCAGGCGCTGGTGCTCGGTGTTGCTGTCATAGAGCATCTCGTCCACACGCAGACGCTGGGCGTAATGCGCGTGCAGGCTCTCGGTGACCCACTCCTTCTTGACGGCATCGCTCATGCCGCCACCTCTTTGGCGATCAGCTCCTCCCCGCGCAGCAGTTCGCGCACTTCCACCATGTCGGTGTTGAACGCTTCTTTCAGCACGCCGACGGCTTTCCACGGCTCGGCGTCGCCGCACATGAACACGTCAAAGGCGCCGTAGCCGATTTCCGGCCAGGTGTGGACAGAGATGTGGCTTTCCGCCAGCACCGCAACACCGGACACGCCTTGGGGCGAGAACTTGTGGGTGTGGATGTGCAGCAGGGTGGCGCCGCAGACCTCAACACATTTGCGGAAGGCGTTCTGGATGCGCTCTTCGCAGTCCAGGCCGGTGCCCTTCATCACTTCGATGATCAGATGCGTGCCGGCAAACACCTTGCCATCCTTGCGGATGAAATGGTCTTCGCGGTCGGAATCCACAACAGCATCAAGATTCGCGGCAGTTACACCGCGGGCGGTATCTTCCTCATGGGCGCCTGTCTCCAGACCGATCCCCAGTTGGAAGAGGTTGGCGTCTTTCATGGCGCTCCCCTTCGTTCCAGCAGATGACAATCCAGACGGCCCTTAGCGCCCCCCCGGATAAGGGTCCGGGGTTGGGATCGGTGCCGAAAGTGAGGGGGCATGTAGGACCCATGAAAGATTCGTTCAACCTTTAATTTCCGCATGGCTGGTAACGCATGGGCGGGGGGGGCCGCCTGGCGGCGGCAGGTGAAAGAAAACGGGCGCAAAAAAAAGGCCGGGGCGAACCCCGGCCGTCAGGTTGTTCTATTGCCCAGGGGATCATGGGCGCCAGAACGGAAGAGTCGCTTCATAATGGGCGTCGGCGCGGCTCAGCCCGATGTCCTTCAGCTGCGCGTCGCTCAGGTGTTTCAGCTGGCACCGGGTTCGGTGGCGCAGGCTCCACTTGGTGACCAGCACGGCAAACAGGACGGCCCACTGCGCCAGAACCGGCAGGGCCGGGCGGCTGTTCAGAAAGGACATATTCGATTGTGCCATTTGCGTGTGCTGTGCCATGGGAGGCTTCCTTCGTATTGTGTTGATACAATCCTGTTGATTTGTCGTGGTGTTCTGATACAAAGGGGCAGGCGTATTGTCCAAGGATGGATTGTAATGGGTACAATTTGGCCGCAGAGCCTGGGAGAGGCCAAGGGTCCGAAGTACAAAAAGGTGGCAGACACAATTCGGTCCGCCATTGACGCCGGCAGTTTGAAAATCGGTACAAAGCTACCGCCGGTGCGCGATCTCGCGTACCAGTTGAGCATCACGCCCGGCACCGTTGCCCGGGCTTACAGCATCCTGACAGATGAGGGCGTGCTGGAGGCAGAGGTCGGGCGCGGCACCTTTGTAGCCGAAAAAAAGAAACCGGTGCCGGATGACGTATGGTCGCGGCAGCTGCATTTGGCTGAGGCGCGCGATCCCGGCCATGTCAGCCTGTTCAGCCCGCGGATTGCCGATATGGGGCAGGTGGCCGCGGTGCGCGAGGCGTTGTACAAGGTGGCCGAAGGCGACGCGCGCAAATTCCTGAATTATCCGACCCGCGACGCCTATCTGCCGGTGCGCCAGGCCGCTGCCGCCTGGGTGGGGCAATCGCCGGTCGGAACCGTGACCGAAAATGACATTGTACTAACACACGGCGGCCAGAACGGTCTGATGGTGGTGCTGCAGGCGATCCTTCAGGGTCCGCAGCCGGTGATCATGGTCGAGGACCTGACCTATGCGGGGTTCCGCCGCGCGGCGGAGCTGCTGCGGGCGCAGGTGGTCGAAGTCGCCATGGACGAACACGGCATCCGCCCGGATTCGATGGAACTGGCCATCCGCAAAACCGGCGCCACGGTTCTGTGCACCAGCCCTGAGGTGCATAATCCCACCGGGCTTTACACGCCCTTGGAGCGGCGCAAGGACATCATCCGGATTGCCCGCCGCCACGGGGTGCAGATTGTCGAGGACGACTGCTACCGCCTGGGCGAGTCCCGCGCGCCCAGCTACCGGGCGCTGGCGCCGGAACTCGCTTGGCATGTGTCCTCGATCTCCAAGATCCTGACGCCCGCGTTGCGCGTCGGCTTTGCGCTGGCGCCGGAGGGGCGGGCGGCGGATCTGCGGCGGGTGGCGGAATACGGCTATTTCGGGCTGTCGCAGCCGCTGGCCGATCTGGTCCGCATCCTGCTGACGGACCCGCGGCTGCCGGGGCTGGTGGAGAATGTGCGCGCCGAGATGGCCCGCTATGTGCGGGTCGCGGTCAACGCGCTTGGCGGCTTTGACCTCACCTGGAACCCGGATGTGCCGTTCCTGTGGCTGCGTCTGCCGTCGGGCTGGCGGGCGGCGGCCTTTACCCGCGCGGCAGAGGCAAACGGAGTGCAGATCCGGTCCGCCGATGAATTTGCTCTGCGCGACGGCCGCGCCCCGCATGCGGTGCGCATTGCCATCAATGCCCATGTGCCGCTGAAGCAGTTCGAGGAGGCAATGCTGCGGCTGCGCGCCCTGCTGGACAACCCGCCGGAGCAGATCAGCGTCTGAAATCGTGGGGTAAAATAGTACCTATTTTGTAAGATGTTGTATTGCAACGATTTATTCTTGTTTGCCCCTGTTGACGCGGCAGTCTGATCCCCGTAAACCCCGTCCATCGCATTCAGGCGGACCCGTTCCGGGATTCTGCCTTCACGACAAACAGGATTGACCTGCCATGAAAACCTTCTCTGCTACTCCGGCAGATATCGAGAAGAAGTGGATCCTGATCGACGCCGAGGGCGTTGTTCTGGGCCGTCTTGCCTCGATCGTTGCCATGCGCCTGCGTGGCAAGCACAAAGCCTCGTTCACTCCGCATATGGACATGGGCGACAACGTCATCATCATCAACGCCGACAAGGTGCAGATGACCGGCAAAAAGCGTGACGAAAAATTCTACTGGCACACCGGCCACCCGGGCGGCATCAAGTCGCGCACCAAACAGGAAATCCTGGAAGGTGCACACCCGGAGCGCGTCGTGTTCCAGGCCGTCAAGCGCATGCTGCCGGGCAACCGCCTGGCGCGCCAGCAGATGACCAACCTGCGTATCTATGCCGGTGCCGAGCACCCGCATGAAGCCCAGGCCCCCGAAGTTCTGGATGTCAAATCCATGAACAAGAAAAACACCCGGAGCTGATATCGATGGCTGATCAGATCAACACTCTCGAAGAGCTCGCAGCTGCAACCGGTGTGGAAGCAGCGGCTGAGGAAACCATCGCGCGTGAGCCGGTTCGTGACGAACTGGGCCGCTCCTATGCCACCGGCAAGCGTAAAGACGCTGTTGCCCGTGTCTGGATCAAGCCGGGCTCCGGCAAGGTCGAAGTGAACGGCAAGGAAATCAACAAGTACTTCGCCCGTCCGGTGCTGCAGATGATCCTGCGCCAGCCGTTCCAGGTTGCCGGCGTGGAAGGCGAGTTCGACGTCTACGCCACCGTCAAGGGCGGCGGCCTGTCCGGTCAGGCCGGTGCGGTCAAGCACGGCATCTCCAAAGCGCTGCAGCTCTATGATCCCGCGCTGCGCGGCGCTCTGAAAGCTGCTGGCTTCCTGACCCGCGACAGCCGCGTTGTGGAACGTAAGAAATACGGTAAGGCCAAAGCCCGCCGTTCGTTCCAGTTCTCCAAGCGCTGATTTTCGCTTCACGCTTTTTTGGAAGGGGCTGCCTTTTGGCGGCCCCTTTTTCTATGCAGTATTCCCGCTCGATTTTAGGCGAATCTTAAGTTCTGCCCGTCAATTTCCACGCATGTGCCGCTGGCGCGGCGCCTGATAAATTTGACAGGAGTTATGGGATTGAAGGAACGGCACGATTTTACAAGCTGCCCCTTGTGCGAAGCGACTGAGTTTTCGGAAATTTACCGCGGCGATTGCTCCAGAGAGGCCAAATACAACCCTGTTTTCAAGCCCGAAATCATTTGGAACAAATGCGCGCCTTGCTCCCATGTTTTCACAAACGGCTATTTCACGGATGAGGCGTTTGACGTCCTGTTTGCACAGACGACTCCAAACAAGACCGTAGGCCATGAAATGGAAAAGAACCGCCATGTGTCGGCTAAGATGGTGGAGAAGGTTCTGCCCTATGCCTCCAGCGGCCCTTGGCTGGACATCGGCTTTGGCAATGCTTCGCTGCTGTTCACTGCCCGCGAATTCGGCTTTGAACCCATTGGAGTCGACCTCCGCAAGCCAAATGTTGACGCGCTTTTGCAGATCGGGATCGAGGCGTATTGCGAGGACATTCAACAGCTGGATCTCGGCAGGCAATGCTCTGTCGTCAGCATGATGGACGTGCTGGAGCATGTGCCGTTCCCAAAACCGTTCCTGAAGGCGGCGGTGGATCTTCTGGAGCCGGGCGGGCCGCTGCTGATTTCGATGCCGAATTCCGAGAGTTTCTGCTGGGATTACGCGACGGGCATAAAGCAAAACC
This sequence comes from Leisingera sp. ABM4_103, assembly GCF_056158685.1. NCBI lineage: Bacteria > Pseudomonadati > Pseudomonadota > Alphaproteobacteria > Rhodobacterales > Roseobacteraceae > Leisingera > Leisingera sp. ABM4_103. The sequence goes on along the minus strand of NZ_JBSWTU010000005.1, from coordinate 3,497,023 downwards.
CGTATTGGAGTGAGATGGAGCATTTCCATAACTTTTCACGCCACCGTCTGTATTCCTTGCTGAGGGAGGTCGGAATGGAACCAGTCCGCTTCGGCATCAGCGAAAGATACAGGATGTGTATGGAAGTTGTCGCACTGAAGCGCTGATTCATCATCGGAATGGGTACGGAAGGGCGCGCGGCTGAGCAGCCCTTCCTCTGCACCGCTCCTCTTTTACGGGACGCTTTCAGGTTTTTTTTAGAAAGTTTTTCTACTTTGTTCTCGAATTCGAGTGACCATATAGCGAAGGCAGGACAGAGCATGGCAACACCGGGAAACTTCAAGACTGCCCCAATCGGCAATGGGCAGCTGGAAATCGGCCGTTTCACCCACGGCTATGAGGATCTGGACATCCAGGAGCAGGGCGGCGGGGCCGATGTGTCGATCGGCTCGTATTGCTCCATTGGCAGGGGGGTGCGGATCCTGCTGGATGCCTCGCCGATGCTGGACCGGATCACTGCTTTTCCCTTTGGTGAGGTTTTCACCGAAGAACTGGGCGGCGCCGGGGTTCACGTCCCGCGGCACGGGGCCGGCGATGTTGTCATCGGCAATGACGTCTGGATTGGCGCCAATACCACTGTGCTCGCCGGCGTGACCATCGGCAACGGGGCTGTGATCAGCCCGAACGCGACTGTCGCCAGTGATGTGGGCCCTTACGAGGTTTGGGCGGGCAACCCTGCGCAGCTGGTGCGCAAACGGTTCGACGACGCGGTCTGCGGCAAGCTGCAGGAACTGCGCTGGTGGGACTTGCCGCTGCCGCTGATCCAGGAAATGGCGCCGTTGCTGACAGCCCAGCCAACGGTTGAGCTGATCGAAGGTCTGCAGGGCATCGTTTCCGATCTGGTGACCTTCACCGACCAGGGCGCAGGCGAAAGCGCGGCCTGAGGCGGGGCAGGGTCTGCGCCCAAGGCAAACTGCGGTGATTTCCGGTCCGGGACCCGGTCAGGTTCCAGGGGCGTTAACTTTTTCGCAAAACTGTCGTAACATCGGCGGCACTGCTTCCTGATGGGGGAAAGCTGCCATGCCGCAAACCATTTACGAGAAATACGGCGGGTTCAGTGCCATCAGCCGCGTCGTGATGACATTCTACGAGATGGCGCTCAACTCCGATCAGATCGGCGATTACTTCGCCGACGTCGATATGGCGCGGCTGATTGATCACCAGACCAAGTTCATCTCCTCGCTCCTGGGCGGCCCGGCCTCCTTCAGCGACGAGCGGCTGGAGGCGGTGCACAGGGCCCTCGGCATCACCCACGAGGACTTCGACGAAATGGCGGCCCTGCTCAAGGAGGCGCTGGAGCAGCATGGCCTCGCTGAGCCGGATGTGCGCACGACGCTTGCCGCGATTGAGGCCAAGCGCAACATCATCGTCACCCGGAACGCGGCATGAGCATTGCCGCCATCAACGAGCAACTGTTGCGTGCAATCGGTGTGGGGGTGGCGGTCGTGCGGTCCTCGGACCTTGGGTTTGTCTTTCATAATCAGCCCTTTGCGGAATGGTTCAGCACCCCGGGACCGGAAGCGTCGCTGACTGACGCGATTGAGGGGCTGAACCGGGAGGATCTGGGGCCGCTGTGCGAGGAGGGGCTGCGCTATTCGGCGGAGCTGAAGATCAAGCGCAAGCGCCGCACCCTGGTGTTCGCCATCAACATCTCGCAAGCCAGCCATTTGGACGAGCCGCTTTTGGTAGTGGAATGCCAGAACATCACCCGCATCCGCGAGCTGGAAAGCATGATCGACAGCTATTCCGCCATGGTCGAGCGTAACACCCGCGAGCTGGAGCGCGAGAAGGAGCGGGTGGAGCGGCTCCTGCTGAACCTGATGCCGCGCCAGGTCTACGAGGAGTTCAAGACCTTCGGCGTCGTCACCCCGCAGCTTTACCCGCAGGTATCGGTGGTGATGCTGGATTTTGTCAACTTCACCGATTTCGCCTCCCGCACCGATCCGACGGTCACGCTGGGGGAGCTGAACGACATATTCACCGCCTTTGACCGCATCGTCGAGCAATATGGCTGCGAGCGGATCAAGACCATTGGCGACGCATACCTGGCGGTGGCCGGAATGCCGGAACCGATGCCCGAACACGCCACCGCCGTGGCCCATTGCGCCACCCGCTTCCTGCGCTACCTGGAGCGGCGCAACCAAAGCCACCAGCACAAGTGGCAGGCGCGGATCGGGCTGGGCACCGGCTCTGCCGTCGGCTCTGTGGTGGGGATCCAAAAGTACGTCTATGACGTGTTCGGCCCGGCAGTGAACCTGGCCTCCCGCCTGCAAGTCTTTGCCAATCCGATGAAAATCGTCGCGCCGGAGGAAATGAAGGATGCCTTGTCCGAGGAATTCCACGTGACCGACATCGGCCCCGAAGACATCAAGGGCATCGGCGAAGTGAAACTGGTCAATGTCGGCGACGAGCTGAGCGCACCGCAGCCCGCCGGCCGCTTCTAGCTGTCCGGTTCAATCAGCCCCAGCCCGCGCAGATAGATGCCGATCCCGCTTTCCAGCAGATCCTCGGGCGGGAAGGGGGAGGTGGCGCCGGGAGAATTGCGCGCATATAGCTCCACCACACCGTGGCTCATCGCCAGCACATGCGCCGAGAACATCGAGGCCGGCGGCCGTTTCTCTGCCGGGATATGCTGGCTCAGGTCCGCGGCGGCGCGTTCCAGGATCGCCCGGGCACGGGCGGCGGCGTCGGCCAGCTCCGGCGTGCGGTTCACGGAAATGCCGCTTTCGAACATGGCGATGTAGTGGCCCGGGTGTTTCCGGGCAAAGGCCAGATAGGCGCGGCCAGTGGCTTCGAACGCCGCCAGCGCCGACGGCTGATACTTGTCATAGGCATGCTGCATCAGATCGGCGAACATGATGTAGCCCTGGCGCGAGGCCTCGGCGATCAGGTCTTCGCGCCCTTCGAAATGGCGGTATACCGCCGCCGGTGTGACGCCTGCTGTCTTGGCCGCTTCCGACAGGGTAAAGCCGGTCGGGCCCTTGGCCTCGATCAGCTGCAGGGCGGCTTCGACCAGCGCCTGGCGCAGGTTGCCGTGATGATAACCGCGTTTAGGCATCCCAGATGTCCGGGCCTCCGCAAATTTCCGTGTCCAGGGCGCCGATGGCCTTGGCGTCCTTGTTGTCATAGTCGATGGCGGTCAGCACCGCTCGGATCGCCGCCAGCCGCGCCCGCCGTTTGCCGTCAGAGCGCACGATGGTCCAGGGGGCCTCAGGGCAATGGCTGCGTTCCAGGGTCTCGGAGATTGCGGCGGTGTATTCGTCCCATTTCTCCAGCCCTTTGACGTCGATCGCGCTCAGCTTCCATTGCTTCAGCGGATCGGATTCCCGCTTCAGAAACCGCCGCAGCTGCTCAGCCCGGCCGACATTGAGCCAGAACTTGAACAGCAGCACGCCGTCGTCCACCAGCGCCTGCTCAAACCCTTTCACTTGGTGAAAGAACCGCTCGCGCTGATCATCGGTGCAAAAGCCGAACACCTTTTCCACCACGCCGCGGTTGTACCAGCTGCGGTCAAAGAACACGATTTCGCCGCCCGAGGGCAGGTGTTCGATATAGCGCTGGAAATACCACTGGCTTTGTTCTTCGGCGGTGGGTTTGGACAGCGCCACAACCCGGGCGCCGCGCGGGTTCAGGTTTTCGCGGAAGCGCTTGATGGTGCCGCCCTTGCCGGCCGCATCGCGCCCTTCCAGCACGATGGCAATGCGGGCGCCGCTGGCTTTGACCCAGGCCTGCAGTTTGACCAGTTCGATCTGCAGCGCCTCCAGCTCCTTCTCATAGGTTTTACGCCCCATGCGCTCCTTGTGGGGGTAGCTGGGGTTAAGGATATCGTCCTTGTCCGCATCCTGGATCGCCTTGCGGACCTCCTCCGGCGCGCCGGTCTGGTAATAGCGGCTGATGGCCCCGTCAAATGGCAGCGTCATGTGCAAAACCCTTCTGTCCTCAATCCCTTATATGGGGAGAGAGTATGGAATGTGAATCGCATTAACGCAAACGTGCCCGGTCGGCAGCGCGGTGCACCGCGGCGGCAACCTCATCGGTTGCCACGTGGTGCGGCATGTGGCCGATCCCCTCCAGCAGGGTCAGGGCAGCACTCGGGACGTCCCGCACCAGCTGCCGCGCGTGGATGTTGGGGCTGACAGTGTCATCCGCGGTGCCATGGATGATTTCGACCGGCACCCCGATGCGGCTGTACTGCGGCGCCAACGCTTTCACTTCCGCCAGCAGGTTGGCGCGCTGCCGGGCATTGGCTCGCAGGGACTTGCGCCGCAAGGTCAGGCCGATGCCGAAATGCTGGGCATACCCTTCCGGCACCGCCTGCGGCGCAAAGACGGCGTCCAGTGTCTCCATCACGGTGGCACGGGACACAAAGGCGGTGAGGGCCGGAACGGCGAGCGCACTGCCGATCCGGGAGGACGTCACCTTGTAAAAGGTGTCCAGCGGCGTGTCCCAAGGATGCGAAACCCCGGCAACAGACACCAGCGCCGCCAGCGCCTCTGGGTGGTCGACGGCCCAGGCAAGCGCCACCGCGCCGCCATAGCTTTGCCCCAGCACAACGGGTTTTTGCGCGCCCAACTGCGCCGCGGCCTGGCGTAAAACATCAGCCTGCTGGCGGATCGTTGCGCCGCTGCCGTTCAGGCGGTCGGAATAGCCCAGGCCCGGCCGGTCAAAGACCAGGATACGGAAATCCCGGGCCAGCGCCGGCGCCAGCCGGAAGGTCATGTCCCGGGTATTGCCGCTGGAGCCGTGGATCAGCACCAGGTCCGGCGCGCTGCCCTTGGGCTGGCCCATCTCCACCACATGCACCCGGTGGCGGCCGACCACCAGCACCTGGCCCTGAGGCGGATGGCTGGCCTCAGCGGCCGCCTCGCGCCGCCCGGCCTGCCACACGGTCAGCGCGGCGCCGGTTGCGGCAGCAAGGCTCAGGTAAACCAGCATCCTAGCGGCCGATCTGATCCAGCTCATATGGCGTGGTCTGGTAGATCTCATTGATCCAGTTGCCGTACAGCAGATGCGCGTGGCTGCGCCAGCGGTTTTGCGGCTGCTGGCTCGGATCATCGTTCGGATAATAGTTGTCCGGCACGTTGATCGGGGTGCCATTGGCCACGTCGCGGTCGTACTCCTGCTTCAGCGTATCGCTGTCATATTCGAAGTGATTAAAGATATAGAGCGCGCGGTGCGCCTTGTCCTCAACCAGGCAGGGGCCAACCTGATCGCTGCCCAACAGGGTCCGCAGCCCCGGGGCCGCGTCGATCTCTGCCTGCTTCATCTCTGTCCAGCGGCTGACAGGGATCACGAAATCATCCGAGAACCCGCGCAGGTACGGTGAGGCCGGCGCCAGATTCTGATGCCGGAAGCAGCCGAACGCCTTGTGGTCCAGCATGTGCTTCTTGACGCCATGGAAATGGTTGATCATCGCCATGCCGCCCCAGCAGACGCCAAAGGTCGAATGCACGTTGGTCTGGGTCCATTCGAACACCTCGCGCATCTCGTCCCAATAGGTGACCTCCGGAAACTCTAGATGCTCGATCGGTGCGCCGGTGATGATCAGCCCGTCGAACTTCTCGTGCTTGATCTCCTTAAAGGAGTGGTAGAACTCCTCCATGTGCTCAGCCGCGGTGTTCTTGGTCTGATGCTCCGTCATCCGGATCAGGCTCAGCTCGATCTGCAACGGCGTGGCGCCGATCAGCCGGGCGAACTGGTTCTCGGTCTGGATTTTCTTGGGCATCAGGTTCAACAGCCCGATGCGCAGCGCCCGGATATCCTGGCGCGCCGCCTGATCCGGCGACATGACCATCACGCCTTCGTTCGTCAGAACGTCATAGGCGGGGAGGTCTGCGGGGATCTTGATGGGCATGTCACTGTCCTGATTTGCGGAAGGTTGTGCGATATAGCGGAAGCTGAGAGATAAGCGGCTTAGCCGCGGGCCTCAAGAGCCGAGGCGATCAAATCCACGAAACCGGCCTCATCCTTTACGGCTGAGATCTGGTCGGCGGTGACGGTAATGCCCCAATTATCCGCCATCGCCTGATAGCGCGGCTGGCGGTGCGCCAGCGCCTGGGCATAGGTCCAGCGGATAAAGGCGTCGGGGTCCACATCCCCTTCAGCTATGCCATTTTCCTTGAGATATTCTTGCCAGACCCGGTCCAGGAACTCCGGCTGATAGGACATCGGCTTGGGTGCGCGGTCGAACCGGCGCACCAGCTCCTCGGTATGGGCGTCGTCGCCCTTGATCCAGACCATCAGCGTGTGCTTGCTAAGCTCGGACAGGATCTGGTCGTTCGGGTCGTTTGCGTCGGCCCATTCGCAAATCGACCCGCCGGTATCGCAGATAAAATGCGGATAGCCGTAAAGCTGCTGCGCGCGGCCTTCGAAATACTCGGTGTCCAGCAGCGCGCGGATCTCGGCAACCCGGAACTGCTCCTGCCGCCGCTTGTATTCCGCGATGGGCAGCCCGCCCTTGGCCACATCCCCGGGCTTGCCCAGATAGGCGGCGACCGGCGTCAGGTTTTCAAAGGTGATGTTGGAGCCGATAAAGATCGAATCCGACAGCAGCAGCTCGCGCAGGAACGGCACTTTCATCGCCTCGGCCTTGGCGTTGTCAGCGATGTATTCGCCCATATACCGGGTGCCGATGCGGTAATCGACCGAGTAGTGGAACCAGCTGCCCGCGCCGCGCAGAACGTTGCTGACATAGGTTTTGCCAAGCCCGGACATGCCAAAGAACAGCACCCGTTTGTTCGGCGCATCGCGCCAGTCCTGTGCGGAAGAGTAGAGCATTAGGTATTCGGTCCCTGAAGGTTTCAGGCCTTGCTAATCCTCTGCGCGGGCTGGGTCAATTCCGTGCGCGCTTGCGCCGCAACCGGGGCTTGCCGTTCAGGATGACAAGCCCGGCCGCCAGCAGCGCAAAGCCTGCATAGGCCTGCGGCTTCAGCGCCTCGCCCAGCACCCAGGCGCCCAGCACGATGGCGACGGGCGGGATGATCAGCGTGACCAGCATCAGGTTGCCGCTGCCTGCTAGCCCCAGCACCCGGTAGTAGAGCAGATAGGCCCCGGCGGTGGCGATCAGCGAGAAATAGGCGATGGAGATCCAAGTGCCGGTTTCCAGCGCCAGCACAGGCGCACCGTCAATCAGCAGCGCGGCCGGAATCAGGCATAGGGTGGAGCCGGTCAGCATCCCCGCCGCGGCCACTTGCGGCGGAAGGCCGGACAGATGCAGCCGCGCCCAGGCGCTGGCAAAGGCATAGGACACCGTGCCCGCCAGAACCGCCAGCTGCGCGGTGCTGCGGATGTCGAAACTGGCAAATTGCTCCAGCCCGATGGCCGTGGCCACACCCAGGAACCCAAGCCCCACTCCCAGCGCCTTGCGCGCCGTCAGCCGCTCATCGGCAAAGACCAGGGCAGCCACGATCACCCCGAAAATCGCCGTCGCCGCGTTCAGGATCGAGGTGAGGCCGGTTTCGATGTGCAGCTGCCCCCAGGCCATCAGCCCGAAGGGAATCACGTTATTGAGCAGCCCCATTACCAGAAAGGCGCCCCAGACCCGCGGGTCCTTGGGCACCGGCAGCCGCATCAGCAGCACGACGGCCCACAGGAACAGCGCCGCCCAGCCGCAGCGGTGCAGAACCAGGGTGACAACGGGGATTTCATCCAGGGCGATGCGGATCGACAAAAACGATCCGCCCCAGATCACGCCGAGCAGGATCAGCTCGGCCCAGGCACGGGAGGATATGGTCTTTTGCGGGCTCATAGAGCTCAGCTAACGCGCAGGCGGGCGCCTGGCGACCCGTTTCTTGCGGCAAAAGAAAACCCCGCCCGGAAAGGGGCGGGATCGATGTCTTGCCTGCAGTTTCGGCTGCCTTCCAGAGGATCAGAAGTTGTAGCCGACCTTCAGGCCAAAGCTCACAGCGTCGTTGTCCCGGAAGTTGGTGACCGGATTGCCGCCCGGAGAGGCGACCGCATCGCCCAGCTGGGTGTAGCGGATGCCGGCAGAGATCGTCATCTGATCCTGCTTGTACTGCACGCCAAGGCGGATCGCTTCATAGCCGTGGGTCGGCGCCAGCGGCGACACCAGGTCATCCCCGTCCACATCGGCGTAAATCAGCGCCAGCGAACCGGACCATTGCTCGTTGAAGCGGCGGCCAACACCCAGCGTGTAGGTGAAGGAGTCATCCAGGTCGATCAGGTCACGGCCAAGCGTCGTGGGGGCGAGGTCAGTCACACTGTGTTCTGCCCAGCGGATGCCGCCGAACAGCAGCGTGTCCTTGGCGACACCGGTCTGGAAATCCAGGTTCACCGATTGCGGTGTCTTGGTCGTTGTCGAGGTCGAAGCGTTTGCTGCCGGGAAACCGGCAAAGGTTTCGTCCACGTCGAAATCATGCTCGATCTCTGAGCTGTAGGTCAGCGACGCGCGCAGGGCGATCTCGGGGATCTCATAGGCAACACCGGCCACCCAGCCAAAGGCGCCGTCCTTATTCACCCGCACATTGTAGGTGCCGCCGGGGATGGCCCCGTATGCGGCGCCTGCCAGGTTGATCTGGCCGTCGATTTCCTGATAGCGGAGGCCGCCGTGAACGCTGAAGCGCTCGTTGAACTTGTAGCGCAAAAGGGCGGTGATCGCGTTGGAATCCGCCTGTGCAGTTGTGCCGCCAAGCAGCACAGAACCGCCCACGGGATAGTTCACGTCCACACCCCAAGGCTGATCGAAGATCACGGCAAACGACAGCTGTTCGCTGAGGTCCCGCTTGTACCCTGCGCCGAACATGTTGAAGCGTTCGCCAACGTCGCCAGTGGCAGAGCCGAGCGGATTCAAAGTCGTCCGGTCATTGCCCGACAGGTCCACTGAAGTGGTCGCGAACGAGAATTCTGCGTAGGTGCCTTCTTCGAAAATAAGGCCGATCGGCTGCCCGGTCCGGTCCAGACCGCTGGCCATGGCAGAGCCCGATACCAGCGCCAAAGCCGCCGAGGTTGCAAGATAGCGTTTCATTGTTCCTCCCTGAATTGCGGCCGGTGCGGGCCGCTTTACGGGAAGGTAAGCGGGCTGAAATCCGCAGATCAACCGTAACCAAGCGGCAACTTGCCGGAAACGTCAATTCCGGGCGGACCTGACGGGGTTTCCTGCAACAATATTGAGATAATTGGCAATGCAGATGATCGCTGCGCCGCTCAGGACCCAGGCATCCAGCGCTTCGCCGTAAATCACCATGCCCAGGATCGCGATGGCGGGCAGGCGGGCAAAATCGACGGGCACCACCACGCTGGCAGGCGCCAGTGACAGCGCCGTGGTCAGGCAGAAATGCGCCGTGAGGCCGGCAATGCCGATCAGCACCAGCCAGGGCAGGGTAGAGGCATCCGGCAGCGCCATATCACCGTCCCAGCCCGCTGCCAGCAGCCCCATGGCCAGCTGCATCGCGGTCAGCCAGAACAGTATCGAGGCGGTTTTTTCATGCCTTGTCAGCCGTTTGGTCAGAATCGCGGTCAGCGCGAAGAAAATCGCGCAACTGGCCGCTGCACCCAAGCCGAGGTTCAGCGTGTCCGGACTGGGGCGGGCGACGATCAGGATGCCGGCAAAGCCCAGGCCAACCGCCAGCATCCGCCGCCGGTTCAACACCTCACCCAGCAGCAGCGGCGACAGAATGATGACCCACAGGGGCGAGGTGAACTCCAGCGCAAAGACCTGCGCCAGCGGCACCAGCGTCACCGCCAGAAACCACAGGTTCTGGCCGGTGAAGTGGAAGACATTGCGCAGCAGATGCACACCCAGCCGGTCCCGCTGCACCTGATGCCAGCGCCCGGTGGCCGTCAGCACTGCCGCCACGATCAGCAGACCCACCATGCTGCGGTAGGTCATGATCTCGAAGGTGTCGAGCGTCAGCCCGGCTTCGCGCCCGGCAATCGCCATGGCGGAAAAGGAGACAATGGCACCCACCATCCAAAGGGCCGCCAGTCCTGCCCGTGCTTCACCTTCTGCCATGCCGGCGCCTCTCTGTTTGCTCTGGCGGGAACAGACAGGGATACCGGCCGGCGGTCAAGCACAACAACAGCCCGGCCGCAGCAGAAGCGCAGCCGGGCCGGGCCGTCAGTCTGGCAGGACGGGCGCTGTCTGCGCCCCGGAAATCAGGCCGCGGCGCTGTGCAGGGCGGAGGAGTCCAGGGTGCGGCCTGCATCGATATAGGCGGTGGCGATAGCTTTGGCGTCGAACTTCAGCCGCCCCAGCAAGGTGCGGATTTCGGCGGTCAGCGCGTCGTTGACCCCGGACTGGTTGAGGGTGGCGTTTTTCTTTTCCGGCAGGACCGGCACGCCGTCGTGGCCCAAAGCCGCCAGCAGCCTGGCGGCGCCGTCCGGCTTGGTCGCCTCTTCCAGCCGGGCCTCGACGAAATTGATCCGGTCGCCGTACTTGAGCTGGTAATAGGCATAGCGCGCTTCCATCTCCAGCGCGTACCAGATGGCCCAGCCGATCTGCCCCAGCTTTCTGAGGTTCGACGGGTTCACCATCACGTTGCGATAGTTCATGTCGAGATACCATTGCCAGGGAATGGTGATGTTCTGGAAATCATTGCGCCCGACATAGCTGGCGCATTGCTTGGCCAGGTCGCGGCGCAGGATGATCACGGTGGTGCGGTTGCAGATGCTGCTGTCTGCCAGCGCCTCGATCAGACCGCATTTGCCCAGGGTGTGATTGGATTCGGCATATGGCGCCTGGAGCGAGGCCAGCTTGTTGCGCCAGAAGTCCCGCGTCACACCGTCCATGCCGAAGGTGTTGAACCGGCGCATATGCCGGATCTCCGGCATCGCCGAGCCGAAATCCTCGACCCCCAAGGGTTCATGGACAGAGCGCACCTGCAGGTTTTCACCCAGGAATTGCGCCAGCCATGCGGTTCCGGTCCGCCCGGCGGACAGAGTGAAGATGAAATCATTTTTATTGCCCGCTTCCCGCGCAGCCGCGGCCGGCACCATGCCAGGGCGTTTGTAGCCGAACTTGCGGATTTCGGCGGCGCATTGTTCCGCGACGATATCTGCCGCGCCCGGGTGCCGCGTATAAAGCGTTTCCGGGTCGGTGCCGCTGCGCGGGCGGATGGCGCCCTTGGCACGCAGGCTGGAGAACCGCTCCCACAGCCCATCGACGCCAAGCGCGGCGATATCTTGCTCCAGGTGCTCGTAGCGCAGATAGACGTCCATCGCATCCGGCCCGTCCAGCGGAGCGATACGGCAGTTCTCGGTCAGCATGCCTTTGAATTCGCGCACGAACTTTCCGAAGGGAATGCCGGATGCGTCAGCCTTTTCCCAGTAATAGCGGGAGATGATGGCATCATAAGGATCCCGCCAGATGGTGACCTTGGTGTAGCTGTCCCAGATCTCCTGCGGGATGATGGCTTTCGCTTCGGCCGCCGGGATGTGGTTGTAGAATTTCGCGGCGGTCTCCGTGCCGTCCGGCCAGACCTGCTGCTTGTGATTCTGCGCGCCCGGATAGCCCAACTCTGCACGGGTCGCTTCGTCGTCGGGGGAAATCGGTGTGATGACACTGGTTTCGTTGCAGAAACTGGACAGGGCGATTTCAAAAGACGTGCCGCCAACCTTCTTGGTCTTGATGAAGATAAGTTTCAGCGGGTGGCAAATGATCATTGGATTCTCCAAACCAGCGGGCGTTAGGGAAATTATCCAATGAACACCTGTCGGTTTGGTTAATGCGTTGAAAAACCGCTTCGACTTTTTATCCTATTTTTTCGCCGGGCTGCACAAAAACAATAACCCCGGCCGCTTGGCCGGGGTTATTGAATGCAGGTCATTCCCACTCGATGGTGCCCGGAGGCTTGGAGGTGATGTCATAGGTGCAGCGGTTGATGCCCTTCACCTCATTGATGATCCGGGTGGCGGTTTCGCCCAGGAACTCATGAGTGAACGGGTAGTAGTCCGCAGTCATGCCATCAACCGAGGTAACTGCGCGCAGGGCGCAGGCGTAATCATAGGTGCGGCCGTCGCCCATCACGCCGACGGTGCGCACCGGCAGGATCGCGACAAACGCCTGCCAGATCTCGTCATAGAGGCCGTGCTTGCGGATCTGGTCGATATAGACCGCATCCGCCTCGCGCAGGATGTCCAGCTTCTCGCGGGTGATCTCGCCCGGGCAGCGGATCGCAAGGCCCGGCCCCGGGAAGGGGTGGCGGCCGATGAAGCTGGCGGGCAGGCCCAGCTCGTGGCCGAGCGCGCGCACCTCGTCCTTGAACAGCTCGCGCAGCGGCTCCACCAGTTTCAGGCCCATCTTTTCCGGCAGGCCGCCCACGTTGTGGTGCGACTTGATGGTGACGGAAGGGCCGCCCGAGAAGGAGACCGATTTAATCACATCCGGGTAGAGCGTGCCCTGCGCCAGGAACTCGGCGCCGTCGATGGTGTCGGCGTGTTTCTGGAACACGTCGATGAACAGCTTGCCGATGATCTTGCGCTTGGTTTCCGGGTCCGACTGGCCTTCCAGCTCGCCCAGGAACAGCTCGCTCTCATCCGCATGGATCAGCTGGATGTTGTAGTTGTCGCGGAACATCTTGACGACTTCTTCCGCTTCGTTCTTGCGCAGCAGGCCGTGGTCGACAAAGACGCAGGTCAGCTGGTCGCCGATCGCCTCGTGGATCAGCACCGCCGCAACCGAGGAGTCCACGCCGCCGGACAGGCCGCAGATAACCTTCTTGTCGCCCACCTGCTCGCGGATCTGGCGGATCGCCTCGTCCTTGTAGGCGCCCATGGTCCAGTCGCCGGTGAAGCCTGCAAGCTTCACAAAGTTCTCATACAGCGTCTTGCCGTTCGGGGTGTGGTGCACCTCGGGGTGGAACTGCACGGCGAAGAAGTTGCGCTCCAGGTCCGCGGTGATCGCAAAAGGCGCGTTGGGGGAGGTGCCATATACCTCAAAGCCCGGCGCAATCTTAGAGACATGGTCGCCGTGGCTCATCCAGACCTGCTCGCGCTCTTCCAGGAACCAGCCGTTGAGCAGCGGGATGCGCTCCTGGCTCGGGGTCACATAGGCGCGGCCGAATTCGGCGGTGCCGTGGCCGCTGACCACCTGGCCGCCCAGCTGGTGCATCATCACCTGCTGGCCATAGCAGATGCCCAGGATCGGCACGCCATAGTCGAAGATCTCCTGCGGCACACGCGGGGAGCCCTCACGGGTCACGCTGTCCGGCCCGCCCGAGAAGATCACCGCCTTCGGCGCCAGCTCGCGCACGAAGTCCATGGTGACATTCTGATAAGGGTGGATTTCGCAATAGACGTTCAGCTCGCGCAGGCGGCGCGCAATCAGCTGCGTGACCTGGCTGCCAAAGTCGATGATGAGAAGGCGGTCATGGGATGTCTCTGTCATGCACGCGCCATAGGGCAGGAACGCATTTTCCGCAAGGGGGTTTGGCGCTTGGCCCGCGCGCAGCCCGGTTTTTCACGGTGCCGCCGCCCTGAGCCCGCAGAAGGTATGCCAAAGTCCACCGCTTGCGGGGGAAAATGCCCCGTCAATGTCGCTTTTCAACTTGAATGGCCGTAATCCTGCGGCGCGGCGCCGCGCGGTGGCTATAATACCCTCCGCAATGAAATGCCTGTGGTGAGGATAAACCATGACAGAAGCAGCACCGCGCCGGCGCGCCCGGGGTGGCGGCGGCGCCGCCCGCCGCGCAGAACGCACCAGCGTCAAAATCGAGACGGCCAAGTACATCGAACGCAATATCCCGAACTTCGAAATCCTGAACGACGAAGCGCTGGAGATCATCGAGTACAACGCGGAAACCATCCTCGAAGAGGTCGGCGTCAATTTCGTTGACAACCCGGCGGCGCTGGAGCGCTGGCGCGAGGCGGGCGCGGATGTGCAGGGCGAGCGCGTGCGCATCCCCCGCGGCCTGGCCCGCAAGCTGTGTGAAACCGCTCCGTCGGAATTCACCCAGCATGCCCGCAACCCCGAGAAATCGGTGGTCATCGGCGGCAAGAACCTGGTGCTGGCGCCGGTCTACGGTCCGCCGTTCGTGCGCGACGCCAACGGCGGCCGCCGCTATGCGACCATGGCCGACTTCAACAAGTTCGTGAAGCTGGCCTATATGTCCAAGTGGCTGCACCACTCCGGCGGCACCGTCTGCGAGCCCACCGACATCCCGGTGAACAAGCGCCACCTGGACATGCTGATGGCGCACATGACCCTCAGCGACAAGCCGTTCATGGGCTCCGTCACCGAACCCAGCCGCGCCCAGGACTCGGTCGACATGGCCGGCATCCTGTTCGGCAAGGAGTTCGTGCAGAACAACACCGTGATGACCTCGCTGACCAACATCAACTCGCCGATGACCTTCGACGACGTGATGATGGGCTCGCTGGAAGTCTACGCGCAAAACATGCAGGCCTGCATCATCTCGCCGTTCATCGTCGGCGGCGCCATGGCGCCGGTGTCGGTGGCCGGCACCCTGACCCAGGTTCTGGCCGAAGTGCTGACCGGCGTTGCCTACAGCCAGCTGGTCCGCCCCGGCGCGCCTGCGATCTTCGGCGCCTTCGTGTCCTCGATCGACATGAACTCCGGCGCACCGACCTTCGGCACCCCCGAGGCGTCGCTGGTCACCTATGGCGCAGGCCAGCTGGCCCGCCGCCTGAACCTGCCGTTCCGTTCGGCCGGCTCCTTCTGCGGCTCCAAGCTGCCGGATGCGCAGGCCGCCTATGAAACCGCCAACTCGCTCAACATGGGCCTGCTGTCCGGCGTGAACTTCATGCTGCACTCCTGCGGCTGGCTCGAAGGCGGTCTGGTCGCGGACTTTGAGAAGTTCGTGATGGACGCCGACCAGTTGGGCACGCTGCACGGCCTTGCCAAGGGCATCTCGGTTGACGAAAACGGCCAGGCGATGGAAGCCATCCGCGAAGTCGGCCCCGGCGGCCACTACCTCGGCTGTGCCCACACCCAGGCCAACTTCAAATCGGCCTTCTGGAAGTCCGACCTGCTGGACTACAAGCCGTTCGAGCAGTGGGAAGAGGAAGGCAGCCGCGACACCTATGCGCTGGCAACCAACCGGGTCGAGAAACTGCTGGCCACCTATGAGCAGCCGGCTCTGGATCCGTCCATCAAAATGGCTCTGGACGAATACGTCGCCGAGAAGAAAGCCTCGATGCCCGACGCGTTCATGTAAACGCCCGGTGCCAGTCTCAGGGGCAGGGGGCTGCGCTCTCTGCCGCAATGGAACGGCGGTCCGTATGGGCCGCCGTTTTTGCATCGCCCGAGCGCCCTGATGCGCGCAGATAGCCCGCTTCGCCCGCCAGCGCGATCAGAACATCCACATGGCGGATCATCGAATACCCCGCTTCGCCGGCCTTGCGCGCCGCGTTCAGGGCGCTTTCCATTTCCAGAAGCCGCATCACCGCCGCGGCTGGCTTGGGCAGGTTCCCATAGCCCAGAACCCGCCGCAGGTCGCGCTGGCGGCAATAGCTGCCGGCCCCCAGACGGGCCGCCCGTGACAAGATCCGCGGGCGGCGGAGCATTGTGACCCGGCTGAATACATCCTGCATGTGTCCTCTCCTTTCCAATCTCTGTGCCGGACCTGCTATAACACAACCTATCGTGGTGTTGCGGAGAGGGTGCTACCGGCGAACGGTCCGTTTTGTGATGATTATTCATTTTCTGGAAACAATAGCGCCTGATCTGAATTTCTTTTCAAAACCAGTCGGGTGACCGTGGAGGAGCCTCCGGGCGCAGTGCGCGCGCCCGGCGGGCGGGCCCGATTGACGACCGGGGGTCTGAAAATGCAAAACGTACCGCACGCACCCTTTCCTGGCTGGGTGCCGCTTGAGACATGCCGTTATCTTCAGCATACGGAGGCGGGCCGCCCGATCCGGCAGCTGGCCCGCAAGGCGGGATGCCATCCTTCCACCATTCTGCGGCAGGTGCGCCGGGTGGAAACCCTGCGGGATGACCCGCTGATTGACGAGGTTCTGAATTATCTTGCCGGGCGCTTTCAGGCCGCCGCCAAGCCCGGCGCGGCTGCGGACAGGCCCGCGCCGCGCGGCCTGACAGCCGGGTTTGAGCGCGAAGCCGCCAGCGTTCTGACCCTGCTCAGCCGCGGCGGCGCGGTTCTGGCAGCGGCGGAAGGTATGGAAATGGCAGTTGTCGTGCGCGAGGGCGAGCATAGCGATGGCCAGAAGGTTGCCGTTTCGAGGCCGCTGGCCGGGGCACTGGCGCTCACCGGCTGGATTTCCTGCTCCCGCAGGGGACGGATCAGCCGCTATGCCATAACGCCTGCCGGCCGAAACGCCCTGAAAGGGATCATTGCCGATCAGGAAAACCGGGCGCGGGCGCGGCTTGAGGGCGGGTTTGCCGAGGCCCAGGCCCCGTTCCAGGCCCCCGGCGGCGCCGGCAAGTCCGGCTATGGCCGCAAACCGCGTTATGGCACGTCGGAAACCCCGCTGGAGATGCTGGCGCGGCTGTCGGACAAGGACGGCAAGCCGTTTCTTTCTCCGGGGATGGTGAGCGCGGGCAAGAGGCTGCGCGAAGATTTCGAGCTGGCGCAGATCAGCAGCCACCTGACGCAGGAGAAGCTTTATTTCACGCCCGGCAGCCAGGCCCTGCGCAGCAACAGTCACGAGGCCGGCGCCGCCGCGCAGCAGCGGATGACGGAGGCGTTGCAGAAACTGGGGGCTGGCCTTGGCGACATTGCCCTGCGCTGCTGCTGCCACCTGGAAGGCCTGGAAACCGCCGAGCGCAGCCTCGGCTGGCCGGCCCGCTCCGGCAAGGTGGTGCTGCGTATCGCGCTGCAGCATCTGGCGGATTACTACGGCGAAACCAGCGCTCAGGCAGCGGAGCTGATCGGCTGACAGGCCTTTGCCCGCTAAATGAAAACGGGCCCGCACTTGGCGGACCCGCAATACTGCCTGAAGTGGCTAAGCCTTAGGCGGCGACTTCTGCCTTGGCTTCTTTCAGGTGCTTCAGCACGGTCTCCGGGGAGGAGACGCCATAGGGGTCTTCGCCGTGGTTGTCGGACAGGCCCGGCTCTTCGAACCATGCTTCAACCACGCCGTTGTTGACGATGGCGGCATAGCGCCAGGAGCGGTTGCCGAAGCCCAAGTTGTCCTTGGCGACCAGCATGCCCATCTTGCGGGTGAACTCGCCGGAGCCGTCGGGGATCACTTCCACGTTTTCCAGCTCCTGGGCACGTGCCCATGCGTTCATCACAAAGCTGTCGTTCACGGACATGCAGTAGATCGCGTCGATGCCCTCGGCCTGGAAGTCGGCAAAGCCTTTTTCAAAGCCCGGCAGCTGGTAGGTGGAGCAGGTGGGGGTGAAGGCGCCCGGCAGCGAGAACAGCACAACGCGCTTGCCTGCAAAGTAATCCGCGGTGGTCTTGTCTTCCCAGCGG
Organism: Leisingera sp. ABM4_103; assembly: GCF_056158685.1. Lineage (NCBI taxonomy): Bacteria > Pseudomonadati > Pseudomonadota > Alphaproteobacteria > Rhodobacterales > Roseobacteraceae > Leisingera > Leisingera sp. ABM4_103. Next base: position 3,479,633 of record NZ_JBSWTU010000005.1, on the reverse strand, counting down.
AACGGGTTCGGGCCCTCGATCGACTCGTCACGGACACGGGTGCGGAAGGTCACGTCGGGCAGCTTAACGCCAGCTTTCATCTCTGAATCTCCTGAAGGTTCATGCTCGTTCGGCGCGCAGACTTAAAATGATTCTAAGCCGGTATCAACACGTCCATGAATCCAGGATGCAGGTTAAATTTCTGCGCCGCGGCAAGCAGCGCAGATGCGTCTTTCAAGGCGCGGATCGCGGCATGTGCCTGCCGCCAATCCACGCTTTCAGCCGGCGGGCGCGGCGCTAGGCCGCAGCTTTCTTGATCGTCACCGTGGTGCCGCGCACCTTGCGCTCGGCCGCGGCAGTGAGGTCATTGAATTTCTTCAGCGTCGCCAGCAGCTTCTTCTTGTCCTTGGAATCCTCGATGGCGCCCGGGAACTTCTTCTTGGCGGTCTGGTACTGGTCATTGATCTTCTTCAGATCCTTGTACTTCGCCGCTGCCGCCTTGAGATCCGGCGCCGCCGCCTTGAGATCCTGGCCCGCCTTGTCGATCGCCGCCACGCAATGGGCGTTGATCGCCTTCACCAGCGCGCCGACCTGGTTGGTGTATTTCTTGAGGTTCCGGTCCACCAGCAGCTGCGGCAGCTCGGTCGCGTCCTTCTTCTTGTCATGGCTGTCCGGCGTTTCCTTCATGATCTTTGCCACGTTCTTCTGGAAATTCGCCGCATACAGCTTCTGCATGGCGTTCAGCTTGCCCTCGTATTCCGAGGCCTTCTTGACCCCGGCAATCTCCTTGGCCAGCGCGCCCTGCAGCGCCTCTATGTCCTTCTTGGAGTCCGAGGTCTTGGACCGCTTTTTGAGGTCCTTTTCGATATCCGCCGCCAGTTTGTTCATCTTGGCCAGATGCGCCTTGGCCTCCGTGCAGAAGCCCTTCATCGCGTCGACCTCGCCCTGATGAATGTCCACTGCCTTGTTCCAGGTGGTCATGCCGTCCTTGAAATGCTTGTTCTTCTGAAAATCCGCCATCTTGCCGGAAGTCACCCCGTCGGCCCGCGCCTTGGCCAGGCTCTCGCGGAAATAATCCTCGCCCTCCCAGGCGTTGCCCAGCGAAATCCCGATCCGTTTCTTCAGTTTGTCGCCCTCAGCGGTGGTGAATTTCTTGGTGCCCGCAGCCAGCTTCTTGTGCTCCGCCTTGAACTTCTCCAGCTCCTTGGCCATCACGTCCTCCCTGTACCATTTAACCGTGCGTTTGCCCTGTACAGCTAGACTATGTGCGGCGATGCGGCGCTTTGGCAAAGGAAAACGGCATGTGTATCAGGTGACCCCAGCCATGATCTGGCCGCAAGGCAGGGTTGACGATATGCCCGTGCCAAGCCACATCAGCTATGGTACACCCGCTCAGAAGCCAGAGGCCGGAAGGGAAACCCACGTGAGAGACCTAAAGATCCCGGAGCAGCGCCACCCCGAAAAGGCGCATCGTCCCGATAACGCTCAGCCCAAGAAGCCAAGCTGGATCCGGGTCAAGGCGCCGGGCGGCAAGGGCTATGCCGAAACGCACAAGATTATGCGCGACAACAAGCTGACCACGGTCTGCGAAGAGGCGGGCTGCCCCAACGTCGGCGAATGCTGGAGCCAGGGCCACGCCACCATGATGATCATGGGCGAGATCTGCACCCGCGGCTGCACCTTCTGCAACATCGCCACCGGACGCCCCGACGCGCTGGACGCGTTTGAGCCCGGCCGGGTGGCCCATGCGGTCGAAAAGCTGGGTCTGAACCACGTGGTGATCACCTCGGTGGACCGCGACGACCTGCAGGACGGCGGCGCCGAGCATTTCGCCCAGACCATCCGCGCGGTGCGCCACCGCAGCCCCAAGACCACCATCGAAATCCTGACGCCCGATTTCATCAAATGCGATGACAGCGCGCTGGAAAAGGTGGTCGAGGCCAAGCCCGACGTCTTCAACCATAACCTGGAAACCGTGCCGGGCCTCTATCCTGAGGTCCGCCCGGGCGCGCGCTATTTCCACTCCCTGCGCCTGTTGCAGCGGGTCAAGGAACTGGACCCATCCGTCTTCACCAAGTCTGGCATCATGGTCGGCCTGGGCGAGGACGCACAAGCGGTGAAACAGGTGATGGACGACATGCGCGCCGCGGACGTCGACTTCCTGACCATCGGCCAGTATCTGCAGCCGACGCCCAAACACCACGCGGTGGACCGCTTCGTGACGCCGGAGGAGTTCAAGACCTACGAGAAAGCCGCCTATGGCAAGGGCTTCCTCATGGTCTCGGCCACGCCGCTGACCCGCTCCTCCTACCACGCAGGCGATGACTTTGCCCAACTGCGCGAGGCGCGGAACAAGAAGCTGGGCCTGGCATGACGCCGGAGCGTCTGGCGCAGCTCACCCGGCTGCGCCACGCCCTGCATCAGATCCCCGAAGTTTCCGGCGCCGAAGAAAAGACCGCCGCGATGGTGGCGGGCTACTTGCGCCAGCATCAGCGCGACCAGCTGCTGACCGGTCTTGGCGGCCACGGCGTCGCTGCCGTTTTTGAGGGCAGGGTGGAAGGCCCCACCGTCCTGATCCGCTGCGAGCTGGACGGCTTGCCGATCGAGGAACTCTCAGACCAGCCCTACCGCTCCACCCACACAGGCCGCGGGCACCTCTGCGGCCACGACGGCCATATGACGATGGTTGCGGCCCTGGCGGAGGACCTGTCGGCACAGCGCCCCGCAAAGGGCCGCGCCGTGCTGCTGTTCCAGCCCGCCGAGGAAACCGGCAAGGGCGCGGCGGCCGTGATCGCTGATCCCGCATTTTCACAGATCGCACCGGACTACGCTTTTTCGCTGCACAACCTGCCGGGGCTGCCGGTGGGGCAGGTGGCGCTTTGTTCTGGCGCCGCCAACTGCGCCTCCCGCGGGATGCGGATCAAGCTGACCGGCAAAACCTCCCACGCCGCCGCGCCGCAGGACGGCGTGTCGCCTGCCGGAGCCATCGCGCAATTGCTGCCGGGTCTGGTGGCTCTGGGCAGCGGTGGTGATCTGCGGCCGGAATTCGCCCTGGTCACGCTGACCCACGCCCGGCTGGGCGAGGCCACATTCGGGATCGCGCCCGGCCAAGCAGAGGTTTGGGCCACCCTGCGCACCGTCACCGATACGCGCATGGAACAGCTGATCACCGCGGCCACTGCATTGGTGGAACGGTCCTGCGCGGCAGAGGGGCTGGGGCACGCGATCGAATTCGACGACGTGTTTGACGCCTGCACCAACGACCCCGAAGCTGTTGGGCTGCTGCGGGCAGCGGCAGCGGATGCGGGCTATCCAATGCGGATGCAAAACCAGCCCCAGCGCTGGTCCGAGGACTTCGGCCAGTTCGGCAAGACCGCCAAGACTGCGATGTTCTGGCTCGGTTCCGGAGAAAACCAGCCGCAGCTGCACAACCCGGACTATGATTTCCCGGACGCGGCGATCCCGGCCGGCGCCGGGATCTTTCTGCACACGGTCAGAAACCTGCTGGGCTGACCGTCACTTCGTCAGCGCGTCGACTACGGCCACCGCGCCGATGATCGCAAGCGTGTCCTTGACGACCTCAAAGATCTGGTTGTCCTGGCGGACATAGCGGTGCCCGTCGCGCGGCGGCTCCAGGCCCCAGCGCTGGTAGTCTTTCACGTAAGACCAATCATCACCGCGAATGTAGCGGTGGTGGGAATGGCGTTTCTTTACTTGGCCAGGCGCATGGTGGGCGGCGCTGTTATTGTGGCCCGGCGCCCATTTCGGCGGCCCGGCATAGGAGGCTGCGGGGGCGAGGGCAAAGCCCGCGGCGGCAGCTGCGGCCAGCATCAGACTTTTGTGCATCTGCGGATTTCCTGTGATCTCTGCGTTCGGAGACCAGATGAGCGTGCTGGACAAAAAAGGCAAATCCGCTGCGCCGGAATGTGCCAGCCGCGCGGCCAAACCGGCGGACTGGCGCCGGTTTCCGGGTGGGTACAGGTTCTTGGTTTCTGTGGCATTTCTGCAAACCGTCTGCGGCAGGGCGCACCGGCGGTGTACAGGGGGTGCACAAGGGGTGCACGCATGGCACCCCCGGTTTCGGGCTCGATCAGCCCTCGCCGGTGAACCGCACCTTGCCGATGTGCGGCAGGTTCCGGTTGCGCTGCGCGTAATCGATTCCGTAACCCACGACAAATTCGTCCGGGATCTCAAATCCCACCCAGTCGGAGCGGAAATCCACCTCGCGCCGCGACGGCTTGTCCAGCAGCGCAATGGATTTCAGACGCGCGGGATTGCGGCTTTGCAGCAGATGGGTGACGTGGTTCAGCGTGTGGCCAGTGTCGACGATGTCTTCCACCACCAGCACGTCGCGACCTTCAATGGCGCCGCGCAAGTCTTTGAGAATACGCACTTCCCGGCTGCTTTCCATCGCATCGCCATAGGACGACGCCTCCAGGAAATCGACCTCGATCGGCAGATCCAGCTCGCGCACCAGATCGGCGATGAACACGAAACTGCCGCGCAAGAGGCCGACCACGACCAGCTTGTCGGTGCCCTCGAATTCACGCTGAATTTCCGCGCAAAGCTCCTCGATCCGTGCTGCAATCGCCTTGGCCGAGATCATCACATCAATGACATATGGACGCTGTGACATGGCTGCCCCCTTGAATTTCCCGCGCGTACATAGGACATGACGCCCGGTAATTGTAGCAGAAAATCAGCGGACAGATGCCCACACACTCGGAAACCCGCCAGATGCCTTACACGGCGCAGCAGATGTACGATCTGGTGGCCGATGTCGCGCAATATCCCAAGTTCCTGCCCTGGTGCGCCGCCGCCCGCATTCGCAGCCGTGCGCCGATGGGCGAGGCGGAGGTGATGGAGGCGGATCTGGTGATCTCGTTCAAAGTCTTCCGCGAGCGCTTCGGCAGCCGGGTAACTCTTTACCCTGGCGAGAAAAAGATCGATACCGAGTATCTGGACGGCCCGTTCCGCTACATGAAGTCGAACTGGTCCTTTGCGCCGCGCGAGGACGGAACTTGCGACGTCTCATTCTTCGTTGATTTCGAGTTCAAGAATGCGGTTTTGCAGGGGATCATCGGCGTGGTGTTCAACGAGGCGATGCAGCGCATCGTGCGCGCGTTTGAACGCCGCGCGGCGGAACTGTACCGGTAAAGCCCGGCGGTCCTGAAACTTGTTGACCTAAAGCTGGCTTCAATTGGTACCCCCGCGGGGCGTTTGGTTTTTGGCGGAAGGAACACCCAAAATGGAGCAGGATTTCTGGCAGGCGCGCTGGCGCGAAAACCGTATCGGCTTTCACGAAGCAGCGCCCAACACATTGCTGACCAAACACTTCTCCCGGCTCGGGCTGGAGGCCGGGGGGGCCGTCTTTGTGCCGCTCTGCGGGAAAGCGCTGGATCTGGACTGGCTGGTTTCCAAGGGTCTGCGTGTTACAGGCGTCGAGTTCAATCAGGGCGCGGTGGAAGAAGTGTTCGCCCGCCAGGATCTGGAGCCGGAGGTGGTGCAGACAGGTGCTCTCACACGGTACCAGGCAGGAGAGCTGACGCTTTATGCGGGGGACTTTTTTACCCTGACTTCAGCAGATCTGGGACCGGTGGACGCGGTCTATGACCGTGCTGCGCTTGTTGTCGTAAAACCCGAAGACCGAAAGGCATACGCCGCACATCTGAACCGGATCACAGGCAATGCCAGGCAGCTCCTGATCGGCTTCGACTATGACCAGTCCCTGATGGACGGGCCGCCGTTTTCGGTGCCTGGCAGAACGGTGGAAGAACTCTATCGCGGCAGCTATTCAGTCACCCTGATCGAAGAGCGCGCCGCCGGTGGCCGGATCGGCGAACGGTGCCAAGCGCTGGAGCAGGCCTGGCTGCTGGAGCCTCTGTCCTGAACCTTTTGGCTTGAAACGAAAAACGGGTCCCTGAAGGGACCCGTCTGGCGCCAAAATTGCGCCCTCTGCGGTGAGTGGTGGCATTTGCCTCAGCAGGGATCAGCTGTTCATGTCGTATGCGCGCTCGCCGTGAACGGACAGGTCGAGGCCATTGGTCTCGCTTTCAAGATCCACGCGCAGGGATGTGATCGCGGCGGAGACTTTCACCAGCACGATGGTCACCACCACGGTGAAGATGCCGACGATGACCAGGGCACCCAGCTGCGCGGCCCAGGCGCCAGCGCCGAAGACGGCGATCATGATGGTGCCGAAGATGCCGCCTACACCATGCACCGCAAAGACGTCCAGCGTGTCGTCGATCTGCATCTTGTTGCGGATAAGGTTGACCATTTCCTGGCACAGCACGCCGGCGACGGCACCGATGATTAGCGCTTCCACCGGGCCGACAAAGCCGGAGGCCGGGGTGATTGAGGCGAGGCCTGCAATGGTGCCGGTCACCAGGCCCACAAGAGAGGCCTTGCCGTATTTGATCTTCTCCCACAGCGCCCAGGAGAGGGAGGCGGTGGCGGCAGAAATGTGGGTGACCGTCAGCGCCATCGCCGCGCCGCCGTCAGCCGCCAGCTGCGAGCCGCCGTTGAAGCCGAACCAGCCGACCCACAGCATTGCGGCACCGATCATCACATAGCCGGGGTTGTGCGGCGGGATGGTGCGGTTTTTGCGCGGTCCCAGGAAGAAGGCGATGATCAAGGCTGCGAGGCCTGCGGTTTCATGCACCACGATGCCGCCGGCAAAGTCTTTGACCCCAGTGTCGCCGAAGATACCGCCGTCAGCCAGGAAGCCGCCGCCCCAAATCCAATGCACCACGGGCGCGTAGCACAGCAGCATCCAGAGCCCGGAGAACACCAGGACAAAGCCAAAACCCACCCGCTCCACATAGGCTCCGACGATCAGCGCGGGCGTGATGATGGCGAATGTCATCTGGAAGGCAAAGAACAGAACCTCGGGCAGGGTGCCCGACAGGCTGTCGGCAGTGACGCCGTTCAGGAACATCTTGTCGAGCCCGCCCCACAGGCCGCTGGTGCCGCTTCCGAAGGCGATGGTGTAGCCGAAAGCCAGCCACAGAACGCTCATCAAACAGGCAATGGCGTAGCAATGCATGAAGACGCTGAGCACATTACGGGCACGCACAAGCCCGCCGTAGAACAGGGCCAAGCCTGGCAGTGTCATGAAGAGGACCAGGGCCGTGGCCACTATGATCCATGCGGTATCCGCTCCGTTCATCCGATTGTTCCTTCCCCTCAAAAACCGGTGAGGTCAGGAGAAAGCGCAGGTCGGGCGCAGAAAAAAGCGGCAGCGGGTTCGATAGCGCCCAAAATCGGGGCTTTTTTGCAAATGCCGAAAAAATGGGCGCTTCAGCGGGTCAGCTGCCCGTTTCGCGTTCGATTTGGGAAATGGCCTGTGAGAGCATCTCCAGCGCGCGGTCGCGGGTGGCGGCGCGGACCTTGTCCCGGCCGATGGCACCGAATTCCACCGTTTCTGTGATGGTGTCCTTGCCGGTGCGGGCGAGGCCGAAGCAGACGCGGCCCTCGGGCTTGAACTCCGAACCGCCGGGGCCGGCGATGCCGGTGACGGAGACAGCGAGGGTGACACCCGCGTTCCGCACCGCGCCTGCGGCCATTTCTGCGGCGACCTCTTCGCTCACTGCGCCCACCGCATCCAGCGTCTCCGCTTTGACGCCCAGCATCTGCATCTTGGCATTATTGGAATAGGTGACAAAGCCCCGGTCCACCACGGCAGAGGAGCCGGGAATGTCGGTCAGCGCCGCAGCGATCATGCCGCCGGTGCAACTTTCGGCGGTGGCGATGGTGATGCCCGCGGCGGTGGCGCGGCGGATGAGCTCGGCGGTGTCCATGACTACATCCCTAGAACACCGTGGGACAGGAAGGCCAGCGCAACAACGCCGATGGCGGCCATGATGCCTGCGATCACGTCGTCCATCATCACGCCGGTTGCCCCCTTCTGCCGGTCGGCCCAGCCGACCGGGCCGGGCTTCCAGACGTCGAACAGGCGGAACAGCACAAAGGCGGCGATCCAGCCCGGCCAGAGGGCGGTGATCTCGATATCATGCGCCCAGGCCGGATAGGACACGGCCCACAGCGCGGTGAACTGGCCCGCGACCTCGTCCAGGACGAATTCCGACGGGTCCATGTTCTCGCGGTTGCGGGTCATCGCTTCCGCCGCCCAGACACCCACGACCATGCAGACCACAGTCGCCAGCGCCAGAAGGAGAAACCCGCCCAGCTGGTGCAGCGCATAGGCCATTGGAAGTGCCGCAAGCGACCCCCAGGTGCCGGGTGCCGGGCGCAGGTAGCCGATGCCGCCGACGGTGCCGATCAGGAAGGCCAGGCGCGATGTCTTCATGCCTTCACCAGGGCTGCGGTTGCAATCGCAGCGATGCCTTCACCGCGGCCGGTGAAGCCGAGGCGTTCGGAGGTGGTGGCTTTGATCGACACGCGGTCTGTGCTGATGCCAAGGATCTCGGCCATGACTTCGCGCATCTTGGCTGCGTGCGGGCCGACCTTGGGGTATTCGCAGACCAGGGTGCAGTCGACGTTGGCGAGGGTGAAGCCCATCTCGCGGGCCAGACTGGCGGCGTGGCGCAGGAAGATTTCGCTCGCGGCGCCTTTCCACTGCGGGTCAGAGGGCGGGAAGTGCTGGCCGATGTCGCCCTGCGCCAGCGCGCCATAGATGGCGTCGGTGACGGCGTGCATGCCGACGTCGGCGTCGGAGTGGCCTTGCAGGGTCTTTTCATGCGGGATTTCGACACCGCAGAGGATCACACTGTCGCCGGGGCCGAAGCGGTGCACGTCGTAGCCATTGCCTAGCCTGATATCCATGTCTGCTCCCAGAATGCGTTCCGCCCGGGCAAAATCCTCGGGGCGCGTGATTTTGATATTATCGGGCTGGCCCGGAATGATACGGACGTCAAGGCCTGCGGCGCGGGCGACCTCGACGTCGTCAGCTGCTCCGCCCGGATGGGCGAGGTGCGCCGTCAGAATGTCCTGATAGCGGAACCCCTGCGGTGTTTGGGCCGCAAACAGGCCGCTGCGGTCCTGGGTGCCGGTCACGCTGCCCTCTGCACCAGTCCAAAGCGCGTCGGTCACGGCAAGCGCCGGAGCTGCTGCAGGACCTTCGTCCAGAGCATTGATAATGCGGTGAATCAGAGCGGTGCTGACACAGGGGCGGGCGGCGTCATGGATAAGCACCTTGGTCACGCCGTGCTGTTCCAGCGCCTTCAGCCCGTTCAGGACCGAGGCCGCGCGTTCGCTGCCGCCCTCGGTCAGGATCAGGCCGGGCTTGCCGGAGAACTCCGCCCAGGCCTGATGGTCATCTGCCGAGAGAACAAGAACCGTGAGGCCGACGCCTGCCTTATCAAAGGCGTCCAGCGTCCAGTCGATCACCCGGCGGCCCTTCAGCGGGCGCCATTGTTTGGGCGTTCCGCCGCCTGCGCGGGTGCCGCGTCCGGCGGCGACGATCAGGGCGGCTGTGGTCATGAAGGCCTCGTTGCAAATCCGGTCTTTGTTTATGAGGTGGCGCAGGGATAGGCAATCACCTGGCGGAATGTGCCTAAAAAATAGGCAAAATGTGGTTGACGGTGCCTTGCAGAGGGCGGTTTCATTGCTGCATAGCAGGGACTTGGGCTAAATACGCTTCAGTTGCACAAGGATTAGGCAGTTGTCCTTCACGCTAGGAACCACCTCCATGTCTCCGCCGATTGCATTGGCGCCGATGGCTGGAATCACCGACCGTCCGTTCCGGGATCTGGTCCGCTCCTTCGGGGTGGGGCTGATGGTGAGCGAAATGGTGGCCAGCCAGGAGATGGTGCAGGCCAAGCCCGGCGTGCGCGAGCGGGCCGAGCTGAGCGCCGATGTGGAAAACACCGCGGTGCAGCTGGCCGGGCGTGAGGAATACTGGATTGCCGAAGCTGCCAAGCAGGTTGCAGGGCAGGGTGCGCGGATCATCGACATCAACATGGGGTGCCCGGCCAAGAAGGTGACAAACGGCTATTCCGGTTCAGCCCTGCTGAAAACGCCGGACCATGCGCTGAAGATGATCGAGGCGGTTGTCGGCGCGGTGGATGTGCCCGTCACGCTGAAGACGCGGCTGGGCTGGGATGGCAACTGCCTGAACGCACCGGATGTGGCGCGCCGCGCGGCGGAAGCGGGGGTGCAGATGGTGACAATCCACGGCCGCACCCGTTGCCAGTTCTACAAAGGCTCCGCCGATTGGGCGGCGATCCGGTCCGTGAAGGACGCGGTGAATGTGCCGCTGCTGGCCAATGGCGATATCGTCGACACCGCCTCTGCCAGGCAGGCGCTGGAGCTGTCTGGTGCGGACGGCGTGATGATCGGGCGCGGGGCCGAAGGCAAGCCGTGGCTGCTGGCAGAGGTGGCGCACCACATCTGGGGCACCCCGGCACCGGACGTGCCGGAGGGCGATGCGTTTATCGAAATGGTTTCAGAGCATTACAAGGCAATGCTCGCCTTCTATGGGCATGATCTGGGCGTGCGCGTCGCGCGCAAGCATCTGGGCTGGTACATGGATGTGGCGGGGACGGGCCCGGCAAAGCGCCGTGCTGTTCTCACAGAGAAAAACCCGCAAGAAGTGCTGGCCCTGCTGCCGGAGGCGCTGAGCGCGCAAGATGCGGAGGCCGCCGCATGATGGACAGTGCCGCCCTCTGGGCCTCCTTGCCGGTGCCCGCGTTCCTGATCGACGCCTGGGACAAAATCGCGGACGTGAATGCGGCCGGCGAGGGGTTCCTCAATACCTCCCGCAAGGCGCTGCTGGGACAGCCGGTCTGGGATACGCTGGCGATTGATGCGCCGATCGAGGAGGCCTTTGCCCGCGCCCGCGTGCAGGGCACGCCGCTGTTCGTGAATGACATCGACGTGGGGTCTGGCAGCCGGGCTCCGCTGCAATGCGGGGTGCAGATCGCCTCGCTGCAGGGGCAGGATGGGGTAATGCTGCTGATGGTCACCCCGCGGGAGCTGGCCGGGCGGATGACCCAGACCCATTCGGCCAAATCCGCCGCGGCCTCTGCCATCGGCATGGCGGAGATGCTGGCGCATGAGATCAAGAATCCGCTGGCGGGTATTACCGGGGCGGCGCAGCTTTTGAGCATGAACCTGAGGGCGGAGGACCTGGAGCTGACGGATCTGATCGTCAGCGAGAGCCGCCGCATCGTGAAACTTTTGGAGCAGGTAGAGCAGTTTGGTAACCTGACCGAGCCAGAATTCAAGCCAGTGAACTTGCATGACGTGCTGGACCGCGCGCGCCGTTCTGCCCTGCTGGGGTTCGGCGCCCATATGGCCATCACCGAAGGTTATGACCCGTCGCTGCCGTTGGCCTGGGGCGATGCGGACCAGCTGCTGCAGGTGGTGCTCAATCTGCTGAAGAACGCCTCGGAAGCGGCGGATCCCAAAGGCGGGCACATCCATATCCGCACCTTCTATGAACATTCCTTCCGGCTGCGCCGCAGTGACGGAACCGGCAAGCTGCTGCCCCTGCAGATCGAGATCATAGACGACGGGCCAGGGCTGCCGGACAATATCAGGGATGACATTTTCGACCCGTTTGTATCGGGCCGGGAGAATGGAACCGGGCTGGGCCTTGCTTTGGTGAGCAAGATCGTCTCGGAGCATAATGGCTGGATCTCGGTAAGCTCGGTTCCCGGGCGCACGGTGTTCCGGCTTTCGCTGTCGCGCGTGCCGCGTGACGCAAAACCTCAGGAGAGCTGATTTATGGACGGCACCGTTCTGGTCGCTGACGACGACCGCACCATCCGCACCGTTCTGACACAGGCGCTGACCCGTGCAGGCTGCAAGGTGCATGCGACCTCCTCGCTGACCACGCTGATGCGCTGGGTGGGCGAGGGCAAGGGCGACGTCGTGATCTCGGATGTGATGATGCCGGACGGGAACGGGCTGGAGATGCTGCCCAAGATCCAGTCCGACCGCCCCGGCCTGCCGGTGATTGTGATCTCGGCGCAGAACACCATCATGACGGCGATCAAGGCGGAAGAGGCGGATGCCTATGATTACCTGCCCAAACCCTTTGACCTGCCGGAGCTGATGAAGCGCACCGCCAAGGCGCTGTCGGCCAAGCGGGTGGCGCCGGCGGCGGTGAAAGGCGAGACGCAGGAGCGTCCGGAAGAGCTGCCGCTGATTGGCCGCAGCGAGGTGATGCAAACACTGTACCGGCTGATTGCAAGGGTGATGAACACCGATCTGCCGCTTTTGATCACTGGTGAAAGCGGAACCGGCAAGTCTCTGATTGCGCAAGCTATACACGACTTCTCCGACCGCCGGACCCTGCCGTTTGTGCATGCGGATGCTGCCAGCCTGATTGAGCTGGAAGGCCCGGCGCGTCTGCTGGCCCAGGCCAAGGGCGGTACGCTGGTGATTGATGAGCTTGCCGACCTGCCGGAAGAGGCGCAGGCGCGGCTGGTGCGGATGATGGACAGCCCTGGTGACCATGCGCCGCGCTTCATCGCCTCCAGTCAGAAGGATCTGGAGGCAGCCATGGAAGCGGGTGAGCTGCGCCAGGATCTGTATTACCGGATCTGCGGCACCGCACTGCATGTCCCTGCCTTGCGTGAGAGGGTGGAGGATATCCCGCTGCTGTCGGAGCATTTCCTGATCCGGGCCGAAAACGAGGGCGCGCCGCACCGGATGCTGAGCGAGGGCGCGCGCGAGGTGCTACGCCATTTCGCCTGGCCGGGAAATGTGCGCCAGCTGGAAAACGCGGTGCGCCGCCTGGCGCTGACCGCCCGCGGCGAGGAGATCGCCCAGGCCGATGCGGCCGCGGTCTTGGGGCCGCAGACCGGGCCGGAGCCTGCGACCGCCGGCTTTTCCAATGAGAAACTGTCGGAATCCGTCGGCCGTCATTTGCAGCGCTATTTCGACCTGCATGGCGACATGCTGCCGCCGCCCGGCCTGTACATGCGGCTGCTGCGCGAAGTGGAGACGCCTTTGATAGAAATCGCGCTGGCGGCGACCGGCGGCAATCAGGCGAAATGCGCCGAATTGCTGGGGATCAACCGGAATACCTTGCGTAAGAAGATCACCGATCTGGATATTGAGGTGACACGCCGCCGCAAACTGATGTAATATCGCCACAGAAATGTGGCTTTGCCGTGAATTTCCTAGGCAGGGCCACGAGATATGGCGGTGACTCGCAAAGAGTCGCACATCAGAATGAGGGCAGTGGGTGGCGTATAAGTCACATCTGAGGGCGGCATACGGGCCACTTGCGGCTTTTGACCGGTGGCGGCGAACCCGCCGCGCCCGAAATATCGGCACCATCGGCCTGGTCTTGCTGGGGCCGGTTCTTGCCTTGGCGACTTTCCTGATTATCGGCCCGCTGGGGCAGGGGGCGTCCTCCAGGTCGCTGCGGCTGATCCTGCTCGCCGACCTGGTCTATATCCTGACAATTGCGGCGCTGGTGATGGCGCAGATCGTGCGCCTGTTTGCAGCGCGCCGGTCGAAATCGGCCGGCTCCCGCCTGCATCTTCGCCTGATCGGCGCCTTTGGCTTTCTGGCTCTGATCCCGACCGTCATTGTTGCCGTCTTTGCGGTTCTGACCGTGAATGTCGGGCTTGAAGGGTGGTTCTCGCAGCGCGTGCGTCAGGTGATCGGCAGCTCGCTGGCCGCCGCCGAAGCCTACCAGGCGCAGCAGAAGGGCGATCTGACCGAAGATGCCCAGGCCCTGGGGCGCTATCTGGATAACAGCCGCGCGCGCAGTTTCTTTATCAACGACGCTGAGCTGCGGCAGGTTCTGGCGCAGGGCCAGCTGCAAATCCAGCGCGGCCTGCGCGAGGCCTATATCGTCGACAGCGGCGGGCAGATCCGGGCGCGCGGCGAGCGATCTTATGAATTCGATTTCGAGCAGCCCAACAGCCGCCAGCTGGAGGCGGCCCGCCAGGACGGCATGCTGCTGATCGAGGATTGGGACAACAGCGAGTTTCGCGCCCTGGTGCAGCTGAACGCCTTTGTGGACAGGTTCCTGTACATCAGCCGCGATGTGGACGGAGAGCTGCTGAACCTGCTGGACGACACCCAGGAAACCGCACATCTGTATCAGCAGCTGGAAAGCGAGCGGGGCCGGGTTCTGTTTGAATTTGCACTTCTGTATATCGGGTTTGCGGTGATCCTGATCCTGGCGGCGATGTGGCTGGGCATGTGGTTTGCCGAACGGCTTTCGCGCCCTGTCGGGCGGCTGACAGTTGCCGCGCAGCGGGTGGGCGCCGGCAATCTGGACGTGCAGGTGCCGGTCGATGACGGCGGCGACGAGATTTCGCAGCTGGGCCAGTATTTCAACCAGATGACCCGCGAGCTGAAGGCGCAGCACGGCCGCCTGCTGGACAACACCCGGCAGATCGAACGCCGCCGCCGCCTGTTTGACTCGGTACTGTCGTCGGTGACCTCGGGTGTTGTTGGCCTGGACGAGGACGGACGGGTGACATTTGTGAACCGCTCTGCGGAGCGGCTGCTGGACTGGCAGGAGGACCAGCAGTCGCTGGCACTGGCCGTGTCGGTGCCAGAGTTTGGTCCGCTGTTTTCAGAGCTGATCCACACAGGTGCCGAGGTGGTGCAGGAAGAAATCAAGGTGACCCGCCAGGGACGGCTGGAAAACCTGCTGGTCAGGATGTCGCCGCGCCGCTCTGGTGAGGGCGGGCTGGAAGGCTATGTCGTGGCCTTTGACGATGTGACCGATCTGGTCAGCGCGCAGCGGATGGCGGCCTGGGGCGATGTGGCCCGCAGAATTGCGCATGAGATCAAGAACCCGCTGACACCGATCCAGCTGAGCGCGGAGCGGATCAAGCGCAAGTTCGCGCCCAAGCTGGGTGAGGAGAACAGCGATCAGCTGCAGTCTATGACTGACGTAATCGTGCGCCAGACCAATGATCTGCGCCGGATCGTCGATGAATTCTCGAAATTCGCCCGCATGCCGGAACCGGAGCGGCGCGAGGAGGATTTGGTCAAACTGGTTCGGGACGCGGTGATCCTGCAGCAGCAGGGGCAGCCGGGCGTCCGCATTGCGGCGGAGCTGCCAGAGGAGCAGATGCCGTCGGATCTGGATGCAACGATGATTGGCCAGGCGCTGACCAATCTGATCAAGAATGCAGGCGAAGCCATCGAAAGCCTGCAGAACAAGGGGGCGCCGGACGGCCTGGTGCCGGAAATCCGGGTGACAGCCCAGAAGGCGGGCAGCTTCTATGAAGTCCGCATAGCCGACAATGGCATCGGTCTGCCCGAAGACAGGGCGCGGCTGTTTGAGCCCTATGTGACCACGCGGGACGCGGGCACCGGGCTGGGGCTGCCGATCGTCAAGAAAATCATCGAAGAGCACGGGGGCACGCTGACGCTGGAAGATGCCCCTGTGTTCGAGGGACACGCGCATAATGGCGCAATGGCGGTGATCCGCCTGCCTGCCGCAGCCAAAAGAGCGGCGGCACCTAACAAGAGCACAGTGAAAGCAGGTCTGACATGAGTGACATTCTGATTGTAGATGATGAGCGGGATATCCGTGAGCTGATCTCGGACATTCTGGAGGACGAGGGCTATGCCACCCGCAAAGCCGGCAGTTCTGATGAATGCATGGCCCGGCTGGAGGAAGCCAAGCCTGCTCTGATGATCCTGGATATCTGGCTGAAGGACAGCCAGATGGATGGCATCGACATCCTGAAAACCGTCAAACGCGACACGCCGGACATTCCGGTGGTGATCATCTCCGGCCACGGCAACATCGAAATCGCCGTCGCCGCGATCAAGCAGGGCGCCTACGACTTCATCGAGAAGCCCTTCAACATCGACCAGCTGATGGTGGTGATCCGCCGCGCGATGGAAACCTCGCGCCTGCGCCGGGAAAACTCCGATCTCAAGCGCAAGGAGACCGGCCCGGCGGATATGATCGGCACCTCCGCGTCCTTCCGTACCCTGATCGGCCAGCTGGACAAGGTGACCAAGTCCAACGGCCGTGTGATGCTGACCGGCCCTGCCGGCAGCGGCAAGGAGATTGCGGCGCGTTATATCCACGCAAACTCCAACCGTGCGTCGGCGCCGTTCATCACCGTGAACTGCGCCAGCATTGAGCCGGACCGAATGGAAGACGTGCTGTTCGGCCGCGAGTTCATCTGAGCGCGGGGTCGAGCCGGGCCTGCTGGAGCAGGCGCATGGCGGCGTGGTGTTCTTTGACGAAGTGGCGGATATGCCGCTGGGCACCCAGTCCAAGATCCTGCGGGTGCTGGTGGACCAGCAGTTCCAGCGGGTGGGCGGATCGGACAAGATCCGCGTTGACCTGCGGGTTGTGTCCTCCACCAACAAGGATCTGGATGCGGAGATCGAGGGCGGCACCTTCCGCCAAGAGCTGTATCACCGTCTGAACGTGGTTCCGGTTGCGGTGCCGTCGCTGGCGGACCGGCGCGAGGATATTCCGCTGCTGGCCAATTATTTTATCTCCCAGTTCAACGAGGCCCAGGGCCTGCCGCTTCGGGAGCTGACCGAGGAGGCGGTGGCGCTGATGCAGACGATGCCCTGGCCGGGCAATGTGCGCCAGCTCAAGAACCTGGTGGAGCGGGTGCTGATCCTGGGCGACGGCAGCGGCCCGATCGAGGCCAAGGATCTGCCGCGCGAGGAGGAAAAGACCGAGGAGGAAGGCCGGGTGGTGCTGTCCGGCGCGCTGGCAACCCTGCCGCTGCGCGAGGCGCGGGAGGCGTTCGAGAGGGAATACCTGCTGACCCAGATCAACCGCTTTGGCGGCAACATCAGCCGCACCGCGTCTTTTGTCGGCATGGAGCGCTCGGCGCTGCACCGCAAGCTGAAGTCGCTGGGGGTGGTGACATCCAACAAGGCAGGCGCCCGGGTGGCGCATGTGGAAACCGAAGAAGAGCAGGCCTGATCTGGCGGCCGTTGCGCCCGGGAATACCGGGCGCAGGCGGGGTCAGAACAAATCCTGGCGGATCGGGTTCATCGCGAAATGGATCTGCGCGGCCAGTTGCAGCCGGCTGATCGGATCTTCGGGAACGATGGCGGGCAGGCCCGCCGCCCGCGCTTGGTCTTCAAGCTGCTTGCGGGACGCCGGGCCAAACTGCCCGTCGACCGTGGTGCCAGAGCCTAGCTGGCGCAGGATATACTGGGTGCCCGCGTCCACGTCGCGCTGAGGCATGCCGGATAGCAGCTCTCGCGCGGCGGCGCGGGCGTCCGGGTCGTTCAGCGCCATCGCCTTGCCTGCCCGTGCGGCGGCAGCGTGGGCCGGAACCCGGTCAGAGAGCCGGTTCAGGGCAACCCAGGCGCCATTGGCGCCGCCCCAGGCATCGCCGCGGGACAAGCCCATGTCATACCATTCCAAAGCCTCCGCCGCGTCCCGTCCGGGCAGGTCGCCGCCCATGATCATTCGTCCGATCTCTGCCGGGGCATGCGGGTGGCCAAGTTGCGCCGCTTCGGCAAACAGGGCCCGGGCCTTTTCCTTGTCGACCGGCTTGCCCGCACCGCCATCGCGGTAGACATAGCCAAGGTTGGCGGTGCCATAGATATCGCCGCGCCCCGCGGAGGCCTCCAGATAGGACAGCCCGCGTTCCGGCTGCGCCAGCTCATCGCCGCTCCACAGGAAGAACACGCCCAGCTCATTCATCGAATAGGTATGGCCCAGCTCCACCGCGCGGCTGAGAAGATCGAAGCCGCGCTGCTTTTCCTCGGGCGTGCTGCTTTTCCGCAAAAGCCGCTTGCCACGGGCGTGCATCGAGAACGGATCGCCGGCCTCGATCCCCTTGTCCCACAGGGCAAAGGCCTTGTCCGGGTTGTAGGGGATCGGAACGGTTTCGCGGTCGACATTCGGCGTGACATGCAAATAAGCCACCGCGTTGTAGGCGCGGACATGGTTCAGTTCTGCTGCCTTTTCAAAGGCTTCATAGGCTTCGATCAAGCGGCCCTGGCCCTGCAGCGCGCGGCCCAGCTGGTAGTGCAGGCGGCCGAGTTCCGGTGCGGCCTGCAGCGCCTCGCGGCAGGCGGCCTCTGCCGCTTTCAGATCAATCTCATTCGGGTAGCGGTACAGGCCAACCCCTTGCAAATCCAGCAGATCCCCGGCTTCCAGGTCGCATTGGCGGGCAATCATCTCCAGGTTCACAGTCACGTCGCGGACCGTGTCAGCTTGGGCCAGCCGCAGAACCATACGGTCCTTGCGCACCTGGCCGCCGTCTTGCCGCGCGTTCAGTTCCTCCAATTTGGGCGCATAGCTGAGGCTGAGCGCGCTTCCGTCGCCAGATTGCAGCGAGGTAACGCCGGAGGAGGGGGATTCCACAATCGTCACCGTAGTGCCGGACCGGACATAGGGGCTGATCTCCGGCGCGAGTTCCAGCGAGCGGCCCAGCGGGATTTTCACTGAAAGCTGATCCGGAAGCTGGTCCAGGCTGGCCGGTGTCGCTTCAGGCTCCGCCATAGCGACGTTCAACGACCGTTCCGCCGGGCGCAGGTAGATCTTCTGCATCAGCGTCGAGCTTTCCCAGGGCACCTGAGTGTTGCCGGTCGCGCTGTAGACATCGCCGCGGATCGCGGCGAGCACCGTCATCGCGTCTTCCTCCGGGCGGTCGGGGAAGTGGCGCACGACCGAAGCCGTGTAGGGGCTGTTGCCGCCCGGCTCGCCATCCAGTGCGGTGGCGCCGGGGGAGGTGGAGAAGGCGACCAGCGTGTTAAGCGGCGGGCGGAACACGTCAAATCCTTCGCGCGCCTCATAAAGCTGAGCGCCGACCTCGGCGTTCAGTTTGACGTCGGGCACCGGGTTGTCGCGGCAGGAATCCAGCATCAGGATCTGGCTTCCCGCCTTGCCGCCGAGAATGGCAGATACCCGGTCCAGGGTGACCGATTGGAAGGGCAGGTCGTGAATGCCCGACAGTTCCGCATCGCTGGTCAGCAGGTAATTGCGCCGTCCCAGCTGGATGCCGTGGCCCGCGTAGTAGAAGAACACCTGGCTGCCGTCGCGGATGTTGAGGGCGGCCTGGCGCAGCAGCGCCTCAAACCCGCGCTTGTCCAGATCATAGCCTTCAAAGACTGTATAACCAAAGGACCTGAGCATTTCTGCCATCGCCTTGGCGTCGTTGCGGGTGTTGGTCAGGTCAGTGACGTGGTCATAGTCCTGAATGCCGATCACGATGGCAGTTTCGGGCGCAGAAGCCCGCTCGCTGGTTTCATAGGCAGCCTGTGTCGGCACGGCGCGCAGCAGCGCCGCGCAAGCCAAAACCGCGGCTGCCGGGGTAAGTGGTCTGATAGTCAAGGCTGTCATGGCGGTGTTCCGGGTTAACCCCAGCCCCCGCCGCCGCCAGAGCCGCCTCCTCCGCCGCCAGAGCCGCCGCCGCCTCCAGCGCCAGCACCGCCGCCGCCGGGCGGTCCGACCGGTTCAGGTGCCGGGGCGGGCGCTTGTGCCGGAGCGGGTGCCGGTACAGGTGCGGGCGCGCGGTATGTCGTAGGCGCGCTGTACGTCGCGGGCGCCGGTGCAGGAGCGGTTGCAGAGGTTGGAGGCGGGGCAATAGGTGCTGTCGGCTCGCAGGCTGCTGTGACAGCGGCCAAGGGCAGCGCGGCAAACAGGAAATGTATCCGCATGGGGTACCTTTCTCTTTGGAAATACTGGTCAACAAACAATCCGGTAAACAGCCTACTTGATATGGCGGTGCAAATCAAAGTTAACCCGCCGGCCGCCTCCGGCCAGAGCCTAAGCCGAAGAACCGGGCTCAGCCGTAGGGCCGGATAACCACACTGCCATCTCGGTTGCGCTGCGCGCATGCGGCTTCGCTCAACGGTGCCAGCCGCGGCCCCGGGACTGCCGCCGCATTGCGCTGTGTGCAGCGTTTCAGGGCGATCTGCTGATAGCCTTTGGCGGCCATGCAGGATCTTTCCAGCCGCTGGCGCAGCGGCTTGTTCACATCCACCGTGTAGATCCCGCCTTCGGCCCAATAACCGGGGTAGTAATAGCAATTGCCGCCATGACAGACCTTACGGCCCGGGTAGAAGACAGGCGGACGCTGGCGGATTTCGTTGGCGACCGGTGCGTCCTTCAAAGCCTGGGTCTGGCAGACGAGCTCGTCGGTTTGCAGACGGGACACCTCCGCGCCTTGCTTGTAGTAGACCGGCACCGGCCCGCAGGCTGCCGTGCTCAGCAGCAGGGCAAGGCCCGCCAGGATCTTGAGATCGCCTCGCATAGGGAAAGAATGGCTGCAATCAGAGGAAGTTACAATTAAATTGACCGGGAAAGCGGCTTCTGTCATTCACATCGGGCGAAACTCCGCCCGAATTTCCGCCAAGGGATACGCGTATGAAGGTCATTATCTGCGGCGCTGGCCAGGTCGGCTGGCAGATCGCCCGGCACCTGTCCGGCGAGCACAATGATGTGACGGTTGTCGACAACAACGCAGAGCTGGTGCGGCGGGCCACGGATACGCTGGACGTGCAGGGGATACACGGCTTTGCCTCCTACCCGGACGTGCTGGAGCGGGCCGGAGCGCGGGATGCTGACATGATCATTGCCGCCACCCATTCGGACGAGGTCAACATGGTGACCTGCCAGGTGGCGCATTCGGTGTTCAAGGTTCAGCGTAAGATCGCGCGCCTGCGGGCCAAAAGCTATCTGACCGCGATCTATTCCGACCTTTACCAGCGTGAGCATCTGCCGATTGACGTCGTGATCAGCCCTGAGCGGGAAGTGGCGGCGGCGGCGATGCAGCGGCTGTCGGCACCGGCGGCTTTTGACACTGAGACCTTCATGGGCGGAATGGCGCAGCTTCTGGGCATCCAGATCGACGCCGATTGCCCGGTGGTGAACACGCCGCTGCGGCAGCTGACAGACCTGTTTTCGACGCTGCGGGCGATTGTGGTGGGGGTGCGCCGCGACGGCACCCTGTTCGCGCCGGAGCCGGGCGATCAGCTGTTCGTGGGCGACAGCTGCTATGTGTTCTGCCACGTGGACGACGTGCCCCGCACGATCGAGGTGTTCGGCAAACAGGAAAAACGCCAGGACCGTGTGGTCGTGGTTGGCGGCGGCAATGTCGGGCTGGAGGTCGCGAAGGCGCTGGAGAGCAGCACCGCGCGGATCCGCGCCAAGGTGATCGAACGCGACCGCAGGTCCGCGGAACGCGCGGCGGAGGAACTTGAGCGCACCATCGTGCTGAACGGCGACGGGCTGGACCGGGCGCTGATGATCGAGGCGGGCATCGACAAGGCGGATGCGATGTTGGCGGTCACGGATGACGACAAGACCAACATGCTGGCCGCCGTGCGGGCCAAGGCCGAGGGCTGTCCGCTGGCGATTGCGCTGATCAACGACCCGACCCTGGTGCCGCTGCTGCCGCACCTTGGGATCGACGCCTATATCAACCCGCGCTCCACCACCGTAAGCTCGATCCTGCGCCACATCCGCTATGGCCGGGTGCGGCAGGTCTATTCGCTGGGCGATGCCGAGGCTGAGATGATCGAGGCCGAAGTGCTGTCGACCTCGCCGATTACCGGGCAGATGATCCGGGACACCGACTTCCCCGAAGGCGTTCTGGTTGGCGGGGTGCTGAAGAATGGCGAGATGCTGCGCCCCTCCGGTGAGATGCGGATCGAGGAGGGCGACGTGATCGCGCTCTTTGCCATGGCGGATGACGTGCCGGAGGTCGAACGCCTGCTGCAGGTGTCGATCGACTACTTCTAGGATGCGCCGTCCGGTCCAAGCTCCCATCGGCGTGCTGCGCCTGCCGCTGTTCCTGCTGATCTGGGGCACCGCTTCGCTGGCGATGTGGCTGCCCGCCGTGCATGCGCTGGTGCTGGATGATCACCAAACCTCGCGCAGTTTTTTCTATGCCGGGCTTGCCGGGATAATCCTGGTGGTGCTGATTGCCCTGTCGATGGGCAACCGGGTGCCGCGTTACAGCATGCCCGGGCAGCTGCTATCGCTGCTGGCAACCTTTGCCGTGCTGCCTCTGTTCCTTGCGGTGCCGGTTCAGGATGCGCTGGTCAGTGCCCATTATTTGAACGCCTACTTCGATATGGTCAGCGCGATCACCACCACTGGCGCCGATATCTGGGCCGACCCCGCGCGGCTGCCGCCCAGCGTGCATCTGTGGCGGGCGATTGTCGGCTGGCTGGGCGGGCTGCTGATGTGGATTGCGGCCTCGGCGGTGCTGGCGCCGATGTCGCTCGGCGGGTTTGAAGTCACGACCAAGGGCGAGCCCGGCGGCGGCACTGCGTCACCGCTGCATATGGAAAAGGCCGATCCGCGGCGTCAGCTGGTGCAGGTCACCAGCACGCTGGCACCGGTTTATGCGGGGCTGACATTGGTGCTGTGGATGCTGCTGATCATCACCGGCGAGGAGGCGCTTGCCGGGTTGAGCCACGCCATGTCGGTGATGGCAACATCGGGCATTTCCGCAACCGGCGGGGTGGAGAACGCCCACAGCGGTATTGCCGGCGAGATGGTAATGTTTCTGTTCATGTTCTTTGCCCTGTCCCGGCTGACTTTTTCCAGCGACACGGTGACAGCCGGCCAGGGGCGTCTGGACAAGGACCCGGAATTCCGCACCGGGCTTCTGATCGTATTCGGCGTGCCGCTGCTGTTGTTCCTGCGCCATTGGGTGGCGGCCTATGAAGTGGATGCCGGCGAAGACCTGCCGCAAGCGCTGTACGCGCTGTGGGGGACGCTGTTCACGGTGATGTCGTTCCTGTCGACCACCGGGTTCGAAAGCGCGCACTGGGAAGCCGCGCGGACCTGGTCGGGGCTGGAAACTCCCGGCATGATCCTGCTGGGGCTGGCAGTGTTCGGCGGCGGTGTCGCCACCACGGCGGGCGGGGTCAAGCTGCTGCGGGTCTATGCGCTCTATCTCAACGGACTGCGCGAGATGGAGCGGCTGGTGCATCCCAGTTCCGTCAGTGGGGAAGGCGACCGCACCAAGCGGCTGCAGAAGAATGGTGCCTTTGTGGCTTGGGTGTTTTTTATGCTGTTTGCCTTGTCCCTGGCCCTGATCAGCACCGCCTTGGCCGCAGTCGGCAACGATTTCGAGCAGTCGATCGTGCTGGCGATTGCCTCGCTTGCGACCACTGGACCGCTGACAGAAAGTGCCGCCAGCGAACCGATTGTGCTGAGCCTGCTGACAACACCGGCAAAACTGATCCTGTGCATCGCGATGGTGCTGGGGAGGCTGGAGACACTGGCCTTTATTGCGCTGCTTTCACCAAATCTGTGGCGCAGCTGACAACGGCTGGGAAGCGAGACGTGTTTTTCGGGTAGAAACTTGTATTTTCTCCGGTCATAGTGATTTTTACCGTGCGTGCTGGTCCGCAGCGCGTGGCAAGAACAAAGGCGAGATAATAAAAAATGGCTTCGGACAGACAGAATCTTCAGGATGCCTTCCTGAATTACGTTCGCAAAACCAAGGTTCCGGTTACAATCTTTCTGATCAACGGGGTCAAGCTGCAGGGTGTTATCACCTGGTTCGACAATTTCTGCGTGCTGCTGCGCCGCGACGGACAGTCGCAGCTGGTCTATAAACACGCGATTTCGACCATCATGCCGGCCCAGCCGATCAGTCTCTATGAGGGTGAAGACTCCAATTGATGGAGCATGAGAGGAAGCGCACCCGCGCCTGGGTGCTGCATCCGGAAATCAAATCCGACAGCGGGCGCCGCGACGCAGCTCCCGCGCTTGAGGAGGCCGTTGCGCTGGCAGCGGCCTTGCCCGATCTAGATGTGATCGGCTCCAACGTCGTGCGCTTGCCCAAGGCGCATCCGGGAATGCTGTTCGGCTCCGGCAAGATCGAGGAGCTGGGGGGCGTCCTGAAGGCAAATGAAATTGAGCTGGTCCTGATCGACGGGCCGGTTTCGCCTGTGCAGCAGCGCAATCTGGAAAAGGCCTGGAAGGTCAAGATTCTGGACCGGACCGGGCTGATCCTGGAGATCTTCTCGGACCGCGCGGCAACCCGTGAAGGCGTGCTGCAGGTCGAAATGGCGGCGCTCAGCTATCAGCGGACGCGGCTGGTCAGGGCCTGGACCCACCTGGAACGCCAGCGCGGCGGGCTGGGGTTTGTCGGCGGACCCGGCGAAACCCAGATCGAGGCGGACCGTCGTGCCATCGACGACCAGCTGGTGCGGCTGCGCCGGCAGCTCGACAAGGTGGTGAAGACCCGGACACTGCACCGCGCCTCGCGCGCCAAGGTGCCGTACCCGATTGTGGCGCTGGTGGGGTATACCAATGCCGGCAAGTCGACGCTGTTCAACCGCCTGACGGGGGCTGAAGTGATGGCCAAGGACATGCTCTTTGCCACCCTGGACCCGACCATGCGGCGGGTGCAGATCCCGGACGGGCCGGAGGTGATCCTGTCCGACACGGTGGGCTTCATCTCGAACCTGCCGACGGAACTGGTTGCCGCTTTCCGCGCCACCCTGGAAGAGGTTCTGGCGGCGGATGTGATCCTGCACGTGCGCGACATCAGCCACGAGGACAGCAAGCAGCAGGCGGAAGACGTCGAGGCGATCCTGGCGTCGCTGGGAGTGGATGAAAACCGCGCCCGGATTGAGGTCTGGAACAAGCTCGACCAGCTGCCGGAAGAAGAAGCTGAAGCCCGCCGCCAGCGTGCGGAGCGTGAGGATGGCATTCATGCGATTTCGGCTCTGACGGGTGAGGGTTTGGATGGCCTCTTGGCCGACATTGCCGAAAAGCTGCAGGGCGTCCGCCACGAGGAGATCCTGACCCTGACCTTTGCACAGGGCAAGCAGCGCGCCTGGCTGTTCAAGGAGGACCTGGTGCAGCAGGAGGAGCAGACCGAGACCGGGTTTGACATCACCGTGTTGTGGACGGACCGCCAGAAGGCCAAGTTCGACAGGCTTTAAAACGAACCTCGAAGCAGAAAAGGAAACGGGCGCCGCAGCGCCCGTTTTTTATGCTCCGTTCTGGTTACCGCGGGGTGATCCGGGTGATGCCAACCGCAGCCGCGCGGGCGAGCTCCTCGTCCAGTGACATCGGGATATATTCACCGCGGCGCCACAGCTGTGCCATGTCGTCGTAGTAGCGCGATAGCGGGTGGCCGGACTGGCCGGTGGACACAATGAAGACCGAGCTGTCCGGGTCGGCAAAATCATAGACCCCGCGGTAGCCGGCGGCGTGGATGTTCTGGAACGGATGCGGATCCCTGCCGGAGCTTTTGCCGCGCTGGAGGGTGTTGTCGCTGCCGCTGGTGGACTGGCGAATGTTCACGAAATAGCGCAGAAGAGGCACCTTGCCGAGGACGGCATGGTCCTGCGTGGCCTGGTGGGCGTCCCCCCAGCGCAGCGATTCCAGCGCGCTGCCATAGCGTTCCTCGATCCAGATCAGCGCATCGTCCAGCGCCAGCCGGGCCATGTCGGTGCAGCTTTCCTTTGGTGCGCTTTGGCGGACGTCGCACCACGCGGAGGCACCGTCCACATCACGGTAGACACGCTCGATGAACAACGGCTCCACATGGCGGAAGGACTTGGCCACCGGCCCCAGTTCATCGGTGATCAGCCGGGCCTGCAGCGCCCGCACCCAGGCGGCATAGATCAGCGGCTCCGGCAGATGCTCGTTCATTTCGCCGTTCCACTCCGACAGCAGGGTCAGGGCGATCTGGCGCTGACGCTCGCGGGTGCCTGCGGGGGCGGCTTCCCCCGTGAACCACAGGTCGGCGCCGATCAGCGGCAGCAGGGTGCGGGCGGTGTAGGAGACGGTGTCCAGCTGCGCCTCGATGAAGCTGTCTCGGGTGTGAACCTCGCGGTTCTGCATCAGCTTCTGCCAGCGGTGGATGCGCTGGGTGTCGCCCCAGTCGAACGAGACATGCTGCGGGAAGGGCCGGTCCAGGATTTTGTTGTTGGTGTTGCCCAGGATGCCGCCGGCAGGGCGGATAAATTCCGGGTTGTCCGCATAGGGGGCACGGCCCTGCCAGCGGTTTTCCGGGTGCCAGCCCTGGCTGGGCATCCGGCCTTTGCTCTGGTGTCCGGGGTCGCGTGCGGGGAAGGCGCCAACGGTCTTGAGCGCGATCGATTCCCGGTCCGCCAGCGTCAGGTTCTGAGACGGCGCGATGAAATCCTCGCCCGCGTCGATAGCCTCTTGCACTGAGGTGCTGCGCATCAGGTTGATGGCTGCGCTCATCGAGGTGTCGTTTGGACTGAGCACGGTCCAGCTGAGCGACACCACGTGGCCGGGCGGGGTGATCTCTGCAAGTTTGAACATGGAACCGGGCAGAACCGGGCCGTTGTCGGTCCAGCGCAGCGTCAGGGTGACCGGGGTTTCGTCCTTAATCTTGATGATCGAGGGGCGGGTGACGAACTCCTTATAGCCGTCAACGCTCAGATATTCCTGGCGGTTTTCCGGGTTCAGCCTTTCGATAAACAGATCCTGGTCGTCCAGGTAGGAGGAGGTAACACCCCAGCCCAGGGTGTCCGACCGTCCCGTAATGACCGCCGGAATGCCGGGGATGGTGCCGCCGATCACGCCGCCGGTGCCCAGCTCCAGCCGCGCCAGGTACCAGACGCCGGGGGCGCTGAGGCCCAGGTGCGGGTCATTGGCCAAAAGCGTGCCGCCCGCGGCTGAGCGGCTGGGATCGGCGGCCCAGGCGTTGGAGGCCCCGGCCAGACCGCGCGGCGCGACCGGAAACAGCAGGCTTTCCTCCTCAGCGCTCTCCGCGGAGGCGTAGTGGCGGGCGCCGGGCACAAGCTCGGCATATTCGGGCAGGGCGGTGATGCCGGTTCCCGGCGCATCCGGCAGGATATCCTTGATCCGGGTTTGGTCATTCAGCGCCAGTGAGGTGCGGGCGCGCAGGATCTCTTCCCGCATGTGGCCGGACAGCTGCAGCGCCATCAGCTTCATAATGGCGATGCTGTCGGCGGGCTGCCAGGGCGGCAGCGGCATGCCGAACAGGAACATTTCCGGCGCGCCGCGGCCAAGCGCGTCTTCGTTGATCTCCAGCAGCCGGGCGTTGACGCCGGCGGCATAGGCATTGAGCGCAGCCATTGCCTCAGGCGATTGCACTTGCACCGATTGCTGAGCCAAGCGGTAGATATCCAGGCGCCGCAGGTAGGTGTCGGTTTCCACCGTGCGGGTACCAAATATCTCCGACAGGCGGCCTTGCGCCGTGCGGCGCATCACCGCCATCTGCCACAGCCGGTCCTGAGCATGGGCATAACCTAGGCCGAAATAGACATCCTCGTCGCTGGCACCGTAGCTGCCGAAAATATGCGGCACGTTGGCGTTGTCGCGGACAATTTCCACGGGCGAGGAGAGGCCTGGCAGGTCAAGCTCCTTGCTGTATTCGGGCAATGACTGCGAGGCGAGGTAGTACACCAGCGCAAAGGCCAGAACGCTCAGCAGAATCAGCCCCGCAGCAATGCGCAGAAGCCAGCGGAAAAGGTGTCCCATCAGCGGTTGTTTCCCATTGGGTTTTTGTCATTTCCACCGGCTGGCAGATTGCGCCCCGCGGCGGTGGTGTTAGGGTTGGCGCCAACATATGCGAAGACAGATCAGGGGAAAAGCAGATGGCAAAAATCGCGTTTCTGGGGCTCGGCGTCATGGGCTATCCGATGGCGGGGCACCTGCAGGCCGCGGGCCATGAGGTTACCGTCTATAACCGTACTGAGGCCAAGGCCAAGGCCTGGGCTAAAGAGCATGGCGGCCATTTTGCGGCGACCCCGCGGGCGGCAGCCTCGGGCGCGGAGTTCGTGATGGCCTGTGTCGGTAACGATGACGACCTGCGGTCGGTTTGCCTGGGCGCGGATGGCGCGTTTGCCGGAATGGCCAAAGGCGCGGTGTTCGTCGATCACACCACGGTTTCGGCCAAGGTAACGCGCGAACTCTATGCGGCCGCGCAGGAGCAGGGGATCTCCTTTGTGGATGCGCCGATCTCTGGCGGCCAGGCCGGTGCGGAGAACGGCGCTCTGTCGGTCATGTGCGGTGGTGATGAAGAAGCCTATGCCAAGGCGGAGCCGGTCATCGGTGCCTACGCCCGCATCTGCCGCCGGATTGGCGAAAGCGGTGCCGGGCAGATGACCAAGATGTGCAACCAGATTGCCATTGCCGGTCTGGTGCAGGGTCTGAGCGAGGCGCTGCATTTCGCCGAGAAGGCCGGGCTGGACGGGCGTGCAGTGGTGGAGGTGATCAGCCAGGGCGCGGCAGGCAGCTGGCAGATGGCCAACCGCTATGAGACCATGCTGGATGATCATTTCGAGCATGGCTTTGCGGTGGACTGGATGCGCAAGGATCTGGGCATCTGCCTGGACGCCGCGGATGAAACAGGTGCCAGCCTGCCGGTCACTGCGCTGGTCGATCAGTTCTACAAGGATGTGCAGAAGATGGGCGGCGGGCGCTGGGACACCTCGTCGCTGTTCAAGCGGCTGCGCAAACTGGATGGCTGAAACGAAAATGGCCTTTCCGGGTGGAAAGGCCATGCCTCCGGCGGGGATATTTGGGGCCAGATGAAGGAGCGGATCCTTTCCGGCCGGTTCCCGGTCAGGGGATGATGCGGGTGTATTTGGTGCCTTCCAGGGTGGCGCCCACACGCAGGCCGGCCTGCCCGAAAACGGCGGCAAGCACCGGCGAGGTCAGGGTATTTGTGTCGGCGGTCAGCGAGTTGCCTTCGTCCTTGATCACATATTCCACATCGGCGCCTGCCGCCCAGCCGGAGGAGCGGCGGAAGCCGGCCAGCGCGTCCTCGGTCATGAAGAACAGCACATGGGCATATTGCTGGGCGCCGATCTGAAGCCCTGCGTTGCCCTTGACGGTGGAATAGTAATCGACGGTCACGCCATTGATCCGCAGCGCGCCGCGCCCGTACGCGCCGCCAAAGACAAAGCCGGCCTCAGTCACCAGCGGCATCACCAGCATGCCGGTTGCCTTTTCGGCCAAGGTGCGGGTGTTAGGGTACTGGCTGTACATCTGGTTCAGCGTTGCGTCGACACGGGCGTCGATGGTGGCGGCGTTGCTGTTGCCGACGCCGTTGCCGCAAGCGGCGGTTACTCCGGCACCGGCCAGGGCGGCCAGGGCAAAGCCGCGGCGGGTCATGCGGGAAGAGGAAAAACTGCTCATTTCTCAGGTGCCTGTAATGATTTGCTGCAAGGCCGGTTTGGTCCGGCTCTGGGCTAAGGTATACGCGGAAAACCGCTGCCTGTCATCAACTGCAAAGCGGTTATTGGCGGCTTCCCGCTGAATTGGCCGGGCGCAGATGTCAGCCGTTCAGCAGCTTGGCCGCGGCCGGGGCGAAATAGGTCAGGATGCCGTTGCAGCCGGACCGCTTGAAGGCCATCAGGCTTTCCATCATCACCTTTTCGCCATCAATCCAGCCGTTTTGTGCCGCCGCCTGAATCATCGCGTATTCGCCGGAGACCTGATAGGCAAAGGTCGGCACGCCAAAGGCGGATTTCACGCGGTGGCAGATGTCCAGATAAGCGATGCCGGGTTTGACCATCACCATGTCTGCGCCTTCCATCAGGTCGCGCTCGATCAGCCGCAGCGCCTCGTCGCTGTTGGCCGGATCCATCTGATAGGTCTTCTTGTCGCCCTTCAGCGCCCCGGAGGCCCCGACCGCATCGCGGAACGGCCCGTAGTAGGCGGAGGCGTATTTGGCCGCGTAGGAGAGGATTGCCACGTTGTGGTGGCCCGCCTTTTCCAGCGCGCTGCGCATGGCGCCGATGCGGCCGTCCATCATGTCGGACGGGCCAATGATGTCGGCGCCGGCCTCGGCCTGTGCGAGCGTCATCTTGACCAGCGCCTCGACGGTGGCGTCGTTGACGATCTCGCCATCCACCACATAGCCGTCGTGGCCGTTGATATTATAGGGGTCCAGCGCCACGTCGGTCATCACCGCAATATCCGGGGCTGCATCCTTGATCGCGCGGATGGCGCGGTTGGTCAGGTTGTCCGGGTTCCAGGCCTCGGCGCAGTCCTCAGTCTTGAGCGAAGCGTCCGTGTAGGGAAACAGGCAGATGGCCGGGATCCCGAGCGCCTGCGCTTCAACCGCCGCTTCGGCGATCTTGTCTACCGAACGGCGCATCACGCCGGGCATGGAGGCGACCGGCTCTTCCATGCCTTCTCCATCGCGGACAAACACAGGCCAGATGAAGTCGGACGGGGTCAGAGTGTTCTCCCGGACCAGAACACGGATGGACTGGGTGGCACGGGTGCGGCGCAGGCGGGCGGCGGGGAAGGGCGCGACTGTGGGCTTCATGGCGGTCTCTCGTTTTGGCTGGCCCATGGGTGGCATGGATGCTGTCCCGGGAACAAGAGGCACAATCGCCGCGTTGGAAAACTTGTGTGCCTTGCGGGGCTTGTCTGCGCGGGATTCCCGGTTGATATAGGGCCGGTTGAAGACTTTCCGGCCCGGAGCCAAGCGGGCAAAAGATGGGGGCTGGCGTGGATCTGCTTCACATTATCTATGAGATGATTGAGCTGCGGTCATTCTCCAACCTGTGGTACTGGATCTCGCTAGCAGTGCTGTGGTCCTCGGCCAGCCATTGGATTCTGGGCGTGCCCTACGACATGGTCTACCGGGCGCAGCGCAAGGGCGGCCAGGCGGAGCGGGATCTGGAAGACATCGCCCGGGTCAACGTGAACCGGCTGATGTATATCTCCGAGGTGTCCGGGCCCTGGCTGGTGGCGCTGTCCTGTTTTCTGCTGACCGGCCTGGCGATGCTGGGGTTTGTCTATCTGCTGGAAATCGCTCAGGCGGTGTTTCTGCTGGCCTTTCCGATGGCGGTGGTCGGGGTGATCAGCTATTTCACCGCCCGCCGGATCGCACGGGACGGGTCCACGGGAGAGGACCTTCGCAAGCGGCTGGCCTTCTGCCGCCTGTATGTTCAGTTTGTTGGTGTGATATCGATTTTGGTCACCGCGTTCTGGGGCATGTATCAGAACTTGTCGATCGGAGCATTGTGACAGGCGGGCAGGGCAACTGGCTAGTTGGCACCCCTGGTGGATTTCTGAAGAGGATAACGCATGGCACAGCGTGCAATCACCATGGGCGGCGCGCCCGAAGGGTTTGACGCCCGGCTGATCCTGAAAGAGGTGCAGTCCTCCGGCGCGCCTGTGCTGCATGTGGCGCGCGACGACAAGCGGATGGAGGCGATGCGGGCGGCATTGGCCTTCTTCGCGCCGGACATGCCGGTGTTTGTCTTCCCGGGCTGGGACTGCCTGCCGTACGACCGGGTGTCGCCCAATGCCGATATCTCGGCCGCGCGGATGGCGGCCCTGGCGGCGCTGGTGCATCAGATGCCCAAGCAGTTCGTGCTGCTGACCACGCTCAACGCTGCCAGCCAGCGGGTGCCGGCACGCGAAGTGCTGCGCGAGGCCGCCTTTACCGCCCGTGTCGATCAGCGGATTGATGAAGACGCGCTGCGCAACTTTCTGGTCCGCATGGGGTTTACCCAAAGCCCGACGGTGATGGAGCCGGGCGATTACGCGATCCGCGGCGGCATCATCGACATCTTCCCGCCGGGCGAAAGCGGCCCGGTGCGGCTGGACCTGTTCGGCGATGTTCTGGACGGCGCGCGGCGCTTTGACCCGGTGTCGCAGCGCACTACGGAAAAACTGGAAGTGGTGGAACTGGCGCCGGTCTCTGAGGTGATCCTGGATGAGGCGGCGATCACCCGGTTCCGTCAGAACTACCGGATCGAATTCGGGGCCGCCGGGACCGATGATCCGCTGTATGAAGCGGTCAGCGCAGGGCGCAAGCATCAGGGGATCGAGCACTGGCTTCCGTTTTTCCATGAGAAGCTGGAAACCCTGTTCGATTACCTGCCGCAGGCGTCTGTGACGCTGGATGACCAAGTGACGCCGGCGCGGCTCGCGCGCTGGGAGACCATCGAGGACCAGTACCAGACCCGCAAGCACGCGATGGAGCAGAAGGGGCGGATTGATACGGTCTACAAGCCCACGCCGCCCGGGCTTCTGTATCTGGATGATGCGGCCTGGGAGGCCGCGGTTTCTGGAATGCGTGTGGTGCAGTTTCATCCGCTGCCGCAGGCCTCCGGCCCTGGCGTCGTGGATGCCGGCGGCCGTATCGGGCGCAATTTTGCACCTGAGCGGCAGCAGGAAAATGTCAGCCTTTTCGGCTCTTTGGCTGCGCATATTAAAGCGCGGATGCAGGAGGGGCCGGTTCTGGTCGCCTCCTACTCCGAGGGTGCGCGGGAGCGTCTGTCCGGGCTAATCGAGGACGAGGGCCTGGCCGAAGCGATCCCGGTGATGGACGGCACCCGCATCGGTAAGTCCGGCCTGCACCTGGCGGTCTGGGCGCTGGAGCACGGGTTCGAAGCGCCCGGACTGACGGTGATCTCGGAACAGGACGTGCTGGGCGACCGGCTGATCCGGGCGCCGAAGAAACGCCGCAAGGCAGAAAACTTCCTGACCGAAACCCAATCGCTCACCCCCGGCGATCTGGTGGTGCATGTGGACCACGGCATCGGCCGCTACAAGGGGCTTGAAGTGGTGACCGTGGCGGGTGCAGCGCATGAATGCATCCTGCTGGAATACGCCGAGCAGGCCAAGCTGTACTTGCCGGTCGAGAACATCGAGCTGCTGTCCAAATACGGCCACGAGGAAGGCCTGCTGGACCGGCTTGGCGGCGGTGCCTGGCAGGCCAAGAAGGCCAAGCTCAAGGAACGCATCCGCGAGATGGCGGACAAGCTGATCCGCATCGCGGCCGAACGCGCGCTGCGCAAGGCGCCGGTGATGGACCCGCCGCCGCACGCCTGGGAAGAATTCTCGGCCCGCTTCCCCTATCAGGAGACCGACGACCAGTTGCGTGCCATCGAGGACGTGATGGAGGATCTGCACTCGGGCCAGCCGATGGACCGGCTGATTTGCGGTGACGTGGGCTTTGGCAAGACCGAGGTGGCGATGCGTGCAGCCTTCGTGGCGGCGATGTCGGGGCTGCAGGTCGCGGTGGTGGCGCCCACCACGCTGCTGGCGCGACAGCACGCTGCTTCCTTTGCAGAACGCTTCCGAGGTTTCCCGTTGCAAGTCAGGCAGTTGTCACGCTTTGTTAGTGCGAAGGAAGCAAGCCAGACACGCGAAGGGCTGGCAAAAGGCACCGTCGATATCGTGGTCGGAACGCATGCTGTTCTGGCCAAGAACATCAAGTTTCAGAACCTCGGCCTGCTGATCATCGACGAGGAGCAGCACTTTGGCGTCGCCCACAAGGAACGCCTGAAACAGCTGCGCAGCGATATCCATGTGCTGACCCTTACCGCCACGCCGATCCCGCGGACCTTGCAGCTGTCCCTGACCGGCGTGCGGGACCTGTCGATCATCGGAACGCCGCCGGTGGACCGCCTGGCGATCCGCACCTACGTTAGCGAGTTCGACAGCGTCACCATCCGCGAGGCGCTGCTGCGCGAGCACTATCGCGGCGGTCAGAGCTTCTATGTTGTGCCGCGGATCACCGATCTGCCGGAGGTCGAAGAGTTCCTCAAGGCGCAGTTGCCGGAACTCACTTACGTGGTGGCGCACGGGCAGATGGCGGCGGGCGAGCTCGACGACCGGATGAACGCGTTTTATGACGGCAAATACGACGTGCTGCTGGCAACCACGATTGTGGAAAGCGGGCTGGATATTCCGACCGCCAACACGATGGTTGTGCACCGTGCCGACATGTTCGGCCTGTCTCAGCTCTATCAGATCCGGGGCCGGGTCGGCCGTTCCAAGACCCGTGCTTATGCCTATCTCACCACCAAACCGCGCCAGCGGCTGACGCCCGCAGCAGAGAAACGCCTGCGGGTGCTCGGTTCACTGGATACGCTGGGTGCGGGCTTTACCCTGGCCTCGCAAGACCTTGATATCCGCGGCGCCGGCAACCTTCTGGGTGAGGAACAGTCCGGCCAGATGCGCGACGTGGGCTATGAGCTTTACCAGTCGATGCTGGAGGAGGCGATTGCCAAGATCAAGGCGGGCGAGATGGAAGGCCTGTCGGACGCCGATGAGCAATGGGCACCGCAGATCAATCTGGGTGTTCCGGTGCTGATCCCAGAGGATTACGTGCCGGATCTGGATGTGCGCCTCGGCCTCTACCGCCGTTTGTCGTCGCTCTCGACCAAGGTGGAGCTGGAAGGCTTTGCGGCGGAACTGATCGACCGCTTCGGCAAGCTGCCCAAAGAAGTGAACACGCTTATGCTGGTCGTTCGGATCAAGGCGATGTGCAAACGTGCAGGTATTGCCAAGATGGACGGCGGGCCGAAGGGCGCCACGATCCAGTTCCACAACGACAAATTCGCCTCGCCTCAGGGGCTGGTGGAGTTCATTCAAGGTCAGAACGGCCTGGCCAAAGTGAAAGACAACAAGATCGTCGTGCGCCGCGACTGGAAAAAGGACAGCGACAAGATCAAGGGCGCCTTTGCCATCGCCCGCGATCTGGCGGAGAAGGTCGTGGCCGAGAAGAAGAAGGCGAAGGCCGGGTAATAAGCGCCAAGGAAATTCGAATTTCCTTGGCAAATTTATTCGCAAGAAATTTGCTCAGCCGCAGCAGCTATCCGGCGCCATCGCCGCTTGAGCGCAGAAACAGGACGCGCCCACGGCCCGGTCTGCGCGTGCCAGCGCCCGGTCCAGCTGCTGTTCAATGTGCCTGATTTCAATCGTTTCACCGCTGGCCTTCAAGCAATCGTGCAGCCCTTTGAGGCTCCAGATATTGGCGGGATGCACAGAGGCACGCGACAGGGTGTCGTCCAGCCCCAGGTCTGCGCGGTAGACGGCCTCGGCTTCTTCGGCATGGCCCTGCTCAAACAGCAGCGCGCCCAAAGCGTGGCGCGTGGGTTGCATCCAGCCCCAGGGCTCATCATAGGGCAGGTTGTCGTCCAGTTCCGCCGAGCGGCGCAGATGGGCAAAGGCCGCGTCGTAGTTCTGTTTGCGGTACTCGATCTCACCGCGCAGCATTTCAGCTGCGATTTCAAGCAGTTCCACAACCTTGTTGTTGTGAAGCCGGCGCGTGTCCGGCACCCGGGCCTTGGCAGCCAGGAACAGCTTTTCTTCCGCCTCGGCCTCTGCCACGCGTCCCGTCGCGGCATAAGCGATGGCCCGGGCATAGTGGGTGTTTGCGGTCAGGGTGCAGTACAACTGCTGATCTTCGGGCAGTTCCAGCGCCATTGCCTCCTCCCAGCGGCCAAAGCGCACCAGGATATGCGGATGCATCGCCAGATAGCTTTCAAAGAAGTCCGCAATGGGCGGGCTTTCGACCAGCAGCATTTCAGGCGGCGTGGTGTCCAGTATGCCCTGGTTGGCCTCAAGCGCGGGTTCGATCTGGCCCAGGAACATCGCGCCGTAGATAACGAAATGGTAATTGTGCTGGCGGTATCCGGTGTAGATGTTAAAGGCGCCTTCGCGTTCGTAGAACTTCAGGTCCGCCTCGATCGCCTTCCGGTTCCAATGCACCACGTTTTGGTAGTCGCCGCACAGCACGTCAATGTGTGTCGGCATATGCACCAGGTGGCCAGCATCCGGCACCAGCGTGCGCAGGGCATCCGCAGCCTTCAGCGCCTTTTCTGGGGTGGGCGACATTTCCATCAGATGCACATAAAGATGCAGCAGACCGGGGTGCTGCATGGCGCCCGTGTCATTCTCCATCACCCATTCCAGCACCTCTTGCGCTTCCTGCGTGGCTGCGCCCTCGGCGGGCAGGCCGGTCTTCAGGTCCCACATCTTCCAGGGAGTCAGGTTCAACAGGCTCTCAGCATAGACGGTACGCAGGTCCAGGTGATCCGGGCAGGCGGCAAAGGCTGCGCGCATGGCCCCGGCAAAATCGTAGTCCCAGGCGTGCATGTCCTCTACCGGCTCGCGCTGCGGATAGCGGGTCTGGATGGCGCGGATCAACTGTTGTTCAGTCTCGGTGCAACCGTCGATGCACTTCAGTGCGGACTGCGCTGCGTCAAAGGCCGCTGCCAGCGCCTCGGCGCGGCTTTTGGCGTCCCGAAGATCCCAGGGCAGGTTGTAGTTCGGGCCAGCCGCATAGGCCGCACCCCAATGGGCCATGGCGCAGTTCTGATCATGCTCCAGCGCATGCTGAAAACAGGCGATGGCTTCTTCGTGATTGTAGCCATAGGTCCAGACCAGGCCGCGGTCGAACCAGCGCTGCGCCTCTGGTGAAGTTGTGGTCACCGGGCAGGAATAGCTGCCGAGATCATAATCGTAGCCCATGAAAAAACCTCCCCAAATGATTGGAGAGGTTAGGATCAGGCAGGCGCACCGGCAAGGCCGTTATTCGGCAGGCAAGCGCGCCTCGGCTCTGGCCATTTGCAGCATCAGCACAAAGGCGAGGGAAGCCATGGTCAGCAGACCTGCACTCAGCGGCAGCAGGGAGCCGTCAAACAGCAGTCCGACAGGAGCGGCGATCGCGGCGGCCAAAACGGTGGAGATCGCGCCGATAACCGAGGCCGCCATGCCGGCAATATGGCCCATCGGCTCCATCGCGATGGCATTCAAGTTGCCAAGGGTGGTGCCCGCCAGGAAGAACACGCTGGTCTGCCAGGCGATGAACAGGCCGAACAGAAGCCCGCCCGGCAGCGGGCTGGAGCTGAGGAACAACATGGCGGCAGAGGCCAGGATCTGCACGGCAAGCGACCAGGTCACGATGCGCCGCATGCCGACCCGGACCACGATGGCTGCATTCAGCAGGCTTGCCGTACCCGCCATCAGCGCCACGAAGCCGAACCAGAACGGGAAGCTTTCGGCGCGGTCAAAGATCACGTCATAAACCGGCTGAACCATGGTCAGCATGGTGAACAGCATACCCAGGCACAGAGTTTGCACCATGATCGACAGTCGCACGGTGGGATGGCCCAGCATCTCCTTCACCGCGCCCAGCAGCAGGGGCAGGCGGAACGGGCGGTGGTTTTCCCGGGCCAGGGTCTCTGGCAGCCGCAGACCCATCCACACCACGATGATAACGGCGAAGATGGCAAAGGCCAGGAAGATGCCGCGCCAGCCGGAGAATGCGATGATGCCGGCGCCCAGCATCGGTGCAAAGGCAGGAACCAGAGTGAAGATCATCATGGCAATAGACATGAGGCGGGCCATTTCCCGGCCTGCGTAAAGGTCGCGCACGATGGCGATGCCAACAATGCGCGGCCCGGCGGCCCCCAATCCCATCACGACACGGGAGGCCAGCAGAAGCTCCAGCGATTGCGACCGCCAGGCAACGGCAGCGGCAAGGATATACAGCACCGCTCCGCCGGCAATCACGCGCTTTCGGCCAAAGGCATCAGAAAGCGGGCCGGTGAAGAAAGTGCCAATCCCCATGCCCAGCACAAACGACGTCAGCACCAGCTGCGCGCGGTTGACGTCATCGGGGCTCAGCGCCTGACCGATCTCGGGCAGGGCGGGCAGCATCGCGTCGATGGAAAAGGCAATGGTGGCAAACATCATCGCAATCAGCGCGATGAATTCAGCCTTGGCCATGCCATGGGCGGGGGACTGTGACATCTGAAACCTCTAACAGCTCTTCAGATGGTTCCGGGGAATAGGGCCGGTCTGGGAGCTGTCCGCTTCCGCTACCACAATCCTCCCAGCCGTGCCAGCGCCCGGTTGCACAGGAGGCTGTGCATAGTTGCGATGCTAAGCAGTCGCGCTGCGGCCTAGTTGCCCTCGGCCTCTTTCAGCTGCTTCTGGATGTCCTCAATCACCTGCTTCCACAGTTCCGGCGGCTGGGCGCCGGGCACCGCGTGCTGATTGGCGACAATGAAGGTTGGCACCGAGCTCACGCCCATCTCCCGGGAATGGGCGTCGCGGTCGCGGATTGCCTGCACATCGCTGTCGCCCTCCAGAAGACGGGCAGCGACATCTGCCTCCATGCCTGCTGCCTGCGCGATCTCCGCCAGCACCGCTTGGTCGCCGATGTCCTTGGCGTCCACGAAGTAAGCCTGGAACAGGGCGTCCACGACCTGGCCCTGCTTGCCCTCGATCCCGGCCCAGTGGATCAGCCGGTGCGCGTCCAGCGTATTCGGGGTGCGCTTCATGGCTTCGAAGTTGATCGTCAAACCTGCTTTTTCCGCATGTTCCACGACGGGCGCATAAGCCTTGACCGCGCCTTCCTTGCCGCCGAACTTGCGTTCCAGGTACTCGCGCCGGTCCATGCCTTCACGCGGCATGTCCGGGTTCAGCTGGAACGGGTGCCATTCAATGACGAAAGGATGGTCCGGGACCTCCGCCAGCGCCTTGTCCAGATGGGTCTTGCCGATATAGCACCAGGGGCAGATCGGGTCTGACAGGATGTCGAGTTTGACAGTGGCCATTTGGGTCATCCTTTGAACAGGGCAGGCAGGGCGCGGCGCAACAGTTTGCCATTGGCGCCGGTGGGCAGCGCGTCCAGATGGACATAGGCGCGCGGCTGCTTGTAGCGGGCCAGGCGCTCGGATGCAAAGGCCTGCAGGTCCTGCGCGTTCAACTCTTCGGGACCGGTGTAAAAGGCAGCGATGATATAGGTGTCTTCCTTCACCTCCACCGCGGCAGCGCCGGCCTGAGCGATGCCGGGATGGGCGGCAAGCGCGGTTTCGACCTCGATCGGCGACACCCGGTAGCCGCCTGCGTTCATCATGTCATCGCTGCGGCCGAAATAGCGGATCTGGCCGTCAGCCGTCATTGCCCCCTGGTCGCCGGTCAGGAACCAATCGCCCTGATAGCGTGCGGCGGTTTCCTCCGGTGCGTTCAGGTAACCCAGCATCAGCCCCGGATCGGAGCGGTGGATCGCGATAGTGCCTTCCTCGCCCATTTGCACCGGTCCGTCCGTGCCCAGAATGGCCACCTTGCGGCCCGGTTGCGGCTGGCCCAAAGCGCCATCCTGCGCCGGGTGCGAAGGTGACGAGGAAATGAACGTCGAGCACTCCGACATGCCGAAAGCTTCATAAAGCCCGCAGCCGGTGGCTGCGTCCCAGTCTTCGTGAAGGTGCCGTGAAAGCTTTTCACCTGCGCAAAGCCCATGCCGCAGGTCCGGCAGGTCCAGCGGGCCGCCCCGCAGGAACTTGCGGTAGACACCAGGGGCCGCTGCAAAGATGGTCGCGCGGTGCCGTTTAAGCAGCGCCGGCAGCCGTTCGGGCGGTGTTCCCGGCGCCGGGATCAGCGCCGTCGCACCTGCAGCCCAAGGGTCCATCAGCCCTGTGCCCAGCGTATAGGTCCAGTTGAACGCGCCCGCATGCAGCAGCCGGTCCTGCTCAGTCAGCCCGTACCATCCATCAACCATCATTTGCCGCGCCCAGACCGCCCGGTGCGCGTGTGCCACGGCGCGCGGATTTCCGCTGGTGCCGGAAGTATAGACCACATAGGCTAGGCGCTCCGGGTCTCCGGGGGCGTACTCACAAGGGGGTAGGCCGTGCATATTGAGCAACTGCCGGGTTGTGATCTCCACCGGGTGACTCGCGCAGGCCACCGCGGGGTCGCGCAGGACCGCCGCGGGGTTCAGATCGGCGATTATCCGGGCGGTTTCCGGCCCGGTCAGCTGCGCCGAGGTCGGCACCGGCACCAGCCCGGCGGCAATGGCGCCGAGATAGGCAATCGGAAACTCGACCGTGTTGCCGAGCCGCATCAGCACGATGTCGCCCGGGTTCAGACCCGCCGCCAGCAGGCCGGTTCCAGTCCCGCGTACCGCGGCCTCCAGCCGGGCATAGCTCCAATCGTCGTGAGAGTCGCCCTCAAGAACCGACAGCGCAGTCTTGTCTGCCAGCCGGGCAGCATGGCGCAGCACATGGGCGGCAAGATTGAAGGGCGAGGGGCAGGGCGCGAAGGGCCCCTGATCAAAAACCGACAGCATGGCAAATGGCTAGCCTGCGCTGTCCTGCGTTGCAAGGCGCGCAGGTGCGGCTTATAGAGTGGCTATGACTGGCCGTGACCCGAAATCCCTGATCACCATCGCCCGCGCCAATGGCGGCGAAGACGACGCAGAACCGCTGGATCTGGGCGCCCGGGTGCGGGAGCTTCGCAAGGCGCGGGACTGGACGCTGGAACATGCGGCCAATCAGGCCGGGCTGGCGCGGTCGACTCTGTCAAAGATCGAAAACGGCCAGATGTCACCGACTTACGAGGCGTTGAAGAAGCTGGCCGTGGGTCTGGAAATCTCGGTGCCGCAATTGTTCACCCCGCCGCAGCGGGACCAGGTGAACGGCCGGATGACGGTGACCAAATCCGGCGACGGATCGGCCCATGCCACCGCGACCTATGAGCACGAGCTGCTGGCTGATGGCCTGACACGCAAGCAGATGCTGCCCTACCGGGCACGGGTGCGGGCACGGTCGATGGAGGAATTCGACGGTTGGGTGCGCCATGACGGCGAGGAGTTCCTGTATGTGCTGACAGGCGTGGTCAAGCTCTACACGGAATTCTATGAGCCGATTGAGATGCGCCGCGGCGACAGCGCCTATTACGACGCGGCGATGGGTCACAACGTCATCTCTGTCAGCCCCGAAGATGCAATGATCCTCTGGGTGACGTCGCTGGCCTGACGTGGCGCGCTAGTGCTTGCGGCCGTCCAGCTCTCTCAGCAGGCTTTCGATGTAGAGGAAATCGTCCACCTCCTCCTTGGCTTCATTCAAGGTAAGGTGATGGGTGCGGGCCAGATAGGCAACAAATCTGTCCCGGTCATCCAGTATGGACGGCGCATTGCTGGCTTTCAGGTGCGGAAAGCGCTGTTTGATGCGGGGCATCCTGTCAATCCAGCTGGCAGCTGCTGCTTGTACAGGCATGGGGGGAACTCCCTGACAAACGGTGTATGGTTTTTGGCCCCCCATGGTAACACTTTTCGTGTCATTTTGTAACGTCCGGGCTTGGGGCCCGGGTCAAGTCTGCCGGCCTCTGGCGGGTTTCCGCCGGAGTTGAGCGCTCGGCAAACAATCGCGTCAGCACCACGTGGCCGATCCCAACCGCAATCAGCTGCATCACGATGAACATCGGAATGTGGCCCGGATAGATGCCTGCGAAGGTGTCAGTAAAGCCGCGGGCGATGGTCACCGCCGGGTTGGCAAAGCTGGTGGAGGACGTGAACCAATAGGCGCCGGTGATGTAGAGGCCGACCAGCGGGGGAACCGCGTCGGGACGCGACCGCAGCCCGCCGAAAATCACGAACAACAGGCCGAAGGTGGCCAGGATT
Source organism: Leisingera sp. ABM4_103 (assembly GCF_056158685.1). Classification (NCBI taxonomy): domain Bacteria; kingdom Pseudomonadati; phylum Pseudomonadota; class Alphaproteobacteria; order Rhodobacterales; family Roseobacteraceae; genus Leisingera; species Leisingera sp. ABM4_103. The sequence goes on along the minus strand of NZ_JBSWTU010000005.1, from coordinate 3,438,630 downwards.
TCGGAAAACCATTGGGCAGTTCCAGTGCGGTGCATGGTGGTCGAGCTTTGCAGAATTGCAAGATCGAACATTACGTGACAGGCCCAGACACCAAGAATACCGCCACCGATCTGCGCCAGAACATACGGCCCGACCGCGCTCCAGGAGTGTTCGCCGCGCATGGCAAAGGCCAGCGTGACAGCCGGATTGAAATGGGCGCCGGAAACCGGGCCCAGCGTGGTGATGATCACATAGAGCATACAGCCGGTGGCAACGGCATTGGCCAGCAGTGCCAAGGCCACGTTTCCGTCAGCAAGAGTTTCCGCCATGATACCGGAGCCCACCACACCAACCAGCAGCATGGCGGTGCCCAGGCACTCGGCCAGAAGTTTCCGCGCGGTCATGCGATATCTCCAATCCGCTTGAGCTGCTGTGTCAGTTCCGCCGGGCTCATGGTTTCAAATGGAAGCTCCAGCAGCGCCTTGGCGCGTTTTTCCAGCGTGGCATAGGCCGCGCGGAAGGCTGCGTCCCAGTCCGGTTGCTCAGCCGCGGCGGGATCTTCTACGCCCCAATGGGCGCGCACCGGCGCGCCGGGCCAGACCGGGCAGGTTTCACCCGCGGCTGAGGCGCAGACGGTGATGACCATGTCCATCTCCGGCGCGTCCTCGGCGGCGAACTCATCCCAGCTTTTGGACCGGGCGCCGGAGGTGTCGTGACCCAGTTCCTTGAGCAGCGCCAGCGATTGCGGATGCACTTTGCCAGTGGGGTTGGAGCCTGCCGAATAGGCGCGCACGCGGCCTGCACCAAGCGTATTGAAGATCGACTCCAGCAGGATTGAGCGCGCGGAGTTGCCCGTGCATAGGACGAGAATGTTCATGATTGATGACCGTGATTGAGGGTTAGTCGGAAGAGTTCGCGCGGCCGATATCGTCAACCCGGTGCTGAAGCGACATGCGGTCGAGGGTATCAAAAGGCAGCGCCGCAAAGGCTTTGATGCGGTTGCGCAGCAGCCCGTAGGCCTGCTGGAAGGCAAGGCGCCGTTCGGCGTCTGTGCCTGTCGCCTTCACCGGATCGGCCAGCCCCCAATGGGCGCTCATCGGCTGGCCGGGCCAGGCCGGGCATTCCTCGTTGGCGGCGTGATCGCAGACGGTGAAGACGAAATCCATCTGCGGCGCATCTTCCGCTGAGAATTCACCCAAATCCTTGGAGCGCAGTTCAGAGGTGTCGTGCCCCTTGGCCTGCAGCAGCGCAGTCACTTCCGGCCGCGGGCCGGGAGACGGGCTGGTGCCCGCGGAATAGGCGCGGAATTTGCCGCCGCCCTCATGGTTGAGAATGGCTTCGGCCAGAAGCGATCTGGCGGAATTGCCGGTGCAGATGAACAGCACGTTCAAAGGGCGCTCGGTGGTGGGAACCGGCATTACCTCAGAACTGGCTGGGGAGCAGATATCTGGCCGGTTCCGGCAGCAGCCGGACAGCAGATCATCAAACATGCCGCGCAGACCCGGCAGGTCGGCGGCGTACATCAGCGAGGTGCCGGTCCGGTGCTGGCTGATCAGCCCGGCCTGTTTCAGCACTGACAGATAGGCCGAGGCGGTGTTGGCCTTGAACTCCAGCGCCGAGGCGATTTCCCCAGCAGGAACGGCGTCCGGATAGCGGCGCATCAGCAGGCGGAACAGGGCTAGCCGGTTGGGGTGCGCCAGGGCAGCAAGCTTATCTGTGATCTCTATTTCCATAGTTCGCGAAATACGGAAATTGGAAGCGGCTGTCAACTCAGTTCGCGGCTATCGGCCCACAGCGTCAGGCCGTCAATCGGCCTCGTACCACCAGACATCTGGCATGAAGCCGGTGCGGTCGCCGTATATCGGGAGCTTATCCGGGTAGCGCATTTCCTTGATGTGGGCGATCCGTCCGGCATCGTATGTCCAGAACGGGATCACGTAACGCCCCGCGGTCAGCACCCGGTCCAGCGCCCGCACGGCGGCGGTGAAATCCTCGGGCGCCTTGGCGGTCAGCATCGCGTCGATCATCGCTTCGGCCGCGGGGCTGTCCATCCCCATCAGGTTGCGGCTGCCGGGCTGGGAAACCCCGTCGCGGCCCCAATAGTAGCGCTGCTCGTTGCCGGGGCTCAGCGACAGTTCCCGGCGGTAGCGGGTCAGGTCGAAGTCATAGGCGTTTTCACGCTCCACATATTGCGCGTTGTCGACAGTTTCGGCGGTGAGGGTCATACCCAGACGCTCCAGCGCCCGGGCGTAGATTTCCGTCACCGTCTTCATCTCGCCGTCGCCCTGACGGATCAGCACGGTGAGGTCCAGCGCTTGTCCTTCACTATTGCGCAGCACCCCACCGGTGACGGTCCAGCCTGCGTCTTCCAGCAATTTCATGGCCTTGCGCAGGTTGCCGCGGTTGCGCTTGCTGCCGTCGCCCTGGGGCAGGGTATAGCCGTCCAGCGTGCCGGGCAGCAGGCTGTCCGCAAACGGCTCCAGCAGCGCGCGCACCTTGCCGCTGGCCGCCCCCGGCTGCAGTCCCAGTGCCGAGCCGGAGAAATAGGAGGTGATGCGCGGCTGCACGCCGCCGGTCACGGTGCCGTTGATGTATTCGAAGTTGAATGCCAGCAGCAGCGCCTCGCGCACGCGCCAATCATCCAGCGGCGCACGGCGCGTATTCATCACCAGTCCGGTCATGCCGGAAGGGCGCTGGTGCGGGATTTCGCTTTTGACCACATCGCCGCGGGTGACGGCCGGGAAGTTGTAGACACTGTCCCACTTGTCGGCATTGAATTCGCGCACCGCGCTCAACTCGCCCGCCTTGAAAGCCTCGAACAGCACGGTTTCGTCGCCGAAGAAGTCGATGCGCATCTCGTCGAAATTCTGGGTGCCGCGTTGCAGGGGCAGGTCCTTGCCCCAGTAATCCGGATTGCGGCGCAGGGTGACAAAGCGGCCCGGCTCATAGGCGCTGACCACATAAGCCCCGGTGCCGATGGGGGCGCCTTCGACTGTATCGCTGGCGAAATCCTTGCCCTCCCACTGCGCCTTTTTCAGGATCGGGCGCATTCCGGCGATCAGGGCCAGCTCGCGGTCCTCGGTGTTGAAGGTCAGGCGCAGGCTGCGCGGACCGGTCTGTTCGATCCGCTCCACCTTGGCCCAGAATCCGCGGTAACGGGGATGCCCTTGGGTGCCGAGCGTTTCATAGGACCAGATCACATCCTCGATGGTGACCGGGCTGCCGTCGGAGAATCGCGCCTCTTCCCGCAGGGTGAATTCCACCCAGGAACGGTCCTCCGGCACCTCAATCAATTCGGCCAGAAGGCCGTACAGGGTGAAAGGTTCGTCCCACGAGCGGCCCATCAGGCTTTCGTATCCCCAGAACCTCAGCTGCCAGGGAGAGGTCCCTTTGAGGGTGAACGGGTTCAGAGAGTCAAAGCCGCCGGTGTTGCCAAAGACCACCTTGCCGCCTTTGGGGGCATCGGGGTTGGCGTAGGGCAAAGACACAAAATCCGGTGGCAGGGCGGGGTCCCCGTACATAGCTATGCCATGCGCCAATTCTGCCTGCGCGGAATTCGCGGCAAATGCCAAGGTGATTCCAGCCAGTGCCATGCGAAGATTTAGGAAATTTTCTTTTCGCAGTTTCACAACAATCCCGCTCTGCCCTTATTTTCTTGCCTCTGCACGCTACGTGCGCTTTTTCGTCTTTTCAAACTTTTAGCTTGGACGAAAGCCGGAAATTGCTTATAAAGAGATCACTGCTCGATAGGTTTCTTGCCTGTATGAAACCTGCCTCAATAACTAACGCCCGCCTCGTGCGGGCGTTTTTTTCTGCGGTGTTTTACTTCCGGTCTGACTGAAAATGCCCCTGCGTTCCTGCCGGGCTCTCCGTAGTCTTACGCGTTTCTTTTGCATCTGCAGCATGGCACAGTGGCGGCAGTTTCAATGAGCCAAAGCGGAGAAGCTGATGTCCTTGCAAGGGAAGACTGCCGTCATCACCGGATCAAATTCAGGCATTGGCCTGGGAGTAGCCCGCGAACTGGCGCGGGCAGGGGCCAATGTGGTGCTGAACTCCTTCACCGACCGGGAGGAGGATCACGCGCTGGCAGAAGAACTGGCCCGTGAATTCAGCGTCAAGGCACAGTACATCCAGGCCGACATGTCCAAGGGCGCCGACTGCCGGGCGCTGATCGAAAAGGCCGGGGCCTGCGATATCCTGATCAACAACGCAGGCATCCAGCATGTGTCGCCGATTGACGAGTTCCCGCAGGACAAGTGGGATGCGATCATCGCCATCAACATGAACTCGAACTTTCACACCATGGCGGCAGCCCTGCCCAAGATGCGCGCCGCAGGCTGGGGCCGGATCGTCAACATCGCCTCTGCGCACGGTCTGACGGCATCGCCCTACAAGGCGGCCTATGTGGCGGCCAAGCACGGGGTTGTGGGCATGACCAAGACGGTGGCGCTGGAAACAGCGGAGGAGCCGATCACCTGCAATGCGATCTGCCCCGGCTATGTGCTGACGCCGCTGGTGGAGGCGCAGATCCCGGACACCATGGAGAAATACAGCATGGGCCGGGAAGAGGTGATCAAGAAGGTGATGCTGGAGCGCCAGCCGAGCCGCGAGTTCGCCACTGTCGAGCAACTGGGCGGCACTGCTGTGTTCCTGTGCTCGGACGCGGCGGCGCAGATCACCGGCACCGCGATCAGCGTCGACGGCGGCTGGACCGCGCTGTAACCGCACTATGAGGAGGCGAGAGGGGGCGGCCCCCTCTTGGCCTGGCGGCCAATTCACCCCCGGGATATTTTCAGCCAGATGAAGAGGCGGATCAGAGTATGACTGTTAAGATCAATCTGGCCCTGCAGGGCGGCGGCGCGCATGGGGCGTTCACCTGGGGGGTGCTGGACCGTCTGCTGGAGGATGAGGGGATCGAGGTGGCCGGGATTACCGGCACATCGGCCGGTGCGCTTAATGGGGCTGCCTTCAAGTCCGGCATGGTGCAGGGCGGGCGGCAGGGCGCCAAGGCGGCGCTGGACGGTCTATGGCAGCGCATGGGGGCCGTGGGGGATATGAGGTTCACCCATTGGCTGACGCGGTTCGATGCGGTGGCCTGGGCCGGGGCCTTGGAAGCCGTTATGCCTTTCACGCCGATGGAGGCGGTGAGCCAGGTGATCTCCCCTTATCACTATGGCCCGTTCTATGAGAACCCGCTGCGGGAGGTGGTGGAGAAGTTCCGGTTCGAAGACGTATGCGCAGGCGCCGGTCCGGAGTTGTTCGTTTGCGCGACCTGCGTTCGGACAGGCAAGATCCGCATCTTTGAAGGGCAGGAGATCAGCACGGATGCAATTCTTGCCTCCGCCTGCCTGCCGGACATGTTCCAGGCCGTGGAGATCGAAGACCCGGACACCGGCCGCATGGAGGCCTATTGGGACGGCGGCTATACCGGCAATCCGGCCTTGTTTCCGCTGTTCAAGGAACCGCTGCCGGGGGATGTGGTGATCGTGAACATCAACCCGCTGGAGCGTGAGGAAATCCCCAAGACGCCGCAGCAGATCCGCAACCGGGTGAATGAGATCAGCTTCAACTCTTCGCTGCTGCGGGAACTGAGGGCGGTCCATTTTGTGCAGCGGCTGCTGGCGGATGGCACGCTTCAGCCGGGGCGGATGAAGCAGGTTCGCGTGCACATGATCGCGGATGACGCCCTGATGACGAAGCTGTCCGTTACCACCAAGCTGATCCCGGTGCCGCAGATCCTGGCAAGGCTCAAACAGGCAGGCCGGGAGGCGGCAGAGGGTTTCCTGACTCAGCACCGGGAAAATCTCGGGGTTCGGTCTTCAGCCGATTTGCCCGCGATGTTCGGCTAGGCGTTTTCTTTTTCGAGCGCCTTGGTCTTTTTGCCGTTCTCCACCGGTTTCGATGGGTCCTTGGGGTTCGGATAAACCAGGCCCGCCGAGATCACCAGCTTGGCGGAATCCTCCACCGACATGTCCAGCTCGATCACGTCTTCCTCGGGCACAAACAGCAGGAAGCCCGAAGTGGGGTTCGGCGTGGTCGGGAGGAAGACGCTCACCAGCCCGCCGCTGGTTTCCGCCCGCTTGGCAATCTCACCCTTTGCGGTGGTCGAGATGAAGCCGATCGCCCAGATGCCCTTGCGCGGGTATTGCACCAGACAGGCCTTTTCAAAGCTGCGCTCCGATTGGGCAAAGACGGTTTCGGAGATCTGCTTGATGCCTGAATAGACGGTACGCACCACCGGCATCCGGTCGACCAGGCTTTCGGCAAAGCTGATCAGCGAGCGGCCCAGGATGCCCTTGGCGATCCAGCCGACGACAATTGTGAACAGCAGGAAGATGATCAACCCGACGCCGCGCAGGTTGATGCCGATGTATTGCTCGGGCCGGAACGTGTGCGGAACCAGCGGCAGCACCACGCTGTCGATCCAGCCCATCACCGACCACAACAGCCAAATGGTGAGCCCCACCGGCGCGATCACGACGATGCCGGTAAAGAAGGAGGCGCGCAGGCTTGCGAACAGGCCCTTGCGGCGGTGAGGTTCTTCGTCGAATGGCGTGGTCATAGATCAGTTTTCCAGGAATTCCGGGTGGAACCTAGGCACTGTTTTGGGGCGGAGCAATGGTTTCCGCCCCAAAAATCAACTCACTGTGCGATATTGTTGAGTTCCTGTGCAATCTTTGCCGCCAGCCGGGCATTGTTTCGCACCAGCGCGATATTCGCGGTCAGCGAACGGCCCTCTGTCAGTTCGAAGATGCGGCTGAGCAGGAAAGGGGTCACGTCCTTGCCGGCGATGCCCTGGGCGTCGGCCTCGGACTGGGCCTGCGCGATGACGGGGGCCAGGTCTTCTGCCGCAATCTGGGCGTCCGCCGGGATCGGGTTGGCAACCAGCTGGCCGCCGGGCAGGCCCATCGCCTCCCGGGTGGCGTGGGCGCGGGCGATCTGCGCCGGGTCATCCATGCGCAGCGGCGCCTTCAGGTCCGACTGGGCCGACCAGAAGGCAGGGAAGCTGTCCTGCCCGTAGGCAATGACCGGAACGCCCTGGGTTTCCAGCACTTCCAAGGTTTTGGGCAGGTCGAGGATCGCCTTGGCGCCTGCGGCCACAACGGTAACCGGGGTCTGTGCCAGCTCCATCAGGTCGGCGGAAATGTCGAAAGTGGTTTCAGCGCCCTTATGGACACCGCCGATGCCACCCGTGGCAAAGACGGAGATGCCTGCCAGCCGCGCCGCGATCATGGTGGCCGCCACAGTGGTCGCTCCGGTGCCGCCGGTGGCGATGCACGCGGGCATGTCGGCGCGGGAAATCTTGGCGACGCCTTTCGCCTGGCCCAGCGCTTGCAGCTGATCGGGCTCCAGACCCACGTGCAGCACGCCCGCGATCACCGCCATGGTGGCGGGGACGGCGCCGGCATCGCGGATGTCCTGCTCCACCTGCGCCGCGACCTCGACGTTCTGCGGGTATGGCATGCCGTGGGTGATGATGGTGCTCTCCAGCGCAACAATGGCACGGCCTTCGGACTTGGCGGCCTGGACCTCGGACGAATACTGAATGTCGATCACAGCGGGGGTTCTCCTGAAACGTAGGTTGCCGCAGCCTTGAGGGCTGAGGCCAATGCGGTTTTACGGTCTTCGCCCCGTGCCTCGGCAACGATATGGGCGGCCATAAAGGTATCGCCTGCACCGGTCACCCGGGCGACCGTGACGCGGGGCGGGTGCAGGGTAATGGTGCCCTCGGCATCCGCCACGGTGGCGGAGGAGCCGCCATCGGTGACCAATACCCGTGCTGCGCCGCGGTCCAGCATCGCCTTGGCTGCGGTTTCGCTGTCGGTGAACTCCGCCTGGCACAGGATGCCTGACTCTTCGAGGTTCACATAGAGCGTGCCGCGGGTGCGGGTCAGGAACGGGCGCAGCCGTTCCGCTTTGCCCGGCGAGGCAGGCGCGACGCGCAGGTCGGCCTTGGCAAAGGCAGGGCTCGCGACAATGTCATCAAGCAGCGACAGCGTCAGGTTTCCGTCCAGCGCCACCTGGCCCTCATAGGGCGCGGCCTCTGTGCCGAGCGAGCCGTCAGACAGCGGGCGCAGGATCTTGTCACCGGCGGCTTCCAGCGAATGGGCGTCGGCAATGGCGGCGATCAGCCCGTTGGCGCCCTCCACCGCCATGTAGCGGTCGGTGGGCAGGTCCTCGGAGCGGTAGATGTGGTCGGTGATCAGCCCGAAATGGCCGCAGGCATGGATCAGCTCGTCGCCTTCGGGGTCGCGGCCCACGGCGGTCAGCAGCGCGGGCTGGACGCCGAACCGCGACAGCGTCATGGCAATGTTCATGGCAACCCCGCCGGGCAGGCGGGTAATGCGGCCGGGCATATCCGAGCCGCGCTGCATTTCCGTGGTGCAGCGGCCGATGATGTCCCAAAGGACCGACCCGATGCACAGAATGGCGGGGGGCTGTGTGGCAGAGGCTTGTGTCATATTGACCTATTGCCGCCTTTGGCAGGCCTCTGCAAGCGGCTTCACCGGGGCGGCACCGCAAAGGTCAGGGCGGCCCAATGGCTTTCCCAAACGTAATCTTTACCGCCGGGCGCCGGGCGAAGGACAACAGCGTCCAGCAGGTATTGATGCCCCGGCATCACGGCGACAGCGGTTTCGCCCTGCGCATCTGTCCGCTGGGTGCTGATGGTAACGCTGCCATCCGCGGCCTTGGCAAATACCTCGACTTGGGCTTGCGGCCTCGGCTCTCCCTGATAGAGCACCCGGACAGGCAGCCCGTTGGACAGATCATCGGTATAGGGATTGGCCAGGGCAACGATTTCTGTCTCCAGCCCGGTGGCCGCATCTGATCCTCTGCCTGTCCGGACCGCTACCAGAGATTTTGCGTAGCGGGTGTATTGCTCGCTGAAGCCCGTCTCCGCCAGCCCGCGCTCCAGATGCTGCGTGCGGATATCGCCAAACGCTTTGTGGTCGATGAAGGCCTGAAACTCTTCCCAGGTGTCATATGTCAGGGTTTGCGACTGCGTCTGATGGATGAGCACGGCGAGGCCGTCTTGCGGCATGTCCTGTGTAAAGGCCGGCATATCCCCCATCCGGCCATGGTAGGGATGGGTGTCTGTGCCCTGGATCACCTCGAACCGGGCGATCCGGTGATCAAGATAGGGTTGTTCAGCGCCCTTGAACTCCTGACCGTTGCGCAGCCGCGCCACCAAAGGTTCGCCGGATTCCACTTGATATTTCTCCGGCTCAATCCAAAACTCGTGGGATAATACCGGTGCGGCCCCATAGGCTAGTCCGGCACAGATAATTGAGCAGAACAGGCGGTATTGCATGGAAATGTCCTTGGCTGTCGGTCGCGGCTTAAAGAGGCCGCGGATCATATTTGCGCTGCTGTTCTGCTGGGTTGCAATAGCCGCCGCAAGTGTCCGCGCCCATGAGGTCACTCCGGCGATAGCCGATTTCCGGGTGGAGGACGGCCGGATTTCCTTGGAGCTTAGGCTGAACGTCGAGGCATTTGTTGCCGGGATAAATCTGGACGGGCTTGAGGATACCAACCAGACGGCACAGGCCGCCGATTATGACGAGTTGCGCGCGCTGGGCGCGGAGGAGCTGGAACCAATGGTGCAGCTCTTTGCCGAGGAATGGCTTGAGACCTTTTCCGTTCAAGCGCCAGGCCGGATCGGCCTCAGCCTGTCCCGGATCACCATACCGGAGGTCGGTGACGCCAGCCTGCCGCGCGCCTCCTATCTTGTGTTTGACGGTGAGATCCCGCCCGAGGCCCGCAGCCTGCGCATTGCCTGGCCCGCGGGTTCGGGCGGAGTGGTGCTGCGCCAGAACGGGGTAGCGGAGCCCTATACCGGATATCTGCAGGGGGGAGAGACTTCGTCGCCGATCCCGCTGAGCGGAGGTGCGGCCAAGACACCGGTCGAGGCTTTCATGGAATACATCCCCGTCGGCTTTACTCACATCCTGCCCAAGGGGCTGGATCATATCCTGTTTGTGCTGGGCCTGTTCTTCCTCAGCCCGCGGGTGAAACCGCTGCTGCTGCAAGTGAGCGTGTTCACCGTCGCCCATACTATCACCCTGGCGCTGGGCGCGCTGGGCATGGTTTCCGTCAGCGCCGCCATCGTCGAGCCGCTGATTGCCCTGTCAATTGTCTTTGTCGCGGTCGAGAACATCTTTGCCCGAAAGCTGCACAGCTGGCGCACATTCGTGATCTTCGGCTTCGGACTGCTGCACGGGTTGGGCTTTGCCTCCGTGCTGGGGGCATTCGGACTGCCGCAAAACCAATTCCTGCCTGCGCTGATCGGCTTCAACGTGGGTGTGGAGCTGGGCCAGCTGGCGGTGATCGCCGCAGCCTACCTGGGCGTGCGCCTGTGGTTCGGGCGGCACCCGAAATACCGCGGCCGGGTGGCGATCCCGGCCTCAGTCACCATCGCGATGATTGGCGGATACTGGTTTGTGGAGCGGGTGTTTCTTTAGCGGCTGCGTAAAGGTCAGCCCATGGCCCGCATTAGAGCTTTGAGCGCTGCAAGCGGGTCCTCCGCGTGCCAGATCTCATCACCGATGCCAAAGAAATCTGTATTGGGTGCGATACCGCGCACCAGTTCCTCGGTCAGCCCGCCTTCGGCAACGACCGGAACCTCGATCATCTTCGACCACCATTCGAACAGATCGGCCTCTGCCCGCGCACCGTCGCCCAGGCCGGAGGTTCCTACGGGGCCAAAGCTCACGTAATCCGCGCCCGCCTCGCCGGCCACCATGCCGTCGTGCTGGGAGGCTCTGCAGAAGCAGCCGACGATTGCATCCGGCCCCAGTGCCTTGCGCGCCGTGCGCACGGACTTGGAGGCGTCCGTTAGATGCACGCCATCCAGCCCCAGCCGTTCGGCCAGGATCTGATGGTCTGAGATCACCAGCGCCACATCGCGCTCCATGGTAACTTCGCGCAGCGCGTCGCCTGCGCGGCTCAGCGTGTCCTGATCGCGGCTGGCCAGATCCAGGCGCACGCAGGCCACGTCGACCTCATCCAGGACCCGCGCCAGCAGACCGGGGAATTTGCCCAACTCGAAACTCGGCGGGGAGATCAGGTAGATCTGCGGCTGCTCCGGTGCGTTAGCAGGGCTTCCCATAATGGTGCTCCATTGTTCAGGCGATTGGACGGTGTTTACCGTATTTGCTGCGGGACGCAAGGATTTGCGCTCTGGTACGGGCCAGGAAAAACGGCCTGCGCGGGTGCCGGACCTTGCCCCCGGCGCGCACGGGGATTACAGCACTACCGATTTAACGCGCAACAGACGGATGCCTGCAGCCATGCCGACCGACACCCCTCAGCCCGCCTTTGTCCTTGTCCGCCCGCAGATGGGCGAGAATATCGGCGCCGCCGCACGGGCGATGTGGAACTTCGGGCTGGACCGGATGCGCATCGTGGCGCCGCGCGACGGCTGGCCGAACCCCAAGGCGGTGGCAATGTCCTCCGGCGCGGGCCGTCTGCTGGACGAGGCGCAGCTGTTTGCGGACGTGCCGGAGGCGCTGGGCGACTGCACCTATGTCTTCGCCACCACCGCCCGCCAGCGCGGGTTGACCAAGCCGGTCTACAGCCCGGAACGCGCCATGCAGATCGCAGCGGAGAAGATCGCAGCGGGCGAGAAGGTCGCGGTGATGTTCGGCCCGGAACGCGCAGGCCTGGAAAACGAGGATATCGCGAAGGCCAACGCCATTATCTCCGTGCCGGTGAACCCGCTTTACGCCTCGCTGAACCTGGGCCAATGCGTGCTGCTCACTGGCTATGAATGGATGCGCCAGTCCGGCGATGTGGTGCATGAGACCACCGATCTGGGCCGCAAGGGCGACTGGGCGACCGGCGTTGAAGTCGAGAAGCTGGTGGAGCACTACGAGGAGCGGCTGGACGACGCGGGCTTCTTCTATCCGCCGGAAAAGGCCGAGGGCATGAAGACCAACCTGCGCAACCTGTGGTCCCGGATGCGGATGACCCGCTCCGACGTGCAGATGCTGCACGGGATCATGCGGCAGATGGTCCGCTGGAAAGAGCGGGGCGGCGAATAAGCCGCTCTGGACCAATTCCGAAACCGCCCCTAGCTTGGCAGCACAGACAAAGAGGCAAGCATGAGCAAGCGCAGCATTTTTGAAGAGGTCGAGGGCGAGAAGAAGGATGCGCCCGCGGTGCAGCCGGGGCTGATCGACCGCGGCCGCGGCGGCGCCCGCAAGGCGATCTGCGCCTGGCTGATGGTTCTGTTTGGCCTGGTGGTTGCGATGATCGTGGTGGGCGGGCTGACGCGCCTGACTGACAGCGGTCTGTCGATCACCGAATGGCGCCCCGTGACCGGGGCCATCCCGCCGATGTCCGAGGCGGAATGGCAGTCGGAGTTCGGCAAATACAAGGAAATCGACCAGTGGCGCATCCAGAACCAATGGATGGAACTGTCTGATTTCAAAGAGATCTATTGGTGGGAATGGGGCCACCGCCAGTTGGGCCGGTTCATTGGCGTGGTTTGGGCTGTTGGCTTCCTCGGCTTCCTGGCCGCGCGCAAGATTCCGGCGGGCTGGACTGGACGGCTTCTGCTGCCCGGTGTCCTCGGCGGCGTGCAGGGCGCTATCGGCTGGTGGATGGTTGCCTCTGGCGTCACCCAGGGCGAGGGGATGACCGCCGTTGCCTCCTACCGGCTGGCGGTGCATCTGGGGCTCGCGTTCGTAATCCTCGGCTTCATCGCCTGGTACGTGCTGATGCTGGGCCGCGAGGAGCGCGAGCTGATGCAGGCGCGCCGGGCCAAGGAGGCCAAGCTGTTCAGCCTCTCCACCGGCCTGATGCACTTCGCCTTTCTGCAGATCTTGCTGGGCGCGCTGGTGGCGGGCATTGATGCGGGCCGTTCCTATACCGACTGGCCGCTGATGGGCGGGCAGGTGATCCCGCCCAATCCCTTCATGATTGAGCCGGTCTGGAAGAATTTCTTTGAAAACCCCGGTCTGGTGCAGTTCATCCACCGGTTGGCGGGTTATCTGCTGTTTGCGTTTGGCGTCGTAGCCTGGCTGCGCGGGCGCAGCTCTGCCCATGCGCGCACCCGCTTTGCCTTCAACGCGGTTATTGCGGCGCTGTCCGTGCAGGTGCTGCTGGGGATCATCACCGTGGTTTACGCGGCGCCGCTGCATGCGGCGATCACCCATCAGCTGGTGGCAATTGGCGTCTGGGTGCTGATCCTGCGCGCCCGCTTCCTGTCTGCCTATCCCATTGCAACCTCGATCAAGGATCATTGAATTATGAGCGCATTTGACGAATTGATGGCCTTCCAGCGCGAAACCCAGGCGCTGGGGCAGATTGCGGGCCGTCTGGGCTGGGATCAGGAAACCATGATGCCGCGCGGGGCTGCACCGCAGCGGGGCGAGGAAATGGCCGCGATGGAGGCAGTGCTGCACGCCCGCCGCTCCGACCCGCGGGTGGCGGAGTGGCTGGAACAGGCGGATGCCCCGAATGAGGCGGGTGAAGCCCAGCTGCGGGAGATCCGCCGCAGCTATGAGCGCACGGTCAAGGTGCCCGCAGATCTGGCCAAGAAAATCGCTCAGGTGACTTCCGTGGCGCAGGGCCAATGGGCCGCGGCGCGGGCGGATGAGGATGTGGCGGCGTTCGTGCCGGTGCTGGAGGAAGTCGTCGCGCTGAAGCGCGAGGAAGGCTTGGCGCTGTCCGCGGGCGGTGACGTGTATGACGCCATGGTCGAGGACTATGAGCACGGCATGACCGGGACCGCGATTGCGGAGATCTTTGATGCCATGCGCCCCGGACTGGTGGAGCTGCGCGCCAAGGTGCTGGAGAAACCCGCGCCGAAGGGGCTGACCGGCAGTTTCGACGAAGCGGCGCAGATGAAGCTGACGCGCAAGATTGCCAAGGTGTTCGGCTATGACATGGGGCACGGACGGGTCGACAAGGCGGTGCATCCGTTTAGCTCCGGCTCCGGCCTGGATGTTCGGATCACCACCCGGACCAGCGAGACAGATCCGTTCAACTGCTTCTATTCGACCATCCACGAGGTCGGCCACGGCGCCTATGAGCAGAACATCAGCCGTGATTACCTGCTGACCCCGCTGGGCAGCGGTGTGTCGATGGGGGTGCATGAAAGCCAAAGCCGGATCTATGAAAACCAGATCGGCCGCAGCCGCGCCTTTACCGGCTGGCTGTTCGAGGAGATGAAAGCCGCCTTTGGCGATTTCGGGATTGCCGATGCGGACGCCTTTTATGCCGCCGTCAACGCAGTGCATAAAGGCTATATCCGGACAGAAGCGGATGAGCTGCAATACAACCTCCATATCATGCTGAGGTTCGGCCTGGAGCGCGCGCTGATGAGCGGCGATCTGGCGGTGACGGATCTGGAAGCGGCCTGGAACGACCGGTTCGAGGCGGACTTCGGCTATGCGGTGGACAAGCCGTCCAACGGCTGCCTGCAGGATGTGCATTGGTCGGTCGGGCTGTTCGGGTATTTCCCGACCTACAGCCTGGGCAATGTCTATGCCGGCTGCCTGTACCAGGCGCTGCGGCGGGATCTGCCCGGTCTCGATGCACAGCTGGCTGAGGGTGATACCTCAGGCGCTACGGCCTGGCTGAAGCAAAACCTGCAGCAGCATGGTGGTTTGCGCAGCCCGCGTGAGACCATTATCCATGCGGCTGGCATGGAGCCCGGACAAGAGCCGCTTTTGGCCTATCTGGAAGAGAAATTCGGTCTGCTTTACGATCTGTGAGTCTCATCCGCGCACGGCGGGATTGGGGTGACGGGGCGGCGGGTATTCAGCTGCCCCGGAAATGCCGTATTCATCCGGTATTCTCCAGCGCACGTGGGGACGTGTGGAAGAGAGTAAAATGATGCATACAGCCGTAGCCTACCTGATCTTTGCCAGCTTCGTGCTGGCACCAACCCTGATCTGAGGCCACCGTCAGATCAACGCCATCCGTTCGGCCCGCTCCGGATCGGGGAAGGGCCGGTAGAGGCCGATTTCCGCCCTGGCGATCAGGGCGGTGACATTTGAATACAGCTTTTCCACTTCCTCGTCATGTTCACCCAGAACGCGGAAGGCTTGGTCGAGCTGGGTCATGTCACGAAATTCGATTTCGAGAAGAAAGTCCCGGCAGTTGTCGCTGGCCAAATTCAGCTTGCGCCGCAGCAGACGCCAGCCCAGCACCACACCGCGTTCTTGCAGATAGCTTATCCATTGCTCAACCGCGCTGGCAAAGCTCAGGGCCTTGGCTTCGTGATGCAGGTCGATGGAGCAGTGATACAAGTTCATGGGGCATCCCCTTGCTGAGAAAACGGAACTTGACCGCAAGAATGCCCGAAACCCGTTAGGGGGCCGTTAACAAAGCGAACGCCGCCCCGGCAACGGGACGGCGTTCAGCGTTTCCAATGGGATGGGCTTATTCTTCGCCGCCGTCCTCTTCCTCGCCGTTTTCGGCGATCCAGGCGACGGATACCACTTCTTCACCCTTGCCGGTGTTGAACACCCGCACCCCGCCGGCCGAACGCGACCGGAAGGAGATGCCATCGACAGGAACCCGGATCGACTGGCCCTTGGACGTCGCCAGCATGATCTGGTCGTCCATCTCAACCGGGAAGGAAGCCACGATCTCACCGCCGCGCATCGCCTTGTCCATGGCGGTCACGCCCATGCCGCCGCGGCCGCGCACCGGGTAATCGTGCGAGGACGACAGCTTGCCCGAACCGCCCGCGGTAATCGTCAAGATCAGGTTCTCCGCTGCCGACATCTCTGCATAGAGCTCGGTGGAGAAGTTCGGATCCTCGGGTGCATCCTCATCCGAAGCGTCAGCGTCGTCGGTCAGGCCGGCCATTGCCCGGCGCATCTTGAGGTAGGCCGTTCGCTGCTCCGGTGTGTACTTGGAGTGGCGGATGACGGACATCGAGACCACGCTGTCCTCGCCAGTCAGCTTGATGCCGCGGACACCGGTGGATTCGCGCGAGTTGAACACTCGCACGTCAGTGGAGCGGAAGCGGATGGCGCGGCCGGAATTGGTGAACAGCATCACATCGTCGTCTTCCGAGCAGATGCGCACGTTCACCAGTTTGACGGAGCCGTCTTCCGGCAGTTTCATCGCGATCTTGCCGTTCCGGCGGACGTTTGTGAAGTCGGACAGCCGGTTGCGGCGCACGTCGCCGCCGGAGGTCGCAAAAACCACCTGCAGGTTTTCCCATTCCTCATCCGGCACATCGACCGGCATGATGGCGGCGATGGACACGCCTGTGGGGATCGGCAGGATGTTCACAATCGCTTTGCCCTTGGAGGTGCGGCCGCCTTGCGGCAGGCGCCAGGTCTTGAGCTTGTAGACCATGCCGTCTGTGGTGAAGAACAACAGCTGGGTATGGGTGTTAGCCACGAAGAGGGTGGTGATCACATCCTCTTCCTTGGTCTGCATACCCGAGACGCCCTTGCCGCCGCGCTTCTGGGCGCGGAAATCGGCCAGCGGAGTGCGCTTGATGTAGCCGCCGGAGGTCACGGTCACCACCATGTCCTCGCGCTCGATCAGGTCCTCGTCCTCCATGTCGCCGGACCAGTCGACGATCTCGGTGCGGCGCGGCACGGCGAAGTTGTCGCGCACTTCGCGCAGCTCGTCGCCGATGATGCCCATGATGCGCTCGCGCGAGGACAGAATCTCAAGGTATTCCTTGATCTTGGCCGCCAGTTCTTCCAGCTCGTCGGTGACTTCCTTGACGCCGATCTGGGTCAGGCGCTGCAGGCGCAGTTCCAGGATGGCGCGGGCCTGGGTTTCAGACAGGTTATAGGTCCCGTCGTCGTTCATCTTGTGGGTCGGGTCGTCGATCAGGCGGATGTAGTCCGCGATGTCGGCGGCCGGCCAGCGCCGGGTCATCAGCTTTTCACGCGCTTCAGCCGCATCTGCCGAAGAGCGGATCGTTGCCACGATTTCATCAACGTTGGAGACCGCAACGGCCAAACCGCACAGGATGTGGCTGCGCTCACGCGCTTTGCGCAACAGGTGCGCGGTGCGGCGGGCGACAACGTCCTCCCGGAAATCAATGAAGGAGGTCAGGAACTTGCGCAGCGTCAGCTGCTCCGGCCGGCCGCCGTTCAGCGCCAGCATGTTGCAGCCGAAGGAGGTCTGCATCGGGGTGAAGCGGAACAGCTGGTTCAGTACCACCTCGGGCGTTGCGTCCCGCTTCAGCTCGACCACCACACGCACGCCATTGCGGTCGGATTCGTCCTGCACATGCGCCACGCCCTCGATCCGCTTTTCGCGGACCTGCTCGGCAATCTTCTCGATCATCGCGGCCTTGTTCACCTGATAGGGGATCTCGTCCACGACAATGGCATAGCGGTCCTTGCGGATCTCCTCGACGCGGGTTTTCGAGCGGATGATCACGCTGCCGCGGCCTTCGAGATAGGCCTTGCGGGCACCGGAGCGGCCCAGCATCACACCGCCGGTCGGGAAGTCGGGGCCGGGGATGTACTCGATCAGCTGCTCGCTGGTCAGATCCGGGTCGTCGATCAGCGCAAGCGTTGCGTCGACCACTTCGCCCAGGTTGTGCGGCGGAATGTTGGTGGCCATGCCGACCGCGATACCGCCGGCGCCGTTGACCAGCATGTTCGGGAAGCGGGCCGGGAGCACGGTCGGCTCGCGGTCCTTGCCGTCGTAGTTGTCCTGGAAATCGACGGTTTCTTTTTCGATATCCGCCAGGATCGCCGCGGCGGGCTTGTCCATGCGGACCTCGGTGTAACGCATGGCCGCCGGGTTGTCGCCGTCCATCGAGCCGAAGTTGCCCTGGCCGTCCAGAAGCGGCAGCGACATCGAGAAGTCCTGCGCCATCCGCACCAGCGCGTCATAGATCGCGCTGTCGCCGTGCGGGTGGTATTTACCCATCACGTCGCCGACAGGGCGCGCCGACTTGCGGTAGGCCTTGTCGTGGGTGTTGCCGGATTCGTGCATCGCATAGAGAATGCGGCGGTGCACCGGTTTCAGACCGTCCCGCAGGTCGGGAATTGCACGGCTGACGATGACCGACATCGCATAGTCGAGATACGAGTTGCGCATCTCGGCTTCGATGGAAACGGTCGGTCCGTCATAGGCCGGGCGTTCCGGCAGGTTTTCGTCCATGTTTTCAGGAGTTTCCGGCGTATCGCTCACGTTGGCTGCCCGCTCTTTCTTCTGGCTCTATATATTGTGTTCGCACCCTATCAGAGACCGTATATGGGGCGCAAGCACACAGCCCGGAAATGCCGGATTCCAGCCGTTCACGCGGTGGTAACGCACTGTTTTTGAGGAAATTAACCAATTGCACCCTAGCATCAACAGGAGGGGGTAAGAATTGGAGGCTAGAGATGGAGACCAGCGAAACCGAGCTGATGCTGAAAGGATACGGGCTGACCACGGCGGAATTCACCTACCGGATGCCCGATTACATCCATGTTCTGAATACGTTTGTCTGGCAGGAATACGATCTTGCGCCGGATCACCCGCGGCTGTTTGAGTTCATCGAATTCTGGCACCGGGAGATCGAGGGGCCCTTGCATTCGGTGCGCTTTACCCACCGCAAGATGATCGGGCCGGGCCAATGGCGCAATGTCGTTGGCGAGTTCCCGATCCACTAGGCCGGTCCTGTCCTGAAGGAGGCTGGCGGCCTTGGGGCGCAGGGAAGTTCCTTTGATATTGCGGGAACCAAACGGCGGGCTTACTCCTATGCGTGTTAAGTTCTCTGGTGCAGTGCGGCGGATTCGGGCGGCACCAGACGATTGCGAGCAGTCAATAATCGGAAAGCACGGCAGGAATTAATGCGTAAATATATTCTGGGAACCAGGTTCGACAACGACCTGGAAGCCACCCAAACAATTCGCGAGAGCTTGTACGGCCGGGACGGCGACGACACGTTTTCGATTTACCATCACGACGTGAACGGCGTGCTGTACCCCGATTTGTCAGACCGGTTCTTCGGCGGGGGCGGAGCCGATACTCTGGGCACGCTCAATTTCGATCTCGTCAACGGTAGCACGCTGAGCGACTACAGTCAGCTCAGCTTCAACGGCGGCGCCGGCTACGACACCGTGTCCTCGGAGATCGACACGCAGATCACCGGCGGGTTTACTCTGGACCTCTCCAACATCGAGACAAGCGTCCGGTCCGTTGAGCATTGGGATTACGGCATAGACCTGGGGACCAGCACGGGCGATGGAGATTTCGTTATCCGGTCCGGCCGCCAGGACGACACTCTGGACATCCGGCAGTGGGCGGCTGCGGGGGATGCAACCGTCAAGATCAAGACCCTGGCCGGCAATGATCATGTCGAGTATTCAACTGAGCACGATGTCAGCGACCTGCGCGTGAACACTGGCGCAGGCAGTGACTACTTTGAATTCAACGGGTTCTGGAATGTAACCGCAGGCCTCAGTGTCTCCACTGGCAAGGGTAAGGATACTGTGGTGATTAATGGAACCACCATTGCTTATCCCGACGGTTTGACCGCGAATATCCGTACCGGTTCCGGCGCCGACACGATTGTTCTGGAAGGGATGCACTCAGAACGTCTGAAAGCGGGCGGGGGCAACGACGATATCTATATTCTGACCGGCAGCTTTAAAAACGCTGCCGACACGATCTCTACCGGATCGGGCAAGGATGAGCTGTTCATCGAGCTGGACGCTTATTCCACGGTCGCGGTTCTGGATGACTTCTCAGCCCAGAATGATGTGTTTGTTTTTGACGCTGACGAAGCCGCGGGAACGATCTCCCGCAACACTGACGTGACCTTCGACAGGTCGGAGTGGGAGGACGCCAGCGAAGACCGCCTGTACATGAGCAACGCCGAGAACAAGCTGTACTATGGCGATAACGTGCTGGTGGAATTCACCACCGACGTGACGTTGAGCGCCGCCAATTTCACCACCGGAGACTGGGAGTACTAACGGCCAGTCAGGCGGAGCAGCTGGCCCCCCCAAGGACGCAGAATTTGGCGCAGTGGGGGTGGTTCAGCTGCACTGCCTGTTCGGCCTCGGCCAAGGTTGTCCCCAATTCGAACTCCGGCGCGTAGGGCAGCAGGGTGCAGGCGAGAACGGCGGGTGTCTCTGCGCCTTTGCGTTTGACCACCATCCGTGATGACGCGCACATGACATCTTGCGGGCTTTTGTTGAGAATGCCCCAGCACGCGGTTGTGATTTCGGGAACTTCCACACGTTCATCCATTTCCGGAAACAGCACTGTCTGGCCTGGGTCCTGCGCGTCGATTGCAAAGCCATGCGAGGCAAACAGCGCGGCATAACCGGTACGGGCTTCGGCTTCATTCTCCCCCCAGACCGTGCGGCCGGCCACGGCCATCCGGAAACCATTGTCGCGCAGCCATTCCATGCCTTCGATGGTCCTGGCAAAGCTGCCTGCGCCGCGCTCCTCGTCGTGCAGCGCCGCACTGTGGTGATCGACGGATATCCGCAGGGTCAGCTTGTCTCCAAACCGTTCGCGCAAGTCCAGAAGCCCGGCCTTCACCGGTTTGCGCATCATCGGGCGCATGGCGTTGGTGAGGATCAGAACCTCGAACCCTCGCTCCAGCGCGGCGCGGGTCATTGCGATCATCCCGGGGTTCATGAAAGGCTCGCCGCCGGTGAAGCCGATTTCGCGGATTGGCCAGCCGCGTGCTGCGATCTGATCCAGATAGCTCTGCACTTCAGCCTCGGTCAGATAGACCAGCGCATCGTTGGTAGGGGAGCTCAGGATATAGCAGTTGCTGCATTCGATATTGCACAGAGTACCGGTGTTGAACCAAAGGGTCTGCGGGTCGCTGAGCGGAACATAGGCGCGTTCCTGACCGTCTGCCGTCACGTAAGCGTCTTGAAACTTGCCTAGGTTCGCGACGGGTTTTTGCAGGTCTTTCATGCAGATGTCCTCTGAGGCGTTTCTTTCGCCGGAAGCTACCTTATACTAGGCAGGAAATGAAAGCAGCCGGGCAGGCACATGACAGGGATGTGAGCGGCGGTGTGCCGCGCTTGCACCGGCTTAGACAGGAAGAACAATAATGGTTTCGCGTGTGATACCGGTCGACCCGTTTGACCTGGTGATTTTCGGCGGCACGGGCGATCTGGCGCAGCGCAAGATCCTGCCCGCGCTGTTCCGCCGCCATTGCGCCGGCCAGCTGCCGGGCGGTGAGCGGATCATCGGCGCCGCGCGCACGGCCATGAGCAGCGCGGACTACCGTACTGTTGTTGCGGAATCGATCCGCGAGCACGCAGGCCCCAGGGCTTGTGGCGGCGGCGCGCTTGAGGCGTTCCTGGAGCGGGTCAGCTACGTTTCGCTGGATGCCTTGGGCGAGTCGGGCTGGCAGCAGCTTGGGCAAGAGCTGGAAGGGGCAGAGGATCAGCGCATCAGCATGTTCTATTTCTCTGTCGGCCCGGCGCTGTTCGGTCCGCTGGCGGAGCGCCTGCACCGATACGGTCTTGCCACTCCGCAGACCCGGATCGTGGTGGAAAAACCCTTTGGCCGCGATCTGGCTTCTGCACGGGAGTTGAACCGGACGCTCGCCAGTCATTTTGACGAAAGCCAGATTTACCGGATTGACCATTACCTGGGCAAGGAAACGGTGCAGAACCTGATGGCGGTCCGCTTTGGCAACATGCTGTTCGAGCCGCTTTGGAACAGCCAGTATGTCGATCACATCCAGATCACCGTGGCCGAAACCGTTGGCGTCGAGGGCCGCGAGGAATACTATGAGCGCGCCGGTGCCATGCGCGACATGATGCAGAACCATCTGATGCAGCTTCTGTGCCTGATCGCGATGGAGCCGCCCGCGAAATTCGACCCGGACGCGGTGCGCGACGAGAAGCTGAAGGTGATCCGGGCCTTAGACCCGGTGGAGCCGCATCACATCGTGCGCGGCCAGTATCAGGCGCGGCTGGACCCGGAGGCGCCGCATCCGTCCTACCGCGGTCTGGTCGGCAACCCGCGCAGCACGACTGAGAGCTATGTGGCGCTGAAGGCGCATATCAGCAACTGGCGGTGGGCGGGCACGCCGTTCTACCTTCGCACCGGCAAGCGGCTGGTGAACCGATCCTCGGTCATCAACGTGATGTTCAAGGACGCGCCGCATTCGATCTTCGGAGCCGAGGCGGGGCGTCATGCCAATCACCTGATGATCCGCCTGCAGCCGAATGAGGGGATCACGCTCAGCGTGACCATCAAGGAGCCGGGGCAGGGCGGCATGCGGCTGATCGACGTGCCCTTGGACATGAGCTTTGCCGAGGCGCTGGGGCCGGAGGGCGGCGATCCGCCTGATGCCTACGAGCGGCTGATTATGGATGTTGTGCGCGGCAACCAGACGTTGTTTATGAGGGGGGACGAAGTGGAGGCGGCCTGGGCCTGGACAGACCCGGTGATTGCGGGCTGGAAGTCCCGGGGCGATGTGCCTAAACCTTATGAAAGCGGCAGTACCGGTCCCGGGGATGCCGATTTGCTGATGCGCCGCGATGGGCGTGAATGGAGGGGGATAAACCCATGAAATTCAACGAGTACCCTGACCAGGACATGCTGGCGATTGAAGTTGCGAACGAAATCGCAGGGGATCTGAAAACCCATCTTCTGCATCACGATACAGTATCCTTTGCGGTAGCTGGCGGGTCCACGCCGGGCCTCATCTTTGACGATCTGTGCGCTGCGGACATCGAATGGGACCGGGTGCATGTGATGGCGACAGACGAACGCTGGGTGCCTGCGGACAGCGCGCGGTCCAACGCTGCGATGATCCGGGCGCGGCTCCTGCAAAACCGGGCGTCTGCGGCGCAATTCCTGCCGTTCCATGTGCCGGAACGCGAGCCTGAGGATGTTCTGGCGGAACTCGAGAGCCGGGTGGTGCCGGAGCTGCCGCTGTCGGTTCTGCTGCTGGGCATGGGCGAGGACATGCACACTGCGTCTCTGTTCCCCGGCACGGCGGGTATTGAAGCGGCTTTGGAGCCGGATGCGCCTGCGCTCACGGTCATGCGTCCGGACAGCCAGCCGGAGCCCCGGGTCAGTCTGACCGCACGGGTGCTGGACGGTGCGATTGCAAAGCATTTGGTAATATTCGGCGATGCCAAACGGCGGGCGCTTGAACAAGCGATGTCCTTGCCGCCGGAAGATGCGCCGGTCCAGGCCGTATTGTCCGAGGCCACCGTCCATTGGGCACCTTGATTTTCAGGAAAACTAAGTATGTTTGAAGGTTTGAAGACGCTGCATGCAGAGAAATGCGGCGGAGATATAACTGAACTTTTTGAAGAGGACGCGCAGCGCGCCAGCAGTTTCAGCGCGCGGTTCGAAACGCTGTTGTTCGATTATTCCAAAACCCGGATCACTGCAGAGGTGCGGGAAGGCCTGACTGCCCTTTGCGAGGATCGGGACGTCGCCGGGCGGCGTGCGGCCATGTTCGACGGCGGGCTGATCAACGAAACGGAACAGCGCGCGGTGCTGCATACTGCTTTGCGCGACCCGGACGGGCCGGAATTGCTGGTCGATGGAGAGGACGTGCGCGCACCTTTGCGGCACACACTGGAGCGGATGGAGGATCTGGCGCGCCGGGTGCGCTCGGGTGCTCTGGCCGGGCCGGGCGGCACCTTCACCGATGTGGTTAATATCGGCATTGGCGGCTCCGATCTGGGGCCGGTGATGGCGACGCTGGCGCTGGCGCCGTACCATGACGGCCCGCGCTGCCATTTCGTGTCCAACGTGGACGGCGCGCACATCAATGACATCCTGCAGCGGCTTGATCCAAAAACAACTTTGGTGATCGTTGCCTCCAAGACATTTACCACCGTCGAAACCATGACCAATGCCGCCACGGCGCGGCGCTGGGTAAAGGCCGGCGGCGGCACTCCGGCGCGCCAGTTTCTCGCGCTGTCCACGTCCGAGGAGGAAACAGCAGCCTTTGGCATCCCGCCGGAGCATGTGTTCGGCTTCGAGGATTGGGTCGGCGGGCGCTACTCGGTCTGGGGGCCGATCGGGCTGAGCCTGATGCTGGCCGTCGGGCCGGAGCATTTCCGGGCTTTCCTGGCAGGCGGCAAGTCGATGGACGATCACTTCCGCGCGGCCCCCTGGGAGCGAAACATGCCGGTCATGCTGGCGCTGACCGGGATCTGGCACCATCAGGTTTGCGGCTATCCGACCCGCGCCGTGCTGCCCTATGATCAGCGCCTGCGGCGCCTGCCGGCGTACCTGCAGCAACTGGAGATGGAATCCAACGGAAAATCCGTGGCCATGGACGGCACACCGTTGCCCTACAACTCCGGCCCGGTTGTCTGGGGGGAGCCCGGAACCAACGGCCAGCACGCTTTTTACCAGCTGCTGCATCAGGGAACCACGGTTGTGCCTGCTGAGTTTCTTGTCGCAGCCAAGGGGCATGAGCCGGAGCTCGACCAGCACCACCAGTTGCTGGTGGTGAATTGTCTGGCGCAGTCCGAGGCGCTGATGCGCGGGCGCAGCCTGGAAGAGGCCTGCGCGCTGATGAAGGCCGCCGGCTATGAGGGCGCAGAACTGAACCGGCAGGCGCGGCACCGGGTGTTCCCGGGCAACCGGCCCTCCACGACGCTGGTCTACCCGCAGCTGACGCCTCATGTGCTGGGCCAGATCATCGCGCTTTATGAACACCGGGTGTTTGTCGAAGGCGTGATCCTCGGCATCAACTCCTTTGACCAATGGGGTGTTGAACTGGGCAAGGAGCTGGCCAATTCCCTGCTTCCGCTATTGCGCGGCGAGGGGTCTGCTGACGGGAAGGACGGATCAACCCGGGCGCTCCTCACGTTCGTTCAAGAGGCGCAATAGGTCAGCGGACGGACCGCCGCTGGGGCGCCGGGCCGGAGCTCTGCCCGAGGGTCCCAGTCAGGTCCGGACCGCACGCCGCCTTAGGGCATGGTCACGCTGCTGGTGATGGTGTTCACGAATTTGCCGGTCTCGGGGTCGGTCAGGGACGAAAACGTGCCGCCGCCCTGCGCATCAGCCCACGGGCCGCTGCCTCCGCCCAGGGTCCAGCTGCCGGTCAGCGCGCCGGAGTCGTCCATGCCTTCGGCGTCCCAGTGCAGCACGACCTTTTCGCCCGCACTGTCGGTAAAGGCGCAGATGCCGCCGCCCTCAACCTGGCCAGAGGCAACCTCAACCGCCCCGAAACAGGGGCCCGCGGCGCCGTTCATGGGATGCTCAGCCTCATCCATTTCAACATTTTCATAGGAACTGCTGATCTGCATCACCATGTGGCCTTCGGCAATCTGGTTGACGGAACTGGTGGAGATTCCGGTTCCTTTGCCCGTTTGGTCCCAGGTCGTGCCGGCCAGTGCGGATCCTGCTCCGAATGCGCAAAGCAGTGCTGCGGTCAAACAATGACGTGTCATACTGATACCCTCTCAACCAAGCCGCCCGCACCTTGCAGGCAGATGGTCCGAGTTTAGCACACTTCGGCCTGTGCCGCGCGGCAGGCTTGCTGCCGGCGGATACGCACCGGGCGTGCCCGGCTGGCTGGCGGGAAGACTTTGAAATTTCATTTTGATTTGGAGCGGGTAGCGGGAATCGAACCCGCGCGTTCAGCTTGGGAAGCTGACAGGCTACCATTACATCATACCCGCCTGTGAACAGCAGGACTATGCTGCAGCGCCAAGGAGGTCAAGGGCGCTGCAGCGGTATTTTCGGCCTTTCGGTCTTCAGCCGCGGCGGCGGCGCCGGCGGCCTCCGGACCCTTCGCTGTCGCCGCCGCCGGTGTTGAAGTTCACCTGCGGCAGGGTCACCACGGTTTCCAGGATCGGGAAGGGTTCGGCCGAGTTCGGGATCGCCGAGGCGTTCACGAAATGCTCCTGGAAGCGGGGCTCCACGGCGGTTTCGATCTTTTCGATGTTGCGAACGGTTTCCTCGATCTCGCCGCGCGCTTCGGTGTTCAGCAGCGCGATGCGGGCGCCGGTGCCTGCGGCGTTGCCGGCCGAGGTGACCTTGTCCAGCTGGCAATCAGGGATCATCCCCAGCACCATCGCGTGTTTGGCCGAGATATGCGCGCCGAAGGCACCGGCGAGCACCACGCGGTCCACCTTGTCGACACCGAACTTGTCCATCAGCAAGCGCGCGCCGGAATACAGCGCTGCCTTGGCCATCTGGATCGCCCGGATGTCGGGGTTAGTGACGGTGATGGTCGGGCCGCCCTCGGCGGAGCCGTCCCACAGCATATAGGCGTTGGTTCGGCCGTCCTGGATGCAACGGGCCGACCCGGTCTGCTCAGCCGAGCCGATCAGGCCGGAAGCGTCCAGCACCCCGGCCAGGCGCATTTCGGCGATGGCCTCGATAATGCCGGAACCGCAGATGCCGGTGATGCCGGTGGTGGCAATGGATTCGGCAAATCCCGGCTCGTCGGACCAGATCTCGGAGCCGATGACGCGGAAACGGGGCTCCTTGGTCTCGAGATTGATCTCGACCCGTTCGATGGCGCCGGGGGCGGCACGCTGGCCGCTGGAGATTTGCGCGCCCTCGAACGCGGGGCCGGTGGGGGAGGAGCAGGCGAGGACCTTTTCCTTATTGCCAAGCAGGATCTCGGCATTGGTGCCCACGTCGACGACCAGAACCAGATCCTCGGATTTGTCCGGGGCTTCAGACAGCGCCACCGCGGCGGCATCGGCACCCACATGGCCTGCGATGCAGGGCAGCAGATAAACGCGGGCAGCGGGGTGGATGTTCAGATCCAGCTCAACCGCGCGCAGTGCCAGCGAATTGGAAGTTGCCAGCGCAAACGGTGCCTGGCCCAGCTCGAACGGGTCGATGCCGAGGAACAGATGGTGCATCACCGGGTTGCAGACAAAGACCGCATCCACGATCAGCGCCTTGTCGATTTCGGCCTCAGCCGCGATCTGGGTAAACAGCGCGTTCATGCCTTCGCGCACCGCGCGGGTCATTTCCTGGTCGCCGCCCTTGTTCATCATCGAATAGGACACCCGGCTCATCAGGTCTTCGCCAAAGCGGATCTGCGGGTTCATGATGCCGGAGGAGGCGACCACTTCACCGGTTTTCAGATCGCAAAGATGCGCAGCGATGGTGGTGGAGCCGAGATCAACCGCCAGCCCGTAGACTGAGCCTTCGTAGAAGCCGGGCCAGATGTGCATGATCTTGGGCGGATGGTTGGCATCGCCCAGATGCACGGCGACGGTTACCTTCCAGTTGCCCTTGCGCAGGGCTGGCTGCAGAACGCTCAGGATATGCAGGTCGGTTTTGACACCTTTCAGGCCCCACTGGCTGTCCAGCGCCTCAATCAGGCGCTCCATATCGCCGGTAGGCTTATGCATGTCGGGCTCTTCCACCTCGACATAATAGAGCCGGGTAGATGGGTTCATGGTGATGTCGCGGGCCTCGGCGCGTTTGCGGACCACCTGGCGGTGCACCTGGCTTTCCGGCGGAACGTCGATCACGACGTCGCCCTGCACGGTGGCCTGGCAGCCCAGGCGGCGGCCGTCGATCAGGCCGCGCTTGTCCTTGTAGCGCTGCTCGACCTTGTTCCACTCGCTGAGCGCGCCTTCTTGCACGGTGACGCCGTGCTTGGGGAATTCGCCGTAGGAGGGCGTGATCTGGCACTTGGAGCAGATCCCGCGGCCGCCGCAGACCGAGTTGAGATCGACCCCCAGCTGCCGGGCGGCGGTGAGGATCGGCGTGCCCGCGGGGAAACGCCCGCGCTTGCCGGAGGGGGTAAACACAACGAGGGGTTCGTCAGTCATGCCTGTGGCCTTCTCATTCCGCAATTTAGGCGGAGCATATGGGCTTTTGCGGCAAGCGAAAGGCAATGGGCGGCATTTTCCCGTCTGCCGGCGGCATTTTTGTAAATTGATGACTTTGGAATGCGGATTTCGAGCGTCCTGCCGTCAGGTGGGCTGCTGCCCTTCAACCTCCTCCAGCCACGCCAGAATCTGCGCCCGGCTGCCGTCGAGTTGAGGGGCAGGCGGCCTAGTTGCAGGGTCGGGCAGGCCGGTCATCTTGATCGGATTGCCAGCTGACAAATATTCAGGGCGGCCATCATCGCCCAGCACATCCACGACCATATTACGGGCCAGGATCTGCGGATCCTTGAGCACTTGATCGACGGTCTGAATCGGTCCGGTCGGAATGCCCGCCTCCGTCAGCAGCGAAATCCAATGCGCCTTTGTCCCGTCCAGGGTCACGGCCTCGATCAGCCGTTTCAAAAGCCGGGCGTTGTCGCAGCGGGCGGGGTTGGTGGCGAAACGCGGGTCAGAGGCCAACGGCAGCTCGAGAACGTCGCAGAGGCGGGCGAACAGCGCGTCGTTGCCCGCGGCGATCACAAACAGCCCGTCGGATGCGTGAAAGGTTTCAAACGGGGTGATCGACGGGTGGCGCGCGCCGGAGGGCTGCGGCGCTTCGCCGGTCACCGAGGTGATGGCGATGGCGTGCTCCAGCAGTGCTAGCTGGCTGTCGAGCATGGCGACGTCGACAAATTTGCCTTCGCCGGTTTTCTGCACGTCCAGAAGCGCTGCCAGGATGCCGTGGCCCAGGAACATGCCCGCCACGATGTCGCCGATCGAGGCGCCGACCCGCACCGGCTCGCGGTTCTTTTCTCCGGTGATCGACATAACCCCGCCGCGGGCCTGGACCACCATGTCATAGGCCGGTTTCAGGGCATCCGGCCCGCTGTGGCCGAATCCGGAGACGGCACCGTAGATCAGCCGCGGATATTGCGCGTGCAGCGTGTCCCAGCCGTAGCCCAGCCGCTGCATCACTCCGGGGCGGAAGTTTTCCAGCAGCACATCGGCTTGCGCCAGCAGCCGGTCGAAAATGGCGCGGTCCCTTGGTGCCTTAAGATCCAGCGCGATGCTTTCCTTGCCGTGGTTGATGGTGGCGAAATAGGCGCTTTCGCCGTCCTTGAACGGCGGGAAGGCACGGGTGTCGTCACCGCCGCCGGGACGCTCCACCTTGATGACCCTGGCGCCCAGGTCGGACAGGATCATGGAGCAATAGGGACCGGCCAGCACATGGGTGAGGTCAAGGATGGTGATGTTTTCCAGTGGTCCGGGCATGAGCAGTCCTGTTCGCGGTTCGATGCAGCACAGTGCTAACGTTCCTGTGAAACAGGTCCTTGATGCAAGTCAGGAAAAGCCGGGTTTTCTGCACCGCAGGAATTCTTGCCCTCTGCCTCTTTTCCCCCGGCCGGTTCTGTGCCATAGGGTCACCGCCAAACGGGGTTATGCATGGGGATGACAAATGCAGATTCGTGAGGCTCTCACCTTTGATGATGTTCTTTTGGTGCCGGGCGCGTCCAGCGTGCTTCCGAACACCGCCGATACCCGCACCCGGGTGACCCGGTCGGTGTCGCTGAATATCCCGCTGCTCAGCTCGGCGATGGACACGGTGACTGAATCCCGCATGGCGATTGCGATGGCACAGGCCGGCGGCATGGGCGTGATCCACAAGAACCTGAACGTCGAAGAGCAGGCCCGCGAAGTGCGCCGGGTGAAACGCTTTGTCTCCGGCATCGTCTACAACCCCATCACCCTGACCGCCGAGCAGACACTGGCCGATGCCAAGGCGCTGCAGGAGCGTTACCGGGTGACCGGCTTCCCGGTGGTGGACGGCTCCGGCCGCGTCGTCGGCATCGTCACCAACCGCGATATGCGCTTTGCTTCCGATGACAGCACGCCGGTCTCGGTCATGATGACCTCCGACAACCTGGCGATGCTGCAGGAGCCGGCCGATCTGGAAGAGGCCAAGTCGCTGATGAAGGCGCGCCGGATCGAAAAGCTGCTGGTTACCGATAAGAACGGCAAGCTGACCGGCCTTTTAACCCTCAAGGACACCGAACAGGCGGTTCTGAACCCCACCGCCTGCAAGGACGAGCTGGGCCGCCTGCGCGTGGCGGCTGCCAGCTCCGTCGGCGACAGCGGCTTCGAACGCTCCGAAGCACTGATCGACGCGGGTGTTGATATCGTCGTGGTCGACACGGCGCATGGTCATTCCGCGGGCGTGATCGACGCCGTTAAGCGGGTCAAAGCGCTGTCCAGCAAGGTTCAGGTGATTGCCGGCAACGTGGCCACCGGTGAAGCGACCCGGGCGCTGATCGACGCAGGCGCGGATGCGGTTAAGGTCGGCATCGGCCCGGGCTCGATCTGCACCACCCGCATGGTGGCGGGCGTTGGCGTGCCCCAGTTGACCGCGATCATGGATTGCGCAAGCGCCGCTGGCGACACTCCGGTGATCGCGGATGGCGGCATCAAGTTCTCCGGCGACTTCGCCAAGGCGATCGCAGCCGGCGCATCCTGCGCGATGGTCGGTTCGATGATTGCGGGCACTGACGAGTCCCCGGGCGAGGTGATTCTGTACCAGGGCCGCTCCTACAAATCCTACCGCGGCATGGGCTCAATGGGTGCGATGGCGCGCGGCTCCGCTGACCGCTACTTCCAGAAGGATGCGGCCAGCGACAAGCTGGTGCCGGAAGGCATTGAAGGCCAGGTGCCCTACAAAGGCGGCGCAAACGCGGTGATTCACCAGCTGGTCGGCGGCCTGCGCGCTGCAATGGGCTACACCGGCTGTGCCACCGTTGATGAGATGCGCAAGAACTGCAACTTTGTCCGCATCACCGGCGCCGGGCTCAAGGAAAGCCACGTGCACGACGTGCAGATCACCCGCGAAGCGCCGAACTACCGGGTGGGATAAACTGATGACGGCCGCGTGTGAAATTGGGGCAGGGGCATGACCCCCGCCGCCCGCCTGCAGGCGGCCATTGAAATCCTCGACCAGGTGCTGGCGGGGGAGCCGGCGGAAAAGGCGCTGACCTCCTGGGGCCGGCGCAGCCGCTTTGCCGGCTCCAAGGACCGCGCCGCCGTGCGCGATCATGTGTTCACTGCCGTACGCTGCCTGCGCTCGCACGCGGCCTTGGGCGGTGCACGCAGCGGGCGGGGGCTGATCCTTGGCGCCTTGCGCGAGGCCGGACAGGACCCGGATGAGGTCTTCACCGGGCAGGGCCACGCCCCCGCGCCGCTGAGCGAGGCTGAACGCCAACTGCCTCCGCCGCCTGAATGGGCTGAGGCGCTGGATATTCCCGATTGGCTGTGGCCTGAATTCAGTGCCAGTCTCGGACGGAACGCCGAAACTTCCGCGAAGGCCCTTCGCAGCCGTGCTCCGGTGCATCTGCGGGTGAACACGGCCCGGGGCACAATGGAGCAAGCTCAAGACGCTCTGTCTGCCGAGGGGATATCCACCCAGCCGCACCCCGCGGCTTCAACTGCGTTGGAGATCACCGAAGGCGCCCGCAAGCTGCGCAATGCCAAGGCCTATCTGGACGGTCTGGTAGAGCTGCAGGACGCGGCCAGCCAGGCGGTGGTTGAGCAGCTGCCGCTGCAGGATGGCATGTCCGTTCTCGACTATTGCGCCGGCGGCGGCGGCAAGAGCCTTGCCATGGCGGCCCGCGCCCGGATCCGCCTGCACGCCCATGACGCCGATCCCAAGCGGATGAAGGACCTGCCGGAGCGCGCCGCGCGGGCAGGCACCCGGGTGACGCTTCTCTCCTCCACGGATGTTGACCGCACAGCCCCCTTTGATCTCGTCCTCTGCGACGTGCCCTGTTCCGGCTCCGGATCATGGCGGCGGGCGCCCGAGGGTAAATGGCGGCTGACGCCAGAGGCCTTGCAGGCCCTGCTGCAAACCCAATCGGAAATTTTGCACAAAGCGGCGGGTCTCACGGCCCCTGGCGGCACGCTGGCCTATGCAACGTGCTCCATGCTTCAAGCGGAGAATACGCTGCAAGTTGAACGCTTTATCCGGGAGCAGCCTGAGTGGTCCCTGACGGCGGAGCAGAGCTGGCAGGTGCAGCAGGGCACAGACGGGTTCTATGTTGCCGTGTTGACGCGCGCAAAGACCGGTTGATAGGGTCGCGGCTGGGAAACCCTTTGTTTTTATTAACGTGGTTTTAACCTGAACCGCCGCGTTATGGCGTCACCAAGCAAAGACCATGGAGCCGTAATGTCCGGTCGCCAAGACACTTCCGTTCCGGAACTGCGCGTTTATGCGCCTGAACACGCCAGGCTGGCCGCCACTTTGCTGCTGGCCCTGATGCTGATGTCCGGCCCCTGGCTGTTTCCGCTGCCCGATTGGATGAGCCGCGGCTTTATCATGGTCGGACTGACGCTACTTGCGGTAGCAGTGCTGATGGTGGTGCAGACCCGCATGCGGCTGAACGCACGGGCGATGGCTGCGGAACTTCTGACTGGCTTCATCGAGAAAGACGCCACACCCAGCTTTGTCACGGACGGCGATGGGGTCATCCACGCCTGCAACGGCGCGGCGGTGAAGCAATTCCAGGATGGCGGCGGGGAAACTCTGGCGGGCACTTTGCGGTCGATCCTGGCGAATCCGTCCGCCGTTCTGTACCGGCTGCAAAGCCGTGCCCGCGTCGATGGTGCCGCGCGCGAGGATATCGTGACGCGGCGCGGCCATGTCCGGCTGGCGGTGCATCAGATGAATGGCGGCAGCTTCCTGTGGCGGGTGGAGGATATTCTGGACCGCGGCAGCAATGGCCGCGGCGCGGACACTATGCCGGTGCCGATGATCACCGTAGGCCGGACCGGCGCGGTTCTGTTCATGAACGAAGCCGCCCGCAGCCTGATCGGCGAACGGGTGAAGTCCACCGACCGCCTGTTCCCCGCGCTGCCGGTTCTGCCGGGGCGGATCAACACGCTCAGCACCAAAAACGGGCCGGTGCAGGTTCTGGTCAGCGAAAACAACCGTACC
The DNA here is from genome assembly GCF_056158685.1 of Leisingera sp. ABM4_103. Lineage (NCBI taxonomy): Bacteria > Pseudomonadati > Pseudomonadota > Alphaproteobacteria > Rhodobacterales > Roseobacteraceae > Leisingera > Leisingera sp. ABM4_103. The sequence continues at coordinate 3,405,948 of NZ_JBSWTU010000005.1, read as the reverse complement.
CAGGGCCGCAGCGAGCTGTTCCTGATGCAAGTGGACGAAAGCGGGCTCGACGCCGCGCAGGCCGGGCTGGAGGCGCTGCCGGTTCCCTTCCTCAAGGTTGCACCCACTGGTGAGATCCTGACCACCAACCGGATGGCGCTGCGCCTGCTGGGGGTCGAAAGCTGCGCCAACCTGAAACTTGGCCAGCTGATGGAGGGCCTCGGCCGCCCGATGTCCGACTGGCTGCGCGATACGGCTGACGGGCTGGCCCCCAACAAATCCGAATTCCTGCGTCTGTCACGTTCCGACAAGGAAGTCTTCGTCCAGGTCACTCTCACCCGCGTGGTCGAAGAAGGCACGCCGGTGCTGATCGCGGTTCTGAACGACGCGACGGAACTGAAAACGCTGGAAGCGCAGTTTGTGCAAAGCCAGAAAATGCAGGCAATCGGCCAGCTGGCCGGCGGTGTTGCGCATGACTTCAACAACCTGCTGACGGCGATATCCGGCCACTGCGACCTGCTGCTGTTGCGCCATGATCAGGGCGATCAGGACTATGGCGATCTGATTCAGATCCACGAGAATGCCAACCGCGCGGCCTCGCTGGTCAGCCAGCTGCTGGCGTTCTCGCGCAAACAGACCCTGCAGCCGGAGATCCTGGATGTGCGCGACACGCTGTCGGATCTGACTCATCTTCTGAACCGCCTGGTGGGCGAGAAGGTCACGCTGACCCTGAGCCACGACCCGGTGATGAAGTCAATCCGTGCCGACAAGCGGCAGCTGGAGCAGGTGCTGATGAACCTGGTGGTGAACGCGCGCGATGCGATGCCGCTGGGCGGCGAAATCCGTGTTGAGACCGAGGTCCTCTCGCTGGACAAGCCGCTGGAGCGGAACCGCGCCACCGTGCCTGCGGGAGATTGGGTAACGGTTAAAGTGTCCGACGAAGGTGTCGGGATAGCACCGGACAAGCTGCAGAAGGTGTTCGAACCTTTCTACACCACCAAACGCACGGGCGAGGGCACCGGTCTGGGTCTGTCCACGGCCTATGGCATCATCAAGCAGACCGGCGGCTATATCTTTGTCGACTCGGTCAAGGGGCACGGCACCCAGTTCACGCTGTTCTTCCCTGTCTTCAAGCAGCAGGCTGACACGCTGGCCGCAGAGAAGACCGAAGAAGCGGAGGACAAGACCGCAGCAAATCAGCATGGCGAAGGTGTGGTGCTGCTGGTGGAGGACGAGGCGCCGGTGCGGGCCTTTGCCTCCCGCGCGCTGCGGATGCGCGGCTATACCGTGCTGGAGGCGGATTCGGCCGAGGATGCACTGCGCACGCTGGAAGATCCCGGTCTGACCGTTGACGTCTTTGTCACCGATGTGGTGATGCCCGGCATGGACGGTCCCAGCTGGGTGCGCGAAGCGCTGAAGGAGCGGCCGGATACCCGGGTTGTCTTTGTGTCCGGCTACGCCGAGGGCGCCTTTGGCGAGGCGGAGCCGGAAGTCCCGAACTCGGTATTCCTGCCCAAGCCCTTCTCGCTGAACCAGCTGACAGAGACGGTACACGCCCAGCTGCATTGAGGTCTGAGGAGACTTGCGCTGAATAAGCCGCCGGTCCCGGCGGCTTGCTTGTCTCAGCGGCGCGGTATCAATTCGTACAACGAGAATTCCTCCGCCCGTTTCCGCCGCAGCCGGTCTTCGGCGTCCGGGCTCAGCGACAGTTCCGCTGCTGGGCTGACGTTCTTGCGCTCAAGGCGTATTCCGGTGTCCAGTCGCTGTTCCAGAAACGCTTTCAGCGCATCCTGGTCTTCATAGCGGAACAGATGGCTGACATTGCAGCCGTTCGGCTGGGGCACGAGGAACTTTGCCTGGCTGCCCACATTGGCATAGGCAGGCGGTTTGCCCTTGCAGTAGCCGTGCAGGAAATCTTCGAAACTGATACCCTTGGTCGAATTCGGATTGCCGTCCAGCGCGGGCCGCTGGCGGTAGCGGTACCAGCTGCCCAGCCAGCTCACCGGCTCCCGCATCACCGCTGCAATCTCCAGCTCGGCGCTGCAGACCTTTTCATACATTGGCCGGATCCAGCGGTTGTAGCGGTAGAGCGGTGCATGTTTCAGTTCCGGCGGGTCGGAGATAACCAGATCCGCCCGGTCGCGCAACGCAGCCTGAAAGGCAGTGGTGCCGGTCTTGGGAACGGACAGAAGCGCCAGCCGTTCCTTGAAAAATATCATCATTCCGTTAACTGCCCGGTAAAAATAATTGCTCGGCTTTAACCATAAAGGACTCTTTAACACCCTGCCGTTGAAGTGGGTATATCAGTTTTACTGTTGCAATGTTCTCTTTTTGATCTCATAAGGAACAAGAGGTGAACAAAGCAGTGATTGCCGCACGCCCCGGTGTGTGACAGATAGAAAGGGACAAGGGACTATGGCGGATCTTTTGACCATGAAAAATAAAGTAAGCGGTGACAAGCAAAAGGCGCTCGACAGCGCGCTTGCCCAGATTGAGCGGCAGTTCGGCAAGGGCTCCATCATGAAGCTCGGCGATGGCAATGCCATGAACGAAATCGAGGCCAGCTCGACCGGCTCTCTGGGCCTCGACATCGCATTGGGCATTGGCGGTCTGCCGATGGGGCGGATTATCGAAATTTACGGGCCCGAAAGCTCGGGCAAGACCACGCTGACCCTGCATTGCATCGCGGAACAGCAGAAAAAGGGCGGCGTCTGCGCCTTTGTGGACGCGGAACATGCGCTGGACCCGCAGTATGCGGCCAAACTGGGCGTTGATCTGGACGAGCTGCTGATCTCGCAGCCCGACACCGGTGAACAGGCGCTGGAAATCACCGATACGCTGGTGCGTTCAGGCGCGGTTAACATGGTGATCGTCAACTCGGTGGCGGCGCTGACCCCGAAATCCGAGCTTGAGGGCGACATGGGCGACAGCAACGTCGGCGTCCAGGCCCGTCTGATGAGCCAGGCGATGCGCAAGCTGACCGGCTCTATCAGCCGCTCCAAATGCATGGTGATCTTCATCAACCAGATCCGCATGAAGATCGGTGTCATGTTCGGCTCCCCCGAAACCACTACCGGCGGCAACGCGCTGAAATTCTATTCCTCCGTTCGCCTGGACATCCGCCGCATCGGCGCGATCAAGGACCGCGACGAGGTGGTCGGCAACTCCACCCGCGTCAAGGTCGTCAAGAACAAGGTGGCGCCGCCGTTCAAGCAGGTGGAATTCGACATCATGTATGGCGAAGGCATCTCCAAGATGGGTGAGCTGCTGGATCTGGGCGTGGCAGCCGGTGTTGTCAACAAGTCCGGCGCCTGGTTCTCTTACGGGGACGAGCGGATCGGGCAGGGGCGCGAAAACGCCAAGACATTCCTGCGCGAAAACCCCTCCATCGCCTACGACATCGAGGACAAGATCCGCGCCGCGCACGGGCTGGAATTCGAGCGTCCGGACATGGATGGCGCCGACGATATCCTTGAGGCCTAAGCGCCGGATAATCTGATCAAATCCTGAGAGTGAGGGGGCGCGGCGAAGGCTGCGCCCTTTTTCGTTGCTGCACGCCGCTTCCCGCTGTGGACAGCGCCCCGGCGCGCGGGTAAACCTGCCCGGAACGCTTGTTTTAAGCCCGCAAGAGATCCCGCATATGCCGACGCTCAACGATATCCGCTCTACCTTTCTGAACTACTTTGCCAAACAGGGGCATGAGGTTGTCGACTCCAGCCCGCTGGTGCCGCGCAACGATCCGACCCTGATGTTCACAAACTCGGGCATGGTGCAGTTCAAGAACTGCTTCACCGGGGTAGAGACCCGCGACTACAAACGCGCGACCACCTCGCAAAAATGCGTCCGCGCCGGCGGCAAGCACAACGACCTCGACAACGTCGGCTACACCGCGCGCCACCACACGTTCTTCGAGATGCTCGGCAACTTCTCCTTTGGCGATTACTTCAAGGAAGAGGCGATCCCCTTCGCGTGGGAGCTGATCACCAAGGAATTCGATATTCCCAAGGACCGGCTGTACACCACCGTGTATCACACCGATGACGAAGCCTTTGAGATCTGGAAGAAAATGGGCGTGCCGGAGGAGCGGATCATTCGCATCGCCACCTCCGACAACTTCTGGCAGATGGGCGACACCGGCCCGTGCGGCCCCTGCACCGAGATTTTCTATGATCACGGCGACCACATCTGGGGCGGCCCTCCGGGCTCGCCGGAGGAAGACGGCGACCGCTTCATCGAGATCTGGAACCTCGTCTTCATGCAGAACGAGCGGTTCGCCGATGGCACCATGGTTGATCTGGAGATGCAGTCCATCGACACCGGCATGGGGCTGGAGCGGATTGCGGCGCTGCTGCAGGGCACCCATGACAACTATGAAACCGACCTGTTCAAGGCGCTGATCGAAGCCTCCGCGAACGTGACGAACACCGATCCGTTCGGGGATCAGAACGTGCATCACCGGGTGATCGCCGATCACCTGCGGTCCTGTTCGTTCCTGATTGCCGAGGGGGTGCTGCCGTCGAACGAAGGCCGCGGCTACGTCCTGCGCCGGATCATGCGCCGCGCGATGCGCCATGCCTCGCTGCTGGGCGCCACCGATCCGGTGATGCACAAGCTGGTGCCGTCGCTGGTGCAGAAGATGGGTGCGGCCTATCCAGAGCTCGGCCAGGGCCAGGCGCTGATCGAAGAGACTTTCGAGCAGGAGGAAACCCGTTTCCTCAAGACACTGGACCGCGGTTTGAAGCTTCTGGACGAAGCCTCTGCCGATCTGGGCAAGGGCGACGTGCTGCCGGGTGAAACTGCGTTCAAGCTGTATGACACCTACGGCTTCCCGCTCGACCTGACGCAAGACGCCCTGCGGGCCAAGGAGATCGAGGTCGACACCGATGGGTTCGACGCTGCGATGAGGGAGCAGAAGGAGAAATCCCGCGCAGGCGGTATCGGTTTGGGCGAAGCCGCGGATGTGAAGGTTTACTTTGACATCGTGGACGCCGCCGGCACCACTGATTTCCTGGGCTATGAAACCGAGAAGGCAGAGGGCCAGATCGTTGCCATCGTCAAGGACGGCGCACAGGTGCAGTCCGCGGGCAAGGGCGACACGGTTCAGATCATCCTGAACCAGACGCCGTTCTATGGCGAAAGCGGCGGCCAGGTGGGGGACACCGGTGTGCTGACCGTGGAAGGCGGCGCAGCCCGCATCACCGACACCAAGAAGGTAGAAGGCCTGTTCCTGCACATCGCCGAAGTGACCGAGGGCACTGTTGCCGTCGGTCAGGGCGCGGCGATGGAAGTGGATCATGGCCGCCGGAGCAAAATCCGGGCCAACCACTCGGCAACCCACCTGTTGCACGAAGCCCTGCGCAACGCGCTGGGGGAGCATGTGGCGCAGAAGGGTTCGCTGAACGCCGCTGACCGGCTGCGCTTCGACTTCAGCCACAACAAGGCGATGAGCGCGGATGAGCTGGCCAAGGTGGGCGCGGAGGTGAATGACTTCATCCGCCAGAACACGCCGGTGTCCACCCGGATCATGACCCCGGATGATGCGCGCGATTTGGGCGCGCAGGCCCTTTTCGGCGAGAAATACGGCGAGGAGGTGCGCGTCGTCTCCATGGGCCGTGCTCCGACTGGTAAAGGCCAGGATGGCGACACGTACTCGATCGAGCTGTGCGGCGGCACGCATGTGAAGCAAACCGGCGACATCGGCACCTTTGTGATCCTGGGCGACAGCGCGTCCTCTGCCGGCGTGCGCCGGATTGAGGCGCTGACCGGCGCGGCAGCGGTCGAGCATCTGGAGCGCGAAGCGGGCCGCATGGCTGAAGTCGCCGGTGCGCTGAAGGCGCAGCCCGCAGAAGTCCTGGACCGCCTCAAGGCGATGATGGATGAGCGCAAGGCGCTGCAGAACGAGATCTCCAACCTCAAGCAGCAGATCGCCATGGGCGGCGGCTCCGGCGGCGGTGCCGAGGCCAAGGACGTGAATGGCAAGAAGTTCCTGGCCCAGGCTCTGCAAGGCGTCTCCGGCAAGGATCTCCGCGGCCTCATCGATAAGCACAAGCAGAACATCGGCTCTGGCGTGATCCTGCTGATCGCCGAGGATGAGGGAAAGGTGGCCGTGGCTGCTGGTGTCACTGACGATCTGACCGGCGAAGTCTCTGCCGTGGACGTTCTGAAAGCCGCGGTTCCGGCCGTGGGCGGCAAGGGCGGCGGCGGCCGTCCGGATATGGCCCAGGGCGGCGGCAAGGACTTCTCCGGCGCCGAGGAGGCGATCAAGGCCGCAGAGGCCGTGCTGGCTGGCTGACCATTTGGTCAATAAACTCTTGGTCTTTCCGGCAAACTGCCTAAGCTGCCGGGAAGATCATAAACTTGGGAGGCTCCGATGCCCGCGCTTTGGATTGCACATGTGACCGTCACCGACGCCGATGCCTACGGCAAATATGCCGAACTGGCTGGCCCTGCCATCGCCAAGCATGGCGGTGAGTTCATCGCCCGCGGCGGCCGGTTTGTGCAGCTGGAGGGCAAGGAGCGGCCGCGCAATGTGGTGGCCCGCTTCCCGAGTGTCGAGGCGGCGGTGGATTGCTATCACAGCCCGGAATACCAGGAAGCGCTGGACCACGCGCGCGGCGCGTCCGAGCGCGAGCTGATGGTTGTGGAGACCAGCGAGTAAAGGCTGGTCCCTGTGACGGCTCTGCCGCCTTTTTTGAGTATTTTGGGAAAGATGAAGGGGTGCCTTGGGTGCCCCCTTTTTGCTGCGGTGCAGACTAAGTCGGCCGCGTAAAAAAGGCGCCCGAAGGCGCCTTTTCAGGTCTGTGTCAGCTTGCGGCCTTGGCCATCCGCTTGCGTTCATGCGGGTCCAGGTAACGCTTGCGCAGACGCACGTTGTTCGGTGTCACTTCGACCAGTTCGTCATCGTTGATGTAGGCGATGGCCTCTTCCAGTGACAGCGTCATCGGGGTGGTCAGACGCACCGCGTCGTCGGTGCCGGAGGCGCGGACGTTGGTCAGCTTCTTGCCCTTCAGCGGGTTCACTTCCAGGTCATTGTCGCGCGAATGCTCGCCGATGATCATGCCGGTGTAGATGTCGGCCTGGGCCCCGATCATCATTTTGCCGCGCTCTTCCAGGTTCCACAGGGCGTAAGCCACAGACTGGCCGTTCTCCATCGAGATCAGCACGCCGGCGCGGCGGCCCGGGATTGCGCCCTTGTGCGGTGCCCAGCCGTGGAACACGCGGTTCAGCACGCCGGTGCCGCGGGTGTCGGTCAGGAACTCACCGTGGTAGCCGATCAGGCCCCGCGAGGGGACATGGGCGATGATACGGGTCTTGCCTGCACCTGCGGGCTTCATCTCGACCAGCTCACCCTTGCGGGCGCCGGTCAGCTTCTCGATCACCGCGCCGGAGTATTCGTCATCCACGTCGATGGTGGCTTCTTCGATCGGCTCCATGCGGACACCATCGACTTCCTTCATGATCACCTGCGGGCGGGAAATCGACAGCTCGAAACCTTCGCGGCGCATGTTCTCGATCAGAACGCCCATCTGCAGTTCGCCGCGGCCGGAGACTTCGAAGGCCTCGCCGCCGGGGGTGTCCTGGATCTTGATGGCGACGTTGCTTTCGGCCTCTTTCATCAGGCGGTCGCGGATGACGCGCGACTGCACCTTTTTGCCGTCGCGGCCAGCCAGCGGGCTGTCGTTGATGCCGAAGGTGACGGTGATGGTCGGCGGGTCGATCGGCTGGGCGTCCAGCGGTTCATCCACGGCCAGCGCGCAGATGGTGTCGGCCACAGTGGCCTTGGACATGCCGGCGATGGAGACGATGTCGCCCGCCTGGGCTTCTTCGATGTCCTGCTGGGCCAAACCGCGGAAGGCCTGGATCCGGGTGACGCGGAACTGTTCGATTTTCTGCCCGATGCGGGAGATCGCCTGCACGGTGGCGCCGACCTTCAACTTGCCGGATTCGACGCGGCCGGTCAGGAGGCGGCCGACAAACGGATCGCTGCCCAGGGTGGTGGCCAGCATCCGGAAATCTTCGTCCTGGCGCTTGATCTGCTTGGGTTCCGGCACGTGGTTCACGATCAGGTTGAACAGCGCGTGCAGGTCCTTGCGCGGGCCGTCCAGCTCGGCATCGGCCCAGCCGGAGCGGCCGGAAGCGTACATGTGCGGGAAGTCCAGCTGGTCTTCAGTTGCGTCCAGAGAGGCAAACAGGTCAAAGCATTCGTCCAGCGCGCGGTCGGGTTCTGCGTCGGGCTTGTCGACCTTGTTCAGCACCACGATCGGACGCAGGCCCAGGGCCAGCGCCTTGGAGGTCACGAATTTGGTCTGCGGCATCGGGCCTTCGGCGGCGTCTACCAGCAGCACCACGCCGTCCACCATCGACAGGATCCGCTCCACTTCACCGCCAAAGTCAGCGTGGCCGGGGGTGTCGACGATGTTGATGCGGGTGCCGTTCCATTCGACCGAGGTCGGTTTGGCAAAAATAGTGATGCCGCGTTCGCGCTCAAGATCGTTGCTGTCCATGGCGCGTTCCGCCACAGCCTGATTTTCGCGGAAGGCGCCGGATTGTTTCAGCAGCTCGTCGACCAGAGTGGTTTTGCCGTGGTCAACGTGAGCAATGATCGCAATGTTGCGCAAGTCCATGACGTTCGCCTTTGTAAGGAAGTTGGGCCGCGCATAGCCCGATCCCGGTTCAAAGGCCAGAGAAAAACCGCCATATGGCCTGCAAATGCGGTTCAGTGGCCCGAGGACTTGGAAAACAGGTGGATGATGACGATACCGGACATGATTAGAAGCATGCCGATGACTGCGGGAAGATCCAGTTTCTGGCCGAAGACAAAGAAGGCAATCACCGCAATCAGCAGGATGCCGAGGCCGGACCAAATGGCATAGACGATGCCCACAGGCATGAACTTGAGCGTCAGCCCCATCATGTAGAAGGAAAAGGCATAGGCAACCAGCACGATCAGCGACGGCCCAAGACGGGAAAACTGCTGGCTGGCTTGCAATGCCGTGGTTCCGATTGTTTCCGCGGCTACGGCAATGATCAGGTAGAAGTAATGTACCGGCATCTCTGCCTCCGTTCTGCGCGCTTGCCCCCGCAACGGCGGGCCTGTTTCCCCGGTACCTTATCCGCCGCGTTCAAGGAAGTCCCGATGCGTCACCAACTGCCGCTTTTCCGCCTGCCGCGGCGGTGAACAGGCGACTGTGCGCGAACACACTGGACTGTGATTTGGGAGTTTCTTAGGAGATTGTTCCAATAATCCGGTGCCGAAAAAACTCCGGTCCGATTCCCAAACTGGTGCGGGGGACTGCCATATGTGCCGCTGGGCTGCCTATTCGGGGGCTGATGTGTTCCTGGAAGACATCATTTCAATTCCCGCGCATTCCCTGATTGCCCAAAGCCAGAAGGCGGCTGAATGCAAGACGGCAACCAACGGCGACGGGTTCGGCATCGCGTGGTACGGGCAGCGGCCGGAGCCTGGCCTGTACCGCGATGTCTATCCGGCCTGGTCGGACTGCAATCTGCGGGCGCTGGTCCAGCAGGTGAAATCAGGCCTTTTCCTGGCCCACGTGCGCGCCTCGACAGGGTCGGCAACCAGCCGCAACAACTGTCATCCCTTCACCGCGGGACGGTGGAGTTTCATGCATAACGGCCAGGTCGGCGGTTTTGAGAAATTCCGCCGCCATGCTGACATGTGCATCCCTGATGAGCTGTATGAGCACCGCAAAGGGGCCACCGACAGCGAGGTGCTGTTTCTGCTCGCCTTGCAGGAAGGCCTGGATACCGACCCGAAAGCGGCGCTGGAGCGGGCGGTTGCCCGGATGGAGGCCTTGTCGCGGGCGCGGGGAACCACGCCGCATATGCGCCTGTCCGTAGCAATGTCGGACGGGCAAAGGCTTTATGCGGCGCGCTATTCCTCGGACAGTATTGCGCCCTCGGTCTATTACCGCTGGAGCAGCAGCATGAACGGCTGGGCGGTGGTGTCGGAGCCGCTGGAGCAGACCGGCGAAGCCTGGAGCGAGTTGAAGCCGGGCGCGTTTCTGACGCTGACCAGAGAAGGTTCGGAAATCGAGCCGTTTCAACCGTTTCTGGAGTGACGTTCAGTGCGGGGGCGCCTGCTGCTACAGGCGCCCGGCCTCCCGGAACCAGGGTTCGACCGTTGTGCGCACATAGTCCCAAACGCCGGGGGTGCCGCGGCTGACCTTTGCGCCGACGCGGGCCTCGAGCTGCGGCAGGGTCACGTCGTAATCTACCCAGCTGCCACCGCCGTTCAGCAGGTTCAGCAGCACCGGCTGCACCCGGTCAATGGACTTGGCAAAGACTGCATCTGCGCTGCTCGCGGCCTCGAACTCTTCCCAGATGGCGCGCATCGGCGCGCCCTGCTCCAAGGGAAGAAGGCCGAACAAACGGTCTGCGGCAGCTTGCTCCTCAGCGGCCAGGGCAGCGAGGGCAGCAGGATCGACCACCCCGTGGATCGGAGCATCGCCTGCGTCGATTTCCACCAGGTCATGCAGCAGCAGCATCTGCAGCACCCGGTCCACATCCGCCGCATCCGCGCTGTGCTCTGCCAGCACCCAAGCGTAAAGCATGATGTGCCAGCTGTGCTCTGCCGAGTTTTCGTGCCGCGAGCCGTCGCCGAGCTTGGATGCGCGGGTGACAAGTTTCAGGTTGTCGGCTTCATTCAGGAAAGGAAGGCGGGCCGTCAGCCTGCTGCAATCAAATCCGGTGTCTTCTCCCAGCAGGGCCAGCGCGTGGTGAAACGCTTCGGGCAAGTCATGCTCCAGCGCGGCTGCGCGGCCGCCAAACAGGTTCTGCCGGACCACGCCGACATGCCAGTCCAACGGCTCTGCGCCGTAAAGGGTCTGAAAGACCGGCTGGCAGTGGTCCACTCGCTTGGCAAAGCGCGCATCGGGCGTTTCAGAGGCTTCGAACTCCTGCCACAGTGTCAGGAATTCTGCGCCCTGATCCGCGGGCAGCAGGCCAAACAGGCGGTCAGCAGCGGCCAGTTCAGACCGCGAAACGGCGTCCCAGTCGACCTCATCGGTGATAGGATGATCGCCTGCGTCGATCTCCACCAGATCATGCAGCAGCAGCATCCGTATGGCGCGGAAGATGTTCACCTCCGGCGCGGCAAACGGTGCCAGCACCAGCGCATAAAGCGCCAGATGCCAGCTGTGCTCGGCCGAGTTTTCGCGGCGGCTGCAATCCAGGATCAGGTTCTGGCGCTCCACGCAGCGCAGCTTGTCCGCTTCCAGCAGGAAGGCGAATTGGGCATCCAGACGGGCGCTCACGCGTCACCCTTGGCTTCCAGCTGTGCCTGCAGCGCGGAAACTTTCTGATTGAGGAACTCGCGCGCCTTGCGTTCCGCCAGACGCACGCGCATTTCGGTCAGAAACGCCTCTTCCAGCGATTGGGAGGCAGCGCCCAGCACCTGGCCCACCTCGACGTACAGCCGGTCCTCGCCGCTGGCGTCCTGAACTTTGAGCGTATCGACCGCCAGTTTTTGGGCCAGCGTCTCGATTGTGCTCATCAGCGCGACGTCTCCGTCAGGCGGCGCTTCACGTAATCGCTCACATTGCCGATCATCGTGTCCATATACGGATCCTGGAAGAAGTGGTCCGCGCCCTCAATCTCGGTGTGGGTGATGGTGATGCCCTTCTGCTCATGCAGCTTGCTGACCAGGTTGGCGGTATCAGCAGGCGGCGCCACGCGGTCGGCAGTGCCGTTGATGATCAGACCGGAGGACGGGCAGGGCGCCAGGAAGGAAAAGTCGTACATGTTGGCCGGCGGGGCAACCGAAATGAACCCGGTGATCTCGGGGCGGCGCATCAGCAGCTGCATACCGATCCACGCGCCGAAGGAGAAGCCCGCGACCCAGCAATGCTTGGAGTTGGTGTTCATCGACTGGAGATAATCCAGAGCCGACGCCGCATCAGACAGTTCGCCGACGCCCTGGTCGTATTCGCCCTGGCTGCGGCCAACACCGCGGAAGTTGAACCGCAGAACGGTGAAGCCCATGTTGTAGAATGCGTAATGCAGGTTGTAGACAACCTTGTTGTTCATGGTGCCGCCGAACTGCGGATGCGGGTGCAGCACGATGGCGATCGGGGCGTCTTTTTCTTTTTGCGGGTGATAGCGGCCTTCGAGGCGGCCTTCGGGTCCGGGAAAGATGACCTCGGGCATGGGCGGTTTAAATCCTAATCTCGTTTTCGGGTCTGCTGGCAGAATACTTGACGGGTTCCGTCAGGCATCTTAGAACAGTTCTAATCAAGGGCGCAGGCCAGAGCCGAACACCGTCAAGCTGAGATACGCACAGACGCGGGCGAGGTCAATGTTTTCGCGTGGCCGCTCTGATTTCGAGGAGACATAGATGAAGCTTTCCACCAAGGGGCGCTATGCCATGGTCGCTTTGGCCGATATCGCGCTGCAAACGCAGGGTGATCTGGTGCCTTTGGGCGATATCTCCAAGCGTCAGGATATTTCCCTGCCGTACCTTGAGCAGCTTTTTGTCAAACTGCGCCGTGCCGGGCTGGTTGAATCAGTTCGCGGCCCTGGCGGCGGCTACCGTCTGGCCATGCCGGCGTCGGAAATTCGGGTTGTCGATGTGCTGTCCGCCGTGGACGAAACGGTTGACGCTATGCACAAGGGGGCTGGCGCCTCAGGGGCGCTGTCCGGGAGTCGGGCGCAATCGTTGACCAACCGCCTGTGGGAAGGCCTCAGCGCGCATGTCTATGTGTTTCTGCATCAGACGCGCCTGTCCGACGTGATCAAGAACGACCTGGCGCCATGCCCGGCGGTGCCGAGCTTGTTTGCCGTGGTGGATGACTGAGGTGCCGGTGACTCGCTGCGCCACCCTGTCCGGTTATATCGGACCCACCTCACAATTTGTGCGGGAAGGCTTTGCGCATTGGTGCAAGGCCGCGTATGACGCGGCAGCGATCCGCAAAAAGATGCATCTATGAAACGTGTTTATCTCGATCATAACGCCACCGCCATTCTGCGTCCCGAAGCGCGGGCTGCGATGATTGCAGCGATGGACGTCTGCGGCAACCCGTCGTCGGTCCATGCCGAGGGCCGGGCCGCCAAGGCGCTGGTCGAAAAGGCGCGGGCGCAGGTGGCTGCCGCTTTTGGAGCCGATGGCGCGGATATCGTGTTTACCTCCGGTTCAACCGAGGGCGCGTCGCTGGCGCTGGCCGGCCGCGGCCTGCATGGCGCACCGGTGGAGCATGACGCGGTGCGGGCCTGGACCGTCGAGGACCTGAATGCAGGCTCCGACGGTGCGGTGGAAATTACCGCTCCTGCCGCTTCAACCTTGCAACTGGCCAATTCGGAAACGGGCATTGTTCAGCGCTTGCCGGACGGCCTGGCAGTGACCGATGCGACCCAGGCATTCGGTAAATTGCCGGTTGCCTTCAACTGGCTTGGCGCTCAAATGGCGCTGATCTCAGCGCATAAATTGGGCGGCCCCAAGGGCATCGGCGCGGTGGTGATGAAACGCGGTACCGACCTGTCGGCTCAGATAAAAGGCGGAGGCCAGGAGATGGGCCGCCGGTCCGGCACCGAAAATGTCATTGGAATCGCTGGCTTCGGCGCCGCAGCTGAAGCTGCTGCCAAAGATCTGGCCGATGGCGTCTGGGAGCGGGTTGAAGAACTTAGAAATATTCTAGAAAAGGCGCTTGTGTCTGGCGCAAGCCATACTATTTTTGTCGGGAAGGATCAGAAGCGGCTGCCGAACACCCTGTGTTTCGCAACGCCCGGCTGGAAGGGCGAGACCCAGGTCATGCAGATGGACCTTGCGGGATTTGCCATCAGCGCGGGCAGCGCTTGTTCCAGCGGCAAGGTGCGCGCTAGCGCGGTGCTGACCGCCATGGGATATGACGAGGCCACGGCACAAGGCGCGGTGCGCGTGTCGCTGGGGCCGGAGACGAGAGAAGAAGACGTGCTGCGCTTTGCCGAGGCGTGGCTGCAAAAAGAAAAGAAACATCGCGCCCACGCGGCGTGAGTGAGGAGAAGATAATGGCCGCTTTGGACCAGACCCAAGTCAAGGAAGGTGTTGACCAGGAAACCGTGGACGCAGTCCGCGAGGTAGGCGGTGCTTACAAATACGGTTGGGAAACCGATATCGAGATGGAATACGCGCCCAAGGGCGTGAACCCCGATATCGTCCGACTGATTTCGGAAAAGAACGAAGAGCCCGAATGGATGACCGAATGGCGCCTGCAGGCCTTTGAGCGCTGGGAGCAGATGGACGAGCCGAACTGGGCGATGGTCAGCTACCCGGAAATCGACTTCCAGGACCAGTATTACTATGCCCGCCCCAAGTCGATGGAAACCAAGCCCAAGTCGCTGGAGGAGGTCGACCCCAAGCTGCTGGCGACCTACGAGAAGCTGGGTATCCCGCTGAAAGAACAGATGATTCTGGCAGGCGTCGAAGGCGCAGGCGAGACTCCGGAAGAAGGCCGCAAGGTCGCCGTGGACGCGGTATTCGACTCCGTCTCCGTCGGCACCACCTTCCAGAAGGAGCTTAAAGAGGCGGGCGTCATCTTCTGCTCGATCTCCGAGGCGATCCGCGAGCATCCGGAACTGGTGAAAAAGTATCTTGGCACCGTTGTTCCGGTTTCGGACAACTTCTATGCGACGCTGAACTCCGCCGTCTTCTCTGACGGTTCGTTTGTCTACGTGCCCCCGGGCGTGCGCTGCCCAATGGAGCTGTCGACCTATTTCCGCATCAACGCGGAAAACACCGGCCAGTTCGAGCGGACCCTGATCATCGCCGACAAGGGCTCTTATGTGTCCTATCTGGAAGGCTGCACCGCACCGCAGCGCGACACCGCGCAGCTGCACGCCGCGGTGGTGGAAATCATCATCGAGGAAGATGCCGAGGTGAAATACTCCACCGTCCAGAACTGGTATCCGGGCGACGAAAACGGCAAGGGCGGTATCTACAACTTTGTGACCAAACGCGCCGACTGCCGCGGCGACCGCGCCAAGGTGATGTGGACCCAGGTGGAGACCGGCTCTGCTGTGACGTGGAAATACCCGTCCTGCATCCTGCGCGGCAACGAAAGCCAAGGCGAGTTTTACTCGATCGCCATCGCCAACAATATGCAGCAGGCCGACACAGGCACCAAAATGGTGCACCTGGGCAAGAACACCAAATCGCGCATCGTCTCCAAGGGTATCTCTGCAGGCAAGGCGCAGAACACCTATCGCGGTCTGGTGTCTATGCACCCCAAGGCCAAGGACAGCCGCAATTACACCCAGTGCGACAGCCTGCTGATCGGCGACAAATGCGGGGCGCACACGGTTCCCTACATCGAGGTCAAAAACAACTCCTCCCGCGTGGAGCATGAGGCGACCACATCGAAGGTGGACGACGACCAGCTGTTCTACTGCCGCCAGCGCGGCATGGACGAGGAAGAGGCTGTGGCTCTGGTGGTGAACGGCTTCTGCAAGGACGTGCTGCAGGCGCTGCCGATGGAGTTCGCCATGGAAGCCCAGCAGCTGGTTGCAATTTCGCTGGAAGGCTCGGTGGGGTAAGCAGTGAACTTGGACAAGAGGGCAGATGCAGAGGTCAAGGCCTTTGAATACAACGCGAAAGAAGGCGTTCGCGCCGTCGCGTTCACCTGGTTCCTGCGCCGCATTGCCGGTCCTCTTTTCCTGGTTTTTGTAATCACTCTTGTCGCGGCCGTCGCCGTCAACGGAGTGATCGCTGGAGTGTTATGCCTGGCGGTATTTGGCGGCCCCTTTTTGGTTTTGTGGATGTTCACTTACCGGCAAGGATCAAAAGTGTTGGAGTATTGGAAAAGATGATCGTCACAACCACCAACTCCGTCGAAGGCTACCAGATTGCCGAATACAAGGGCATCGTGGTGGGCGAGGCGATCATGGGCGCCAATGTGGTGCGCGATGTCTTTGCCTCGATCACCGACATCGTCGGCGGCCGCTCCGGCGCCTATGAAAGCAAGCTGCAGGACGCGCGCGAAACCGCGCTGAGCGAGCTGGAAGAGCGCGCCCGGGCCAAGGGCGCCAATGCCGTGGTCGGCGTCGATCTGGACTATGAAGTGGTCGGCCAGTCCATGCTGATGGTCTCGGCCAGCGGCACCGCCGTGGTGCTGGGCTAAGGGGCCGGGAGACGGGCATGGCCAAAGACGAGCAGCTGATCGAGCGCCCGGCGCTCACCCTGCCGCCGGAAGAGGCGGAATGGGTGTGCAGCCATTACCAGGCGGCAAATGTCATCCTGGAATACGGCAGCGGCGGCTCAACTGTGCTGGCGTCTGAGCTGAGCGGGAAAAAGGTCTTTTCCGTTGAGTCCGACAAGATGTGGTACCGCATGATGAAGCGGTATTTGCGTCAGGCCGGGGCCAAGTCCGAGGTGTATCTGCACCACGCCAATATCGGCAAGACCGGCAAGTGGGGACGGCCGCTGAACAATGACATGTGGCGGCGGTTTCACCAGTATCCGAACTCCGTATGGGATCTTGAAACCTTTGAGGCACCGGATCTGGTTTTGATTGACGGCCGCTTCCGCGCGGCCTGCTTTCTGACCGTCATGCTGCGGACGGAACAGCCCGTCACCGTCCTGTTTGACGACTACGCGGGGCGGGCGCTGTACAAGCAGGTCGAAAGATGGGTGAAGCCGGTTGAAATCCGCGGCCGCATGGCCCGGTTCGACCTGCTCCCCGATGAACTTCCGCGCCGGGATCTGACCCAGATCCTGACGCTTTACACCAAAACCTTCTAGGCGCCGACGGCTGCCGGAACAGTACTATGCGAGAGGCAAAAATGCTCGAAATCAAAAACTTGCACGTCAAGCTTGAAGACGAAGACAAGCAGATCCTGAACGGCGTCGACCTCACCGTCGAAGCGGGCAAGGTGCATGCGATCATGGGGCCGAACGGCTCGGGCAAATCGACCCTGTCCTATGTCCTGTCGGGCCGCGACGGCTATGAAGTGACCGAAGGCTCGGCTGAGCTGGAAGGTGAAGACATCCTGGAACTGGAGCCGGAAGAGCGCGCCGCGGCGGGCATGTTCCTGGCGTTCCAGTACCCGGTCGAAATTCCTGGTGTCGGCAACATGACCTTCCTGCGCACCGCGGTAAACGCACAGCGCAAGGCCCGCGGCGAGGAAGAGCTGTCGGCCTCCGACTTCCTGAAGGAAGTCCGCGCCAAGGCCAAAACCCTGAAGATCGACGCCGAGATGCTGAAGCGTCCGGTCAACGTCGGCTTCTCCGGCGGTGAGAAGAAGCGCAACGAGATCCTGCAGATGGCGATGCTGGAGCCGAAGCTGTGCATCCTGGACGAGACCGACTCCGGTCTGGACGTGGACGCGATGAAGCTGGTGGCCGAAGGCGTGAACGCCCTGCGTGACGAAGGCCGCGGCTTCCTGGTGATCACCCACTACCAGCGTCTGCTGGACCACATCAAACCGGACGTGGTGCACATCCTGGCCAACGGCCGCATCGTCAAGACCGGCGGCCCCGAGCTGGCGCTGGAAGTCGAAAACAACGGCTACGCCGGCATCCTGGCAGAGGAGGCGTAAATGGCCCTGCCCGAAGTCAAGCAAAGCGCAACCGAGGCACGGCTGTCAGCGCTGAGCCTGCCGGAAAGCGGCTGCCTCAAGGCGGCCCGCGAGGCCGCGCTGTCGCGGGTCCAGACCATGGGCCTGCCCAGCCGCCGCGACGAGTACTGGAAATACACCAAGCCGGACACGCTGGTGCAGGCCGGCGCGCCCAAGGCGGCGGTGTTCGACGCCGATGAAGCCCCGATGTTCAGTGCCTTTGAGCGTTTGAACATCGTTTTCGTTGATGGCGTGTTTGATGCAGAAGCCTCCGACGATCTGTCTCTGGAAGGTGTCACCATCGACCGGATCGAGGATATCTGCTGCAAGGATATCCATTGGGCCAAGGACTTGTACGGTGTTCTTGAAGCACGCGGGCAGACCCCGGTGGAACGTCCGCTGGCAGCGCTGAACACCGCTTTTGCCAGCGATGGCGTAGCGATCCGGGTGACCGGCAAGGTCTCCAAACCTGTGAACTTCACCTATGTGCATTCGGACGAAAACTCCGATGCGATCCTGCACCACGTGATCCGCGTGGAAAGCGGTGCCGAGGTGACGATCCTTGAAAACGGCCCGGCGGCGTCGCGCTTTAACAAGTGCATGGAGATCGACGTGGCCGACGGCGGCAAGCTGCATTTGGTGCGCGCCCAAGGTCGTGACCATGAGCGCCGCGCGGCCACCCACCTGTTTGCCCGCCTGGGCACCGAGTTGGTGTTCAAGTCCTTCACCCTCACAGTGAACGGCGTGCTGACCCGCAACGAGGCGGTGATCGAGCTGACCGGCGATGACGCGGTGGCCCATATCGCGGGCGCTTGCGTCGGCGACGGCGACTTCCACCACGACGACACGGTCTTCATCACTCATGACGCCGTGAATTGCGAAAGCCGTCAGGTGTTCAAGAAGGTGCTGCGCAACGGTGCCACCGGCGTGTTCCAGGGCAAGATCCTGGTGAAGGAAGGCGCGCAAAAGACTGACGGATATCAGATTTCCCAGTCGCTGCTGCTGGACGACGACAGCCAGTTCCTGGCCAAGCCTGAGCTGGAGATCTACGCCGACGACGTGGCCTGCTCGCACGGTTCGACCTCTGGCGCGATCGACGAGGAAGGGCTGTTCTACCTGCGCTCCCGCGGGGTGCCGCACGCAGAGGCCACTGACCTGATGACGCTGGCCTTCCTGGCCGAAGCGGTGGATGAGATCGAAGATGCGGAGATTGCCGCCGACATCGTCTCCCGCCTCGAAGGCTGGCTGGCCCGGCGCCGCTGATGTCCGTAACCACGGATATCCCCGCAACCTACAAGGGGCCGCGCAAGGTTTTTGCGCGGCTTCTCAGCATGGGCGCCCGCGAGGACCGGCTGCTGGTGTTCCTCATTGTTGGCTGCGTGCTGACCTTTGTGGCGCAAATGCCAAAACTGGCCCGCGAGGCGCATCTGACGGGGCAGGAGCTCAACATGCTTTTGGGCGGCGCGCTGCTGGGCATCGTCTTTATCGCGCCGCTGCTGCTTTACGTCCTGGCACTGGTTGCGCATTGGATTGCCCGGGCCGTGGGCGGGCAGGGTGATGCTTATCGGGCCCGGCTTGCGCTGTTCTGGGCGTTTCTGGCCTCCAGCCCGCTGATCCTGCTGAACGGCCTCGTGGCCGGTTTCATCGGCGCCGGTGCGGCGCTGAACCTGGTGGGGGCACTGTGGTGCGCCGTCTTTCTGTGGTTCTGGATTTCCGGCATGATCCAAGGGTATTGGACAAAGTCATGAACGCTCTGGCTGCTTTTGCCCTGCTGACAATCAAGTCTCCGCGCGATGCCGCGATGCAGATCCTGGCGCGCGATTGGCCGCGGGAAGCGCTGTGGACCGCGTTCCTGCTGTCCGTGGTGCTGAACACCTGCGTCTACACCCTGCAGCAGGTTCTGTTCCCGCTGCCGCCGGAAGTCTTGCTGCCACGGTTTGCGCCCGGTGCCTATTTCGCAGTGGTTCTGGTGTTGCAACTCAGCTTCATTGCGATGCTTGCCACCACCGGCCGCTGGCTGGGCGGGCAGGGTGACCTGCCGTCGCTGCTGGCGCTGATCACCTGGCTGCAGTTGCTGCAGGCCGCGTTGAACGGTGCCATTGTGGCGGTGTTCCTGGTCCTTCCGGCGCTGGCGGCGCTGCTCAACATTGCCGCCAATATCGTAGTGTTCTTTATCCTCTTGCATTTCGTCAACGCGGCGCACAGGTTCGGCTCCGTCTGGCGCTCGCTTGGGGTGGTTTTGATGGCCAGCCTGATCCTGGTGTTTGCTCTACTCTTCATCGTGGGTCTGATCGGCCCAGCCAATCTGGGACTGCCCGAAAATGTATGACGTCGAAAAAATCCGTGCCGACTTCCCGATCCTCTCGCGTGAGGTGAACGGCAAGCCGCTGACCTATCTCGACAACGGTGCGTCGGCCCAGAAGCCCCAGGTGGTGATCGATGCAGTGACCAAGGCTTATGCGGAAGAATATTCCAATGTTCACCGTGGCTTGCACTTCCTTTCCAACCTCGCGACCGAAAAGTATGAGGCCGTCCGAGGCATTATTTCCCGGTTCCTGAATGCGGGCGACGAAAACACCATCGTGCTGAACTCCGGCACTACCGAGGGCATCAACCTTGTTGCCTATGGCTGGGCGATGCCCCGGTTTGAGGCCGGCGAAGAGATCATCCTGTCCGTGATGGAGCATCACGCTAACATCGTGCCCTGGCACTTCCTGCGGGAGCGTCAGGGGGTAGTGCTGAAATGGGTCGATACCGAGGCCGATGGCAGCCTCGATCCGCAGAAGGTCATTGACGCTATCACCCCCAAGACCAAGCTGGTAGCGGTCACCCAATGCTCAAACGTCCTGGGCACCGTGGTGGACGTCAAAGCCATCACCCAAGGCGCCCATGCCAAGGGTGTGCCGGTGCTGGTCGACGGCTCGCAGGGCGCGGTCCACATGCCGGTCGACGTGCAGGACATCGGCTGCGATTTCTATGCGATCACCGGCCACAAGCTCTATGGCCCCTCCGCATCCGGAGCGATCTACATCAAGCCAGAGCGCATGGCCGAAATGCGCCCCTTTATAGGCGGCGGCGACATGATCAAAGAAGTCCACAAGGAGCAGGTCATCTACAATGATCCGCCGATGAAGTTCGAGGCGGGCACGCCGGGCATTGTTCAGACCATTGGTCTGGGCGTGGCGCTGGAGTACATGATGGACCTTGGCATGGAGAACATTGCCAAGCACGAGGGCGGCTTGCGTGACTATGCGATGGAGCGGCTGACCGGTCTGAACTGGATCAACGTGCAGGGACAAGCACCGGGTAAAGCAGCGATTTTCAGTTTCACCATGGAAGGCGCCGCGCATGCTCATGACATCTCCACCATCCTGGACAAGAAAGGCGTCGCGGTGCGTGCGGGCCATCATTGCGCCGGTCCCCTGATGGACCACCTGGGGGTTTCCGCAACCTGCCGCGCGTCTTTTGGCCTCTACAACACCAAGGAAGAGGTCGACACGCTGATCAATGCGCTGGAATTGGCGCATGAGCTGTTTGCTTGATCTAAGATGCAGATCGAAAAGAAAACGGCGCCCGTCACGGCGCCGTTTCGCATTTTCCAGCTTGGTAACAGCCTTGGGATCCCAAGAGATCCTGCGGGTCGCTTATCTTGCGGAATTTCCCGCACCCATATGCATATCGACCATCCGCTGCACCATCGGTGCAAAGTGCCAGTAGTCCGGGGTTTCCATATCCGCGCGCTTGCCGGCCTCATCCAGATACCGCACTGCGAGAATTTGCTTTAGGTTCGGATTCTTCTCGAACTCTGCCACTTCCTCAGCGTTCATCGGCCCGCCTTGCAGGTTGAGCGAGTGCACGGAAGCCTCTGACAGCCGGTTGAAATATTCCGGCCTGGTCGCGCAGAGGTAACGTTTCGCGGCCACATGATAGCGTACGCAATCGGTGATTACCGAAGGAAAGAACCGTTCCAGCACCTCGGCACCAGCTTCCTCATGAAAGCGGTCTTCGGTGTCGTTCATTGAGAACATCCCAAACTCACTGGTGAAATGGCCGATATCGTGGAGCAAAGCCCCCACGATGATTTCTTCCGGCTGACCGTTCTGCTCGGCAATCGTGGCGCCTTGCAGCATGTGTTCGGCCATGGTGACCGGCTCACCCAAGTATTCCTCGTCCCCGCGGCGGTCAAAGATTCCGCCAATGAACTCAACGATGTTTTCGCGGTTCAGCTTGCTGACGTCCGGCTTGCTCATGTCTCAACCCTCCAGTTGGGCGTTCAGCACGTTCAGGGTGGACAGCAGCCCGTCCTTGTCGGCGTAGCACCCCTGCAGCCAGCGCGACCCTGCACCGGAATAGCCAAGCCGCGCGTGCAGCACGCGGGTGTTGTCGACAATAAAGCTTTCCCCGGGCTCCAGCTTGAACGACACGCCCATTTCTGGATCGTCAATGAATTCGCCCAGGCGGCGGTAGGCGGCGTAATACGCTTCCATCTTCTCAAAGGGAATGTCGACGAAGGGCGCCGAGGACCGGTTGTTGAACCGCACCGCAATCATCTCGCCATCGGGCGACAGTTCGATCATCGGGCGGCGCGAGCGCAGATGGACCCCGTCAGAGCCCTTGTACTCAAACCGGGCCGGGTAGCCTGCCAGCAGGGCAAAGCCCTCCGGGTCTTCTTCGCGCAGGCGCCCGGCCGCGCGGAAACCGTCCACCACGATGCTGTCACCGCCCTCGGCGGAGTTTTCCAGACAATAGAGGATCTGCAAACTGGGCACCGGATCGCGATAAGGATTGTCGGTATGCGCCTGCAGGCCCAGGCCGGTATAGGCCAGGTTGGTCGGGTTCACCTCGGTCCGCACTTCGAAGTACTTGCCATAGTTGGTCTCACGCACAAAACCGAACATTGCGGCACAATCAATCAGTGCGCCCTCGCGCACCGGGCCGTTCACCAGCTTGGCAAAGCCGAGGCGGGCGATGGCATCCAGCCAGTTGCGCTTGATCTCCGGCTCGAACTGTACTTCGTTCCAGTCAAAGGCCGGGGCCGGCTGGCCGCTGTCCCAGGTCTGGACGCCCAGAGCCGTCCGGCCAAAATCAGTTATTTTTTCAACGTCATATGCGTTGGACTTTAACCAGTTTCCGGGGAAGGTAACGGTCTTGCCCCCGGGGGAGAATGTCACGGTCAGTTCGCCGTCTTCCACCAGAGCAGTGCTGATTTTGGTATCCGCCGGAATGTCGCCGATGGTAATCAGCCGCTGGCCGTTGCCAGGGTCGCGGGTCTCGGGATCCAGCGCGTTGTCCCGCAGCCAGATCGCGTGAAAGCGGCTTTGGCTGCCGTCGTCGAATGTCAGGGTCAGAAAGCTGCCGGATGCGTCAGCGATCACGGAACGGGGCATGGGGTTTCTCCGGTTGGCTTGGTTCTTCCTTGCGCTGGTACCGCGGCTGAGCCATCTAGAGAACGACGGAATTCAGGGTTCGAGAGTTAGGTTTTCTAATGCCAAAGAAAATCACCAAACAGGGGCTGCCGCCGCTTGATTGGCTCAAAGTGTTTGAGGCGGCGGGCCGGCACGGCAGTTTCACCGCCGCGGCCGAAGAATTCGGAGCCACCCAGGCCGCGGTCAGCCAGCGGATCCGCAATCTCGAATCCTGGCTGGGCCGCCAGCTGTTTATCCGCTCCGCTCGCGGGGTAACGCTGACCGTGGACGGCGAAAGCTATTTGCCGCTGGTGCATGACTCCCTACGCGCGCTGGAGCAGGGAACCGAGAACCTGTTCGGCCAAACGGTACGTGAACTTCGGATTGCGGGTTTGCCGTCGCACGTGGAAATGCTTGTGCTGCCGAGGCTTGCTGCGTTTTCTGAATCCTATCCGGACGTGCGGCTGGTTACAGAAACTGTGCCCAAGCGGCTGGACTTTGAGGCCGCTGACGGGGCTTTACACATCCGTTTCGGGCGCGGCGGCTGGCAAGGGCGCGACGACGTTCTGCTCGCAAATGAAGTTTTGCAGCCGATGGCGGCACCGGAACATGCAAAAAACTGGCGGAACCTGCCGACAATCGAACTGCGCGGGGAGCGCCCCGGCTGGGCTGAGTGGGCCCGGGTAACGGGGGAAGCCGTGCCGGAAGAGGGAGCCGTTTCAGCCGATTCCATGGCTCACGCATTGCGGGCGGCGCGGCTGGGAATGGGCGTGGTCCTGGGGTCCACGGCTCTGGCAGCCAATCTTCTGCGCACCGGGCAATTGGAAAGTGCCGGCGCGCCTGAACTGGCCACCATCGACGGCTATTGGCTGACCTGGCCTGCCAGTCAGGGAAAGTCCAAGCGGCAGACAGAAGTTCTGGCCGCACTCACTGCCGCGCTTCAAAGCTGACTTTGGCCCAGCATCCAGGACAGTGTTCGTGGTTTCAGGTCGGGTACTCGCCGATACGGGTGAAATATGCATCCAGTTCTGGCCGGGCGCCGCGCTTGCTGTAGAACTTGAAGCCAATTCTCACGTCCTTGCGCCACCGGGTGCGAACTTCAAACTCACCGATATCCCCGATGGTGACCGAGTTCAGATCTGCCAGAGCGAAAGTTTCGTGGCCTTCGGGAAGGCGGATAGCAAAACCGCTGTAACTGATGTTGTAAACCGTGGCTTCCTGTTTGGATCCGGACAGATTGACAACGCAGGGCAAGTTCAGACGAAGCCGGGGCTCTGTCGGTTCTGCAGTCCGGAAAATAGAGTTGGAATGTACCATTCTGCCTCACTGGCCGCATCGGGAGATATCAGCAGCGTTGCTAGCATCACGCTCTTTACGAAACCTTAAAGGTCGTAAGGATTGGAGAGCTTTTGCGGTGAAATGGCGCACCTGAGAGGATTCGAACCTCTGGCCTCTGCCTTCGGAGGGCAGCGCTCTATCCAGCTGAGCTACAGGTGCGTCGTTAGGCCGGGGTATACCCGTGCTTTGCTACCTCTGCAACGGGAAAAACTGCCTGTTTCCAATTTCCTGAGATAGGCTTGTGTAATCAGGGGCGGTATCGGGGAAGACAAAAAAAGCCCGCCCCGGGACGGGCAGGCTTGCATTCTTGCAATGGAGGGGGTGATTAGCCGCGCCAGGTGCGGACAACACCGCAATCCATGTGCACGAAGTTGGAGCGTGCGTATTTACCGACACCGCCGGCGCGGCAGGCTTCGGCGGCTTTCGCCATCTGCGACACCGACCGCGATGCCAGCCGCAAGTCAGCAGCCTGGCCGCGCATGTGCAGCGAGTTCTTGGCCACCCCGCGCGAGCGGCTGCGCAGCATCGCGTTGGTCTTGGGGCTGCGGTAGCCCGACAGCAGCATGTAGGGCTCATTCACATCCAGAAGGTTGTGAGACGCCGCCATGATGTCGATGGTGCGCAGGTCGATTTCCTTCACATCATCCGTGCGCCAGTCCCGCATGAAGTGATTGATTTCCTTGACCGCGTCTTTGATGTACTGGCCGTCAATCCAATACACCATGTCGACACGCTCGCCGGTGCGGCCGGAATACATGCGGATGCGCCTGATATCACCGCCGCCGCGCAAGAAGCCTGCTGCACTTGAGAAGGTTGGGGCTGCTGTCACTGCGGTTGCAGCAAAAACACCCAAAAGAGAACGCCGGGAGATCCCCGTGCCCGTGGTTTCTGCCATTGATACTGCGCCGTCCCGTACGCTGTTAGTCCTGCCTAAACGCCCGATGTTACGGGCTCGTCAACGCTCTTAGTTAACGTGCGGCATGTATGGCACAGTGAGAATCTTGTTCCAACATTTCTTTGCCGCACTGTAACGTATGACCGGGTTTTCGGCGATTTCTTGCGCAAAAGGGGAGGGCGATGGAACTTTTCCCCGCGACTGTTGCAGGCGGGTTTCATAGACGCGGCAACGGTGCATCAGGGTTAACTTTTCGCGATTGTGAGTGGACAACGCAGGCTGGCATTTACCAGAATTTCAGATAGGCACTGCCAAAATTGGAAAAAACGGCACAAGGACCGGAGATTTATGACGCGCGCATCCGCTGGATATTTTTTGCCGGGGCTCAAGGCAGGGCTGTTTGCTCTGGCCTTGAGCGGCTTGGCTGCCGGAACCACCGCCGGCACGGCGCAGGCAGATATACCGGCGGCCTTCCGTCAGGCCGTGGCTGAGGCGGCCTCAACCGACGAAGCGGTCGCCAGTTTTTACCGGGAGAACAGTTATCAGGCGATCTGGACCGGATCGGATGAAGCGTCTCTCCAACGCCGCAACGCGCTGCTGGCCGCGCTGAACGACACCCGTGCGCATGGGCTGCCGGACCGCTCTGCGGAGGTCAACGCCCTGCTGCAGCAGATGCAAGAGGCCCGCACCACCCGCGACATCGGCATGGTTGAGGCGGCGCTGAGCAAGGCGCTGGTGGACTATGCCACCGACCTGCAGACCGGCCTTCTGGTGCCGTCGCGGATTGATGATGGCATGGTGCGCAAGAAGCATACTGTGGACGGCGCCAGCTTCCTTGCCGGCATCCGCGACGCCCAGCCCTTTGCCTATATGCGCGGCCTGGTGCCCGCATCCCAGCAATACCGCGGACTAATGCGCGAGAAGTTGCGTCTGGAGCAGGTTCTGGCCGCCGGCGGCTGGGGGCCCGTGGTGCAGGCCAAGAAGCTGGAACCTGGTGAGCAGGGACCGGCGGTCATTGCCTTGCGCAACCGGCTGATGGCGATGGGCTATCTGCAGCGCAGCGCCGCGCGCAGCTATGACGCCGCGATGGTTCAGGCGGTGCAGAGCTTTCAGGCGGATCATGGACTGGAGACCGATGGCGTGGCGGGCGCCGGCACTCTGGCAGAGGTCAACAAACCGGTCAGCGACCGTCTGAAATCGGTGATCATCGCAATGGAGCGGGAACGCTGGCTGACCCCGGACCGGGGCGAGCGTCACATCCTGGTCAATCAGACCGATTTCACCGCCAAAATCGTCGACAATGGCGATGTGACCTTTGAAACCCGCTCGGTGATCGGCAAGAATACCCACGACCGCCGCAGCCCCGAATTCTCGGACGAGATGGAGCATATGGTGATCAATCCGAGCTGGTATGTGCCTCGCTCGATCATCACCAAGGAATACCTGCCCAAGCTGCGAAATAACCCCAATGCCGTGGGCCACATCCAGATCACCGACCGCCGCGGCCGGGTGGTGAACCGCAGTTCTGCCGATTTTTCGCAGTACACAGCGCGGAACTTCCCCTATTCCATGCGCCAGCCCCCCAGCCGCAGCAATGCGCTGGGTCTGGTCAAGTTCATGTTCCCGAACAAGTACAACATCTATCTGCACGACACTCCGCAAAAAAGCTTGTTTGCGCGTGAAGTGCGCGCCTTCTCGCACGGCTGCATCCGTCTCGCGCAGCCGTTCGAATTTGCCTATGCGCTGCTGGCGCGCCAGACCGAAGACCCCAAAGCCTTCTTCCACCGCATCCTGAACAGCGGCCGGGAAACCAAGGTCGAGCTGGAGCAGAAGGTGCCGGTGCACATCATCTACCGGACCGCAGTTGTTTCCAGCAAAGGCCGTGCGGAATTCCGCCGCGATGTCTATGGCCGCGACGCCAAGATCTGGGCCGCGCTGGAACGGGCAGGGGTGGTGCTGCCCAGCGTTCAAGGGTAAATACCGGGCCCATACAGGATTATTCTGAAAGGGCCTGCCATGTTCACTATCCGCCAGATCGCCGAGTCCCTGGGCGCTGAAGCCCAGGGCGACCTGGACCTGCAGATTGCAGGCGCGGCTGAACCGCAGGATGCTGAAGCCGGCCAGATCGCCATGGCGATGGCGCCGAAATACGCCGAAGGCCTGCAGGCAGGCAACGCCCAGGCTGCAGTGCTGTGGGAAGGCGCGGACTGGCAGTCTTTCGGGCTCAAGGCCGCGATCTTTGCGACGCGTCCGCGGATGACAATGTCCGGCGTGACCGCCATGCTGGACCGCGGACAGGGGTTCCCCGCAGGCATTCACCCCTCCGCCGTCGTTGATCCCAGCGCCGAGCTGGGCGAGGGCGTCTCTGTGGGTCCGCTTTCGGTTGTTGCGGCCGGTGCCAGGATTGGCGCAGGATCCATCATCGGCCCGCATTGCTTTGTCGGTGCAGATGCGGTGATCGGTGCGGAGGCCCAGCTGCGCGAGATGGTTTCGATCGGCGCCCGCGCCACCATTGGGGACCGCTTCCGCGCTCAGCCGGGAGCGCGAGTCGGAGGCGACGGGTTCTCCTATGTGACGCCGGAGGTCTCCGGCGCCGAAAACGCCCGCAAGACCTTGGGCGACCAAGGCGAGGCCAAGGCACAATCCTGGGTCCGCATTCATTCGCTGGGCGCTGTCACCATCGGTGATGATGTGGAGATCGGCTCCAACTGCACCATCGACAACGGCACCATCCGCGACACCGTGATCGGCAATGGCACCAAACTCGATAACCTTGTTCACGTCGGCCACAACACCCGCGTCGGCAATGACTGCCTGCTGTGCGGCCAGACAGGGATCTCCGGGTCGGTGGACATCGGCAACAACGTTGTTCTGGGCGGCCAGTGCGGTGTGGTCGACAACATCTTCATCGGCGACGGTGTGATTGCCGGCGGCGGCACCAAGATCCTGTCGAACGTGCCCGCGGGCCGCGTGATCATGGGCTACCCGGGCGTCAAGATGGAGACCCACACAGAGATGTATAAGGCACAGCGCCGGCTGCCGCGGCTGATGCGTGACATCGAATTGTTAAAAAAGGCTGTTTTCAAGTAGCGGCCGCATACTTACATCAGCTTCAGGCAGAAAATCGGGGATCCTTTCATGAGCACGCAGGACAAGGTCATTGCAATCATTGCCGAACAGGCGGTTCTAGAACCGTCGGATGTGACCCTCGACAGTACCCTGGCGGATCTTGGCATCGACAGCCTGGGGCTGGTCGAAAGCATCTTTGCCATTGAAGAGGAGTTCGACATTTCGATTCCCTTCAATGCCAATGAGCCCGAGAAGAGCGACTTTGACATCTCCAATGTCGCGGCCATCGTCGAAGGCATCGACAAGCTGATCACGGAAAAGGCGTAAGCCCACTCATGAAGCGCGTTGTCATTACCGGGGCCGGGACTATCAATGCTTTGGGCCATTCGGTGCCGGCCACGCTGGAGGCCATGCGGGAAGGCCGCTGCGGAATCGGAGAATTGGAGTTCCGCGATGTGGACCGGCTGGCGATCCGCATCGGCGGCCAGGTCCGCGGGTTCGAGGCCGAAGGCCGCTTCAACCGGCAGCAGATGAGCCTTTATGACCGCTTCACCCAGTTCACCCTCACCGCAGCCAAGGAAGCTATCGAACAATCCGGCCTGGAGTTTCATGGGGAGCTGTCGGCCAAGGCCGGTGTCGTTTTGGGCAACTCCGGAGGCGGTATGCAGACGCTGGATGAGAACTACCGCAGCGTCTACGAGGACGGCAAGAACCGGGTGCATCCGTTTGTGGTGCCCAAGCTGATGAACAATGCCGCGGCCGGCCATGTGTCGATGCAGTTCAACCTCAAGGGGCCGAGTTTTACCGTTTCCACCGCTTGCGCGTCCTCCAACCATGCGATGGCGCAGGCGTTCCAAATGGTTCGCTCGGGGATGAGCCCGGTGATGATCACCGGCGGCTCGGAATTGATGCTGTGCTTTGGCGGCGTAAAAGCCTGGGAGGGCCTGCGGGTGATGTCCAAGGACGCCTGCCGCCCCTTCAGCGCCAACCGCAACGGTATGGTGCAGGGCGAAGGCGCCGGCGTCTTCGTGTTCGAGGAATATGACCACGCCAAGGAACGCGGCGCAGAAATCCTGTGCGAAGTCATCGGTTTCGCGATGTCCTCGGATGCCGCCGATATCGTCATGCCCAGCAAGCAGGGCGCCGCGCGGGCCATTGCCGGCGCGCTGCAGGATGCCCGCGTCAGCGCTTCAGAGGTCGGCTATATCAACGCGCATGGCACCGGAACGGCCGCCAATGACAAGACCGAATGCGCTGCGGTGGCGGATGTCTTCGGCCCGCACGCGGACAGCCTGATGATCTCCTCCACCAAATCCATGCACGGCCACCTGATCGGCGGCACCGGAGCGGTGGAACTGCTGGCCTGCATCATGGCGCTGCGCGACGGGGTGATTGCGCCGACCATCGGCTATGAGGAGCCGGACCCGGAATGCAACCTGGATGTGGTCCCGAACGAGGCGCGCGAGGCCTCGGTCGAGGTTGCACTGTCCAATGCCTTTGCCTTTGGCGGGCTGAACGCGGTGCTGGCCCTGCGCAAGGTCTGAAGACCTAGAAAACGGAAACGCCGCGGCCCAGGGGGGACGCGGCGTTTCTGGGTTCAGGCGGGTGGCTGGCGTTACTGCTTGACCACGTCCACCACGTCATAGCCTGCGGTAAACCCGCTCAGCGACAGTTTCATCTCCACCACCTGTTCCGGCGCCGGTGCGGGGCGCAGCGACAGGGTGGCTTCCTTGCCTTTCTTGAAGGCGTCGATGTCGCCTTGGGTCAGGCCGATCTGCGCCACACAGCCCAGCTGGTTGCAGAAGGAATAATTATAGCGCTTGGCCGGCGCGCCATCGATCGAGATGGTCAGCGCGGCTGGCAGCAGGGTTTCGAGCGGAACAATCACGGTTGCACCGGCAACCGCCTGGCCGCCCTGCTGCTCAATCCGGAACAACGAAACCTCGGCAATCGGGTTGCCTTGCGGGCCTGACAGGATCTGCAGCAGCGAACAGGGGTCGCTCTCGCCCTCGGTCTTGATGCAGGCCAGATCCCAGTCGCCGTGCTTTTCCTTGGAATAACGCTGACCAAGCTGCGGGCCGTTGCTGACCGGCTCCCCCAGGTCAAGGAGCTGATCCGCGGTTGATTCCGCCTGCTCGCCTTGCTCCGCCTGTTCGGTTTGCTCAGCCTGTTCTGCGGTTTCCGCCCCGGCGGCTTCCTCTTCCGCTGCCGTTTCCTGCGCCGCCAGCGGCGCGGCCATTGCCAGCATTGCGGCCAGCGTGATCGGGGTCAGGGACTTCAACATGAATGCCTCATTTTTCTACAGACGCTGCTCTCGCGTGTAACACGCTGTCCGGACAGTGTCAGGTCAATATCAGACGATCAGCGGGGAATTCCGCTCAAACCGCCTCAATCGTGGAAGGTGCTGAATAAGAACAAAAAAGGGAACCCGATGGCCCCCTTTTTCGTGTTTGCGTCTCCCCGTCGGACTGGCCGACTTAGTTATTGCGTAGGACGTTACGAAAGGGCTGGCCATCGGTCAACATGCAAGTTCAAAAAAATACAGCACAGCCGCGATTTGGCGAAAATTGCCGGAAATCGCGGGAGGTTGCGGTGCCAGCTGCCCGATTTGCAGGCAGTTTCGCCAAAAAGAAGGCCGTGCACGAGGCACGGCCCAGTCTGACAGGGAGGAAATGTCCGCCGCGGCAACCGCATGTGCAGGGGCGGGCAAGATTGACTATCGCACTGAAAAGTTAACTTTGTATTGTTATCCACAGGCGCAAGGCACAAGCAGGGGGCAGGCATGGAAGAATGGGTTTTTCTGGGTGGTGGCGGAGAGGGTTACGGCACGCCGCAAGGGCTGGCGCTGAGTTATGCCAACCGCCACGGGCTGGTTGCCGGCGCAACCGGCACCGGCAAGACGGTGACACTTCAGATCCTGGCCGAAGGGTTCTCCAACGCCGGCGTGCCGGTGATCCTGTCGGACGTGAAGGGAGACCTGTCAGGGCTTGCAAAACCAGGCACGGACAGCCACAAACTGCATGGCGCCTTCACTTCCCGGGCGGAAAAGATCGGGTTTGCTGACTACAGCTACCACGCTTTTCCAGTCACCTTCTGGGATCTCTACGGGGAGCAGGGCCATCCCGTACGCACAACGGTTGCCGAGATGGGCCCATTGCTGCTGTCGCGGCTGCTGGAACTCAGCGAGGCGCAGGAGGGCATTCTGAACATCGCTTTCCGGCTTGCCGACGAAGAAGGGCTGCCGCTCCTGGACCTCAAGGACCTGCAGGCGCTGCTGGTCTGGATCGGCGAAAACCGCAGCCAGCTGTCCCTGCGCTACGGTAACGTCTCACCCGCGTCGATCGGCGCGATCCAGCGCCGCTTTCTGGTGCTGGAGAACCAGGGCGGTGCCGGTCTGTTCGGGGAGCCGGCGCTGGAGCTCAGCGACCTTATGCGCTGCGATTCAAATGGCAGGGGTACGGTCAACATCCTGGCCGCGGATAAGCTGATGGCCGCACCGGGCCTCTACGCAACATTCTTGCTCTGGCTCCTCAGCGAGCTGTTCGAGGAACTGCCTGAGGTTGGCGATCCAGACAAGCCGCGCCTGGTCTTCTTCTTTGACGAGGCGCATTTGCTGTTTGAGGATGCCCCCAAGGCATTGATCGACAAGGTGGAGCAAGTGGCCCGGCTGATCC
Source organism: Leisingera sp. ABM4_103 (assembly GCF_056158685.1). NCBI lineage: Bacteria > Pseudomonadati > Pseudomonadota > Alphaproteobacteria > Rhodobacterales > Roseobacteraceae > Leisingera > Leisingera sp. ABM4_103. Next base: position 3,374,044 of record NZ_JBSWTU010000005.1, on the reverse strand, counting down.
GGTCCAAGGGCGTGGGGGTGTATTTCATCACCCAAAACCCTGCCGATGTGCCCGAGGATATCCTGGGCCAGCTCGGCAACCGCATCCAGCACGCGCTGCGCGCCTTCACCGCCAAGGACCGCAAGAACCTGCGGCTGGCCGCGGAAACCTACCGCGAGAACCCGCGGTTTTCGACCGAAGAGGCGATCCGCGAGGTCGGTGTCGGCGAGGCGGTCACTTCGATGCTGCAAAAGAAGGGCGTGCCTGGCGTGGTGGAACGGACCTTGATCCGCCCGCCAAGTTCCCAACTGGGGCCAATCACCGCGCAGGAGCGGGCGGCCATGCTCAAAGCGTCCGATATGGCCGGAAAATATGAGACGACTCTGGACCGGCGGTCGGCTCATGAGATCCTTGCCCAACGGGCGCAGGCCGCGGCCCAGGAAGCTGAAGCGGCCGAAACCGCAGCAGAAGAGTCGCCGAAACCGGCGGCGCGTGAGTTCAACGCTGGCCGCCGCTATTCCGGAACACGGGTCAGCCGGTCCTCGTCCCGCACATACCGCCAGAAAGACAGCTTTGCCTCTGCGATGTCGGAAGCGGTGATCAAGGAGCTGAAAGGCACGACAGGACGCCGCATTGTCCGCGGCATCCTCGGCAGCCTGTTCAAGGGCCGTTAGGGGTTAAGCCAAACTTTGCAAAAGGGCGGATCAGACGCCGTCCTTTTGCCGCTGCCCTTCCTGCTTGCAGATCGCGTCAGCCTCCTTCACCGACATGGCCGCGGGGCGGTCGATCGAGCGGTCCCAAAGAACCCGGTCCTTGGTATAAAGCTGACAGGTCACGATGCCTTTGCTTGTCTGGAGCTGCACCGGAGTGGTTTCAAACTGCTCTGGCGAAACGCAGCCGGACAATGCGGCCGCCGCCGCGGATATCAGAAAGAGAGTCAAAGTATTGCGCATGGAACCGTGCCTCTTTGTTATTAGTGAACTGCTTAGCACCTGATAGTTAAGAAAATGAGGCAGGTCTTTTCCAATTTTAAGGAAAACCTGAGGCGTGGGCTTCATCGGGGCTTCGGTCGGACAGCAGTCAATCGAATAAACTGCGACCGTCTTGAAAAAGTGCAGGGCCCTGCCTGGGATCATCCAGACAAGGCCCGTGCTTTCTTACTTTTCGGGGATCAGGCCGCGCGGGCTGAACCTCAGCACCAGAAGCAGGATCAGGCCCATCGTGAACAGCCGCATGTGCGAGGCGCTTTCCATCAAATGCGCCTTCAGTGCGCTGCCCTCGGCCATGCCTGCGGTCACCAACTCCATCAGCAGGATGCCCATCGGCTCCACCTTGATCCAGAAGAACCAGATCAGCATGCCGCCCAGCACCGCGCCGAAGTTGTTGCCTGACCCGCCCACGATCACCATCACCCAGATGAGGAAGGTGAACCGCAGCGGGTTGTAGGTGCCCGGCGTCAGCTGGCTGTCCAGCGTGGTCATCATCGCGCCGGCAATGCCGCAGATTGCGGAACCCAGCACAAAGATCTGCAGGTGGCGGCGGGTGACATCCTTGCCCATGGCTTCGGCCGCGGTCTCATTATCGCGGATCGCGCGCATCATCCGGCCCCAGGGGCTTTTCAGCGCCATCTGCGCCATCCACAATAGCGCCAGCAGAACCACTGCGAACATCACCGCATAACCCGCCTTGACGTAGACGGTCGAGGCGGTGACCGGGTCCATGCCCCAGCTTGCGGCGCGCTCCACAAAGGACGGATCGTTCTGCAGATCGACCTCATAGGGCAGCGGGCGGGGCAGGCCGACCACGTTCTTCACGCCGCGTGACAGCCAGTCCTCGTTCTTCAAGACCGCGATGATGATCTCGGCGATGCCCAAAGTGGCAATGGCCAGATAGTCCGAGCGAAGGCCCAGGGCCGTCTTGCCGATCAGCCAGGCCGCACCTGCCGCCAGCAGCCCGCCCGCGGGCCAGGCCAGCAGAACCGGCAGGCCCAGGCCGCCGATATTGCCCTGCAGCGCCGGGTTGATCGCCTCGACAGAGCTGACTGCCGGGTCGAAGATCGCGCGGTAAACAAAGAAGCCGGCGACCAGAACAGCCAGCAGGACCAGCGTTCTGAATTTACCCGCTGGCATGTTCTTGGTGATCATCACCGCGGCCACGATTGTCATCGCACCCATGACCAAGGCCATTACGATGCTGACGCCGCCCGAAGACCAGGCCGCAGGGACCACCGGAGTGGAAGTCAGCACGACGGCCAGCCCGCCAAGCGCGGTAAAGCCCATGATGCCGACGTTGAACAGCCCGGCAAAGCCCCACTGGATGTTCACGCCAATCGCCATGATGGCCGAGATCAGCCCCATGTTCAGGATCACCAGCGCCGAGTTCCAGGAGCCGGAGAAGAACAGGAAGTCGGTCATGCCTTCCAGCAGGATCATCACGCCGACAAAGACGAAAAGAAGGGTATGTTTCATGGTGTCGGTCATACCGCTTTCCCTTTGAAAAGGCCGGTGGGTTTGAACAGGAGGACGACAATCAGGATCGCGAAGGAAACCGCGAACTTGTAGTCGGTGCTGAGGAGCTGAACCAGCCCGTCAGGCGCCAGGCTCTCCGGCAGGCCATAGGTCAGAACCTTCTTCCAGGCATAGGTGATCGTCACCTCGGAAAACGCGATGATGAACCCGCCGGCAATCGCCCCGATCGGGTTGCCGAGGCCGCCAACGATGGCAGAGGCAAAAATCGGCAGCAGCAGCTGGAAATAGGTGAAGGGTTTGAACGACTTGTCGAGGCCATAGAGAACCCCGGCAATGGTCGCCAGCGCCGCCACGATCATCCAGGTGTACATCACCACGCGCTCCGGGTTGATGCCCGACAACAGCGCCAGATCCTCGTTGTCCGAGTAGGCCCGCATGGATTTGCCCGTGCGGGTCTTGTTCAGGAACCAGAACAGCACCGCCACCACGATGATTGCGGTGATCACGGTGATGCCCTGGGTGGTCTTGATTGCCAGGCCTTCATCCAGGCCGGTCATCTGTTTGAAGGTGCGCGCCTTGATGATGAAACGTTCGCCATCGGTAAAGCGCTGATCGCCAGGGCCGATGATGAAACGCACGATGCCGTTCATCATGAACATCACACCAAGCGAGACCATCACGAAGATCACAGGCTTTGCCTTTTGCTGGCGGTAGAACCGGTAGACGGTCTTATCGGTCAGCAGCGCCAGGCCGATGGTGCCCAGAATGCCAAAGGGCAGCGCCAGCAGCGCCGTCGGCAGCGGGCCTGCGCTGATCCCCATGGACTGGAAAGCCCAGGTGATCAGGATTGTGACCATCGCGCCGAACGCCATGGTGTCGCCATGGGCAAAGTTCGAGAACCGCAGGATCCCGTAGATCAGCGTCACCCCCAGCGCGCCAAGCGCCAGCTGGCTGCCATAAGCCAGCCCGGGGACAATAACAAAGTTGGTAAGCGCCACGAGGGCGTTGAGAAGATCCATCAGTAAAGCCCCGCTTCCGACTGGCAATCCATTTGGATTTTGACCATATCGCTACGGTCTCCGTTATTTGCGTGATGCCAAGTTACGTTCCCACCCCGGCGGCCTTCTACCTTGTCTGTTGGCAGCCGAGAGGTGTCGGAAGTAAAAGCGCTGCTCCAAGCAGAAAAGCCAGTGCCTTTCGGAGCCCGGACGTGAGCAGGACAGTAATCGTCATCACAGAAGTGAAAGTATTGAACAGTGACACTGTCTCTAGCCTGGAGTTCAAGAATTTCACCGCCTTCAGTCGCAATTACCTGTGGCGCTTTGACTTCACACGCATACGTCGGATCGAAAAACGCCCAGCCGGTTTGAGCCGAAGCGCAAATTGCGGCAGTTGCCAGCGAAGTGGAGCCGACGGCTTGGCAGAAATTTCCAGTCATTAACCTCACCCCCCCAAGAACGACTTACGCACTTCGGGATCGGCCAGCAGCTCCTTGCCGGTGCCGGTATAGGCATTGCGCCCCTGCACCAGAACATAGCCTTTGTCCGCGATCTCAAGTGCTTGCTTGGCGTTCTGCTCCACCATCAGGATCGGCAGCCCGGTGCGGGCGACCTCGATGATGCGGTCGAACAGCTCATCCATTACGATGGGGGACACGCCCGCCGTCGGTTCGTCCAGCATAAGAACCTTCGGTTTCGTCATAAGCGCGCGGCCTACTGCAACCTGTTGGCGCTGGCCGCCAGACAGCTCACCGGCCGGCTGGTTGCGCTTGTCGCGCAGGATCGGGAACAGGTCATAGACTTGCTCCATAGTATCCCGGAAATCATCGGTGCGAATAAACGCGCCCATCTCCAGGTTTTCCTCCACCGTCATCGAGGTGAAGATGTTGCTGGTCTGGGGCACGAACCCCATGCCCTTGATTACCCGGTCCTGCGGGGTCAGCTGGGTGATGTCCTCGCCGTCCAGCCGCACGGAGCCGGAGCGAACGTTCAGCATCCCGAACACCGCCTTCATCGCGGTCGACTTGCCGGCGCCGTTGGGGCCGACGATCACCGCGATTTCGCCCTTGTCGACGGCGATGGTGCAGTCATGCAGGATGTCCGGACCCTTGCCATAACCGCCGGTCATGGTGTCGCCGATCAGGAACGGGCCGCCCTCGACCTTGTGCGTGGGGCCGCTTTTCATATGGGCGGGCTGCATCGTGCCCGCACCTTTCAGGTTGGTGATCGAGGCATCCTTGTTGCCATGATCGTCCTGGTAGGGGTTATCGCTCATGCGTCCGCCTCCAGCTTATCCTTGTTTTTCAGACCAGTACCCAGATAGGCCTCGATCACATGCTCGTTTGCCTTGATCTCGTCCAGGGTGCCCTCGGCCAGTTTCTTGCCTTCGGCCATGCAGATCACGGGGTCGCACAGGCGGCCGATGAATTCCATGTCGTGCTCGATCACCACGAAGGTATATCCGCGCTCCTCGTTCAGGCGCTTGATCGCATCGGCGATGGTATAGAGCAGGGTGCGGTTCACACCGGCGCCGACCTCGTCGAGGAAGACGATCTTGGCGTCCACCATCATGGTGCGGCCCAGTTCCAGCAGCTTCTTCTGGCCGCCGGAGACCTGGCCCGCTTTCAGGTCCGCGATATGGCTGATGGTCAAGAACTCCAGCACCTCGTCGGCCTTGGCCCGCAGCGCGCGTTCCTCGTCAGCAATCCGCTTGCGGCCGAACCAGGTGTTCCACAGGCTCTCCCCCGACTGCGCGCCGGGCACCATCATCAGGTTTTCCCGGCAGGTCATCGAGGAGAACTCATGCGCGATCTGGAAGGTGCGCAGCAGGCCTTTGTGGAACAGTTCATGCGGCGGCAGGCCGGTGATGTCCTCACCGTCCATGGTGACCCGGCCTGAGGTCGGTTCCAGAACACCTGCGATTACGTTGAAAAGAGTGGTTTTTCCGGCACCGTTCGGGCCGATCAAACCGGTTATGGACCCCTTGGCGATTTCCAGCGAGGCGCCGTCCACCGCGTGGAACCCGCCGAAGTGCTTATGCAAGTCCTCGACGACGATCATGTCATTTCATCCCCTGCCGCAGTTTTTGCGGCGTTTTTAATTTGGAACAGCCCGGGCGGGGCCCGGGCTGCTCTTTATCGGTTGCTTTTCCGAAGGTTATCAGCGGAAGCGAAGGGTTTCGTTCTTGCCGTCCTTCACTTCGATCTCGCGGTAGGAGCCTGCGCTCTCACCCGGGCCGATCAGCTCAACGCCGGTTGCGCCCTGATAGTCGATGTCACCGCCGGCAGCGAGGATTTCCAGCGCCTTGCCCAGCTCACCCGGGTTGATCGGCTCACCCGGGGCGTTGGCCACGTCCAGGATCTTGCCGACATAATCCGCCGGGTTGGTGGAGTTGGCTGCTTGCATCGCCAGCAGGAACAGCGCCGCGGCGTCATAGGATTCGGACGCATAGGCCGAGGTGCCGTCAAAGCCGCGCTCTTTCGCCATTTCGGCAAAGATTTCCGCACCCTTGCTGTCGGAACCCGCGATCTGGCCGAAGGAACCATCGAGGTCCGCGCCAACATTTGCGGGCAGGCTGTCGCCGATCATGCCGCCGGGCAGGCCAAAGGTTTCAAACGCACCGGAGTCCAGCGCGCCCTGAATGATGCCCAGGCCGCCCTGGTCCAGGTAGCCGGCCACAACCAGCACATCACCGCCGGCGGATGCCAGCGCGCCGACTTCTGCGGAATAGTCGCCTTTGCCGTCTTCATGCGCGGTCACGATGGTGACTTCGCCGCCGACTTCCTCAAAGGAGGTCTTGATCGCGTCCGCCAGGCCCTTGCCATAGTCGTTGTTGGTGTAGGTCAGCGCGATCGAGTTGACGCCGCGCTCTTTCAGGATCTCGGCCATCACCTGGCCTTCGCGTGCATCCGACGGCGAGGTGCGGAAGAACAGGCCGTTGTCTTCCATGGTCGACAGGCCCGGCGAGGTTGCCGACGGAGAAATCATCACCATGCCGTTCGGAATCGCCACGTTCTGCAGGATGGCACCGGTCACGCCGGAACAGTCGCCGCCGATGATGCCGTTCACGCCCTCAGCCACCAGCTTTTCGCCGTTTGCCACTGCCAGGCCGTTGTCGATACAGCCGGTGTCCGCGCGGACCGGGGTCACGGTAGCGCTGTCCAGCAGCTTGCCCGACTTGGTGACCTCTTCCATGGCCAGCTCAGCGCCGTCGCCCATGGCCGGGGCCAGCGATTCAATCGGGCCGGTGAAGCCGAACAGCACGCCCAGTTTCACTTCCTTCGCGTGGCCGCCGGCAAATGCGGTGCCAGCGGTCAGCGCAACAGCCGCGGTGGCCATCAGCAGTTTTTTCATTTGAGAACTCCCATTGTTGGAACAAAAATGTTCACATCGGACCCTAGGCAAGCCGGTTGAAAAAGAAAAGTCTTATTGAACCGGAACAATTTTCCTCGGGCCGCCTGTTTTGCGCTGCTCCTCCTCTTGATCCCCGGATGCAGCGCCGGCGTGGATCTACCGTGGAATCATCAGAAGGAAAAGACCTCAATGTTGCAGCTGCTCCGCCCCGTGACGCTTGCCCTGGCGCTGATGACGGTTTTCACGGCCGCATGGGCAGGAACTCTCTCCAGCAGCCAGGGCACACTCCGCCTGACCCGGATGGCTGCGGGGTTTGATGTGCCCTGGGCCTTTGCGTTTCTGCCGGACGGCGGCCTGCTGGTGACTGAGCGGGACGGTCAGCTTTTTTATATTCGAACCGGGCAAAAGCAGCCCATCAGCGGCACGCCTGCGGTTGTAGCCGAGGGGCAGGGCGGGCTGTTGGACGTGATGGTGCCGCGGGACTTTGCCAGCAGCCGCGAGGTCTTCCTGACCTACGCCAAGCGCCAGGGGCGCGGGGCAGGCACCGCCTTGGCCGTTGGCAAGCTCAGCCGGGACAATAGCCGGCTGACAGGCGTCAGGATTTTGTTCGAGGCCGCGCCTGGTTCCCGTGGCGGGCGGCATTTCGGCGCCCGCGTGGTGGAAGCGGGGGACGGCACGCTGTTTGTTTCGCTGGGGGAGCGCGGTGACCGGCCCAGCGCCCAGAACCTGCGGCTGCACCAGGGGTCGGTGGTGCGGATCAACCGCGACGGTACGGTGCCCGCCAGCAATCCGTTCACAAGGACGGAAGGCGCGCAGCCGGAGATCTGGTCCTACGGGCACCGCAACCCGCAGGGGATGGCGCTGGATCTGCAAGGCAATCTCTGGGTCGCGGAACATGGCGCCAAGGGCGGTGACGAGGTCAACCGGGTCCGTAAGGGTGCCAATTACGGCTGGCCGGTGATCTCCTACGGCCGCCATTACTCCGGCGCGCGGATCGGCGAGGGCACCGCAAAGCCCGGGATGGAACAGCCGCAGTGGTACTGGGACCCGTCCATCGCGCCTTCCGGCATGATGATCTATTCCGGCCGGATGTGGCCGGAGTGGCGCGGCGATATTTTCGTGGGCTCACTGAAATTCGGCTACATCTCCCGCCTTTCCGGAGCACCGCTTAAAGAGGTCGAACAGCTGCGCAGCGATGAGACGGGCCGTATCCGCGATGTGCAGGAAGCGCCCGATGGCAGCATATGGTTCGCCTCGGAAACTGAAGGAGCCGTATTCAGGCTGTCCCGCTGAAACGGAACAGCCAAGCGCCGGTCAGGCCTTGTAGTGCGCCGCCTTGCTGCCGCGCTCGCGGTACGGCGTGGTGTCGTAATGCGCCCGGTAGCATTTGGAGAAATGCGACGGCGAGGCAAAGCCGCAGGCCAGCGCCACGTTAATCACGCTCATGTCGGTCTGCATCAGGAGGTTGCGCGCCTTCTGCAGCCGCAGCTCCATGTAATAGCGCTTGGGCGAGCGGTTCAGGTAGCGGCGGAACAGCCGCTCCAGCTGACGGGTCGACATGCCGACATCCTGCGCCAGCACCGACGGGCTGATCGGTTCTTCGATATTGGCTTCCATCATCTGGATCACCATCGACAGCTTGGGGTGGCGCACGCCGATGCGGGTCGGGATCGACAGCCGCTGGGTGTCCTGGTCGGTGCGGATCGAGGAATAGATCAGCTGATCGGCCACCGCATTGGCCAGTTCCTCGCCGTGGTCATTGGCGATCAGTTTCAGCATCAGGTCGATCGACGATGTGCCGCCTGCGGTGGAAACCCGGTTGCCGTCGATCACGAACACCGATTTGGTCAGATCGACCTCGTCGAATTCCTCGGCAAAGCTGTCGGCGTTTTCCCAATGGATGGTGGCCCGTTTGCCGTCTAGCAATCCGGCCTTGGCCATGGTGTAAGACGCGGTGCACAGCCCGCCCACGGTCAGACCCTTGCGCGCCTCGCGGCGCAGCCAGGCCAGCAGCTTCTTGGTGGTGGCCTCCTGCACGTCGATACCGGAGCACAGCATCACCACGTCGTCGCGGCGCAGCTCGATCAGATCGTCGTCCAGATGAAAAGTGGTTCCGGCGGAACAGGTTACATTCTCGCCGCCTTCGCCCACCAGGGTCCAGGAATACATATCCTCGCCATACATTCGGTTGGCGATCCGCAGGCACTCGACAGCCGATGCAAAGGACAGCATCGTAAATTTGTCGAGCAGCACAAACACGAACCTCTTCGGCTGGCCGGCTTCTGTTCCAGAATCAGCAGGCTTGCGTGACGTCTGCATGGCGGGGGTCCTTCAAGAAACAAGTCGGGCCGCGGGAGCACGCTCCGCGGCAGGTCGGAAAACCGTGTTCACAGGATGGACGCCGGGTCAAGTAGGCGCAATTCTAAACTGGCCTCCAAGGAGCGGATTTTGTATAGAGCACCCTACAAATTCTAAAGTCCTCTGATGCGGAGAAAAAGTCATGAGCGAATGGCAAAAATCGGACTGGCGCAGCAAGCCGCGGGTTCAGATGCCGGACTACACCGATGCGGCAGCGCTGAACGCTGTCGAGGCTCAGCTTTCCAAGTATCCTCCGCTGGTCTTTGCCGGTGAAGCGCGCCGCCTCAAGCAGCATCTGGGCGCTGCGGGCCGCGGCGAGGCGTTTTTGCTGCAGGGCGGCGATTGCGCCGAAAGCTTTGACCAGTTCAGCGCCGATGCGATCCGCGACACCTTCAAGGTGATGCTGCAAATGGCGATGGTACTGACCTATGGCGCCAAGGTTCCGGTGGTGAAAGTGGGCCGCATGGCTGGCCAGTTTGCCAAGCCGCGCAGCGCGCCGACCGAAACCATTGATGGCGTCGAGTTGCCCAGCTACCGCGGCGACATCATCAACGAGCTTGCCTTCACGCCGGGCGCCCGCATTCCCGATCCCAGCAAGATGTTGCAGGCCTACACCCAGGCCGCGGCCACACTGAACCTGCTGCGTGCCTTCTCCACCGGCGGCTTTGCCGACATGAGCCGGGTGCACTCCTGGACCCTGGGCTTCACCGACGAGCAGGAAGTCCAGAAATACAGCGAGATTGCCACCCGCATTCAGGACACCATCGACTTTATGGGCGCCGCGGGCATCACCGCCGACACCACCCATGAGTTCTCGACCGTCGAATTCTATACCAGCCACGAAGGCCTGCTGCTGGAATATGAGGAAGCGCTGACCCGTCTGGACTCGACCTCCGGTAAATGGCTGGCCGGCTCCGGCCACATGATCTGGATCGGCGATCGCACCCGCCAGCCCGGCGGTGCCCATGTGGAATTCTGCCGTGGTGTACTGAACCCGATCGGCCTCAAGTGTGGCCCGTCCACCACCGCCGAGGACCTGAAGGTGCTGATGGCGCGCCTGAACCCGGAGAACGAAGAGGGCAAACTGACCCTGATCGCGCGCTTCGGTGCGGGTAAGGCAGGCGAGCATCTACCGCGGCTGGTCAAGGCCGTGAAGGAAGAGGGGGCCAATGTTACCTGGGTCTGCGACCCGATGCATGGCAACACCATCAAATCCTCCACCGGCTACAAGACCCGCCCCTTCGACAGCGTGCTGCGCGAGGTGCGCGACTTCTTCGGCGTCCACAAGGCGGAGGGCACGATCCCCGGCGGCGTGCACTTCGAGATGACCGGCCAGGACGTGACCGAATGCACCGGCGGCGTCCGTGCGGTGACCGAAGAGGACCTGAGCGACCGTTACCACACCGCCTGCGATCCGCGCCTGAACGCCAGCCAGTCGCTGGAACTTGCCTTCCTGGTGGCCGAGGAACTGTCCGCCCTGCGCGCCGCGCAAAAAGCCCGTCAGGCAGGCTGACACCAGTGGGGCCGCGGCTGCGCGGCCTTTCCACGGTTCTTGCAAAAGAAAAGGCGCCCCGGGGGTTCTCCCTCGGGGCGCAGTCAATTCAAGTGCTATGACCTTGTACTTGAATGATAAGATCTGTGCGGCGCGGCCTGTTAGTCGCGGCTGACCACCAGGCGCAGGTGCGGCGCGCCCTTGGGCTTGGCCGGTGCCGCCGCGGGTGTCTCTGCCGGTGCTGCGGGTCTGGCCGCGCGGCTGCGCTCCAGCAGCGCCTTGGCCTCATCCAAAATGGAGCGCTCCGGCTTGAACCGCGCCTGGGTCTCGGCAAAGCCCGGGTTTGGCTGGTTCACGTCGCGGCGCTCTTCCTTGGCTGCTGGCGTGGCGGGAGGCGTGGTATCGGGACGCGGCTTGGCCTTGAACCCGGCAGTGCCCGGGGTTTTGGAGACCGCGCGCATCTCGATCGAGGAGATCGAGAACCGCTGCGAGGTGACCGTCTCGCCCTCATCCGCCACCAGCACGCCCAGCACCCGGCTGATGTCGCCCAGATCGCTGCGCAGAGGCAGCAGCAGCATGCGGGCCTCGCGCGGGGTGCGCAGGCGCGGCGCTTCGATCTGCAGCTCCAGCTCCACAATTGCCGGAGTCTCGAACATATGCTCCATCGCCGAACTCAGCTGCTTGCGCGCCTCGGTAGTGAAGAAGGCGGTGACCGGCATACCGCGCACTTCCATGCCGGCCATGTCATTCACCATCGACCCGGCCAGGCGGAAGCGGGCGATGCCCGGTGCGATCCGCTCCAGAATGAATGTGTTGCTCAGGATATTCTCAAGCCCGCGCGGATCGATCTGCGACCGGCTCGGCACATCATCGCCGCGCCGCAGGGCCGTCCAATAGGCCTCCGCCTGGCGCAGCGGCGACAGCGGTCCGCCTTTGCGGAACCGGTTCATGGAAACAACCTTGTCCTGACTGCTGGTCTTTTCGGTACCGCTGCGGCTGCCAAAAATCATCTCATATCCCCTTAAGCCCCGGCGTGCCTTGCGTTTCTCTCAGCCAGCGGCTGCGTTAACACTTAGGGCCGGTATGGTTACCCTGAAGTTAAGATGACACAATCTAATTCAAATTTGGACTACTTCTTTAAGCAATGGTTAACGTGCAGGGGTAGCGGCGTTTTTGCGATTGCGCTTGCACCCTATACTTTCGAGACAGTAGAGCTGACCAATCACCAGCGACGAGAGGGCCTTTGCCATGACCATCCGCAGCATGACCGCCTTTGCCTCGGCGCAGGGCAGCACCGGGCAGCACAGCTGGAGTTGGGAACTCCGCTCGGTCAATGCCAAGGGGCTGGACATCCGGCTGCGGGTTCCGGACTGGCTGGACGGCCTTGAAAGCCACATCCGCTCGGTTCTGTCCAAGGCGCTGGCACGGGGCAATGTCTCGCTGACGCTGCGGCTGTCACGGACCGAAGACAGCGCCGCGCAGGTTCAGATCAACACGGCAGTCTTGCAGTCGGTCATCAAGGCCCTGGGCGAGGCGCAGTCCATCGCGCAGCAGAACCGGGTCGGCATCCGCCCGGCCTCCGCCGCCGAGGTGCTGGGCTTCAAGGGCGTGCTCGAACAGGCCGCAGTGGACGACGACCCGGCGCCGCTGGTTAAGGTGCTGAGCAAGGAACTGGAAACACTTGTGGCGGAATTCGTGCAGATGCGCGAAGCCGAAGGCGCCGCGCTTGCCGTAATCCTTAACGGCCAGCTGGAGCAGGTTGCCTCACTGACCGCCCAAGCAGGGGCACGGGCCGACGAGCGCAAAGTCAAAATGGCGGAAACCTTCAAGGCCAACCTGGCCCGGGTGCTGGACAACGCCGACGGTGCCGATCCGGACCGCGTCGCGCAGGAACTGGCGCTGATTGCCGTCAAGGCAGACGTGACCGAGGAACTGGACCGCCTCGGCGCCCATGTCGAAGCCGCACGCGACCTGCTGGTCAAGGGCGGCGCCGTGGGCCGCAGGCTCGACTTCCTGATGCAGGAATTTAACCGCGAGGCCAACACGCTTTGTTCAAAAGCGCAGCACAGCGCCTTGACGGCGGTGGGGCTTGAGCTGAAAACCGTGATCGACCAAATGCGCGAGCAGGTGCAGAACATAGAATAAGAAAAGGAGTTCCCAGATGGCGGACCGCCGCGGCCTTTTGATCATCCTCTCATCGCCTTCGGGCGCAGGCAAATCCACACTGGCCCGCCGCCTGATGGCCTGGGACCCGGGGCTCAAATTCTCGGTCTCCGCGACCACCCGCGCCCCGCGCCCGGGCGAGGAGCATGGCCGCGAGTACTTCTTCATGTCCGAGGACGAGTTCCGCCAGAAAGTGGCTGAGGGCGGCATGTTGGAGCACGCCCACGTGTTCGGCAACTTCTACGGCTCACCCGCCGGTCCGGTGAAGGACACCATCGAGGCCGGCCAGGACGTGCTGTTCGACGTCGACTGGCAGGGCGAAATCCAGATCCGCAACTCCGACCTGGGCAAGCACGCGCTGTCGATCTTCATCCTGCCGCCCTCCATTCCGGAGCTGCGCCGCCGCCTGGAAACCCGGGCTCAGGACAGCGACGAGGTGATCGCCAAACGGATGCAGAAAAGCTGGGATGAGATCAGCCACTGGGGCTATTACGATTACGTGCTGGTCAATGACGACCTGGACCAGACCGAGGCCAAGCTGAAAACCATCGTCGAAGCTGAACGGATGCGCCGGATCCAGCAGCCCAAGCTGCAAGAGCATGTGCGCGCCCTGCAAACCCAATTCGAGGAACAGTCATGACCCTTTACGCCCTTGGAGACCACCAGCCGCAAATCGACGAGGACACCTGGGTCGCCCCCGATGCCAATCTGATCGGCAAGGTGGTGATGGAGGCAGGGTCGTCGGTCTGGTTCGGCGTCACCATCCGCGCCGACCACGAGGAGATCCGCATTTGCGAAGGCACCAATGTGCAGGAAAACGTGGTGATGCACATTGATGCGGGCTACCCGCTGACCATCGGCAAGAACTGCACCATCGGCCACAAGGCGATGCTTCACGGCTGTATTATCGGCGAAAACACCCTGGTCGGCATGGGCGCCACCATCCTGAACGGTGCAAAGATCGGCAAGAACTGCCTGATCGGTGCCGGTGCCCTGATCACCGAGAACAAGGAAATCCCCGATAACTCGCTGGTCATGGGCAGCCCCGGCAAGGTCGTGCGGGAGGTGGATGCCGCGCTGGCAGAGAAGCTCACCCAAAGCGCATTGCATTATCAGGACAACATGCGCCGCTTCCGGGCTGAACTGAAACCGCTGTAACCAGCATCCGAGCCCCGGTTTTTGCGCTGGCTGAACGCGGGTGCCACACGGCGTTTACAAAGCAGCGCTAGGCAGGCCGGACACTCAACGACGGGGATCTGATGACGACGGAGCTGATTGACGGATTTCTGGCGGCCATCCCGCTGCCCGCTGTGCTGGTGGACCAGACCGAGCGGTTCATCGCGGTGAATACCGAAGCGGCCACGCTTCTGGGGCAAGGGGTGAAGGGGCGCCATTTCGCCACCATCCTGCGCCAGCCCAGCGTCGCCACCGCCATCGAGGGCTGCCTGCGCGACCGCAACCCGCGCGTGGCCCGCCATCTCGCCAATGACGGGGCGCAGGACACCACCTTTGCTGTCACGCTGCGCTACGTGCCCGGCATCGGCGCCGTCGGCGGCGGCGCGGTGCTGGCCTGTTTCGACGATGTGACTGAACGCGAGCAAGCCGGCCAGATGCGGCGCGATTTCGTCGGTAACGTCAGCCACGAGCTGCGCACGCCGCTGACCGCGCTGATCGGTTTTATCGAAACCCTGCGCGGCCCGGCCCGCGAGGATGCGCGGGCCCGCGACCGTTTCCTGACGATCATGGAGGGCGAGGCGAGCCGGATGAACCGCCTGGTAGGCGACCTCCTGTCCTTGAACCGGGTGGAAAGCGAAGAACGGGTGCGGCCCAAGCAGAAGGTCGATCTGACCGGCCATCTGGCCTCCACTCTCAGGACGCTGCAGCCGGTGGCGGAGGCCCGCGGCGTCCAGATGAAACTTGAGGCGCCCGAGGAGGCCGTGTCAGTCACCGGCGATCCGGACCAGCTGCAGCAGGTCTTCACCAATCTGGTGGAAAACGCGGTGAAATACGGCGGTGACGAGGTCCGGGTGGTGCTGAGCCATACTGATCGCGACCCATCCGTGCGTGCCCCGGCCGCCCGCGTGCAGGTGATCGACAACGGGCCGGGAATCGACCCCGTCCACCTGCCGCGCCTGACCGAACGGTTTTACCGCGCCGACAGCCACCGCTCCCGCGAGATGGGCGGCACCGGGCTGGGGCTGGCAATTGTAAAACATATCATCAACCGCCACCGCGGACGCCTGCGGGTGGAAAGCGAATTGGGGCAGGGCTCTGTTTTCACGGTGATCCTGCCGGAATGACCAGGCGCCGCATATAACGCTGCACACAAACCGCCGCCGGCAATTCCCGGCGGCGCTTTGCCGATTTATGACACATTTTTTTCCGTCCAAACGGCGGTTGTCATGAAGCTGTTACACTGGTGTCACAAAAGCCTCATCAGCGGCCTCTAGGTGATGCGCCAAGATCATCGAGGGGTGATCGAACATTGAAAACTCATGGAGACAAAAATGTCCTTTGTGAAACTGACCGCTTCCGCCCTGGCAATTTCCGCCGTTTCTGCCACTGCAGCAGCCGCGCGCGACCAGGTGCAGGTTGCCGGTTCGTCGACCGTTCTGCCCTATGCCTCTATCGTGGCTGAGGCCTTTGGCGAGAACTTCGACTTCCCGACCCCGGTTGTGGAATCCGGCGGCTCCTCCGCGGGCCTCAAGCGGTTCTGCGAAGGCGTGGGCGAAAACACCATCGACGTCGCCAACGCCTCGCGCAAGATCAAGGACAAGGAAGTCGCCGCCTGTGCCGAAAACGGCGTGACCGACATCATCGAAGTCCGCATCGGCTATGACGGCATCGTGTTTGCCTCCGACATCAACGCCAACGCTTTTGAGTTCACCCCGTCCGACTGGTTCCTGGCGCTGTCCGACAAGATCCTGGTTGACGGCCAGCTGGCCGACAACCCGAACCAGACCTGGGCCGACGTGAACGCCGATTTCCCGGCCGTCGACATCCAGGCCTTTGTTCCGGGCACCAAGCACGGCACCCGCGAAGTGTTCGAAGATAAGGTGATCCTGGCAGGCTGCGAGGAAACCGGCGCCTTTGAAGCCTTCAAGGAAGCCAATGGCGGCGACAAAAAAGCAGCCGAGAAAGCCTGTATCGCCCTGCGCACCGACGGCAAGTCGGTCGACATCGACGGCGACTACACCGAGACCCTGGCCCGCATCGAAAGCAACAAGGACGGCATCGGCGTCTTTGGCCTGGCGTTCTATGAGAACAACACCGACAAGCTGCAGGTTGCCACCATGTCCGGTGTTGTGCCCTCGACCGAGAGCATCGCAACCGGCGAATACCCGGTCTCCCGCCCGCTGTTCTTCTACGTGAAGAAAGCCCACATCGGCGTGATCCCCGGCCTCAAGGAATATGCTGAGTTCTTCGTCGCTGACGAAGTCGCAGGCGAAGACGGCCCGCTGGCCGAATACGGCCTGGTGGCAGACCCGGAACTGGCCGAGACCCAGGAAACCGTCGCCAACGAAGCCGTCATGGGCGGCAACTCCTAAGGCTTTGTCCTGACGTAAGATTTGCCGGGGTGGACTTTTCTGCCCCGGCGCTGTTTTTCCCGGTCCCCGACGCTGTTTCCCTTTCCGTCACCGCCTAACGGAGCCCTCCATGCCCACTTTCTGGCTCGTTGTTCTCCTGCTTGCGCTGTCCGCAGCGGGTTTTTACTGGGGGCGCAGCCGCGCGCTCCAATCCGCCGGGGGCGATGCAAGAGAACTGCATTCGCTGCCGTCCTATTACGGCTACCATGTTGCACTGGCATCCTTTGTGCCTGCCATCGCTGTGCTGGCCATCTGGCTGCTGGCCCAGCCGCTGGTCATTGAGAACCGTGTCTCGGGCATGATCCCGCCTGAGGCGGTTCCGGAAAGCTCCACCCTCGGCTTGGTGATGAGCGACGTGCGCCGGGTTGCCGAAGGGCTGGATCTCGCGGTGGAGCAGGAACTGCTGACCCGCCGTCAGGCCCGCGATGCCTCCAGCAGCGGGCAGGACCTGCGCGCCCTGATGGGCGAAGTCGGAGTTGCCCTAGGTGCCGATGTGCGGCCCGAGGTTCTGAATGCGGCTCAGGCCTACCGCAACCTGTCGCATACCGGCAAAACCGCAATGACCGTGGTCGTCGCGCTGCTGGCGCTTGGCGGCTTTGCTTGGGCCCACAGCCGTACTCACAAGGATTTCCGCGCCCGCAACGTGGTGGAGCGCGGTGTCCTTGCGCTGCTGATCCTGGCTGCCTCGCTGGCAATCCTGACAACGGTCGGCATCGTCCTGTCGATGCTGTTCGAGACCAAGAACTTCTTTGGCCTGCACAGCTGGACCGACTTCTTCTTTGGTTCCACCTGGGCGCCCAACTTCCGCGGCGACAGCGACCTGTCGATCCTGCCGCTGTTGTGGGGCACGCTATATATCTCCTTCATCGCGCTGCTGGTGGCGGTGCCGGTGGGCCTCTTTGCCGCCATCTACCTGTCGGAATACGCCAGCGGCACCGTGCGCGCCTTTGCCAAGCCGCTGCTGGAGATCCTGGCGGGCATCCCGACCATCGTTTACGGCCTGTTCGCGCTGCTGACCGTGGGGCCGGCGCTGGCCAATCTGTTCGCCAAGGGCGGGCTGCTGGGCGTCGAATGGATGGCCGGTGCCACCTCGGTTTTGACCGCGGGACTGGTGATGGGCATCATGCTGATCCCCTTCGTTTCCTCGCTGTCCGATGACATCATCAACGCGGTGCCGCAGGCGATGCGCGATGGCTCGCTGGGCCTGGGCGCCACCAAATCTGAGACCGTGCGCCAGGTGGTGATGCCGGCGGCATTGCCGGGCATTGTCGGCGCGGTGCTACTGGCCGCGTCCCGCGCCATTGGCGAAACGATGATCGTGGTGATGGGGGCAGGGGCGATTGCCAAGTTCTCGGCCAACCCGCTGGAATCGATGACCACAATCACCACCCGCATCGTCAGCCAGCTGACCGGGGACACCGACTTTGCCAGCCCCGAAACCCTCGTTGCCTTTGCCCTGGGCCTGACCCTGTTTGTCCTGACCCTCGGCCTGAACGTCCTGGCGCTCTACATCGTGCGCAAATACCGGGAGCAGTACGAATAATGACTGACCTCAGCCAATCCCCCGCAGGCGCCGCGCCCCGCAAACATGGCGGCTCGCTGCTGGAGCAGACCCCGCGCACCAGAAAACGTAACGCAGCCGAAGCACGGTTCCGCGGCTATGGCATCGCCGCCATTACCGCGGGCCTGATCATGCTGCTGATCCTGGTGACCACCATTGTCAGCAAGGGCACCGGCGCCTTCCAGCAAACCTTTGTGACGCTTCAGGTGGAACTGCTGGAAAGCAAGCTCGACAAGAAGGGTGAGCGCAACATCGAGGACATCAAGAAGGTCACCACCTTCGGCTATGCCCCGATCATCAAGGGCGCGATGGAGTCCGCGGTCGAAGAGCTGGGCATTGAGACCAGCCTGAAGGCCAAGGAACTGGCGGGCGTGCTGTCCAAGGACGTCGCCGCGCAGCTGCGTGATTTTGTTATCGCCAACCCGGACCAGATCGGCCAGACGGTGGAGTTCCGCTTCCTCGCCTCAGGCCGGGTCGACGGCTACATGAAGGGCCGCGTCAGTCGCGACAGCATCGTCAACGACAAGAACATCTCGGCCGAACAGCTTGATCTGGTTGATGCTTTGGCTGCAGCCGGAGTGCTTGAAAAGACCTTCAACCTCGACTTCATCACCGGCGCCGACGCCTCCGACGCCCGCCCCGAAGCCGCCGGCATCGGCGTCTCCATGCTAGGCTCGCTGTTCATGATGTTTGTGGTGCTGGCGCTCGCGCTTCCGATTGGCGTCGCCGCCTCGATCTATCTTGAGGAATTTGCGCCGCAGAACTGGCTCACTGACATGATCGAGGTGAACATCTCCAACCTCGCCGCGGTGCCGTCGATTGTGTTCGGCATCCTGGGTCTTGCGGTGTTTATCAACTACATGCACCTGCCGACCTCGGCGCCGCTGGTGGGCGGACTGGTGCTCACGCTGATGACCCTGCCGACCATCATCATCTCCACCCGTGCCTCGCTGAAATCGGTGCCGCCGTCGATCCGCGACGCCGCCCTCGGTGTCGGCGCCTCCAAGATGCAGGCGGTGTTCCACCACGTGCTGCCGCTGGCCGCGCCCGGCATCCTGACCGGCACCATCATCGGCCTGGCGCAGGCGCTTGGTGAAACCGCGCCACTGCTGCTCATCGGCATGGTCGGCTTCATCGCCTCCAACGCGCCGGAAACCCTGGCCGACGGCCTGCTGGCCCCGAACTCCGCGATGCCCGCGCAGATCTATGAGTGGGCCAAACGCGCCGACCCGGCGTTCTATGAACGCGCCTGGGGCGGCATCATCATCCTTCTCATCTTCCTGGTGACCATGAACACGCTTGCCGTGATCCTGCGACGCCGCTTTGAACGCCGCTGGTAAGGGGGCATAGTGCAATGAACGACATGACCTTGATGGATAACACCGTGGACACACAACAAATCAAAATCGCCGCCAAGGATGTGAACGTCTACTACGGCGACTCCCACGCGATCAAAGACGTGAACGTCGAGATCGAGGACAAGACCGTCACTGCCTTCATCGGCCCGTCGGGCTGCGGCAAGTCGACCTTCCTGCGCTGCCTCAACCGGATGAACGACACTATTGATATCTGCCGCGTCAAGGGCGACATCCTGCTGGATGGTGAGGACATCTATGACAAGCGCGTCGACCCTGTGCAGCTGCGCGCCAAGGTCGGCATGGTTTTTCAGAAGCCAAACCCGTTCCCCAAGTCGATCTATGACAACGTGGCCTACGGTCCGCGCATCCACGGCCTGGCCAAGAACAAGGCGGAACTGGATGAAATCGTTGAGAAGTCCCTGCGCCGCGGCGCGATCTGGGACGAGGTGAAGGACCGGCTGGACGCCCCCGGCACCGGCCTTTCCGGCGGCCAGCAGCAGCGCCTGTGCATCGCCCGCGCCGTCGCGACAGAGCCCGAAGTGCTGCTGATGGACGAACCCTGTTCAGCGCTTGACCCGATCGCCACTGCGCAGGTCGAGGAACTGATTGACGAACTGCGCAGCCAGTATTCCGTGGTGATCGTCACGCACTCGATGCAGCAGGCCGCCCGGGTCAGCCAGAAAACCGCCTTCTTCCACCTTGGGAACCTGGTGGAATTCGGCCCCACCGGCCAGATTTTCACCAACCCGGAAGATCCGCGCACCGAAAGCTACATCACCGGCCGGATCGGCTGATCTATAGGAATTTCAACATGGTAGAACAGCATATTGCATCGGCATTCGACCGCGACCTGGAGGCAATCCAGGCGCGGATCATGAAAATGGGCGGCCTGGTTGAGGACGCCATCCGCGAGGCAGCCCGCGCGCTGGAAACCCGCGACGAAGAACTGGCGCTGACCGTGCGCCAGGGCGACAAGGCGATTGACGGGCTGGAAGAGCTGATAAACGAGGAAACCGCCCGGCTGATCGCGCTGCGCTCGCCCACGGCCTCCGACCTGCGCCTGGTCCTGTCGGTGATGAAGATCGCCGGCAACCTGGAACGCATTGGCGATTATGCAAAAAACATGGCCAAGCGCACCGCAGTGCTGGCCCAGGGTCCTGACATCACCGAAGGCGCAGCGGCGTTGCGCCGGATGGCGCGCGAGGTGGAGCGGATGCTTAAGGACGCATTGGATTCCTACATCCAGCGTGACCCCGAGCTGGCAGCCGATGTCATCGAGCGCGACCGCGATGTGGATCAGATGTATAACGCGCTGTTCCGCGAATTTCTGACCCATATGATGGAAGACCCGCGCAACATTTCGGCCTGTATGCACTTGCATTTCATTGCAAAAAACACAGAGCGCATGGGTGATCACGTGACTTCCATCGCTGAGCAGGTGATCTATCTGGTGACCGGTGTAAAACCGGAGGAAGACCGTAAGAAAGCCGATACCACCTCGACAACATCTCAGGAGATCTGACCGATGGCTGCCGATCAGCCCACCGTCCTTGTTGTTGAAGACGAAATGGCCCAGCGGGAAGTGCTGGCATACAACCTCGAAGCCGACGGCTTCCGCGTGCTGCGCGCCGAACATGGCGAAGAAGCGCTGCTGGTGGTCGAGGAAGACATGCCCGACATCATCATCCTGGACTGGATGATGCCTAACCTCAGCGGCATCGAAGTGTGCCGCCGGCTCAAGACCCGACCGGAAACCCGCAACATTCCGGTGATCATGCTGTCGGCCCGCTCGGAAGAGGTCGACAAGGTGCGCGGCCTGGAGACCGGCGCCGATGATTACGTGGTCAAACCCTATTCGGTGATTGAGCTGATGGCGCGGGTGCGCACCCAGCTGCGCAGGGTGCGGCCCTCCACCGTCGGGGTGCGGCTGGAGTACGACGACATCGTGCTGGACGCCGAAACTCACAAGGTCAGCCGCGCCGACAATCCGCTGAAGCTGGGGCCGACGGAATTCCGTCTGCTCTCCACCTTCATGGAGAAGCCGGGCCGGGTGTGGAGCCGCGAGCAGCTACTGGACCGGGTCTGGGGCCGCGACATCTATGTCGACACCCGCACCGTCGATGTTCACATCGGGCGGTTGCGCAAGGCGCTGACCCAGCATGGCGGCAGCGACCCGGTGCGCACGGTGCGCGGCGCGGGCTACGCGCTCGGCTGAAACGGCATCAGGGGGTACACGCATGTCACCCCCTGTGCACCGCCGGTCAGCGCGGCAGCGGATCTTCCGGCTGCGCCTGGCCCGCCAGCCACTCCCGGAACTTCATCAGCGCCGGCGCGCCTGACTTCCGCTCCGGCCAGACCAGGTAATAGGCACCGGCTGACTCCAGCGGTTCCGGGTGCAGCGCCACCAGACGGCCTGTCGCCAGGTCCTGTTCCACCAGGTAATCCGGCATCAGCGCCACGCCCAGGCCATGCAGAGCAGCCTGGGTGATGGTTGCGAATTGGTCATAGATCGTGCCGCTCAAACCGTCATCGGCAGCGATCCCTTGCCGGTCGAACCAGTCCCGCCAGGCGGTCGTCCGGGTTTGAATGTGCAGCAGCGGCATCTTCAGGATATCCTTGGGGTCCGTGACTGAACGGCCCTCCAAAAGCTCCGGCGCGCAGACCGGCAGCAGCTGTTCGTGCTTGAGCAGCAAGGATCGCGTGCCGGGCCATTCTGCGTTTCCGAAATGAATAGCCGCATCAAAGGGTTCCGTGGAGAAGTTGAATGGTTCCAGACGGGTGGCCATGTTGATTGTCACATCCGGGTGCAGCCGGGAAAACTCCGGCAGCCGCGGCATCAGCCAGCGCATCCCGAAGGCGGGCAAAATCGCCAGATTCAGCGTGCCGGCCAGCGGCGCGGCCTGCAAACGCAGGGTGGATTGCACAATTTGGTTCAGGGCTTGGCGAACCTCCGCGGCGTAATCCTGCGCTTCTGAGGTCAGCATCAGGCGTTTCTGGTCCCGCTGCACCAGTTCCATCCCCAATTGCCGTTCCAGCGTTTGCAGCTGCCGGCTGACGGCGCCTTGCGTCAACGCAAGCTCCTCAGCCGCGGCAGAGGCGCTGCCCAAACGGTCGAGCGCTTCAAGCGCGCGCAGGGAGGAGATGGATGGCAGGAATTTGCGGGGCACGGTCATGTATGAGTTTTTGTCATGTATCTTTGCGAAAGTCTCGCTGTTTTTTCCCTTCATCTCCCGTTAGGGTTTGCCCAAACCGCGAACCATTGAGGTGACATGATGACCGACAAACCCGCGCTGCGCGCCAAAGATGCTCCGGACCTGGGCCGTTTCAACTGGGAAGATCCCCTGCGGCTGGAGGACCAGCTGACCGAAGATGAGCGGATGATTTCCGCCTCGGCCTGCGCCTATGCCCAGGAAAAACTTCAGCCGCGTGTGCTAAGTGCCTATGAAAACGAAGAAACCGATCCCGAAATCTTCCGCGAGATGGGCGAAATGGGCCTGCTTGGCACTACCATCCCGGAAGAATACGGCGGCCTTGGCGGCGGCTATGTATCCTATGGACTCGTGGCGCGCGAAGTGGAGCGTGTGGACAGCGGCTACCGCTCCATGATGTCGGTGCAAAGCTCGCTGGTGATGTATCCCATCTATGCATACGGCAGCGAAGAGCAGCGGCAGAAATACCTGCCGAAACTCGCCTCCGGCGAATGGATCGGCTGCTTCGGCCTGACCGAACCGGATGCCGGTTCCGACCCCGCCAGCATGAAGACCCGAGCTGAGAAAACCGAAGGAGGCTATAGGCTTACTGGCTCCAAAATGTGGATCTCCAACGCGCCGATCGCGGATGTTTTTGTGATCTGGGCCAAGTCCGAAGCGCATGGCGGCAAGATCCGCGGCTTTGTGCTCGACAAGGGCCTGAAAGGCCTGAGCGCGCCGAAGATCCAGAACAAGGCCTCACTGCGCGCGTCGATCACCGGTGAGATCGTGATGGACGGCGTTGAAGTTGGCGAAGACGCGCTTCTGCCGCATGTTCAGGGGCTTAAGGGTCCTTTCGGGTGTTTGAACCGCGCCCGTTACGGCATCAGCTGGGGCGCAATGGGCGCGGCGGAGGCTTGCTGGCACGCAGCGCGCCAGTACGGGCTTGATCGCACGCAGTTCGGCCGTCCGCTGGCCAATACGCAGCTGTTTCAGCTGAAGCTTGCCAACATGCAGACCGAGATCACCCTTGGCCTGCAGGCCTCTCTGCGGGTCGGGCGGCTGATGGATGAGGCCAGCGCGGCACCGGAGATGATCTCGATCATCAAGCGCAACAACTGCGGCAAGGCTCTGGAGATTGCCCGGATGGCTCGCGACATGCATGGCGGCAACGGTATCAGCCTGGAGTTCAACGTGATCCGCCACATGGTTAATCTGGAAACAGTAAACACCTATGAGGGCACCCACGATGTTCATGCCCTGATCCTGGGCCGTGCTCAGACTGGTTTGCAGGCCTTCTTCTAAAGACCGATTGCAGCGCGAGATACCCTCTCGCGCTGCATTTTTCCATTATGATTTTGCAGTTTTGCAAGATGTGACCGCTCGGTGAGTTCCGCAAAGGATTCTGGCTCGTTTGCAAGCTCAGCTATCGCGGATAGGATCCGAAAACCCTACCCTGAAATCTGTGGTGGCATAAAAACTACTGAGAAACTTTGGTCTCTCGGGAGACAGCTGGTTAATTTTCGAGGACCGCTTTTGCAACAGTGTTGGCTGCGGCGACCCAAGCGCAGGTTTGCGTTGCGAATTTTCAGATGATGGTTTTCCCACCCATCTGGCGCTGTCGTCTTGCGCTTTTGAGGAGCCGCGAAGCAGTAGCGAGATACACAAGGGTCTCGTCATGCAATAATGCAATACCAGCCTGCAACTTTGCATTGCAAGAATGCAATTCGTGAAACAACCGAACGCCGGCGCGCTTTGCAAAGAAGCGCATGTTAACAAATAGTTATCATGAAGCTCCCGGCTATGGAAGCCATTAGTTCGCGTTTTATTGGATTGCTGGCGATGGGCCCGGTGTAGCACAAATGGACCACTCAGGAAGGCAGCCTGGTATATCGGCCGGTTGCAGAACTGACGGCCACAGGCACTGATGCAAAAAAAACGGGCCGGAAATTCCGGCCCGTTTGAAAGCGACACTGGCCGTTACGCAGGCAGATGGATGTTGAAACGCTCCCGGATTGCCATGTCGGTGGCGGCGTCAAACCTGGCTGTGGCGCGTTGCGACAGGATCTTTTCCTTTTTCACAATTGCCTTCTGGATCAGGTCGGGCTTGTCGCGCTCCGCCCATTCCTTGGGTGAGGTGCGGTCGCCCAGGTCGGGATAGACATAGTCCATCTGCATCCGGCTGAGCGTCTGATCGGTGCCCAGATAGTGGCCGGGCCCGCCAAGGCAGGTGGCGCGCATCTGGTCCAAGGCCAAAGTCTCTTCGTTGACCTCAATGCCGCGCACACAGCGTTGCGCCTGGCCCAGCAGGTCGTTGTCGAGGATCAGCAACTCATGGCAGAAGCCCAGCAGCGAAGCATGCATGCCCGCGGCCTCGTAAACCATATTGAGACCAGACAGCCCCGCCATCACGGCAGAGCACATCTGCTCCCAGCCGGCCTGCATGTCGGGCATTTTGGAATCTGACGCGCCCGCGGCGGCTCCGCCGGGCAGGTTGTAGAACTTGTGCATCTGAGCGCAGCCTGCAGTCAGCAAAGCTTGCTCGCCAGAACCCACGGACATCGCGCCGGTGCGCAGGTCCAGGCCGAAGGGCCAGGTACCGAAAATTGCTGGGGCACCGGGCTTTACGGCGTTTACGTAAACCAGCCCGGCCAGGCATTCCGCCACCGCCTGGGCAATTGCGCCGGCAATGGTGGAGGGCGCGGTTGCGCCCGCCATACCAGCCGACAGCAGGAGCACTGGCATGCCGCCCTTGATGCACTCCTCCATGACCTCGCAGGATTCCGTGGCGAACTTCATCGGCGGAACCACAAAGCAGTTGGAGTTCGACACGAACGGGCGCTCGCGCCACTTGTCTTCGCCGCCCGCAATCATATGCAGAAGTTCCAGCCCCGGCTTTACGAAGCCCGGCTCGGTGAAGGAGACGCCAACATGTTTGGTCGTGCCGGCGGTGGTGGCGTAAATCGAGTTCAGATCCATCTCGCAGTTGTCGGCGATGTCGCGGCATACCATGGGGCGCTGGACAAAGTGGATATTGTCGAGCTGGTCGCAGATGCGGGCGGCGTCGTGCAGATCCTGCACGGTGGAATCGCGGTAGGTCTTGCCATGCACATCGACCATGCTGACCGCGGCGCCTGCGGTGCCGTAATGAACGCGGCCGCCAGAAAGCTGCAGGTCGGTTTTGCCGTCGCGGCTAAACAGGGTGACGGACCGGTTGGCTTTGGCAATGGTGTCCTCGACCAGGGCGCGGGGGAAGCGGATACGGCCGTCATCGCCCAGGGTACAGCCTGCTGCGGTCAAGTATTCGATGCCGCTTTGGGGGGCATCGGCGAGGCCGATCTCTTCGAGTGCGGTCAGTGCGGTCTGGTGGATCTGCTCCATGTCCGCTTGGCTGAGCATTTTCAGGGCGGTAAATTCCATCCCCGGGCGCACGGGGCGCAGATGATCCGGCAATGCGGCTGCCCGGGCGGCACGTCGTGCATTGCGGCCGCCGCTGCGGCCAGCGCGGGAGGAGGAGGCTTGGTCGTTCATTATATTGAGCCTTTCAGGTGGGTGAGTGGAAATTTCTGGAATTCCAACTCAGTGCGGCCGGCCTCTGGCCGCACGCCCGCGCGCCGCACCGATTGTGCGGCAGATCAGGCTGACAAGGCTGCGTTCTCCCTGCATGCGGGCTCCTGTCTGTGTTGTTGTAATTTGACATGGCTGGAAGGGGTTTCTTGCCCGTTTGCGACCAGGATGAAAAAAGCGACATGATTTTCATCCGGGGCGCCAGGCGCGGTTTGGACGCCGCAAAACTGTGGCTTTAAGTAAATGTATTTATTTTTATTGGTGTATCTTCGATTTTTGACGCTATGCGCGGCTGGCGGTTATTGGCAGGATGGCCTTGGGAACCGAATATTAAGCATTAATGGCGAAACTGGGGTCCTGGGGATGGCGCGCTGAAACAGCGCATTTCAAGAAGGCAAAGCGATATGCCGATGGTTAGGAAAACCACACTCACTCATGCCTTTGCCGCGGGTCTTTCTGTTGGGCTTGCCTTTGCCCAGCCGTGTTTTGCAGAAGGGTGGGCCAGGCCGCTTTTCAGTAACCGCGTTCAATCCGCATCCGGCGCCGGCAGCACCGAGCCGCAAGCTTTCCAGCTGGCCTTCCTGCAGGAATTTGGCAGTTTTATCCTTGGCGGCACTGTTGCCTCCCGCCGTTCCGGCCTGCTGACACGGGCGGTGCGGGCAGATGAAACGCATCAGCTGCGTCTCCACGCGGGATACGACTTTGGTCCAGCAACGGGTGTTGTTACCCTGGGCGGGTTGCAAGCTGAGACCGCAACCGGCAAGCGGAATGGGACACTGTTTGGTTTGGGAATGCGTGTCTCTCTCAACCGGGCACTGCAACTGCGGGGTGAGCTGCTGCATCACGAAGCCGGACCCAAGGATGGCAGCGGCCGACTGCGCGGCGAGACTTTATCCTTAACCGCTGCATTTCGCTTCTGACGATCACTGGCCCCGGCTAACTGCCGTTACGCGCGGCGGGTGACCGATGCCATGCAGTGTTAGGGCGCTAGGTGCGCGCAGGGTTCATTTCAATGGCTGCACTTAACTCCGATATTGGAGTCCGGCGGAAAAGCGCACGTTGCAGGGGAATTTCGGCCAGTCATTGCCAGTTCAAGGGAACGTGAGCCGATAGGACTGGAAGTTCGGCTTTGGAGACCTTTTGTAAGCTCCAACGGCGCACAACCTGCGCCGGGACTGCAAAAGGAGAAGTCTGAATGACTCGTTTCGTAGCTATGACAGCCATCGCAGCCGTAATGGGCAGTGCAGCATTTGCCGGTAACATCAGTGAACCGGTGGTCGAGCCGGCACCGGCACCGGCACCCGTACCGGTGGCCAATGATGGCGGCGACTGGACTGGTTTCTACCTGGGTGGCCAGATCGGCCAGCTGGATGTGGACGCAACCAACGGTGCGTCGGGTGATGATGCCGCATACGGTATCCACGCCGGCTACAACCATGACTTTGGCCGCTTCGTGCTGGGCGGCGAACTGGATTATGACACCACCGACGTGGACCTGGGCGGTGGCGCAACCGTTGACTCGGTTGCCCGTGCCAAGGTGAAAGCCGGTTACGACTTCGGCAACGTTCTGGCCTATGTCACCGGCGGTGTGGCTGAGGCCGACAGCTCGCTGGGCAGCGAAACCGGTGAGTTCTACGGCGTTGGCCTGGCTTATCAGGTGACCGACCAGTGGCAGATCGGCGGCGAAGTGCTGGAGCATGAGTTCGACGACTTCGGCAACTCCGGCGTTGGCGCGGATGCCACCTCGGTATCGCTGCGCGCGTCGTTCAAATTCTAAGCTGACGCTAAAGCGGGCGCAGCACTCACCTGTTTCGCTGCGCCGCTGGCCGCCCGGTCTGTACCCAAGGCAGACGGGGCGGCCTTTGCTTTTTGAAGCAAAAGCCTTGGCGGGGGTGCCGGCCCGTGCTAAGCAACCCTCATGAACCATAAATGCACCGCCATCATCTGCTGCATTACCTGCTGACATATCAGCGGGCTGGTTTCTGTCGTTTTCATTTCCTTGACAAGTTGCTAAGCCCGCGCTGCGCGCAAAGGGTGATGCCGGCCATTTTGAGCTGGGCATGGGAAAGGAGCCGGGCATGGGAACCAAGGACATAGTGATCAAGCTGCACAATACGAAGACCCGCAAGAAAGAGGTCTTTGAGCCGATCGACGCCAGCAACGTGCGGATGTATGTCTGCGGCCCCACGGTGTATGACCGGGCGCATCTGGGCAATGCCCGGCCTGTGGTGGTCTTTGACGTTCTGTTCCGGCTGCTGCGGGAAGTTTATGGCGCGGATCAAGTGACTTACGCCCGGAACTTCACCGACGTTGACGACAAGATCAACGCCCGCGCCGCCGAAAGTGGCCGCGCGATCGGCGATATCACAGCGGAAACCACCCAGTGGTTCCTGGACGATATGGGCGAGCTCGGTGCGCTGGAACCCAACCACATGCCGCGGGCGACTGAGTACATTCCGCAGATGGTGGCGATGATCGAGGATCTGATCGCCAAGGGCCACGCCTATGCTGCGGAGGGCCATGTGCTGTTTGCTGTCGATAGTTGGAAAGAACTTTACGGCAAGCTGTCAGGCCGGTCTGTTGACGACATGATCGCCGGCGCCCGTGTTGAGGTGGCGCCTTACAAGAAGAACCCGATGGATTTTGTGCTGTGGAAACCCTCCACCGGCGATCTGCCAGGCTGGGAAAGCCCCTGGGGCCGCGGGCGGCCGGGCTGGCACATCGAATGCTCGGCGATGTCCTATGAGCTGCTGGGCGAGACGTTTGATATCCACGGCGGCGGCAACGACCTGATGTTCCCGCATCACGAGAATGAAATTGCGCAAAGCTGCTGCGCCCATCCGGAAGGTGAGTTTGCACGATTCTGGCTGCACAACGAGATGCTGCAGGTGGAAGGCAAGAAAATGTCCAAATCACTGGGCAACTTTTTCACTGTGCGCGATCTGCTGGACCAGGGCTATCCAGGCGAGGTGATCCGGCTGGTGTTCCTGCAGACCCATTACCGCAAGCCGATGGATTGGACCGACAAGAAAGCCAAGGAGGCCGAGGCGACGCTGCGCAAGTGGCGGGCGCTGACCGCGGGCATCGAACCCGCGTCCAGCGCTGCTGCCGCGGTCCTGGAAGCACTGGCGGATGACCTCAATTCCGCGGGCGCGATTGCAGAGCTGCACAAGCTGGCAGCGGATGGCGATGCGGCGGGGCTGCTGGCCTCCGCCCGGTTGCTGGGGCTGCTGACCGATGAGTTGGGGGCTTGGGCGTCAGCGCCTGCCATCGATCTTTCCGCCTTTGAGGAGAAGCTTTTCGAAACGCGCCGGAAGGCCATGGAAAGCAAGGATTTTTCCGAAGTCGACAGGCTAAAAGCGGTCTTTGTTGAGGCAGGGCTTGAGGTGCGGATGAGCAAGACCGGCGTGGAACTGGTGCCGGGTGCGGGGTTTGACCCGGACAAGCTGGGGGCGCTTTGATGGGCAAGGAACGGCTCTACCTTTACGACACGACCCTGCGGGACGGGCAGCAGACCCAGGGTGTGCAGTTCTCGACTGCGGAAAAAAAGCAGATCGCCCAGGCGCTGGACGGCCTGGGGGTCGATTACATCGAAGGCGGCTGGCCGGGTGCAAACCCGACCGATAGCGCCTTTTTCGGGGAGGCACCGGAAACCCGCGCCACCATGACCGCCTTTGGCATGACCAAGCGGGCCGGGCGGTCCGCGGAAAATGACGATGTGCTGGCAGCGGTCATGAACGCGGGCACACCGGCCGTCTGTCTGGTCGGCAAAAGCCACGACTACCACGTGACCCATGCGCTGGGGATCACGCTGGAGGAAAACCTCGAGAATATCCGTGCCTCGGTCGCCCATATCGTGGCGCAGGGGCGCGAGGCGCTGTTTGACGCCGAGCATTTTTTTGACGGCTACAAGGATAATCCGGAGTACGCGCTGGCGGCCTGCCGCGCCGCGCTGGAGGCCGGGGCGCGCTGGGTGGTGCTGTGCGATACCAACGGCGGCGCGCTGCCGGCCGAGGTGAGCCGCATCGTTGCGGAGGTTGTTGCCGCCGGAATTCCAGGTGAGAAACTGGGGATACATACCCATAACGACACGGAAAATGCTGTTGCCTGCTCGCTAGCGGCGGTGGATGCCGGGGCGCGTCAGATCCAGGGCACACTGAACGGTCTGGGGGAGCGCTGCGGCAATGCCAACCTGACCGCGCTGATCCCGACTCTGCTGCTGAAGGAGCCCTATGCCAGCCAGTTCGACACCGGCGTGAGCCTAAAGGCGCTTAAGGGTCTTACCCGGATCAGCCGGACGCTGGATGATATCCTGAACCGGGTTCCGGTGCGGCAGGCGGCCTATGTGGGCGCTTCGGCCTTTGCCCATAAGGCGGGGCTGCATGCCAGCGCGATCCTCAAGGATCCGTCGACCTATGAGCACATCGAGCCAGGCAAGGTCGGCAATGCGCGGGTCATCCCGATGTCTAATCAGGCCGGGCAGTCGAACCTGCGCAAGCGTTTGACCGACGCAGGCTTGAGCGTAGAAACTGGCAACCCGGCGCTGGCGCGGATCCTGGAGCGGATCAAGGAGCGCGAGGCGGAAGGCTATTCCTACGATACCGCGCAGGCCTCGTTCGAACTGCTGGCGCGCGATGAGCTAGACCAATTGCCTGACTTCTTTGAGGTGAAGCGCTACAAGGTCACGGTCGAGCGGCGCAAGAACAAGTACAACCGGATGGTGAGCCTCTCCGAGGCGGTTGTAGTGGTGAAGGTCGACGGCGAAAAACGGCTGTCTGTCAGTGAGTCTCTGGACGAAACCGGCAGCGACCGCGGCCCGGTGAACGCGTTGGCACGGGCGCTGATCAAGGATCTGGGGCGCTACTCCGCCCAGCTGGAGGATATGCGGCTGGTCGACTTCAAGGTGCGGATCACTCAGGGCGGCACCGAAGCTGTGACCCGTGTCATCATCGACAGCGAAGATAGTCAGGGGCGCCGGTGGTCCACAGTGGGGGTCAGCCCGAACATCATCGACGCCTCGTTCGAGGCGCTGCTGGATGCGATCCGCTGGAAATTGGCGCATGACTGCGGGGCCGGGCAGGCGGATGCAGTTTGACGACGACCTGACGGCCTGCGCGGAGCTGGTTCAAAAGAGCGACCCGGACCGGTTTCTGGCCACGATGGCCGCACCGGTCCAGGCCCGGCCGCTGCTGTTTGCGCTCTATGCCTTCAATGTCGAACTGGCCCGGGCACCTTGGGCCAGCCAGGAAAGCATGATTGCCGAAATGCGGGTGCAATGGTGGCGCGACGTCGGTGCAGAGATCGCCGAGGGCAAGCCCGTCCGGCGGCACTACGTGGCGACTCCGCTCTCGCGGTTTCTGAAGCCGGAACTGGCGGCCTGCGTTGACGGTATGGCGGAGGCGCGGCGCTGGGACATCTACAAGGACCCGTTTGAGGATCAAGCTGCCTTTGACAGCTACATCGACCGCACCAGCGGGTCGCTGATGTGGATGGCGGCGGCGTCTTTGGGGCAGGCGGATGAAGCTGTCGTGCGTGACTTTGCCTATGGCATCGGCGTTGCCAACTGGCTGCGCGCCATTCCGGAGCTGGAGGCCCAGAAACGGATCCCGTTGCTGGACGGAACCTTGGAAGGTGTGCAGGCTTTGGCGCGTAAGGGCTTGGAAAAAA
This sequence comes from Leisingera sp. ABM4_103, assembly GCF_056158685.1. Taxonomy (NCBI): domain Bacteria; kingdom Pseudomonadati; phylum Pseudomonadota; class Alphaproteobacteria; order Rhodobacterales; family Roseobacteraceae; genus Leisingera; species Leisingera sp. ABM4_103. The sequence goes on along the minus strand of NZ_JBSWTU010000005.1, from coordinate 3,342,304 downwards.
TACAAAACTCTCGGTTAAGCGGCGGGAAAGTCTCGAAACCGTCGGGAACTGCGCTGTTGGCGGGCTGGCAGGCGGAAAGCCTGCTGAAACAGGCCATTCGCCAGCCTGAACGGGTAGCGCAAGGCACGCTTGGGCAGAGCGAGTTCCGGCGTAGGGCGGGATTGATGTGGCGGGCCGCCTTAGGGCGCTGGTAAAGAAATCGCATCCAAAGAAAAAGGCGCCTCCCGGGGCGCCTTTTTTGGTTTGCAGAATGGTCAGGCCTCTTTGGGCCGCAACACCAGCCACATCAGCGCGCCGCCTGCCAGCACCAGGAAGGGGGCCATGGCCATGTTCACTGCGCTCCAGCCGTCCGCCGGGTTGCCGCCCGAGCAGTTCATCAGCCCGCCCGACGCCAGCGAAGCCATGGTGACACCGCCAAAGACCAGCAGGTCGTTCAGGCCCTGCATCCGGCCGCGCTCGTAGCTTTCATGCGCGCCGGCCAGCATTGTCGTGGCGCCGATGAAGCCGAAGTTCCAGCCGATGCCCAAAAGCACCAGCGCTATAAAGAAGTTCTCCAACTCGACCCCTTGCAGGGCAACGGCGCCGGCGCCTGCGAGGATCACCAGACCTGCGGCGACGATCTTTTCCACGCCAAAGCGGGCAATCAGGTGACCTGTAAAGAAGGACGGTACATACATCGCCAGCACATGCCAGGTGACCACATCGGCGGCGTTGCCCTCTGTAAAACCGCAGCCGACCACCGCCAGCGGCGTCGAAGTCATCACCAGGTTCATCAGCGCATAGGAGACCATGGCGCAGATAACTGCAACTGCGATCACGGGCGTCTTCAGCAGCTCCATCCGGCTGCGGCCCTTGGGGCCGTCCTCTGTAGGCGCGGGCGGCTTAGGGATGTCGAGAAACAGGAACAGCGCGGCGCCCAGAACGTTGACTGCAATCACCGCCAAATAGGTGCCTAGAAATGGAATAACAAAGGCTTGGCTGGTGGCCTTCACGATCTGCGGGCCGATGATCGCCGCCGCCAGACCTCCCGCCATGACGTAGGAAATCGCCTTGGGGCGGAAGGCATCGGAGGCGGTATCGGCAGCGGCGAAGCGATAGAACCCATGCGCGCTCATATAGACACCGGTCAGCAGGCTGCCGAGCAGAAAGATGGGGAAGGACCCAAGATACAGCCCGTAAGCGCCGACCAAACCGCCAACAACGCCAAAGGCGGCCCCGACAAAGAACCCCGCGCGGCGGCCCCAGCGCTGCATGATGGCAGAGATCGGGGTCGCGGCCAGCATCGAGCCGCCGACAATCAGCGAGATCGGCAGCGTTGCAAAGCAGGGGTTCGACGCCAGCGACTGCCCTGCGAGGCCGCCGATTGTAAAGATCATCGGCATCTGCGCGCCGAGGATCGCCTGCGCCAGCACCAGGATGGCGACGTTTTTCTTGGCGACGGCGTCGCTGGGGGTGGTCATGCTCATGGTCATGTGGGATGCGTAGCGGTGAATATGTTGCGGAGCAAGACAGCGGAATTGGCTTGGCGATCACGCTTTCTTTCAACAGCGGCCAATCAGGGGGTGACGTGGCGTCAGAAGTGCAGACATTTCTCCCAGGCGTGGGCCGGATCATCCAGTGCGATGCCTGCGTGAGCGAAGGTGCCGCGTGGCTGGCGGCGCAGGAAAGCCGTTTTGGCCATGCGTTGGAGCTGACCGGCGCGCTTCCGCTCAGGCGCAGGCCGGACGGCTTTGCGGAACTGCTAAGCGCGATTGTCAGCCAACAGGTTAGCGTGGCGTCCGCCAATGCGATCTGGAAGCGGATGAAAGACGCAAAGCTCACCGGACCGCGCAAGATATTATGGGCAACGGATGAAGATCTGCGCGCAGCCGGTCTTAGCCGCCAGAAGATCCGCTATGCCCGGGCTTTAGCGGAAGCACGCATTGATTTCAAAGCCTTGCGCGACGCGCCTGACGCAGAAGTGATTGAGACACTGGTTCAGGTTCCAGGGGTCGGCGTCTGGACGGCTGAAATTTATGCGATGTTCTCGCTGGGCCGTGCGGATGTGTTTGCCCATGGCGATCTGGCCTTACAGGAGGCGGCACGGGTGCTGTTTGATCTGCCAGCCCGCCCAAAGGAGCGTGAGATGCGGCAAATGGCCGAAGCCTGGTCGCCGTGGCGGTCGGTTGCGGCGCGCATTCTCTGGGCCTATTACCGGGTGGCGAAGGACAGGGAAGGGATCCGATGACTCGTGTACTGAATGCCGGCCGCAAGGAGCCGGTCTCTGGCGAAATCCGCTCGATTGTGGTGTTCCTGCATGGCTATGGCGCCAATGGGGCCGACCTCTTGGGGCTGGCCGACCCGCTGGGCGAACATCTGCCGGATACGCTGTTTGTCGCACCCGACGCGCCCGAAGCCTGTGCCGGCGCGCCCTTTGGGTTCCAGTGGTTCCCGATCCCCTGGATCGATGGCTCCTCGGAAGAGGAAAGCATGCGCGGGATGCAGGCGGCGGTCGAGGACCTGAACGCCTTCCTTGATGCGCTGATGGTCGACGAGGATGTGCTGCCGGAGCAGGTGGTGCTGTTCGGGTTCAGCCAGGGCACCATGATGAGCCTGCATGTGGCGCCTCGCCGGGAGGACCCAGTGTCGGGTATAGTAGCCTTTTCCGGCCGGTTGCTGGCACCGGAGTTACTGAAGGACGAAGCAGTCTCCAAGATGCCGGTGCTGCTGGTGCATGGCGACCAGGATGACGTGGTGCCGGTGCAGTCTTTGCCGGAAGCCGCCGAAGCCCTGCAGGAGGCCGGGTTCCAGGACGTTTTTGCTCATATCCAGAAAGGCACCGCCCACGGCATCGCGCCGGACGGGCTGAGCGTGGCGCTTGCGTTTATGCGCGACAAGCTTGGTCTCTAATTTGTTGAAATAACTGGCCTTCCAATTCTTCGGGAGGTCAGGGTGCCCACAAGTGCGGTTCGGCGATTTCAAGGGAGTTACCGGCCGGGTCGCGGAAGTAGATGGACCGGGCGCCGCTCGGCCAGTCGAATTCCGCCTCAATCGCAATGCCTGCCGCCAGCAGCCGGGCGCGCATCAGGAGCAGCTCCTCTCTCGGCTGCGAAAAACACACGTGACCCGGCCCGCGGGCGCCATGCGGCGGAACCGGCAACCTTGGGTTTCCCGGTGGCTTCACCGTTTCCTCAGCGTTGAACAGCAGCAGGACTGAGGCGCCGCAGCGGAAGAAAACATGGCGTTTGGCGACCCGCTGGATACGCTCCAATCCCAAGATTTCACCATAGAAACCTTCAGCTGCGTCGAGGTCGTCCGCGTACAGCGACGCTTCGAGAATGGCATTAGGGGCAGGGGCGTGCGGCAGCATAGCTTTAAGGCTATCAGCGGCGGCGGGACCTGTCACCTTTTGCAGGCCGCGCCGCCGATGCCTTGGGTCTGCGCGGCGGCTTCTGCGAGGGTTTCGGCGGGCCGGGAACGCGGGGCGGTTCCAGGTCCGACCAAGCGCCCTGCGCCAGCCCGTCCAGGGTCCAGGCGCCGATGCTGTAGCGGATCAGGCGCAGAGTGGGATGCCCAACCGCGGCTGTCATCCGGCGCACCTGCCGATTGCGGCCTTCGCGAATGGTGAGCGCGATCCAGCTGTCGGGGACGGTCTTGCGTTCCCGGACCGGCGGGGTGCGGGCCCAGAGTCCCGGCGGTTCCGGGATCATCCGAGCCTTGGCCGGCAGGGTCATTCCGTCTTTGAGTTCAACACCTTCTGCCAGGTTCTTCAGGGCCTGCTGATCCGGGATACCCTCCACCTGCACCCAATAGGTCTTGTCCATCTTGTGCTTGGGGTCGGTAATCCAGGCTTGCAAACGGCCGTTGTCTGTCAGCAGCATCAGTCCTTCGCTGTCGCGGTCCAGGCGGCCGGCTGCGTAGACACCCGGGCAGTCGATATATTTGCTCAGTGTCGCGCGCGGGCTGTCCTGGCTGCCGCGGTCGGTGAACTGAGGCAGCACATCGTAAGGTTTGTTGAAACGAATGAGACGGGTCATGGCACGGCAATATGCGGGCGGTGGCCGCAGGGCAAGAGGCGCAGAGGCCCTTGGGGGCTGGGCACCTGTGGATAAGTGTCACCGTGCTGTCACGGAATCAGCGCAGGTTGCTCCCGACATATTGTGGATCATCAGGGCTTGTCAGGCGCTAACCACGATATATAGTCAAAGTCAGGCTGGGGCGGGTTCCCCGCTCTGGTTCCGCAACACGGAAGATCAGGGCGAGGAAGACGTTCAAAAATGGATGGCGATTTCAGAGCAGAGTTTGTCAGATCTCCGGGCGCGCTCAAGCAGCACCCGGCGCTGGTGCTGAACGCGGATTACCGGCCGCTCTCCTATTATCCTTTGTCTTTGTGGACCTGGCAGGATGCCGTCAAGGCGGCCTGGCTGGACCGGGTGGCCATCGTGGCCGAATACGACGAGGTGGTGCACAGTCCGAGCACCGAGATCCGAATACCGTCTGTGGTGGTTCTGAAAGATTATGTAAAACCTCAAAAGCGCGTGGCCTTCACGCGCTTTAATTTGTTTTTACGGGATGAATTCCGCTGCCAGTACTGCGGCAGCAAGGGAGAACTGACTTTCGACCATGTGGTGCCGCGTGCGGCGGGCGGTGTGACCAGCTGGGAGAACGTGGTCGCGGCCTGCAGCCCCTGCAATTTGAGAAAGGGGTCCAAGTCGCTGCACCGGGCCGGCATGTCCCTGCGCAAGCCGCCGCGGCGGCCTGGCGCGGAGGAGTTGCGCAATACCGGGCGCAAGTTCCCGCCCAACCACCTGCATGAAAGCTGGATGGACTTCCTGTACTGGGATACTGAGCTGGACGCTTAAAGTAAGCTATCCAATATGTTGGAAAATAAGGGTTCCGGCCTCTTTGTCGGATCGTCTGCTCCCCGTGGGGCAACTGCTCAGATCCCCATGAACAGTGCTACCGAAGCCGCTGGGTGCTGCAAACGGACAAGGAGGCCGGAGGTGCCGGCGGCCTCAGTTCAGCGGGCCGCCTTTGCATGGTGGAAGGGGGTGGCGTGTCAGGGCTTGGCGCGCTGAAGCATACCGAACAGATCGCGCGGATCGTCGGGGTCGGCCAGCATGTCCAGGTCGATGAAGTAATCTGTGCCATTTATGCGGTCGCGGATGTAGCGCAGCGCCGAGAAGTCCTCGATCGCAAAGCCGACGCTGTCGAACAGGGTGATTTGACGGTCTCCGGTGCGCCCCTGCTTCTTGCCCGCAATCACTTCCCATAGTTCGGTCACGGCGAAGTCTTCCGGCATCTGCTGGATTTCGCCTTCGATCTGGGTTTGCGGCGGATATTCGACAAAGACATCGGAGCGGTTGAGGATGCCGGGTGCCAGTTCGGTCTTGCCGGGGCAGTCGCCGCCGATCGCGTTGATGTGGACGCCGCTGCCGACCATGTTGTCAGTCAGAATGGTGGCATACTGCTTGTCCGCGGTGCAGGTGGTGAGGATCTGCGCGCCTTCGATCGCCTCCTCCGGCGTCTTGCAGGCGACAACTTCCATCCCCAGACCTTGCAGATTGCGGGCGCATTTTTCGGTTGCGGCTGGGTCGTTGTCATAGAGGCGCACGGATTTCAGCCCGATGATCGCCTTCATCGCCAGCGTCTGGAACTCCGACTGGGCGCCGTTGCCAATCATGGCCATCGTTGTTGATCCATTGGGCGCCAGATACTTGGCGGCCATTGCTGACGTGGCGGCAGTGCGCAACGCGGTCAGCATGGTCATCTCTGTCAGCAGCACCGGATAGCCAGTGTAGACATCCGCCAGGAGGCCAAAGGCGGTGACAGTCTGCAGTCCTTCGGAGGTGTTCTTAGGGTGACCGTTCACATATTTGAACCCATAGGCCTCGCCATCCGAGGTCGGCATCAGCTCGATCACGCCCACATCCGAATGGCTGGCAACGCGCGGGGTTTTGTCGAACAGCTCCCAGCGCTTGAAGTCTTCTTCCACATATTCGGCCAGATCGCGCATCATCTGCTCGATGCCGACGTGATGAATGAGGCGCATCATGTTGTCGACGCTGACAAAAGGCACCAGCGCCTTATCCGAGGGCTGTGTCATGCGGTTTTCCTTTCACGGGGGCTGAGGTGGATGCCTGCCAGCATGCAGCGCACCGACCCGCCTGCGGTTTCGATGGTGGGGATGGTCAGCGGCAGCGGCTCCGCGCTTTGCTCAATGACCGAAATCTGATCCGGACGCAGCGCGCCCAATGCCTTGGCCGAGAGAGCCAGAAGGCGCTTGCGGCCAGTGAGCTCCAGGGCGTTGCCCGCAAAGCTTGCGATCTGTTCCGGCGTGAGGTCAATCACCCGGCGGCCGGTTTCTTCCAGCCGCGCGGCAACTTCGGCGCGGCGGGCGGGGTCCACAATCATGTCCAGGCAGATCAGCGCGTATTCAGTGCCGATCCCCATCAGAACATTGGTGTGATAGACGTCGCGGCCTGCATCATCTTTGGCTTCGAACACCATGGGTTCAAAGTTGAAATGGGTGCAGAAGCGTTCCAGCAGAACCGAATTGGCGCGGTTGGATTTCACCGTGTAGGCGATGCGGCCGATATGGTCGAGCACCATGGCGCCGGTGCCTTCCAGCGACAACCCGTCCTGTTCCAAACCGGAATAGTCGATCACATCCTGAACCCGGTAGTCCCGTTTCAACAGCTCAATCACATCCCAGCGCCGCTCCTTGCGGCGGTTTTCCGCAAACATCGGGTAGACGGCAACATGGCCGCCGGCATGAGTGGAGAACCAGTTGTTGGGAAAAACGCTGTCCGGAGTTTCGGTGCCGGTGTCATCAAACACATGTACCGCAACGCCCGCGCCGCGCAGAGCTTCGACGGCGCCGTCGAATTCCGCCAGAGCCTGGGCTGACGTAACCTCAGCCGACGTGTTTGCCAATGTCTGGAAGGCGTTATCGCCTTTGGTTTCAGGGTTCGAGCAGAAGTGATGCGGCCGGATCATCACGACCGCAGAGGGGGCTTGCAGGCTGGTCACTGGTAGCTCCGGGTCGGGCGGTCAAAGACGCGGCGGCCGAGGGCGGAGGCACAGAGATCCACCATCAGATGCGCGGTCCGGCCGCGCTCATCCAAGAACGGATTCAGCTCCACCAGATCCAGCGAGGTCATCAGGCCGGAATCATGCAGGATTTCGCAAACCAGATGCGCCTCGCGCACGGTCGCGCCGCCGGGGACGGTGGTGCCGACGGCCGGGGCAACCGAGGGGTCGAGGAAGTCCACGTCGAGAGACACGTGCAACATGCCATTGGCCTCTGCGACCTGATCCAGGAACCGGTTCAGCGGACCGGCAATGCCGTTTTCATCAATGTGGCGCATGTCGTGGGTGCGGATGGCGCTGTCTTCCAGCGCGAGCCGCTCCTGTGTGTCCACTGACCGCAGGCCGATCATGCAGACATTTTCTTCCGGTACCGGGTTCAGGACTTCAGGAAAATCGTCGAACCCCCTGCGTCCGGTGAAATATCCGACTGGCGTTCCATGCAGATTACCGCTGTCAGAGGTTTCCGGCGTGTGGAAATCGGTATGCGCATCCAGCCATAGCACAAAAAGCGGCCGGCCTGCCTTGGCAGCATAGTTTGCGGCGCCAGCCACCGATCCCAGCGACAGCGAGTGATCGCCGCCGAGGAAAACCGGCAAGCCGCACTCAAGTGCATCTTCCGCGGCCTGAGCGAGGCGCGATGTCCAGCCGATGGTTTCATTGCGGGCGTAGACAAGCCCGTCATTGGTGTCGGCGGCGTGTGTCTCGGGAGACAAGTTGCCGAGATCTTCTACTGTGTGCCCGAGGCTTTCCAAGGCGGTGGCAATTCCGGCAGTGCGGTAGGCGTCCGGGCCCATCAGACAGCCGGCACGGCGCTTGCCGCTGTCGACTGGGGCTCCAATCAGGATGCAATGTTGTGAAGTCACGGTTTTGCTCTCTCTAAAAGTCAGCTTTCCATCTATAAACTTCCGAAATGCGATGGAATCCAGCAAGCAATTTGGTCATATTGGTTGCTGATTGTTCGATTTGAGGTGAAGTATGGACAGAACGGAGGAGCGCCTGATCTCTGCGCTGCGTCACAACGCCAGGGCGTCGCTGTCGGATTTGGCGCTGGAGCTGAACCTGTCGCGCACTACGGTGCGGGCCAGGATAGAGCGGCTGCAGGCCCGCGGGGACATTCTGGGGTTCACTGTTGTGTTAAAGGAAGATGTGCTGCGGGATCCGGTGCGTGGTCTGATGATGATCGGTATCGAGGGCCGTGGAACCAGCCGGATCACCAGGCAGCTGCAGGGGCTGCCGGAAGTGAGGGCGATTCACACTACCAATGGACGCTGGGATTTGATTGTTGAACTTGGCACTGAAACTTTGGAGACACTGGACGCAGCTCTTGCCAAGATCCGAACCTTCGAAGGGGTGGTGAGCAGTGAAACCAATCTGCTACTAGCCACCAAAAAGGACACGTGATCCTGAAGCATATAACGCTGCCAGCGGGTTAGCGGCCGCAGTTTAGCTTTCCAGCAGGTTAACCCTGCTTGCGGATATAGTTGGCGGCGGCAAACCAAAGCAGTGCGAGGCCAAAGGAGGCAATTGCATTCCAGCTGGCCATGGACAGAGAGAACATCTCCCATGGCACCTCGTCGCAGCGCACCAGCGGTGCGGCCATGATCTGCTCCATCAGCTGATCGGGGGACAGTCCGCCGATCGGGCCGGAGGTGCAGGTGGAAGGACCTTCCCACCAGCCGCGTTCAACCCCGGTATGAAACACGCCGACGCCTGCGGTGGTCAGCGCTGCCAGCGCCCCAAGATATGGCAGAGTGGCACCGGGAATGATCAGCGCCAGAATGCCGATACCGGCTGCGGCGGCATGAGGGTAGCGCTGCCAGTAGCACAGATTGCAGGGTGGCATTTCGCCGATGTACTGAAAGGCCAGCGCTCCAACTAGGAGAGCTGCAGAGCCTGCGGCGGCAATGACGATCAATAACCGGTGCATGATCAGATGAACCTCACCATCAGGAAGCCGCCGAACAGCACCACCATGAAGGCCGAGAAAACCAGCCCCAAGCGGCGTTCAATGAAGTCGCGGACCGGGGCCCCGAACTGCCAGAGCAGAGCGGCGACAATGAAAAAACGCAGTGCACGGGCGAGGATAGAGGTGGCAATGAAAGTGCTGAGCGGCATTCCGGTCCAGCCCGACATGATGGTGATCACCTTGTAGGGGAACGGCGTGATGCCTGCGCCCAGAACCGCCCAGAAGCCAAAGTCGTTGAAGCGGGTGTTGAACTCCGCCATGGCATCGCCTTTGCCCATCGCCTCCAGAACCGGTTGCCCGATGCTGTCATAAAAGAATGCTCCGATGGCATATCCAAGCATACCGCCCGCCACAGAGGCCACCAAGGCCACCAGCGCGACCAGCCAGGCGCGCGACGGGCGCGCCAGGATCATCGGTATCATCAGCACGTCTGGGGGAATTGGAAAAACAGAGCTTTCTACAAAGGCGACGGCAGCCAGGCACCAAAGCGCCTTGGGGTGATCGGCCAAAGCCATTGTCCGGTCATATAGCGGTTTCAGCATGCTGCGCCCTGCGTCCTCAACGGCGTTTGCAGAGGGAGGTCGCATGTGCGCCGGCCTCCGTCAACCTTTGCTGCGGATGAATTTGCAACGGGATGTGATTTCGGCGCAGAGGTGCCGTTTTGCCTCTGGACGTCGGCGGCAGGCTTGGCTAGGAACGGTGCGTGGCCCAAGTGGCGGAATGGTAGACGCAGGGGATTCAAAATCCCCCGATGGCAACATCGTGAGAGTTCGAGTCTCTCCTTGGGCACCACAGATTTTCGTTAACTATCAAATACATCGGAAACGAAGCTGAACCAAAAACCTGGCACGGCAAGGATTGCCTGCGACCGGCGGCTTACTCCGGTTACGCTTTGCATCAGTGCAAAATCAGCGGCTGTCCTTCAGGCCGTAATCGGCGAAAGCTGCGATCACGTCCGCCATCTCATCCTCGCTCAGGATATGCGGCTTGCCCAAGGCGAGACTGGTCGTATAACCCTTTGCAAGCGTTTCAAGTTCCACCATCCGCCAAAGCGCGCGGGGAAGGCTCTCACCCGTTGTCACCGCGCCGTGATTGGCCATCAGGCAAGCGCTGCGGTCCTGCAGAGACCGGATCATATTCTCTGACAATTTGCGGCTGCCGAACAAGGCGTAGTCCGCCACCGGCACGTCGCTGCCGCCAAAGGCCGCAACCATGTAGTGGCAGGCGGGGATCGACTGCCGGTTCATGGCCAGCGCGCTGCAATAAACAGGATGGGCATGGACAACCGCGTTGACAGCAGACTTGGCCTGCAGGATCGCCTGGTGAAACGGCCACTCGGTGGAGGGTTTGAGCTGCCCCTCTGGCGGGGCGCTGCCGTCCAGCGGCATCCGGACCAGATCCGCAGGTGTCATTTTCTCGTAAGGCACGCCAGATGGGGTGATCAGCATGTGATCACCCGCCCGCACGGAGATATTGCCTGACGTGCCCTGATTGATACCCGAGGCATTCATCTCAAGGCAGGCGTCAATCACCGCCTGCCGCAATTCTGTGCTGTCCTGATAGGGAGGCTTCACGTCTGGCGCCCCTGTCAGGCGGACTTGGCGGCGGCCATTTCCGGGAACAGCCCGGCCAGGCCTTCCTCGGAGGCTTCGCAGATGCCGCGTTCAGTGATCAGTCCGGTGACCAGCCTATTGGGGGTTACGTCAAAGGCCGGGTTGCCGCCGGGCGTTCCGTCGGGTGTAACCTGAATCACACCGATATCACCGCTTTCCGTCTTGCCTTGGACATGGGTGATCTCTTGTTCGCTGCGCTCCTCGATCGGAATTTCGGCGACACCATCCGAGACAGTCCAGTCGATCGTCGGCGAGGGCAGGGCAACATGGAAGGGCACGCCGTTGTCCTTGGCCGCCAGCGCCTTAAGGTAAGTGCCGATCTTGTTGCAGACGTCGCCGCGGCGTGTGGTGCGGTCGGTGCCGGTGATCACCAGATCGACCTGGCCGTGCTGCATCAGGTGGCCGCCGGCGTTGTCGGTGATGTAGCTGTGGCTGATGCCGTGGCTGCCCAGTTCCCAGGAGGTCAGCGCGCCCTGATTGCGCGGGCGGGTTTCGTCGACCCAGACGTGGATCGGGATGCCCGCGTCATGGGCCTGGTACATCGGGCTGGTGGCGGTGCCCCAGTCCACGGTGGCAATCCAGCCGGCGTTGCAATGGGTCAGCAGCCGCACAGGCTCGCCTGCCGGTTTTCCTTCGGCGATTTTTTCAATCAGATCAAGGCCATGCGCACCAATTCTGCGATTGATCTCGACATCTTCATCAGCGATTTCATGGGCCAGCGCCAGAGCCGCTGCTGCCCGTTCGCCTTCCACCAGCGGCCGCAAGTAATTGCGGCAGCGGTCCAGCGCCCAGCGCAGGTTGATGGCAGTGGGGCGCGTTGCGTTGAGGAAGCTCCAAGCCTGATCCATCGCGGAGTCGGACGGGTCCAGGCGCATCGCCAGCGCCATGCCGTAGGCGGCAGTGGCGCCGATCAGCGGCGCGCCGCGAACCCGCATTTCGACAATCGCGTCGGCAAATTCCTGCAGGGTGCTGACCTGCTGGATGCGGAAGTCATGCGGCAGCCAGCGCTGGTCAATGATTTGCAGCGCGTCCTTGTCATGATCCCACCACAGGGACCGGTAATGCGTACCGTCAACTTTCATCTGGCTGTCTCCCTAATCCGGCGGCCCCAAGCGCGGCGCCGGAATCGATCCGGTTTCCGGCTCCGGCCTAGCGCCGCCCGTGAGGTTAGACAACCACCAACACCAGGAGAATTCAATGAACCGGAACCTTCGGATCAAAGCGAATTGGCTGAGAAGGTGTCGCAGGCGCTGATATCCCCGGTCTCATATCCCCGCGCAAACCATGCCTGCCGCTGGGCGCTGGTGCCGTGCGAGAAAGTATGCGGCTGCGGCACCCGGCCCGCGTTGCGCTGCAGCGTGTCATCGCCGATCTGTTTAGCCGCATTCATCGCTTCGCCGATGTCACCGGGCTCCAGCGTGCCCAGCTGATCCCGGGCATAGCGGGCCCAGATTCCGGAGAAGCAATCTGCCTGCAGTTCGGTGCGCACGGAAATCGCGTTGGATTCGACCTCGCTGACCTGGGCGCGGATGCGCTGGGTCTGACTCAGGATGCCAAGCTCATTTTGGACATGATGCGCAACCTCATGCGCGACGACATAGGCAGCCGCAAAATCGCCGCTCGCGCCAAGCCGCTGGCTGAGCGTGGTGAAGAATGCGGTGTCGAGATAGACCTTCTCATCCAAGGGGCAATAGAACGGGCCGGTCGCGCCAGAGGCCCCGCCGCAGGGCGATTGCGTCACCCCCTTGTAGAGAACCAGCACGGCTGGATCGTAAGCACGGCCAAGCTGCTGTTCAAAGATCGCGGCCCAGACGTCTTCAGTGTCGGCCAGCGCCACGCTGACAAACTCTGCGGCGGCCTGATCCGCTTCGGTGACTGGCGCGGATTGGCGGCTTTGCGGTGCGGTGCCTTGCAAGAGCGGTGTGAGGTCGACGCCCAGAAATGCCCCTACGACCACGATCAGGATGGCACCGGCGCCTCCGATCCCTGCGGTTCTTCCCGACAGCCTCCGGCCACGGCGGTCCTCGATATTGCGGCTTCCCCGGCGGCCTCTCCAACGCATTCTTTCCTCCTGGTATCCTGGCCTGCCTGCGTTCGTGGAACCAAATAGCGGTTGGCCCTCCGCTATCAAGCGGACCCGCCCCGGCGGGTTTCTGGTCAGGCATCCGATTAGATAACACTTCGCCGCCGCATGCGGTTCCCCACTCCCGCAGATGGTGCGGCGCTGCACGCCGATGAAACCGCTTGGGCAGCCCTCGCGGCTGGACCACGCGATGAGAGAAAGCGCGTGAGGTGCAAGACGGCTCTTGCAGATAAGGTTAGCAAATTATTGAATGGGGTAAATTTCGTTACCGCAACGACGGCCATCACAGCCGCCGGCGCATCAATTCCTAGTTCACAATCAAAATTCGAAGGGGCACAGCATGGCACGATTTAGGACTGCAGGCCTGTCCGGAGGCACCGGTCTTGCGATGATTGCAGCGGCAAGTCTGATGCTTGCGGGGCCTGTAACCGCCCAGCAGGGCGCGGCGCCGAAAGTTTCGGTTGCGCAGGCTGCTATCAAGCCGATCAAGGACACTGCGACCTTCATCGGCCGCGGCGAAGCGATTGACAAGGCCGACATCATGGCGCGCGTCAGCGGTTATCTGGAGGAGGTGCTGGTCGAAGACGGCGCAGAAGTGGAGCAGGGGGATCTGCTGTTCCGCATCGAGCGCAGCGCCTATGAGGCGGTGCTGGAAAGCCGCCGGGCCGAGCTGGCGCAGGCTGAGGCCAACCTTGAACTGGCCGCTCTGGATCTGGCCCGGAAACAGGAACTGTTCGAGCGCGGATCGGTCTCTGAAGCGGACCGCGACACTGCCCGCGCCAATGAGCTGGTGGCGGAGGCCGGGGTGCGTGCCGCCCAAGCTGCCATTCAGCAAGCGGAGCTGGACCTGAGCTATACGGAGGTCAACGCGCCGTTTTCAGGCCGCCTCGGCCGGGTCGAGGTCAGCATTGGCGATGTGGTGAGCCCTAGCGGCTCGCCCTTGGTCAATATCGTTCGGGAGGCACCGGTCTATGTTTCCTTCTCGCTGAATGAAAAACAGTTTGTCGAAATCCTTCAGGAGCTTGAGGCCAACGGCCGCGACCGTGCAAATACCGAAACCGCTCCGGAAGTGTTCGTTGTGCTCCCCAATGGAGAGGAGCTGGAGGAAAAGGGCCGGATCGCCTTTGCCGGCAATCGCGTTGACCCTGACACCGGGGCTGTCACCGTACGGGCGAAGTTCGAAAACGATCACCGCTTGATCCTGGACGGCGCTTTTCTGACCGTTGGCCTGCAGTCGCAGGAGGCAATCGACCGGATCATCATCAGTCAGGCGGCGATCCAGCGCGATCAGCAGGGGCCGTTTGTATTGGTCGTAGATGATCAGAACCAGGTTCAGCAGCGTTACATCGTGACCGGTGACGTGCAGGGGACCGGCATCGTGGTTCTGGACGGGCTGACCCAGGGCGAAACCGTGGTGGTCCAGGGCCTGCAAAAAATCCGCCCCGGCGTTGAGGTGGATCCGGTGCAAGCCGCGCAGGCTGGAGAGTAAGCGATGTTTTCCTCACTCTTTATCTCGCGGCCCAAGTTTGCGATCGTGATCTCTCTGGTGCTGACCGTCATGGGGGTCATCGGCTATTTCGCGCTGCCCGTGGCACAGTTCCCCGAAATCACGCCTCCGGTGGTGAACGTGACCGCCAGCTATCCTGGCGCCAATGCGGAAACGGTTGAAAAAAGCGTCGCCGCGCCAATCGAGGCGCAGGTCAACGGGGTGGACGGGATGCTCTATATGTCCTCCACCTCTGCCGACAACGGCAGCTATTCATTGTCTGTTACCTTTGAGGTTGGCACTGATCCGGACATTGCCTCGGTCAATGTTCAGAACCGTGTGGCGCAAGCGGTCGCCGCACTGCCGGCCGAGGTTACCGCCAATGGCGTGGTGACACAAAAAAGCTCGTCCAACATGCTGCTGGTGGCCGCGCTCACCTCGCCGAACGGATCATATGACAGCGTGTTCCTGTCGAACTACGCCGCAATTAACATCAAGGATGCGCTGGCGCGGGTGGCTGGCGTCGGCAAGGCCGACATCCTGACCAACTTCGAATACGCCATGCGTGTCTGGCTGGACCCGAACAAGATGGCAGGCCTGAGCATTTCACCCGGCGACGTGATCAACGCGGTGCGCGAGCAGAATATCGAGGTCTCGGCGGGGCAGGTGGGCGCACCGCCGGTGCCCGGCGACCAGGTGTTCCAGTACACCATCAAGTCCAAGGGTCGGCTGACCGAAGTCAGCGAATTCGAGGAAATCGTTATCCGAACCGGCAATGGCGGCAGCACCGTGCGGCTAAGCGATATCGCGCGGGTGGAACTGGGGGCTTCCAACTACAGCGCGTCGGGCTTTTACGATGGCGTGCCGGCCACCATCCTGGCCGTCTACCAGGCTCCTGGCGCCAATGCGCTTGCAGTGTCGGAAGCGGTACTGGAGGAAATGGAGAGGCTGTCGCAGGACTTTCCTGAGGACGTGTCCTACTCCGTCCCGTTCAACACCACGGATTTTGTCGAGCAATCGCTGAATGACGTCATCTCCACCCTGATGATGACTTTTGTACTGGTGATTTCGGTGGTGTTCGTTTTCCTGGGCTCTTTCCGGGCGACCATCATTCCAGCCGTGGCCATTCCGGTGTCGCTGATCGGCACATTCGCCTTCCTTCTGGCGCTCGGCATGTCGCTCAACACCATCTCACTGTTCGCGCTTGTGTTGGCGATCGGTATCGTGGTCGATGATGCCATCGTGGTGGTCGAGAACGTCGAGCGGATCATCGCCGAGGAGGGGCTGCCCCCGGCTGAGGCGACCCGCAAGGCAATGGGTCAGATCACCGGTCCGGTTATCGCGACCACACTGGTGCTGCTGGCGGTGTTTGTGCCGGTCACCTTCATGCCCGGGATCACAGGCAAGCTGTATTCCCAATTTGCCGTGACCATTTCGGTTGCGGTGGTGATCTCCTCAATCAACGCGCTAACGCTGTCGCCAGCGCTTTGCGCCATCGTTCTTAAGCCCCGCTCTGGCCCGCCCAAGGGGCTGCTGGCAATGTTTGAAAACATGATCGGCGGTGTGCGCAGAGGCTACCTGAGCATCGTTACGCGCCTGCTGCGGCTGCCGGTGATCGGTTTGGCAATCATCGCGGCTGTTGCTCTCGGGGCAGGCGGCATTTTCAACTCGACCTCCAAGGGGTTCCTGCCGTCGGAAGACAACGGCTATCTTTTTGTCGATGTTCAGCTCCCTGATGCGGCTGCCTTGGGGCGCACGGAGGCGGTGACAAGCAGGATTGACGAGCAGATCCGTCAGATCCCCGGCGTTCAGGGCACCGTGCTGGTCAACGGTTTCAGCCTGCTGAATGGTGCCAGCGCAAATGGCGCGATGATCATTGCCAATCTGGCCCCTTGGGACGAGCGGCAGAGCGAGGCACTGCAACCCAACGCCATCCTCGGCCAGATCTACGGCATCGCTAACGCCGAGGCGGCAGCCAGCATTGTCGCGTTCAACCCGCCGCCAATCTCCGGCCTTGGCATGTCAGCGGGTGTTGAAATGGCGGTGCAGCAGACTGCAGGCGGCACACCGCAGGATCTGGCGCAGTCGATCGGCTCACTGGTCTATTCCGCCAACCAGCGGCCCGAGATCGCCCAGTCCTACACCACCTTCCGGGCCAACGTGCCGCAGGTGTTTGTCGATCTGGACCGGGAGAAGGCCAAGACGCTGAACGTGCCGATCGCCGAGGTCTTCCAGACCATGCAGGCGCATCTGGGCTCTTACTATGTCAACGACTTCAACCTGTTTGGCCGCGTCTACAAGGTGATGCTCCAGGCCGAGGGCACCTATCGCGACAAGATCGAGGACATCGGTGGCCTCTATGTGCGGGCCCAGTCCGGCGAGATGGTGCCGCTGTCGACCCTGATCGACGTGGAGAACGTGTTGGGGCCAGTGCTGCTCAAGCGGCACAATATCTTCCGTTCTGCCACTGTGACGGCAGTGCCCGCGCCCGGGCTTTCGACCGGCGATGCCATCCGGGTGATGCAGGAAGAGGCCGCAACGGCATTGCCGCCGGGGTACGCCTATGAGTGGACCGGCACAGCGCAGCAGCAGCTGGACTCGGCGGGGCTGGTCACGGTGATCCTGGCGATGGCGGTGCTGTTCGGCTACCTGTTCCTTGTGGCGCAGTACGAAAGCTGGACTATGCCGGTGGCAATCCTGCTGTCCGTTATCGTTGCGTTGTTCGGCGCTGTCGCGGCGGTGGCTATCGCAGGCAATGACATCAACCTCTACACCCAGATCGGGATGATCATGCTGATCGGCCTGGCGTCAAAGAACGCGATCCTCATCGTCGAATTTGCGATGGAGCAGCGCGCGGCTGGCCTGAGCATCCGCGAGGCCGCGCAAGAGGCCGCAAAGCAGCGGTTCCGCGCCGTGATGATGACGGCGCTGTCCTTCTTGCTGGGGGTCGTGCCGCTGATGCTCGCCTCTGGCGCTGGGGCCGCCAGCCAGCGTGCGATAGGTATTGCCGTCTTTGGTGGGATGCTGGCAGCGACGGTGGTCGGGGTGATTGTTGTACCGGTGCTGTATGCGATGATGCAGGCCATGCGCGAACGCGTCAAAGGCACGCCTGAGGCAAGACCGGCAGAGTAAACGTACTGACCCCGCGGGCCATCAGGCTGGCGGGGTCAATTTCCCCCAGGGTGCTGGCTGAATTGAAATCAGGCTTGACGCGCCCGCAGGCCGCGATTGTGGGCCGCCGCAAGGATCATGTCCCATTTGCGCGGTGTGCAGCGAAACTCCGGCTCCACATCACATGTCAGGGGCGCGCTGGCCTCCGGCGGGATCTTGCGGGCTTCGGCGGAAACGCAGCGTTCCAATGCCCAGAAATCCGTCAATGACGGGTTGTCTTGAATCACCTGGCTCAGCAGCATTGCCGCAAGCTCCCTGTCTTTGTGCCCGCAGTTTCGGTTCTTGAACCGCGGATCAATTTTTGTGTGACGCTTGTTAGCGCCATCCGCCTCATTTGTCACCAGGGCAATTCTCTGCCGCCCGCAAATCAGCATAAAAAGCTGTGTTGGGCACAGCCCCGCAGGCAGTAGCCCAAGCGCTTTTTCCGCAATGCAAGAATTGCCCGGCTGCAGATTCCCCTTGCAATTAAATTCTTTGCCTGCCGGTACCGCGAAACCTTCCAAAGCGGACGGGGAAATTTACCTAACTGTCGTCATGACAGAGAAAAAATGCGGATTTCGGGGGTGCGTCAATAGATAGCACCCTTGACTTGGGCGGGTCCCGGTGAAACCTTTGTGGACGTGCAAAAAAATCCGCACTTGCCTAGCTTGGGGGCCAAATTCTCTGGCCGTGCGTGGAGCATAATACCGCTTTCGCTAATTTCCGGGCCGGGCTGCAAATCATAAGACAAGTGGGAGAGACTTGATCATGAAACACACCAAGCTGGCGATCGGTGCTTTGGTGACCGCGGCCTTTATGGCTCCGGCAGCATCTGCGCAGGAATTCATCACCATCGGCACTGGCGGCGTGACCGGCGTGTATTACCCGACCGGCGGTGCCATTTGCCGTCTGGTGAACAAGGGCCGCAAGGAGCATGGCTTCAAATGCGCCGTCGAATCCACCGGCGGCTCGGTCTACAACATCAACACCATCCGCGAGGGCGAGCTGCAATTCGGCGTGGCCCAGTCGGACTGGCAGTACCACGCCTACAACGGCTCCTCCAAGTTTGAGGAAGCGGGCCCGTTTGAAGGCCTGCGCGCCGTGTTCTCGGTGCATCCGGAACCGTTCACCGTGGTGGCCCGCGCTGACGCCGGCATCTCCACCTTTGACGACCTCAAGGGTAAGCGCGTCAACATTGGCAACCCGGGCTCCGGCCAGCGCGGCACCATGGAAGTGCTGATGGAAGCCAAGGGCTGGGGCATGGAAGATTTCGCCCTGGCGACCGAGCTGAAGGCGGCAGAGCAGTCGGCGGCGCTGTGCGACAACCAGATCGACGCGATGATCTACACCGTCGGCCACCCGTCCGGCTCCATCCAGGAAGCCACCACTGCCTGTGACTCGGTTCTGGTCACCGTCGATGGCGAAGCGGTTGAGAAACTGGTTGGCGACAACTCTTTCTACCGCACCGCCACCATCCCCGGCGGCATGTACCGCGGTACTGACGAGGACGTGAGCACCTTTGGTGTGGGCGCGACCTTCGTGACCTCGGCAGACGTGTCTGAAGATGCGGTTTACGCGGTCGTCAGCTCGGTCTTCGAAAACTTCGAGGCGTTCCAGAAGCTGCACCCGGCATTCGCGAACCTGAAGCCGGAAGAGATGATCGCGGACGGCCTGTCGGCTCCGCTGCATCCCGGCGCAGCCAAGTACTACAAGGAAAAAGGCTGGATCGAGTAATCAGCCAGAGAATTGGGGCGGGGCGCATCAGCGCCCCGTTTCTGCCCCCTGGTCGGGGGAGGAAATTTGAGGCCGAGCCGCACTGCGCCGGCCCTAGGGGAGATTATCCATGACATCCGATGCTCAGGGAAATCGACCGCTCAGCGAAGAAGAGCTGCAGGAACTTGTCGCGTCCTCCGACGCAGGCGCCCGCAACCCGGTGGGAAGCGTGGGGCTATTCCTGGCGATTGTCGCAGTCATCTGGTCGGTTTTTCAAGTCATTCTGGCCTCGCCACTGGCCAATCAGCTGCTGCCTGGCAGCGTGATCAATAATTCGCGGCAAATCCATCTGGCGTTTGCCATCTTCCTGGCCTACGCCGCTTATCCTGCATTGAAATCTAGCCCCCGCGGTTATGTTCCGGTCCAGGACTGGATCTTTGCCATCGCGGGCACCGGCATCGCGCTGTATGGCTATATCTTTTATCAGAAAATCGTCGACTCCGGCGGACTTGCCGATGATATAGACAAATGGTTCGCGCTCGCGGGCCTGCTTTTGCTGTTTGAGGCCGCCCGCCGTGCGCTGGGTCCGGCGATGGCAATCATTGCGGCGATTTTCCTGCTCTATGTCTTCTTCGGCTCCTCTGAATGGGTGCCCGAAGTCATCCGGTGGAAGGGCGCGAGCCTAAAAAAAGCGATGAGCCACATGTGGATCACGTCTGAGGGCGTGTTCGGCATTGCTCTGGGTGTCTCCACCAAGTTTGTCTTCCTCTTTGTGCTGTTTGGTGCGCTGCTGGATAAGGCGGGCGCCGGCAACTACTTTATCAAGATGGCGTTTGGCGCGCTCGGCCACCTGCGCGGCGGACCTGCAAAGGCGGCGGTTGTCGGCTCTGCGGCAACCGGTCTGATCTCCGGCTCCTCCATCGCCAACGTGGTCACCACTGGTACCTTCACCATCCCGCTGATGAAGCGTGTGGGCTTTACATCTGAGCAGGCCGGTTCGGTCGAAGTGGCCTCCTCCGTGAATGGGCAGATCATGCCGCCAGTGATGGGGGCTGCGGCCTTCCTGATGGTGGAATACGTCGGCATCTCCTATGTCGAGGTGATCACCCACGCCTTCCTGCCCGCCGCGATTTCCTACATCGCGCTGGTCTACATCGTGCATCTGGAGGCGGTGAAGCGGAACATGCCGACGCTGGGCAACCGCGTGGTGTCCATGGGCCGCACCATTGGCGGCATGGCGCTGTTCTTTGCCGGCTTTGCAGCCCTTTGCTATGGCGTGCAGTATCCAGTGAAGTGGATCGTCGCGGCAATGCCGGGTGCCTCCGGGCTCACGCTGTCAGCACTGGTGGTGGCCGCCTATATCGCACTTCTGTGGCTGGCCGCCGGCGTTGAAGACCTGGTACCGGATGATCCCAACGCCGAAGAGGTCGAGCTGCCGGTGGTGGCAGAGATCTACAAGGCGGGTTTGCATTACCTGCTGCCGATCATCGTGCTGGTCTACTTCCTGATGATCGAGCAGAAGTCGCCCGGCCTGTCCGCCTTCTGGGCCACCGCGCTGCTGTTTGTGATCCTGCTGACCCAGAAACCGCTCAAAGCGATTTTCCGGGGTCAAAGTGATATGGCCAATGCTTTCATGGAAGGTGTCGGAGATCTTTGGAACGGGCTGATTGACGGAGCGCGCAACATGATCGGGATCGCGCTGGCGACGGCGACCGCGGGCGTGATCGTCGGCACCGT
Organism: Leisingera sp. ABM4_103; assembly: GCF_056158685.1. Classification (NCBI taxonomy): domain Bacteria; kingdom Pseudomonadati; phylum Pseudomonadota; class Alphaproteobacteria; order Rhodobacterales; family Roseobacteraceae; genus Leisingera; species Leisingera sp. ABM4_103. The sequence goes on along the minus strand of NZ_JBSWTU010000005.1, from coordinate 3,321,485 downwards.
GACCCTGACCGGCGTAGGGCAGGTGATGTCTGAGCTGGTTGAGTTCATCTCGGGCGGCAACCTGATCCTGATGCTTGTGATGGTTGGCCTTTTGTCCCTGGTTCTGGGCATGGGGCTGCCGACCACGGCAAATTACATCGTCGTCAGCTCGCTGATGGCCGGTGTCGTGGTCGAGCTGGGCGCTCAGTCCGGCCTGATCGTGCCGCTGATTGCTGTGCATCTGTTTGTGTTTTACTTCGGAATTATGGCCGATGTGACGCCGCCGGTGGGGCTTGCCAGCTTTGCGGCGGCGGCTGTTTCGGGCGGCGATGCAATCCGCACCGGGTTCACCGCCTTCTTCTACAGCCTTCGGACTGTGGCGCTGCCGTTCGTGTTCATCTTCAACACCGATCTTCTGCTGATCGATGTTAACTGGATACAGGGGGTCCTTGTCGCCATATCAGCCACCATCGCCATTTTGGTCTTCACCGCGGGCACCATGGGCTACTTCGTCAGCCGCAACCGGATCTATGAAAGCATCCTGCTGATCTTTGCAGCCTTTGCGCTGTTCCGGCCGGACTTCTTCATGGACCGCGTTATGCCGCCCTTTGCCCAAGTCCCGCCAGCGCAGCTGGTACAGGCACTGGATGAAGCGGAGCCGGGTGCTGAGCTGCGGATCACTGTGGAAGGCCCCGATTTCGATACGTCCGAAATCAAGAGCACTACGATGATCGTGACGGCGGACGGCACCGGCGGCCAGCAGGCGGTGGATGCCTACGGGCTGCTGCTGCTGGAAGAGGACGGCGCTGTGAAACTGGAGGAACCGATGTTCGGCACTCCGGCTGCTCCGAATCTGGAGAGCTTTGACTTCTACGCCGACGAACCAGTGCAGATCGTCGCCATCCAGGCCCCGGCCAGTCAGTTGCCCAAGGAGCTGATCTTCATCCCGGCGCTGCTGCTGGTGGCGCTGATTGCGTTTCTGCAGCGCGGACGTGCAGGTGAACAGGAAGGAGTACCGGCATGAGCAAACCCGTTCTTTGTGCCCTGGAACTGAGCGACCGTGCCTTGGACGAGAAGGTCCTGACTGAGGCCGCCCGGCTGGCGGACCTTGACGGCGCCCAGCTTGATGTCGTCAACGTCCTGCCGAACTTTGGCGAAACCTGGGTGTCCGGCTTTTTCGAAGAGCACCACCACGAGAAGGCCGTAGAGGACGCCACAAAGCGGTTGCAGGAGCTGTGCAGCAAAGTGCTGGGCGAAGAGCGCAATGCCAAGGTGCGCCACCTGGTCGCCACCGGCACGGCCTATCAGGAGATCCTGAAAGTGGCCGAAACCGCCGGCAGCGGGCTGATCGTGATCGGCGCGCATAAGCCGGACTTGAAGGACTACCTGCTCGGGCCTAATGCGGCCCGGGTGATCCGGCACTCGGATTGTTCGGTCTTTGTGGTTCGCTGATCAGTTTAGGGGCGCCTTCGGGCGCCCTTATTCGTAGCCGGTCATCTCCAGGTATCCCTTGCCTGTGTGGCTGCCGGTGACAGAAACCGGCCCCTCCCAATACGAAAACGAAGTGCCCATCCAGCTTTGCGGATTAAGGGCCTGGACTTCCACGGAAACACCTTTCTCCGGCAGGCGCGCGTTCCAGCGCGTCGGGATGCTGCGCCCCTGCACGTCGCTGGATTCCAGCGCCTCGGCCTGAAAGGCCCCCGGTTCCAGCGGCTCAGCCGTCCCATCGGCGGCAATCCAGGTGCCGGAGGTAAAGTCGCCGCTTTCTCCCCGCAGGACAAATCCCATCAGTTTGGCACCACTCTCAAAGCTGAGCGAAAACCAGTCCCAGCCGCTTTGATCCGCAGCCAGCGGTTGGCTGGACCATTCCCTGTCGAGCCAACCATGGCCCGTGACCTCAACCGCACCGTCCGGAAGCGCCACTGTTCCAGTGACCTGGTAATGCGGCTGGGAGTAGTAATAGCTCGCCTGACCACTGGCAGACTTCACGGAGTAGCCATCCTCCCCATGATGCACCAAAGGACCGTCCGCGGTGAGCTGAAGATCATAGGAGAAGGTTTCACCCGAGGCCGTAAGCGTCAGGTTATCAAGAGATTTTCCGGTGGATGACATTTGCCAGTTGTCGATCCAGGCCGCAAATGGCTCCGTTGTTACCCCTGCCTGGCCGATACCGCCGCGGGCAATGCGTTCGGCAAACAGGTGCTGATCCGGCCCGGTCACCGCCGCATGGGCCATCCAGATTTGCGGGCTCTGCCAGCCGATGCCTTCGCCTGGAGCCAGAGCCGAGCGGAACAGCGTCCACTGGATGCCGTAATCCCGGCCATCTGCGCCTTCAAGATTTGCGGTCAAGTACCACCACTCAATTCGAAAATCAGGGTGAGGGCCGTGATCGTCAGGGAAAGTCAGCCGGTGGCCGCGCTGCGGAATGGCAAATCCTTCAGCCTCAGTGCCCAACCCGGCGTAGCCTTGCGGCAGCGCGGGTGAGGCCCAACCAGCGAAAACAAGCGCGAAGACAGTTCTAGCGTTCATTGGCAAACACCTTGAGCAGTTCGGCCGGATCCAGCCGGCTGAGCCGACGCGCGGGCAGGGCGGCGGCTACCACGGCAGCCAGCAGCGCCAGCAGGAACAGCCGCAGCCAGTCAGCCGGGAAAACATGCATGGGCAGCTTCCAGCCAAAAGCTTCGACGTTGATCACCGAAAGCAATGCCCAGGCCAGGATCAGCCCCAGCGGCAGTGACAGCACCGCGGTGATCGCGGCAAGCAGGAGACTGCGCAGAACCTCTGTTGCGGCCAGCTGGCGGCGGCTGAGACCCATCGCCCAGACCGGCGCCAACTGCGGCAGGCGCTGGCTCCACAAGGTCAGCAGGCTGGTCAGCATGGCAAAGGCGGCAACCCCGAGTGTCAGCAGGTTGAGCGCTGCGGTTATGACGAATGTACGGTCGAACACTGCCAGCGACCGCGCCTTGAGACTCGCCTGATCAATTATGTTTTCCCTTGGTATTTCATACTGTTCCCGGACTTTTCTGATGAGCTGTGGAACCTCCGCAGGCGGCAGACGCAGGCCAAATTGCCGGTTCGGAACACCGGGCGTGCGGGCAAGCAGCTGGTCCAGTGCGACAATGGCTTGGCCGTTAGGGTTGCCGTAGTCGGAATAGACCCCGGCGATGGTTAGCTCCCATCCGGGCTCCAGCTTGATCCTCCCGCCAGGTGCCAGGTCATGACGGCGGGCAAGCTGCTCATTGACCAGTACTGCCTCTCCGGCAGCCAGCCGGTCCCAAACTTTCGGCAGCGCCTCCAGCAGCGGCCAGTTCTCCCGGTAGGTCGCATCGTCCACCACGCCATAGATCCGCAGCGGCGCCCCCTTGAAACGAAGATCGTTGCGGCGAATGGGCAGGACAGTGATGCCTTGCTCCTCAAGCCAGCGGGCAAGCTCCGCGCCTTGAGCGTCTGTTGCAGCGGTCACATAGACTTCAGCAGACAGGCGCTGGTCCAGCCAGCCCAAAAAGGTGAGCCTGAAGCTGGAAACCATTGTTCCGACGCCGATATTAGTCGCCAGTGCCAGCAGAAGCGCCATCAGGGCAAGCGACATGCCCGGCAGTTGCGCACGCGTGTCGGCCCAAAGCCATTCCGCATAGGGGCGCCGGGCCAGCCGCGCGCCCAGCCGGAGGCCAACGGCAATCAGCAACGGCAGAACAAGCGCAGCGCCCAGCATCAGGCCACCGAGGAAGAAGAAACCGGCAACAAGTCCTTGGAAGCTCATAAGAGTGGCGAACCCTGCCAAAATGCAGGCAGCGCCTGCGCCGGTAGACAGCAGATGCGACCGGGCGGCCTGCTGTCCGCGGGCGCGGGTTGCTGGTGCCGCCAGAAGCGGCATTCGCCACATATCAAAAAGCGCCTTGGCCCCCGCGAGGAATGTGCCGCCAAGCGCCATGGCGAGCCCGGACAGAACCCAGCCCGGCCGCAAGGACAGGCTGCCGTCGACTGGTGCGCCGTACAGCCCGGCCAGCGTGGCATTGACGTCCGGCAGCAGGGCCGCCGCAATCAGATAGCCGCCTGCAAGTCCCGCTGCGCCCGCGATCAAAGCAACAACCGCCAGTTCCGCGGCAAAAAGTCCGGCCAGCACCTGCATCGGCACACCCAGCCCTCGCAGCGTCCTGATCAAGCCTCGGCGCTGCTCCAGGCTGAGCGTTATGGTGCCCTGAACTATGAACAGACCGACCGCAAAGGACAGTAAGCCGAAGGCAGTCAGGTTGAGGTGAAAACTGTCTGTCAGCCGTGCCGTATCAGACGCTGCGGTTTGGGCGGTAACGCGGGACAGGTTCCGGGCGAGCTCAGTCAGAGGAACCAAGCCCGGAACCTGGTTCGGCAGCACCAGCAGGTAACTCAATGTATCCGGTTGCTTCAGCAGGCGGCTGGCAAGGCTCAGGTCGGCGACCAATATACCGCGCGGCAGCGCGTCCGTCGGGGTGACCGGGTGTTTCTGTTGTGCGGCTGCAAGTTCCGCCGCTGTAACAGGGTGCGCAAAGACCCGGCCCGGCGGAAGCAATGCGTCCAATGGCAGCGCGCCGTCCTGTTCTGCAGCCGTTGCCAGGTCCGCTACCAGCGGATGACTAAGCAGATCAATGCCCATGATATCAAAGCTTTGCCGCCCGAACCTGACAGTTCCCTCCAGCACCGGCGCGAGGCTCCAACCCGCGCGGCGCAGATCAGCATACTGGCGCAGCGCAACGCTGCCGCTGTCTGGCACCAGCCGGTCTGCCCCGGCGGTGCCCAGCTGCTCCGCTGCCCGTGCATAGCTGGCCCGCGCTTCGCCATTGATCGCCTGAACCGCCGACCACAGACCTGTGGCCAGAGCCAGCCCGATTATCAGTGTCGCCAGCTGCAGCGGGTGGCGCCGCCAGTGGGACAGGATCGCTGCCAGCGCGGCGCGGATCATGCGGCCTTGCCGTGCTTGAGGTGCAGCTGTCGGTCCAGCATCTGTGCGATGGCCGCGGAATGAGTGACGAGAAACAGCGCGGCACCGCTTTCCCGGACTAGCTCCAGCATCAGCTCCATTACCGCTGCGCTGGCGGTCTCATCCAAGTTTCCGGTCGGCTCGTCCGCCAGCAGCAGCTTAGGACGCAAGGCAAGAGCACGCCCGATTGCGACACGTTGCTGCTGCCCGCCGGAGAGCTGCTCCGGATAGCGGTTCAGCAGCGCGGACAGGCCGAGGCGATCTGCCAGCTGCTGGCCCCAAATCGCGTCCCAGCGCCCGCCAAGCCGCGCGTGCAACGAGATATTCTGCCGGACGGTGAGTGAAGGGATCAGATTAAACTGCTGAAAAACTAGAGCAACATCTTGCCTGCGAAGCGCCGCGCGCTGGTAATCTCCAAGGCCGGAAAGACGCGTCGCGCCAATCTCGATCTCGCCGCTGTCGAAATGGTCCAGAGCCCCGGCCAAGTGCAGCAGGGTGCTTTTGCCGGAACCGCTGTCACCCGTCAGGGCCAGGCTGGTTCCCGCCGGCAGATCCAGGGAGACACCGCGCAGTACCGCGGTTTCCGCGGTTTGGCCGGGATAAGCCTTGGTCACGTTGCGGATTTTCAGAACCATCCTGTGGCATCCTCCGGCGTTTGGCCGTCCATTGCTGCCAATGCACTCAATACCTCTGGCCCTTGGAAGTCCAGTGCGGCACAAAGGCAGGGCTGCGGCCCAGGGCACTAGCGGTTCCTGATGCAAGTGTTTAGGAACAGAAGCCAATCAGGCCGCCAGGAAAGGCTGAGCAACCAACGGATACGAGGGCCGGAATGACACTGTGGAACCAGTTGCTTTGGGGCTCGATCTATCTGAGCGTCTGCCTGATCCTGGAGATTTTGGTTCTGGTCTGGTGCGCGTCGGTGCTGAACAAGCTGTCGTCCCGGTTTTCCAAACCCTACCGGCGGTGGCAGATCGGCCTGATGCTCGTGGCGGCGATCTTCATCATTCTCGGCGGCCACACAGCGCAGGTTTGGATCTGGTCCTCAGCATTTGTCCTGGTTGGTGCAATCGAGGATTGGAACACCTCGGTTTATTTCTCGCTCGCGACCTATACCACGCTGGGCTATGGCGATGTGGTGCTAGGGCCGGCACTGCGGATCTTTGCTGCCTTTGCTGCCGTAACGGGGCTGTTCGGTTTCGGCATCAGTACCGCCTTTCTGGTCAGTGCCATGGGTCGGCTTTTTTCTCTTAATGGCCAGTCATATGACGGCAGAGATTAGAGCACCGGAGCCAGCAGACGCGCCACCGGGGCCAGCAGCCGGATGCTAAGCTTTTGCTGCTCCAGCGACAGGCTGAGTTCGGTTGCGCGCCTGAAATCGTTGCTCAGCATTTCCGAGACTTCACCGGCAGACTGGTGATCAAAGAACAGCGCCATGGTTTCAAAGTTCAGCCGGAAAGAGCGGTTGTCGAGGTTGGCGGTGCCGACGCCAGAGATCGTATCATCAATGACAAAACACTTCTGATGCATGAAACCGCCCTGATAACGCAATATGCGCACGCCAGCGTCGCGCAACTCGTCAAAATAGGCGAAGGCTGCAAGCCACGGCAGCACGTGGTCAGCGGTTTCCGGCAGCAGGATCCGGACATCAAGCCCGCGCAAGGCCGCGTGTTTCAAGGCAGCAAAGACATCCTGATCGGGAACGAAATAGGGCGAGGCCAGCCACACCTTCTCCTTCGCCGCAGAAATGGCAGAGAAATACAGCATGGAGCCGTTGCCTGTGGTGTCGCCAGGTCCGGTGGAAGCAATCAGGGCTGGACGGTCCTGTGGTGAAGCGGCAGCCTCCCAGTTCAGCAAGTCGAGAACCGGCTCTTGGGTGCGCCAGTGCCAATCCTCGGCAAACGAAAGCTGAAGCTGCTGAACCACGGGACCGGTGAGGCGCACATGCGTGTCACGCCACGGACCAAATGCGGGGTCCAGCCCCATGTATTCGTCGCCTACGTTCAAACCGCCGGTAAAACCGATGCGCCCATCCACGATGACGGTTTTCCGGTGATTGCGGAAATTGATCCGCAGCCGGTGCCACGGCCCCCGCTGCACCGCCGGGTCAATCAGATTAACACCGGCATCCTCGAGCGCGCTTGTGTAAGCGCGCGGCAGCTTGCGGCTGCCGATGCTGTCAGTCATCAGCCAAATGGTCACTCCGCGCTCTGCCGCGGCGACCAGCCGTCTTTGCAGCGCGAGCCCAAGGTCGTCCGCGTGCAGGATGTAATACTGCACAAGGATGTATTCCTGAGCGTTTTCAATCGCTTCAAAGATGGCGTTGAACGTTTCCTGGCCGTCGATCAGCAGTGTCATGCCGTTGCCGCGGCATACATTCATGCCAGCAATCGCTTCGAACGGGCTGGTGTTGACCGGCAGTTCCTGCGCGTCCTCTGAATGGGCGGTGGTGTAGTTCCGGGTGGCAATCACTGCCTGCTCCGCGCGGCGGCGGGCGTTCCAGTAGCTTTTGAACCTGTGATGGCCAAAGATCATGTAAGCGGGCAGGGCGATAACGGGCGCAGCCAGCAGGAACACTACCCAGCCGATCGCCCCCTGCGGGGTGCGGGCCGTCCGGGCCGCGCTCAAAGCGGCCAGTCCGGCCGCCGTCCAAGTTGCGGCAATCGCTCCCGTGCTGAAAATAAACCAGAACATTCTGCAGCCCTGCTTTGGCCCTTTGTTTCTACCTAGTATGCGCACTGTCTGCACACCATAGGCGGTTATGCTACACGCAACGGTAAAACCGCATAAAGGGCCATTGCTACTGGATATTTGCCGGTGTCTGTGGAACCTTGCAACCATGCCGATCCTGCCCCCTCTGAGCCGCTGGCCCGCAGCGTTATTGACCGCCGCCCGCCGGTTCGACCGGAAGAACGGCTGGGTCATGAGCAGCCATATCGCGATGTCGATGATGCTGGCGCTGTTTCCATTTGTTCTGTTCACGGTTGCGCTGGCGGGCACTGTCGCTGAGATGCTGTCGCAAGAGGTGGAAATGGACCTCATGACCGAGCAGGTTTTCAGCGTCTGGCCGGACGCCGTGGCCCGGCCGATCCTGACCGAACTGAAGGCGGTTCTGAGCACCTCAAACACGCAGCTGGTCACCCTGGGCGGGCTGTTCGCGCTCTATTTTGCGTCCAATGGAGTCGATGCGGTGAGGGTGGCCATGGTGCAGGCCTATCATGACACTGATACCAGGCCGTTCTGGCGCGCGCGCGCATTGTGCATCGGGCTGGTGATCATGGGCGGAGTGGGCATCCTCGCGGTGGCATTTTTCGAGGTATTCCTGCCGCTGTATGTTCGCCACATCACCAAGTTGCTCCCCTTTGCCAGCGTGCCGCAAGGCTGGGAACAGGGGCTGAGCGGTATTCTGGCCCTGGCGCTGCCGGTCGGCGCGGTGCTGGCCTTTCACATTCTGCTGCCGGGCCGGGTGCACCGGCTGCGGCGGATCCTGCCGGGCGCGGTACTGACATTGTTGCTGTGGCTGGCCTGCGGCAGCGGCTTTGCAATCTATGTCAGCTCGTTTGCTCAATACTCCGCCACCTACGCTGGCCTCGCCGGGGCGATGGCGGCAATGATCTTTCTCTATCTGAACTCCGTGATTTTGATTTTGGGAGCAGAGTTCAATGGAGCGCTGATCGATATGGCCAACGGGATGGGGCGGATCTGACCGTTGCGGTTTTTCTGCAACTGTTTCCGGCTTCGCAACAATAAGGCGCCTTTGCCACAATTGAGCCCAGTTTGCGGCTTAAAGTCCCTTTAAACCTGCAAGTATGAAGCGCGGCCAGAAGGGGGCACTATGACAAAACTGCAAAACAAACTGCGCCGCATGCGCTTGTTCGAACTGATGCGCCAGCGGGAAATGGCCAGCCATGTCACCCGCAAGCTGCGTGTTTCGCGGCTGACCGATGACGACGGCGAGGAGGCAATCCTGTTGCGCACCCTCGCAAGCCGGTCGCTGACAACTCCGCACAACCGGCCAGTCTGAGGCCGCTCAGCCGCGGAACCCTGTGGCAACCACAAATTTCTCGGAGCTGTCCGAACGGGAGGAGGGCGGCTTCATATTCATCACCTTGGTGAACTTCTGCTTCAGCAGCTTCTGAAGCTCGCCTTCGGCGCCGCCGGCCAGCACCTTGGCAACAAAAGTGCCGCCCTCTTCCAATACGTCAAAGGCGAAATAGGCCGCGGTTTCGCACAGCGAAATGATCCGCAAGTGGTCGGTCTGCTTGTGGCCGGAACTGGCCGCCGCCATGTCCGACATCACCACATCCGCCTTGCCACCCAGCCATTCCTTGACCTTGTCGTCGGCGCCGTCGTCCATGAAGTCGAGCTGATGGAACTCGGCCCCGGCCAGCGGCTCCACTTCCTGTAAGTCGATTCCGATGATGCGGCCCACGGCCTTTCCTGGTTTCTCCCCCAGCGCATTGATGCGCTTCACCGCAACCTGGGCCCAACCGCCCGGCGCGCAGCCCAGGTCGACAACACGGGCACCATTGACGAGGAACCGGAATTTGTCGTCCAGCTCCATGATCTTATAGGCGGCTCGACCGCGATAGCCCTCAGCCTGGGCGCGTTTCACATAAGGGTCGTTCAACTGCCGCTGCAGCCAGCGGGTGGAACTGAGCTTGCGGCCGCGTGCCGACTTTACCTTGACCTTCAGGTCGCGCTGTCCGCGACCGGATGTATTTTTACCTGTCGGTGTCTTAGCCATTTCCGCCACCATTTGCGCCGGAGCCCGGAATTTTACAAAAATTCCGGCCCGGAAAAATCCAATTTTTCCGGCCCCGCCTAGTAGGGGCCGTCCTCCAGAACGCCATCCGCACTCATCTGCGCATAGAGCAGGCCCTCGCGCAGGCCGCGGTCCGCAACCGACAGCCGGTCGGTCGGCCAGCAGCGCAGCAGCGCCTGCAGGATTGCGGATCCGGACATGATCAGCGCTTGCCGGTCCTCGCCGATGCGGGGGTCGCGGCGGCGGCCCTGAGGGCCGAGTTCTAGATAACCCCGGATCACCTTGTCAATCTGATCGCTGGTCATCCGCAATCCGTCGACCTTTGTGCGGTCGTACCGCTTGAGCCCCAGATGCGACGCCGCAACGGTTGTGACCGTTCCGGAGGTCCCGACGATCTGGAAGCCTTCGCGCGCTTGCTCATCCTTGTAGGGGGCAAAGTCGGCCAGGTTCTCCTCGAAGAACCAGCTCATCAGCGCAAAGCGGGCGGCATCATCCTCCACATCGTTGAACTGATCGCGTAAAGTGGCGACTCCCAGCGGCACCGAAATCCAGTCAACGACCTTCGCTGCGGGGAAGGGGCTCTCGGTCGAGTGGAACCCGTTGTGAAGCCGCATGATAGCAGAGGGCCGGTCGCGCCGCGGCACTGAGGAGATGTCGATCCACACCAGTTCGGTCGAGCCGCCGCCGATATCGACCACCAGCAGCTGCTCCGTTTTCGTGGAGACCAGCGGCGCACAGGAAATCACGGCGAGCCGTGCCTCTTCCTCCGGCTGGATGATTTCCAGCGTCAGCCCGGTCTCGCGCTTGACCTGGCGGATAAAGTCGCGGGCGTTCTTCGCCCGGCGGCAGGCCTCAGTCGCGACCAGCCGCATCCGCCGGACTCTGTTGCGCTTGAGTTTTTGCTGACAAATCCGCAGCGCCTGTATGGTGCGCGCCATGGATGACCGCGACAGCCGTCCAGTCCGCTCCAGCCCGGCGCCCAATTGCACCGACTTGGAGAAGCTGTCCACCACATGGATACCGCTGCCCTTGGGCTGGGCGATCAGCATGCGGCAACTATTTGTTCCCAAATCCAAAGCGGCGTAGAGCGCATCAGGATCGGGACGGGCCGGTGCAGGGGTTTCAACCGCCTTGGGAAACGCGCCCGCACCTTTCGAGCGCCTGGGCGCCATGATTCACGCCCTCCGATTATCGTGTTAAGAATGACAATAGGTGCGCAGCCGCGGCGGTGCAAGCTCTGGCCGCCAGAAGCAGAGCAATTTCCGCCGTCTAGCGGGTTCTTCATAATCCACATGAATATTTTGGCGAAAACCGCCTGTGGCATTCGAAAGTGCACAAAGCTAGGGTCGCGGCAGTAAAACGTCGCTCAATCCCATCGTGTTGTCGAAATTCGACCAACTTGCCGAGCGCCGCCGCTCTAGAACGTGGTCTATCCAGGCTAGGAGGAAATCAGGGCATGCCCGACGTTACGATCGTTTACTGGCGCGATATCCCTGCGCAGGTCATCGTTGGCAAAGGCCGCCGCGGCGCCAAGCGTCAGCTCGAAGAGCGGTTCGAGCAGGCCATTGACCGTGCGGCCATGAAGGTGAACGCCAAGGACGCGGACGCCTATCTCGCCGAGTGGCGCAAGGCAGCCCCGTTTTCAGCCGAAGGCGAGGCAGCTGATGTCGCCGAAGCCGAGGCCAAACGCCTGGAGACTGAGTATGATCAGGATCGCCTGAAGGCCCTGATTGCAAATGACGGATGGGCATGACCCGCAGACCACTCTTGGGAGGCCGTGATGGCTTTGCTGAACTTTAAAAAACGTGACACGGGCGCCGCCCAGACCGTCAACCCGCAGGTCGAGGCCTTCCTGCAGGACTACTCGATCGAAGTCATGCCGCGCACGGCTGAAAAAGTCGCCGATTTCCGCGACCTGCTGCCGGCCGGCACCCGTGTCTACATCGCGCATATCGAAGGCACCCCGATCGAGGACATGGTCGCCACTGCGAAGCGCCTGAATGCCGAAGGTTACCCGGTGATGCCGCACTTCCCGGCGCGGATCATCAAGGATGAGGCCACTCTGGCCGACTGGATCGCCCGCTACCAGGGCGAGGCAGACGTCAAGCAGGCGCTGATGCTGGCAGGCGGCGTAGCCAAGCCGCACGGAGACTTCCACAGCTCCATGCAGCTGCTGGAGACAGGCCTGTTCGACAAGGCGGGCTTCACCAACCTGCACGTTGCCGGCCACCCGGAAGGCAACAAGGATATCGACCCGGACGGTTCTACCAAGAACGTCTCCGATGCGCTTCAGTGGAAACAGAAATTCTCCGAGCGCACCGATGCCAAGATGGCGCTGGCCACACAATTCGCTTTCGAGGCCAAGCCGATCATCGAATGGGCAAACGGTCTCAAGGCCGCAGGCGTCGATCTGCCGATCCACATCGGCATCGCCGGTCCGGCCAAGCTGCAGACGCTGATCAAATTCGCCATCGCTTGCGGCGTTGGCCCGTCGCTGAAGGTGCTGCAGAAACGCGCGATGGACGTGTCCAAGCTGCTGCTGCCCTACGAGCCGACCGATGTCGTTGCCGAACTGGCCGCTTACAAGGCGGAAAACCCGGACTTCAAAATCACTAACGTCCACTTCTTCCCGCTGGGCGGCATCAAGACCAATGCCACCTGGGCCATCAACAACGGCGGCGCCTCGGCGAAGCCGGTCAACTCCTAAGGATCAACCATGACCCGTACAGTCGTAAATCAAAAACAAAAACCGCGGTCCTGGGCTTTGATGAGCCGTTCTGCGTGATCGGTGAGCGCATCAACCCGACCGGCCGCAAGAAGCTGGCGGCCGAGCTGGAAGCCGGCGATTTCTCCACCGTCGAGAAGGACGCCGTGGCACAGGTGCTGGCCGGTGCAACCGTTCTCGATATCAATGCGGGCGTGGTCTATAACTCCAACCCGAACCCGAACGAGACCGAGCCGCCGCTGATGAAGAAAATCGTCGAGCTGGTGCAGGGGCTGGTCGATGTGCCGCTGTGCATCAACTCTTCGGTTCCCGGCGCTCTGGAAGCCGGCCTGGAAGTTTGCGAAGGCCGCCCGCTGCTGAACTCTGTCACCGGCGAAGAAGAGCGCTTGGAGCAGATCCTGCCGCTGGTCAAAAAGTACAACGTTCCGGTCGTGGCAATTTCCAACGACGATACCGGCATTTCGGAAGACCCCGATGTGCGTTTTGCCGTTGCCAAGAAGATCGTTGAGCGCGCAGCCGATTTCGGCATTCCGGCGCATGACATCGTGGTTGACCCGCTGGTGATGCCGGTTGGCGCCATGGCAACCGCTGGCCTGCAGGTGTTCGCACTGGTCCGCCGCCTGCGTGAAGAGCTGGGCGTGAACACCACCTGCGGTGCGTCCAACATCTCCTTCGGCCTGCCGAACCGCCACGGCATCAACAACGCCTTCCTGCCGATGGCAATGGGCGCGGGCATGACCTCTGCGATCATGAACCCGGTGGCGCTGCCGGTGACCCAAAAGGCGATTGCCGAGAAGAAAGCTGCGGTCGAAGCCGCGGGCATCATCCTGCCGGAAGGCATGGACGATGAGGCATTCGTCACCATGTTTGGCCTGGGCTCCACCAAGCCGCGCGCCGGTAAGGAAATGGAGGCCATCCGTGCCGCCAACTTCCTGACCAACAACGACCCGCATGGCGGTGAGTGGATCAAGTTCAACAAGCCGCCGGCAGCCGAAGGCGAAGAAGGCCGCGGCCGTGGCGGCCGCGCCGGCGGACGTCGCCGCCGCGCCTGATCCGCGCAATCTGGGATGCAAGGGGCCGGGCAGTAGTGTCCGGCCTTTTTCGTTTCCAATCAGGAATTTGCACGGGTTTCTTTCCGGGAGTAACTGCAAACCGTTGAAGTAGCTGAAAAGGATGCCAAACGGCTATCCCAATAGGCGGCTCGTCAGTCTGACGAAGGCCGTGCAGCATTTGTGGGAAGCGGTCTGTAAGGGAAAGTGGCGGAGAGACAGGGATTCGAACCCTGGGTGGGCTTGCACCCACAACGGTTTTCGAGACCGCCCCGTTCGACCACTCCGGCACCTCTCCGCGGGGGGTGAGGCGCGGTTTAATGTTGATTCCGGACCGGCGCAAGGGGCGAAATGCGCCTTTGACAAAAAAAGCCGGAAATCCGTTGCCAGCCAAAGGTTTTTGCCTAGATTTGCCCTATGCAGATGATCGCTCCGACCCCCGCCGTGCTTATGCGTTTTCTCGCCGTGCTGTGTTTCGCCATTGCCGCCGTTCCGCTGCCGGCGCTGGCAGCCGACCGGGAGCGGGTTGAGGCGTTTCTGGAAGTGACCGGATTTGATGTGGCGCTCGACAGCATCGCACTGTCCGCCTCCAGCGCGCCGGAAATGCTGGGTGTCGACACAGGAGCCTTCGGCAGCCAGTGGACCAAATTGTCCGAGGACGTTTTTGACACCCGGGAAATGCGCGGACAGGCCGTGGAAATCTTGGAAAACACGCTGGATGACGAGGCGCTGGATCACGCTGCGGCCTTTTACGCCAGCGATCTAGGCAAGCGGCTGGTGCGGGCGGAGAACGCCTCACATATGGTGGAGGATGAAGAGGTAAAGCAGCTGGCCGGCAACCGGATCATTTCCGGTCTGGTCAAGGAGGGCAGCGAGCGCGTCGCCATGTACCAGCGGATGGGATCAGCCATTGATGCGGCCGGCACCGGCGTGCGGGCGCTTCAGCAGATCCAGTTCCGCTTTCTGATGGCGGCCGCTGCGGCCGGCGTGATTGAACTGGAGCTGGACGCCGATGGCTTACGGGCGCTGATGAAGGAGCAGGAGAGCGACTTGCGCCTCAGTCTGCAGGCCTCCAGCCTAGCGGCCTCTGCCTATACCTATCAGGAATTCACCGACGCAGAGGTCGAGGCTTACGTCGAGGCGCTGGAAGAGGCGCCGATGCAGCGGGTTTACGAGCTGTTGAATGCGGTGCAGTATGAAATCACCGCCAACCGCTTCGAGGAACTGGCGCACCGCATGGCTGAGCTGACACCGGGGCAGGATATCTGACCCGGCAAGCCGCTGATACAACCTGTGGAAAACAGTTGACAGCCCCGGCATTCCGAAGCATAAGCCCGCATCCCGGCCCGGAATCCGCGCGCCGGGATTCACTTGTAATCCGCCCCGCACAGGGGCGCGCTGTTCGAGGCGGCATCAGCCGGAACGCCCGCGAGGGGGCCGTAGGACGCGGTAAGAAAAGGAAAGACGCACATGTTTGCGGTCCTCAAGACTGGCGGCAAGCAGTACAAGGTTCAGGCGGGCGACGTGCTCCGCGTTGAAAAACTTGCTGCAGATGCTGGCGACACCATCCAGTTCGACGAAGTTCTGATGCTTGGCGGCGACGCACCCGTTGTGGGCGCTCCGCTGGTGGAAGGCGCTGCCGTGAAGGCAGAAGTGATCGACCAGATCAAAGGCGAAAAGCTGATCAACTTTGTGAAGCGCCGCCGGAAGCACTCCTCCAAGCGCACCAAAGGCCACCGTCAGAAACTGACCCTGGTCCGGATCACCGAGATCCTGGCATCGGGTGCAACCAAATCCGCTCCGAAAGCTGCTGCCAAAGCCGCTCCTGCTGCTGACGCTGCTGCATCGGACGACCTGACCCAGCTGACCGGCGTCGGCCCCGCAGCTGCCAAGAAACTGGCAGAAGCAGGCCTCACCAGCTTTGCCCAGATCGCAGCCTTGTCCGAAGACGACATTGCTGGTATCGAAGCAATCAAAGTGAAGCCCGAGTGGGTTGAGCAGGCCAAAGAGCTGGCCAAAGGCTAAGGAGAGAGAGAATGGCACATAAAAAAGCTGGCGGTTCCTCCCGTAACGGCCGCGACTCTGCCGGTCGCCGCCTTGGCGTGAAACTCTACGGTGGCCAGGCGGCCATCGCAGGCAACATCATCGTGCGTCAGCGCGGCACCAAGTTTTGGCCGGGCGAAGGCGTGGGCATTGGCAAGGATCACACTCTGTTCGCCACTGCTGACGGTGCTGTAAGCTTCCGCAAAGGCCTGAAAGGCCGCACCTTTGTATCGGTTCTCCCAGTGGCGGAGGCCGCTGAGTAAGCCGACCCGAAGGGTAAAGAAATCTTTAGGGGGATCGGCTACAAGGCCGGTCCCCCTTTCTGTTTTGAGTATACGAGTGAATGATGATTTTCCCAGCACAGGCCAAGCCCCCAAGCGCAGCGCCGCGGCTCCCGGGTGTTCACGCCCGGCCTACGGGAAGTTTTGCGCAATTTGAACAGCGCGTGCCTTGCCGTCAGGGCAGGGCGTGCACATCTGAATTTGGCCGCCACAATAAACAGGGCTTTGTCCGCCCGGAAAAACACGGCAGAGGAGGAGCACATCCATGAATCTGGATCAAATCGTGTGCCAGCAGGTCATTGAAACCGAACGTTTCATTCTGCGGCCGTTGCGGAAATCTGATGCCGGGCTGATTGAGCACTATGTCAGCGACGAGCGTGTTGCCCGCATGACCCGCTCCATTCCGCACCCGCTGCCGCCTGGCGCGGCAGAGGCGTTTGTGGCGCGCGCCATGTCGGATGAACGCGACGAGGATGTCTGGGTGATTGACGGCACTGCCGATGGCGATGCCGAGTTGAAGGGTGTGATCGGCCTCAAACGGATGGACCGCAACCAGTCAGAGGTGTCTTACTGGACCGCACCGCCGTTTTGGAATACCGGGCTGGCCTCTGCGGCGCTCAAGGCGCTGGTGGATGCAAACCCGCAAAACAACGCGGCGATGTTTGCCTGCGTGTTCCAGGACAACCCGGCCTCTGCGCGGGTGCTGATCCATTGCGGTTTTGACTATCTGGGCGACGCCGAGAGCTTTGCTGTTGCGCGCGGCACCACCGTTCCAACCTGGACCTATAGCCGAAAACTGTGATTGGCGCGGCGCGCGCTTTGCGGTAAGGCAAACGAAACATTCCCGCCAAAGCCCCGCGCCTTGGCGGGACACTTGTACTGCGCGGGCAGGCCGCTAGATCCTGCCGCATTAAGGAGCTGTCATGAAATTCCTCGATCTGGCAAAGGTCTATATCCGTTCGGGCGCCGGCGGGAACGGCTGCGTCAGCTTCCGGCGTGAAAAGTACATCGAATTCGGCGGCCCCGACGGCGGCGATGGCGGCAAGGGCGGCTCGGTCTGGGCCGAGGTGACCGAGGGGCTGAATACCCTGATCGACTTCCGCTATCAGCAGCATTTCTTTGCCAAAAACGGCCAGTCCGGCATGGGCCGCCAGCGCACCGGCAAGGACGGTGACGATATCGTTCTGCGGGTTCCGGTCGGGACCGAGATCCTGGACGAGGATCAGGAAACCGTACTGGCCGACCTGACCGAACCGGGCCAGCGGGTGCTGCTCGCCAAGGGCGGCAATGGCGGCTTTGGCAACCTGCATTTCAAATCCGCCACCAACCAGGCACCGCGCCGCGCCAACCCTGGGCAGGAGGGCGTCGACCGCACCATCTGGTTGCGGCTCAAGCTGATTGCGGATGCGGGCCTTCTCGGCCTGCCGAACGCGGGCAAGTCCACATTCCTGGCGGCAACCTCCAACGCGCGCCCCAAGATCGCCGACTACCCCTTTACCACCCTGCACCCGAACCTGGGTGTGGTGGGGATCGACAACACCGAATTTGTTGTGGCCGACATTCCCGGCCTGATCGAAGGCGCGCATGAGGGCCGTGGCATCGGCGATCGGTTCCTGGGCCATGTCGAACGCTGCGCGGTGCTGCTGCATTTGGTGGACGGCACCTCGGAGACGGTTGTGGAGGACTACGAGACCATCATCAGCGAGCTTGAGGCCTATGGCGGCGAGCTTGCCACCAAACCCCGCATCACCGCGCTGAACAAGGTCGATGCCTTGGATCCGGAGGAGCGCGAAGAGAAGCGTGCCGCGTTGGAAACTGCGGTTGGCGGGCCGGTGATGATGATGTCTGGCGTCAGCCGCGAAGGGCTGAACGAGGTGCTGCGCGCTGTGCGTGCTGAAATCGACGATGACCGCGTCCGGATGAAACCCGCCGAGGAGGAAAAGCCTTGGCAGCCCTGACTTCGGCAAAACGGATCGTCGTCAAGATCGGCTCGGCGCTGCTGGTCGACCGGGCGACCGGCGAGCTGCGGGCAGGCTGGCTGCATTCGCTGGCCAATGACGTCGCCTGGCTGAAGTCACGCGGAACCGATGTGGTTCTGGTTTCCTCAGGCTCCATCGCCTTGGGCCGCGGCGTGCTGGGGCTGCCCCGCGCAGATCTGCCGCTGGAGAAATCCCAGGCCGCAGCCGCGGTTGGCCAGATCCGCCTGGCCCGCGCCTATGAAGAGGCGCTGGCGCCGCACCGGATCACCACTGCGCAGGTGCTGGTGACGCTGGAGGACAGCGAAAACCGCCGCCGCTACCTGAACTCCCGCGCGACGCTGGAAACGCTGCTGAGCATGGGCGCGGTTCCGATCGTGAACGAAAACGACACCATCGCCACAGATGAAATCCGCTATGGCGACAACGACCGGCTGGCCGCCCAGGTGGCGGTGACCGTTGGGGCTGACTGCCTGATCCTGCTGTCTGATGTCGACGGGTTCTATAGTGCCAACCCGGCGCTGGACCCCGACGCCCGGCGTTACGACCGGATTGACGAGATCACGCCGGAGATCGAGGCGATGGCGGGCGATGGGGTGTCCGGTCTGTCCAAAGGCGGCATGATCACCAAACTGCAGGCGGCCAAGATGGCCACGGCAGCCGGCTGCGCCATGGCAATCACTGAAGGTTCGCCTCTGAACCCTCTGAAAACACTTGAAGAAGGCGCTCCCTGCACCTGGTTCACCGGGCAGGGCGATCCGCAAACTGCCCGCAAACGCTGGATCGGCGCGATGAAGACCCGCGGCGTGCTGACCGTGGATGAGGGCGCGGCGCGCGCGCTAATGTCCGGCAAGAGCCTGCTGCCCGCAGGCGTCCGTCACGTGGAGGGTGACTTTGGCCGCGGGGATCCGCTGGCCATCCTCGGCCCAGACGGGCGCAAGCTGGGGCAGGGGCTGTCGCGCTACACCGCCGATGAAGCCCGCGTCATCCAGGGGCGCCGCTCGCATGATATCGAGGCGACGCTGGGCTATCCCGCCCGCGCCGCGCTGATCCACCGCGATGATATGGCGCTTTGATCAGACCACTTGATAGGGTATTCCAGCCGGCAAGCACTGACGTGCCAGACAGGGACCGGCAAGGGCGCGAGACACATGAAAGACAATGAAAATATCCCCGCCATGATGGCGGAGCTTGGCAAACGTGCAAAGCAAGCAGCGCAGATCCTGGCAACAGCCAGCGCTGAGCGCAAAACTTCAGCCTTGACCGCCGCCGCAGACGCGGTCTGGCGCCATCGGGCGGAGATCATCGCCGCCAATGCCAAGGATCTTGAGTTCGGCCGCGGCAAGGGCCTGTCCGATGCGATGATGGACCGGCTGATGCTGGACGAGGCCCGCATTCAGGGCATCGTCGATGGCCTGCGTGCGGTGGCCGGCCAGCGCGACCCGGTTGGCGAGGTGATGGAGGAGTGGGAACAGCCCTCCGGCCTCAAGATCCAGCGCGTCCGCACCCCGCTGGGCGTGATCGGCGTGATCTATGAAAGCCGCCCGAATGTGACCGCCGATGCCGGCGCGCTTTGCCTGAAATCGGGCAATGCGGTGATCCTGCGCGGCGGCTCCGAGAGCTTCCATTCCTCGCAAGCCATTCATGCATGCCTGGCCGAAGGCCTGAAGTCCGCAGGCCTGCCCGAAGACGCCGTCCAGCTGGTGCCGACCCGCGACCGCGCGGCGGTTCAGGAACTCCTGACCATGACCCAGTATGTCGACGTCATCGTGCCCCGCGGCGGCAAAGGACTGGTCGGGCTGGTCCAGCGCGAGGCGCGGGTGCCGGTCTTTGCCCACCTTGAAGGCATCGTGCATATCTACCTCGACAAAGCGGCCGATCCGCAAAAGGCGCTGGATGTCGTGCTGAACGCCAAGACCCGCCGCACGGGCATCTGCGGCGCCGCCGAATGCCTGCTGATCCATCAGGACATCGCGCCGACACTGGGCAAGGCGGTTTTGGAAGCTCTGTCCTCGTCGGGCGTTGAAATCCGCGCCGAAGCAGGGCTGCCCGGGCCGGACGGGATGACCGCAGCGCAGGACGAGGACTGGGGCAAGGAGTACCTGGATTCCATCATTGCTGCCAAGCAGGTAGCGGGCATAGATGATGCGATCCGGCACATCCGCACCCATCACTCCCAGCACACAGATTGCATCATCACCGAGGATGAGGCCGCAGTTCAAAAGTTCTTTGCTGAGCTGGACAGTGCCATCCTGATGCACAACGCCTCGACACAGTTTGCTGACGGCGGCGAATTCGGCATGGGTGCAGAGATCGGCATTGCCACCGGCAAGATGCATGCCCGCGGACCGGTCGGAGCGGTACAGCTCACCAGTTTCAAGTATCTGGTGCGCGGCAACGGGACGACCCGCGCCTGACAGCACCGTTAACGCAAAACGCCGGGCAACGTGCCCGGCGTTTCTTTGCGTATTTGCTGGCAATCAGAACTGCAGCGTAATCTTCTCCAGGTTCTGCTCAAGCCGGACGGTGCGGTTTGCTTCCTTCGCTGCCTCGGGCAGCAGTGCGAACTGAACCAGGGCAGGGGTGATCTCGGCGTTGGATGTGCCGCCGCTGACCCGGGCCCACAACTCGTCATCAACGTTCAGCTTGCTGCCTTCGCCCATCACGGTCCACTTCCCGTCGGCGCAGAAAATCTTGACCGTGCCGCCATAGGGCAGTGCCAATTCAAGGCACAGTGCCGCCAACAGCGCCAGGCGGGCCTCGCTGCGGGTGCAGCCCTCAAGCGGCGACCATTGATACTTGATGCGGCCGCCCTTGCTGATGTCCTCCAGAACCGAAACGATCTCGGCCCGCGCCATTTGCTGATCCCCCGCCGCGCCAAAGGCAATCCGGAAAAACCGGATGCGGGCATTTGCGTTGGCGACGCTGTCGGAGATCAGCTCCAATTCCGGGCCCGACATGCTGCCTGCCATGCCAAGCAGCTCCAGACCGTTGTTGATGGCGCCGACCGGGCTGATCAGATCATGGCAGATCCGGGACCCTACCAATGCCGCCAGATTGGCGTTATCTACACCCATAACTTCTACTTCCTCCGAACTGGGCCACCCGCAAATGAATGACCTCAACGCAATTTTAGCTCCCGGAATGTTCGTCCGGCACCCGGATCACCCCGAATGGGGAGTCGGTCAGGTTCAGTCGAACGCGGGCGGCAAGATCACCGTGAATTTTCCCGACCAAGGAAAGCTCGTGATTGACGGAGCGCGCATCTCCCTTATCCCCGTCTTTGAGCCATAACGGTTTATGAAGGGTTAACGAACCCCCTCGAATTAGCCATAAATGCCGCGCACTCTTTGCCCCAAGGGCAGGCTGCGCTCAAGCCGAAACATGCAAGGAAGCCGTATGCAAGACCGCGCCCCGGAGTTTTCCGTGAAAATCGCCGGCACGGAGGAAGAGCTGCGCGCCGCGCAGGCGTTGCGGTATGAAGTGTTCGTCCGGGAACTGGGCGGCGGTGGTGCGATGGTGGATCACGAGGCGGGACTTGAGCAGGACCGGTTCGACCCCTTCTTTGACCACATGCTGGTGACCGATACCTCCACGGACATGGTTGTCGGCGTCTACCGTTTGCTGCGGGACGATCAGGCGGCCAAGGCCGGGCAGTTCTATTCCGAGGATGAATACGATCTGAGTGTTTTGAAAGCCTCCGGCCGCAGGCTGCTGGAACTTGGGAGGTCCTGCCTGCATCCTGAATACCGCGGCGGGATGGCGATGTTCCACCTCTGGTCCGGGCTGGCGGAGTATGTCGAGGCGCACGGGATCGAGGTGCTGTTCGGTGTGGCGAGCTTTCACGGAACCGATCCGCAGCAGCTGGCCGATCCGCTGGCGATGCTGCACCACAACCACCTGGCACCACCCGAGTTGCGCGTGCGGGCGAAATCCTTTCAGCCTATGAACTTGGTTCCCAAAGCTGACCTGGACCGCAAACGCGCGATGCTGGACACGCCCGCGCTGATCAAGGCCTATCTGCGGCTGGGCGGCTTTGTCGGTGAGGGCGCCTATATCGACCATGCGTTCAACACCACAGATGTCTGCCTGATATTGGACACCGCGCGGATGAACGACCGGCAGCGCAAGATTTATGCTGGGGGGCGGGGAAGGGAATGAGCGTCAGCTGGCAAAGCGAGGAGGCTCCGGACCCGGTCCGGATCAGTGCTCTGGGCTGGTGCCTGGTGCTGTTGCGCGGCGTGCCGCTGGCGCTGCTGGTGTTTGGCGGCCTCCTGCTGCTGCTGGCCGTGCGGCTGGCAGAACGGCCGCTATTCGGGCTCCAGCGGCCGGTCACGCCGTTCATCACCCAGTTTGTCTGCCGCAATGCGTTCCGCCTCATGGGGATTCGCTACAAAACCCGCGGCACCCTGATGCGCCAGCGTGGTCCGGTCGTCGCCAACCATTCTTCCTGGCTGGACATCTTTGCCTTGAACGCGCGCAAGCGGATCTATTTCGTGTCCAAAGCCGAGGTTGCCGGATGGCCAGGGATCGGCTGGCTGGCGCGGGCCACAGGGACCGTGTTCATTGAACGCAACCCAAAGAAAGCCAGGGAGCAGGCAGACCTGTTCGAGCAGCGCCTGCGCGCCGGGCACAAGCTGCTGTTTTTCCCGGAAGGCACATCAACCGATGGGTTGCGTGTTCTGCGGTTCAAAACAACGCTTTTCGCTGCCTTTTTCACAGACCACCTGCGCGACGGCCTGCACGTTCAGCCGGTTTCCGTGGTGTATCATGCGCCCAAAGGAGCGCCCGCCCGGTTATATGGCTGGTGGGGGGATATGGACTTCGGCCCTCACCTTCTCAAAGTTCTAGCCGCCCCGCGGCAGGGCGCAGTAGAGCTGATCTATCATCCGCCGCTGAAAGTGGCGGACTTCCCGGACCGCAAGGCGCTGGCCGCCAGGGCTGAGGAATTGGTGCGCAGCGGTCATCAAGAAGCCTTGCAGGCTTGAAATCCGGGGCAGGGCGCCGATTTCTGCGGGACGGTACTTGTCAGCTGACAATAACTGCTCTATAGGCGCGCATACGAACCCGCAGGCGGGGTTTGGCCTGATCAGGGGAGACATCCCTGACGGACCCCCGGTTGGAGCTTTTGCTCTGAACCCCCGCCGAGGATAGAAACCGGAAAGGAAAGAATAGCATGGCTCTTCCCGAGTTCACCATGCGTCAGCTGCTGGAAGCTGGCGTTCACTTCGGCCACCAGACTCAGCGCTGGAACCCGCGCATGTCGCCGTTCATCTACGGCTCGCGCAACGGCATCCACATCATGGACCTCACCCAGACTGTTCCGATGCTGGACCAGGCGCTGCAGGTTGTCCGTGACACCGTCGCCAAAGGCGGCCGCGTCCTGTTCGTCGGCACCAAGCGCCAGGCAGCCGGCCCGATCGCCGAAGCCGCTGAGAAATCCGCTCAGTACTACATGAACCACCGCTGGCTGGGCGGCACCCTGACCAACTGGAAAACCGTTTCCCAGTCGATCAACCGCCTGAAGGAAATCGACGAGAAGATGTCCTCCGGCGCCGAAGGCCTGACCAAGAAAGAGCGTCTGGGCATGGAACGCGACCAGGAGAAGCTGCAGGCCTCCCTGGGCGGCATCCGCGAAATGGGCGGCGTGCCGGACCTGCTGTTCGTCATCGACGTGAAAAAAGAAGCACTGGCGATCGCCGAAGCCAAGAAACTGGGCATCCCGGTTGTGGCTGTTGTCGACACCAACTGCTCCCCCGACGGCGTGGACTTCATCATCCCGGGAAACGACGACGCATCGCGCGCCATCTCGCTGTACTGCGATCTGGTGGCCCGTGCGGCTCTGGACGGCATGTCGGCTCAGCTGGGCGCAGCAGGCGTTGACCTGGGCGCGCTGGAAGAGGCACCGGCAGAAGAAGCCGTTGCTGAAGAAGCAGCCGCCGAAGCCTGATCCGTCCTGTCACGGAACTGACATGCGGGGCAGGGTATCACCTGCCCCAAATCCGTTTTTGAATTGAGGAGAGCCCAAGATGGCAATCACTGCAGCAATGGTGAAAGAACTGCGCGAATCCACCGGCGCAGGCATGATGGACGCGAAGAAAGCACTGGTCGAAAACAACGGCGACATGGAAGCCGCTGTGGACTGGCTGCGCACCAAGGGCCTGGCGAAAGCCGCCAAGAAATCCGGCCGTACCGCTGCTGAAGGCCTGGTGGCCGTGGTCGTCGAAGGCGGCAAAGGCGTTGCGGTTGAAGTGAACTCCGAAACCGACTTCGTTGCCAAGAACGGCGAATTCCAGGAAATGGTCGCAGGCATCGCCAAGGCCGCTCTGTCCGCAGACGACGTCGAAGCGCTGAAAGCAGCCGACCTGGGCGGCAAGTCCGTCGAAGCAACCCTGACCGACAAAATCGCCACCATCGGCGAGAACATGTCGCTGCGCCGCATGGAGAAGCTGGAAGGCGAAACCGTTGTGTCCTACGTGCACAACGCGGCCACCGCTGGCATGGGCAAGATCGGCGTTCTGGTTGCCATGAACGGCGGCGACGAAGCGATCGGCAAGCAGGTTGCAATGCACATTGCCGCCGTTAACCCGGCCGCACTGTCCGAAGCCGACCTGGATGCGTCGGTTGTCGAGAAGGAAAAGCAGGTCCAGATGGACATCGCCCGCGAGTCCGGCAAGCCGGAGCAGGTGATCGAGAAGATGATCGAAGGCCGCATGAAGAAATTCGTGGCTGAATCGACCCTGCTGAACCAGCAGTTCGTGGTGAACCCGGACCTGACCGTGGAAGCCGCGGCCAAGGAAGCTGGCGCCACCATCACCGGCTTCGTCCGTGTGGAAGTCGGCGAAGGCATCGAAGTCGAAAAAGAAGACTTCGCAGCAGAAGTGGCCAAAGCCGCTCAGGGCTGATCAGCACTGCTGACACCTTTTTTTGTTTTGACCGGCGGGTGGCTTCCATCCGCCGGTTTCTTTTTATCGCCTATAGCTAAGGCTGCGGCAGATCCAGGACTGGCGCCGGATTGCCAGGTTACGTCGAAAACAAGCTGTGCTGCATGTGAGGGGCCCCACTGATGGGGATGGATGGAGCCCCTCTGATATCCGGGATAGACGCGGACCAATACGCGCCTATACCCGACCAGGTAGGAGAGCCTTGTAATCGCAAGGGTCGATACCCAAAGTTCCTTGGCCAAAGCCACCACTCACGGAACATGTGCAACATGCAGTGAATTACCCTTTAACGGTAGTACAGAATTCCTTACTTTTTGATGCTAATTGGCGTCTAGCGCTTTTGCGCATCAGGTATTTCTCCGGCCCGTGCTACAGGGTCAGAGTTATCCGGAAAAAGGCGAATAATTTCATAAAGCTGCTTCAGCCGCCACAAACAGCCCAGACGTGCAATTATGCGTCTACAACGTACATCTGATTGTGCAAGGCGGCCTTCAAAACGGCCTGTGCAGTCGTCTCAACCGACAAGGAGGCGCGCGCAAGACGCAGGTGTTTTTCAATCGTAGCGGGTGTTAATCCCATTAATAGCGCAATATCTTGTGTGGTCTTACCGTCGCCGACCCATTGCAAGACTTCCCGTTGCCGTTTGGTCAGGCTGCGGTTTGGTGCGGCATAGGGCAGGGTCAGGATCTTCAGATGCGCGACGTTGTTCATCAGGACAATGTCCTCACCGCAGTCCGCCCATACCGCGTCGACCTCGTCCTGGGTCATGCCGGGTTTAGCCGCAAGCGAGATTGCGCCCTTGTAGCGGTTCGAGGCCGAATGAAAGCTGATCGTGTACCCGGCTGTCATGTCCAACCTCTGGTTAAACTCGTGCACCTTTCTGGCCTCCGGCGTCAACGTCCCGGTTGCTGCCATGTCCTGGACAATGCGCCAGCTGCCGGCGCCCTCATTGTCCAGCGCCCATCGGAGCATAGGTGCCGACAAGTACAGCCCCTTGTGCAGAAAGCCGTTCAGATACTCGTTTTGGTGATTGGACAAGATGACAAAGTCCTCGGGATCTCCCAGAGAGGTCTCCGTCTTGAACCGCGTGTGTCCGTAAATCAGCCGGTCAAAACCGAACGAGGCCATCTGCCTCACATGCTGGTGCCACAGCACCTCCAGCCTCTGAGCCCCGCAAACGAAGTTCAGGTAGTCCTTGAACGTCATGCCGGCCCAGCCGCGTTCAGATGTTCGGCCAAGGCATCCAGCGCCAAGAGATAACCTTTGGCACCGAAGCCGCAGATCTGACCCAACGCTGCCTTGGCAATATAGGACGTGTGCCGGAATGGCTCACGTGCGTGGATGTTTGAAAGATGGACTTCAACTGCCGGAATTTCCACGGAAATCAGCGCGTCCATCAACGCAATGGACGTGTGCGTATAGGCCCCGGCATTCAAAATAATCCCTTGGTGCATGCCTTTGGCGGCGTGAATGGCGTCGATCAGCGCGCCCTCATGGTTGGACTGCAGGCAGGCAACATCCAACCCAAGCGTCTTGCCGTGTGCCTGACAACCCTGTTCGACCATTGGCAAAGTGACGGACCCGTAAACGTCCGGCTGCCGGGTGCCGAGCAGGTTCAAATTCGGGCCGTTCAATACCAGAATACTCTTCATCAGATGAAATTCCTTGCTGTCCTTCTCCTTGAACTACTAAGACAATTTTCCTCGAAATGCGAATACACAAAAGGATGCGAATATGAAAAAACGCTGCGGGAATTATTTGTGCGCATCACGCTCTCGATTGCGCGGTTTGCTGGCAATGTGAAAAAGCATTTCACCTCTTGCCAACACATGACGCCTTGCGCGACTTTCACCCGGCCGGGCGGTCAAGGCTGCACACCTTGTGTTTCCAACCGGACGGACAATGGCTCAATACAGGAGAGCGGTGATGCAAACTGACCGGTTCGAACGGATCAAGTCCTGGCAGCAACGCTATGTGGATGAACGGAAATATCCTGGAAGCGCTCTTCTGATCAAGAGCGGCGGCCACGAGGTTTTCAGTCATTCAACCGGCCTGCGGAACGTTGAGGACGAGCTGCCGTTCACCCGCGACACCCTGGTGCGGCTCTATTCGATGACCAAACCGGTGACGTCGGTGGCGCTGATGATCCTGCTGGAACGGGGATTGTTCCATCTGGATGCGCCCATTAGTGATTTTCTGCCCGAATTCAGTGACATGCAGGCGTTGACACCAAGTGCTGGCAGCATCAGCCAGACGGAGCGCTGCCCGGTGCCTACGCTGCATCAGCTGCTGACCCATACCAGCGGGCTCAGCTATTCCTTCAATCCCGGGCTTCTTCCAGAGGCAATGGAGCGCGCGGATCTTATGTTCAAGCCGGACCAAGGCAGCCTGGCCTCGATGGTGTCGCGCCTGTCGGAACTGCCGCTGGCCTTTCAGCCCGGGACCCGGTGGGAATACTCGGTGGCAACCGATGTGCTGGGCCGTATCGTCGAAGTGGTCTCCGGAAAAACCCTGGGCCAGTTCATTTCTGAGGAGATATTTGAACCGCTCGGCATGTGCGAGACCGGCTTCCAGGTGCCAGCCGGGGCAGGGAACCGGTTCGCCTCTCTCTACACACCGCTGGCCGGTGACGCCATGGCACTGAACTCAGCGGAGACTGGAACCGAAAGCTTGCGGCTGACGGACAGCTGGGAAAAGTCGCCGTTTCAGAAGGCAACGATGCACTCCGGCGGCGGCGGTCTGGTCGGAACGCTTGACGACTACATGAGATTTGCAGACATGCTCCGGCTCCGGGGAAGATGCGGCGACGGCTTTATTATCAGCCCGCAAGCCGCTGATTTCATGATGCAAAACCATTTGCCGGGTGAGATCGCGTCAATGGGGCCGCAAAGCTTTGCGGAGCAGCCGATGGAAGGTATGGGCTTTGGCCTTGGCGGTGCCGTAGTGCTAAATCCGGCCCGGGCCCGCTGCCCCGGTTCGGTTGGTGATTTCAGCTGGGGCGGCATAGCCTCGACGTTTTTCTGGATCGACCGGCAGCTGGATCTGTCGGTAGTGTTTCTGACCCAACTGGCGCCGTCCAGCTCTTACCCGTCGCGGCCGGAACTCAAAGCGTTGGTGCAAAGCGCAATCACGGCATGACTTCCAAGCGCCGCGTTTCCGGCTATGATGAGCAGCCTGAGATGACCCGACCATAGAAAGCGCTGCAAATGACAGATACCGCAAAGGTGCTGCTCGATCTGCTGGATCTGGAGCTATTGGACACCAACCTTTACCGCGGCTCAGGCTCCGGCGGTGAAACGCCGACGCGCATTTACGGCGGTCAGGTTATCGCACAGGCATTGGCCGCGGCTTATGCCTCTGTTTCCGGACGCTTATGCCATTCTCTTCATGCATATTTCATCCGTCCGGGCGATCCGTCCAGGCCCGTCATTTACGAGGTTGATCCAGCCCGCGACGGCGGCAGCTTCACAACGCGCCGGGTTGTCGCCATGCAGAACGGCAAGCAGATCCTGAACCTGGCAGCATCGTTCCATGCCCAGGAAGACGGCTGGCAGCATCAGCATCCGATGCCGCCGGTTGCAGGGCCTGAAGGCCTGGAGCCGCGCCATGAAATCCTGCTGCGCAATGCCTTCCGGGTGGATCCAGCCAAGCGAGGCGAGTTCACACGACCGCGGCCGTTTGAGATCCGCGAGGTTGAGCCGCGCGATCCTCTGGCGCCCGAGGAAACCAGTGACGTCAATCACATGTGGATCAGAATGGAAGCAGCCAAGGACGCCGGGCCGGAACTGCAGCATATCCTTATGGCCTATGCATCGGATTTCGGTTTGCTAGGTTCATCGATGCGGCCGCATGGGCTGACGTTCCACAAGCCCGCCGCCATGACCGCCAGCCTGGATCATGCCATGTGGTTCCACGCGCCGGTGCATTTCGAGAACTGGCATCTGTACACAATGGATGCGCCATTCACCGGCAGTGGCCGCGGTTTTAACCGAGGTGCTATCTATACGGAGGACGGGCAACTGGTCGCCAGCGTCGCGCAAGAAGGTTTACTTCGGCCTTTAAGGCCCTGATTTCTATTCTAAAATACTCGGATGGCCGTGTGGGTGCAATGCCGCCTGAAGCAGCTATTATATAACATAATTCTGATTATAAGGCTGCCCGATTACCCACCCAAGCAGCCCAAGATAACCAAAGAAAATGGCTTCCTCTGCGACAGAGGAAGCCAGTTATCACCGGTCAGGCTCCTTCATTGACTGCCCGAAAGTATTTTCTTACCTGGGCCATCCCGGTGTTCAGAACAGGCGCACCCATTCCGGATCTCGTGCAAAGCAGGTTCGTCCTGCTTCAGTTTACTTGTTTGCGGCGCCGTCGGGGGTATGCCGGCGCCGCAGGCAGAGGTCCTCAGCTGCAGCCGGAGGTGCCCCCGCAGGTGTTGCATTTCATGCAGGTGCCGTTGCGCACCAGCGTGTAGTTGCCGCATTCGCCGCAGGCTTCGCCCTCGTATCCTTGCATTTTTGCCTTGGTGCGGGCGTCCATTCCGCCAGTGCTTTGCGCTGGTGCCTCAGTGGTTTCCGGTACCAGCGACTGCAATGCTGCAACCGGATCGGTGCCGGTTCCCAAGATCCCCGCATCTGTCTGGCCGCCTTGCAGCACCACCAGTTCCTGCGGCAGACGCTTGCGCAAGTAGCCGGTCGAGGAGATTTGCTTGAGCACTTCCAGAGACCGCGTTGCGGCGCTTTCGCTCAGCTCGGAGACGTTCGACACGCCTTCTTCCTCGCCGCGGCCCAGGTCGTCGAAGGTCGCGCCTTCCGGCTTCACATGCGCCAGATCGGTGCGGTCCAGATAGCTGACCGCCAGTTCGCGGAACACGTAGTCGAGGATTGAGGTCGCATTCTTGATCGAGTCGTTGCCCTGGACCATGCCCGCGGGCTCGAACTTGGTGAAGGTGAAGGCGTCGACAAACTCCTCCAGCGGCACGCCGTACTGCAGGCCGACCGACACCGCGATGGCGAAGTTGTTCATCATCGCCCGGAAGCCTGCGCCTTCCTTATGCATGTCGATGAAGATCTCACCGAGGTTGCCGTCCTCATATTCGCCGGTGCGCAGGTACACCTTGTGGCCGCCAACAACCGCCTTTTGGGTGTAACCCTTGCGCCGCTGCGGCATCTTGGTGCGGTGCGATTTCAGCACCTCTTTGATGACCACTTTCTCGACGATCTTCTCCGCCAGCACCGCGGCCTTTTCCTGGGTCGAGCCGCTCTCCAGCACCTCCGCCGCGTCGTCGTCATCCTCCACCAGCGCGGCCGCCAGCGGCTGGCTCAGCTTGGAGCCGTCGCGGTACAGCGCGTTGGCTTTCACCCCCAGGCTCCAGCTCAGCTCATAAGCTTTCTGGCAGTCCTCGATGGTGGCCGAATTCGGCATGTTGATGGTCTTGGAGATCGCACCGGAGATAAAGCTCTGGGCTGCTGCCATCATGTAGATATGGCTGTCAACACTCAGGAAACGCTTACCTTTTTTGCCGCACGGGTTGGCGCAGTCAAAGATCGCGTAATGCTCTTCCTTCAGATGCGGCGCGCCCTCCAGGGTCATGGTGCCGCAGACGTGGTCGTTGGCCGCATCGATGTCTGCCTTGGTAAAGCCCAGGTGGCGCAGCAGATCAAAGGTCGGATCGTTCAGCTTGGGCGCCGGGATGCCCAGCACGCCGGTGCAGAAATCCTCACCCAGGGTCCACTGGTTGAACACGAACCGGATGTCAAAGGCCGATTCCAGCGCCGCGTCCACCTTGGCCAGCTCGTTGGGGCCAAAGCCGTGACCGGCCAGCGAGGTGTGGTTGATGCCCGGCGCATTGCCGATGGAGCCGTGGCCCACCGCATAGGACACGATCTCCTCAATCTGGGCAGAGCTGTAGCCCAGCCCCTCCAGCGCCGACGGCACCGAGCGGTTAATGATTTTGAAGTAGCCGCCGCCAGCCAGCTTCTTGAACTTCACCAGCGCAAAGTCCGGCTCGATCCCGGTGGTGTCGCAATCCATTACCAGCCCGATGGTGCCGGTGGGCGCAATCACCGTGGTCTGCGCGTTACGGTAGCCGTGCTTTTCGCCGAGCTCCAGCGCCTCATCCCAGGCGCTGGCCGCCAGATCGGTCAGCAGCGCATCCGGGCAGCTGGCGATGTCCAGCGGCACCGGTTTCACGGACAGCGATTCATAGCCGTCTGCGTTACCCTTTGCAGCATTTCGATGGTTGCGGATCACCCGCAGCATGTGGTCTGCGTTTTTCGCATAGCCCGGGAAGGCCCCCAGCTCCGAGGCGATCTCGGCCGAGGTGGCATAGGCGACACCAGTCATCAGCGCAGTCAGCGCACCGCACAGCGCCCTGCCCTCGTCCGAGTCATAGCCGTAGCCCATGTTCATCAAGAGCCCGCCGATATTGGCATAGCCCAGGCCCAGGGTGCGGAAGTCATAGGAACGCTGCGCGATTTCCTTGGACGGGAACTGCGCCATCATCACCGAGATTTCCAGCGTCAGCGTCCACAAACGGCAGGAATGCATGAAATCATCCGCCTGGAACAGCCCGTCCTTCAGGAAGCTGAGCAGGTTCAGCGACGCCAGATTGCAGGCGGTGTCGTCCAGGAACATGTATTCCGAACAAGGGTTTGAACCGCGGATCTCACCGTCTTCCGGGCAGGTGTGCCACTCGTTCACCGTGTCGTGGAACTGGATGCCCGGATCGGCGCAGGCCCAGGCCGCGTGGCCGACTTTTTCCCACAAGTCGCGGGCCTTGACCACCTTGGCAACGTTGCCGTCGGTGCGGTTGACCAGCTCCCAGTCCGCGTTCTTTTCGACTGCGTGCAGGAAGGCGTTGGTCACCCGGATCGAGTTGTTGGAGTTCTGCCCGGAAACAGAGCTGTAGGCCTCCGAGTCCCAATCGGTGTCATAGGTCGGAAACTCGATCGAGGTGTGGCCCTGCTTGGCGTAGTCCAGCACGCGCTTGATGTAAGTTTCCGGGATCGCTACCTTTTTGGCTTCGCGGATCGCCGACTTCAGCCCGCCGTTGACCGCCGGGTCATAGGCATCCGCTTCGGCCCCGTCCCAGCTGCGGATCGCCTCGAAAATGCCGTTCAGCATCTTCTCGTGCATTTTGGAGCCTGCGACGATCGACGCGACTTTCTGCTCTTCCAGAACCTTCCATTCGATGAACTGTTCGATATCCGGGTGATCCGCGTCGACGATCACCATTTTTGCTGCCCGACGGGTTGTGCCGCCTGATTTGATGGCGCCCGCCGCGCGGTCGCCGATTTTGAGGAACCCCATCAGGCCTGAGGATTTGCCGCCGCCGGACAGCGGCTCGCCCTCCGCGCGCAGATGGGAGAAGTTGGTGCCGGTGCCGGAGCCGTATTTGAACAGCCGCGCCTCGCGCACCCACAGGTCCATGATGCCGCCGTCCTTGACCAGATCGTCGGACACCGACTGGATAAAGCAGGCGTGCGGCTGCGGGTGCTCATAGGCGCTGTCCGATTTGGTCAGCTTGCCGGTCTTGTAGTCGACATAGTGATGGCCCTGCGCCGGGCCGTCGATGCCATAGGCCCAGTGAAGGCCGGTGTTGAACCACTGGGGCGAGTTCGGCGCCGAACGCTGGGTCGCCAGCATATAGCGCATCTCGTCGTAATAGGCGCGCGCGTCCTCCTCGGAGGAGAAATAACCGCCCTTCCAGCCCCAATAGGCCCAAGCGCCTGCCAGACGGTCAAACACCTGCTTGGAGGAGGTCTCGCCGCCGAGGACGGCGCCATCGTCGGGCACAGAGCGCCACAGGAACTCCGGCACGCCCTTTTCGCGGACCTTCTTCAGGCGGGACGGCACGCCGGCCTTGCGGAAATACTTCTGGGCGATGACGTCGCTGGCAACCTGGCTCCAGGACGCGGGAATTTCGATATTGTCGAGACGGAAAACGATGGTCCCGTCCGGGTTGCGGATTTCCGAAGTGGCCGAGACAAAGGCCAGATCGGCATAGGCATCCTGTCCGGGTTTGGTGAATTTCCGTTCGATCTTCATGCTTTGCCCCTTCTCAAGCACTCATCGTTCATGTGTCGCGGTGCCCCCGCACCAATCTGCCCCGGCTGCAGAACACACGAACATTCCTGTGCACACCGCATTTGGCGTACCCGAGGCCCTCGCCGGCCGTTCTTCCCAGGACTGTGTGCTGTTTTCAGCGTTGTTGCTGCGGCTCCAAAACCCACCAGATCTAGTGCCACCGCAACCGGTGAACACAATTTGGCGTATTCTGACACAAGGGGTCAACGTTAAATTTACGTCTTGGAAAGGATCTTTGCTGTTGACGCTTTCTACGCTTTGCAGGGTCCGCCGGTGCGATTTGATTCATCCACAGGCGGTCACTGTTTCAACTCATTCAGTACACCTAGCAGTGACCTCGAATTTCTATTGTCAGGCGAGTGACTTGCCTCCTTGGCTGCTGAAGACGCCAGCACCGGAAGAACGCCCGCCAGAGGATTCTTCGGCCAGAACAGGAGACTGCAGCCGCCTAAGGGAGTTAACGGTGACCTTACCGTGACTTAATGGCCTTCCCCTTACGGCACCCGCACCGCAGTTAACAATCTGATGCGCCTTCGCGCCAATTGATTGAAGAAGCCTTAACAAGGGGTTAAGGAAGTATTAACGCCTTAGGTTGCGCTAGCGTCTAACAACTCTCCATGCGCGCGAAACGATTCCCTGCAGGCTGCGCTGCCGCGAAAGATTCGCTGAGGTTTTATGATGTGGAGTGGTCGGGGCGGCGAGATTCGAACTCACGACCCCCTGTACCCAAAACAGGTGCGCTACCAGACTGCGCCACGCCCCGGACCGTGCGCCTTCCTATCTCCGGCGGATTGATTTGAAAACCCCTAACAGGGCCAAACTGCGCCGCTACCGGAAAAAATTTTGTGGCGCATCTGGCTGCCGGCTGAGATGCCATAACTGCGGGCGAGCCCGCCGTTAATTTCAAGGACCGCAAACACCTGGTCGCCGCCGGGGATCGGTGTCAGATCGCCGGGCACTGCGTTTTCGTGAATAGACGTCACCTGTCCCCGTTCATCCAGAAAGATGATGTCCAGGGGGATCAGCGTGTTCTTCATCCAGAAGGCGGCCGGTTGCGGCTGTTCATAAACAAACAGCATCCCTGCCCCGCGCGGCAGCTCTTTCCGGAACATCAGCCCCTTTGCCCGTTCGGCCTCGCTGTCGGCGATCTCGACGTCAAAGGCTGCCT
This sequence comes from Leisingera sp. ABM4_103, assembly GCF_056158685.1. Classification (NCBI taxonomy): domain Bacteria; kingdom Pseudomonadati; phylum Pseudomonadota; class Alphaproteobacteria; order Rhodobacterales; family Roseobacteraceae; genus Leisingera; species Leisingera sp. ABM4_103. The sequence continues at coordinate 3,287,519 of NZ_JBSWTU010000005.1, read as the reverse complement.
GTCCCCAGGCGCCGCGTAAATCGACCCGGCCCGGCGCGCAGTCCGCTGCAAGCGCCGGGGCAGCAATAACGGTCAGGGCGGCGCACAAGCTCAGTTGAACTAGGCGCCGTCTCATGGTGTCAGTCCGACGCGCCGGGCTGAAGCGCGGCTTCCCAGGCCAGCACTTCTACCGCCATGCGGCCGCGCTTGCCGTCGATCACCCGCATCGCCAGCGCTTCGCCCGGCTGCAGATCGGCAAGCCCGGACTGGCGCAGAACCTCGACATGCAGGAAAACATCCTCGCCGCGGCCAAAGACATTGGCAAAGCCGAACCCCTTGCCCTTGTCGAACCATTTGACCCTCGCCGGCTCCAGCGGTTCGCTTTGAAGGCTGTCCATATCCAGCTCGGCGAAATCGCTCAGCACCGGAGTGTCGTCGCGTTCCGGCGGCATGATGGAAAGAACCTCAACCGCCTGAACACCGCGGCCGGTCTGATGCGTTACAATTTCGATCCTTGCCCCGTCCGCGACAGAGCTTTGGCCGAAATTGCGCAGCACGTTAACGTGGAGAAGAATGTCCGGACCGCCCTCGTCAGATACGACAAACCCGTAACCTTTGGCCGGGTCGAACCACTTCACCAGCCCCTGAATCTGATGCAAGCTGCTGAGATCTTCTGCCACTTACTTTTCCCACCACGTTTTATTATTTTTGATGAAGCTCTGATGCGCAATTCTGACCTTGGATTTCAAGCTAAAAAGTCTTGAAATTGTCATGAAACTGCTATTGACCCTAGGTAAACGTTAACTATTTCCATCACGGGTTTAGCCGCAGAATTTCCCATTCTGCGGTGCCCTCTTTGCGACGCCAGCGAAACCGGTCATGCAGCCGGAATGCGCCATCAGCCCAAAATTCGATCTCAACAGGCGCCAGCCTGTAGCCGCCCCAGAATGGCGGCCTCTCCGGGTTCGGCCCCTTCAAAGCCGTCACCTTGGCTACCTCCGCCATCAGCGTACCGCGGCTGTCCAGGGGCTGCGATTGTTTCGATGCCCAGGCGCCAAGGCGGCTTTTGAGCGAACGGGACCTGTAGTATTCGTCAGCCTGCGGCCCGTCCTCGCGGCTGATTGTTCCGCGCACCCGGATCTGGCGGCGCAGAGATTTCCAGTGCATCACAAAAGCGGCCTTGCCTGCTTGATCCAACTCCTGCGCCTTTGCACTTTCGTAGTTCGTGTAAAACACAAAGGCACCGTCTTCGATTTCCTTGAGCAGCACCATCCGGGAATTGGGCAGTCCGCTTTCGTCCACCGTGGCCAGTGCAATGGCGTTGGGATCATTGGGTTCTGACTGCTCCGCCTCCGCCAGCCAGGCGCGGGCGATTGCAAACGGATCGTCGCCTGCAAAAATTCCGGAACGGTCGGACATTGTGCACCTCATCGTGGGGTTTCGCTGCAACCTATGCAGCTTCCTGCCCGGCGGCAAGGGCGTGCACCCTTGAAGCGGCCCGCGCGGCATACTAAACACCGTCTAATTCAAGAGATCACAGGCGGAGAACCTGCATGTCTAGTCAACTGATGGCCGGTAAGCGCGGCCTCATCATGGGCCTGGCCAACGACAAATCCATTGCTTGGGGGATTGCCAAGGCTTGCGCCGATGCCGGCGCCGAGCTTGCCTTTTCCTATCAGGGTGAAGCACTGAAAAAGCGGGTCGGACCGCTGGCCGAGCAGCTGGGCAGCGATATCGTCCTGCCCTGCGATGTTTCGGACGAAGCCTCGATCGACGGCCTGTTCGCCGAGCTGGAAGCCAAGTGGGGCAAGCTGGACTTTGTGGTTCACGCCATCGGGTTTTCCGACAAGAACGAGCTGCGCGGCCGCTATGTCGACACCAGCCGCAGCAATTTCCAGATGACCATGGACATTTCGGTCTTTTCCTTCACTGCGGTTGCAAAACGCGCCGAGAAGCTGATGACCGAAGGCGGCTCGCTGCTGACCCTCACCTACTACGGTGCCGAACAGGTGATGCCCCATTACAATGTCATGGGTGTGGCCAAGGCCGCGCTCGAGGCTTCGGTCAAATACCTGGCCGAGGATCTGGGCAAGGACGGCATCCGCGTCAACGCGATCTCGGCTGGCCCGATCAAGACCCTGGCCGCCTCCGGCATTGGCGACTTCCGCTACATCATGAAGTGGAACGAGTACAACTCGCCGCTGCGCCGCAATGTGACCATCGGCGACGTCGGCAATTCCGCACTTTACCTGCTGTCCGATCTCAGCTCCGGCGTGACCGGCGAGAACCTGCATGTGGATGCAGGCTATCATGTAGTGGGCATGAAGGCGGTGGATGCACCGGATATTTCGAAGTAAAATCTGATACCGGGCCCGGGCTGCAGCCCCGGATCCGGCAAGCTGACGCGATTTCGCGGGGAGCAAGAAACATGACTGACCGTCTGCCGCACGAAAAAGGCTTTCACATCAGCTGGGACCAGATCCATCGCGACTCGCGCGCGCTGGCCTGGCGTCTGGACGGGCAAGGCCCCGATGGCGGCGCTTGGCGTGCCGTTGTGGCGATTACCCGCGGCGGCATGGCGCCGGCCATGATCGTCAGCCGCGAACTGGACATCCGTACCGTCGATACGATCTCGGTACGGTCCTACCACCACCAAGCCCAAGGCGAAGCAGAGGTGCTGAAAGCCCCGGACGCTGATCTGATGGGCGACGGCGAGGGCGTGCTGATCATCGACGACCTGGTCGACAGCGGCAAAACCCTGGAACTGGTGCGCGAGATGTACCCCAAGGCGCATTTTGCCACTGTCTATGCCAAGCCCAAGGGGCGCCCGATGGTGGACACCTTCATCACCGAAGTAAGCCAGGACACCTGGATCTTCTTTCCCTGGGACATGGCGTTGCAGTACGTGGAGCCCTACCGCGGCAAAGACTGACCCGGCTCTGTTTCAAGGTGTCAGAGGCGCGCGTTACAGCGCGCCTTTTCTTTTGGGCCTTCCTGCTTGAGCCGCGACCGGCGCCGTGCCAGACATATGCCGGGCGCAATCGGACGCGCCGGAAGACACGCCGCAGCCCGGAGCCGCTCATGCCCCTGCCCCGCACCCAAACCACTTTTGTCTCGCCCATCGTCGAATCGCGCCGCTGGGTGGCCGGGACCGCATTTCCCCCGGACCGCCCTCTGCTGAACGTGAGCCAAGCTGCCCCGGCCGAAGCCCCGCCCCAGGGGCTGCGCCAGGCGCTGGCCGACGCTGCGCTGACCGACGTTTCAGCCCACCTCTATGGCCCGGTGCTGGGCAATGAGCCTCTGCGCCAGGCGCTGGCGCGGCAGATCTCCACGCATTACCGGGCCGGCGTGCGGGCTGGGCAGATCGCCATCACTTCCGGCTGCAACCAGGCCTTTGCCGCCGCCATTGCTGCGCTTTGCGGTGAAGGCGACGAGGTGATCATCCCGGTCCCCTGGTACTTCAATCACAAAATGTGGCTGGACATATCCGGTGTCACGGCCGTTCCGCTGCACGTCGGCGAAGGCATGCTGCCGGATCTCGCGCTTGCAGAATCCCTGATCACGGAGCGCACCCGCGCCATCGTTCTGGTGACACCCAACAATCCCTGCGGCGTCGAATACCCCGCCGGGCTGGTGCAGGCCTTCTTCAGCCTCGCCCGCGACCGCGGCCTGGCGCTCATCGTAGACGAGACCTACCGCGATTTCGACAGCCGTGAGGGCGCGCCGCACGGGCTGTTTCAGATGCCGGAGTGGGACAGGACCCTGATCCATCTCTACTCCTTTTCCAAGGCTTACCGGCTGACCGGCCACCGGGTCGGCGCCATTGCGGCATCTGAGGACCGGATGTTCGAAATGGAGAAGTTTCTGGATACCGTCACAATCTGCCCCTCGCAGCTGGGCCAGGCCGGCGCCCTATGGGGAATTGAAAACCTGCAGGATTGGCTGGCGGGCGAACGCCAGGAAATCCTGGACCGCCGCGCCGCGATTGAGGAAGGGTTCCCGGTACTGGCGGCCAAAGGCTGGAAACTGCTCGGCTGCGGCGCCTATTTTGCCTATGTCGAACACCCCTTTGACGCGCCATCCGAGGAGATCGCAAAGCGGCTGGTGTCTGATGCCTCGATCCTGATGCTGCCGGGCTCGATGTTCATGCCCGCAGGCGACCCGGATGGCGACCGCCAGTTCCGCATTGCCTTTGCAAATGTGGACCGGGCAGGCATCCGGACGCTGTTCGACCGTCTGGCGGCCTTTAATCCCTGATCATCCAGCAGTTTGATCCGCAACCGTCTTGCCCCTCTGCGGGCAGCCGCGTATTCAGTCAGCGGCATTTCCCGCTGCCAGGCAAACCCTTGCGCAGCAGAACAATAAAGAGGGCATCATGGCCGCAGGCATGAAACACCTATCCAAAACCTTTGTCTGGATCCTGATGGGGATGCTGATTGTCGGCCTCGCCGGATTTGGCGCGGTGAATTTCACCAGTTCCTCCTCCTCCGTTGCCCAGGTCGGCGATGAGGAAGTCAGCATCGGAAACTATGTCCGCGAGCTTCAGCGCGAGCAGCGCGCCCTGCAGGCTCAGACCGGACAGGCGGTGTCGATGTCGCAGATGACTGCCTTCGGGATGGACCGGATGGTTCTCGGGCGGCTGATCTCTCTGGCGGCACTGGACCACGAAGCCAAGCAGCTGGGCCTGTCGATCGGCGATGAAAACCTGATCGAAGAACTCTCTTCAATTGATGCCTTCCAAAGCGTCAGCGGCGAATTCGACCGCGACGCCTACCGCTTTGCCCTGCGCAACGCCGGCCTGACCGAGAAAGAATTCGAAGAGGACCTGCGCCGCGAAGCCGCCCGCACAATGGTGCAGGGTGCAGTTCTGTCCGGCACCAAAATGCCGGAAACGCTGACCGAAACCCTGACCGGTTTCATCGGCGCCCGCCGCAGCTTCTCTTACGTTCAGCTCAATGCTGCTGACATCGCACTGACCGCCGAGGTTCCGTCAGATGAGGACCTGCAAGCCTTCTACGAGGCCAATCAGGACCAGTTCATGCTGCCGGAAACCAAGGTCATTACCTACGCCGCCCTGCGCCCTTCCATGCTGATGGATGAGGTTGAGATCGACGAGACTGCCCTGCAGCAGCTGTTTGAAGACCGCAGCGAACAGTATCAGGTGCCCGAACGCCGCCTGGTCGAGCGTCTGGTCTTTGCCGATCAGGAGGCCGCGGCCAGCGCGAAGGCGCAGCTGGAAACCGGCGGAGCCACCTTTGAAAGCGTTGTCGAGGCCCGCGGGCTGACTCTGCAGGACGTTGACATGGGCGACGTGACCATGGGTGATCTCGGCGCGGCAGGCACAGATGTGTTTGCTGCTGAGGTTGGCACTGTGGCAGGCCCCCTGCCCTCCGATCTCGGCCCGGCGCTCTACCGTGTGAACGGCCGTCTGGAAGCCCAGATCACAACCTTTGATCAGGCAGAGCCGGAACTGCGCGAGGAACTCGCCTCCGGCCGTGCCCGCCGCCTGGTGGAGGCGCAGGCCGAAGATATCGACGACATGCTTGCCGGCGGCGCGACCCTGGAGGAGCTGGCGACCGAGAGCGGGCTGGAACTGGTTCAGATCAACTGGACCGAAGAGTCCAGCGAGGGCATCGCCGCATATGAAGGGTTCCGCACCGCCGCTGCTGCGGTCACCGCAGATGACTTTCCGGAAGTGAATTTCCTGGACGATGGCAGCCTGTTCGCCCTGCGCCTTGACGAGGTTCTGCCCGAACGCCCCGAACCCTTTGCAGAAGCCAAAGACAAGGTCCTGGCTGCCTGGCAGGCTGACCGCCTGGCAAACGCCCTGAAAGCACAGGGTGAGGAGCTGCTGGCTCAGGCAGAGGCCCAGGATAACTTTGCGGAAGACGCCGAGGTCAAAACCGAAACCGGACTGACCCGCACTGCCTACATCGACACCGTGCCGGCGGAGCTGGTTACCGGGGTGTTCGATATGGAGGTCGGAGAGTTCCGCCTGGTGCAAGATGCGAACTCGGCCGTTGTGGTCCGTCTCGATGCCATCCTGCCGCCGGAGCAGAGCGACGACATGACCCTGCTCACCCAGGCCCTGCAGGCGCAACTGGACCAGTCGCTGGCCGAGGAGCTGTTCCAGGCCTATGTGCAGGATGTCCAAGCCCGCGCCGAACCCCGTGTCGACCAGCAGGCGCTGAATGCAGCGCAGGCAAACTTCCAGTAATCAAGGCAAGCACCCATGGCCCTGACCCCCGATTTCGACAGTTTCGCCAAGGCCTATGAGGCCGGCGAAAACCAGGTCGTCTACACCCGCCTTGCCGCCGACCTTGACACGCCGGTGTCGCTGATGCTCAAGCTCACCGGCGCCCAAAAGGATGCCTTCATGCTGGAATCGGTGACCGGCGGCGAAGTGCGCGGGCGCTATTCGATCATCGGCATGAAACCGGATCTGGTCTGGCGCTGCCACGGCGAGCAGTCCGCGCTCAACCGCTCAGCGCGGTTTGACGCGGATGACTTCACGCCGCAGGACGGCAACCCAATGGACAACCTGCGGGCGCTGATTGCAGAAAGCAAAATTGCCCTGCCCGACGATCTGCCCCAGGCTGCCGCCGGTCTCTTCGGCTATCTTGGCTATGACATGATCCGGCTGGTGGAGCACCTGCCGGACGTGAACCCCGACCCGCTCGGCCTGCCCGATGCGCTGATGCTGCGGCCCTCGGTGATTGCGGTTCTGGACGGGGTCAAGGGCGAGGTCACCGTGGTCTCCCCCGCCTGGGCCAGCGACGGCCAGACCGCCAAGGCGGCCTACGCTCAGGCTGCGGAACGGGTGATGGACGCGGTCCGCGATCTGGAACGCGCCATGCCCGCGGAAAGCCGCGATCTCGGCGATGCTGATGAGGTCGCGCCGCCGGTATCGAATTTCACCAAAGAGGGCTACATGGCCGCGGTGGAGAAGGCCAAGGACTACATCCGCGCAGGCGACATCTTCCAGGTGGTGCCGGCACAACGGTGGACCCAGGAGTTCCGCCAGCCGCCCTTCGCCCTCTACCGCTCTTTGCGGCGCACCAACCCGTCGCCCTTTATGTTCTACTTCAACTTCGGCGGCTTCCAGGTGGTGGGCGCGAGCCCTGAAATCCTGGTCCGCGTCTTCGGCCAAGAAGTTACCATCCGCCCGATCGCAGGCACCCGTCCCCGCGGCGCCACGCCTGAGGAAGACAAGGCGCTGGAACTGGATCTGCTCGCCGACAAGAAGGAACTGGCCGAGCACTTGATGCTGCTGGACCTTGGCCGCAACGACACCGGCCGGGTTTCTAAAATCGGCACCGTGCGCCCGACTGAGAAATTCATCATCGAACGCTACAGCCACGTGATGCATATCGTCTCCAACGTCGTGGGGGAACTGGCAGAGGACAAGGATGCGCTGAATGCCTTCTTTGCCGGCATGCCCGCAGGCACCGTCTCCGGCGCGCCCAAGGTGCGTGCGATGGAGATCATCGACGAGCTGGAACCGGAAAAGCGCGGTATCTACGGCGGCGGTGTCGGCTATTTCTCGGCCGGTGGCGACATGGACATGTGCATTGCTCTGCGCACCGCCATCGTCAAGGACCAGAACCTCTACATCCAGGCAGGCGGCGGCGTTGTCTACGACAGCGACCCGGAGGCGGAGTATATGGAGACAGTCCATAAATCCAACGCCATCCGCCGCGCCGCTGCAGATGCCGCCCGCTTTACCGGCAACGGCAACCGGTAACGCCCAAGAGACACCGCCGAAGCTTCACGTTTCCCGAAGTACTCCCGCCGGAGGCAACGGCGCCCGCCCAGGGCGCCGTTTCACTTTGACGGCAGCTGCGCCTCAAGGCTGGCAGATACCGGCGCCAGGGCCACCCGGGCGGCCCGGTCCTGCAACCCCCAAAGCAGCAGCGCCGAAATCGTATCGGGCCGCAGACGGCCCAGCATGATCACCGCGCCCTCCTGTCCGGCCCGGAACGCCGCCTGATCCAGAAACCGCCGGATCGCCCGCGGATTCTGGCCCGCCCCGTCAAAGTCGCGGAACACCACACCGGCAGGCACACCATCCCGCAGCGCCAGTTTCTGCACCGTGTTGAGGCCGCTGTTCTGTGTCACCAGGCCATAGCCGGCAGAGGCCGCCATCGCCGCCACCTGATCCGCCAGCGGCCGGTTGCCTTGCACTCCGGTGTCCACCCCTTCCAGAATGGCCACCGCTTCCGGCAAGTTCCCGCGCCAGACTTCCAGCGCCGTCTCGGCGTCCTGCGGCGTGGCGGCACGCGGCAGGTCCGCCAGCATCAGAACCTCGAACCCCGCCGCCCGGCGCGCCGCCATCTTCGCCGCGGCCTCAGGGTCGTCAGGGTCAATGGCAAAGCTCAAGGGATACGGAAACTCTGCCAGCGCTTCTGCGCCCACGGCACCGGCGTCATCAATCAGCACGATCGACATCAGCGGCCGGTCTTCCGGGTTGGCGAACGGTTCCGCAAAAGCCAGAAACGGCGGCTTGTCCTGCGGCTGGGGGCCGGCCTGCGCAAATTCCTGCGTCTTGTCCCGTTCGGTCAGGGGAACCACCGGCGTTCCGATGCGCGGAGCCAGGACCTCCTGCTCCGGCTCTTGAGCAACGCCGGCCTCGTCCTCAGTCTGCACAGCTTCATCCCCGGCGCTGGTCTCAGGGACAGCCGGCGCCGCGCCGATCACCGGCAATGTGGTCGCTTGCGGCGCCGCACCGATATCGGGGGCCAGAACCGATGCGGTCGTTTGCAAGGCGGGGTCTTGCTGCACGGCGGGCAATGGTGTTGTTTCCTGAGGCGCCGCGACAGAGGCAGTCTCTTCTTCGGCCGGCTGTTCGGGTTCTGGCGCCGGCTCCTTTGCGGCTATAACTGCGGTCTCGCTGCCGGGCGCTTGCGGGGCCTCCGGCTGGGCGGCCTGCGGCTGGCCTTCAGGACTGGTCTGCTCCACACCCGGCGCTGGGGCCGGTGCGGGACTGGTTCCGTCAACCGCAGATGCGGCAAGGCCGACCTCCGGCTTGCCTGCAGGTGCCGTATCAACTCCAGTCAAGGCGCTCAGATCATCGGCTGCACCAGTTGCGGCCGGACTTGCAGGCTGTGCTTCCACAAGGTCTGCATCGCGCCCCTGGCCATTGCCGGGGATTTCCGCAACTTCGCCGCCGCCATCAGGCATTTGCGGGGCATCGCCAGGCTCATGCGGCGCCGGCTCCGTCGCGGTGCCGGCCATATCTTCATCTGATTGTTCAAAAGGTTGCGGCACGGCAGCCGTCTGGTCTTCACCGGCCTGTTTCTCCGGTTCCGAAACCGGCAGCGGCACCGATAATGACAGCATCGCCAGCCCGCCAGCGGCCAGCAAAGCCCCAACACTCACGCCGCCCAGAAATCCACGCATGCCTGTTTTGCCTCTCAATCCGTCTTTCCGTGCTGCGTCAATCCGGCCTGCCTGGACGGGCCCTGTTACCGGCCCTGTCCCGCAATCGCCTTTCCTGCCCTTGACGCTGCCCCGTATCCCTGAACATGTATGTTTCGACCACTATACTGCGGCGCGCCCCCGGCCCGCCACCCTTAAAAGAGCCCGCTACGATGCTGCTGCTGATCGACAACTACGATTCCTTTACCTACAACCTCGTGCACTATCTGGGCGAGCTGGGCGCGGAAATGGAAGTGCACCGCAACGACGCCATCAACGTGCAGGAAGCGATGGCGATGAAGCCGTCCGGCATCCTGCTGTCGCCCGGGCCCTGCGATCCCGATCAGGCCGGTATCTGCCTGGCGCTGACCGAAGCGGCGGCTGAGACCGGAACACCGCTGCTGGGCGTCTGCCTGGGCCATCAGACCATCGGCCAGGCCTTTGGCGGCAAGGTGGTGCGCTGCCACGAGATCGTGCACGGTAAGATGGGCAAGATGCACCACAAAGATAAGGGTGTTTTCAAAGGCTTGCCCTCGCCCTTTGAAGCGACGCGCTACCACTCCCTGGTGGTGGAGCGCGACAGCCTGCCGGACTGCCTGGAGATCACAGCGGAGCTGGAAGACGGCACCATCATGGGCCTGCAGCACAAGGCGCTGCCGATTCACGGGGTCCAGTTCCACCCCGAATCCATCGCCTCCGAACACGGCCACGCGCTGCTGAAAAACTTTCTCGACGTTATGAAGGTGCCCGCATGAGCGACCGCCTGAAGCCGCTCATCGGAGCCGCTGCCGAACGCTCCCTGACCCGCGAAGAGGCTGAAACCGCCTTTACACTGCTGTTCGAAGGCGAGGCCACGCCCAGTCAGATCGGCGGCCTGCTGATGGCGATGCGCACCCGCGGCGAAAGCGTTGATGAATATGCCGCCGCCGCCGCCGTAATGCGCGCCAAGTGCAACCCGGTGAAGGCACCCGCAGGCGCGATGGACATCGTTGGAACTGGCGGTGACGGCAAGAACACCCTCAACATCTCCACCGCCACCGCCTTTGTTGTTGCGGGCGCCGACGTTGTGGTCGCCAAACACGGCAACCGGAACCTCAGCTCCAAATCCGGCACCGCGGACTTGCAGTCGCAGATGGGAATCAACGTGATGGTCGGCCCGCAAGTTGTTGAAAAAGCGATCAATGAAGCCGGTATCGGTTTCATGATGGCGCCCATGCACCACCCGGCAGTGGCGCATGTGATGCCCACCCGGCAGGAGCTGGGAACCCGCACCATCTTCAACATTCTCGGCCCCCTTACCAACCCGGCAGGCGTCAAGCGCCAGCTGACGGGTGCCTTCAGCCGCGAGATGATCCGTCCGATGGCGGAAACCCTCAAGGCGCTCGGGTCTGAGCGCGCCTGGCTGGTGCATGGCTCCGACGGCACCGACGAGCTGACCATTACCGGCATCAGCTGGGTATCCGCGCTCGAAGAGGACGGCAGCATCCGCGACGTCGAGCTGCATCCGGAGGACGCAGGCCTGCCGGTGCATTCCTTCGACAAGATTGTCGGCGGCACGCCGGAAGAAAACGCGATGGCCTTCCGTGTGCTGTTGCAGGGCACGCCCTCGGCTTACCGCGATGCAGTGCTGCTAAACGCAGCCGCTGCGCTGGTGGTGGCCGGTAAGGCTGCGGACCTCAAGGAGGGCGTCGCCCGCGCCGCCGCGTCGATCGACAGCGGTGCTGCCAAAGCCAAGGTAGAGGCGCTGGCCCGCATCACCTCAGCCGCATGACCGCTCTTCCGCCAGGGCTGGGCCGCTGGGCCGGCCTGCCCTTCTTCACAGATCAATGGTCCGGTATTGCAGCCGCGCTGCAGGCGGACCCGCGTGAGGTCCTGCCGCCGGCGCTGCAGCGGTTTGCCGCGCTGGAGCTGACCCAGCCGGAGGACACCCGCGTGGTGATCCTGGGCCAGGACCCCTATCCCACGCCCGGCCACGCCCACGGGCTTGCGTTCTCGGCAGAACCGGGCGTGCGCCCGCTTCCCCGCTCCTTATCCAATATTTACAAGGAGCTGGAGGCGGATCTTGGTGCAACCCGTCCGAACGGCGACCTGCGCGGCTGGGCCCGCCAGGGGGTGCTGCTGCTGAACACCGCCCTGTCGGTCCCCGCGGGTGAGGCAAACGGCCACAAGCACCTCGGCTGGCACCATCTGGTGCATCAGGTGCTGGAGCTGACGTCAGAACGCCCCACCGCTTACATTCTCTGGGGTAATGCGGCGCAAAAGCTTGAAAAACATATCAAACCGGGCGATCACCTGATCCTGAAAACCGCGCATCCCTCGCCCCTGTCGGCGCGGCGCGGCTTCTTTGGGTCCCGGCCCTTCTCAAAAGTGAACAATTGGCTCGCCGCACGCGGTGAAGCCGGCATAGACTGGAACACATGAACGGAGGCACTGGCATGACCCAAAACGTGCTGGACAAGATCAAGGCCTATAAGCTTGAGGAAGTGGCCGCCGACAAAGCCGCGAAACCGCTTGAGGCGGTTGAGGCCGAGGCGCGCGAAGCCTCCCCGGTGCGCGGCTTTGCCGACAGCCTGTTTCAGGCCAGCCGCCAAGGGTACGGCCTCATCGCGGAGATCAAGAAAGCCAGCCCGTCCAAGGGGCTGATCCGCCCGGATTTTGAACCCGCCGAACTGGCCAAAGCCTATGAGGCCGGCGGCGCCACCTGCCTGTCGGTGCTCACCGATACGCCCAGCTTTCAGGGTGCCAAAGACTTCCTCACCCAGGCGCGCGCAGCCTGCTCGCTGCCGGCACTGCGCAAGGACTTCATGTACGACACCTATCAGGTGGCCGAAGCCCGTGCGCTGGGCGCCGACTGCATCCTGATCATCCTGGCTTCCGTCTCCGACGAACAGGCGCAGGAGCTGGAGGAAAGTGCCTTTGAATGGGGCATGGATGTGCTGCTCGAGGTGCATGACGCCGAAGAGCTGGAGCGCGCCTGCAATCTGAAATCGCCGCTGATGGGCATCAACAACCGCAATCTCAAGACGTTTGAGACCACGCTGGACACCACCCGCGAGCTGTCGCGCCTGGTGCCTGCTGACCGGACCATCGTTTGCGAAAGCGGCCTGACCACACCCGAGGATCTGGCGGACATGGCCCGTTACGGCGCCCGCACCTTCCTGATCGGCGAAAGCCTGATGCGCCAGGAGGACGTGGCCGCGGCCACCCGTACTCTGCTCGCCAACCCTCTGACTCCCGGCATGATGTAAAGGAGGCAGCCCATGAGCCTCACCCATTTCGATACCAAGGGCGACGCCCATATGGTTGATGTCTCGGACAAGGCAGTGACTTCGCGCGTAGCAACTGCCGAGGGTCACATTGCCATGGCGCCGGAAACCTTTGAAATCATTTCAGAAGGCCGCGCCAAGAAGGGTGACGTTCTCTCCGTGGCCCGCTTGGCCGGGATCATGGGCGCCAAGAAGACACCGGACCTGATCCCGCTCTGCCACCCGCTGCCGGTGACCAAGGTTGCGGTGGAGCTGACGCTGGATCCGGACCTGCCCGGCGTGCGCATCGAGGCAACCGTCAAGACCACCGGCCAGACCGGGGTCGAAATGGAAGCGCTCACCGCCGTCTCCACCGCCGCGCTCACCGTCTATGACATGGCCAAGGCCGTGGACAAGGCGATGCAGATAGGCGGCATCCGCGTCACGCTGAAAGATGGCGGAAAATCAGGCAGGTACGAGGCATAGATGATCTCCGTCAGCGAAGCCCGCGCGCATCTTCTGGCGCTTGTCGCCAAGCTGGAGACCGAAGAAGTTCCCTTGGCAGAGGCCGCGGGCCGGGTACTGGCAGAGGATATGCACGCGCGCCGCGACCAGCCGCCCTTTTCCGCTTCCGCCATGGATGGCTACGCGGTGAATGCTGCAGAAGTCGAGCTGCACGCCATGTTCAAGGTGATCGGCGAGGCTGCTGCGGGCCATGCCTTTGACGGCCGCGTGGGCGCGGGCCAGGCGGTGCGGATCTTCACAGGCGCGCCAGTTCCGGAAGGCGCAAGTTTCGTTGTCATTCAAGAGGATATCAGCCGGACCGGAGACCTCATCACCATCAGGGATGAGCCTGGAAGGAACGACAACATCCGCCCCCGCGGCGGTGATTTCACCGATGGTCAGACCGTCTCCGCACCCCGGCTGCTGACACCTGCGGACGTCGCCCTTCTGGCCGCGATGAACATCCCCTCCGTTCCGGTCATTCGCCGCCCCGAGGTCGCCCTGATCTCCACCGGGGATGAGCTGGTGATGCCGGGCGGCACGCCCGGACCGGACCAGATCATCGCCTCCAACACTTTCGGCCTCAAGGCCATGCTGGAGAACATCGGCGCGCGCGCCCGCATCCTGCCGATTGCCCGCGACACCGAAAGCTCCCTGCGCACGGCTTTTGAACTGGCAGAGGGCGCCGACCTGGTGGTGACCATCGGCGGCGCCTCCGTTGGCGACCACGATCTGGTCGGCAAGGTGGCGCAAGATTTGGGGATGGAGCGCAGCTTCTACAAAGTCGCCATGCGCCCCGGGAAACCGCTGATGGCAGGCCGGATCAACTCTGCCGCCATGGTGGGTCTGCCCGGCAACCCAGTGTCAGCGATGGTCTGCGGCCATGTGTTCCTCGCACCGATGATCCAGGCGATGCTTGGCCTGCCGGACAGCGGCCAGTCGCTTCAAACTGCCACCTTGGCAGAGCCTCTTTCTGCGAACGGTCCGCGCGAGCATTACATGCGCGCCCGGATTGAGGACGGTAAGATCAGCGCTTTCGCCAATCAGGACAGCTCATTGCTTACTGTCCTGGCCGGGGCCAACGCCTTGCTGATCCGTAGGCCGGGTGACGGCTCACGCGACGCAGGCGAAACCGTGCAATATTTGCCGATCTGATACCCCTTCATCTTTGCAAAAATACTCCAGCTAAATGAACGCGACTCCCGCGCGTCCATTATCCGCCACAACCGCAAGCCGCCATGTTGACACAAAACGTGAACATGCGTAGAACAAAAGAAAACATCTACAAGAGGCGCGGAGGGAGCGGCGATGCTCACGAAAAAACAGCTGGATTTGCTGGAATTCATTCACAAACGCCTGCAGCGGGACGGTGTTCCGCCCAGTTTTGACGAGATGAAGGAGGCGCTGGATCTGCGCTCCAAATCCGGCATCCACCGGTTGATCACTGCCCTGGAAGAACGCGGCTTCATCCGCCGCCTCGCCCACCGCGCCCGCGCCATTGAGATCCTGCGGCTGCCCGAAAGCCTGGGTGGCACGCCAGAGCCGCAGGGCTTTGCACCCGCTGTGATCGAAGGCGGCCAGAGCGGCCACCGTACTGCCGCAGCTGCGGCCCCCGACCCCATGCGTCAGGCCGCGGTCGAGCTGCCGGTTATGGGCCGCATCGCGGCCGGTGTTCCGATTGAGGCGATCAGCCAGGTCTCGCACCAGGTGGCGGTGCCGGGCGGCATGATTGCCCCCAACGGCCAGCACTTTGCTCTGGAGGTCAAGGGCGACTCGATGATCGAGGCCGGCATCAACAATGGCGACATCGTGGTTATCCGCGAGACCAGTTCTGCCGACAACGGAGACATCGTGGTGGCACTGGTCGAAGACCAGGAAGCCACTTTGAAGTATTATCACCGCCAGGGCGGAATGATTGCGCTGGAGGCCGCGAACCCGGTCTATGAAACCCGGCGCTACCCCGAGGACCAGGTGCAGGTTCAGGGCCGCCTCGTCGGACTGATCCGCACCTACTGACGCTGCGCTGCCACCGCGAGCAGCCGCCGCAGGCGCCGGATCTCCGGCCCCTCCGGCTTCCACCCGCTCCACAGGCGCGCTCCGGTCGCTTCGCGGGCAGTCAGTAGCCGCCCGTCGGGCTGGACCGCGATGCTGCCGGTCTGCCGCAAATCCTCGGGCGTCAGCAGCAAGCAGTCGCCAAGCGGCACGCCGGCGACGTTGGAGACGATGATATCTCCCTTTTTACAAGGGCTTGCCTGCAGCAGCTTACGCTTTCCTGGTGCGTGAACCAAGCGGTAGCCCGCAGCTTTCCAAACAGGCAACCCCATGTCCGCCGCGCGCCACCGCGCAGCGGCCTCAGGCTGGCTGGCCGCATCGCCATCGTTTTCCAGCCAAATCTTTGCCGTGAACGCCTGCCCCTTAGCCCGCGACAACGCACGGCCCTCGGTTTCCATTACTCCGATCAGCCCGCCGGATCCGGCGATGATGACCGCGGGCCGCTCCGCCCCGCTCCAAACCCACAGCGCCGCAGCCGCTGGCAACAGGCCAGCGAGCCGGAGCCTCCCCTGCCAGATCACCGCGAATACCATGCCCGACGCAAACAGCGGCAGCACCGCGCCGCCCGGGGCCGCCACATGGGACACGGCCCCCTCAAACCCAGACACGGTTTGTGCGACGCTCAGAATCCAGTCCATGCCCCAGCGCATCACCGTCAGCGCAATCCCTTCCAGCCCGATGGGCACCAGGCACAGCGCCAGTACAGCCGCCGGAATGACCACAGTGCCCATAACCGGAACTGCCAGCACATTTGCAAGAAGACCGTAGTGAGGAAGGGTGTT
Organism: Leisingera sp. ABM4_103; assembly: GCF_056158685.1. Lineage (NCBI taxonomy): Bacteria > Pseudomonadati > Pseudomonadota > Alphaproteobacteria > Rhodobacterales > Roseobacteraceae > Leisingera > Leisingera sp. ABM4_103. Next base: position 3,271,540 of record NZ_JBSWTU010000005.1, on the reverse strand, counting down.
GAAATGCGCGGCTGCAAAGGGCGCGGTTGCGGCACCTGCCACGGCGGAGGAAATCACCAGCGCCAGAACCGGCCGCAGCCAGCGCGGGCCCAACGGAACCTCTCCATCGCGCAGCGCGGCAAAAACCGCGACCAGCGCGGCCGTCGCGGCAAAGCTCATCTGGAAACCCGGGCTCAGCAGGCTTTCGGGACGCCGCAGCAATACGATCAATGCCGCCACTGCCACCGCCCGCAACGTGATCGCGCGCCGGTTCAGCAGCACAGCCCCCAGCATTACGGCCACCATGATAAAGGCCCGCTCCGTCGCAACATTGCCACCTGACAATAAAAGATAGCCTGCCCCGGCAGCCAAGGCGGTCAGCGCTGCCAGTTTCTTGACCGGCCAGCGCAGGGCAACCGGCGGCACCAGGCAGAACAGCACCCTCACGGCGGCAAAGACAAAGCCGGTGAGCAGCCCCATATGCAGACCGGAGATTGCCAGCAAATGCGCCAGGTTGCTTTGCCGCAGGGCCGTCAGCGTCTGCTCGCCGACACCGCTGCGGTCGCCGGCGGTGATGGCCGCGGCGAATCCGCCGGTCTCGCCCGGGATCCGCTCCTGCAGATACCCTGCCATTGCGCGGCGCAGGCGCTCCACCGGGACACCATCTCCCGGTGCCTCCGCCAGCAGAACCGGTGCTCTGGTATAGCCGAGGGCGCCCAGTTGTTTGAACCAGGCATGGCGGCGGAAGTCGAACCCGCCCGGCTCCGCCGGACCCTGCGGCGGCAGCAGATGCGCGGTTGTCATCACAATGGCGCCGGGCGGCGGAACAGTGTCCTGCCCCTTCAGCGAAATCCTGACACGGACCGGCGTTTTCGCGGGAGACACACGGTCCAGCCGTACCTGGTCCAGGGTCAGCCGCAGCGCATCGGTCGGGGAGCGGTCCACCGACACCACCCGCCCCTCCACCAGGCCGTAATAGCGGAAATCAAGAACCGGACCCGCAGCCCAATTGGCGCGGGCACCCGCCAGGCACAGGCCCGCGGCCGCAAAGGCTGGCGCCCACCACAGGAACGCCAGCGGCCGCCGTTGCCTCGCAAGCCAAGCCAGCAGCAGTGAAAGCGCTGTGAAAGACGCATAAACCGCCCAGCCAGGTTCGCTTTTCAAATTGAAATAGGCCCCGATCCCGGCGCCCAGAAACACTGGAACCCAGGCGAACAAATGTCCCCGCTGCGCCTGCAGCAGGTCTGCGATGGCTGCGCTCAGCCGCATGCTTGCCCCCCGCCTTCTGGCCCGGTAGACAGGCGGAAACTCTATGCCTCCCATGGTTTCCAAAAGGTAAATCCCGCTCATGACCCAACCGGTTGTCACCCGTTTCGCGCCCTCTCCCACCGGCTTTCTGCACATTGGCGGCGCCCGCACCGCGCTGTTCAACTGGCTTTATGCCCGCGGCCGCGGCGGCAAGTTCCTGCTGCGGATCGAGGACACCGACCGCGAACGCTCCACGCCGGAGGCCACAGCGGCCATCCTTCAGGGCATGGAATGGCTGGGCCTGGATCACGACGGCGAGGTGATCAGCCAGTTCGAGCGCGCAGACCGCCACGCCGAGGTTGCCAAACAGCTTCTGGCGGAAGGCAAGGCCTACAAATGCTTTGCCACTCAGGAAGAAATCGCCGCCTTCCGCGAGCAGGCCAAGGCCGAGGGCAAGTCCACCCTCTACCGCTCGCCCTGGCGCGACGCTGATGAGGCCAGCCACCCGGACGCGCCCTATGTGATCCGCATCAAGGCGCCGCAGGATGGCGTCACTGTGATCAAGGATCAGGTGCAAGGCGATGTGACCATCCGCAACGACCAGCTGGACGACATGATCCTGCTGCGCTCGGACGGCACCCCTGTCTACATGCTGGCTGTAGTGGTGGATGACCATGACATGGGCGTCACCCATGTGATCCGCGGCGATGACCACCTCAACAACGCCGCCCGCCAGATGATGATTTACGAGGCGATGGGCTGGGACGTGCCGGTCTGGGCGCATATCCCGCTGATCCACGGGTCGGACGGCAAGAAACTTTCCAAACGCCACGGCGCGCTTGGCGCGCAGGAGTATCAGGCGATGGGCTACCCGGCTGCTGGCATGCGCAACTATCTGGCGCGTCTCGGCTGGTCGCACGGCGATGACGAATTTTTTACAGACAGCCAGGCCAAAGAGTGGTTTAACTTTGACGGTATCGGCAAAAGCCCGGCCCGGTTCGACACCAAAAAGCTGGAGAACCTCTGCGGCCAGCATATTGCCGTTAGCGATGATGCCGCACTGCGGCAGGAAATCTGCGCATATCTGGCGGCTGCTGGAGAACCGGCCCTGACTGACGCGCAGTCACAAGGGCTGGAAGCTGCGATGTATTGCCTCAAGGACCGGGCCCGCACCTTCCCGGAACTGCTTGAAAAAGCGCATTTTATCCTTGCATCACGGCCTCTTGAACGGGATGCGAAGGCAGAAAAAGCGCTGTCTTCTGTATCCGATGGTATACTGGAAGAATTGACGCCGCAGTTGCAAAATGCTAGCTGGGTCCGTGACGATCTGGAGGCGCTTCTGAACGCATTTGCAGAAGCACATGATACCAAGTTCGGCAAACTGGCAGGCCCGTTGCGGGCTGTGCTCGCGGGCCGGGCGGTAACGCCTTCGGTGTTCGATATGATGCTGATTCTGGGCCGCGATGAAACCATCGCCCGGCTCAAAGACGCTACAGGCTGACTTCGGTCTTTACGCCCGGGTAAGCCTGTTTTGATAAGACAACCCCTGCGCGAAATCGCGCAGGCGCTGCCCCGCATGAAGACGCCCGAGCGGCAGCTTTCGTGCCTGTAACAGGAAGGGACATCCATGACCGAGACACAGAAATCTGCCACGCTCAGCCTGAATGGCGAAAATTACGAGCTGCCCATTTTCTCGCCAACGGCCGGGCCCGATGTCCTCGACATCCGCAAGCTCTATGCGCAGGCAGGTGTGTTTACCTATGACCCGGGCTTCACCTCGACCGCCAGCTGCGACAGCACCATCACCTATATTGATGGCGGCAAGGGCGAACTGCTGCACCGCGGCTACCCGATCGACCAGCTGGCGTCCAAGTCGCATTACCTCGAGGTCTGCTACCTGCTGCTGTACGGCGAACTGCCGACCGCCGCTCAGCTGGAGGATTTCGAGACCCGTGTGACCCGTCACACCATGGTGCATGAGCAGATGCACAACTTCTTCCGCGGGTTCCGCCGCGACGCGCACCCGATGGCGACCCTGGTGGGCGTGGTCGGCGCGATGTCGGCCTTCTATCACGACTCGCTGGACGTGACCGACCCGTGGCAGCGCGAAGTTGCCGCCATCCGGCTGATCGCCAAGCTGCCGACCATCGCGGCGATGGCCTATAAGTACTCCATCGGCCAGCCCTTCGTGTACCCGAAGAACGACCTGGATTACTCGGCCAACTTCCTGCACATGTGCTTCTCGGTTCCGGCCGAGGAATATCACGTAAACCCGATCCTGAGCCGCGCGATGGACCGGATCTTCATCCTGCACGCCGACCACGAGCAGAACGCTTCGACCTCGACCGTGCGCCTGGCGTCCTCCTCCGGTGCCAACCCGTTTGCCTGTATCGCTGCGGGCATCGCATGTCTCTGGGGCCCGGCACACGGCGGCGCCAACCAGGCCTGCCTGGAAATGCTCAAGGAAATCGGCTCCGTTGACCGCATTCCGGAGTTCATCGAACGCGCCAAGGACAAGAACGACCCGTTCCGCCTGATGGGCTTTGGCCACCGTGTGTACAAGAACACCGACCCGCGCGCCAAGGTGCTGAAGCAATCCGCGGATGAAGTGCTGGAGCTGCTGGGCGTCGAAGACAACCCCCTGCTGCAGGTCGCCAAGGAGCTGGAGCGCACCGCGCTGCACGATGACTACTTCATCGAGAAGAAGCTGTTCCCGAACGTCGACTTCTACTCCGGCATCATCCTGGAGGCGATGGGCTTCCCGACCTCGATGTTCACCCCGATCTTTGCGCTGTCGCGCACCGTCGGCTGGATCTCGCAGTGGAAAGAGATGATCGCCGATCCGCAGAACAAGATCGGCCGCCCGCGCCAGCTGTACCTGGGCGAGACCCTGCGCGACTACGTCGACATCGAAAAGCGCTGATAGCTGCGTAGACAATCAGACAAACGCCCCGCACTTTGCGGGGCGTTTTTTATTAGCCGCCGATGCAATCAGCGGCCTTCTTCCCGCCTGCACTCCTAATCCCCATCTGCTGCGGCAGGCCAGAACGCGAAACAATCCCGGCGGCATCAGCTGACTGTTTCGTCGAGAATTTCAATATTTACGAGTATTTGTCTAAAAGTACTCAACTCAATACCAAACTACTTAGTTTACTCCAATCCGGTGGTGCGCGTGCCCCGCGCGCGTCGTTACAGAACGTCACCCGCCGGGCGGCTACAGGATTGAATAGATGGAATTTTTGATTTTGCTCGGTATCGGCCTGACCATAGGCGGTGTGGCTATGGCAGCGGACGATGATGATGACGGCGCCAGTGAACCGGACGCTACGGAACCGCCTCAAACCGAAGAACCCGTAAGTACCATCACCACGTCTGATGCAGCAGATGACTTGACTGCCACTGACCAGGACGAAACCATTTTTGCCAGGGGCGGAGACGATATCGTCGAAGGCCGCGGCGGCGATGACCGCCTGTTTGGAATGGACGGCACCGACATTCTGGTTGGCGGCACCGGCGACGACTTTGTGCGGGGCGGCGCCGGCGATGACTATCTTATCGACAACGACGGATCGGACACTCTGCACGGGGATGCCGGCGATGACAGGATCATCTCAACCAGCGGTATCGACGGCGAAGGAATTGTCGGCTTTTCGCGTGGGGTGGCCGACGGGTCCATCACGGATATCAGCGGCCTGTCCGGGTTTGTAAACCCGGATACGGATCTTGACGGCGATGCAGACAGCGTCTCAGCCGGGTATGGCGATGATACCGTGATCGCGGGGGATGGCGACACCATCTCTCTCGGCGAAGGACGCGACACTCTGGTGGTTGGTGATTGGGTCGCGTCCAACGATGACCCCGTTATCGTGACAGACTTTGACCCCGCCGAAGACCTGCTGGTCTACTCCTACAACGGCGACGGGCTGCCGCCCAGACTGTCGGTTCAGACCGTCGGCGACGGCAGCAGAGAAGGGCAAGGCTCTGCCCTGCTCTTTGCAGACAATGTATTCGTCGCACGGATCCAAGGCGCCGGCGGGTTGCTGACGGTCAGCGATGTTTCCATCGTCGACCGTTCTTCCGGCGGGTCCTTTTTCTCCTGACCGATCGGCCCCGTCCCCTGAGTGCCTGTCAGCGCCCCTCGAACTTCGCGGGGCGCTTTTCCATGAAGGCGGTCACCCCTTCCAGGAAGTCGCGGGTCTTGCCGCATTCCCCTTGCAGATGCGCCTCTTCCGACAGCTGTTCCATTAGGCTGCGGCCCGTGCTTTCGCGCAGGGCGGATTTGGTGGCGGCAAAGGCCTTGCTGGGGCCTTGCGCCAGATAGGCGGCACGCTCGCGCCAGCGGGCGTCGAACTCCGCATCCGGCACCGCTTCCCAGATCATGCCCCAATCGCTGGCCTGCTGCGCGCTGATACGGTCGGCAAACAGCGCCGCACCCATCGCCTTGGCCATACCGACCTGGCGCGGCAGGAACCAGGTGCCGCCGGCATCGGGCATCAGGCCGATCTTGCTGAACGCCTGCATGAAAAACGCGCTTTCACTGGCGATCACCACATCCGCCGCCAGGGCCAGGCTGGCGCCGGCGCCGGCTGCGGCTCCATTGACCGCGGCCACGACAGGCACCGGGCAATTGTAGATCGCCTCAACCATCGGCAGGTATTCGTCGCGCAGCGTGCGCTCCAGATCCAGGTCGCCGCTGCTGGAGGCATCGCTCAGGTCCTGGCCGGAGCAGAACGCATCGCCCGCCCCCGTCAGCACCACCGCACGCGCTTCTGCCGACGCCATCCGCACCGCATGGGTGATTTCCGAGCGCATCAGGCTGGTCAGCGCGTTCTTGCGGCTGGCACGGTTCAGGGTGATGACCGCCAGCCCGTCCTCTAGCGTGAACAGGATTTCCTTGTAGTCCATAGGGTTGCCTCATAAAGCTTGCGTCCCGCCCAGCCGTGCGCAGCGGGCCCGTTTGACGCTATGGTGACGTAAAGCCTGCCCGCCGGAAAGGCAGACCCGGCGTCAATCCTTCAGGATTTTGCGCAGCCGTTCCTGTTCTTCCGCACTCAGGCTCTGCTCTGCGGCTTTCGGCGCCCGGGCCCGGCCGCGAACATAGAATACCGCGATCACCAGCGCCGCCAGCAGCATCAGCGGGCCCGCCGCCCACAGCAGCCAGTTGGCACCGCTGGTGGTAGGCCGCAGCAGCACGTACTCGCCATAACGGGCGACGATGAAATCCATCGCCTCACGGTCGCTGTCGCCGGCCACCAGCCGCTCCCGCACCAGCACCCGCAGGTCGCGGGCCAGTTCGGCGTTGGATTCATCAATGCTTTCATTGCGGCAGACCAGGCAGCGCAGGTCCTTGGACAGCTCCCGCGCACGCGCCTCCAGCGCCGGGTCCGCCAGGATCTCATCCGGCTCCACCGCCAGAGCGGGCGACGGGGTGACGGCAGCTGCCGCCATAAAACCCGCCAGGGCGACAATCAGAAAACGCATCCGTTTCATTCCGCAGGCACTCCGCTTGCCGGTGTCTTGCGCGCGCCCGCAGCCACGCGGAAGCGCCGGTCGCTGAGGCTCAGCAGCCCGCCGAGCGCCATCAGGATGGTGCCGGCCCAGATCCAGTTGGCAAAGGGTTTGATATAGGTGCGCATGGTCCAGCTGCCGTCGGCCTGCTGGTCGCCCAGCACCACATACAGGTCCCGGGTCACCCGGTAGTCAATCGCGGCCTCCGTGGTCGGCATCTTGGCCACCGGATAGTCGCGTTTCTCCGGGAACATCACCGCCTCGGGCCGGCCGTTTCGGGTAACTTCGACGCGTCCCTTGGTGGTGAAGTAGTTCGGCCCTTGCTCGCGGTTGACATCCTGCAACACCAGCGTGAAGGCACCAACCTCAAACGGCTCGCCAATACGGGCCACGCGGATATCCTCCTGCTCCCAGGCGGTCAGCCCGGCAACGGCAAAGATGGTGACGCCAAGGCCGGCGTGGGCCGTGGCCTTGCCCCAGTCCGCCCGCGGCAGCCGCAGCATCCGCTGCAAGCGGCCGGATTTGCCGCTGCGCATCCACAGATCCGTCAGCGCACCGAAGACCACCCAGGACCCCAAGAACAGCCCGACCGGCCCCAGCGCAGACCGCCCGGTCTGCATCGACCAGGCCAGCACGCCCAGCGACACCGCCAGCACAAACACATAGCGCAGCTGCCAGGCGGTGCGCCCGATCCGGCCGCGCTTCCACGGCAGCATGGCGCCGACCGGCAGCAGCAAGCCCAGCACCACCATGAAGGGGGTGAAGGCCGAATTGAAGAACGGCGGGCCGACGCTCAGCTTCCGGTCCAGCAGCATCTCTGCCACGATCGGCCAGATGGTGCCGAAGAACACCACAAAGCAGCTGACCGCCAGCAGGATATTGTTCGCCACCAGCGCGCTTTCACGGCTGATCATGCCAAAAACGCCCTTGGCCTCCATCGCCTGCGCACGCGCCGCAAACAAGGTCAGCGCGCCGCCGGTGAAGAAGGCCAGGATGATCAGGATAAACACGCCCCGCTCCGGGTCGTTGGCAAAGGCATGGACGCTGGTGATCACGCCCGAACGCACAATGAACGTACCGATCAGCGAGAAGCCGAAGGCCAGGATCGCCAGCAGGATGGTCCAGCTTTTCAGCGCCTCGCGCTTTTCCACCACGATGGCGGAGTGCAGCAGCGCTGCGGCCAGCAGCCAGGGCATAAAGGAAGCGTTCTCCACCGGGTCCCAGAACCAGAAACCACCCCAGCCAAGCTCGTAATAGGCCCACCACGACCCCAGCGCGATGCCGATGGTCAGGAAGATCCAGGCGGCGAGCGTCCACGGCCGCACCCAGCGGCCCCAGGCGGCATCCACCCGGCCTTCGATCAGGGCCGCGACGGCAAACGAAAACGCCATGCTGAGGCCGACATAGCCGAGGTAAAGGAACGGCGGGTGGAACGCGAGGCCCGGGTCCTGCAGCAGCGGGTTCAGGTCCTGCCCGTCAAACGGCGGCACCGTCAGGCGCAGGAACGGGTTCGAGGTGAACAGGATGAAGGCAAAGAACGCCACCCCGATCGCCGCTTGCACCGCCAGCACCCGCGCCTTGAGCGTGGGCGGCAGCCCGCCGCCAAATACCGAGGCCAGCGCGCCGAACAGGCTGACGATCAGCACCCACAACAGCATCGAGCCCTCGTGGTTCCCCCAGGTGCCGGAGATCTTGTACAGCATCGGCTTGGCCGAATGGCTGTTCAGCGTCACCAGCTTCAGCGAGAAGTCAGAGGTGATGAAGGCCCACATCAGCGCGCCAAAGGAAAACGCGGTGAACAGGAATTGCGCCTGCGCGGCAGGCTCTGCCACGGCCATCCAGCCGGGCCAGCGTTTCTGCGCGCCGATCAAGGGGATCACGGCCTGCACGATAGCGATCATGAAGGCGAGGATAAGGGCGAAGTGGCCGAGCTCTGTAATCATGTTTTTTCCTATACGCCTGTCTGCCGGGAGGGCCAATGGCAAACGCCGCGCCATGCCGCCGCAGAGGGCAAAATGTGATCAGCCGCGGCGCGCTTTCCAGGCTTCCAGCGCTGGATTGTTCTCCGCCGCGGTGGCGTCCAGCCGGGCCGCCGCATCTGTGCGGGTGGCGGCGGCGGCAGGCGTATCGGCCCTGAGCCGCTCCAGCGCGGCGATATTTTGCGCCACCTGCGGCACCCGCGCCATGCTGGCAGCCAGGCCCTGCTGAAATTCCTGGCTCTTCACCTGATGGCGGGCGCCGAAGTAGAAGGAGACGATGACGCCCAGCAGCCACCACAGCGGCTCTGGCACCAACGCGAGCCCTTGCATTCTTGCAGCAAACCAGACCGGATCGCTGAGAGATGCGCCTAGCAGTGCAAGGGTCCCAAGCGCCAGCAGGGGGCGCGGCAGACGGTTCACCCCGTCCATGAACCGGTCAAAGCGGCTTCTGCCGCCATACTGAAACTCCGCCGCCAGCTGGCTCAGCGCAGCGTTCTGCAAATCGTGCGCGCGTGCAGCGCCTGCCTCCGCGTTTTCGCGAAAGACTTCAACGGCTTCCCGCAAGGCGTTGCGATGGCTACCAAAAATCAATCCGAATATATCTGCAATCAGCCCCATGCCGCGGTCCTCCGCTGAAAGTCGCCGCGGCTCAGGTGGTAGACTGGTGAAATGAACTCTTCGGCCCGCTTGATCCAGCCGCCCTTGCCGCCTGCACGGGTGCGCGCATATTTGCGGCTGGCCGGGCGCCGGTCCGCCAGACGGAAATAATAGTTGCGGCGCGCGACGCCGTAGGCGTCACGCAGGGCCTCCGCGCCGATCTCCGCCGCTTGGGTAGCGGCCCCTGCCGTCTGCGGGCCGATGGCACCATCAACAGCAACACCATAGCCCATCTCCCGCAGCAACCGCTGCAGAATGCGCACCGCGTTGCTGCCTGCATTCACGTACATGTCGAACACCGTGTCCTGCAGGCACTGCGGCAGGCTGCCAATCCGCGGCGACTCGAAATAGTGGGCGATGAAGATTTCTATCGCCTGGGCGCGGCTCAACGCCCGCACGTCTTCGACCCCGACAGCTCCATCGCCGGTCAGATCCAGCCCCAGGAGCCGCAGCGTGCCAATCGTCACCCCGTATTTCGTGGCCCCGCCGGGATCATCCGGATCATTCACAAACCCGCCTTCGCGCGCCACGATCTGTTGTGCAATTTCCTGAACGCTCTGCATGTCACCTCACCACATCCAACCGCAACAGGATGCCGCAAAGGCGCTAAAACCTTCTCACACAACCGTGCGCCGGCTGCGCAACACCCAACGGGAAACCGCGTCTGTTTGCTGGTGAGCCCAGAAGCAAAAAGCCCCGCAGGACGGCAGTCCTGCGGGGCCATTGATCTAAACCTGCGAAGGGCTCAGGTCCCGGGTTCCTGATAAACACCCTGTTCCTTCAACGCGTCCATGACTTCCTTGGGCATGTAAGTCTCATCATGTTTTGCCAGGATTTCAGTGGCTTCAAAGACGCCGTTCACGTAACGCCCGGTGCCAACCATGCCCTGGTTCTCCTCGAACAGGTCAGGCAGAACCCCGGTATAGGCGACGTTTACAGTCGCGCCGCCGTCCGTCACCGCAAAGCGCACGGTTTCGCCCTGGCCGCGCTGCAAGGAGCCTTCCGCCACCAGCCCGCCGATGCGGAACACCTCGGATGGCTTCGGCGGCTCCTCCATCACCTGGCTGGGCGAGCGGAAGTAGTTGATCCCGTCCCGCATGGCATAGCCGATCAGGGCGGTTGCCACGATCAGGGCCACCGCGGCAACCGCGATGACCTGGATCCGGCGCTGTTTCTTCAGGTTCTTCATGGTGTCCTCTATTCAGGCCCCAACAGCGCCGGCCCCTGATCAGGGGAACAGCGGCGCCATCATCAGACCTTCGGTTTCTTCCTCACCTAACATCAGGTTTGCGTTCTGCAAGGCCTGGCCGCTGCTTCCTTTTGTCAGGTTATCCAGTGCCGCAAAGACGATGGCACGGCCTTCGATCCGGTCCTGTGCCACGCCGATATGGCAGAAGTTGGAGCCGCGCACGTGATGGGTAGAGGGCGCCTCACCCAAGGGCAGCAGCTCAATGAACGGCTCATCAGCATAGGCTTTGGCAAAGGTATCATGAATCGCCTGCGCGTCGCCCTTCACATAGACGGTCGCCAGGATGCCGCGGTTCACCGGCAGCAGATGCGGGGTGAACTGCACCTTGACCGGGCGGCCTGCGATCTTGCTGAACTCCTGGTCGAACTCGCCCAGGTGCCGGTGGGTGCCGCCGATGGCGTAGGCATTGTAGCCCTCGCTCAGCTCCGCGTGCAGCAGGTTTTCCTTGAGCGACCGGCCGGCGCCGGAGACGGCGCATTTCAGATCCAGAATGATCTCGTCCAGGTCGATAACACCGGCTTCGATCAGCGGCCGCAGGGCAAACTGGCCGGTTGCGGCGTTGCAGCCCGTGCCGGCCACCAGGCGCGCAGATTTGATGTCATCCCGGTAGAACTCGGTCAGGCCGTAAACAGCCTCTTCCTGCTGCTCCAGCGCAGCGTGCGGATTGCCGTACCACTTCTCGTATTCCGCCGGGTCGCGCAGCCGGAAGTCCGCCGACAGATCCACGATCTTGAGGGTCTTGGGCAGCGCCGCGATCACCTCCTGGCTGGTCTTATGGGGCAGCGCGCAGAAGCAAAGATCGATGCCGGCAAAGTCGATCTCGTCGATCTTGCACAGCACCGGCAGCTCCATATGGCGCAGGTGCGGGAACACTTCGGCCATGGTCATGCCGGCCTTGCGGTCGGCGGACAGCGCCGCGATCTCGATGTTCGGGTGCTGCGCGATCAGCCGCACCAGTTCGGCGCCGGTGTAGCCGGAAGCGCCAAGGATAGCCACTTTATGGGTCATGTCAGACCTCGTCTTTCAATATGATATGCCGTTTCCGCAGCCATCTGCGGAGAGAAATACGGGGAAAGGCGCCCGCACACTTTGACCTGGAACAAGGTTCCGGACGGTCGGTGTTCAGGCCGCCTGAAAGGTGATTTCCCGTCGGAGAAACTGGGTCGCGCGGTCGCTGACACGGCCCGGGTTCCCGGTGGTGAAGAAGCCGCCACCGCCATTGCCGTACATGTCAGGATGGCGGGTCAGATAGTCTGCCAGGCTGTCCGCCACCAGATTGCCCTGGCTGAACACCTTGACCTCCGGCCCCAGCGCCTCCTGAAACGTCTGTTCCATCAGCGGGTAGTGAGTGCAGCCCAGAATTGCGGCCTCCGGATGCGGCATCTTGCGTTTCAGCGCATCAACGTGGGAACGCACCAGCGCCTCGGCCAGGATCATGTCGCCGTCTTCGATCGCGTCGACAACGCCGCCGCAGGCCTGCGCCTCTACATCTACGCCAATGGCGCGGAACGCCAGTTCGCGCTGGAAGGCGCGGCTGGCGACGGTCGCCGGGGTGGCGAACAGCGCCACATGCTGCACCGCGACCTCACGCGGGGGCGAGTTGTCGCCCCACTGGCGCTCGGTCAGCGCTTCGATCAACGGCACAAACACCCCCAGCACCCGCTTGCCCTTGGGCAGCCCGCCCTCCTGCATCCGGCGCAGCGCCGCGGCAGAGGCGGTGTTGCAGGCGAGGATCACCAGATCGCAGCCCTTGTCCCACATACCGGCCACGGCCGTTTTGGTCAGCTGATAGACATCCTCGGCATCGCGCACACCATAGGGCGCGCGGGCGTTGTCGCCGTAGTACAGGAAATTCACATCCGGCAGCCGCTTTTGCGCTGCGTCAAGGACGGTCAGCCCGCCCAGGCCTGAATCAAAGATGCCAACAGCCATAAAGCTCTCTCACGCGCGGTGTTTCTCCTCGAACTCAAACCCATGCGCATAGGATTTGAGCGGTACCGGAGACAGGTCATACGTCGCTTTGCGCAGGAAATCCATCATTGCTTTTGTGTCTTTGGCCAGCGGGTCCAATACGTCGCGGCCAATCGGCTCGCCGATAACGACCCTCACCGGGGTATCGACACGTTTGCGGAACTCCTTGATCAGCAGCCCCATCCGCAGTGTAACGTGCAAATGGCTGGCAATCTGGAACAGGCGTGAGGTGTGGCCGTCGAAGAAGACGGGAACCACCACCGCATCCGATTTAGCCACCATCCGCGCCGTAAAACCGCGCCAGCCCGGGTCCATCGGATGGTCAAAGGGCCGGGCCGCAGTGGACACAGTGCCGCCCGGGAAGATGCCGATGGCACCGCCCTGCCCCAGAAAGCTGAGCGCGTCCTTGCGGGTCTGCAGGTTGGTCTGCATGGCCTGCCGTGTCCCGGCGAAGTCCACTGGCAGGATCACCTTGCTCAGATCCTCCGCCTTGCGGAACACCTGATTTGCCAGAATGCGGAAATCTCCCCGCGTCTGGGACAGAATATGCCCCATCATCAGCCCGTCGAGGATCCCATAGGGGTGATTGGCAATCAGGATCACCGGCTTGTCCCGCGGAATGTTCGCCAGCGATCCTCTGGCCACGTCCAGCGACAGACCGTAGCGCTCCGCCATCACGCTCCAGAAGCTTCGGCCCGCGGCTACATCTCGTTCATATCCAGCCGCACGCCGGATCAGGCCGAGGCGCCCGGTGGAATTCTCCATCAGCCGGATCACCGCGCGGCCCGCGCGGGTGGAGGCCGAATGGGCATAGGAAATATCACGGGCAATATGGCGCTGCGCCTGCATCTGTGGCGGGTCTCCGTCTGGTGTCAGCGGCCAGATAAGGCCGGAGGCGCATTCTGCAATGGATGCGTAACAGGGGTGTGACGCTTTGCTGCAAGACCTGGCCGGGGTGCTTCCACGTGCCCTGGGGTGTCCAGATGCGCAAACGGCGCCGTGGAACGGCAAACGCCGCGCGTCAGCGCGGCGCCGGGCCCAACCGGGAGGGGCCATCCCAAGGATGGTCCGGAGCGGGCGGGAGTGCCCCGCCCTGCCGCAATGCCGTTCAGCGTTACTCGGCCGCCTGTTTTACAGCCGTGCCGCCCTGGCGCAGGGCAGCCAGCAGCTCTTCGCGGCGCTTCGCGGCCTTCTGTTCGTTTGCCAGTTTCACCGGTCCGAAGCCGCGGATCTGCAGCGGCAGCTCGGCCAGCGCCACCAGCGGCTCCATGATCTCCGCACGGGCTTTCGGCAGCCATTCCTGCATGTCGGCCTCATACTGTTTGATCAGCGCCCGCTCCATTTTGCGCTCTTCGGTGTAGCCGAAGATGTCGAGCGGCGTGCCGCGCAGAGACTTCAGCTTGGCGAGCACCCGAAACCAGCGCTCCATACCAGCGCCGAACTTGCGCTTTTGCGGGCGCCCGTTCGGGTCCGTGCCGCCCAGCATCGGCGGCGCCAAGTGATAGGAGAGCTTGAGGTCGCCCTCGAACTCCGCCTCAGCCTTGGCACGGCTGTCGAGCAGCAGGCGGGCCACCTCGTATTCGTCCTTGTAGGACAACAGTTTGTGGTAGCCCTTTGCCACAGCCTCCTTCAGCGCGGGATCGCTGATGCCGTCCAGCAGTTTCGCATAGCGCTTGGCCAGACCCTTGCCCTGGTAGGCCACCAGGTGATCGGCGCGGAAGGCGATTTTCTCGTCCAGCGACTTGGGCTTTTCCACCACCTTGGGCTGGATCAGGCGTGCCGCCTCTTCCGGGTGCAGCACCGCCCAGCGGCCGATGTCGAAGGCGCGTTTGTTGCGCTCCACCGCGGCGCCGTTCATCTCGATCGCCTGTTCGATTGCCTCGTGGCTGACCGGGATCAGGCCCTTCTGCCAGGCGCCGCCGAACACCATCATGTTCGAGAAGATCGAGTCGCCCATGGTCGCGCGCGCCAGCTCGGATGCGTCGAACAGGTCGAGACGGTCGCGCAGGCGGGCCTGCAGCGCCACCTCCAGCCGGTCGGTGGGGATCGCGAACTCAGTGTTGCGGGTAAAATCGCCGGTGATGATCTCGTGGCTGTTCACCACCGCGCCGGTCTGGCCGGAGGTGGTCAGGCCCAGGGTCTTGGCGCCCGCGCTCACCACCAGATCGCCGCCGATCAGCGCATGCGCTTCGCCGGTGGCGACGCGGATGGCGGAAATGTCTTCCGGCTTGTTTGCGATCCGGCAGTGGATGTGCACCGCGCCGCCCTTCTGGGCGAGACCGGCCATTTCCATCAAGCCTGCGCCCAGCCCGTCGATCTGCGCTGCCTGCGCCAGCACCGCACCGATGGTCACAACCCCGGTGCCGCCAACGCCGGTGATCACCACGTTATGGGTGCCGTCGATTGCCGGCAGCTCAGGCTTGGGCAGATGCGGCAGGTCGATATCGGCGGTGGCCTCCTTGCGGATCTTGGCGCCTTCCACCGTCACGAAGGACGGGCAGAAGCCGTTGAGGCAGGAGAAGTCCTTGTTGCAGGACGACTGGTCAATCGCCCGCTTGCGGCCCAGTTCGGTGTCCTTGGGCACGATGGAGACGCAGTTCGACTGCACGCCGCAATCGCCGCAGCCTTCGCAGACGTCGGAGTTGATGAACACCCGCTGGTCCGGATCCGGGAACTGGCCCCGCTTGCGGCGGCGGCGTTTCTCGGCGGCGCAGGTCTGGATGTAGATGATGGCAGAGACGCCCTCGATCTGTTCGAACTCGCGCTGGATCTTCATCATCTCGGCGCGTTCGTGCATCCGCATCCCGGCCGGGAACAGGGAGGCGTCCACGTCCTCCTTCTCGTCATAGACCACCGCGATGGTCTTGACGCCCATCGCCTTCAGCTCATGCGCGATCTGCTGCGCGGTCAGGCCGCCCTCGGCCTGCTGGCCGCCGGTCATCGCCACCGCGTCGTTGTAGAGGATCTTGTAGGTGATGTTGGTGCCTTCGGCGAGCGCGGCACGGATCGCCTGCACGCCGGAGTGGTTGTAGGTGCCGTCGCCCAGGTTTTGGAACACGTGCTTGCGCTTGGAGAAGGGCGCTTCGCCCACCCAGTTGACGCCTTCGCCGCCCATGTGGGTGAACCCGGTGGTTTCCCGGTCCATCCACTGAACCATGAAATGGCAGCCGATGCCCGCATAAGCGCGGGAGCCGTCCGGCAGCTTGGTGGAGCTGTTGTGCGGGCAGCCGGAGCAGAAATAGGGCAGCCGGGTGGCGATTTCCTCGGCGTTGTCGGCTCGGCGGGCCTCTGCCAGGCTCTCCAGTCCGGCGCGGAGCGCCTCGGTGTCGCGGCCTTCCTCGATCAGGATGTTGCCCAGCTTCTCGGCGATCATGATCGGGTCGAGCGCGTAACGGGTCGGGAACAGCTCGTCCCGGTGCATGGAGCCGGCGCCGCCCTTGTACCAGCCATAGACGCGGCGGCCCTGGCGGGTGTCAAAGATCGCTTCCTTGATCTGGATCTCGATCAGCTTGCGCTTTTCCTCGACCACGACGATCAGGTCCAGGTCTTCGGCCCAGTCGTTGAAGCCTTTCATGTCCATCGGCCAGGTCTGGCCCACCTTGTAGGTGGTGATGCCCAGCCGCTCGGCCATGTTTTCGTCGATGTTCAACAGCTTGAGCGCATGCACCAGGTCGAGCCAGTTCTTGCCCGCGGCGACAAACCCGATCTTGGCGCCGGGCTTGCCCCACACGCGCTTGTCCATCTTGTTGGCATGGCTGAACGCCTCTGCCGCAAAGCGCTTGTAATCAATGATGCGGTCTTCCTGACGGAACCGGTCGTCATCCAAGCGGATGTTGAGGCCATCCGCCGGCATGTCAAACTCCGGCGTCACCATCTGCATCCGGTCCGGGCGGGCGTCCACGACCGAGGTCACCTCGATGGTGTCCTTCATGGTCTTGAGACCGACCCACAGGCCCGAGAAGCGGCTGAGCGCATAGCCGTAGATGCCGTAGTCCAGGATCTCCTGCACGCCCGCGGGGCTGACAATCGGCAGGTAGCAATCCAGCAAAGACCATTCCGACTGGTGCAGTACGGTCGAGCTTTCGCCGGTGTGGTCGTCGCCCATCGCCAGCAGCACGCCGCCGTGCTTGGAGGTGCCGGCCATGTTGGCATGGCGCAGCGCGTCGCCGGAGCGGTCGACGCCCGGGCCCTTGCCGTACCACAGTCCAAAGACGCCGTCGTATTTGCCTTCGCCGCGCACCTCAGCCTGCTGCGCGCCCCACAGGGCGGTGACCGCCAGGTCCTCGTTCAGGCCATACTGAAAGGTGACATCCGCGGCTTTCAAGTGCTTTTCAGCGCGGCTCATCTGCAGGTCCACCGCACCCAGCGGCGATCCGCGGTAGCCGGTGACCAGGCCGGCCGTATTCAGGCCCGCCGCCGTGTCGCGCTGCTTCTGCATCAGCATCAGCCGCACCAGCGCCTGGGTGCCATTCAGCAGAACCGGCGATTTGGTCAGATCGTATTTATCATTGAGTGAGATCTTTTGCGTGCTCATCGTGGCCTCCTCAACCGGGATTAGCTTGCACATTCTGGCGCGCAGAATAGGTCATAATTGCTGACCTGAATAGCCGCTTTTTTTTCGTTTTCGCTCGCTTGCGCATCGAAAACTGATACATAACTAAGATTTCATATAGTCGGCCCCAAACGCACGGAAAGTAACGGATATGGATTGGGACAAGCTCAGAATATTTCACGCGGTGGCGGACGCGGGCAGCCTGACCCATGCCGGCGACAAGCTGAACCTGTCGCAATCGGCGGTCAGCCGCCAGATCCGTGCGCTGGAGGAAAGCCTGAACGCCACTCTGTTCCACCGGCATGCACGCGGGCTGATTCTCACCGAACAGGGTGAACTTCTGTTCGACGCTACCCAATCCATGACCAGCCGCCTGGACGCTGCCGCTGCGCGCATCCGTGACAGCGAAGAGGAAGTGTTCGGCGAGCTGCGGGTGACCACCACCGTCGGTTTTGGCACCCTGTGGCTGGCGCCGCGGCTGACCAAGCTTTACGAGCAGTACCCCAACCTCAAAATCGACCTGATGCTGGAGGAACGTGTGCTGGACCTGCCGATGCGCGAGGCCGATGTGGCCATCCGCATGAAGGAGCCCAGCCAAGCCGACCTGGTGCGCAAGCGGCTGATGACGGTGCGCATGGGGCTATATGCGACACCGGAGTATCTGGAGAAGCACGGCAACCTGGAAACCTCTGCAGACATTTCCCAGCACCGCCTGATCTGCCAGAACCAGAGTTCAGCGCAGGTCGGTTCTGCCGCCGTGCTGGGCAAGAAACTGATGGCGCTGGATCCGGCATCGCTGCTGACCGTGAACAACTACTTCGGCGTTCTGCAGGGTGTCCTGCACAATCTGGGCATCGGCATTCTGCCGGACTATGTGACAGAAGAGTTCCCGCAACTTGTCGAGGTGCTGCCGCACGAGGACCAGAACGAGGTTCCCGTATACTTGGCCTACCCGGAAGAGCTGCGTCATTCGCAGCGGGTCGGTGCGTTCCGCGATTTCGTCCAGTCCGAGATCATGGAACACCGCAAGCATATGAAAGCGCTGGGCAAGCTGTGATCCCGCCCGCCTCTGGATCAGTCCGCTCCTGCTGCGTTGCGGCAAGCGGACCTGCATCCGGACTGCCTTGCAAACAGAGCGCCGCCCCAGCCATGCAAAAACCGCATAGCAGCATTGACGCTCATTTGTTGTTAATCCCCTTGAAGGGGCAGGCCCGGAGCCCTAAATGAACCTCATGAAGGCGGCGGCAACGCCCCCCTTCATACCTCCCTGTTGGACTTCGGCCGAGCTTAGTGCTCGGCCTTTTTTTTGGCTGTAACCCATTGGCCTGTAACAGCTCTTAAGGCGCTGCAAACATCGGCCTCTGGTATTGGGCTAACTGTATGCATGTCTGTCTCCGGCCATAGACTGCCCCTGCTGGATAGCATCAGAATGAAAAAACTTGCCCGAAAACATTTGACGTTTCTTACCGTCTACATTCGCAATGCTTGTATTTTCAGCAGCTTGCCTGGCCCAAGCCGCAATTTCCGCCGATTTGACAACCCCGCAATGCCATCTTCTGCCCATCGAGACGGCGGCGGGCATGCTGCGGCGCAAAGACGCCTCCGGCGGCATCTGCAGTGGATTCGTTTAATTCCACTTCCCCCGCGCCCCGCCTTGCCCTAAAAGGCGCGCAATCGCAGCCATTGGGGACGTTTACGGATGCAGGAACCCGCCATCACGCCTGAATTGATTGCCAATCACGGGCTGAAGCCCGAGGAATACGATCTGATCCTCGAAATCATCGGGCGGGAGCCGACCTTCACCGAGCTGGGCATTTTCTCGGCGATGTGGAACGAGCACTGCTCCTATAAATCCTCCAAGAAATGGCTGCGCACCCTGCCAACCGACGGTCCGCAGGTGATCTGCGGCCCCGGCGAGAACGCGGGCATCGTGGATATCGGTGACGGTGATGCCGTTGTCTTCAAGATGGAAAGCCACAACCACCCCTCCTACATCGAGCCCTACCAGGGCGCGGCAACCGGGGTTGGCGGCATTCTGCGTGATGTTTTCACCATGGGCGCGCGGCCGATCGCCTCGATGAATTCGCTGTCTTTCGGCGAGCCCGCCCACCACAAGACCCGCCAGCTGGTCAACGGCGTGGTTGAGGGCATCGGCGGCTACGGCAACTGCTTTGGCGTGCCGTGCGTTGGCGGCGAAGTCCGCTTCCACCCCGCCTACAACGGCAACTGCCTGGTCAACGCCTTTGCGGCGGGCCTCGCCAAGACGGACGGCATTTTCTACTCCGCCGCCTCGGGCGTTGGCATGCCGGTAGTGTACCTGGGCGCCAAAACCGGACGTGACGGCGTTGGCGGCGCCACCATGGCTTCCGCGGAATTCGACGACACCATCGAGGAAAAGCGCCCCACCGTTCAGGTCGGCGACCCCTTCACTGAAAAGCGCTTGATGGAAGCCACGCTGGAGCTGATGCAGACCGGCGCGGTGATCTCGATCCAGGACATGGGCGCCGCGGGCCTCACCTGTTCGGCCGTGGAAATGGGCGATAAGGGCAAACTGGGCGTGCGCCTGGACCTGGAGAAGGTTCCGCAGCGCGAAGAGAACATGACCGCCTACGAGATGATGCTGTCGGAATCCCAGGAGCGGATGCTGATGGTTCTGAAGCCGGAGCTGGAAGCCGAGGCGCGTGCGGTGTTCGAAAAGTGGGACCTGGACTTTGCCATCGTCGGCGAGACCATTGCCGAGGACCGCTTCCTGATCATGCACAACGGCGAAGTGAAAGCCGATCTGGTGCTGTCCAAACTGTCCTCCACCGCGCCGGAATACGACCGCCCGTGGGTGGAAACCCCGGCAGCCGAGCCGCTGACCGACGCGGATGTGCCGACCATTGACCCGATTGACGGGCTCAAGGCGCTGCTGTCCTCGCCGAACTACGCAGGCAAGCAGTGGGTTTACGAGCAGTACGACACCACCGTGATGGGCGACACCCAGCGCCGTCCGGGTGCCGGTTCCGGTATCGTGCGTGTGCATGGCACTGACAAGAAACTGGCCTTCACCTCCGACGTGACCCCGCGCTACGTCAAGGCAAACCCGTTCGAGGGCGGCAAGCAGGCGGTGGCCGAGGCCTACCGCAACCTGACCGCCGTGGGTGCCAAGCCGCTGGCAACCACCGACAACCTGAACTTCGGCAACCCGGAAAAGCCTGAGATCATGGGCCAGTTCGTCGGTGCCATCAAGGGCATCGGCGAGGCGGTTGCCGCGCTCGACATGCCGATCGTCTCCGGCAACGTGTCGCTCTACAATGAAACCGACGGCAAGGGCATCCTGCCGACCCCGACCATCGGCGCCGTGGGCCTGATTGCCGCGGGCGAAGAGCCGATCATCGGCGAGGCGCGCGACGGCCATGTTGCCCTGCTGGTGGGTGAAACCGTCGGCCATCTGGGCCAGTCGGCACTGCTGGCGGAAGTTTTCAACCGCGAGGACGGCGACGCCCCGGCGGTGGACCTGGAAGCCGAGAAGCGCAACGGCGAGTTCATCCGCGCCAACCGCGAGCTGATCAAGGCCTGCACCGACCTCGGCGACGGCGGCCTGGCGCTGGCGGCGTTCGAAATGGCGGAGGAAGCCGGCGTCGGCGTGCAGATCGACGCGGGCGACACCCAAACCGTGTTTGGCGAGGACCAGGCGCGTTATCTGATCGCCTGCAACTTCGACCAGGCCGAAGCGCTGATGCTGGCCGCGGGCCAGGCGGGCGTCACCGTCACCACCGTCGGCAAGTTCGGCGGCGACATGGTGAAGATCGGCGGCTCTGAGGCGCCGCTGGCCGAGCTGAAGGAGATCTTCCGCTCCAGCTTTGCCGCTGCTGTAGCCTGACCGCTCGCACCGCCGGGCAGCGCTCGTTACAATACAAAGGGCGGGATGGCACAGCCGTCCCGCCTTTTCCTTTGACCGGGGACCTGCCCATGACCCTTCCCGACCTGAAAGAGGATTGCAGCCGCTGCGCGGGCCTTTGCTGCGTGGCCTATCCGTTTGAAGCGCAAGAGGATTTCGGCCTCCTGAAGGACGCGGACACCCCCTGTCCCAATCTCGCTCCGGACTTCCGCTGCACCATCCACGAGGATCTGGAAGCCTGCGGTTTTGGCGGCTGCGTGGCCTATTCCTGCGCCGGTGCCGGCCAGCGGGTGACTCAAGACCTTTTTGACGGCGAAACCTGGCGGGATGACCCGGACCTGCTGACCCACATGACTCGCGCCCTGCGGGTGCTGCGCCCGATCCACGAGGCGCTGCTGGTGCTGCAGGAGGCCGCCGCCCTGCCCCTGCCGGAAGACCTGCAGGCCCGGTGTTCTGAGCTGACCCGTGCGCTTTGCCCGGAAAACCCGGCTTCAGTCTGGGATTTCGAGGATGACAGCGTGCAAGAGGCCCTGGCCAGTCTTCCTGACTTCGTCGAAAGCCTCGCGCCCTTCGCCCAGGACGGCTGCTAATCCTGCTTGCACAGCCCCCGGCGCCCCCCTACATTTTTACCGAACTAGACAAAGGACTTCCCCGGATGCCCATGCAAGCCCATGAAATCGAAGAACTGCTGCGCGAAGCCTTCCCGGACGCCGAAATCCAGGTCGGCGGCACCGATGGCGTTCACATGTCGGCGATGGTTGTCGACGAAAGCTTCCGCGGCAAAAACCGCGTCCAGCAGCAGCGCGCCGTGTATGCCGCGCTGAAAGGCAAGATGGACGGGCCTGACGGAGAGTTGCACGCCCTGGCGCTGACCACCAAGGCGCCGGAGTAGGATTCGTGTCTCTCTTCGCTTCCATCCTGGTGCTCGGCATTGTGGTCATGACCGCGATTGTCGCGGCCGTGTCCCAGCGCCGCCGCCCGCTGGAGGAGGACGATGAGGACCCGGACTACCACACCCTGCGCTCAGACTATCAGTCGGGGATGGGCGGCGGCTCCGTCCGCACGTGGAAAGTCCCGAAAGACCCGCAGGAATACGCACGATTTTTCGTTCCCAAGAACAAGGCGAAATAGCGTTGCACTGAGCCCCGCATCGCCTGCGGGGCGGATTGGCAAAACCCGCGAAACTGCCTATATGACGGCCAACGCAAACGGCGCAGCAGCCGAAAGGATACTGACTTATGACCGACGCAAAGACCCGCATCGACGAAACCGTCAAAGCCAATGACGTGGTGCTCTACATGAAAGGCACCAGGGAAATGCCGCAGTGCGGCTTTTCCTCGCGTGTGGCGGCGGTGCTGAACTATATCGGCGTGGACTACACCGACGTGAACGTCCTGGCGGATGAAGAGATCCGCGCGGGCATCAAGGACTACTCCGACTGGCCGACCATTCCGCAGCTTTACGTCAAAGGCGAGTTCGTCGGCGGCTGCGACATCATCACCGAGATGACCCTGTCGGGCGAGCTGGACGGCATGTTCGAGGACAACGGCATCGCCTTCAACAAGGACGCCGCCGACAAGATCCGCGAAGCCAACGGCTGATCGCGGCTTCTGCTGTAAAAGGAAAAAGGCGCCCTGCGGGGCGCCTTTTTTCGTTTCGGAAAGACTTAAGGGAACGGTGCCCTCAGCCCGCGGATTTTTCTTCGATCTCCTGGGCCAGCGCCTCGCTTCGGGCCGCGATCTCGGCCAGCGCCTCGGTGACCATCGGCGGCACTACCGGCACTTCAACACGCTCCGGTTCCGGCGCTGGCGCGTTCTTCAGCGCCTCCAGCTCCTGCACTCGCTCGGCCAGTTCAGCCTCCACTTCCTTGATCCGGTCTTCGACGGCAGCGGTCTTGTCCGCCAGCATCAGCCCGGCCATCAGGAGCATCCGCGCCTCGGGCATGCGGCCGATCTGATCCGACAGCACCTGCGCCTCATCGTCCAGCATCTTGGCGGCAGAGTGCAGATAGCTCTCCTCGCCCTCCTGGCAGGAGACCTCAAAGCCGCGGCCGCCGATATGAATGGTCACTTCGGGCATCAGACTTCCTCTCCTTCGGGCAGGTTGCGGGCGTTGGCCAAGAGCGGCTCCAGCTTGGCCAGAACCGCGTTCACTTGAGCCTGGTCGCTGGCCTGGGCTGCGCGCAGGCCCTCAATTTCGGCTTCCATCGAGGCATTGATCAGCCCGGCATCGCCCAAGCCCTGGGCGTTGGCCTCGCGCAGCGCCGCGTTGGAGGCGCGCAGCTCCTCATTGGCCTGGCGAAGCTGCTGCAGTTCGGTATCCAGCCGCAGCAGGGCTTCGTTCTGGCGTTCAATCTCAGCACTCATGCCGGACTCTGCGGCAGGCGCTGCCGCGGCTTGCCCGCCATTCTCCTCAGCCTCTTCCAAGCGGGCTTTCAGGCTGTCGTTTGCAGCCTGAATCTCGGTGAGCTGATCCTCCAGCTTCTCTTTCTCGCTCGCCGCCGTATTGGCGGCGGCTTCCAGCTGGCCCCTGAGACGCTCAACCTCAGCCCGCAGCGCTTCCTTCTCTGCCGGGTCGCCCGCCTCATTGCGCAGCAGCTGCAGCTCCGCCTCCATGGCCGCAACATCACCGCCATCGGCAGGTGTCTTGCTTTCGGCCTCCTGCAGTCGGGCGTGCAGTACCTTTACCCGCTCTTCCAGCTGGGCGTTGGCGGTTTTTTCTTCGTCCAGCGCCTGCTCCAGCGCCTCATTTGCAGCACTTGCCGCAGCCGCTTCCGCTGCCTGGGCAGCTTCGGCTACGGCTTCAGCCGCCTTGACCTTGTCCGCCTCGCGGGCCTCCTGCAGCGCTGAGGTGCCCGCACTGATGCGCTCCAGCGCGGCCTGGATGCGGCCTTGCAATTCTTCGATCTGGTTCATGCCTGTCCCTCACCCGTCCACATCAGTTCACTCTTTTTCCGGCACCTGCGCAAATCGCGCACGCGCCGCTGACATGGGGCCAGCTATTCCCCTTCAGGGATAAAACACCCCCCCTTGTCTTTCAACCACTTGCCGCGCCAACTTCGCGCAAGCCAGCAGACATGCGCGCAACCATGCTTGATCTTTGGCTCATCGCTGTTATTGAGCGCAGCAATTGCCTGTAACGCCAAAGGAACAATCCAAGTGGACCTGACAGCCCTGCGCACCGCCAATCCCGAGCATTGGAACAAGGCCGCCGCAATCCGCGCGCTGGCTCTGGACGCCGTCGCCGCCGCCAACTCCGGCCACACCGGTATGCCCATCGGCATGGCCGATGTGGCGACCGTGCTGTTCGAAAAGCACCTCAAATTTGATGCATCCAACCCGTCCTGGCCGGACCGCGACCGGTTCATCCTTTCGGCGGGCCACGGCTCGATGCTGATTTATTCGCTGCTCTACCTGGCCGGCGACAAGCAGGTCACCCTGGATCAGATCAAGAACTTCCGCCAGATGGGCGCGATCACCGCGGGCCACCCGGAGAACTTCCTGGTTGATGCCGTCGAAGTGACCACCGGCCCGCTGGGCCAGGGCATCTCCAACGCCGTCGGCTTTGCTATGGCAGAGGAAATGCAGCGTGCCCATTACGGCCGCAAGGTCGTGGATCACCACACCTATGTGATCGCCGGCGACGGCTGCCTGATGGAAGGCATCAGCCAGGAAGCCATCGGTCTTGCAGGCCGCCACTCCCTCGGCAAGCTGATCGTGTTCTGGGATAACAACAACATCACCATCGACGGCACCGTTGAACTGTCCGACCGCACCAACCAGGTGCAGCGCTTCAAGGCGTCGGGCTGGCAGGTGCTGGAAATCGACGGCCACGACCCCAAGGCCATCGACGAGGCCATCGAGGCAGCCAAGAAGTCCAAGAAGCCTTCGATGATCGCCTGCAAGACCCACATCGCCCTGGGCCACGCCGCGCAGGACACCTCCAAAGGCCACGGCGCGCTGACCGATCCCGAGCAGCTGCAAGCGGCCAAGGACGCCTACGGCTGGACCGGCGGCCCGTTCGAGGTTCCCGCGGACATCAAGTCCCAGTGGGAAGAAATCGGCGCCCGCGGCAAGTCCGAACGCGAAGCCTGGGAAGCCCGCTTTGCCGAGCTCTCGCAGCAGAAGCAGGACCGCTTCAACCGCGCCTATGCACTGGAAGCGCCCAAAAAACTGTCCGCCGCCATCAAGGCGCTGAAAAAGCAGGTGAGCGAGGAGCAGCCCAAGGTTGCGACCCGCAAGTCGTCCGAGATGGCGCTGGCCGTCATCAACCCGCTGATGCCGGAAACCGTGGGCGGCTCTGCCGATCTCACCGGCTCCAACAACACCAAGACCGGCGATCTGGGCGTCTTTGACACCGACAACCGCAAGGGCCGCTATGTCTACTGGGGCATCCGTGAGCACGGCATGGCCGCAGCGATGAACGGCATGGCCCTGCACGGCGGCATGCGCCCCTACGGCGGCACCTTCTTCTGCTTCACCGACTATGCCCGCCCGGCGATGCGCCTGGCTGCCCTGTCCAAGATCCCGACCGTTTTCGTGATGACCCACGACTCGATCGGCGTCGGCGAAGACGGTCCGACCCACCAGCCGGTCGAGCATCTGGCCATCTGCCGCGCGACCCCGAACACCTATGTGTTCCGCCCGGCCGACACTGTCGAGACCGCCGAAGCCTGGGAAATCGCCATCACCGCCAAGGAAACCCCCTCCGTGCTGGCCCTGACCCGTCAGAACCTGCCCACCGTGCGGACCGAGCACAAGCTGACCAACATGGTGGAAAAAGGCGCCTATGTTCTGGCCGAGGCCGAGAACAAGCGCCAGGTGATCCTGATCGCCACCGGCTCCGAGGTCTCCGTCGCGATGGAAGCCAAGGCCAAGCTGGAAGCCGAAGGCATCGGCACCCGCGTCGTCTCCATGCCTTGCATGGAGCTGTTTGCCGAGCAGGACGAAGCCTACCGCCGCAAGGTCCTGCCCGCGGGCCCGGTGCGTGTCGGTATTGAGGCTGCCATGCGCGCCGGCGGCTGGGACCGCTGGCTGCTGGGCGAGCGCGGCCAGGAGAAGAAAGCCGGGTTCGTCGGCATGGACCGCTTCGGCGCCTCTGCGCCAGCGGGTGAGTTGTTCGAGAAGTTCGGCATCACCGCTGAGGGCACCGTCGCCAAGGTGAAAGAGCTGCTGGGCTGACCGGCCAGTCGATACAGAAAACAAGAGAGGGCACCCGATTGGGTGTCCTTTTTTTATGGGGTTTTTCGTCGAAATCCCGGCAACCGCCCTCTAGCGTCACACCATAGCTGAAGGAGTGAACGCATGGCACGTGTCAAGAAAATTAAGAAAACCAAAGTCGAAAAGCCGATATACTTTGTGAAGCTCATTGACCAAACCAGCCCGAAATTCGCGCACAATGCCATCCAGGCAAACAAGGATGTGATCTGGACCTACAGCTATTGGCCGGAAACAAACACGCGCAACCGGGGTGAGCTACAGATCGAAATGGACCTTCGCAAGATGAAGAAAAAGAATGAAAATGCTCAAAGCAGGGCCATGAATGACGCCGCCGTCGCAGCCGTTCAAGGTCATGTGGGAACCGCGTTTGAGGTCAAACTCACAAGCCGCTGATCCTCAGCTCCGGCCTTTCTGCAACGAATGTCTGCGCCCAAAAGAAAACTCCTTTGGGCGCCGTGAACTTCATTGGCCCTTGACCGACGCAATCGCCGGCCCGATCACCTTGGTCGCCAGCGGGATCAGCACCAGTCCCCAAGCGAGGCCAAACACCCCGTCCATCGCCGCCTTGGCAGCCCATTCCACAGCGCCGGCCCAGCCCTCCGGCACCGCGTGGCCCACGGCATAGGCCCAGTCGTGGATCAGATGGCCCAGCCAGCCAAAACCCAGCACCTCCAGCCCGTGGATGATGATGGAACCGCCCACCCACAACATCGCCGCAGTGCCGACCACCGACAGGATCTTCATCAGCACCGGCATGAATTTCACCAGCCCGCGCCCCAGGCCCCGGCCCGGAGACGTCAGCGCGTTCTGCGCCAGGTACAGCCCCACGTCATCCATCTTCACGATCAGCGCGACAGAGCCGTAGACCGCCAGCGTCACGCCGATGGCCACCACCGCCAGCGTTGCCGCCTGCATCCAGACGCTCGGTGCCTCAATGGCGGCCAGCGCGATGGTCATGATCTCCGCCGACAGGATGAAATCGGTCTTGATCGCGCCCTTGATCTTCTGCTCCTCCAGATGGCCCGGGTCCTTGATGCTCATATCCTCGTCAATGGCGTGGCTGGCATGGGGAAACAGCACGTGAAAGATCTTCTCTGCCCCCTCGAAACACAGGTAAGACCCGCCCAGCATCAGCAAGGGCGTGATCAGCCAAGGCGCGAAATTCGCCAGCAGCATCGCCACCGGCAGCAGCAGGATCAGCTTGTTGAACAAGGAGCCGCGGGTGATGCGCCAGATGATCGGCAGCTCTCGCGCCGGCGCGAAGCCCTGGAGGTACTTGGGCGTCACCGCAGCATCGTCGATGATCACCCCGGCGGTCTTGGCCCCGGCCTTGCCCGCTGCTGCCGCCACATCATCGACCGAGGCCGCCGCCACCTTGGCAATCCCCGCCACGTCATCCAGAAGCGCCAGCAATCCGCTCATGCCAATATCCTCAAAATCTATCCGCTTTAACAGGCAATCTGCCCGCTTCCGCGGCGCAGCACAAGCGTTAGCGCCACCGCGCCGGAACCGCGGATTTCCGTTAACGCCACCGCCGCAAACCGTTACCGCCAACATCATGATTTTGCGCTAACAGTTTCATTTAATGACGCTTTTACCCCTTTAGACCACATCCGCCCCGGTCTATATGGCGGCCAAAGGTTTTTGCTCGCTTGGAGACGTAACTCATGACCATCAAAGTCGGGATCAACGGTTTTGGCCGCATCGGCCGCTGCACCCTGTCGCACATCGCCGCCTCGGGCCGCGACGACATCGAAGTGATCAAGGTGAACGCCACCGGCCCGCTGGAGACCGCAGCGCACCTGATCAAATACGACTCTGTGCATGGCCGTTTCCCGGGCGAAGTGACCATCGGCGACGGCACCATGAACCTGGGCCGCGGCGACATGCAGATGTTCTCCACCTATGACATGAACGAGCTGGACTGGGACGGCTGCGACGTCGTTCTGGAATGCACCGGCAAGTTCAACGACGGTGAGAAGGCGAAGGCGCACCTGGAGCGCGGCGCGAAGAAAGTGCTGCTGTCCGCCCCCGGCAAGAACGTCGACAAGACCATCGTCTATGGCGTCAACGACGACCAGCTGGAAGCCGGCGACACCATGATCTCCAACGGCTCCTGCACCACCAACTGCCTGGCGCCGCTGGCCAAGGTGCTGGACGAGGCGTTCGGCATCGAGCACGGCATCATGACCACCATCCACGCCTACACCGGCGACCAGCCGACCCTGGACCGCCGCCACAAGGACCTGTACCGCGCCCGCGCTGCAGCCATGTCGATGATCCCGACCTCGACCGGCGCCGCCAAGGCCCTGGGCGAGGTGCTGCCGAACCTGAAGGGCCGCCTGGACGGTTCCGCCATCCGCGTGCCGACCCCGAATGTCTCCGCCGTGGACCTGACCTTCCGCGCAGGCCGCGACGTGACCGCCGAGCAGATCAACGCCGCCGTCAAGGAAGCGGCTGAGGGCCCGATGAAGGGCGTTCTGGGCTTTGAGCCGGCGCCGCTGGTTTCCACCGACTTCAACCACACCCCGGAAAGCTCGATCTTTGCACCCGACCAGACTCTGCGTGGTCGAGGACCGCATGGTCCGCGTTCTGGCCTGGTACGACAACGAGTGGGGCTTCTCGGTCCGCATGGCCGACGTGGCCGTGGCGATGGGCAAACTGGGCTAAACGCCCTCAGACCCTTGAGAATTCACGCCCGCTCAGGTTATCTGGGCGGGCGTTTTCCTTTGCGGCGGAGCTTTCATGACCAACCGGATTGCCATTTCCCTGGGCCTGCTCCTGATCGCCGCCGCCATTGTCGACATTGCCCTGTTCGGGGATCAGCACATGATCTTCCTGGGCAAGAAACTGTTCGCCCTGATCGACTGGGTCGCATTCTGGCGCTGAGCCGCTGTCACCGCTGCCGCTGCTTCGGAGCCGTCCGCGCCTACCAGCCGTCCGCCGCGGCGGCCTAAGCGGGGCCAGCTGAATTGACGAGGGCCCCCGCCCCCGGCGGGGAGACGGCCATTCTGCTGGCGGCGCGCCGGGCCGGTGCGGCAGGCAGGCCTAGGGCGCGGAGGGATCTGAAGCTGCTGCTTTGGAGAGCTCCAAGCCCCCCTTCCTTTGACTTGGCGGCGTCAGCCGCCGCCCGCGCGCAGCGCGCCGCCGAAAGCACAAAGCCGGGCGTCAGCCCGGCTTTGCCTGTGTCCTATGCTGCAAACAGGATCAGGCGGTCTTGCCCAAACGGGCCAGCAGCTTGTCCTTGACCAGCGGAGAGACGAATTTTGATACATCGCCGTCCAGCCGGGCGATCTCCTTGACCAGCTTGGAGGCAATCGCCTGATGCCGCGCCTCGGCCATCAGGAACACGGTCTCGATCGAACTGTCGAGCGCCCGGTTCATGCCGACCATCTGGAATTCATACTCGAAATCAGCAACCGCCCGCAGGCCGCGCACGATGATCTGGGCACCCACGTCGCGGGCGCAGTCGATCAAGAGATTTTCAAATGGATGCGCGACGATCTCGGTGCCGGTCTCGTCGCTCAGCTTGGCGCATTCCGCTTCAATCATGCCGACCCGCTCTTCCAGATCGAACAGCGGCCCCTTGTCACGGTTGATCGCCACGCCGATCACCAGCTTGTCCACCAGGGCGCTGGCGCGGCGGATGATGTCGATGTGCCCGATGGTGATCGGGTCGAAGGTGCCGGGATACAGACCCACACGCATGGGCGGCCTCCTGCCTTGTCAGAATTTCTGCGCACGCAAACACATTTGCGGCTGGCAATGCAAGGGGGCAGAAATACGGACCCCGCCCCTGCGGCTCAGTGCCCCATGATCATTTCCTGGAGCGCGTCCTTCTCCATCGCCACCTGCGCCAGCTGAGCCTTCACCGCATCGCCAAGGGTCACAATTCCCACAAGTTTTCCGTCCTCGACCACGGGCATGTGGCGGAACCGGCCCTCTGTCATCTGCTTCAGCAGCTCGCCCACATTGGACTGGGTGGTGCAGGTCACCAGATCGCGCGTCATATAGCCGCTGACCGGCTGATCCAGGCAGCCGGCACCCTCTTTGGACAGTTCCCGGACAATGTCGCGTTCTGACAGGATGCCAACCGGCGTCTCGCCATCCGCGGAAACCACCACGGTGCCGAAACGGTTGTCCGACATCACTTTTGCTGCCTCGGCCACGCTTGCATCCGGCTTCACTGTCACGACACCGGTGCTGGCTTTGGATTTCAAAATGACCTGAACAAGCATACGGCAAACCTCCGAAATATTATTGCGTTACAGCAAGGTTTGCCGCAACGCAGCTTCAAGTCAAGGATTCCAGCCGGGCCACCTCGTCGCGGATCCCCTTGGACAGCGCCTGGGCAAAGCGGTTCAGCCGCTCGCTGCGCTGGTCGCCCTGATGGCGCACCAGGTGGAAGCTGCGGGTCAGGCTCACCTTGTCGGTCAGGATCTTGCGCAGCATCCGGTGCGCCGGCAGGCTGAAGTCATGCGCCACGCAGACCGCGGTTCCTTGTGCTGCCATCTTGATCTGGACCGAGACGGAGTTTGAGGCCAGCGCCACCCGCTCCACGCCGATGTCGTTCAGATAATCGAGTTCCTTGTCGAAGATCATGTCCGGAATATAGCCGATCATCTTGTGGTCCTTCAGATCCTCCAGTTTGGTGATCGGCGGGTGCTCCTTCAGATAGTGGCGCGAGGCCACCAAATGCAGCTGATAGTCACAGATTTTCTGCACCAGCAGCTTGCCGGCCGTCGGCGCGCTGACAGTCACTGCCATATCCGCTTCGCGGCGGCTGAGGTTGATGACCCGCGGCAGCGCCACAATCTGAATGTCCAGATCCGGGTTCTCCTCAGAAATCTGCGCGCAGACCTGCGGCAGGATGTAATTGGCGGCGCCGTCCGGCGCGCCGATGCGGATCTGCCCGGACAGGGTATCATTGGGACCGGTCAGCGCTTCGGTGCCCGCCCGCATTGCCTGTTCCGCGGCCTCCGCATGAACCAGCAGCCGGTCTCCGGCGGCGCTCAGCGCATAGCCTTGCGGGGATTTCACGAACAGCGGCGTCTCCAGCGCCGCCTCGAACCGGGCCACCCTGCGGCCGACTGTCGCCGGGTCCATCTTCAGGACGCGGCCGGCGCCGGACAGGCTCGCCTCCCGTGCCACCGCCAAAAACACTTTCATATCATCCCACTGGGGATCCATCGGCCCAGTTCCTCCGTGTTCCTGCTAACGCCGCGTTAACCTTTTGCGTTCCTGCAAAGCCTCTTTGAAATCTTTCCTCTTTTCCGATGTTTTTTGCAAGCCTAGGATTACGGCAAGATGAACAGAGGAGGATCCGATGAAAGAACTCGGCCACTTTATCAACGGCAAGATTGTCTCCGGCACCTCGGGCCGTTTTGACGATGTTTTCAACCCGGCAACCGGCGAAGTGCAGTACAAATGCCCGATGGCAAGCGTTGCTGAAACCACCGACGCCATCGAAAAAGCCGCGGCGGCGCAGCCCGCCTGGGGCGCCACCAACCCGCAGAAGCGCGCCCGTGTGATGATGGCGATGGTTGGCCTGATGAACCGCGACATGGACAATCTGGCCGAGGCGCTCTCCCGCGAGCACGGCAAGACCATCCCGGACGCCAAGGGCGACCTGCAGCGCGGCCTGGAAGTGATCGAATACTGCGTCGGCGCGCCGCAGATGCTGAAGGGTGAATTCACCGACAGCGCAGGCCCCGGCATCGACATGTATTCGATGCGCCAGCCGCTGGGCGTTGTCGGCTCGATCATGCCGTTCAACTTCCCGGCCATGATGCCGCTGTGGCATGTCGGCCCGGCGCTGGCCTGCGGCAACGCCGTGGTGCTGAAACCGTCCGAGCGCGACCCCTCCGTGCCCCTGATGCTGGCCGAGCTGTTCGTCGAAGCAGGCCTGCCCGAAGGCGTTTTCCAAGTTGTGAACGGCGACCGCGAGGCGGTTGACACAATTCTGGACAGCGAAATCATCCAGGGCGTGTCCTTTGTGGGCTCCACCCCGATTGCGCAGTACATCTATTCCCGCGCCACCGCCAACGGCAAGCGCGCCCAGTGCTTCGGCGGCGCCAAGAACCACATGATCGTGATGCCCGACGCCGATCTGGATCAGGCCGCGGACGCGCTGGTCGGTGCAGGTTTCGGCGCGGCCGGCGAACGCTGCATGGCGATCTCGGTTGCGGTTCCGGTTGGCGAGGAAACCGCCGACAAACTGATCGAAAAGCTGATCCCGCGCATCGAGAAACTGAAAGTCGGCCCCTACACCGCAGGCGACGACGTCGACCTGGGCCCGGTTGTGACCGCGGCCGCCAAGGAACGTATCCTGGGCCTGATCCAGTCCGGCGTCGACCAGGGCGCGGAACTGGTTGTCGACAACCGCGACTTCAAACTGCAAGGCTATGAAGACGGCTTCTTTGTCGGTGCGCACCTGTTCGACCGGGTGACCCCGGACATGGACATCTACAAGCAGGAGATCTTCGGCCCGGTGCTTTCCACTGTGCGTGCAGGCACTTACGAGGAAGCGTTGAAGCTGGCGATGGACCACGAGTACGGCAACGGCACCGCGATCTTCACCCGTGACGGCGACACCGCGCGTGACTTCGCCAGCCGTGTGAACATTGGCATGGTGGGCATCAACGTGCCGATCCCGGTGCCGCTGGCCTACCACACCTTCGGCGGCTGGAAAAAGTCGATGTTCGGCGACCTGAACCAGCATGGCCCGGATAGCTTCAAGTTCTATACCCGCACCAAAACCGTGACCTCCCGCTGGCCCTCGGGTATCAAGGAAGGCGGCGAGTTCAACTTCAAGGCAATGGACTAACCCACTGCCTGAAAATGAGAAAAGGCCCCGGATTTTCCGGGGCCTTTTTCTGTTGGGGCAGCCTAGTGCAGACCCGCCACCACGACGGGCGGCGCTTTTACCGGCACGGTCGGGGTTAAAAATAAGGATTTCGGCCAAATTTCCCTTGTTCCGCCGCGTAACTCGTCTATCCGGTCAGCAACGGACAAACAGACGGCAGGCGCATGAGCAAGACACCCGACCCGAACCAGCCGAAGACGGCTGCAAGAACCGCCCGCGACTGGGTCAAGATCCTGGCCCAATACCGCGAACCCAGCCACCTGCGCAGTGCTTTCGAACTGGCGGTGACGGTGGTCCCCTTCCTGCTGCTCTGGGCCTTGGCCTGGTGGTCGCTCTCGGTCAGCTACTGGCTGACCCTCGCGCTATCCGTCTGTATCGCAGCCTTCCTGCTGCGCCTGTTCACCATCCAGCACGACTGCGGCCACGGCTCCTTCTTCACCAACCGCCATGTCAGCGACTGGGTGGGCCGCATCATCGGGGTGCTGACGCTTACACCCTATGACGTCTGGCGCCGAACCCATTCGATCCACCACAGCACCCACGGCAACCTCGGCAAGCGCGGCATGGGCGACATTCACACCATGACCGTCGCCGAATACCGCGCCGCCAGCCGCTGGGAGCGGCTGGTCTACCGGCTTTACCGCCACCCGGTGACCCTGTTCGGTATCGGCCCCGGATACCTGTTCTTCCTGCAGAACCGCATTCCCTACGGCCTGACCGGGCAGGCGCGCTATTGGATCAGCGCTATGGGCACCAATGCGTCGATCCTCGCGGCGCTGGGGCTGATCTGGTATTTCGGCGGCCTGATGCCGCTGCTGCTGATTTTCCTGCCCGCCACCCTGATCGCCGCCACTGCCGGCCTGTGGCTGTTCTATGTGCAGCACCAGTTCGAGACCACCCAGTGGACGCAGGATGAGGACTGGCAGCTGCATGACGCCGCCCTGCACGGCAGCTCGCACTACGTGCTGCCGCCGGTTCTGCAATGGCTCAGCGCCAATATCGGCATTCACCACGTGCACCATCTTTACAGCCGTATCCCGTTCTACCGCCTGACCGAAGTGCTGCGCGACCACGCAGAGCTGGCGGAGGGCAACCGCATGACCATCCGCGAAAGCCTGGCCAATGCGCGTCTGCACCTCTGGGATGAAGACAGCTGCCGCCTGCTTTCCTTTGCCCAGGCCCGCAAGCTTTACGCCTGACGCCCTGACCGGCGCCGGGCGGCAAGATCTTGCCGCCCGGCTCTACACAAACACGTGAAGCGCTGCCGCAGCTCTTTGACACCTCTGGAAATTCCCGTGCGGGTGATTATCTTGCCCGGAGTTTTTGAGCAGCACGGTAGATGAAAAATGACAAAACTCCGCATCACCCGCCGCGCCACCCTGATGGGCCTGGGCGCGACCCTGGCCACCCCGGCCATCCTGCGCGCGCAGTCGACAGACGCCTTCCCGCAGAACGAACCGGCCATCCGTGAGGAGGTTCCGGTTCAGCGCAATGTCTCCGCGTTCTCACAGCAGGACTGGCAGGATCATTTTGACCAGCTCGGCGCCGGTTGCCTGCTGGCCGACATAAGCTCCCGCGCCCTGCATTACTGGGGCCCGGACGGAGAGACCTACCGCCTGTTCCCTTCCTCAGTACCGATGACAGAAGATCTGACCAAGCGCGGCTACTCCAAAATCGTGCGCAAGGCGGAGAACCCCAGCTGGACCCCGACCCAGTCGATGCGCGAGCGCGACCCGACGCTGCCGGTCCGCATCGAAGGCGGCGCCCCGGGCAACCCGCTGGGCACCCGGGCAATGTACCTGGACTGGCCCGCCTACCTGGTGCACGGCACCCACGACACCCGCAAGATCGGCCGCCAAAGCTCCTCCGGCTGCATCGGTCTTTATAATCAGCACGTCGAAGAACTGTATGAGCTGGTGCAAGTCGGCACCCAGGTCCGGCTGCTCTAATCCGGGAACCCCGCAAGAGCTAAGCTTCCTGCAGAAAGAAGGGGCGAGGAGTTATCCGCGCCCCTTCTTTGTTACCGCCCGGCCTTAGCCCAGGCTTATGTGGTCAGGCTTCAACCCGGCATCAAAGCGCGCCACGGCTTTTTCCATCAGCGCCTCGTAGTTCCGTGTGAAGGTCTCAGTGTCATACAACGGGCCATTACGGATGCCCTCCTTCACGCGGGCCTTCACATCCGCCAGATATTCCGGATCGCGTGCAAGTTTCAGGGCCAGTGCCTGATACTGGTTCGGCGTCGCCGCCGTCAGCTCATCCAGACCGGTTGAGTGCAGCAGGCTGGCAGCAACACGTGCGGCAAACTGCTTGCCGATCTTGGTCACCACCGGCACGCCGGCCCAAAGTGCGTCACTTGCCGTGGTGTGGGCATTCACATTGAACGTATCCAGGAAGATGTCCGCCAGCGGCAGGCGGGCCAGGTGGTCTTCCTGCTCTGCATGACCGGCAAAGACAACGCGCTCCGGATTGACGCCGCGCTTCTTGGCTTCGGCGCGGATATTCTTCTGCACCGCACCATTAGCCGCGTAAAACCAGAGCACGCTGCCCGGTACAAGCTTCAGAAGCTTCATCCAGATACCGAACTCGTCCGGCGAAACCTTGTAGGGGCTGTTGAAGGAGCAGAACACCACACCGTTTTCCGGCAAGCCCATGTCTGCCCGTGTGGGCTTGAATTCGGACGCCTTCCGCCGGTCGTCGTTGGACTGGTAGCAATCGGGCATATAAAGGACTTTTTCGGTATAGAACCTGCGGTACTTCGGCGGCACGACGATCGGGTCTGCAACCATGTAATCCATCGCCTCAACGCCGCTGGTTCCCGGGTAACCGAGGTAAGAGACCTGAATGGGCGCCAGGCGGTGATCAAACAGATTGATCCGGTTTCCGTTTGTATGCCCCTTCAAATCCACCGCGATATCAAGGCCGTCTTCGCGGGCCATAGCGGTAATCGTTTCGCTGGGCATCCCCGAAATCTGCCGGTAGACATCCGCCGCGTCTTCGGCCCGCTGGCGGCCGTCCTGGTCGGTCATTGCGCCGTAGTCGTAGATGTAGATTTCGAACCGGCTGCGGTCGTGCATCTCCAGCATCCGGCCAATCAGGTACATGGTGGCGTGATCCAGGAAGTCGCAGGAGAAATACCCGATCTTGATTTTGCCGGACTTGGCCAAAGGCGCCGTGAAACCGCCAGTGTCGAAGTTGCGCAACTTCTGTGCGCTGGCCGCCTTGATCGAGTGGTTCATCTGAATTTCAGGATCGTCCACGATGCTCAGAAATGAGAACGGGTCGACAGAGGTGGTGCTCTTGGAGTGGTTCTTGACCCTTTTCAGCGCCTTGCCTACATCCGTCCAATCGCACTGGCGCCGCTTCAGATACATCAGGCGGGCAAAGACAACGTCGTTGGACGGATCGAATTTCAGCGTATCCTGGAAATAGTTGATTGCTTCTTCGTCTTGCGAAACCCGCATCAGATAACTTCCGATATAGGCCAGGCATTCCGGATTGTTCGGCTCAAGGCGCAGCGCGTCGACGTGATGCAGGATTGCTTTTTCAGGCAGCCCCATCAGTTCCAGAACTTCCCCGAGTGTGGTGTGGACCAATCGGTTCTTGGGGTCCAGTTCCAGCGCCTGCTTGAGCAGATAGACCGCATCCGTGCGCTTGCCTTCCACCGCCAACCGGGTGGCGAGCTTTCGCAGCTGTTCTGCATGTTCCTGGGGCGAGGCGTCCCGGACGCCCATCATACCATGCCGAATATCCATCGCGAAATTGGCCCGCAGATTGCTGGTCACCGCATTGGCGAAGTCCGGCTCACCGGTGGGGCTGCGGCCAGCCCCGTTTTGCTCTGAAGCCAGAAAATGCTGCGCCCCTGAATTCGACACTGCGTTTACTCCTTTTGGAATGCCCCGGCAGGATTTACCTGCGAGTGATCGGTTTGAGACAGAGTTTCGCCGAAGTTTCTTAACATTCTCCTCATCAAGCGCGCGCCGCCCTGCGGCATTGCTGCACGGCGGCTTTGCATTTGCGCAGCTTGCCTCAACGTCCTGCCGGCGCTATTAAATAAACAACTGTTCAATTCATTGCGCGACGGGAGGAGCTGAACATGGATTTCGCACTCACAGAGGAACAGCAGGCCATCTTCGACATGGCCCAAGCCTTTGGCCAAGAGAACATCGCGCCGCATTCCCGTGAGTGGGAAAAGGCTGGCACCATCCCCAAATCCCTGTGGCCGCAACTGGCAGAGCTTGGCTTTGGCGGCCTGTACGTCTCAGAGGAATACGGCGGATCCGGTCTTTCGCGCCTCGACGCCACTCTGGTGTTCGAAGCGCTGGCGATGGCTGACCCGGCGGTCGGCTCCTTCCTGTCGATCCACAACATGTGCGGCGGCATGATCGACAAGTTCGGCTCGGAAGAGACCAAGCAGAAGTGGCTGCCCAGCCTGTGCTCGATGGAGAAGATCTTCTCCTATTGCCTGACTGAGCCGGGCTCGGGCTCGGACGCTGCGGCGCTGAAAACCCGCGCCGAGCGCACCAATGAAGGCTACACGCTGAACGGCACCAAGGCGTTCATCTCCGGCGGCTCCTACTCCGACGCCTATGTCGTGATGTGCCGCACCGGCGAAGACGGTCCCAAGGGGATCTCCACCGTGGTGGTCGAGGACGGCAACCCGGGCCTCTCCTTCGGCGCGCTGGAGGACAAGATGGGCTGGAAGGCTCAGCCCACCTCGCAGGTGCAGTTCGATGATTGCGCGATCCCCGCGGACAACCTGATCGGCGAGGAAGGCAAAGGTTTCTCCTACGCCATGGCGGGTCTCGACGGCGGCCGCCTGAACATCTCGGCCGGTGCTCTGGGCGGCGCCCAGGCGGCGCTGGACCAGACCGTGCAGTACATGTCCGAGCGCAAGGCCTTTGGCAAATCCATCAACCAGTTCCAGGCGCTGCAGTTCCGGCTGGCGGAATATGAAACCCGCTTGCAGGCCGCCCGCACCTTCCTGCGCCAGGCGGCTTGGAAACTGGACACCGGTGCGCATGACGCCACCAAGTTCTGCGCCATGGCCAAGCTGATGGTCACCGACACCGCCTTTGACGTCGCCAACGGCTGCCTGCAGCTGCACGGCGGCTACGGCTACCTGGCCGACTACGGCGTCGAGAAGATCGTGCGCGACCTGCGGGTGCACCAGATCCTGGAAGGCACCAACGAGATCATGCGCCTGATCGTCGCGCGCCAGCTGATTGCAGAGTAACCTGCAATCAGCACACTGCCCGCGGCAACACATACTGACGGAGCACGCCCGATGAGTGATATCCATATCCGCAAATCCGGCCAGGCCGGCCGCATCACTTTTACCCGCCCCAAGGCGCTGAACGCGATGAGCTATGACATGTGCATGGCCATCGACGCCGCCATGCGCGACTGGGCCGGCGATGACACCGTCAAGCTGGTGGTGATTGACGCCGAGGGCGACAAGGCCTTTTGCGCGGGCGGCGATATTGCCGAGCTTTATGACACCGGCACCAAGGGCGACTATTCCTATGGCCGCACCTTCTGGCGCGATGAATACCGTCTGAACGCGCGGATTTTTGAGTACAAGAAGCCGGTGATCAGCTTCATGCAGGGCTTCACCATGGGCGGCGGCGTCGGCATCGGCTGCCACGGCACCCACCGGGTGGTCGGCGAAAGCAGCCAGATCGCCATGCCCGAGGTCGGCATCGGGCTGGTGCCGGATGTGGGCGGTTCGCTGATGCTGGCGCTGGCGCCGGATCACCTGGGCGAATACCTCGGCATGACGGCGGCGCGGATGGGCGCGGATGACGCGATCCTCGCAGGCTTTGCCGACTATTTCATTCCGCAGGACCAATGGCCCACGCTGATTGCCGGGCTGGAAGAGACCGGCGCCGCCAAACTGGTAGAGGACGCCGCCAAACCCGCCCCCGAAGGCAAGCTGCGCGCGGTCCGCGAGGATGCCGCCAAGCATTTCGGCAAGGACAGCCTGGAAGACATCCTGCAGGGTCTTGAGGCAGACGGCAGCGAATTTGCTGCTGCTGCGCTGAAATCCCTGAACCGCAACTCTCCGCTGTCGATGGCCTGCACCCTGGCGATGCTGCGCCGCCTGCGCGCCGATGGCCCCGCCATCCGCCGCGCACTGGACCTGGAATACCGCTATACCTACCGCGCGATGGAAAAGGGCGATTTTCTGGAAGGCATCCGCGCCCAGATCATTGACAAGGACCGCAATCCGCAGTGGCAATACGCCGGCGAGGCAGTGCCCGCATCAGCGGTGGAGGACATGCTGGCGCCGCTCGGCGCGGATGCGCTGACATTTGAGGAGGAACTCGCATGAAGATCGGATTTATCGGACTTGGCAACATGGGCGGCCCGATGGCCGCAAACCTGGCAAAGGCAGGCCACGAGGTGACCGGCTTTGACATGGCCGATGTCAGCATCGAGGGCGTGACGATGGCCGCCTCCGGTGCCGAGGCCGCAGCCGGCGCTGATGCCGTGATCACCATGCTGCCCAACGGCGCCATCCTGCGCTCGGTTGCCGATGAGCTGATCCCGGCCATGGCCAAGGGCGCCAATTTCATCGACTGCTCCACCGTCGACGTGGAATCCGCCCGCGCGGTGGCCGGACAGGCCGCGGACGCAGGGCTCATGTTCGTGGACGCGCCGGTCTCCGGCGGTATCGGCGGCGCGGCGGGCGGCACCCTGACCTTCATGGCAGGCGGCTCGGCAGAGGCGTTTGCCGCAGCGGAACCGCTGTTCGATATCATGGGCCAGAAGGCGGTGCATTGCGGCGAGGCCGGCGCCGGCCAGGCCGCCAAGATCTGCAACAACATGATCCTCGGCGTCACCATGATCGCCACCTGCGAGGCCTTTGCGCTGGCCGACAAGCTGGGACTGGACCGGCAGAAAATGTTCGACGTGGTTTCCACCTCCTCGGGCTACAGCTGGACCATGAACGCCTACTGCCCGGCCCCCGGTGTCGGCCCTCAATCGCCGGCCGACAACAACTACCAGCCGGGTTTCGCGGCCGAGCTGATGCTCAAGGATCTGGGCCTCAGCCAGCAGGCAGCCGCGAGCGCCGACGCCGACACCCCGATGGGCGAACTGGCCATGGCGCTCTACAAGAAATTCGTCGAGGAAGAAGACGGCAAGGGCATGGACTTCTCCGCAATGCTGCCCCGCTTTGAAAAGCGCAGCCGGGAGAGCTGAGGGGACTTGACCGCACCGGCAGCCCTCTGGCAGCCGGCACGACGCTTTGAAAGGCAGCCCGGAACAGGCTGCCTTTTTCTTCTGGTCTTCGACAATGCCCTTAAAATTCGAGTAAACTCCAGATTTCGGGCACCAGCCTGCCACAGTTCTGTCCAAGTTCGGCACCATTCCGGTAAGCAACCGCAAATCCTTGCACACCCGGAGGCAAGAAGCCCGAAATGGCCACGGCAACGGAACTGAACATCAACACTTCCGCCACCGCCACCCAGATGGCGGAGGAGATCTTTGGCGACGGCGTCACCGTCACCAGCGCCAGCTACAGCGGCGATGATCTGTCATCCGGCATCTATTCGGGCGCCGACACCAGCACGCCCGGCGTTGCGCCCGCGGACTCAGGGGTGATCCTGTCGACCGGCTATGCCCGTGACTTCACCAACAGTGACGGCTCCGCCAATACCAATGTCCGCGCCAACACCAGCACCAACACCTCCGGCGTAGACCGGGACGCCGACTTTGATGCCCTGGCCGGTGCCGCCACCCGCGACGCCTCCTTCATGGAGATCGAGTTCATCCCGGACGGCGACACGCTGACCATCGACTTCGTGCTCTCGTCGGAGGAATACCCCGAGTTCATCAACTCCCAGTACAACGACGTCGTCGGCGTCTGGGTGAACGGGGTTGAAGCCCAAGTGTCCATCGGCGACGGCACCGCCTCGATCGGTAATATCAACGGCGGCACTGAAAACATCTACGTCGACAATACCGGTGACCAGTTCAACACTGAAATGGACGGCTTCACCATCACCCTGACCTTCGTCGCCCCGGTGAATGCAGGCGAGACCAATACCCTCAAGATCGGTGTCGCCGACACCTCCGACAGCAGCTACGACTCCAACCTGCTGATTGCCGGCGGCTCAGTGCAGACCGCCGTGGTCGCACAGGGTGACCAGGAAGACATCGCGGTCAACAAAACCAGGGTTATTGATGTCCTGGAAAACGACAGCACCGCTGCCGGCGGCACTCTGACCATCACCCATATCAACGATCAGGCGGTTTCCGCCGGCGATACGGTCACCCTGACGACCGGCCAGGAAATCACCCTGAATGACGACGGCACCCTGACTGTCGTCACTGACGGCGACCTGGAAACCGTCTATTTCAATTACACGGCGGACAACGGCCAGGGCAATTCGGACACCGGTCTGGTGGAGATCAACCAGACGGTACCCTGTTTCCTGCGTGGCACCATGATCCGGGTTCCAGGCGGCGAGATCGCGGTCGAGGACCTGCGCCCCGGCATGGAAGTTCTGACCTACGACAATGGCCCCCAGAGGTTGCAATGGATCGGCAGCTGCCGCACCGATTGCACGCCCGGCACCGCCCCGATCCGCTTTGCCGCGGGCAGCTTCGGCAACACCCGCGACCTCTATGTCTCGCCCCAGCACCGGATGGTGGTGTCCGGACCGCTGGCGGAGCTGCTGTTCGGCGAAAACGAAGTGCTGGTAAAGGCCAAGGACCTGGTCAACGACAAGACCATCCGCCCGGCGCTGGATCTGGCGCAGGCGGAGTATTTCCACTTGCTGTTCGGCAGCCACCAGATTCTCTGGGCCAACGGCGCCCTCAGCGAGAGCTATCAGCCCGGTCCGGAAACGGCCGAGGGCTTTGATGCGGAAACGCAGGCGGAAATCCGCGAGTTGTTCCCGGATCTTTGCGCAAAAACCGGCCGCGGCTGCGGCGCCGCGGCCCGGCTGTCGCTGCGCAGCTTCGAAGCGCGGGTTATTGCCGCCGCGTAAGCGGCAACCGGCAGCCTGCCGCCACCCCTTTGCGTGTGCTCTTGGAATTGCCGCACGGGCGGTTATTTGGAGGGCAGCGAAGAAAGGATCCGCTGTAAATGGTACGCCGTCACCTTGTTCCCCTCACCGTTCTTGCCGCCGCCTGTGCGGTGGCGATTCCGCTGGCGGCCGGCAATGGTTTTGACACCCCGCTGCAGGCAAGCTTCCAGTGCCCGCATGTCATGGCCAAGAAGTCCGGCTATTGCGTGCCGCCGGGCCAGGCCAAGAAATTCTACCGGCGCGGCGACCACATCCTGGACAACTATACCTTTATCGGCAAGCCCGGCGGCTGGGCGCCGGACCCCTACGGCAGCTATGTTCAGGCAGGCGGCTATGTGTACCAGGTCAACCGGGAAACGCATAAAGTGCTGCGCCTGATCGGCGCTGAGTTTGAGCTGAAAAACTAAGTGGCAGAGCGGGCGGCCCGCTGCCCGGCCATCATTTTCATAGCCGTCCGCGTGCCCTCATCGGCCGGGAACAGCATCTCGATACGCAGTTCCGTCATCGCCAGATCGCCGGTGCCGCCGAACTGGGTGATGGTGGAAAAGAACGACAGCACCTGCCCGTCCAGACGGTAGCGGGCCGGGATCACCGCGGGCAGCAAGCCTTCGCACAGCGCTGCCGCCGTCACATTCCGCTGCAGCCGTTCTATCGCCTGTTCCAATACCGGATCGGCCCCAAAGTGGGCCAGTTCGGTCCGAAGCCGCGCCAGGCTGTGCCGTTCGACGTCTTCCAGATTGTCCAGCGCCGCCCGCAGCGCTGCGTTCTCCAGCAGCGCTTCTATCAGGCTGTCACCGGGTTTCAGCCCAGTTGCGTCCAGCATCATCGCCGCTGCCCGGTTCAGGCGCAGCAGCTGCCAAT
Source organism: Leisingera sp. ABM4_103 (assembly GCF_056158685.1). NCBI lineage: Bacteria > Pseudomonadati > Pseudomonadota > Alphaproteobacteria > Rhodobacterales > Roseobacteraceae > Leisingera > Leisingera sp. ABM4_103. The sequence goes on along the minus strand of NZ_JBSWTU010000005.1, from coordinate 3,228,534 downwards.
GGCGGCCAAGAACCATCGCCGGAAACGGCTCATGGCCCGCCAGCATCTGTTCCGCAGCCTGCCACAGCGGTGCCAGCTCCTCATCCTCCAGCGGCCGCTGCAAATAGGCCGGCGCCAGGCCTGCCGCTGTCAGCAGCTGATTGCGGGCCGCGGCAGGCACCTGCAGCTCATCGCTTAGCCGCAGCACCATGCCCCGGCTGGGCTGCGCCCGCCCGGTTTCCAGAAACGACAGATGCCGCGGCGACACTCCGGCGCTCAGCGCCAGTTCCATCTGGCTCAAGCGCCGGACCTGCCGCCATTTCTTCAAAGCCCCGCCAAATGCTGCCGCCATCGCTGCCTCCTGCCTTTGATCCACTCTACACCAAGAGCTGCTGGAAACACTTACCTCCAAGGTAATTGAATTCACTCCCCCTCTGCCCGCAGGCTAAGGCCAGTTCAATACAGGAGGTCCCAATGACCCGCTCCGCTTCCGTCCGCTGGCTCAAAACCGCCGCGGTGCTCTCCGCCGCCTTCGGCCTCGCCATGGTGCTGGCACTGGCCACACCGCTCTCACAGGCCCTCGGTTTCTTTCTGGACCTGGCCTTTCTGCCCTTGGATGGCGGGCAGAGGCTGGAACCCGGCCCCGCGTCTCTTATGACCGCCATCAGCGGCGGCTTGCTGTGCGGCTTCTGCGCGCTGATTTACCTGGTGACAGAGCATGTCTACTCTGCCAACCCGCCCCTGGGCCGCCGTCTCCTTATCCCGGCGCTCTTAGCCTGGTACATTCCCGACAGCCTCGGCTCCCTCGCCGCCGGCGCCTGGTTCAATGTGGTGATGAACTCGGCCTTCCTCGCCCTGTTCCTGGTGCCGCTGCTGCTGGCCCGCCCGTCAGCAGCGCAACCCGCATAAGAAAGGGGGCGTATCAGCCCCCTTTCATCATTCCTGAAATACTCCGGGGTGAATTGGCCAAAGGCCAAGAGGGGCAGCGCCCCCCGCCCTTTAATGCGGCGCAACGCCCCGCCCTTATTCCGCCGCCACCTTCCGCGCCGCCAGAATGTCCTTCAAGTAGCGCCCGGTATGGCTGCGCGGCTCATCGGCCACCGCCTCCGGCGTGCCCGCCGCCACGATCTCACCGCCGCCATCGCCGCCCTCCGGGCCGATGTCGATGATCCAGTCCGCGGTCTTGATCACATCCAGATTGTGCTCGATCACCACAACCGAGTTGCCCTGCTCCACCAGCTCGTGCAGCACTTCCAGAAGCTTCTTCACATCCTCGAAATGCAGGCCAGTGGTCGGCTCATCGAGAATGTACAGCGTCCGCCCGGTCGAGCGTTTCGACAGCTCCTTGGACAGTTTCACCCGCTGCGCCTCGCCGCCCGACAGCGTCGTCGCCTGCTGGCCCACCTTGATATAGCCAAGGCCCACCCGCATCAGCGCATCCATTTTGTCGCGGATCGCCGGCACCGCCTGGAAAAACTCCTGCGCATCCTCGACCGTCATATCCAGCACATCGGCAATGCTCTTGCCCTTGAACTTGATCTCCAGCGTCTCACGGTTATAGCGCGCGCCCTTGCAGGTCTCGCAGGTCACATAGACGTCGGGCAAAAAGTGCATCTCGATCTTGATCACACCATCGCCCTGACATGCCTCGCAGCGCCCGCCCTTGACGTTGAAGGAGAACCGCCCCGGTTTATACCCCCGCGCCTTTGCCTCCGGCAGGCCGGCAAACCAGTCGCGGATCGGTGTGAAGGCCCCGGTGTAGGTCGCCGGGTTCGACCGCGGCGTGCGGCCGATCGGGCGCTGGTCAATGTCGATCACCTTGTCCAGATGCTCCAGCCCCTTGATGCTTTCGCAGGGCGCGGGCGTCTGGCGCGCGCCGTTCAGGCGCATCGAGGCGGTCTTGAACAGCGTCTCGATGGTCAGCGTCGACTTGCCGCCGCCCGACACGCCGGTCACGCAAACAAACTTGCCCAGCGGGAACTCCGCCGTCACCTCTTTCAGGTTGTTCCCGGTGGCCTTGACCACCTTGATCTTCTTCTTGTTGCCCTTGCGCCGCTTGCCCGGCACCGCAATTTCCCGCGTCCCCGCCAGATACTGGCCGGTGATCGAGCCTGCGTCCGAGGCAATCGCCTGCGGCGTGCCGTGGCTCACCACCTCGCCGCCATGCACCCCGGCGCCGGGGCCGATGTCAAAGACGTAGTCCGCCTGCCGGATCATGTCCTCGTCATGTTCCACCACGATCACGGTGTTGCCCTGATCGCGCAGGTTCTTGAGGGTGCCGATCAGCCGGTCATTATCGCGCTGGTGCAAACCGATAGAGGGCTCGTCCAGCACATAAAGAACCCCGGTCAGGCCGGAGCCGATCTGCGAGGCCAGGCGGATACGCTGGCTCTCGCCCCCCGACAGCGTGCCGGAATTCCGGCTCAGGGTCAGATACTCCAGCCCCACGTTGTTCAGGAAGCCCAGCCGCTCGCGGATTTCTTTAACGATGGCGCGGGCGATCTCCTGCTTCTGCTGGCTCAGATGGTTCGGCACATCCTCGATCCAGGCCAGTGCTTCGCGGATCGACTTCTGCACCACCTGCCCCACATGCACCCCGGCGATCTTGACCGCCAGCGCTTCATCCCGCAGCCGGTAGCCCTCGCAGTGGTGGCAGGGACGGTTGTTCTGGTACCGCTCGAATTCCTCGCGGATCCAGTTGGAATCGGTCTCGCGGTAGCGCCGCTCCATGTTCGGGATCACGCCCTCAAAGGTGCGCTCCACCTGGTAAACCCGGCCGCCTTCGTCATAGCGGAACAGGATCTCCTCCTCGCCCGAGCCATAAAGGAACACCTTCTGCACCTTCTCGGGCAGATCCTTCCATGCGGTGTTCTTGTCGAACTGGTAATGCTTCGCGATGGCCTCGATGGTCTGCAGGAAGTAGGGCGACTTGCCCTTGCGCCAGGGCGCCAGCGCACCGTCATAGACCTTCAGCGACTGATCCGGCACCACCAGCCGCTCGTCAAAGAACAGCTCCACCCCCAGGCCGTCGCACTGCGGGCAGGCCCCGAAGGGCGCGTTGAAGGAGAACAGCCGCGGCTCAATCTCGGGGATGGTGAAACCACTGACCGGGCAGGCGAAATTCTCGCTGAATGTGATGCGTTCGGGATCGCCCTCCTTGGGCGCGGTCTCCAGAATGGCAATACCGTCAGCAAGGTCCAGCGCGGTGCGAAGCGAATCCGCCAGCCGCGTCTCCATGCCTTCGCGCACCACCAGGCGGTCGACCACCACGTCGATGTCATGGCGGAACTTCTTGTCCAGCACGGGCGGCTCGTCGAGCTCATAGAACTCGCCGTCCACTTTCACCCGCTGGAAACCCTGCTTGCGCAGCTCCAGGAATTCCTTCTTGTACTCGCCCTTGCGGTCGCGGACGATCGGCGCCAGCAGATAGCCGCGGGTGCCTTCCTCCATCTCCATGATCCGGTCGACCATGTCCTGCACCTGCTGCGCCTCAATCGGCAGCCCAGTGGCCGGGCTGTACGGCGTGCCGGCACGGGCAAACAGCAGTCGCAGGTAGTCATAGATCTCGGTCACCGTGCCCACGGTGGAGCGCGGATTCTTGGAGGTCGTCTTCTGTTCAATCGAAATCGCCGGGGACAGACCGCTGATGTGGTCCACATCCGGCTTTTCCATCATGTCGAGGAACTGGCGGGCATAGGCGCTCAGCGATTCCACATAGCGGCGCTGGCCCTCGGCATAGATGGTGTCGAACGCCAAGGACGACTTGCCCGAGCCGGACAGGCCGGTGATCACAACCAGCTCATCGCGCGGAATATCCACGTCGATGCTTTTCAAATTGTGCTCGCGCGCGCCGCGCACTTCGATGGATTTCAGCTCAGCCATAATGCCCCCGTACCCGCGCCCGCCGAACCCTTGGCGGACGAACGCCCTACAGATAGGGAATGCGATCGGAAACGCCAAGCCCCCATAAAGAACATATCGCGAACAAGAGGAAGTTTGCTGACAGCAGCTGGCAGCAGCCGGAACGCAGTGTCTGCCCGGTCCGGATTTCCCTGAAATCCGGCGCGCCGCGCATCGCGCGGCGCCACGCCCAACGGGACGCGGTCCCCCACGGGGGCCGGTGACGGGCGGGAGTACCTCTAAGCCAAAGCGCGCCGCCGGGCGGACAGCAGCACATGCACCGCCGCGCCGCATAGAAACAGCACCAGAACCGCAGCCATCATGCCGCCGAATCCCGCCGCCGACAGCGACAGAACCATCAGCGGCGTGCCGATCGTGTTGCCCAGGTTGCCCATCTGCGCCATCGCGCCGCTGGCCTGCGCCCGCGACGCGGCGGTTTCATTCAGCTGCGGCACCGCGGCAAAGGAGCCGCCCTGCACCAGCCCCATCGCACCGGCCATGGCGATACAGGCCAGCGGCGCACCGGGCACGGCCCACAGCCACAGGGCCGCCGCCGCACAGGCCAGAAACCCCAATTGCGCCAGCCGCACCCCGGGCAGGTACCGCAGCAGGAAAACTCCAATAGTCATCGAAACCGCAATGCTCGCCAACGGCATCATCCCCAGCACGAAACTGCGCGCCCCCTCTGCGATATACGGCGGCATCACAGTCAGCACCGCGACAAAGCAGCAGGTGTAGAACAGCCAGCCCGCAGCAGGCGCCGAAATCCAGGGCGAGCGGTAAACCGGCAGATGCAATCCCGGCAGTTCCGCCAGCCGCGGCAGCGGCGTCCGCTCTGGCACGGGAACTGCGCGCAAGGCCAGGCCGAGCAGAACCGCCAGCCCTGCCATCACCGCCGCATGAGCGCCGAACAGCGCCAGCAGCCCCCAGGCGCGCACCAGCGGCAGGCCGGCCCAGGCCAGCAAAGTAAAGGCGACGGCAAAGAACGTGCTCCACAGGGTCATCGCCAGCCCACGGCCCCGGTCAGAACTCAGCTGCGCAATCAGGACCGGCCCCGCCACCACAATGCCGAGGTGCGAGAGCCCCTCGACCACACGGGTGGCCAGGAACAGCCCGAACGGCAGATGCAGCGCCTGCAAGGCAGACACCGCCGCCCCGGCCCACAACGCCCAGACCAGCGTGCGCCGGTAGCCAAAGGCCGACGCATACAGCCCCGCCACCGCCCCCAGCAAAATGCCCAGCGTGCCCACCAGCGAGACGGAAAAGCTGAGCGCCGTGCCCGCCTGCGGATACAGCTCGCCCATGCGGCCGAAGATCACGGAGATCTTGCCGTATTGCGCCGCGGCCCCCAGCCCCGCGGCCCAAACCGCCAGGATCAGCCCCCAGCGGGAGTTTCCGCCATCCGTCAAATGTCCGCCCTCAAATAGAAAAAGCAGGCACGCACCGCGCCTGCTTTCCCTGTCCTGCCTGCTATCGCCGCCCGCGGCAAGAGCCGCAGTGCGGGAATGCTGCGTCACATGTGGATGACGCGGTCAAAGGCATCGAGCACCGATTCATGCATCATCTCGCTCAGCGTCGGATGCGGGAAGACGGTGTTCATGAGGTCTTCCTCGGTGGTTTCCAGCTGGCGGCCCACCACATAGCCCTGGATCATCTCGGTCACCTCGGCGCCGACCATATGGGCGCCCAGCAGTTCGCCGGTCTTGGCGTCAAAGATGGTTTTCACCATGCCCTCGGCCTCACCCAGCGCAATTGCCTTGCCGTTGCCGATGAAGGGGAAGCGGCCGACCTTGATGTCATAGCCCAGCTCCTTGGCCTTCGCCTCGGTATAGCCGACGGAGGCCACCTGCGGCTGGCAGTAGGTGCAGCCGGCGATGCTCTCTGGCTTCACCGGATGCGCGTGTTTGCCCGCGATCAGCTCGGCCACCATCACGCCCTCATGGGACGCCTTGTGCGCCAGCCAGGGCGCACCGGCGATGTCGCCGATGGCATAGAGGCCATCAACACCGGTGCGGCAGTACTCGTCGGTAACCACATGGGTGCGGTCGACCTTGACGCCCAGCTCTTCCAGGCCCAGGCCCTCGACGTTGCCGACGATGCCAACGGCAGAGATCACGGTGTCGAATTCCTGCTTCTCGACCTTGCCGCCGACTTCGATATGGGCGGTCACCTTCCCCTTGCCGCGGTCCAGCTGCTTGACCATGGCTTTCTCCATGATCTTCATGCCCTGCTTGACAAAGGCCTTCTTGGCAAAGGCGGAAATCTCCGCATCTTCAACCGGCAGCACCCGGTCCATCACCTCAACCACCGTCGTTTCAGCGCCCAGGGTGTTGTAGAAGCTTGCAAATTCGATACCGATCGCGCCGGATCCGATCACCAGCAGCTTCTTCGGCATGCGGACGGGGTCCAGCGCGTGCTTGTAGGTCCAGACCAGATCGCCGTCCGCTTCCAGGCCCGGCAGCTCCCGCGCCCGCGCGCCGGTGGCCAGCACGATGTTCTTGGCGGTCAGATCCTGGCTGCCCTTGTCGGTCTTGACCGACACTTTGCCCTTGGCGGGGATCGTTGCCTCGCCCATGACCACGTCGATCTTGTTCTTCTTCATCAGGTGGCCGATGCCGGAGGACAGCTGTTTGGCCACCCCGCGCGAGCGTTTCACCACCGCGTCCAGGTCATATCCAACCTTTTCCGCCTTCAGACCGAAATCCTTTGCCCGCTCCATCAGGTGGAACACTTCCGACGAGCGCAGCAGCGCTTTGGTCGGGATGCAGCCCCAGTTCAGGCAGATGCCGCCCAGATGCTCGCGCTCGACCACGCAGGTCTTCAGCCCCAGCTGTGCTGCGCGGATGGCGGCAACATAGCCCCCCGGCCCGGCGCCGATTACGATCACGTCATAGGATTGTGCGGCCATGCTGTCCCCTCGCCTTGAACAGGATCAATAAAACTAGTTTACCGTTAAACTATTTCTTTCTGCACTGCAATCACCCTCTGCTGCGGCATAGCGGTCATGCGTTTTATGGCAGACTGCCGCTTGGCAGCGAGGCTGGTTCCGGGCCAGCATAAGCCGAAACATGTGCTGCAATCCACTGCCGGGAGCGAAAGACAATGACACGAACCGTTGCGGATCTTGCCAAGGCCCTAGTGAACGCCACCCTGATCCTGCTGGCGCTCTGCCTGTTCCTGGGATGGAAGCTGATGGCGGCGGCTGAGGCCGTCACCGCCAGTGCGTCGGAGATTACCAGCCGCGTCGCCCCGCTGCGGACCGCCGCCACCGGGCTGCAGGAGGAACTGGCCAGCCTGCGCGCCGCCCTGCAGGACCCGCCCGGCCGGGACGGCGCCGACAGGCTCTCAGCGGCCCGGCTGGAGCGGGTGGAGGAGCGCCTGAACCAGCTGCAAGCGAATCTCGCCGGGATCCGGCAGCTGCCGCTGCAGGCGGCGGAACAGGCCGCCCGCGCCGGTGCGGCAGAGCTTGCCGGCCGGATCATCCGCGCTGCGCCGATGCTGCGGGACGGCCGTGCCTGCCAGCCGACCGAAGGCTGATCCTGCCTCAGCCCTTGGCGGCGTATGCATCCAGCAGCGCGCCGAACTCCTCCATTGCGGGGAATTGCTCAAAGCTGTGGTCGGCCGCGACTTGGACGAAGGGAAGCCGTGCAGCGGTCCAGGTTTGAATGAACGGCCGGAACCAGCTGGTGTCTTCGAACATTACCGGACGCACGTTCACGAACGCCTCTACGCCTGTGATGCGGGTGAACATCCATGTCATGCACTCCGGGCAGCAGTAGTGCGCCAGGTCTTCGCCCTTGGCGCCGCCAACGGCCGGCGTGCCCTGCACCACCTCGAAGGCCTCCGCCGGAAACATTGCGGTCAGGGAAAACGCGCTGGCGCTCATCTTCTGGCAGCCGCGGCAGTGGCAGGCAGCGGTCAGCACCGGCGCGGCGGAAACCTCAATCACGGTAGCACCGCAGCGGCAGCTGCCGGTCATCTGAAAGTCTGCTGTGGTCACGGGGCGGTCCTCAATTGCTTATTTGGAAAACAAGGCCCCTCCCTGCCGCAGGCCGCCCAATGGCACAAGGGACCGGCCAAAAAAACGCCGCACCCGGACCCGGGCACGGCGCTGCAGATTTCTGCCGGAGCCGGCGTCAGCCAGCCGCTTGCACCTGCCGCACGGTCTCGCCGTAGCCGCCCGCCATGACATAGTCGAGCTCGGGCCCGGTGCTGGCGCGGTGCAGCGCCTCATTGCGGTAGGGAAAGCGGCCGAACTGGCGGATCACTTCGCGGTGCGCGCGGGCATGCAGCAGGTTGCTGCCGCCGCTCTCAGGCATCCGCTCCATCATCAGCCGGATGCAGCGTTCCTGATCGCACAGGTTCTCCGAATGCATCAGCGGCAGATAGAAGAACTGCCGTGCCGGCTCGTCGATCTTCATGTCCCACTTCTTGTTGATCGCGACCTTGGCCGCTGACAGCGACGCTTGGTCGGAGGCAAACGCCTTGCCCTCGCCGCGGAACATGTTGCGCGGGAACTGGTCCATCAGAATGATGTAGGCCAGCGTCCCGCTGGGGTAGGTTAGCCAGAAGGAGAATTTGCCCTCGCAGGCCTCCTGCCAGGTTTTCTGGAACTTCTTGCGGATCTCCTGATCCAGCGCGTCATCCTGCAGATACCATCCCTTCTCCCCGACCTCGTCGAGCCAGAATTCAAGTATCTCTTCGGGACCAGCCATCGGTCTTAACTCCAAGTTTTTCCTGACCCTGATTTCAGGCCATTTTACGTTGCCATTACAAGTAACCTTGGGTCACAAATTGCGACAGGCAAGACCTGGACGTGAAATAATCCTCACGAAAACGGCTAGTTAGCGCAATCAATTCTCCGCGGCGGCGGATTCCTGCTCCTCCAGTTCGGTCTCAATGGCGTATTCTTGGGCGAACTCCACCGCCACCGGCGAGGCGGTCGGCGACATCGCGGCATAGCTGCCGGTCTCCTCGACCGGGATCGAGGCGCGCTGGGTCGCGCGGTAGAGCGCATAGGCTGCCATCACGAACATCAGCGCGCCGATGAAGGTGAAGAAGCCCGCAGGCCCGAACACCGCGTCTTCCATCAGCCAGCCGGTGATCAGCGGCCCGGCGATGGCGCCCAGCCCGTTGATGAAGATCAGCCCGCCGGAAGCCGCGGCCATATCGTCATGCTCCAGGTAGTCATTGGTATAGGCGATCAGCAGCGAATAGAGCGGGTTCGACAGCCCGCCGATGAAGAAGGCCGCCACCAGCAGCATCTTGAATTCGACGCCGAACAAAAACCCGATAACCGCGCCGCTGCCGCCGGCCACCGCGGCGGCCAGGATCAGCACCCGGCGGTCCATACGGTCCGACAGCCAGCCCAGCGGGTATTGCAGGATCATCGCCCCGACATAGAAGGTGGAGACAAAGATCGACAGCTGCGTCAGTGTCAGACCGGCGGCCGAGCCGTAGACCGCGCTCATGCCGAACTGGGCGGAGAACACACCGCCCAGAAGGAACATACCGACGCAGCCCAGCGGCGAGGTTTCGAACAGCTTGCGCAGCGTCATCGGCTTGGTGGTGTCAAAGGCCGGTGTCGGCGAAATCGACAGCAGGATCGGGCCGAAGGAGACCGAAACCAGGATCGACGCGATGATGAAGGCTTCATAGCCCGCCGGGTCGCCGACCTGGATCAGCCCCTGCGCCGTAATGATGCCAATGGTCTGAACGATCATGTAAAGCGACAGCGCCTTGCCGCGGTTGGTATTGTCGGCGGCGTTGTTCAGCCAGCTTTCGGCGGTCACATACACGCCCGAGAAGCAGAACCCGATGATCATCCGCCCCAGCGCCCAAGCAACCGTGTTGGGCAGCAGCGGATAGAGGATCATCACCGCTGAAATGAAGGAGGCCAGAGCCGCAAAGACGCGCACATGGCCGACGCGGCGGATCATTTCCGGCGCCAGCCGGGAGCCGCCGAGGAAGCCGACGAAATAGGCCGCCATCACGATGGACATCTGGAAGGTCGAAAAGCCCTCAAGCTCGCCGCGGACACCCAGCATGGTGCCCTGCAGGCCGTTGCCCACCATCAGCAGGCAAACGCCCAACAGCAGCGCCCAAGCGCTCGACAGTACCTGAAGCATTCCGACGCCTCCTTTGAAAGCAAAGCAGCCCTCCACAAGGGACGGGCTGCCTCCACATTTGAATGTTATGTCCGGGCGATCAAGGCTCGCGTGGCCGCTATCGCTGATTCTGATTTCAGTTTCATGACCCGGCGCGCGCGTTCACGGATCATATCCGCGGCGCTTGTCTATGGATTTGCGCCGCTTTTCTGATGCGGTTCCGCCTTCGCCGGGATCAAAAGCGACGCATCGCCATAAGAAAAGAACCGGTAGCCGCTGCTGACCGCATGTTCGTAGATGCGCCGGATCTTCTCTTGCCCCATCAGGGCGGAGACAAGCATCAGCAGGGTCGATTTCGGCAGGTGGAAATTGGTCATCAGCGCATCGGCCACCTGGAACGCGAACCCGGGGTAGATAAAGATATCGGTGTCGCCTTCCCAAGCGTGGATCTGGCCGTCCTTCGCCGCGCTTTCGATCAGCCGCAGCGCAGTGGTGCCGACCGGGATGACCCGGCCGCCCGCCGCTTTGGTGGCGGCGATCTCCGACGCCGCTTCTTCGCTGACCTTGCCCCATTCCGCGTGCATCCGGTGGGTGGTCACATCCTCTACCTTGACCGGCAGAAAGGTGCCCGCGCCCACATGCAGGGTGACATAGCTGATCTCCACCCCGCGCGCCTTCAGCGCCTGCAGCAGCGGCTCGTCGAAGTGCAGCGAGGCGGTCGGCGCCGCCACCGCGCCTGAGTTGCGGGCCCAGACGGTTTGGTAATCCGTCTTGTCCTGATCATCGGCGGCGCGCTTCGCCGCGATATAGGGCGGCAGCGGCATCGCACCGGCCTCGGCCAGTGCGGCGTCGAAATCCGTGCCGCTGAGGTTAAATCGCAGGTGCCCCTGGCCCTCGGCAATCTCCTCCAGACTGGCGCTCAGGTCATCGGAGAAGATGATTTCCTCACCCGCCTTGATCTTCTTCAGGGGTTTCAGCAGCGCCGCCCAGGTGCCATCAGCCCGCGGCTCCAGCAGGGTCGCCTCGATCCTGGCCGCCACCGGCCCTTGCGCGCTGTCGCGGTGGCGCATCCCGCTGAGGCGCGCCGGGATCACCTTGGTGTCGTTCAGCACCAGCCGGTCGCCGGGCTGCAGCCACTGCACCAGATCGGTCACCTGCCCGTCGTGCAGGTTTCCGCCCTCGGCCACCAGCAGCCGGGCCGAGCTGCGCGGATTGGCAGGCCGGGTGGCAATCAGATCGTCGGGCAGGTCAAAGTCGAAATCGCTGAGTTTCATGGCGCGCGCTATAGGATGTGCTGCAGGGAAAATCTATGGCGATTTTCACCCCCAGCCAGTTTACTTGTTGGCCCCCGGCGGGGTTTGGACTTGCTCTTCTCCCTCCTCCAGGAGTTCCCCGTCGACGGAAAACGCTCTGTTGTCGCCGGGCACTTTCGGCGGCGGTCCTCGGAAGATCTCGCGCAGGAACCCCGGCGCCAGCCCCGCCAATGGGTTGACCGAGACAGAAGGATCGTCAGCGGTGCCCCGCAAGGTGAAAGTAAAGCCGAACAGCCCCTCGCCGTCCCTGGGGGACAGCACCCGCCCGATGGCATTGAGCAAATAGACCGGCGAGATCACCCCGCGCATGTTCAGGCGGCTGCTGTTCAGATCAAAGTTGCCGTCAAGCGACAGCCCCATAGACGGCCCCACAGCGCTGCTTTGATGCAGGATCAGATGGGAGCCGCCGAGCCGGAACCGCCCGTCCATGCTGGTGAACAAAATGCCCTGTCCCGTCATCTCATCAAGCAGCCCGACCAGGCTGATCGCATTCAGAATTGCCGCCATCGACGGCGCGTTGCGCACCCGGATATTGCGGACGCTGACCCGCCCGTCATATTCGCCGGGCCGCTCCGCCGGGACCAGCGTCATGTCGAAACTGCCGCCGCGGCCATGCTCGAACACGCCGGCAGAGCGGAACACGCCGCCGGCATCATTGGCCCGGATACGCGCCGCGGTGCCATTGTTCTGCGGCACCACGGTGCCGGCCACCGGCGTCTGACCGTTCAGCCGGGCGGTGAACTCCCCGTTCATGCCGCCGCCGGTGGAAAACCGGCCCTGAAAGCTTTGCAGCCCGATGCTGTCCGTGACCTGCAGATTCTGCAGACGCAGGCTGATCGGAACCGGCGCTCCGCTGCTGGCGCCACCGCCGCCGCTGCCGGAGCTTGCCGAAAACGGTGAGCGGTTCAGGTCCAGCCTGCCGCCGGTGACTTCAATCGCCGGTGCCGCGTTGCCGCGGCCGCGGAAGGTCACCGCGCCCTGAAACCAGTTGCCCACCCGCGCCGAGGAAAACACCGCCTCGTTCAGCCCGCCGCCCTCGCGGGTGGTCACGCGGCCCGTAGCGGCCAGCCCGGGCGCCTGCAGTTCCAGCCGCTCGACGGTTGCGGTCCCGCCCAGTTCCGCCGACAGCGACAGCTTCCCCGCCGCCGCTTCATTCTTGCGCCAGCCGATGTCCGCGATCCTGAGGCCAACGCCGGCCAGATCCAACTCCAGCTGCAGCTGCGGCGGTGCCCCGGGTTTCAGGTCCACTGCATAGCGGCCCTGCCCCGTACCGGAAACAGAGCCTCGCGGCAGGCCGATGTTGAAAGCCGAAACCGTTTCCGGCGACAGTTCGATAGTCCCCTCAACCCTGCTGTCCTGAGGGGCATCCTTGCCGACCTTCTGCCCCCAGCTGGCGGTCAGCGGCACGCCCGACAGGCTGCCGCTGCCGCTGATGCGCACCTCACCCTGGTTTCCTTCGATCTTCAGCAAGGGGGCCGCTGCGGTATGGCCCGGCACCAGCTTACTGGTCTCCACCGCCCGCGCCCCGCCGCGGTAATGGTACAGGATTTCCTCCGGCTGAACGCCTTTGCGCAGCGGCAGCGACAGCGTGCCCGTGGCCTCCACCTGCCCCTCCGCCAGATCGACCGGCAGCGAAGCCTTGTCCATTACTCTCAGGGGCTCACGGTTCAGCAGCGACAGCGCCGCAGTCACTGAGCCCCGCGCAGCAATCCGGGCAATACCGGGCGTGCCATCACGCACAGTCGTGTCCGGGATGATGAAGGATGTGCCGGTCACATCCACATCGCCGCCCTGATCCGCAGTGACCACCCCCTTGGACGCCGTGACGACAAAGCGGTTGCCGTAAAGGCTGAGCTGGCCTGCTGCGTCCCGCACCGGCGGCATGAACTTCTGAAACAGCACCTCGGCCTCTTCAAAGGCCAGGTCCAGGCTGACGAAGGGCTTGCCGCTGCCGCGCCCGCGCATGTGAAAGCCCACATCGCGCACCAGCCCCGCATGCAGGTTGTCGCGCACCCATTCGCGCGGTTTGGACGCCAGCGCCTCGGGCCACAGCTCCTTGACACGTGCTACGCCGACCTGGTCGACCCGCCCGTTCAGGTCGTAGTCCCAGCCCTCAGGCCCGGCGCCGATCTCACCGTCAAAATGGATCAGGCTGCCGCCGTCGCGCACCAGCATCTCGCCCAGCCGCAGCCGGAAGGGTTTGAGCCTGAGGTCGAAATCCGCATCCACCCCCGGAAACTTCACGGGCGCCTCGAACAGCCGCCGCGGGTTCAGTTCCAGATCGGTAAAGCGCAGCTGGCCGGTCAGCCCGGTAAGCTGGCCGTTCCGGATACCGGCAAGGCTGGCCTGCCCCTGCATCACACCGGAGCCCCAGCCGCTTTGCACGCTGAGTTCGGCGAACTCCAGAACCTCGCGTGCCGGATCATAAGTGAAATAGCTGCGCGCGCCGGTGATCGGCACCGGGCGGGTCTGGGCTTCCGGCTGGATCACCCCCTCGCCGATCCGCAGGCTGGCCTGCACCGGCTCAAGCGCGCCATCGCTGCGGACGCCGCCGCGCAAGGAGCCGGAAATCGGCGCCCGCAGCACCCCCAGCCAGCCAAGCGCCGGGCTTTGCAAGGCGATGTCCTCGCTGGCGATCTCTGAGACAAGAACCCCGAATTCGGCCTCCGGGCTGCCGATCTCCGAGGTATAGCTGGCTTCGACAGAGCCCACATCGCCGCGCCCGCTCAAAACAGAGAACACCGCCGAGGCCGACAGCGAACTGCCGCTTTTCTGCAGCCGGATCTGGCCGCCGTCCAGGGTCCAGGCACGGCCCAGGCGGTCATCGGTGTAGGACAGCGTCAGTTCGCTGGTCTCCACTCCCCGCAGCGCCGCCAGCACGGGCTTGTCCAGCTGGCTGTCCCACTGCTTGATCAGCTCCACCAAATTGCCCGCCTGCCGCGTTGGCAGCCCGCCGCTGGCAAAGCTCAGCGCCAGGGTGCCGTCCGGATTGCGCCGCAAAACCGCGAACAGGCCGCTGAGCGAGATCTGTTTGGGCTGGACCTGGCCGCGCAGCAGCGGCCGCATCGCCAGGCTCGCCTGGGCATCCGCCAGCTGGGCAAACACCGCGCCGTCCGGATGGCGCAGCACCACGTCCTTGAGGCTGACCCGCGGCCGCCAGCCCTTGTTCACGACCACATGGATGGCGCCGAATTCGATCTGCAACCCGTTCAGGTGCCGCTCGATCCGGGTTTCAACCCGCTGACGCACCCACTCCGGCGCGTCCAGCCGGGTGCCAAGACCGAAATAGATGGCGCCAGCGCTCAGGAAGCTCAGCAGCGCCAGCAGCCAGACGGCACCGCGCAGCAGCCGCCAGCGCAAGCGCCTCTGCGCGGGCGCCGCGAGGCCTGCGTCCGGGCCCGGCTCCGGGCCGCGCACAGGCACGGCCTCGGCCGCAGTGCCGTTATTCTCGCCGGCGGGTTTGATCTCAGCTTTCCCTTCGCTGCTCATGGGTTATGGTTGCGGCGCAGTGATTTGCGCAAATTACGGAGACAGGCCGATGCCCGACGTTTCAGATCCCGCCCCTTCCTTTACCCTGCCCCGCAGCGGCGGCGGAGAGGTCACATTGTCCAGCCTCAAGGGCGCGCCCGTGGTGCTGTTTTTCTACCCCCGCGATGATACTCCCGGCTGCACCAAAGAATCCATCGGCTTTTCAGAGGCTTTGCAGTCATTTGCCGATGCCGGGGCTCACGTGTTCGGGATCTCCAAGGACACGGTAGCCAAACACGATAAGTTCACTGCCAAACACGGGCTGACCGCGCCGCTTTTGTCCGATGCGGAGGGCACAGTGTGCGAGGATTACGGCGTCTGGAAGGAGAAGAACATGTACGGCAAGAAGTTCTGGGGGATCGAACGCTCGACCTTCCTGATCGATGCCGAGGGCCGGATCGCCCAGGCCTGGCGCAAGGTCAAGGTCGACGGCCACGTGGATGAGGTGCTGGCAGCCGTCCAGGCGCTTTGAGGCGCTTCCGCTCTCAGGCCTGGCGGGGCACTCCCGCCAGTTCGGCCCGCGCCCTGACGGGCGCAGCCCTCGCTGTTGGGCCCGGCGCCGCCCAAGCGGGCGGCGCGCACCGCGCGGCACGCGCGGTGCTAGGCCCAAGGCCGCCAGGGGGATCAGCCCGCTGATCCTCCGCGGGCGCGGGAGCGCTTCCGTTTCCGCTCTGGACTCCGCCGCCTGAATCAGGTGAACCCGGGCCAGCCGCTGCAACAGGAGACCCGCATGACCGATCAGCCCCTAACGCTCGCAGAACGCGCCGCCGAGGTGCTGAACACCGCGGACGGCCGGCAAAAGACAGCGCTGTCGCGCCGCCATGCAGCCGAGTGGTTCGCCTTCCGCAATGGCACCGGGCCGGACATCGCAATCGGCACCGCGTCACCGCCCATGCACCCGGCCCGGCCCGATAAGCCTGAGCTGCTGCATCCCCGCGACGTGCCCAAGCGCAAGCCGGGGTCAGAAGCGGGCCGCATCGCGCTGCTGCACGCCGTGGCCCATATCGAACTGAACGCCGTCGACCTGCACTGGGACATCATTGCCCGCTTTTCCCATGTGCCGATGCCGATGGGCTTCTTTGATGACTGGGTGAAGGCAGCGGATGAGGAATCCAAGCATTTCAACCTGATGTGCGACTGCCTTGAAGCGCTGGACAGCCACTACGGCGCCCTCCCGGCCCACGCCGGCATGTGGCGTGCGGCAGAGGACACGGCGGAGGACCTCATGGGCCGCCTGGCGGTGGTGCCGATGGTGCTGGAGGCGCGCGGGCTGGATGTCACCCCCGGCATGATCGAAATCTTCCGCAAGGCGCAGCTCACCCAGGCGGTTGACGCGCTGGAGGTGATCTATGCCGAGGAGGTCGGCCATGTCGCCTATGGCTCCAAGTGGTTCAACTTCCTTTGCGGCCGGGACAACCTGGACCCCAAAGAGGTCTTTCATGCGCTGGTGCGCAAATACTTCCACGGCGCCCTGAAACCGCCCTTCAACGAGGAAAAGCGCGCCGATGCCGGGCTGCCGCCGGATTTCTACTGGCCGCTGGCCGATCAGGCGCGGGACCTGCCGGGCCGCTGAGCCCCGGCGGCGCGCCTTGCCGGCCGCAGCCGCCTTTACCGGACTGCCGCAGCCGCCTAGACTGGGACATCTGGACAACCGGGTGATCCCATGTTCGAAAACGATTTCCCATTGCTGAGCACAGCAAGCCTCGTGGCCCTGATCCTGCACACGGCACGATCCGGCCCGGTGACGCTGGACAGCTGCGAAAAGGCGCTGAACGGCCTGTTCCGCCAGGCGAATGAAACACCCGGCCTGCCTCCTGACGATTTGCGCGAACGGCTGGCCGGCCATCTGTCGGACCTGGAAATCGCCGGTATCCTGGTTCCGGGAGAGGCGCTGCCGGGCGAGGCATCCAGCTGGCGCCTGACCAGCCGCGGCCATCAGGCCCTCGCCCGGCATCCAGAAGGGCTCGACCAGACCGACCTCGCCAAATACCCGGAGTTTGCCGCCCACTTGCGCGACACCGCCCACAAACCCTGCGGCATGGACCCGCGCGCGCACAGCTATGACGAGGGCTTCCGCGCCTGCATGGACGGTCAGCCCTTCACCGGCAACCCCTACGCCTTCGACACCGCCGACCACCAGGCCTGGGAAAGCGGCTGGACAGAAGCGCAGGAGGAACGGCGGAAAGGCCAGCCCGGCTGACCGGCCCGCCCCAGGCACGGCGCGCCCGCTGTCCGGGCCGGACCTTACACTCTGAAACTTCGGCAGGTTTCCGCCTATCCGCCCGCCCTGCCGGCACGATCCCCGTCCAGCGGGTCAACAGGCTTGCCCAATCCGCGCGCGCTGTCTATTCACTTCGCCCAAGGCACCGGATCCGCCCTGCGGCCGCGGTGCGGATCGGGACAGGGACGGAACAGGGAACGGACTTTGCGCACACGGCTCGCGATCAAAATACACGCCTTTCTGGAGCGCCGCTTCCCCGAGCGGCGGGTGTTCCTGAAATCCGACACTGACACGCGTTTCATCCGGCTGCGCTCGGAAACCCAACTGGCCGCGGTGGCCGGCATCACCCTGTTCGTCGCCTGGGCCATTGTCGCCACTGCCATCGTGCTGATGGACAGCATCGGCGCCGGCAACTTCCGCGAGCTGGCCAAACGCGATCAGCAGACCTACCGGGAGCGGCTGAACGCGATCTCGGCGGAGCGCGATGCCCGCGCCGAAGAAGCCCTGGCAGCACAGGAGCGGTTCAACGCCGCGCTGGCCCAGATCTCGATGATGCAATCTGAGCTGCTGGCCTCGGAAACCCGCCGCCGCGAGCTGGAAACCGGGATCGAAGTGATCCAGACCACCTTGCGCGACACCATGAGCGACCGCGACGGCGCCCGCAAAGCCCTGGCGCAACTCAAGGAAGAAACCCAGGACGAAAACGCCGCCCCGGCAGTCATGGCCAGCGCGGTAGAGCAGATGGACATGCTGGCGGGCGCCCTGACCGACACCGCGGCGGAACGCGACCGGATCATGGCCGACGCCCGGGACGCCATCGGCCAGCGCCAGGAGCTGGAGCTGGAACTGCAACTGATGGAGGAGCGCAACGGCCAGATCTTCCGCCAGCTGGAAGAAGCGGTCGCGGTCTCCATCACCCCGCTGGACAAGATGTTCCGCAATGCCGGCATGCCGCCCGACCGGATCCTCGAGCAGGTGCGGCGCGGCTACAACGGCCAGGGCGGTCCGCTCAGCCCTTTGGCGATGTCGACCCGGGGTGAGGAACCCGCGCCGGAGGAACTGCGCGCCAACAAGATCCTTGCCCGGCTGGACCAGCTGAACCTGTACCGGCTGGCGGCCCAGAAGGCGCCCTTTGCAACCCCTGTCAACCTGGGCCAGGTGCGCCAAAGCTCCGGCTTCGGCTACCGGCGCGACCCCAAGACCGGCGGCCGCCGCCTGCACAAAGGCTTTGATTTTGCAGGCCGCACCGGCACCGATATCTTTGCCACCGCGGATGGCGTCGTGACCCACGCGGGCTGGCAATCCGGCTACGGCCGCCTGGTGACGATCCGCCATGCATTCGGCATCGAAACAAGATACGCCCATAATTCGAAACTCCGCGTTAAGGCCGGCCAAAGGGTCTCGCGCGGGGATCACATTGCTGATATGGGTAACACCGGACGGTCCACCGGGACCCACCTCCACTATGAGGTGCGGGTCAACGGGCAACCTGTAAACCCCATGATCTATATCAAGGCTGCGAGAAATGTTTTCTAAGAGCAAAATCAACGAGCCCGGGCCGAAGCAGGCCGACGCAACCCCGGCTGCCCCTGCCTCTGCCGCTCCGGCTGCGCCGGCGGCCAGCGAGTACAAGGCCAGCGCGCCCAAGGCCAAGCCCGCCGCGTCGCTGCTGAGCTCGGATCTGCACATCACCGGCAACGTCAAAACCACCGGCGACATCCAGGTCGAAGGCACCGTCGAGGGCGACATCCGCGCGCACCTGCTGACCGTTGGCGAGACCGCCACCATCAAGGGCGAAGTCACCGCCGACGACGTGGTGATCAACGGCCGCATCGTCGGCCGCGTGCGCGGTCTCAAGGTGCGCCTGACCGCCACCGCCCGCGTCGAAGGCGACATCATCCACAAAACCATCGCCATCGAAAGCGGCGCCCATTTCGAAGGCTCCGTGCAGCGTCAGGACGACCCGCTGAACCCGGGCGGCCGCAAGGCGTCCCCGGTACCGGCTCCGGCCGCAGCGCCTGCCCCCTCGGCAGCGGTTCAGGCCGCAACCGCCGCGCACAAGGCCGATAACTGAACAGGCGAACGGCTGGCGTTCAGCACGGCCGGGTCTGACAGGGAAAAAGAAACGCTGCAGGGGAAACCTTGCGGCGTTTTTTTTCTTGCGGGGAACACTCGTAAAAGCTGCAAAAAAGCTACAGTAACCTGGCGGCAAGGTTTTCCTTGCCTTGAACATTCCTCCTTGCTCGGGCAACAGACCTTAAAATTGCGTTGACCAACCTGGTTTCAACTAAAGTTTTGCCAGAACCAAGGAGCTGTTCCCAATGGCTACGTTTACCGTGAATGATTCCAGCAACAGCTGGGATGTGGGCGATCTTCAAACCTTCCGGGTCCTTAACCCGACCGCGGGAACCGTCAACAGCAACCTCCTGGAAATCAACGGCACCACATACAGCGGCGCCAGTTTCTTCGGCAGGTTCACGGGCAGTTTCAGTTCATTTGGCTCATCCGTTTATGGAACGATCACCAGCATCACATTCCAGATCGACGGATCAACCGTCTTCACGGCCAGCGGTCTGGACGTGTCCTTCACCAAATACTCCAATACCTATAACCCCTCCGCCTTCGAGGAGGATGCCACCAAAGGCAACGACCTCTTCACCATCGAGTCGACCCTCGGCAGCAGTTGGGAGCTGGGTGATGGCAATGACACCATCAATGCGGGAAGCGGCTGGGACTACATCTATGGCGGCAGCGGAACCGACCGGCTTATCGTCGATGGCGCATTCTCCGGAGCCAGCTTCTCCTCCAGCTTCAACCGCACAATCCTAGACGGACCGGACGGCCGCGACACTCTGAGCTCCATCCAGTTTGTTCAGTTCACGGACCGCACTGTCAGCCTGAAGGCCGGGACCTCATATTCCAACTCTCTCAGCGGCGACACCAGGACGGCGACATCCCACGATGTCCTGCTCGGCGGTGGCGGCAACGACAGCCTCAACGGCCTCTCCGGCCACGACCTGCTTCTGGGGGAAGACGGCAACGACAAGATCACCGGCCACAGCGGCAATGACACTCTGCGCGGCGGCTTTGGCAACGACACGCTGAACGGCGGCTTCGACGCCGACCGCCTGCTCGGCGGCAGCGGCAACGACAGCATGGCTGGCGGCGAGGCGCGGGACACCCTGCACGGAGAGACCGGCGACGACACGCTGAACGGCGACGCCGGCAACGACGTTCTCGGCGGCCAAAGCGGAGCCGACCTGCTGGATGGCGGCCGGGGCAGCGACCGGCTGCACGGCGGCGGCGGCAAAGATGTGATCAAGGGCGGCAGCGGCAAGGATCTGGTCGAGGGCGGCAAAGGCGGCGACCGCCTCTCCGGCGGCGGCGGCAATGACACCCTGTCCGGCGGCACCGGTCGCGACGTTCTGCTGGGCAAAAAGGGCGACGATCATCTTACCGGCGGCAGTCACGCCGACACCTTCGTATTCCACAAAGGACACGGTAACGACACGATCACCGATTTCACCGCAGGCGAGGACCTCATCGGGATCGGCCGCGGTGCATCCCGCCTGAGCCAGCTGGAGTTTGCGCAGCAAGGCGACGATGTGCTCGTCTCCTTTGCCGATGTCACCATCCTGGTGGAGGACATCAGCGTGGCGCAGCTGCAGGATGCTGACAACTTCCTGTTCTAAGGTGACTTTTTCCAAAATTGCAAAGGCGCGCCCTGCCCGGCGCGCCTTTCGCTATTTCAGCATCCACGTGCCGTCCGGCCAGAAGGCATGGAAGGCAAAGGCAAACATCACGTCATGCGCCACGTCGCGCCCCTGCCTGTCCCGCACCCGGACGGAGCCGATGTCACGCCCTTTGGCAATTGTGCCCGCATCCAGCGCCGAGGCCTGCCCGGCCCGCCAGCTCAGCACCACACCGAACTCGCGGATCTCGCCTTCGCGCGCCAGCCGCGTCAGCGGCCACGCGCGGCTGCCGACGCGCACCACCCGCTCCATCGGTGCCAGCCCGTGCGGCGGCGGCGTGCCGTCATACAGGAACGGCCAGTCCGACCTGTCGTAATTCACATAAGGGTTCTGACCATAGCGCCGGTTCCAGCCCGGCTGCGCCATCACCAGCCCGTCCGGGTTGCGGGCGGTGAATTCCTGCCAGCTTTCCACCCAGCTTGGCAGGCTGGCCAGCCGCTGGCCGCTCATCCTGCCGACGATGGCGGTGCCGACCGCCTGCTGCCACCAGCTTTGGGTCTCGCGGTCATACATCACCAGGTCGGAATACCGCAGCTTGCCGGTGACCCCGAAACTCAGCACCCCGGCAGGCGTGCGCCGGTCAAAGGTCATCGCGGAGTTGCACAGCGGGCAATAAGTCACCGCCACCGGCACCCCCGCCACCACGTCGTTCACGATCTCATGCCAGGTCAGGTAGCGCAGCGGATAGGCCCGCGGCCGGGCGCCTGCCAGTTCCAGCGTGATCACCGGTTCGCGCGGCTTGATCCGGCGGTCCTTGGCGGCCTCCACGAACTGCGGCACATCCAGCGCCGGGATACCGTCCCTGGGCACCCCGCCAGAGCGGATCTGCTCCCAGTCCTTCACCAGCGATTGGCTGAAGTCGGTTCTCGGCCACTCCCGTTTCCACTCAGCAGGCCCGGCCAGGGCCATCCACGGAAACACCAACGCTGCGCTCAGCAACAAGCGTTTCAGCATCGCACATCTCCCTTACCACCAGTCATAAGGGGGCTGATGCGACCGGGACAGGGGCAGACACGCGCTTGTGACGGCAGTTCAACAAACGGTGCCCCCGCGCCAAAGCAAAGGCCCGCTTCCCTCGCGGGAAACGGGCCTCGCCAAAGCTGTGCAGGCTCGCGGCCTTATTCGGTCACGCTCACCTTGGACATGGTGTCGGGCTGGCCGATCACCGCGCCATTGGGGCCATCGCCGCGCTTGATCGCGTCGACCACATCCATGCCTTCGGTCACCTTGCCGACAACCGTGTACTGGCCGTCCAGGAACGGGCCCGGCGCGAACATGATGAAGAACTGCGAGTTGGCACTGTCCGGGTTCTGGGAGCGGGCCATGCCCACAACGCCGCGGTCATAGGTGATGTCCGAGAACTCGGCCGCCAGGTCGGGGCGGGCGGAACCGCCTTGCCCGGCCCGGCGCATGTCGCCGCCGGCCTTGCCGAACTCCACGTCGCCGGTCTGCGCCATGAAGCCCTCGATCACGCGGTGGAACACCACGCCGTCATAGGCGCCTTCGGCGGCCAGCGCGGTGATCTGCTCCACGTGCTTGGGCGCCACATCCTCGAACAGGTCGATCTGGATGGTGCCGTTGGCTTCGCCTTCGACCTGGATTTCCAGACCGGTGGCAAAGGCAGGCCCTGCCGCCAGCAGGGCCACCAGCGAAAGCGCCTTACGCATCCGCAGCCACCTTGACAGAGATCATCCGGTCCGGGTTCGCAGGCGGCTCGCCACGGGTGATAGCGTCCACGTGCTCCATGCCTTCGATGACGCGGCCATAGACGGTGTACTGGCCGTTCAGGAAGTGGTTGTCCTTGAAGTTGATGAAGAACTGCGAGTTTGCTAAGTCCGGGTTAGCGGAACGCGCCGCGCCCAGGGTGCCGCGGTCATGCGGCAGCTTGGAAAATTCGGCCGGCAGGTTCGGCAGGGAGGAGCCGCCAGTGCCCGCCATGCGGATGTTGAAGCCGTCTTCCATGTCGCCGTTGGCCACGTCGCCGGTCTGCGCCATGAAGCCGTCGATCACGCGGTGGAAGCAGACGTTGTCATATTCGCCGGCACGGGCCAGTTCCTTCATCCGCTCGGAATGCTTCGGCGCCACGTCGGGCAGCAGTTCGATAACAACATTGCCGTCTTTCAGCTCGATGATGACGGTGTTTTCGGGATCTTTAATCTCGGCCATCTGGCCCTCCTGTCGTCGAAATTTGCAACGATAGTTAAGGGTAGCGCTCGCAAATGCCAAGGGAGCATTGACTGATACGCAAAAACCCCCGAAACAGCCCGCGGATTTGACTGCACTTTCACCATAAGGGGTCTCGCAGATGGGCTGGAAAACACTCGACGATATGGATCTGAACGGCAAGCGCGTGCTGGTGCGCGTGGATATCAACGTGCCGATCGTCGACGGCGTGGTGACCGACTCCACCCGCATCCGCCGCATCGCCCCCACCGTGCGCGATATTCTGGCGGCCGGCGGCAAGCCGATCCTGCTGGCCCACTTCGGCCGCCCCGGCGGCGAGCGCCGCGAGAACCTGTCGCTGAACCAGCTGGTGCCGACGCTGGAGCGCGCCTTTGAAACACGCGTGCTGTTTGCCGCCGACTGCGTTGGCGCAGGTGCGGAAGCCGCCGCAGACGCGCTGCAGCCGGGCGAAGTGCTCCTGCTGGAAAACACCCGCTTCCACGCGGCCGAAACCAAGAACGACCCGGACCTGGCCGCCGGCATGGCGCGCCTGGGCGAGGTCTACTGCAACGATGCCTTCTCCGCCGCCCACCGCGCGCACTCCTCGACCGAGGCGCTGGCCCGCCTGCTGCCCGCCTGCGCCGGCCGTCTGATGCAGGCAGAACTGGAAGCGCTGGAAAGCGCCCTGGGCCAGCCCCAGCGCCCGGTGACCGCGGTTGTCGGCGGCGCCAAGGTCTCCACCAAGCTGGAGCTGCTGGGCAACCTGATCGAGAAGGTCGATCACCTGGTGATCGGCGGCGGCATGGCCAACACTTTCCTGGTCGCCAAGGGCCTGCCAGTGGGCGTCTCGCTGGCCGAGCGCATCATGAAGGATACCGCAGCCGAGATCCTGGCCAAGGCCGAGGCCGCAGGCTGCGAGATCATCCTGCCCTCCGACATCGTGGTCGCCAAAAAGTTCGAGGCCCACGCCGAGCACCAGATCCTGGCCGCCGACCAGTGCCCCGAGGACGGGATGATCCTGGACGCAGGCCCGGACAGCGTCGCCCGCATCATCGAGGTCTTTGCAAACAGCAAGACGCTGATCTGGAACGGCCCCCTCGGCGCCTTTGAGCTGGAGCCGTTTGACGCCGCCACCAACGCCGCAGCTCTCAAAGCCGCAGCGATGACCCGTTCCGGCCAGCTGATCTCGGTGGCCGGCGGCGGCGACACTGTCGCGGCCCTGAATGCTTCCGGCGCGGCCGGCGACTTCAGCTACATCTCCACCGCCGGCGGCGCTTTCCTGGAGTGGATGGAAGGCAAAACCCTGCCCGGCGTCGCGGCGCTGGAAAGCGCCTGAAACGGCAAAGCCGTATCATAGAAACCAGCTCCGGACCGCCGCAGAGTACCTGCGGCGGTTTTCATTTGAGCGGATCATTTTCGGAAATTTTCTGCCCGTGCATTAACCGCACCCGCATTTTCGCCCCATTCCACTGTCAGTCAGGCGCCAGCACCGGAGAATTAGTTTATGAAACGTTTTAGATTTTTGTTGGCCATTCTTTTGCTCTTTTGCGCAGCCGCGCTTGCTCATGTCACGCCTCTTGGAAGATCAGTAGCACTGGAAGAACCCGCCCGCATGACAGCGATCGCCAACCGCTATTGCGCGCCGCAATGGCATGCCCTCCCGGATGCCGACAAAGCCCAATGGCGGCTCCCGTCAGGTGAAAACAAGTTGGGCTCCGCCAGCAATTTGCTCCCGGTTGAAAACGACGCACCGGACACCGAAAGCTTTGAGGCGTGGAACAAGCACGCTGCCTCCACTCTAGCGCTGAGAGAGTTCATCCTTTCATTTTTCACCCTGTATGAATCGTTGTCCGTAGACGGCACCGGCAAAACCGGGCAACTCTCCGGCGCCTTCGCGTCGTGGCGGGCAAAATACCGACTCTGGTCCTGCCTCAGCCTCAACACCGACGAGCGTCGAATTCTGGCGGCAAAGTTCCAATCAATAGACGAGGCAATTGACGCATGGGAAATCTATCAGCTCGAAGAGAAGTACGAATGCATGGGCCTTGAACGCATCACCGAGGCCGCTCTCGACCTCAACCCGGCCGAACGCAGCTTTCCAGAACACTTCCGGGAAGTCGTGCAGAAACATCTGCGGGTTTGCTAGTAACCGCAGTTTCCCAGGCCCGCTCTATCACGCATTTTTTCGAAATTTCCCCGCGGCGGGCCGATTTGGGATTCACAAGCAGATTCGCTTGTGGCATTCTGACGTCAGACGCCGGCAAACGGCGCTAATACAACTAGAGCAGTAACATACAGGCACTCCCAACGTGACCCGAAGCACCCGGCCGTCTTTTGGCGCCATCGCCTTCTTTGCCATCGCGTTCGCGCTCAGCGCGTACTTCACCTTCGCGGCGGTGCAAGGCGACTTCGGGCTGTTCCGGAGGGTCGAGATCCAGGCTGAGGCAGAAGACCTGCGGCTGGATCTCGGCCGCCTCCAGTCCCAGATCGGCGACATGGAAAACCTGACCCGCCGCCTCTCCGACGACTACCTCGACCTCGACCTGCTGGATGAACAGGCCCGCTCGGTCTTGGGCCTGGTCCGTGCCGACGAGATCGTGATCCGCTAACCGCGGTTCTCCTCCCGCCTCCGCATTTGGCCGCGCGCTGAAACCCGCTGCGGTTTTCCTCCAAGGGAACAGCCTGCCGCCAGCCAAACCGGAAACAGGCTTTCCCTTCTTCACGCAAACAGACATGATGCAGCCGCCCGCCGTGTGCACCTCCGGGCAGCGTGGCATTTTTGCGCGCCCTCGGCGGTTTTTTACGCGGCGGAAACCCCGCGGCAGAATAACACTATTCAGCCGCGTCAAAACCGGTTATGAATTTGTTTAATGCTAAACTATCTAGCCTGCAGGGGGAGCCGACCACCATGGCCGCTAGAAAAACCACAAAGAAACCAAACGTTTCTGCCGAAGAACTTACCCACTACTACCGCGAGATGCTGCTGATCCGCCGATTCGAAGAGAAATCGGGCCAGCTCTACGGCATGGGGCTGATCGGGGGCTTCTGCCACCTGTACATCGGCCAGGAAGCCGTTGTCGTGGGCCTGGAGGCCGCCGCCGAGGAAGGCGACAAGCGCATCACCTCCTACCGCGACCACGGCCATATGCTGGCCTGCGGCATGGACCCCGATGGCGTCATGGCCGAGCTCACGGGCCGCGAAGGCGGCTACTCCAAGGGCAAGGGCGGCTCGATGCACATGTTCTCGAAAGAGAAGCATTTCTACGGCGGCCACGGCATCGTCGGCGCCCAGGTGCCGCTCGGCGCGGGCCTCGCATTCGCCGACAAGTACAAGGGCAACGGCCGCGTCACCTTCACCTATTTCGGTGACGGCGCCGCCAACCAGGGCCAGGTCTATGAGACCTTCAACATGGCCGCCCTGTGGAAGCTGCCGGTGGTCTTCGTGATCGAAAACAACCAGTACGCCATGGGCACCTCGCAGCAGCGCTCCACCTCCAGCGCGGAGATCTGGGAACGCGGCAAGGCGTTCGGCATTCCGGGCGAAGCGGTGGACGGCATGAACGTCCTCTCCGTCAAGGAAGCGGGCGAGCGCGCCGTGGCCCACTGCCGCAGCGGCGACGGCCCCTACATCCTCGAGGTCAAGACCTACCGCTACCGCGGCCACTCGATGTCGGACCCGGCCAAGTACCGCACCCGCGAAGAGGTCCAGAAGATGCGCGAGGAGCGCGACCCGATCGAGCAGGTCCGCGACATGCTGCTGACCGGCAAGCACGCCACCGAAGAGGATCTCAAGGCGATCGACAAGGAAATCAAGGAAATCGTTTCCAAGTCCGCCGACTTCGCCAAGGAAAGCCCCGAGCCCGCCCTGGAAGAGCTCTGGACCGACATCTATGCGGATGAAGTGCCGCAGGAAAACGCCTGAGAGGGAAGACATAGACATGGCAACTGAAATTCTGATGCCCGCCCTGTCGCCGACCATGGAGGAAGGCACCCTGGCCAAATGGCTGGTCAAGGAAGGCGATACCGTGAACTCCGGCGATATTCTGGCCGAAATCGAAACCGACAAGGCAACGATGGAATTCGAAGCCGTCGACGAAGGCACCGTCGGCAAGATCCTGATCGGTGAAGGCACCGAAGGCGTCAAGGTGAACACCCCCATCGCGGTGCTGGTCGAAGACGGCGAAAGCGCCGATGACTACCAGGCCTCCAGCGCCAAGGAAGAGGCCCCGGCCGAGGAAGCGCCCAGCGACGAACCCGCCGCCGCCGCGCCGCAGAAAGAACCCGCCATGCCGGCCAAGTTTCTGGAGCCCGACTACCCGGAAGGCACCGAAATGGTGCAGACCACCGTGCGCGAAGCCCTGCGCGACGCCATGGCCGAGGAAATGCGCCGCGACGAGGACGTGTTCCTGATGGGCGAGGAAGTCGCCGAGTACCAGGGCGCCTACAAGGTGTCCCAGGGCCTGCTGGATGAATTCGGCTCCAAGCGGGTGATCGACACCCCGATCACCGAACACGGCTTTGCCGGCATCGCCACCGGCGCGGCCTTTGGCGGCCTTCGCCCGATTGTCGAGTTCATGACCTTCAACTTCGCCATGCAGGCGATTGACCAGATCATCAACTCGGCGGCCAAGACGCTCTACATGTCCGGCGGCCAGATGGGCGCGCCGATGGTGTTCCGCGGCCCCAACGGCGCCGCCGCCCGCGTTGGCGCCCAGCACAGCCAGGACTATGCCGCCTGGTACATGCAGATCCCGGGGCTGAAGGTGGTGATGCCCTACTCCGCCGCCGACGCCAAAGGCCTGATGAAAACCGCCATCCGCGATCCCAACCCGGTGATCTTCCTGGAGAACGAAATCCTCTACGGCCGCGCCTTCGATGTGCCGAAACTGGATGATTTCACCATCCCCTTCGGCAAGGCCCGGATCTGGCGCGAAGGCTCGGACGCCACCATCGTCTCCTTCGGCATCGGCATGCAGTACGCGCTCGAAGCCGCCGACAAGCTGGCCCAGGACGGAATCTCGGCCGAGGTCATCGACCTGCGGACGCTCCGGCCCATGGACCTGCCCACGGTGATTGAGTTGGTCAAGAAGACCAACCGCCTGGTCACCGTCGAGGAAGGCTGGCCGCAGGGCTCCGTCGGCAGCTACATCGCGTCGGAAGTGCAGCGTGAGGCGTTCGACTATCTCGATGCGCCCGTCATCACCTGCACCGGCAAGGACGTGCCCATGCCCTATGCCGCCAACCTGGAACGCCACGCGCTGATCACCACGGATGAGGTGGTCGAGGCCGTGAAACAAGTGTCCTACCGCTAGAGGCACCGATGGAGATCAGGGGCCGCGATCCCGAAACCGAATGCTACCGCGTCACGCTGACCGTCGACGGGCGCACAGTCACCGCACTGGTTCCCGAACGGCTGGCAGCAGACACACGGCTGATCGGTTCGCGGCCCTCCCATCAGGAGGCCTACGTCTGGATGGCCGAATACAAAGACAAGATCGAAGCCGCGATCACCCAACTGGCCCGCGGCACCAGGCGCCCCAAGGCGCCCTATGACCAAATTGTTCTGATTGAGGAGCGCTGACATGCCCACCGAAATCCTGATGCCCGCGCTTTCTCCCACCATGGAGGAAGGCACCCTTGCCAAATGGCTGGTCAAGGAGGGCGACACCGTCTCCTCCGGCGACCTGATCGCCGAGATCGAAACCGACAAGGCCACCATGGAATTTGAAGCCGTGGACGAAGGCACCGTCGGCAAGATCCTGATCGCCGAAGGCTCCGAGGGCGTGAAGGTCAACACCCCGATCGCGGTGCTGCTGGAAGACGGCGAAAGCGCCGACGACATCGACACCTCCAGCAGCTCCAGCGCGGACGCAGCTCCGGCCAAGGAAGCCAAGGAAGAGGCCCCTGCCGAAGCCAAGGCCGAAGCCCCGAAAGAAGAGGCCAAAGCCGCCCCCGCCGCCCCGCAAGGAGCCGACGGCAGCCGCATCTTCGCCTCGCCGCTGGCGCGCCGCATCGCCGCCGACAAGGGCCTGGACCTGAGCCAAATCAAAGGCTCCGGCCCCAAGGGCCGCATCGTCAAGGCCGACGTGATCGACGCCAAGCCGCAGGCCGCCAAGGACGAGGCTCCGAAAGCCGCCGCCGCCAGCGCACCGGCTGCTGCCGCCGCGCCCGCGGCCGGCCCCTCTGCCGATCAGGTCGCCCGCATGTACGAGGGCCGCGATTTTGAAGAGGTCAAGCTGGACGGCATGCGCAAGACCATCGCCGCCCGCCTCACCGAGGCCAAGCAGCAGGTGCCGCATTTCTACCTGCGCCGCGACATCCAGCTGGACGCGCTGCTCAAGTTCCGCGGCGAGCTGAACAAGCAGCTTGAAACCCGCGGCGTCAAGCTCTCGGTCAACGACTTCATCATCAAGGCCTGCGCCCTGGCACTGCAGTCGGTGCCGGACGCCAACGCGGTCTGGGCCGGTGACCGGGTCTTGAAGATGAAAGCCTCCGACGTGGCCGTTGCCGTCGCCATCGAAGGCGGGTTGTTCACTCCGGTCCTGCAGGACAGCGACACCAAATCCCTGTCGGCCCTGTCGGCGGAGATGAAGGACCTCGCCGCCCGCGCCCGCGACCGCAAGCTGGCACCGCATGAATACCAGGGCGGCAGCTTCGCGATCTCCAACCTCGGGATGTTCGGCATCGACAACTTCGACGCGGTGATCAACCCGCCGCACGGCGCGATCCTGGCCGTCGGCGCCGGCGTGAAAAAGCCGGTGGTCGGCAAGGACGGCGAGCTGGCGGTGGCCACCGTGATGTCCGTCACCCTCTCGGTCGACCACCGGGTGATCGACGGCGCGCTGGGGGCAGAGCTGCTCAATGCGATCAAGGAAAACCTGGAAAACCCGATGGTGATGCTGGCCTAAAAGGCCGCCACCGCGAACATCAAAAGCCCCGGCAAACACCGGGGCTTTTTCTTTGCCTGCCCGCGGGCGGCGACAGAAAAAGGGAGCGCAGCCGCCCCCTTCATCTTTCCAAAAATACTCACCTTCACCACAGCCGCCGCCTGCGAAACGCCAGCGGCGGCGCGCCGGTCAGTACTGATACCCGGGGGTCGAGGCCGACAGCGCCGCCTCACCCTCATCCATCTCCGCCGCAATACCGTCAAACAGCGGCGTCGACAGATAGCGTTCGCCGGTATCCGGCAGCATCGCCAGCAGCACCGAGCCCTCCGGCGCGGTTTCCGCCACCTTGATGGCCGCCGCCAGGCTGCCACCGCCAGAAACGCCCGTCAGGATGCCTTCTTCCGCCGCCAGCCGCTTGGACCAGGCAATGCTCTCGTCTCCGCTCACCGGCTCCAGCGCATCGAAATACCCCTCGTCCAGCGCCTCCTGCAGCACCAGCGGAATGAAATCCGGGGTCCAGCCCTGAATAGGGTGCGGGTTGAAGGCCGGATGCGTCGCCGCAGGCTCGCCCTCATCATTGCGCTCCTGCGCTTCACCGGATTGCACCAGCGCCGCATTGGACGGCTCGCTGAGGGTGATCTTCAGATCCGGCCGCGCGCCCTTCAGCACCCGGCCCAGGCCGCTCACCGTGCCGCCGGTGCCATAGCCCAGCACCACATGATCCAGACGCTCGCCATTGAAATCACCCAGGATTTCCCGTGCGGTCGTGCTCTCGTGGATATCGGCGTTATCCTTGGTCTCAAACTGATGCGCCAGGAACCAGCCGTTTGCCTCTGCCAGCTCCTTGGCCTTCACCACCATGCCGACCGCCTTGTCCTCCTTGCGGGTCAGCACCACCTTGGCGCCCAGCATCCGCATCAGCTTGCGCCGCTCGACCGAGAACCCGTCATGCATGGTGATCACCAGCGGATAGCCCTTGGCGGCGCAAACCATCGCCAGGCCAATCCCTGTATTGCCGCTGGTCGCCTCCACCACGGTCTGCCCGGGTTTCAAGCGCCCCTCGCGTTCGGCGGCCTCGATGATGTTCAGCGCCAGCCGGTCCTTGACCGAGCCTGCCGGATTGAAGGCCTCGAACTTCACATACATGGTGACATGATCCGGCGCGATGCGGTTCAGCCGGATCGCAGGCGTGTTGCCCACGGTCTCCAGGATCGAGCCATAAAGCCGCCCGCGGCCTTCGGTTGTGTAAATCATCTTCTGTCCCCGTCTCCCAAGTGCAGTTAACTATCGCGTTCCAGGGGAAATATGCGCCCGCTGCTGCGCCGCCGCAAGCAGCGAGGCCCGCAGCCGCCCGGATTAAGACCAGCCTTCGCCAAAAAAGCGCCAAAGCAGAACCAAAGGCTCAGGTTCCCTCTCCAGATGGATCACAAACCGCCCTCAACGCTTTCATAAGAAACGGCTTTCCCGGGAATTCCGGACAAAAAGAAAGGGGCGGTAACCGCCCCTTCATCTTTCTCCAAATACTCAAGGTCCGGCCCCTGCGCCGCCCGGCTCACTCCGCTGCGGAAGATCCCGCCGGCACCACCTGGTCCATATTGACCGACGGCTGGTCGCAGCCCGCCTCGCCGACGATTTTCGCAGGCACGCCCGCCACCGTCGTGCAGGGCGGAACCTCCGACAGCACCACCGACCCGGCAGCAATCCGGCTGCAGTGGCCGACCTTGATGTTGCCCAGAACCTTGGCGCCCGCCCCGATCAGCACGCCATCGCCGATCTTGGGATGCCGGTCCTGCTCCTCCTTGCCGGTGCCGCCCAGGGTCACCGAATGCAGCATCGAGACATTGTCGCCCACCACCGCGGTTTCACCGATCACGATGGAATGCGCGTGGTCGATCATGATCCCCTTGCCGATGCGGGCGCCGGGGTGGATGTCGATCCCGAAGATCTCAGACGTGCGCATCTGGAAGAAATAGGCCAGATCCTTCTGCCCCTGCTTCCACAGGTAGTGGCTGACCCGGTAGGCCTGCACCGCCTGGAACCCCTTGAAATAGAGGATCGGCTGCAGCAGCCGGTGGCTGGCCGGGTCGCGCTCGTTGATCGCCATCAGATCGGCCCGCGCCGCCTCAATCAGTTCGGGGCAGCTGTCATAGGCCTCGTCGACGATCTCGCGCAGGACCATCATCGACATCTCGTTGGAGCAGAGCTTGGCAGCGATCCGGTAGGACAGCGCCTTCTCCAGCGTCTTGTGATGCAGGATGCAGGCGTGAATCAGGCCGCCCATCAGCGGCTGGGTGGCGACAGCCTCCTCCGCTTCGCGGGTGATCCGGTCCCATACGGGGTCCACCGGGGTGAGGGCTTGCTGGGTTTTGGCCATGGATCTCTCCCTTTCTCCGCTCAGACTACCCATCTAAGGGGGTTTTCCGCAAACGCAAACCCTTGATGGGGTATATTCCGGGAATGAATGAATCGGATCAACAGAAGTTGAAGCACCGGATTGCCGCCCGGCTGGAGGAGCTGGCGGCTGAAGATGCCCTGGGCGAGGCCTCCCAGGGAGTGGTGGAACTGGACCAGCAAATGGTCGGCCGCCTGTCGCGCATGGACGCCTTGCAGATGCAGGCCATGGCCAAGGCGCAAGCTGCCCGCCGCCAGCTGGAAACCCAGCGCCTGCAAACGGCTCTTGCCCGGATGGAAGAGGGCGAATACGGGTATTGCGAGGACTGCGGCGAGGACATCGCCCTGAGGCGCCTTGAACTGAACCCGGCAGCGCTCAAGTGCATCTCCTGCGCGTCGGGGTAGCCCTGCAAATCGGGGTAGCCCGGCAAAGAGGCATTTCGTTCCGGGCTACCCCGGAACGACCCGCGCCGCGCGCCTGCGGCGCGCGGCGCGGGGAAACAGTCCCAAATCTCTGGGAACAATCAGCGGCCCTGGAACCTGGAGCCTCCAAGAAGATTTACTTTGCTGAAAAGCGCTTGAGGGCGCATTCTGCTTCCTCAAGACGCCCGCCCAAGCATGTGAGCCAGCCTGACAGCCTCAAGGACAAGCCGCGCCGGGGCGCGGGGACCTGCGGCCCTCCTTGACCCCGCCAGGCTGCCAGGGCGCGCAACCGCGCCGCCGCCAGGCGGCGCCCGGCCCAACGGCTGGCCGGGCAGGTTTCCTGCCAGGATCAGCGGGCGGGAGCCTTCCCGGCGGCGTCAAGCACGGCTTCCAGCTCTTCCAGCACCAGCCAGGTGCAGCGCAGGTATTCCGGATCATCCAGGAACGGTTCATCCGCCAGCGAATACCGCCGGGCAGCAGCACTCAACGAGCCATCGCCCCAGCGCGGATGCAGCCGGCCGAACAAACCCGCATAGGCCGCAGCCTCCGCCGCGCCGCCAAAGATCCTGCGGCACAGGCGCAGCCGTCCGCGGTCCGGCACCGCCAGCAGCGCCCGCGCCGCGGCAGAGACGTCGCCGGGCAGCACCGGCCGCCTCATACCAGCACAATCCGCGCCGCAGGCCCCGCGCCGAACCGGGCCGACCTTTGCGCCACTTCCAGCAGGTCTCCGGCCTCGACGCCATCCGCAGCCTGGGCCGCCGCCGGATAACTCCACGCAGGCGTGCCGGACGTCTCCTCCCGCAGCACCGTGCCGCCGCGCATCACCCTGATGCGGTAGGCCTCGGCCTCCTCGCCCAGCGGCACCTCGTCCAGGTCCCAGCTGTCGCCCTCGATCCGGGTCCGGCGGATCCAGGCCGCCGCCAGGTCATCGCCCAGCGCGCCGCTCAGCCGCAGATGCACTGGCGCATAGGGGCTCAGGCCATTGCCGTCGAAGCTCTCCTGCCGGTGCACATAGGAGGGGTCATCCAGCGCGCGGCGGGCAGGCCCGATCCGGTAGTGCCGCACCCGGCGGCGCTGTTCCGGCGCCAGCTCCATCTGTAGCGGGGTGCCGTCCAGCAGCACCACGTAAGAGCCCGCGGGCCAGACCTCCGGCATCAGCGCATCCGTCCCCTGTTGGCCGCGCAAACGGCCGCGCAGCAGATAGGTCTGCGGCGCGATCAGCTCCGCCTCGCGGAACTGGAACAACTCCCAGTTGCCGGATGTGCCATCGCCGATAGCCGCCGCATTGGCGCCGTTCAGTACTGCCTCAACGGTGCGGCTTTCCAAGGAACCGGAGATCAGCTTCACCTGCAGATCCGCGCCCAGATCCCAGCGTCCCGCGCCTGCAGCAAACAGCGGCGTTTCGGTGACGCCCACCACCTGGCGCGCGGCGATCACCTGCTCCAGCGCGTAATTCTCATCCGCCTCTGAGCCATAAACCGCCACGCTGCCGGGCCAGGCCTGCGCCGTCAGCGCCAGATACGGCGCATGCGGCACCTCATCACCGCGCATCAACGGCAGGTCCATGAACAACGGCAGCACCGGTCCGGGGGCAGCAAAGGCGTTGACCCCCGGCAGCTCCTCCGCCACCGCGGCCAGGTCATAGGTTCCGGGCTCGATCCGCACCGCCTCCACCATCTGCGCCTCAGCCTGTTCCACGCGGTCGATGCGATAGAGCTGATCGCCTCCCGCCAGCGGCAGCGACACCACATCGCCTGCCCCCAGATGCAGCATCGAGGGCGGCAGCTGGAACCGCAGCATATCGCGCGACATCCGAGCCTCCGCCAGCCAGCGGCTGACAATCTGGCGCGCCTCGGCAGCGGTGAGCGCCAGCGGGAGCTCATTCTGGCTGACGGAATGGGTGGCCTCATCGGGCAGCACCGCCTCCACCGATCCGGCAGCATGGTCGCCGCCCCATTCGGTGAACCGCAGCCGCACCCGGCCTGCCAGCTCCGCCTCGCTGGAGCGGGTGAGCTCAATGGTGCCCTCCAATTCCTCGCTCTCGGCCAGATGCTCCAGTGCCAGCGCCTCCGCCCCGGTGCCTTTGCGCATCCGGAACTGCAGCATCCCGTCGCGTTCCACCGCATCAAACCCATGCCGCAGCATCAAGGGCTGCAGAACCGCACGCGCATCGCTCACATCCGGGTTCACATAGCCATGCACCACGCCATACAGCTGCGAGACATCGAAATCCTCCAGCCCCGCGCGCCGGCACACCTCTGCCACCACCGAGGCCAGCGTGCGCTGCCCGGCCCGCCCGTTCAGCCAATGGCCGCGCAGGTAGTTCTCGCCGTCGTTCTAGATCTCCAGGCGGCTGGGGAAGGCCGGAAACGGCCGCGCGTCCCAGGCCCAGACATAGGCGTTGGACATATCCAGCATCGGCCCACCGTATTCGTCCGAGACCGGGTTGTTCCCCTCCTCCCCCCAATAGCCGAGGATCGCACGCAAGTAGTGGATCTGGATCAGATCGTCGCGAAGGCCATTGGAATATTTCGGCAGTTTCAATTCCGAGCTTTTAGGGTCCAGAAACTTGTTCGGCTGGTTGGTGCCCTTGTCGATGGCAGCGCAGCCCAGTTCGGTGAACCAGATGGGTTTGCTCTGCGGCACCCAGCCGGTCGGCGCCGCCTGACGCACCCCGCCGATCCGCTCGTGATGCTCATTGAGCCACCAAGAGCGAATATCCTTGTAACGCCAGATCCAAGGTTCATCATGGGCACCGTCGGTGATCGGGGTACGGATCTGCGCCGCCTCGGCCTCGGGCGAGTGGTAATACCAGTCAAACCCCTCGCCGCCCTCCACGTTGCTGCGCAGGTAAGCGAGGTCATAGATCGCGGGCACGCCGGATTGCGCGTCCAGGTGATCCTCCCCCTCCCGCCAGTCGCTGAGCGGCATGTAGTTGTCGATGCCGATAAAGTCGATATTCGCATCCGCCCACAACGGGTCGAGGTGAAAATACCGGTCACCCTCCGGCGATTGATAGCCCCAGTACTCGGACCAGTCAGCGGCATAGCCGATCCTGGCCTCTGCCCCCAGCAACAGGCGCACCTCAGCCGCCAGCGCGCGCAACGCCTGCACCGCCGGAAACCCAGCGGCGCCGCGGATCTGTGTCAGCGCCCGCATCTCCGAGCTGATGCAGAACGCCTCCACCCCGCCCGCCGCCGCACAGAGCGCGGCGTTGTGCAGGATAAACCGGCTGAGGCTCCATTCATCCTGCCCGCTGTAGGAGACAGTACCGTCGCCAACGGTGAAATCCGCCGCGGTGACGGTGCCAAAGAACGACGCCACCTCCGCGTCTGCGGCAGCCGTGCCATCGGGGGAGCCGGGCTGCCCCGGCGCGGCCGAAAGCGTTATCCTGCCACGCCACGGCAGATGCGGCTGGCTGGCGCCGCCGGTCCAGGGGTCGGGCAGTTCGTTGCCCTCGGCCTGGTCCATCAGAATGAAGGGGTAAAACATCACCCTCAAACCCCGGCTCTGCATCTCCCGGATCGACTGGATCACCGAGGCATCGGCCGGCGTGCCGCCGTAAAGCGGGGTTGCCTCCTGGGTCAGTACCTGCTCCGCTGATGCCCGGGTCAGCCCGCTGACGCTCCAGGGCATACTGCCCTCGGCGTCTTTGTGTTCCACCTTGGGTTTCAGACTGCACTCTCGGCAACGCAGGTCACCCCCGAACCAGGAGACGATCAGCGAGGCCGCGCCGCAGGACGGCAGCTCCGCCTCCAGCGCGTTCAGCGAGGTCTTGAGATCGCTCAGCCCAGAGGGCGTATGCTCATTGGCTGGTTTGGCATCGCCCGGCCCGCCGGAATACTGCACCGTCTCGGCAGCCAGCGCATACTCGCCAGTGCCGGGCATCAGCGCGACGCCCTGCAACAGCTGGCCCAGATCCTGCGCATATGTGCTGCTGTCCGGCTGTTCCGGCCGCAGCACATCAAAGGAGAACTGCGGCACCCGGTTGCCGAACCGGGACAGCTCCAGGTTCTCGATCACCACGTAAGCCGTGCCGCGGTAGGCAGGCACCTGGCCTGCGCCCTCGATCGCCTCCATCACCGGGTCAGGCAGCTGGTCCTGTGTGCCGCGGTAAACGGTCATGTTCAGATCCTTGGGCGCCACTTCCTCGCCATCGGCCCAGACGCGGGAGACATGGGCAATCTCCCCCTCGCACAGCGCAATCGCCAGCGACACGGAATAGCTGTAGCTGGTGACCTGCGGCTGGCTGGGACGGCCCTTGCCGCCACCGCCGGAGGTGGCGGAGGTTTCCAGGAACCGCGACGACCAGATCACCTGCCCGCCCAGCCGCATCCGGCCATAGACCTGCCCCACGGGGCTGCCCTCGCTGGACTGGGTCAGGCGGAAGCGGTCCACCTTGCCGGTCTCCACCGGGGCCGAGCCTGAGCCCAGCAGGC
The DNA here is from genome assembly GCF_056158685.1 of Leisingera sp. ABM4_103. Classification (NCBI taxonomy): domain Bacteria; kingdom Pseudomonadati; phylum Pseudomonadota; class Alphaproteobacteria; order Rhodobacterales; family Roseobacteraceae; genus Leisingera; species Leisingera sp. ABM4_103. The sequence goes on along the minus strand of NZ_JBSWTU010000005.1, from coordinate 3,191,431 downwards.
GGTCGTCGATCATGCCGCCCAGCGTGGCGCCCACCGCCCGGCCGATCACCGCGGATGAGAGGCCCGCGACAGTGCCGCCGATTGCGCCGCCAACCGCCGCGCCCGCGGCCGAGAGAAGAATAGTTGCCATCAGATCAGCTCCTTCGGGAAGTGAAACCGCGCCACGATGCGGCGCTGCCAGGGCGGGCTCAGCGGGCTTTCCACCACCCCGTGGCCCGCATAGGCGTGGATGAAGGCGGGGTTTGAAACACGTACGTCCCGCCCGGCGGAACGCCGGGCTGCGCCTGCCTGCCCCCCGGCAGGCGCATTCGCGCCCGCCCAGGCAGGCGCAGCCCTCAGTTCTAATACAGATGTCTGCACCCCCAGATGCTTGGCCACCGATCCCTCGCGCATCCGGAACAGGATCACGTCACCGGGTGCGTCATCGCTCAGCGGCTTTGCCGCCAGATGCCGCGCCGCCGCTTGCCACAGTGCCTCAGCCCCCTGCGGCTCCGACCAGTCCATCGTATAGGCGGGCGGCAGCTCCGGCTCAGCACCATACAGCTCCCGCCACAGGCCCCGGATCAGGCCAAGGCAATCGCAGCCTGCGCCCTTGCGCGAGGCCTGATGCACATAGGGCGTGCCGATCCAGCCGCGCGCGGCCTGCACCACCCGGCTCATCGCCGGCTGCCCCCGGTGTTCACGCCAGACTGGCGCGGCACCGCCATCACCCAGTCTTCGCCCGGAATGTCCGGGAAGCCCTGGAAGTTCAGCAGGTTGTTGAACTTCAGCCGGCAGGTCTCCATCCGCTTGTCGCAACCCGCCTCCAGCCGCAGCATGTCACCCGGCTGTACATCGGCCCGGACCGGCTCCCACAGCGTAATCCTGCGGCCGTCAGCCTTGCTCTGATCGGCCTTCACCGGCGCCCACAGGCCCTCAGCCGCGCCGCTCAGGACCGTCAGCCGCCCGCCGGTGAACCAGTCGGGCTCAAACCCCGGCAAGGCATCCCAGCGGAACTCCTCGTTTCGCTCCACCTCTGCGGCGGCCAGCTCCACGGCATAGCCTGGGGTTGACAGGTCAAACCCGCAAGCGGCATCGCCCAGAACTGCGGTGCAAGGCTTCTGGTAGATCCGCCCCAGCGGCCTGTTCAGCGCCTCGGTCAGCCCGCGCAGCTCCGCCTCAAAGGCCCCGGCGGCGCGGCGGATCTCGCCGATGGAGCCTCGGAACTGCAGCCAGCGCATCGAGACATCCTGCCAGTTGACCAGCCAGCAGCGCACCTCGGCGCCGTCGAACCGGCCTGCCTCGATGTCCTCCTCCCGCACGGCAGCATCGCTCAGCACCCCGAGCGCCTCGGTATTGTCGACCGAGAGGCCCGTGGCCTGCTGCACCGCCCGCGCGGTCAGGCCGCTGCCGGGCTGAAACGCCAGCCCGTCGAACCGCAGCACACAGTCATGGTCGGTGAAACCCAGCACCGCGCCGTCGCCCCGCGTCAGCGCCCAGCAGCGGCACAGGGTGGTGATGCCGCTTTGCAAATGGGCGCGGAATGCTTCGGACAGCCCGCTCATACCCGCACCTCCACCACCGGCACAGCCGGCGCCTCGCCCGCCTGAAAAGACGCGACGCTGGTCTGGATGCTTCCGGTGTCAAAGCGCACCGGCACGTCGAACTCGAACCCCGCATTGATGCTGAGGCCCGCTTCGGGCGGGTGCGCCAGGGTGATCAGGCCGGTGGCGGTGTCCAGTTCATAATCGACACTCTCGCGCAGCTCATCCTGTTCGATCCCGACCCGCACCGTGCCCGCCACCGGTTTGGCAATCGGGCGCTGATAGGCGAATTCGCCTGAACGGTAGATCTTGGCCAGCTGGAATGTCACCGTGCTGCCATCGCCGGTGGCGATCACCTGATCGCGGAAATCGGGGTCAGCGCTGGGCCGGGCGGATTTGTAATCGCTCCAGTCCTTCCAGCGGAAGCCGTAAAGCTGACCCTGACGGGCCTCGAAGAAAGCAATCAGCGTCTCGATATCCTCCAGCGCGCGCAGGCCGAGCCCGGCGTCATAGCGGCGGCGGGAGTGCGCCCAGGGCGTGTTGCGCTCCTCGAACCCGTTGGCGAGCGTCACCACATCGGTGCGCCGCTCAGGGCCGCCGACGGAGCCGAAGCTGAGCGAAGCAGGAAAGCGGACTTCGTGAAAATTCATTATGTTATCCTCCGTCCTTAACGGTTGCGCCCGCCGCGGGACAGCGCGCGGGACAGCTGCGCCGCAATCTGGCTGCGGCTGCGTTCAAAGCCTTTGACGTCCGGGGTGGAGACATTCATCACCACATTGACCGCGCCGCCGCCCTGGCTGCGCACCCCAAGCGCGCCATCCGCGCCGCGGGTCAGCGGCAGGATCGCCTCCGGCCCGGCCTCGCCCATAAGCCCGGTGGCGCCGCGCATCGGGAATGTTGTCGGGCTGGTCACGATCCCGCCCTTGGCGAACGGCATCACCTTGCCCTGGCTGAAGGCCGCGCCATCGGCAAAGGGCAGCATGCCGCCGATCAGCGAGGTGAGCCCGTCGGTCATCATCCCGCTGATGTGATTGGTCACCGGCTTCATCGCCGCATTGTAAGTGGTGCGGACCATGCTGCGCGCCAGCGTGTCCATCGCTTCCGACAGGCTGTCCCCGTCAAAGGTCAGCCCCTCAAAAGCGCGGCGTAAGCCTTTGGAAAGACTGCGATCAAGGATCTGCGCATCGCGGCCGGTTTCGGAAAACCCCTCTTTGACCCGCCCCAGCACGTCTGCAAAGGCAGCAGCCATTCCAGAGGCACCGTCCAGTGCTTCGCCCAAAGCCTCGCCTTGCAGTTCCAGTTCGGCCATCACGGATAAGTCAGTCATCTGTCGTCTCCTTGTTCTTCGGCGGCGCGAAGTCCGGGAAGTCCCGCATGAGCGCCGCCAACCGGTCGCGCTGCATCGGCTGCGGTGCGGCGGCCTCGCCCAGCATCAGCCGCAGCTCTGCCGGCGTCAGTTGCCAGAAATCACGCGGCAGCAGTTTCAGCCCCGCCATCCCGGCGCGCATCAGGGCGGGCCAGTCGAGCCCGGTCATGGACTGTCCGGGGCAGCAAAGCTGCGCACCAGGAGTTCCGCTGCTACCTTGGCGGCCTGCATCGGGCCGCCGGTGATGGTGGCAGACGCCAGGTCCTCGCGGCTCAGATCATGACCGCCGCCCTGCAGCCCGGCCGCCAGCAGCGCCAGCACGTCGCGGGCGGAAAACCGGCCCTGTTCGAACCGCTGCACCAGCTCGACCAGCGTTCCTTCTTCCAGTGCGGCCTCCAGTCCCGCCAGCGCGCCGAGCGTCAGCTTCAGCGCGTAAGGGCTTCCATTCACGAGCAATTCCGCCTCGCCTGCGTGCGGGTTCACCATTTTCAGACCGCCGCAAAGCTGAGCTCGCCGGCGCTGGCGAGCGACAGCTCATAGGTGGCCTCGCCATTGTGGCTGCCCGCGTATTCCAGTGCTGTCACCTGGAACGGCCCCTGCACGATGCCGAAGTCGGGGATGATCACCTGAAACGCCGGCGTCAGCCCGTCAAAGAACAGCTGCCGGGCGCGTTCGTCCGTCGCCTCGTCCCTAAAGATGCCGGAGCCGGATATGTTCGCGGAGCGCACGCCGGCCCCCGCCAGCAATTCACGCCAGCCGCCCTGGCTTTCAAGGCTGGTCACATCGACGCTTTCGGCGTTGAAGCTGATGCGGGTGGCACGCAGGCCGGCGATAGTTTCAAACAGGCCTGCGCCGTTCATGTCCACTTTGACCAAGAGGTCCTTGCCGTTTTGAACTGTCATGGGAGTTCTCCATGTATTTCAACTGGTTTCACGAAAGTTCCGAGGTTCAAACGTCATCCACCCGCGCCCGGAAACGCAGGGTGATCTGCCTGCCGCCGGTCGTCAGCCGCTCAGCTTTGGCCCGGTCGAACCACAGGCCGGTGAGCTGGCCGCGCGGCAGCGGCACCGCGGCGCCGACCAAGGCGTCGCAGACCGCGGCGGCGGCGGATTTGGCGGTGGCGAAACCGGCGGTGTCGGTGGTGACGGTGACAAAAAACCGGTGCTCAGCCCCGCCCGCGGTCTTGTCGGAGCGGTCCAGCACCTCTTCGCTGCCAAGCGCCACATAGGTCTGCGGCAAGGGGCCTGCGGGGATGGCGTCATAGATCGCGCTGCCGACCAGCGCAGTTAGTCCTGCGTCCCCGGTCAGATGGGTGTAAACGGCGGATTGCAGCCCGCCTGCGATGGCATAGGTCATCCGCTCACCTCCTCTACCGCGAAACAGGTGAGGTAGCGGGCGTCCGGGCCGCTTTCTGCAACCGCATCAATGCGGTAGAGGCGATTGCTGTCACGGAAGCGCTGGTCGGGCCGTGGGCGAGATGCAAAACCTTCAGGTGAAGCGCGCAGGGTGATGCGGTATTTTTGCAAAGACAGATTGCCGCTGGCCAAGCGGCCTGAGAGAGACTTCACCTCGGCCCAAAGGGTGCCAAGCGCCACCCAGGTCTCGGTAAAGCCGCCGGCGCCGTCAGGGGCGCGCTGGGGATCTTCCAGCACCAGCTTGCGGATGAGTTTCGGGGGCTGTTTCATGCCAGGCCTCCCAAAGTCAGCCGCAGGCTGCGGTAGCGTTCGATCAGGCTGGTGACGCCAAAGGGCATGCAGCCGCCGTGCAGGCCGGTATCGGCCCGGTATTCGTAGTAATGCGCGGCCAGCAGCATCACCGCCTGGGCCAGATCCGCGGGCAAGCTGCCCCAATCCGCGGCCATGCCGGCCTGCAAGGTGATCCGTGCCAGGCCGCCGGTGGGAATCGCGGGCAGCAGGCTGCCGGTGGGACAAAGGCGCGGGCGCTGGCTGTCGCGTTCCAGCCGGTAAAGCGCTGCGTTCAGAACCGTCTCCGCGCCGCTCGCATCGCGGATCGCAACCTCGCTCACCGACTGCACAGGGGCGAGCGGCAGAACCATTTGCGCACGATCTCGCCAGTGGCGGAATTCCAGTTCAAAATCACGGGTAATCAGTGCCTTGCCGGTCCTTCCTTCTATCGCGGCCAGGGCGGCGCGCAGGAAGCCAAACAGCACCTCGTCCTGCAGGCTGTCCTCGCCAAAGCCGGTGCCCAGGCGCAGATGCGCCTTGAAGGGGGCCAGCGGCAGGGCGGCCTCGGGCACGGGGGTCACTTCGCTCAGCATCATCATCTCACTCCTGCGGGCCTCCCCCTTGCCGGCCCTGATCTGCTGTCCGTTTCCAAGGTTCGGCCGGCACGCACCGGTCCCTGCCGCTCGGACGGAGGGGGAGCAGCTAGACGGCAGGGAAATATGGGGTGCGTGCCAGCCGGCGGACCGGGCTGCCGGTCCGCCATCAGCGCGGAGCGTTAGCTCGCGCCGAATTTCATCAGCTTGATGGCGGCAAAGTCGCTGACGTCGCCGCCGACGCGCTTGGTCGCGTAGAACAGCACATGCGGTTTGGCGCTGAAGGGGTCGCGCAAGACGCGCAGGTCCGGGCGTTCGGCGATGGTGTAGCCGGCGCGGAAGTCGCCAAAGGCAATCGGGTAGCTGTTGGAGGTCGGGTCCGGCATGTCCTCTGCAATCAGCACCGGGTAGCCCATAAGGCGCGCGGGCTCACCCGCGGCGAGGCCGTCAGACCACAGGAAGCGGCCGTCGGCGTCCTTCAATTTCCTGAGCATTCCCGCGGTTTTGGAGTTCATGATGAAAGTCGCATTGGCGCGGTATTCCGCCCCCAGCGCATAGACCAGGTCGATGATCGCGTCGCCATTGCCGACCTCACCATCCACGCCGGTTGCCTTGTAGCCGATGTTGCCCCAGGTCCAGCTGTCGTTGTCCGTGACCGGGTAGTTGAGAAAGCCCGTGGGCTTGTCGATGCCGTCGCCGTTGATGAAGGCGTCTGCCTCCGAGCGGGAAAACTTGTCGGCGATGCGGCCGGCCAGCCAGCCCTCGATATCAAAGGCGCTGTCGTCCAGCAGGCGTTGCGAGGCCTTGGGCAATGCGCTCAGTTCATGCAGCGGGATCGAGATGCGGTCGATGCTGCCAGTGGAGGTTTCCGCCGACGGGCCGGTTTCATTGGCCCAGCCGGCGCCCATTTCGCTGTGGTCGATCAGCACGTCATAGGACGTTGCCTCCACATGCACCACAGAGGCCACGGCGCGGATCGAGGCGGAGGCGTTCAGCACCGCCTTGACGGTGTCGGAGGTCTGCGGGTCGACCAGATAGCCGCCGTCGCTGCCCACGGCGATGGACATGGATTTCCCTTCCAGCTCAAGCCCGCGCAGGCCATCGTCGTCGCCGCTGCGCAGGTAGGCGTTGAACGCCTTCTGGTGCGGCGCGCCCGCGTCCTGACTGGCTGCCAGATGGGGGCGGTTCTGAGAGATTGTCTTACGGTCCAGCATGTTCACTCGCTCTTCTGCCTGTTTCAGCCTTGATTGCACGTCGTCCTGAAACCCCTTGAATTCATGAAGAAAGCCCGTGATGGCCTGTTTCACTTCATGCGCCAGGGGCGCTGCGTCCCCGGATTGGGCCGGGAGGTCTTGGTTGCTCATGATGGGTGTCCTGTTTTGAGGTCGCGGGTGATCTGACGCAGGCCGGCGGCCAATGCGCGGAGGGACTTTGCCTCGGCGTCCAAGGCGGAAGATTTCCCCGCCACCCGCGCCGCGGGCAGCATCGGGAAAGTGACCAGCGACACCTCCCACAGCTCCACCTGGGTCAGGCGGCGGGTGCCGTCCTGGGCGCGGGTGGCTTTCTGGGTGCGGTAGCCGATGGAGAGGCCGTCAATCGCGCCCGCTTCGATCAGCGCGGCCGCCTCGGCGCCCTTGGGCGTGGCGGTGAGGATGCGGCCTTTGACGTACAGACCGCGCTTGTCCTCGCGCACCTCATCCCAGACGCCGATGGGCTGGGCCGGGTCGTGCTGCCACAGCATCTTGACCGTGCGGCCCTGATCCCGGAGCGCCTTGAGCGAGGCCGCATAAGCGCCGCGCATAACCACATCGCCGCCCTGGTCGGTCTGGCCGAACAGGCTGGCGTAGCCCTTGATTTCTGTTGCGTCCTTCAGCGAGAGATCCTCGCCGAAGCGTGCGAATTTATGTTCAAGCTGGGGCGTTCCCTGCATGATATCTGCCTCGCAAGTTATTGGAGTTACGGCAATTGCACCGCCAGAAAGGATTGGAAGGCTTGCGCCAGGATGACGGCCGCGACGCCGTAGACGGTGAGCCAGAGGCGTTTCTCCAGCCGCTCCATCATCTGCTCGATCCGGTCGAGGCGGCGGTTCACGGCCTCGTTCTGGATCTGGGCAACCCGCTCATGGGCGGACAGGCGCAATCCCGGTGAACAATCGAATGCGTGTATCGGGTGCTCAGTCATCCTGTCCGCCCTCCGCCTGCGGCGCGGCCGGGGCTTCTGCGGGCAACCCCAGCAGCTGCCGCTTTTCCGCGGGTGTGAGGAAATCCGCGGAAGCGACCCGCCTCCATTGCGCCTCGCGCTCTGCCGCCAGGGCGGGCAGCTGGTCGAGATCGGGCTTCAGGGTCAGTTCCTCGCCGGTCCAGCCTGCAAGCCAGCCGGACAGCGCGGCGGTCACCTTGGCCGCCAGAGGCAGCACGGTCAGCCGGTAGAAGGCGCGGTTGGCCTCCTGATAGTTGGCATAGGTCGCATCGCCGGGGATGCCGATCAGCATTGGCGGCACCCCGAAGGCGAGCGCGATTTCGCGGGCGGCGGTGTCCTTGGTCTTCTGGAACTCCATGTCGGAGGGCGAAAAGCCCATCGGCTTCCAGTCCAATCCGCCCTCCAGCACCATCGGGCGGCCGGCATTCTGGGCGCCCTGGAAATTTGATTGAATCTCCTCACTTAGATGGCGGAATTGATCTTCCGACATCTGGCCCTGGCCGTCAGATCCGGTCCAGACCAGCGCGCCGGAGGGGCGGGCTGCGTTGTCCAAAAGCGCCTTGGACCAGCGGGAGGCGGCGTTGTGAACGTCTATCGCCATCGCCGCCGATTGCAGGGCTGACAGGCCATAGTGATCGTCCTGCGGGTGGAAGCTCTTGATATGGCAGACCGGCGGCTGGCCGGGTTCGTTGGCGAAGCGGTGCTTGCGCCCGCCGGCCACATAGTCGAAGGCTGCCGGCCAGCCATCCGGACCGGGCACCACGTTCATCCGGTCGGAGCGCAGCACATGCAGCTCTGCCGGGGTTGCGTCCTCAGCCGCGACCATCTCGATATAGGCGTTGCCGGACAGCAGCAGGTGGCCGTAGAGCGCCTCCAAGAGCTCCGCCTGGGTCTGGGCCGGGTTGGGACGCGCCAGCAGCGCCAGCCAGGGGTGGGTGTCATAGCGCTGGCGGCTGTCCTGAAGCACCAGCGGCACGGCGGCGGCGGCCTCGGCGATCAGGCGGATCACCCGGTGGGTGACCGGGTTGCCGGCAAAGCCGCTGCGGGTCAGGGAGACGGTGTCGCGCGGGCTCCAGGCGATGCGCCCCGAGTTGTGCCAGGAGACCACGCGGGCGGTCTGGCTGGCCTTCTGTTCCAGGCCCGGATTTTTGGGGCCGGGTTTCCGGGGGTCCGGCGTTTTACGCCGCAGCAGGTCAAAGACCATGGTCCGCTCCTCAGCTTGTTCCTGTCCGGCGCTGGACCCCTTGGGGCTGGTGCGCCTTTGCTGAGGATCATTAGTGGCAGAAAGAGCTGAAGATCCGGGAAGCGGTGCGTACGCAGGGGGCGCAACACCATACCTCAACCGTCTGATTAAAAACAAAAACCGCCCGTTGCGCAGAGGGCGGCTTGCGGAGGTCACGAAGGGCAGCGCCGGTTCGCGGGCGGGCGGGAAGCACCCGCCCGCGGGCGCGGACGGGCGCTGCCCGGCCTGCGGCCAGGCTGTAGCTTACAACACTCGCACTTGCGGCCTGCGCAGGTTGGCCGCGGGCTGGATGATCAGCTCATGCAAGGCCCAGACCAGCGCATCAACCCGGTCGGGAGAGCCGCTGCCGCGGTAGCCCTGCGGGGTCATCTGGCACATCTGGTCCTCCAGCTCTCCCAATTCGGGCAGGTGAAACACCCGGCCCTGTTCGTAGAGGGCGGCAACCGGTTCGGCGCGGGCGGATTTGCCCTTGCGCGCGTGCAAGGCCCGGAACGGCACCAGCGGGTCGGCCTGGCGCAGGACTGTTTCCACCAGGGCGCCGCCCTGGTTGACCTCTGCCACCACCCGTTCAGCGCCAAACCTGTCGCGGGCGGCAATCACCGCCTGTGCCCAGGCCAAGGGGCCAGCCCCCTGCACGGTGCAATCTGCCAGCACGTAGGCCTGCCACTCCTGCGGCGGGCCGTGGGTGATCGCGCCCGCCACCACGATGCCGCAGGCGTCGGAGTCCTTGCCGGCGCTCACCGCCGGGTCGACGGCGACCACCACCCGGTCCAGAGGCGGCGCCTCAGACACCTGCGCGTCCACCAGCGCCGCTGTGGTCCAGAGCGCGCCCTGGATGTCCGACAGCATCACCCCGTCCAGCTCCTGCCGCCCCAGCCGGGTGCCTGCATAGCGCGCCCGCACCTCCGCCAGAAAAGACGGCGCGAGGTTGGCGCGGTTGGCTTCGGTCGGGGCATGGGTGGTGACAGTGCTGGGTGAGGCCAAGAGCCGTTTCAGCACGGGCGCGTTGCGGGGCGTGGTGGTGACGCAGACGCGCGGGTCCTGGCCCAGCCGAAGGGCGAATTGCAGCATGTCCCAGCTCTCCTGGCCCTTGCGCCACTTGGCCAGCTCATCCGCCCAGGCAGCGTCGAACTGGGGGCCGCGCAGGGCCTCGGGGTCGTGGGCGGAGAACGCCTGCGCTTCGGCGCCGTTGGGCCAAGTGAGCTTGCGCTCCGAGGCTTTCCACTTGGGCCGCCGGTCGGGCGGCGAACAGGCCAGGATGCCGCTGTCGCCGTGGATCATCACGTCGCGTACCTGGTCATAGGTCTCTGCCACCAGCGCGATGCGCCGGGCGGTTCCGGGGTCATGCGGGCATGGGCCCTCGGCCAGCGAGCGGACCCATTCGGCCCCTGCCCGCGTCTTGCCCGCGCCGCGGCCGCCCAGGATCACCCAGGCACGCCAGTCCCCCGGAGGCGGGCGCTGGTGGTCCAGCGCCCAGATATCAAAGAGATGCGGCAGCGCGCAGAGCGTTTTGCGGTCCAGCTCATCCAAGAAGAAGCTCAGGAGCGATGGCGGCACGCAGGCAAGCAAGTCCGCGCTCGACAGCTGCGCGCGCCGCGACGAGATCGAGCTCGTGCTCGGATTTGAGCATACGGGTGAATTCGGTGCTTTGTTCTGCAATGACTTTCTCCACTTTCTGGCAATCCCGGATCAGGCCTTCAAGCTTGCTGATCTGCGCCTTGGCGCCGGTAACTTCATCGGCGCCGGCGGTTTCGAGCTGCTCCCGGAGCTCTTCCGCCTCGTTTCGCAGACGGTGAATGCTGTCCTGCAGCGAACGCAGGAGATCGGCGGTGTAATGCACCTGCCGGGTCAGAACGGCGGCGCCGTCCTGGTCTGGTGTCGGGTGTGTCATGGGTTGCTCTGCCTCATGCGTTTTTGTCCGCACGAGAGAAAGACAGGACGGCCACCGGTGGAGGGATCCGGGGCCGTCCTTGTTTCTTCCAGCTGCGCCACAACCTATACGCGATTACATCGTAAAAGTCAAGGGTTATGAGGCGGGGTGCGTACGGCGGGCCCGCAACGCCCCGCGCGCAAGGAACCGACGGAGGCGCGCCGCAGCGGCAGGCTGCCACAGAATAGCGGCAGCCCTGGGGTCACGTGGACGGGCTGGCCGGCTCTTCGCGCAGCATGGCCAGCGCACCGCCGGGATCGCGCAGGATTAAGTTGTGCGCCGTGCCGCTGCCCACTGCGCCGCGGTCCAAGAGGCACGCCCCATTGGCCTCTGCAACGCGCTGCGCATCCGCCAGCGCGGCGATCCGGATGCTTGGCACCCAGATTGCTTGCGCGCCTGTCGCCAAGTCCGCCGGTTGCAGGACTGCGGTCAGGCCGCCGGTGGGCCCGGTGATGGCAAGGCCGCCTTGCCCTTGTGTCCGGGGGCCGGCAGCCTGCCACCCCAGAACCTCCCTGTAGAATGCCCCGGGAAAGGCGCCGGTGTCCGACAGGTAGACTTCAGGTCCGAACTGCCGGCGCGGCACAGGAAAGCTGTGGCGCGAAAGAGAGACCCCGATCAGCGCCCCCTGCGGGTCACGGATGACCGCGTTGCGCCCGACGCCTGGAACTTCGAAGGGGTGCCTGACGATACCGCCGCCATGCACCTCCGCCTGGTCCAGCGCGGCGTCCACATCGGGGACTTCGACATAGGCGAGCCAGCCCTCTGCCAGACCCCGCGGCGCCGGTAGAATACCAGCGCCAGCTTCATCGCCGGATAGGGCGAGAATGAAATCCTTTTCGCCGCCGCCCCACGCGAAGTCCGTGGCGTGTTCGGTCACATAGCTCCAGCCCGCGACGCTTTTGTAGAACGCCATTGCGCGGTCCGTGTCCGGCGTGAACAGGTCGTGCCAGACGACCTGGCCGGCTTTTGACTTGCTCATCGGTTCACCTCCGGCTCTCTTTCAGTTTTTTAACGCCGCGCACCATCTTTCCAAAAGCCTTGTCCTTGGACCTGCGTTCGGCAAGGCTGGCTGAATTGAAGGCGTTTTCGGCCTTGAGCTTGCGCCAACGGGCAAGCCGGGAGGCGTCGATTTCGCCCTGTTCAATGGCTTGCGCCACCGCGCAGCCCGGTTCCGTGTCGTGCTTGCAGTCCTTGAACCGGCATCCAAGCGACAACTGCTGGATATCAGCGAACACGTCATCAATCCCGGCATCCGCATCGGTAAGCTGCAGTTCCCGCATACCGGGAGTATCGAGGATCATGCAGCCATTCGGCATGGAATGGAGCTCGCGGCGCGTCGTGGTGTGCCGGCCCTTGGAGTTGTCTTCACGGATCCCTTGCGTCTCAATCGACTGGCTGTTCAACAGCGCGTTGGCAAGGGTGGACTTGCCGACGCCCGATGACCCCAGGAACGCAACCGTCTTCCCCGGCTTGCACCAGGGCGCCAGCGCGCTTCGGGGCTCGAATCCGCGAGCGTCGAGCGTTACGACTTCAACCGTTTGCGAAATGGCCCGGGCCGCATCTGTGTAGTCCTGCGGGTCCGCAAGCAGGTCGGCCTTGGTCAAAACTATGACCGGCGTGATCTGCGCCTCAAATGCCAGGGCGATGTAACGTTCGAGCCGCGGCACGTTGAAATCCTGGTTGCAGGACGAAACGATAAAGGCCGTGTCGATGTTAGCGGCGATGAGCTGCTCGAACCGGCCGGTGCCGGGCGCGCGCCGCTTGATCAGGCTGATGCGATCCAGAACCTGGCTGGACTGCGGCCGTTCGCGATCCAGCAACAGCCAGTCGCCGACCGTAACATCCTGCCGGGGCGGAAGCGTGGTTTCGATGCTGTCACCGAAAACATGCAGCGCATTGCGATGCACCTGGACGACGCGGACCGGCGGTGTTGCGCGCAGGTCTTCAACGCTGATCTGCTGGGAAAAGAACGGCTGCCAGCCTAAGGCCTGAAGCGGCGTCATGCGGTCGTTTGATCCGCCGTCACGGCGGCTGTTCGGAAGAAATTGGGAGTAGTCCCGTACCATTGCGGGTAAACTTTCATGTCTGGGCTGCGGGCGGGGCCCGGCCGGAAGAGTAAGGAAAAGATGCAAGGCGTCATTCACCGGCCGCACTTAGCGGTGGTGTTTTCCGTGACGGGTCTTGCGCTGGGAGGCTTGCTGCCTCCCCTCCTTACCGGGACATGAAATCTCCATTTATCCTGAACATCATTTAGGAGGACGTCTGGGCGGATGCAACTGCAAACGAGCGAAAGCGTCATTTGCGATGGCGGCAATGGAGCTGGCTGGTTCGGCACCGGAACGGCCGCGCTTGGCCGCGCTGTTGCGTACGGGTTCAACAAAAAAGGGCGCCGTCCGGCGCCCTTTCCTACGCGATCCAGCCTCGCAGCACTCAGTTGTTCTGCTGCTGCTGGGCTTCGATCTCGCGCCATTTGGCGACGTTCCTGTTGTGCTCGTCCAGCGTCTCGGCAAAGGCGTGGCCGCCGGTGCCGTCGGCGACGAAGAACACATAGTCCGTGGTCTCCGGGTTCACCGCCGCCTCAAGGCTCGCAAGCCCCGGGTTGGCGATGGGCGTGGGCGGCAGGCCCTCGATCACATAGGTGTTCCAGGGGGTGGGCTTGCGCAGCTCGCTTTGGCGCAGGCCGCGTCCCAGGATGCCTTCGCCCTTGGTGACGCCGTAGATCACGGTCGGGTCCGTCTGCAGGCGCATGCCGCGGTTCAGGCGGTTGGTGAAGACCGAGGCGACCACACCGCGCTCGGAGGCGACGCCGGTTTCCTTCTCGATGATCGAGGCGAGGATCAGCATCTCCTCGGGCGTCTTGACGGCAGCGTCGTCTGCGCGGCTTTCCCAAGCGGCGTTGATGCGCAGCGTCTGGCGCTCCTGCATCTCGGCCAGCACGGCGGCGCGTTCAGTGCCTGGGGTGACCTCATAGCTGTCGGGCGCCAGCAGGCCTTCGGCCGGACGCTCGCCCGGGTCGCCGTCCAGCACGTCCATCGCCTTTAGCGCCTCGACCACCTGCCAGCTGGTCACGCCTTCGGCCAGCGCAATGCGATAGCGGGTGTCAGCGTCCTGGCGGGTCTCGGTGTATTCCGCAGGCACCTCATCGACGCCAAGGACGAATTCCGCCTTCTCCTCGAATTTGTTGGTCGCCGGATCCAGCTCGCGCACCTCAGCCTGCGTGCGGGTCACGCCGATGCGGTAAACGATCTCTGTGCCGCAGGTGGAGGCGCCGGAATGGGTGATCTCGTCGACGATGCGTTCCATCGACGACCCCGGCTCCACCAGGAAGCTGCCGGCCTTCAGCTGGCCGGTCTTCTCGCTGTACTTGGCGCCGAGACGGAAGATGGTGCCGGAGGAAACTGCCCCCTGCTCTTCCAGGTCGCGGCTGACTCGGGCCATGTTGGAGCCGCGCTCCACCCGGAGGCAGATGGCGGTGTCCAATGGACCTTCAGCCGTGTACTGCGACTGGCCCCACAGGATGAGGCCGCCCAGCAGGAACAGGGCGGCGATCAGGACCGTCAGCATATTAGAGGCGAGGCTGCGCCACATCAGTCAGGTTTCCCGAAGATCACCGATGCGTTGGTGCCGCCAAAGCCGAAGGAGTTCGACAGCGCCACTTTGATTTCCCGCTCACGCTTGGCGTTGGGGGCCAGGTCAACCGGAGTTTCAACCGCGGGGTTGTCGAGGTTGATGGTCGGCGGTGCCACCTGGTCGCGGATCGCCAGGATCGAGAAAATCGCCTCAATCGCGCCGGCCGCGCCCAAGAGGTGGCCGGTGGCGGATTTGGTCGACGACATGGTGACATTGGCAGCATGGTTGCCCAGCAGCCGTTCCACCGCGCCCAGTTCAATGGTGTCGGCCATGGTGGAGGTGCCATGCGCGTTGATATAGTCAACCGCCGACGGCTCCAGGCCCGCATTGTTCAGGGCCGCGCGCATCGAGCGCTCGCCGCCTTCGCCATCCTCGGACGGCGCGGTGATGTGATAGGCGTCGCCGGACAGGCCATACCCCAGCACCTCAGCATAGATCTTGGCGCCGCGGGCCTTGGCGTGCTCGTAGTCTTCCAGAACCACGATGCCGGCACCCTCGCCCATGACAAAGCCGTCACGGTCGGCGTCATAGGGACGCGAGGCTTTCTTGGGGTCGTCGGCGTATTTGGTCGACAGCGCCTTGCAGGCGTTGAAGCCAGCGATGCCGATTTCGCAGATTGCCGCCTCTGCACCGCCTGCGATCATCACGTCGGCGTCGCCCGATTTGATCAGCCGGGCCGCGTCGCCGATGGCGTGGGCGCCGGTCGAGCAGGCGGTCACGACAGAGTGGTTCGGACCCTTGAAGCCGAAGCGGATCGAGACCTGGCCGGAGATCAGGTTGATCAGCGCGCCGGGGATAAAGAACGGCGACACCCGGCGGGGGCCTTTTTCCTTGATCATCACCGCGGTGTCGGCAATCGACGACAGGCCGCCGATGCCAGAGCCGATCATCACGCCGGTGCGCAGTCGGCTTTCCTCGTCCTCGGGCGTCCAGCCGGCGTCGCGCACGGCCATGTCGGCGGCAGCGATGCCATAGAGAATGAAATCATCAATTTTCTTCTGGTCTTTCTTGGCAACCCAGTCATCCGGGTTGAACGTGCCGCCGCTGCCATCGCCGCGCGGAACCTCGCAGGCATAGGTCGTGGTCACGCCGCTTGCTTCGGCGTCAAACTGGGTGATGGGGCCCGCGCCCGACTGGCCGTCCAGCAACCGGGTCCAGCTTTCCTCAACTCCGCTGGCCAGAGGGGTAACCAGGCCCAGACCGGTGACAACTACTCGACGCATTCCTTGCTCTCCTTTGCCTCGGCAATCCGTCTGTCCAAATAGCTTGGAATGCCCGGCAGGTGCAAGAGCGGGTGCGGCCGCGGATTCCCTTGCGGAAGTCCGATTTTTATGCAGAGATGCCGAAACGGGAATGGCTGATTAACTATTCTCTCATAGGTTGCTCGTATACCGATCAATAGAACTTGGCATCCGTCCTCAAGGATTGCCACAGCGGGCTGGAGCTCTGGGCCTTTTTGTCTCCAGCCCGCATTTTTTTCCGGTGCTTGCAACCCCCCGTTTTCGCGGCAAGCGGCCTTGGGCGAAGCGGGAAAAACAGTCCTCCCCCTTGTTCGTCTTCATGCGTTTGGCTGCTGTACCGCACGGCGGTGTGCGCCTTGGCTGCGGCTGCTGCAAGGTTTTCTTCCGCTGCGGCCGCTGCGTTAACCGGGCATTCGCTTCTTTAGGGCATTCTTCTGTTCTCGAAGGATTTGAGGAACGACCCCGCCATGCGCCAATGGCTCTCCATAGCTGCTACCCTGCTGGTGATCGGCCTGCTCCCCGGGCATGCAAGCGCCAGTTGTGCCGTGCACCGCGACCTGTCGGATCTGCACCGGGCCAGCAAGGGATTTCTGTCTTATCTCAGTACCGGCCAGGGCGCCTACAGTGTGCAGCATCTGCGCAGCTGGATCAGCGCAAATCCGCCGGCTCCGCTGCGGCAGCGGATGAGGGCTGTGGGAATTCAAACCGTTGAGGCCGGAACGATGGAGCTGTTGAAGCAGCAAACAGTCGTCCTGCAGATTCTTGCAACCCAGGGCCGCGCTGCCGCCTTTGAGACCGCCCGCCACATGGGTCTCCAGGATCTGGCGGCGGAATTCGGCACCCAAGTCGAGGCCCTGCCCTGCGATCAGGTCAAGGACGACGGTTACGGCAGTAAGCTGGTTGCGGTGAATGCAGCGGACGCGCGCCAACGCCAGCAGATCATCAATGCCGCCATTGCCTGGGTGTCCTTCCTGGTGCTGGGCGGCAGCGTTCTGTATTTCCTCGACCGGATCGGCATACGAAAGATCCGCCGCACCAAGCGTTACCCCTGCTCGGTGCCTTGCGTTCTGCAGGCGGGCGGGCGAACGGTGCCAGCCCATCTGGTCGACCTCAGCCGGGCCGGCGCCAAAGTGCGCCCTGACGCGGCTTGCGAGATTCCGGGCCGGGTGACCCTCTCCTTCGGCGGCTATACCGTGGACTCGAATGTGCGCTGGCAGACGGCTGATTACTTCGGTGTGAAGTTCTCCAAGGATTTCAACTTCCTCCAGCTGCACCGGCTGCTGGAAGCCTTCCCGATGGAGGATGAGGACGGCAGACCACGGGCGGCGCGCATGCCACCCGGTCTCGGAATCTAGCTTATGGTTCCCCGAGGCAGCGCCTCAAGCTCCGCCGGATAGCCACTTCTGCTGTCCCGGGCCTTTCTGGCCGCCCCGCAGACACACGGCGGTGCGACCGCACTTTCGCCCCCGTCTGCCAGACCTGCGAAGCGCTGCTGAGATTTAACGGAGATTTGCTGCGTCCGCTTGCCGTGCGTTAAGGCCGCCAAGTTAGACCTTGGGGTGATCTGTGCACAGTTTCGCGAGTCCCCCGGCATGGTTTTCAAGCCTTTTGCTCTTTCCGCCGCCGCAGCCCTGACCCTTGCCGCAGCCGGACCGGCGGCAGCCGCAACACCGTCGCCTTCCCGCGCCACATGCGAGCTTTTGTCGGACCTTGTGTTCATGCAGCATCAGATGCGCGCGTTTCACCAGGTGCTTCGGACCGGAAAGGGCAGCGGCGAGGCGCAAAGACTGCGCAATTGGCTGGCTGACCATCCGCAAGTGGATCTTCGCATCCGGCTGCGCCGGGCCGGGATGCATCGCTACGAGCGGCTCACTCTGAACCTGATCACCCGTTACAAGGGCCTATTGGAGATCCACCGCAGGCACGGCGCCGAAGCGGCGGCGGCAAATGCCAAGCGCCGCCGCACCGCTGCGCTGCTGGAAACCTATGCCGCGCGCATCGTTCCCCTGCCCTGCAACTATGTGCCGCCGCAGGACACCGAAGGCGTTTCGCTGAGCGGCATCGGGAAACTGAAACAACTGCCGCAGGAGGCTGTCATCGCAGGTTCCCTGCTGACGCTGATTCTCGGTGCGGCAGCGGCGGTCCTGCTGGAGCGCCTGGCCCGGCGGCGCCTGCGGCTGTCCCGCCGCCACCCCTGCGCGCTGCCTTGTATCCTCAAAAGCGGCGATTTCCGCTTTGAGGCACGGATAGTCGATATCAGCCGGCTGGGAGCCAAGGTGCGTGTCGGGCTGGAGGGCGGCCAGCCCGTGCCTCTCATCGAAGGCGAAGTTGCGGCCGAGGCGGCCGGCCTCCTGCTGATAGAGGCCCAAGCGACCTGGCAGAACAACGACTATGTCGGGATAAAGTTCAGCAAACGGCTGTCCCGCGGGCACCTTAAGAAGCTTCTCAAACTCAATGCCGCGCAGGTCAACGAGCCGGAGACAGCCGCCAGCTCAGCCTGACTGCGCCCCGTTTGGCTGGATCTGCGCGCCGGCCGCGATGCGGATCGCAAGCCGCCGCGCGGCTGCAGGCTGCCTGCGGGTGATAACCGCAGGCAGCAGCCCGATTGCTTCGGGTTACTGGAATTCCGCCACCGGTTCCGGCTCCGGCCGCGCAACGGCCAGCGCATCCCCGACCGACAGTGTCTTGCGGAACAGCGCCCGGCCCACCATCGCGCCGGCGATATTGTGAATGTACTTCAGCCGCGAGATATCATCGGCATTGCGCACCACGCCATTGGCAATCACCGGCAGCTTCACCGTGGACGCCAGGTGCGACATCAGCCCCATCTGCGCTTCCGTGTCGGCAACATCGGAGTCGATGTCGGTGATAATGATGCCGGCAAATGGCGCGCCCTCAAAGGCCTCCAGATAGGCTTCGGGGGTAAAGGCGCCGGACTTGCGCCAGCCGTCGGTCATCACCTGGCCCTGCCAGATATCAACGGCAAGCACGATCTGGTCCGGATGGTGTTCCGCAAGCTCGCGTACCAGATGCGGGTCGCGGGCAGCCAGGGTGCCGATCACGATGCGGCCTGCCCCCTTGTCGATCCAGCTCTCGACCTGCTCGCGCGAGCGGATGCCGCCGCCCAGCTGCACCGGAATGCCGGCACCGCGGATGATGTCGGTGACCAGGTCCTCGTTGCTGTAATCGCCCTCAATTGCGCTGAAGTCGGTCAGGTGCATCCATTCCGCCCCTGCGGCGGCAAAGCCCTTGGCGGTTTCCACCGGGTCCACGTGCCAGATCTGCGGCTCGTCCAGGCGGCCTTTTTCCAGGCTCACGCAGCGGCCGTTCTGAATCTCCATCGTGGGGTAAATCATCATAGTGCCAGTCTCCTCTGTGCTCTGCCTGTCACGGAAATACTAGCACGGATCATCCCCTGAGATACGCCGTATCCTGACCTTTTGTGGAACAATTGCGGCACCAGCGCCCGGCTGCGTGGTAGCGCCAACAGGCATGGGGCCGGATTGCCGCAGACGCAAATTCGGCAAGCGCCGGACGGCACCGGAAAGACAAAAGAAAACGGCGCCCTCCGCAGGGGAGAGCGCCGTTCAATCCGGTCATCCGGAAGCGTGGCTTAGGACGCTTCGGAGATGAACTTGACCGCGTCGCCGAAGGTCTGGATGGTTTCGGCTGCGTCGTCCGGGATCTCGATGCCGAACTCTTCTTCAAACGCCATCACCAGTTCCACGGTGTCCAGGCTGTCTGCGCCCAGATCGTCGATGAAGGAGGCGTTTTCGGTGACCTTGTCCTCTTCAACACCCAGGTGCTCAACAACGATCTTCTTTACGCGATCTGCGACGTCGCTCATGTCTCTTCCTCGTAATTCAGGGCACTCTGCCCGGTTCTGCCCTTGCCCGTGCGGGCGGCGTGGTTATTGCCCGGAGCGGGCGGTGTGATCCCCGCGGGACGGGGACAGTGCGGCGTTTCCCTTAGGAAATACCTGCGGATATGGGCCGCCTATAGCATAGACCGCGGCCAAGGCAAACGGTTTCGCTTGGTAACGATTCCCGCGGCAGCCGGTATCGTGCGGGTATGAAGCCGTGCAGATGGCCCCGCAATCAAGTGGTTGCAAGAGTGTTAATGGGTTTTTTTGGCAATTCCGCCGTTTTTCAACCGCTTGACGGCAACGGCAGGACTGGCTGCGCGGCGGGCTTGGCGTGATACGGTGTGAAAAAGCCCCGCAGACGGGCTGCGGGGCTTGGCAATTCAGCGGCTGGCACGGGGCTCAGATCATCGCCATGCCGCCATTCACATGCAGGGTTGTGCCGGTGACATAGCCGGCTTCCTGGCTGGCCAGGTACAGAACGGCAGAGGCGATTTCGTTCGAATCCCCCATGCGGCCTGCCGGAATCTGGCTCAGAATCGCGTCTTTCTGCGAGTTGTTCAGCTTGTCGGTCATCGCCGTGGCGATAAAGCCCGGGGCGACCGCATTCACGGTAATGCCGCGGTTGGCGACTTCATAAGCCAGCGATTTGGACATGCCGACCATACCTGCTTTGGAGGCAGCATAGTTGCCCTGGCCCGGGTTGCCGGTGGCGCCCACGACCGAGGAGATGTTGATGATGCGGCCCCAGCGCGCCTTCATCATGCCGCGCAGAACACCGCGGCACAGGCGCATGGTCGAGGTCAGGTTCACGTTCAGGACGCTTTCCCATTCCTCGTCCTTCATCCGCATGAACAGGTTGTCGCGGGTGATGCCCGCGTTGTTGACCAGGATATCGACCGAGCCCATTGCCTCAGCCGCCTGTTTCGGCAGCGCCTCGACCGCTTCGGCGTCGGACAGGTTGCAGGGCAGCACGTGGGCGCGCTCGCCCAGCTCTTCGGCAAGCGCCTTGAGCGGCTCTTCGCGGGTGCCCGACAGGGCCACGGTTGCGCCAGCCGCGTGCAGCGCGCGGGCGATGTCGCCGCCGATGCCGCCGGAGGCGCCGGTGACGAGGGCATTCTTGCCAGTCAGATCAAACATGTTTGTGTCCTTTGTATGCGGTCCCCGGCGCTGCACGGGCGCGCCGGGATATATTGTTACGCTTCGGCTGCGGCCTTGGCTTCCTCGGGGGTGCCGATCTGGCGGCTCGCCAGCGCGCGATCGTTCTTGCGGATCATGCCGGACAGCGCCTTGCCCGCGCCGATCTCCCAGAATTCGGTCACGCCCTTTGCGGCCATCGCCTGCACGCTTTCGCGCCAGCGCACAGAACCGGTCACCTGTTCCACCAGCAGCTGGCGGATCTCATCCGGGCTGGTCACAGCGTCGGCGCGCACATTGGCGATCAGCGGCACCGCGGGGGATTTAATTTCAACACCGGCCAGCGCCTCGGCCATGGCGTCGGCGGCGGGCTGCATCAGGGCGCAATGGAAGGGGGCGGACACCGGCAGCATCACCGCGCGTTTGGCGCCCTTGTCCTTAGCGATCACGGCGGCGCGTTCAACGGCGGCCTTGGCGCCGGAGACCACCACCTGGGTGGGGTCGTTGTCGTTGGCAGCCTGGCAGACTTCACCCTGCGCGGCTTCCTCGGCAACTGCGCGCACGGCGTCGAGGTCGAGGCCGAGGATCGCGGCCATCGCACCCTCGCCCACCGGCACGGCACTTTGCATAGCCTGGCCGCGGGTGCGCAGCAGGCGGGCGGTGTCGGTGACCGAGATCGCCCCGGCGGCGGCCAGAGCGGAGTATTCACCCAAGCTGTGGCCGGCCACAAAAGCGGCCTTCTCAATCGTCACGCCTTCGGCTTCGAGCGCGCGCATGGTGGCCATCGAAGTGGCCATCAGCGCGGGCTGCGCGTTCTGGGTGAGGGTCAGTGTTTCGATGTCGCCCTCCCAGATCAGCTGGCTCAGGCTTTCCCCCAGCGCTTCATCGACCTCATCAAAGATGGCCTTGGCCGCCGGATAAGCATCGGCCAATGCCTTGCCCATCCCAATGGTCTGGGCACCCTGCCCGGGAAACACGAATGCGATCGTCATTGAAGACCTCGTCTGTTTTAGCGTTTGGCCTGATGTAACGGCCCTTGACGCAACGCACAAGCAAAGCTGCAGTTTGCGCACCGGCCCTGTGCGCGGATGAAGGGCGAGCGAATATTGCACGGCACAACGGTGTTGTTACCTTGAGTCCAACACCAGACTTGAAAAGGACCTGATGTCCCATGCCCGGCCAAAACACCTTTCAAAGCTATGGCAGCGTTGCCAAGACCTTTCACTGGCTGACCGCCCTGCTGATCTTTTCGGCCTTTCCGCTGGGCTACTTCGCCAATGAGCTGGCGCAAGAGATCCAGAGCCCGGCGTTTGACGGAAGCCAGGCGGTGATCGAGCGCGCCACGCTGCTGTTCTCGCTGCACAAGACCGTTGGGGTGGCGGTGTTCTTCACCGCGCTGCTGCGCATCCTGTGGGCGCTGAGCCAGCCCAAGCCGGGGCTGCTGCATCCGGACCGCAAGGCCGAGGCGCTGGCAGCGGAGATGGTGCACTGGCTGCTGTACGGCTCTCTGGTGGCGGTGCCGCTGACCGGCTGGATCCACCATGCCGCGACCACCGGTTTTGCCCCGATCTGGTGGCCGTTCGGGCAGACACTGCCGTTTGTGCCGCAGTCCGAGCCGCTGGCAGAGCTGACGGCGGGGCTGCACTGGGTGCTGGTCTGGACCCTGGCGGGCGCGCTGGGCCTGCATATTGCCGGTGCGCTGAAGCATCATGTGGTCGACCGGGACGCCACCCTGCGCCGGATGCTGCCGGGCCGCGCCAGCCTGCCGCAGCCGCCCGCGCAGAGCCACAGCCTGCTGCCGCTGCTGGCGGCGCTGCTGGTCTGGGCCGGCGCGCTGGGCGGCGGTGCAGCAATCGGCGTCTTCGGCGGCAAGCAGACCACAGGGACGGCTGCGCCGGTTGTGGCTTCGGAACCGGGCAGCGGTGCCGCAGGCAGCTGGGCGGTGCAGTCGGGCACACTGGGAATCTCTGTCGTCCAGATGGGCAGCGCGGTCACCGGCAGCTTTGGCGAGTGGAATGCGGTGATCAATTTCGAGGAGCCGGCCGCCCCGGGACCGGCGGGCGATGTGGAGGTCACCATCGCCATCCCCTCGCTGGAATTGGGCTCGGTGACCGGTCAGGCGATGGGCGCCGATTACTTTGACAGCGCCAATTTCCCCACGGCCCTGTTCCAGGCGGAGATCGAAAAGCTGGAGGAGGGCTACCAGGCCGAAGGCACCCTGACAATCAAGGACCAGACGGTGCCCGCCACCCTGCCCTTCAGCCTGGATCTGGAGGGAGACACCGCGAGGATGACCGGAGCCCTCAGCGTGAACCGGCTGGACTTTGGTATCGGCAAGAGCCTGCCGGACGAAAGCTCGCTGGGGTTTGCGGTGGACGTGACGGTTGAGCTGGAGGCCAGGCGCATCCAGTGATCTTCCAGTGATCCGGGGAGCGGCGCCCTCCCGCGCCTGCGGATGCCCCGGCTGCGCCGGAACCCCCTGGCAGCCTTGGGCCCGGCGCCGCGCTGACGCGCGGCGCTTTGCCGTTCCGGGCGCCGCTCTGCCTGCGAGGTATCAAGCGCAGCTACTGGAGAGGTCCCGCTTTTGCAGGACCGTCAATTGCAGTTGCAGGGGCGTCAGCCTAGTGGCTGTGCCGGTAATAGCCGCCGTGGCGGGTGCGGTGGCGGTGGATGCCGCGGTTGTGATGCCGGTGCCGTTTGACATGATGGCGGCCGCCGTGGGGCTTGTAGTAGGTGCGCAGGTAGTAATGCGTACGCGGCTGGTAGCTGTAGTTATACCCGTGGTGGCGGTGCTTCCGGTCGTCCAGGCTTTTGACGATAAGGCCCAGGGCAATCAGCCCGGCAATGGCGCGGGCCGCATCATGGCCTGAATCATGGGCGGCGGCGGGCGCTGTGAAAGCCTGGTTGGCAGCGAGGGCCAATGCCGCACCGGCTGAAGCGATATAGCCTAAGCGGAACA
Source organism: Leisingera sp. ABM4_103 (assembly GCF_056158685.1). NCBI lineage: Bacteria > Pseudomonadati > Pseudomonadota > Alphaproteobacteria > Rhodobacterales > Roseobacteraceae > Leisingera > Leisingera sp. ABM4_103. The sequence continues at coordinate 3,168,063 of NZ_JBSWTU010000005.1, read as the reverse complement.
TGGGTGCCTCCTTTCCGATGTGGCCGGAGAGGCCGGCACCAGACTGCCGCAGGGCGGCGGAAAACGCCAGTGAACTCCGGTCACGCTTTGGGGAGGCCCGCAGCAGCAGGCACGAAAAAACCGCCAGCCCGGAGTGAGCTGGCGGCCAAAAGGTTTCAGGTCAGCGGATCAGGGTCAGCTGTCGGCCTTCATTGCCTCGATCGAAATCTTGATGTTGACCTCGTCGCTCACGAAGGGGGCGAACTGGCCCAGGTTGTAGTCGGAGCGCAGGACCTGGGTTGTTGCGTCAAAACCGGCCCAGGGCTTCTTGGCCATCGGGTGCTCACCTTTCTGGTTCAGCTTGGCATCCAGCACAACCGACTTGGTCACGCCGTTGATGGTCAGATCGCCGGTGATCTTGGCGGTGTCCTCGCCGGTCACTTCGATGGCGGTGGAGGTGAAGCTGACGGTTTCATCCTCGGTGGCGTCGAAGAAGTCCTTGGTCATGAAGTGGTCGAACCGCGCCTGCCAGCCGGTGAACATCATGCTGAGCGGCATGGTCACAGACACGCTGGAGGCCGCCGGGTCTTCCTGGTCGAACATGATTTCGCCCTCGAAGCCGGAGAACAGGCCATAGGTGGTCGAGTAGCCCAGGTGGTTGTAATCGAACAGAATCTGGCTGTGGCCGGGATCCAGGACGTATTTTTCGGGGGCGGCGGCAGCGCCAGTTGCAGTGGCAGCGGCCAGGGCGGCGGCAAGCAGGGTCTTCTTCATGGGAAAGGCTCCGTCTGAACAAATCTTGTGGCAACAGATGCGGCGAAAGTCTCCTGAAAAGGAAGCCGGCAAAAACCAACACTAGCTGTGAGCGGGCGAACACAAAACCCGGCTGCGGTGCAGCCGGGCCCGTCTCGCGAAAACGTGATGGGCTGTCAGGTCAGGAACCGCACCGCTCCGCTGAACTGGTCGCGCAGCTGGCTGCGCATTGCGGCGGACCCGACCGGCAATTCGATCAGCAGGCTGCCGTCCACCTCGTACATCTGCACCGAGGCCGCTGTCAGCCGGACCCCGCCCAGGCTTTCATAGCTGCGGCGCAGCACAGTGCAGGGGCGGCCCTGGCTGTCACGCTGCAGCACCCGCAACTCACGGCGCACCGGATCAAAGCACGCCTCGGGCCGGTTGCCGGGTTCATGCGCGGTCATCAGCACCAGCCCGGCAAGCAGAAAGGCCACGGAGATCCCCATCCGGATCAGGTTCATCTCCGGGTCCGCCCCGGCCCCGGGCACCAGCCACAGGCCGGTGGAGCCGAGGATCATAGCCGCCCCCAACAGCCGGAACAGAACCACACGCAGTTTCCAGTTTGCCTCCAGCCGCAGGCTCAGCGGCACCGCTCTGACTGCGGCACCAAACGCCGTGCCGCCAGAAGCCCTGGAAACCTCCGGCGGAGTTTGATCTGTTACTGCCATCCGACTGCCCTTTCTCAAGCTGCCCCTGCCGGCGCGGAGCCGGCATCACGGCTCCCCGCCGCGTTAAGACTTCGTTAATCAGAGAAGACCGGCATTGAGGCAGCAATGCGGCGCGCTTGCGGTTTTGCAGCGGCGGCCCGGCACTGGCGGCGGCATAGGCCGCTTTTGCCTTGCTCTTTGCGCCTCAGCCTGTATAGGGGGCCTGCTTCCGCGACACTTTCGATCCGCGCAGCCTCTCGTGACCGGGCAGCGGAAGCATCAGATGCCCCGTCTATGAAATGCGCCTAGACACAAACAGGAGTTCGCATGCCACTCTATGAGCATGTCATGATTGCGCGTCAGGACCTGTCCAACTCGCAAGCAGAAGGCCTCATCGAACACTTCGGTGCTGTTCTGTCCGACAACGGCGGCAAGCTGGTCGACCAGGAGTACTGGGGCGTCAAGACCATGGCCTACAAGATCAACAAGAACCGCAAGGGCCACTATGCCTTCCTGCGCACCGACGCACCCGCGTCTGCCGTTCAGGAAATGGAGCGCCTGATGCGTCTGCATGATGACGTGATGCGCGTCCTGACCATCAAGGTCGACGAGCACGCCGAGGGCCCTTCGGTCCAGATGCAGAAGCGCGACGAACGCGACGGCCGTCGCGAGCGCCGCTGATCAACGCTTGAGAAAAGGACGCTAAATCATGGCAGCCAAACCGTTTTTCCGCCGCCGCAAGGTTTGCCCGTTCTCGGGCGACAACGCGCCGAAGATCGACTACAAAGACACCCGTCTGCTGCAGCGCTACATCTCTGAGCGCGGCAAGATCGTGCCTTCGCGCATCACCGCCGTTTCGGCCAAGAAGCAGCGTGAGCTGGCCCGTGCTATCAAGCGCGCCCGCTTCCTCGCCCTGCTGCCCTACGCCGTGAAGTAAGGAGATAAGCAGATGCAAGTTATCCTTCTTGAGCGCGTTGCAAAGCTGGGCCAAATGGGCGACGTCGTCGACGTGAAGCCCGGTTACGCCCGCAACTTCCTGCTGCCGCAGGGCAAGGCAAAGACCGCATCCGAAGCCAACATCGCTTCCTTCGAAGCCCAGAAAGCGCAGCTGGAAGCGCGCAACCTGGAGACCAAGAAAGAAGCCGAGGCTCTGGCAGAGAAGCTGGACGGCCAGCAGTTCATCGTGATTCGCTCCGCATCGGACGCGGGCGCGCTGTACGGCTCGGTCACCCCGCGCGACGCAGCTGACGCTGCAACTGCGGACGGCTTCTCGGTCGACAAGAAACAGGTCGCCCTGATCCACCCGATCAAGGAACTGGGCCTGCATTCCGTCGCCGTGAAACTGCACCCGGAAGTGGAAGTCGAAATCAAGCTGAACGTGGCCCGCTCCCAAGAGGAAGCCGAGCTGCAGGCATCGGGCAAATCGATCCAGGAGCTGGCCGCCGAAGAGGAAGCCGCTGCTGAATTCGAGATCTCCGAGCTGTTCGACGACATCGGCTCCGCGGCGTCCGACGAGGACGAAGCACCGGCAGCCGAAGCCGCTGGCGACGAAGAAACCAACTGATCCCTTCTCGGGTCAGAGGAAATCGGGAAAGGCCGTCCTTCGGGGCGGCCTTTTCTGTTTCAGGCGGCCACGCCTAAAAGCCGCGCTAAGTTTTATGGATATGCACAACCGCCATAAACCTCCCGTTTGCCGTTCCTTGCCAGCATGGCAACGGGATCAGAATGGAGGGGACAGACGTGGATGACGACCTGGAGCGTGAGGAGCTGGCGCTGCGCCGGCGGCTGCTGTTCCGGCTGCTGCGCGGGCACCGGTTCGACCGGCCGGACTTCAGAACCGAGGCGATAGCGGAGATCGTGCCCAAGGGCCTGATTGCGCCGGGCAGCGGCCTGTTTGAGGCGTTGAACAAGCCCAGCCGCGCGTCCGGCTGATTTCGCGGAAACCGGAGGCGGGCTAAGCTGCGAAGCCTGAACTGCCCCCTGCCAGGTCCCCGCCGAAACCGCTGCGGCCGGGGTGGACGGAGGTGAGATCCACATGCCTTGCGCCGCGCCAAACATAGGTCGGTTTCTTGCTTTCAAAGACAGGCCGGCCTGCGCTTGCCGGGGGTTATCGGGACCGCGGAAAATTGGGAAACAGCCGCGGTCCCTTCTGCCCGATGCGGTCAGATGCCCCACAGGCGTGAGGGGCGATCTGCCTGAGGGTCGTGTTGCCTCAATGCGCATACCCAATATGTAGTGGATAACCATATTTAACAAATGTCTAATATTTAAAGTTTGATGAACCCGGCCGAAATTCGCAAAAACCGTCAGAAGCCGGCGGAAACCCCCTCCTGATCTGGCAATTCCCCGCCGGTTGCGCCGGGCTATGCCACAGCCCGTCTTGCAGCCCGGGGCCGTGCGGCTAGGCTGGCCGCGTGTAACAATATGCGGAGGCCGCATGTCGCGCCGGACCACACTGATCTTATTTTTTGCAGCCGCAGTTCTGGCTGCCTGCGGAAGTACCGCCTCAACGCCCGAGGTCACGAGATACAATCCGCCGCTCCATCCCAATGAAACGCCTGAACTGCGGCAGCAGATCAACTATTGGGCAGACCACTACGAGGTCCCGCGCAGCTTGGTGCACCGGCTGGCGGTGCGCGAAAGCACCCACCGCCCGCACGCGGTGAACCGGCCATATTACGGGCTGCTGCAAATTCTTCCCGCCACGGCCCGCTCGATGGGTTTCGAGGGCCAGCCCAAGGAACTGCTGGACGCGGACACCAACCTGCAGTTTTCCGTCAAATACTTGCGCGGCGCCTGGCTGCTCGCCGATGGCAGCCAGGACATGGCCGTCAAGCATTACTCCCGCGGCTATTATTTTGAGGCCAAACGCCGCGGTATGCTCAAGGAAACCGGCCTGCGCCCCTGAGACGGTTGAGCCGCAGCCCGCAGCGCCCCGCAGGGGCGCTGCCCGGCCCAACGGGACGCCGGCGGCTTCCGCAGGAAGGTGCCGAGGACGGGCGGGAGCATTTCGCTTTCGATCTGGTGGCATTTTAGCAGAATTCTAACCAGCGCCCGCTTTACTGGCGTGATGCTGACCCTCTTCAAACTGCTGCTGCCAGCGCTGATCCCTTCCTGGCGCTTTTTCAAATCGGTGGACCCCTCGCCCCGGGTGGAATGGCGTATGCTGGACAGCGCGTCCAGCGCTCCCCAGCAATGGCGCGAATTCCGGCCGCGCCCGCAGCGGCTGAGCCTGCTGGCGGTGGCCGGGCGGATGCTGTGGAATGCGCGCTGGAACGAAAGCCTGTTCCTGGTCAGCTGTGCCGAACGGCTGACGCTGGCGCCAACCGAACACAGCCAGCAGGAAATCCTGCGGCGGATTGCGGCTGACCTGCAGCGTGCGCTGCCGCCCGGTGCTCTCCTGCCCTATCTGCAGTTCCGCCTCGTCTTTCTGGATCGCGGTGAGGACGGCCTGCTGGTCAAGGCAGTCACCTATCAGTCCGAACCGCTTCTGATGGCCGGCCTCTCCGCCCAAGCCGCACAACAGGCCGCCGCATGAGCCTGGAGCTGGCCCTGCGCGCCACCGAGGTGCTGCTGGCGCTCGCCTTCCTGCAGCAAAGCGCTGAACATCTGGCGGGCTTCCGCGATGAGCAGATCCTGCACGGCCCCCGCCTGCTGCTGGCCGGGCTGCTGCTATTCGGGATCGCCACGCCCTGGGTGCTGTTGGGACTGGTGATCGTGGGGCTGTTGCTGCTGCAGCGGTTTCAGGGCCCTTACAACGGCGGCAGCGACAAGATGAGCCTGCTGATCCTCTGCTGCTTGCCTGCGGCCCGCTGGCTTCCGTCAGAGCAATGGCAGGAGTATGCCTTTGCCTATCTCGCCGGGCAGCTGGTGATCTGCTACTTCATTTCCGGCCAGGTGAAGATTGTGAACCCGGAGTGGCGCTCTGGACGCGCGCTGCAGGACGTGTTCCGTTTTTCAGCCTACCCCGTTAGCGAGGGCCTCCGCAGCCTTGCAGACCGCCCCAGGCTGCTGTGGATGATGGGCTGGGCGGTGATGCTGTTCGAAGTGCTGTTCCCGCTGGCCCTGTTCAACCAAGAGGCGCTGGTGGTGGCGCTGTTCACCGCGGCGCTGTTCCATCTCGCCAATGCCTGCCTGTTCGGACTGAACCGGTTTTTCTGGATCTGGCTGGCAGCCTATCCGTCGCTCCTGTGGCTGCAGGAGCGGGTGGTTCTTTGACCGGGCCAAGCACGAAAAAGGCCGCCCATCAGGCGGCCTTTCCGTAATCTGGCTAGAGGGAGAGGATTACTCCTCTTCCAGCTCCTCAACCGCCTTCTGCAGCTCTTCCTTGGAGACTTCCTTCTCCTCGACTTTGGCTTGCTCGACGATGTGGTCGACAACCTTGTCTTCGAAGATCGGCGCGCGCAGCTGCTGCTGCATCTGGGCGTTCTGCTGGATGAACTCGAAGAACTGGCGTTCCTGGCCCGGGTACTGGCGCGCTTGCTGCATGATCGCCTGGGTCATCTCGGCGTCGGTCACTTCGACCTCGGCTTTCTGGCCCAGCTCGGCCAGCAGCAGGCCCAGGCGCACGCGGCGCTCGGCCAGCTTGACGTGCTCTTCGGTCGGCTCGATCTCGCCGTGGTCGTGGCCCTGCACTTCCGGGTTGTCCTCGTGCCACAGCTGATGCGCGATCTGTTTGGCTTCGGCGTCGACCAGCGACGGCGGCAGGTCGAAGGAGACCAGGCCGTCCAGCTTGTCCAGCAGCGCGCGCTTCATCACGGCGCGGGCGGCGCCGGCGTATTCGGCTTCCAGACGCTCCGAGATCTGCGCTTTCAGACCATCTAGGTCTTCGGCACCGAATTTCTTGGCCAGCTCGTCGTCGATCTCAGCCGCTTTCGGAGCTTTCACTTCCTTGACGGTGCAGGAGAACACGGCTTCCTTACCGGCCAGGTGCTCGGCCTGGTACTCTTCCGGGAAGGAGACGGTGACGTCTTTTTCTTCACCGGCTTTGGTGCCGACCAGCTGCTCTTCGAAGCCGGGGATGAAGGAGTTGGAGCCCAGCACCAGCGGGTAGTCGTCGCCTGCGCCGCCGTCAAAGGCTTCGCCGTCGATCTTGCCGACGAAGTCGATCACGACCTGGTCGCCGTCTTCGGCTGCTGCGCCCTCTTCACGGGCTTCGAATTCCTTGGCGGTTTCCGCCAGGTTGTTCAGTGCCTCGGTGACGGCTTCGTCTTCAGCCTTCACAACCAGCTTTTCCAGCTCGACGCCGGAGAAGTCGACTTCGGGGATTTCCGGCAGTGCCTCATAGGACATCTCGACGTTGACGTCGTCGCCTTCTTTCCAGTCTTCGTTGGTCATCTTGACGTCGGGCTGCAGCGCCGGACGGTCGCCGCTGTCCTCGAAATGCTTGTTCATGGCGCCGTCGACGGCTTCCTGCATGGCTTCGCCCATCAGGCGCTGGCCGAACTGCTTTTTCAGCAGCGCCATCGGGACCTTGCCCTTGCGGAAACCCTTCATTTCGATTTCCGGCTGCGCTTCGACCAGCTTTTCGTTGACCTTCTCGTCCAGCTCTGCAGCGGTGACGGTAATGGCGTAGCCGCGTTTCAGACCTTCGTTCAGCGTCTCGGTGACCTGCATCCTATTCCCCATAGAGATTCGGGGCGCGTGCGCGCAGGCGCCCCCAGACAATTTGCGGTCTTCTATTTCCCCCGGCGCGGCGGCGCAAGGGGGATTGCCTCTTTCCTGCGCAATCCCGCGGATTTCCGGGGCTGCAAACGAAAAACACGCCCGCAAAGGGGCGTGTTTCCGTTCCAGAAACCGAGGGAGTCGCGGTTCAGAACTTCCAGCGGGCACCGGCCAGGATGACGTTTGCGTCCTGGTAGCTGGTGGCGCTGGTGTCGGCATAGGAGTAGTCGCGGTAGGCCAGGTAGGTTTCGACGTTGTAGGCGTCGATCTTCTGGACCGCAGCCACGCCCCAGGACTCTGCGCTGTCGCCGGCGGTGACCATGTCGGAGCCGTCATAGTAGTCCACCGAGAAGGAGGTGGAACCGGCCGCGATCAGATCCGCCGAATAGCCCAGCTTGGCGTAGGCATAGCTGCCCGCAATGTCGCGCTCGCCTGCGGCCACGTTCAGCGACAGGCCGGTGGCCTTGTGCAGAACCGCAAAGGAGCCGGAGATGTCGCGGGTGTCTTCCTCGCCGGTTTCTTCGGTCCAGGAGGCGCCGATGCCGGTGTCGATCGCAAAGCCCGCGGCATCGTCGTTGGCCCAACGCACCGCAACGTCATAGCTTTCGCGGTCGTTTGCGTCCTTCAGCACGTCGGTGCCCCAAGAGGTCGAGAGGGTGAAGCCCCCGAATTCCGGGGAGTCGTAGCGGATGCGGCCCAGGCGGCTGCCGTCGAGGTCGGTGAAGGCATCGCCGATATCGACGGAGCTGAGTGCGGCCGCGCCGGTGCGGAAGGCATAGCCGCCGGCGGGGTCGGCCACCGAGTTGGAGGCGCCGAGACCGGTGCCCGAGAAATCCGCGCCGGTGATGCCGTCGGTCGCCATCGAGCCCTGACCCGCCGAGAAGCGGCCATAGCGGGCAGTGTCGAACTGGAAGTCGACGTGGCGGATGTTGGTGCGGTCCCAGCTGAGGTTGTCGCCGGTTGAGGTCTGGCTGACCCCGTCCGAGGAGCGGAAGCCGAAGGCGGTTTCAAAATTGAACCGCAGGGTGTTCTCACCGTACGCCTGCTCCAGCCAGAAACCGATGCGCGAGTTGGAGGCCGCGTTGTCGGTCAGGCGGTTGAAGTCCTGTTCCCCGTCGTCAAACGACTGGTAGGCTGGATTGAACTGTCCGTACCAGCGGAAGCTGCCGCCGGTGTCGTTGGTGTACGTGGGGCCTGCAAATGCCGGGGCTGCCAGGGCCGCTGCCAGCGACGCCGCGCCGGCACGTGCTGCAAATTTTTTGCTCATTATTCTGAGTCTCCTGTTCCGTCGGCGGCGTGCCTCTCCATCCCTGAGACCGCTGCCGGGGGACTGGGTATCATGCAGATTTCGGCAGCTTCAGGGTTGAAAAACCGGGCTGCTGCCCAGCAAATCAGATAAGCGGAAATCCGCTCAGCAAGATCCCGCCCAGGCGATAAACCGCCTTCTTTCAACGCTTTGAGTGAAGCGTTTCACATTCACCCGGCTTGTTTCGTCAGAGGTGCCATGCGGTTTAAGCAACCCTGCGCCGGCGCGCAGAAACCCATTCATTCCTGCACAGCCCAATACGCCGCCGGGCACAAAAAAACGCCCGGGAGATCCAGGGCGTTTTCGAGGTCTGTCTCCGGCGCCGTCAGAATTTCCAGCGCGCGCCCAGAACCCAGGTCGTCAGATCCTGGTAGGTCGCCGCGGCATCCTCGTATTCATACTCCTGATAGGTCAGGTAGATGTCGGTATTGAGGGTCTCGACCTTCTGCACCGCGCCAATCCCCCAGCCTTTGGCGGTCGAACCGGTGACATTGAAATCCTCACCGTCATAGTAGTGCACCCCAATGCCGGTTTTGCCCCAGGCCAGCCATTCGTCCTCATAGGCGATCTTGGCATAGTAATAGCTCGGGTCGCTGGCGCCTGCCGCGTCGTTGTCCCGGGTGCCGCCCGCAACCGTGAAGCTGATGCCGTTGTCCAGCAGCACCGAGGCCGCCCCCAGCACGTCCGACCGGTCGGTGCCGGCATCTTCACGCACCTGATAGGCCAGGGATGCGCTGAATTCGGCAGAGCCCAGCTCCTGCCCGTAAAACAGACCGATGTCATAATAGTCGGCATCATCCGAAGAGGAGAGCACGTTCTGCCCCCAGGCGATCCCAGCGGAAAACCCGTTGAAGTCCGGCGTGTCATAGCGGATGCGGCCGCGCCGGGAGCCATCGAGATTGTCGAAAGCATTGACCAGTGCAGGCCCGGTCAGCGCCCCCGTGGTGTCGCGGAACAGAAATCCGGCGTTGGAATCCACGGTATAGGAATAAAGCGCGGTGCCAACATAGGACAGTTCCGTCTCGGCCGCACCATCCGCCGCCATGCTGCCCTGCCCCGCTGAGAATTTGCCCCAGCTCCCTTCCAGCCAGAAGTCCACATGACGCAGATCCGCACGCGTCCAGCCGCTGTAGTTCGACCCGAACTGATTGACTTCGGTCGAATTCGGAAAGCCCAGCCCGGTTTCGAAGCGGAAGCCGAAGGTGTTGCTGCCAAACGGCTGGATCAGCCGGAGCCCCACCCGGGAGCGGGACAGGTCATTGTCCAGCACATTCGTCTCTGTCTGCTGCCCGTCATCGACCGAGATGATGGCCGGATTAAACTGACCGTAGATCTCGACGTAGCCGCCGGAATTGTTGGTGTATTTCAGTTCAGCTCCCGCGGGCTGCTCCAGGACACAAAAAACCGCCGCCGCGCTGAGAAAATGATGAAGACGTGGCATGGCTATCTCCCTCAGCAGAATATTCGGAAAATCTCACCCGGCAGGTAGCCCGCTGATCATTCCGGGCAAGGATCCGTCAATGGCCGCCAGGCCGCGAACGCCCCTGCCCGCGCGCTATCCGCGACCAGCCTTGCCACCGCGGCGAAGAAAACAAAATCTGCATTTTTAGAGAGATGGTGCGGGTGAAGGGACTTGAACCCCCACGCCTTGCGGCGCCAGAACCTAAAACTAACGAACAATCAATGATTTCAACGCACATAGCCTGAAAGTTTTATAGGACATTGCAAGAACGAAGCGTGAAAGTATAAAACGGAACAAACCGAGGACAAACGTCACCCCCTCACATGCGCGCCAAAGACTACCCACTGCCGACGGTTGAAATCTGTTGCAACTATTGCAGCCGTTATGGGCGCTATAAGAAAGAGCGGTTTGTGGAGATCGTCGGAAGCGAAACGGAGCTGCCCCAGGCACTCAGCATCATCGCCGCCGACTGCCCGGAAGATCGCGCAACCCCCAACAACATGCTCGGCCGCTGCCGCCCCTACTACGCGCAGAATTGGTGGAGCGCCGGGAGCAAAGCACCGGGCTAGCCCCCTCGCCCTCCCGATATGGATCAAGCGAACAGGCCCAACACCTGATTTGCTTCAGCTTCTATGATTGCGAGCTTCAGACTGGGTCCAGATGGAAAGTGCACTCTAAGCAATACGTTTCCGTCTCCACCACCATCTGTGATCTGCACCCAAGCTACCTGATCCCTGTTAACTCGAACGTCGCTGAGTTCTTTCGGGAGGTACTTTTTCTCAATAACAATCACCACGATTCTCCCTTGATGCACTCACCGACAATATCTGGCCCGGCGGATCCGGGACTTCGCTGCTGGGGTTTCAAGATGCCGATAGCGCCCACCAGAGTACCGCTGGCAGTCCAGAGCGTAGCCCGCGGCAATGACGGCCGCCCCGATGTCCACCCCATCAGCATAGCAAACGCCGACGTATCGGTCATGGGATCGCTCGCCGTTCAATGTGCACTCGACCGTTCTGTTGGCCAAGTAATTCACCATCCAACGACGGGCGTCCGTACCAGCGCCGGTGTCCAGTTCTGGAGCGTCCACCCCCTGCAAGCGAACCGGCGTACCGCTCACCACGATGGTGTCAGCATCGCGCACCTTCACCCCGCCCGCCCAAAGGGGCGGCGCAAGTACCACGAATGCCAGCATGAACAATGCAAGTCGCACACCTAGCTCCTATTTGGACTTGGTTGCAACAACCAGCGGCACGGCGGCAGCGGCCTTGCGCGGCTGATACACGGCATGATCACGCGGGCGGATGTTCCCGCCAACTGTATCGAATTGCGCGCCCAGCACGGCGCACATCGCCTGCCGCGCCCCCGACCACCCCTCAGTCTCTCCGACGCCCACCACCTCGAACTGCGTGGCGCCCATAAGGCACATCATGATCCCGTAGGGTTCAGTATCCAGCTGGTCGCCTTCAAGCAGTTCCGCCAACTCACGCATCTGCCGCGCAAGAGCGCGCCGCGGCGCCGGAACACCATGAGAGCTAACTACGTTCGTCATGCCCTGCTCCTATCCAGACAACCCCATTTTGAGCGGTCGCTTCGAAAATTCCCCGCAAAAATGCGAGTAATCGCCCTACCATCAACTTGCCACTGGCAACAGGGGCAGCGGCCCGCGCGTAACCAGTACTTGTTTTATCACCTTCGCGGGCCGCACTCTTATTTGGTCTTAATCAATTTTGGCCCCTGAAGAAGTTCCGCCGCGGCCGCATCCGCGCGCGTGGCGGCATCCGTTGGGAGAAACGGAAGATCTAGCCCTCCAGCCGCAGCGACGCGCCGGAAAGCTTCAGCCAGGTTTTCACAAACTAGTCCGAATTGTCGCCTGTCCTTAGCATCCATTGCCTGGCTCCGTATCAGATCGCGGGGGAAGGGCCTTGCATCCCCACCCCCGCACGATCCCCAGCGCGAGGATCGCGCCGAGGCGTCTCCTTACTTGGACTTGCAGACATTAAGGCCTGTCTACTGGGCACGATATTGTGACCCAAACCTTTTGGTAGTGGATTGGCACTCCATTTGCGTAATAGTAGTCGCGTTCTCCGAGCTCTCGGCCCTCCAACTCTCGCCACCCACCAGGGCACAGCTGGTCGCCTCTGCCTTGGATGTGCGCCGTTCGATAAACCCAAAAGCGATACACGCTTTCACCGTTTCTTTCTTCGAGAAACTGGGCTTGCCGCATCTCCGAGGTGCTCACGCACGCAGTTGCCAATAATAAACCTAAGAAAACACAAACTCTCATCAAACCAGTCACTCCTTTCTAGGATTCCTCACCGTCATCGACGGTTGCTATCTCGCCATCGTCCCACCGCTTCTGAAAGGCATAGTAGGCGGCACGGCTCAGCTTGACCTCTGACAGCGGCTTGACCGCCTCGAACACTTCCTGACCGCGCTTGCCAGATCGCAGCATCATGTCGGCCACCTCGACCCGGGCGGGCGTCATGGCAATCGGGCGTCCGGGCTTTTCTCCGCGAGCCTTGGCCCGCTCGATCCCCGCCTTGGTGCGCTCAATAATCAGGTTGCGCTCCAACTCAGCGACCGCGCCCATGATCTGCACCATAGCCTTGCCCATCGGCGTGGTCATATCCACGCGCTCGGTCAGGCTGAAGAACTTCAGGCCGCGCTGCTCGAACAGGTTCAGCACCATGATCACACCTTCCAGCGTGCGGCCCAGCCGGTCGAGTTTCCAGACGACAAACTCTGTGCCGGAGTGCTGCGCAAACCTCAGCGCCTGGCGGAAGGCCGGGCGGTCCAGGCTGCCACCGCTGGCCCGGTCCACGAAAATCAGTTCTTCCGGCACGCCATAATCCTTGAGCGCCTGGATCTGCATATCCGGGTTTTGTTCAGCAGTCGAAACACGGGCATACCCGATCTTGCGCACCGGCTGTTTTTCGGATTCGGACATCGCTTTCTTACTCTAAATCCCGCCTCACGCATCCAATCTGGACACAATTTCTGGACAAGGCAACCTGCGCGCTATTCGTCCGATCCGTTTTCACCTTTGGCGCGATGCATACGCATGTCGCAACGGATCTTGAGCTTCTTTCGCGTGGCATCCCGGCGAGCCTTCACAGGGTCCAAAGCCCTTTTCGCAGCGGCAAAATCTGCCTCTGCGGCTTCAAGCTCTTGCCGCTCTTCGTCAGTTAGGAAGTCCTGCCACGCCATTCGCGTTTGTATGCCCATAAATCGCATACTAGCAAGCGTAATAATGTATGCCTATTGTTGACATACTGTATGCTAAAAAATAACATACATAACGACGATACAGAAACCGCCAGCACGAGCGATCGCTGTGCCGGACTTTGCTGCCGTTCAAGTTTCCCGGATCAATGTCCGGTTTAAAGGATGGCACGGTCGATAGGGCCAAAACCCGCACCGCGCCTATGCACATACTCAGCCCGTCTTTCGTGGGTTTTGGAACATTTCGCACAGCTCATTACTTATGCACCATTCGTTCTGCACTGTGCAACTTGAGGCAATGTTGTATACCGCGAAAGCCGTGGGGTCGTCACTTGCTAGCGATATTACAATGGTACAATCTAAACGCATATTCTGAAGAGGAATTTCGAGGGAGTCTTTATGAGTAAGCCTACCAAGACCACAAACCCGATACACTTTGAAGACCTCGATCCGAAGCGGTTTGAAGATTTGGTGCGCGAGTTAGTCTACGACTTCCGCGATTGGCAAACGATCGAAGCCACAGGCAAGGGCGGCGATGATGACGGATTTGATATTCGAGCCTATGAGCGCGTAACAACCACCAGCGTTGACGATGATGGAAATGAGGTCGTCCGTCCCATGGATGGCAACCTTTGGATGATCCAGTGCAAGCGCGAAAAGAAGGTACCGCCGAGCAAAATCAAGCAAATCCTGGCCGACATCGATCCTGACACCCCCCCCTACGGCTACATCCTGGCAGCGGCGACCAACTTCTCGAAAAAGGCCTATGATACCTTTCGCGACGAACTCACCAAGCTTGGTGTTCTAGAGTTTTATCTTTGGGGCAACGCCACGCTTGAGACCGAACTACATCAACCGAAGAACGATAAAATCCTGTTCACCTTCTTCGGGATATCGAATGTCCGACGGCGCAGATCACGCGCGACGGAAATCCGGTCTGAAGTCACAAATAAGAACCGTGTTATGCGGATCCTTGGCGACAACTCTACGCATTCCTGGGTCCTCGTAAGAGACTCGAAGGATCGACATTACCCTTACAAGTCTGAGTACGCTGATTTTGATGAAAGGCCGCGCTGGATGAGCTTCGAAGTCACCGAGCTTCACCCTCGTGGTGTGATCATCTTGCTCAAGAGATGCTTCGCCTATGTCGATGAAGACGGGAAGACTTTTGATCTGGCAGAGCCGCCGTTTCAGCTTCACAATCCTTACGATCATCACAGACAGGAAACGCAAAGGGAACGCGAAGAGCGAGAACAGCTCGGGCTGGCTAGGAATTACTGGGAAAGGCTCCCTTTGAAGAACCAGGCCATGTTCACTTTAGATGGCATCATTCGATATGAAGACATGCTCGTGATCGATGACAAGGGCGATAAGTGGAATGAGCTGCCGCACATCTATGTGGACTTCGTGGATGGGTCCCCGGTAACAGGTACGCTGGCCGTCTTGGAAAAGGGGGAGCGGCAAATCATGCTCGATAGTTTCACGCGCGAGACGGTTTTCCCGAAGACTTTTTCAGAACCAGATTTTGGCACTGTCTACGACGATGAAGCGCTTCCTTTGCCGCACAGCATCAGTGAGCAGTACGTTAATCATAGGGGGGGTGACCTCAAAACGCTTTACGATGCAGATGGTCGATACGACTATCTTGAAGTGAATGACGTTGGCGTAGTTCGGTTTGGCGAAAAAGACGAACGGTTTCTTCAGGTCACCCACCGATTCCAACTAACCGGCGAAGAACTGCTAAGTGATCACCCAGAGCTAGGCTGGCAGGTTCGGCAGCACATCGGACGGGATGTAGTGCCGGAAGACACGATCAAAGCGATTGAGGTTTGCCCATGTTATCAACACCAATGGGATCAATCCGCCCGGTAGCTTTCGGCGTTCTCCTGACAATTCGCACCGCAAAGGACGCATAAGCCCTTGTATGTGAAGTTGTTGTGGGCCTCACGAAAGCCGACATTCGCCATCCTGCAGAAATCTGGTAGGTTCGGGCTCGTTGCCGCCCTTCGCTGCCAAGAGTCCAGAAACCGCCCTTAAAAAAGAAGGCCCCGGCGATCGCCGGGGCCTCTCTCGTTCTGTCTGTAGGCAAGCTCTATTCCTGGGCATGCCGCACGGCCTCGGCAATCTTACCGCGCGCCAGGCGCTGCAGGACCGGCGCTGAGGGGTTGAGCGCCCTGAAGGCATCAGGCACAGATTCGCGGGCGTGTTTGATCGCCTCATCAATCAGAACGTCCGTTGCGGCCTCCCGGCCATCTTCCAGCGCAGCCTTGATCCCGCTCATCAGGGCGCGGTGCAGATCATCCTGCAGCGCCTTGCCAATCTGGACGCCAAAGTGCTTCCGCACAGTCAGCGCTGCAGCGCCAATCAGCGATGACAGGACCAGCGCCAGGGCTTGGATCAGCAACGGCGTCAGATCCGGCAGAATTCCGGTCAAGTTCATAGGTCAGTCCTTTCAGGTAGAGAAAGGCCCCGGCAGCTCAGCGAGCCACCAGAGCCAGGAAGCGGCGAAACCAATCCGGCAGCCGCGGAACAGGTTCAGGCTTTTGAGGCCGGGAGATTGGCGGCAGGGCGCACAGCGCCTTGTGCATGGCGGTGCGCGTGTTCGGCCCGAACTGCCCGTCAGCCGCCAAGCCGGAATCGCGCTGAAACGCCCGCACATCGCCGACCGCATAACCAAGCAGCACAAGCTGCGCCTTGTCAGTCCAGCGCAGCCGTTCAAGGAAATGGTTGTATCCGCCATTGATCAGCTTGGTGACCCGCCGCACGCTGCCAGCATCGGCCGGCACATTCAGCCCGCGCGTGTCCCAATACCAGAGCGGCCCCAAGCCCTCCCACGGGTCCAAGTTCACGGCATCAGGGTCTTCCACGAAATCCGGCGCGGCAGGATCGAGGCACCGCACCCAGGCAGTGTATTCGGCGTAATTGTCCAGGCCGGTAATCTGCATCGGCGTGCGGCCGCGGTACTTGAAGCCGTCGCCATCCCGCTCTAGCGAGTTCCCGAGGTCAGTACGGATATCATACCTCTGCTGCGCCGGTGTCGGCCCCCACAGTTCGCGGTCATACCGGAAGGCGCCGCTTTCCAGCAGAACTTGCCCCAGCAAGTAGGAAACCCGGTGCGACCGCCCCAGACCGAACTCAAAGCCGTATTCATTGAGCGCAAGAATAAATGACTTGGCGTTCCGCTCCTGCCCACCCCCGGGCTTCATTGGGCCGGTGATCTTCTGCAGCGTCCCGAAATCAAGGATTTGGGTCATGTGCCCTCCAAAAGAAAAGCCCCGCAAAAGCGGGGCCGGTTTCGATGAATGATGACGGGGAGGTCAGCGGAGCTACGGCAGCCGCTCCATCCGCTCCAGGCGGTTGTCGATCTTGTTCAGCGTGGTCAGGATCAGGGACAGCCGCTCATCCTGCCGCGCAAGTCCAGTTTCATTGGCGCGCACCCGCGCTGTCAGCGCGCTTTCCCGCGCCTCCGACGCCGCCACGTCGACGCGCAGCGCATCGATCGACGCGGTGAGTTGCACAGTCTGACCGCGAAGGGTGGCGACCTCGACCCCGACCCACAGTCCAGCGCTCACCAAGCCGCAGGCAACGGTCCAGCCAAGGCCTTTATTCAGGGTAATCCCCCGGTCGCTCTGCTCGATCATTGTCATGATTTTATCTCACCAGCCATTCTTCAACATCTGCAGACACATCCCGCATCAGGATCCAGTTTGCCCCGACCGGCTGGCCCTTGCGCAGCCGCAGCTTGCCCATCAGGCCCACGGTGTCCCATTCCGGGCGGTCAGCGCGGGGGACATACTCATAGCTGGGGTCATACTCGGGGTTCAGTTTCCGGCGCTGCTGGATGGCGCGCTCAGCATCCGGCGGCACGGTGACGCCTTCGGGGACCTCATCAGCGGCATAGCTGCGCGGCACCTCTTTGGTGGTTTCGTGCTGAACCTCGACCATGCGGGGCACGCGGTGGATGCCCAGATCATTGCCCGCCTCATCCACCAGCGGGAACTCATCGAACAGCGGCACCTGAACGGTTTCGGCAATCGTCCGCTTGACCGCCTTGCCTTCCAGCATCTCGATCACCTCGCGGGTCTGCTCCTGCGGCTCGGTCGCCTGCTCTCGCACAGTTTCCGTCTCGGTGACGATTTCGGTCCAGCTCAGCGCCTCGTAATCCTCCCAGAGGTAAGCGCCGAAATCGTCGCGCAGATACTTTTCCTTCCAGCGGTCAATGTCGCCATCACCGACAACGGACGGATTGGCCGAGATCACGCCGATGGGCTGCTCACCGCCCAGCGCCGGGCGGATCTTGTCACCGTCCAGCAGCACGCTGACGCCGCGCCGGTCTTCGCCAGCC
The DNA here is from genome assembly GCF_056158685.1 of Leisingera sp. ABM4_103. Lineage (NCBI taxonomy): Bacteria > Pseudomonadati > Pseudomonadota > Alphaproteobacteria > Rhodobacterales > Roseobacteraceae > Leisingera > Leisingera sp. ABM4_103. The sequence continues at coordinate 3,150,640 of NZ_JBSWTU010000005.1, read as the reverse complement.
GGGTTGCCGTCGGCCCATTCGAAGAACTCTGCATAGTCGGCGCCGCCGCCGGTCCAGGAACCGTCACAAAACCCGTTTCCGTCGCCAGCAAACCGAAATTCAGTGTCCGCCCCACCACCAGAACGAAAAGTAGCCATAGCGTAGGCTGATGTTGCCGCGCGCGTGACGCTCAATCGAAGCGCGTCGTTGGAGAACGACGCGTACTGGTGAGCGAGCTGCAGCACATTATTGTTGCTTGTGTTCCCGCTGCCTACAGTCATTTCGACGCAAGTGCCGGAATCGTTGTTATAAACGTCGAGGCGGGCATCAGGGGTGGTGTCACCAATACCCACATTTCCGTCGCTGTCGATTCGCATCCTCTCGTCGCCGGTCACAGTCGCGATGTTCGGCGCGGTGTGGAACCGCAGTTCGGTGGCGGTGTTCAGCAGAGACGTGCCGCCCCCGATCGTCAGAAGGCTGCGCACATCGTCCGCGTAGTAATTGAGCGCGCACACCGGCTCTTCGCCCAAGTTGCGATGCACAAAGCCGATGCGGCTATGCTTGTCGGTGTTGTCGGCATGTTCTCCGACAACAATGCCAATACTGTCAGAGGCAACGTGCAGGGCCGCTTCAGGGCTGGTTGTGCGGACCCCAACCTGACCGTTGGTGCTGTCCACATGCAGGGTGTCGGTGTCGACGGTGAAGTCGTTCGCAGCCTCAAGCGTGGTGAACTTGCCCGCCGCAGGGGTGATAAGCCCGATTGCGGTGCTATTCAGCGCGGCACCAATCACCGTGCTGTTGTTTTCCAGGAAGCTGATAAAGGCCAGCATTTCAGCGCGGTGTGTGACTGCGAAATGCTGAAACAGCGCATACATCTTGGCGTCAAAATCCGCCTCAGGCGCGCTGCGCTGCGGAATGGGTGGCCATTCCGAAAAGCTGGGAATGCTCATGCTCAATCGGTCCTATTTGATGGTTTTCATGATGAGGGTGAAAATGCTGTCACCCGCTGCATCGAGGGGCTGAGTGTGATCATCCACAAACCCCAGCCCCTCGATCCCGTAGTTTGATCCGGCGGAGCTTTCCCCGCCTGTTGAGCCGTAGAAGGCGGTGACCAGGCCATCCACTTCACCGATGATATCCATCGTCCTCGGCGCCTGAATTGTCGGCACTTGCAGGGGAATGGTCAGCTTCCTGGTGGAACCGCGCTTGATCAGCAGCTCATCACCGAATTGGTCGAATTCCTTGCGGCTGTGGCTCACATGGCTGACCTCGGCGCCATTCATCACTCCGCCGATCAGGTGGTTGCGGCCCATCACGATATGCCCGACCTCTGCAGTCGCCCCCACTGCCGAAATCGTAATGTCGATCCGGTGCCCGATGTAGCCGGGGAACCCGTTCAACACCCTCTGCTGAGAGTAAACGATACCGCCGAACAGGTAGGTGTAGACGCTGACCACATGCCCGGTATCAGCAAGCACAAAAGTCTCGTCATAGATGCTGGCCGCGCCATCAAACACCTCGATCCGCACGTGCCCGGCGGTCAGGCCGAAGAGGGAAATCGCATCGCAGTCCTGCGTCGGTACGATGGAATAGGTGATTTCATCAGCGCGGCTGGCCTTGTTCGACCGCCGGTTATCAAACGCCGCCCACTTTTTGGTTGCCCGCAGATCCAGCCACCAGGAGCCATCATCAAGGCCCGGATCCTTGTTCAGATTGCCAGCCTGCATGCTCTCATAGACGCGGTGCGTAGCGGCAGAGATGACCTTATCCCCTGCCGCATAGGTGGCTGCCGCATCCCAGGCCGGATAGTCATCCTCCAGAATATTGGAGGCCACCAGCTCCGCATCTGTCACCGCCATCGGCGCGATGATATTGAAGTCCATCAGGAACGCTCCCCCGGCTGCCCGCCTTCATCCCAGGTTTCGAGGATCCGGGCGGTAGTTTTCGCAAGCAGCTCCTGCCGCTGGGACTGCACGGCCTGCTGTCGCCGCAGCTCATCAATGCTGCGATTGACTGAATTGAGCGCCCGCACAACGTGGCGGTTGTCCAGCATCGCCATGCTGTCCGAGTGGCTGACCACGCGGGACGCGCCTGTATGCTCCAGCTCCCAGCCGCGCTCCCCAACCACGCGCCAGCCGCCCGCATGAACACCACCAGACGCAAAGGCTGGAATTGCCCCGAGATCCCGGATCTGCTGGCGCAGCTTTGCAGCCCGATCTTCGGCCATGCCCACACGTTCGTTCGTCTTGCCGAAAACCCGGCCGATCGCATCGGTCCCGTATTTCTCGCGGAGAGCTGCCTTGAAGCCGACCACATCACCGCCGCCATAGTAGTCGAAGGAGGTAACGATGCGGCCGGCATCATTGACCTTGACCGTGCCCTCCTGCCCAGTCAGCGTAATGCCGAACTTGGCCCGCAGCGCGTTGAAGTCATCAACAATCCCCTGCCCCTGCTGAGTGCGCAGGACGGCATTTCCGCCCTTGACCTGAAGGTCGGCTATCCGCTGGGTATTGGCCCGCTGTTCCCGGTCCTTTTCGACCTGATCCCGCAGCCGTCCCAGCATCCGGGTCAGCTTGCCCATCGGATCAACCAGCCCGCGGCTGCTCTCTGCAACGTCACCGAACAGCGTGCTGAACGCTGTATCCGGCGCGAAGGACAGGCCGCCATCAAAGGTAATCCGGCCATTACCTTTCGTGCCGACCAGATCCCGCAGCCGGTTCAGCTTCCGCAGCGTGTTGCCGCCTTCTTCGGTCAGCGCAACATTCACCCGCCGCGAGAGGGCCGCCGAACGGGTCAGCACCATCTGGCGGGTTTCCGGGTCCAAATCCTGCGCCAGGTTCAGCGATAGATCCCGCCGCAGACCCCCCGAGGTGCGCAGCACCAGGCGCCGGGTCTGATCGTCCAGGTCCTCCCGCAGCACAAAGTCCAGAGCCGCCACATGCTCAGACAGGGCATTGGTTGCAATCCAGCGGTCTGCCGCCGTCAGATCATCGCGCCGGATGACGAAATCAAGCATGGTCCGGATGCCGGTATCGGCACGGTCGACCAGCCGGGCGAGCCATGCCGGCGCATTTTCGTCCAGCGCCACCGCGACATCTAACCGGCCCACCAAATCGTCATAGCTGAACGCCTCGGCATTCTTGATCGCATCAGCCAAGGCCCCCAGCGAGGTCTCGAAGGCCGCAACCGTCCCGTTCCAATCATCGGTCAGGGCCTGCACTCCGTCGCTCAGTTCGCTGACCTGATCGGCGGTCAAGCCTTCAAGCTGCAGGAACTGGCCCAGTTTGGTCAGAACATCGATCTGTTGCTCATAGAGCCCGCGCAGCATGTCCTGGTTTGCGCCTTCAAGCTCAGAAATACCGGCGACGAAATTCAACTGGCCCTGAATCTGCGCTGCGGCCCGGCGGTATTCCAAGGCGCTGCCAGCACCTTCTTTCAGGCTCTGCAGGTACGCCCGTGCAAGGCCAGGAATATCCTGCGCCGCCTGCACGTCGCCGCTCCGCGCCATTTCAAAGGCGGTTTGGAAGCGGTTGTGTTGCACCGCAAGCGCCTGGCCGGAGCTGGCCGCTGTCAGGTCCGAGTTGACCAGCCCGCCAAGGAAATCGCGCAGCGTATTGGCCGTGCGATACCAGAGCTGTGCCGCCGTCTTGGCATCCGCCGCCATGCCGCGCGCGGTTTCGATCTGCAGACCGATCTCGCCGCCGATCCTGTCGACCAGACCCTGCATAGCTTCGGTGTACGCGCCCACCTTGGGCAGTACCTGGTCCAGGCCAGAGGAAAGCTGCAGCAGATCCGCATACAGCGCCCGGCCCGAAGCGGTGGTCAGGTCGATGCTGTGAACCAATTCGCGGAAACCTTCGCGGCTCTTTGGAATAGCGATGCCCAGATCTTTAAATTCAGCCCGCAGGTGCTTCATTGCACGGCGGCGAAGCATTTCAGCCTGTTCAGCTTCCGTGTAGAACCCGGTGAAATACGCATTTGCGGCGGCCTGCATTTGCTCTTTCCCGCCGAATTCATCCACCAGGTCAGACGCCCGGTCCCCGCCCGCAAGCGAAGCCTTGAAAGCGTTGCCCCCCAGAAGATCCATCACGTCATTGACGGCCTGCAGGCCGGTCGCCATGCGGGCCAGCGCCTCCAGATGGGTTTCACCAACTTGAAGGTACTTTTCATTGGCCAGAATGAGTTCCGCCATCTGTTCGGCGGTCTTTTCCATCTCCGCCTGCAGCAACTCCTGGATCTCTTCCTGAGACTTGCCGTTGGTCCAGATCGTGAAGTTCGCCTTCTCGAACTTCTTCAGCGCTTTCGTGCCGAGGTTCAGCGTGCCAGCCAGGTCAATGACGCCTCCCGAAACGCCTGCCATCGCCTCATCAAGCGCGCTCTGGAACGCCTGTTCCAGGGGCTTCCTGTCCCACTTGTCGGAGCGGAACCAGCCCCCCTGGTAGAAGTCGAAGGAATGGCCGTCTGCCAGGCCGTCAGGCGTGAAAGCCCCCCCGATGCCGGACCCCTTGTATTTGCGCGAGAACCCTTTTGCGAGGATCGCGATCCCGGCGGCGATGATGCCAATCGCAGGCAGTGCCGCCCCCAATGCGCCCCAGCCCGCTGATGCACCGGACACAAGGCCGCCGAGGTTCGCAAAACTTGACCCAAGCCCGCCACCGGACAGAACGCCCATCAGGCCCGAGCTGATACCGGCACCTGCGCCAGAGAACAGGCCGCTGACATTTGCGAGGTTGCCCAGCAAGCCACCGCCACCGCCGCCGCCCAGAATGCCGCCTGCGGCCTGTCCACCGCCTCCGCCAAGCGCAAGCTGATCCAGCCCGAGAACTCCGGTGATTTGCCCGACAATCGGCAGGACGATTTTCGAGTGCGCGAACTGGTAGGCTATATCGCGCAGCATGCCCTTAATCGTGTCGCCAAGGCTTCCGCCCTCAAACGCCGTGCGCGTGATCTGCTCCGACCACTGGCGCTGCAAATCATTGACGCGCTGCAGCGCGTCTTCCGCGCTGTCCAGCTCCACCACCTGCGCGGCCAGCCCGTCGATCTGCGCCTTGCTCAGCTTGGTGCCCTCTTTGCCAAGGCGTTGATGCACAAGGCGCACCGCCTCTAGCTTTTTCCGCTGCGCTTCCGTCAGGCCCAGAAGCGCCCGCCGTTCCTGGATCTCCTTTTGAAGCCCTTCCAGCGCGCTTTTCGAGGCCGCGCTGCTAGTAGCCTTCACTTTGGTCAGCGCCGCGATCTGCTTCTGGTACTCGCCGCGCAGCGCCTGTTCTTGAGCGTAAAGCTGAACCTGCTTTTCGATCGTCTCCTGGACATGCGCCCGCTGGCCGTCCTGCAACTCCCCCAGCGGCCCGGCAGAGGCTTCCAGCTCCGCCCGGTATTTCGCGACGTTTGCCGCTGCCTGGTCACCGCCCGCTGACAGCACGGCCATGCCCGCCTTCAGCCCGGCAATATTCGTCTGTGCTGACGCAAGCGCGCCCGGCACCGAGGCAAGATAGGTACTCAGCGCCGATGCCTGCCCGGAGGCCGCCGCAAGCCCGCCTGCCAGGGCATTGCTGCTTGCCGCAGCTTCAGCCGCGCTGTCCGCGGCATTGCCGGTTTCATCTGCGGTACGGCTTGCCGCCACCGTCGCCGCGTCAAGCCGGGCCTCGGCTTCGGCGAGAGCTGCGCCAAGCCGTTCGATTTCTGCCCGGGCTCTTGCCATCCGGTCGGTTTCATAAAGGCTGGCGCCGAAAAGGTTCGTGTAGAAAGATGCCGCTTCCAGCTCCGCCCGGGCAGCCTCAAGCGCTTGGCGCGTGGCATCCCGGGCAGCCTCAGCCGCCCGGCGCATTGCTTCGGCATTCTTGGCCGTCATATTGGTATAGAACGTTTCCGTCGCCGCATTCAGCACATCATGCGCAGACGCCAGCCCGCGAATGGCAGCCTCGTAATTCTCAGCGGCTTCGCGGGACTGGACAAACCCCTGATAGATCCCCGCCGACACCGCCACCAGCGCACCGATCCCGGTCATCGTTGCAGCCACCCGCAGCAGCTTCAAACTGCGGGTCAGCCCCTTGATTGCGATGCTGGAAAGAGCGGCCTTGGCGCTGGTGGCACCCAGGGCCATTTCCAGCGCAACGGCAGACTTGGCCGCCAAGGCGAACTTGACCGGCGCCAGGGCAACCGCAGACACAGTACCCAAGAGCGCGGCACCCAAAGGCGCCGCAATCTTCAGGAGCAGGCCAAGGCCAATAGCTGCCGGGCCAACGGCAGCCGTCAGCGCGACACTGACGGAGAGAAACTGCTTTGTGCGGTCATTCAGCCCATTGAACCATTCAGCAGCATCCCCGGCCCGGTTGCTCAGCCATTCCAGCGTCGGCGCAAGCCCCACGGCGAGCTGATTTGACACACCGCGCCCGACCAGGCCGAGCCGCGAAATCGCGTCGTTGGTCACCTCGATCTGATCCGCATCCACCTCGGAGACTGCCACACCGAAGCGCGTAACGTCTTCTGTTGCGAGGCGCAGCGCCGAGGCATCAATCCGGGTGAAGGTCAGCCCTGCCCGGCTGCCGAACAGCTCCGACGCCACTGCCGCGCGTTCAGCCTCCGGGACATATTGCGCCAACGCAGCCTGGATCTTCGCAAGCCGCTGATCCAGAGGAAGACGCTGCAGTTCCTGTGCATTCAAGTGCAGACGGTTCAGCGCTTTGGCGGCCGCCCCGCTGCCGCCCACTGCCTGGCTCAGCCGCTTGGTGAGCTGAAGGGTGGCCTGTTGCACTTCCCCTATCGAGACCCCGGACAGATCCGCGGCACGCTCCAGCACCTGCAGCGACTTGACCGTGGTTCCGAAGGATTGCGCCATCTTGGCCTGCGCATCGATCACCTTCAGGCTGGACTTGACCGCAACCGCGGCTGCGCCGGCCATCGGCAAGGTGAGGCCCAGCGTCATCTTGCGGCCAACCGACTCGAATTTCCCGCCAAGCCGCACCAGGCGGCGTTCCAGGTCGCCCATGGAGGCCTTGGAACGCTTCGCGCCTGTTTCAAAGGCCGCGGAATCCAGCGACAGGACACCGCGCAACGCGCCGATAACTGCGGACATTTACCGCCCCTTTTTGCTTTGAAAGTGCATGCTCATGAAACCGGCGCGAAGCTGCGCCAGCTCTTGCGTCTTATTGCCCGCAGACTGTTTCTTGCCGCGGCTGGCCTTTGTGAAATCCGGCATCTTCTTCGGATCGTGGAAGGCGTATTGCGTCAGGATGCCCAGCTCCTGATTGAGCACCCGAAGCGCCGTAAACTCAGCGTCTTTGGCCTTGATGCGGGCCCGGGTGATCAGATCGTATTCGCGCAGGCTGACCTGCCAGAATTCGGCGTGATGCAAGCCCAGCTCACACCACGCCGAAAACAGCTTGTGCCAGTCTACGCGGCCGGGCTCTCCGCCTTTCCCGCGTCACCCTCCGCAGGCTGAGCACCCGCTTCGTCATCACGAAGGAACGGGAAGGCAATCTGCAGAGTCTTGCCGAGGTGTTCCGCCGCGGGATTTGCACCGCCCAGGGCGTCCAGGATTTCCGCCGCCTCTTCAAGCTCCACGCCCTTGCCATCGTCGAGGAACGCCGCCCAGGCTTTCAGAACCAGGCTGACCCCGCCGCTGCCGGTGACCAGCTGTTCCAGGATCTGCCCGATCGGAGCGCCGTCGCACATATCTTCAAGACGGGCCTGCGCCAGGGTGGAAGCCTTCAGCTTGTGGGTCTTTTTGCCCACCTTCACGGGATGAGTGCTGATCACGCTCATACTGCCGCGCCTTTCGTCCAGGTAAGGGCGCCTGTCGGACGCAGCTTCAGGTCAGTCATCAGGTCACCATCCTGATCGACCGACGGCATCGACGGGTTGACATACGCCTTATAGACGAACGTATCCCCGGCGGACTGCACCCCCTCCTCCGGCGGCAGCGTCACCCGGAAATAGACCGGCTGGCCCGCAGTTTTGTAAGCCAGAGCCTGCTCATACAGATCCGTTGAATAGAAGCAGCTCAGGGTGACCTCCCCGATATCGGTCAGGCCGACGCCGTATTCCTTGAAACGGCCAGGGCTGTCCAGCGAGGTGCGGTCGCGGTATTCCGGGTTTTCCTCCGGCAGACCGATGGTTTTGCAGCCTTTGATGACCACATAATTTGCGTCCACACCGTCCGCGGACCATTCAATGTCCGCCAGATCGGCTGCAATGACATTTTCAGCCATTACTTCATCCTTTCATCATGTTGCGAGAAAGCCGGTCACCCGGCCGGGTCAGGCGCGGTAACGCACCTGAAAATCCAGCATCTGAAGCCGGATCACATCGCCGCCGGATTCGGAGGAACCGTCCCGGCGGGATATCTCTTTGCAGCGGATCACCGACCCGCCACGAAAACTTGTCAGGGTTTGCGACACTAGCGGCACGAGGCTGATCAGGCGACCATAACTCTCGGCGGCGACGTTCACCTGAACGCGCGCTGTCTCAATATCCACCCGGTCTCTCAGCGAATATGCAGTCACGTTGCTGATGCGCTGCAGGCTGATGCGCGGAAAGCCAACATCACCCGCAAACGCTCCCCAGACCACCGGGTGACCAAGCGCCTTCAGGAGGTCCTTCAGTTCGCCTTCCATGCTCATTTGGCGGCCCTTTCCGCCTTCCGCCGCGCGCGCTCGACCGTCTTTTCAATTTCTTTCCAGGTCTCACGTTTCAGGGTTTCCAACATCGCTGCCTTGTTTGCGTCCCAAGCCGGGCGCATGAAGGGCCGCGCGGGCATTGCGCCCACAGATTTGCCGGTCTTCTTGTGGAAACGCTGAGCGGTCCCGAACTCATAAAGATGCGCATGCGGAGCATCGCCTCCGTCCGGCGTGACCGGCCCCACATACAGGGCCAGCTTGCTGCGGCCCCGGTCAGCACCCGCTTCCCGCTTCTGGCGCGCCGTCAGCTTGCTGGTGACGGCAACCTTGAACTTTCCTCCGGCCAGATCCTCCGCGGCTTCCGCCACCGGCTGCAGCGTCTTTTTCATCGCCCGCCGCATCGCGCCCTTGGCAGTCCCGCGGGCCAGCTCCGCAAGCGCGCGCTCGATGTCGCCAGCGCCTTCGATCTTGAATTTCATGGCCATATCAACCCGCTCCCCGCACCAGTCGCCAGGCCGTGATTTCCAGCCGTTCGCGGTATCCGATTTCCTTCACCCCGGTGATCCGCCAATCATCCCCCTGGAACCGCAGCCGGAAGGCGCCGGTGACCGCCGCAAGCTTTGCGGTCCACAGAACCTGAAACCGGGCGTCTGTTTTCTGCTCAACGGCAGCGGCGCGCAGCCGCTCGCCGTCGCTCACCGGGTGATAGGAAGCCCAAGGATTGGCATATTCAGTCCAGCCCGCCGCTTCCTGTTCGCCCGCTTCGTTTTCCTCGAAGGCCGCTTTCAGGATGACAATGCGGCGGTCACGCTGTGCGATCCGCATCACCGCCACCAGGTCTTGAAGTTCGAAACCAGCCTGTTGATCGACAATGGCACCTCGACGGGGGCGCCCTCAAACACGACCGGTTCCCGCGCCTTGAAGAGATGCGCCGCGAACAAGAGCACGGCATGGCAAACCGGCTTGGGCACCAACTCTGCGGCGGTACCGTATCCGGCAATATACTCGATCCGCAGCGGCGCCCGGTGCTGCCCGGGCCGCGGCCAAGCCGACACCGCCGCGACGCGGAACCTGCCGTCTTCCTCATACAAATCAAAGGCAAAGGCGGGCACATCCTCCCAAGTCCCGGCCGAGGTGAACACCTCGACACTGTCCACACTGGACACCGGCGACAGGAATAGCTCGACCGACTGCCCCTGTGCAGGCACTACCGGGAAGGTTTCGCGCCAGGTCTGACTGATCAGCGCCCGGCCCAACTCGCCATCGGCACCGTCAAACTGCGCAACCGCGGTATCAAGGCAATGCTGCAGGAACTCATCATCATCGCCCGGCTCCACGCGCATATGCGCCTGCAACTTGGCGAGCTCCACCGGCGCAACCGCAGGCGGGCTGATAAGGGTCAAGGCCATTGGGCGATCCTCCGAGGGTCTGCACCGCAGCAGCACTGAGCTGCTGCGACTTTGTTCAGGGTTTCGACTTGCGTGCGGATTTGGCGGTGGCCTCGGTGGCCTCGGTGGCCTCAGTGGCCTCGGTGGCCTCGGTGGCCTCGGTGGCCTCGGTGGCCTCGGTGGCCTCGGTGGCCTCGGTGGCCTCGGTGGCCTCGGTGGCCTCGGTGGCCTCGGTGGCCTCGGAACGAGGTGCGGGCGGCTGGGCGTCCGCGTCAACCATTTCCGCGTACTGCGCGCGGATCAGGTCTTTGCCCAGCTCATCTGCAACGGTGGGCGTCTGCCCAACAGTAAAGCTGCCGAACGGACCGGCGCAGTTGGTGGTGATCTTGATTTTCATGGGAAGCCCTCAGGAATAAAGGAAGAGATAGGGCGGCCCCGGAAGGGACCGCCGATCAGAAGCCGCGTCAGGCCGCCATCTGCAGGGTCTTGATCGCCTTGGTCTGCGCAGGTGCGCCGTCGATCCGGTGAACGCCCATGATGCCGAGGTTCGGGAAGAACTTCTCGCGGGCGACGCCGATCAAGGGGTTGCCCACCTTGCGGACGTAGTATTCCGAGAAATCCCCGAAGGCGATCGGCTTGGCGCTGGCCGAGATCTGCGCCATGGCCTGGTTGAAGGACACCGGCTTGTTGTTCAGCGTGGCCGGCACACCCTTGGTCACGTCGCCATCCGACCAGATGTAACGCCCGTTCGTGTCCTTCAGCTTTCTCAGCGCCTTGACGGTCTGGTCATGCATCTGGAAGCGCACCTTCGGGCCGCCGCGGTATGCCGGGTCAACCGAATGCTCAAGGTCCATGATTTCATCGAAGGTCAGCGCCCCCGCCGCCGCCGCGGTCCAGCCCACCGGCGCGCCGGTGACAAAGCCCAAAGGCTCATTGGTGCCAGACCCGACTGTCAGCCAGGCATTACCCTTGCGGCCAATGCGCTCGCCGATCAGTTTGGCCAGCAAGGCTTCAAAACCAAAGGAGGAATCCTGCGCCAGCTCAAAGGACCATTTGATCCAGGGCGTCACAAGCGCGTAGGCCAGCAGCGAGGTCTTGGCCAGCACGATATCGCCGGAGTCATCATCCACACCCTCGTCTCCTTCGGTATGGGGGTTCGCTTCCTCGGCGGTGTCATCGACCTTCGGCAAGTCGAAGGGGGCGCCGTTGGAGAGGTTGATTTCGGTGGCGATACTGCTGTCCATCATCGGGCCGTGTGCCGCGGCCGCGATGTTGATCGAATTGGCAAGCGTGGTCGGCACGAGGATGCCGCCGTTGGCGCCGGTGCCGGTGGTCTGCGTCCGGATCTCGCGGAACCCGGAGCGCAGTGCGTCGCGAGCCTCTTTGCTCAGCTCGGACAGGTCGGCGCCGGAAGCCAGATACTGGCGGAACGCCTCGCGGTATTCGTCGCTGACGTTGTCGCCGGGCACGTGGCTGCGATCTTCCTGGCCGGGGCGGCGCTCTTCGCGCTCTTCGCGCTCCCGCATTTCCCGGCGCTGTTCTTCCTCCTGCCGGGCCTTGCAAGCACGCTCTTCGCGGTCGGCCTCTTTCACGAGGTCATCATACTGGTCCATCATCGCATCGAACTTCTCGTTCGCCGCGCGCGCCTCATCCTTCGGCGTCTTCTCATTGATGCCGTCCCGGATGCCGGTGGCCTCGGTCAGCAGTTTCTGCGCCTTGTCGCGCAGCTCCTTGATCTTCGACATGTCAAACCCTTTCGGTTGTCTGGAAACTGCGCTTGCCCAAGGCGCGAACTTGCTGGGCGGGGCCAGTCAGGCCAGGCCGGACAGACGCGCGCGCATCTGCATCTGGCGGCGATAGAAATCGCTGTCGCCGCCCAGGGCTGCAGTCTTCGACCGCAGCCCGATTTCGGTGCCGTCATAGGCGGGGTCCGTCACGATCGAGACGTCGAACAGCTGAACCGAATGAATTGCGCGCAGGGCATGATCGCCGGTTTCGTCCCAGGTCTCTTTGTCGGCAATGAAGGCAAAGCTCATCTTGGACATGTCGCCCCGCTTCATCTTCGGCAGGATCCGCTGCACGTCCGGATCGGACGGGTCCAGCGCGGTTTCCACCCGCAGGCCGCGCTGATCCTCCGCCAGCGTGAGCGTGCCGGACGAGGTGCGCGCCAGCGGCAAGCCCCCGTGATCCACCAGAAAGGTCACGTCATCGCCGCGTGACAGCGCTTCGGCAAAAGCCCCGCGCTCGATCACCTCGGCCCAGCCCCAGCGGTCCAGCGGGCCGATCTCCGCCCGCTCTCCGAATACGGCAGCGTAGCCGGTGACATTGATCAGATCGCTCCCGGCGTCGCCGTCGCGCAGCTCGATGGGCGCGACGGCGCAGAAACGCACCTCGCGTTGCGGGTCGCTCATGGCGGCCTCCTCTCAGTCTGTGTCGGTTTCCTGTTCGGCCGCGCCCTCATTGGCCCCGGCGTCATCGTCAGCTGCGGAATCCGCCGCGCCCTTGGCGAAGGCCTTGCCGGCCAATTTAATCGGGACCGTGGCGCCCTGCACCAGCAGCGTATCGCCGCCTGGTAGAGGCGCGCGGTTCTCCAGCGCACGGCCTTCATTCGGCGTCATCAGCCCGTTCTGGATCGCCTTCACGATTGCCTCGATCCGGGTCTTGAAGTCGCCGCGCATGATACCGTCGAGGTTCAGCTTGACGTAGCGCTTGGCCCCGCGCCCGAAGATCTTCAGCGTGAGTTCCTGCTCGAACTTCTTCACCCAGCGCCGCAGCGTGTGCTTCACCAGGTGCAAATCCTGGTGCTCAATGTTGTTGTAATTTCCCTTGCTCAGTTCCTGCAGAAAGACCGGCGGCAGCTGGTAAATCCGCGCCGCCTGCCCGACCGCAAAGATCTGCACCGGCGTCAACTGCATCTTCTCCGGATCATCGCCGAGCCGCACCAGATCATGGCCGCTTGGAATGGGCAGCACCGGCTTACCTTCCTCTGCGGACCGGCGCGTCACCTTCATCAGGTCCGCCGCCGCCCGCATCATTTCCTTGGCCGCGGTGAACGGGCCTTTCAGCACATAGGGCGGCACGCCGTTTTTGCCGAACACCGTCAACGCATAGCGGTTGGCGTTCAGCCCTTGGCGGATGGCGCTGGCGCAGGTCATCACCGGGTTGTGGTGCCCCACGTGATCCGGCTTCAGCAGGAACGCGATATCGATCACGTCCTTGCCCTCGTAGGTCTTCACCTTGCCGGACGGCTCCCGGTAATCGTAGAACAGCCGTCCCTTCATCTTCCGCACCGTGGTGCGGTCATATTCCATCGGGAAGAGATTGACCGCCCTGCCACCGCGGCGCTCAATGTAGGTATAGGCCCGGCCCGGCCCGAACACCTCCGCAAAGAAGGTCTCGCGCCAGGAGAAACTGGTGGTGCTGTCATTGACCGCAGCGCCCAGCACATCGGCCACACCGCCCGTCACCTTCTTGTCGCCGCCCGGCTCGCCGGATTTCTCGAACACCTCGACCGGCAGGCCCGCCATGGCCGCCGACAGAAAGTTGATCGCAGCCCAGACGCCGGGCAGCGACAGAGCCTCTTTCATAGTGACCCCTTCGGCCACCTCTCCGCTCAGCACTTCCGCGATCGAGGCCTCGCCGCTGTCCATCATCACCTGCGCCCGCGTTTCCACCGGTGCCGCAGCCTGCGCCGGTGACCCGCGCCGGAAAATTCCCGTCAGTCCCAAAGTGTGTCCTCCAGCGAGTAATCGTCATCCGCCCAGGGCGATTGTTCCTGCTGCCCGCGTTCCCGGCACAGCGCCATGCCAACGGACATGCCAAGCGACACCATGCCGTCGATCCGCCCGTGCGCCTTTTCCTTGTCGAACATCCGGTGCCCCGTCCGGTTCTCGGCATAGGTGACCGAGGCCGCCATGCTGTCGAGCAGCGGGTTCTTGGCCACGGTCAGCCGGCCGTCATAGATCGCGTTCTCCAGCTTGTTGATGGAATCCGGCATCCACAGGTAAATCTCGACCTCCTGCCCCGGATTGGTCGGATCCGGCACCTTTTCCAGCACCCGCTTCTGGAACCCCTGCGGATGGATCTCGGTCGGCAGCACTAGCCCCTTTTCTGTGAGGCTATCCTTCAGCCGTTCCAACCCGTACTGGTCGCAGGCGATCACCTCCGGCTGATAGCGCGAGTTCAGATCCGCCAGCGCATCCGCCAGCCAGGGGTATTTCAGCCGCTCACCCGGCACCGCCTCGATAAACTCTCTGTCCGCCCATAACTCATAGGGCGCTTGATCCCGCGCCGAGCGGTCCAGAAGCGTATCCTTCGGCGTCCAGAACCAAGTTTTCGACACCAGCTTTTCCGCGTCCTTGGTAGCGTCCAAAACCCAAGTCAGCGTCAACGCCGAAAAGTCCCGCACCTGGCTGAGATCGAGGCCGCCAAAACAGGGGTAGCCCGCTTTGGTCAGCGCCTCCGGGTCCACATCACCATGGCAGCCCGTCCAGGCCTCGCGCTTGATCGCCGCCTTCACGGATTGCGTCCACTGGCAGAAATGCAGCCGCGCGATGCCGTTGCGTTTGCCCGGCATCATCTTCGCTTGCTTGACCACATCCCGCAGGTAGTCTTCTTCGATCGTCTCCCCCAGAAGCGGGTTCACCTTTGGCCAGCAGCTCGGGTCATTCTCCCAATCGTCGCCCTCGTCCAGCGAGCAGATGAAGGCAAAGGTGCTGTCATCCTCCTGCACGCCAGTCACAACGTTCACGCCGTGCTGATGCTCCTCCCAGCAGATCGACTTCTTGTCGGTGCCGGAGTTCGTCGCCATGCACAACAGCGGCTGCTTGCGGAACTTGAAACCCCGCTCCAGCATGTCGATCACGTCCCGGTTCGGATGCTCATGCACCTCGTCCGTCAGCGCGCAATGCGGGCGCGGGCCCGACTGCGCCTTTTCCGCCGACAGCGGCTTGAACTTCCGCTTGTCACCCCGGCGGCCAACATAGGTCATCTGCCAGACCGGGTTTTCGCCCTGCTGCCCCACCCGGCGCTTCAGAGTCGGCGACTGATCGACCATCGCAACCGCGTCCTGAAACAGGATACCCGCCTGATCCTTCTTGGCCGCCGCCGCATAGACCTCGGCCCGCGGCTCCCCGTCCGCCACCAGCATGTATAGACCGATGCCGCCGAGCATGGGCGACTTGCCGTTGCCCTTGCCCTCTTCGTCATAGAAGCGCTTGAACCGCCGCAGCCAGGCGCGGTGCGTGGCGCTGTACTTCTTCCACCCGAACAGCGAGCCGATGCGAAACGCTTGGCTCGGGTGCAGGTGGAACGGCTTGCCTTCGAACTGCCCGCCGTTCAGCCGCAGCACATCGGGAAAGAAATTGATCGCCCGCTTCGCAGCCGCCAAATCCCACTTCAGGCCCCGCTTCGGCCCTTCTACCAGATCGCGCAGGTGCCGCGCCGCCGCCGCCCGAACATACGGCCCCGCAACGATCTCCCTGGCCACCACATCCTGCGCCCAAGCTGTCACCGGGTCATCCTCGTAGGAGACCGGCGCGACCGCATCGGTCACGTCAGATAGCTCTCCGGCCCGTTCGGGTCAGGGAAATTGAACCCCATCTGCCCGCCGCCGGACAGTCCCCGCTCCGCCGCGGGTGTCATGCCAAAGTCATTTGCCAGCGCCCGGATCTGCCGGAAGGTCTCATTGAGCTGGGCCACCTCCGGGCGCGCCTTCAACTGCTTGCCGTTGCGGGTCTCGCTCTCGTAGGTCTCGCCGGTTTCTTCCAGCTCCAAAGTCAGCCGCTCATGCCGGACCACCGCGGCGCAGAGCTGGCGGAACATGAACACGTTGTGCGGCTTCAGCCGGTCAACGGTCGGATGACACAGCGGCAGCGCCAGGCGGTCAAAGGTCCAACGCAGTTCGCCGGTCAGCCCTTCCGGCCGCAGCTCCTCCAGGCGGGACCGGGCGCGCTCATCCAGATTGTGCAGCTGGCCGCCGTCTTCGGTGAGCGGCACAACCTTTTCTTCTGCTGGTTTCCGCCCCCGCATAATCCTGCCTAACTCCCTATCCCGTGTGGCTTTTTCTATCCAATTTCGACTTTGCGCACAGAAAGGTTCCCCCTCCGGTTTCCACCGAAAGCGGATTTTCTTGCGCCCCTCCCCCTCCCACTTGAAAGGCGGCGGCCTTATTCGTTGGCCGGATGCATCGGGTCGAGCGGCCAGCCATCTTCGCCGCGCTCTTCCGAGTAGCCCCGTGTTTCCAGCCGCTGCTTGTTCTGATCGTGATCATCCGGGCAGAGCGTCTGCAGGTTTTCCGGATCCAGAAACAGCGCCTTGTCACCGCGGTGCGGCACCAGGTGATCCACCACCAGAAAGCGCCGCCGCGGATTGGACTGCTGCTCGCCCGACGAGGTCAGCGAACCATCATTGATGATACTGCGACGCAGGCACGCACGGCACAGCGGCTCCCGCTGAAGATGCTGAGGCCGCAACTGCCGCCGCCAAGCTGAAAGGTTGTAAAGGTGGTGGTACTCGCTCCGAGCCGTCATAAGCGCACCCCCAAAGCAAAAGCGCCCGGCAGTTTCCTGCGGGCGCATTTCGTGATGATGCATATTCATTGGCACGCAGATGATGTTAGCGTCAAGCCCCGATTATCGGAAAAGGCGAACAGGCAGATTTGATCTTACGTTTTCCCTCGCCACAACCTCCTGATCTCTCGCCACACCCTAAGCGCAACTAGAATTAGCAACAGAAAGTCCCGAAGGCTTGCCACCCACGGCATAAAAGACTGAATAGTCTCCATCATCAATATCTCCAGGTCCGTAAACACCCAGGCGTTATTCATGATGGTCGAGCTGGCAGGATTAGATCCTGCTACCTTCCGTCCCCCAGACGGACACGCTACCAGGCTGCGCCATAGCCCTTGGGAACGAACTTAATCACGATCGTAAATGTTGCAACCCCTGACACCGTACTTTCCCCTGACCGGCCCAGCCATCGCATCCAGCACACCGGCCAGCGCCCGCGTCACAGCTTTCACATTGTCGCCGTTGACCGACCAATGATGCTTGCGCAGGACGTCGCTAATCGTCCTGTCATGCAGGCAGACCATATCCACCAGGGCGCGGTTGCTGATGGCGCCGCGCGTGCCGCGCTTGGACGGGCGCACCCTCCGAACTTCCATCGCAACTCCGTCACCGATGCGGCGCCGCAGCCGATCAATCTCTTCCCGATCCCGCAGCACCGCGTCAATGAACTCGCCACCCTGCCCGCTGCCGCCCGTGCGGATTGCCTCAACCGAGGAACAGCGCACACCCGCGCTTTCGTACCGCTCCAGCAGATCCCGGTAGTGACGGCCCATTGCAACCTGCCCGGCCGAGAACGGCGCAAGCTTTTTCTTCCGCGCCGCGCTGGCCGCCATCACGTCAAAGGCATCCGCCATTTGCATTGCCTTCCGGCCCTCAAAGCCTGCAGGCTTTGCCTCATAGCCCTTTTCGCCAGAAGGATAGAACTGCACCGGCTCAAACACCCGGAAGGCACCCCGCGCCGGGGCCGCCGGTATCCGGTCGCCACACTCCGCCGGCACATCCCCGCGCGCCTTCACTGCATCGATCCGCGCCGCCTCTTTCTTTTCCCGAAGCTGGCGCGCCGCCAGGTATTCTTCAACCGGCGTCATGACCGCCTCACCATCTGCGGCCACCACTGCTACATGCTCGCTCACGCCTGCATCCCTTCTTTCAATCCAGCCCCTTCCCGGGCCGCTTTGCCTTCCATCACCCACGCCTCGCACTTCTTCAGCGTGCGCTCATACCAGCGGACGAAATCTCCCTGGTCGTGGATATCCGGGAACCCGCGCGCGCGCCGTTCCATGATCTTCTGATATTCGCTGTTGAACTCTGCAGCCTGCCGCCGCACCCTGTCTTTCTCCGGCCCCTTTGCCGGGGGGCGCTTATTGTCCCGCCAGAACAAGTATTCCGCCAGCAGCACACCGTCCCGCATTGCCTCTGCCCCGGCGCGGGACCGGTACCACCCCAGCAGCTCCGGCAGCTCATCTAGCGGGCGGCACTCCAGTGCCTCCGCCCAGCCCATCACCGTTGCGCGGCAAGGCCAGAAGCACTTGGCCGAGCCCTCACCCTTGGTCTGCAGGGACTGTTGCAACGCAATCAGCCCCTTGTCGCTCATGTAGGCGATGGAGTCC
The DNA here is from genome assembly GCF_056158685.1 of Leisingera sp. ABM4_103. Classification (NCBI taxonomy): domain Bacteria; kingdom Pseudomonadati; phylum Pseudomonadota; class Alphaproteobacteria; order Rhodobacterales; family Roseobacteraceae; genus Leisingera; species Leisingera sp. ABM4_103. Next base: position 3,132,479 of record NZ_JBSWTU010000005.1, on the reverse strand, counting down.
GCCAGCCGGTCCAGCATAGCCCTCTGCCTGTCCTCCGGCGTGCCCTTCGGAAACCTGAAGCCCAAGTCCTGCAGCGGCTGTATCACCAGCCGCCGCACCCGGGCGCGCTTGCTTTCAGTTTGGTCACTGCACATCAGCCTTCACTGCTCCTCTTTCTCTGCCTGCACCGGTTGCCGTTTCGTCCGTCCAACTGTCGTGGGGGTAAGGGGGTTCTGATCTGATCTGGTCTGTTCGCCGCGGAAAAAAGCGTGACAGTTTTCAGGCAAAAAAAATGTCATCGCCGCACCCCTGCACTATATGTCGAGCCGGGCGGCCTTCCGGACACAAGCGGACTGTCCGAATTCTGTCCACCAACTGTCCCGTGACTGTCCGCGGACTGTCCGCCGGACGCTTTTGGACACTCCGTCGACTGTCCCACAGTGTCCAACCGGACCGGGCGGACATTTCCGAGAACACCGGCACGAGTAGCTGCATCCAAGACGTTTTTGGTTGTGAGCCGTGCACCATCCGGCAGCTCATCAAGCACCATGTCCTGCAGCTCACCGAACTTGGCGCCGTTCTCGGACACGCCCAGTTCCATCAGTTTCTTCGCCAGCCGCTCGCGCGTCTTGCGCATGGCATCCTTTGTCCGCTTGCCGCGTTTCCGGCCCCAAGCATCTTCCACCAGAGGCACGATGCGCGCCCAATACCGGCGCCCATCAGAATGCAAAGGCCACAACTCCAGCGCTTCGCGCAGCTCATCGTGCCCGACACTGCGCGGAACGATCTGCTCAATGGCATGGACAGTGCCCGGCAGAGATCCCGCGGGCGACTGCCGCAGGCTGACGGCATAGAGGCGGAAGAGAGCCCCCAGCCCGGCCGAGGACAGGCCAACCGCCCATTCTTCGACGAGCCAATCAATCGGCATATCGATCCGCTCGAATCCTCCCAGCGAAACTTCCGCCTCGATCGGCGGCTCCGGGTAGTTGTCGAACCGGTTCACCTGGTCCTGCATTGCCCTGCCCTTCCTCATATTATCGTTCCAACCCGCCCTGCAGCAGGCCGCTAGCTCCGGTCAGGCCGCGAACAACAACGGGGCCATGTCTGCCCACTCAACAATATCGAACAGCTCACCCGAGTTGTCGTACCGGTCATGCGAAAAGCAGCCTTTCATGCCGCCGGTTGTGTTTCCCCCGGCAACGATCCGGTTAGGCGTGTCTGACAAGAGCATATCCGCCTGCACGTCCAGCGCAGGCAGAACTTCCCGCATGTCGCCAAGGTACAGGGTGCAATCCCCGATAACTTCTTTGCGCTGCCAAGGGTCAGCCATCGGCGCCCCCGTCCAGCAAATAAACCGGCTTGTGATCCGTCAGCGCCAAGCAGACCGCCCGCCACACACAGGCCGACCGCTGCCAGCCGGGCACCGGCGGCACAATCACCAGATCAGCATAGCGCAGCACCTTTTCCGGCTCCGGCACGTCCCGCCCGGCCTCAAAGGCCAGATAGGCGGGTGCCAGCGGCAGAAACCCAGCTGCCGCGGCCCGGTCCATCCAGATCATCGCCGCATCGGCCGCCTGACCCGGCCCGCCGCAGACGTTCGCAAAGGGCGTTGCCAAACAAGCAAGCTTGCCGCCCGCATCTGCGGCCACCTCAGCCAGGCGCGCGCGGCGGCTCAAAAGCCCGACAGGCTCCCAAAACCAGCCCAGCCAAAGCCAATCGGGCACCACCGGGAAATCCAGCGCAGTTGCTGTCAAATCACGCATGCCCCGCCCCCGCAGAAAAAGGGGCGCACAGCGAGACACCCGCTGCGCGCCCTAGTCCAACAGGGAGGAAAAAGGGGGCTGCTTGCAGGTACACCTGCCCCCGTTCGGTGTGTCCCCGAGGTCTGCCCACCTCGACACCTGCAGCAGATCCGCAGACAACCGGGGCTTGTTCGCCGTCTCGATTGCCTGCATCGTCCGAGGCGCCAACCATCTGGTCGAATGAGGATTCCCTAATGAGCGACGACGATAGCATCTCAATCTCCGTCAACGGAACCAGCCGCTCGGTCCTTTGCGGCCTGTGCCGCAAGCCGATAAGCTGGGTAGGAAAAGTGGACACTGAGACCGGCCAGGCAGGATGCATCCCCTGTGGAAACACGGCGAACGTCAAGAAGGTTGCCAAGGCGGCGGTTGAGTTCGCCAAAGACGAGGGGCAACTGCTTCTCAATCGTGCTATGCGCGATGTCGCGAGAGACAGCAAATTCATGAACTTCACGGGCCAAACACAGCATAAGAAAGCGCACGCCTTCATCGTTCAACTTGATGGCAGTGAGTTCGGCCTCTGACAGGACACAGTGGCCGCTTTCTGGACGGACGGTCACTGAACAGCACCTGCAAAACCTTCACAGACAACCGGGACTTGTCCGCCGCGCCGTTTGCCTGCACCTTTTGCGGGAGCCAACAAATTGACGAAAAGGATTCTTTGATGCCTTCTGTACGGCACCTTGCAACTGCCTTGATGCTCGCAGCAACCACGTCCCCTACCACTACATTCGCCAACGCCTGCGCCGCGATTGAGAATGATTTGGATCGCCTCGCCTGCTATGACAAAGAGGCCGGTGTGACACCCACTCAAACAGTCAGTAAACCGCCCGAAGGCAACTGGAATGTCCGGGTCGACAAGTCTGAGTTCAAAGACACAACAGATGTTTATGCCTCGCTTCAGTCCGAAAATGAGTTGTCGTGCAGAAGCTACGGAGCGGCACAAAAGGCAACGCTCCTCTTGCGTTGTTCCGAGAACACCACTGCGATCTACATTGCAACCGATTGCCACTTGGCTTCCGGCGTGGGCGGGTACGGGCGGGTAGAATATCGCTTTGGCGACAAACCCGCTCACACTCGGGAATTTGATGCCAGCACTGATAACGCGGCTCTTGGCCTTTGGACCGGCAGCAAAGCCATTCCATTCATAAAGGCAATGACTGGAAGCGAGCGCGCAATCTTCCGTTTCACTCCCTACGGCCAAAGCAAAGTTGTTGCGCGGTTCGATATTACCGGCATTGAAGAGGCGATCGAACCATTGCGGAAGGAATGCGGCTGGTAATTGACCACTATATAGACAGGCATTGCTCATCACGCTGCACTCGCCAACGCATCACCGAAAAACGCTGCCGCGCCCGGATCGGTCAGCATGACCAGAAGCGCGATGTGGCTGGCCGGGGCAGTGACCGCACCCCACCAGTTCAGCGCGGTTTGAAAGCTCACATCGCAGAACAGCGCAACCTCGCGCGGGCTGCGGAACCGGGCGCGGAAGTAGGCCGACCAAAGATCAGGCGCGCTAGCCTTCAGCGCATATGGGTCAAACTGATTTGACCAAGACTTTTGACTGGCTGCCGCGCCACGCTCAGCGCATGGCACATCATTGTTCACAATCAGGGTCAGGCTGGGGCGGTTCATGCTGCCGCCTCCGCCGGGACCGCATCACCGGCAGGTGGCGGGTTGTCCGCCATATGCTTGCGGATCTTGTCGACGGTGTGCAGCGTCGGGCTGCTTTCCCCGCTCTCCCACCGACCCCAGGTTGCACCGCCGCCCGCACCCGCCTTCTGAATGACGGTCGAGGGCTTTACCCCAATAGCCTCCGCATAGTTGCGGATCTGTGAAAGAAACTGCTCCATTCCACAGGTGGTAGTTCATTAGTACTACTTCGGTCAAGTTCAATTGTCCGATGGAAATAGGGCAAAAAACCTTTTCTGATTACAACCATGACCCCAGACGACATCAAAGAGCCATTTCTGCGGAAACTTCGCCAAGTGATTGACGAAGATCCTGATCTCACCGAGGCCGGGCTTGCCGTCAAGGCAGGCCTAAACAACAGCGCCATTCGCGGGATGTTCAAGAATGCAGACAAGCGAAGCCCTCGCATTGATACCGCCCGCAAGATATGCGCCGCCCTCGGAACGACGCTTGAAGAATTCCTCAGCGATGCGAGGACCGAAGAAGAGAAAGAGATAGCTCGCCTAGTGATGAGGCTGCCCGAACACCTGCGCCAGCAGCTACTAGGCTATGGACGAGGTCTTGCTGACGCTGCGGATCAGTCTCAGCGAGAATACGGCGAAGATGAACAATAATTTCGTAATCTGACAACACTTAAGTCTCCGGTTACCCACCCGGGAGAAAACTCCATTTTATCATTCAATTCCGTGCTAATAGAGGACATAAATGACCCCTAAACGCCTTAAAACCATCACCGCAGACGGCAGCGACGGGCGCGTCTACACTATCCACGAATGGGGCCACCCCCGCCCGTCAGGAAACCTGGGACGCACTGATCTCATCACCAGCGACGGTGATCGCTGCAACTTTAAACGAGACGGCACGTTTGAGGTGGTGAAGACCGGTGTCGTCCTGACACCGCGGGACTAAGTCGTAGGCCCGCCACTCCCGAACCTCGGAGCCATCAGAGCGTATTCGGACATGATCTGACACGCACAGGATTGCGCCGTCGATATGCACGACAACCTCCCCCAGGGGCACCGGCACAAGCGCTCCGGCCTTCAATTTCCCGTCATCCACCTGATCTCTCCTTTACGCGAACCCCGCATTGCGCGGGGTTTTTCATTTCAATACCCAACGCGCGCGCAGCCCTTCCGTACCACAAAGTAGTATTTTTGGACTATTACCGTATTGACATAGGCTATTTGTACTATGTAGTTCTTCTCCTATCAACCGATGGAGGATTGAATGCAAGACATTACTCACACCGCCCGCCAGATCGTCGGATCACCGGAACACTACCTGCACGATACCGCCCTGTTCACCCAGGCATGGGCCGCCATGAAGGCCGCCCGCGGACAAGGCTTTGACCCGGCACGCCTGCGCGCGGCTCATCTGATCGACCGCCCGGAACCCGCACCCGAGCCGACAGACCAAACCCTTGCGCGCGTCGGAGCCAAGGTGCGCGCCCTCATCGCAGAGAAGAATATACCGGTGCAGCGCCGCAATGCAGCCTGACGCACAGGCCGCTTCCGCCACCCACGGAGCCACGGCTGAAACCGGCAACACCGGCCGGGCGAACCCAAGGGCACCACCCCACCCATAATAGCCGAAAGCGGCGCGTGACGGAGGATTGACGCGCCGCTTTTCATTGAGGTTTCGCGCCCGTCTTGCGGCGCGGATCAGCGCGGGCGGCGCAATCCTCCAACCCATCCGCTGCCCGCGCACAAATGATCAGGATCCCGCATGCAGATGCATTCCACATTGACCGCCGCCCGACCCTGCACCCCGCAGGAGCTTTATACCGCCGAACGCGCTATGCGCTCCCGATGCCGCTTCGGCCAAGCGATGCTGCTGCAGGAGTTGGGCGGCAAGATCACCCCGGGCAGCACCGATCCCGGCGACCGCTTCGATTTCGAAGCCACGCGCTGGTATGTGACCCTGCTGGGCGTTTCCGCCTCCGGGGATGGCATGCCGGCTGCCCTGGACGCGTGGATGCGAGCCGCGCAAGTCCACCACACCCTCGACGGCACCCGCCGCGCCACCGATGGCCGCCCGGATTGCCCGTACAACGGCGCGGCTCCGCTGCCACCCGCAGACACGCAAGTTGCCGAGGCCATCTGAAACCTGCGCCTCAGCAGACTGGCCGGGGGCACGTCCCGAACCACCCCCGGCCCTTTTCCAGAAACCGAACCCCGCCAGATCCGCCGGGCGCGGCAAAGTCCACCACTCACGAAGCCGCGCCGCGCCCGCCCTGCAGAAAGGCAAGCCAATGCCCACGGAACAGAAAAAGCGCTTTGAGGATCTGCCGCCGTCGACGCAGGCAGGCATCCTCTGCAATGACCCGCGGTTTCAGACCTTCGCAGCCCAACGCTGCGGCTACCCGGATAAGCAGCTAACCCAAGGCGGCGCGGCGGAATACGTCCGCCAGGTCTGCAAGGTCACCAGCCGCTGCGAGCTGCTGCACGACCAAACCGCCGCCGACCGTTTCCAGGCCCTGCGCACCGAATTCGACGCATGGACCGGCAAACTCGCAACCCCGCGCCCTTAACCCGAACCAACAGAGGACACGACATGCCCTTGCCCAACCACACAATCAACTTCCTCGAATTCCTTCAGTCATTCCGCCGCGGCCAGCTCCTGCATGAAGCTGACGAACACCTTGAGAAGGTAATCAGCGCGATGGCCGAAACTGGTGGCGATGGTGAAATCACAATCAAGCTGCCCTTCAAGCGGAACAAGGCGGGCCAGATCGAATGCACGCCCAAGATCAGCTCCAAAACACCGCACCGGCAGATGGGCACCGGCATCTATTTCGCGGACGACGAAGGCCGCCTCAGCCGCCGCGATCCGAACCAAATGGACATTGAAGACGAAATTGAGCGACGGCGCCCTGCCGCCGCTGAATGATCCCCTGCAACTGAAGGAACAGACAATGCAGAACACCGACGCGAACCTGCCCAAACAAGCAATGGACACAGCGATTGAAGCCGCCCGGCTGGCGAACCCGGTAATTACCGGCCCTGACGGACGGCAGCACGCCTTCATCCCCGAGGGCTTCGACCTCAAGGATATTTCCGACCCGAACCGCCTGCCCGAGCACATCAGCCAGGCCGTTATCCTCGACGACCGGGAATCCCTGACCAACTACGTCAACCGGTTCAGCGATGGCCGATCGATCCTGATCGCGGACTATGACGCCGGGCTGATCCGTGCGCACCTGGACTGGCACAATGACAACAGCACCGACCTGCAGCGCCAGCACGCATCTCACACAGCAACGCTGAAATTGCGCAACAGCGAGGAATACGACCGCTGGAACAAGATGGAAGGCGAAATGCATTCTCAGGAGGCATTCGCCCTGTTCATCGAAGAGAACGTTGCAGATATCAGCGACCCGGATCATTCAGTGATGCTGGAAATCTGCCGCGACCTCGAAGCCACCCAGGACGTTTCTTTCAAGAGCGGCATCCGGCTGGAAAACGGCGACCGCACCTTCGTCTACGAGGATGAAACCAAGGTCAAAGGCGACATGACGGTGCCCACGGAAATCGGCCTTTGCATCCCGCTCTATCAGGGCGAGGAACCGGCCGATATTCGCGCCAAGTTCCGCTTCCGGCCCACCGCCAGCGGCCTGATGCTGGGCTTCCGCTGGCACCGCGTCGAATACATGCGCCAGGCCACCTTTGCTGCGATGGCCCATCAGACAGCCGAGAACACCGGCCGCCCCTATTACTTCGGCCGCACGTCCTAACCCCATCGAGTTTCTCTTTCTGCCCCCTCATCGATCGAGGGGGCATCGACGGAAATCAGGAGGCGAATTTCGTGGCCACAGCAAACCCAATCCTAGCGCGCGAAAGCACAGCAGCTAAGATGCTGGATATGCCGCTTAAGGAATTCCGCGCTCTGGTGGCAGCGGGCAGCCTGCCCAAGCCGGTCAAGATCGGCGGCAAGGTTGAACGCTGGTCCGTGAAACAGCTTGAAGCGATTAGCTCAGGCGCCATGCTGAGTGAAGATTTCGAATGGTAAAGAAGAACTCAAAACCCTACTTGGCCCGCATCGCGCGCGGCGGAAAAGACTACTGGTATTTTCGGAAGGGAAAGACCCTGATCCGCCTGCCCGACGATCCTGACAGCGAGGAATTTGACCGGGAGTATTGGACCATCAGGTCCGGCCAGCACCAGGGGACTGTCAAAACCACCTTTGACGCTGTGATTACCAGTTACTACCAGACACCGCGCTTCAAAGGGCTGAAAGCCAGCACCAAAGCCGAGTACCGCCGCACGCTGGAACTGCTCCGCGAAAAGAACGGTCCAAAGGACTTCACCAAACTGCGCCGCAAGCACGTTATCGCAGCACGGGACAAGTATGCAGACCAATGGCGCAAGGCAAATGCCATGATCGAACAGCTTTCAATTCTGGCCCGTCACGCGATTGATCTGGAATGGATCACCGCCAACCCTGCCCAGGGCGTCGAGAAACTCAAAGGCGGCAGCTATGAAGCCTGGCCGGAACCAAAGCTGGCGGCATTTGAGCGCTACTGCGAGCAGCATGGCCTGACGATTGAGCGCGCGATCTATGAACTCTGCATCGGCACCGGACAGCGCATCGGCGATGTGGTTGCCATGGAATGGGCGCACTTCCAGGGCGGCTATATGGACGTTGTGCAGGAGAAAACCGGCGCCCGGCTTTCAATCTTCTGCCCGGAGCGGCTGCAATCCTTCCTAGAGCTCCTGCCGCGCACTGGGAAACACATCCTGGCCAAAAACCTGACCCAGCACCTCAGCAAAAGGCGCGCTCAGAGCCTTGTGGCCGAGGTCCGCAAGAAGATCGAGGCCGAGGACTTTGTTATCCACGGCTGGCGCTACACCGCCGCGAAAGAGCTGGCAGAGGCCGGTTGTTCCGACACAGAAATTCAGTCTGTGACCGGCCACAAGTCGTTGGAGATGGTCAAAAAGTACCGCCAGCAAGCCAGGCAAAAGCAGCTGTCCAAAACGGCCCAGCTGCGCCGGAACAGAACAAAAACGGAATAAGAACAGAACCAAGAGTGTAAAACGAAGTGTAAAACGCTCTGGTTCACCCGCCGCATTCCGCGCGATACAACCCAAGTTATTCTTTTAAAATCAAGATGGTGCGGGTGAAGGGACTTGAACCCCCACGCCTTGCGGCGCCAGAACCTAAATCTGGTGCGTCTACCAATTCCGCCACACCCGCACGTGCGCCGGGTCAGGCCCGCCGCGTGACGCGCTGAATAGCAAAGCTTGGCGGGGGATGCGAGAGGAAAACGCGGCCCGGATGCCGATGTGCAGATCGGCAACAATCCGTCCGCATAATTGCAACAATGAGCGGATTTTTGCCGCGAAAGGCTGGGCCTGGAATCCGGTTCTGCCGTAGCTTGGCAAAAAAGTCTGAGGCAGACAAAGCGAGCAATAATATGAAACCGTTTGGAAATGCGGCCCTGCGCGCGCAACTGGCGGCGCGCGGCCAGACGCAGCCCCGGCGCCTGTTTCAAGGCAGCCAGAACATCAGCCTGCTGCGCGGAACCATCGTGCTGACCCGGGAGGGCGAGCGTCCCGCAGAAGACATCAAAGCAGGCGACAGCCTGATCACCCGCACCCAAGGCATGGCCCAGGTCGAAGCCGTGCGAACCCGCCGTGCCATGCTGCAGGCAGTTTGCATCACCGCCGGGTCATTGGGCGACACCCGGTGTGAAGATGATCTGACCGTGCCCTGGGACCAGCGCATTCTGATCCGCGACTGGCGCGCCAAGGCGATGTTCAGCCAGCCGCAGGCGGTGGTGCCGGCCTATGAGCTGGTGGACGGCGAATTCATCCGCGACCTGGGCCTGCAGATGATGGAGCTGACGGTGCTGGAGTTCTCCCGTCCGCATGTGATCTATGCAGGCGGCCTTGAGCTGGCGGCAGCCGCCGCGCCGCAAGAGAACCTGCGCCCGGCGGCTTGAGCCTGCTTACATCCCAAGCTTGCGGAACACCGCGGGGATCTGCTCCGGCAGGTCCTCGGCAATCAGGCCGGGGCCGAATTCCAGCGCGCATTCGACGTGGAGATAGGCGGCGGTTTCCGCTGCCTGCATCGGGGAGAAGCCGCGCCCCATCAATCCGGTGATGAACCCCGCCAGCACGTCTCCAGATCCGGCTGTGGCAAGCCAGGGCGCGGAGCGCTCGTAATGGGCGGAATTGACTGAGCAGCGCCCGTCCGGCGCGGCGATTACCGTATCCGGCCCCTTGAACAGCACCACGCAGCCCGCGCGCTTCGCCGCCTCGCGGGTGGCGTCCACCTTGGAATAGGCCGGGCCTGAGGTGGCGGGCGAGTTCAGCTTGTCCGCCAGGTCCGGGAACAGTTTGGCGAATTCGCCGCCATGCGGGGTCAGCACACAATTCCCGTGCAGGATCTCAAACAGCGCCTCGGGTTTCAGCTCGAACCTCGTGAGCGCGTCGGCGTCCAGCACGGTGGCGCGATTTTCCTTCAGCACCGCCATCACCAGCGCCTGGGTATCGGCGCCGCGGCCCAGGCCAGGGCCGAGGCAGACCGCATTGAAACGCTTGTCCTCCAGGAGCTCGCTGACCCCATGCGCGCCGTCGATCTGGCGCAGCATGATGGCGGTCAGATTGGCGGCGTTTTCAAACATCGCCGAGCGCGGCGAGCCGACGGTGACCAGCCCAGCCCCGATCCGAAGCGCGCCGCGGGCAGCCAGCCGGGCGGCGCCGGTTTTGCCATGACCGCCAGAGAGGACGAGGGCATGGCCGTGGGTGTACTTATGCCCCGCCGCCTTGCCGCCGGCAGATGGCGCCGCAAGCGTCACCACTTCGCCCGGCACCGCGGGGCTGCCCCTGTCAGCAAGGCCAATGTCCTTCACAACAACTTTGCCGCACCCTTCCGCGCCGACAGACAGGAATTGCCCAAGCTTTGCCCGGTGGAAGCTCACCGTGAGATTTGCCATCACAGCTGCATCGAACGGGTTTTCACCCGCGCACCCCAGGTACAGCCCGCTATCCGCGCAAGCGCCGCTGGGCAAATCGACTGCCACAACCCGCGGGGCCGCGCCACGGCTGGAAGCGGCCTGCCACAGGTTCAGCTCGCTTTGAACCTCGCCGTGATCCAGAAACGGCCGCGCCAGCCCTGTGCCGAAGACCGCATCAACCACCAGATCTGCACCCTCTCCAGCATCAATCACTTCCTCACAAAGCGGCCGCACCGCCCCTATCTCCCGCCACCGCTCATAATTCACCTTCGCATCCGGCGGCAGCTTGGCCGGGTCTCCATAAAGAAACACCTCTACCTCCCAGCCGCGCTCCTTCAGCAGCCGCGCCACCACAAAGCCGTCACCGCCATTGTTGCCCGGCCCGCACAGAACCACCGCCCGGCGCGCCCCTTCATCTTTCCCCAAATACTCCGGGGAGCGCGAGGGGCCGGCCCCTCGCTCTTCTGCCAGCTCCGGCCATTCCTCAAAGATGGCCTCAACCACCCCCTGCCCGGCGCGCTCCATCAGTTCCAGCCCGGTCACCTCGCCGGACTCTATGGCGGCCTGCTCAATGGCCCGCATCTGGGCTGCGGTCAGCAGTTCGGTCATGTTTTGCCCTTCCCCGATTCAATTCTGCGCAATTTCCGGGCGCAGTGCTTAATTTTTGGGCAGTCACGATCAAATCCTGCCCACAATTGCCGCAGCCGCACAGCTGTGCATTGCTGCCTTCATTTAGAAGTGAAATGACACCTCCAACAAGCTTGCGAGGAGCCAAAGCCGATGAAAAAGATCGAAGCCATCATCAAGCCTTTTAAACTGGATGAGGTGAAGGAAGCGTTGCAGGACGTTGGCGTCCAAGGCCTTTCGGTGATCGAGGTGAAGGGCTTTGGCCGTCAGAAAGGCCACACCGAGCTCTACCGCGGCGCCGAATATGTGGTCGACTTCCTGCCCAAGGTGAAGGTCGAGGTTGTGCTGGACGACGATCAGGTCGACCAGGCGATTGAAGCCATTGTCGATGCTGCCAAGACCGACAAGATCGGCGACGGCAAGATCTTTGTCTCGCCCGTCGAGCAAGCGATCCGCATCCGTACCGGCGAGACCGGCCCGGACGCACTCTAAAGACTTCAACGAAAATCCTTACATCTCTACAAAAAGGACCGAGGGAATGAGCGTAGACGCAGTTCTCAAGACACTTAAGGACGAGGACGTCGCCTATGTCGACATCCGCTTCACCGATGTGCGCGGCAAGCTGCAGCACGTGACCGTGGATGTGGACCTGGTCGACGAAGACTTCCTGGAAGAAGGCTTCATGTTCGACGGCTCCTCGATCGCCGGCTGGAAGTCGATCGAAAACTCCGACATGAAACTGGTTGCAGACACCGAGTCCGCATACATCGACCCGTTCTATGCGGAAAAGACCCTGTGCCTGCACTGCTCCATCGTGGAGCCGGACACCGGCGAAGCCTATGAGCGTGACCCGCGCGGTACCGCCCAGAAGGCCGAGGCCTACCTGAAGTCCTCCGGCATCGGCGACGTGGCCTATATGGGCCCGGAAGCGGAATTCTTCCTGTTCGACGACGTGCGCTACTCCAACACCATCAACAAGGTGTCCTACGAGGTTGACGCAACCGACGGCTCCTGGAACACCGACGCCGAGTTCGAAATGGGCAACATGGGCCACCGCCCGGGCCTGAAGGGCGGCTACTTCCCGGTCAACCCGACCGACGAAGCGCAGGACCTGCGGTCTGAGATGCTGTCGACCATGAAGCGCCTGGGCATGAAGGTGGACAAGCACCACCACGAAGTGGCCTCCTGCCAGCACGAGCTGGGCCTGATCTTTGACTCGCTGACCAAACAGGCCGACGAGCTGCAGAAATACAAATACGTGATTCACAACGTGGCGCACGCTTACGGCAAATCGGCAACCTTCATGCCGAAGCCGATCTATGGCGACAACGGTTCCGGCATGCACGTGAACATGTCGATCTGGAAAGACGGCAAGCCGCTGTTTGCAGGCGACAAATATGCCGACCTCAGCCAGGAAGCGCTGTACTTCATCGGCGGTATCCTGAAGCATGCCAAGACGCTGAATGCCTTCACCAACCCGTCCACCAACTCCTACAAGCGCCTGATCCCGGGCTTCGAGGCACCGGTTCTGCGCGCCTACTCCGCCCGCAACCGCTCCGGCTGTGTGCGTATTCCGTGGACCGAAAGCCCGAAAGCCAAGCGCGTCGAGGCCCGCTTCCCCGATCCGGCGGCGAACCCCTACCTGTGCTTTGCAGCACTGCTGATGGCCGGTCTGGACGGCATCCGCAACAAGATCGATCCGGGCGAAGCCATGGACAAGAACCTGTACGATCTGCCGGCCGAAGAGCTGGAAGGCATCCCGACCGTCTGCGGCTCGCTGCGTGAAGCCGTCGACGCGCTGGCCGCCGACCACGACTTCCTGCTGCAGGGCGACGTGTTCACCAAGGACCAGATCGACGGCTACATCGAGCTGAAGATGGAAGAGGTCCACAAGTACGAGCACACCCCGCACCCGGTTGAGTTCGGCATGTACTACAGCTGCTAAGCCGCTGAAATTACAAAGGAAGAGGCGCCCCAAGGGGCGCCTTTTTCTGTCTGTGCCGCTGGGATACGGCGGATCACCGCATCAGCCGGCCAGACGCAGGCTGCCGCCAGCGTCCCCGTCTCCGGCGGCAATCGGGCCGGCTGTCTGCCCGACATCGAAGGATCTGACCAGGTCAGCAAGCGACTGCGCATCCTGGCGCATTGTCACCGTGGCGGCCGTCGTCTGCTCAACCATGGCCGCGTTCTGCTGGGTGACCCCGTCCAGATGCGAAACCCCTGTGTTGATCTCAGTCAGTCCGGTGGTCTGCTCGCCCGCCGAGGCCGAGACCGACGCCGACAATTCCGACACTTTCTTTACGTCAGTCACAATCCGGTTCAGCACCTCGCCTGCCCGGTCCACCAGCGAAACGCCCTTGTCCACGTGGCCTGAGCTGATATTGATCAGTTCCTTGATCTCCTTGGCCGATACAGCGGCGCGCTGCGCAAGCCCGCGCACCTCAGAAGCGACAACCGCAAAGCCGCGCCCCGCTTCGCCCGCACGGGCGGCCTCGACCCCGGCGTTCAGCGCCAGCAGGTTGGTCTGGAAGGAAATGTCGTCAATCACACCGATGATCTGTGAAATTCTTTCCGAGGAGTCGGCGATTTCCTTCATCTTTTTCACCGCATCGGTCACCACGGAAAAGCCGTCTTCTGCGCAGGCTTGCGCGGTGGCGGCCACGCTGCTGGTTTCCTGGGTCGCGTCGGCCGACGTCCGCATGCTGGCGGTTATCTCCTCAACGGCCGCCGCTGTCTGCTCGAGCGTTGCGGCCTGGGTTTCGGTCCGCTGGGACAATTCCTGCGCAGCGTCGGAAATTTCGCCGGCTGTGCTGTTCAGGCCCGTGGCCGAGTCCTGGATGCTGCCAATTACGCCTGCCAGGCTTCCCATCAGCCGGTTGAAGGTCACCCGCACCTGATCATAACGCTGGGGATAATCGCTCTCGCCGGGCGCTGGGATCTTCTGGGACAGATCACGGGCCTCCATCCGCTCGATCCCGGCAGTGATATAGTCAAAGGCTGTGTCCTGTTCGGCGCGCTGCGCCGCAAAATAGGCGTCGATGACGAAATAGGTATCCAGCGCAAAGACGCGGTTCAGAGCCCCCAGCATCGCAAACAGCTTGCGCCGCCCACCGGGGGTTACTACGGCGCCGAACTTTTCGCCGAGAACCTGCTGGATATGCGATGTTGCCCGTGAATAGGCAGACAGGTACAGCTCGAAGGGAAGCTGGATCTTAAAATGAACACTTCCGACGCGTTCGGCCGAAGCGAAATACTCCTCCGGGAAGTCGCCCCGCAGCAGAAGTTCCCAATGCCGCTTTTGCGCGGTTCTGGCATGGGTAAGGATCTGCTCGTCGGGAAAGAACTTGCTGGCTTCGCTGTCAGCCCGGGCAAAATCATAGAATTTGTCGAGGATTACATCGAAGTAAGGCACTAGCATTTTGCTCGCGCGTGCCAGGTCTTTCTGATGGTCTCCATCAAGCGCAAATTTTGAGATGATGCGCTGGTAATCAGTTTTACTCATCTTCCGAACTCCAAACAACCTGCTCTGGGCGGCAGGCGTTTAAACGGTGACATTCAGGAATTAAGATCTTTTTACGCAGGCTTTACTGTAGGGTTTTGAAGGACTTGTACCTCCTGCGGCAATCCGCCCAAGTGCATCTTTCAGCCGCATAAGGGGATGATTCGCCTTGATCGCGATTGTCTTATGCTATAGCCGGGCCCGCTCCGGTTTGCGTACAGGATCTCCCTCATGACCGCCCCCAGCACTCTTGGTATCGACTTCGGCACCTCCAACTCCGCAGCCGGCATCGCCGTCGCAGGGCGCCCTTGGCTGGTGGAGATGGAACCTGGCGAACAGACCTTGCCCACAGCGGTGTTCTTCGCAGAGGACTCCCGGCAGATGCGGATCGGCCACAGCGCCACGCGAGCGCTGATCAGCGGCGAGGAAGGCCGGTTCATGCGCGCGCTCAAGAGCCTTCTCGGCACTTCCCTGTTGCATGAGGAGCGGCGGCTGGGCGGCGAGCGGATCAGCTTTGCCACGATCATCGCCCGTTTCCTGGCAGAGTTGAAACGGCGCGCCGAGGCGGCCACCCGCATGCAGTTCACCCATGCGCTGTCCGGGCGGCCGGTGCGGTTCCACTCCAAAAGTGCAGACCGAGATGCACAGGCGGAAAAGGACCTGCGCGCCTGCTATCTTGAGGCCGGTTTTGAAGACGTGATGTTCATGTACGAACCCGAAGCCGCCCTGCGCGCCGCTGCCCCATCGCCGGGGCTGGGGCTGATCGTCGACATCGGCGGCGGCACGTCAGACTTTACCGCGTTCGAGCTGGACGCGGATGGCTCGGCTCGTATCCTGGCCTCGCACGGGGTTCGTCTGGGCGGCACCGATTTCGACAGGCAGCTGAGCATTCATCATGTGATGCCGCTCTTGGGGCGCGGCAGCCAGATCCGCAACACCTTCGGCGGCGGCAGCCTGCCCGCGCCGAACCGGCTGTTCAACGATCTGGCCACCTGGCAGCTGATCCCCTTCCTTTACAGTCCCGAAAACCGCCGCGCCGCGCAGGACCTGGCCGCAAATGCGGTTGAGCCCGAAAAGCTCGCCCGGCTGGTGGCCGTGCTGGAAGATGAGCTGGGGCACGAACTGGCTTTTGCGGTGGAGCGCGGCAAGATCCGCGCCAATGGCGCTGAGAACACGGCAGCAATCGACCTCAAGTTATTGCAGCGCGGATTGTCGGTTCCGATGCCCGCCGAGGACATGAACCAAACGCTGGCGGAACAGACCCGGTCCATCGGCCTCTGTGCCGCAGAAACCCTGGATCAGTCAGGTCTCAAGGGGGCGCAAGTTGACCGGATTGTCATGGTCGGCGGCTCTTCGCTGCTGGCGGCGGTGCAGGCTGAGATGCGGTCTTTGTGTCCAAATGCGCGTGTCGAGACGGAAAATGCCATGACAGCGGTTGCCGACGGTCTGGCACTGGCAGCGGGGACGGCCTTTACCTAGGCGGATGGGAACCAATCGCAGGATTTCCCGTTAGACATGGGCCACAGTCACGCTAGGCTGCAGGAACACGAGTCACATTTCGAGAGTTCTATTCATGCGCCGGCTGATTGCCCCTGCCCTGATTTCCGCCTTTCTTGCTTCTCCCGCCGTGGCTGCGACCTGCGGCAATACCTCTGCCGGGTTTGATGCCTGGAAACAGGCGTTCAGCCGCGAGGCCAAACGTGCCGGGGTGCGTAAAGCCGGGCTGCAAGCACTGGCAAATGCGCAATACGCCCGCCGCACCATCGCCGCCGACCGCAACCAGAAGAGTTTCAAATACTCTTTGGAGAAGTTCATGCAGGTCCGCGGCTCTGCCACCATCGTGGCGCAGGGCCGCAAGCGCAAGGCGCGCAATCCCGACTTCTACGCCGCACTGGAACGAAAGTACGGCGTGCCCGCGGGTGTGCTGATTGCCATCCACGGTATGGAGACAGCCTTTGGCAATTACATGGGCGACAGCCAGGTGGTCTCAGCAATCGTGACGCTGACCTACGACTGCCGCCGCTCCGATTTCTTCCGCCCGCATGCGCTGGGGGCGCTGAAGCTGGTGGATCAGGGTGCCATCACCCCTGGCACGCTTGGTGCCAAGCACGGCGAGCTGGGCCACACCCAGTTTCTTCCCGGCAATGCCCTGCAATACGGCCAGGACTGGGACGGCAACGGCCGGGTGGATTTCTACAACATGGGTGATGCCCTGGCCTCCACCGCCTATTACCTGCGCAAGAAGGGCTGGAAGCCCGGCAAAGGCTATCAGCCAGGCGAGCCGAATTACCCCGTTCTTAAGCAATGGAACGCCGCCACTGTTTATCAGCAATCGCTGGCGATCATGGGACGCCAGATCGACGGCTGACCGCGGCAGCGATCGTTTATCGCTGCACTTGCCGCCGTCCCCGGCGCGGGCGGGAGGCGCAGTTGTAAATCACGCCAGGAACAGTGCAGGCAATTCCCGCTTCATTGTAAGCTCTAGGGCATCAATGTGTTCCGCAGATGCCACAGTTGAGCCGCATTTGGGGTCCTATTTTCAGCAGGACCAGTGTTAAACCGTTTAGATTCAGAAACTTAAGAACTGCCTCATTTGCCCTTTTTCTGTTTGCACAGTTTCCCGCACGGCCTAATCTTCTGCCCCACTTTGAACCCCTTCAATTTTTATTCTTCTTTTATCGGCACCCTGAATGGAGGATCCGGACGGTGGCAAAGAACGTGCAATTTACGGGCAGGCTTGGGCTGGAAAGCCGCGATCAAGAAACCCTTTCCGCTGCGGTTTCCGCGGTGGTGGACACGCTCGAAGACTTTGGCCATTCCGCGGAAACCATCGAGGCCCGCGCCGAGAATGCCGCCCGGCTGCAATGCGATCATTACTTTGTCACTGTACGCCTGCGCCGGGTTCCGCTGCGGCGCTCCAGCCGTCTCACCGGAAGCATGCTGCAGCCCTCGGCACTGCTGGAAGTGTCGCTGTCCCCGGTTCATCCGGAGCATTGCGACCGCGAGATCACCGAGATGCTGCTGGCTGAGGTACTGCGGCGGCTGCTTTCCGCTGTCGAAGCCACCTCCGTCGAGTGGCTTGATACTGAGGTCGCTTTGACCTGCGACCAGTTCCTGAGCGTGTTCGCACCTCAACCCGCGGTATCCGGCCAGGCAGAAACCTCTGTTGAAACCAGCCAGCCAAGGCAGCCGCGACCAGAGCGTCCCCGCGGCCGCGCTTGCTTTGCACCGGTAGACCAAGCCGCGCTTGCGCTTGAGGCCCACTGCGAACGCGCTTTTCAAGATGCAGTAAACCGTGCAGCAGGACCCGGTGCCTCGGCCGCAGCCGAACGAGCACGCGCCCGAAGCCGCAGGCCGCTGCAGGCCGGACCGCAGCCAAGCGGCTGGAGCAGCCAGTTGCAGGTCCCGGCTCTGGCCGCTTTCAGCATCGCGCCGCGCCGCCGGCTGCGTTTTGTCAGCCATCTGCTTCTGCTGGCCGCTCTGTTCTTGTTCCTGGACAGCGCAGGCATGGTGCAGGCCGCACGCCCGCTGTTCCCCTAAGGCCGCGCCGCAGGGTCCTCTTGACGGGGACCCCACTGGCGCATCACATCCGCCCGCGCAAGCACGTGGGTGTGGATGGCAAACACCACAGCACGGGTCTGCGGCAGCCGCAGGATCACCTGCTTTTCGCTTCGCAGATACCAGGCCCTGCTGGCGTCCGGTTTTTCACGCGGAGCGTACTGGCTGCGCGGCTGGTATAGCGCCGGGTCCCGGTACCACAGCGCGTTGAACCGCCACAGCGGCAGGCCCGCCTGCACCCCGTCAAACAACCGCTGTACCCGCGCAGCGATGCCCGCGTCATAGCTGTCCACCGGCACATGAATGCCGGTCAATGGCCGCATGAATTTCTCCGCCAGCGTCCAGCTTGCCGGAAAACACAAAACCGCACCGGTCAGAACATGTTCCTCCGCCCCGTCCGGTTTCTGCAGGATGCAGAAATCCTGCTGCGCTATCCGGCCCAAGGTTCCCAAGGGATCCTCCCAGTCGACCGCGACCCGCACGCCATCCAGCCGCAGCGCTGCATCTTCAGCCCCGGAATCCATCGCATCCAGCGCCATCTGCAGCAGCTCTTGCGCCGCTGCCATCGCGCTGGCGTCCAGCCGCAGGACCTCGTCCCGCCGGGTGGACAGCAGCCGCTCCCGCTCTGCCATCTGGCCTGCATAGGCATCATCCGCCGCCAGCCAGCCATCAGGCGCAAGCGGCTGAATGCCGGGGAGTTTCTTCTCCTCCAGCGGGTTGTAGGGAATGGTCTTCTGCAGAATCGCTTTCATCCTTCTGCGATAGCATTCCAACCGCCGGGAATCAGCCGCAACGTTGCATCTTAGGTCAGAAACGACCGGAAAACCCGTCGCTTTCTGCCGCGATTCCCCCGGCCGCAGGCGGCACATTGGACAGGACTGTGCAGCGACGGAGGCCACGCATGAACGAGCACTACCGCGACATCCGCAAAATCGACCCAACTCGCGGTGACAGGCTGGGCGACAACACCCCGAACGACAACGACCGTGTCGAGATCGGCCCGACCCGGCTGGCTTTCGGCGAATGGGCAGAGGCCGGGCTGCAGTTGCCGGACCTGCAGGCCATGCGCAGATTCCGCTGGGAGCGGCTGACCCGTTTCATCAACGACCGCGGCTATGGCGGCCTTCTGGTGTTCGACCCGCTCAATATCCGCTATGCGACCAACTCCACCAACATGCAGCTGTGGAACACCCACAACCCGTTCCGCGCCCTGCTGATCTGCGCCGATGGCTACATGGTGCTGTGGGATTACAAGCAGTCGCCTTTCTTGAGCGAATTCAACCCGCTGGTGCGGGAACAGCGCGCGGGCGCGGACCTGTTCTATTTTGACCGCGGCGACAAGATCGACGTGGCCGCCGATAAGTTCTCCAACGAGGTGCGCATCCTGCTGGAGGAGCACAGCGGCAGCAACAAGCGGCTGGCGGTCGACAAGGTGATGCTGCACGGGCTCCGGGCGCTGGAAGCACAGGGGCTGGAGATCTTCCCCGGCGAAGAGCTGACCGAGAAATGCCGCGCGGTGAAAGGCCCGGACGAGATTCTGGCGATGCGATGCGCCCACCACGCCTGCGAAACCGCAGTGGCGGCGATGGAAACGTTCGCCCGTGAGCAGATCCCGGGCGGCAATATCTCCGAGGATGACGTCTGGGCGGTACTGCACGCGGAAAACATCCGCCGCGGCGGCGAATGGATAGAAACCCGCCTTCTCGCCTCTGGTCCGCGCACCAACCCCTGGTTCCAGGAATGCGGGCCGCGCATCATCAAAAACAACGAAATGATCAGCTTCGACACCGATCTGGTCGGCTCCTACGGGATTTGCATCGACATCTCCCGCAGCTGGTGGATCGGCGACCGGAAACCGCGCCCCGACATGATCTATGCCATGCAGCACGGGCTGGAGCACATCCGGTACAACATGGAAATGCTGAAACCGGGTGTGAACATCCAGGAGCTCTCCAAGGGCTGCCACGCGCTGGACGCAGAGTTCCAGAAACAGAAATACGGCTGCATGATGCACGGCGTCGGCCTCTGCGATGAGTGGCCGCTGGTCGCCTATCCGGACCAGATGGTCGAGGGCGCCTTTGACTATGTGCTTGAGCCGGGCATGGTGCTTTGTGTCGAAGCGCTGGTGTCGCCCGAGGGCGGCGACTTCTCGATCAAACTGGAAGACCAGGTGCTGATCACCGAGGACGGCTATGAGAACCTGACCACCTACCCGTTCGACAAGGCACTGCTGGGAGAAGCGTAACGCCCAAATGCCGGTCCCTCCCGCAAGGAGGGGCCGGGACAGCCTGCGGCGCCGTCAGGCGCCACGCCTTAACAATAGCGGCTCAGGAACCGCGCCAGCTTCTCCCGCAGGACCAGCACACCGGGCGAATCGGTTACCTCTTCCAGCTGATCCAGCGGCACCCAGGCCAGGGCGTGGGATTCATCGCTGGCAGCGATCTCCCCCGCCGCGGCCTGAAACAGGTATCGCACATCGTAATGCAGATGCGCGCAGTCGCGGGTACTTGCAGGGATCCCGTGGATATCGACATCGAACACCTGCGTGGACAAGAGCCTGATCCGCGACAGACCGCTTTCCTCATAGGCTTCCTTCAGCGCCACGAAGGGCACGTCGGCAATGCCGTCGCAATGGCCGCCCAGCTGGAGCCAGCGGTTAAGCTTCTTGTGATGGGTCAGCAGCACGCTCTTCCTGTCAGGCGACAGCACAAAAGCGGATCCGGTCACGTGGCCGGTTTCCGGATTGCGGCCGAAGGCCTGGCGTTCGCTGGCGCAGAAGTCCGCCAACCGCTGCCACATCTGCCGGTCCCGCCCGCACTGCGGCCTGAAACATCCGATGCCCTCTATGGTACTGCTGCTCATCTGGCTTCACCTTCCCGTGACGTTGGGGGCTGCTGCCTTGTTCAGGCCACGTTGCGCGCTCAATCTATGCGGATCACCCAATAAAGGCCACGCCAATGCCCATGGAACGGATTTCATTCACCGGCCACGCCGGAAATACCCTTGCTGCCCGTCTCGACCTGCCCGACGGGCCGGTGCTGGCGACCGCCCTCTTTGCCCATTGCTTCACCTGCTCCAAGGACATTCCCGCCGCGCGGCGGATTGCCGGGCGGCTGGCGGCGATGGGGATTGCAGTGCTGCGCTTCGACTTCACCGGCCTCGGCCACTCCGAAGGTGAGTTTGCCAACACCACTTTCACCTCCAACGTGGCAGACCTGATCCTGGCGGCGCAGTATCTGGCCTCACGCAACATGGCGCCTTCGCTGCTGATCGGCCATTCGCTGGGCGGTGCCGCTGTGCTGCGCGCGCGTGCCGGGATCCCTTCGGCCAAAGGCGTGGTGACATTGGGGGCGCCGTTTGATCCTGGCCATGTCTCGCACCATTTCGATGCAGCCCTGCCGGAGATCGAGGCCAAGGGCCGCGCAGAGGTCTGTCTGGCCGGGCGGCCCTTTGTGATCGGCAAGGAGTTTGTCGAGGATATCAAAGCCGAGGCGCTGGCGCCCGCGATTGCAGAACTGAAGGCGGCGCTTCTGGTTCTCCACGCGCCGAGGGATGAGACGGTGAGCATCGACAATGCCGGTTCGATCTTCGCCGCCGCCAAGCATCCCAAGAGCTTTGTTACTCTGGACGATGCCGACCACCTGATCTCGCGCCCTGCGGACGCGGAGTATGCTGCAGAAGTGATCGCGGCCTGGGCCGGGCGCTATATCGGCATGACCCCGCCCGCGCCGCCACCCGGTGCACCGGAAGGTATCCTGCGGGTGACGGAGGCGGACCCGGGCGGGTTTCTGCAGGATGTGCAATCCGGCCCCTATCACCACGCTTTGGCTGACGAGCCGCTGGCCTATGGCGGCACCAACCGCGGCATGTCCCCCTACGGGTTCGTGGCTGCGGGCCTGGGCGCCTGCACGTCGATGACGCTCAGGATGTATGCCCGGCGCAAGGGCTGGCCGCTGGAAGGGATTAGCGTTGATGTCAGCCACGATAAAGTGCACGCCCAGGACGCCCTGCCCTCCGGGCCAGCCAAGATCGACCAATTCACCCGGGTGGTGCGGCTGTGCGGCCCCTTGAGCGAGAAACAGCGCAGCCGGCTGCTGGAGATTGCCGACAAATGCCCGGTGCACCGCACCCTGGAAAGCGGCGCCAGGGTTGTGACCCGGCTGGAGGCAACGGAACAGGCTGAAGCCTGACACCCGGCAATTTCCGGCGGTGCTCCCGCGCCCCGGCCGTGCAGGAAACCTGCACCGCCAGCGGCCTTGGGCCCGGCGCCGCGCAAGGCGCGGCGCCGGGCCCAACTGCGGCAGGCCTTCGTCAGAAGGCCGCAGCGCAGGCGGGAGCCCCAGCCTGCCGTTGAAGTTTGCGCCAAATCAACGTGCCGCCGCGCATTCCCGCCCATGCTGTTTCCAGTCCGGCGCTGGCCGGGCACGGGAGGAAAGACATGGGACTTTTTGCAAGACTAGCCCGGAGCGGCGACCTGGTGCAGGGCATGGCCAGCCGTCTGGGCATAGACTATGGCGACATCGTTGCCGCGGACCCGCAGGCGCAGGGCCGGAAATACATGCGCGCAGTCCTGCGCTGCAGCACCTGCAGCAATCAGGACGGCTGCAGCAGTTTGCAACGTGAGGTGACAGACCTGGACGCGCCGCCGCCCTACTGCCGCAATGCCCGGCTGCTGGCGCATTTGCGAGAAAGCTGACCGCGGCCTGCCCGGCCATTCAAGACAGCCGCTCGCCGCTGGATCTTGACGCGATTATGCCCTTGCGCCCGCTCAGCCCTCAGGGTCAGCATAGCGCCCCGTGGCGATGTCCCCGCCCTCGCCGGAAAACCGTACCGCTTGACCGTCGCTTTCCAGCGTATAACAGGCCCAAAGGTCCGACGGCGGCCAGCTGGAGCAATATTTTCCATCGCGCACTCCCCAATAGCCCCAGCTGTCGTGGCCCATATGATAAAGCGTGCGGCCCGACGCACTGAACTCCTGCCAAGCACCGTCGCCATACACAAGCCTGCGCCCTTCCAGCGCCGCTTGCACTTCATCCCCAGTCAGCACCAGCCATTCCGACGCGCAGACCTGTGAAACCGCCAATGATACCGCAATCATCAGGGCAATCTGCCTCATGCTACCCTCCCAGCCTTGCTGTCTTGCCTTTGCTGATCTAAGAGGCCGGGCATCTGCTGCACAATCACATAAAGGTGCTTTCGCCCATGATCCCCCGCTATTCCCGCCCCGAGATGGTCGCAATCTGGTCGCCCGAGACCAAGTTCAAGATCTGGTACGAGATCGAGGCCCACGCCTGCGAAGCCATGGCCAATCTGGGCGTGATCCCGCGCGAGAACGCAGACGCGGTGTGGAAAGCCAAGGACGTGGAGTTCGACGTCGCCCGCATCGACGAAATCGAGGCCGTGACCAAGCATGACGTGATCGCCTTCCTCACCCACCTGGCTGAGCATGTGGGTTCGGAAGAAGCCCGGTTTGTGCATCAGGGCATGACGTCCTCTGACGTGCTGGACACCTGCCTGAACGTGCAGCTGGTGCGCGCTGCCGACATCCTGCTGGAGGGTATGGACAAGGTGCTGGCAGCCCTGAAGAAACGCGCGCTGGAGCACAAGAACACCGTGCGCGTCGGCCGCAGCCACGGCATCCACGCCGAGCCGACCACCATGGGCCTGACCTTTGCCCGTTTCTATGCCGAGATGGACCGTAACAAGAACCGCCTGGAAAAGGCCCGCTGGGAAGTGGCCACCGGCGCGATCTCCGGCGCGGTCGGCACCTTTGCCAACATCGACCCGGCTGTTGAAGAGCACGTCTGCGAGCAGCTGGGCCTGCGCCCCGAACCAATCTCCACCCAAGTGATCCCGCGCGACCGTCACGCGATGTTCTTTGCCACCCTCGGCGTTATCGCGTCCTCGATCGAGAACATTGCCGTGGAAATCCGCCACATGCAGCGCACCGAGGTGCTGGAAGGCGCGGAATTCTTCTCGATGGGCCAGAAAGGCTCCTCCGCGATGCCGCACAAGAAAAACCCGGTCCTGACCGAGAACCTCACCGGTCTGGCGCGCCTGGTGCGCATGGCCGTGATCCCGGCGATGGAGAACGTGGCGCTGTGGCATGAGCGCGATATTTCGCATTCCTCCGTCGAGCGCGGCATTGGCCCGGACGCCACTGTGACCCTGGACTTCGCGCTCAACCGCCTGGCCGGCGTTGTCGACAAGATGCTGGTGTTCCCGGAAAACATGCTGGAAAACATGAACAAATTCCCGGGTCTGGTGATGTCGCAACGGGTTCTGCTGGCTCTGACCCAGGCTGGCGTCAGCCGCGAAGACGCCTATGCGATGGTGCAGCGCAACGCCCTGAAGGTCTGGGAAGAGCGCGTTGATTTCCGCGAGCTGCTGCTGGCCGATGCCGATGTGGTCGCCGCCCTCGGCGAAGAAGCGATCAACGAAAAATTCGACATGGGCTATCACACCAAGCACGTCGACACGATCTTCAAGCGCGTGTTCGGCGAGTAAGCCTGCCCGCGCATGGTGTTAACAACGCCCCGCCGGACTGGCGGGGCGTTTTGCGTTCTGCCGCCGGACAAACGCCTTTGTGAACAAAAATGCAGATCCAGACCGGGGTTCCGGGGTTAGAGTGGTCAGAACATTCTGCGTCTGGAGTTTCCGATATGCGATTTCTTGCCTTGGCCGCCGCCCTGACCCTCCCGGTTGCTGCCCTTGCTGCCAGCGGCAACGACTGGAACCCGCCCAAACCCACCGAGACCACCAAGACCTGCAAGGGCAAGCGGGTCTGGGATGAGCAGAAGAAACGCTGCGTTCGGCCCCGGAAGTCCTCACTGAACCAGGAGCAGCTGCTGGGCGCTGCCCGCGAGCTGGCCTATGCCGGCCGCCAGGAGGATGCTCAGGCAGTGCTTAGCGCGATGGCGGATCAGCAGGATTCCGTGGTGCTGACCTACTGGGGTTTCACCCATCGCAAGCTGGGAAATTCAGAACTTGCGCAGGACTATTACGATCAGGCCCTCGCACGCGATCCGGATAATATCCTTGCCCGTTCGTATATGGGACAAGGCCTTGTGGAACAGGGAAATTTCGGCGCCGCCCTGATACAGTGGAAAGAGATCAAGGCACGGGGCGGCGACGGCACATGGGCCGAAGCATCGCTGCGCAGCGCGCTCGAAACGGGAGCGTCCCATAGCTACTAGGCTTCAGCCTTTCTTTACGGCTTGCGGCTTATCCTGCCCTTCCATGATCGAGAAGAATCTTTGGTAGGGTGCGAGAATGCCTCAAGACAACATGCTGGCGCTTCCAATGGCAACTGGCGGCCCCGACCTGGGCGGGTTTTCCGCCCCGGCGCCGATGGGTGCGGGGAACAGCAGCGGCCTGAGCGGCAAGGCCAAGGCCGCGATAATCGTCCGGCTGCTGCTGAACGAAGGCGCCGAAATCCCGCTGGAGGAGCTGCCGGATGACCTGCAGCTGGAACTGACCCAGCAGATGGGCAGGATGCGGATTGTCGACCGCGACACCTTGAATGCGGTGGCGGGAGAATTTGCCGACCTGCTGGACAATGTCGGCCTGCATTTCCCCAACGGTCTGGCCGGTGCCTTGAACGCGATGGAAGGCAAGATCAGCCGCTACACCCACAGCCGCCTGCGCAAGGAGGCCGGCGTGCGCCAGTTCGGCGACCCTTGGCAGCGGCTGAAGCAGCTGCCGCCGGAAGACCTGGCATCGCTGGCAGAGGCTGAAAGCACTGAGGTCGCCGCTGTGCTGCTGTCCAAGCTGGACACCGCCAAGGCCGCGCAGATGCTGGTGCATCTGCCGGGCCCGATTGCCCGCCGCATCACCTATGCGGTCAGCCAGACGGCCAAAGTGACACCCGAAACCGTCGACCGGATCGGCCTGTCGCTGGCCGCCCAGGTCGAGGCCCGGCCGGAGCTTGCCTTTGACGACACCCCCGGCCAGCGGCTGGGCGGAATCCTGACCGAAGCCGCGGCAGCCAAGCGCGACGAGGTTCTGACCGCGCTGGACGAAGAGGACGAGGAATTCGCCATCAAGGTGCGCAAGGCGATCTTTACCTATGCGCTGATCGGCGAGCGGATGCAGCCCGTCGACGTGCCCAAGCTGATGCGGGTATTGTCTCAGCCGGATCTGGTCACCGCCATGGCCTTCGCCTCGGACGAGGAGGATGTTGCCACTAATGAATTCCTGCTCAAGAACATGTCGAGCCGGATGGCCGACAACATCCGCGAAGAAGTGGCGGAGCGCGGCAAAGTCAAGCGAAGCGATGGCGAGGCCGCCTTTGGCTTGATCATCTCGGCCATGCGCGACCTGGTAGCGACCGGTGAAATTGAACTGAAAACCGACGACGACGACGACAGCGCCGAAGACTGACACCGCGCGTCCGGAAACCGGCGCGCCCTGCGCCTGCGGCACCCGCCCTGAACTGACAGGGCGGACGCCGCCTTCGACATGCTTGTGCCCGCCGGTGCGCCTGCTTATGATGCGGGTTTCCAGTCGCATTTTCGCGCCGCAGCCATCCAGAAGCCATGCCTGTAGACCCATCCGAGCTCTCCACCTGGAGCCATGTCAAATATTTTGGCAGCAACCTGTTTCTGCGCGGGCTGCTGCTGGGCGCCGGGCTGATCCCCTACCGGCTGCGCGTGCCGCTGATGGGCCGCCTGGTCACCGCCATGGGGCGGCTTGCAGGCTTTGACAAGCGGGTTCGCAACAATCTGGAACTGGTCAGCCCTGAGCTCTCCGGCCTGGATCCTGACCAGCTTTACCGGGATGTGAGCAATAATGCCGGGCGGATGATTGCCGAGCTTTATGATTGCGAGACATTCCATGAGAAGGCGAAATCGGCGCCCATCACCGGCCCGGGACTGGAAGCGCTTGAAAAAGCCCGCGCAGCCGGACGGCCGGTGCTGCTGGCCACCGCACACTTTGGTAATTACGACGCCGCCCGCGCTGCATTGATCGCCCGCGGCCACGAGATGGGCGCGCTGTACCGGCGGATGGCGAACCCCTACTTCAACGAGCATTACGTCGCAGCCATGAAGAGCACCGGTGAACCGATGTTTGAACAGGGCAAGCGCGGCATGGTCGAACTGGTGCGGCATCTGAAGAAGGGCGGCATCGCTGCCATTGTCACCGACCTCTATGCCCAGGGCGGAGAGCCGATCGACTTTTTCGGCAAGCCTGCTGTCACGTCAACCGTTCCGGCGGAACTCGCGCTTAAATTCGGCGCGGCACTGATTCCGGTCTATGCGGTGCGCCAGGAAAACGGCCTCGATTTCGAAATTATCATGAACGGCGAAGTCCCCGCTTCGGACCCGCTGACGATGACCAAGGCGCTTACGGCTGACCTGGAATCCATCGTGCGTAAGCACACCGGCCAGTGGTTCTGGATCCACCGCCGCTGGAAAACCTGAGCATCCGCTGCCGAACAGCGGCTCAGTCGGCCCGCGCGGCGGCGATGATCCGGCCAAAGGGCGCTTCCTGAACCAGCACAGCGGCGGGCTGACTGCCGCCCAGCGGCACCGTCAGCTCCAGCGCCTCGGCGCCGTTCCACTCTGCCGCCACCTGCCAGTCCTCAACCACATTGGCATAGGTGAAAGTCTTCCCCGCCAACTCTCCGCGGGTGATGCTGACAGTGCGCTCCGGGGTAAAGCGCACCAGTTGCACCAGCAGCCGGGCTTCCGCCATCTGCGCCCCCGGCTGCAGACGGATCGCCAGCTGCCCGCCGTCCCGCCGGAGTTTCAGCGACACCGGCCGCGGCTGCTTCTGATGCTTTTGGATGGCGCTCTCCACCTGCATCGCATCGGCGCCGACCACATCTTCCTGACCCATGATGATCATCTGCGGCGTGTAAATCATCCGGCGCCCGCCAGCACGGGCATAGCCTTTCTGCCGCCGGGTATGCTCCCGCCGGGCAAACTTGTCCTTCCAGCCGATGTAATCCCAATAATCCACATGCAGCGCCAGCGGCAGCACGTCATCGCGGGTTGCCAGTTCGTGCAGCAGGGCATCCGCCGGCGGGCAGGACGAACAGCCCTGCGACGTGTACAGCTCCACCACCACAGGTTCCCTTGCGGTTTGGCCGTGAACCGGCAGCGCCAGAACCAGAGCCGCTATCAATGACGCCAGAATTCTCATGAATTGCCTTCTCAGTTTCTTAGCCCTCTGGTCTAAAGATGTGCTGCAAGTTAGGCCAATCAATCATTTTTGAGGCGTCCTGAACCGGCGCCACCCGAAAATTGTGTACAATCGCATACAAAATGACACGCTGCGGCGATTGAACTATTGAATGGCAAACATTCCTCATGCATGTAACAGTCAGCGAATTCCCAAGTTTCAATTTCTTGAGGGAGGCCAGACATGCCTATCACCGTCGGACAGGACAATGCCAGCGCACGCCGCACACTCAGCGTGAACGGCAAAACGATTTCCTACTACTCCATTCCCGCTGCCACCGAAGCAGGATTTGGCGACTTTTCCAAGCTTCCCGCCGCCTTGAAGGTCGTGCTGGAAAACATGCTCCGTTTCGAGGATGGCGGCTTTTCAGTCTCCACCGATGACATCAAGGCCTTTGGCGAATGGGCCGGCAAGGGCGGCAAGAACCCGCGCGAGATCTCCTACCGCCCGGCCCGCGTGCTGATGCAGGATTTCACCGGCGTTCCCGCCGTGGTCGACCTCGCCGCCATGCGCGACGGCATCGTGGGCCTCAAAGGCTCAGCCGCCAAGATCAACCCGCTGGTGCCGGTGGATCTGGTCATCGACCACTCGGTGATGATCGACGAATTCGGCAATCCGCGCGCGTTCCAGATGAACGTCGACCGCGAGTATGAGCGCAACATGGAGCGCTATCAGTTCCTGAAGTGGGGCCAGAAGGCGTTCAACAACTTCCGCGTGGTGCCGCCGGGCACCGGTATCTGCCACCAGGTGAACCTGGAATACCTGGCCCAGACCGTCTGGACCGACACCGACCAGAACGGCGAGGAAGTCGCCTACCCCGACACTCTGGTCGGCACCGACAGCCACACCACCATGGTGAACGGCGCCGCGGTGCTGGGCTGGGGCGTTGGCGGCATCGAAGCCGAGGCCGCGATGCTGGGCCAGCCGATTTCCATGCTGATCCCCGAAGTGGTCGGGTTTGAGCTGACCGGCGAGATGACCGAAGGCACCACCGGCACCGACCTGGTGCTGAAGGTGGTGGAGATGCTGCGTGCCAAGGGCGTGGTCGGCAAGTTCGTGGAATTCTTCGGCGAAGGCCTCGACCGGCTGCCGCTGGCGGACCGCGCAACCATCGCCAACATGGCGCCTGAATACGGCGCCACCTGCGGCTTCTTCCCGATCGACGATGAAACCCTGCGCTACCTGCGCAACACCGGCCGCGACAAGGACCGCATCGCGCTGGTCGAGGCCTATGCCAAGGAAAACGGTTTCTGGCGCGACGAGAGCTACAACCCGGTCTACACCGACACGCTGCATCTGGACATGGGCACCGTCGTGCCCGCGATTTCCGGCCCGAAACGGCCGCAGGACCACATCGCATTGGACAAGGCGGCCACCACTTTCCACGACTATGTCGAAGGCCAGCGCAGCGCCAAGGACGCAGGCGAACGTGCCGAAGGCCGCTGGGAGGCCGAGGGCGGCCAGCCCGAACCGCAGGACATCCCCGGCGACAAGGGTCATCACAAGTCCGGCTTTGTGACAACGGACGACGGCAAGTACCAGTTGCACGACGGCTCCATCGTGATCGCCTCGATCACCTCCTGCACCAACACCTCGAACCCCTATGTGATGATCGGTGCGGGGCTTGTGGCAAAGAAGGCGCATGAGCGCGGCCTGACCCGCAAACCCTGGGTCAAGACTTCTCTGGCGCCGGGCTCGCAGGTGGTGTCGGAGTATCTTGAGGCCGCCGGCCTGCAGGAGCACCTGGATGCCATCGGCTTCAACCTGGTCGGCTACGGCTGCACCACCTGCATCGGCAACTCCGGTCCGCTGGCGGAGGAAATCTCCAAATGCATCAATGACAACGACCTGATCGGTGTGTCGGTGCTGTCCGGCAACCGCAACTTCGAGGGCCGCATTTCGCCTGATGTGCGCGCCAACTACCTCGCCTCGCCGCCGCTGGTGGTGGCCTATGCGCTGGCCGGTGACATGAACATCGACATCACCACCGCGCCGCTGGGCCAAGACCAGGACGGCAACGACGTCTTCCTCAAGGACCTCTGGCCGAGCCAGAAGGAAATCGCCGATCTGGTCGAGCAGACCGTGACGCGCGAGGCGTTCCAGTCGAAATACGCCGATGTCTTCAAGGGCGACGAGAAGTGGCAGGCGGTGGAGGTCACCGACGCGGAGACCTATGACTGGCCCGCAAGCTCGACCTACATCCAGAACCCGCCCTACTTCCAGGACATGGGCCCCGAGCCGGGCACCATCGAGAATATCGAGGGCGCCAAGGTTCTGGCTATCCTGGGCGACATGGTGACCACCGACCACATCTCACCCGCGGGCTCCTTTGCCACCACCACGCCCGCAGGCCAGTACTTGCTAGAGCGCCAGGTTCAGCCGCGTGAGTTCAACTCCTACGGCTCGCGCCGCGGCAACCACGAGATCATGATGCGCGGCACCTTCGCCAACATCCGCATCAGGAACGAGATGCTGGACGGCGTCGAGGGCGGCTATACCAAAGGCCCCGACGGCGAGCAGACCTCAATCTACGAGGCCTCGATGGCGCATCAGGAAAACGGCACCCCGCTGGTGGTGTTCGGCGGCGAGCAGTACGGCGCCGGCTCCTCGCGCGACTGGGCGGCCAAGGGCACCGCGCTCTTGGGTGTCAAGGCAGTGATCGCCGAGAACTTCGAGCGCATTCACCGCTCGAACCTGGTGGGCATGGGCGTGATCCCGTTTGAGTTCGCCGGCGGCGACACCCGCAAGACGCTGGGTCTCACAGGCGAGGAAACCGTCTCGATCCGCGGTCTGGACAGCATCAAGCCGCTGCAGGAAGTGCCGTGCGATATCACCTTTGCCGATGGAACGGAAAAAACCATCACGCTGAAGTGCCGTATCGATACCGCACCGGAGATCGAATACATCGAACACGGCGGCGTGCTGCATTACGTGCTGCGCAACCTGGCAAAGCAATAAGCCCGGTCACCGCCAGACCATTGAGGGCGCCCTGCCGGGCGCCCTTTTCTGATGTATCCTAAGTCTGCAAAAGGGCAGCACCGCCTGCCGCCCGGCCGGTTCCGGCTAATGGCTGTAGCTGCGGCTGTACAGGATCCGGCCGATCTCCCCCTCGGCCTTCAGCTCCCTGATCGCGCGGTCGAACTCTTCCAGATAGGCTCCGGCGCCGCTGGCGCGGGACAATCCGAAGTGCGACGTGCGGCTGGAAACGGGTGTCCCGGCAGCGGCAATCCGGTCCTGCCAGCCGTTCAGGCGCACGTGATAACGCCCCACGGCGTCGTCAATTGCGATCAGGTCCAACTGGTCGAACATAAGCATTTGCATCAGCCCCGTCACATCGCTGCCTCTGATGATCCGGTTGCGGGAGCTGAACGCCGCCTCCATTTCAGGGTCGATGACGCTGCCATTCACCATGCCAAGCCTCAAGCGGGACACTCCAGCGTATCCTTCGCCCCAGTCCAGCCCATCCGGAAAGCGCTCCCTGTTGTACCAGAAGGTATTGGTCTGCCGGAACGTGCCCTCGGTGAAGGCCAGGAATGCCTCCCGTTCCGGGGACTTGAACAGCGGCAGGATTCCGTCCGCCTCCCCCGTTTTCGCGTGAGCCAGGCACCGCTGCCACGGAAGCAACACGGTTACGGCCTCCAGGCCGTCGATCCGCTGCATGACCTTTTGCAGCAGCTCAACCTTCAGACCGCCTTCAGGAATACCACCGTCCCCTACGGTGTAGGGAGGGTAGTGATCATAGCAGAAGGTGAGCACGGGCTTCGCATGTGCCGCCGCAGCAAACAGACCCAGGGCAGCAGCAAAGCTTAGGCCTGACTTAAGGAAACGCGCCAGATCAGCCACTTTCCACTCTTTCCCAACAATTGTGCGTGACACGCAGGCAGTGCCTCAAAACTCTCAAATTCTCAACAGCCTGATCCCCCGGCATTCAACAAAAAATTGAAATCGTCTGCAAGGAAACCCGCCGTCTCTGGCCGCGGCACCGGCCGAGCGAGGAAAAGCTTTCATCTCCCGTTGCGTAATCGGCTGTACCGGAGGCAGTTGGCGTGTAAACGTTAATATTAAATAAATCTTTTCTCATCCTGAACGCATTGAAGGGCCAGACGCAAAAGTATGAAAGAAGCCGTAGTTGCCGTTATTTATCCGGCTGCAGACACATTCGACGACCACGCTGCAACGGTGCTGGCAATGATACGCGAGACCCGGCGCTTCCCGGGGTGCATTGACGCACACGCCGGTATCAACCGCGAGCGCCATGAAATCTGTGTGTTCCACATTTGGGAATCAAATGAACACCTTGAGCAGTACCTGACCTGGCGTGCCGAACGCGGCGACCTGGACGCCCGCAGTGCCACGATGCGGCGTGAACAGGACTTCCGCACCTATTCAGTCCCCTGACCGGTCAGGATGGACCGTGCTGCACATCTGATGTTCGCATACGCCAGATTGCGCTGCCGGGGACTTGGCGCCAATCTTGAGACCATGAAACAGACCAGCAGCATCACCGGCTACCACGCCCACATCTATTTTGACGAAACCACCGTTGAACAGGCCCGGACCCTTTGCCGACACGCCGCAGATCAGTTCGGGGTCCAGATGGGCCGTATGCATGAAAAAAACGCCGGCCCGCACCCAATGTGGTCCTGTCAGCTGGCGGCCACCCCGGAAGAATTCACAGGCCTGCTGCCTTGGCTGGCCCTGAACCGGCAGGGTTTGATCGTGTTTGCGCATCCTGAAACCGGCGACGAGCTGGCAGACCACCGTGACCACGGAATCTGGCTGGGGACCGGTCTGGCTCTGGATCTCAGCATTTTCGGCTGATATGCGGCGCCTCCAGCAGAAATTTCCGGGCAGCTGGCAGGACCGTTGCCCCTTTGACTCGCGGAGCTTTCTTTGACCGAAGCGGTAATTATTCAGCTGCAGCCTTTGCCGGGGCAATACACCCGGCTGGCGGTTCTGGTGAAACAGATGGTGGCGCAAGTCCGGGAGTATCCGGGCTGCCTGCAAGCCGACACCCTGCTTGCCCCGGACCGGGACGAGGTCGCCATTTTCCAGCGCTGGCAAGACGCGGAAGCCTTTAGCGACTACCTGATCTGGCGCTCCAAGCAGGAGGACTTCGAACAGCTTCACAAGCTGCTGGCATCGGAGCCGGACTTCAGAAGCTTCACCCTCGGCACAGCGGAGTAACGCACCCGGCCAGCTTTGGCTGCCCGGTTACTGGCCCGCCGCCTTTTCCATGGCCGGGCGCAGGGTGCTTTCGATCACGCGCTGCGTAATCGGCCCGGCAAAGCGCAGCACGATCTTGCCGTCGCCATCCACCACATAGGTTTCCGGAACGCCATACAGGCCCCAGTCGATAGCCATCCGGCCCTTTTCGTCCCGGCCAATGGCGGTGTAGGGATCTCCGAGCTCCTCCAGGAAGGCTTCGGCATTGGCCAGCTGGTCCTTGTAGTTGATGCCGTATATCGGGATGCCTTCCTTGGACAGCGCCTCAAGATTGGGATGCTCGACCCGGCAGGGCGCGCACCAGCTGGCCCAGTAGTTCACCAGTTTCACCGTGCCGTCGCGCAGGGTTTCGTCGCTGAACATCTCCTTGCCCGGAAACGCCTCCAGCACCACTGGCGGCGCCGGCTGGCCCTCGCGGGCGGACGGAAGGCTGTTGGGGTCCTCGCGGAACATGCCCACCAGCGCAAGGCCGACAAAGCCAGCAAACACCAGACCGGGGATCGCCATAAGGGGAGAGATCTTAGCCATTCCGTTTCATCCGGGTTTCCAGCGTTTCCATCTCCCGGCGAACCTTTCGGCCGCGCCAGATTGTCAGCACCACCAGCGCCGCCAGCAGCACCAGAGAGGCGGCATAGGCCGACAGCACCGTATCGGCGTATTTTCCAAGATCGGGCATCAGGCCTCCAGACGTTCGCGTGCCATCAACGCCTTAATACGGCGGGCGCGGATT
This sequence comes from Leisingera sp. ABM4_103, assembly GCF_056158685.1. NCBI lineage: Bacteria > Pseudomonadati > Pseudomonadota > Alphaproteobacteria > Rhodobacterales > Roseobacteraceae > Leisingera > Leisingera sp. ABM4_103. Next base: position 3,098,223 of record NZ_JBSWTU010000005.1, on the reverse strand, counting down.
TCAGTACCGGTGCGGTAAAGCACCAGCGCAATGAAAAGCAGAACAAATCCTGCCATGCAGACATAGAGCGGGGTGGAAAACGCATCATGCACGTTTTCCTTCTCATCCAGCGACAGCGATGCGCCCTGGTGCAGCCCCTGGTTCCAGAAGTTCACCGCATAGCGGCTGAGCACCGCAAAGACCGACCCCACCAAGCACAGGATCGAGGTCAGGTCCGCCGCGGTGTCGGGATTGTCGATCGCCTCCCAAAGGGCGATGTAGCCGAGGTAGAACAGGAACAGCACCAGGAAGGACGTCAGCCGCGGGTCCCAGGCCCACCAGGTGCCCCACATCGGCTGGCCCCAGATTGCCCCGGTCACCAGCGCAATCACGGTCATCACAACACCCACAGGCGCTGCGGCCCGGGCGGCCAGCGCGCTGACATGGTGGCGGCGAATCACCCAGACCAGAGAGGTGACCAGCATCATGAACCAGGCATTGATCGCCATCAGCGCTGAGGGCACATGCAGGAAGATGATCTTGACGGTAGAGCCCTGACGGAAGTCATCAGGCGTGAAGAAAAAGCCCCAGATCAGCCCCACGGTGATCAGCACCGCTGAGCTGACCCACAAGACCGGCATCACCTTTTCGGTGGTGGCCAGGAACTTTTTCGGATTGGCGTATTCCCAGATCGACATGGTGGCTATTTAGGTCCTGCTTCCGGATTTCTCAATTCTTGGTCACGGCAATCATCCTAGCGCAAATTGACGCGCAGGACGGCCGCACTAGCAAAGGGCAGAAGGGCGATGGAGGCGGCGGAGATCCCGGCCAGCAGCAGCAGCGGCGTTTGCACCGCCATGCCCTCGGCCCCGCGGCGGGCGACTTCGGAGCCGAAGATCAGCGTCGGCACATAGAGCGGCATTACCAGCAAAGACATCAAGAGGCCGCCGCGCTTCAGCCCCACGGTCAGCGCGGCGCCAAAGGTGCCGATAACAGACAGCGCAGGCGTGCCCAGCAGCAGGGAGACCACCAGCCACTGAAAACCAGCCACCGGCAGGTTCAGCAGCACCCCCAGCACAGGCGCCGCCATCACCAGCGGCAGCCCGGTGGTGATCCAATGCGCCAGCGCCTTGATGGTCACCGTGCTCTCCAGCGGCAGCGGCGCGGTGGCCAGCAGGTCCAGCGAGCCGTCTTCCCAATCCAGCGCCAGCAGCCGGTCGAGCGACAAGAGGCAGGCCAGCAGCGCCCCCAGCCACAGAACCCCCGGCGCGATCCGGGACAGCAGCTCTGATTGCGGGCCGACGGAGAACGGCACCATCACCGTTACGATCAGAAAGAATGCAAGGCCCAACCCGAAACCGCCGCCAGCCCGGAAGGCGAGCTTCAGATCCCGCAGGAGAAGCGCAATCACAGGAAGCCTCCGTCAAAATCGTCGATCTCGGGCGGCTTGGCCTTGTAGGGGCCGACGTCCAGCACCTCTGCCTCCAGCCCCAGGTCGATATGTGTGGCGATCAGGGCAGATCCGCCCTGCCCCAGATGCGCCCGCACCGCGTTTGCAAACATCGCGACCGAGGTCTTGTCGAGGCTCACTGTCGGCTCATCCATGATCCAGATCGGGCGGCCCGTCACCAGCATCCGGCTGAGGCCCAGGCGGCGTTTCTGCCCCGCAGACAAGGCGCCTGCCTGACGGTCGCGCAGAGTTTGCAGATCAAAGCCGTCCAGCGCCTGTTCAATGCCGTTACGGCCAAAAACACTGGCCCAGAAGGTCAGGTTTTCCGCGACCGTCAGCGTCGGCTTCAGCCCGTCGGAATGGGCAGCATAGGCGATCTGGTCCTCAGCGCCCTCGACCTGCCCCTTTAGCGGCGGCTGCAGGCCTGCAACGGTGCGCAGCAGCGTGGTCTTGCCGATGCCGTTGGGGCCGCGCAGGATCAGCGCCTTGCCGGGCGCCAGCGTAAAGCTGAGCCCCTCCAGCACCGGGATGCCACCGCGGGCCACGCCCAGATCCGTCACAGTTAATGTCATTAAGCCCGCATATCCCATTGCTCCGGCGCATGAAAAGCCTGTTTTCGAAATGCCCGCTTTGCGGCAGGTCAAATGAAAATCAGGAAGTCAGACCGGCAGCGCCGCCATGGCAATCCGGCGCCCCTCGGACAGGAGCACATTGTAGGTGCGGCATGCGGCGGGCGAGTTCATGATCTCAACGCCCAGCCCGGCCTCCTCCAGCGCCTCGCGCAGCTCTGCAGGGATATGCGCGATGTCAGGCCCGGTGCCGATGAACAGCACGTCGATCTCTCCGGCCAGTGCCAGCAGCGGTTGCGCATCGGCCATACCGCCCCAAGCCGCAGTGCCCCCCGCCGAGGTCAGCACCGCCCCCTGATGGACCTGTCCGCCAATCCGGAAGAACCCTTCACCATAGCCGTCAACCGGCTGCGCGTCGGAATAGCTTACTTCGTTCAGGCGCATCTGGGGTCCTTTCAGTCAAATACCGGGAGGCTGGATAACACGGCCAGCGCAATCACGGAATAGGAGGCGAAGCGGTAGAGCTTCTCCAGTTTGGGATCAAACAGGGCCTTGCCGGTCAACGTGGTGATCACGTAAGGCACGCCCAGCAGCGCAGCCAGGATGAACGCCTTGAGGCTGGCCATGCCGCCAAAGATCAGGTTGACCGCGATCACCACATCCAGCGCCGCCAGGAACACGATGGTATTGGCCCTGACCCGCGCCACGTCGCGCACGTTGGCCAGGTAGAAGACGATGATCACCGGTCCCGTCAGACCGGTCATGCCGCCAACGATGCCCGCCGCGCCGCCAATGGCGAACCGCCCCGGCCAGCCGAGCTTGCCCTGCCAGCGCCAGCCGGAGATCACGGCGGCCAGTGTTACGCCGATCACCCCGGCCGCAACCCAGCGCAGGGTCAGCGGATCCATCTGTGACATGATCCACAAACCAACAGGCACGGTCACAGCGGCGGCCATGGACAACGCCCCGACCTCTGCCCTGTCGGCCTTGCTCCAGGCCTGCGGGAAAAGGGTGATGGTGGAGAACACCCCCATCAGCACCATCAGGAACACTACATCCGCCGACGGCAGGAACTGCGCCCCGACGGGGACAAAGATCATCGCGGTGCCAAAACCAGTGAAGCCGCGGACTAGACCCGCGGCTCCGATGGTGACCAGCAGCCAGAACAGCCCCGGCGTTTGCAGGGCTGCCTGAAAGGCCTCAAGCATCAATGTTGCCGAACTGATTGCCGGCGGTATTCGCCTGCTTCGACCAATCGCGCTTCACTCCCAGCTTCAGCAGGATGGTGGAGGCAACGAACACGGACGAATAGGTCCCGACCAGAACACCCCAGATCATCGCAAACACAAAGCCGCGGATCACGTCTCCGCCCAGCACATAAAGCGAAACCAGCGCCAGCAAAGTGGTGACAGAGGTCATCATCGTCCGGCTGAGGGTCTCGTTGATCGAGATGTTCAGAACCTCGGCCAGGTCTTTCTTCTTGTAGCGGCGCAGGTTCTCGCGCACCCGGTCAAAGACAACCACGGTATCGTTCAGCGAATAGCCAACGATGGTCAGCAACGCCGCGATGATCGCCAGGTCGAACTTGATCTGAAGCTCCGAGAAGACGCCGATGGTCAGCACCACGTCATGCACCAGCGCCGCCACTGCGCCGAGCGCGAACTGCCATTCGAACCGCAGCCAGATGTAGACCAGCACCGCCGCAATGGCGAGCACAACGGCAATCACCGCGGTCTGGATCAGCTCGCCCGAGACCTTGGGGCCCACGGATTCGACCGACACAAACTTGATGCCTGGCGCCACGCCTTCCAGCGAGGCTTTCAGCGTTTCGATCATCTCACCCGAGATCGCCTCGCCGTCGTCCTGCGCCTGAATGCGGATCATGGCAACGTGCTGGTCCTCCTCGAAGGCCGGGTCGAACACCTCGGTGATCGACACGTCACCCAGTTCATGCACTGCCAGCGCATCGCGGTAGGCGCCGACGTCCACGGCCTCGGCGGCCTCGGTCCGGATGGTGGTTCCGCCGCGGAAGTCGATGCCGAAGTTCAGCCCCTGCCAAAGGAAAGAACCCAATGCCAGCACCATCAGCAGCGCGGAGATGCCAAGCCACAGCTTGGAACGCTTGAAGAAATCGAAAGAGGTTTCCTGGGGAACAAGTCTCAGCCGCATCTTACACCTCAATCGTTTTCGGACGGCGCCGTTCAAACCACATGACGATCATCAGGCGGGTGACAAAGATCGCGGTGAATACCGAGGTCATGATGCCCAGCCCCAGGGTGATCGCAAAGCCGCGCACCGGGCCGGAGCCCATCGCGAACAGGATCACCGCGGTGATGAAGGTGGTGATGTTGGCGTCAAGGATGGCGCTCAGCGCCTTGGAGTAGCCTTCGTCGATGGCCTTGGCCGGGCCGCGGCCGGACTTAAGCTCTTCGCGGATACGCTCGAAAACCAGCACGTTGGCGTCCACCGCCATACCAACGGTCAGAACAATACCGGCAATGCCCGGCAGTGTCAGGGTGCCGCCGATGAAACTCAACATGCCAAAGATAAGCGCGATGTTCAGCACCAGCGCCACGTTGGCAAACATGCCGAACATTCCGTAACTGCCGACCATGTAGACAAGCACAGCAACGAAGGCCACGGCAGTCGCCACCTTACCCGCGTCGATGCTGTCCTGGCCCAGCTCGGGGCCGATGGTCCGCTCTTCCAGGAACTCCAGCCCCGCGGGCAGCGCGCCTGCGCGCAGCAGAACCGCCAGGTTGGTGCTTTCCTCAATGGTGAAGTTGCCGGTGATGATGCCGGAGCCGCCAGGGATGTGCGACTGGATCACCGGGGCGGACACCACCTCGTCATCCAGCACGATCGCAAAGGGCGAACCGATGTTTTCAGCGGTGTAGTCGCCGAACCGCCGCGCGCCGGAGGTGTTGAAGCGGAAAGTCACCGCAGGCCGCCCGTTCTGGTCGAACGAGGGCTGTGCATCCACCAGGTCTTCGCCGGTCACAACCGCCGCGGCCTCGATGGTGTAGTAGGCGCCTTGCTCATCCAGTGACGGGATCACCTTGTTGCCGATGCCAGGGGCGGCGTCCGGATCGCTGCCGCGGCCCACAACCGGATTGAAGGTCAGCTGCGCGGTGGTGCCGATGATCGCCTTGAGTTCAGACGCGGACCCGATGCCCGGCACCTGAATAAGGATCCGGTCAGCGCCCTGGCGCTGGATGGTCGGCTCGCGGGTGCCTACCTCGTCGATCCGGCGGCGCACGATCTCCAGCGCCTGGCGCACGGTGCGGTCATCGGAGGCGACCTTTTCCGCCTCGCTCAGACGCACCACCAGGATATCGCCTTCGGCCGAAACCTCGATATCATTTGCGCCGACGCCAGTCAGCGTGGTGATCGGGTTGGCCAGGCCGCGCACCACTTCCAGCGCACGGGCCATGCCATCGGGCTTGGAGAGCTTCAGGCGAATCTCATCCGCAGGCCCCGGCTGACGGCGGAAGGTGCCGACGGTGCTGCGCTCTGGCCGCAGTGCATCACGCACCTCCGGCCACAGCGCGTCCATCCGCGCTTCATAGACGTCTTCAACCTGCACCTCGGCCAGCAGATGCGCACCGCCCCGCAGGTCGAGGCCCAGGTTCACCAGCCCCGACGGCAGGAAGGACGGCCACTGGCCTGCCGTTTCCAGCCGTTCCGGCGTCTCGCCCTTGGCGATGATGTCGGCGGCCGCGTCATTGGCCTGTTCGACGCGGGTGTAAAAACCGTTTGGCAGGGCAAGCATCAATCCAGCTGCGCATACCAGCCAGATCAGCACCCTCTTCCAGAGATCAATTTGCAGCATTGCCCTGCCTTTTCAGATAGTTGCGAAGGGCGATCAGGCAGCCGGCTCGGTCTTGTTCAGAACCTGGGCAATGGTCGCCTTGACCACGCGCACCTTGACGCCCTCGGCGATCTCCACTTCGATCTCGCCGTCTTCCTTGACCTTGGCCACCTTCCCGATCACACCGCCTTGGGTCACCACCTGATCGCCGCGGCGCAGGCCGTCCACCATCGCCTGATGCTGTTTCATCTTCTTCTGCTGCGGGCGGATCAGCAGGAAGTACATGATCGCGAAGATCAAGATAAGCGGGAGAAATTGGGCGACTGCGCCACCGTCCATGGGATATTCCTTCTGTCAAAGCGGCATGGGTGTCACGCCGGAAATTTGCAGCGGAACCTATGCGCTGGGTGGATGGAGCGCAAGGCTCACGCGGCGCAAAAGCGCGAGCGCAAAACGCCGTTGCAGGATTGCCCTCAACGGCCTGTCCAAGGGGCTTTCCCGGTGAAGACTGCGTGGCTGGGGCTGTGCCCGGAATCCCCAACCTGCACGCAGACCGTTCGCCCCCCTTCCCCTTTGTTCACCCTTGCGTCATAGGATGGGCCTACTGATTCAAATATCATTCAACGCTAGGAGAGACTCTCATGCATGACATCCGCGCTATCCGCGAAAACCCTGTCGCATTCGACGCCGCTGTGGCGCGGCGCGGGGATGCGGGCGTGTCATCCGAGATCCTGGCGCTGGATGAGGCGCGCCGCGCCAAGATCCTGGCTGCGGAAACCGCTCAGGCTGAGCAGAACAAGGCCTCCAAGGAAGTCGGCGCTGCCAAGGGCCGCGGCGATGAGGCCGAGTTTGAGCGCCTGCGCGCACTGGTGGCCGAGAAGAAGGCCGAAGTGGCGGCCATGAACACCGAGGCCAAGGAACTGGACCAGCAGCTGACCGATATGCTCGGCACCATTCCGAACCTTGCATTCGAAGATGTGCCGCTGGGCGAGGATGAAGACGACAACGTCGAAATCCGCCGCTGGGGGGAGCCCAAGGCGCTGGAATTCGAAGCCAAGGAGCACTTCGAAATCGAAGGCGTGAAGCCCGGCATGGATTTCGAGGTCGCGGCCAAGCTTTCGGGCAGCCGCTTCGTTGTGCTGTCCGGCGCGGTCGCCCGCATCCACCGCGCTCTGGCGCAGTTCATGATCAACACCCATGTTGACGAGAACGGCCTGACCGAGACCTGGACCCCGGTTCTGGTGCGCGAAGAAATGATGTACGGCACCGGCCAGCTGCCCAAGTTCGGCGAGGACAGCTACAAGACCACCGATGGCTGGTGGCTGGTTCCGACGGCTGAAGTCACGCTGACCAACATCGTGAACGGCATGACGGTGGAGGAAGGCTACCTGCCGCGCCGCTATGTGGCGCACACTCAGTGCTTCCGCTCCGAGGCCGGTTCGGCCGGCAAGGACACCGCGGGCATGCTGCGCCAGCACCAGTTCGAAAAGGTCGAGATGGTCTCGGTCACCCACCCGGACAAAAGCGTCGAGGAGCATGAGCGCATGACCCGCTGCGCCGAGAACATTCTGGAGCGTCTGGGCCTGCCCTACCGCACCATTGTGCTCTGTACCGGCGACATGGGCTTTGGCGCCCGCAAGACCCACGATATCGAGGTCTGGGTTCCCGGCCAGAACACCTACCGCGAGATCTCCTCGGTCTCGGTCTGCGGCGATTTCCAGGCCCGCCGGATGAACGCGCGCTTCAAGCCTGCCGACGGCGGCAAGCCGCAGTTCGTGCATACGCTGAACGGCTCCGGCCTGGCCGTCGGGCGCTGCCTGATCGCGGTGCTGGAAAACGGCCAGCAGGCAGATGGTTCGGTCAAGCTGCCGGAAGTTCTGGCGCCATATTTGGGCGGTAAGCTGACCCTGACCGCTGACGGTGATCTGGTCTGATCCACCCCAGCCAGACAAAAACAAACCGGCGCCATACGGCGCCGGTTTTTCTTTACACTCAAAGGCTTGACACTACTTCTTCGCCTTTTTCTTCTTTTTCTCCGCAGTCTTCCCGTCCAAAATCGCTTGCGCCTTGGCCTTCTCTTTTTCGATGGCTTTCTTGGCCTTGGCTTTCATCTTCTTGGCCTTTTGCTTGGCCTTGATCTTGGCCGCAGCAAATTCCTCCGCCAGATTTGCAGCCTTGCGCTTGGCCTTTGCGGCTTTGGCCTTGGCCTTGGCCGCCTTGTCCTCCGCGGCCTTACGGGCTGCTTCGGCTTCGGCCAGTTTCCTGTCCATCTCTTCCTGCGAAATCTGCGCCTGCGGCTCCGCAGCCTTTCCGGCAAGCTCCCCCTTCACCGGCGCGCCGCCTGACCCAGCCGGGCCATCCGGCGTCTCTGCACCTGCCGCTTCCGTTGCAAGCGCTCTCAGCGCCGCCGCACGGTTTGCGCCAATCCCGGGTATGCTGCGCAGCCTGGACTCCTCCGCCGCGGCAAGGTCTTCGGCGGTTTGAATGCCGTTTTCCTGCAGCACCTTGGCCAGCGCCGGCCCAACCCCGCGCAGTTTGTGAATTGGTGTCATGTCCGCGCCCTTCGCCGGTTTCTCAAATCATTCGCACCTTTAATCGTGTCAGACTTGCACGAAACAGCTTAGGCAGGAAAGGGCACGAGGCATTTTTTCTCTTCATCCCAAAGCTTTAGCGTCAAAGCGCGCACCGCCTCCGGGAACTTGATCCGGCGCAGCCCCAATTCCGGCGGCAGGCTGTAATGGCACTGACGCAGCCGGTAGGACGGAATGCGGGCATTGTAATGGTGGATGTCGTGCAAGGTGATATTCGCCACAGCCATGTCGAAGAACCATCCGAAATCCAGGCATGAGGAGCCCTGCAGCGCCGCCACCTGCGGGTTCAGGTCCGGGCGGCGGTCCCAGTAGGTGTCCTCGAAATTATGCTGCAGGTAGACCAGGAACACTCCGATCATGCCGCCGAGGAAGGAGAACGCCAGCCACACCCAGATGCCGGTCATCCCCGCCACCCGGTACAGAAGCGCCAGCATCGCCACAATCACCAGATTGTGCAGAATCACCCCCCAAGCCCCAAAGCGGACCGTGTTCTTGGGCCAGCGGTAGCGGATGAAATAGGTAAAGGCAGAGCCCAGCGGCACCAGCACAAACGGGTTGCGGTAAAGCCGGTAGCCCAGCCGCTCCCAGAACCCGGCCGCCTTCCACTCCCGCACCGTCATCGTGTGGATCTCACCGGTTTCGCGGTGCTCCAGGTTGCCGATGTTGGAATGGTGCAGGTTGTGGTTCTGCTTCATCACCTCGAACGGCGCAAAGGTGAAGGGAGACAGCACATGGCCCGCGATTTCGTTCTGCAGGCGGGTCTCAAACAACGAGTGGTGCCCGGTGTCATGCTGCAGCACATAGAGGCGCACCGCGGCAAAGGCAAAGACCACGCCCGCGGGCAGCAGCACATACCAGCGGTCCGCATGGACAATGGCCAGATAAAGTGACAGGAAATAAACCGCAAATGTCCCGAAATAGCTGACCGCGGCCAGCCTGTTATCCTTCTCGATGAACTTTCGCGTATGTGCCCTCAGATCCATGAAAACGTCCATAAAATCGTTTCGTGACAGGCGTGCGAAACACACAGGCTGTCCAAGGTAAAATCTCAGATAATCCCGCCAGCCTCAAAGACAAGGCCGCCGCATTGCAAGATGCTCAACCTAAAGGTTAGCAAGCCGCCACCAGAATGGGAAGACCGTCCGCTGCCCCGGGCCGGGACAGGCGAAAGGGCGCCGTTTCGCACGACGCAAAAACGCCGCCCGTCAGGGCGGCGCCGGGCCCAACGGGCCAAGGTATTCTGTGAATGCCGCAGGCCGGGCGGGAGCGCCCCCGCCCCGGCGGTTCAGCTGCCGCGCTTGTTCAGGTGCTTGGCCAGCGCGCCCGCATTCTTGGCCCGCTTGCCTTTGTAGGGGTTCTTGTCCCCCTGCCCGCGCATATACAGGCGGATCGGCGTGCCGGGCATGTCGAAATCCTCGCGCAGCCCGTTGACCAGATAGCGGGTATAGCTGTCCGGCAGCTTGTCGGGATGCGAGCACATCACCACAAACCCTGGCGGGCGGCTCTTGGCCTGGGTCATGTAGCGCAGCTTGATCCGTTTGCCCTGCGGGGCTGGCGGCGGGTGCTGCTCCAGCATGCCGACCAGCCAGCGGTTCAGCGCCGCGGTGGGGACACGCCGGTTCCAGGTGCCATAGGCGCGCATGATCGCCTCATGCAGCCGGTCCAGACCCTTTCCGGTCTTGGCCGAAACCGTGACCAGCGGCGCCCCGCGCAGCTGCGGCAGCAAGCGTCCGAACGCTTCCTTCAGATCGCGCAGCTTTTCCTGCTTATGCTCTTCGGCGTCCCATTTGTTGACCGCCACCACAACCGCGCGCCCCTCGCGCTCGGCCAGGTCGGCAATCCGCAGGTCCTGCTGTTCAAACGGGATGCTGGCATCCAGCAGCACCACCACGACCTCGGCGAATTTCACCGCGCGCAGGCCATCGGAGACAGAGAGCTTCTCCAGCTTCTCCTGCACCTTGGCCTTCTTGCGCATGCCGGCGGTGTCGAACACCCGCATCGGGGTGTCTTTCCAGTTGATCTTCAGCGAGATCGCATCGCGGGTGATCCCGGCCTCGGGCCCGGTCAAAAGCCGCTCCTCGCCCAGGATTTTGTTGATCAGCGTCGACTTGCCCGCGTTCGGGCGGCCCACCACTGCGACTTGCAAGGGCTTGGCATCGGTCGGAACCGGAATGACCTCTTCCTCGTCCTCGCCGATCTCTTCATAGACCTCGACATCGGTGACCGGCGCGTGGTCTTCGGCCTCGGCCTCGAACTTTTCCGCCAGCGGCTGCAAAATACCGTAAAGGTCCGGCATCCCCTCACCATGCTCGCCCGACAGGCGCAGCGGCTCGCCCAGGCCCAGGCCATAGGCCTCCAGCACGCCCGCCTCGGCGGCGTTGCCCTCGGCCTTGTTGGCGGCCAGGATCACATGCGCGGACTTGCGGCGCAGGATGTCGGCAAAGATCTCATCGGTCGGGGTGACGCCGGTGCGGGCGTCGATCATGAACAGGCAGATGTCGGCCATATCGACCGCCCGCTCTGTCAGGCGGCGCATGCGGCCCTCCAGCGAGTTGTCGGTGGCGTCTTCCAGACCCGCAGTGTCGATCACCGTAAAGCGCAGGTCCCCCAGCCGTGCCTCGCCCTCGCGCAGGTCGCGCGTGACGCCCGGCTGGTCGTCGACCAGGGCCAGCTTCTTGCCCACAAGGCGGTTGAACAGGGTGGACTTGCCCACATTGGGACGGCCCACGATGGCGAGGGTAAAGGACATCAGACCAGCTTTCTGCGATTCAGACGCGGCTCATAGCGTATTCGTACGGCCTCCGCCACCCGGAAACACGGATCAGCGGTACGCCAGCAATTCACCGTTGGAGGAAACCACATACAGCGTACGCCCCGCAACCACCGGCGCGGTGGTGGCACCGCCGGGCACATCGGCTGTACGGGTCAGGCGGCCGTCGACCGGGTTAAAAAAGCGCAGCAGCCCGTCATTGGAGGCCAGAACGATCTGTCCGCCCGCCAGCACGGGGCCGTGATGCACATAGATCTTCCCGCGCTTGCCCGGCTTGTCTTTCACAAAGCCCGGCAGGTCCACCGCCCAGATCACCTCGCCCGTGCCGGCATCCAGGCGCAGCAGCTGATTGAGGTCGCTCACCTGAAACAGGCTGCCCCCCGCAGGCCAGGCAGTGCCCGAGGCCCCTTCGCGCGCGGTCCAAAGACGGTCGCCGGTGTCCAGGTCAATGGCCACGGTCCGGCCAGAGTTGTTGCCCGCATAAAGCCGCTTGCCCGCCACCACCGGCGCCCCGGTCACATCGCTAATCCGCGACAGGGTCTGGCCAGTGCGCTGACCGGCGACCGACGCGCTCCAGCGGCGCAGGCCGCCGCGGCGGAATGTGGCGATCAGGTCGCCAGAGCCAAAGGCAAAGATTGCAAGGTCGCTGGTGACCACGGGTGCCGGCGCGCCCAGGATATTGGCGGCCGAGGGCGACGCCTCGATCTGCCAGGCAATGCGGCCATTCTTGGCGTTTACCGCCCAGCCGGTGTCGTCACCTGCAACCAGATAAACCAGCCCGCCGCTGACACGCGGCTGGCCGGAGCCGGTCGCGCCCAGTTCCTGACGCCAGATCAGGCTGCCGTCAGCGGCGTTCAAAGCGGTCAGCACCCCGAAACCGGAGGAGATATACAGTACGCCGTTATCATAGGCCAAGCCGCCGCCCGTTGCCTGCCCCTCGTCATCCACCGCCGGGATCAGTTCGCTCTGCCACAGGACTTGGCCCTGCGGCGAGACCGCAGAAACCTGCGCGGCGCTGTCCAGCGTATAGATACGCCCGCCGCCGACGACCGGCGTCGCAATGATGCGCTGGCGGCGGCTGTCGCCCTCACCGATTGAGGCAGACCAGATACGCTGCGGCGCGGCAGACAGGGCCGGATGCGCGGTGCGGCCCGCCTCAGCACCATGGCCCTGGGCCCACTCTGCATTGGCGGCTTGCGCGGGCAGCGAAATGGGACGGGCCTGGTTGACCACCTCCACAGCTGCGTCGGGCCGGATATCCTCGCGCTCGCCGCGCAGAATGATTTCCTCTTCCCCGCAAGCGGCCAGCACGGCCAAAGCTGCAGTTGTGCACAGAAGACCCCGTGCCCGGGAGAAAGTCTTGGTTATTGTCATTGCCCTGCCCTGTCTGCCGTAGTCTTCCGCAAGTTCCCATCCGCGGAACGCCTTACCCCTCTGGCGCAGCGTCCCCCTCCAAGGAGCCGCCGAGCGCCACAATCACCTGAGATGCCCGGTCTTTCAAGTCTCCGCTTACTGCGGCATCGGCTGCAATGTCCCGCAGCCGGGCAATCGCGGCCTCGCTGTTGCCGTCCTCAATGTCCAGCAGCGCCAGCTGTTCGGACGCCAGCAGTGCCAGCGGCGCGCCGGGCTGGGCAAGTGCTTCATACTGCAGGCGGCGGTCCGCCACGCTCAGAGTGTCCGCCTGCAGCGACAGCGCCTTGAAGCTGGCGATATGGCGGTAGATCAGCGGCAGCTCGCCATCAACGGCCACGGCCTCGAGCCGGGCCACGGCCTCGGCTGTTTTGCCCGCTTCGGCCAGCGCGCCCGCTTCCAGCATCGCGGCGACCGCGGCGCCGCCAGCGCCTTGAGCCGTCACCGCCGCCAGTGCCGCGGCCTGGTCTTCGCTGCCGTCAATCTCCAGCGCCGCCGTTATCTGGTCGCCCAGATCCTCCGCCGCCGCGCGCTCCTGCGCTTTGGTGTATTCGCGGAACGCCGCGCCGCCGACAATCAGCGCCACAGCCACGCCGCCAATCCAGCCATAACGTTTGAGCATCAGGAAAAGCCGGTCACGGCGGACCTCTTCGGTCACCTCATCGATAAAGCTGTCGGTATCGCTCATGAAAAGCCCCTGATATGCGCGGCCCGGGCCTGCGCCCTTGCCGGTATTGAATGCGTCGCGCCCCTCTTACCCCGGCTCAAACGCCAAGCCAAGTGGCCCGTTTGCACCAGAAACATCGGTATTCAGGCCGGAAAAGCAAGAAATGTGAACTAAACCACTTAGTTTAGAATGGACATATCCTATATCAGGCCTATCACATACGCGCGACTCCCCTTGTTTTCAGGCCCGGCCGTCCGGCGGCCCAGGAGCACAGCGCGCAGGGAGACGGCAAGAATAAGGAAAGGCCCGACATGCGTATCATCCCGATGCTGACCGCAGTGGTGGTGACAGCCAGCCTCTACATGGTGGTTATCCAGCGTGACGACCTGATGGCCTTTGCCCGTGGCGAGGATGCCCCTGACGCTGCCCAGAGTGAAGCGGAAACCACCGAGGGGCTGGAGCTGGCCCAGGCGGATGAAACGCGCGTGGGCGTCGTTGCACTGCAAAGCAAGGCGCGCACCATCGGCAGCGCAGTGATCCTGCGCGGCCAGACCCAGGCCATCCGCCAGGTGGACGTGCGGGCCGAGACCACCTCGACCGTGATCTCCGAGCCGCTGCGCAAGGGCGCCCAAGTTGAGAAGGGCGATGTCCTGTGCCAGCTGGACCCGGGCACCCGCGACGCAACACTGCAGGAAGCGCAAGCGCGGCTGAAGGAAGCCAAGATCAATCTTACCGCCTCCTCCAAACTGTCCGAAGGCGGCTATGCCTCGGAAACCCGGCTAGCCGCATCTGAAGCAGCGGAACGCACTGCCATTGCCGCAGTTGCCGCCGCGACGAAGGAACTGGAGCGGCTGACGATCACCGCGCCTTTCGCAGGCCTGCTGGAAAGCGACACCGCGGAACTGGGCAGCCTGCTGCAGCCCGGCAGCCTGTGCGGCACGGTGATCCAGCTCGATACCATCAAGCTGGTGGGCTATGTGCCCGAGGCGGAGGTCAACAAGGTGGAACTGGGCGCAACCGCAGGCGCGGAACTGTCCACCGGCCAGCAGGTTCAGGGCAAGGTCACCTTCCTGAGCCGCTCCGCCGATCCCACCACCCGCACTTTTGAGGTCGAAATTACGGTGCCGAACCCGGATCTAAGCATCCGCGACGGCCAGACCGCCGACATCGCAATCTCCTCCGCCGGACGGCTGGCCCACAAGCTGCCGCAATCGGCCCTGACCTTGAACAACGAGGGCCAGCTGGGCGTGCGCGTTGTCGGCGGGGACAGCACCGTGGTATTCTACCCCGTGCAGCTCCTGCGGGATGAGGCCGATGGCGTTTGGGTCGGCGGCCTGCCCGAAACCGCGGACGTGATCGTCGTGGGTCAGGATTTTGTAACCGAAGGCGTCGCCGTGGCGGCCACCTACCGGGAGACTGAACAGTGATTGGCATCGTCGACTGGGCTGCCGGCCGCGCCCGGATGGTCCTCGCATTCATCGCGATCTCGCTGCTTGTCGGCGGCTTCGCGTACTCGATGCTGCCCAAGGAGGGCGAGCCGGACATCGAGATCCCCGCCCTGTTTATCTCGGTCCCCTTCCCCGGCATCTCCGCCGAGGACGCCGAATCCTTGATGGTCAAGGTGATGGAGACAGAGCTTGCCGACCTGGACGGGCTCGACAAGATGACCTCCACTGCCGCCGAAGGCTATGCCGGGGTGGCGCTTGAGTTCGAATTCGGCTGGGACAAGACCGCCATCATGGCCGACGTGCGCGACGCCATGGACAAGGCGGAGGCAGAATTCCCGGAAGGAGCCGAGAAATACTCGATCACCGAGATCAACTTCTCGGAATTTCCGATTGTCATCGTGAACCTGACCGGTGCCGTGCCGGAGCGCACGATGGCGCGCATAGCCAAGGACTTGCAGGACGACCTTGAGGCGCTGGACGCGGTGCTGGAGGCAGGCATTGCAGGCAACCGCGACGAGATGGTCGAAGTGCTGATCGACCCGCTGCGGCTGGAGGCCTACAACGTCACAGCACTTGAGCTGATCACTGTTGTGCAGAACAACAACCAGCTGATTGCAGCGGGTGAGGTCGAGACCAGCCAAGGCGCGTTTTCGGTCAAGATCCCCTCTTCTTTCGATGAAGTGAAGGACATCTACCAGCTGCCGGTTAAGACCAACGGCGACCGCGTGGTTACCCTGGGAGAGCTGGCGCAGATCAACTTCACCTTCGAGGACCGCGAAGGCACCGCCCGCTTCAACGGCGAGGACACGGTCGCCCTGCAGGTGGTCAAGCGCAAGGGCTACAACCTGATCGACACCGTGGACCTGGTGAAGGCGACCGTGGAGGACTCCAAGTCCAAATGGCCGCCGGAACTGCAGGCCGCGGTTGAGGTCGGCACATCCAACGACCAGAGCCGCGTGGTCGGTTCAATGGTCAGCCAGCTCGAAGGTTCGGTTCTGACCGCCATCGCGCTGGTGATGATCGTCGTGCTCTCCGCGCTTGGCAGCCGCGCTGCCCTTCTGGTGGGCTTTGCGATCCCCACCTCCTTCCTGCTGTGCTTTGCCTTCCTCGCCCTGATGGGTGTCACCATTTCCAACATGGTGATGTTCGGTCTGATCCTGGCCGTGGGCATGCTGGTCGATGGTGCCATTGTGATCGTGGAGTATGCCGACAAGCGCATCAAGGAGGGCACCGGCCCGATGCACGCTTATGTCGAGGCGGCGCAGCGGATGTTCTGGCCGGTGGTGTCTTCCACCGCGACCACGCTCTGTGCCTTCCTGCCCCTGTTGTTCTGGCCTGGTGTGCCCGGGGAATTCATGGGCATGCTGCCGGTCACCATGATCTTCGTGCTGTCCGCCTCGCTGGTGGTGGCGCTGATCTATCTGCCGGTCATGGGCGGCGTCACCGGCCGCATCAGCCGCACGTTTGAGGGCGCCTCCCGCGCGCTGCGCATGGCCGCCCCCTGGTGGCTGCGCGCTGCCCTGGTTCCGGTGGCGATGTGGGGCATGTTCGCAGGCGCCATGCAGATGCTGAATCCGGCCTACCTGCTGGGCGAAGGCGCAGGCGGTATCGGCGGGGTGCTGTTCGGCGGGCTGGTCTTTGCCCTGGCGGCCTTTGGCGCATCCATCACCCTCAGTGCGGCCAAGATTGAACGCGAGGAAAAGGAGGTCGCCGCCGGCTACCACCACACACCGTTCGGCCATGTAATTAAGTTCATCGCCGGCAACCCGATCATGCCGGTGGTCACCGTCGGCGCGGTGGGCTTTGCCATCGTGACGGTCTTCGCCACCTTTAGCGAAAACAACTATGGCGTTGAATTCTTCGTCGACTCGGAACCGGAACAGGCCTCGGCCTATGTCCGCGCCCGCGGCAACATCTCGCTGCACGAAAAGGACGACATGGTCCGCGCCGCTGAAGACATCATCATGCAGCACCACGCGGTGATCAACGTCTTCTCCTTTGCCGGCGACGGCGGCCTCAACACCGACAGCTCCGGCGCGCAGCTGCCGCCAGACACCATCGGCCAGGTCCAGTTCGAGATCATCCCCTGGGAAGACCGCCCCACCGAAAGCGAGCCGCTGGACGGCTGGTTCGGCGGGCTGCTGAGCAAGTACCTGGGCTTTGAAAAGGAAATCATCGCCGAGGAATACGACGGCAATACGGTCCTGGATGAACTGAACGCCGAACTGGCCAAGCTGCCCGGGTTCGAGGTAGAGGTCCGCGCCCTGGCGCAAGGCCCCGCCACCGGCAAGCCGGTTCACCTGCGCCTGCGCGGCGACGGCTGGGAGGATCTGACAAGCGCAACCCTGACAGCACGGAAGCACTTTGAGAACACGCCCGGCCTGATCCTGATCGAAGACAGCCTGCCGCTGCCCGGCATCGACTGGCAAATCAACGTGGACGTGGAAAAGGCCGGCCGCTATGGCGCCGATGTGGCGACCGTCGGCGCGATGGTGCAGCTGGTCACGCGCGGCATTCTGCTGGACACCATGCGCGTCGACAGCTCGGACGAGGAGATAGAGATCCGCGTCCGCCTGCCGGAACAGGACCGCGTGCTGTCGACGCTCGACAACCTCAAGGTCCGCACCTCCGACGGGCTGGTGCCGCTGTCGAACTTCGTGTCCCGCCAGCCGGTGCCGAAACTGGCAGAGATCAACCGCATCGGCCAGGAGCGTTTCTATGACGTGAAAGCGGATGTGGATGCTGGCCTGAGCAAGGTTGTTATCGAAGACGCGGACACCGGCGAGGAGACCCGCCTGGCACTGCTCAAAGAAGTTCCAGAAGGCGCGTCAGCAAATGGCGAAACCATCACCGCTCCCAACGGCAGCACTCTGGAGCTGGTGCAGCTGACCGGCGCCGAAAGCTTCGACGCCCTGCAAACAGCGCTGGAGGACGGAGCCAGAATTGCGCCGGTGAACCCGAACGAGCGGATCGCCGTCATCACCGAATGGCTGGAAACCGAGCCGCTGCCGCGCAGCATCAGCTGGGAATGGACCGGCGACCAGGAGGAGCAGGAGGAGTCCGGCGCCTTCCTGTCCAAGGCTTTCCTGGGCGCGCTGGCGCTGATGTTCGTGATCCTGCTGGCGCAGTTCAACAGCTTCTACAACTCGGTGCTGGTGCTGCTGGCGGTGGTTCTCTCCACCACCGGCGTGCTGATCGGCATGATGGTGATGCAGCAGCCGTTCTCGATCATCATGACCGGCACCGGCATCGTGGCGCTGGCGGGGATCGTTGTGAACAACAACATCGTGCTGATCGACACCTATCAGGAGTTCAGCCAGAAGATGCCCCGGATCGAGGCGATCATCCGCACGGCTGAGGCGCGTATCCGCCCGGTTCTGCTGACCACCATCACCACGATGGCGGGCCTCACCCCTATGATGTTCGGCGTCAGCCTCGACTTCATCAACGGCGGCTATTCGATCGACAGTCCCACTGCCCTGTGGTGGAAACAGCTGGCAACCGCCGTGGTTTTCGGCCTGGGCATCGCCACCGTGCTGACCCTGGTGGTGACCCCCTCGCTGCTGGCAATCCGGGTGTGGTTCTCCACCTATATGCAATCGCTGGGGCGGATGCTGTCCCGCCTTACCCGCGGCCGTTCAAGCCGCATCGCGCAGGACTCCAAGCTGTTCAAAAAGGCCCGCCAGCTGCCGACCACGGAGATCCAGTGGGTGGAGGACGCGGCGCCTGAGACAAGCGAAGGCGAGGCCAAAGAAGACGAGCCGCAGCCGCCCGCCTCGCGCGGACGCCTGCGTGCTGCGGAATAAACAAAAAAGCCCCGCTCCGGCGGGGCTTTTCATTACAACACGCCGGACCCTCCGGCAGGCCCTTGATTACTCGGTAAAGGCGTATTCGCCCAGATCACACAAATCGAGGCCATAGTCTTCTGCTTCGGACCCGTCGGCAAAGCTGCCGCGAATGTCATAGACGCATGTGGTTGCGCCATCGGCAATCAGCACACCGATCTCATAGCCGGGCGCGAGATAACCGCCCGCCATCAGGTTGCCTTCCCAATTGTCAGAAGACGCGGGCGATACATTGAAGCCAACCAGATCAACGCTGCTGTCGTTTACAAGAAGAAACTCCAAGTCTTCGGCATAGACAGGTGCTTGAAAGGCAAGCAGTACAGCCACGGAGGCAGCAGTCAGATGGGTCTTCATTCGTTTGTCCTCGTCTGCAAGGCGCCCAGCGCAGATGCGGCCGGTTCCCGGAATGGACGCAGCTTAAGAACGGCTGGCAGCCGGTCAATGGGGAATGCCGGTAATGGTTTCCCCCCGGTAAGGCTGCGCGGGAAAGTCAGGCCGCGTCCTGATCCGCCTGCTGGCGCTGCCACAAACGGGCATAACGGCCATCCTTGGCGAGCAGCTCCTCGTGGGTGCCGGTTTCAGCAATCTCGCCCTGCTCCAGCACTACGATCCGGTCAGCCTCGGCGATGGTCGACAGCCGGTGCGCAATGGTCAGAACCGTGCGCCCCTGCCCTGCCCGGGCCAGTGCTTCCTTGATTTCCTGTTCGGTATCGGTGTCCAGCGCCGAAGTCGCCTCGTCCAGCAGCAGCACCGGCGGGTTCTTCAGCAGCGTCCGGGCAATCCCGACCCGCTGCTTCTCACCGCCCGACAATTTCAGGCCGCGTTCCCCCACCTGGGTGTCATACCCCTCCGGCAGCGCCATGATGAAGTCGTGGATCTGAGCATCGCGGGCCGCCTGCTCTACCTCCTCCTGGGTGGCGCCGTCACGGCCATAGGCGATGTTGTAGCGGATCGTATCGTTGAACAGCACCGTGTCCTGCGGCACCACGCCGATCGCCTGATGCAAGCTCTTCTGGGTCACATCGCGCACGTCCTGGCCGTCTATCTTCAGCGCCCCGCCGGTCACGTCATAGAACCGGAACAGCAGCCGCCCGATGGTCGACTTGCCGGACCCGGTGGAGCCGACAATGGCCACCGTTTGCCCAGGTTCCGCCTGCAGCGAGATGCCCTTCAGGATCTCCCGGCCCGCATCATAGGAGAACCGCACATTCTCCAGCGTGATACGCCCGCCATTGACCTTCAGCTCCCCGGCACCGGGACGGTCGCTCACATCGGCAGGCTGCTCCAGCAGATCGAACATCTCGCCCATGTCCACCAGGCTCTGGCGGATTTCGCGATAGACGGTGCCAAGGAAGTTCAGCGGCACGGTAATCTGGATCATGTAGGCGTTGACCATAACGAAATCGCCCACAGTCAGCCTGCCTTGCTCCACCCCGATAGCCGCCATCACCATCACCCCGATGAGGCCTGCGGTGATGATAACGCTCTGGCCGAAATTCAGCGCCGCCAGCGAATAGGCGGTCTTGAGCGCCGCCCGCGCATAGCCGCGCATGGCACCGTCATAGCGCTCGGCCTCCCGCTCCTCTGCGACGAAATACTTGACCGTCTCAAAGTTCAGCAGGCTGTCGATGGCCTTTTGGTTGGCGTCGGTATCCTGCTGGTTCATCTCCCGGCGCAGCTTCACCCGCCATTCGGTGACCGCGAAGGTGAACCAGACATAGAGGCCGATGGTGACGGCCACGACCACAAGGTACCAGGCGTCAAACAGCACCGTCAGGATCACTGCCACCAGAGTCAGCTCCAGGATCAGCGGACCGATGGAAAACAGCATGAAGCGCAGGAGGAACTCGACGCCCTTCACCCCGCGCTCGATAATCCGGCTCAGCCCGCCGGTTTTGCGGGTGATGTGATAGCGCATCGATAGGCGGTGGATATGGGTAAAGGTCTCCAGCGCCAGGCGGCGCAGCGCCCGCTGGCCCACCGGTGCAAACACCGCATCGCGAAGCTGCTGAAACCCGGTGGTCAGGATCCGCGACACCCCGTAAGCCACCGTGAGGCCGACAGCCCCCAGCGCCAGCGGCGGCACGCCTTCGCCCGCCAGACTGTCCACCGCGCCCTTGTACAGCATCGGCGTGTAAACCGCGATCAGCTTGGCCAGAACCAGCACCGCCAGCGCCAGAACCACCCGCACCTTTACCGCACGGTTTCCTTCAGGCCACAGATACGGCCCGACCTTGCGCAGGGTGCGCAGGCCCGAGCGGCGTTCTTCCTTGGCGATGTCTGCTTGGCTCGGCACGGCGGCCTGATCTGTCTGGGTCATGGCTAATCCTGGCTGGACCCCTTCAGATATTCACCTGTTCACGGATTTGCGAGGGGCAGGCAGAAAAAACGCGCCGCAAGGTCGCGTTTTCCCAAGGCTTACTCGGGGATGGTAAAGACCTGACCCGGATAAATCAGGTCCGGATTGCGGATTGCGCCGCGGTTGGCCTCAAACACCCGCACATACAGGAAACCGCTGCCGAATTTCTCTTGTGAGATCGCCCAGAGCGTGTCGCCCTTCTGCACCGTCACTGCCCGCACCAGCGGCGCCGGCTGCTCCGGTGCCGCATCGCCGCCTGGCTGCGGCAAGGCCTCCGGGGCCTCGCGCTTGAAGGGGGTTTCCAGGCGGCTCACAACCTTGCCGCTGCCCGGCTCGATCTCATCGACACGCAGCGTGTAGATACCGGGCTTCACATCCGCCAGTTCCCCTTTCCAGCGGCCATCCTCGGCCGCGTCAAGCTCTGCCACCGGCGTATTGTCGACGTACACCCGAACCCGTGATTTAGGCCGGGCCCGGCCCGACAATTCTACCCCGCCGGCGCCGTTGTAACTGATTGCATCCAGCGCCACCTCGTCGCTCAGCTCCGGATCGTCCGGGATCGCAGGCTGAACCACCTCGATCCCGTCCTGATCCGCGCGCAGCACGGCTACAGCCTGACCCTGCGGCTGCGGCGCAGAAGGGTCGGCGGCGACAGCGGGAGTTTCAGCCGCCGGTGTCAGGGCTACCGCAACCTGTTCCGCGGCCTGATCCGCCTCAGCCTGACTGACCGGCGCCGATGATGCCGCTGCGGTCTCTGCCGGATCGTCCGCCGCGTCTCCAACCCGCTCTGCCGGCAAGGATGCCACCGGGCTGACAGGCGCCAGAATGAAGGACCCGCCAGATGCGCTCTGCCGGCCATCATGCTCTGCCAGAAGCGTAACGACCCGGGCGTCAGAACTCGGCGCAATCGTGGTCAGCGACACAAACTCGCCGCCAGCCGGCACGTCCAGTTGTTCCAGCACCTCTCCATCCAGCAGCACCGAAACCCGGACACCCTCCTGCGCCCGCCCGGCAATCACGGCAGCGCCGTCACGGTCCACACGCACCAGATCCAGCTCTGGCGCTTGCAGGACAAAGATGTCTTCCTTGCTCTCACCAGCTGAGGAGGCAGCGCCAGGCGCCAGCGCTGGATCGGCGGGCGTTATCAAGGCGGTTTCTTCCTCGCTCAGCTCCGCTGCGGCATCGCCGCCCTGCGCCATTTCCCTTTCGTCAGAGCCGGTTAACGGCTCATCTTCAACTGGAACCGCCACATCAGCAGCCGCAACCGCCTCGGCCTCGTCTGCCTTGGGCTCTTGGGGAACCGCACCGCTCTCAACAGGTGCGATCTGCTGTGCAACGCTTGGGGCTTCAGCCTCCGCAGCTTCGGACAACGCCCGGTTTTGCAGCGGCTGGCCGGACTCCTCGCCATCGCCTGTAAACTCCACGCCGCCGTTTGCCGCCTGTCCGCCAGCCTGCCTTTTGGCGGGGCCGTCCCCCTGCTCGCTGGAGCCGAACACCCCAAGCTGGAACAGCATCACACCGCCCAGCACCACGGCCACCCCGGCAACAGCGCCAAGTGTGAGGGTCCCCAGACCCCCGCTTCCAGATGCATCCGCCATGTCTTTCCCTTTGACGTTTGCGGAATGTTCCCTTCCGCTTAGTTGAGCAAACCTAGCAATCCCGCTATCACGGGTCAAAACACCAATTGCGTTTCATCTTGAAATTCCAAGGAAAGGCTGGCCGATGAGCATCAAATCCGTCTGTGTCTATTGCGGATCGCGCGCAGGTGCGCAGCCCGCCTATGCCGAGGCCGCTCGCGCACTTGGAACCGCACTCGCCGCAGGCGGAATGAGGCTTGTCTATGGCGCTGGTGATGTGGGGCTGATGGGCGAAGTCGCCCGCGCGGCGCAGCAGGCGGGCGGCGAAACCTTCGGGGTGATCCCCAGCCACCTGGAACGGCGCGAGGTCGGCAAGTCGGATCTCACCACCTATGTGGTTACCGAAACGATGCACGAGCGCAAGAAGGTGATGCTGTGGAATGCCGACGCCGTGATCGTGCTGCCCGGCGGGGCTGGTTCGTTGGATGAGCTGTTCGAGGCGCTCACCTGGCGCCAGCTTGGTCTGCATTCCAAGCCGATCGTGATCCTGAACACCGACGGCTACTGGGACAAGCTGCGTGCGCTGCTGGAGCAGGTTATAGGCGAAGGGTTCGCCGGACAGGACCTGGCGGGTTACCTGATCTGGGCCGACACCCCGGTGGCCGCCATCGCCGCCCTGCGCGACGCCCGCTCCTGACGCAGCGCCGAGACGGAGAACACCGCAACCGCGCTCCAGATCAGCGCAAAGGCGGCCCCGTGCCAGGGGGTGAACGGTTCGGCGAACAGCAGCACCGCCACCAGGAACTGCAGCGTGGGATTCAGATATTGCAGCACGCCGATGGTGCCCAGCCGCACCCGCTTGGCGGCATAGCTGAACAGGATCAGCGGCAGCCCCGTCAGGATACCAGAAAACGCCAGCATGGCCGCATCCGCCGGGCTGCCCAGGAAGCCTGCGCCGCCGGTCAGCCAGATCACCGTCAGCGCCACCGGCAGGACTAGCAGAACCTCCGCGGTCACCGACACGACAGGTCCCAAAGAAAGCTGTTTCTTGGCAACGCCATAGAGAGCAAAGCTCACACTCAGCACCAGCGGGATCAGGGGTGCTGCACCCAATCCGAAGGACAGAACCGCCACGGCGATCCCTGCCAGTAAAACCGCCACAAGCTGCGCCCGGGCCAGCAGTTCACCAAAGACCAGCCGCCCCAGCAGCACACTAAGCAAGGGAAAGATGTAATAGCCCAGGCTCGCCTCAGTCGCATGGCCGGTCTGGACGGAGGAAATGAACACAAACCAATTGAGCGAGATCATCGCCGTAGCGAAACCCAGAAGCAGCGCGCCGCGCCCGCTGGTGAAGGCCGCGCCAAGCGCTCTGATCCGCCCCTGCACCAGCAGCACACCTGCAAAGAACAGAAACGACCACAGCACCCGGTGCGACAGCACCTGCTCCGGCGGCACATGCGACAGGGCCTTGTAATAGATCCCCGACAGCCCCCAGACCACGCAGGCCGCGATCATCGCCATGACGCCCAGATGTGTTTCCCGCATGATTTGCCCCTGCCCTTGTATCTGCTGACAGACACCGGACAGGGGCGAGGGTCAAGACCCGGGAGTTAACCGTCAGGCGTTCTCAAGCGCCTCTTTCACCATTTCCTCAATCTTGCTGGTCTCGTGGTTGGTCAGGTTCTTCGCGACCTCCCCGACCACACAGTCGGCAACTTCCTTGTGCAGGTTCTTGCGCAGCTCCCCCAGTACTTCCGGGGCTGCCACAAGCACCAGCCGATCAAACTTTCCCTTGTGGGCCATCTTGTACAGCCGGTCCGCCAGATCCGAGGCAAAACGCTCCTTGGCCAGCTGGTGCCAGTCGGTATCGTCCACAGCCGAACGGTGCACGCTTGGCCCGTCGTTGAACCGCCCCGGCCGGTTGGCCGATTGCTCGCGGTCAGAGGGGTTTTCCTGCTCATCCTTGCGCCGCACCTTCAGGTTCGGATTTTGCGCGTCCGTGGTGTTCTCCAGGAACAGCGCTTTCTCGCTGTCCGCAACCAGAACCCAGGTGCCCTGCGTCAGAAAGGTCATGATGTCATTCCTCCTCCTTGGATTTCGTCACGCGTGTAGAGCCCGCCGGGCGCTCCTTGGCCCGTTTCAGCTCGTCTTCAGAGGCGATGTCGCGCTGCAGTCCGCCGCCAGTCCGGCCTTGCTGCGAAACGCTGCCTTTCGCACCGGGGATCTCTTCCGTCTCGCGGCGTTCGTCCGTCGATCTCTCGCGTTCAGCCATGGGAGCCTCCTCGTGTTGCACATGTAGAAGTTCAACGCGCAGCAGCAGGCACTTGTTCCTGAGACAACCACGAAAAAGCCCGCGCAGCAACGCTGCACGGGCGGAAATCTTTTGATGCGGTGCCAGCTTGGAAACCGGCTTCCGCTCCTGCGGTCTTAGCCCAGGCGGGAAGCGACGTTTTCCCAGTTCACCAGGTTGTCCAGGAAGTTGGTCAGGTAGGCCGGGCGCTTGTTGCGGAAGTCGATGTAGTAGGAATGCTCCCACACGTCGCAGCCCAGCAGCGCGGTCTGATCGAAGCACAGCGGGTTCACGCCGTTTTCGGTCTTGGTCACCGCCAGCGAACCGTCGGCGTTTTTCACCAGCCAAGCCCAGCCGGAGCCGAACTGGCCTGCGCCCGCGGCGGAGAATTCTTCCATGAACTTGTCGACGGAGCCGAAGCTTTCGGTGATTGCCTTTTCCAGCTCACCCGGCATCTTGTTTTCGCCCGGGCCCATCATTTCCCAGAACTGGTTGTGGTTCCACAGCTGGGAGATGTTGTTGAAGATACCGTTCTGGGCAACCGCATTGGCGTCGTAGGTACCCTTGATGATTTCTTCCAGCGACTTGCCTTCCCACTCGGTGCCGGCGATCAGCTTGTTGCCGTTGTCGACATACGCCTTGTGGTGCAGGTCATGGTGGTATTCCAGGGTTTCTGCCGACATGCCTTTGGCGGCCAGTGCGTCATGTGCATAAGGAAGATCGGGAAGTTCAAAAGCCATTTTGGGCCCCCTGTCAAAATTGTTTGCGTTCCTGCGCAGATACATGCTGTGTGTGCGCTATCAGGTCAAGAGGCCAAGCCGCGAAATCCGCGCGGGGCCTATGTGCAATTGCGCAGTTAAGGCGGCTGGACCGAAGACCGGCTGTGCGGCCGGCGCAACTGGCATGCGTACAGCTCTGCCGCTTTTGCCTCAACCAGCGGTGTCCCCCGCCGTCCCGCGGCTTTTCCGGACAAGGCAGGCCCGGCGCACGCCGCCTAGTCCTGCTTCACCTTGCATTTCCCGCGCCCGCGCGGCGCATTTGCAAAGCCGGTGATCACTCCCCGGATCGACAGCGTGTTTTTGTCCATATTGAAGACAGCCGAGTACAACCCGTCCACCTTGGTCCGGGCGTTGGCAACCGGAATGTCATTCACCCGCCACGCCAGGTCATAGGAGTTCCCTTTCCGGTGCTCGACCTTGGCAGCCAAGGGTTCACCGACCAGTTCCTGAATGTAGCCATCATAGATCTTTGCGGTTTTGGTGCTGTCTTCCCACAGCACCAGAACCCGCGGCGCAATCCAGCCCTTGTTTGTAAACATCTTGATGTCGCAATCATAAACGGTCTCAGCCGAGACCGTTTGACCAAGAAAACCTGCAGCCGCAATATAGCCCGCCAAAGCAAAACGATTTATTTTCCAGTATCCTCAAATTAATTCCCGGCACCGGAATGCAACCTGCTTGCGCAGAAAACAACCATGTTCCCACAGAAGCCGGGTATTGATGAGCTGCCTGGGTTGAATTGGAGATTGTCCCGGCGCCGGCTCGCCTCCCGCTGGCAGTCTTACCTGCAGGCTAATGCAAAATGGCTTGGTACTGCGCCAGCTGCGACAGCGTCTCCAGCTGCTGACAGCTGCCTGAACCGCGCGGCAGCTGTGTCCCTTCCTCAAGCCGGATGGACTGAATGCTCATCTTCAGGTTGGACGTGTTCAGCACCGCCCGGAACCGCGGTTCGGCCTGCCCGTTTTCCAACAGAACGGCAAGCCCCGGCAATGACCAGCTGAGCGCGTATGAAGTTTCGCTGCGCTTGGCGACCTTGGCGGGAACAGACACGCCAAATGCGGTATCGGTGACCTCCGCCGAGGTAAAATCATCAGAAAACTCAACCGAGATCCGACTAGGAACCCAGTCCTCCCCCGAGATCGGTTGCAGGTGGCAGCGGAAGCTGGCGCCAGCCGCGGCAGCCGCCCCGGCAAGCGTTAAAATCAATGCTCCTACCCCGCTGTTTCGCAGACCCATAAGCCGCCCCCTGAAACATCTTCACGCAGCCGGCTCCCCAGGCAGAGAACTGGCTGTAAAATCAAACAATTGCAATCACTGCAAAGGAAAGGTTCCAAGAGTGCCAACCGCAAAAAAACAGTGCCCCGGAACAACTCCAGGGCACCGTAAATGACGCGGGATGGCGTCACAAGCAAAAAGCGAGTGATAATTTTAATAAACACCCACTTTACTTTGCGGATGGGCAGCTGCGCTCAGCAATTTGAACACATACTCGCCCACAGAGCGGAAGCAGACGATATAGAAGCTGCCATCCTCGTTCAGCCAGAACGCCCCGGCCACCTGCGCCAGGCGCGAGCGGCGGAACTGGCCGGGGGTGAAGGCCGCGGCGTCAAAGTCCACCGGGCTCACCTTGCCCAGCACCTCGCGCGCGCCCTCACCCGACAGGCGGAAGAAGGCACGGGCGTCGGAGACGTTCACCGCCAGCGCGTGCTCGCCTTTCAGCGCCTCGGCCACTTCGGCAGTCTTGGCAACCGCATCCTCATAGGGCACCAGCAGCAGCAGCTCGTCCGGAGACATCCAAGCCGCAGCGCCGTTTTCGGCAACCGAGATAGCGCCCTGTACCGGGACCCCGGCGCCGGTGGCAGCCTTGACGGCCGCCTTCAGCGCAGCGGAGTCCAAATCGCCGCGCAGGGTGATCATCCCCTGCAGACCGGCATCCTCGACCTTTGCGAGCCCGGAATACTGGGCGCCGTTCAGTACGGAAACAGCCTTAGACATTCTGCTTCTCTCCATCCTTGTCGTAGAAGACCGGGTCAACGATCTTGGCTTTGTAGGTCTTGCCGTCAGTGCCCGGGAACTCGATCACTTCACCCATCCGCTTGGGACCATGCTTGACCAGGCCCATAGCGATGCCGCGGCCCAGGGTCGCGGAGTGGTAGGTCGAGGTCACGCGGCCGATCATGTTGCGCTGGCCGTTGGCGTTTACGCCCTCGCCCACCGCATAGGCGCCGTCCGGCAGCACCGAACCGTCCACGGTTTCCAGGCCAACCAGCTGCCAGCGGTCCGGATCGACCATGTGCGAACGCGCTTGCGCACGCTTGCCCAGGTAGTCGTCCTTCTTCTTCGACAGCGCCCAGTGCAGCCCCAGATCCTGCGGGATCACGGTGCCATCGGTCTCATCGCCGATCATGATGAAGCCCTTCTCGGCGCGCAGGATGTGCAGGGTCTCGGTGCCATAAGGCATGACGCCGAATTCCTTGCCCGCTTCCATCAGCGCATCCCAGAACGCCTGGCCTTCGGAGGCCGCAACAGCGATCTCGTAGGACAGCTCGCCCGAGAAGGAGATCCGGTAAGCCCGTGCGTCGAATTCGCCGATCTTACCGTCGCGCCATTCCATGAACGGCAGCGCCTCTTTGCTGACATCCATGCCGCCGCCGGCAGCCGCGTTCAGCTTCTCCAGCACCTTGCGGGCGTTGGGGCCGACCACCGCGATCTGGGCGTACTGCTCGGTCACGTTGGCAACGTAGACTTTCCAGTCCCACCATTCGGTCTGCAGCCATTCTTCCATCCAGCCGTGGATGCGCTCGGCACCGCCGGTGGTGGTGTGGCACAGGAAGGTGTCCTCGTCGATGCGGGCAACCACACCGTCGTCCATCAGGAAGCCGTTCTCGGTGCACATCAGGCCATAACGGCATTTGCCAACCTTCAGCGTGGACATCATGTTGGTGTACAGCATGTCCAGGAACTTGCCGGCGTCGGGGCCCTTGACGATCAGCTTGCCGAGGGTCGAGGCGTCCAGCAGGCCGAGGTTCTCGCGGGTGTTCTTCACCTCGCGGTTCACCGCGGCATGACGGTCCTCGCCAGGGCGGGTGATCGCGAACGGGCGGCGCCACTGGCCAACCGGTTCCCAATCCGCGCCGTTCTTGTCGAACCAGTCGTAGATCGGCGTCTTGCGCACAGGCTGGAAGATCTCGGCCCGTGCCTCGCCAGCGATCGCGCCCAGCGAGATCGGGTGGTACGGCGGACGGAAGGTGGTGGTGCCCACCTGCGGGATTTCCGAGTTCAGGCTGTCGGCCAGAATGGCCAGGCCGTTGATGTTCGACAGTTTGCCCTGGTCGGTGGCCATGCCCAGCGTGGTGTAACGCTTGGTATGCTCGACGCTCTCATAGCCTTCGCGCGCAGCCAGCTGCACGTCCGACACTTTGACGTCGTTCTGGTAGTCCAGCCAGGACTTCATGCGCAGCTGAATTTCCGCCTTGGCGGGCATCAGCCAGACCGCTTCCATGCGGGCTTCCTCTTCGGACACACCCTTGGCAGCCGCCACGGATTTCGCTGGGAAGCCGGCTGCCTCAGCCGCCTTGGCACCAGCCGCCGCCGCGTCTTCCAGCAGCGCGCCCAAGCCGAACTCGCCGTTTGCAGCACCAGCCGGAACCACAAAGCCTTCGCCATCCTGGTTCAGCGGCGGGCGAGAGGCATCGGGGCGGAAGTTGGCGTTCACCTCGTCCCAGATCAGTTTGCCGCCGCAGTGGGACCACAGGTGCACCACCGGCGACCAGCCGCCGGACATGGCAACCGCGTCTGCTTCAACTTCCTCACGGGCACCGCCTTCGCCGTTCTGGGCGCAGATGGCGACCTTGGTCACGCATTTGCCGTCCTTCACCTTGGCGATGGCACGGCCCAGCTCAACCCGGATGCCCTTCTCGCGGACCGCTTCCATCAGCGCGCCGCCGCCGGTTTCGCGGGTGTCGACCACGCGGACCACTTCGACGCCTGCGTCATGCAGCACCAGCGCGGTGCGGTAAGCGTCGTCGTTGTTGGTGGCAACCACGACCTTCTGGCCCGGAGTGATACCCCAGTTCACCACATAGTCGCGCATCGCGCCGGCCAGCATCACGCCCGGCACATCGTTGCCCGCAAAGGACAGCGGACGCTCGATGGCACCGGTTGCGGTGACGATCTGGCCAGCCCGGACCCGCCACAGACGGTGGCGCGGACCGCCCTGGCCCGGCGCGTGGTCGGTCAGGCGCTCATAGCCCAGGGCATAGCCGTGGTCATAGACGCCGGAACCCATGCAGCGGTCGCGCAGGGTGACGTTGTCCATCGCCTTCAGCTCAGCCAGAGTCTTCTCGATCCAGACCTCGGGTGCCTCGCCGTCGATGGTGCCGCCGTCGACCGGCGCGCGGCCGCCCCAGTGGTTGTTCTGCTCCATCACCAGAACCTTGGCGCCCGACACCGCAGCCGCCTTGGCTGCCTGCAGGCCGGCAACGCCGCCGCCGATAACCAGCACGTCCGCGAAGAAGTAGAAGTGCTCGTAGGTGTCGGCGTCCTTCAGCTCCTTGTCGGGCGCAGCGCCCAGACCGGCGGATTTCCGGATGATCGGCTCATAGACGTGCTTCCACAGCGGACGCGGGTGGATGAACATCTTGTAATAGAAGCCGGCGGTCAGGAACCGGCTGAGCTTGTTGTTGATCGACAGGACGTCGAACTCCAGGCTCGGCCAGTGGTTCTGCGACTGCGCGGTCAGCCCCGAGAACAGCTCGGTGGTGGTGGCGCGCTGGTTCGGCTCGTAACGGTCGCCGACCCCCAATTGCATCAGCGCATTGGGTTCCTCGGCGCCCGACGCCACCACGCCGCGCGGGCGGTGGTACTTGAACGAGCGTCCCATCATCACCTGGCCGTTGGCCAGCAGGGCGGATGCGAGCGTATCGCCGGCAAAGCCCTTCATGCGCTTGCCGTTAAAGGTGAAGTCGATCTGTTTGGAGCGGTCGATCAGCCGGCCGTGCTTGGCAAGACGCGTGCTCATGGGCGCAGACCTTTCAAAAGAAAAGCGGGTGTTTCAGTCAGGCGGCGGATCATTTCTGGCCGTCCGCAAATTCGCGCCAGGTCCAGCCCGGGCGTTTGGCAGCGATCTTGTCCATAATCTCCTGCGTCGGCACGCTGGTCTGGGCGGTGTAGGTGCCAAAGACCTCCAGCGTCATGGTGCAGCGGGCGGCGTGGAACCACTTGCCGCAGCCGTTGGCATGGCGCCAGCGCTCAAAGTGAACGCCTTTGGGGTTTTCGCGCATGAACAGGTAGTCATGGAACTCATCATCCGAGGAGCCGGGGCCAAAGCGCTTCAGATGCGCTTCGCCGCCCGCGGCCAGTTCGGTTTCTTCGGCTTTGACGCCGCAATAGGGGCATTCAAGGATCAGCATGGTGCTTGCTCCGTAAAATTGAAGTCTGCAGCGTTAGTGCGCCACACCGGCGGCGACGCTCTCGTCGATGAACTTGCCTTCCTTGAAGCGCATCATCGAGAACTCCTCTGTCAGCGGCGAATGGCCGGTGGCCATCAGCTCCGCCATCGCCCAGCCGGAGCCCGGGATCGCCTTGAAGCCGCCGGTGCCCCAGCCTGCGTTGATAAAGCAGTTCTGGACCGGGGTTTTCGAGATCAGCGGCGAGCGGTCGCCGGTCACATCCACGATGCCGCCCCACTGGCGCAGCATTTTCAGGCGGCTGACCATCGGGAAGGTTTCGACCAGCGCGCGGACGGTTTCCTCGATGTGGTGGAAGCTGCCGCGCTGGGTGTAGTTGTTGAACCCGTCGGTGCCGCCGCCGATCACCATCTCGCCCTTGTCGGACTGGGACATGTAGCCGTGCACGGTGTTGGCCATCACAACCACGTCCATGCAGGGTTTGATCGGCTCGGACACCATCGCCTGCAGCGCCACGGATTCCATCGGCAGACGGAAGCCTGCCATTTCCGCCAGAACCGAGGCGTTGCCGGCCACGACCATGCCCAGCTTGTCGCAATCAATCGGGCCCTTGGTGGTGTCGACGCCCACGGTGCGGCCGTTTTCGGTGCGCACGCCGGTGACTTCGCACTTCTGGATGATGTCCATGCCCATGTCGGAACATGCGCGGGCATAGCCCCAGGCCACGGCGTCGTGGCGGGCGGTGCCGCCGCGCTCCTGCCACAGGCCGCCCAGAACGGGGTAACGGGGGCCGTGCAGGTTGATGATCGGCACCAGCTCCTTGACGCGTCCCGGAGTGATCCACTCGGTCTGCACACCCTGCTGCTGGTTGGCATGCGCGGTGCGCTTGTAGCCGCGGATCTCATGCTCGGTCTGGGCCAGCATGATCACGCCGCGCGGGCTGAACATCACGTTGTAGTTCAGGTCCTGCGACATGGTCTCATACAGGCTGCGCGCCTTTTCATAGATCGCAGCGGAAGGATCCTGCAGGTAGTTCGAGCGGATGATGGTGGTGTTCCGGCCCGTATTGCCGCCACCCAGCCAGCCTTTCTCGATAATTGCGACATTGGTGATGCCGAAATTCTTGCCCAAGTAGTAGGCGGTGGCGAGGCCGTGCCCGCCCGCACCAACGATGACGACATCGTAGTGGCGTTTGGGTTCCGGCGAGCGCCAGGCGCGCTCCCATCCGGTGTGATAGCGCAGGGCTTCCCGCGCGACAGCAAAGACTGAATAGCGTTTCATGAGCGAATCCGATGGTTCGTGTCTGATAGCGGGTATGCCCGAAACGCATGGCTGACCAGTGCCGTTTATCGTCCTCTTTCTGCGTTATTGCGACATAACTCCATGACGCATTGCGGCATCCCGCGGCAGTTTGGCCCTTTTGTTCGCCGCCCCCCGCATATAGATGAAAACCAAACTTCGGAGACGGCATGGTTTTCTGGACAGTCACCGCCCTTATCGCATTTGCGGCAGCGTTGCTGCTGGCAATGATCATCATTCGCGCCCGTGAGCAAGGCGAACCCGCAGCGGCCTACGACCTGCGCGTCTACCGGCAGCAGCTGCGCGAGGTCGACAAGGACCTGGCCCGCGGCGTCATTAATGAGGGCGACGCAGAGCGCATCCGCACCGAAATCTCGCGCCGCATCCTGGCCGCCGACACCCAGCTGCAAAAGCGCAAGTCCGGCCCCGCCCAGCCCAGGTCCCTGTCGCTGATCTCCGCAGTTGCTACAGCGCTGCTGATCACGGGCGGCACCTTGGGCCTTTACTGGCAGCTCGGCGCACCCGGCTATGGCGACCTCGGCCTCAAGGACCGTATCCGACTGGCGGGCGAGCGCGCCGAAAACCGCCCCTCGCAGGCTGAGGCCGAGGCCGAAGTCCCCGCCCTGCCGAACCCGCAGGTGGAGGAAGGCTACGTCAAGCTGGTTGAACAGCTGCGCAAGACCGCGGGCGAGCGCGAGAACGACGCCCAGGGCCAGGCGCTGCTGGCCCAGCACGAGGCCAACCTCGGCAACTTCAAGGCCGCTTATGAGGCCAAGACCAACTACATCCGCCTGGCCGAGGGCAAGGTCAACGCCCGCGACTTCACCGAATTGGCCGAGCTCAAGATCATGGCGGCCGGCGGCTATGTCTCGCCCGAGGCGCAGACCGATCTGCAGAAAGCGCGCGCCATTGATCCGACCCACGGGCCTGCCCGCTATTACTGGGGCCTGATGCTGGGCCAGATCGGCCGCCCGGACCTCGCCTACCGCGAATGGGCCGCAACCCTGCGCGACGGCCCGGCGGACGCTCTTTGGATCAAAGGCATCCAGGGCCAGATCGAGGAGATGGCCTTCCGCGCCGGTGTTGAGTACCGCCCGATCACCCCCGGCGGCGGTACCGCTCCCGCTCTGCCCGGCCCCAGCGCCGAGGACATGTCCTCCGCCAGCGAACTCAGCCCCGAAGAGCAGCAGGAAATGATCCGCGGCATGGTCACCCGCCTGTCGGACCGGCTGGCAACCGAAGGCGGCAGCGCCGAGGAATGGGCCCGGCTGATTGGCGCCCTGTCGGTTCTGGGTGAAACCGACCGCGCCCGCACTGTCTATGACGAGGCCCGCGGCGCATTCGAGGCTGACGCAGAAGCGCTGGCGCTGCTGGAAACCATCGCTGCGCAGGCAGGACTTACAGAATGATCCACGACGCATTCGAAGACTTCGCCGCCGCCCTGCCGCCGATGAGCGCGCTGATGGGGCTGGACCTGGGCACCAAGACCATCGGTGTTGCCGTCTCCGACCGCATCGGTGCGGTGGCAACACCTCTGGAAACAGTGAAGCGCAAGAAGTTCTCTTTCGATGCCGCTCGGCTGCTGGAGATCATCAAGGCGCGCGACATCAGCGGCGTCCTTCTGGGCCTGCCCCGCAACATGGACGGCACCGAAGGCCCCCGCTGCCAATCCACACGCGCCTTTGCCCGCAATCTTGGCCAGCTCACCGATCTGCCGATCAGCTTCTGGGACGAACGCCTCAGCACCGTGGCGGCAGAAAAAGCGCTTCTTGAGGCAGATACGACACGCAAACGCCGCGCAGAGGTTATCGACCACGTCGCGGCCTCTTATATCTTGCAAGGCGCATTGGACCGGATGCGGCATTTGAAGAACGGGTGAACAGATGACTGACGACGTTTGGAAACGGGACGAAATCCAGTCCCCCTGCATCAAGATCTGCGTCGTCCACCCCGAGGCCCGCATCTGCACCGGCTGTTACCGCTCCATTGACGAAATCCGCGACTGGTCGAAAATGACCAATGACGAGCGCGCCGGCATCATGAACGACCTGCCCGTCCGCGCCAGCAAACTGGTCAAGCGCCGAGGAGGCCGCGGCGCGAGGTTAAAGCGCAGCTAACGCGGCGCGCGGTGAGGTAACCGTTTGCAAATCATGCGGAACAGGTGCTGACCCAATGTTTCGCGCGCGAAACATTCAGGCAGGATTGCTGACCTATTTACAGGGAACGTTAATCCTAGATTTGTTCCAAGAAACTAGATGCCTTTCGCGGCCAGCCTCAATGCGGGGTTATGCGGTGACCGCAGTTTCCTTCCTCAAAACCCCACACTTCGAGCTGTTCCGCCTTTTCGAGCAGAGCATATATTTTCAAGACGTCAACCTCCGCCGGGACATCTAGCGCAAAGAGCTCAAACCCAAAATTGCCGTGTTCGTAAGTGCACCCGGCTTCGTTTAACAAGCCAAGATGCTCGTTAAGAAGATGTTCGGAACAATCCTTTGCGGGAATGATCCGGTAAGTTGACCGCCCAGCCGCGTTTGCAAGCGCACCCAAGTGCAGTTGGCCGTCCCTTTCAACGGTTTCGACCACATCTCCGAAACTCAGATTTTTCGCAAAGAAAGGTGAGTTAGCAAGCTTGTAAAGCCCTTTTCCAACTTCGACAGCCCATAGGCTCTCGACCGAAAAACCGTGCCATTCTTCCTCACCGAGGTATATGTGAAGCTTTCTCATCTTTGGGCCTTTGGATCGAGTGAGCTCTGGTGCGAAACGTTGCGGAAGCCACCCCTTACCCCTCCGCCAGCCAACCATTAGTCCAATCCGCCAGCTCCGGGCGGAAATAGGCGATCATGCGGCCCTCTGCCGGCGCGGAAGCTCCCTCAGCCCAGGGCGCAACCCCGTGCAGGCACAGCCGGTGCATCAGATAGGACTTGCCGGGCTTGGCGTGCACCGTGATCCGCGGGCAGGTCTCGAACACCTCGGCGCGGGCTGCCGTGTAGGCATCGGTCACATCCACATCCGCCCAGTCCTGCGGCGGCATACCCTCGAACGCGGCGGCAAAGGCGCGGCGCATGATCCTGTGGCTGCCCTCCCAGACCGACAGCGGCGCCGCATCCGGGCTGCTTTCATTCAGCGGGATGCCCAGCACCCAGGCATGCGGCTCCTCCACCTTGCGGCGGCGGTGCCCGCCGTACATCTTGACCCCGTCCACATGCGCGGCATCGCGTTTGACACGGTAGCGGAAAGCGGCCTCGCCCTCGCCCGGGCGCGGGCGCGGATAGCCGGGAAAGACCGAGGACACCTGCGCCCGGTGCAGCTCCGGGATAGGCCCGAGGTGTCGCGTGATGAACGCCACCGGCGCACCGGCCAGCGGCGGCCCGTCCGGCAAGCGCCCCGAGGCATCATTTGGCAGCGCATCCACCCCGATGAACCAGGTGCGCTCGCATTGGAACCACTCGGCGTTTGCCGGATCGTCCAGCGCCTTTACCCCATGCGGTAAAGCATTTGCCGCCCAGGCAGCCACCTGCGGATCATGGCCGAACCGCACCCAGCCCTTGTCCTGATACTGCGCAAACGGATCTTGCATCTTCATACCCTCAGTAGCCAAAGGCCTTGCGCAGCATGTTGAGCGCCACCAGCACCAGGAAGGCCCCGAACACCCGCTTCAACGGCTTCGGATCCATCGCATGGGCCAGCTTCACCCCCCAGGGCGCGGTGATCAGCGTCATCGCAATCACGATGAAGAACGCCACCAGATTGACCGCGCCGATGGTGAAGGGCGGCCGCGCGGAGGGGTCCACCTCCAGCAGCAGGAAACCGGCAACCGAGGGCACCGCAATGATCACGCCAAAACCCGCAGCGGTCGCCACCGCCCGGTGCACTGCCACCCCGTGCAGGGTCATCAGCGGCACCCCAAAGCTGCCGCCGCCAATCCCCATCAGCACCGACAGGAAACCGACCGCAGGCGACAGCGCCATCCGCTTGACGCCCTTGGGCATCGCTTCGGCCAGCCGCCACTCCGACCGGCCCAGCCCCAGGTAGCAGCCGATCACCAGCGCCAGCCCGCCAAAGACGCCTTGCAGCACGGTGGAGCGCAAGGCGGAGGCCGCCAGCACGCCCACCACAGCCCCAAGCGCGATGCCGATCCCCCAGCCGCGCAGGATCTCCCAATCCACAGCACCCTTCTTGTTATGGCTCATGACAGAACGCAGCGAGGTCACGATGATCGTCGCCAGCGAGGTCGCGAGGCAGATCTGCATCAGCTGATCGCCGCCATACCCCAGCGTCTGAAAGGCATAGAAAAACGCGGGCACCAGCACGATGCCGCCGCCGACGCCCAGAAGGCCGGCCAGAACACCTGCAAAGGCTCCGATCACCACCAGAAGCGCACCCATCTGCATCAGCAAGGCAGGCTCTGGCCACAGGGCGGCAGTCAGGGCAGGATCGGTCATGCGGGGCGCCTCCGGCTTTGGTTCACCGGCAAAGGGTTAGCGGCGGTTCCCCGCTTGCACAAGGCACTAGCGTGTGAGGCGTTCCGTCACGCCGCGGCGCGGTTCTCCACCTGCGCCAGCGCCTCCTGCACCAGCTCCGGCCCGGCCCCGGTGCGGCAAGCGCCTTCGGACAGCATCCGCCGCCACTGCCGCGCCCCCGGCTTGCCCGCAAACAGCCCCAGCATGTGCCGGGTGATCTGGTTGAGCTTGGCGCCCTCGCTGAGCCGCGCCTCGATATAGGACAGCATCTGCCGTACAGCGTCCCCTGCATCACTCACCGCGCCGGTGCCGTAGATTTCAGGGTCCGCCGCACAGAGGACATCGGCGGGCTGGTGATAGGCCGCACGGCCCACCATGACCCCGTCCAGACCACGGTCCAGATGCGCCTTGGCCTCCGCCAGCGTGGCAATGCCGCCATTGATCGAGACATGCAGATCCGGAAAAGCCACCTTCATCCGGTGCACCAGATCATAGTCCAGCGGCGGAATATCCCGGTTCTCCTTCGGCGAAAGCCCCTGCAACCAAGCCTTGCGCGCGTGAATGGTCACCCGGCTGCAGCCCGCCGCGCGGATCTTCTCCAGGAAATCCGGCAGCACGTCCTCCGGCTCCTGCTCATCAACGCCGATGCGGCACTTGACGGTGACCTCGACGTCCACCGCCCCGCGCATCGCCGCCACGCAGTCCGCGACCAGTTCCGGCGTCTGCATCAGCACCGCCCCGAAGGCACCGGATTGCACCCGGTCGCTGGGACAGCCGCAGTTGAGGTTGATCTCGTCGTAACCGGCGTCCGCCCCCAGCCGCGCCGCCTCTGCCAGTTCCGCAGGGTCCGAGCCGCCCAGCTGCAGCGCCACCGGATGCTCTTGCGGATTGAACTCCAGCAAATGCAGCGCCCCGCCGCGCACCAGCGCCGGCGCGGTCAACATCTCGGTATAAAGCAGCGCTTCGCGGCTCAGCAGCCGGTGCAGATAGCGGCAATGCTTGTCGGTCCAGTCCATCATCGGTGCAACGCTCAAACGCGCGGCCTGGTGCAGGGGGGCAAAATCTCTCATGCCGCGCCATATAGGCCCTGCGCCGCCGCCTGCCAAGCCGATCTGCTTCGGAGCCGCCTTCGCGTGAGCACAGACAGCCGGGGACAGGCGGCGGGATCAAGGAAAACCGCCGAGGGGCCCCGTCCTAAGGCGGGGATGCGGCTGTTTTGCTTGAGGCCGGCGGCTGGCGCTGGCAGGCAGGGATCATGTGAAGGCGGGTCTGACGCTTGCATCTGCTTTGGTGAGCCCTGAGCGCCTTTCCCACCCGTCCTCTACCCAGCCAACGACGGCAGGTACAAAACAATCCCCGGGAAGGCGACCAGCAGCGCAATGGTCACCGCGTCCGCCACGAAGAACGGCATCACGCCGCGGAACACATCCTGCACGCTCAGGTCAGGGCGCACGCCTGCCACGACGAAACAGTTCAGCCCGATCGGCGGAGTGATCAGGCAGAACTCGGCCATTTTCACCACCAGAATGCCGAACCAGATCGCGCACATGGTGCCGCTCATGCCAAAGGCGCTGTCAGCAGCCGCAACGCTTTCACCGCCATTCAGCGCCATCACCGCCGGGTAAACCACCGGCAGCGTCAGCAGCAGCATGCCGATCGCGTCCATGAACATGCCCAAGACCGCATAGGCCAGCAGGATGCAGATCAGGATCACCATCGGACTCATCTCCAAGGAGGTGATCCAATCCGAAAACGCTCCCGGCAGGTCCGCAAAGCCCAGGAAGCGCACATAGATCAGCACCCCCCAGATGATGGTGAAGATCATCACCGTCAGCTTGGCGGTCTCCAGCAGCGCTGATTTCAGCTCCGCCCATTTCATGCCTTCCTTCAGCGCGTAAAGGAACACGATGAAGGCCCCGATGGCACCGCCTTCGGTCGGGGTGCCCCAAGCGTCGCCGCCAAAGGGGTTGTAGACAAAGCAGATTATGATCACGACCACCAGGATGATCGGCAGTGCCCCGGGCAGCGCGGCGAACCGCTCGCCCCAAGTGAAGCCTTTGACGGGCGGGCCGACGGATTTGAAGATTACCGCAATACCGACGATCAACAGACCGTAGATCACCGCCGAAAAGGCACCGGGGATGAAGCCCGCCAGCAGCAGCTTGCCCACGTCCTGCTCGACGATGATGGCGTAAATGACCAGAATGGCCGAGGGCGGGATCAGCGAGGCCAGCGTGCCGCCTGCTGCCACCACGCCTGCGGCGAAGCGCTTGTTGTAGCCGATGTCCAGCATCTCCGGAATGGCGATGCGGGCAAATACGGCGGAAGTTGCCACGCTGGCGCCCGATACCGCGGCAAAGCCTGCGGTGGCAAAGACGGTGGAGACCGCCAGCCCGCCCGGCAGCCAGGCGATCCAGCGCTTGGCGGCGGTGAACAGCGCCCGGGTCAGCCCCGCATAATACGCCAGATAGCCGATCAGGATGAAGGTGGGGATCAGGCTCAGCGCCTGGCTGGACACCTTGGAATGCGGCACTTGGCCTGCGATCTTGACGGAGACGGTCAGCGCCTTGCCGAACCGGGTCGGGTCATAACCGAACTTGGCCCAGAAGATCCAAATCAGGCCGATAAGCCCTGCCAGGCCGGCCGCAAAGGCCACCCGCATCCCCAGGACCACCATCGCCAGCAGGCCGCCCGTGACCCACAGGCCGATTTCAATGGGTTCCATGCGCCTTACCCCTGCCCGCCAGTAGAATTATCACCAGTGCTGCTGTCATGGCCGGCCAGCTGATCCGCCTCGGCCGCCGCCTGCTCCGCCGCGCTCTGGACCAGCGGCACTGCCACCGGTGCCTCCAGCCCCAAGACGAAGGCACGGCCGTAGCCCCAGATTTGCAGCACCAGCCGCAACGCCAGCACCGCAAAGGCCACCGGCGCCAGCAGCTTGGCGGGCCAGATCGGCAGGCCGATGTCAATGGAGCTGTCGCGGCTCCACAGCGGCGCGGCAAAGTCGAAGGAACGCTGAAAATGCGCCCAGCTGCCCCAGACCAGCGCCAGGATCAGCAACAGTATCAGCACCACCGAGACCAGCTCGAACAGCCACAGCGCGCGGCCCCGCAGGGCGCCGATGAAGATGTCCATGCGGATGTGACCGCCCTCGCGCTGCACATAGGCGATGCCCATGAAGGCAATCAGCGGCATGATCTGCTCGATCCAGTCGACATAGCCTGGCAAAGGCGCGTTCATCGCGTTGCGTCCGCCGACCGAGACCACCGCCAGGATCATCAGCGAGAACACCGCAATCCCGCTCAGCAGCGCCAGCAGGCGCTCGGCTTTCAATAACCCGCGGTCCAGCCTGCTGACCAGGCTGCCATCCTCCAGGACTGCTGCTCCTGCCGCCATGCCCTGCCCCCATCTTTCCGAAAGTCAAAGACAGGAAGGGCCGGAACTGTCGCCCGGCCCTTCCGTATCATGTCAGGCTCAGCTGCCCGAGCGGTGGTCGCTGAGGGTCTTCTGCACCAGGTCGTACAGCTCCTGCGCCGGCAGGCCCTGGCCGCTCATGTCCTTGATCCACTGCTCGCGGATCGGGTCGGCGGCAACCTTGCGGAACTCGGCCAGCTGGTCGTCGGAGATCATCACCTTTTCGACGCCCTTTTCCTCCAGAACGCTGTCCCATTTGGTCAGCAGCGCGCCGTAGTTGTCGAGGTAATGGGCAATCGCCTCCTCAACCGAGCTGTCCAGCGCCTCGCGCTCGGCGTCGCTGAGGGCCTCATAGGCATCGGTGTTGACCACCACCGGGCAGTTCACGGTGCCGGGGTTCAGGTTGGCGGTCCACCAGTCGGCCTTGTTGATGGTGCCAAAGCTGAGGTGCGCGTGCTGGGCAAAGGCGACGGTGTCGACAACGCCGGATTCCATCGCGTTATAGGCCTCGGTCGCGGTCACCGAGGTCGGGACTGCGCCAACGGCGGAAAACGCCTGGCCGATACCGCCGGTGGCGCGCACCCGCATGTCCTTGAACTCTGCCAGTTCATCGCGCGGCTCGCCGGTACCGACGATATTGTACTGCGGCATCGGCGAGGTCATCAGCAGCTTGGCGTTCCAGCGCGCCAGATCGGCCTCAACCGCCGGGTGGGCATAGACCGCGTGGGACACGGCCACCTCTTCCTCCAGCGTGTTCACGCCCAGGAACGGCAGCTCCAGCACTGTGATCGAGGGGTTCTTGTCGCGGTGGTAGCCCGCGCAGAACTGGGCCATCTCAAAGGCGCCGATGGAGATGCCGTCGAGGTTTTCCTTGTTCTTGGACAGGCCGCCATAGCTGATGTTCAGGGTGAACTCGCCATTGGTCTTTTCAGAAACCAGCTCTGCCAGTTTCTCGACATGCTCGGTAAAGGCGCGGCGCTTGCCCCACAGGGACACGTTCCACTCCGTTGCGGCAGCCTCGCCCGCCATTGCAATGCCAGCAGTCGCCGCCACAGCGGCGGTCAGAAATCTGTTCATGATGTAACTCTCCCGGATTGCGCCCTTTTTGCCCGCTGCACGTGCGGCAGGCGGACGCTTGCCCGACAGGCTAGCCGCAAGGCCGCGCCCTGCCAACCCCCCGGCAAAAAGGTGACGCAGCAACTCGCGTTCAGCCACGGGGCGCCTGCGTGCGGCCCGCCGCCGGGCGGCCTGGCACAATATGCCGCAGCACGGCTGGGCCTGTTTCCGCTGCCCAGGCTGCCCTTTGGTCAATCCGCCCTGGTTTCACCCGCAAAACGACCGCAAAAGCGTTTACACCTAAACCTTTGTTTTTCCCAAATGCAGCGTATGCGGCTGTCAAAACATTTACAGAACCGCAACCCAAGGGGAAATTCGTTGACAATGAAATGCTTAAAAACCGGTCGCTTATTCACAAATTTTCAGCACGCGGTATTATCAATGCCCAGGAGGAAACGGTTTGACAGCCACGGCACTGCGGTGTCGTTTGTCTTGCCAATAAAATTTCTGGGAGGAAACCGAATGAACGCGCTGCACGCAGACGCTGTCTATCCGCCATCCGACGAAACCGTTGCCCGCGCGCATGTCAATGCCGCGAAATACCAGGAGATGTATGACGCCTCGCTGAACGACCCGGAAGCCTTCTGGGGCGAGCAAGGCAAGCGCATCGACTGGATCAAACCCTTCACCCAGGTGAAGGACGTGAACTACAACTTCGGCAATGTTTCGATCAACTGGTTTGCCGACGGCACCCTGAACGTCTCCGCCAACTGCATCGACCGCCACCTGGACACCCGCGGCGACCAGACCGCAATCATCTGGGAGCCGGATGATCCGAACGAGGACGCGCAGCACATCACCTATAAGGAGCTGCACCGCCGCACCTGCCGGATGGCCAACATCCTGGAAGAGATGGGCGTGCGCAAGGGCGACCGGGTTGTTATCTATCTGCCGATGATCCCGGAAGCGGCCTATGCCATGCTGGCCTGCGCCCGCATCGGCGCCATTCATTCCATCGTCTTCGCCGGTTTCTCCCCCGACGCTCTGGCCGCGCGCATCAACGGCTGCGACGCCAAGGTGATCATCACCGCCGACGAGGCACCGCGCGGCGGCCGCAAGACCCCGCTGAAATCGAACGCCGACGCCGCCCTGCTGCACACCAAGGACACGGTGAAATGCCTGGTGGTCAAGCGCACCGGCGGCCAGACCACCTGGGTCGACGGCCGCGACTACGACTACAACGAGATGGCGCTGGAGGCGGACGACTACTGCAAGCCGGCCGAGATGAACGCCGAGGATCCGCTGTTCATCCTCTACACCTCCGGCTCCACCGGCCAGCCCAAGGGCGTGGTGCACACTTCCGGCGGCTACCTGACCTATGCCGCGATGACCCATGAGATCACCTTTGATTACCATGACGGCGACATCTACTGGTGCACCGCGGACGTGGGCTGGGTGACCGGCCACAGCTATATCGTCTATGGCCCGCTGGCCAATGGCGCCACCACCCTGATGTTCGAAGGCGTGCCGACCTACCCCGATGCCTCCCGCTTCTGGCAGGTCTGCGAAAAGCACAAGGTGAACCAGTTCTACACCGCCCCCACCGCGCTGCGGGCCCTGATGGGCCAAGGCAATGAATGGGTCGAAAAGTGCGATCTGAGCGATCTCAAGGTGCTGGGTACCGTGGGCGAGCCGATCAACCCCGAAGCCTGGACCTGGTACAATGAGGTCGTCGGCAAGGGCAAATGCCCGATCGTCGACACCTGGTGGCAAACCGAGACCGGCGGCCACCTGATGACCCCGCTGCCGGGCGCACACGCGATGAAGCCGGGCGCAGCGATGAAACCCTTCTTCGGCATCCAGCCGGTGGTTCTGGACCCGCAGTCCGGTATTGAGATCGAAGGCAACGGCGTCGAAGGCGTGCTGTGCATCAAAGACAGCTGGCCGGGCCAGATGCGCACCGTCTGGGGCGACCATGAGCGGTTCGAGAAAACCTATTTCTCCGACTACAAGGGTTATTACTTCACCGGCGACGGCTGCCGCCGTGACGAGGACGGCGACTACTGGATCACTGGCCGCGTTGACGACGTGATCAACGTCTCCGGCCACCGCATGGGCACCGCCGAGGTCGAAAGCGCCCTGGTGGCCCACGCCGCCGTGGCCGAGGCCGCGGTGGTCGGCTACCCGCATGAGATCAAAGGCCAGGGCATCTACTGCTATGTCACCCTGATGAACGACCGCGAGCCTTCGGATGAGCTGCTGAAGGAGCTGCGCACCTGGGTGCGGACCGAGATCGGCCCGATTGCCTCCCCGGACGTCATTCAGTGGGCCCCGGGCCTGCCGAAAACCCGCTCCGGCAAGATCATGCGCCGCATCCTGCGCAAGATCGCCGAGAACGATTTCGGCTCCCTGGGCGACACCTCGACCCTCGCCGATCCGTCGGTGGTCGAAGACCTGATTGAAAACCGTGCGAACAAGGGGTGATTGAACGATGAATGTGGCAGTTATGACCCGTCCCGCCGTTCTGATCCTGCTGGGGCCTCCGGGCGCCGGCAAGGGCACCCAGGCGCGGATGCTTGAAGAGAAATTCGGCTACGTGCAGCTCTCGACCGGCGACCTGCTGCGCGAGGCGGTTGCCGCGGGCACGCCCGCCGGCCTCGCCGCCAAGGCGGTGATGGAAGCAGGCCAGCTGGTCAGCGATGAGATCGTGATCAACATCCTGCGCGACCGCCTGGCAGAGCCGGATTGCGCCAAGGGCGTGATCCTCGACGGCTTCCCCCGCACCACCGTGCAGGCCGAAGCACTGGACGGCCTGCTGGCGGAGACCAATCAGAAGATCAACGCCGCGATCAGCCTGGAGGTGGACGACGCCGCGATGGTCGAGCGGATTTCCGGCCGCTACACCTGCGGCGGCTGCGGCGAGGGCTATCACGACAGCTTCAAGCAGCCTGCCGAGGCGGGCAAATGCGACAAGTGCGGCGGCACCGAAATGAAGCGCCGCGCCGATGACAATGCAGAGACCGTTGCCAGCCGGCTGGAGGCCTATCACGCGCAGACCGCGCCGCTGATTGCCTACTACGGCGGCAAGGGCGTGCTGCAAACCACAGATGCCATGGGCGGTATCGACGACATCGCCCAGGATATGGCGGCCATCGTGACCAAGGCCACCAGCTAACGAACAAGAAACGGGGCCTGCCCTAGCGGCAGGACCC
This sequence comes from Leisingera sp. ABM4_103, assembly GCF_056158685.1. Classification (NCBI taxonomy): domain Bacteria; kingdom Pseudomonadati; phylum Pseudomonadota; class Alphaproteobacteria; order Rhodobacterales; family Roseobacteraceae; genus Leisingera; species Leisingera sp. ABM4_103. The sequence goes on along the minus strand of NZ_JBSWTU010000005.1, from coordinate 3,053,829 downwards.
CGTCTCCCGGACATTGGAATACCCATCGGCACCGCCTTGGCGGACCGGAGGAGTCATGCCTGCGCCCCCCTGACACGGAGCCAGGCAAACGGAGAGAGCCTGCCCGGTCCCCCGCGGCGGCTCAGGAGGAAGAAGGAGGAGCCGCCATGGCGGATCAAACCACAAATGCGGCAAAAACCGCCGAAGCCGATAAAGGCTACTGGGCGGCGAACGTGCGCATCATTCTAGTCAGCCTGGTGATCTGGGCTGTTGTTTCATTCGGCTTCGGCATTCTGCTGCGCCCGATGCTTGCGGGCATCAAGGTCGGCGGCAGCGATCTGGGCTTCTGGTTCGCCCAGCAAGGCTCGATCCTGGTGTTCCTGGGGCTGATCTTTTTCTACGCGTTCCGGATGAACAAGCTGGACCGCGAATACGGCGTGGAGGAAGAATAAGATGGACCAGTTTACCATCAACCTGCTGTTTGTGGGCGCGTCCTTTGCGCTCTACATCGGCATCGCGATCTGGGCCCGCGCGGGCTCCACATCTGAGTTCTATGCCGCGGGCCGGGGTGTTCACCCTGTCACCAACGGCATGGCAACCGCAGCCGACTGGATGTCGGCGGCCTCCTTCATCTCGATGGCGGGCCTCATCGCCTTTACCGGCTATGACAACTCCACCTTCCTGATGGGCTGGACCGGCGGCTACGTTCTGCTGGCGCTGCTGCTGGCCCCCTACCTGCGCAAGTTCGGCAAGTACACCGTGTCCGAGTTCATCGGAGACCGGTTCTATTCCCCGACCGCGCGCGTGGTGGCCGTGATCTGCCTGATCGTGGCCTCGACCACCTACGTGATCGGCCAGATGACCGGCGTCGGCGTGGCCTTCGGCCGCTTCCTGGAGGTCTCCAACACCGCGGGCCTGCTGATCGGTGCCTGTGTGGTCTTTGCCTACGCCGTGTTCGGCGGCATGAAAGGCGTGACCTACACCCAGGTGGCCCAGTACTGCGTGCTGATCACCGCCTACACCATCCCGGCGATCTTCATCTCGCTGCAGCTGACCGGCAACCCGATCCCGGCCCTGGGCCTGTTCGGCGACCACGCCGCTTCGGGTGAGCCGCTGCTGGCCAAGCTGGACGCCATCGTGACCGAGCTGGGCTTCAAGGAGTACACTCTGCACCACGCCGACACCTTCAACATGGTGCTGTTCACCCTGTCGCTGATGATCGGCACCGCGGGCCTGCCCCACGTGATCATGCGCTTCTTCACCGTGCCGCGCGTGGCTGACGCCCGCTGGTCGGCCGGCTGGACCCTGGTGTTCATCGCGCTGCTGTATCTGACCGCTCCGGCTGTTGGCGCCATGGCGCGCCTGAACATCACCGAAATGATGTGGCCGAACGGCGGCATCGAAGGCGGTGCCGTGACCGTGCAGCAGATCGAAAACGATCCGGAGTACGACTGGATGGCCACTTGGCAGAAAACCGGCCTGCTGGCTTGGGAAGACAAGAACGGCGACGGTGCGATCCAGTACTACAACGACCAGTCCGAAGAGCTGCAGGCGACTGCCGCGGCAAACGGCTGGGCCGGCAATGAGCTGACCAAGTTCAACCGCGACATCCTGGTTCTGGCCAACCCGGAAATCGCCAACCTGCCCAGCTGGGTGATCGGTCTGGTGGCGGCTGGCGGCCTGGCGGCTGCACTGTCGACCGCTGCGGGCCTGCTGCTGGCGATTTCCTCGGCTGTGTCGCATGACCTGATCAAAGGCTCGATCAACCCGAACATCTCGGAAAAAGGCGAGCTGCTGTCGGCCCGTATCGCCATGGCCGTGGCCATCGGTGTGGCAACCTACCTGGGTCTGAACCCGCCGGGCTTTGCCGCGCAGACTGTTGCACTGGCCTTCGGCCTGGCCGCAGCCTCGATCTTCCCGGCGCTGATGATGGGCATCTTCACCAAGGTGAACAACAAAGGCGCCGTGGCCGGCATGCTGGCAGGCCTGATCGTGACCCTGGTCTACATCTTCCTGCACAAGGGCTGGCTGTTCATCCCGGGCACCAACTCCTTCACCGATGCGGACCCGCTTCTGGGCACCATCAAATCCACCTCCTTCGGTGCGATTGGCGCGATGGTGAACTTCGCGGTGGCCTTCATGGTATCGAAGTCGAGCGAGGCGATCCCCGCCGAGATCGAAGAGCTGGTGGAAAGCGTCCGCATCCCGCGCGGCGCCGGGGCCGCACAGGACCACTAAACTCCCCTGGGCGGGCTGCTCCCAGCGGCCCGCCACTTTCCTCATGGTCCCGTCCGGTTCACACTCGGCGGGACCATTTTTTGCTAGGCCGCCTGAAACAGCGGTCATAAGGAAACACTCAGGATTGCCCCCGCCCTGGGGGTCAGGCCGGGGGCAATCCGGGCCTGCGGCCCGGGAAAGACAGTTCGAGAGGACACAATCAAATGCCCCTATCTGACGCCGCACTGCTCCGCTTCCTGACCTCGGTCCACCCCTACGACAGCCTGGAACCCGCGCTGCTGCAGGATCTGGCGCCAAAGTTCCGCCAGATCGAGGCCGATGCCGGCACCCCCGTCTATGCGTTGAACGAAGAGCTGCAGGGGCTCTACCTGGTCCATACCGGCGAGGTGGAAGTGACTGATGAGAACAGCATCCCCGTCTCCATCCTCGGCCCCCGCAATTCCTTTGGCGAACGCGGGCTGACCCGCGGCGGCCGGGCCGTGACCTCTGCCCGGACAACCAAGGACACAATCCTGCTGCTGCTGCCCAAGGCGGATTTTCATGCCCTGATGGCCAGCCAGCCCAAAGTCGCCAAATTCTTCGACCGCCGCCGCCCCGGCAGCACGGATACCGGCAGCCTGGCCACCACACGGGTCGAGGCGATCATGGCGCGCGATCCCGTCACCTGTTCCGGCGGCCTCACCTGCCAGGGCGCGGCGCAGCTGATGCGGGACCGCCGCATCTCCTCCGTCTGCGTGACCGACGGGGACAGCCTGCAAGGCATCCTCACCACCCGCGACCTGACCGCCAAAATCCTCGCCGCGGGCAAACCGATCTCCACCCCCGTCTGCAACGTGATGACCCCGGACCCTCTGACCCTGGCACCCTCCGCGATTGGTTCGGACGTGCTGCACATGATGATGGAGCACGGCATCGGCCACATCCCGGTGGTCGAGGCCGGGCGGCTGGCCGGCATCGTCACCCAGACCGACCTCACCCGCTTCCAGGCGGTCAGCTCGGGCGAGATGGTCTCTGCCATCGCCCGTGCCGGCTCGGCTGAGGACATGGCCAAGGTCACCGCCGAAATCCCCCGCCTGCTGGTGCAGCTGGTGGCGGGCGGCAACCGGCATGAGGTGGTGACACGGCTGATCACCGACATCGCCGACACCGCCACCCGCCGCCTGCTGGCACTGGCCGAGGAAAAACTGGGCCCTGCCCCGGTGCCATACCTGTGGCTCGCCTGCGGCTCGCAAGGGCGGCGCGAGCAGACCGGGGTGTCAGATCAGGACAACTGCCTGATCCTGTCCGACGACCTGGACGAAGGCGACGAGGCCTATTTCGAGCAGCTCGCCAAATTTGTCTGCGACGGGCTCAACACCTGCGGCTATGTCTATTGCCCGGGTGACATGATGGCCTCCAATCCCCGCTGGCGGCAGCCGCTGCGGGTCTGGCGCGACTATTTCCGCGGCTGGATCGCCAAGCCGAACCCGGAGGCGCAGATGCTGGCCTCTGTGATGTTTGACCTGCGCCCCATCGGCGGCGATACCGCGCTGTTTGCCGATCTGCAGCAGGAGACCCTGAAGGCCGCCAGCGCCAATTCGATTTTCACTGCCCACATGATCGCCAACTCGCTGAAGCACGCCCCGCCGCTGGGCCTCTTGCGCGGGCTGGCCACCATCCGCTCGGGCGAGCACCGCAACACGCTGGACATGAAGCACAATGGCGTCGTGCCGGTGGTGGACCTGGGCCGCATCTACGCGCTGCAAGGCCAGCTGGCGGAGGTCAACACCCGCGCCCGGCTGGAAGCGGCAGAGGCCGCGGGCGTGCTCAGCCCCTCCGGCGCGCGCGATCTGCTGGACGCCTACGACCTGATTGCCCAGACCCGGCTTGAGCATCAGGCGGCGCAGATCCGCAGCGGCCAGGCGCCGGACAATTATCTGGCGCCGTCGGATCTGTCGGATTTTGAGCGAAGTCATCTGCGCGACGCCTTTGTTGTGGTAAAGACAATGCAATCGGCGGTTGGGCACGGTAAGGGAATGCTGAGCTGACGGCAGCGCCTGCGGAGAGCCTTGGAGCCTCCGGCGGGAGTATTTTGGGAAAGATGAAAAGGCCGGGGGCCATCGGGGAGTTGGGATGTTTCTGGAACTGATTGCGGTGATTTTTGCAGGCATCGCCGCGGCGGGCGTGGTGATGCTGCTGAACCGGACGCTGAAAGGGCGGCTGCCGCGCTGGATGGCGCCGGTGGCTGCGGGGCTTGCGATGATCGGCGTCACCATCGCCTCGGAATACGGCTGGTACGGGCGCACCAAAGCGGCCCTGCCTGAGGGGCTGGAAGTGGCGGAAACAGTTCACAACCAGAGCTTTTACCGCCCCTGGACCTATGCCGTGCCTTACGTGGACCGCTTTGCCGCACTCGACACCGCCACCATGAAAAGCCACGAGGCGCATCCGCAGGTCTATCTGGCCGAGGTCTATTTCTTTGGCCGCTGGGCGCCGGTGAGCAAGCGGCCTGCGGTGCTGGACTGCGGCAAATGGCGCCGCGCGCTGGTGGCAAGCGGCACCGTCTTTTCCGGCAACAGCCTGCCCACGGGACTCGACTGGGTTGCCGGCGGCCCGGAAGACGCGCTTCTGAACACGGCCTGCGGAGAGTAGCGATGCTGTCACGTCTCAGCCTGCGCCTGCGGGTTTTCCTGTTCTTCTGCCTGCTGGCGCTGGGCGGCATCGCCGTCACCGGCGGCGCGCTGTGGCTTGGTTACAGCCGCGCGGGCCAGCCGGGTCTGACCGATGCCTTCATCTTCTCCGGCCTGCTCAGCAGCTTTGCCATGCTTGGGCTGTGCGCCGGGGTCTGGCTGCTGTTCGACGAAAACGTGGCCAAGCCGATCGAACGGCTGGCAGCAGGGATGCGCGCCCGGGCCCATGCCGGGGTGAACAAGGAGCTGGACACCCACGGCGCCCGCTACCTGGGCGATCTGGCGGCCGCTGCCGAGGGGCTGGCGGGCCAATTGGGCGACTCTGCCCTCAGCGCGGCGGAGGCCATCGCCCGCGAGACCGAGCATCTGGAAGCGGAGAAAACCCGCCTCGCCGCACTGCTGACGGATATTCCCATCGCCACTGTCATGGCCAGCCCCGCGCATCAGATCGTGCTCTATGACGGCCAGGCCGCCGCGGTGCTGGCGCAGGAAGCGCCGCCGCGGCTCAATGCGCCGCTGTCCGATTATCTGGACCTGACCGGGCTGGAGGCCGCCTATGGCCGGCTGGTGCGCAGCGGCATGGAGGTTAAGGCCGAGGTGAAAAGCGCCAGCGGCGCCCAAGTGTTCGATCTGCGGCTGAAACCGCTGGGCGGCGCGCCCGGCTATATTATCCTGTTCGAAGGCACCCATGCGGGCCTCGCCCCTGATGACTCGCGCCCGCTGGTTTATGATTTTGCCCTGCTGGACACGGAGCACGCAGAGCTGGACCACCGCAAACTCTCGCACCTCAGCTATGTGGTGTTTGACACCGAAACCACCGGCCTGCTGCCGCATAAGGACGAGATCGTGCAGATCGGCGCGCTGCGGGTGGTGCGCAACCGCATCATCCAGGGCGAGCAGTTCGAGACGCTGGTCGATCCCGGCACGCCAATCCCCGCTGCCTCCACCAAGGTGCATGGCGTCAGCGATGCCATGGTCCAAGGCGCGCCGGACATTGGTGAAGCCGCCCGCGGGTTCCACCGCTTTGCCTCGGACGCTGTGATCGTCGCGCATAACGCGCCTTTCGACATGGCCTTTCTGCGCCGCCACGCTAAGCGCGCGGGCGTTACCTGGGAGCAGCCGGTCCTGGACACCGTGCTGCTGAGCGCGGTGCTGTTCGGCGCCTCGCAGAGCCACACGCTGGATGCGCTGTGCGAACGGCTGGAGGTGACGATACCGCCGGCTCTGCGCCACACTGCAATGGGGGATGCCCAGGCCACAGCGGAAGTGTTCTGCAAGATGCTGCCCATGCTGGAGGCCCGCGGCCTCACCACCTTTGGCGCGGTGCTGGAGGAGACCCGCAAGCACGGCCGCCTTATCGAGGACATGAATTAGTGCTCTGACCCTGGCTAGACAATCACGCCCATGCGTGGCAGGTCACTGGCCGGAACGAACAAAAGGCGCGCGATATGGCCGACACCAGCTTCATCCCCGGGCCGGACACCGCCCGGGCCTACCGCGATGCGCTCGGCTGCTTCGGCACCGGGGTGACGGTTATCACCACCCAGACCCCGCGCGGCCCGCTGGCGATCACCGTCAACAGCTTCACATCGGTCTCATTGGAGCCGCCGCTGCTGCTGTGGTGCCCGGCCAAGGCCTCGCTGCGCCACGGCGCCTTTGTCGCGGCAGAGCATTTCGCAATTCACGTGATGGCAGAGGACCAGCTCGGCCTGGCCAAGCATTTTGCCGCCAACGGCGAGGACTTCGCAGCCGCCGCCTGGCAGCCGAACGCGCAAGGCGCACCGGCGCTGGAGGGGGTGATTGCCCGGTTCGACTGCCGCCGCTTTGCAGCCCATCCGGCAGGCGACCACACTATCGTGATCGGTGAGGTGGCCAGCGTGACCACCCGTCCAGGCAAGGGGCTGATCTTCAAACGCGGCCAGTACGGCGGTTTCCTGGAACAGAGCTGAGCGCCGCCAAGCCCGCGCAAGGCAGCCACAGCTATCCCGCGGGCTGAACCGGCGGCACGCCCGTGTGCCCTTCCTCTGCGCTGCTGTCCCCTGCCCGATCGTCCTGCCCCGACAGCAGATGCGGCAAAACCGCTGACGCGGTCAGATCCATGCCGGGCTCCATGCTCAGCGCACGCTGCGGGCAGATCGAAACGCAGAGGCCGCACTGAAAGCACAAGGATTCCACAAAGCTCAGCGCGCTGCCGTCTTCCGTCAGGCTCAGCGCGTCCGACGGGCAGACCCAGACACAGCTGCTGCAATGGGTGCAGCGGGTTTCGTCCAGACTGACCGCCCCATACGGGGCTTGCTCCGGCAGCGCGATAGTGACGGCCCTGGCCGGCAGCAGCGCCGCGGCGCTGGCCCGCGCGGTATCCCTGCGGTTGCCCACCGCCAGCACGTCGGGTGCGACGGAGGGGAACGGAAAGATCCCCGCCTCCAGACGCCGTGCGAGAATACCGGCATCCTCGAACAGAAGGACCCTGCCCAGCCCGCCCAGAACGCGGGCCAATTCCACCTGCTGCTGCTGGTGCGTCCTGGCGGCAGAACCAGGGCAAGATTGCAGGTGAATGACGTCAAATCCGCAAGCCAGCGCATGCAGCAGGTCGGCGTGGCCGATTTTCTCCAGGCAGCAGACGAGAACAGGGGTCATATCCGCCCCGCCCTCTGCTTCCTGCGGCGGCGCCGCCAGCGGCGGAGCAACCGGTTCGGCCTCAAACAGGATCAGGACCTGGGCACGGCCGGTTTCATGCTTGCGCCGGTGCGCCGCCTCACACAGCTCCATCAGCGGCAGCTCGCAGCTGCTGCTGGCCACATCCAACAGGGCTGCACGCCCGCACGGCGCGTGGCGCACTGTGCAATCCGGAGTCTCGGGCCGCTGGCAGAAACACACGTATTGCGGCGGGTTTCCGTCTGGCCTCTGCCCCTCAGGGGTATGAGCGTGGATCTCTCCCATGAGGGGATGCTAACACGAATATCTGCTCCTCATACGTGTAATTCACCATCCTGGCAGAATTGCCGGAGTATTTACAAAGTTCTCTCAAAGCAAAAAATGGGCCCGCCGGGCAGAAGCCGGCGGGCCTGCGCTTTTCCTGTCAGCCGCAACGGCGGTTTATTTCAGGGCCGCATCGGTAATCGCGTGCGTCCAGGCGCCTTCCGGCTCCTTGGTGATCACCGGGTCGGACCCGCCGCCCATCAGCGTGGAAACGGTCCGCTCATAGTCCGCCGGGTCCAGCGCGCCGTTGCTGCCTGCGGTCAGCTTAGCGATCTCGCCCATCATCCGTTTCTGGTGCTCCTCGGTCTGGGCGCCGGAGGCGTCATTGTCGAGCACGATCTCCGCCGCCTCGTCAGGATTCTCCTCGGCATATTTCCAGCCCTTCATCGAGGCCCGCACAAAGCGCTCCATCTTGTCCGCGAACTCAGGGTTCCCGAGGTTCTCCTCCAGCACATAAAGCCCATCTTCCAGCGTGGCGACGCCCTGGTCCTCATACTTGAAAGTGATCAGCTCATCCGGCGACACCCCTGCGTCGATGACCTGCCAGTATTCATTATAGGTCATGGTCGAAATGCAGTCCGCCTGGCGCTGCAGCAGCGGGTCGACGTTAAAGCCCTGCTTCAGCACTTCCACGCCGCTCTCGCCCTTGCCTTCGGTGGAGATGCCCAGCTGGCTCATCCAGCTCATAAAGGGGAACTCATTGCCGAAGAACCAGACACCCAGGGTACGGTTGGCCAGGTCTTCCGGTGCTGCGATGCCAGTATCTTTCCAGCAGGTCAGCATCATGCCGGAGGATTTGAACGGCTGGGCGATATTGACCAGCGGCAGGCCCTTTTCGCGGGCCGCCAGCGCCGCAGGCATCCATTCCACCGTCACATCGGCGCCGCCGCCGGCAATCACCTGGGTCGGCGCAATATCCGGGCCGCCCGGCAGGATGGTAACATTCAGGTCTTCTTCCTCGTAGAACCCCTTGTCCAGCGCCACGTAATAACCCGCGAACTGCGCCTGGGTCACCCACTTCAGCTGAAGCGTCACATCATCCGCCGCCTGCGCCGCCCCGGTTGCCCCCAGCGCCAAAGCCGCCGCAGTCAAAATATGTTTCATGTCTCATTTCTCCCTATTGATTATGATGTGAAGCTTGCCCGGGTTCGGCCATCCATTCAAAGTTTTTTCTTTATCAGGCCTGCCCTTGCGGGCGCCCCGCGCAAATTTCCGGCAAAGCCGCCCCGCGTCTGGCGGGATGGCTTCTTCCTGTCAGCCCCGCTGCGACGGGTGCCAGAAGGTGAAGCTTTTCTCGACCAGTGCCACCAGCCCGTAAAAGGCCGATCCCGCCAGCGCGGCCACCACGATTTCGGCCCAGACCATATCCAGCGCCAGCTGGCCGACGCTGGTGGAAATCCGGAACCCCATCCCGACTGTGGGCGAACCAAAGAACTCCGCCACAATCGCACCGATCAGCGCCAGGGTGGTGGAGATCTTGAGGCCGTTGAACACAAACGGCAGCGCCGCAGGCAGCCGCAGCTTAAAGAAGCTCTGCCAGTAGGTCGCCGCATAGGTCTGCATCAGATCGCGCTGCATCGCCGAAGTCTCGCGCAGGCCTGCCACAGTGTTCACCAGCATGGGAAAGAATACCATGACCACCACCACGGCGGCCTTGGACTGCCAGTCGAACCCGAACCACATCACCAGGATCGGCGCGGTGCCGACAATCGGCAGCGCAGCGACAAAGTTCCCCACCGGCAGCAGCCCGCGGCGCAGGAAATCGCTGCGGTCGACCAGGATCGCGGTCAGGAAGGCCGCGCCGCAGCCGATCACATAGCCGCCAAGCGCGCCCTTCAGGATCGTCTGGGCAAAATCTGCCCACAGAATGGGAAGGCTCGCCATGAACCGCTCCGCAATCACCGAAGGCGCAGGCAGGATCACCAGCGACACCTCCAGCCCCCACACCAGCAGCTCCCAGACCAGCAGCACGGTAATGCCGAATATGGCCGGCACCAAGAGCTGCACCGCACGGGTCTTCGACGCCGGGCTATTGGCCAGCCGGCTGTTCAGCCACCACCCCAGACACCAGACAAGAACGGCAAGGACTACCATCACCATGACAGGATCCCCCTGTTCTTCTGGCCAAAAATATCCCGGGTGAGCCGCGCAGCGGCGAGGGCAGAGCCCTCTTTCCAAACATCCATCATGCCCGCACCCCCATCCGGCGCAGGACCAGCTTCTCGATCAAGCTCAGCAAGGCCACCAGCGCCGCCGCCAGGATCGCCGCCGCAAACAGCGCCGACCAGATCTGCACCGTCTGCCCGTAGTAGCTGCCCGCCAGCAGCCGCGCACCAAGCCCTGCAACCGCGCCGGTCGGCAGTTCGCCGACAATGGCCCCAACCAGCGACGCCGCAATGCCGATTTTCAGCGACGCGAACAGATACGGCATCGAGGACGGCAGCCGCAGCTTCCAGAACCCTTGCGAGGTATTCGCATTGTAGGTCTTCAGCAGATCCAGCTGCATCGCATCCGGCGCGCGCAAGCCTTTCACCATGCCGACAACGACGGGGAAAAAGCTGAGGTAGGCCGAGATCACCGCCTTGGGGATGATCCCTTGCACCCCGATGGAGTAGAGAACCACGATGATCATCGGTGCCAGCGCGATGATCGGGATGGTCTGGCTGACAATCGCCCAGGGCATCACCGACATATCCATAACCCGGCTATGCACGATGCCCACCGCCAGCAGGATGCCGAGGCCAGTGCCGATGGCAAACCCCAGCAGGGTTGCCGAAAGCGTCACCTGCGCATGGTAGATCAGGCTGCGCTTGGAGGTGATCTTCTTCTCCACCGTGGTCTCCCACAGCTCCACCGCCACCTGATGCGGCGCGGGCAGCCGCGGGCGGTCCTGCACCCAGGTGTCATTGATGGCAAATGTGTTCTTCGCCACCAGCCCGATCTCGCTCATGTCCCGGCGCGCCTTGGCGGTGGCCGGGACCACTTCCGCCCCTGCCCGCTCTGCCTGATCCAGCACGCCCTTGATGTTCATCGGCACGCAGGCCGCATACCAAAGGGCGATAATGGCCGCGACAACGGTAAGGACGGCAACAAGGTTCTTCATCGCTGCACCCTCCGCAAACGGCAGCCAACCGGTGCACAGGGGGTGTACAGGGGGTGCACGGATGGCACCCCCCAATTCCGGCGGGTCGTTCTGGCAAGTTCAGTCATCGCCATGCCCCGCCCGCAGGCCCTCGCGCACCCGGTGGGCGATCTCGATAAATTCCGGGCTGTCGCGGATATCCAGCGGCCGCTCCTTGGGCAAGGTGCTGTCGATGACATCATGGATGCGCCCCGGCCGCGGCGACATTACCACGATCTTGGTCGACAGATACACCGCCTCCGGGATCGAGTGGGTGACAAAGCCGATGGTCTTGTTAGTCCGCGCCCACAGCTTCAAGAGCTGTTCGTTCAGATGGTCGCGCACGATCTCATCCAGCGCCCCGAAAGGTTCATCCATCAACAGGATATCGGCATCAAACGCCAGCGCCCGCGCGATGCTGGCCCGCTGCTGCATCCCGCCCGACAGCTGCCAGGGAAACTTGCCGCCAAAGCTTGATAATTCAACAAGTTCCAGCACCTGGTTAACGCGCTTTTCCTGCTCCGCCTTGGAATACCCCATGATCTCCAGCGGCAGCTTGATGTTCTTTGAGATAGTCCGCCACGGGTACAGCCCCGCCGCCTGAAACACATAGCCATAAGCCCGGTTGCGGCGCGCCTCATCCGGGGTCATGCCGTTGACGGACAGGCTGCCACCGGTCGGTGTCTCCAGCGCCGCGATACAGCGCAGAAAGGTGGTCTTGCCGCAGCCCGAAGGCCCGATGAAGGAGACAAAATCCCCCTTGTTGATTTCCAGGCTCACATCCTTCAGCGCATGCACCGGCCCGTCGTTGGTCTGGAAGGTCAGGTCCAGGTTCCGGGCCTCGATCACGCAGTCAGCGGGGGCTGGTGCGGACGCGGCGGCCTCGGGACGGATTGCCTGGGTGGTCGGTTCCATATTCATATCTTCGCCTTGATTTCACGCAGGAAAACGGGCCGCCGTTTCCGGCAGCCCGCTCCTGATTTACACGCCTGTTGCCGGGATGCCGGTGCGCTCCACCGGGCGCGGCGCCGTCAGTTCCTTCCAGGTCGACAGCGCCTTGTTCACCGTGGTGTTGGCCTCCCGGGCGACGAACTTGCCGTGGCCCTCCTGGCACTTGATCTCGCCGTCTTGCACCGCCACATGGCCGCGGGTCAGGGTAAAGCGCGGCAGGCCCTTCACCTCATGCCCCTCGAACACGTTGTAGTCGATCGAGGACTGCTGGGTATCCGCCGAAATCGTCTTGCGCTTTTCCGGGTCCCAGACCACCAGGTCGGCGTCGGCGCCAACCAGCACCGCGCCCTTTTTCGGGTAACAATTCAGTATTTTAGCGATGTTTGTTGATGTAACGGCAACAAACTCGTTCGGGGTCAGGCGGCCGGTTTCGACACCGTGCGTCCACAGCATTGGCATCCGGTCCTCCAGGCCGCCGGTGCCATTCGGGATCTTGGTGAAATCGCCAACACCCGTGCGCTTCTGCTCGGTGGTAAAGGCGCAATGGTCCGTCGCCACCACCGACAACGAACCCGACTGCAGACCGGCCCACAGGCTGTCCTGATGCTGTTTATTACGGAACGGGGGCGACATCACCCGGCGGGCGGCGTGGTCCCAATCCTTGTTGAAATACTCGCTCTCATCCAGGGTCAGATGCTGGATCAGCGGCTCGCCCCAAACCCGCTTGCCCTGCATACGGGCGCGGCGAATGGCCTCGTGGCTGTCCTCGCAAGAGGTGTGCACCACATAGAGCGGCACACCCGCCATATCGGCGATCATGATGGCACGGTTGGTCGCCTCGCCCTCCACCTGCGGCGGGCGGGAATAGGCATGCGCCTCCGGGCCGGTGTTGCCCTGTGCCAGCAGTTTGGCCGACAATTCCGCCACCACGTCGCCGTTTTCCGCATGCACCATGGCGATGCCGCCCAGCTCTGCCAGCCGCTGGAAAGAGGCATAGAGTTCATCATCATTCACCATCAGCGCGCCCTTGTAGGCCATGAAATGCTTGAAGGTGTTGATGCCGCGCTCCTGGATTACGGTCTTGATATCGTCAAAGACCTGCTCGCCCCACCAGGTCACCGCCATGTGGAAAGAGTAGTCGCAGTTGGCGCGGGTCGATTTGTTGTCCCAGCGCTTCAGCGCGTCCAGCAGGCTCTCGCCCGGGTTGGGCAGCGCGAAGTCCACCACCATGGTGGTGCCACCCGCCAGCCCTGCGCGGGTGCCGGACTCAAAGTCGTCCGAGCTGTAGGTGCCCATGAAGGGCATCTCCAGATGGGTGTGCGGATCAATCCCGCCCGGCATCACATAGCAGCCGGTGGCGTCCAATTCCTCATCGCCTTTCAGGTTCGGGCCGATCTGCGTGATGACCCCGTTTTCGATCAGAACATCGGCTTTGTAGGTCAGATCGGCAGTCACGATGGTGCCGTTCTTGATGACTTTACTCATGGTTTTAACTCCCTAAATCGGGGCGTATTTTCACGCCTCCACTTATCTCTTCCGCAGTCTGCCGCAGCGTGTTTCATCTTTCCGGAAATACTCTGGGGGAGCGGCCCAAGGGGCCGCGGGGGCAGCGCCCCCTACTCCACGATTTCCGCTGTCTCGACCACCGCGTGGAACAGCACATTGGCACCAGCCTCGGCCCATTCCTTGCTGATCTCCTCGGCCTCGTTGTGACTAAGGCCATCGACACAGGGGCACATGACCATCGCGGTCGGCGCCACCCGGTTGATCCAGCAGGCATCGTGGCCTGCGCCCGAGATGATATCCAGATGCGAATAGCCCAGCCGCTCCGCCGCATTGCGCACTGCACTCACGCAGCCGTCGTCAAAGGCCACGGGATCAAAGCCGCCGACCTTCTCGAATTCGATCTCTACTCCCATTTCCTCGGCAATCCGGGTGCCCTTCTCGCGCAGGCGGTTTTCCATATCGGTGATCACATCCAGCTCCGGGCTGCGGAAATCGACGGTAAAGACCACCTTGCCGGGGATCACGTTCCGCGAGTTCGGGTAAACGTCGATATGGCCCGCGGCGCCTACAGCATGGGGCGCGTGGCTCCAGGCGATCTCGTCCACCGCCTCAAGGATCCGCGCCATCGCAAGGCCCGCGTTGCGGCGCATCGGCATCGGGGTGGAGCCGGTGTGCGCGTCCTTGCCGGTGATGGTCACCTGTGTCCAGCTGAGGCCCTGGCCGTGGGTCACGACACCGATATCCTTGCCCTCGGCCTCCAGGATCGGCCCTTGTTCGATGTGCAGCTCAAAGAAAGCGTGCATCTTGCGGGCACCGGTTTCCTCCTCGCCGCGCCAGCCGATGCGCTTCAGCTCATCGCCGAATTTCTTGCCTTCCGCGTCTTCCCTGTCATAGGCCCAGTCCTGGGTGTGTATGCCGACAAACACCCCCGACGACAGCATGGCCGGCGCATAGCGGGTGCCTTCTTCATTGGTGAAGTTGGTGGCCACGATCGAGTGCTTGGTCTTGATGTTCATGTCGTTGAGCGAGCGGATCAGCTCCAGCCCCGCCAGCACCCCCAGAACACCGTCGTACTTGCCGCCGGTCGGCTGGGTATCCAGGTGCGAGCCGACATAGACCGGCAGCGCGTCCGGGTCGGAGCCTGCGCGCATTGCAAACATGTTGCCCATCTGGTCCAGCCCCATGGTGCAGCCAGCCTCTTCGCACCATTTCCGGAACAGCGCGCGGCCTTCGCCGTCCTCATCCGTCAGCGTCTGGCGGTTGTTGCCACCCGCCACGCCGGGGCCTATTTTGGCCATCTCCATCAGGCTGTCCCACAGCCTGTCGCCATTGATTTTCAGATTCTGTCCAAGCGACGTCATCTCGAGCTTCCTTCCCTGTGCGCCCGTCTTTGCAGGCTTGCTCCGGCTTGACGCCGTGTTAGGTGGCTTCGAATGCTGGTCCTTCACCAAGCCGGTCTGTTCGCTATCCGGACATTGATTTGACCAACTGGTCAAACTCACGCTATCACGGGTTCACCATCAGTCAAGAAATTGCCGCAAGAGCCCTGCAAAAAACGGCCCCGATGCAGGAAACAGGTGAAATTCCGTGCTTTCGCCGGCCCCAGGCGGCAGAACCAGACAAGGACGACCATGCCCGCAGACCGCGCGCCCACCCGCATTCAGAAGAAGAATTGCGCTGCCATCCTGGAAGCGGCGCTGGACGTGTTTTCCAGCCACGGCTTCCGCGGCGCGACCGTGGATCAGATCGCCAAGGCGGCGGGGCTGTCGAAACCGAACCTTCTTTACTACTTCCCTTCCAAAGAAGCGATTTTCAACGAACTGATGGCAGGGCTGCTGGACACCTGGCTGGACCCGCTGCGAAGCCTGAACCCTGAGGGCGATCCGCTGGAGGAGATTCTCGCCTATGTGCAGCGCAAGCTGCAGATGAGCCGGGATTTCCCGCGCGAAAGCCGCCTTTATGCCAATGAAATCGTACAGGGTGCACCGCGGCTGCGCGAGGTGATCGCGACCGACCTAAAGGTGCTGGTGGAGGAAAAGGCGCAGCTGCTGCAGGACTGGATGGATGCCGGGCGGATCAACCGGGCGCACCCCCAGCACCTGTTGTTCTCGATCTGGTCGCTGACCCAGCATTATGCAGATTTCGACGCCCAGGTGCGCACGCTGATGGGGGAAGAAGACCCGTTCGACGCCGCGCCGGAGTATCTGGAAACCCTGTACCGGCGGATGCTTACGCCCAAAAGCTGACATGAAAAAGGCGGTCCGGATGGACCGCCCTTTCCTCTTGCTCCAAACACCCCCGCCGGAGGCACATGCCCGTCAGGGCGCGTTTTTCTCACTCCGCGGCCGTGGCCGACGGGTTGTTCGGATGCGTGGTCCAGTTGGCATATTCGCCCGAGACCACCTCGCCGGTGCGCTCGTCGATCTGGCCTGCGGGCACCTCCTCCATGGTGATGCAGCCTTCCACCGGGCAGACGTTCACACAGAGGTTGCAGGCGACGCATTCGTCGTCCTTCACGGTGAACACCCGGTCCTCGCTCATCGCAATCGCCTGGTGCGACGTGTCCTCGCAGGCCGCATAGCAGCGGCCGCATTTGATGCAGTCGTCCTGATTGATCTTGGCCTTGGTCACATAGTTCAGGTCCAGGTACTGCCAGTCGGTCACATTCGGCACCGCCATGCCGATGAAGTCCCGGGTGGAGGTGTAGCCCTTCCCGTCCATCCAGTTCGACAGGCCGGAGATCATCTCCTTCACCACGTTGAAGCCATAGGTCATCGCCGCGGTGCAGACCTGCACGTTGCCTGCACCCAGCGCCATGAACTCTGCCGCGTCGCGCCAGGTGGTGACGCCGCCAATGGCGGAGATTGGCAAGCCCTGTGTCTGCGGGTCGCGGGCGATTTCCGCCACCATGTTCAGCGCAATCGGCTTTACCGCCGGGCCGCAATAGCCGCCGTGGGTGCCCTTCCCGCCAATCGTCGGCTCCGGTGCCATATTGTCCAGGTCCACCGAGGTGATCGAGTTGATGGTGTTGATCAGGCTGACCGCATCGGCATTGCCTGCATGCGCCGCCCGCGCCGGGTGGCGGATGTCGGTGATGTTCGGGGTTAGCTTCACGATCACCGGCTTGGAGTAGTATTTCTTGCACCACTCGGTGACCATCTGGATGTATTCCGGCACCTGCCCCACAGCGGAGCCCATGCCGCGTTCGGCCATGCCGTGCGGGCAGCCGAAGTTGAGCTCGATCCCGTCGGCGCCGGTGGCCTCCACCTGCGGCAGGATGTCTTTCCAGGCCTGCTCCTCGCAGGGCACCATGATCGAGACGATCACGGCCCGGTCCGGGTAGTCTTTCTTGACCCGGGTGATCTCCTCCAGATTGGTCTGCAACGGCCGGTCGGTGATCAGTTCGATATTGTTCAGCCCCAGCAGGCGGCGGTCGGCGCCCCAGATCGCGCCATAGCGCGGGCCGTTCACATTGACCACCGGCGGGCCTTCGGCGCCCAGGGTCTTCCAGACCACACCGCCCCAGCCGGCCTCAAATGCGCGGCGGACGTTGTATTCCTTGTCGGTCGGCGGCGCGGAGGCCAGCCAGAACGGGTTGGGGGATTTGATCCCCAGAAATTCTGTTTTCAGATCAGCCATTTGATCTCTCCTCTTAAGGCTAGCTCGGAACGGTTTCCCGTTCCTGACTGGCTCAGCCCATCAGGCTGGAGTGAATGTCCATTGCAGCGTCGCGGCCCTCGGCCACGGCGGTCACGGTCAGGTCCTCGCCGCCCGATGCGCAATCGCCCCCGGCCCAAACTCCAGCCACGGAAGTGCGCCCGTTGGCGTCCACCTTGATCTTGCGGCCCTCCAGCGCCAGCGCGTCCGGCTGGCCTTCCAGCGTCTGGCCGATCGCCTTGAACAGCTGATCCGCGGCCAAGCGAACGGTCTCACCGGTGCCGGAAACCTTGCCGTCCGCGACCTGAGTATACTCCAATTCCACCTCTGCTGCTGCGCCATTGCCGTGCACCGCAACCGGCATCACGTTGAACATCAGCTTCACCCCTTTGGAGGCCGCCAGATCCTGCTCAAACCGGCTCGCGCCCATCTCCTCGCGGCTGCGGCGGTAGGCGATGGTAACGTTTTCGGCGCCCAAAAGCTTGGACTGCACCGCGGCATCAACGGCGGTCATACCGCCACCGATCACCACCACGTTTCGGCCCACGGGCAGCGCGGTGAGGTCGTCCGCCTGCCGCAACTCAGCGATGAAGTCCACCGCGTCGCGGACACCGTCCATATCCTCGCCCGGCGCGCGCAGGGCATTGACCCCGGCCAGACCGATGGAGAGGAACACCGCGTCATACGCCTCCTTCAGCGCATCCAGCGACAGGTCCTCGCCCAGCTTTTTGCCGAAATCCATCGTGATGCCGCCGATCTGCAGAAGCCAGTCAACTTCGCGCTGCGCAAAGTCGTTGGTAGTCTTATAGGCGGCAATACCGAATTCATTGAGGCCGCCGGCCTTGGACCTGGCGTCATAGACCACCACGTCATGGCCCAGCATCGCCAGCCGGTGCGCCGCAGAGAGGCCCGCAGGGCCCGCGCCCACAACGGCCACCTTCTTGCCGGTCGCGGCAGCGCGGGTGAAGGGATGTTCCCCCTTCGCCATCAGTGTGTCGGTGGCATAGCGCTGCAGGCGGCCGATCTCGACCGGCTTGCCTTCTGCCGTCTCCCGCACGCAAACCTCTTCGCACAGGGTTTCCGTTGGGCAGACCCGAGCGCACATGCCGCCCAGGATGTTCTGCTCCAGAATGGTGCGGGCCGCGCTTTCGGGATGGCCTGCCTGGATTTCCCGGATGAACTGGGGAATGTCGATGCTGGTCGGACAGGCCGTCATGCAGGGCGCGTCATAGCAGAAATAGCAGCGGTCGGCGGCCACGGCGGCCTCATGCGCGTCATAGGGCGGGTGCAAGTCCGAGAAATTCTCAGCGATCCCGGCAGCGTCAAGCCGCGCTGCCTGAATGCCGGATGCCTGATGGCTGGTCGCCATTGGGTGTCTCCCTGATTTTCGGTTGTTCTTGCTATTCAGAGTGCCACAGTCTTATTTTTTATCAACTGGTAAAATTTTTCAGGCAGGCAAAAATTTTGCCGCCCCCGGAGGAGCGGCATGCAAGAAACTGTTTTGCAAATATAAAACCGCGATGCCTATTCAGCAGTCATTTGCGCAAGATGGCCCGTTTTCATCCACACTTTCGCGCCGCCGGGACCGGCCAGGGCCTCCAGCCGGCTGCCAGGCGGCAGACGGAGCCAATCCCAACGGGCGAATTCCTCGCCGTTTTCGCTGTAGCTGCCTTCGACCACAAAAACCTCCAGCCCGCCGGGCGCCTCCAGGCTGACCGCCTGCCCGGGTTCCCAAGCTTGTAGCATCACCGTCTCGACCGCGTCCTGAAACAGCTGCTGCTGAGAGGTGCTGTCATCGGTGCGGGATTTGACCTCGGTGCGGTCCGCGGGGTCGAACTGGTGCAGCTTGACAAGGATCACCGCCCCCTCTGCCGCGGCGGGCGTGTGGCTGGTGGTGGGTGGATTGCGGACATAGGAGCCCGCGGGAAAATCGCCGTGCTCGTCCTGGAACACGCCGTCCAGCACCAGAAACTCCTCTCCGCCGTCGTGCACATGCGGATCATAGGCGGAGCCCGGCGCAAAGCGGACGATGGTGGTGGCGCGGGCAACCTCCTCGCCGATGCGGTCAAGCATCTTGCGCTCTACCCCCGGAGCCGGGCTGGGCACCCAGGGCGTGTCCTCGAAATGCACCGCGGCGCGTTTGGTGAAGTCGGCATTGATACGCATGTCTCTCTCCCCTGACTGCGCCAGCCAATGTGGCGGCTGGCCGGGGGCAAGGGAAGAGCGTTCACGAAACCGTGCTTGATCCGCAGCGTCAGCCGGGCAGCACCGCTGTGGCTTCGATTTCCACTTTGGCTTCGTCCTCGACCAGCGCCGAGACGACGACCATGGTCATGGCCGGGAAGTGATAGCCCATCACCGCGCGGTATGCTTTGCCGACTTCCGCCTGGTGGGCGAGGTATTCCGCCTTGTCAGTTACATACCAGGTCAACCGGGTGATGTCTTCGGCGGTGCCGCCTGCGGCTTCGACCACCTCCAGAATGTTGCGCAGCGCCTGGCTCATCTGGCCGATGAAATCTTGCGCCTCGAAAACCTGTTCCGCGGTCCAGCCGATCTGGCCGCCGACAAACAGCAGCTTGCCCTCTGCAACCATGCCGTTGGCGTAACCTTTGGCGGGCTTCCACCCTTCGGGATGCACACTGATGGCCGGCATGGCGGGGCTCCTTTACTGATAATGCCTGCTGCCGACAATAGCGCCGCGGCGGGATTTATTTCAAGCTTAAAACTTATAAGCCTGAAGCAAACCCGCCATGCAGCGTGGGTGCCGCGCCGGTCAGATGCTCAGCTTCTTGAACACGCCTTCCGGGATGTTGCGGATGATCAGCATGATCAGCCGCCAGACCGGCCGCACATAGACGATGCTTTTTTGCTTGGCGGTGGCATCGGTGATGGCGCGGGCGACTTCCTCGGGCTGGGCGGTCAGCTTTTCCGGCAGGTCCATGCCTTCGGTCATCTGCGTGGCGACAAAGCCCGGTAGAACGGTGACCACATGCACGCCCTTGCGGGCCAGCCGGTTGCGCAAGCCGGACAGAAAGGCGGTAAAACCTGCCTTGGCGGAGCCGTAAACGTAATTGGTGGCGCGGCCGCGGTCGCCGGCAACCGAGCTGATGCCGACCAGTGTGCCGGAACCGCGCTGCTCGAACCGGCTGGCCAGAACCGACAGGATGCTGGCCGGGCCTTCTAAGTTGCTGCGCAGCACGCGCGCCGCGGCGGCGGGGCTGGTTTCGCTCTCGGCCTGCTCTCCCATGAACCCAACCGCGCAGACCGCAATACCCGGCAGCTCAGGCAGCGCGTCGGCAAAGCCCTCGTGATCCTCCAGCGCCAGGGCGTCGAATTCATGCAAGGTGACCGGCACGCCGTGGCGCAGTTCCAGATCGGTCTTCTGAGGGTCCAGATCGTCGGCATTGCGGGCGGCCAGCTGCACCGGGTGGCCTTGCGCAGCATAGGCATGAGCGACCGCCAGGCCGATGTCAGACCGGGCGCCAAGGATCAGAACGGGGGATTTGGTCATAGCGAAAGCCTTTGCGACTGGGCGGACTGGAAGGATGGGTGCAGCCCGGACATCTGCCGCATCCCGGCAAATTCTGCAGCCCTGGGGTCGGCAGCGCGCAGCGTGTCCCGGCTCATCCGGCTATCTTTGGCCAGGTAGAAACGGCCGACGTGGGCTATGGTGATACGGTCGAGCTCCTGCATCAGCGGCAGGCTGCGGCGGTTGACCGGGAAGTCCAGCGCCAGCGTGTAGCCCTCCATCGGGAAGGAAAAGGGGCTGTCCTGCGGCCCCAGCCGTTTGAGCACCGCCAGGAAGGACCCCTGCCCGGCGGCGGAGATCGCCTGCAGAAGCGCGCGCAAGCCCGGCCGCGCGCTATTGAGCGGCAGCACGCATTGGAACTGGGCAAAGCCCTTGCGCCCGTAGATCCGGTTCCAGCCCAAAAGCGCGTCTAGCGGGAAGAAGTAGCTGTCATAGTCGGTGATATGCCGCCCGGCTTTGCGGGCACCCGCCCAGTAATAGGCAGCATTGAATGCGCGCACGGTGAAACGGTTCAGTGCAAAGGATGGGAACACCGGCGGCACGGTGCGCTTGCCTGCGCTGGGGACAGCATAGGGCCGCGCCGCCTGTTCATAGCTGAGATCCTGAAGTCCGGCATGTTCCCCCAGCATAACCAGCGACCGGCCCAGCGTGTCCCCGCCTGCCAGGCAGTCGATCCAGGCAACCGAATAGGTTGCGGCGGCGGAGCGTTCGAAGATTTCGATGGCAGCGTCGAGATTTGCCGCCGGTAGCGTCTCCTGGCGGATCCAGGCAGAGGGCACCCTACGCAGGCGGATGGCGGCCCGAAGGATCACGCCTGTCAACCCCATGCCGCCAGCGGTCCAGTTGAATAACTCGCTGTTTTCCCAGGCAGAGCAGCGGCGGACCGTCCCATCCGCCCCCATAACATCGACCCACTCCAGGCAGCTGCGGAAGCTGCCGTCCTTATGGTGGTTCTTGCCATGCACATCGGCGGCAATCGCACCGCCCAGGGTCACGAACTTGGTGCCCGGCACCACCGCCGGAAACCAGCCGCGCGGCAGGAAGGCAGAGATGATATCGCCGAGCAGAACGCCGCTTTCCGCCACCAGCAGGCCGGTCTTGGCATCGAAGGAGATCATCTTGCTGAAATGGCGCATGTGCAGGGTCGCAGGCACACCGACCGCGCTATCGCCATAGGCGCGGCCATTGCCGCGGGCGATGACAGAGGGGTTTCCGGTGATCAGCCGCTGCAGCTCAGCCTCGCTGCGCGGCGCCAGCAGCTGCGCCTGGGTCACGGGGTAGTTGCCCCAGCCGGACAGCCGCCTCATTCCGCCTCCGCTATTCGGCTGGCAAAAACGAAATGCCGGTCCAGCTGGTATTTCACCGTGTAGCCGATCACCAGCCCCAGTATCGCCCCGGTCTCGCGCGCCGCGTCGGTGCCCCAGGTAAGCCAGAACAGCGTCTCGGTGATCCAGAACACTGCCGTGGTCGCAATCCCTATCACCGAGTACAGCAAAAATGTCCGTCCCTGGTGTTTCAGGCCGCCCTGCTGGTCAAAGAAGATCCAGCGCTTGTCGAGCAGGTATTTGACCACCAGCCCGGCCAGGGTTCCTGCGGCCATGGCGGCGATGAAATAGGCACCGGTCTCCCCCGCCTGCAGCACCGCGCGCTGGGTGGCGAGGTTCACCGCAGTGGCGGCCGCCGCAAATGCGGTGTAGCGGACCAGGAGCTGCTGCAGGGTCATATCGCGCTGCTCCAGACCGCAAAGGAGATCGCGATCAGGAAGCACAACTGGCTGCCGCGGTCGCGCGCCGCATAGACCACCGGGTCGTCCTGCATCTGACCGCGGTGGGCCAGCATCACCGTGCTGGTGATCCAGTAAAGCAGCACGCAGCAAATCCCCCACAGCCCCTGCGGCGTGGTGTACAAACCGGCCACCGCGGGCGAGTTGAGGTAGAGCGCAAGAACCAGCACCGAGACATAGCCCGCGGCGATGGCGATCATCGAGATCACTGGCAGGTCGTCAACATGGTAGCCGCGCCCCTTGGCAGTCAGCTGCTGGCGCTTGGCGCTGTCGACCAGCTCCGCCTGGCGTTTCACAGCGGCCAGCGAAAAGAAGAAGAAGATGGAAAACGCCAGCAGCCAGACCGACAGCGGAATCCCTGTGGCCGCGCCGCCCGCGGCGATGCGGATGGTGTAAAGCCCGGCCAGCAGGCAGATGTCCATCACGATCATCCGCTTGAAATGCAGGGAGTAAGCGGTTGTCATCGCATAATAAAGCAGGATGACTCCAAGGAACAGAAGACCCAGCGGCAGGGCCGCCGCCAATCCGCCCAGAAACAGCGCCGCCGCCATCCAGCTGCCATGCTCGATCGGGATGCGGCCTGCGGCAAAGGGCCGGAAGCGTTTGCGCGGATGAGCGCGGTCGGCGTTCAGGTCCAGCAGGTCATTCACCACATAAACGCTGGAGGCGATCAGGCTGAACGAGAGGAACGCCAGCAGTGACTGCATCAGGGTGACCATGTCCAGCTGATGCGCGGCCAGCATCGGCAGGAAGACCAGGACGTTCTTCAGCCACTGATGCGGCCGCAGCGCCTTAACATAGGCCGACGGTGAAGGCTCCGCCGTCGCCAGATGCTCCGTCTCGGCTGCGGCCTGCTCTGCCTTCTTGCGGAGCGCCGGCGCGGCGTTCACGGTGACCGCCTTGGCCGCAAGCCGCCAGACCGGCAGATCGGCAGGGGAGTCGCCCATGTAGGCAAAACCGCCCGCGCCGAACCGGTCTTGCAGGAACTCCGCCTTGACCGGGCCTTTCAGGTTTTCGGTGCCGGTGGAGCCATGCACCTCGTCAAACAGGTCCACGTGGGCCGCAATCTGATCGGCGATGGACTGGTCGCTGGCGGTCACCAGCGCGGTCTGGCCGCCGCGCTGCCGCCAGTCCCTGACATACTCCATCACCTCCGGGTCATAGGGCAGGCTTGCCGCGTCAATCCGGGACGTGCCGGCCAGATGCCGCTTCAGAGCGGCCCGCCCTTTCAGCAGCGCGACCGCCGCGGTAAGGGGGCTTTTCCAGTCGCGGCCGAAGGACGACCAAAAGCTTTCATAGAGGATATTGCTGCGCAGCAGGGTGCCATCCAGGTCGACGGCGAGCATGCCGGGCTGCCCGGCCGGAAGCGATGAAACTGTCGTCAAATTAAGTCAACCGAAAGAAGGTTTTGTCCCTGCCCCGCTTGTACCAGCAGCTCTGCTTTTTGGCTAGGTGTCAACTTGCCAGCGCCGGAACCGCCTGTTGCACCGATGCCTGCGCCGCAGGTGTTGTCCGGCTCGGGGAATTTCCTGCACGTGCCGGGTCGCATATAACCGGGAAAAAGCTTTGAGGTCTGGCATGACAACTCCTCCACACGCTCCCGGCACGGCGCCTTCACCGGCGCTCGGGCCGGCTTCGCTGCCGCGTGAAACCAAGGTATTCACCCTTGCCGCTGCGGTGATCGTGCTGGTCTCCCGGGCCCTGGCGGCGCTGCTGCTGGAGATCCGCCCCGATCCCGTCCACCTCTCCGAGGCGTACCAGCACCTGCCGGTGCAGCAGCTGCATGACGGGCTGCTGGATGCGCTGATAACCTTGCATTCGCAGCCGCCGTTCTGGAACTTCCTGCTGGGGCTGGCGGCCAAGGCCTGCAATGCGCAGGAGGCCTGCATGATCCAGCTGATCTGGGGCAGTCATGTGCTGCTGACGGTCGTGACCGCAGCCAGCATGTTCGCAGCCCTGCGCCTGCTGACCCCGTCGCGGTGGATGGCCTGGCTGCTGCCGCTGGCCTACGTGCTGTCGCCGGCCGTGTTCTATTACGAGAACTTCATCCTCTATGCCCATTTCACTGCAGCGCTTTTTGCCCTGTCCTGCCTTTGCGTCCTGATGCTGCTGAAAACGCGCCGGACGCTGTACTTCCTGCTGTTCTGTGCCTTTCTGGCGGTCCTGTCACTGACTTGGACGCTGTTTCACCCGATATACATCCTGCTGGTTGGCGGCCTGGTGCTGTACAAGGCCGGTGCCGGACCGCTGCGCGCCGCCATTCTGGCCCTGACGCTGGCGGTGTCGCTGCTGCCATCGGTCAAGAACAAGGCGGTCTTTGGCATTTTCAGCTCGGGCAGCTGGCTGGGTCTGAACGTCTCGCAAGTGGCGCCTGAGCGGATTGAGGGCTGTTCCTTCAAGACCTTTGCCGAGACCCATGGGCTGATCGGCCAGCACGTGGGCAGCGCACTGAATGATCCGCGGATGATCACTTATTCCAAGTCCTGCCTGAAGAAATCGCTGGAGGTGATTTCGGCCAGCCCCCTGCAGTATGCCGCCGGTGTGGTCGTGCGCGCCTCCACCAGCCTGTCGCTGTGGCCGAACGAATACCTGTTCCCGCCGCTCAATTGGGACCGCTTCCCCAAGCTGCCCGACACCCATCGGGTGCTGACCGGAGACAACAAGATCGTGATTGATCCCAGCCTGTCGCGGTTCCTGACCCTGGCGCTGAACCTGTTTGCACTGATCGCGCTGGCGGAGCTTGCCCGCCGGGACCAGGAAGAGGCACGGCGGGCGTTCTTCCAGGTGATGCTGCTGTCCGTGGTCTTGTTCCTGGGGGTGGCGCACGCGGTGAACGGTCCCGAGCAGGAGCGCATGCGATACACGCTGCATCCGCTGTTTTGGGGGCTTTATGCGGTGGTGGTCTTGGAGGCTGGCCGCCGCCTCAGGCGGCTGGCCGGGCGCGCGGGTGCAGAGAACCTGCCTTCGGCAGACGGCTCGCGCTAACCACGGATGAAAGCATGTACCCGAAAGACCTCAGCCGAATGCCACGGGAGGAAGCAGAACGGGCTAGAATGGAACCAGAGAAACCGCTTTAGCGGATCAATCTTCCTGCCTAAATCCGCTTGACTGGGACGCCCCGTTAACGAAGTTCAGACCTTAGTTGGACCTGCCTTCAGATTTGAGGGGATGTCTTCGGTCAGCCGTAGAGGTCTCGTCTTTCAAAATAAAATTCGCCGCATAACCGTGGATTATGATCGAGAGCAGAATGGTTAGAACTGCGATACGCCAAACAGCGTCGATGTCACTGAACTCTGCATGCGTTTGAGCGTAGGCAATGTAGAAAACCGTTCCCATTCCTCGAATTCCGAAGAAGGCCACATTGAAGCGGCTGATCCGATCGCAGTCTACCATAAGCAGAGCAAGTAGTCCTGCGGCTGGCCGGATCACGCAGATTAGAACGACGGCGAAAGCCACCTCGGCCCAGACAAGACCTTCTAGAGCGCCAGCGCTGATGAAAGTCCCGAGCCACAACAAAAGGACTGCGAGCAGAATGGCTTCCAATTGCTCCGCTCCGTGGTGTGCATATTTTTCGTACCCCTCGCCGTCAGTTCCGCGAGAATTGGAGCGCCCAGCGCGCATGGCTACGAAAACCGCCAGAAAGCCGTAACCATCTGCTGCTTCCGCAATGCCGTAACTCAAAAGTGTCGCCGATAGGATGACGACCACGGCGTTCCAAGCACCCTGCGATCCATCTCCGAACGAACTAAATATGATCTTTGAAACAAGCCAGCCTACCGCGTATCCCAATCCTAACCCGACCGTGATGCGATAAAAGACATCAAAGCCAATCCAGTCCAACAGCCAAATTTCGCCTGAAGTCATTTGCCCGGCACCGAGCACGGCGGCATGAATTGAGAGGTAGACAAAGGGAAAAGCCAGACCGTCGTTCATTCCTGCCTCTGCGGTAAGCGCGACCTGCATCGGCTCTTCGTCTTGGCCTGGTGGAGATACTTGAACGGAGCGTGCCAAGACAGGATCCGTTGGTGCCAACGAAGCGGCGAGAAGCAAAGCTCCCGGGATCGAAAGACTTAGGATGTGAAAGCCGCTCAAGCCAACCGCCGCAATCGTTAAGGGCATCGCAATTATGAGAAGCCACCAGGTAGGCTTCCAGTTGCGCCAACTTCCCAGTGTGTCAATTGCTAACCCGGCACCGGCCAGAGAAATGATCACTATCAACTCTGACGCATGTTCGACCACACTGGTTTGCCAACCACCTTTGAGCGGGTTGATTTCTGCCAGTCCAAGCCAACCTGCTAGCGCTCCCAATAGGACGTAGAGCGCAGGCAGATTAACTATCCGATATCGGGACAGCGCCGACTCGAGTGTAAGGCCGAACAGGGCCAGCCCAACGATCGTATAGACAACATCGCGCGGGTCGATCGTATCCAACATATGAACATTCCTAACATGTACCCCGTATCGATGATGCAATTCTGGTTGAGTTGGCGAAGTGCTTTCCTGCGACGTTCAATGGCGGCGTTCTGCAACGGCCGAGGCGAAACCACACAGGTTGACACTGGAGGTTCGCGATGGATAGGCAGATCTTCCGGCGCGCCGTGCGGGGCCTGCTCATGGTGCGCTTACCGACAAGTGCATCAGGCCAACACATCCTCTATCGTCTGCACGACGGCTCGACACTTCGCAAGGTCGGTTGCATCGTGGTGCGGTTGCGCGAAACGACCAGCATCATTATCGAAGTAACGGCCTGTGGCGTCTGCAAATTCGGAAGACGTGGCCGAGCGCACCAAGATGTCTACCCCGATACCTATGTCCTGACCAGCTGTGTTGAAGGCGTCCCGCACCATATTGGTGGCCAGCAAAGAGCCCGGATTGACCGACACAACGACGGGGCCGCTGCTGAGTTCGTCAGCAACAGCGTTGGTCCACATGGTTAGGGCAAGTTTGCTTTGGGCGTAGGCCGCGCCAGCGGAAAGGGAAATCCCGCCGCGCAAAGCCTTGAGGTCGACAGGGGCCTGCGCAGCAGACGACAGATTTACAACACGTCCGCCAGAAGGGATAATCGGCAACAGCGCACGCGTCAGCACATAAGGCGCGATCGTATTCACCGCAAAGCGCATATCAAGACCACACGGCGTGCGCTCCGCGGGGACGTTATAGACGCCCGCATTGTTAATGAGCACATCAAGGTGGCCGTGGTGCTCTCGTATGACACCGGCCATTGCCCTTACCGCATCCAAATCCGATAAATCGGCTCGATGCGTTTCCACCTTCTCACCCAACTCGGCTTGCACGCTCTCCAACTTGGTCGCGCTGCGCCCGTGGATGAGAACTTTGTGCCCTTCCGCCACAAGCGTGCGCGCGGTCGCGAGGCCAATACCGTCGGTCGAGCCAGTGATCATTATTGTTTTCGTATCGGTCATGATGTGTCCTTTCTGGTCTTAGTCGCTGACAGTGTCTTTGTATTTGCCCTCGCCCGTATGGAACCCGGGAAGCAGCTCTTCGGCCAGCCGGTGCAGCGTCTCTTCGATGCTGGCGCGGTTGAAGCGCAAGTTAAGGGCGACGTGGTTCACGCCTGCATCCTGCAACTGCGCAATGTAATCGCGCAGGAAGCTCATACCGGCGCGGAAGCCCAGGTGGATCGGCGTTGGCCGCTCTTCGTCGTCAGCGAGATCCACGTAAAGCGGCTGCATTACCGGTTTGACCATGAGACTTACGTCTGCAACCTGCTCACGCCAGACGCGCACAATGTTCGCCTGCGCCGCTGGATCGCGCGGATAGGTCATCCACCCATCTGCATGCTCCGCTGTCCAGCGGGTGTCCTGACGGGAGCTGCCGGTCACGAGTAGGGGGACGCGTCCGGCTGCAGGTTTCGGCAGCAAGTCGGCACCTCCGTTCAATGAACCGAAGGTGTTTGCGACCGTGGGAAATGGCTCGGCCATATGGCGGATGTACTCGAACGCCTGGCGGAACAGCGCGCCGCGCTGCTCGAAATCTGCCGCCATGGCCGGGTATTCCTCCGGTCGGTCGCCGGACGCAACACCGAGCAGCAGACGCCCTCCCGAAAGGGCGTCCACCGTCGCCGCAGCCTTCGCCACATGCGCGGGATGACGCAGCGGCAAGATGATCGAAGCGGTGCCGAGCGCAATGCGCTGCGTCTTGCCGACGAGCAGGCCAAGATAGGTGAACGGATCGAAGATCTGACCGGCGTCGCCGAACGACGGCACGTTGAAGGGCACATCGCGCACCCAGATGGCCGCAAAGCCAAGCCGGTCGGCAAGCTGCGCCCGCTCGACGTGCCGTTCAAGGGCGGGGACCGAGCTATTTGGATACGCCTCGATCGGCGCCACGAGCCCGATACTCAGCCGGCCGGATCGGAACGTATTGCGAAACCCGCGATTCAAATCGTTGACCTGCGGTTTCTTGCCGCTGCGCGTTTCACGGTCCGAAGTGCATCCGGCGCGACTGATAGGGGGCGCGATACTCCTCAACTTAGGTCATCCTTGCCTTCGATAAGCGCATGGTGGCTGCGCGAGTTCGCGAGGCGCGTCTCAAGATGCGGCCTGTATTCAGGATCGTTCTCGAAAACTCTGGCGGCATCCATCGATGGCCATTCAATAACAATGCGCAGGCCAACTTCGCGGTTGTCCCCTTCCAGAACCTCATGAGTTTCCGTGCGGGCGAGGTATTTTCCGCCGTGCCGGGCAATCACTTTGTTGGCGGTTGGCAGATAGTCCTCGATCCAGTCTTCGTTGGTCGGGGTAACTTCGAGAACAGAGTAGGCAGTCATGGGAATGAACCTCCATCAGGGACGTGTTTGCTATGACCGGTTTCGCCAGTTCAGGATTGCACTGGACGAGCGGTAGAGAGTTCGCGCCGCCCAACGTCTCGAACGCCGGCGGCGCATGGGGCAAACTCGTGCCTAGGCCGTTGTCATCTCGCTCCAGGCGGTGACGATCTTGTTCGCGTCCGGCAGGAACGCAGCTTCGGCCTCGCGCGCGCAAGGAATCGGAACGTCCGGGTGAGCGATCCGTTTTGGCGCGGACTTGAGCATAGTGATATCGTGCTCAGTGACCGAGGCGATGATCTCGCCCGTCATACCGTAGCTCAGGTAGTCATCATCCACGACGATCAGACGTCCGGTTTTTGCGACACTCTTGCCGATCGTTTCGCGATCCAGCGGCACAAGACTCATCAGGTCGACAACTTCCGCACTGACGCCCTGGCTTGCGAGCTGATCCGCTGCTTTCAACGCATTATGAACGCCCATGCCGATACCAACGATGGTGACGTCACTGCCTTCGCGAGCGACCTTCGCCTTGCCGATCTCCACGGTATAGCTCTCTTCAGGGACATGGACCGCGGCAGCGTCTTCGGACCACAGCCAGGCCAGTCCATGAAGCCGCTTGTCGAACATGTAGACAACCGGATTGTCGTCGCGGATGGCCGCTGTGAGCAACCCTTTGGCATCATGGGAATTGGACGGCGAGACCACCTTCATGCCCGGAAAATGCGCGAAGGCGGCATAAGGGCTTTGCGACTGGGTCGCACCGTCGGCGTATCCGCCGCCGGTCCCCGTCATCAGCACCATCGGCACCTTGACCTTTCCGCCCGACAGGAAATGGTGCTTGGCCATCAGGTTGTAGATCGCATCAAAACAGACACCGAAGAAGTCCACGAACATCAGCTCCACGACAGGGCGCATTCCGTCTGCCGCCGCGCCCACAGCAGCACCAATGATCGCGGTCTCGGAAATCGGCGTGTCACGGACACGTTTTTTGCCGAACTCGTCGAGAAGCCCTTGAGTGTTTCCGTAAAGGCTGCCGAATGTACCGACGTCCTCGCCCATGACGAAGACTTTCTCGTCGCGCTGCATCTCCTGTTTGAGGGTTTCAGCGATGGCTTGCGCGCTGGTGAGCGCGCGCTCCTTTTGCGTACTCATTGTATCCTCCTTGAGATTTAGGCTGCAAAGACCGCATCGCGCGCGAATTGCGGCGAGGGATACGCGCTTTCATTGCCAAACTTGACGGCTTGTTCGGCTTTGGCTTTGGCCTCCTGCTCGATTGCATCAAGCTCTTCGGCCGTCGCCACTCCGTCCGCGATCATCTTCTCCCGCATCTTCGGGATCGGATCCTTGCCGCGCTGTTCTTCGAGCTCGCCATCGGGAAGGTAGCTGAAATCATCGCCGACAAAGTGACCTTCCAGGCGGTAGGTTTCAATTTCGATGACTGACGGTCCCTCGCCCCGGCGGGCCCGTTCAATCGCCTCGCCCGAGACGCGAAAGATCTCGTAAGGATCGTTGCCTTCGACATAGTAACCAGGGACGCCGTAGGACGCGGCGCGATCACTGTTCCGTTGAACCGATGTCGAAGTCTTCTTCGGAGTGGAAATGCTCCATCCATTGTCTTCAACCACACAGACGAAAGGCAGCTTCCAGACAGCTGCGAGGTTCATGGCCTCGTGCCAGGCCCCTTCATTCACCCCGCCTTCGCCGATAAAGGCGACAGCAACACCGGGAACGCCCTGAATGCTCCGGCTTAGTGCGGCGCCAACCGCGGGCGCGACGCCTTGGGCAATGATGCCAGAGCAACTGTAGTTCTTTTCGGAATCGATCAGGTGCATGTGTCCGCCCATGCCGCTGGACAGGCCGGTCTCTTTGCCGAAAATCTCTGCTGCCATCATGTTGAGGTCGACTCCTTTGGCGATTGCCTCGTGGTGGGGGCGGTGCGATCCGGTCACCACGTCGCCATCGTTCAGGTGCGCACAGACGCCAACGGCGGTCGGTTCCTGACCATCGCTGCGGTGCATTTCGCCCGGCAGGGGGCCTTTGGAGAAATCCATTTTGGGCTCTTTGCCCTCCATGTAGATCTCGCCAATCGCTTCATCAAAACGACGGCTGGTCACCATCGTCCGATACATCCAAATCTGCTGGTCTTTTGAAGGTTCCATAATTTTCTCCTCTCTGCGGCATGCTCTCCTTTCCGCTGCGTCACCTATGTTGGCAGTTGAGAAGACGGCATAAAGGCCTCAATATTGAGTTCAGTTTTCACAAAATAGATATAATCAAATGGACACAGACAGCCTGCGCCTCTTCGTGCTTTCGGCCGAGATGCTGAACATCAGCGCAGCCGGCCGTACCCTTGGCATGGCGCCGGCCGCGTCGAGCGCTCGCCTGGCGAAGCTGGAGCACGAACTTGGCACGCAGTTGCTGCATCGCTCGACGCGCAAAGTGTCTATCTCGATTGAAGGCGCGGAGTTTTTGCCTTTTGCTCGCGAAATTCTGGCGCAGCACGAGGCGGGTTTGGCAGCTTTGGGACGGGGTAAGCCAAGGATAGCGGGCACGCTGCGCTTCGCAGCCTCGTCCACATTTGCCAAGGAATACATAGCTCCCCTGCTTCCCGAACTTCTCGCACTCTATCCGGATTTGAAGCTTGACCTCCGGCTGTCTGATTTGCCGCTGGATCTTATAGAGGGATCGTTCGATCTGGCGCTGCGAAGCGCGCCTTTGACAGATTCATCGTTCAAAATGCGAAAGCTCGCAGACGATACGCGTATCCTTGTGGCGGCTCCTGGATACCTGGCCGAACATGGATCCCCCGTTACGCCCGACGATCTGGCGGACCATCATTTGATCGGATTCCGCCATGATGCACCACGCCCGCTTCGCGGTCTTGATGGCAAGGAAACCGCCTTTGACCCAGCAGCGGCAGGATGCCGCCTAATCGTCGATGACGGCGCAAGTCAGAGAGCGGCAACAGTTGCCGGAGCGGGAATATCCATGAATTCGCTATGGGGAGTAGACCGCGATCTGCGTGCTGGCAGGCTCGAACGTGTGCTGCCTGACTATGTCATTGATGACCAGGCTGTGCTCGCCCTTGTCTATCCAAAATCAAATGTCATCTCACCGAAGGTACGTGCCCTGATTGATTTCCTTATCGAGCGCATAGGCAGTGACCCGCCATGGCTGCGAGCTTGATTGGCTGATTCAGTAGCGCACTGTCTATTATATCGAAATGACGAAAACTGAACTTCGATGTTCAGGCTTTTGCCGGTAATTTTTCAGGTCATACTTGCAACAGCCGAAGCTGACACAGGAGCACGTCGATGCGCGCGATGATACTCGAGCAATATGGCGAAACTGCACCGTTCAAGGTTGCCGACCGGCCAAAGCCTTCTGCCGCGGAAGGACAGGTCCTGATCCGCATTGCCGCAACAAGCGTCAATACGATTGACACAATGATCCGCAACATGGGGACGGATCTTGGCTTTGCGCCTGCGCTTCCGGCGATCCTTGGCATGGATTTTGCGGGAACAGTCGAGGAGGTAGGCGCCGGTGTTTCGGACTTTAGCATCGGTGATGAGGTCTATGGCTGCGCAGGAGGGCTCGCCGACCTGCAAGGCGCGCTGGCTGAATACATCGCGGCGGATGCACGGTTGATAGCTCATAAGCCGGCCGCGTTGTCCATGCGCGAGGCGGCAGCCTTACCATTGGTTGGGATAACGGCGTATGAGGCATTGAGCCGGGCCGGGCTTTCTCAAGACGATAAAGTCCTGGTTCAAGGCGGATCCGGCGGCGTCGGCAATATCGCTGTGCAGATTGCCAAGCACTGGGGTGCGGATGCGTACGCAACCGACACGGGTCAGAAACGCTTGCAGACCATTCAATCGCTGGGTGCCACCCCGATCGACTTCAAGGCGAAGAGTACGCCCGATCTGGTAGCTGAGTATACAGATGGCGAAGGGTTCGACGTTGTGTTCGACACGGTCGGGGGCGCAAACCTTCCGGGATCTTTTGACGCAGCTAAGCTCAACGGCCATGTGGCGACGACCCTCGCTCTTCAATCTGTCGATCTTACATCCGCGCATCTCAAAGGGCTGTCGATTCACGTCGTTTTCATGCTCATCCCGATGCTTCATGATCAGGGCCGCGAGGCACATGGCACAATCCTGCGCGAATTGGCCAAGATCGCCGATGGCGGAGCCCTCAAACCTGTTGTCGACGTACAGGAGTTTGCGTTCGAGCAGGTTGGTGACGCCTATGCGCGGCTAACCGGAGGCGAGGCAGTGGGCAAGGTCGTTGTCAGCATATAATGGATATCGGACCGCATCGATTTAAAACCAGCGTGTGATGTTCCCAGTGGCCGAAAGGTTGACGTGGGCCCTTCAGCGCCTTGCGCGGACGCTAGCTCAAGCTGTCACTGCCCGTCTGTTGAATTTTAATGTAAGTTCTTACCGGGTCATACCTTAGCTTGGGATCCAGTCCGCAGCGCTAAATCGAGCATATTACGGGCAAGCCCGTACAGCTATGATAAAGACATCGACCAGTTACGCACCGATCAGGAGAAGTGGAGCTCAGCAGCGCTAAACACTGTAGTTGCAATATTGTGTGGCCGGTAGTGCCAATAGCATTGGAAATTTAAAGAACATGTCGGGATCCGGCTCGAAACAAGAATAGTTCTGCTCAGCGGAACAAGATTTCAGGATCCTGACATGCCTTCCCAATACCGCGCATTCAGAGTGCTTTGATGCGGTTCGGCTGACGCGAATAGCAGCCGAACCGCGTCACCTGCCAAGAAGGCCGGATGCTTGCAGTCTTTCCAATCTGAGCTACATCCGTTCACCAACGAAGCTGGTTTCAGCAAGTTTGCACGGGAGCAGACCTGTTCGCCAGCTACGCGGTTCCAATCTCGAGGCGCCTCTCATCGCGGTTATAACTGCACAAGTTCGAGAAATCCGCAGACAGCACGGCGGGGCCAAGCCAAAGGAGACCGATCTATGGAAAGTCTGGCAGCCAACCTTCGTGAAATGACCCGAACGCCCCTGCATCAAAGCCATGTCGACACCTTGAGGGAATTGGGAAACGAACTCACATATTCAGCTGGCCAGATTATCGCCGAAGTCGGCGATCCAATGGACACGTTTCTATACATTCTGGACGGCAGAATTGAAGTGATCGATCCCTACACCAGGGAGGCCTACCTGCCGGACTCCCTCGGGCCAACGCAGTTCCTGGGAGAAATCGCCTTCCTCAGCGGCGGTGCGTATACGCTGCCGATGCGCGCCAAGGAGGATACCCGTGTCATTGCGGTCCCCCGGAATCTGATGCTGGATGCGATGTCCCGCATCCCGGAAATGTCGGACATCGTGATTTCGGTTTTTGCCGCACGCAGACGGCGGCAGATCGAGGATGGGGACAGCTCGCTCACACTCATCGGCGTCGACCAGGACCGCAACATTCGCCGTATTGCCGAGTTTGCGATCCGAAACAAAATCCCTTTCCAGACCTTGGAACTGGGATCGGCCGACGCCGATGATGTCAGGCAAACTTGCCGCCTTATCGGGGAAAAACCAGCCGTGGTATTCGGCCACAACCGTGTCGTTGACGACCCGACGCCGGCTAAGGTTGCGCAGCTTTTGGGCCTTGAGCAGGCATTTGAATGCGATGAAACCGTCGACGTGCTGATTGTGGGCGGCGGGCCAGCGGGCGTGGCGGCGGCGGTCTACGCCGGGGCAGAAGGGCTTTCCGCTGTTCTGGTGGAAGACCTTGCTGTTGGCGGCCAGGCCGGCACATCCAGCCGGATCGAGAATTACATGGGGTTCCCGACAGGCATCTCCGGGGCCGACCTTGTTTGGCGCGGTGAGGTTCAAGCCATGAAGTTTGGAGCTCGCTTCCTCAGGCCCAGGCGCGCCACCCGGTTAGAGCATCGCAAAGACGGCATCTTCTGCGTGACGCTGGATAATGAGCAACAGCTGTGCGCCAGAACAGTTGTCGTTGCAACGGGTGTTCAATACCGGCGGCTGCCCTTGGAGGGGCTAGAGGGATTTGAAGGGCTTGGCATCTACTATGCCGCGACCGAGATGGAGGCGCGTTACTGCAAGGACTCCGACGTCATCGTTGTGGGGGGCGGCAATTCGGCCGGGCAAGCCGCAATGTACCTGTCGCGGACTGCGAAACATGTTCATGTTCTGGTGCGCGGGGATAGTCTGGCCGCGTCGATGTCCGACTACCTGCTGTCGAGGCTGAACGCTGATCCTCGGATCACCATCCACTACCGGTCACAACTCAAGAGCCTGCATGGCGGCGATGCCATGAACAGCGTCACTGTCGACCGCGACGGAACGGATTGGCAGCTGGACTGCCCTGCCGCTTTCATCATGGTCGGTGCGGCTCCCAACACCGGCTGGCTGGCAGACACCTGTCAGCTGGACGAAAAGGGCTTTGTTTTGACGGGCTCTCAGGCTGGAACAACCTCAACCTTTGCAACGTCATGCCCGGGGCTGTTCGCCGTTGGGGATGTCCGTGCCGGATCGGTCAAACGAGTAGCATCCGCAGTTGGGGAGGGTTCCGTCGTAATCTCGCAAGTCTGGGAGCACGTGCAGGAGTGACTGGGCCGCCGCTTAGCGCGGCTTGGACAATCAACCCAGAATACCCTGTTCAAAGAACCTGCGGCCAACCGGATTGATGTCGTAAATTCTAAACTCATTGATTTGGTTAAAGCTGCTGCTCCGGCCTGATCCAGGCTTCTGAATTCCAGGAGGCGTGGTGAGCAGCTTGTTTAGATCGACCGGCGAGCAGACGGCTCGGTTGGGACTCTACTTTCCCAACAGCTATGGTAAGCCACGGTTCGATGACTGGCGGGTGCTGAGCGGAAATTGGCCTAAACAAGCAATTGAGGCGACACTAAAATGCGACAGGTCCAAGATGATGACAGGATGGACCGGAAGTTCGCGGAACGCATTATCAGCAGGTCGCAGGTGTTCGAAAATTTCGAGCTGTCTGACGGGCCGCTGGCAGCGATGGAGTTTCTCCAGGATGGCGGACGGCCGCCGGAGCTCATCTTTCTGGACATCAACATGCCGCCCATTGGCGGGTTCGAATTTCTTGAACAAAACGCCGGTCAGATTCAGGCACTGGATCCGGTGCCTGTTGTTGTCATTGTCAGCACCACGGTCAATCCGGTGGACCTGGACCGCGCCGCCGAGGTCCCATTGATTAAGAAGTTCCTGTGCAAACCCCTGTCGCCAGAGCATTTGTCCCAAGCGGCGTCGCTTTCGCACTGATGCGCCGCGCGCCCCGCAGCCGTCCAAGACACGCGGCCTCGCAGCGTGGGGCCGGTCGTGATGAAGCGGTAGGGCCGGTTCGTCCTAGCAACTGTATTTCTCAGGTGGCCTGAGGCGACCATTTCCGGCACACTTTGACGAGTGCGTTTATGAATGCAACCAGCTCTCGGGCGACCGCAGTGATGATGACCGTGTGCGGTGTTCCCGCGGATCGAAGGCGTTCTGAAAAGGTTTTGAGAACTGGATTGTGATGGCTGGCGACGAGGACAGCCGGTCATGTGTGAACAGGCATGCATGTTTGGATGCCTATAGGGGGTCAAAGCTCCATGCCGATTGACAGCACTAAAGCGTGTCAGGTTCACATGCCGCAAACCAAGTCCTAGTTTAACAATGCCGTTCGACCACTAAGTGACGGACCGTATGGCGTACAGGCAAAGCCCTGG
The DNA here is from genome assembly GCF_056158685.1 of Leisingera sp. ABM4_103. NCBI lineage: Bacteria > Pseudomonadati > Pseudomonadota > Alphaproteobacteria > Rhodobacterales > Roseobacteraceae > Leisingera > Leisingera sp. ABM4_103. Next base: position 3,016,913 of record NZ_JBSWTU010000005.1, on the reverse strand, counting down.
ACGGATGCCAGTGCAAGACCAACGCATCAGCCTCGCAATACTGCATGCATACGCATGTTAAATACCCCTGACAGCAATCCGCCCGAAAGGAGACGCGCCCGCACCACGACATATCACATTAGCGGCTCTCCACGGCTTGCGCCGCCGATGTGTCGTGCAAATGAGATTTGCGAGCGCCGTTTCTCAATGCTTGCTTATCGGAGCAGCTTTCCTGGAACCATCACGGCAGCGCAGCTGGATGCGGCATCAAAGGCCACCGCACCACTCAAACCGGACGCAAATTACTGCAATTAAGCAAAAAGCAGACAGAACCGCCACCACCAGGCCGCAGCGGAAATCAGGCCAAGCGCGGGACCCGCCTGCCCCACACGCCAGCCCCTTGCGGCCTGCCGCGCTGCGCAGCCCGGAAACCCGCCGCTTGCCGCAATCGATCCGCTCGAAACGCACTGCCAAGGGGCAGCGCCAGAATCTCACCCTCTTGGAAACTTGCAAACACATGTATATCCTGTTTAGAAGTGCTTCACCGGAAGCACGAAGCGGCATACAGACCGCGCGCAACAGGAGAGACAACATGACTGCAGCCAATGCACTGGACGGTCTGGGCGCCATGATCCTGTCGGGAAAGGTCGAAGTGGTGGACTGCTCCGGCACTTTGGGCCCCGAGACGCCGATCCTGCGCCTTCCAGAGGACTTCGCCAGGAACACGCCCAAGGTCGAAATCCACAAAATCAGCGAATATGACGAGGACGGCCCGTTTTTCGCCTGGAACTGGATGATTCTGGGCGAACACTCGGGCACCCATTTCGACGCCCCGCACCACTGGATCACCGGCAAGGAATACAGCGACGGCTATACCGACACGCTGGACGTGCAGCGCCTGGTGGCGCCGGTCAACGTGATAGACTGCTCCAAGGAGAGCGCCGAAAACCCGGATTTCCTGCTGACCGCAGACCTTATCAGGGCATGGGAGGCAGAGCACGGCGGCATCAGCGAGGGCGAATGGGTGGTGATGCGCACCGATTGGGACAAGCGCGCGCACGACGAACAGGCCTTCCTGAACACAGACGACACAGGCCCGCACAGCCCCGGGCCGACCCCGGATGCGGTCGAATACCTGCTGTCGAAGAAAATCGTCGGCTGGGGCAGCCAGTGCATCGGCACCGACGCCGGCCAGGCCGGCCGCATGGAACCGCCCTACCCTGCCCACAACCTGCTGCACCGCGACAACTGCTTCGGCCTTGCCTCTCTTGCCAATCTGGACAAGCTGCCGCCCAAGGGCGCGCTGCTGATTGCGGCCCCGCTCAAGATCAAGCGCGGCACCGGCAGCCCGATCCGGGCCCTGGCCCTGGTGCCGCGGAGCTGAGCCTGGCGGGCACCGCGCCCCACATGGCGCCCGGACCGGCATCAACGGCCGGGCAGCCGGCCCGGCCTGAAGCCGGCAGGAAGGATGAATGCATGACGACAGAAAAAACCGCCCCCCCGCACGCACCTGCAGAAGAGAGAAAACCCTTGCCGCGGCTGGGGGAAATTGGACTGGAAAACTTTCCGCCCTACCTGATGAACCGCATCATGGGCCGCTACAACGCCGCCCTGCGGGAGGAAATGGCCGCACACGGGCTGACCACCGCCAAGATGCGCACGCTGGCGGTTCTCTCGGTGCTGGACGGGCTGCTGATCCGCGACCTGTCCGTTTATGCTGTGGTGGAGCAATCCACCCTCAGCCGCGCCCTTGACGCGCTGGAACGCGACGGCCTGATAGAGCGCAAGTCAGATCCCGACGACAACCGCGCCACCCGCATCTTCATGACCAGAAACGGCCGGGAAACCCACGAGGGGCTATGGCCGCATGTGGCAGAGGCCTGCACGCAGATGTTCAAGGGCATCGAGCCGGACGAACAGCGCGCCTTTACCGCCACGCTGCAGAAGATCCTGCGCAACGTGCGTGTGAACCAGTTTTGACCCCGGAAACCTCTCTCTGGGAAATCCACGGAGGCGCAAATGGCCGAACGATCATTCAAGGCTGAGGTTGAGCATCTGCGGAAGGGGGCGGGCAGCACCTTCACCGGTGAGGGCATCCTGGCCATCACCAAGGCTCTTCTGGAGAATGGGGTGGGATATGTCGGCGGCTATCAGGGCGCGCCGATCTCGCATCTGATGGATGTGCTGGCCGATGCCGAGGAGCTATTGGGCGAACTCGGCGTGCGCTATGAGGCCAACGCCTCGGAAGCCGCCGCCGCGGCGATGCTTGCCGCCTCCGTCCACTACCCGATCCGCGGTGCGGTTACCTTCAAGGGCTCTGTCGGGGTCAACGTGGCGTCCGATGCTCTGGCCAACCTCGCCTCCTCGGGCGTCACCGGCGGCGCGCTGGTGATCGTGGGTGAGGATTACGGCGAAGGCTCTTCGATCATGCAGGAGCGGTCTTACGCCTTTGCGATGAAGTCGCAGTTCTGGCTGCTGGACCCGCGCCCCAACCTTCCGTCGATCGTGAAATCGGTGGGCGACGGCTTTGCCCTGTCGGAGGCGTCCAACACACCGGTGATGATGATGGTGCGGATCCGCTCGTGCCATGTGACCGGCAGTTTCGAGTGCCGCGACAATATGCGCCCGCCGCTCACTGTGCGCGACGCGCTGGCCAATCCGCAGCGCGATTTCAAACGCGTGGTCCTGCCGCCGATGTCCTATCAGCATGAGCACGACAAGATCGAAAACCGCTGGCCCGCGGCGGAGAAATTCATTCTTGAGAACGGGCTGAATGAACGCTTCGGACCGCAGGACGGCAAAGTCGGATTGATTTGTCTGGGCGGCATGTACAACAGCGTGATCCGCGCACTGCAGCGGCTGGGGCTGGCCGATCTCAGCGGCAATACCGAGGTGCCGCTTTACGTGATGAACGTGGCCTACCCGCTGGTGCACGGCGATCTGCTGGACTTCTGCGCGGGCAAGGACGCGGTGCTGATGGTCGAGGAGGGCCAGCCGGAGTTCATCGAACAGCAATTGGGCAACATGCTGTTCAAGGCGGGCAGCCAGACCAAGCTTGAGGGCAAGGGCATCTTCCCCAAGGCGGGCGAATACACCGGAAAGGTGATGATGGACGGGCTGGATGACTTCTTCCGCAAATACGCCGCCCACCTGCTGCCCGGCCAGGTGCGCGCCCCCAATGCGCCCGCGCCCGAGATCCCGGATCTGAGCCAAACCGTCCCGATCCGCCCGCCGGGGTTCTGCACCGGCTGCCCGGAGCGGCCGATCTTTGCCTCGATGAAGCTGGTCGAGCAGGAACTGGGCAAGCACCAGATCTCCGCCGACATCGGCTGCCACCTGTTTGCCGCGCTGCCGCCGTTTGAAATCGGCGGGCAGACCATGGGCTACGGGCTGGGCCCAGCCTCCAACGCGGCTTTTGACGGCGGCGGCGAGAAGCGGGCGATCTCGATCCTGGGCGACGGCGGCTTCTGGCACAATGGCCTCAGCACCTCGATCGGCAACATGGTGTTCAACAAGTCGGACAGCGTGGCGATCATCGTCGACAACTACTATTCGGCCGCGACCGGCGGGCAGGACATTCCGTCGAGCCGCGCCAAGAACGCCAGCAAGTCGACCAACAACCCGATCACCAAGGCGCTGGAAGGTGCCGGCGTCAAATGGATCCGGCAGATCGACCGGACCTATGACGTCACACAGATGCGCGCCACCATCCGCGAGGCGCTGACGACCGACTACGACGGCCCCAAGGTGATCGTCGCCTCCTCGGAATGCATGCTGAACCGGCAGCGGCGCGAGAAGCCGCAGCGCAACAAGGCGATCAAGGACGGCGCGCGGGTGGAGATCCCCCGCTTTGGCGTCGATCAGGACGTCTGCACCGGCGACCACGCCTGCATCCGGCTTTCGGGCTGCCCGTCGCTGTCGCTGAAGAAGCTGGACGACCCGCTGCGCGACGACCCGGTTGCGCATATCGACCAGACCTGCGTCGGCTGCGGTAACTGCGGCGAGGTGGCCGATGCGGCGATCCTCTGCCCCTCCTTTTACGAGGCGCGGGTGGTGCATAACCCCTCCGAGCGGGAGCGCCGCCGGGCGGGCCTGCGCAGCAAGGTGATCGCTTGGCTGCAGGCACGCCGCAGCGCCCGGCAGCTCACCTTCGCCGGCGAAAATGCGGGGGAGGCCGCCTGATGACGTTGGAACTGCCCATCAACCCGCAAGGCAGCCAGCCCGCAGCCGCCGAGGTGATCAAGCTCGCCATCCTCGCCGTTGGCGGCCAGGGCGGCGGGGTGCTGACAAGCTGGATCGAGGCGCTGGCCCGCGCTGAAGGTTACCACGCGCAGGCCACCAGCGTCGCGGGCGTGGCCCAGCGAACCGGTGCGACGATCTACTACATCGAGATGGCGCCGGGCCCGGTCGAGAACCCGGTGTTCTCTCTCGCGCCCGCGCCCGGCGACGTCGATATCATGATCGCGGCGGAGATGATGGAGGCCGGCCGGTCGATCCTGCGCGGCTTTGTGACACCGGACCGCACCACGCTGATCGCCTCCACCCACCGCGCGCTGGCAGTGTCGGAGAAGATGGTGCCGGGCGACGGCATGGCGGATGCTTCCGAAGTGCGCGCAGCAGCGGAGACCGCGGCGCGCAAGCTGGTGATGGCCGACATGGAGCGCGCCGCCACCGGGGCCGGATCGGTGATTTCCGCCTCGCTTTTTGGTGCGCTTGCAGGCTCCGGCGCCCTGCCCTTCCCGCGCTCGGCCTTCGAAGATGCGATCCGCGCCGCTGGCAAGGGCGTGGAGCCCAGCCTGCGCGCCTTTGCCGCCGGCTTCGATCTGGCGCAGCAGGGCGAGCCGCGGCCCGCGGAAGCCCCCGCGCAAGCCACCCCCGCGCAACCGCGAGGACCCGCGGCCAAGCTGCGCAAGTGGCAAAAGCTCGCCGCGCGCGTGGCGGAAATGCCGGAGGCGGTGCAGGAGATGGCCCTGCCCGGCCTGCAGAAAGTGGTGGAGTTCCAGGACCTGGCCTATGGCCGCGAATACCTCTCCCGCCTCGGCGAGGTGCTGGCGCAGGACAATGCCGAGCAAGGTTATGAGCTGAGCCGCGAGGCTGCGAAATACATCGCCAATGCAATGGCCTATGACGACGTGATCCGGGTTGCCGACCTCAAGACCCGTTCCAGCCGCTTTGGCCGGATCGAGAGCGAGATGAAGGCGGACGGCAAGCTGATGACGCTCACCGACTACCTGCACCCGCGGGCCGAGGAGATCGCGAGCCTCCTGCCCGCCGGGCTGGGAGCAAGGGTCGAGGCCAGCCCGCGGAAGATGGCGCGGCTGGAGAAACTCTTCGGCAAGGGCCGCCGCATCCGCACCGACAGCCTGCGCGGCTTCCTGATGCTCTACGCGCTGGGCGGGCTCAAGTTCTGGCGCCGCCGCACTCTGCGCCACGCGCAGGAGCAGGCGCATCTTGATCAGTGGCTTGCCACCGCGCTCGGCCACCTGCCGCACAGCTATGGCATGGCGGTGGAGGTGATCCGCTGCCGCCGCCTGATCAAGGGCTACTCCGACACCCACGCCCGGGGCCTTTCCAAGTTCGACAGGGTACTGGCGGGCGCGGCACTGGTGGCCGACCGCGAAGACGGCCCCCAATGGGTCGCCCGCCTGCGCGAGGCCGCCCTGCAGGACGAAAAGGGAGAGGCCCTGGACGGGGCAATAAAGACGGTGGAGAGCTTTGCGGCATAACCGCAGCCGGCCGCGGACGTCTTTTCCGGCTGTCCGCGGCCGCAGAAAGCCCGAATCACTTGCCCTCTCAGGCCGCGCCGAAGCCGCCGCACGAAGAATTTTTATGCGTTTACATATAAACTTACTTGAAGCTTAAAACTTCATGCTTGAAGGTGAGACAGCCTAAACCTAGGCTTTTCCCACGGCGTCCGGAATAACAAGGGACTGCAAACCGCCCGGTCCGCGCGCCGCCACACAGCCAGGGAGACCGACATGACCATCCGCAGATTTGCCGCAGCCGCCCTTCTGGGGGCTACTACACTCGCCGCCGCTTCCGCGCAGGCCGGGGAGGTCACGCTGAAAGCGGTGACCGCCTTTGCCACCGGGACAACTTTTTCCCGAGATTTCGAAGCGTTCGTTGATTGGGTGAACGAAAACGGCGAGGGAGTCGTTCAGATCGACCTGCTCGGCGGCCCCGAAGCCGTGCCGCCCTTTGAACTGGGCAATGCGGTGCAGGCGGGGATCGTCGACATCGCCAACAACACCACCGCCTACTACCCGAACCTGCTGCCCGCAGGCGACGCGCTGCACCTGGCGCAGAACACCATTCAGGACCAGCGCGCCAATGGCTGCTACGAGTTGATCGACCAGATCCACCAGGACCAGATGGGTGTGAAATACCTCGCCCGCGTGGGTGATCACATGAATTATCATCTATATTTGACCAAGCCGCTGGAGGGGCCGGATCTGACCGGCCTGACCATCCGCACCACGCCGGTCTACCGCGCCATGTTCGAAAAACTGGGCGCCACCCTGGTGCGCACGGCACCGGGCGAGGTCTATACCGCGCTGGAGCGCGGAGCGATCGACGGTTACGGCTGGCCCAGCCAGGGCGTGCTGGACCTCGGCTGGCACGAGCAGACCGCCTATCGCGTCGATCCTGGATTCTACCAGGTGGACGTGAACTTCCTGGTGAATCTCGACAGCTGGAACGGGCTCAGCGATGAGCAGCGCGCCCTGCTGGAACAAGGCGCCGCCTGGATCGAGGAGCAGAACGCCGAGAACATCGCCCGCAACGAGGCCGAGGCCAAAGCCCAGGCCGATGCCGGGATCAAGACCATCACCCTGGAGGGCGAGAACGGCAAACTGTGGAGCACGACCGCCCAGGCCGAAGGCTGGGGCGAAGTGACGAAGACAGACCCGCAGCTGGCACAGCAGCTGCAGGCCTGCCTGCTCAAGTGACGGGACCGGGGCGGCCTGGTGCCGCCCCGAAATTTTCCCCATGATCCGCTTTGACCGCAGCTTCGGCACCCTGCTCACCGGCCTGGCCGTGCTCAGCGCTGCCATCCTCGCCGCAATCACCCTGGTGATCCCGCTCAATGTCCTGTTGCGCAACCTTGGACTGCCGGTGATCTACGGCGCGCTTGATGCCATCGAATACGGGCTGATGGCTGCAGCCTTTCTCGGCGCGCCCTGGGTGCTGCGCCAGAATGCCCATGTGCAGGTCGACCTGGTGACCCACGGCCTGCCGCCGCGCGCCCGCCGCAAGGTGGTGCTGGCCGCCTGCCTGCTGGGCGCCGCCACCTGTGCCGTCTTGGGATGGGCCGGGATGCAGGCGCTGATGCAGTCCTTCGCCCGCGGCTCCATGGTGCGCACCGCCTTCACCTTTCCCGAATGGTGGACGCTGACGGTGCTGCCGCTGTCGATGGCGCTGTGCACGCTCGAATTCCTGCGCAAAATCTTCTGCCCCGCGACGGAAGACACGCCGCTCTCCGGTCTTTGAAAGGACTGCCGATGGATTGGATCCTCACCCTATCGCTGATGCTGGGCGGCCTGGCCGGGCTGCTGCTGATCGGCCTGCCGGTGGCCTTTGCCTTCATCACCGTCACCATGATCGGCGCGTACGAGGTGCTGGGCGGCGACCGCGGCCTGCTGCAGCTGGCGCGCAACGCGACCCAGTCGGTGGCCAATTTCCAGATGGCACCGATCCCCCTGTTCATCCTGATGGGGGAAATCCTGTTCCAGACCGGCATCGCCCACCGCGCCATCGATGCGATCGAGCGGGTGGTCACACGGGTGCCCGGGCGGCTGTCGGTGGTCACCGTGTTCGGGGGCACTATCTTTGCTGCCCTGTCCGGATCGACTATCGCCAATACCGCCATGCTGGGGTCGACCCTGATGCCAGGGATGCTGCAGCGCGGCTATCACCCGACCATGGCAATGGGGCCGATCATGGCCTCGGGCGCCATTGCCATGCTCATCCCGCCGTCAGCGCTGGCGGTTCTGGTCGGCAGCCTGGCGGGGATTTCCATCGCCGGCCTGCTGGTGGCGGGTGTCATGCCTGCGCTGCTGCTGGCCGCGGCCTTTGTGGTTTATATCGTGACCCGCAGCCTGCTCGACCCGAAGGCGGCACCGCCCGACGATCTGCCGCAGATGACCCTGGGACAGCGCTGGCGGCCCTTCCTGATCTATGTGGCGCCGCTGTCGCTGCTGTTCGCCGTGGTGATCGGCAGCCTGCTGCTGGGGTTCGCAACCCCAACGGAGTTTGCCGCGCTCGGCTGTCTGGCCGCGCTTGCCACCGGCGCCGCCTACCGGTCGCTGTCTTTTGAAAAAGTTGGCAGGGCGCTGATGGAAACCGTGAAGCTGTCGGTGATGATTTTGTTCATCATGGCCGCCAGCCAGACCTTTGCCCAGGTGCTATCTTTCAGCGGTGCCACTAATGGGCTGATCAAGGCTATCAACGCGGTGGATCCGACCCCCACCACAGTGCTGGTCGGCATGATCGTGATCCTGCTGCTGCTTGGCTGCTTTGTCGATCAGGTCTCGATGCTGATGGTGACCGTGCCGGTGTTTGTGCCATTGGCAGCGCAGATGGGCATCAACGAGCTGGTGCTTGGTGTTGTCTATCTGCTGACCATGGAGATCGGCCTCTTGACTCCACCCTTCGGGCTATTGCTCTTCGTGATGCGGGGGGTCGCCCCCGAGGGCATCGGGATGAAGCATATCTATGCCGCTGTCACGCCCTTCTTGGTGATCAAGCTGGCTGTGCTGGCACTGATTGTGTGGCAGCCCGCCGTAGGCACATGGCTGCCGGGGCTGATGACGAAATGAGATTGCAGGCCGACACAAGTGCTATGTTTCAGACTTGTTGGCAGGGTGGGTTCACATGTCCGTCGTCAGAGATTTTGGGACAGATGGCCGCCTGAGCTAAGAGAGGGTCTGACTCATCTGGTTGGTTTGATTTTGCTGCGGATCTTCGGTGAAGCAAGCGCCGGGTTTCGATAGTCTTTCGTTTGATACTTTCTCCTTGTTTTAGGATGGTCTGGCAGCGCTCAAGGTACACATCGGCCGGGGTGAGGTTCGGCAGGCTCTCGTGGTTTCGTCGGTGCTTGTAATGCTCGACGAAGGCGTCGGTTTTCTGCCTGAGATCGCTGGGCAGGACGCAGTTCTCCAGCAGGATGCGGTTCTTTAGGGTCTGGTGCCAGCGCTCGATCTGGCCCTGGGTTTGCGGGTGATATGGGGCACCGCAGACTTGCTCCATCTGCCGGCCTTCCAGCCAATCGGCCAACTCGCCCGAGATGTAACTCGACCCGATGTCACTGAGCAGGCGAGGCATGTGCAGACGCGCCTGCCTAGTGTATCGGTTGGGCGCTGTTGTACAAATCCGGGGCTGACCGCAGGGCCCGTTGCCCGGACGGATTTGCTATACGGGCAATGTAACAGGTATACCGAGAGCGGTGTAGCCGTTCAGAACGGCGATACGAACTTGCAGTTCGGCGGCCTGGCGTTCGAAGTCTTTTGCCATCAGGGATTGGCCGAGCGGCTTGATGCAGTTCATCTTCAACTCGACCCGGCTCCGGCTGTGATATCCGCTCCACCGTCGCCAGATGGCGCGGCCGAGATACTATGATGCTCGCAGGACTTCGTTTCGTGCCACCGCGCCCGGTCTCGTTGGCTTCCAGGGCGTGGCATTCTTGCGGGGCGGGATAACAGCGGCGGCGGCACGGGCGGCGATCGCCTCGTAGCATTTGCAAGTGTCGTAAGCCCCGTCCGCGGTCACGGAACTGATCTCTTCGCCTGCCGGGATTTGATCAAGGAGATCAGGCAGAATGGGCGTATCCACTGCCCGGCAGGCGATTTGCATGGCAAATCTGCCGGGAGGGGCCGATGTTGCTTCCGGTGGCTTCGACGGCCCGAACCTCCAGCGTTTCCTCATCGATGCCGATGTGTACCTTGCGCCAGATGCGCCGCTTGGGGCCACCCGCTGCCCGGCAGCACATGCATAGCATGTGCGAGAGGGGGCTTACGGGCGTTCCACTCGCCCTCACCCTCGGCCTTGATGCCGGTGCTGTCCGCTTCCCGGCAGGGCATTGCGCAGCAATGTCCCGAGAGGGGATCAGCAAATTCAACGAACCCACACCGCCACGGTGCGGGATAGCCACGTTCAGCTGCCGCTGGCGGCGACACAGTGTGCTGAATTCCGGCACGGCCCAGTGCAGACCGACCAGCCGCAGAAGGCTTTGCACGAATCCCGTCGTCTGCCTCAGTGGCATCCCGAACAGTACTTTCAGGGTCAGACAGGTTTGGATCGCGGCGTTGCTGAATTGGCACCGGCGACCGCGCTTGCCAGCCGGCGGCGGCGTCCAGATCATCCTCGGATCAAACCAGATGCTCAGAGCATCCGCGTTGCTTCAGCGCTCCATTGCAAGACGACCAGTTCGTGGACTTGTATCTCGTAGGAGCCCAACTGCTCATGCATCCCAGCTACCTTGCTGGATTCACGCAATGAATCCCTCACCCGATTTGTGCAACAAGGCCAATCAGTGTTAAAACCGCCGTTGAACAACGTGATGCCGGCTCTGAGCTTCCCTGCGCCGCCAAAACAAGTACGGACGACTGACGTGTACGCGCATTGATTGGCAATTAGCTGGCAGAAGGTTCTAGCGGAAAAAACGGCAGGACGGCGGGCCGCATGGCCCGCCGCTTGCGGGGATCAGAAGCCTGCTTTGATGCGTTCGAATTCCTTCAGCATCCGGCCTTCGAGCTCAGGGTTGACCGCGTCAAAGAACAGGCTGCCGTCAAAGAAGCTGTCCACATCGGCAAAGCCATAGGTCTTGATCAGCTCCTGGTCGGCGGATTTGAAGGCCTCGGCGTTGGAATGGGCATAACCCCAGTTCTCGATGATGTATTTGCCGCTGTCCTCGGCGCTCAGCGCGTTCAGCATGTCATAGACCTGCTCATCGCTTTGGGTGGAGGAGTTCAGATGCACATAGCCGCAGACCCAGGTGGCGATGCCCTTGTCCACGTCGCGCATCATCCTGGCCGGGGTTTCGTTCCAGATCAGGTTCAGTTCCGACTGGTTCCAGCCCCAGCCCAGCAGCACCTCGCCGCTGGCAATGGCCTGGTCCAGCTGGCCCGCGTCGGACCAATAGAAGCGGACGTTGGGATGGATCTGGCGCAGGAAATCGGAGGCCTTCTGGAACTCTTCCTCGCTCATGTCGGTATAGCTGGAGGCGCCGGTGGCCAGCGCCGCCATCGCATAGGCCGAGGAAGCTGCGTCAGGGATGGCGATCTTGCCCTGGTAGGCGGGATCGGCCAGCAGCTGCAGCGAGACGTCCGCTTCGTCGATCTGGTCGGTGCGGTAGATAAGCCCGGTGTTGCCCCACTCGAACGGCACCATGTAGGTCTGGCCGTCGATGGTGACGCCGTCCACATCCTTGATCTGCGGCAGCAGCTTGTCCCAGTTGTCGATCCTGGAGGTGTCGATCGGCTTGATCAGATCCGCGGCCACCCATTTGCGCAGCGCGTCGGTGCAGGGGTGGGCGATGTCGGCGGCAAAGCCTGACTGCAGCTTGGTGAAGGCCTCCTCGACACTGCCGAAGTAGGTGTAGCTGGGCGCGCCGCCGTATTTCTCGACATAGTCGCCGTAAAACCCCTGGTCCTCATAGCCGGACCAGTCGAAGACCGACAGGCTGCCGGCCCCGGCCTGGGCAGTGCCGGCCGGGACGGTCAAAGCGGTGGCGGCGGCCAGAGCGCCCGTCAGCCCCAAAGCAAAATGTTTCATTTCCTTCCTCCCTGTTATTCTCATGCTTCCCGCGCGCCGAGGTCGATGACCGAGGCGTTCTGCACCCCCAGCCAGACGCGGTCGCCGCGCTTGTGATCCACCGTGTGGAAGTAGTTCGGGACGGCGACGGAGATCGGCTCCTCCACCCCGTCGGCGCGCACGTAGTAGTGGACGCTCTCGCCGTAGAAGGCGATGTCGCTGACGCTGCCCTGGAGGCAGGCGTCATAGCCGGGCGGCTGGGTGGCGCTGATCTCCAGCTGTTCGGGGCGGATGCCTGCCAGCAGGTCGGGGCTGCGGGCCAGCACATTGGGGTTCACGTCGATGGTGAGCGGGCCAAAGCCCTGCAGATCGACATTGACCGACTTGCCATTGTCAGCGGTCACCCGCGCATCCAGAAAGTTCATGCCGCCGATGAAGGCCGCGACCCGGCGGTTGCAGGGCCGGGCATAGAGCACCTCGGGGCGGTCGACCTGCTCCAGCTTGCCGGCGAACATCACGCCGATGCGGTCGGACATGGTCATCGCCTCATACTGGTCGTGCGTGACCATCACAAAGGTGATGCCCAGCTTCTGCTGCAGGCGGCGCATTTCCAGCTGCATCGCCTCGCGCAGGTTCTTGTCGAGCGCCGACAAAGGCTCATCCAGCAGCAGAACCTTGGGCCGCATCACCAGGGCGCGGGCCAAGGCCACCCGCTGGCGCTGGCCGCCCGACAGTTCATCCGCCTTGCGCGACTGCAGGCCGCCCAGCTCGACCATTTCCAGCGCCTCGGCGACGCGGTCCTTAACCTCTGCCTTGCCGAGGTTCAGCTTGCGCAGGCCAAAGGCAACGTTGTCGCCGACGTTCAGATGCGGGAAGATCGCATAGGACTGGAACACCATGTTGGTCGGGCGCTTGTTGGCCGGAATATGCGCCATCTCCTGCCCCGCGATGCGGATGGTGCCGGCATCATGGTCCTGAAAGCCTGCAATCATCCGCAGCGCCGTGGTCTTGCCGCAGCCGGAGGGGCCGAGCAGCGAGAAGAACTCGCCTTCCTTCAGCTCCAGGTTCAGGTCGCGCACCGCCACAAAGGTGCCAAAGCGCTTTTCCACCCCGGAGATTTCGATGATGTTCTGACTGGTCATCTGCGTATCCTTCATCAGGCGGATTTGGTGGAGCGGCGGCGGAAGTATTCGGCGGTCAGCAAGAGCAGCACCGAGGCAAGCAGCAGCAAGGAGCCAAGCGCCAGCGTGTTCGGCAGCTTGGCCGGGAAGCGGATCTGGCTCCAGATGTAGACCGGCAGGGTGGGCTGGTTGCCCGACAGGAAGAAGGCCAGCACAAACTCGTCGAATGACACGGTGAAGGTGACCAGCAGGCTGGCGACAATCCCCGGCGCCACGATCGGCAGGGTCACCCGGCGGAAGGTGCCGATGACGCTTTCGCCAAGGTCGAAGGCGGCTTCCTCCAGCGACTGGTCGAAGTCGTCGAAGGCCGATTTCATGATCGAGACTGCAAAGGGCAGCGCCACAAAAACGTGGCCCAGGATCACCGTGGTCAGCGACGGCTTCAGCCCCAGCGAGATGAACAGCACCAGCATCGACGACGCCACGATGATGCCGGGAATGACCAGCGGCAGCATCACCAGCCCTTCCGACAGCTCACGCCCCTTGAAGCGGTAGCGGACATAGGCGCGGGCGGCGAACAGCCCCAGAGAGGTGGCGACAATTGCGGTCACCGCACCAACGATCAGCGAGTTGGCCATCGCCTGCAAGAGCGTGTCCTGTTCGCCCAGCTGGGCGTACCACTTCAGCGTGAAGCCCTTCATCGGAAAGGCCACGATGGTGCCGTCATTGAAGGAGAACAGCGGCAGCAGCAGCACCGGGAGGTACAGGAAAATCAGGTAGCCGATGGCATAGACCAAGAGCCAGGGGAAGCGGAAGGGTTTGCGCCGGGGCTTGCTGACATCAGGGTTCAGCGGTTTGTTCAGGGGTTCGCTCATCGGTGTGCTCAACGGATCCTCCTCCCCAGGGCGGTGGCCAGGATGACGAACAGGATGGCGACAAAGCCGACCGAGGCCATGGCCACCAGTGAGAGGGTGGCGCCCAGGGGCCAGTTGTTGGCCGGGCCGAACTGCACCTGGATGAGGTTGGCGACCATCTTGCCCTGCGAGCCGCCAACCAGCGACGGGGTCACGTAGTCGCCGACGGTAGGGATGAAGATGATCAGGCTGGCAGCGATGATGCCGGGCACGGTCAGGGGAAGGGTGACGCGGACAAAGCGTTCCAGCTTGGAGCAGCCGAGGTCGGTGGCGGCCTCCAGCAGCGAGCGGTCGATCTTCTGCAGCGAGACATAGATCGGCAGGATCGCAAAGGGTGCCCAGGCGTGGGCCAGGGTCAGCACCACCGCGAATTCATTGTACAGCAGGAAGGTCAGCGGCTCCTCGATCAGCCCCAATGAGATCAGCGCCGAGTTCATCACCCCGTTGAAGCCGAGGATCAGTTTCCAGCTGAACACCCGCAGCAGGTAGCTTGACCAGAACGGGATGGTGATCAGCAAGAGCCACAGGGTTTTCTTGCGGGTGCGGAAGGCGATGAAATAGGCAATCGGATAGGCCAGCGCCACTGTCGCCATGGTCACGGCACCGGCAATGGCAATCGAGCGCAGCATCAGATGGCGCACCAGCGGGTCGGTGGCGGCCTCCAGATAGTTGGCCCAGGTCAGCGTCTTGTCGATCTCGACATAGGTCTGGGTCCAGAAGCTGTAGGCCACCAGGATCCCCAGCGGCGCAGCCACCAGCAGCCCCACATAAAGCGAAGCCGGGGCGCTGAGCGCCAGGCCTTTGCCAGCTTCGCTTTGAATGTACAATTTTCAATCCTCCCTGGCATCGACGCTAATTCCGGTTGGAGAAAGCGCCCCAATTTCTCCCAAGCGCCGTGTAGGTATCTTCAGCAGGCACCGCAGAATCTTGCAGGCGCTAGAATTGGACACTCCGGTGACCAACTGCCGCCCTGGCACCCGGAACGGCCTTGTCCTGCGAGCTGCCGTGATGCCGTTCCCTGCCCGGCCGTCGGGTCGTGGTCCCCTAACGATCCGGCAGCAATGGATTCATCTCAACTAAATAAATTTCGTTCGTCACCAAGAAAATTACACCGTCGGATTCGGCCGCAGAATCAAATTTGAGGACCCCGCAATTTAATTTGTTTGAGTTCACCCGCCCCCTGCTCGACAGTTTTTCAACCGAAACCTCAGCGACGGCAGGGCGAGCGTAATGGAAACAAAAGCAAGAGTGGTCATTATCGGCGGCGGGGTCGTCGGCTGCAGCATCCTCTACCACTTGGCCAAACGGGGCTGGAAGGATGTGGTGCTGCTGGAACGGCAGGAACTGACCGCAGGCTCCTCCTGGCACGCGGCCGGCAACCTGTTCACCCTGACTGCCCCAGGCAATGCTGCTGTTCTGCAAAAGTACACCATCGACCTCTACCCGGAGCTGGAGCGTGAAAGCGGCCAGGAGTGCGGCCTGCATTACAACGGCGAGCTGCTGGTCGCGAAGGATGAGGAAGAGGTCAAGACGCTCGCCATCGCCCATGCCTTCGGCAAGCGTTATGGCATTGACTCCGAGTTCATCTCCCCGGAACGCGCCAAGGAGCTGGCGCCGACGCTGAAAACCGATGATCTGACCGCGATCCTGCACGAAAAGACCGCAGGCTACTGCGATCCAGCCAGCGTCACCCATGCCTTCGCCAAGGCAGCGCGCAACTACGGCGCCACCATCCACCGCCACACCCCGGTGCTGGAAACCAACCAGCGCCACGACGGCAAGTGGGACGTGGTGACCGAACACGGCACCATCACCGCCGATTACGTGGTCAATGCCGCCGGCCTCTGGGGCCGCGAAGTGGCGGCACTGGCAGGCATCACGCTGCCGCTGATGCCGGTCGAGCACCATTACCTGATCACCGAAGAAATCCCCGAAATGGCCGAAATCGGCAGCGATCACGCGCTGCTCTCCTACGCCGATGCCAACCTCTACATGCGCCCAGAGGGCAAGGGCCTGCTGATCGGCGCCTATGAGAGCAAATGCATCCACTGGGCCGAAGACGGCACCCCGCTGGACTTCGGCCACGAGCTATTGCCCGACGACCTCAGCCGCATGGAGGAGGAATTCCTGCAGGCGGTCGAACTGATCCCCAGCCTGGCCGACGCCGGCATCAAGAGCGTCATCAACGGCCCGATGATCTTCTCCCCCGACCTCGGCCCGCTGATCGGCCCCTACCCCGGCAAGCCCGGCTACTTCTGCGCCAACGGCGTGATGACCGGTTTCAACCAGGGCGGCGGCATCGGCAAGGTGCTGGCGGAATGGATCATCGACGGCGAGCCCTCGCTGGACGTCAGCTTCTGGGACGTGGCCCGCTACGGCGATTATGCCGGCAGCCGCTATGCCAAGCAGATGACCAAATACTGGTACGAAAACCGCTCCCGCCGGATCTACCCCTACCAGACCTTCCCGGCAGCCCGCCCGGTGAAGACCTCGCCCATCTACGACCGGTTGAAAGCCGCAGGCGCGGTCTTCGGCGAGACCTGCGGCTGGGAAGACGCCTACTGGTACGCGGCAAACGACGCCGAGCGCCAGGAGAGCTATTCCTACGAGCGCCCCGCCTGGTTCGGAGCCGTAGCCCGGGAGGCGCACTCCGTGCGGGAGACCGCCGGCCTGTTCGAGCTGACCAGCTATGGCAAATACCGCTTCAGCGGCGCCGGTACCGTGGCCTATCTGGACCGCATCATGGCCAACAGGATCCCGGCGATAGGTAAAACAGCGCTCTGCCCGATGCTCAGCCATCAGGGCAAGGTAATCGGCGACTTCACTGTCACCCGCCTCAGCGCGGACAGCTGCCTGGTGCTGGGCTCCGGGTCGATGGAGAAAATCCACGAGCGCTGGTTCCTGGAGACCATGCCCGAAACCGGCGTCGCTTATGAAAACCTCACCAACCGCTATGCGGGCCTGCATGTGGCCGGCCCCAACGCCAAGGCCATCATGGCTGCCGTCGCCCCGGGCGTAAGCTTCAACAGCGCCGACTTCCCCTTCCTGTCGGGCCGCGAGATGGGGCTGGGCCCCTGCCCCGGCGCCTTTGTCATCCGGGTCTCCTACACCGGCGAATGCGGTTACGAGATCTACATGCCGATGGAATACCAGCGCACGCTTTTCGAGGAGATCCTGGCAGCGGGCGAACCCCACAGTCTGACCCTCGCAGGCGGGCACGCGCTGATGGCGCTGCGGCTGGAAAAGGGCTTTGCCGGCTGGAACATGGAACTTACCTCCGACTATTACGCCCATGAAACCGCGCTGGCGCGCTTTGTCCGCTACGGCAAGGGGGACTTCATCGGCCGCGAGGCCGCTTTGGCCGCCAAAGAGGCCGGGCCGCGGGAATGCTTCGTGCAATTCGCTGTCGATGCGGGCGAGGCCGACGCCTACGGCGGCGAGCCAGTGTTTCTCAATGGCAAGCTGGCGGGCTACACCAGCTCCGGCGGCTACGGCTATTGCGCGGGCACCAGCCTGGCGCTCGGCTACCTCTACCCCAATGCCATCGACCCAGCCGCAGAATACGAAATCGACATCGTGGGCAAACGGTGCAAGGCGCGCCTGCTGACCGCCCCGCCGGTCGACCCCGAGGGCCTGCGGATGCGCAGCTGACACGCCGCCAGTACCGGAAGGGGCTGGGGCACTATCCTCACCGCATCCAGCCCCGCGAACCGGAGCAGCGCCAATCGGGCCTGCTCCGGTTCTTTTCGTTTCCGGACTGCGCGCGCCTGCCGCCATATGCGCCGCAAGGCAGCGCAGCCGCAGCCTGCGGCTGAGGGCCAATTCCGGAAGGAGTGCGGAAAGGGGGTGCCAGGCACAAGCAGCCTGCAGCACCCCATAAAAAAGCTGCCCGGCCATGGGGAAGCCGGGCAGTAAGACCTCATGCAGCTCCGCTGCCGCACAAGGCTGGGAGAGATGTTTGCAGGTCAGGCCGCGCTGCCGTGGATCTCCTGCTTGCGGCGGGCCATGTAGTCCTTCAGCTGGTCTTCGATGGCCGCATCGATCGGCGGCTGCTCATACTGGGCCAGCATCTGCTTCCAGATCCCGTTGGCGCGCTGCGCGGTGTCCTTGCTGCCGCGGTCGGTCCAGTTCTCGTAATTGTCCCAGTCCGACACCAGCGGCGTGTAAAAGGCGCTTTCATAGCGGTCCAGCGTGTGCTGGGTGCCAAAGAAATGGCCGCACGGGCCCACTTCGCGGATCGCATCCAGCCCGATGGCGGCATCGGACACCTCGAACGGCTGCTGCGCCGCCGCCATCATCTGCAGCATCTCGGCATCGATGATCAGCTTCTCGAAGGAGGCCACCAGCCCGCCGCCCAGCCAGCCAGCCCCCTGGTTCAGCAGATGCACATGGCCGCTCATCGCGCCCCACAGCGACATCTGGCTTTCATAGGCCGCCTGCGCATCCACCGCGTTGGAGGCGGTCACATTGCTGGAGCGGAACGGGATGCCATAGCGGCGCGCCAGCTGCCCGGTGGCCTGCGCCGCCAGGGTGTATTCCGGCGTGCCAAAGGCCGGTGAGCCGGTCTTCATGTCCACGTTGGAGGTGAAGCCGCCATAGATCACCGGAGTGCCCGGCCGCACGCATTGCGCCAGCACGATGCCAGACAGCGCCTCGGCGTTCTGCTGGGTCAGCGCACCCGCAATCGTCACCGGCGACATTGCCCCCGCCAGCGTGAAGGGCGTGATGATAACCGGCTGGCCATGCCTGGCCATCTCGATCAGCCCCTCCCCCATCGGCCCGTCGATCTGCAACGGCGAGTTGGTGTTGATCACGGTGGTGAACACCGGCTTGCCGATCAAGTCCTCGCGCGAGCAGCCCAAGGAGATCGCCGCCATCTCCAGCCCGTCACGGGCCCGGTCGGCTCCCAGCCCCCAGGGCTGCCAGTTCTTGTCGGTCAGGGTGATCTGCGCGAAATGCAGGTCCAGGTGGCGGCTCTCCTGCGGCAGATCCAGCGCCTCGAACGGGCCGCCGCCCTCCTGATGCAGGATGTTCAGGCTCTGCACCAGCCGGATAAAATCACACATCTCCGCATAGGTGCCCTGACGCCGCCCCTTGTCGAGATCGGAGACAAAGGCCGGGCCGCCGACTGAGGCAAAGATCGCGCAGTCATCGCCCAGCTGCACATTGCGCGCCGGGTTGCGGGCGTGCAGCGTAAAGGACGACGGCGGCAGCTTCAGCTTCTCTTCCACCAGCCCGCGGTCGAGCCAGGCCATTTCCTCGCCGTGGTCCACCTTGGCCCCGGCCTCCTGCAGATAGCGCCGCGCCTCCGGGTCCAGCACCTTGACGCCGATCTCCTCCAGGATCGTCAGCGAGGCCTCGTGGATCGCCTCCACCTGATCGGCACTCAGCACATTTGTGGGGGCGGTGCGGTAGCGGACCTGGGTCCAGGGCGACTGGGTCACAGCACCGCCGCTGCGGTCCGGCCGGGCGCCGCCGCGGGCGCGTCTGCGTGCAGAGGTTCGGGTCATGGCTTCCTTCCTGCGGAGAGCTATCTACTGTTCACTTGTACAATAAGTAAGCACGAAACTTAACCCCGCGCAATCCTTATTGCTCAATCGTACAGTAATGTGTCCCGCAGCCTGCCTGGCTCAACCAAGCGCCGCCCAGGATTTCCCGAACTCGCCGCTCACCGTGATCATCCAATTCCGGAAGCGCGGTCCATACGGCAAGCCAGCGCCGCGGGGGGTGGTCACTAGCGCCAAGCACCAGCCGGTGGAAACAACCGCCGGCAATGGCGCCACCAGACGGCCGGCCGCCAGATCATGATCCAGGTACGGCCTGCGGCCCATGGTGATTCCCAGCCCTTCCTTGGCCGCTTTCAGGCAGCTGGAGCACATGTCCAGCTCCAAGTATTGGGCATTGCGGTGATCCGCGACCCCCTGCGCCTCGAACCAGGTCTTCCATTCCTCATCTTCCGACAGGCTGGCAATCAGGGTGTGCTGCAGCAAATCCTTCGGGCCTTCGATCTGCCCGTGCGCCGCCAGATACTCCGGCGACGCCACCGGCACGATATCATCGGAAAACAGCACCGCGGCATTCTCCGGCACGTTCTCCTTCGGCAGATAGACCAGGGCAAAATCCGCCTCCCGGTTCAAACTATCTCCCGCCAGCTCGGAGGTGCTCAGCCGGACGGCGATATCGGAGTGCTTCTGATGAAAATCCCCTAGCTGCGGAATCAGCCACACATCGGCCAGCGATGGGAACAGGTTCAGCGTCAGCTGCGACCGCCCGGTTGAGCGCGCCAGCACATCTGTCGCCATCTCGATCCCATCCAGCGCAACACTCAGGCGTTCGAAATAGGCCTGGCCTTCTTCACGCAGGATCAGCCGGTTGTTGCGCCGGATGAACAGTGGCATCGCCACGAAATCCTCCAGCGCCTTGACCTGATGGCTGACGGCTGAGGCCGAGATGCCCAGTTCCTCGGCAGCCAGCTGAAAGTTGCAGTGGCGCGCCGCCGCCTCAAAAGCCTTAACTGCAGCGAAAGGGGGAAGCCGTCTCTTCATGGTTCTATCCACCGATATTCCGGGTCCGTCCAATTTGACGGCAAGCGACTGATTTCTCAATTGAAGATTTATTTTGTGCCACCACTGAATTTTTTTGCCCTGTCAGCGGCAGCCCCCGCCGCTCCATCATCGTCCGGTAAAATTCCCAGCACAACGAAGCCTGTAACGGGCGCCGGAGACGATGCAGTATTCGATCACATCCTTGGTGAAACAGGCCCTCCGCGGCCATCAGGGCTGGCCCGAGGCCTTCCGCCATCCGGAACCACGGAAACACTATGACGTGGTGATCATCGGCGGCGGCGGCCACGGCCTGGCGACCGCCTATTACCTGGCCAAGAACCATGGCATCACCAATGTGGCGGTGCTGGAAAAGGGCTGGATCGGCAGCGGCAACGTCGGACGCAACACCACCATCGTGCGCTCCAACTACCTCTTGAACAGCGAAATTCCTCTGCTGGAGTGGTCGCTGAAACTGTGGGAGGGCCTCAGCGAGGAGCTGAATTACAACGTGATGTTCTCCCAGCGCGGCGTGCTCGACATCTTCCACACCGACGGCCAGCGCGACGAGGCGGTGCGCCGCGGCAACGCGATGATCATGAACGGCGTCGACGCGGTGATGCTGGACCGCAAGCAGGTGCTGGAAATGATGCCGCTGGTTGACGAAAACAATGGCCGCTTCCCGGTGCTGGGCGGCCTCCTGCAGCCGCGCGCGGGCAACGCCCGCCACGACGCCGTGGTCTGGGGCTATGCCCGCGCCGCCGACCGGCTGGGCGTCGACATCATCCAGAACTGCGAGGTCACCGGCTTTGAACGCGACGCCAATGGCCGCATGACCGGGGTGGAGACCACCCGCGGCCGCATCGGCGCGGCCAAGGTCGCCGTCGCGGTGGCGGGCCACACCAGCCAGGTGATGCAGATGGCCGGGATCAAGCTGCCGGTCGAAAGCCACAAGCTGCAGGCCTTCGTCTCCGAGGCGGTGAAACCCTGCGTCGACACCGTCGCCACCTTTGGCGTCGGCCACCTCTACATCAGCCAGTCCGACAAGGGCGGTCTGGTCTTCGGCGGCATGCTGGACGGCTACAACAGCTTTGCGCAGCGCGGCAACCTGCCGATTGTCGAGGACGTGGCCGAGGCGATGATGATGTTCCTGCCCAGCCTGGGCCGGGTGCGCCTGCTGCGCCACTGGGCCGGTGTGGTCGACATGACCATGGATGGCTCACCCTACATCTGCAAGACACCGGTCGAGGGTCTCTATCTGAACGGCGGCTGGAACTATACCGGCTTCAAGGCAATCCCCGGTGCCTCCTGGTGCTTTGCCCATACCGTCGCCAACGACGCGCCGCACAAGTACAACGCGCCGTTTCACCTCGGCCGTTTTGCCGAAGGCCGCCCGGTGGATGCCACCGGCGGCGGCCCCTTCCCCAACCACCACTGAGGAGGGCTGACACCCCATGCGCATCCCCTGCCCGCTGTGCGGCGACCGCCCGCTGGAAGAATTCACCTACCGCGGCGACGCCACCCTCACCCGCCCTGCCGCAGACGCCCCGATGGAGGCCTGGGTCGATTACGTCTACCTGCGCGACAACCCCAAGGGCCCGCACCGCGAACACTGGCGCCACGCCCAGGGCTGCGGCAGCTGGCTGGTTGTGGACCGCAACACCGTCACCCATGAGATCACTCAGGCCATTCAGGCCCGCCCCGGCGGGGAGGTGCAGCGATGACCCGCCAAACCCACCGGCTGAATGGCACAGGCCGCCGCCTGAACCGCAGCAAGCCCATCAGCTTCATCTTCGACGGCAAGCGCTACAGCGGCTTTGAGGGCGACACCCTCGCCTCTGCCCTCCTCGCCAATGGCGTCCGGCTGGTCGCGCGCAGCTTCAAGTACCACCGCCCGCGCGGCATCTTCACCTGCGACCCGCATGAACCCAGCGCCCTTGTGCAGCTGCGCAGCGGCGCCCGGCAGGAACCCAACATCCCCGCCACCATGGTGGAGCTCTATGACGGGCTGGAGGCCGCCAGCCAGAACCGCTGGCCCTCACTGCGCTACGACCTCTTGTCAGTGAACCAGTTGTTTTCGCCGTTCTTTGCCGCGGGGTTCTACTACAAGACCTTCAAATGGCCCGCAAAGTTCTGGACTGGCCTCTATGAGCCGGTAATCCGCCGCGCCGCAGGCATGGGCCGCCTGTCCGGCGGCATCGACCCCGACACGTATGAGAAGATCCACCACCACTGCGATATCCTGGTGATCGGCGGCGGCGCCGCAGGCCTCAGCGCCGCCCGCGCCGCGGCCCAAAGCGGCGCCCGGGTGACCCTGGTGGAGGAACACGCCCGCCTCGGCGGATTTGACAGCACCGGCCTGGAACAGGACATCGCCGAACTGGAGGCGCTGGAGAACGTCCGCATCCTGCCCCGCACCATGGTGTTCGGCTGGTATGACAACAACACCTTCGGCGCGGTTGAGCAGGTCTCCGACCACCTGCCCGTCCCCGCCGCCCACCAGCCGCGCCAGCGGATGTGGAAGATCGTGGCCCCTCAGGTGGTTCTCGCCACCGGCGCCCATGAACGCTCGCTGGTCTTTGGCAACAACGACCGCCCCGGCGTGATGCTCGCCTCCGCCGCCGAGCGCTACTTGCGCGACTATGGCGTCCGCCCCGGCAGCCGCGCGGTGATCTTCACCACCAACGACAGCACCGCAGGCCTGGCCAAGGCACTGGGCGCGGCTGGCGTGACCGTCGCCGCGGTGGCCGACGCCCGCAACGGCGATGAGATCGAAACCGTGCATGGCCGCACTGCTGTCACCGGCGTCACCCTGCGCCACAAGGACGGCAGCCGCCGCACCGTGGACTGCGACGCGGTCTGCGTCTCCAGCGGCTGGAACCCGGCGGTGCAGCTGCTGGCACAGCGCGGCCAGAAACCGCGCTGGAGCGGTAACCTGCAGGCCTTCCTGCCGCAGGAGATGGAGGGCGCGGATTTTCTCTGCACCGGCAGCCTGGCCGGGCTGGAAACACGCGAAGACTGCCTGACCCACGGCCGGATGGCGGGTGAGGTTGCAGCCCAGCGGTTTGCCGCCCCGGACAGCGCCAGCCTGGCGGACTACCACAGCTATCTGGAGGCCAATGAGGCGCGCGCCGCCAACTTCGCCTATTTCGAGACCAGCGCAGGTAAGTCAAAGAAATTCATAGACTTGCAGCATGACGTGACAGCGGCAGACGTCTCGCTGGCGGCCCGCGAGGGCTACCGCTCGGTCGAGCACGTCAAACGCTACACCACCCTTGGCATGGCCACCGACCAGGGCAAGACCTCCAACATCCACGGTATCGCGGCCATGTCCAAGGCGCTGGACAAGCCGATGGGCCAAATCGGCACCACCGGCTTTCGCCCGCCCTACCGCCCGGTCAGCCTCGGCGCGCTGGCGGGCCGCTCCCGCGGCAGGCACTGGCGCCCGATCCTGCGCACCCCGCTGCATGGCTGGGTCGAGGACAAAGGCGGGGTGTTCATCGAATCCGGCCTCTGGCACCGCAGCCAGTATTTCCCCAAACCCGGCGAGACCATGAGCCAGGCCATCAGCCGTGAGGTTCAGGCGGTGCGCAGCGCGGTGGGCTTCTGCGATGTCTCCACCCTGGGCAAGATCGACCTTCAAGGCCCTGATGCTCCGGCCTTCCTCGACCGGGTCTACAGCAACGGCTTCGCCAAGCTGCCGGTGGGCAAGTCCCGCTACGGGCTGATGCTGCGCGAGGACGGCATCGTGATGGACGACGGCACCGTCTCGAGGCTGGCAGAGGATCACTACTTCATCACCACCACATCGGCAGAATCCGATAGTGTTATCAGCCATCTGGAATACTGCCATCAGGTACTCTGGCCGGAGCTGGACGTTGTTTTTGCCGATGCGGGCGAGGATTGGGCGGGCATCGCCCTGGCAGGCCCCCGCGCCCGCGACGTGCTGGCCCGGATCGCCCCGGAACTGGATGTGAGCAATGCCGCCCTGCCCTTCCTGGCGGCGCGCGAATGCACCGTGTTGGACGGCGTGCCCGCACGGCTGTTCCGGATCTCCTTCTCGGGCGAGCTGGCCTATGAAATCTATGTGCCGTCCCCCTATGGCCGCCCCCTGGCCGAGGCGCTGGAGCGCGAAGGCGCGGACTTCGGCATCACGCCTTACGGGGTCGAGGCGCTGGACGTGCTGCGCATCGAAAAGGGCCATGTCAGTTCGGAGCTGAATAAATTCACCACCGCGGCGGACCTGGGCCTTGGCATGATGATGTCCGCCAAGAAGGACTTTGTCGGCCGCGCCCTCAGCAGCCGCCCCGGGCTGACCGACCCGGACCGCGAAGTAGTGGTGGGGCTGAAACCCCTGGATCCCTCGCACAGCTTCCGCCAGGGCGCCCACATCAACGCAAGGGGCGCCCCCCTCGTGCCGGAAAGCGACGACGGCTATATCACCTCCGCCGCCTGGAGCCCGACACTCAAGAGCCATATCGCCATCGCCCTGGTGCAACGCGGGCGCGAGCGGCTGGGCGAGGTGATTGAGATCATTGACCCCTTGCATGGCGAAGACCCCGTCCCGGCCACCATTGTGTCCCACCATTTCTATGATCCGGAGAATGCCCGTGTGCGCAGCTGAAGCCAGCCCCCTGTTCTGCCTCGAAGGCCTGGACCTGGCCGGAATTCCTGCCGCAGGCCCTGCCGGGGTGAAGGTCCGGATCGTGACTGGCACCACCGTGCTGCGGATCATGCCCTTCCGGGACCAGGCAGCGGCCGCCGGCGCCGCGCTGGCACCTTTCGGTTTCAACTACCTGCCCCGCCCCGGACGCAGCGGCGTGGCTGGCGGCAACTGCCTGGCCTGGGCGGCCAGCAACTGCTGGCACCTGATCAGCCCGCGCCCTGCCCCTGCGCTGGAGCAGGAGCTGAAACAGTCGCTTGGCGGGTATGCCGCCGTCAGGAGCGCCGGCGGCGGCATGCTGCGGCTGCAGATTGGCGGCGCGGCCTCCTGCGCACTGATGGCCAAGGGATGCGTTCTGGATCTGGACCGCTTCCGGCCCGGCCACAGCGCCGTCACCCTGATGGCCCACACCAGGCTGCACCTGCGCCGCTGTTCCGCTTCGGAGTTCGATCTGCTGATCCCGGCCAGCCATGCCGCCAGCCTCTGGGAGTGGCTCGCCCTGTCCGCCGCTGAATTCGGGCTGGCGGTTGAGATATTTCCGACCACACAGGAGGACAGCTGCCCAGTATCGGTGGCCCTTTCCGCATAGCCCCCAGCCTTCCACCAGTCGCCGTGCGAACGCAAAAAGGCCGCCCGAGAAAAACTGGCGGCCCTTGGGCGTTCGCTGAGTCTCCGGGGCTAAACCTCGAACTCCTCCAACGGGTAGCCGGGAGAGTCGATGGCATAGGTGCCATCGGTGTGCGGGCCGATCTCCACTGTCGAATAGGCGGTATCAGCAAAGGCCTTGTTGGCGGTGAAGTCCCAGAAGCCGCCAAAAATGGTCTGGCGGATATAGCCCACCCTCTTCAGCAGTTCCTCGGTGGCCTCCGGAGTGGCCGGGACGCCGGTCACCAGTGCAATCCCGTGGCGGTCGACGGGATCCAGCCACTCCGCCAAGCCGCTGCTGTCCTCCGCCATCACCGCATCGTTGGACATCGCCCACAGCCCATCCTCCAGATCCGCCGCCATCCACAGGTTCTTCGGACGGTCCTCCTGCCACAGGCCCGGTTCTGCCATAGCCTCCAGGAAGGATACCGGGTACTCGCTTTCGTCAGCCTCCTGCGGTCAGGCCACGTAAACCGTCCCAGTCTCCAGCCGCGCAGAAACAGGTGCCAGATCAGCGGGAATTGCAAAGGTGTCAACTGACTGCTGCAGCGATTCCGGATTAATGCTGCGGGCACTATGGCAGTGGTCGCGCAGCCAAACCGCCGGATAGCGGGCGACCCGGCCGGTGCCGGCCCAGCAAATCTCCAGTTGCGTGCCAGACATCTGAAAAGACTCGATTTTGGCAGACATCCCCATGCTCCTGTTTGCGATTCCAACTGTGCTGCCACAAACTATTGGAAACATGCACAGCTAACGTGAAGGCTTACTAATCAGTTGTACAATTGGGTATTTTCAGTGACGGGCAAATGGTTTGCACTTCCCGCCGGTTGCTGTACAAGTATACAATTACCCGAAAACAGGCAGGGATGGATCAACCTTGGCCAACCAGAAGAGACAGCGCCTAAACCCCGAAGACCGGCGTCGGCTGATGCTGCAAGGAGCCAGGGATTCGCTTGCGAAATACGGTGCCCAAGGCACTGGCGTCCGGGAAATCTGCAAGGACCTGGGGGTTTCCCCGGGCCTGCTCACCCACTACTTTGACGGCAAGGACAGCCTGTTCCTCGAGGCCTACCAGGACATGGCAAAGCAATACCTTGCCGAAGTCCGCGCAATCACCGGCAACACAGAACTGAGTGCCGAAGAGAGGTTGAAACAGCTGTTTCAGCTGTACTTTTCAAACGAATGGTCAAACGACGGCGTTATTGGAACCTACACAGGTTTCTGGAGCCTTTCACAGACAAACCCGGCTTTAAAATCTGCTTTCGAGGAAACGTTTCAGGAGCAGCGGGCAGCCTTCGAACTCCTTATTCAAGGCCTTATCGAAGAACGCAAAATATCTGTGGATTCGCATACTTTCGCTACTTTCCTCTTGGTATTCCTCGAAGGTGTCTGGTTTGAAAGCTGCTTGAACCCAAAGGCTGTCGACAAGGCAAGAATTCAGGTTTTCTGCTGGGACTGGCTGGAATGTTACTTGGCCGCTAAAAGCACAGCCCCTGCCTGTGAATTGGCGTGCAAAATTGACCCACTTGGGTGGGTTATGAGCGAGTAAAATTGACCCACCTGTTTTCGTTAACATCCGCACAAAAAGTGCGGAGGAAAGAGCAGGTGTTACTGATGGAAAGCGTGTCGAAGATCCGACGATGGGTATTGGTTGAGGGACGCAGCATCCGGTCTGTTGCGCGGGCGACGGGATTATCGCGGAACACGATCAAGAAGTATCTGAAGGATGAGAGCCCGCCGAGCTACCAGCGCCAGGCCCCGCCGGTTCGGCACAAACTGTGCAACGGGTTTGATCTTCGGCTTCAGGAGCTGTTCGATCAGGACCAGAAGCGACCACGCCGGGAGCGGCGGACGGCCCAGAAGCTCTATGAGCAGCTCGTGGTGGAAGGCTACACCGGTTCCTATTCGCCAGTTCAGCGATTTGTCCGCGATCTGAGGCGGGCCGGTGCCGGTTCGGGCGAGGCCTTTATCCCGCTGCATTTTGCGGCAGGCGATGCGCTGCAATTTGACTGGAGCGAAGAACGGGTTGTCCTGGGCGGTATCGAGCAGAAGGTGAAGGTTGCCCATTTCCGCCTGTGCCACAGCCGCAAGCCCTTTGTCGTCGCCTATCCCGGCGAAGCCCAGGAGATGGTGCTGGATGCCTTTGCGCAGGCGCTGTCTTTCTATGGCGGGGTTCCACGCCGGGTGATCATCGACAACCCCAAGACCATGGTGACCTATGTCTCCCGCTCCAAGGACCGGATATTCCATCCCCGGTTCCTTGCCTTGATGAACCATTACGTTATGGAGCCGGTGGCCTGCACCCCGGCTGCGGGCTGGGAGAAGGGACAGGTCGAGAACCAGGTCCAGTTTTTGCGCGGCCGGTTGTTTGTGCCCAAACCTGCCTTTGATGATCTCGATGCGCTGAACGATTGGCTGCGCCTGCGCTGTGAAGAGCTGGCAAACCGGCCCCATCCCGAGCAATCGGATCGCACGATTGCAGAGCTGTTCGAAGACGAACGCGCCGAACTGCGCCCTCTGGGGCGAGCATTTGACGGATACGTGGAAAAGACCGTTCGTGTTCGCTCCACCTGCCTGGTTCAATATGCCAGCAATCGCTACAGCGTGCCGTCCCGGTTCGCGGGGCAACATGTGTCGCTGCGCGCCTATGCAGGCCGGATCGTGCTGGTGTCGGGCCAGGATGTCATCGCCGAGCACAAGCGTCGCTTCACCCGCAATGTCAGCTATTTTGAACCTTGGCACTACGTGCCGCTGCTGGATCGCAAGCCCGGCGCCCTGCGCGACGGCGCCCCCTTTGTGGACTGGCAACTGCCTGAGGCCATGCATCAGATCAGGGAGCACTACATGGCCGGCAAAGGCGGGGATCGGGAGTTCGTCGATCTGCTTCTGCTGGCCCAGGATCACGGGGTCGAGGTGGTCGAGACGGCTTGCGAACTGGCGGTGGAACAAAACACCCTGCGCCTGCCCGCCATCATCAACCTGATTAACCAGTTGGTGGAGCCGGTCATCACGCCGCTCAGCGACGCCTATACCTATCCGCAGCTGACCTTGCGGCCCGAGGCCGATTGCAAGCGCTATGAGACGCTGTGCTCGGCTGAGGAGGCTGCCGCATGAACGCCCTCATCGACCAACTGACCGCCCTGAGGCTGCACGGGATGGCAGCTTGCGCCCATGATTTGCTGTCCGCGCGCAAGCCACCAAGTCTGACCACAGCGATAAAGCAACTGATCGACGCTGAGACTGTAGAGCGGCGGGTGCGCTCCATCCAGTATCAAATGAGGATTGCGAAGTTCCCCCACCACAAGGACTTCGCCACCTTCGATTACAGCGCGGCCGCCGTCACCCAGCCCCAAATCGAGCCGTTCTGCTCAGGCCAATTCACAGAAGAGGCACATAATCTCATCCTGGTGGGCGGAACCGGCACCGGCAAAACCCACATCGCCATCGCGCTTGGAACCACCCTGATCAGCAACGGCAAGAAGGCGCGCTTCTTCAACGCCGTCGACCTGATCAACGCCCTGATCAAGGAACAGGCCGAGGGCAATGCCGGGAAGATCATCCGGCAGCTCTCGGCCCTGGACTGCGTCATCATCGACGAGCTGGGCTACATCCCGTTCCCCAAGTCCGGCGGCGCGTTGCTGTTCCATCTGATCAGCAAGCTCTATGAGAAGACCAGTGTCATCATCACGACGAACCTGGAGTTCGGCGAATGGGTCTCGGTCTTCGGTGACGCCAAGATGACAACCGCGCTTCTGGATCGCGTAACCCATCACTGCGCAATCATCGAGACAGGCAACACGTCATACCGGTTCGCACAGAGCAAGCGACGCAGAAAAACATAAACGTCGCGCAAGCAAAGCCCCCAGTCGGACTCGCTATATGAGGGCGGCCCGCCTGGGGCCTTTGCGCCACAAGGGGTGGGTCAAATTCAAACGCTGAAACCGGGTCAGTTTTGAACGCTCATTGACAGCCCCTGCCTGACGTGTTCCATCGTCTGGACCTGTTTTGGTGTCACGGTTGTGCAGCCTGCATAGTACTAATTGGTTCAGGTTCAACGATGCCAATCGCTGCGACGTAGAGAATTACCAGACTTTACCTGCTTGCAATTAGTCTGGTCTTCCAATTGGCCGCTTGGTCCGCGTCTCGTTTGTCTGACATGACTGCAGCGAAAGGCGGTTTGCGCTCCGCCGATTTCCGCGGACCCGAATGACTGCAAACGGGAAGTTCGCCGCGCGGCCGGAAACCTCGCGCTGCAGGAGCGAGGGGTTTCTGCGGTAGCAATAGCTGCAAGGGCAAAAGGCGGGTCTGGCCGACAAGCACATCAACCTGCCGCAGCTTCCGAACTATTTCCTCCGGCTTGTGCCGCTTGTTCGCCATTTTCAGTCCTCCGCTTCCTAAACATAACAGTGGGCCAGTTCAGTTACGGACATGGGAAGTTAGCAGAAAGGCACCAAATCAGCCTAAGTTCAGGTTGGATCAGCCAAGGAACTGTCTGTCAGGGTGTGAAGGAAACCCAGGAAGCTCCCTAGAGCCCTACCGCAGCGGTGTACGGCGTTCTATGTCTATTTTTCCCTCAGACTTCTAAATCTGCAGTGTGAGCGTTTCATGCTGACACGCATTTCACAGCACCTTCGAATAGACATAACAGACAGACTTCAATTTCAGTCGTAGGAATGCTGCCCGCGCCATCCAGCCCCAACTCTTTACGAAAGAAACCGTACCAACCGGCAAAGACCACATCACAACCAAAATTGACGCAATGATCTATCTAGAGCAGACCTTACTTCTTCCGGCGCCGAAGGCGCCAAAACAAAAGTGCGGGCCTTAAGGAGAGGATCTGCCTTTTTTGCTTCTACAAGCGCGTCAGACCTTCCCCGGTGGTACCCGCTTAGTCGCGAGTAGCAGCCAGGGTTTATCCCTCAATACATAACTTGAGTGTTCGTTGCCCGCTGGCCCGGAACAACTGCGCCATCTATGGGCGACGCTATTCCGGACCTGCTGTCGACATGAACCCTCTTACCGAGAACTTGTCCTTAAAAGCACGTGTAAGCGCTTTTATTTCATATCCAAGGCTTCCTTGTACATTTCCAGCACCGCCTCTTCTTCGGCGATGTCGTTCTCGTCGCGCTTGCGCAGGGCGATGATTTTGCGCATCACCTTGGTGTCATAGCCGCGCCCCTTGGCTTCGGCCATCACTTCCTTCTGCTGCTCGGCGATGGTCTTCTTCTCTTCGTCCAGACGCTCGAACCGCTCGATAAACTGGCGCAGTTCGCCAGCGGTCACACGGTAGTTTTCGCTCTTTTCGTCTTCGGTGATGTCCATCTGCGGCTCCGTCGGCACATGCTGTCTGTTGCTGTCGGAGCAAGGGGATAGCGTCCCGCCCGCCGCGCCGCAAGCCGGGAAAGCGGCAGAGCCCCGCCAAGCGGCAAATTCCGGCACCTGCGCCCCCACGGCTTGCACGCGCGGCCCGGATCAGCTAGGCGCGGCGCAGCGAAAAACCCGCAGGAGCACGCCTATGTTCGATCTAATTGTCTGGACCGGAGCCGCCTTGTCCGTTGCCGGGCTGCTTGGGCTGGTCTGGTGCATCATCAAGGTCGCACGCGCCCGCCGCCAGAAACTGGATGACGACGCGCTGCGTGCTGTGGTGCAATCGGTGCTGCCCTATAATCTGGGCGCACTGTTGTTGTCGGTTTTGGGCCTGATGCTGGTGATGGTGGGCATTTTCCTGGGCTGAAGCCTGGCTCGCCCCTGCCGTCAAACCGGCATGTTGTCGAACATCTCTTCCACCGCCTCTTCGCACAGCGCGGCTTCCAGCCGGCGGAACCGGCGCGGGACCTCTGCGCCCTTTTTGCGCATGTGATCCAAAAGCCGGATGAATTCGGGCCGCATCGCCAGCCGGGTGGCTCCGGTCTCCCGCTGAATTCTGCTTTCCAGCTGTTCGACGGTGTGAAACAGATCGTCCATTGTCATAAGCAGTCCTCCCTACGTCCTGCGATTTTGACAGTATTTCGCAACAGGAATACGAAATCCCGCAAAAATTATTCTCCATGCCGTAAATTTGCGCATCTTTTACGGCCTGCTGCCGCTTTTGCGGCTTTACTAAACACCCCGGCATGCTATCGCAGCGCCGCATCGCCCACCTTGACACACATCAGACTGCTGCGATGATTTGAAGGGCGCCTGCCGCTCTCAGCACTGGCGGCCTTGAAACATATTCTCAAATCAATATATGATTTCCCATCATCCAGGGAGACTGACAAATGACCCCCGCCGTCAAAGCTTTTTTCGACGAAGCCACCAACACGGTGTCTTATGCAGTGCGCGATCCGGAAGGCACGGCCTGCGCCATCATCAACTCAGTCCTCGACTTTGACCACGCGGCCGGGCGCACCAGCACTGCCTCCGCCGACACCATCATCGCCTGGGTCAAGGCCGAGGGGCTGCGGGTGGAGTGGATCCTGGAAAGCCACGTGCATGCCGACCACCTGTCCGCCGCCCCCTATCTGCAAGAGCATCTGGGCGGTAAAATCGGCATCGGCGACCAGATTACCGTGGTGCAGGACACATTCGGCAAGGTGTTCAACGAAGGCACCGAGTTTCAGCGCGACGGCAGCCAGTTCGACCAGCTGTTCCGCGAAGGCGACAGCTTCATGATCGGCCAGCTGCGCGGCGAGGTGCTGCATACACCCGGCCATACACCAGCCTGCCTCACCTATGTGATCGGCGATGCCGCCTTTGTCGGCGATACGCTGTTCATGCCCGACTTCGGCACCGCCCGCTGCGATTTTCCAGGCGGCTCCTCTGCCGACCTTTACAACTCCATCCAGAAAATCCTGGCGCTGCCGGATGAGACCCGGATCTTCGTCGGCCATGACTACAAGGCACCGGGCCGCGACGACTATGCCTGGGAAACCACCGTGGGCGAGCAGAAAGCGCTGAACGTGCATGTGGGCGCGGGCCGCAGCATCGAGGAATTCGTCGAAATGCGCGACGCCCGCGATGCGACGCTGGGAATGCCGCGGCTGATCCTGCCATCACTGCAGGTGAACATGCGCGCAGGCCAGATGCCTGAGCCGGATGACCAGGGCGATGTGTTCCTGAAGATCCCGGTGAACAAGATCTGACCGGGCCAGACGGAGAAAGACAATGCAAGCAGACTGGATTTGGGGACTGGGCGGCGGCCTGCTGATCGGGCTTGGCGGTGCGGTGTACCTGCTAGGCAACGGCCGGATCATGGGTGCCAGCGGTATCCTGGGCGGGCTGCTGGATGGCAGCGGCCGCAACACCGCGGCAGAGCGGATCGCCTTCATCGCCGGGGTGATTGGCATGCCGCTGCTGATCGCGTTGCTGACTGGCAGCACTCCGGATACCCATGTCACAAGCAATGCTGCGGTTCTGGTGCTGGCCGGCCTTCTGGTGGGCATCGGCACGCGCGTTGCCAATGGCTGCACCTCCGGCCACGGGGTCTGCGGCATTTCCCGCCTGTCCCTGCGGGGGATTGCGGCCACTGCGGTCTTCATGCTGGCAGGCGTCCTCACACTCGCGGTGCTGCGCCAGATGCTGGGGGTGATCTGATGCTTCGTATTATCCTGGCTTTGCTTGCAGGCAGCCTGTTCGGGGCAGGACTGATGCTGTCGGGCATGACTGACACCGCCAAGGTGCAGGGCTTCCTGGATATCTTCGGCCATTGGGATCCCACCCTGGCCTTTGTGATGGGCGGGGCGCTGCTGCCGATGGCGCTGGCATGGCGGTTGACCGCAGGCCGCAAACCCGCCGCCGGCGGAAGTTTCCCCTCCCCGCCCTCTGCAGAGCTGGACCGGCGGCTTGTCCTTGGTTCGGTGCTGTTCGGCATCGGCTGGGGCCTGGTGGGCCTCTGCCCCGGCCCGGCAATGGCCTCGCTCAGCTATAACAGCTGGAAGGGTGCGCTGTTCCTGGCGGCGATGGCCTGCGGCATGATAGCCGCCCCTGCGGTCAGCCGGCATCTGGACCGGGGCGCCGCAAACGCGTAAGGACTCACCCATGGAAGCACGCGTAATCACCCCCCGCTATTCGGTCTCGCCGCAGATCTCGGCTGAGGATCTGCCCGCCATTGCCGCCGCCGGTTACAAGACTGTGATCTGCAACCGCCCGGATGAAGAAGTGCCGCCCAGCCATCAGGCCGAGGCGATCCGTGCCGCGGCAGAGGCAGCCGGGCTGCGGTTTGAGGTTCTGCCTCTGACCCATCAGACCATGACGCCGGAAAACGTGGCGCTGCAGCGGGAGCTGTATGAGGGCGGCGAAGGCCCGGTGCTGGCCTATTGCGCTTCCGGCACGCGCAGCTCTGTGGTCTGGGCCTTGAGCCAGGCAAGCGACATGAGCGCGGACGATATTCTGGAGAAAACCAGCGCGGCTGGCTATCAGCTGGATGGGCTGCGCCCGGCGCTGGACTCACTGGCAAGCCGCTGAGCCGTTGACCGGAAGTGTGCCTGCCCCAGCATGGCAGGCGCTTCCAAGCACTCACCTATATGACCCAATGTGTACACCGCGCACCGAGCGGTAATGAAAGGGCTGCCTCCTGTCAGCGCTGATGGGTCGGGCGGAAGGTGCCGCAATGGTTCAGAGGAAGGGACTGAACGTCTGGCATCGCTTCGTGCGCGCCATGCCTCAACCGCTTCCGGGCTGCCGGCCGGTGCGGGGGACCGTATCCAGGACATTTACTGGTCTGGCGTATAAGTCTGCAGGTCATTCGCCTGAGCAGGGCCGCGACCAGGCAGTTCCAGCTGATGCAATCAGCCGTTTTCCGTCAGAGCGCTGTCCAGGCCGGCCAGCTGCGAGATTTCTGCTGCCGCATCGCCCGACTCGAAATCGCCGAGGTCGGCGGCAGGCAAATCAGGCAGATCCGGCAGGTCGGGAAGGTCCGGCAAGCCGCCGTCCAGGCCATCCATACCCAGCCCGCCATCGCCGTCGAGGCCGGACAGGTCCAAGCCATCCAAGCCGGCATCCATTGCCCCCATACCGCCGCTCATTCCGCCGCCATCCAGCGCTGGGGCTGCCTCCAGCGCGGGCAGTCCGTTATCTTCCATCGGGTCCTGCAGCCCCTGGTCGGCGATGCCCATGCCGAGCGCCGGCGGGCCATCCGGCATCGCATCCATGCCAGCGCCGTCGGAGAACGCCATATCGTCCGCGCCGGCATCGCTGACCAGCGTGGTTCTGGGCTGGTTCAGACGGACCGCACGGGCCCCGTTCATCTGCCCCAGCCGCCCCTGCGCAACAGGCTTGCCGCCGATGGTCAGCAAATCGGTTTCATAAAGGTAGGCCTGATCCAGCGGCAGCGTGTCGCCAACCTTCAACCCGGCAAAGTCGCGCAGCGGCACGCGCATCTTGCACAGAACCGCCGTCAGCTCAGCGCGGATTGAATTGAGATTGCGGCCCAGTGACGGCCCCTGAGAGCCGCCGCCCTGGCCGTCCTGCAGTTCCTCCGCCGTTGGTTCCGGCAAGATCAGCTTCATCACGCCCTGCATGGCGCCGCAGGCAAGATCCAGGTTCAATTCGATCACCCGGTAATCCTCAGCCTCCAGCCCCAGCACCAGGCTGCGCACATTATCAACCTGTGCGCCAAAGCGGTATCCGGAGAAGATGGCCTGATCCGCGTGGCCGTCCAGCATCGACATGACCTTGGCAAAGGTGCGTTCCAGAAATTCGGCGGTCATGGCAGCATCGGTGGGGGTATAGACGCGTTCAGCCGGCGCCTTGCCGATCACCGCGCCAATTGTCTGCTGCTGGATCAGCGCGGTCACGGTGGCCGCGTCCATGCTGGCCGCACCGATCCGCCCGTTCGGGCAATCCAGCACCACCAGAAGATCCTTGTCGGACAGGTTCTGGGCAAGATCCTCAGGGATGCGATTGCACTGGCGGGCCGCCAGCACGGCCATCGGCAGCTCGCACAGATCCGCAGCCGCGCGCGCGACAGAACGGCGCAACGCCTTCAGCGTCAGGGAGCTGTTGATCGCCCCGGCGCCTTCCTTGGTTGCTGCCAGCTTGCGTGCAAGCACACTTTGCTTACCGCTGCCCGCCTGTGCTGCTTCTGTCTCAGACATAGGCTGTTTAACCTGCCCCATACGCGTCCCGTTTCCTTGGTTTTACCCGAAAGGAGGTTAACAACTTCTGTATTCCCGCGCAGGTTACGCCGCCTTTTCGCCCGCGGCGGGTAAGGAAACCCGGAAAGCGCCGCCGCTGCGCCCAGGCAGGTAGCGAATGTCGCCGCCAAGCCGCTGCATGACCTCGCGGCAGATCGCCAGACCCAGCCCGGCCCCGCCCGCGCGTTCAGGGCTGACGCGGGAGAATTTCTCGAAAATCATCTGCTGGAAATCCGCAGGCACGCCGCTGCCATTGTCCGTGAAATCAATATGCAACCGCCCGCCGGCGGCGGTGGTGGAGATGGTCAGCTCCGGGTCGTCCGCGTCGCAGTATTTCTGAGCGTTGGCGATCAGGTTGATGAACACCTGCGCCAGCCTGTCGAGGTCGGAGGAGATGCGGTATGCCTCTGCCTCGGGGCTGCGGGTCACCTTGAGCGGCCTGTCCGACCCCGCCAGCGCAGCGGCGACCGCGTGGTCCAGCACTTCCGTCAGAGTGCCTGCCGTCATGTTGAGGCTCACCTGGCCGTTCTCCAGCACGCTGAGGTCCAGAAGGTCGTTGAGCAGCCGGGTCAGCCGCAGCGTCTCGTCATGGATGATGCCGGCATAGTGGCGCTGTTCCTGCGGGCTGAGCTGGGCGTCATCGCGCAGGATCTCAGAGAACGCCCGGATCGACGTCATCGGCGTGCGCAGCTCATGGCTCACCTGGCTGAGAAACGCGTCTTTCTGCTCTGAAATCTGCGTAAGTTTCTCGTTTGTTTCCCGCAACTTGCGAGCCGTTGCCGACAGCTCCGCCGATTGCGCCTCCAGCCGGCTGGAGTATTCCAGCATCTGCGCCGTCTCATCCGCCACTGCCAGCAGATCCTGCACCGAGACCGACGAGCCGCCGACGATCTGGCCGATCATCGCATGCGCCGCCGCCGCCCCGATAGAGGCGCTGAGCTCGCGCTCCAGCCGCTCCAGGAAGGCAGGCGTCGGCTCCGGCAGCGGGCCGCGGCCGCCCTGGCGCAAACGTTCCCGCTGGAAGAAGGCCTGCGCCTCTGAGGCACCGAGAATCCGCTGCGACATGATCATCAGGTCTTCGGATTGCGCAACCGAACCGGTCCAGCCGCGCGGGCCCGCGGAATGGTCGAAGACATTGACGAATTGCGCGCCCTGCAACCGTTCCAGCGGGCTGGGGAAGCTCATCAGCGACACCAGGCAGAAGGCCGTGGCATTGAGGCTCATCGACCACATTACCGCATGCACCGTCGGGTCCATTCCCTCGATCCCGAACAGCGCTTCGGGCCGCAGCCAGCTGAGGCCGAAAAGCCCTTCACGCAGGATGTGTTCCGGCAGCAGCCCGCCGCCCAGTGCGGGCAGCAGCATCGTATAGAGCCAGATGGCAAATCCCACGGTGAGACCGGCCAAGGCACCGCTGCGGGTGGCGCCGCGCCAGAACAGCCCGCCGACCAGCGCCGGAAGGATCTGCGCCACACCGGCAAAGGAGATCAGGCCGATGGCCGCCAGCGCCGCAGCGCCGCCCGAGAGGTGATAGTAGAAATACCCCAGCGCCATGATCACCGCGATCGACACCCGGCGGGAGAACAGCACCACGTCGCGCACATCGCCGGAAACCGAGGCCTGGCGGCTTTGCAGCCGCAGCCAGACCGGCATCACGATATGGTTCGACACCATCGTCGACAGCGCCATCGCCGCCACGATCACCATCGACGTCGCGGAGGAAAAGCCGCCAAGGAAAGACAGCACCGCCAGCCCCTGCTGGCCTTGCTGCAAAGGCACCGTCAGCACGAACATGTCCGGATTGGCACCCGCGGGCAGCAGCTCCAGTCCGACGACGGCGATGGGCACCACGAACATGGAGATCAGCAGCAGATACAGCGGGAACGCCCAGGAGGCGATGCGCAGGTGGCGCTCGTCCTCATTCTCCACCACCATCACCTGGAACATCCGCGGCAGGCAGACAAAGGCGGCAGCGGCCAGGAAGGTGATGGTTGCCCAGCGGCTGCCGTCGACGTTCCACTGGCCGATCTGCGACGCGTCGATACGCTCCAGCGTCTCGCCGACACCGCCGGCCACACCCCAGACTACAAATACCCCCACTGCCAGCAGCGCTGCCAGTTTGACGATGGCCTCGAGTGCAATGGCAGTCACCACCCCGTGGTGGCGTTCATTGGCGTTGAGGTTGCGGGTCCCGAACAGGATTGCGAACACCGCCAGCCCGGCGGCCACCCAGAACACGGTCGAGGTCTCGTTATAGCCGCGTATGGGGTCGGCTTCGGCGAAGATGGCAAAGGACAGGGTGACCGACTGCAGCTGCAGCGAGATATAGGGAGTGACGCCAATCACCGCGAGGATGGTCACCCCTGTGGCCAGCAGGTTCGACTTGCCATAGCGCGAGGATATGAGGTCGGCGATGGAGGTGATCCGCTGGCTGCGCCCGATCCGCACCAGCTTGCGCAGGCCCCACCACCAGCCGATCATGACAAGCGAGGGGCCGAGGTAGATGGTCACGAACTCCAGCCCCGAGCGCGCCGCGTAGCCTACCGCGCCGTAAAAAGTCCAGGCGGTGCAATAGACCGACAGCGACAGCGTGTAGATCAGCGGCGAGCGCATCCAGGCCGCGCTGCGGCCGCGGCTTGCCATCCGGTCGGCCCAAAAGGCGATGAAGAACAAAAACGCCACATAGGCAAGGCAGACAAAGGCCAGCACGTTGAGGGAGGCCATCAGCCGTCCTCCCCGTGATCCGGCCGGTCACCGGGCAGCCCTGCCCCGTCCGGCCCTCCGCCGGTCCAGTGATCGGCCCATCGCTGCACCGCCATGCTGAAGACAAAACAAGCGCCGATCAGCCCGATCCAAACCGAAAACACATAGATAACGGCCGAAGACATGCTGACCCCGTCTCGGGCCGCCGGATGGGTGGACGCCTCAGGCCACAACAGCGGCAGCGCCAGCAGCAGCGCCCCCAGCACCGGCAGCAGCCGGGCGATATCCATCAGGCGGCGGCGGCGGTATGTCTGGCGCTCCGCGCGGGTGCCCGTTTGCTCTTTGGCGCCGGCCTCCCGGGTCATCCCTGCCCGGCCTGGGCGTGCAGGTCCCGCACTGCGGTCAGCACCTCGGCATTGGAAAAGGGTTTGGTCATGAAACGGGTGACGCCCGCTTTCTCCGCCATCTCGCGGTCGCGCATCTGGCCGCGGGCGGTCAGCATCAGCACCGGCAGCGCCTGCATGGCGCTCTCGGCGCGCAGTTCGCGGACAATCTCCAGCCCGCTCTTGCCCGGCAGCATCAGATCGAGAATCACCAGGTCGGGATCGGCCTCCCGGATCACCTCGACAGCGGTAGCGCCATCGGTATGCGCATCCACACTCCACCCGTCCCGGGTCAGCAGAAACCGGATGGCCTCGGTGATATTCGGCTCATCTTCGATCAGTACAACATGCCTGCCCATCAGCAGAATTTCCTCCCGGCGCTCCTTGCCGGACAAGCCGGTGCGGGTACGCATTCCTTTTTGCGCAGGTTAGCCCCGCGGCCATACGGCTGTCAAAACTCTTCCTTCAGGATCGACGGCTCGCGCCGGGCCGGACAGCCCTGGCGCGGGCAGATCCGGCAGCTGGCGCCCACCGGCTGCGGGTCCTGTGCCTCCTGGCCGCCGGGCAGAATAAGCATCACCGCCCGGTACAGCGGGTCAGCCCCGAAATCCGGCATCTCAAGCGGCCAGGCGACCGCCATGCAATCAAAGGCCGCCGCATTGCGCCCCTGCTGCACCACGCTGCGCCGCACCGGCACGTGCGCGCGCACCAGCGCGCTATAAAGCGGCCACAGCGGACAGGACGCCCCGAAGCGCGGCATGGCAAAGCCGGTGACCGGCTTGCGGAACAACAGCGTGCCGGAGGCATCGCAGATCACCAGCCCGGCTTCCCGCCCCAGCACCTCCTCCGGCAGCGCGGCCAGACGCCGCAGCACCACTGGCAGGCTGCAACCGAACTGCCGCGCCAGCGCCACCGGGTCGAGCCCGCCCGAGCGTATCTGGCGCGACAGTGCCGGCAGCGGCATGGCGCGGGCATCTGCCTGGTATTGCTCCAGCGCAGCGCGGGCCAGGCTGCGGGCGGCTTCGCTTACCAGCTCGGGAGCGTCCCGCACCAGATCCTCCGGTGCAGCAGCGTCCTCCTCCAGTGCCGGGAAGTGGAAACGGCTGGCCTGCAAGAAGGCTTCGGCCTCCTCCTGCGGCATGCCACGGCGGTCCTCGCCGGTATCCCCCTCATCCAGAAAACTCACCAGCGCCCGGCTGCTTTCCGACAGCCGCAGCGAATCCTCGTTGAGGTTCTTATGAAAGCGGTCGCGCCATTCCGGCTCCAGCTCACCGGTTTCCGCCAGAATCGACGCGGTGGAGCGGATCGCGGCGGCGGTCGACAGCACCTCATGCACCGAGGCCGCCAGATTGGGGTCATGGGTCAGCCGGTCCGACAGGGTTTCCACCGTCCGCTCCAGCGTGGCGATACGGCGGTGGCCGGAGGCCAGCACCTCGGCCCAGCCGGGAAAGCGGCCTGCAAATTCGTCCACCCGGTCCAGCTCCGCCACCGGCACGCCGCTGTCTGCTGCCGCCTCCCGCAGGGTGGAGATCAGCGCCGCCTCCGCCCCCTCGCTCAGCATCGAGGGTTCGACCCCCAAAACCCCGGCAATGCCGACCAGAAGCTTGCCGCCAATTCTGCGCCGGTTGTGCTCAATCAGGTTGAGATAAGAGGCTGAAATCCCTGCCTCCCGCGCCAATTCGGCCTGGCGCAATCCAAGGATGAGCCTGCGCTCGCGGATCCGGCTGCCAGTGAGGGTGTCGCGTGCCATTCAGGCGGGCCTCCCAAAACACTTCCAATTCAAGGGCTTTCTGCAACGCAATATAACTTTGTTTACAGTATGCCGCGGAATATTGTTCATTTATTTACAGAATTTTCAAGCTGCAAAAGGGTTTTATTGCTTGGGTTTACATGACGCTCTCATACTGATTTTGCACGAACAGTGCTGGTACCGCGCAGAAGTGAGGAGCTGCAAGGCACCAATCATATTAGGGAGGAATACATGTCTAAATTTGACGTTTCGCGTCGTGGTGTCCTGAGGACCGGCGCACTCGCAGGCGCCGGTGTGGCGCTGCCGACTATCTTTACCGCCTCTTCCGCCGCCGCTTTCACCAATGAGCCGACCGGCGGCACCGTCACCCTGGGCTTTAACGTGCCGCAGACCGGCCCCTATGCCGACGAAGGCGCAGACGAGCTGCGCGCCTATGAGCTGGCGGTCGAGCATCTGAACGGCGGCGGCGACGGCGGCATGATGAACACCTTCAGCTCCAAGGCGCTGCAGGGCAGCGGCATTCTGGGCAAGAAGGTGGAATACGTCACCGGCGACACCCAGACCAAATCCGACGCCGCCCGCGCCTCCGCCAAGTCGATGATCGAGAAGGACGGTGCGGTGATGATCACCGGCGGCTCCTCCTCCGGTGTGGCAATCGCCGTGCAGGGCCTCTGCCAAGAGGCAGGCGTGATCTTCATGGCTGGTCTCACCCACTCCAACGACACGACCGGCAAGGACAAGAAGGCCAACGGCTTCCGCCATTTCTTCAACGGCTACATGTCGGGTGCAGCGCTGGCGCCGGTGCTCAAGAACCTTTATGGCACCGACCGTATCGCCTATCACCTGACAGCCGACTACACTTGGGGCTGGACCCAGGAGGAATCGATCGCCGCCGCCACCGAGGCGCTGGGCTGGCAGACCGTGAACAAGGTCCGCACACCGCTGGCCGCCACCGACTTCTCCTCCTACATCGCTCCGGTGCTGAACTCGGGCGCCGACGTGCTGGTGCTGAACCACTATGGCGGCAACATGGTGAACTCGCTGACCAACGCGGTGCAGTTCGGCCTGCGCGAAAAGGTGGTGAACGGCAAAAACTTCGAGATCGTCGTGCCGCTCTACTCCCGTCTGATGGCCAAAGGCGCCGGTGCCAACGTGAAGGGCATCCATGGCTCCACCAACTGGCACTGGACGCTGCAGGACGAGGGTTCCAAGGCCTTCGTGAAGTCCTTCGGCACCAAATACGGCTTCCCGCCGAGCCAGGCCGCGCACACCTGCTATGTGCAGACCCTGCTTTACGCGGATGCGGTCGAGCGCGCAGGCAGCTTCAACCCCTGCGCCGTTGTCGAAGCGCTCGAAGGCTATGAGTTCGACGGCCTGGGCAACGGTCCGACGCTCTACCGTGCCGAAGACCACCAGTGCTTCAAAGATGTTCTGGTGGTGCGCGGGAAAGAGAACCCGACCTCGGAGTTCGACCTTCTGGAAGTGGTCGAGGTCACCCCGCGGGCACAGGTGGAATACGCACCGGATCACCCGATGTTCGCTGGCGGCAACCTGGGCGCCTGCAACCCGGGCGCATAAGCCAGCCACAGGGCGCCGGAATTTAAAAAATTCCGTGCCGGATTCCGTTCCGGAATCCGGCTGCCCCAACCGGCCCGTCCGCTCCCCCGCCGGACGGGCCATCCCGAACCTGACGCACGGTGGGACCCATGGACGCCATTCTCCTGCAAATCCTGAACGGGCTCGACAAGGGCTCGGCCTATGCGCTGATCGCGCTGGGATTGACACTTATCTTCGGCACGCTGGGCGTGGTGAACTTTGCCCATGGGGCCCTGTTCATGATCGGCGCCTTCTGCGCCGTTACCCTGCAACGCATTCTGAACCTCAGCTATGAGGTGGTCGACGAGACCCAGACCGACTTCCTCGGCAACCCGCTCAAGGTGAAGACCCCCTATGTCGAGGCCTGGTTCGGCCCCGAGTTCGGCGGTGCCATCATCGACTGGGCGGTGCCGCTGGCGATCCTCTTTGCCATCCCGATCATGATCGGCGTCGGCTATGTGATGGAGCGCGGGCTGATCAAGCATTTCTACAAGCGCCCCCACGCCGACCAGATCCTGGTGACCTTCGGTCTCGCCATCGTGCTGCAGGAAGTGGTCAAGTATTTCTACGGCGCCAACCCGATCCAGACCCCGGCGCCGGACGCGCTGAACGGCGTGGTGAACCTGGGTGCCGTGATTGGCATGGACATCATCTATCCTGTCTGGCGCGTGGTCTATTTCTTCTTTGCCGTGCTGATCATCGGCGGTATCTTCAGCTTCCTGCAATTCACCACCTTCGGCATGGTGGTGCGCGCGGGCATGGCCGACCGCGAGACAGTGGGCCTTCTGGGCATCAACATCGACCGCCGCTTCACCATTATGTTCGGAATCGCCGCCGCCGTCGCGGGCCTGGCCGGTGTCATGTACACGCCGATCAACTCCCCCAATTACCACATGGGCATGGACTTCCTGGTCCTCAGCTTCGTGGTGGTGGTTGTCGGCGGAATGGGCTCCCTGCCCGGCGCGGTGCTGGCGGGCTTCCTGCTGGGCATTCTGGAGAGCTTTGCCTCGATGAACGAGATCAAGTCGCTGATCCCCGGCATCGACCAGATCATCATCTATGTGGTCGCAATCATCATTCTGCTGACCCGCCCGCGGGGCCTGATGGGCCGCAAAGGCGTGATGGAGGACTAAGACATGTTCGGACTGGACAAAAGAGACACTTCCCTGCTGATCATCGTCGCCATCCTGACGCTGTTTGCACCCTTCATCCTGAATCCCTTCCCGGCCGGCAGCGCCATGGCGCAGTTCAACGCGGGCTATCCGGACCTGATGCAGCGCTTCGTGATTTTCGGGATCTTCGCTATCGGCTTCAACATCCTGTTCGGCCTCACCGGCTACCTGTCGTTCGGCCATGCTGCCTTCCTCGGCGTCGGTTCCTACTCCGCCGTCTGGATGTTCAAGCTCATCGGCATGAACGTGATCCCGGCCATCGTTCTGTCGGTGATCGTCGCGGGCCTGTTTGCGCTGCTCATCGGCTTCATCAGCCTGCGGCGCTCGGGCATCTACTTCTCGATCCTGACGCTGGCCTTTGCGCAAATGTCCTTCAACCTCGCCTATTCGGTGCTGACCCCGATCACCAACGGTGAAACCGGCCTGCAGCTAACGCTGGAAGACCCCCGTATCCTGGGCGTCTCCGCCACCGCCGACGGCTCGATCCCCGTGACCAACCTGTTCGGGCTGGAGATGCGCTCCACATTCGAACTCGCCGTGGGTCCCTGGGCATTCCAGTTCAACGCGGGCTATTACCTCTGCGCTCTTATCATGCTGGCCGCCTTCTACCTGGCGATCCGCATCTTCCGCTCGCCTTTCGGCATGATGCTGCGGGCGGTGAAATCGAACCAGCAGCGGATGAACTACACCGGCCTCAACACCCGGCCCTACACCCTGGCGGCCTTTGTAATCTCCGGCATGTACGCGGGTCTTGCGGGCGGGCTTATGGCCTCAATGGACCCGCTGGCAGGCGCTGAGCGGATGCAGTGGACCGCCTCCGGCGAGGTGGTGCTGATGACCATCCTGGGCGGCGCCGGCACGCTGATCGGTCCGGTGCTGGGCGCAGGCTTCATCAAGTACTTCGAGAACATCTTCTCCAAGATCAACGACAACGTGCTGCACACCTGGTTCAGCTTCCTGCCGGACGGGATGGAG
Source organism: Leisingera sp. ABM4_103 (assembly GCF_056158685.1). NCBI lineage: Bacteria > Pseudomonadati > Pseudomonadota > Alphaproteobacteria > Rhodobacterales > Roseobacteraceae > Leisingera > Leisingera sp. ABM4_103. The sequence continues at coordinate 2,972,607 of NZ_JBSWTU010000005.1, read as the reverse complement.
GACGCGGTCGTGTTCCTGATCCACCCCTTCATCGGCAAGGGCTGGCACCTGACCTTGGGCATCCTGTTCATGCTGGTGGTGATCTTCCTGCCCGGCGGCCTGGTCGAAGGCGGCCAGCGGATCAAGGGCTGGCTCAGCCGCCGCAAGGCCAAGGACAGCAACGCCTCTGGCGAAACCAACCCCGCGGAATAAGGAGACAGAACAATGGGTATCCTTGAAGTCAAAGACGTGGGGAAACGGTTCGGCGGCCTGCAAGCGCTGTCCGATGTGAACCTCAGCGTCCAGGAAAACTCGGTCCACGCGATCATCGGGCCGAACGGTGCAGGCAAGTCCACCCTCCTGAACTGCCTGGTGGGCAAGCTGATCCCCGACACCGGATCCGTCATGTTCGACGGCCAGTCGGTGCTGGGCCGCGCGCCCTATGAGATCAACCAGATGGGCATCAGCCGAGTGTTCCAGACGCCCGAGATCTTCGGCGACCTGACGGTGCTGGAAAACATGATGATCCCCTGCTTTGCAAAACGGGACGGCGCGTTTGAGCTGAACGCCCTGTCCGCGGTGCTGCGGCAGAAGGACATTCTGGAAAAGGCCGAGCACATGCTGGAAGAGATGAACATGGCGGACAAGCGGCACATGCACGCCGCCGCCATGTCCCGCGGCGACAAGCGGCGGCTGGAGATCGGCATGTGCCTTTCGCAAGAACCCCGCCTGCTGCTGCTGGACGAGCCGACCGCGGGCATGGCGCGGGCCGATACCAACAACACCATCGACCTGCTGAAACAGATCAGCGACGAGCGTGACATTACCATCGCCATCATCGAGCACGACATGCACGTGGTGTTCAGCCTCGCCAACCGGATCACCGTGCTGGCCCAGGGCACCCCGCTGGTCGAGGACGATCCGCAGAACATCCGCGGCAACCCGAAGGTGCGTGAAGCCTATCTGGGCGAGAGCGCGTAAAGGAGAAACACCATGAACGTCAAACCCGATTTCTCCAAGAACGCCAATGTGGCATCCACCGCCCCGGCCTTCCTGTCGGTCTGGGATGTGCACGCCTACTACGGCGAGAGCTACATCGTGCAGGGCATCAACTTCAACGTCCACGAGGGCGAGATCCTGGCACTGCTGGGCCGCAACGGCGCGGGCAAGACCTCGACCCTGCGTTCGATCGCGCGCACCGGCTCCCCGATGGTGACCCGGGGCGAGATCTGGCTGGATCACAAGCCGCTGCACAAGATGACATCCTATGAGGCCGCTGCCGAGGGTCTGGGCCTTGTGCCCGAAGACCGCCGTATCATCCCCGGCCTGACGGTGGAGGAAAACCTGCAGCTGGCGCAGATTGCCCCGCCCATCGGCTGGTCGCTGGAGCGCCTGTATGACCTGTTCCCGCGCCTCGGCGAGCGCCGCAAGCAAGAGGGCGTGACACTGTCCGGCGGCGAACAGCAGATGCTGGCGATTGCCCGCGCGCTGGCCCGCGACATCAAGGTGCTGTTGCTGGACGAACCCTACGAGGGCCTGGCGCCGGTGATCGTCGACGAAATCGAAAAGACCCTCATCCACATCAAGGAACAGGGCATGACAACCATCATTGTCGAGCAGAACGCGGTCCGCGCCCTGGAACTGGCGGACCGTGCAGTGATCCTCGATACCGGCGGCATCGTCTTTGACGGCACCGCCGCCGAGGTCCTGGCCAACGAAGAGCTGCGCGCCGAATACCTGGCGATCTGAGGCGCGCGCCAAGCAATACATCTCCGTCTTGCCGGCCACCCGCGTGCCGGCATTGGCAGACTGAGGCCGGCTCTCCCCTCAGCCGGCCTTTTTTGAAAACTGCTGCGCCTAAGCTGAAAACATCAGTTTTTGACGCAATAAACCGCGGTTATACGGCCCCGGTTTCTGCACCCTTCCAACTTGGCGCCTATTCTTCGCAGCCGCTCCGGACGCGATGTCTCTGCCACAGCCCGCGCCATTCCGGCACGGCACCTGACAGGACACAGAAAGGACACCCCATGCGCCACTCGCTGAAACTCCTCGCCATTGCCCTCGCCCTGCCCGCCGCAGCGGCCTTAGCCTCCGAGGGTACACCCAGCGCCGAAACCCAGGCCAAGATCCGCGACCTGCTGACCGCGCAGGGCTATGACGTGCGCAAGATCGAAAGCGAAGACGGCCAGTACGAAGCCTACGCCCTGAAGGACGGCAAGAAATACGAGGTCTACCTGAACGGCAAGCTTGAGGTGGTGAAGATCGAAGAAAACGACTGAGCCCTACAGACCAGCACACCGGGCGCCAACTCCCGGCGCCCGCTTTGATAGGAGGGCTGAAATGCGCCGCACATACGTCTGGGACCCTGTGGTCCGGCTGTTTCACTGGTCGCTGGCCGCGGGCTTTGCCGCCAATGCGCTGTTCACCGATCCGGAGGGCGATATTCATCTTTACATCGGCTATGTCATTGCCGCGCTGATCGGCATCCGGGTGATCTGGGGCCTAATCGGCAGCCGCTATGCGCGGTTCTCCAGCTTTCCGCCTGATGCCGGTGCTGCGGCCGGTCAGCTCAGCGATATCGCCACGGGCCGGATCCGGCGGCATCCCGGCCACTCTCCGCTGGGCGCGCTGATGATCTACAATCTGCTGCTGACGATCACAGGCATCGCCTTCACCGGCTATCTGATGACGACCACCCCATTCTGGGGCGCCGAATGGCCGGAAGAGCTGCATGAAATGCTGGTCTCCTGGGCCGAAATCGCCATCGTGCTGCATGTGGCAGCGGTGCTGTTCGAAAGCCGCCGGACCAAAGTCAATCTGGCGCGCGCGATGGTCACTGGCTACAAGGAGATGCCCGGCACCTCAGCGGAGACCTGACAATGCGCCAGAACCGGCAAGACCCGGCCAAACCCTGGATCCTGATTGCCGTCATCGCCGTGCAGGCCCTCTGCGCGGCGGTGTTCCTTGGCGATGTGATTGCGGATCTCAGCGGGCTCGAGGCTGGTGAGACCGACGACGGCGAACGCAGCCATACCTATATCGAAGGGCTTGCCGCGCTGGCGCTGACCGCAGCCATTGTGATCGAAACCCGCATTCTGATGTGGCTGCTGCGGCGCAAGGCGCATCTGGAGGAAAGCCTGAGTTCGGCACAAGCCGCGATTCAGGAGGTGATCGACACAGAGTTCGCCACCTGGAAACTGACGCCTGCCGAGCTGGATGTTGCGACGTTCCTGGTCAAGGGCCTCAGCACCGCCGAAATCGCCGCCATGCGCGGCAGTGCCGAGGGCACCGTCAAAGCGCAGCTTAATGCGATATACCGCAAGTCCGGCACCGCCAACCGGGCCGAGCTGATGAGCCTGCTGATCGACACCATGATGGGCCAGCGCCAGACCGGCCGCGGCGAAGGCACCGCCGCTGCCCGGCCGGCCTGATCCAAAGTCAGACCAGCTTCCGCAGTTCCGTCTTCAGCACCTTGCCGTAATTATTCTTGGGCAACGCCTCAATCCGCAAATACGCCTTGGGCCGTTTAAACCGCGCAATCCGGCTGTTGCATAGTTCATCCAGTTCCGCGTCAGGCGCATCCCCAACGACAAAGGCCACCACTTCCTCGCCCCAGTCCGCGTGGGGCCGCCCCACCACCGAGACCTCGCGCACCTGCGGGTGCATCAGCAGCACCTCCTCCACCTCGCGCGGATAAACGTTGGAGCCGCCGGTGATAATCATGTCCTTGGAGCGGTCCTGCAACGTGAGGTAGCCGTCTTCGTCCAGCACCCCCATGTCGCCGGTCATAAGCCAGCCGTTGACCAGTGTTTTCTCTGTCGCCTCCGGGTTCTGCCAATAGCCCGGCATCACAGCATCCCCGCGCACCATGATTTCGCCGTGGCTGCCTGCGGGCAGGAACTCCCCCTCCGGTGTGCCGATCCGAACCTCCACCACGCTTTGCGCCCTGCCGACACTGGCCAGCCGCTCGCGCCAGCGCGGATGCGTGCGGTCCTGCACGTCATGGCGGGGCAGCGCGGTGATGGCCATCGGGCATTCGCCCTGTCCGTAAACCTGCACGAAGACTGGGCCGAAATGATCCACCGCCTCGATGATATCAGCGGCATACATCGGCCCGCCGGCATAGACCACGGTCCGGAGCCCCTCCCCCTTGCGGCCCAGCCGTTTGGCTTCCGAGGTCATTCGTGTGACCATCGTGGGTGCTGCAAACATGTGGACGCGCCCGAAATGAGCGGCGAGGCCGAAGATCTCAGCTTCATCAAATGCGCCCAACTCGGGACAAACATGGCGGGCGCCTGCCAGAACATGCTGGAGCGCATAGATCCCCGCCCCATGACTCATCGGCGCAGCATATAGCACGTGATCATCGGCGCTCACCTGATCCACATCGGCGAAATAGGCGATGGCCATGGCCGTCAGCATCCGGTGGGTGATCATCACCCCCTTGGGCCGCCCAGTGGTGCCCGAGGTATAAAACAGCCAGGCCAGGTCCTCCGGCAGACGCGAGGCAGGCTCCGCCACCGGTCCGGCATCCAACGCTGCCGCGTATTCAGCGCCGGCAACATCCACGCAGCGCACAGCGGCACCGGTTTCCGCGACCGCCTCGGTCAGCCCCGGAGAGGTGAACACCAATTCTGCGCCGGAGTTCCGCAGGATGAACTCCGCCTCTTTTCCGTGCAGCTTGGCATTGATCGGCACAGCCGCCGCCCCGGCATACCAGATACCGTAAAGCGCTATCAGGTAGTCCGGGCAGTTCTTCATGAAGATGCCGACCCGGTCGCCGGGTGAGACGCCCTGCGCCAGCAGCCAGCCCGCCACCGACGCCGCCCGCGCATGGAACTCTGCATAATCCGCCACCAGCTCCTGCCCCAGAAACAGCGCAGGCCGCGCCCCCTCCGCCGCTGCCATCCGCTGCAGCCACACTGCTATGTTCATCTGCTCCTCCCGGTGCCCAATTGCCCGCCACAAGGCGCGTCACGGCAACCCCTTCAATTTACCGGAATAACCGGGCTAAGAATACCATATGAGCGATCTTGCCTTTGACCATGCCCCCGTGGGCCTCGCCGTGCTGGAACGCCGCGTCATCACGCGGTGCAATCTGCAGTTTGCCGCCACCTTCGGCGGCGCCCCCGCGGACTACACCGGGATGCTTGTGGCCGGACTCTACCCCAGCCAGGAGGATTTCAACCGCATCGGCGCCCTGCTGCAGCGGCCTGAGGCGCAAAGCGGCAGCTACAGCGACGAGCGCATCATGCGCCGCCGCGCCGGGGAACTGTTCTGGTGCCGGGTGCGCGGCCGTTCGGTCACGCCAGGGGCGCCGTTCCAGACCGGCATCTGGTCCTTTGCCGATATCTCCGAGGACCGCCCGGTGGTCTCCCTGACCCCGCGGGAGCGCGAAGTGGCGATCCTCACCTGCAAGGGGCTTTCGGCCAAGGAAATCGGCAAGCAGCTGGATCTGTCCTACCGCACGGTGGAAACCCACCGCGCCCGCCTGCTGCAAAAATTCGGCGCCCGCAAGCTCCCGGAACTGGTGGCTAAACTGACCGGAATGCCGCTGTAGGGCACAAAAAGCGGCAGGCAATTGCAAATCCGTCAATCCGCCTCCATGTTACGGCAAGCATCGACAGCGCTTTCCTTGCGGTAATCCTTGCCCTATAAGCGCGCTAATTTCCTGCCTGCCGGGCCTCATGGGCCTGGGCGGGCGTGTCGGAACCGGCTTGAGGACAAAATGACGAACAAATCTCACGAAGCGGATGTGGCATTCATCAAGGCGCTGGCGGAACTGCTGCGCGAAAACGATCTGACCGAATTGCAGGTCAAGCGGGAATACGGCGAGGAGGACAGCCTCAATGTCCGCGTCTCGCGCCAGACCGCGATGGCTGCCGCGCCGGTGCAGATGGCCGTGCCTGCTGCCGCCGCCCCCGCCCCGGTTGCTGCCGCTGCAGCTCCGGCTGCCGCAGCCGCGCCTGCCGCCGCCAACGACGATCCGGCCAGCCACCCCGGCGCCGTGACCTCGCCGATGGTCGGCACCGTGTACCTGCAGGCTGAGCCGGGCGCGCCCGCGTTTATCTCTGTGGGCAAGCAAGTCAGCGAAGGCGACACCCTGCTGATCGTCGAGGCGATGAAGACCATGAACCACATCCCGGCGCCCAAGGCAGGCACCGTGAAGCGCATCCTGGTCGAAGACGGCGCTGCCGTTGAATTCGGGTCGCCCCTGGTCATCATCGAATAAGGATCTGCCATGTTTGACAAGATCCTGATTGCCAACCGCGGCGAGATCGCCCTGCGCGTGATCCGTGCCTGCCGGGAAATGGGCATCAAATCGGTCGCGGTGCATTCCACCGCCGACGCCGACGCGATGCACGTGCGCATGGCCGATGAATTGGTCTGCATCGGCCCGCCGTCCGGCGCGCAAAGCTACCTGTCGATTCCCGCCATCATCTCGGCGTGCGAGATCACCGGCGCCCAGGCGATCCACCCGGGCTACGGCTTCCTGTCGGAAAACGCCAACTTCGTGCAGATCATCGAGGACCACGGGCTGACGTTCATCGGCCCCTCGGCCGAACATATCCGCATCATGGGTGACAAGATCACCGCCAAGGAAACCGCCAAGAACCTCGGCATTCCGGTGGTTCCCGGGTCCGACGGCGGCGTGCCCGACATTGCCGCGGCCAAAAAGGCCGCCAAGGACATGGGCTACCCGGTCATCATCAAGGCCACCGCCGGCGGCGGCGGCCGCGGCATGAAGGTGGCCAAGGACGAGAAAGAGCTGACCTCAGCCTTCTCCACCGCCCGCTCCGAGGCCAAGGCCGCCTTCGGCAATGACGAAGTCTACATGGAGAAATACCTCCAGAAGCCGCGTCACATCGAAGTCCAGGTCTTTGGCGACGGCAAGGGCACCGGTATCCATCTGGCTGAGCGCGACTGCTCCCTGCAGCGCCGCCACCAGAAGGTGTTCGAGGAAGCCCCCGGCCCCTGCATCACCCCGGAAGAGCGCGCCAAGATTGGTAAAATCTGTGCCGACGCAATTGGCAAGATGGGCTATTCCGGCGCCGGCACCGTCGAGTTTCTGTATGAAGACGGCGAGTTCTACTTCATCGAGATGAACACCCGCCTGCAGGTGGAGCACCCGGTGACCGAGGCCATCTTTGGCGTCGACCTGGTGCGCGAGCAGATCCGGGTGGCCGAAGGCTTGCCGATGTCGTTCACCCAGGACGACCTGGAGATCAACGGCCACGCCATCGAAGTCCGGATCAACGCCGAGAAACTGCCGAACTTTGCACCCTGCCCGGGCAAGATCACCCAGTACCACGCGCCCGGCGGCCTGGGTGTCCGGATGGATTCGGCGCTCTATGACGGCTATTCGATCCCGCCGTACTACGACTTGCTGATCGGTAAGCTGATCGTGCACGGCCGCGACCGGACCGAAGCACTGGCGCGCCTGAACCGCGCCCTGGGCGAGCTGATCATCGACGGTATCGACACCACCGTGCCGCTGTTCCATGCGCTGTTGCAGGAGAAAGACATCCACACCGGCGACTACGGCATCCACTGGCTGGAACGCTGGCTGGAAGAGAACACGCCGGGCTAAAATTCGACGGGGCGCACCATCGGTTGCGCCCCGTTTTACTTTTGCCTGCCTTTTCCCGTTATACTGCCAGCACCATGAGCTTGACTGCGGACCTTCTGCTGCACGCCTATTCCGCCGGTGTTTTCCCGATGGCCGAACACCGCGACGACCCGGACGTGTTCTGGGTCGATCCCAAGCGGCGCGGGATCCTGCCGCTGGACGGTTTCCGCATCTCCCGCTCCCTGGCCAAGCGCATCCGCAACGGCGGCTTTGAAATCACTGTGAACCGCGACTTTGCCGGGGTGGTCGACGGCTGCGCCGACCGGGCCGAGACCTGGATCAGCGCCGAAATCCGCGACCGCTATCTGGAACTTCACATGATGGGCAACGCCCATTCACTGGAGGTCTGGCATCAGGGCGTGCTGGCCGGCGGCACCTATGGCGTCTCGCTGGGCGGTGCGTTCTTCGGTGAAAGCATGTTCTCGCGCCGCCGCGACGCCTCCAAAGTGGCGCTGGCCTATCTGACCGACCGGCTGGTGCAGGCGGGATTCACCTTATGCGACACCCAGTTCCTGACCCCGCATCTGGCCTCGCTCGGCGGTATCGAGGTCAGCCGCGCCCGCTACCGCGCGCTGCTGCGGGAAGCTTTGTCACAGGATGCTGACTTCACCCGCCCCTCGGTGCCTTCGCCTCAGCTGCTGCTGCAGCGGATGACCCAGACATCGTAACGGCTGTGGTCCAGCGCGTTCAGCGCCGGGCTGGAGGCGATCATCCAGCCCTCGAACTGCACCGCGCCGTCATCGGGGTTACGCACGGTGAGATAGGCAAAGGCGTCCCCTGTCGGGTTGTCCGCCGGATACCGGCACTCCGACACTGTGACCAGAACTCCGAACATCTCCGCACTGGCGCCAACGGCGACTTCGGCGTCCATGCTGTGGCCGTTGACCTTGTCCAGCGCCCGCAGCACCGCTGCGGTCCCTTGCGCCGCCTGCTCCTGCGCCACCGCAGGCAGCGCCAGCACAGCGGCTGTCAGCGCTGCGGCCAGGCGTTTCACGACTCTTCCCCGCCGCCTGCGACGAATTTGACCAGCAGCGAAATCAGGCTGACCGCGCCTTGCGTGTCCTCGATCTCGTCGCCTGCCTCAAAGGCAAACTGAGAGCCGCCGGGCATAATCTCGACGAAATTGCCGCCCAGCAAACCTTCGGAAGAAATCACCACCGCGCTGTCATCAGGGATTTCGATCCCTTCCTTCACCGAAAACCGGGTGTCGGCGCGAAAAGTCTCGGGGTTCAGATCGACGCCGGTCACGGTGCCGATCTTGACGCCCGCCAGCCGCACATCGGTGCCGACGCTGACGCCCTCCAGCGACCGGAAAGACGCGCTCAGGTCATAGGTGGCGCCGGCGCGCGACAGGCCCGCCGCCTGCCCTGCATAAACGGCAAACGCAACCGCGGCGGCCAGCACAACACCGCCGGCAAAAACTTCAGTAGGATTGTGGGACATGTAACCAGCCTTCTGGCAGATGTTTATTCAGGCACCCAGGCCTCGTAATCGCGGCGCTCCTTGGGCTCACCGCCCGCGCGGATAGAGCCAGCCGGCGCATAGGCCATCATGGTGCCGGTCAGGTTTTCCTGGTGCGGCTTTTCCCAGGCCTTGTGCTTCAGCGGCTTCTCGCTCGGCACCTCGTCAAAGGTACGGTGCAGCCAGCCGTGCCAATCGGGGCTGACGCGCGAGGCTTCCACTTCGCCGTTGAACATCACCCAGCGCTTGCTGTCGTCCGCATTGCGGTAGAACACGTTGCCCTGATCGTCTTCCCCTACCTTGATGCCCTTGCGGGCGGTGAAGATCCGGGTGTTCAGGGTGGAGCCGTTCCACCAGGTCACAGCGCGCAGAAGAGTGTTCAGGATTCCCATGGATGCCTCCGGAGTTTTCCGACCTTGATATGGCCCAATTTCCCGCCAAGGTCCAGTGGCTTGCGCCCTCGCTGGAGCCCTCCCGGCGGGAAGGGGCAGTTTTGCCTCAGCCCGGTCAATGTGGCGTTAACCCCGGCTCAGCTTTCCGCCGGTGCCAGCGCCGTCACTTCAATCTCGATACGGAACTTGGGATCGATCAGGTTGCACTCAATCATCGTTGCCGCCGGCGGGTTGGCGCCAAAGGTCTCGGCCAGAACCGGCCAGCAGGGCTCAAACTCTGCCGCGTCCGGCAGGTAGTAGTTGACTCGCACCACATCGGCAAAGCTGGCGCCCGCTTTCTCCAGCGCCGCGCCGATGGTGTCCAATGCCGACCGGCACTGCGCCACCACATCCTCGCCCTGCCCGACCGTTCCGGCCACATGCACAAAACCGCCCGCAACTACGGCGCGGCAATAGCCGATCTTGGCCTCGAATTCACCGCCGGAGGAAATCCGTTTGATCATAGCCCTTTACCTTCTTCTGGCTGAAAATATCCCGGGGGAGCAGCGGCGTGCTGCTGCGGGGGCAGAGCCCCCAAGCCAAGCCGTCCTCCAAAAAAGAAACGGCGCGGAAGAAACCGCGCCGTTTGAACCAAGTTCTATCCGCTCACCCCGCAGACGCCGGCTCTTTCTCGGCATCCGCGTGGATCATCAGCGGCTGCGCGTCCGAGGTCACCGCCTCTTCGTTGACGACCACCTTGGTCACGCTGTCCATGCCCGGCAGATCGAACATGGTATCCAAGAGGATGTCCTCCATGATCGAGCGCAGGCCGCGGGCGCCGGTCTTGCGTTCGATCGCCTTGCGGGCAATCGCCTTCAGCGCCTCGTCGGTAAAGTCCAGCTCGGTGTCTTCCAGTTCGAACAGGCGCTGGTACTGCTTGACCAGGGCGTTTTTCGGCTGGGTCAGGATGGTGACCAGCGCGTCCTCGTCCAGGTCCTCCAGCGTCGCCAGAACCGGCAGACGGCCGACGAATTCCGGGATCAGGCCGAATTTCAGCAGGTCTTCCGGCTCCAGGTCCTGGAAGATCTCGCCAACGCCGCGGTCGTCGTTGTCGCGCACATCGGCGCCAAAGCCCATCGCCGAGCCCTTGCCGCGCTGCGCGATGATTTTGTCGAGGCCGGCAAAGGCGCCGCCGCAGATGAACAGGATGTTGGTGGTGTCCACCTGCAGGAATTCCTGCTGCGGATGTTTGCGCCCGCCCTGCGGCGGAACGGAAGCCACTGTGCCTTCCATCAGCTTCAGCAGTGCCTGCTGCACGCCCTCGCCCGAGACGTCGCGGGTGATCGAGGGGTTTTCCGACTTGCGGGTGATCTTATCGACCTCGTCGATATAGACGATGCCGCGCTGCGCACGCTCGACGTTGTATTCCGACGCCTGCAGCAGCTTCAGGATGATGTTCTCAACATCCTCGCCCACGTAACCGGCCTCAGTGAGCGTGGTGGCATCCGCCATGGTGAAGGGCACATCCAGGATCCGCGCCAGCGTCTGCGCCAGCAGGGTTTTGCCGCAACCGGTGGGGCCGATCAGCAGGATGTTCGACTTTGCCAGTTCAATGTCCGAGCCCGCTTTTTGCGCATGATTCAGACGCTTGTAATGGTTGTGCACCGCAACCGAAAGCACCCGCTTAGCGGTGGCCTGGCCGATCACGTAATCATCCAGCACCTGGCAGATGTCCTTGGGCGAAGGCACCCCGTCGGTGGCCTTCAGCCCGGAGGCCTTGGTCTCTTCACGGATGATATCCATGCACAGTTCAACGCATTCATCGCAAATGAATACGGTGGGGCCTGCGATCAGCTTGCGCACTTCATGCTGGCTCTTGCCGCAGAAGCTGCAGTAGAGGGTGTTTTTGCTGTCGCCGCCTGAATTCGTCGCCATGGTCTACCTTTCAGTCCGCCCGGTCCGCTGCACCCGCGCTGCGGGGCATTTCATCTTTCTGCCAGCTTAAGCCAGTGCTTAGGCCGCCACAATGTGAAAGTGCGCCCCAAATTCACCGCGGGGCGCACCGCTGTTCACAAGATCAGGCGTCAGGCCTGCTCGTCATCGCCTTTGGCTCGGTTTTCAACGATCTCGTCGATCAGACCGAATTCCTTGGCCTCTTCCGGCGACATGAAATTGTCGCGCTCCAGCGCGTTGACCACGGTGTCATAGTCCTGGCCGGTGTGCTTGACGTAGATCTCGTTCAGGCGCTTCTTCAGCTTCAGGGTCTCTTCGGCGTGGATCATGATATCGGTCGCCTGGCCCTGGAAGCCGCCAGAGGGCTGGTGCACCATCACGCGGGAGTTCGGCAAGCTGAAGCGCATGCCCTTTTCGCCGGCGGTCAGCAGCAGCGAACCCATCGACGCCGCCTGGCCGATAACCAGGGTCGAGACCTTGGGCTTGATGTACTGCATGGTGTCATAGATCGACAGGCCAGAGGTCACGACGCCGCCGGGCGAGTTGATGTACATTGAGATTTCCTTGGACGGGTTTTCCGCCTCAAGATGCAGCAGCTGCGCCACGATCAAAGAGCTCATGCCATCGTGAACCGGCCCGTTCACAAAGATGATCCGCTCCTTCAGCAGGCGGGAAAAGATGTCATAGGCCCGCTCGCCCCGGCTGGTCTGCTCAACCACCATCGGGACCAGGGTGTTCATGTATGTTTCTCTGGGATCAATCATTTCGACCTGCCTGCTTTGAATTATGTCCGGCACCATACCCGACAGAGTGTTACCCGAGTTTTAGTATCGCCCCATTTGACCTGCAAGGGGCGGCGGGCATTTTACGCTGCCGCAAACCTGCGTGCGGTGTCGCAATCCGCAGGAACGCTGTCGCTATTCTCGGGCTGCGGCCAGCGGCAGCGCCTTAGGTAGCAAAACCAAGTCCGAATTCCGCCCGGCTGCTGTGCTGCCCGGGTGCTGCGCTGGGGTCCCGTCATGGCCGATGACAGTTTCGTTCAGAAAGGCGCCGCCGCCAATCTCGCCATCCCGTTTGAGGGCGAGCCGCAGGATTTCTATTTCCTGCTGCTGCCCAAGGCGACGATGCTGCCGGTGGCCGCCGCCATCGAACCTTTGCGCATCGCCAACCAGGTCACCGGCACACGGCTTTACCGCTGGTACATCATGACGGAGGACGGCCAGCCGGTGCGCTGCTCCAACGGCATGGTGGTAACGCCGGACACCCCGCTGCAACCGCTGCCTTCGGATTCGCTGGGTTTTGTCTGTGCAGGCGTCGAACCGCACGCCGCCGCCAGCGAGGTCACCCTGAACTGGCTGCGCCGCGAGAGCCGCTTTGGCCGCTCCATCGGCGGCATCTGCACCGGTGCCTTTGCGCTGGCCCAGGCCGGGTTGATCAAGAATCACAAGTTCACCCTCCACTGGGAAAACCAGCCGGGCTTTCTGGAAAGCTATCCGAACCTGGAGCCCTCGCCGAATATCTTCGAAATCTCCGGCCCACTGATGACTTGCGGCGGCGGCAATGCCGCAACCGACATGATGCTGCACCTGATCGAAGAGCGCCACGGCAAGCAGCTGGCGATCATCGTCGCCGACATGTGCCTGCACGTGCGCTCCGGCGGCCAGGCGGCGCCGCAGAAATCGAACTATGCGGTGGCCATCGGCAGCCGAAACCAGCGCCTGCTCAATGCGCTGCAGCTGATGCAGGAATTAATCGAGGAGCCGCTGTCGATCGGCGAGCTCTGCGACCGGCTCGACATCTCCCGCCGCCAGTTGGAACGGCTGTTCTCGCGCTATCTGAACCAAAGCCCGATGCACGTCTATTTCGACATGCGCCTGAGCCACGCCTTTGCGCTGATGAACGAAACCTCGATGTCCGTCACCGAAATCGCGCTGGCCTCGGGCTTCAACTCCGCCACCCATTTCTCGCGCCAGTTCAAACGCAAGTTCGGCGCCTCCCCGCATTTCTTCCGCAAGGGTTGGAGCTGAGCGCCGTTCTGCCCGAAGAAATAGCTGAGCTTGAGGCGCCCCGCCCCGGCGGGGCACTGCAGTGATGCCGCGGTGCAACGCTTACTTGCGCTCTCAATCCATGGTAGCATCAGCCACATATTTGCCTGATTTTTCCTCTATCCCAAGCCACACGCCAAAGGAGATCAAGAAGAAGACACCACACCTGCCGGAAACTGCAGTCCGGCACAGGCCCCCAGCAGCCGGATCGGCCGGATAGTACTTTTTAGCTGCCCTTTAATACCCCCCGCTCCCCTCCACCCATTTCAGGAAACGGAGCGACTTAATTTCTTTAACCAATCAGGTATTCTATGCGCCGTTTCCCAGTCACCGACCTGCCGCAAGACAGACGCGCGGCGGGCAGCAGCATAAGCACGTTCTTAACGGCTAGTGCCGTGGCGGTCCCGGTGCTGCTCGCCGTGTCGGCGGGGAACCTTGCGGACCCGATAGTCCGTTACGACGACTATCCAGCCCTGTTGGCCCAGCCCGAAGGGTTTTGGCAGAAAACCCTGACCGAAGGCCGCTGGCTCAACTACCTGTGGCACCTGCGCGGCGTCGTCACGCCGGCCTGGCTGAATTTCGTTCTGTTCCAAATCCTGTGGGGCGTGACCGCAACCGCCATTGCCACTGCCGCTACCCCGCCCGGCAACCGCAGGTGGTTTGCCATTGTCCTGGCTCTGACCCTGCTGCCCGCTCCACCGGTGTTTCTGATGGCGCCCTGGTCCAGCACTCTCATCCCCGGGTTCGCGGTGCTGGCGCTGTTTGCCTGCCTCGCCCTTGTGCTGTCACAAGCCGCGCTGCGCTGGCTGCTGCCGCCGTTCACGCTGCTTGCGTTCACCGCCTACACCACTTTCCCGCTGATCCTGTTCGCGATCTGCCTGATCAGCACCCGTCAGCGCTCGCTGCGGGATCTCACCGGTCTGGTGATCCTGTTCGGGGCCAGTTTCGCCGCTGCCGTGCTGGCGGTCTATACCCTGAACTGGCAGTCCCACGGTGTTCTTGGCATCCCGCTGGACCCCGCCCGCAGCCCCGACCCGGCGCGGGATCTGGCAGGGCTGTGGCCGCATCTGCCGCTGCTGAAAGAAACACTGTCGGTCCTGCTCGGCAAGCTCAGCTTCCAGTCCACGCCGGTTCTGCTGTTTCACCTGTGCCTGATGAGTACTGCCACAGCAGTGCTGCTGCGCCGCCAGCCGCTCGAAGCGCTGTATCTCTGGACCGCGCTTGCGGCAGGGATGGCCCTGATGGCCCTGCAGGTACTGAAACTGGGCGTGACAATCCCGGTGCGGGCCTTTCATTTCACTTGGATCCTCTATGCGGTGCTGATCGTGCGCGCCGCGCAAGAACTCAGCCGCGGCCCTGGCCTGCCGGGGCGGCTGGCCCGCAATGCCGTGCTGCTGGTTGCGCTCAGCTACCTGGTGCAGACCGCGGTGCAATTCACCCGTTTTCGCGACTGGCAGCACGAGACCCGCGCGATGGCCGCCGCCATTGCCGCGCAACCGGGGCCGGTCTACGCCACTGGCAGCATTCTGGACCACCCGGCAGCGCGCAAGGCAGGGCTTCACCGGGCCAGCAGCCTGGCCAGCCGGCTGGAGCTTCTGACCGGGCGCCAAGTCTCCCTCTGCGGGACAACTGCCGAAACCTGCGCCCATCTGCCGCCAGACCTGCGCAGCCCCGCGCCGGAGCCGCAGCCGCAAGCCCGGCTGGAACGTTTCAAGGGCGCAAGCGTCCTTGTGTTCCCGCCGCGGCAATAGAAGGTCCGGCTCCCAAGTGAAAAAGGGCGCCTTTAGCGCCCTTTCTCAACACCCTTCAGGGCTGCTGCTTACTGTGAATAGGACTGCAGATAGGCGATCACCGCCTCGATATCGCTTTCCTTTTTCAGCCCGGCAAAGGACATCTTGGTGCCCTTCATGTACTTCTTGGGCTTAGCCAGAAAGGCCGCCAGCTCGGCTTCATCCCAGACCAGTCCGCCTTCCGCCGCGGCCTTCATCGCCTTGGAATAGCGGAAGCCTTCCTCATGCCCCGCCGGCGCACCGACGATGCCGTTCAGGATCGGCCCGGTCTTGGACTTGGCGCCCTCGCCGACCTGGTGGCAAGCCTTGCACTTCTTGAAGGTCTTCTCACCCTTGGCCACCAGCTCCGGGTCAAGAACCGCAGCAGTTTCAACGGGTTCTTCAACCGCCTCTTCCGCTGCTGCTTCCTGTGCGGGCGCCGCTCCGGCAGGCGCTTCTGCGCTTTCCTCCTCCGGCGTCACATCCAGCACCAAGGCGCGCATGGTGATCTCGACGTTTTCCTTGCAGTTCTCAATGCAAGGCTCCGGGTTCCAGAAGTGCTTCTCCGCCTCCAGCCGGTCATCCAGAATGAAACCATCCGCATTCGGAAGCTCCACTTCCAGGAAGGTCTCTTCCGAAAGAACGAACTCGTCATCCACCAGATCGTTGGAATAGAGGATGTAGGCCACAATGGCATAGACCTCGTCCGGCGTCAGCGACTGCGCATCGCCGAAAGGCATCGACCGGTTCACGTAGTCCCAGGTGGTCGACAAGTAGGGCCAGTAGCTGCCCACCGTCTTCAGCGGGTCCTCATGGTCCAGCGTACCCTGCCCGCCTGCCAGCTTGGGCCAGTTGCCCACGCCCTCGGCAAAATCGCCATGGCAGACCGCGCATTTCTCGGCAAAGACCTCCTCACCGGTGAACACATCGCCCGAGCCCGCAGGCAAGCCGGTGCCATCCGGCGCCACGTCCAGATCCCAGGCCGCGATTTCCTCCGGCAAGGCCGGACGGCCCAGGCCGAATTTCTCCGCCGCAACAGGCCCAGCACCCAGAGCCGCCAGCGATACAGCCAATAGAATGTTCCGCCCGGCCGACAGGCCGGGCAGCGCCCGGCCGCCCTCATGGGCGGGCGCTTCGCTTTCCGCCCGCGGCCGGGCGCTGCCCTCTGCTCTGTTGTTCAGCCTGTTAGGAAACCTCGACATTTTCCGCCTCCCCGTTTGCCTTGACCCACCAGGTCTGGATGGCGTTGTTGTGATAGATCGAATTCAAGCCCCGCACCTCGCGCAGCTGCGCCTTGGTGGGCTGCACATAGCCGGAAGAATCCTTGGCCCGGCTCTGCAGCAGCATCTCGGAGCCGTCCCAGTTGATATCCAGGTAGAACCGGGTCAGCGCCTTGTCCGTTCCCGGCGCCGCCAGCCGCGCCTCGGCCCAGGTTTTGCCGCCGTCCAGCGACACATCCACTCCCGTGATCGCGCCGCGGCCCGACCAGGCCAGACCGGTGATCACCAGCGGCCCCGCGCCATGCTTGATGGGCGCCTGCGGGCTGGGGCTGGTGACGACGGATTTCGCATCCATCTCCCAGGTCCACTTGCGGCTGACGCCATTGGCCAGCGTGTCGGTGTATTTCGAGGTCTCCTCGCGGCTTTCGACCGGCTGGTCCATGACCTCGACCCGGCGCAGCCATTTGACCCACATGTTGCCTTCCCAGCCCGGCACCACCAGGCGGACGGGATAGCCATGCTCCTTGCGCAGCGCCTCGCCATTGGCCTTGAAGGCCACCAGCACGTCGTCCATCGCCTTCTCCAGCGGGATCGAGCGCCCGTTGGAGGACGCATCCGCGCCTTCCACATAGACCCATTTGCCCTCGGGATTGACGCCAGCTTCCTCCAGCAGCGTCCGCAGGGACACGCCGGAGTATTCCATATTGTGGATCATCCCGTGGGTGAACTGCGCGCCATTGAGCTGCGCGCCCGCCCATTCCATGCCGGAATTCGCCGCGCATTCGCAGAAATAGACACGGTTCTCACGCGGGAAACGCTCCAGGTCTTCGTAAGTGAACACCAGCGGCGTATCGACCAGACCGTTGATCATCAGCCGGTAATCTTCCTTGCGCAGCTCGATGGCGCCCGAATGATGACGCTCGAACGCACACCCCTGCGGCGTGATCGTGCCGTCCAGCGCATGGATCGGCGTGAAGTTGATCGAACTGATGGTGTCCGCCGTCAGCCACTCCACGTTGCGGCGCACCACGTCGCTTTCGTATTTGATCGGCAGGCCATAGGGCGTGGCATCCACCCCCTCGCCCAGACCGCTGGCCCACTCCTGCACTTCGGTGATCAGCGGATCGGGTGTTGCTGCCTTGGCAGCCCCGGCCGCCACTGCCCCTGCGCCAGCCGCTGCCGCTCCGGTCAGGAACTGGCGGCGCGAGGGCGCCAGGCTCTTGGCGTCGTCACTCATCTTTATTTGCCTCCTTACATAGATAAATTCACGTTCGTGAATTCAACTGCGCAAAATTTTTTCGGTCTGCCCGCCGCCAGGGCGGGTGTGATCTGCCCCTGCCGGGGCAGGCGCTGATTAGGCGCCCGCCACCTGCACGGAGGTATTCGGTTTCAGGCTCACGGTGCCCAGCTTGCGGATATGATCCTCGACAACATCCCAGATCATCGGCCCCTCTGTGCCTTCATTCACACTGGCCCAGCCGGCCACCACATAGGACTTCGCCGGGTCGATCGCTTCGCCCGTTTTCAGCAGCGTCATCTCGCTGATACGCTCGCCCTGCGGCTTGGTGATGTCGATGCGGTAGCCCATGCCGCCGATCCGCACCATGTCGCCGCCCTGCTGGTAATAGGGATCGGGGTTGAAGATGTTGTCGGCAACGTCCTCCAGGATCACCTTGATGAACTCGCCTGTCATCTCGCTCCGGTAGGCCTCGCCGTAGGACATAGAGGTCACGTTCCAGATATCCTCGCGGGTGATATCATCCCCCGGCACCAGCGACGGGCCCCAGCGCACGCCGGGCGACATGGCAATATCCGCTTCCCGCTCGCTCAGCAGCGCATCGCAGATCAGGTCGTCCCAGGTGCCGTTGAAGTTGCCGCGGCGGTACAGCAGCGTATCGGTCTGGCCGATCACCTCCTCCAGCTGCGCCTTGTAGGGCGCGCGTTCGGCGTCGATCAGCTGTGCCACCGCCGGGTCCGGCGCGATCACGTCCGAGAACACCGGGATCAGCTTATGCCGCAGCCCCATCAGCTGGCCGTCACGCACATCCAGATCGACGCGGGAGACGAACTTGCCATTGGAACCGGACGCGATGATATGGGTTTTGCCGACCAGCACCGGCTCCGGCAGCGCGTCGTGGGTGTGGCCCGACAGAATAACGTCGATGCCCTGCACCTTGCCGGCCATCTTCTTGTCGACGTCGAAACCGTTGTGGCTCAGCACCACCACCAGATCCGCGCCCGCGGCGCGGACCTCATCCACCATCATCTGCATGTTCTCGTCACGGATGCCGAACGAATACTCCGGGAACATCCAGCGCGGGTTGGCGATCGGCATATAGGGGAAGGCCTGGCCGATAACCGCCACCTTGGCGCCGCCGCGCTCAAAGAACTTGTAGGGCTTGAACAGCTCGGCCGGCTCATCCCATTCGGCATCAAAGATATTCTGGCCAAGCGCGGCAAAGGGCAGGCCCTCGACAATCTCGTTCACCCGGTCGCTGCCCAGCGTGAATTCCCAGTGGAAGGTCATTGCATCCGGCTTCAGCGCGTTCATCACG
Source organism: Leisingera sp. ABM4_103 (assembly GCF_056158685.1). Taxonomy (NCBI): domain Bacteria; kingdom Pseudomonadati; phylum Pseudomonadota; class Alphaproteobacteria; order Rhodobacterales; family Roseobacteraceae; genus Leisingera; species Leisingera sp. ABM4_103. The sequence goes on along the minus strand of NZ_JBSWTU010000005.1, from coordinate 2,953,624 downwards.
TTGACCATGTCCTGGCCTTGCGTGTGATGGCAGGTGTAGGAGCCATGCCAGGTATCGCCGCCGTCAAACAGCAGCGCATCGGGACGGTCGGCACGGATGGAGTTGATGATCGTCGCCACCCGGTCCATCCCGCCGACACGGCCGTACATGGCGGCCAGCGCCGAGAAATCATCATAGGTCAGCGCATAGGCCGAGGGGCTGCCGTCAGCGATGCCATAGGCCTTGCGGAAGTCGGCGCCGGTAATGTGGGGCACATGGCCCTTGTTCTCGCCAACCCCCAGATTGATCGACGGCTCGCGGAAATAGATCGGCTTAAGCTGCCCGTGAATATCGGTCACATGGATCAGGCTGATGTTGCCAAAGGTGTCAAACTCCAGCAGCTGGTCCTGGGTCAGCGACTGCTGCGCAGCCAGCCGCGCCCAATTGCCAAAGCCTGACGCCCCCACCATGGCCGAGGCGGCCATGGAAACCTGCAGAAAATCGCGGCGCGAGATCATGAGTACCGGTATCCTGTATGCTCACGCGACATATTCACGTGAATGAATGTTTTAGAAGAGACACGCCCCGCACCTGGTTACAGGCACGGGGCGCAAAGATCAGTTGCGGACGGAAGGAGCTTCGACCGACAGCCCGTTGCCGCGCGAGGCGACATAGAGTTCCAGCGCGACAAATTCGGCCGAGCCCGGCTTGTAGGTCTCGGCGCGGGTGTCGCGCACGCAGCCCTTAAAGCGCGCATGCGCGGTGTTCAGCTTGGTGTTCTTCAAGCGGTACACCGGGAAGCCGTTGATCTGGCCCTGGCTCAGATGGTCGGCGCGGATCATGTTGCCATAGTTGTCCTCATGGCAGTTGGCGCAGGACAGCTCCAGCTGGCCGGTGCGCGTGTAATACATCTCCTTGCCCTTCTCCCAGGTCGCCTGGACCGGGCCGTCGATGGCCACGTTCACCGGCATCCCGCGGGACTGGACCGAAATCAAAGCTTCCATCGCGGCCATCTTGCCGCCGGAGTATTTCCACTTCTCGGCGCCCATCTGGTTTTCGCGGCAGTCGTTGATCTGCATGTTCAAGGTGCGGACTTCGCCGGCGGCTTCGTTCCACTTCGGATACACCGCGCGCACGCCTGCCATGCTTTCCTCGACATCGCCGTGGCACGACGCGCAGGACTTGCCCTCGGAGCCGTCGGCAGTGTCCCAGGCTTCCTGCGCCTGATCGACAAACACCATCGCCGGGTTCTCGAAGTCATCCATCTGCAGGGCCTGCGTTTCGTCGGAGCGGAAGTGCCAGCCCGACATCACCTCATCCAGCACATCCGCCACATGGGCGGGTGCTGCGGCCTTGGTAACCATCTCGATGTCCTCGTTGACCACCAGCTTGTCGTCATCGGGGCCTGCGCCCGCTGCCACCGGCAGCGCCAGCACCGCGGCAATTGCTGTGATTGCCTTTTTGTTCATTCCTTTTCCTCCCTTGGGTGCCTGCCCTGCCCGGCGCGAACCGGACAGGACGCGTGCCTGAAGATCCGGAACGGATCAGCCGATGGCGATTTTCTTTTTGGTGTCGTAGACGGAGCCGTCGTCGTCATACCAGGTAAAGACGAACTCGCCCGCTTCCGGCACGGTCGCGTCGAACTCGAAATACGGGTTGGTGGAGATCGCGGGCTCCATCGCGACGTCCAGCACCATGGTGCCGTTGAACTCGCAGGTGAAGCGGTTGATGATCGAGCGCGGGATCAGGTTTCCTTCCTTGTCCTTGCGCTGGCCGCTTTCCATCTTGTGGCTGATCAGCGTCTTGATGGTGACCGCCTCACCGGCGGCAGCGGTTTTCGGGACCTTGACGCGGGGTTTAACACCGGATGCCATGTCTTTAATTCTCCTTAGGAATTCCGTTCAGGGAGCGGGCGGCCTCAGCCGCCGCAGCCGCCGATGGTGACTTTGACGGTGGCGCTGGCCTTGGCAAAGGAGCCGTCTGCCATCTTGGCAACCGCAACCACGTCCTGGGTGCCTGCCAGGCGGATCCGGGTGGAGGCCGACTGCTGCGCTGCGCCAGGGCCGAAGTTGAAGGTGGCCACACCCGGTTCCGGGTTGCCGGTGGCCAGCACCAGGATCGCGGTGGCGCCCGGCGCCTCGACCGAAACCGGAACGGTGTTGCCGTTTTCGGCAATCTCGGGCGCGGTCAGGGTCACGCCCCCTTCGGCCATATCGGCACCGCCGGTAAAGGCGGCGATCCGGTCATCCGCCGCCGCAGTCGCACGGAACGGCAGCACGGTAACCACGGCAGCGCCCAGGCCCATCGCCAGGGTCTCACGGCGTGAGAACTCCATCATATCTCTCCTTTGAATTCACATCGGTGCGGAGCGCGGGACGCCCCCCGCCCGTGCCTTACTCTTCTTTCAGCGTCGCGAGGAACGCGACCACATCCTCGATCTCCTGCGCCGTCAGGATCGGCGGCAGCGGCTCAGCCCCGGCCTCGCCGGTATAGGCATCGCCCGGACGGATGAAGCCTTCGACCTTGTAGAAGGCCGGCATCATCGTGTCCTCGAATGTCATCTTTGCATTGGCGATCAGGCCGCGCAGCTCTTCCTCGGTCCAGCGGTCGCCGGCGCCATCCAGCGACGGGCCGATTTCGCCATGGAACGGCACATCCGCCAGGGCTGTCACCTGATGGCAGGCCACACAGTTGCCCTTGGACTTGGTGCCGGCAATCACCGCGCCGCTGGCCGCATCGCCGGCAACGCCGGTCAGCGAGGCTGCAACCTCACCCGACTCGCCATACTCCACCGCCTTCGGAGCAACCTCCCCGGCCAAAGCCGCAGTCCCGGCCAGGCTTAGCGCCAGTGTCAGAGATGTAAGCTTCATGTTTCCTCCCATTGGCTGCCGCTTTTACCGGGCGGCTTGCTTAGCTTTGCATACCGTAGGGCACAGCGCCCCCGCTACGCAACAACAAATTCATTATTGTGAATTTTTGTAGATGATGCGCAAATCGTCAGTCTGTGGACCCATTGTTGCGCTCCTGAATGCGGCGCGCGTGATAGCGCTGGAAATCTTCCCCGTTATCAAGCGCATAGCGCTTTTCATTGACCCATGTAAACATGTCCTGCGTGGTTCCCGCGCCAAATGCGCCAGGCATGATCGCCACCGCGGCCTCGGGTGCTGTGGCATTGTCCCCCACCTCTTCGGGCAGGAACAGAATCGTCGGCGTGAACAGCACCCCCCATTTGCGGGCCATGTCCTTCTCCGCCAGCGTCTCGCCATCAAAGTCGGTGACCTCCACGTCGCCGTAAAGGTTCAGCTGCACGACAAAGAAATTGTCCTCAATATACTGGCTGATCTCCGGCCGGGGAAAGATCTCCTCATGCATCTTGGTGCAGTAGACGCAACCGCGCTGCTCAAAGATCAGCGCCAGCCGTTTGCCCTCGCCGTTGGCCTCCTCCAGGTCCTCGCGCAGGTCCTTGAAGGTGTCCCGCATCCACGACGTCTTGTGCAGCCCGTCGTCGCCCAGCTCCGCCGCTGCCAGCGGCCCGGCCAGAACCACGGCCATTAACACTTTCGCAATATTTCTCAGCATGTTGACCTCCAAACCTCATTTACCCGATTGCGCTGAACCCCGGCACCCAGCGGATCATCGCCTCAGCGATCAGCCGCACCCCGCCGGTGGCGATCAGCACCGCAAACAAAACCAGCATTGCGCCCATGCCCTTTTCCACCCAGGCAAAGGCGCTGCGGTGGCGCGCGACCCAGCCCAGGAACGGTTTGGCAAACAGCGCCGCGACCACAAAGGGCGCCGTCATGCCCAGCCCGTAGACCAGCAGCAGCACCCCGCCCCGCCACACCTCGCCCATGCCGGAGGCGATCATCAGGATCGACGCCAAGAGCCGGCCCGACGCAAGGCGTCCAGCCGAACCCGAACGCCAGCCCCATCAGATAGGCACCCAAGACTGTGGACGGCTCCGCGCTGCTCTCCATCCGCGCCTCGCGGTACAGAAGCGGGATCCTCACCACGCCCAGAAAATGCAGCCCGAACAGCAGCAGCAGCGCCGCCGCGCCATAGGACAGAACCTCCAGATACTGCCCGAACAGCTGCCCCAGCGCGGTTGCCCCCATGCCCATCAGCATGAACACCGTGGTGACCCCGGCGGCAAAACACACGGCCGACACCAGCAGCCGCCGCTGCGCACCGGCGGCAATCGCCCCGTCCCCGCGCAGTTCTGCCATCGACAGCCCGCCCATGTAGGACAGGTAAAACGGCACCATCGGCAAAATGCAGGGGGTGAAAAAGCTCAGCAAACCTGCGATCAAGGCGCCAAACAGGGTAATTTCGAGCATCGCACCCCCAAAAGGCCCTACGCGAACGTTATCCGGGCCCGGCTTGTGTCATTCACATATTCGAATTATGTTGTTTCTAACGGTACCGTCAACAGATGGAATGAAACGCATGCGCTCCTTCCGGCATTTGGCTGCAGCTGCGGCCATAGCCTTTGCAACGCTGCCCGCCTGGGCGGCGGAACTGGTGATGGTCGAACAGCCGGGCTGCGAGTGGTGCGCCCGCTGGAACGCGGAGATCGCCCCGATCTACCCCAAAACGGCTGAGGGCAAACACGCGCCCTTGCGCCGTGTGGATCTGCGCGCCCTGCCCGATGATTTGCAAGTTACCCGCAGGGTCATGTTCACACCGACCTTCCTGGTGGTCGAAGACGGACAGGAGCGCGCGCGCCTCGAAGGCTACCCGGGTGAAGATTTTTTTTGGCCTTTGCTTGCAGATTTGCTAAGCGCCCATACAGGGTTTGTTGATAATACGAACTCAAAGGGCGGCAGCTGACCGCCCTGTTGGGGCAAGTGATAGGAGTGCGGCACCGCGGTGCCGCTCAGGAGACGGCACATGGCACTACCACAGTTTACCGCTGACATGGACCCGGAGGAGATGGACCGGATGGTCGAAAACGCGACCAAGGCGTCCAATTTCCTCAAGGCGATCAGCCACGAGGGCCGGCTGATGATCCTGTGCCATCTGGTCTCCGGCGAGAAATCCGTGACCGAACTGGAAGAGCTCTTGTCAGCCCGCCAGGCCGCCGTCTCCCAGCAACTCTCCCGCCTGCGTCTGGAAGGGCTGGTCATTCCCCGCCGGGAAGGCAAGGCGATTTTCTACCGACTGGCCGACGACAAGCCCCGCCGGATGCTGGAAGTGGTCTATGACCTGTTCTGCAAGGACGACGGCTGACGCCCGATTGAAATCCTGACATGTTTGACATCCTGACAGAACACCAGCTGGCCGCCTGCATCGGGCTGCTGGGCGGTGTTCTGCTGGGACTTGCCGCCCGGCTGGGGCGGTTCTGCACTTTGGGAGCTATCGAAGACCTGCTTTATGGCGGCTCGTCCCTGCGGATGCGGATGTGGGGGGTGGCCATCGGTGTGGCGGTCACCACCAGCTTTGCACTGATCGGGCTGGGCCTGGTGGATGCGGGCCAGTCCTTTTACCTGTCGATCCGCTGGATGCCCGCCGCCTCGATCCTAGGCGGCCTGATGTTCGGCTACGGCATGGCGCTCAGCGGCAACTGCGGTTATGGCGCAATTGCCCGGCTGGGCGGCGGCGACCTGCGCAGCTTTGTGATCGTGCTGGTGATGGGCGTTTCCACTTATGTCGTCCTCGCAGGCCCCCTCGCCCCTGTGCGGAACTATTTCTTTGCCCAGCAGGACGTCACCAACGAGATCCCGCCGGGACTCGCCCATTACGCCGCCGCCTGGAGCGGGCTGCCGCTGGCCGCCATCGGCACCACCGCGGGCCTGCTGATCCTGCTGGTCTCCCTCGCCAATGCCGAACTGCGCCGCGACAGGCAGGCGCTGTTCTGGTCCGCGGTTGTGGGGCTTGCAGTCACCTCCGGCTGGGCCGGAACCACCTTTGTGAACACCGCAGGGTTCGAGGCGCTGCCGGTGGTTTCCCACTCCTTCTCCGCGCCGTTGGGCGAGACGATCCTGTGGACCATGACCGGTTCCCTGCGCCCGCTGTCCTTTGCCGTCGGCTCCATCGCGGGGGTCTGGACCGGCGCGTTCCTCGGCTCACTGATCAAGGGCCATTTCCGCTGGGAGGCCTGCGAGGACCCGCGCGAGCTGCGCCGCCAGATTATCGGCGCCGCGATCATGGGCGCAGGCGCGGTGATTGCGATGGGCTGCACCGTCGGCCAGGGCCTCAGCGCGTTTTCGCTTCTGGCGGTCTCGGCGCCTGTCACCATGCTGGCGATCTTTGCCGGCGCCGCCATCGGGCTGCGGCAGCTGATCGAAGGCTTCCGGCCGGCAGAATAATCCGCTGTCCCCGCGGGGACAGGCCGGGGTTTCAGATTGCCCGCGCAAATGTGAAGTCTTGGTTAATTTTCATTAACGATTACATACGTGTTACACACCATTCCTAAGACATCCGGGTGTATCCGCCCTGCATCCACCGCATAGACGCCCCTTAACACTCCGGAGACCCCCGTGAACCGTGAGCAGATCATCAAAGACCCGCAAAACGGAAACAAGGCGGAAGCTTTTGAGGCCTCTGACGACATTCCGGTGAACCCGGCCCCCAGCCGCACCATCGGCGATGTGATCGCCGCCCGCTATGGCCGCCGCGCAATGCTGAAAGGCATGCTGGGCACCTCTGCCGCCACTGCCCTGTTCGGCACCTCCGCCCTGACCGCTCCGCGCCAGGCCAGCGCCGCGTCACCTGCGGCCCGAAGCCGCTATGCCTTTGACGAGCTGGCGTGGGGCAATGACGAAACGCACCATGTGGCGCCGGGCTATGACGCGGAGATCCTGCTGCGCTGGGGCGATCCGATCTTTGCCGGCGCGCCCGAATTCGACGTGATGAACCAGACGGCAGAGGCCCAACTGCAGCAGTTCGGCTACAACAACGACTACGTCGGCTTTGTGCCGCTCAACGCTGAGGGAACCCGCGGCCTGCTCTGCGTGAACCACGAATACACCAACGAGGAGGTGATGTTCCCGGGCCTCGGCCGCCAGGACAAGGCGGAGTTCGCCGGCATGACCCGCGAGCTGGTTGAGGTCGAGATGGCGGCGCATGGAGGCTCGGTTGTGGAGATTGCCCGCGGCGCTGATGGGAAGTGGGCCGTGGTGCCTGACGGCGCGATGAACCGCCGGATCTCGCCTTTGAACACGGTGATGGCCATTGACGGCCCCGCCGCAGGCCACCCGCGGATGCAGACCAGCGCCGATCCCAGCGGACGCGAGGTTATCGGCACCCTCAACAACTGCGCCGGCGGCATGACACCCTGGGGCACCTGGCTGATGGCCGAGGAGAACTTTCACGGCTATTTCTGGACCGACCGCCTCGACGCCGAAGGCGAGCCGGACCTTTCCGGCCAGCCGGAGGCGGCGCAAATGGCGCGCTACGGCGTGCCCGGCATGTGGTACGCCTGGGGCAAGTACCACGACCGCTTCAATACCGGCAAAGAACCCAATGAAGTGAACCGTTTCGGCTGGGTTGTTGAGGTCGACCCGATGGACCCGCTGTCGAAACCGGTGAAGCACACCGCCCTGGGCCGTTTCGCCCATGAGGGCGCGGAAACAACCCTGTCCCAGGACGGCCGGCTGGTGGTCTACATGGGAGACGATGCGCGGTTTGAGTATGTTTACAAATACGTCTCCCACGGCACGGTGTCAGAGGATCGCGCGGCCAACTCCCGGCTGCTGAGCGAAGGCACGCTCTACGTGGCCCGGTTTGAGGCGGACGGCACCTGCCGCTGGCTGCCGCTGGTGCATGGCCAGGGTCCGCTGACGGCAGAAAACGGCTTTGCCAGCCAGGCGGATGTGCTGATTGATACACGGCTGGCGGCGGATGCGCTGGGGGCCACTCCGATGGACCGGCCCGAGGATGCCTCGCCGCGCGGAGACGGCACTGCCTATGTGATGCTGACCAACAACGCCAAGCGCAAGGCCGACCAGACCGATGCCGCCAACCCGAGGCCGGAGTTGCGGTTCGGGCATATCATCGAAATCAAGGAGGACGGCGGCGACCATGCAGCCGCAAGCGGCCGATGGTCGATCCTGGTGAAATGCGGCGACCCGGGGATTGCCGCGGTCGGCGCCGAGTGGCACCCGGAGACGTCGCAGCACGGCTGGTTCGGCTCCCCCGACAACAGCGCGATGGACGCAGCGGGGCGGTTATGGGTGGCCACCGACCAGGGCAGCAAATGGGGCAAGACCGGCAAGTCGGACGGGCTTTACGGGCTGGAGACCGAAGGCAGCCTGCGCGGCCATTCCAAGCTGTTCTTCCGCTGCCCGGTGGGGGCTGAGCTGTGCGGCCCTTGCTTTACCCCGGACGGTGAGACGCTGTTCCTGGCCGTGCAGCATCCCGGCACCGACGGCACCAAGGACCTGAAGGGCTTCGGGCGCGCTTCGACGTTTGAGGACCCGGCCACACGCTGGCCGGATTTTGATCCGCAAATGCCGCCGCGGCCCTCGGTTGTTGCGGTGACCAGACAGGGCGGCGGCAAGATCGCCGTCTGATCCGGAAATCGCCGTTATCAAGCGGAGCGCGCCCCGCCCGGGGCGCGCGCAGGGTTCAGCCCTGGCGGGCCGCCTGCCGCCTGATGCACGCGATTGTGAGCAGCAAGGCCGCCGGCGTGCTTTAATAGCGGGAGAAACACCGTGGAGACCTGCCATGTATGCCAAGCGCCTGACAGCCGTCCTGATCCTTGCTGCCTCTGCCGCGGCTGCCGGAAGCATCGCACCGCGCGATGGCTGGGCGGTGCATGAAACCGCAAAACCCTATGCGCAGCTGATTGAAGACGTCAAAGCCGCCGCCAAGGCCGAAGGGCTGGGGGTGGTCACCCAGGCGGGCCCCACCCAGGCGGCAGCGGCCCGCGGCATCACCATCCCCGGCAACCGTGTCATTGGCCTGTTCAACAATGACTTCGCGGTGAAGATCCTCGCCCTCTCCACCGCCGCGATGATCGAGGCGCCGGTGCGGATGTATGTGACCGAGGAGGCGGACGGCAGCGCCACCCTGTCCTACAAGCTGCCCACCTACGTCTTTGCGCCTTACGCGGACGAAGGCGGCGCGGGGCTGGCGGCCCTCGCAGGCCAGCTCGACCGCCGCTTTGCGCTGATCGCCGGACGGGCGCTGAAATAACCGCTCCGGGCTGTTTCCGCGATGCGGCCGGCAGCGCAAGGAATGCGCCGGTTTCCGCCGCAGCATTTCTCACACTGGCGTGAGCGGGCTTGCGCGCGGGCGCAGCCTCGGCAATCTGGCGGTAATTCAACGGATTGGACGGACAAGATGACAGATCCCTTGCGCGCAACCGACGTTCTGGCCCGGCGGCTTTACGAGGCGGGCTGCCGCCATGCTTTCGGGATGCCCGGCGGCGAGGTGCTGACGCTGGTTGATGCGCTGACCAAGGCGGGCATCGCCTTTCACCTGGCCAAGCATGAAAACTGTGCAGGTTTCATCGGCGAAGGCGTTCACCATGCGGACGGCGCGCCGGTCATCCTGGTCGCCACCCTCGGGCCCGGCGCGCTGAACGGCATCAACGTGGTCGCCAACGCCCATCAGGACCGGGTACCAATGCTGGTGCTGACGGGCTGCGTCGACGCAGCGGAGGAGCAGAGCTACACCCATCAGGTCCTCGACCACCGCGCGGTCTATGCCCCGATCACCAAGGCCACCTTCCGGCTGGACGCAGACGCCGCGGACCTGATCGTAGACAAGGCGGTCGCCATCGCAACCGCGCCGCGCAACGGGCCGGTGCATATCGACGTGCCGATCTCCACCGCAGACGCGCCGGCCAGGGACCGCGGCATCCGCCGCGCGCCTGCAAGTGCAACCGCGCCAAGCGGTGAGGCGCTGGCGCAGGCGCGTTCCTGGCTGGCGGCGGCGGAGCGCCCGGTGGCGGTGATCGGGCTGGATGCGCTGCAGGAGAACGCCGGTACTGCCCTCCGCACCTTCCTCGAACAACACCAGATCCCCTTCGTCACCAGCTACAAGGCCAAGGGCATCCTCCCCGAGGATCACCCGCTGTGCCTTGGCGGCGCGGGCCTGTCTCCGCTGGCGGACAAGCACCTGCTGCCGCTGGTGCGGGAAGCCGATCTGGTGCTCTGCATCGGGTACGACCCGATCGAGATGCGCCCCGGCTGGCGCAATGTCTGGGACGCGGAGACCCAGAACGTCATCGACATCGCCCCCGTGGCCAACACCCACTACATGCATCAGGCGGGCCTGAACTTCCTGTCCGCCATTGCCCCCACGCTGGAGGCGCTGTCCGATGGAACCGAACCTCGCGAGGCCTGGACCTGCGGCCGCCCGGCCGCTGTAAAGGCGGCGCTGGCAGAGGCTTTCCCGCAAGACGACGACTGGGGGCCTGCCGGTGTCATCGCCGAATGCCGTGCCGTGCTGCCCCCGGATACCCTTGCAACCGCCGACAGCGGCGCCCACCGCATTCTGCTGAGCCAGATGTGGGAATGCTCCGAGCCGCGCGGCCTGATCCAGTCCTCAGCGTTGTGCACCATGGGCTGCGCAGTGCCGATGGCGATCGGGCGCAAGCTGGCGCAGCCGGAGCGCCCGGTTGTCAGCTTCTCGGGCGACGCCGGGTTTCTGATGGTCGCGGGCGAACTCTCCACCGCGGCAGAGCTGGGCGTGGCGCCGATCTTCGTGGTCTTTGCGGATGCCAGCCTTGCGCTGATCGAGCTCAAGCAGCGGCAGCGGCAGCTTGCCAACGGCGGGGTGGATTTTGCGGAACACGACTTTGCCGCGATGGGCCGGGCCTTTGGCGGCAATGGGGTGACGGTGACCAGCCGTGCCGAACTGCGCGCCGCCTTGCAGGACGCGCTGACAGCAGACAAGTTCACAGTGATTTCGGCAGTGATCGAACGCGGAGGCTACGATGGCCGCATCTGACATGCTCCCCCACGGCGCCCTGAACGGGGTCAAGGTTCTCGACCTCTCCCGCATCCTGGCTGGGCCCACCTGCACCCAGCTCTTGGGCGATCTCGGCGCCACAGTGATCAAGGTTGAAAACCCCAAGACCGGCGGGGATGACACCCGCCAGTGGGGGCCTCCCTATGTGACCGATGCGGACGGAAACCAATCCGACCTCTCGGCCTATTTCATGGCCGCCAACCGCAACAAACGCTCGGTAGCCATTGATATTGCAACGGAAGAAGGCCAGCAGGCCATCCGGCGTCTGGCGGCCGAGGCCGATATCCTGATCGAGAACTTCAAACCCGGCGGGCTGGCCAAATACGGGCTGGATTACGCCAGCCTCAAGGATGATCTGCCCGGCCTGATCTACTGCTCCATTTCGGGATACGGCCAGACCGGCCCCAACAGCCACAAGCCCGGCTATGACATCATGGCCCAAGGCTTTGGCGGCATCATGTCCCTGACCGGAGAGCCGGACGGCCAGCCGATGAAGGCAGGCGTCGGCATCGCTGATGTGATGTGCGGCATGTACGCCTGCATCGGCATCCTGTCCGCCCTCCACCACCGGGAAAAGACCGGCGAAGGCCAGCAGATCGACCTGGCGCTGGTCGATGCCCAGATCGCCTGGCTGATCAACGAGGGCGTCGCCTATCTGAACACCGGCCAGATCCCCAAGCGCCGCGGCAATGAGCATCCCAGCATCATGCCCTATGGAGTGTATGAAACCTCTGACGGGCACGTGATCCTGGCAGTGGGCAACGACAGCCAGTTCCGCCGTTTCATGGAGTTCCTCAAGCTTGAGGGCCTGGCCGAGGATGCGCGGTTTGCCACCAACCCGGCCCGTTTGCAGCACCGCGATGCGCTGAATGCGATCCTGATCCCGTCCGTGCAGCGGTTCACCACGGATGAGGTTCTGGCCGCCATGGAGGCCCGCAAGGTGCCTGCCGGTCCGGTGCAAAACCTGGAGACCCTGTTCGCCACCGGCCAGGTCGAAGCCCGCAATATGGCCATAGGCATGGACACCGCGGCCGGTCCGGTCAAGCTGTTGGGCAACCCGCTGAATTTCTCCCGCACGCCGGTGACATACCGGCACGCGCCGCCCCGCTGCGGCGAAGGCACGGAGGAGCTGCTGGGGTCCGACTCGCCCTTTGACGGGTCTTGAGCAGGCAGAACCGCGGCGGCTTTCTGCCAAGTGTTACAGTTTCCGGCAAATCACCGCCAAAACAGCGCGGTAATTGCCGGCTGCTAACCGCGCCTCTTGCAGAAATTTGCCCGGAAAACCTACACATCCGGTGAAATTTCCGGCCAGGCGCACACAGGCTATCACCAAACCGCGAGCAGGGTTCGCCCGGGCCAATCCTATGGCCTACTGTTCAGCAGGACACAGACACTGCGCTCAATTCAGAACAATGATTGGACTCTCATGACGCATGATATCTTCGGCCAAGACAGCAGCCTGACCGATGCAGCCGCACAGCAGGATTGGAACGCCGTGCAGCTGGGAGTTCTGTCCCACGCAGCCGTGACCGCGGATCACCTGGGCGCGGTGCTGAAGGCCGCGCCTGAGTTTGCCCTGGGCCATGCGATCAAGGGGCTGTCGCTGCTGATGCTGGGGCGCTCTGAGCTGGTGCCGGCTGCGCGCGAAGCGCTGCGCGATGCCAAGGCCTGTTACGAGGGCGCCCTGCCGCGTGAGCGCAAATACGTGGATGCGCTGGAAAACTGGCTGGCCGGCCGCCCCACCCTGGCGATCCAGCGGATGGAAGAGGTGCTGGACGTCTGCCCGCAGGACACCCTGGCGATGAAGCTCAGCCACGGCATCCGCTTTATCATGGGCGATCCCGCAGGGATGCGCGCCTCGATCGAGCGGGTGCTGCCGGCCTACGCGCCGGACCATGCGGGCCGCGGTTACCTGCTGGGCTGCCATTCCTTTGCGCTGGAGGAAACCGGCGATTATGAGCGCGCCGCCAATGCCGGCCGGCAGGCGCTGTGGATGGCGCCGGATGATGCCTGGGGCCTGCATGCGGTGGCGCATGTGCACGACATGACCGGCAACGCCGAAGCCGGGCTCGACTGGCTGCACGGCCGCGAGGAAGCCTGGGCGCATTGCAACAACTTCCGCTATCACGTCTGGTGGCACAAGGCGCTGATGCATCTGGACCTGGGCCAGATGGATGAGGCCATCGCGCTTTATGACACCGAGGTGCGCAAGGACCGGACGGACGACTACCGCGACATCTCCAACGCGACCTCGCTGCTGTCGCGGCTGGAGCTGGAGGGGGTGGACGTGGGCAGCCGCTGGGAGGAGCTGGCGAATCTCTGTGCCGCCCGGACCGAGGACGGCAGCCTGATTTTTGCCGATCTGCACTATCTGCTGGCCCTGACCGGGCACCGCAAGGAAGACGCTCACCGGCTGGTGCAGCGGATTTACGCCGATGCGGAACGCGGCGGCACCGAGGCGCGGGCGCGCATGGCGGACCCCGGCTGCGCCGCCGCGGACGGGCTGGAAGCCTTCGGAGACGGTAATTACAAGGCCGCTTTCAACCACTTATCCACAGCCCGCGCCACCCTGCAGCTGGCCGGCGGCAGCCACGCGCAACGCGATGTTTTTGAACGCATAACCATAGACGCGGGAATCCGCTCAGGCCAGCTTGACGAAGTCGAAGCAATCCTTGATGACCGCCGCGCCAAGCGGGGCGGCGCAGAGGACAACTATGCGCTTGCCCGCCGCACCCTGATTGCCGAGGCCCGAGATCCGTCCGGGGCCAAAAGCGTACCTGCCGAATAAGACCCTCAAGGACCAAAACCACAGATGTCCAGCGTTGCGCCCTTTCCCGGGCCTCAAAAAGACCCAGCCGCCGCCAACCGCGCAGTGCCCCCGCCGCAGGCGGTCCAGACGCGCGTGCGCGACCCGCGGCTCGACTTCTACCGCGGCATCGCCATGTTCATCATCCTGGCAGCCCATATCCCGGGCAACCGCTGGGCGGGATGGATCCCAGCGCGGTTCGGGTTTTCCGATGCAACCGAGATTTTTGTCTTCTGCTCCGGCATGGCTTCTGCCATCGCCTTCGGCAGCTCTTTTGACCGCCAAGGCTGGTGGCTGGGCACTGCCCGCGTCGCCTACCGCTGCTGGCAGGTCTACTGGGCCCATATCGGGCTGTTCTTCTTCCTTGCCGCATCAATGGCGGCACTGGACCTCTATGGCAGCTTCGACAAGAGCTATATCGGCTCCTTGAACCTGCACTGGTTCTTCAACAACACCGTGCAGCAGCTCACCGGCATCTTCACCCTGACCTATGTCCCCAACTACTTCGACATCCTGCCGATGTATCTGGTGGTGCTGCTGCTGATGCCGCTGATGATGGGGCTGGAGAAGGCCGGGGTGTGGGCCGTGGCGATGGCGTCCGTGCTGATCTGGCTGACCGCCAACCCCTACATTCTCGGCCTCGGCCCCAACGGTGTCTCGCTGCCGGCAGAGCCGTGGTCAGACCGCGAGTGGTTCTTCAACCCCTTCGGCTGGCAGCTGCTGTTCTTCACCGGCTTTGCCTTCATGAAGGGCTGGCTGCCCAAGCCGCCGGTTTCCAAGGTGCTGGTTGTGCTGGCCGCCGGTTTCGTCATCTTCTCCGCGCCCTTCGGCTCCGGCAAGGTGCTGGGCTGGGTCGAGTACTGGAACATGGATCTGGCCGATGCCATCCGTGAAACCTGGAAGCCCAGCAGCGAATGGCGCGAAAAAACAGACTTCGGCCTGCTGCGCTATACCCACTTCCTGTCGCTCGCCTATCTGGGCTGGGCCGCTGCCGGTGAGGGAGGAAAACGGCTGATTGCCACCGGCCAGTCACTGGCTGCAAGAATTTGGGCCGTATTGTTGCAGGTCGTTACCAAAGTCGGCCAGCAATCGCTTGCGGTGTTTGTGTTTTCGATGGCGCTGGCCCGCTTCATCGGCTTTGCGCTTGACCAGACCGACCGTGCGGTTATGACCACGGCATTCGCCAATATCATTGGATTTTTCCTAATCATTGGCTGCGCTTACGGCGCCGCCTGGTTCAAGTCACAACCCTGGAGAGCCAAGAAATGAGCTCTTTTTCCCGCCGTACCTTTCTGGCTGCCGCGCTTGGCAGCACCGCCCTGTCCGCGCTGCCCGGGCTGGCCAGCGACGCCGAGCCCTTCAGCCGCGACGCGGTGGTGGCCAAGGCGCGCGCGCTGGCCGCACAAGACTATGCCGAACGCCCGGCCGTGCCGCAGGACTGGCTGGACCAGTCTTATGACGACTACAAGGCGCGCTGGTTCCGCAGCAAGGATGCGTTGTGGTCCAAGACAGACCGCAGCTACAACGTCGATTTCTTCCTGCCCGGGCTCTATTTCCCGCGTGCGGTTCAGATCAACACCGTGACCGGCGGGCTGGCGCAGCCCGTGGCCTTTGACCTGTCGCTGTTTGACAAGACCGACAAGGCACCAGAGCTGACAACCGAAGGCCACCTCGGATATTCCGGCCTGCGCCTGCGCACTGTTCTTGATGATCCCACCCAGAAGACCGAGTTCTGCGTCTTCCAGGGGGCCAGCTATTTCCGCGCCATCGGCATCGGCAACGCCTACGGGCTGTCGGCCCGCGGCCTGGCGCTCAAGACCGCAGATCCCGAAGGCGAAGAGTTCCCCGAGTTTATCGAATTCTGGCTGGAGGCCCCTGCCCCCGGCCAGCGCCACATGGTGGTGCACGCGCTGATGGACTCGCCCTCCGTCACCGGCGCCTACCGGTTCACCATCACCCCCGGCAGCAGCACGGTGATGGAGGTGGAGGCGACCCTGTTCGCCCGCGAGGACCTGAACCACGCGGGCCTTGCGCCGCTCACCTCGATGTTCCTGTTCGACGCCACCAACCGCAACCGCTTTGACGACTTCCGCCCGGCGGTCCATGACAGCGACGGCCTGCTGGTGGTCAACGGCAACGGCGAAACCCTATGGCGGCCGCTGGCCAACCCCACGCGGCTGCAGGTCTCGTCCTTCGTCGATGACAACCCGCGCGGCTTCGGCCTGATGCAGCGCTCGCGCAAGCTGTCGGATTTCAACGACCTCGAAGCGTTTTACCACAACCGTCCCTGCCTGTGGGTGGAACCCAAGGAGGACTGGGGCAAGGGTGCCGTCACCCTGGTGGAAATCCCCGCCGACAAGGAAATCTACGACAACACTGTTGCCTACTGGCGCCCGCGCGAGCCCTATGCCGCCGGATCGGAGATCAGCCTCAGCTACCGCCTCACCTGGGGCGAGGAGCCGGTGCTGCCGATGCCGCGGGTGATCGACACCGCCGAGGGTGCCCGGATCTTTGGCGGGCCGGGCCGGATCGTCACCATCGACTTCGATGCCCATCCCCTGTTCGAGGACGGGCCCGAAGCCCTTGACGTGCACATTCACTCTCCCCATGTGGCGACCAGCGAAGGCGTGCTGCAGCGCAACCCGGAAACCGGCGGCCTGCGTCTCGCCTTCTACTTCGATCCTGGCGATCAGGATCACGTTGAACTTCGCGCCCAGCTCAGGAAAGACGGCAGCCCCGCTTCCGAGGTCTGGCTTTACAGGTGGACCGCATGAACATGGACCGCATGACCACATGTGATCTTATGCCCCCGGAACAGCCGCTGGCGATGCCGGAGCAGGATTTCAGCAAGGACTTCAGGGACGCCGCCGCCCCCGGCGACGCTGCGCCCCGCCAGGTGGCGCTGTGGCGCCTGCTGGCGTTTTCGCCGGCGATGGCCGCCACGGGTGTGCTCACCTGGGTGATGCAGGGCTGGTTCGCCGATGATGGCTTTTCCGTGCTGGAAGCCGTTCTGCTCGCATTGATCGCCTTCAACTTCTTCTGGATCGCCTTCACCGTCTCCACCGTGCTGCTGGGCCTTTACGGCCTGTCGCGCCGGGAAAAGACCGTGGCGCGCGGCCCCGCGCGCCCGATGAAGGTGGCGCTGCTGATGCCGGTCTACAACGAAGTGCCCTGGTATGTGCTGGGCAACGCCCAGACCATGCTGCAAGAGCTGCACGGCCGCGGCGGCCAGCATGAATACGCGATGTTCATCCTGTCCGACACCCGCGACGACGCGATTGCCGAACAGGAGCGCGCCAGCGTCGAGGCGCTGCGCACCATGCTGCCCGAAGGCGCTGAGCTCTACTACCGCCGCCGCGCCGACAACGAAGGCCGCAAGGTCGGCAATATCTCCGACTGGGTGCGCCGCTGGGGCGCAGGCTATGAGGCGATGCTGGTGCTGGACGCCGACAGCCTGATGACCGGCCGCGCCATTGCCCGCCTTGCCGATGCGCTGGCCCGCGATCCAAGCGCCGGCCTGATCCAAAGCTATCCGCAGCTTATTGGCGCACAGTCGGTCTTTGGCCGCATGCAGCAGTTCGCAAATGGCGTCTATGGCCTCGCGCTGGCCGAGGGCCTGGCCCGCTGGGCCGGGCATGAGGGCAACTACTGGGGCCACAACGCCATCATCCGCACCCGCGCCTTTGCCGCCTGTGCCGGCCTGCCGCTCCTGCGCTCGCGCTTCGGCGGCGGTGAAAAGCTGATCATGAGCCATGATTTTGTCGAGGCCGGCCTGCTGCGCCGGGCCGGC
This sequence comes from Leisingera sp. ABM4_103, assembly GCF_056158685.1. Lineage (NCBI taxonomy): Bacteria > Pseudomonadati > Pseudomonadota > Alphaproteobacteria > Rhodobacterales > Roseobacteraceae > Leisingera > Leisingera sp. ABM4_103. The sequence goes on along the minus strand of NZ_JBSWTU010000005.1, from coordinate 2,936,129 downwards.
TGGTCGGTGCGCTTCCTGCCCCGCATCCGCGGATCGTATGAGGAAACTCCGGCCACACTGATCGACCACATCCTGCGCGACCGCCGCTGGTGCCAAGGCAACCTGCAGCACCTGAACCTGCTGCACGCCAAGGGCTTCCGCGCGATCTCCCGCTTCCACCTGTTTGCGGGCGCGATCGGCTACCTGATGGCGCCGGTGTGGTTTGCGCTGCTGGTCCTCTGGGCCATCATCGGCCGCAGCGAAGAGGCGTCCGTCATCAGCTATTTCAGCGAGGCCAACCCGTTCCGCCCCAACTGGCCGGATATGTCGGAGCCCAAGCACGTGCTGGTGATCATCCTGATCTACGCGATGCTGCTGGCCCCCAAGATCCTGGCGGCTGCGGCTCTGCCGCTGACCGGCAGCCGGTTTTCCGAATACGGCGGCCCGGTGCATTTCGCGCTGTCCTTCCTGTCCGAGGTGGTTCTCGCGATCCTTTATGCGCCGATCCTGATGGTGCAGCAGATGATCGCGGTGTTCCGCACCGCGCTCGGCCTGCAGCGCGGCTGGGCGCCCCAGGCCCGCGACGGCGGCAGCTACTCCTTGCGCACGCTGCTCACCTGCCACGCGCTGGAAACTGTCAGCGGCGTTGCGCTCTGGGCCGGGATTCTGACTGGCACCGTGTCGCTGTGGCTGGCCCCGATTGCGCTGTCGCTGGTGCTGGCGGTGCCGCTGTCGGCACTGTCGGGTGTCAAGACAGTGAACCGCATCCGCCACTGGATGGCCACGCGGGAGGAGTTCACCGAACCCCAGATCACCCGCGCCGCCCGTGCCGCCCGCGCCGAGCTGAAGGCGCTGCTGGACGGCAGCCCCGTCCGCGGCACCCCGGCAGAGTAAGCCCGGACCGCAGGGGAAAGTCTCCCGCGCCCGCAGGATACCCCGGCTGCGCCGGGACATCCTTGGCAGCCTTGGGCCCGGCGCCGCGCTGACGCGCGGCGCTGTTGCGTAAAACCGCAACCGCCTGTCCGAGGGCAGTCCGCCGCCATCACAGAACCACAGCAGCGCGCCCGCAAGGGCGCGCTGCCGGGCCCAACGCTTTGACGGAAATCTCTGATTTACGGGCAAAGGGGCGGGAGACCGCGGCCCGGACCGGGCGCTACGGGATATTCAGCGCACAGCCGGTTCACTCTCGAACCAATCCGCCATCCAGCCCGCCCAGCCCTTTGGCACCGTATGGCCACCGTCAAACAGCACCATTTCGATATCCGCCCCCGGCCCGCAGTCCCAGCGGCGGCGCAGCAGGCCGTCTTCGCTCCATGCTCTGTCCGGCGCATGAGAGGTGCAGCCATTGGCCTGCCGCCACAGTTCCAGCCCGGCAAAGACATCGCCCTGCTCCCAGCGCCCGCCGCCCAGCACACGGCCTTCCAGCGGCACCACCTCGTCGCGCCAGCCATGCACCTGTAACAGCCGCACCGGCCCCTCGCAGCGCTCCGGCTGCGGTCGCCAGAAGCCACCCGACAGCGGCGCATAGGCGGCAAAGGCCCCGGAGTTGCGGCAGGCCAGGTAATGGACCATGAAGGCACCTGCGGAGAACCCGGCCAGGACGGTCTGCGCCCGGGATGTGCCAAACCGGCCCGAGGCATCTGCCAGCACCGAGGCAAAGAACGCGCCTTCATCCCGGCCTTCATCAAAAGGGCCGAAGCCCCAGTTCTGCGGCCCGGTGCCGCCGCGTTTGCGGCCCTCCGGTGCAATCACTGCGTAGCCGCGTGCCGTAAGCCCCTGCACAAGCGCCGCGTTCTTCAGCACTTGCGCACCGCTGCCGCCGTAGCCGTGCAGGATCATCACCACCGGCAGCGGCGCAGCGGACGCCTCCGGCAGCACGATGTGATAGCGGCCGTCTTCCACCGCGCAGGGTTCCGGCTCCGCGCCGCAGCCCGCGGCCGCCCCGCTGGTCCATGCCGCAAACAGCGCCGCAGCCGTGGCGCCCTTGGCCAGCCCCCTGATCACCCCTGCCACCGGGCCACCGGCAGGTTGCCTGCAATCCACCCGGGACCCGCGGCAGAACCCAGCATGCCTTCGGGGACGTCGATCACATTGGTGAAGCCCGCCTCCGCCAGCGCCAGCGTCATCCGCGCCGAGCGCACGCCCCGGGCGCAGATCAGCGCCACCGGCGCCGCGCGGTCCGGCCCGGCCACCGCCTGCAAGGCGGCAATGAAATCCTCGCGCCGCATGTCGATCTGGTGGCTGCCCACGGGCACCCCCGACGCGCGCCATTCCTGCGGCGTGCGGATGTCCACCAGGATGATGCCGCCGTCCCGGGCCGCGGCAAAGGCCTCTGCCGCGCTCAGCCGCGGCTGGTCATGCGCGGGCGGCTGCCTGCGGTGCCACCAGTAGCCAAAGCCGCCTGCGGCCGCCGCGCCGCCCAGCAGCATCAGCCGCCGCGTCAGGGTTGCAGTATCCGCCTGTGCTCCGGGCATTCGGCCTCCGCATCTCCGCTTGCCGCCACTGGACCGTGGTCCTGCCCCCAGATCTAGCAGCTTGAAGCTTTCCAATCACCAGAAATGGAGGGTTTCGGACAGTCAAGTTCTTGTTATTGCGCGCGCATCCCCCAAATATAGGCGCAACAATAGTATCAATTCCGTCCCGGGGCTGCGGCATTCTTACCGTATCAGGGGCGGCGGGGGTGGTTCTGGGCTGAAAAATTGCTTAGCACTGGACCAAAAAATAACGACGCGCCAACCCGACAGGAGACCTGCACGTGTCCCTTTTCCTGATTGCGGCCCTGCCCTTTCTCGGAGCCGTCTTCCCAGCGCTTTTGATCCGCGCCGGACGCAATGCCGCAGCTTCAGCCGCCGGGCTGACCACATTCCTCGCCTTTACGGGTCTGATGCTGCATATCCCGGCCATCTTCCGCGGCGAGACGGTATTTGCCGCAGTGAATTGGCTGCCCGCCCTTGGCCTCAACGCCCATTTCTTCCTCGACGGGCTGGGCTTCCTGTTTGCGGCAATGATCCTCGGGATCGGCCTGCTGATCATCCTCTACGCCCGGTTCTACCTCTCGCGCGAAGATCCGATGGGCCAGTTCTACAGCTATCTCTTGCTGTTTCAGGGCGCCATGGTCGGTATCGTTCTGTCCGACAACATCCTGCTTTTGCTGGTGTTCTGGGAGCTTACCTCGCTCAGCTCCTTCCTGCTGATCGGATATTGGAAGCATCTGCCCGAAGGCCGCCAAGGCGCGCGGATGGCGCTGGCCGTCACAGGCTCCGGCGGGCTGGCGATGATTGCGGGGATGCTGATCCTGGGCCATATCGCAGGCTCCTATGACCTCAGCGTGATCCTGCAGAACAAGGAGGCGATCCAGGCCTCGCCGCTGTATCTGCCCGCGCTGATCCTGATCCTTCTGGGCGCCTTCACCAAATCGGCGCAGTTCCCCTTTCACTTCTGGCTGCCGCACGCGATGGCCGCGCCGACGCCGGTGTCGGCCTACCTGCACTCCGCCACCATGGTGAAGGCCGGGCTGTTCCTGATGGCGCGGCTGTGGCCGGTTCTGGCAGGCACGCCGGAATGGTTCTACATCGTTGCCACCACCGGCCTTGTCACGATGCTGATCGGTGCTGTGATCGCGCTGTTCAAGGATGACCTCAAGGCGCTCTTGGCGTTTTCCACCGTCAGCCACCTGGGCCTGATCACCATGCTGCTGGGCTTTGGCACCAAGTTCGCCGCGGTCGCCGCGGTCTTTCACATCATCAACCACGCCACTTTCAAGGCGGCGCTGTTCATGACCGCGGGCATTGTCGACCATGAGGCCGGCACCCGCGACATCAAGCGCCTTGGCGGATTGCGCCACCTGATGCCTGTCACCTTCACCATCGGCACGGTGGCAGCGCTGTCGATGGCGGGAGTTCCGCCTCTGAACGGTTTCCTGTCCAAGGAGATGATGCTGGAGGAAGCCTCCCACACCATCTGGAACGGCTCGCACCTGATCGTGCCCGCACTGGTCACGGCAGCCGCGGTGTTCTCGGCGGCCTATTCCTTCCGCTTCATCGCCCATGTCTTCCTTGGCCCCAAGCGCGAGGATTACCCCGGCCACCCGCATGACCCCAACACCGGCATGTGGATCGGCCCCGCCTTCCTGGTGCTGCTGGTGGTGCTGATCGGCTTTGCCTCGGCCAAGATCGCAGGCCCGATGGTCGCCACCGCCGCCAGCGCGGTGATCGGCGGCGAGAAGCTGCCCTATTACTCGCTCAAACTCTGGCACGGGCTGACCCCGGCGCTGTATATGTCGATCTTTGCGGTGATCGGCGGTGCGGTCCTGCTGGCGCTGCATAAACCGCTGGCCCGCGCCTGGGACGCGGCCCCGCGGCCCGAGGCCAAGGTGATCTTTGAGGGCCTTATCGGCGCCTTTACCCGCCTCAGCCAGGCAGTTACCGGCGGGCTGCACAACGGTGCCCTGACCCGTTACTCCGCGGTGATGGTTACCTTTACCGTGGTGATTGCCTACCTGGCCTATCGGGGCGGCACCCTGGGCGCGCCGACGCGCAGCTTGCAGGAACCCGGCCTGCTGCCGGTGACCGGCTGGTTCGCCATGGTTGTTGCAACGCTGTTCATCGTGGTGAAGCACCGCAACCGCCTGCTGTCGCTGGTGCTGATCGGCGTGATCGGCCTGGTGGTGTCGATGTCGTTCAACTACCTCTCGGCGCCGGACCTGGCGCTGACCCAGATCTCGGTCGAGGTGGTGACCATCATCCTGATGCTGCTGGCGCTGAACTTCATGCCCAAGGAAACCCCGGTCGAAACCCCGGTGCTAACCCGTGTGCGCGATGGCGCCATTTCGGTGGTCGCGGGCCTGGGCGCAGGCGGGCTGATCTATGCGCTCTTGATGCGCGATTTTGCCTTCCCGACAATCTCGGATTTTCACCTCGCCAATTCCTACAAGGGCGGCGGCGGCACCAATGTGGTGAACGTGATCCTGGTCGACTTCCGCGGCTATGACACCTTTGGCGAGATCATCGTGCTGGGGATCGCCGCCATGGTGATCTTTGCCCTGACCGAGGCGGTGCTGGGCTCCCGCGTGCGTGCCTACCTGTTGAACCGCGAGCCGGACCTGCCGCAGGCGGGCGACAGCCACCCGCTGATGATGGTGGTGGCGACCCGGGTGATGATGCCGCTGGCGCTGATGGTGGCGGCCTATATCTTTTTCCGCGGCCACAACCTGCCGGGCGGCGGCTTTATTGCCGGCCTGGTCGCGGCGATCGCGATCATCATGCAGTACATGGCCTCGGGCTTTGCCTGGGCGACCGAGCGGCAGCGCTATCCCTATCACGCCATTATCGGCTCCGGCGTGCTGATTGCCGCCTCCACCGGCATGGGCGCCTGGTTCAACGGGATGCCGTTCCTTACCAGCGCCTTCGGCTATATCCACTGGGCTCCGCTGGAGGAGTTCGAGTGGGCCACTGCCGCGCTCTTCGACCTCGGCGTCTTCCTGGCGGTTGTGGGCGCGGTGCTGCTGGCACTGGAAAGCCTGTCGCGCTTTGCCTGGCAGCCGGGCATCAGCTCTGAACACGCGATGGATATCAACCCGGCCCGCGAGGACGCGGCCAAGACCGGGACGGAGGGATAAGCATGGAACTTCTCGTCGCCTCGGCCGTGGGCATCCTGACTGCGGCCGGCATCTACCTGATCCTGCGCCGCCGCAGCTTCCCGGTGATCCTGGGCCTGTCGCTGATCACCTATGCGGTGAACGTCTTCCTGTTTGCCTCCGGGCGGCTGATGACCGCCGCACCGCCGATTCTCAACAAATACGAGGAGGTGGTCTATACCGATCCGCTGCCGCAGGCGCTGGTGCTGACTGCCATCGTGATCTCCTTTGGCATGACAGCGGTGGTGGTGATGATCGCGCTGGGGGCCTTCCTGTCGTCGCGCGATGACCGCACCGCCCTGCCCGCAGAGCCCGAAGGCGCAGGGGAGGACGCATGATGGAGCATCTTCTGATCGCGCCGGTGGTGCTGCCTGCCCTGGTTGCGCCTTTCATCATCATGGTGCTGCGCCACCACCTGGACCTGCAGCGGATCTTCTCGGTCGCCAGCGCGGTGCTGCTGGCCGGCGTGACCTTGGCGCTGGCCGCACAGGCTGCGGACGGCACCGTCAAGGTCTATGAGCTGGGCGACTGGCCCGCGCCCTTTGGCATTGTGCTGGTGCTGGACCGGCTGTCGGGCATGATGATCGTGCTGACCTCGCTTTTGGCGCTGCCGGTGCTGCTTTATACCATTGGTTCAGGCTGGGACACCCGCGGCAGCAACTTCCACGCGCTGTTCCAGTTCCAGCTGATGGGCATCATGGGCGCTTTCCTGACCGGCGACGCCTTCAACCTGTTCGTCTTCTTCGAGGTGCTGCTGATCGCCTCCTATGGCCTCATGATCCACTCCGGCGGCACCCGCCGGTTCCAGGCGGGCGTGCAGTATGTGGTGTTCAACCTCCTGGGCTCCACCCTGTTCCTGTTCGCGCTCGGCACGCTTTACTCGGTGACCGGCACGCTGAACATGGCCGACCTTGCGGTTAAGGTCGCACAGATCCCGGCCGAAGACACCGCCCTCCTGCGGGCCGGCGCGGTGATGCTGCTGCTGGTTTTTGCCATCAAGGCCGCGCTGCTGCCGCTGCATTTCTGGCTGCCCTCGGCTTATGCCAACGCGCCGATGCCGGTGGCGGCGCTCTTTGCCATCATGACCAAGGTCGGCGCCTATTCGATCCTGCGCATGTACACGCTGGTCTTCGGCCCTGAGGTCGAGGCCACCTCCGGGCTGACCGAAAGCTGGCTGCTGCCCGCCGCGCTGCTGACGCTGATTGCAGGCGCGGTCGGGGTGCTCGGCTCCAACAAGATCGGCCGCCTGGCTGCCTTTGGCGCTATCGCCTCAATGGGCACGCTTCTGATTGCGGTGTCGCTGTTCACCCAGACCGCCACCGCCGCCGCGCTTTACTACCTGGTGCATTCCACCCTGGCCGCGGCGCTGCTGTTCCTGGTTGCCGACCTGGTGATGGAGCGGCAGGGCGGCTGGATCCTGCCGCAGCTGCCGATGCCGCAGACCGGGCTGATCTCGGCGCTGTTCTTTGCCGCCGCTATCGCGCTGGCGGGGATGCCGCCGCTGTCGGGCTTCCTGGGCAAGCTGCTGGTGCTGGATGCCACCCGCGGCTCGGAGCTTGCCACCTGGATCTGGGCGGTGATCCTGATCGGGTCGCTGATCACCATCATCGGCATGGCGCGCGCAGGCTCGCTGCTGTTCTGGAAGGGCCACGGCCTGCCGCAGGAGAACACTGGCACCAGTGAGGAGCCCCCTGTGGAAGATCTGGCTTCCAGACCGGCACCGCTGCCGTTTGTCGCGTGCTTCGGGCTTCTGGCAGGGCTTGTGGCGCTCACCGTCTTTGCCGGCCCCGCCACCCGCTATGCAGAGGCCACCGCAGCGCAGCTCTTTGCGCCTGAAGCCTATATCGGTACCGTGCTGGGGGAGGAGGAGAAATGAAACTGTTCCGGCGGCTGCTGCCGCACCCATTGCTCACACTGCTGCTGACCCTCACCTGGCTGCTGCTTGTCAACGGATGGTCGCTGAACTCGCTGCTCTTCGGCTTTATGCTGGGGGTGCTGATCCCGTTTTTCACCCAGCCCTACTGGCCCAACCGGCCGCGGCTCAGCAAACCGCTGAAGATCGCGGAATACGTCCTGGTCGTGCTGATGGACATCATTCAGGCCAATATCATCGTGGCCCGGATCGTGCTGTTCAAACCCAACGCCGACCGCCGCCCCAACTGGATCACCATCCCGCTGGACCTGAAAACGCCCGAGGCGATCACCGCCCTGGCCGGCACCATCACCATGACCCCCGGCACCCTGTCGGCGGATGTTTCGGACGAGGGCCACGCGCTGCTGGTCCACTGCCTGGACGCGCCCAACCCGGACGCGGTGCGCGACGAGATCAAACAGCGCTATGAGCGCCGGCTGATGGAGATCTTCGAATGATCGAAAACGCTGCCTATTTCGCCTTTGCCTGTTTCGCCCTGGCGATGCTGATGAACCTGTGGAAGGTCGTCACCGCCCCGGATATCGCCGACCGCATCCTGGCGCTCGATACCATGTTCATCAACGCCATCGCGCTGATGGTGCTTTACGGCATGGCGCTGGGGACCGAGATGTTCTTTGAGGCGGCGATGATCATCGCCATGCTCGGCTTTGTCTCCACCGTGGCCTACGCGCGCTTCATCCTGCGCGGCAACATCATCGAGTGAGGGGGAAAGATGGCAAGCCTGTTTGAATTCCTTGTCGCCGCCTTCCTGGTGATTGCCGGGATCTTCGGAATCGTCGGCTCCTTCGGGCTGATCAAGCTCGACGATCCGATGTCGCGCCTGCACGCGCCGACCAAGGCCACCACCCTGGGGGTCGGCGGGGTGCTGCTGGCCTCGCTGCTGCATGCGGCGGTGTTCGAGGAATATGTCTCGGTGCATGAGCTGATGATCACCATGTTCCTGTTCCTGACCGCGCCAATCACCGCGAATTTCATTGCCAAGGTGCACATCCACCGGCAAGAAACCCGCGAAACCATGCCCCCGGCGGGCGAGGATGACCATTGGGCCACACATGACACGCCGGAGGACGAGGAACAGAGAACCGCAGGCCGCCCGGACGCCGCGCAATAAGCGCAGCCGCCCCGCCGGGGCCGGCCCGCCGCAGAGGCAGGACAGCATATGGAACCTTCGCGATTGCCGCTCACCCGCGATCTGGTACTGATCGGCGGCGGCCACACCCACGCGCTGGTGCTGCGCAAATGGGGCATGCGGCCCCTGCCCGGCGCCCGGCTGACGGTCATCAACCCGGGTCCCTCCGCACCTTATTCCGGCATGCTGCCCGGTTTTGTTGCAGGCCATTACGCGCGCGAGGAGCTGGACATCGACCTGGTGCGCCTTGCGCGTTTTGCAGGCGCCCGCGTGGTGCTGGGCGCGGCAGAGCATATCGACACCGCAGCCCAGCTGGTGCATGTGGCGGGCCGCCCGCCAATTGCCTATGACGTGGCCTCGATCGACGTCGGCATCACCTCCGCCATGCCGGACCTGCCGGGCTTTCCCGAGCACGGCATCCCAGCCAAGCCGCTGGGACGCTTCGCCGCGCAGTGGGCCGCCTTCCGCGAGGGCAGCGGCCCCGCCCATGCCGCGGTGATCGGCGGCGGGGTTGCCGGTGCGGAGCTGATCCTGGCCATGGCCTATGCCCTGAAATCCCGCGGCCGCCTGGCCCAGGCGACGCTGATCGACAGCGACCAGGCCTTGCGCGCCATCGGGGACACCGCCCGCCGCAAGCTCCTGCGCGCCCTCGTGGAACAAGGCGTCCGGCTGAAGGAGAACGCGCCGGTCGAGCGGATCGAGGACGGCTATATCGTCCTGCAGGACGGGCGCGAGGTCCTGTCGGATTTCACCACCGGCGCCGCGGGCGCCCGTCCCTACGGCTGGCTCGCAGACAGCGGGCTTGACCTTCAGGACGGGTTCATCCGGGTGGGTGAAACCCTGCAAACCTCCGCCGCCAATGTCTTTGCCGCGGGCGACTGCGCCCATATGGACTTCGCCCCGCGCCCCAAGGCCGGCGTCTATGCGGTGCGCCAGGCCCCGGTGCTCTGCCACAACCTGCGCGGCTTCCTGACCGGAGATCCCTTGCGCAAGTACCGCCCGCAGAAGGATTACCTGAAACTGATCTCCATGGGCTCCAGGGAAGCGCTGGGGGAGCGTTTCGGCACCACACTGGCGGGGCCGATGATGTGGAGCTGGAAGGACAGGATCGACCAGGCCTTCATGGAAAAGTTCCGCGACCTGCCTGCGATGGACCCGCCGGACCTGCCGGCTGAACACACGCAAGGCATGGAGGAGGCGCTGGGGGACAAGCCCCTCTGCGGCGGCTGCGGCGCCAAGGTCGGCCGCGGCGCGCTGCTGGGCACGCTGGCCGGGCTGAACAGCCATGGCCGTGATGACATCACACCCCTGCCCGGCGACGATGCCGCCCTGCTGACCACCGGCGGCGTCAAACAGGTCATCAGCACCGACCACCTGCGCAGCTTCACGAACGATCCGGTGATGATGGCCCGGATCGCTGCCGTTCACGCGCTGGGGGACATCTGGGCGATGGGAGCCGAACCGCAGGCGGCCACCGCCAACCTGATCCTGCCGCGGATGTCGCCGGAGCTGCAGAGCCGCACCCTGCTGGAAATCATGGCGGCCGCAACTGAGGTCATGCAGGACGCTGGCGCCGCCATCATCGGCGGCCACACTTCGCTGGGTGATGAGCTGACCGTGGGCTTCACTGTTACCGGCCTCTGCCCCCGCCCCGTAATCACCCTTGCAGGCGCCAAGCCCGGCGACGCGCTGATCCTGACCAAGCCGATCGGCTCCGGCGTGCTGATGGCCGCCGAGATGGCGGGCGAGGCCAAAGGAGACTGGGTGGCCGCGGCGCTGGAGCAGATGAGCCAGCCGCAAGGCGAAGCCGCCCGCATCCTGCAAGACGCCCATGCAATGACCGATGTCACCGGCTTTGGACTGCTCGGGCACCTGCTCGGCATCTGCGAGGCGTCCCGCGCAGGCGCCGAGGTCTTCACTGGTCAGGTGCCCCTGATGCAGGGCGCCGCCGAACTGGCCGAGCGCGGCATCCGCTCCTCGCTGCTGCCCGCCAACCAGGCCGCGCTGCCGGAGCTGAAAACCGCCGGCTGGCAAGACCTGCTGTTCGACCCGCAAACCGCAGGCGGGCTGCTGGCGGCTGTTGCCGCAGACCGGGCGGAAAACCTGCTGGAGCAGCTGCGCGCTGCTGGCTGCCCCGCAGCCAATATCGGCAAAGTGACGTCAAACCCGGGGGCAATCACGTTCAGCAGCTAACGGCTGCCGGTCCAAGGAAAACTCCGGGCCGGATAGAAGCGCTGTTCCTGGTCTTCTCCTTTGCAAAAATACTCCCGCCGGAGGCGCGCTGCGCGTCAGCGCAGCGCCACGCCCAACGGGAGCGGGGCATAGCAGATGCCCCGGCGACGGGCGGGAGTGCCCTGTTGCCGCTTATAATCCTGCCATGATCTCTGCAATTCGGGCCGCCGCCGCATTCAGGCCCGGCTCGTCCAGGTCAGCGGCCTCCACCGTGGCGGCCACCTCCGCCCCGATCGCGGCCCGGGACTTGCGGTAGGCGGGATCGTAATGCTCTGTCATCAGCGCCCCGGTCAGCCCCGCCTTGTCGCCCTCGGCAATCCGCGCAATCCAGCCGTCCACCACCGCCCCGGAGCGGTGCGCGCGCAAGGGGCCCAGCTTCTCGCGCAGCCTGTCCGCGTCCGACAGGATGTCGTCATAGGCCTGCACCAGATACCGGCAGCGCGCCGCCACCGGCACTTGCAGTTCGATGCGGGGCGCCTGCTTCATGGCGTCCCAGACCGCAGGCGGAATGATCCGCTGGCCGATCTTGTTGGACTCCGCCTCGACCAGCACCGGCCGGGCCGGGTCCAGCCGCATCAGCGCCCCGGCAACCGCGGATTCAAAACCCTTTTGCGAGGGCTGCGGCGTCGGCATATCCCCCAGCAGGGAACCGCGGTGATTGGCCAGCCCCTCCAGGTCCAGCACCTGCACGCCCAGCTCTCCTGCACGTTTCAGCACCTCGGTCTTGGCCGATCCGGTATAGCCGTCCAGCGCCACCAGCCGGTGCGGCAGCGCGGTCTCGTACATCGCCTTGTGCACCAGCCGGCGGTAGGTCTGATAACCGCCCTGCACCACCTCGGCACGCCAGCCGATCTGCTGCAGCATCCAGGTGAACGACCCCGACCTCTGGCCGCCGCGCCAGCAATAGACCAGCGGCTTCCAGCCGCCCTCATGGTGGCTCAGGCTCTGCTCGATGTGGTTCGCGGCATTGCGGAACACCAGCGCCGCGCCCAGCTTGCGCGCCTTGAAGGGGCTCTCTTGCACATAGATGGTGCCGACCTCAGCGCGTTCCTCGTTGTCCAGAACCGGCAGGCTGATCGCACCGGGCACGTGGTCCTCGGCGTATTCCGCCGGGCTGCGCACGTCAATCACGGTATCGAACCCGTGGCCATAGAACTCTTGCAGGGAGGTGAATGTCAGCGCCATGGCCCATGCCTACCGCGCCCCATGCGCAAGGAAAAGCCGCAAATGCCCGCTCCGCGGCAATAATACTTGCGCGCACTGCGCACGGGGCAGTAAGGCAAACGGAGCGAACAGACCAGCCCGGGCAGAAGGCCCCGCGGCGCCGCACCGGCAAGGACCAGGACCCATGGACACCGACCCTTTGGACATACACGCGCTGCCCGGTCATCTGATCCGGCGGCTGCACCAGATCTCCGTCGCCCAGTTCATGGAGCGGATGGCCGAAGAAGGCACCGACCTGACCCCGGTGCAGTTTTCCGCCATGGCCGCCATCCGCCGCCATCCCGGCATCGACCAGGCCTCGGTTGCGGGGCTGATCGCCTATGACCGCGCCACCCTGGGCAAGGTGGTGGACCGGCTGGTGGACAAGGGACTGGTGGCGCGCCGGATCTCTGCCGCGGACCGCCGCGCCCGCGAGGTCAGCCTGACCCGCGACGGCGAGGCGCTGCTGGAGCGGCTTTTGCCGGTGGTTCAGGCCGCCCAGCCCGCAATCTTCACCGGCCTCACCGAGGCGGAGCGGGAAACCTTCGTGGCGCTGCTGCGCAAGGCGACGCTGGCTGCAAACGAGCTGAGCCGGGCGCCGCAGCGCGACCTGCCCGGCAGCCAGGCGGCAGAATAAACGCTCAGATCAGGTGCCCGCGCGGGGTGTCGCCCTCTTCAAACGGCTCGATCAGCTCCGGCCCTTCGGCGCGGTTGGAGTTCACCGCCGGATCGACCCGGTGATACTCCAGCACGCCTTCCGCCCCCGGCTGCATCAGCGCCGCGGCGCCATGCCCCTCCTCGCCCAGCCATTTGCCCCAGTCCTCAGGCTCCAGGATCAGCGGCATCCGGTGGTGGATCGCCGACAGCCCCTGATTGGCCGCGGTGGTGACAATGGCGCAGGTCTTGACGGGATCCTCCGCCCCCCAGCTGCGCCACACGGCGGCGAACGCCAGCGGCGCGCCGTCGCTGCGGAATATGTACCAGGGCAGCCGGGCGCCCTCCTCCGACTTGGTCCACTCATAAAACCCGCTGGCCGGGATCAGGCAGCGCCGCTCGCGGCAGGATTTGGCAAAGGCGGGCTTCTCCGCAATCGTCTCTGCCCGCGCGTTGATCAGCAGCGGCCCGGCGGTTTCTGTCTTGTACCAATGCGGCAGGAAGCCCCAGCGCATCGCCACCAGCTGCCGCCCGGCCTCCCCCGCCTGTACCGCATGCACCGGGTTGGTCGGGCAGACGTTGTAATCGGGCACCTTGGGCAGATCATTCGCGGGCTGCGCCGCAAACAGCTGTGCCATTGCATCCGCAGGCAGGGTTGTGGCAAATCGTCCGCACATGCTGATTTCTAACCCGGGCCGGGGCGCAGATGCAAAGCTTCCCTTGGCCGCCGGTTTTCAGCCGCCCTGACAGGATGATAGATAGGCCTCATGACTTTTCAGAATGATCTCCAGTCCGCCTTGGGCTTTCTCAATCAGGGCAAATTCAAGCAGGCGCTGAAACAATCCAAGGGCGGCATGAAGCGGCACAAGAGCCACCCGGACTTTCCCAATATCGCCGGCATCTCCCTGTCCGGCCTCGGCAAGCACCGCGATGCCGTCCCGTATTTCAAAAAAGCACTGGCGCTGGCCCCCGGCTTTCACGACGCCCGCAAGAACCTGGCGCAGACGCTGCTGTTCCTGCAGCAGGGCGAACCGGCGATGAAGCTGCTGGACCGGGTGCTCAAGGACCAGCCCGGAGATCAGGCGGCACTGTATCTGCAGGCGCAGGCGCATCTGGTTATGAACGCCCCCGAGGCCGCGATTGAGACCGCCACCGCCGCGCTGGCCCGCGACCCGCGCCAGCCGCGGATGCTGCGGCTGCGCGCCACTGCCTGGAACACGCTGGGCGATGAAAAGGCGGCGCTGGCGGATTACCAGGCGGCGCTGAAGGTGAACCCCAACGACGCTGACGCGCTGCAGAACGCCAGCCTGCTGCTCGCCCGCCTGATGCGGCAGGATGAGGCCACCGAGGCCGCACAAAAGGCCGTCGCCGCGGCGCCGCAAAACATTGAGGCGCGCAGGCGCCTGGCCAGCCAGCTGATCTCCAACGGTGACTCCGCCGCAGCCCGCGGCCACTGCCTAGCGCTGCTGGAGCTGGACCCCAAGGACACCCAGGTGCTGGAGATGCTGGCCCGGATCAACAGCCGCGAGCAGAACGCGGAACTGCTGCCCATCGCACAGAAAGCGCTCAAGGCGGCACCGGCCCGCTCGCTCGACCGCGCCAACGCCGCCTTTGCTCTGGCCCGGATTGCCGATCAGGCCGGCGACAAGGAGGCCTTTGCAGCCCACAATGACGAGGCCAACGCCTGTATGGCGGCGCAGACCCCCTATGACTACGAGGAAAGCGAACGCCAGTTCAGCCGCATCATGGCCGCCTTCCCAGGCCAGATCACCCCGGCAGACACCGCACCCGAAGGCCCGCGCCCGATCTATGTGGTGGGGATGCCGCGCTCTGGCACCACTCTCACCGAAACCGTGATCGGCCTGCATCCCGATGTGTTCCCGCTGGGCGAACGCGGCGTGCCGGCCTTCCTGCTGCATCCCTATATCGACAAGGACCAGGAGTTCACGCCCGAGGCCGCCCGCAATTTCGCAGCGGAGGACATCAGCCGCCTGCCGGAGATGCCCGAAGGCACCACGGCCTATGTCGACAAGATGCCCGACAATTACCGCCTCCTGGGCCATCTGCTGACCGCCTGCCCGGATGCACGCTTTGTTCATCTTTGCCGCGACCCGCGCGATGTGGCGCTGTCGATCTGGCGCGGCTATTTCTCCGGCAGCTCGCTCACCTATGCCTACGACCTCAAGGCGATGGCGCACCGCTTCAACCTCTACGGCCAGCTGATGCAGCACTGGCGGCAGGTGATGCCGGGGCGGATCTATGACCTGCGTTATGAAGATCTGGTTGCGGATATCGAGGGCGAAAGCCGCAAGCTGGCAGACTTCTGCGGACTGGACTGGGTCGAAGACATGGCCCACCCGGAACGGCACGAGGGCCAGGTGCTGACGCTCTCAAACACCCAGGTCCGGCAGACGGCGCACACCCGCTCGATCGGCAAGTGGGAGAAATACGCGGACGTTCTGGCGCCGTTCATCGACGGGCTGGACCCGGAAATCTGGCCGGAAATCAAAGGATAAAAGGGCCTACTTCGCGTAGGCCTTGCGCGCCAGCTCGATCCGCGCGTCCATCATCGACATCTCTTTCAGGATCTCCTGCCGGCGGCTGCGGTCGCCGGTCTCGCGCAGTTCGGTTCGCAGCCGCTGCAGCTCACGCGACAGGCTGACGAACTCCGGCACCCCGCCGCTCTCGCGCACCAGCCGGTTGACCAGCTCATTTTCCGGGTCATCGCATTTGGGCAGCGGCTTTCCCGCGCCTTGCAGATTGTCAAAGGCGCCATCCTTCTCGGCTGCTTCGATGCGGGCGTTGATGAGGTCGATCAGCGGGTGGTCCATGGGGGCATTCTGCCATGCCGCCAAGCCACCCGCCAGCCCGTTAACGAAGCGCCGGCAAAGGTTGCCAGCCTCTCAAAATAATGCGGCAGCCCTCCTGCCCGAATGTTTCGCGCGCGCAACATTAGGTCCGGTCCGGACCTATATGCAGACGCTTAGTTCACCTGCGCAATCCGCCCGTCGGTATAGGGCGTATACGGGCCTTGCGCCGCCAGGTATTCCGCCAAAACATCGGCCAGGTCCGGGCCAAAGTCGTAGGCGTTCTTGTCGTCCCCTTCGAACATCGCATAGCCATCACCGCCATTGCGGACATAGTCGTTGGTGACCACCACATAGGTCTTGGCGGGATCAATGGGAACGAAGCCATCCCCCTCTGCCACCATCACCTCGGTGATGCGGCCCGCGTTCGGCGCGGCAGAGCTGTCCCAGCTGAATTTCAGCCCCGCCACCTGCGGGAAGCGGCCCTTGACGTCCTCCACCTGGCTGACCCCGTTTTCCAGCGCTGCCACCAGCGTTTTGCCGTCAATTTCGAAAGTGGAAAGCGTGTTCTGGAATGGCAGGATGGTCAGCACCTCGCCCATGGTGACCTCCCCCGCGTCCAGGCTGGCACGGATCCCGCCAGAGTTCGCGATGGCGATGGTCACGCCTTGATCCTTGACCCGGTCGAGCATCGCGTCAGCCACCAGATTGCCCATCTGGCATTCCTGCACCCGGCACACTTCGCGGCTTCCTTCGATGGGTTCAGCCGCCTCCGCCACCACCTTATTGCGGATCTCGTCCAAGGGCTGCGCCAGCTCAGCAATCCGGTCCAGGGTGTCCGCGTCCTCACTGACCGCGGCATCCATGATCAGCGGCTCGCCAACGGCGCTGACCACATTGCCTGCATTGTCGAAGGTCACGTTCAGCTCGCCCAGGAACTTGCCATAGGCATAGGCCTGCACGATCTGTACCCCATTCACCACGGTGGGATACGGTCCAACAGCCTTGTCCGAGGTGTTGGACAGATAGGTGTTCGAATGACCGCCGACGATCACATCGACTCCGGTGGTTTCCGCCGCCACCCGCTGGTCGACGCCATAGCCGGAGTGGCTGAGCACCACGATCTTGTTCACCCCTTCGGCGGTCAGCCGGTCCACCTCCGCCTGCACCGCCGCCACGGGATCAGAGAAATGCACGTTCTTGCCGGGGCTCGCCAGTTCATGCGTGTCCTCCGGCGTCAGGCCGATCAGGCCGATCCTCTCGCCGCCCCGCTCGATCACCGTGGATTTCTTCAGCACATCGGCCAGCGCCGGTTCGGCGGACACATCCGCATTGGACATCAGGACAGGAAAACCCACCGCATCCATGAAGCCGCGCAACACCTCCGGGCCGTCGTCGAACTCATGGTTGCCGACGGTCATCCCGTCATAGTCCAGCTGGTTCATGAACTCCGCCGCGGCCTTGCCCTTGTAATAGGTGTAGAACAGCGAGCCCTGGAACTGGTCGCCGCCATCCACCAGGATCGCATTCTCCGCCCGCGCCCGCGCGTCCGCTATGGCCGTCACCAGCCGCGCGGTGCCGCCAAAGCACTTCCCCTCGGCCTGATCCTCGGCATCGCAGGTGCTGTCGTATTTGTTGATCGGCTCGAACCGCGAGTGGAAGTCGTTGGTGTGCAGGATGGTCAGCTTGTACTCCGCCGCCGCCGCACCGGCGGTCAGGGCCAGGGCTGCAACCGATGTGAGAATGCGTGCAATCATGAGGAGCGCTCCCGTTGTTCCGTTTTGACCAAGCCTGCGCCCAAAGCCCGCGCCGGTCAAAGGGGAAAAGACAGAAGTCTGTGTCCCCTCACGTCAGCAGAACATATTGGTCCGGGCAAAAGCCCGGGCCGCGCCCGACCCTCCCCACGGGAGGGCGCTTTCACACCCTCCCAGGGTCAGGCGCGGCCCTCCGAAATTGCAGTTATCCCCAATCCCCCTTGATTCATCCGCCGACGCAGGGCATCAGGCCTGCATGCTGATTTACAAGATTTTCCGGGCGGACGAATGGGCCGCGCTGCAAGCCGAGGGCGAGACGCCGGGCGCGCCGATTGATGTGGCGGACGGCTATGTCCATTTCTCCACCGCAACCCAGGCCGCGGAAACCGCAGCCAAGCACTTTGCAGGCGCCGCGGGGCTGACCCTGCTGGCCTGCGATGCAGACGCGATGGGCGATGACCTGAAGTGGGAAGTGTCCCGCGGCGGTGCCAAGTTCCCGCATCTCTACCGCAACATCCGCATGTCCGACGTGATCTGGGCCAAGCCGCTGCCGCTGGTGGAGGGCAGCCACCGTTTCCCGGAGGAGATGGCATGAAGCTGACGGAGAAACTGGCCCTGGCGGCGATGCACCGGATTGATCCGGAAGCAGCGCACGGGCTGTCGGTCAAGGCGCTGACCATGGGGCTCGCGCCTGCTCCCGGCCCGGTGACTTCGGCGCGGCTGAAGACCACGCTGGCGGGGGTTGAGCTGCCGAACCCGGTTGGTCTGGCCGCGGGCTATGACAAGAACGCTGAGGCGCTGGCGCCGCTGGCGGAATCAGGCTTCGGCTTCATTGAGGTCGGCGCAGCAACGCCCCGCCCGCAGCCCGGAAACCCCAAACCGCGCCTGTTCCGCCTGACCGAGGACAAGGCCGCGATCAACCGCTTCGGCTTCAACAACGAGGGCATGGAGGCGATTGGCATGCGCCTCTCCCAGCGGCCGCGCGATGCAGTGATCGGGCTGAACCTGGGCGCCAACAAAGACAGCGCCGACCGCGCTGCGGATTTCGCCAAGGTGCTAGCGCATTGCGGCGCGCATCTGGACTTCGCTACCGTCAATGTGTCGTCGCCCAACACCGAGAAGCTGCGCGACCTGCAGGGCAAGGCGGCCTTGTCGGCGCTGCTGGCCGGTGTGATTGAAACCCGCAACAGCCTCAGCCGCCGGGTGCCGGTGTTCCTGAAGATCGCGCCGGATCTGGACCGCGCCGGGATCGAGGACATTGCCGCCGTCGCCGTTGAGAGCGGCATCGATGCGGTGATTGCCACCAACACCACCCTGTCCCGCGACGGTCTGCGGAGCGCCCACAAGGGCGAGGCCGGCGGGTTGTCCGGCGCGCCGCTGTTTGAGAAATCCACCCGGGTCCTGGCGCAGCTGTCGGAGCTTCTGGAGGGCCAAGTGCCGCTGGTCGGTGTCGGCGGCATCAGCACGGCGGAACAGGCCTATGCCAAGATCTGCGCCGGCGCCTCGGCGGTGCAGTTCTACACCGCGATGGTCTATGGCGGGCTGTCGCTGGCGGGCGATATTGCCCGCGGGCTGGATGAATTGCTGGCCCGCGACGGATTTGAGAACGTCGCGCAAGCGGTTGGCACGAAACGGAAGGATTGGCTGTGATCACCTACTGGCATAACCCCCGCTGTTCGAAATCCCGGGCCGGCCTGGCGCTGCTGGAAGAGCGCGGCGCTGAGGTCGAGCCGCGGCTCTATTTGCAGGACGCACCGTCAGTTGAGGAGATCAAGCAGGTGCAAGCCGCGCTTGGCGTATCCGCGGTGGAGATGATGCGCACCGGCGAGAAGGTCTTCAAGGAGCTGGGCCTTACGAAAGACAGCGCCGAAACGGACCTGCTGGCGGCGATGGCCGCGCATCCGATCCTGATCGAACGCCCGATTGCAATCAAAGACGGCAAAGCGGTGATCGGCCGCCCCACCGAGGCAATTGAAACGCTGCTGTAAACGTTTCCCGGCGCGGGAAACGGCCAAAAATCCTGCGAGGATTTTTTGGCGCGAAGCGCCTGTTTTCCGCGCCGGAAAACGGGCCGGAATTCTCGCAGAATTCCGGTGCGCTCAAGCCCCCACCTGCGCCTCCAGCCGCGGATAGCGCAGGCCCAAGGTCACTCCGCGGGCCACGTTAAGAACCATCAGCGACGCCCACAGCCCGTGATTGCCGAACGCTGGCACCAGCAGCAGCAGTGCCAGCACATAGACCGCCACCGCCTGCACCATCGCCCGCCGCATCTCGCGGGTCCAGGTGGCGCCGATATAGATGCCATCGAACATGTAGCTCGCGACGCTCAGCACCGGCGCCAGCACCACCCACAGCAGATAGACACGGCCCGCATCGCGCACCTCCGGCGCGGTGGCCATCAGGTCGATCACCGCAGGTCCGGCCAAGGCGAACCCCGCCCCCAGCAGCAGCGCACCGCCGGTGCTCCATTGCGCGGCAATCACCGCCGCACGGCGCAGCCTGACGCGGGCCCGGGCGCCGACCGCACCGCCCACCAGCGCTTCGGCGGCGAAGGCAAAGCCGTCCAGCGCAAAGGCGGTGACCGACAGGAACTGCAGCAGGATCTGGTTGGCGGCCAAGTTCACGTCACCCACGCCTGAGCTGATGAACAGGAAGGTGGTGAAGGACCCCGTGAGCAGAACCGAGCGCACCATGATGTCGCCGTTCACCTGCATCATCCGCTTGAGCCGCACCGCATCGAACACCCGCACCCAGTCGCGCCACTGATCGCCGGCAAAGGCATCGCGGCACAGGTACAGCCCCAGCGCCAGACCGGTCCATTCGGCAATCAGCGTGGCCAGGGCGACACCCTCCACGCCCCAGCCAAGGCCCAGCACGAACCACAGGTCCAGAACGATGTTCAACCCGTTCATCCAGACCTGCAGCAGAAACACGCCGCGGGTGCGCTCCACCGCGATCAGCCAACCGGTCACTGCATAAAGGCCGATGGTGGCCGGCGCACCCCAAATGCGGATCTCCAAATAACCGCGAGCCAGGGTTTCGACTTCCGGGCTGGCAGGTGCCAGCGCGAAGGCGCCCCAGAACACCGCGGCTTGCGCGATGATAAACAGCGCTCCGGCGGCAAAGGCCAGCAGCAGCCCGCGCATCAGGAGCGCCCCGGTCTCGGCCCAGTCCCCTGCCCCGCGCGCCTGAGCGGCGAGGCCGGTGGTGCCCATGCGCAGGAAGCCGAAAATCCAGTAGACCGCCGCCAGGATCGCGGCACCGATGCCGACTGCGCCAATCGGTGCGGCCTCGCCCATCTGGCCGACCACGCCGGTGTCCACGGCCCCCAGTATCGGCACGGTGACATTGGACAGGACAATCGGCAACGCGATGCTGAGCACCCGTTTGTGGGTGATGTCCGAAGCCGCGCTGGTCATGAAATCAGCCTTCGCCGTTCGGGTCCTGCGGCATCAGGAAATGGCCGGTGGCCTGGGCAAACAGCTTGTCCTTGTGGTCCTGCCAGGCCTCCACATGCACCGAGGCGTAGCGGCGGCCGGAGCGGTTCACCCGGGCGCGGGCATAGGCATCGCGCGGCAGGCCGGAGCGCAGGTAGTCGACGGTGAAGTCGATGGTCTTGGGCTGGCGCGGCAGGTTGCCCTTGGCCATCTCCGCCGGGTCCAGATCGCCGGATTCGATGCGCGGCCAGAGGAAGGACCAGTTGAGAGTGACCATCGACGTGATCTCGAGAAACGCCGCGGTCACGCCGCCGTGGATGGCCGGCAGGAAGGGATTGCCGATCAGCTTGTCATCGAAGTTGAGCTGCGCCGTCAGCTCATCGCCGCGGCGGTCGAAGGTCACGTTCAGGAAGCGGATGTACGGCACCGAGTCCACCAGCGCCGACAGCGCGGCATCGCGGCGCTGTTTGACCACCTGGATCGGTTCGGGACGGGGGCGGCTCAAAACTTCTTCTCCACGGTAAAGGCGCCTGCGGCGGTGGCGACGGGGCGGTCCGCGTCCTCATCCATCGCCACGGCGCGGACAAAGGCAACGGTGCGGGTGATGTGGTGGCAGGTGGCGCGGGTGGTGATTGCCTGGCCGGGTGTGGCGGGCCGCATATAGTCGATGCGCAGGTCGATGGTGGCGGTGCCGCCGGGGGCCGAAGGGTGGCTCATCACAGCCGCGCCGCAGCATGTGTCCATCAGGGCCGACACCGCGCCGCCGTGAATCACCCCGGTCGCCGGGTCGCCGATCAGCTTTTCGTCATAGGCCATGCGGATCTCTGCAGTGCCGTCGCCGATCTCCGTCAGTTTCATCCCCAGTTGCTTGGCATGGGGGATCGCTTCGATGAACTGGCGAGCGAGCTGGGTCTTGTCGGCCATGGGGCTGTCCCTTTGAAATCTCTGCCCTATCTTTGGCTGCCGCCCGGCGAAAGCGCAAGTGTGCCGCCACGGAGGTTGCACTGTTCGCTGCAAGTGCATAGGTTCCCGGCAAGGGAGACGACGGATGACCGACAACAGATTGTCATTCAAAGAAATGTGCGCAGAGTTCGACGTTACGCCGCGGACGCTGCGCTACTATGAATACATCGAATTGCTGCAGCCGGACCGCGAAGGCCGGTCGCGGTATTACGGTGCGCGCGAGCGCGCCCGGATGAAGCTGATCCTGCGCGGGCGCAAATTCGGCTTCCAGCTGGAAGAGATCCGCCAGTGGCTGCTGATCTATGAGGAAGAGGGCAACGACGCCCAGAACCACGCCTTTATGGAAATGGCCGACCGCCAGCTGGTGGAGCTGGAAAAGCAGCGCGAACAGATCACCGAAGCCATCGACGAGCTGAGCGCTCTGCGCGCCAGCACCAAGGCGCAGCTGAAATAAGACGCCAGGTCCGGCTTGGCGCAAGCGCCTGCCGGACTAGCGCCCCCTCCGGCGGGATGGCGCCGGCACCGCGTGCTGGCAACCTATTCCCTGCCTGCCAGCTCTCATTTCTGAACAAGCTTCTGCACCGCAATAGCACCGGCCCGCGTGACGCAGGCAGGCGCTGGCCCGGTGCCTGCGGCCTGCGTTCCGGCCACCGGATTTGGCCCTGCCCGCCCCTTTCAAGCAGGGGCCGCTGCCGGTCGGGCCTCTGCCCTTCATTGATACGTTGCGTCATTTAACGTTCGTTTTGCGAACTGTTACCGCCCCCAGAAGTGACGTAACGTACAACTTACGTAAACGTAAAGTCAGTCTTGATCGAAAAGCCGGAAGTGCTCAGCTTAGGCCTGCACCAAGCCGTAAGAGTGACGATGATGACAGAGAAAACCATGACCATCCGCGAGATGTGCGAGGCCTTTGACGTAACGCCCCGTACCTTGCGGTTCTACGAAGCCAAGGAACTGCTGTTCCCGATCCGTGACGGCCAGAAGCGGCTGTTCACCAAACGCGACCGCGCCCGCCTGAAGCTGATTCTGCGCGGCAAGCGGTTCGGATTCAGCCTGGAGGAAATCCGCCAGCTGCTGGACCTGTACCATGTCGGCGACCAGCAGGTGACGCAGCTGACCAAGACATACGAGATTGCCAAGGACCGGCTCAACGATATGGAGCGCCAGCGCGAGGAGCTGACCGAGGCGATCGAGGACCTGAAAGACCAGCTCGCCTGGGGTGAAAAGATGATCGCCTCAATGCGGGCCCAGAAAAAGGCTGCCGAATAGGCAGCCGACCTGCCCCATCTGCCGGCTTGTCCGGCACCCAAACCAAGTCCAACAAGCCCCCCGAAGAGGATCCTAATGCCTTCTTATACAGCCCCCGCGAAAGACGCTCAGTTTATCCTGCATGATGTCCTGAAGGTCTCCGGCCAGGATATTCCCGGCTACAACGAGCTGGAGCCGGAGTTCACCGGTGCCGTGCTGGAAGAAGCGGGCAAGATCGCCAGCGAAGTGCTGCACCCGCTGAACGTGGTGGGCGACCAGGAGGGCTGCCGCCTGGAAAACGGCGTGGTCTACACGCCCAAAGGGTTCCTGGAAGCCTTTGAGCAGGTCAAGGAAGGCGGCTGGCCGGGCATCGACATGCCGGAAGAGTTCGGCGGCCAGAACATGCCCTATGTGATCGGCACCGCAGTGGGCGAGTTCTTCTCGGCCGCGAACCAGGCGTTCACGATGTACCAGGGCCTGACCCACGGCGCCGCCTCGGCGATCCTGGCGCATGGCACCGACGCGCAGAAGAACACCTATCTTCCCAAGATGGTCTCCTGCGAGTGGACCGGCACCATGAACCTGACCGAGCCGCATTGCGGCACCGACCTGGGCCTGATGCGCACCAAGGCGGAACCGCAGGGCGACGGCAGCTTCCGCATCTCCGGCCAGAAGATCTTTATCTCCTCCGGCGATCACGACATGGCGGACAACATCGTGCACCTGGTGCTGGCCAAGATCCCCGGCGGCCCCGAGGGCATCAAGGGTGTCAGCCTGTTCATCGTGCCCAAATTCCTGGTGAACGAGGACGGTTCGCTGGGCGAGCGCAACGGCGTCTCGGTCGGCAAGATCGAAGAGAAGATGGGAATCCACGGCAACTCCACCTGCGTCATGAACTATGACGGCGCGGTGGGCTGGCTGCTGGGCGAAGAGCACAAGGGCATGCGCGCCATGTTCACCATGATGAACGAAGCGCGCCTGGGTGTCGGCATGCAGGGTCTGGCGCAGGCCGAGGCCGCCTATCAGAACGCGCTGGAATACGCCAAGGACCGGCTGCAGGGCCGCGACGTGACCGGCGCCAAGAACCCGGACGGCCCCGCCGATCCGCTGATCGTGCACCCGGACATCCGCCGCTCGCTGATGGACCAGAAAAGCTTTGCCGAAGGCGCGCGCGCGTTCCTTTTGTGGGGCGCCACCCTGATCGACCAGGCGCACCGTGCGGGCGACAAGGACGCCGACGGCCTGATCTCGCTGATGACGCCGGTGATCAAGGGCTTCCTGACCGATCAGGGCTATGACATGACCGTGCAGGCGCAGCAGGTCTATGGCGGCCACGGCTACATCGAGGAATGGGGCATGTCGCAATACACCCGCGACGCCCGCATCGCGATGATCTACGAGGGCGCCAACGGCGTGCAGGCGCTGGACCTGGTGGGCCGCAAGCTGGGCCAGCACGGCGGCAAGTACGTCCTCGCGTTCTTTGATCTGGTGAAGAGCTTCTGCCAGGAAAACAAAGATATTTCCGAGGACTACACCAAGGACTTCATCAAACCCCTGCAGGCGGCCTCCAAGGATCTGCAGGCGGCTGGCATGTTCTTCATGCAGAACGGCATGAAGGATCCCAACCATGCGCTGGCGGGCTCTTATGACTTCATGCATCTGTTCGGTCAGGTCTGCCTGGGCCTGATGTGGGCCAAGATGGGCAAGGCGGCGCAGGAAGCGCTTGACGCCGGGGCCGATGACGCGGCGTTCTATGAGACGAAGCTCGCAACCGGCCGGTACTATATGGCACGTCGGCTGCCCGCCACCAAGCTGCACCTGGCCCGCATCGAAAGCGGCGCGGACACGGTGATGGCACTGGACGCGGACGCCTTCTGATGCCTTTGGGCGCCCCCTCGCGGGGCGCCCGGACCAGCCCCGGCCGGTGCCTTGACATGCAAAGGACCGAACAATGCCGAAACGATTCCGCCTGACCCGCCGCTTCCCTGTCGCGATGACCGAGGACGGCTACCGCAAGCTCAGGAAGTTTGCCCAGGAGGCCGGGCTGGATGAGGGAGAAGCACTGTCATTCCTGTTCGAGCATTTCGACAGTGTGACGGACCAAGAGAACCTGACCCACCGGCTGCGGCTGTTCAACGCCGAGCTGGAGGCACGCAAGAAATAGGGCCGCACGCGGCCAAGGGGAGAGAGATGACCAGCACGCAGTCCGCATGGATGACCGAAGAGCACCAGATGCTTGCCGAAATGACGGCTCAGTTCATCACCAATGAATGGACGCCCAAGTTCGAGACCTGGCGCAAGCAGGGCATGATGGACCGGGAGACCTGGCAGCAGGCCGGCGAACTGGGCCTGCTGTGCCCTTCGGTTCCCGAAGAACACGGCGGCGCGGGCGGCGATTTCGGGCATGAAGCTGTGATCCTGATGGAAGGCAGCCGCGCCAATCTGGCGAGCTGGGGCCACGGCATCCACTCCGGCATCGTGGCGCATTACATCCTGTCCTACGGGACAGAGGAGCAGAAGGCGCGCTGGCTGCCCAAGATGGTGACCGGCGAGCTGGTCGGCGCGCTGGCGATGACCGAGCCCTCCACCGGCTCCGACGTGCAGGCGATCAAGACCAAAGCGCTGAAAGACGGCAACGCCTACCGGCTGACCGGCCAGAAGACCTTCATCACCAACGGCCAGCACGCCAACCTGATCCTGGTCGCGGCCAAGACCGACCCGGCGGCAGGTGCCAAGGGGGTGTCGCTGGTGGCGGTGGAAACCGACGGCGCCGCGGGCTTCAGCCGCGGCCGTAACCTCGACAAGATCGGCTGCCACGCGGCGGATACCTCTGAGCTGTTCTTTGATAACGTGGAGATCCCGCCGGAGAACATCCTGGGCGGTGCCGAAGGCCAGGGCTTCTACCAGATGATGCAGCAGCTGCCGCAAGAGCGCCTGATCATCGCCTGCGGCGCGGTCGGCGCGATGGAAGGCGCGGTGGAGCGCACCATCGCCTACTGCAAGGAGCGCGAAGCCTTTGGCGGCCCGATCCTGCAATTTCAGAACACCCGCTTCAAGCTGGCCGAATGCCTGACCAAGACCAAGGTCGCGCGCGCCTTCCTCGACGAATGCATCGCCGAGCACCTGGAGGGCAAGCTGACCGTCGAAAAGGCGGCGATGGCGAAATACTGGATCACCGACACCCAAGGCGAGGTGCTGGACGAATGCCTGCAGCTGCACGGCGGCTATGGCTACATGCAGGAATATGCGGTGGGCGAGATGTGGGCCGATGCCCGGGTGCAGCGGATCTATGGCGGCACCAATGAGATCATGAAGGAGCTGATTGCGCGGTCGCTGTAGGCACAGGGGCCGCGGCCGCGACGCGGGATGCCGATGATGGATTTTGAGTATTTGGGGAAAGATGAAGCAAAGGCAGTGTCCCTGCCCCCAAGCCTTCGCCAAATGGGCAGGGACGTCTTCACCTTTCACGGCCATCGGCTCTCCAGCCTGTACCGCAAGACCAGGGTAGCACGCCGCGCGCAGACGCGGGTTAATGCCCCATCATCTTTCCAAAAATACTCCACGGGGGCGCGGGGGTGTGAAACCCCCGCTCCGCCAGCAGACACAGGGAGCAACACATGACAATCAAACTGCATTGCTTCGGCGAAAGCGGCCATTCCTACAAGGCAGCCTTGGCGCTGGAGCTGTCGGGCCTGGCCTGGGAGCCGGTGTTTGTCGATTTCTTCGGCGGCGCGCACCGCACCGATGATTATCGCGGCCTCAATGTGATGGCCGAAGCGCCGGTGCTGGTGGACGGCGATCTGCGCCTGTCGCAGTCCGGCGTGATCCAGCAATACATCAGCGACAAGACCGGCAAGTTCGCCGGCGCGCCGGAAGACAAGTACGAAGTGCTGCGCTGGGTGCTGTGGGACAACCACAAACTGTCCAGCCAGGCCGGCATGACCCGCTTTCTGATGAACTTCATCCCCGAAGACAAACGCCCGCAGGAGGTGATTGCCTTCATGCAGGGCCGCCTGAAGGCTGCCTTCAAAACCCTGGACACCCATCTGCAGGGCCGCGAGTGGATCGTGGGCGACGGCGTCACCAACGCCGATCTGACCTGCTGCGGCTATCTGTTTTACCCGGAGCCCTTTGGCTTCGACCGGGCCGCATGGCCCCATATCGACGCCTGGCTGGACCGCATCAGCGCCCTGCCCGGCTGGAAACACCCCTATGACTTGATGCCCGGCAACCCGTCGGACCGGGCCTGAGGAGAGCAAGATGACAGACGCATATATCTATGACGCGCTGCGCACCCCGCGCGGCAAGGGACGCAAGGACGGCTCCTTGCATGAGGTGACCTCTGTGCGCCTCTCCGCCCTGACGCTGAACGCGATCAAGGAGCGCAACAATCTGGAAGGCCACGCGGTCGAGGATGTGATCTGGGGCAACGTGACCCAGGTGATGGAACAGGGCGGCTGCCTGGCGCGCTCCGCCGTGCTGGCCTCTGATCTGGATGAGCGCATTCCGGGCCTCGCCATCAACCGCTTCTGTGCCTCCGGCATGGAAGCCGTGAACCTGGCCGCAAACCAGGTGAAGGGCGGCGCGGGCGATGCCTATATCGCGGGCGGCGTCGAGATGATGGGCCGGGTGGCCATGGGCAGCGACGGCGCCGCGATTGCCGTTGACCCGAGTCTCGCGATGGAGACCTATTTCGTGCCGCAGGGTATCTCGGCAGATATCATCGCAACCGAATACGGCTTTACCCGCGATCAGGCGGACGCTTTGGCGATGGAATCCCAGCGCCGCGCGGCGAAGGCGTGGGAAGAGAAGCGGTTCGAGAAGTCGGTGATTACCGTGCGCGATCAGAACGGCCTGCCGATCCTGGATCATGACGAATACATGCGCCCCGGCACCGACATGCAGGCGCTTGGCTCGCTGAACCCGGCCTTCCAGATGATGGGCGAACAGATGCCGGGCTTCGACAAGGTGGCGATGCTGAAGTATCCGCATCTGGAGCGGATCAACCACATTCACCATGCGGGCAACTCCTCCGGCATCGTCGACGGCGCCGCGGCGCTGCTGATCGGCAACAAGGAGTTTGGCGAGAAGCACGGCCTGAAGCCGCGCGCGCGGATCAAGGCGACCGCCAAGATCGGCACCGATCCCACCATCATGCTGACCGGCCCGGTGCCGGTGACCGAGAAAATCCTGGCCGACAACGGCATGCAGATCGGCGACATCGACCTGTTCGAAGTCAATGAAGCCTTCGCCTCTGTCGTGCTGCGGTTCCAGCAGGCTTTTGACGTCGACCCGGAGCTGGTGAACGTCAACGGCGGCTCCATCGCTATGGGCCACCCGCTGGGCGCCACCGGCGCGATCATCATCGGCACCCTGCTGGATGAGCTGGAACGGCAGGACAAGCAGACCGGTCTCGCCACCCTGTGCATTGCATCCGGCATGGGTGCAGCCACCATCATCGAGCGGGTCTGATGCCGAAGCTGGACCTTTCCCAGCTCCCCTGGCGGACCGGCTCGGGCTACCCCGGCAAGCTGGCTGAGGCCTGTGCCGGCCGCAGCGTGCAGCCGCTGGGCGATCCGGGCGGGCTCAGCCAGTTCGGCGTCAACATCGTGCGGCTGGAGCCGGGCGCGATGTCGTCCCTGCGCCACTACCACATGGAGCAGGACGAGTTCGTGATGGTGACTGAGGGCACCTGCACCCTGATCGACGATCAGGGCGCGCACGAGATGATGCCGGGCGACTGCGCCGCCTTCCCGGCGGGAGACGAGAACGGCCATCATCTGGTGAACCGGTCGGACAAGCCTGCCGCCTTTCTGGTGGCGGGCACCCGCACCGCAACCGAGACCGGCTATTACAGCGATTTGGACATGATGGTGAAATTTGCCGAAGGGCAGTTCACCTTCACCCGTAAGGACGGCAGCCCGCTGACGGCTGACCAGACTGGAGAAAATTCATGAGCGATTTCAAATACAACGTGGACGCGGACGGCGTCGCAATCATCACCTGGGACGCCGAGGGCAAGAGCATGAACGTGCTCACCCGCGAAGCCTTTGGCCTGGTGGAAGAATATGTTGACCGGGCACTGGAAGACGAAGCCGTCAAAGGCATCGTCATCACCTCTGGCAAGAAAGACTTTGCCGGTGGCATGGATCTGAACGTGCTGGCCACCATCCGCGAGGAGTTTGGCGACAACCCGGCCCAGGGCCTGTTCGACTTCACCATGGGCGGCCACCGCATCCTGCGCAAGCTGGAGCTGGCGGGCATGGACCCGAAGACCAAGAAGGGCGGCAAGCCGGTGGCCTGCGCCATCAACGGCACCTGCGCGGGCATCGGCACCGAGATTGCGCTGGCCTGCCATCACCGGGTGATGACCGACAACCCGAAGGCCAAGATCGGCCTGCCGGAAATCATGATCGGTATCTTCCCCGGCGGCGGCGGCACCATGCGCTATTCCCGTATGGTGGGCGCGATGGCGGCGGCTCCGGTCCTGCTGGAAGGCAAGATGATGGACCCGAAGAAGGCCAAGGGCGCGCAGCTGATCGACGCCGTGGCCGAGGATCCGCTGGCGGCGGCCAAGGAATGGGTGCTGAACGCCAAGGACGCCGATCTGGTCAAGCCCTGGGACGCCAAGGGTTACAAGATGCCGGGCGGCGCGCCCTATCACCCCGCGGGCTTCATGACCTTTGTCGGCGCCTCGGCAATGGTGCACGGCAAGACCCAAGGCGCGTTTCCGGCGGCCAAGGCGCTGCTGTCGTCGATCTATGAGGGCGCCCTGGTCGATTTCGACACCGCACTGAAGATCGAGGCAAGGCACTTCACTTCGGTGCTGATGAACCCCTCGTCCTCCGCCATGATCCGCTCGCTGTTCCTGAACAAGCAGGCGCTGGAAAAAGGCGCGGTGCGGCCCAAGGGTGTGCCGGACCAGTCGGTCAAGAAGGTCGGCGTGCTGGGTGCCGGCATGATGGGCGCAGGCATCGCGCTGGTCTCCGCCCAGGCGGGTATGGAAGTGGTGCTGATCGACCGCGACCAGGAGGCTGCCGACAAGGGCAAGGCCTATTCCGCGTCCTATATGGATAAGGGCATCAAGCGCGGCAAGGCGACCGAGGAGAAGAAGGAAGCGCTGCTCGCACAGATCACCGCGACCACCGATCTGGAGGCGCTGAAGGGCTGCGACCTGATCATTGAGGCGGTGTTCGAGGATCCGGGTGTCAAGGCCGAGATGACCAAGAAGGTCGAGGCGATCATCCCCGAGGACTGCATCTTTGCCTCCAACACCTCCACCCTGCCGATCACCGAGCTGGCCAAGGCCTCGAGCCGTCCGGAGCAGTTCATCGGCATCCACTTCTTCTCGCCGGTCGAGAAGATGTTCCTGGTGGAGATCATCAAGGGCAAGGAAACCGGGGACCGCGCGGTGGCCAAGGCGCTGGACTATGTGCGCCAGATCCGCAAGACGCCGATCGTGGTCAACGATGCGCGCTTCTTCTACGCCAACCGCTGCATCATCCCCTACATCAACGAAGGGATGCGGATGATCACCGAGGGCGTCTCGCCCGTGCTGATCGACAACGCGGCGCGGCAGCTGGGCTTCCCGGTGGGGCCGGTGCAGCTGACCGATGAGACCTCGATTGATCTGGGGGCCAAGATTGCCCGCGCCACCAAGGCGGCGATGGGCGATGCCTATCCGGAAAGCCCGGCGGATGACCTGATCTTCTGGATGGAGGAACAGGGCCGTCTGGGGCGCAAGGCCAATGCGGGCTTCTTCGAATACGACGACAAGGGCAAGCGCGTCGAATACTGGAAGGGCCTGCAGGAGAAATACCCGCTGGCGGCCGAACAGCCCGATCTGATCGAAGTGCAGGAACGGCTGATGTTTGCGCAGGTGCTTGAGGCCGTGCGGGCGCTGGAGGAAGGCGTGCTGATGGACATCCGCGAGGGCGACGTGGGCGCGATCCTGGCCTGGGGCTTTGCGCCTTGGTCGGGCGGGCCGCTCAGCTGGCTGGACATCCTGGGCACGCCCTACGCAGCCGAGCGTTGCGACAGCCTGACGGAGAAGTTCGGCGAGCGTTTCACCTGCCCGGCGCTGCTGCGCGAGATGGCGGAGAAAGGCCAGAGCTTCTACACCCGCTTTGCCCCGGAAGACTCCGCGGCGGCCTGACGGCCTTTGTAAACACAGAACGGCCAGGGATGACCCTGGCCGTTTTCAGTTGAAACTCCGGTGCCGCCTATCAGCTCAGCGGCGGCTGGCAGTCTGCCCGGACCCCGCCGGCGCCAGGGGCAGTCCAATGCTCATCCTCAGCCATGATCGACAGCACCAGCCCGCGCGCCTCCTCGGGCGGCAGCACCCTGTAGGCGCTGTCCTCCTGGAACACCCGGCCGCACATCAGGTTGCGCGGCGCGGCTGAGAAGCCCAGCATGCCGGCCTCCAGATAGATCACCTGGTCCTGGGCAAAGCGCGGCGTGACCAGATCCAGCTGCGCGCCCGGATGCATGCGGCGGATGCCGCGGTAGCCTTCCAGCGCGCAGGCCGGAACAACAGCAAATGGGTCGCCCTGTGCGTCCTCGACCAGCTCGCTCTCCAAGAGCACGCCCTGATCCGGCATCAGCCACAGGGGCACCCGGTTCATCAGCGCATCGCGCGGCACCAGCAGCGGGCATCGGGCCGGTTCCAGCTCCCCCTCGCCCGGCAGTATGGTTTCGCGCTGCAGTTCCGCAATCACCTGCATTCCGTGATCAAAAGTCAGCACCTTGTCGCCCGGCGTCAGTGCCTCCACCGGACGCCAGCCCAGGTTGGAGGCCACATGCGTGCCCGCCAGAAAACCGCCCTGACCCACAGGGATCAGGGGAAAGCCGCTGTTCATGGCGCGTTCCATCGGCACCTGTGAGCGTTTCAGAAGCCAATCCAGCATCTGCGTTCCTTTCCTGCAGCCAAGGCGGCGCGCCCTTTGGCCGATCCGATCTTTTCTTTTATTCCTTGCCGCTTATGGGCCGGAATTGAGGCAAAAACCGGTCAATGTTTACGTTTTCGCGCCAATCAGGATGGCCGGTGCCGGTTCAAGTCCCAGCCTGGCAATCTCAGCGCTGCATCACGTCACTTGGATAGGAGGGAATCGTTAAAAGAGTATTCAAATTGCGCGATATCCTGCGCGCAGGCGGTGGCAATGGCGTCAGCAGAGGCCTCGTCATAATAGGGCCGCCAGTCGCGCTGCCGTCCGCTTTCGTTGGCGCGCGGCAGATCCAGCGCAAAGCCGAGATGGTCGAACAGCGGCTGCGCGTCGTCCTTGAAATGCTCCAGCCGGATATAGAGACCGCACTGCTCAGTCCCGTCGGCATGGCGCATGTAGGAGGACGCCGGGCTGCCGCGGAAGGCTTTGATGACATCAGGGTGCTGCACAAAGGCGCGGAACGCCAGGCTTTGCGCCAGGCCGATGGCCGGATGATCAAAGCTTTGCTCCCGCAGCCAGTGATAATAGCTCACCGCGCGGTCCCAGGGGTTGCGCACCATGGTAAAGGCAAACAGCCCGCGCAGGGTTTCTTCCGGCACCAGCCCGTCGATATCGGCAAGGGAGGAGTGCTTCCACAGACGGCCGCGCGCCTGTGCGTCCTTCAGCCGGCGGCGGCGTTTCAGCGCTTTCGGCGTGTCGCCCAGCATCATGTCGTCCGCCATGGCGCGCGCCTCCAGCGCCAGCGACAGCGCGGTGCCGCCGGTCTTGGGAATATGGATAAAGACGTACCGGCGGCCTTGAGACAGGATCATGAGCAAACCCTATGGCATTGATCCGGAGATGGAAATGCCGATCCGCACCCGCCGGCTCAGACGCCCCCGCCGTTTCACCTTTGCAAAAATACTCCGGGGTGAATTGGCCCGAGGGGCCAAGAGGGGCAGCGCCCCTGCCCCGGCTATCGCGACCGCAGCGCGATGGTGGACCCCGCCGCGATGATCAGCGCGATCCCCAGCAGCTGCCAGACGTTCAGGGCTTGCCCCCAATAGGCCCAGGCAACGCCCGGGCCGACGATCATCACCGAATACTCGAAAACTGCCACAAAGGACGCCTCGCCGAGCTGGTAGGCCTTGGTGATCAGGAACACGCCGCCGACCGCGGCGCAGCCCTGCAGCAGGATCAGATGCGATATATCCCACAGCGGCCAGACCCATCCGCGGGTGACAAAGCCATCGGCGCCCGCGGGCACCGCCTGCGGCCAGATCTCCAGCCCGGCCAGCAGCATCGCGCCCAGAAAACCCTGGACCAGCAGGTAGATGAACAGCATCGCAACTGTGCTTTCCCCCTGGCAGTACAATCCGGTCGCCAGCGAACCGAGCGCATAGAACAGCCCGCCCGCCACCGGAACCAGGATCAGCCAGTTGAAGGCCGCGGGATCAGGCTGCAGCACCATCAGCACGCCTGCAAAGCCGCAGAGCACGGCCGCAACCCGGACCCAGCCGATCCGCATTCTGAGGAACAGGACAGAGATCACCACGATCAGAATCGGCGAGGTGAACAGCCCCGCCAGCGCCTGCGCAATCGGCATCAGCGCCACGGCGGAGAAGTAAAACACCATCGACACCGCCACCAGAACCGCGCGCAACAGCACGGCGCCGAAGTTGCGGCAGCGGAGCCCGCCCAGCCCGGCCCGTGCCATCAGCCACAGGAACGGCAGCGCCACAAAGCTGCGCATCAGATAGAACTGCCCCAGGCCGATATGCTCAGCCATCAGCGGCACGGCATTGTCGGTGATGCCGATGATCAGCATGGCCGTAAGCATGGCTTGGGCTGCTGCCGCCTGGCTGCTGGTCTCCGCATTAAGCGTTGCTGTTTGTTTCATGCTCTTCCCATTGCCCGCAACTTTCCGCAATATCTGTTCTCTAAACGACATCAAAGTGATTCAGGGAGGAAACTGATGGGGTGGATGGCGGATGAAACCGGTCTGGAGAAGACCGCCGCGAATTATGTGCCGCTGACGCCGCTGTCGCATCTGAAACGGGCGGCGCAGGTGTTCCCGGACCACTTGGCAGTAAGCTATGGAAAGCACCGCAAGACTTATGCCGAGTACCACGGGCGCTGCAGCCGCCTCGCCTCGGGCCTGGCGAAGCTGGGGGTGAAACCTGGCGATGTGGTGGCGACTCTGCTGCCCAACATCCCGGCCCAGGCCGAGGCGCATTTCGGCGTGCCTGCCTGCGGCGCGGTGCTGAACACCATAAACACCCGGCTGGATGCGGGCACGGTGTCCTACATCTTTGATCACGGCGAGGCCAAGGCAGTGCTGGTCGACCCCCAGTTCCTGGAACTGGCCGAGGCCGCGGTGGAAGAGATGGAAGGCCCCGCCCCGGTGCTGATCGAGGTGGCGGATGATCAGGCAAGCTGGCACGCGACCGGCCGGCATACGGAATATGAGGCACTGCTGGCCGGCGGCGATCCGGAGTTCCAGTGGATCATGCCTGAGGACGAGTGGGAAAGCCTGGCGCTGAACTACACCTCCGGCACCACCGGGCGGCCCAAGGGCGTGGTCTACCACCACCGCGGCGCCTATCTCATGACCATGGGCACGGTGGTGTCCTGGCGGATGGTGCTGCACCCGGTTTATCTGACCATCGTGCCGCTGTTCCACTGCAACGGGTGGAACCACACCTGGATGATGCCGCTGGTCGGCGGCACCCTGGTGTGCTGCCGCGATATCAGTGCGCAAAACATCTACAACGCCATCCATTACGAAGGCGTCACCCATTTCGGCGGCGCTCCGATCGTGCTGAACATGCTGGTCAACGCCCTGGATGAAGAGCGCCGCACGTTCGATCACACGGTCGAGGTGTTCACCGCAGGCGCCCCGCCCGCCCCGGCAACGCTGTCGAAGATCGAGGACCTCGGCTTCAACATCACCCATGTCTACGGGCTGACCGAGACCTTCGGCCATGTAACCGAATGCTACTGGAAGGCAGGCGAATGGGACGGGCTGGACAAGGCGGGTATTGCCGCCAGGAAATCCCGCCAGGGTGTCGCGATGCCGATGCTGGAGCCGGTGGTGGTGCGCGACAGCGAGCACAATGTGCTGCCGATGGACGGCCAGAGCCAGGGTGAAATCGCGCTCCGCGGCAATGTGGTGATGAAGGGCTATCTGAAGAACCCGGAGGCCACCGCCGAGGCCTTCAAAGGCGGCTATTTCAACTCCGGCGACCTCGCCGTGCAGCACCCGGACGGCTATATCCAGATCGCCGACCGCGCCAAGGACATTATCATCTCGGGCGGCGAGAATATCTCCTCTGTCGAGGTGGAGGGCGTGCTGATGGCGCATCCTGATGTGCTGCTGGCCGCGGTTGCGGCGATGCCGGATGAGAAATGGGGCGAGGTGCCTTGCGCCTTTGTAGAGCTGAAACCCGGCTCCAGCACCGACGAGGCCGCGCTGATCGCCTTCTCGCGGGAGACCCTGGCGGGGTTCAAGGCGCCCAAGAAAGTGGTGTTCCAGGAGCTGCCCAAGACCTCCACCGGCAAGATCCAGAAGTTCGAACTGAGAAAAATCGCCAAGTCGCTCTAAGATTTTCGGACGAAATGGCATCCGGGGCGGCAAAGCAAATTGCCGCCCCTGTTTTATGTGATTATTCTGGCGGCAATCAAAAACACGGGGGCCGGGCAGGCTGCATGACGGCATTGAAGGAATTTGAGCGGCTGGAGGCTGCGGGCTTGTGGCGCGCAGATCCTGAGGCACAGCGGCGGGATGTGATCATCTCGCTGGGCGATGCGACGCTGACCATTGCCAGCATGAACGACCGCCCTTTGGCGCATTGGTCGCTGGCCGCGGTGGAGCGGGCCAATCCCGGCGAGTTTCCGGCCCTCTTCCACCCTGATGGCGACCCGGGCGAGACGCTGGAAATCACCCAGGACGAGACCGCAATGCTGGAAGCGATTGCACGGGTGCAGAACGCCATCGGCCGGTCCCGCGCGCACCCCGGGCGGCTGCGTGCGGTGAGTATCCTGGGGGCCCTCGCGCTGGTTCTGGCGCTGATGGTGCTGTGGCTGCCGGGGGCGGTCACCCGCCATGCCGTCAGCGTGGTGCCTGAGATCAAGCGCAAGGCCATCGGCCAGGCCCTGCTGGGCCGGATCGAGCGGGTCTCCGGCCCTGCCTGCGCCACCCCCGAAGCGGCCCCGATCCTGAGGGACCTGGCGCAGCGGACCGGGGTCCGGCAGCTGGCGATCCTGCGCTCCGGCATTCCCGGCAGCCTGCATCTGCCCGGCGGCATCGTGCTGCTGAACCGGTCCTTTGTTGAGGACTTCGAAGATCCGGCGGTTGCGGCCGGCGCGATCCTGGCTGAACGCGCGCGCGCTGAAGCCAGCGATCCGATGCACGAGCTGCTGCAGGCAGGCGGGGTGACAGCCGCGTTCAAGCTGCTGACCACCGGGGATCTGGACCGGTCCACGCTGGACGCCTATTCCGAAGCCACCCTGGCCAGCCCGCGGCCCGCTGTGCCGGACCAGGTGCTGCTGGCGGAGTTCGCCCGCGCCGCCCTGCCCTCCTCGCCCTATGCCTATGCGCTGGACATCACCGGCGAGTCGGTTCTGGGGCTGATCGAGGCCGACCCGATGGCCGGCCGCGAGTTGCAGCCGGTGCTGAACGACCGTGACTGGGTGCAGCTGCAAAACATCTGCGGCTGACCCTGCCTGCTGCCCTCCGGCCCGCTTGAAGTCCCCGGCAATCGCCTGAACGTGCCGGATCTGCTATGATCCGCCGCATCTGGGCACATGCACATTCAGGGGGGATTGCGCCATGCCGGGGAATGCAACCAGTTTCACGGGGGATATTCCAAGCCATTACGACAGGGGCCTGGGGCCGGTCATTTTTCATGACTATGCAGATGATCTGGCGGACCGGTGCCGCCGACACAGCCCGAAAGATGTCCTGGAGCTTGCCGCAGGAACCGGGATCGTGTCGCAGCGGCTGAGGAGGAGGCTGCCTGCGGAAAGCAAACTGACCGTCACGGACCTCAACGAGCCGATGCTGAAACTGGCGCAGGCCAAGCTGTCCGGCATCACGAATGTATCTTTTCACGCTGCCGATGCGATGAAGCTTCCTTTTGAGGACGGCAGCTTTGACCTGGTTGCCTGCCAGTTCGGGGTGATGTTCTTTCCGGACAAGGCTGCCGCCTTCCGGGAGGCCGCGCGGGTGCTGAAACCCGGCGGGCACTATCTTTTCAGTGTGTGGGCACCCATGACGGAGAACCCGTTTGCAGAGATTGCCCACGCTGAAGCAGCACAGTTTTTTCCCGATGATCCGCCGGGGTTCTACAAGGTGCCGTTCCACTATGGCGATATCGCGGCTGTGACCGCAGACCTGAACGGTGACGACTGGGCAGATGTCAGCCACGACGGGGTCAGGCTGGAAAAACCCATCGGTGACGCGGAAAGATTTGCCGAAGCGCTGGTCTATGGCAACCCGCTGATCGAAGAAATCCGTTCCCGCGGCGGGGTGGATCCCGACGAAGTCGCCAGTGCCATTCTCGACGCCTTGCGCCGCCGCTTCGGGCCGCCGCCGTTGCAAATGCCCCTTGCCGCTGTCGTGTTTACCTGCCGGCGGCAGTAGCAGCCCGCCGCGGGCTTTTGCCGGCAACACAACGTCAAAAGGCCGGGCAGAAACCCGGCCTTTGCATCCGATTGCGCCAATGATGCTACTTGCTGAGCCGGGCGCCGCTGAAACCTGCGCGCTGCACCTTGGCCAATGCCGCTGCTGCCTGGCCGCTATCGCGGTACGGTCCCGCCAGAACGACTTTCAGGGGCCTCCCCTTGCGGCTGACGGTCCCCATCCGCACCGGCAGGCCGGACGCCGCCAGCTTGCGGGCGGCGGCCCGGGCCTGATCCGCGTTTGCATAGGTTGCGGCCCGGACATAGCGCTGCGCGGTCACGGCTTGCTTGGGCGCAGCCGCGCCGGGGGCAGAGCGGGTGGAAAGGCGCAGCTTTGATACCCTGGCCTCAGCCGGGCTGCGGCGGGCTTCGCGCGGCAGCCTGACCGTGGGGCGGTCGAGCGGCAGCTGCACCAGTTTGCGCGGCACGCCGTCGCTCCAGATTTGCGCCATCTGCGCGTCCCCTTGAGGCGTGCGGACACCGCGCATGGGGTTCAGGCGGCCATCCGCGCGCTCCACCATCAGATACCCGGCAGGAGTTTGGGAGAAGCCGGTCACCACCGCGGGGCGCACCGTGCGTGTCGCCCGCTGCGGGTTCAGGCGGCCGTCGGTCCAGACCGGGC
This sequence comes from Leisingera sp. ABM4_103, assembly GCF_056158685.1. Classification (NCBI taxonomy): domain Bacteria; kingdom Pseudomonadati; phylum Pseudomonadota; class Alphaproteobacteria; order Rhodobacterales; family Roseobacteraceae; genus Leisingera; species Leisingera sp. ABM4_103. The sequence goes on along the minus strand of NZ_JBSWTU010000005.1, from coordinate 2,897,930 downwards.
GGTAGCCCTTGGGCACCGTGAAACTGTTGCTGAGGCGGCGGTCCTGGTGGATGTGTGCCTGCACAACGCGTGTGTTGGGTGTCAGCCGCAAAGACGATTGCGGCCCAACGTAGGTAACAGGCGGGGCTGTTTGCGGGCCGCAGCGCGCGCCGGTGGAGTTCGTGTACTTGCGGCTGATCTCCGAAATACCTGCGCAGGGGCTGCCGGCGGAGGGCTGCGGCGCAGCAGCGGCCGGTGCCGGTGCCGGTGCCGGTTTCGGGGCCGTACGCACCACTTTTCTGGCTGCGGGTTTGGGCGACGGGGCGGCCGCGGGGGCTGGACGGGCGCTGGTGGTTTGCGGCGTGCGCCGCGGCTTGGAGGTGGTCACCACCTTGGGCGGCGGGCTGGCCGCCGCCGGCTGGGCCGCGGCAGGCGCAGGTTTCGCGGGGGCTGGCTTGGCGGCTGCGGACTGAGCGGGCTGCTGGCTGGGTTCCAGCGTGATCAGTTCCGGCGCCGAGGCTTGCGGCTGCTGCCGTGTGGTCCCGGCCAGCCTGGTCGGCTTGTATCCGCAAACCTGCTTGCGCGAGCGGGTTACCCGCGGCACCCAGGTTACATTGCCGTCAATGCCCGCCCGGATGTAGACACAACCGCGGCTGTCGACGAATTGCCGCCCCTTGTAAGAGGCTGGCGGATACTCGGACGGCGGGCTGGACGGACGCAGGGTTTGTGCCTGTATACCTGCTGCGCCTGTTGTCCCCGCGATGATGGCCAGTGCAATAATTCTAGTTATTTTCATTCCTGCGCCCCACAAAATATGGCTGCAGGATGCCCGACTCTGGTCAGTGAGTAAAGATTCTGCGGCAACAATACGGCCGCATCCCGGCAATTTTTGCGCCAATTGAACCTAATTGGCACCGGTTCCGGATTGTCCCGGAAAGCGGCCAAGGCGCGCGGCGGCGCCTTGGCGCACCAGCGGTTACTTGGTGCCGAACATCCGGTCGCCGGCATCGCCCAGGCCCGGCAGGATATACCCCTTGGCGTTGATCTCGCGGTCCAGCGAGGCGGTGACGATCGGCACGTCGGGGTGGGCTTCCTTCATCTTGGCAACGCCCTCGGGCGAGGCCAGCAGGCACAGGAAGCGGATGTTGTTGGCGCCTGCTTCTTTCAGCAGGTCAATGGCCGCAGCGGAGCTGTTGCCGGTGGCCAGCATCGGATCCACAGCAATCACCAGCCGGTCCTTCAACCCTTCGGGCGCCTTGAAGTAGTATTGCACCGGCTGCAGGGTTTCCTCGTCGCGGTAGAGGCCGACAAAACCGACACGGGCCGAGGGGATCAGCTCCAGCACGCCGTCGAGCATGCCGTTGCCCGCCCGCAGGATGGAGACCAGCGCCAGCTTCTTGCCCGCCAGGATCGGCGCTTCCATTTCCTCCATCGGGGTTTCGATGTTGGTGGTGGTCAGCGGCATCTCGCGGGTGATTTCATAGGCCAGCAGCTGGGTGATCTCGCGCAGCAGGCGGCGGAAGCCCGCGGTGGACGTGCCCTTGTCCCGCATCAGGGTCAGCTTGTGCTGCACAAGCGGGTGATCAACAACGGTCAGGTGGTCGGTCATGGGGCACTCCTCAGATTTGGTTGCAGCGCTTTTACGGGCTTGGCCGCGGCAGGCAAGCGGGATTTGACCATGAGGTCAAAGAAAACTCTTGCCGGGGCCTTGGGCCGGGACATTCAGGTGGGCCGCGACGGAGACGCCCACATCGGCGAATTTGACCTGCCCGATGGGGCCTGCGTCAAGCCCCGCGATCAGTACCGGCACCTGTTCGCGGGTGTGGTCGGAGCCGGGCCAGCTGGGATCATTGCCGTGATCGGCGGTCAGCACCAGCATGTCGCCCTTGCGCAGCTTGGGCAGCAGGCGGCCGATTTCACCGTCGAACCACTCCAGCGCACGGGCATAGCCGGAGATATCGCGGGTGTGGCCGAACAGGCTGTCGAACTCGACGAAGTTGGCGAATGTAAAGCTGCCGTCCTCCGCCGTCTCCACCGCTTCAACCAAGTGCTCCATCAGCCTGGCATCAGAGCCTTTATTCAGTGTGTCGATACCGGACATGGAGAAGATATCGCCGATCTTTCCAATGGCGTGGACCTTGCCGCCCGCCTGCTGCACCCAATTGGTCAGCACCGGTGCCGGCGGGGTGATGGCGTAGTCGCGGCGGTTGGTGGTGCGGGTGAAGCCCTCCTCCGCCGAGCCAAGGAAGGGACGCGCAATGACCCGGCCCACCTTCATCGCGTGAAGGCGCGGGGCGATGGCTTCGCACAGTTTCAGGAGACGGTCGAGGCCGAAGGTCTCCTCATGCGCGGCGATCTGGAAAACGCTGTCGGCGGAGGTATAGCAGATCGGTTTGCCGGTCCGCATGTGTTCCGCGCCGAGGTCGTCCAGAATTACCGTGCCGGAGGCGTGGCAGTTGCCCAGGATGCCATCGGTGCCCGCCTGCTCCGCGACGAAGGCGGTCAGGTCATCGGGAAAGGACGGCGCCTGATCAGGGAAATAGTGCCAGTCCCAGGGGACCGGCAGGCCCGCCAGCTCCCAATGGCCTGAGGGCGTGTCCTTGCCGCGGCTCAGTTCGCGGGCGCAGCCCCAACGGCCCTGCGGCTCTGCCTCCAGCCCCGGAAACGGGACCGAGGACGCCAGCCGCATTGCTGCGCCGAGACCGAGGCGTTCCATGTTCGGCACGTGCAGCGGCCCGCTGCGGCCGTCCTCCGCTTTGCCGGCAGCGCAGGCCTGGGCGATATGGGCCAGCGTATTGGCGCCCAGGTCCGGCAAGTCGCCATTAAAAAAGGTCCCGGCATCCGGCGCGCCGCCGATGCCGGCGGAGTCCATCACCACAAGAAAGGCACGGGGCATCAGGAGATCCTTTCGTGAACCAGCGGCGGCAGGGCGTCCGGCGCCTCCCCGATGGAGATTGCCGCGAGAATGGCCGCCTCCGCCACCTCTGCCGCATCATCGCTGGCCGCGTGGATGCGGGCAAGAGTGTCCCCTGCCCCGACCTGCTGGCCCAAGCGGACGATGTCCGAAATCCCGACGCCGGGGTGGATGCGGTCGCTTTCCACCATGCGGCCGCCGCCCAGGCTGACAACGGCCAGCCCCAGCGCCTCGCCGTTCATGGCAGAGATATGACCCGCCGATGGTGCCTTGACGTCACGCACGACTTCGGCACCGGGCAGATGGTCCTGCCACGTGGCGGCAAAATCCGCAGGGCCGCCCAAGGCCGATATCATCCGGGCAAAGCGGTCCGCAGCGCGGCCATCGGAGAGCGTGGCGGCGATCTGAGCCGCACCCTTTGCCGCATCCACGGCCAGACCGGCGTGGGCCAGCAGCTCGCCGCCCAGCACCGCGGAGATTTCCGCCAGCGGGCCGGACGCATCGCCTGTCAGCACCTGCATTACCTCCGCCACTTCCAGCGCGTTGCCAAGCGCGGGCGCCAGCGGCTGGTTCATATCGGTGATCAGCGCCGAGGTCCGGCAGCCCGCCGCGTTGGCCGTATCGCAAAGCGATTGCGCCAGCGCGAGGGCCTCATCGGCGGTTTTCATGAAGGCGCCGGAGCCGATTTTCACGTCCAGAACCAGCGCGTCCGGGGACGCGGCCAGTTTCTTGGACAGGATTGAGGCGGTGATCAGGTCGACGCTTTCCACGGTCGCGGTTACATCGCGGATAGCATAGAGCCGCTTGTCCGCAGGTGCTATCTGGGCAGTAGCGCCGACAATGGCGCAGCCAGCATCCCGCATCATGCCCCGCAGATGGTCTTCGCTGACGTTGATGGAGACGCCGGGAATGGCCTCCAGCTTGTCCAGTGTGCCGCCGGTGTGCCCAAGCCCGCGCCCCGAAATCATCGGCACATAGGCGCCGCAGGCCGCAAGCGCCGGCGCCAGCAGCAGCGAGACGCAGTCCCCCACCCCGCCGGTGGAATGCTTGTCCAGCACCGGGCCGTCCAGATCCCATTGCAGCACATCGCCGGTGTCACGCATCGCCAGCGTCAGGGCGCGGCGGCCCTCGACGCTGAGGCCTTGCAGGCAGACGGCCATGGCAAAAGCCCCGGCCTGCGCGTCAGAAACCGCGCCGCTGGCCAGGCCTTCGGCAAACCAGCGCAAGTCCGCTTCGCCCGGTGTCTCGCCGCGCCGGAGCTTTGCGTTGATGGCACGGGCGTCCATCAGCTCCGCTCCATGTGATCCGCGTCAAAGGCCCCCGGCAGCAGGCCGCCAATGGTGGTCTCCTGCTCAGCGCCGTCGGTGGTCGCCATGATGACCTTCACATCGCCGCTGGCGAATTCCTTGATCTTCTGACGGCAGCCTCCGCAGGGCGTGATCGGGGTCGGGCAGTCTGCGATCACATAGACCTCTGCCAGCTCCGTCTCCCCCGCGGCCACCATTGCCGCAATGGCGCCCGCCTCGGCGCAGGTGCCTTCGGGATAGGCGACGTTTTCGACGTTGCAGCCAACGTAGATCTGGCCGGAGGCAGAGCGCACGGCAGCGCCGACCTTGAAGTTGGAATAAGGCGCGTGGGCGTTTTCGCGGACGGCGGCGGCAGCGGCTTTGAGGCTCATGGCGATTCCCCGGTTTTTGATCATTTGGTCAAGATGCCGCAGGATAGCGGAAACGGCCCGGGAAGCGAAAGCCCCCGGGTGCGGTTCCGTCACTGCCCCAGCATGGTATTGAACACGCCGGGCAAGGTCACCTCCAGCAGTTCCACGTCCTGCGACGGCTCGCTGAGGCGGGTCTTCATGCCGGGCGGGATGACAAAGGCGTCGCCCTGCTCCAGCCGGTAGTGCTCGCGGCCCTCGCCCTCCAGCGTCACCTCGCCGTTCATGACGAACGTGAAATGGATGTCAGTATCATGCGCCGCCCATTGCGGCGCGCCCTCGCCCCGGCGCACCACCTGCACGCCGGCCACGCCCTTGGTGTTCTCAGCAATCGTGGTGTCGCGGCAGATGTAGCCCGGCAGGCGGAACGGCATCCACGCGGCGCCCTCGGCCTTGTTGTAGACAAAGCGCTGGCCCTGCCATTCCCGTTCGGGGCGGTAGTGCGGGGTCGGCAGGGTCATCTCGTGGTCGATTTCAGTGACATGTTCTGCGGGCACGCCGATCTCGATCACCTGCACGTTGTCGCTGGCCTCCAGCACCCGGTGGCGGATTTCCGGCGGCTGGATGAAGCAATCTCCTGCGGTCAGGCGCATCTTGTCTCCCTGGTCCTCATAGACCACATCGACCCAGCCGTGGATGCAGAAGATCAGCTGGAAGCCGACGCGGTGGAAATGCACCATGTCCGGCACCGGGCCGCCGTCCGGGATACGGATGTGGCTGGCAATGATCGAGCCGCCCAAACGGTCCGGCACCAGGTCGCGGTAGTGCATCCCCGCACGGCCAATGATCCAGGGCGCCTGGTCCTTGAGACGGCGGACCACGAAGCTGTGCACCGTCTCCGGCATCACCATCGGCGGGTGGCGCTCCTCGATCTCGACTTTGGTGCCATTGGGCGCGGTCAGGCGGCGCTGGCCTTCGGCAAATCCATCAGGATTTTCAGTCAGAATGCGGATTGTGCCGGGGCTTTCCTCTGCCCCTTTTTCGATGCGCAGGCGCAGCCCGTGGCCGGAAAACACTGCGGTGCGCGGATCATCCGCCGGATAGATCATGTCCATCTTCATGCCCAAGACCTTGGTGTAGAACGGAATATCGTCGCGCAGTTCCTGCGTGGGCAGGCGGATTTCGGCGATTGTATCGCTCACGTTTTCACTCCCTTTTCATTTGCCCGGAACTGTGGCCGCGGGGCAGGATTTATGCAAGAAGCCGCCGCTTGCCCGCCGCCGCGTCCGATTGCGTCAGTTTGCGCTAGGTTTCCGGCAGGAAAAATGGTTTAACGCTAAACAATACGATTTTCGAGGAGCGCCAGATGTCCGATTCACAGAACCTGCGCCAAGCCGCACTCAATTATCACGAGTTTCCGCGCCCCGGTAAGCTGGAGATCCGGGCGACCAAGCCGATGGCCAACGGGCGCGATCTGGCGCGCGCCTATTCGCCCGGCGTCGCGGAGGCTTGCACCGAGATCAAGGCGGATGAAGCCAATGCGGCCCGCTATACTTCGCGCGGGAACCTGGTGGCGGTGGTGTCAAACGGCTCGGCGGTGCTGGGGCTGGGCAACATCGGCGCGCTGGCCTCCAAGCCGGTGATGGAAGGCAAGGCGGTTCTGTTCAAGAATTTCGCGGGCATTGACTGCTTCGATATTGAGGTCAACGAAAGCGATCCGGAAAAGCTGGCCGACATCGTCTGCTCGCTGGAGCCGACCTTTGGCGCCATCAATCTGGAGGACATCAAGGCGCCGGATTGCTTTGTGGTGGAAAAGATCTGCCGCGAGCGCATGAACATTCCGGTGTTCCACGACGACCAGCACGGCACCGCAATTGTGGTCGGCGCCGCGGCCAAGAACGCGCTGCACGTAGCGGGCAAGTCGTTCGAGGAGATCAAGATCGTCTCCACCGGCGGCGGCGCGGCGGGGATTGCCTGCCTCAACATGCTGGTGAAGCTGGGCGTGAAGCGGGAAAACATCTGGCTGTGCGACATTCACGGGCTGGTCTACGAGGGCCGCGAGGAGGACATGAACCCGCAGAAGGCGGCCTTTGCCCAGTCCTCGGACCTGCGCACGCTGGATGAGGTGATGGATGGTGCGGACCTGTTCCTTGGTCTCTCCGGCCCCAATGTGCTGAAGCCGGAGATGGTGGAGAAGATGGCGGAGCGGCCGATCATCTTTGCGCTCGCCAACCCGACCCCGGAAATCATGCCCGACCTGGCGCGCAAGGTCGCGCCGAATGCGATCATTGCCACAGGCCGCAGCGATTTCCCCAATCAGGTCAACAACGTGCTGTGCTTCCCCTTCATCTTCCGCGGGGCGCTGGACGTGGGGGCGACCGAGATCAACGACGAGATGCAGATTGCCTGCGTCGACGGCATCGCCGAGCTGGCCCGCGCCACCACTTCGGCCGAGGCGGCAGCGGCCTACAAGGGTGAGCAGCTGACATTTGGCGCCGATTACCTGATCCCCAAGCCGTTTGATCCGCGGCTGGTGGCAGTGGTCTCCTCTGCCGTGGCCAAGGCCGCGATGGAGAGCGGTGTTGCGACCCGCCCGATCGAGGACATCCAAGCCTATAAGCAGAAGCTGAACCAGACGGTCTTCAAATCGGCCCTGCTGATGCGCCCGGTGTTCGAGGCCGCCCGTGCCGCTGCCCGCCGCATTGTCTTTGCCGAAGGCGAAGACGAGCGTGTGCTGCGCGCGGCGCAAGCGATCCTGGAGGAGACCACCGAAACCCCGATCCTGATCGGCCGGCCCGAGGTGATCGAGCGCCGCTGCGAGAAGCTGGGACTGGACGTGCGTCCGGGCCGCGATTTCCAGCTGGTGAACCCGGAAAACGACCCGCGCTATTACGATTACTGGAACAGCTATCACAAGGTGATGCAGCGCCAAGGCGTGACGCCGGATCTGGCAAAGGCGATCATGCGCACCAATACCACCGCAATTGGCGCCATCATGGTGCACCGCGGTGAGGCGGACAGCCTGCTGTGCGGCACCTTCGGCGAGTACCGCTGGCATCTGAACTATGTGCAGCAGGTTCTGGGCGGCAACAGCTATTCCCCGCATGGGGCACTGTCGATGATGATCCTGGAGGACGGGCCGCTGTTCATCGCCGACACCCATGTGCGGATCGAACCGACGCCGGAGCAGATTGCCGAAACGGTGATCGGGGCGGCCCGCCACGTGCGCCGCTTCGGGATCGAGCCCAAGATCGCGCTGTGCTCGCAGTCGCAGTTCGGCAATATCTCCTGCGATACCGGCAGCCGTCTGCGCGCCGCGCTGGAGATCCTCGACGACAAGCGCCGGGACTTTGCCTATGAGGGCGAGATGAATATCGACACCGCGCTGGATCCGGAATTGCGGGAAAGGATCTTCCCCAATTCGCGGCTGGAGGGCGCGGCGAATGTGCTGATCTTTGCCCATGCCGATGCGGCTTCGGGCGTGCGTAACATTCTGAAGATGCGGGCCGGCGGGCTGGAAGTGGGGCCGATCCTGATGGGCATGGGCAACCGCGCCCACATCGTCTCACCCTCGATCACCGCGCGCGGGCTACTGAACATGGCCGCCATTGCCGGCACCCCGGTGGCGCACTACGGTTAACTGCGCGGCCGCGAATTACCGCTGGCCGCCCATCCAGGGAGGCCAGCCATGAAAGGGCATTGCCACTGCGGCGCCGTGCATTGGGAAAGCCAGGCCGAGGCGGCCTGGAGCTGCTATTGCCACTGCGCCGACTGCCGCCGTATTTGCGCGGCACCTGTCACCGCATTCTTCGGACTGCCGCATGAGGCGGTCAATTGGTCCGGTGCGGAACCCAAGGTCTACAATTCATCGGAAGGCGTCGAACGCCTGTTCTGCGGCGCCTGCGGCACCCAGATGGCCTACCGCACCGCCCGCGATCCGGTGAACATTCACCTCTACACGGCCACGCTGGAAAGCCCCGCCGCTATGCCGCCCAGGTTCCATGTGTTCCATTCCGACCACGTGAGCTGGCTGGAGCTGAAAGACAGCCTGCCGCGCTACGCCAAATCCTCTACCGGGTGATTCCCGGCGGCAGGGCCTGCGGGGCCGCAACTGAATTTGCAGGTTTGCAAAATTTCGGCGCCTTGCCGGATTATTCTGCAGCAAACTCCGGTTTGCAAAGCAGACGGGCTGCAAACCGGCCAAGACTTGTAAATCTGGTAAACCATCTGCGCGAATCCGGGTGAAACCTGTAAATTCCTTGACGAACCTTGCGTACGGAAACGGCAAAACTTGCCCGCTCCCCGGTTCCTCGCCTACCCATTTGGCAGGAGGAGATAGACACCATGGGATATCAGGACATTTACGCCGCCTGGAAACAGGACCCGGAAGGTTTCTGGATGGAGGCCGCCAAGGGCATCAGCTGGGACGAGGCCCCGAAGCAGGCGCTGTTTGACAAGGGCGACGGCCTTTATGAGTGGTTTGCCGATGCCAAGGTGAACACCTGCTACAACGCTGTTGACCGCCATGTGGAAGAGGGGCGCGGCGAGCAAACCGCGATCATCTATGACAGCCCGGTCACCCATACCAAGCGTGAAATCTCCTATGTCGAGCTGCGCAACCGCGTGGCCACCCTGGCCGGCGCGCTGCGCGCCAAGGGGGTGGAGAAAGGCGACCGCGTCATCATCTACATGCCGATGATCCCCGAGGCGCTGGAGGCGATGCTGGCCTGCGCCCGCATTGGCGCGGTGCATTCGGTGGTATTCGGCGGCTTTGCCTCTAACGAGTTGGCGGTGCGGATCGACGATGCCAAGCCCAAGGCGATCATCGCTGCCTCCTGCGGCATCGAGCCGGGCCGCATCGTGCATTACAAGCCGCTGCTGGATGGCGCCATCGACTTGGCGGAGCACAAGCCGGAGTTCTGCGTGATCTTCCAGCGCGAGCAAGAAGTGGCAGAGCTGATCCCGGGCCGCGACGTGAACTGGCACGGCTTCCAGTACGGCGTGGAACCGGCCGAATGTGTGCCGGTCGAGGGCAACCACCCCTCCTACATCCTCTACACCTCCGGCACCACTGGCCAGCCCAAGGGGGTGATCCGCCACACCGCAGGCCAGCTGGTGGCGCTGAACTGGACCATGAAGAACATCTACAACGTCGATCCCGGCGATGTGTTCTGGGCCGCGTCGGACGTGGGCTGGGTCGTGGGCCACAGCTACATCTGCTACGGGCCGCTGATCCACGGCAACACCACCATCGTGTTCGAGGGCAAGCCGGTCGGCACCCCGGATGCAGGGACCTTCTGGCGGGTGATTTCGGAGCACAAAGTCAAAAGCTTCTTCACCGCCCCCACCGCATTCCGCGCGGTGAAGCGGGAGGATCCCAAGGGCGAGTACGTCAAGAAGTACGACCTCAGCTGCCTTCGCCAAGTCTATCTGGCGGGCGAGCGCGCTGACCCGGACACCATCACCTGGGCGCAGGAGCAGCTGAAGGTGCCGGTCGTCGACCACTGGTGGCAGACCGAGACCGGCTGGTCGATTGCCGCCAATCCGCTGGGGATCGAGGAGCTGCCGACCAAGCTTGGCTCGCCTGCGGTTCCGATGCCGGGCTATGAAGTGGATATCCTTGACGAGGGCGGCAACCCGGTCGCGGCGGGCGAGCTGGGCGCAATTGCGGTAAAGCTGCCACTGCCGCCGGGCACGCTGCCGACTTTGTGGAATGCGGAAGACCGGTTCAAGAAGAGCTATCTCACCACTTTCCCCGGCTATTACGAGACGGGCGATGCCGGCATGAAGGACGAGGACGGCTACCTCTACATCATGGCGCGCACCGATGACGTGATCAACGTGGCCGGCCACCGGCTGTCGACAGGCGGCATGGAGGAAGTACTGGCGGGCCATCCGGATGTCGCCGAATGCGCGGTGATCGGCGTGGCGGACAGCCTCAAGGGGCAGATGCCCGTGGGCTTCCTGTGCCTGAACGCGGGTGCGGACCGCGATCATGGCGAAGTGGTGTCCGAGGTCGTGAAACTGGTACGCGAGAAGATCGGCCCGGTGGCTGCCTTCAAGCTGGCGGTTGTGGTCGACCGTCTGCCCAAGACCCGCTCTGGCAAGATCCTGCGCGGTACCATGGTGAACATCGCCGACGGCACGCCCTGGAAGATGCCTGCGACCATCGACGATCCCGCGATCCTGGACGAGATCACGGCGGCGCTGCAGACCATCGGCTACGCCAAGTAACGCGCGCGTTTCCCGGCACGGGAAACGGCCAAAAATCCTGCGAGGATTTTTTGAAGGCTCCGCCCGCAGGCGGAGCCTGTTTTCCGTCCGGTTTTGCTTGCAACTCCGCCCTGCCCGCCTAGGCTGCGGCCAGGGAGGCTTGAGCATGACAAAACCGGAACTCTGGCAACTGAGCGCCACTGAACTGACTGCCCTGACCCGCGCCGGGGATCTGAGCGCCGAGGACGCAGTGCAAGCCTCCATCAGCCGGATGAACGCGGTGAACCCCGGCCTGAACGCAGTGGTTGAGGATCTGAGTGCCGAGGCGCTGGAACGCGCCCGCGCGCTGGACACGGCGCGTGCAGGCGGCGCGCAGCCCGGCCCGCTGCAAGGGGTGCCGGTCACCATCAAGATCAACGTTGACCAGAAGGGCCACGCCACCTCCAACGGCGTTACCGCGCTGAAAGACCTGATTGCCCCGGCGGACGCCCCGGTGGTGGAGAACCTGCACAAGGCCGGCGCGGTGGTTATCGGGCGCACCAATACTCCGGAGTTCTCCTTCCGCGCAGACACAGAGAACCCGCTGTTTGGCCGCACCCATAACCCTTGGGGGCGCCATATCTCGCCCGGCGGATCCTCGGGCGGCGCGGGGGCGGCCGTGATGGCCGGGATCGGCGCGCTGGCGCACGGCAATGACATCGGCGGCTCCCTGCGGTTTCCCGCCGCGGCCAACGGCGCCGTCACTGTGAAGCCGGGCCTGGGGCGCGTGCCTGCCTGGAACCCCAGCCAGACGGTCGAACGCGGGCTGCTGGCGCAACTGATGTCTGTGCAGGGGCTGATCACCCGCACGGCAGAGGACCTGCACCTGTCGATGCCTTCGCTGATTGCCGCCGATCCGCGCGACCCCTTCCATGTGCCGATGCCCTGGCGCGGCGCGGCGCCGGACGGCCCCATAAAGGTTGCCTTTACCAAGAACACCCACGGCTATGATCTGCACCCGGAGGTCGAAGCAGCGCTCGACTTTGCACGCGATGCGCTGGCAGATGCCGGTTATGCTGTCGAGGAGGCGGAGCCGCCGAATGTCTTTGAGGCCGGGCGCACTGGCTACCGCGCATTGATGGGAGAAATCTATGCGCTGATGAAGCAGGACGTGGATGCCGCCGGCTCGCAGACCGTGCGGGATATCTTCGCCGTCTACTTCCAGGAGTTTCCGCCCTTCTCCGGCGAGGAGCTGTTGCAGATGATGGCCAAACGCACCCATTACGCACGGCAATGGTCACTGTTCATGGAGGACTACCCGCTGGTGCTGTCACCCTTCCTGCCGCAGCCATTCTTCCGGCCCGACCGCGACACCGAGGGCGCGGACGGCGTGCATGAGGTGCTGGGGTGTGCCGTCTATTCCTACGCGATGAACTTCCTCGGCCTGCCTGCAGCCTCCGTTCCGGCCCGGCTGGCGAAGCTGCCCAACGGCCCCCAGCCGATCAATGTGCAGATCGCCGCCCGCCGCTGGCGCGAGGACCTGGCCGTGGACGCCTGCGCCGCAATCGAGGCCCGCGCCGGCCGCATGTGCCTGCCGCTGTGGGAGAAGATGCAGTCGGGTTGCACTGCGTGATCCGTAAGGTTTCAAGCCAAGACGGCGGCGTGCCGGCTTGTGGCCCTGAACAGATAAAAACCCGGCGATGCCCACTCAACCCAAGTAGCGCTAAAGGCGAAGAAGCGCTGAAGGCACCTTGCCTCCGCAATGGAAATGGCTCCGCAATAAACGCTTAGGTCCCGGGGAACGGAGTAAACCGCCCCCGGGGAACTTCCATACCCAATCAACTCACTACATACAGCAGCCGTCCCGCCACACCAGGCGAACCCGGCTTGGGGCGCTGGTCCCCTGGGCGTTACCGGCGGAAAACAATGACACTGGTTACTCGAAACACACCGGCACGGCACCGTGGCGCGTCAGCCCTGCGGCAGAAGCCATCCACATCTGCCTGTGGAAAAGCATCGCATGGAATCCTTACCGGGAAGTTCACAAACTCGTGAATGGCCCGTTAAACAGTTAAGTAAACTGCTCTGAAATAAGCCTTTCTTCCAGCCCGTGGCCGGGATCGAACAGGATCTTGTGGCGGATCTTCGGATCGGTGCGGATCTCGACCCAGTCGATATCGGCCACCGAGATCGAGTCCGCATCAGCCATCACCGGGCGCTTGTCCGCCTCCAGCACGTCAAACCGCACCATTGCATTGCTGGGCAACAGCGCCCCGCGCCAGCGCCGCGGGCGGAAGGCGGCAATGGCGGTCAGCGCCAGCACATCGGCCCCGATCGGCAGGATCGGCCCATGCGCCGAGTAGTTGTAGGCAGTGGAGCCTGCAGGGGTGGACACCAGCGCGCCGTCGCACACCAATTCCTCCATCCGCACCCGGCCGTCCACCGACACCCTGAGCCGCGCCGCCTGCGGGCCCGCGCGCAGCAGCGACACCTCGTTGATTGCCAGCGCCTTGTGCACCTCGCCGCGGCGGTCCATGGCGGTCATCGACAGCGGGTTGATGATCTCCTTCACCGCATCACCAAGCCGCTCGATCAGCCCGTCCTCGCGGTATTCGTTCATCAGAAAGCCGACGGTGCCGCGGTTCATGCCGTAAACCGGCGCCGGGTGATCGACCATTGTGTGCAGGGTGCGCAGCATGAAGCCGTCGCCGCCGAGCGCCACGATAATGTCAGCCTCTTCGGGGGGCACTTGCCCATAGCGGCGGGTCAGTTCGGCGAGGGCTTCCTGGGCAACCTCCACCTCGCTGGCCAGAAATGCAATTCTCAAACCCATCAAATCTGTTTCCGGTATTAGGCAACTGGTTCCGAAACAATCACAGCTTTCCGCCAAAGGCCATAGTTGCCGTTCTGTCGCAGGGAAATGTCGCTTTACAGGCTTCCTGCGCAAAGATGTTTCCGATAGGAAATCCCTCAATTCTGACCCCAGCTCAAACGGAGCCACCATGACTGAAGCGACCCGTGATCCCGGCTTTTTCACCCAATCCCTCGCCGAGCGCGATCCTGAGCTTTATGCTTCGATCACCGCGGAACTGGGCCGCCAGCGCGACGAGATCGAGCTGATCGCCTCGGAGAACATCGTCTCCGCCGCAGTGATGGAAGCGCAAGGCTCGGTACTGACCAACAAGTATGCCGAAGGCTACCCGGGGCGCCGCTACTACGGCGGCTGCCAGTATGTCGACGTCGCCGAAAACCTGGCCATCGACCGCGCCAAGCAGCTCTTTGGCTGTGAGTTCGCCAACGTGCAGCCGAACTCCGGCTCCCAGGCCAACCAGGGCGTGTTCCAGGCGCTGCTGAAGCCCGGCGACACCATCCTCGGCATGGACCTGGCCTCCGGCGGCCACCTGACCCATGGCGCGGCGCCGAACCAGTCGGGCAAGTGGTTCAACGCGGTGCATTACGGCGTGCGCCAAAGCGACAACCTGATCGACTACGACCAGATCCAGGCGCTGGCGACCGAGCACCAGCCGAAGCTGATCATCGCCGGCGGCTCCGCCATCCCGCGCCAGATCGACTTTGCCAAATTCCGTGAGATCGCCGACAGCGTCGGCGCCTATTTCATGGTCGACATGGCCCACATCGCGGGCCTGATCGCGGCCGGTGAGCACCCCTCGCCGTTCCCGCACGCGCATGTCGCCACCACCACCACTCACAAGACCCTGCGCGGCCCCCGCGGCGGCATGATCGTGACCAACGACGAGGCCATCGCCAAGAAGGTGAACTCGGCGATCTTCCCGGGCATCCAGGGCGGCCCGCTGATGCATGTGATCGCGGGCAAGGCGGCGGCCTTCGGCGAGGCGCTGAAGCCGGAGTTCAAGGCCTACCAGAAGCAGGTGCGCGCCAACGCGGCGGCGCTGGCGGATCAGCTGATCCAGGGCGGCCTGGACATCGTGACCGGCGGCACCGACACCCACGTGATGCTGGTCGACCTGCGCCCCAAGGGCGTGACCGGCAACATCGCCGACAAGGCGCTGGGGCGGGCCCATATCACCACCAACAAGAACGGCATCCCGTTCGACCCCGAGAAACCCACTGTGACCTCCGGCCTGCGCCTCGGGACCCCGGCCGGCACCACCCGCGGCTTCGGCGAAGCGGAGTTCCGCCAGATCGCCGACCTGATCATCGAGGTGATCGACGGGCTGGCGGCCAACGGTGAGGAAGGCAACGCCGATGTGGAAGCCTCGGTGCGCGCCAAGGTCGCGGACCTCTGCGCCAGGTTCCCGCTGTACCCGAACCTGTAAGCCCTTTTGGGGACTGAGAAACCGAACCGCCGCGGCCCAGCAGCCGCGGCGGTTTTCTGTTGGCAGCAAAGGAAGTTCTCCCGCGCCCCGCCGGAGCATTCCGGATGCCCTGCCGGGCATCCCGGATGCACCGGCACGGGCCTTGGGCCCGGCAGCGCCCCTTGCAGGGGCGCTGCCCGCGCCGTGCGGCAAGCACGGCGCCATGCCCAACGCTTTCGGGACGGCATCAGGCAGTCCGGAAAGGGGCGGGAGTGTCTGGCCTCGAATTCCGGCTTATTTTTCAGACCATGGACCGTTCGATTCACCCCCGTATGGGACGCGTCAGATTGAAACGAACCCGGCGGCGGAAGCGCAGTTTGGGCGACTGGATGCGCAAACGCCTGCCTCAGGCGATCAGCGAATTCCGAATGGTCGCGGCTGGATCTGGCAGCCGGAGCGAGGGCTGGCGGCGTTTTCTTCAGCGTTTTCCTGTGGCTGCCAAGAATTCAGGTATAGGCAGCAGGACCTGGCTGTATAACGGGCAGGTCAGCGTCCAGTGGGTGAGCCACGCCAAGATGGGGTCTTGGTACATGCTGATGAATTTCAGCTTGGTCACCGTCACGCTGGTCTTCCGCGAGGTGCTATCCCCGGCAGAAAGTGGCCAGATCCCGGATTTCGCGCTCAGCCGGGCGCCTTCCGGATATGCCAATCCGCGGCGGCCCGGTTTCTGCGGAACGCAGCTTCCGCCGGATTGGAACTACGCTCAAAGCACTGGGTACGGCGGCAACGTAACGCGGGAAATCAGATCAGCCCGCGCCAGCGCAAGACCACGATCAGCAGGATCAGCACCACCAGAATGGAGAACGCGATATTGCCAAGGATGCCCAGCCAGAAGCCCTTGCGCCGGTCGGCAATGTCGATTTCCTTGAGATGCGCCTTGACCTCGCGGGCGGCGCCGCGCAGCGGTTTTTCGTCCACGGTCTGCCGCAGCTTGGGGTGTTCCAGCGCCGGCAGGGCATCGGCAATTTTCATGCCCTGCTTGTAGATCCTGCGCGGCAGGCGGCGGCGGACGCGTTTCAGCGCGGCGGCGAGGTCGCCGGAGGCATGCTCGCGCTCCTTCAGCAACATGCGGATCTCTTCGATATCCTGGTCCAGGCTGGCGGCCATTCCGGCACTCTCCCTCAACTGCCTATTGCCGCCACCCTAGCCTGCGGCGGCGCCCGTCTCAATGGGGCTGGCAAGCCTCCGCCTGCCCGGCTATCAAGGCGGCATGCTGAACACGATCACTCATGGCTCTGCCACCGGACAACCGCCGCTTCTGATTGCCCACGGTCTTTACGGCTCGGCCCGTAACTGGGGCGTCATCGCCAAACGCCTGTCGGATGAGCGGCTGGTGGTGGCCGTGGACATGCGCAACCACGGCGACAGCCCGCGCACGGACAGCCACACCTACCCGGAGCTGGCAGAGGATCTGGCCGAAGTTATCGCGGCGCATGGCGGGCAGATGGATGTGATCGGCCATTCCATGGGCGGCAAGGCTGCGATGATGCTGGCATTGAACCACCCCGAAGCGGTGCGCCGGCTGGTGGTCGCCGACATTGCGCCCGTCGCCTACGGCCACACCCAGATCCAGTTCATTGACGCCATGCGCTCAGTCAGCCTCGAAACAATCGAGCGCCGCCCCGAGGCCGCAGCGCAGCTGGCGGAGGCAGGGGTGGAGCCGGCGCTGCAGAGCTTTTTCACCCAGTCGCTGGACCTGCCGAACAAGCGCTGGAAGCTGAACCTGGATACGCTGGCGGATCAGATGCCCAGTATCATGTCCTTCCCGCAGACAGAGGCGTCCTGGCAAGGGCCTGCGCTGTTTCTGTCGGGGTCCGAGTCGGATTACGTGCTGCCGGAGCACCGGGATGAAATCCGCGCGCGCTTCCCCTCTGCCCGGTTTGCCAAGCTGCCCGGCGCGGGCCATTGGCTGCACGCCGAGAAACCGCGGGAGTTTGAGGCCGCCGCGCGGGTATTCCTCAACGCCTAGGCGCCGCGGGCATAGAGCTGCTTGGCGACCAGCCACGCGACCGGCATTCCCGCAACCGCTCCTGCCGCTGCCGCAGCGAGAATCGCCTGAACCGAGACCATTCCTGCCGCCAGAACCGCGATCACGCCAACCCCTGCCAGGCTGCTGCCGATCAGTGAATAGAGGATGGATGCAAGGCGCAACATGGGCTTTCTCCTATGCCTTCGACTGTCTTGCGCACAGGCATATGGATTTGCGAATATTTACGCCTTGATCCTGATCAGTTTGCGCCTGAAGCAATCCTAGCGGGTATACATTTGTTTCTTGAAGGCCCGGGTCCTGTCCGTCGCTGCGGCTGAGCCGTCGTGATAGGTGCCGAACCATTTGTCGAAGGGAATTTCCGAAGTGCCGTAGTTGCACTCGAAATACCGGTGATGCAGCTGGTGGAAGAAATCGCCGGCCTTGGCGGCCTCTGTTCCCCCCGCAATCACCCGCTCGAAGCCGGAATGGGACAACACAGGGCTGATCTGCTGGAACATCGCATGAAACGCGAGGTGCAGCGGATGCGAGGGCACGATCAGGTGGATGAAATAGGTGGTGAAGTAGAGCAGGTTTTCATACCAGTGGTTGGAAATCCCCGACCACGGACCAGTGTTTACGTTGCGATGGTGCACCGCGTGGACGTGTTTGTAGAGCCGCGGATGATGCTCCAGCCGGTGCACCCAGTAGAAATGCAGGCCGGACCACATCGGGATCAGCAGCATCCAGAGCACGCACCAGACCGGAGCTTCTGCAAATGTCACAACCGGCACCCAGCCGTTGGCCATCAGCCAGTAGATGCCCCATTGATAGACCGTGGCCACCGTGATGGCGCTGCCGAGAGTCCACCAGATGTTGTCCAGCACCTGGTTTTTGAAAGTGAAGGTGCCGTTGCCGCGGGACAGATCGCGCTTGTCGAACTTCTTCCGCATCCCCTGGCCCTTGCGCATGTAGAGCCACCAGTGGAGCCCCCCGGCCACCGCCGCCTGCGGCAGCAGGTTGGCGAGCCAGACCTGCAGCATCCAGCCAGGCCGGAATTCGGCCATGTCAGCCAGCGGCGGCAGCAGCCAGGCATAGATGGCAAGCGCCAGCAGGAAGCAAACCGTCAGCGCCGTAATCTCCAGCCAGGCGCCGCGGTACCAGGCAAGCACCGCCGCGGGCCGCGGCGGCCAGGTGAACAAAGGGTTGAGCGGCACCGGCCCCTTGGGGCGGTAGTTCCAGCGCTCAGCTTCGCGGTCCGGGATTGTGCCGTGCATCGGGCTGCCTCCTTCCTGGTGCCTCAGGTTGCGTAGTTGGAACCTTCGTCGTCGAGGATCGCCTTCAGCTCCGCCAGGTAGCGTTCCGCCTGATCCGGGTAGTCCTCCAGTTCCTGCGCGGTTTTCTCGGCGATCTCGTCGCTCAGCACCCGCAGTTTCCGGCCGGTTTGCAGGGCGCGGATATAGGTCTCCGCAGCGCGCTCGAAATAGTAGAGGCGGTTGAAGGTGTCCGCGACGCTGTCGCCGATCACCAGCACGCCGTGGTTGCCCATGATCATAGTCTTCACCTTGGGGTCGGTCAGCATCGAGGCGCAGCGGGCGCCCTCGTCCTCAAACGCCAGACCGCTGAAATCGCCATCCACAACATAGCGGTTGTAGAAGGTGGCGGTGTTCTGGTCGATCGGCGGCAGGGTGCTGTCGGCGAGGCAGGCCAGGACGGTTGCGTGGATCGAATGCACATGCATCACACAGCGCGCGTGCGGGCAGAGCCGGTGGATCGAGCCGTGCAGCCCCCAGGCGGTGGGGTCCGGCGCGTCGGGGCGCTCCATTGTCTTGGGGTCGTTTGCGTCAAGCAGCAGCAGATCCGAAGCCTTTACCCTTGCGAAATGCACCTGGTTCGGGTTCATCAGGAACTGGCTGCCGTCCTCGTTCACCGCCAGGCTGAAGTGGTTGGCCACCGCCTCATGCATGTTCAGCCGCTCGGTCCAGCGGAAGGCCGCGGCCATGTCGACGCGTTCCCGCCAATGGGTGAGGTTCGGGTTCACTGCTGTTTGCTTGTTCATCTGCACCTCCAAAGCCGGTTTCCCTAGTGGTGCCAGCCGCATTCCCTGCTGACAAACGATTGATTCAACCGCTATGCATTAATTGAACTAATGCATAGGTCGCGCATCCATGTCTTCGCCCGTTTCGCCATCACCTTCCCTGCCCCCGCTGACCTGGCTGCGCGCCTTTGAGGCCAGCGCCCGGCACCTGTCCTTCACCCGTGCCGCCAGCGAGTTGAACCTGACGCAATCCGCCATCAGCCAGCATGTGCGCAGCCTTGAGAACTTTCTGGGCCGGGAGCTGTTCATCCGCAAAACCCGAGCGCTGGAGCTGTCGGAGGCCGGCGCCAATTACATGCCGATCGTGCGGGAGGCCTTTGACCTGATCGCGGCGGGCACTCAGGCCTTTACCGGCGGCGACCAGGGGCGGCATCTGGTCCTGCAATGCAATATGGCATTCTCAGTATTCTGGCTGTCTCCGCGCCTGCCGCGGCTGTATGCGCGTTTCCCTTGGCTGGTGCTGAACATCGTGACCCCGATCTGGGACCCGGAGCGGCATGCCGCCTCTGCCGGAACGGAAATCCGGTTCGGCCGCCCCAATGACATGTCGGCGGCGGCGGTGCGGCTGACCCGCGACCGGTTCTACCCGGTCTGCGCGCCGGGCTATCAAGGCGGTGAGGTTGATTTCAGCACTGCGACGCTGCTGGATTGTGCGGGCGTCACAGGCTCTTGGGGGGCGTGGTTCAAGTCACAGGATCTGCCGTTTGACCGCAATCACGAGATCAACCTGGCTTCCACCTACGTGATTGCCATGACGGCTGCGGTGAATGGCGCGGGCATGGCGATGTCGCATGACACGCTGGCGGGCGGGCTCTTGGAGAGCGGGCAGCTGGTCCGCGCCAGCGGTCATTCGGCAGAGCTGCTTGAGAACTATTTTCTGATGCCGCCGCCAAGCCATGCCAGCACCCCGGCGTCGCGGGCGTTTCTGGAGTGGCTGGAGGGGGAGCTGCCGCCAATTTAGAAAGTTCCGCCCGGCGGCACGCCGGGCAGCGCCACTCCGCCCCCACGGGCGGGCGCTTCGCTTCCGCCCGCGGACGGTCGCCGCCCTTTTCATGCGCTCACCAGCTTTGAATTTTCAACTTTTCCCTACAAGTCCTGCCGAATGTTCGCAATACGCCCGTACCTTGCACCATTACCCGCTTGCTGCTAAACGCGCGCCACCGGTCGCAGCCTACCCGGTCACCAAAACAAGGGTTCAAAAATGAAAACTATCGTTATCTGCTCGGGCGGGCTGGATTCCGTTTCGCTTGCCCATATGGTCGCTGAGGAACATCAGCTGACCCGTCTTGTCTCCTTTGATTACGGCCAGCGCCACAAGAAGGAACTCGACTTTGCCGCCGCCGCAGCCAAACGGCTGGGCGTGCCGCATGACATCATCGACATGAGGGGTATCGGCGCCGCGCTTTCGGGCTCTGCCCTGACCGATGACATCGACGTGCCGGACGGCCACTACGAGGAAGAGACCATGAAGGTCACCGTGGTGCCGAACCGCAACGCGATCATGCTGACCATCGCATACGGCATAGCCGCTGCAAACGGCGACGACGCCGTGGCCACGGCGGTGCATGGCGGCGACCACTTCATCTATCCGGACTGCCGCCCGGCCTTTACCGAAGCGTTTGACGCCATGCAGCGCGCAGCACTCGACGGCTATGCCGACGTGCGGCTCTACACCCCGTTTGTACACCGCACCAAGGGCGACATCGTCACCGCGGGCGCCAAGCACAACACCCCCTTTGCCGACACCTGGTCCTGCTACAAGGGCGGGGAGAAGCATTGCGGCCGCTGCGGCACTTGTGTGGAACGGCGCGAAGCGTTCCATCTGGCAGGCGTTGAGGATCCGACGGAATACGCCGACCCCGATTTCTGGAAAGCGGCAATTGCCGCCAAGGACGGCGCCTGATGTTCCGGATCACCAAGGAGTTCCATTTCTCCGCCTCGCATCAGCTGACCCATCTGCCTGCGGACCACCAATGCGCCCGGCTGCACGGCCACAACTATGTCGTGGTGGTGGAACTGGCGGCCAAGGAGCTGAACAGCGACGGGTTCGTGCGCGACTATCACGAGCTGAAGCCGCTGAAGGACTATATCGACGAAACCTTCGACCACCGGCATCTGAACGACGTGCTGGAGGGGCATTCGACGGCGGAAAACATGGCCAAGCACTTCTATGACTGGTGTCATGCGCGGTGGCCGGAAGTCGCCGCCGTGAAAGTCTCGGAGACCCCGAAAACCTGGGCGGAGTACCGGCCGTGACCCTGCGCATCGCGGAAATCTTCGGCCCCACGATCCAGGGCGAAGGCGCCCTGATCGGGGAACCAACGGTGTTTGTACGCGCAGGCGGCTGCGACTACCGCTGCTCGTGGTGCGACAGCATGCATGCAGTCGACAGCGCCCACCGGCATGACTGGGCGGTGATGGCGCCGGAACAGGTCATGGCCGAGGTGCGCCGCCTGTCGGGTGGCAAACCGCTGACGGTGTCGATTTCCGGAGGGAACCCGGCGATCCAGGACTTCGCCCCGGTGATCGCCTACGGCAAGGCGGAAGGCTACCGTTTTGCCTGCGAGACGCAAGGATCGGTCAGCAAGCCGTGGTTTGCCGATCTGGATACGCTGGTGCTGAGCCCCAAGCCGCCCTCCAGCGGCGAAACGGTGGACTGGAAGGCCTTCGACCGCTGCCTTGAAGCGGCCGAGGGATGCGGCCAGGCGGTGATGAAGATCGTGATCTTTGACGACAAGGATTACGCCTGGGCCAAGGCCGCCGCCGAACGCCACCCCGAGCTGCCGCTGTACCTGCAGCCCGGCAACCCTGAGGTTGACCCGGACCTGCCGGTCGACTTGCAGCAGGCCACGGACCGGCTGCTGTGGCTCATCGAAAAAGTGACCGGCGACGGCTGGTTCACCCCCCGCGTCCTGCCCCAGCTTCATGTGCTGGTCTGGGGCAACAAGCGCGGCGTCTGAAGACAAGGAACCTGATATGTCCGACAGCATCTACAGCAACTTGAAACAGCTGGGCGGCGACACCATCGTGCCCGCCAGCCCGGAAGAGGCGGAACTGGAGCGTGTCCAGAACCCGCAGGCCGATGTGGCCTATAACGTGCGTTTCACCGCGCCGGAGTTCACCTCGCTCTGCCCGATGACCGGGCAGCCGGATTTTGCGCATCTGGTGATTGACTATGTGCCCGGCGAATGGCTGGTGGAAAGCAAGTCGCTGAAGCTCTTCCTCACCTCCTTCCGCAACCACGGAGCCTTTCACGAGGATTGCACCGTCTCCATCGCCCGCCGCCTGGCGGACTTCCTGGAGCCGCAGTGGCTTCGCATCGGCGGCTACTGGTATCCGCGCGGCGGCATTCCGATCGACGTATTCTGGCAGACCGGCCCGATGCCCGACGGCGTCTGGATCCCGGACCAGGGCGTGCCCCCCTACCGCGGCCGCGGCTGAGCGGATTTTGCAGTAAGAAATGGAAACGGCCCGCGAGCACTCAGCTCCCGGGCCGTTTTATTTGCA
The DNA here is from genome assembly GCF_056158685.1 of Leisingera sp. ABM4_103. Lineage (NCBI taxonomy): Bacteria > Pseudomonadati > Pseudomonadota > Alphaproteobacteria > Rhodobacterales > Roseobacteraceae > Leisingera > Leisingera sp. ABM4_103. Next base: position 2,875,283 of record NZ_JBSWTU010000005.1, on the reverse strand, counting down.
GCACGTTTCACCCGCATATTCCGCGGCGGCGCCCGGCATGTGCTGGAACCGGTCCTCCATCCAAGCGTTAAGCTGATAACGCCGCGGATCCAAATCCTGCGGCCTTCGGCAAAGCGTATGCGTAACGGAGGGCAACTTATGGCAAAGGATTACACCCAAGGGGACCGCATCGTCCGGCATTCCCCCGCAGGCGATGGCAACAGCCCCGAAGTCTGGGGCCTGTACGAGCCGGAAACCGGGTCAGTGCAATACATCTGTGCGGATCCGCAAACACGGAAAGCAGCGCTGATCGACGTGGTCTGGGATTTCGACACGCAGAGCGCCCGCACCACGCAGGACAGCATCGACCACGTGATGCGCGTGGTCGAGAATGAAGGGCTGGAGCCCGCCTGGATTTTGGACACCCATCCGCACGCCGACCATCTGATGGCCTCGGCCCGGCTGAAAGAGCGCACGGCAGCGCCAACGGCCATCGGTGAAAAGGTGCGCGACATCGCTGAGCTGTGGCGCGATTACTACCACATGCCGGACGCGTTCGATCCGGGGCGTGACTTTGACCGCCTGCTGGCGGATGGAGATACTTTGGAGCTAGGCAATCTGCAGATACGGGTAATGCTGTCGCCCGGGCACACGCTGGGCTCGGTCACCTATGTCTGCGGCGACGCGGCCTTTGTGCACGACACGCTGATGCACGTCGACGTTGGCACTGCGCGGGCGGATTTCCCGGGCGGGTCGGCGGAAGAGCTGTGGCAGTCGATCCAAGCTATACTGTCCCTGCCGGAAAAAACCCGGCTCTTCATCGGCCATGACTACGGCACCGATGACCGGGACACCCCGGCTTGGGAAGCCACCGGGGGCGAGCACCTGGAGCACAATCCGCACGTGAAGGCGGGCACCCGGAAGGAAGACTGGATCGCGCAGCGCGAGGAGCGCGACGAGACGCTCGCCCTGCCGGACCGGATGCTGGCAGCACTGCAGGTGAACCTGCGCGGCGGCCGCTTTGCCAAGGCCGAAAGCGACGGCAATCACTACCTGAAAATCCCCGTCAACAAATTCTGAGGTGAGACCAATGGCACTCAGCGTGAAAGAGATGATCGAATCCGCCCGGGCGCAGATCAGCAAGGCCAGCCCCCATGAAGCACATGCCGCGGCCGGTACGGGCGGCCTGATCCTGGATGTGCGCGAAGGCAATGAGCTGCAGCAGGAGGGCACCGTATCCGGCAGTCTCCACGTCCCCCGCGGCCTGCTGGAATCCAAAGCCGATCCGGACAGCGGCGGCGCCGAGTCGGCTCTCACCACCCGGCGTGACGACACGAAAGTCTATGTGCTCTGTGCGTCCGGCGCCCGCGCAGCACTGGCCGCGCATACGCTCTGCCAAATGGGCTATGACGCCGCTCTCATTGAAGGCGGATTGGAAGGGTGGAAAGAAGCCGGTCTTCCGGTTCAGCAATCAGCATAGGGCTGTTCGGAACCTGTGACCGGGCGTTGCCGGGCGCGCCCCCCAGCGCCTCGTCAAACCTGTTTCAAAGCAGTTTTTTCTTGGGTGCAGCCGTAAAAACCGGATGCAGCCGAAAGCTGCATTAATTGGACTCGAAAACCGGTCAATTTTCTGAAAAAATGTTTAAGATTTTATGCAACTCGCACTCTTTGGCGGCGCCAACGGGAGTTTCAGGCTATTGGGAGGGAAAATTAAATAACGGGGGACCTTAATGAATTCGCTCGATATGGGAAAAACACTTTCAGGCTACTTGCATACGCTTTCGCAGGCTGGCCTTCAGATCGAAATGTTCACCGATTTCGAGAAAGTGCCCGCAACCGCTGCCCTGTCAGGCCGCCAGTTCCAGATGCCGGGTTTTGCAATTGAGCGCGCCGACCACACCGAGAATTCGGCCTTTTGGCTGTTTCTGAAGGAGAATGGCACCTATATCGGCGGCGCGGCGGCGATGCTGCAGGACCTGGGCCGCGAAACTCTGGCGGAATTCCTGTTGCGCACCTCCCGCCACCAGTTTCCCAATGCGGCAGGCGGCGGTGTCGAAAGTGTCGCTGAGCCGCTGGCTCGTGAGGTCAGCGGGCGGCTGGCCTATATCGGCGAGCTGAATTTCCTTCCGGGCCGCCGCGGAAAGCGGGCGGAGCGGCTGGCGCCATTCATGCGGACCTTCCAGATTCTGGCGATCCAGAAATGGGACGTGGACTGGATCTATGCGTTCATTCCAGACCGTCACATGCAAGCGCGGCTGGATCTGGTCTATGGCTTCAGCCGAGCGATTCCCCGCGCGCAGAAATGGCGCGCCCCGGAACCGGAAGTGCGCAGCAGCACCGAATGGTTTGTCGGCTCCTCCCGGCTGGAAATGGAGCACATGCTGCAAAGCGACCTAGCCGAATTTGATATCCTGTGAGAAATTGGCCACCAACAGCTTGCCGTCCGGCAAGTAGACCGGCGCGAGAACCCGCCGGTACTGCCGGGTGAAGCGGCGGCCGTTCAGCAGCTTTACGTCCAGCGACGGGTGGGTGATGACCGGCTCTCCGCGGTTGATCGCCTCGCTGTGGGCCATCACCAGATCGGCGTTAACCTTGTCGCTGAAGCCGTTCAGCGTGTCCCGCAGCTGACCGCTGCTGGACACCTCGAAGCAGATGGAGGCGAGGCTGTGGGCTCCGGACTGGATCGGCTGGATGCGGTTCTTCTCCGGATCCGGCGGATCGAACATGTCCACCGCGTGCTGCAGCTGGTCAAAGCCCTCCAGCCGCCCGCTGTTGGAAAACCACCAGTCCAGGAAATCCTGCAGCGAGACGTCCGTGCCGCAGTACTGCCGGGTGCGGGCAGCGGCCTGCATCTGCGCGTTCAGGATCTCAAAAGCCTTGCTGCTGTGCCCGCCTGCCTGGCGTTCCGGCAACAGCTCCAGCGCCGTTGTCTCAGATGCAAAGTAATGAAACGACACCCCAAGCCCGCGCGCCAGTGCATCAAGCGTGCTCCAGCCGATCTCGCGCTCATTTTTGAGCGCACTGTTGAAAGTGCCATAGGGAATGCCGCATTTCAGCGCTGCTTGGCGGTTGGACAGGTTCATGTCCGCGAGCAGCGCGGAGATTTTTTCGTGTATCAGCGCCATGTGTTAAAGATCTTTCACATTTCAACCGACATCTTGCACAAAACTACCGTTACAGCAATGCAATCTTTACGTGATCGCGCCATGTTTCGATTGCTCTGGAGCCAAAGCCGGATCCAGCCGAGGCTGGTGCTCTAGGGGCATTTGCTGCTGAGAAAACAATGGTGCGGACGGCGGGACTCGAACCCGCACGGCCATAAGGCCAGGAGATTTTAAGTTCCAGTTGAACCGCGCAAAATCAGCCACTTGGCCGGATCTGCTCCCACGGACAAAGCGGAAACGTAGGGGGAATGTGGGAGCGGGCGCTATTTGCACAGATCTGAATCCGGCGGGTCGATGACGGAGCAGCGAAAGACCAAGCAGGAGTGCTGACCGGCCACCACCTCCTCAAGATAAGACCGCTCTTGCTCCGTAAGGTCTGGGGTTTCTTTCAACAACCGTGCAGCGTGCTCCTTCGGGACTGGCATCGCCTTCGCTCCTATGTGGACTCGTCGCCAACGAGGCGCGAGTTAACCGGCATCAGTGCCGTATATCCGACATCGCGGATCAGGTTGGCCGCATCATTTCGCAGCGGCTCGTCACTAATCCACCAGCGACGAAAGAACCCGCGCCAGCCGGTGCGCTCGACCGCCATATTGTGGAGAATGTTAAGCGCCCTCATTTCTTGCTCTCTGGTCAACGTCTCGCTCCTTAGATGGACTTCGGTTTCATCGCGCGAATTTTCGCCGCAAGTTCCGGATCTGACCGCATGGCAAGTTCCGTGGCCTTTTCGATGAAGGCATCAAAATCCGGCTCGGCAACCATGCGATTGTGCTTCGGGTTCTCGAACCAAATTGCCGACCTTTCCGCGGCGAATGCCTCTCGCAGGCTGTCGAAATATTCGAACTCCACGCGCGCAATCTGCGGGAACCATTCGGCGCTGCTTCGGTGCTTGCGCTCACGGTTCTCGTAGCTCGTGCAGGCGCCGATGTAGAGCAACACGCCATCCTCATCGAAGTGGCGATACACACACGGTGCCTTCTTGTAGACAGGCGCAGGAACCTCTTTTTTCTTGCGCCGCTTCCCGCCCGTTTTCCGGTTCTCCGCAACATGAGCCGCACCAATTGCGCGCGATGCCGCCCCAGCCACCTCCGCGATCTGCTCATCTGTGCTGACTTCATTGCCGCCAACGAACAGGCGACGACCGCCTGCCAGTATCTCGCTTGCAAACCAGCGCACATCAGCGGCAGACAAGCCCGCGCAGATCGGCGACATGACGTGAACCGTATCACCATCGAGGGACGCCTTAAGCACGTCGTTTCGTTCCTCAAGCTGTGACTTTGGCCGGGTTGATCCGCGCGAAATCTTGTCGACCCAGACGGGGCCGTAGGCGTCCCGCGAGATACCCAGATCCCTGAGGAACTCCACCTGCTCCGCGTAAGACGGGCGACCTGGCGCAACCAAGATATAGCCCCATTGAACGCATTTTCCGGACATTAACTTACACCCTCGCCGTCAAATTCGGTGAAACCAGCTAACTTACACCGCCTGATTTCAGCCGCCGTTTTCATCCAGGAACTTCTCGATGGCCTTTGCCACCACGGCGTTCTGCGCGGGCGGAAAGTCCTGCCGCGCAATCCATGCTTTCAACCGTTCGACCAATTCCGGGTCGAGGGTGAGCGTCACCATCTGCTTTTTTCGTGCCATGTCCATCATGCTTTAATTCATGCTGTACACCTATGCTAGTGTCAATACACTTATTGACATGCAATGCAATGTGCGTACATGATGGCGCGACTAATCCAGAAACCGCCGGAGGCACCATGAAACACGCCCGCAAAGATTATGCCCGCATCCAAGACCCAGACGGCAAGATCCCTGAGAATGAGCCCGTGTTCCTGATCCGCGGCCAAGACCTTGCAGCCCCTGCGGCCCTGCGCGCATACGCCATGGAAGCACACCGCTGCGGCGCGGAGCCGAACATCATCGAGGCCACGCTCCGCCAGGCGCGCGAAATGGAGAAGTGGCAGCGCGAGCGCGCCCGCAAAACTCCCGACATGCCGCGCCTGCGCGGGCAATCCAGCTAACCCCGGAGAACCACATGGACGCCTTTGAATTCATCACCGGAGGGGACGCCAAGGATATCCTTTCCGTTCTGACGAGTGCCCAATGTGAAGCCTGCGGCGGCACGGGCGAGCGCAACGACGCTGAGGCAGGCGACATGTTCCACAACACATGGGTTTGCCAGCCCTGCCAGGGCAAAGGCTGGAACCATCAGGCCGTGCGCGAAATCATCGCCGCAGTCGAATAATCCAGAAACCGCCACCAAGGAGAACCGCCATGTCCAACGGCGACGGAATGACCAACTTTCACTGGCTTGAGAACGCCACCGGAAACGGTGTTGCGTGGTCCCTGATCGGCATCCCTGCCGCGATGGCATGGGTCGCAGCCGCGCTTTGCTGGTTCATTGAGCCGCGCCTTGCTGCCGAGGTCTCCCCGATGGCGTGGGCCATGTGGGCCGCCCTTGGCTGGTACGGCCTGCTTTTCGTGATCTTTGGCGGATGGCTGGCCCTGCTGGCCATCACCGCCGCCACCTGATCCAGAAACCGCCGGGAGGGACCAATGCCCCAAGAATTGATCGACAAGTACATGTGGCCGGCACTCGCGTGGTTCGGCGCAATTGCCCTGGTGGCATTCATCAGCATTTGGACCTCCAACAGCTTCGCTTGGCGGATGAAGTGCATAGACGCTGGCGGTGACTACATGGCCAGCAGCGGTGGATGCCGCCTTTCCAAGCAGTCCAACTAATCCCGGAGGCCGATATGTATCACGTATTCAATGGCAACGAATGGTCCAAGCACACCGATCTGAAGCACGCTATACGGGCCGCCGAAGACGCGATCGATGTGTGCCGGGACGCCTGTGACCCGGAGTGGCCGGATCGGGTCAACAACATTTCGATTTATGAGGCGCCCGCAAGCTGTGAAGCACCGGATGAAGATGGGAAACTGATCCTGTCCTCGCAAGAATGCAGCGTTCAGGAAGCGCCGGTCGAAAGCGGTTGCGATTATTACTGCGACTACAAGCTCGACACCCCAATCCAATAATCCCCGGAGGCATCATGCCAAAGCTACGCATGAACGCAGTATTCAACGTTCAGTTCGAAGGTGACTACAACCGAAATGGTACGCCTCGCAGCGTCGCCAAAGTGGCCGACAGCGCTGACACCGCACGGTTCGCGCGCAATGTCGATACGCTCCGCGAGATGGTCGATGCGTGGAACGAAAAGCACGGCACCGAAACTAAATCCTGAAACCGCCACCGGAGGCATCACATGGAATTTCTCGCGGTCATTGTCGGAGGCGAAGGCCCTGACACATGGGAAGAAGAAGTTAAGATTGAGTATGCCGACGACTTCATGGATGCCGCTCATCAAGCGCAAGGTCACGCCGAGGAAATGCGCGGCTTTGTCTTTTCACTCGAACTATCCAGCTAACCCCACCAGGAGAAGCCCATGGCATACGACCTTGAGAACCGAGACGAGAAATATGAGCAGGCTGTTGGGTTGCTCATCCTGAGCCAGCGCGCATCAACGTCATTCCTGCAGCGCAAGCTCGCCCTCGGCTACAATGCTGCCGCGCGGCTTATCGAGCGGGCGGAAGATGAAGGAATTGTCTCTCGCCCCGATCATGTCGGGAAGCGCGAAGTCCTCACCACTGCGCCGCAGTCCTAAAACCGCCGGAGGCCGAAATGCTCCTATCCAACCTAATCGCAGAACTCGAAGATTTGCTGGAACAGAACGGCGATATGGTCGTTGAACTGGACAGCGGGAAAGCGGTCGAGGAGGTGGATTTCTCCTACCCGATTGACCCCATCACTGGCGCACCCGCCATTCCGGCGGAAGCTATCGTTATCAAGTAATCCTAAAACCGCCGCCCAGGAGGAACGATGAGCGAAGATTTGAAACGCGATACGGACGGGCCGTTCCCTGCCAGCTGGTGGACGGAGGAAGACGGCGACGTTTTGTGGTGGGCTTGGGATGGCCGCGAATGGCTTGCCGAGCCGCCATACGTCGGCAGCCCGCTTGACTGCGGGTTCACTGTCGAGATGCGCAGTAGCGACCAGCCTGAGAAGGCGATCCGCACCGACGTAGGCGGCTGGCCTGACTATCACACGCATTGGACGCGGCTCCCGCCGCAGCCGCCTGCACCTGAAACCCCGAAGTCCTAAAACCGCCGGGAGGCACCTATGCAGTGGGAAGACATTTCAACCGCGCCCCATGACGGCAAGCCAGTCTTGGTCGAAACCGATGAGGGATATCTTGTGTCGGCCGTCTACTGGACGCTCGACATGCTCCGCGAGGCAGTGCCGGGCGGCAGCTTCAATGATGGCGATGAATACTGGTCTCACAGCGATCAGGATATCTGCTGCGAGCCGATCAAATGGCTGAAGGGCTTCCCGATGCCCCGTCACATCACCGTTGAACTTCACTAAATCCAGAAGCCGCCGCCCCTGAAACGACAAAAGCCCCGGCGCAAACCGGGGCTTTGCTATTGAGGTCAGACCGTTCTAAGGCTCGATCTCGGGTATCTATCACTTGCTTCTTGTCGAGGACTGCGCCAACACAAGTGCAAGAAATGAAGAGGGTTGAATATGAAAACTTTTTTACGCGCCGCAGCGTTGATCGCTGTCCTTTTAGGGGTCAACATTTACGCCAACTACAACTCCAACCTGTCCGAGCCTTACTCCGACGACGTAGCTTATGAATACCCATTGGAAGATTGATACGCAGAGAGAGGCCCGCTAAGTCAGAATGGAGATACGCTCCCGCCGCTGGTGATTTCCTGCGTCCCTGCTTCTGACGTGCGCCGCACAAATACGCTACCGCCGTTCGCGCGAATTGAGATGTTCTCCGTTGCCGCCCCCTGCGCCTGCAGGCTGGACCCTTCAATCCACATTTCCGCGGTGTTGGAGCAGGCAACCGCATTTGCCGATCCGTCACCGTCGCCGTCATCGGCCATCACCTGGCAATCAAGCAGCCACGTCTTAGTTGTTTCGATGCTATGCACAGTGGTGCCGGGCCTGATCCCGCCTCCTTCAAACGTGCAACTGATGGCCGCAGCCTTCACATCGTCGTGCGTGGTGAAGTCGTTACAGGAGGTGGCTGTATTCCAGCCGGACTTTGCCGCCGTGCAATCCTCCAGCAGGACGTGAAGGCTGGCGGCGCTGTTCGCGTGAAAATTCCAATTGTCCTTGGCGCCATAAGCGGCATCGCAACTCCGCGCCCAAGCCAGGCCAGTGGTGCTGACTATACGAAAAGCATCCTGTTCTGACGTCGGGTTGCTGGGTGCCGGGTACCGGAAGGTACAATCGTCAGCGACTACATTTCTTGAGGCAACGGCATCCATGTGCAGGGCGCCGGTAATACCTCCTTCAATGTCGAAACCCTCGATATAGAAATCATCGGCATGTGTCATGAACCGCGCGCCGTGGAAGCTCCTGATCAAGGCAATACTCCCGTTCGGATCGGCACCGATGTTGACATAGACATCTGACCCGCTGACAAAATGCGTCCCAGCCTCAGACCGGCAAGTCGCCAGATCCGCCGCAGCGGGCAGCTCCGTGTACCGGCCCGCCGCATCTACAGCATCGGTGCGGAAAACCCGCTTAACGGAGCTTTTTGAAGTGTGGTAGGTCGTGCCTTGGTCCAGGGTGAAACTAGGAGATTCAGGCCCGGTGCGGTATTGAACCCGGCCACCCCATGCCACCAAAGCAACAGGCTGGTTCGGTTCAACATTGCCGTTGCTGGTGAAGCTGCTCTCAGCGTAAAAGCCGCTTTTGACAAGAACCCGGTAGGCGCTGCCACCGGCGTTTCCCGCTGTGAATGCCGCGTGGATTGTGCGCTTTGCATTTGAAAAATCGCCGTCCTGAGCGCCCAGCCCGCTGTTGCCATCATCACCGGTTGCAACGTCCACATGGTACGCGGTTCCAGACCAGATCGCCGCATCCACCAAATCGCGCGGTTCCAGATCCACTCCGTAGCCCTGCTGAGACCTGATAAGCGGCATGGGGAACTGCACCTCATCCCACCCAAGCCCTTGAGGCAAACTAGGCAAGCGCCGCCGCCCGCGCACCGATAAAGCCATGACTGAAACACCTAGCCCAAGCATCAGCTCACCACCTTTCGAATTCCGCTGTCCAGAAAATGACCGATTTGCGACTGTCCGTTCGCCTCGATGGTCCGATCTGTCCCATCTGCGTATGATGATACAACAACGCCCAACCCGAGAGCGGCCTCGCCCATCCCCAGACCACCACCGCTATCACCATAGTTCACACGCACATTGTTTGGGGAGGACTGCGGCAATGTAAGGATCGGGTGCCGCTGTGACGTAGCCACGGAGTTGCCCCGGCTTGTTATGACCTCAGGGAAGCTTGAATTATACGCATCCAGCCGAAACGCGGTACAATTGAACACCTGTGCCGAGAACGGTAGCGCCGCAGCAGTTGCAAGCTCATCGTCTACGCCATCGAATTCCAGCCAGTGCAGCCCGCCGCTGGTCTGATACGTCGGCCTTGCGGCGTCTGACGGGGCGGTAAGGTGGTTGCCAGAAACTTTCCGCAATTCGATGAGGTCTACATCGGCCGCCACACCAGCCGGGGCGAACAATCCGATGTTATTGGCCCCGGCGACAAGGTAGCTTGAAAGAACATCTGGCGCGCCTGTGGATGTATTGTTTGGCCCAGCGCCCAAGCGCACCACCCCGCCCGATACGGAATTGACGCGAATTGCCGCATAGTAAACTGCGCCGGCTTCCACCAATCCGGACCAGAACAAGGACGCCTGCGAAGCTTGACTACCGTCTATGGTGTAATTCCGGTTTCCGTTATCCACCCAAGGCGAGTTCACCTGCGGGCCGGTGGCGAACAGGTCCGGCCCCAGCGCCAAACCCTGCGACTTGTCCAGCGCCAGCCCGACCGGATCACCAGCAGAGGTGACGGGCGTGGTGCCTGCGGCGTCCTGAAACAGCGTTGAAGTGTCGGACGGGTCCAGGAACAGTTCCGGTGAGAGCTGCAAAGGCGAGAAGGCTGCCTGCTGCCGTGACAGCCCAAGCCCTAGTCCAAGTGAAAGCATCTGTTATCCTTCCTTGCAGGTCGCGGTCATGCGCGTATCAGCGCGGGTCAGCCATGCGAGCCAGTGGTCCGGCAGCGCCTCCGGGTCGACGGGCATTGAGATCCGGGCCTCGCCGTATGATTGGCAACCAGCATCACCACTCAGCGTTGTTGCGGCGCAATTGCTCAAGGTCATCAGCACGGCTATTCCCGCGCAGGTCTGAAACAGCTTCACGGCCTGCCTCCACTTTCTCAGCGCTTTCACGCAGGGTTTCGATATAGGTTTCCTCGCGCCCGGCCTTCCGGCCCTTGCGCTCCTTGTGCGCGCCGTAGCCCAGCACGCCCAGAATGGCCGCTACGATGCCGATAGCCCACGGCAGAAGGTCAGCCAGAAGCACGCCGATCATTGCCGCTTCTCCGGGGCTGTGAGGGACGCCCAGAAGCCAAGGCCAGCCATGCCAACGCCAACGGCAATCGCCCATGTAGCCTCGTCTGTGACGCCCCAGGCGGCCAGCAGCGGGCCGGTTGCGGTCAGCAGGTGGCGCAGCGCGCCTTGAACCTGCGGGTTGCGGAGTTTCTCAAGCATCGCGGGCTTCCTTTCCAAACAGCTTTGCAAGCGCGTCGAATACGCCGAACCACCAAGGCTCATGCGGTCGCTTCACATCCTCCAGCCACGCCGGCACATTGAAGCCAGGGCAGGCCTTGGCGGCATACTGGTTGTGCCCCGTCACCGGCACCGGGCCGTATTTGCCGCGCAGATCGCGCAGGAGCTTGCGCAGTGCCGCTTCCTGCTCGGGGGTGAAGTTGTCCGCGAACCGATCGGTTTCACTGGAGCCGTGGCCGCCAAACAGGGAAACGCCGATGGTGCCGCGATTGTGGCCCCGGACGTGCGCGCCGTCGCGCTCTATCGGGCGGCCAGGATAAACAGTGCCGTCCCGGTCAATCAGGAAGTGATAGCCGATATCGCTGAACCCCCTGCCGAGGTGCCAGCGCCGGATTTCCGCAACGCGGGCCGCGGTTGCAGAACCGGGCATGAAGTCGGGCCGGGTTGCAGTGCAGTGAATGATTGCGCCTGTGATCTGCCTCATGGCTTATTCCTTGGCTGGGGAAATGGTGAACGGGTTGGACGTGCGGCAAACCGGCTTGGGCGGCACAATGCCCCAGAACGGGCGAACAACCGTCCAGCAGGTTTCCATCAGGTAGGTTCCGGGATCGCGCGGCCAGCAGCGCTTGTCAGCCCCTGACCACCAGATCAGATCAACAGGCCGCGGCAGGCTGGCGTCGTGGTGATACGTGAACGGACCCCGCTGCGGGTCGCACACCGGCTCCTTGGTGGTCATGCGCCGGATCGTGACTTGATATGTCATTTTCACGTTGCGCTTGATTGTCCGGTCAAACTCGATCACCGGAGGCTTGCCAGTGGTGCTGTCTGAGACAATCACCGCGCCGGGCGAAAACCACAGCCAGGACGCCGGAACCGCCGCCAGGGCCGTCCAAAGCAGGATTAAAACAAAGGTTAAATCTATCAGTCTCGCAGCGCGGCTCTTGCTCATTTCAGCCCCCAGGGGAGTTTCATCCAAATAGCGGAGGCCGCCGCGACGATACCCGCCAGCCACAGAAGCGCGCGCGTTCCCAGCTTACCGGCCCGGACAGCGCCCAAAACCTCGTCAAGCTGGGCCGCCCGCGTCGGCTTGCCCTCCATCGGCGGATGAAACAGGTAGTCGTGTACCCGCTTCATCATGGCGTGTTCGTCGTCGGTCACTTCGCCGCCCTCTTGTTTTTTGGATATGTGGAACTTGCGAGAACCTTGGGCCGCTGCGCCACCGGCCTTTCAACTCCGCCGACCGCAATTCACGGCCAGAATGCCTCGTCTGCGTAGTTCTCAGGGATCGGGGCGGTGTCCTTCAAGGATTTCGCCGCAAAGACATGGGCGGCTTCGTGAGCAGCCGCCGCCTGCGCCATAGCAAACATGGTCTGAGCATCCATCTGCACTTCGGTGTTGTCTGCCGAAATCCATGTGAAGGGGGCCGGGCCGCCATGCCAGAAAAAGTCTCCCGCTCCAGTTCCGCCCGCGATGGCGAAGCCAGCAAGAGCACCGGCCCCATTGATCCGCGCCTTATCCTCGGGGCGGAACTGGTAGACCCGACCGTTGAACAGAAAGCCGCCCGCGATGCGCCGGTCACGTTCCGCATTCACCGCGGCCCTCAGGCGCTGTGCTCTGGCCTCCTGGTTGATCCCGATCTGAATAGGCATCAGACTGTCACCTCCGCAACGAAGTCCAGGTATGGGAAAGGGCTCACCGAATACATCCGGTAAGTGCCTGTATCCGTCAGCTGCAGGGTGTCGTTCTGCGCTGCAATCACCGTCGTGAACTCTTCCTCATCCGTCACATGCAGCTCCGCCCCATCAGGGAGCTGGGAAAGGTCATATTCGTCCCCGGTTGGTGCCGGGACGTGGGGCCGGGCTTCTGCGGAGCCATTGTTGACCCAGTGGGTCTTGGCACTGAATTCTCCCGCGATCCAATCCTCACCGTCCCGAAGCGTTTCGAGGATTTCGACCGCATCCTGCATTTCATTGACCCGTAGAATTTCCCCTGAGGCCTGTAGGTAAAATGTTGCAGTGGCGTTCATCGCTTCGTCTCCAGGGCAACAAGGCTTGCGTCTTGTACCGGGGGCGGGCCGCCGCCAGTGTGGCTAACCCACATTTCCACGGTGATTTGGCTTCCAGAAGTGGTTTGCGTTTTCCAAACACACGTACCTCTGCCTTCCGCAGTTTGGCCGTCCTGAGCGTTGTAAATAATGACCCTGCGCTTGTTAGACCCGTTGACGCGAAGCCAGATGTCGATTGTCCGGGCCGCAGAAAAAGTTCCGACCGTGCTTTCCACGTCCAGCAGGAACGTAGCCTCACCGTCGATTGATGGGGTCCATGTGATTGACGGGCTGCCGCCGGACGAAATGCGCGACTTAGTGACGGCGTTGGCTTTCATCTTTTCGCCGCTGAGGGTCAGGTCTTCCACATCCAGGTTTTTCACCGTGATATTGAGGGCTGCCAGATCAGCGAAGTTTGCCTTGTCTGCTGTAACGCTGTTGGCGGCAAGGTGATTTGCGAAGATGGAGCCGTCCACAATCAGTTCGCCAGCATTCATACGCCGCAGCTCAATGCCTCCGATGCGTACCTCGGTGGCACCGGTCGGGCGAATGTAAGGCTCGATCCGGGCAAACCGGTAGCCTGGCGGGATGGTGAAAACACCTTCCTTTTTCGTGATGGTTCCAGTGTCCCAAGCCAATGCGGGACTGGCCCATACCTCAGTCGTGCCGCTGGAAAAATCCTCCACATTGCTCAACTTGAGGCGCAGGGCCATATCGTCGCCGTTGCCATTATTGGTGCCGGAAAACCGCTCGCCGCGGGCAGCTGCTTTGATTTCCTCACCCTCCGGGGAAACACTGAACACCGGCCCCCTGACGAACTCGTAAGTATTGCCAGGGCCGGTGATCCGCATGACGCGCTTGCCGCCCCAGCCTTCGAAGCTGGTGCTATAGAAGCTGTCGGCATCTACCCACAGGTCCTTATCATCAAAGTCGAAATCCGGGTTGAGGTTGTCGAAGCTGCTGACGGCCAGCTTTGAGGCGTAGACTGTGCCATCAAGCAAAATGTCAGTGGCGGCGATTTTGGCAACTGACACAGACCCGGCAGAACCATCTGCGGCGATCAACTGCAGCAGCGAAACCTCCCCGCCGCCTTGTGCCTTGATCAAGTAACCAGCAGAGGCATTTCCCTCAAGGTCAGAGATCGCAGTGCCTTGATTGGTGATCGTCGCGGAAGTCCCACCGGCGCTGACGGCCAGCTGCGTCAGGAGGACCCCCAGAGCGGTGCCAGACAGTGCGTTAACGTCAACTGCCTTGACGGTCTCGATCTCACCGGTCAGTTCCGCTTCAGCGTCGAAGTCTTCCCACAGCAGGTCGTAGACGTACACGCTGTCACCGGAGCCGTTGTCAATGACGTCAATCGCCGGGCACCAGTTGGTCGCGGTGCCAGAAGTCACCTTGAACTGCCGGTCGATGTAAGTCCAAGTGGAAGCCTGAGCCGGGGTGACGATACCGCCGTCATCTGTTCCGAAGTAGGCACCAGTATCGGAGCGGACGATAAAGCGGATGCCGGAGCCTGCGCTGTTGACCTTGACCCAGCCGCGGACCCGGAATGACTTGCCGATGGGGCTACCAGTGCGGGGAATGACTTCTCGGGCAGTGTCTGTCAGCAGCAGGGAATTGGCGCCGTTCGGGGCGTCCGCTGGTACGTCACTGCTGGCTGTTGCGTTGACCCACTCGCCGACCCCGTTGTCGCCCTTGTTTGTTGCAAGGATGCCGCCAGTGCCAATCGAAGCGCGCAGAACTTGCTGTGCCGCCGAGATCGCCTGGTCCGTGCTGGCAGCCGTATAATAGTTGTTCGAGAGGTCTGCTGAAACCGAGTTGATGCTCGCCGTCAGGCTATCTTCAATCGAGTCCGAGTAAGAGTTGGCGCTGCTCAACACGCCGTCCAAAGATTGCTGGAGAGATGTGCCTGAGTAACCAGCAACGAGAGCGTCAAAATCAGACTGCACCGAAGCTGCCGCAGAGCTGGCCGCCGCGGCATCCGCAGCCGCAGCATCGGCAGCAGCCTGCCCGGCTGAAATTTCGGCTTCGATCTGTTCCGCCAGGTCATCATAGCTCAGCCGCACATCGGCAGTTGTGGCGGAGATCCACCCGGTCCAGATGCCGGAGTTTCCATCTCGGATGCGCCCCTTTGCCCGATAGGAGGTTTGGGGGAGTATGCCCGCCGAATACACCACCTCACCACTAAGCGCGCTAGAGGCCCGGCCAGCGGCCACCAGGGTGCCATCCGCCAACTGGATTTCCCACTCCACTACATCATCGGCCAGCAGAGCCGCGGCGGTCCAGACCATGCGCAGCGCCGGGCGCCGCGCCGTTCCATTGCCGTCTGGCAGGCTGTGCGCCAGCAGATTGAAGCCAGGTAGGGTGCGAGGTGCCACCACCGTAACCGCAGTGCTAGGGTGATCCACCGACACCTCATCGGTTGCAGGCACCCAGGTGAAATCTCCAGCATCCCGCTCGCGCAAAGCCAGGGTTTGCAGGCAGGTTGTAAGATCGTCGGTCAACTCGCCAACTTCAAACACCTTGGAGGAATACCCCTCCTGCGTGCTGGTCCATGCCACAGTATCAAGCGGCTCCAGCAGCGCCGCATCCGGCGGCAGGGTCAGGCTGTGCCGCCGGAATCGGCGCTCATCCTCAATCCAAGCCTTCATGAGCCGTTGCGCTTGGGTGCCTGATGCCACCGCCGGCAGTTCCACTTCCGCTACCAGCTGGCGGTCGCCGTCCTCGGCTTCCCATTCGGCATTGTAGCGCGGCGGCGCATCGCGGCTTTCCCATAGGCTTTCCGGGTCCGGGTGGGTGGCGTGGATGGCGTTATGCACCCCGTCCAGCCCAGGATAGGGGGCCAAACTCTGCGGCCTGTCAGCGACAACATCGTCATCAGTGAAAAAATAGACCGGAAGCGCGGGCGGCCCCACCCGCACCTTGTACGTCCCGCCAAGTTCAGCAATGTCTGCAGAGCAGGCTTTCAGCAGCTCCCCAATCACCTCCGCAGGCTCGTCATCTACGAGGACTTCAAGACCGGCGCGGTACTGCGCCTCGTTGCCGCCATCAGCCAGAGGCACGGACACGTCGCATTCGTTCATGCCAGCGAACCAGTTGTCCAGCGGGAGATCAGAAGCCGCGACATGGCCGCCCCAGCGCTGGCCGTCCGGCAGAGTGAGGCCGCGCAGGATGTTGTACACCATCACGATTGGGTTCTCTGTAAACTCCCAAGTTGACGGGTCTGCCCAGCGGTGCGCGCCAGTCCCGCCAACAGTATCATCCTTGCGCGGGTCATAGAGCGGGATGCCTTTCACCTCAAAGCGCACACCCGGCAGCTGGTTGAACAGCTTGCGGCTATAATGGAAGGTGAGAACCGCATAAGTCACACCGGTGCCAACCATATCCGCGGACCATGGCCGGTCCGGATGGTCTGAATAGTTCTCCAGCATATAGGCATCAGCCGCGGTTTGGGTGCCATCATGCCAGGTCATGCGGAAATAATACCCGCCATCATCCTGCAGCATTCCGCGCAGGTCGTGGGTGAGGCCCACAGCATCCTCAAGGTCTGTGACGTATTCGCCTGCCACCATAACCCTGGAGAACTGAACGCCCGGCATGTCGCTGATATCCACCACATAGGTCAGCCACTTATTCGGGATATCGCCGTCATTCGGATGCGAATAAGGCGGTGCCACCATGTTGCCCGCGGTGGCATAGGTGCCAAGGATGAAGCTCTGCGGGTTGCTGCCGCCCGAGGTGGTGCTTTCAGTCTTGATGCCCGGCTGCCGCTGCTGGCCCGGCTTTTTGCGTAGAGCCGAGGAAAGCGACGATAGCACCAGCGAGAAGCCGATACGGACAATGAGGGCCGCCGTTGTCGCGGACACCCCCAGCCAAGTGGCAACCGCGGCGGTGATTGGGTCCGCTGCCGCCGCAACCGGCGCCAGAAGCGCGGTTGCCAATACGGCGATAAAAGTCCGCTTGTCGCTCATACCCGGAACGCCCTTTTCATATGCAGACGGCTCACAATGGCAAGCCCCTCTGGGCGCAGCACATAAGCCGCGCCGCCCTGAACGATCCCCAGCGCCTCGCCGGGGCCGCCTCCTTCAAAAACGCCCAAATCTCCAGCCTGTGCAAAGCTAGGGGGCACCTCAGAAAAGAGGCTCGCAACCATCTCCACGTGGCTGGCGAAACCAGCTTTCTCCAGCGCGGCGCGACCATCCTCCAAGCGCC
The DNA here is from genome assembly GCF_056158685.1 of Leisingera sp. ABM4_103. Taxonomy (NCBI): domain Bacteria; kingdom Pseudomonadati; phylum Pseudomonadota; class Alphaproteobacteria; order Rhodobacterales; family Roseobacteraceae; genus Leisingera; species Leisingera sp. ABM4_103. The sequence goes on along the minus strand of NZ_JBSWTU010000005.1, from coordinate 2,858,230 downwards.
TGTAGCTGCCGCGGAACGGAGCCGCCAAATCAGCGCCCGTCATTGCCTCCACGGCCCCGGCAGCAAACAGCGCACAATCGTGCCGCCCAGGCCGAAACGGCATGTGCGCAACACGGGCGAGGTAGTCGGCCAGACGCGCGCGCCAATCCGGGAGGCGCGGTTTTGTTTCGGGGAGAGTTTTCACTTGGACGGCTCCCACCTATCTGCGGATGATCCAGGGCTAGGGTCGGCGGGAGCCTCAACCCGAATTTCCCCCCAATAGACCGGGACCACGCCGGAAATATTGCCGTATCGCCGGAAGCGGTCGCCGCCGCGCCGCTGTTGGCTTTCATCGGATTTCTTGCTGGCGAGACGGCGCGTCAAGGCGCGGGTTTCGCTGACCAATTCAAGGGTGCAGCCGCCTGCTTCACCGGTGGCAAAGTCAAGGCCGTTGACGAACCCAGAAAAAACTTGATGCGGCTCCGCCACCAGCGTTCGGCTGGCAGGGTCGAATAGCGCCCGGTGAACCTCCACTGGCGCAAACCTGGTCTCATACCCCTTAGCCAAGTCCTCCACCTCTGGGGCCACAGCCGACAAGCCAATCTGATAGGAGCGCACATCCAGCCCGGTCCCCGCGGTGACTGGCTCAGCCTCAAGCAAAGCGCCAGCGCCAGTGTAGGTGCGGCTCTGACCGCCCACCACCACCGTAAGGTCGTCCTCACCGCTCCAGATGCCCAGGTTCTCCAGAATGCCGGTAGATCGGTTGCGCGCGACGATCCAAACCAAGCGATGTGGCACCAAGTCGCCGCGAGCGTTTAGCGCCGCTGAAGTCGCGCCGTCATATGTCCTCATGGCTCACCTGAAAGTCTGTCGGAAGCTGAACGAAACGCCGCTCAGTCGCTGGTTTCGCTTCTCGCCATAGTTGACCGAACCCGGCACTATCACCGCCTTGCAGTAAGCCTTGACCAGCGCTGCGGGGGCATTTGCCGCGATAGTGCCGCGAATGTGAGGGTTCACTTGCAAAGCCCCGGTCACACCTGAGCCGCTTGCCGTGCCGCCCTCTACAAAGCTGTGAAGGGCGTTCCGGACCGGGCTTGACCCGTATTCCCAGCCGATCATGTCGCCGGGGCTTATTTCGTACCCGACTGGCAGCCCGGCCAGAACCACAGTGCTTGCTGCCGCGTCATAGGACTGAATAATGGGGGTATGGCCGCTAAGAGCCGCTCCTGATGCGTCTTTAAGCGGCCCGGCGCGCTGCGGGTCAAATGCCAGAAATGACGCGCCCGGCGCGTCCAGGGCCTGCAATACTGGCAGGATTTCGCTCGCTTCAAATGGGTTCAGCGGATAGAGGCTAATGCTACCCTCCCACATAGTTGGGGACAATTCCGCCGACAGCACTTCGCCGCCCCGCAAGCCGGTGACTTGCCGATGTGCGGACACATTGAAACGAGCAGAACTGATGCGTCTGTTCAGCTTTTCAATGAACGACGCCCGATCCAATGGGAAGCTCAAGGGCATCAGCGAACCTTTCTCGGGTCGTTTTGGATCTGCTGCACGGATCGCGGCAGCACTGTCCGATTGAAGTCCTCAATGCCGCGCCGGGTGACGCGGGTGGATACATTCTCTGCCCGGCTGTCTATGCGGGCGTCCAGATCGTCTGTCAGGCGTACATCCACTGTCACACGCCCTCCTGCGCCGCCGCCCTGCGTGCGCACGCCGAGCTTTCCGTTCACGCGCGCCAGGGGCATAATCGCTTCCGGCCCGGCCTCCCCCATGACGCCCGTCTTGCTACCGGCCATTGGGAAGAATGTCGGAGAACTCACCACCCCGCCACTAGCAAAGGGCGTGACCTGCCCGCCCTGAAATACGTTGCCATTCGCGTTGAACAGGAAGTCCGCCACATCTCCGAATACCCCGCTGCCCCCAATCAGGCTCTTGAACGCCGATTGTGCAGCCATCTTCGCCAGATCGGCTAAGAGCGCCTGCAGGGCCTCACGCCCGCTGCCTGCCCCGGCGATAAGCGCGGTGAAAGCGCTCTCAAAACTGCTTTCCATGCGCTTGCCCATGCCCTCTGCCGCGCTCGCAGCATCGTTCAGCGCATCAACAGCCCGGTCTCGCACCTCTGATGTAACAACCTGCGGGAACTGGCGGTGCAGTTCCTCGATGCGCTCCATCTCTGCGGCGTACTGCTCTGCTTTTGTGCGAGTGCTTTCAAAGAGCTGTTCGGCTTCGCGCAGTCCGGGGTCGATGCGCGCTCGGCTGCCCCCGCTGCGCGCTCTGGATGGGCTGCGCCCCTTCTCTGGGTCCGGGAAATATCGAGAACGCCAATAGGGGTCGTTCTCAAATTGCCGCGGATCGCCACCCCGACCACCCGCAACGCCATTTCCCTCTAAGGCATTCTTGGCGGACACAGCGTTCCACAGCTCTTGGCTGAATTCCCTAGCCGCATCAGCCCCGTCAGAAATACCGCTCGCCACATCGACCTTAGCCAGCTCAAGAGCCTGCAATGCCGCCTCCAGGAGTCGGTCATAGAGCGCCTGCCCTTCTTCCTCTGCATCGGCCAGATTGTTGGATGCGCCGTGGATATAATCGGCGAGGTCAAGCATCGCCTGCGCCTGCGCGCGCGGCCCCTCTGCCTGTCCGATGGCGGCGAACTGCGCCACCACTTCGCGCGCGGCGTCTTCCGAAAGCCCGAGGGTATCGGCCAGATCGTCAACATTCCGCGATACAGTTTTCAGATTGGCAAGGTTTTCCTCCAGCCGTTCAATCTCACGGTTTGCGGCGGCCAGCTCACTGTCGGACAGTGTGCCCGCCGGGGTGCTGTTGAGGGTGGACAATTCCGCCTTGATCGACGCGATGGTTCCCTCCAGCTCCCGGATTTCATCGGGGCCGAACCCGAAAACCCCAGCAACGCCCAATTCGCCCGCGATGCCACGAGCGGCGCCGTCCAGGGCGCTCCCCGCGCGAACGGACGCAATCTGCCGGTTAATCTCGAAAATGGCCTGAGCTTCATCGGCAAGGCCGCCGTAGCTGCTCAGAAGATCGGTGGCCGATGTGGCCGAAAGCTCCTGCGCCGACTTCACAGCGCTGATGCTTTCCTTGAGCGCCTTCATCTTGTCGTCAAGGGTGTCAGCCGCGCTGCCGATATCCAGAAGCGCGCCAGCCACAGGCAATCCAAGAGCGGCCACAGTGCCCAGCAGGGGGCCGACAAGCCCCAGTGGGCCGCCCAGGGCCGCGAAGCCGCCGAATAATTGAGGAAGCTGCTGCCCGAGCGCCTTTGACGCGCTGGTGCCGCCCTGCATCTGCACCGCAATGTCGCCAATCTGGTTGGCGGTGTTTTGCAGGACAAAACGGCCTTGCCCGCCGACACTGGTGAGCCTCTGCAAGCCGGTTGCCGCCCGGTTGGAATTGGCTGTGATCTGATCGCCCGCTTTTTTCCACGCGCGTTCAGACTTGACCGCCGAACCCTCCGCCGCTTTGCGGCCCGCCTCCATTTGGCGCTCAAACTTGCGCAGGCTCGCTTCCATGCGAACCAGAAGGGTATCTTCGACGGTCTTAGCCATTACTGCACGGCCTCCGGCTCATAGCGGTTGAGAATGTCGATGAACTCATCTTCGGTGATGTGCGGCGCCTTGGTCTCGGACCCGGCATTGAAGCCGCGCACCATGTTCACGAAATCCGCATAGGGCATCTGCCGCAGGTCGAGCGGCGACAGGTTGAACACCCGGCAAATCTGGCTCACCTCGGAGAACACATAGCGGCCCTTACCGTCAGTTTCCGGCTCGCCGTCCGCTGGTTCAACGCCAACCATGAGCGCGGCGAGGATCTGGCCCGCAAGCGAGGCGTTTTCCATGTAAGGGCGCGTGTCGAAATGCGCTTCCATAAGCCGCTTGGCGTCAAGGATCGACAATCCCCCGCCAATCAGGGAAAGGCGGATGGTGTGGTAAACGTCCTTGAGCATGAAGCGCCCGCCAGCCACGCGCGCGAAAATCGCCGCGATGCCGTCGCCGGTCGCCTCCTCCAAATCGAGGACACCGCCAAAGCTGAGCCGGAAAAGGCGTTCTTTCCCGGCCCATTCTTGGATGTGTTCCGCCATTAGGTGGCGTCGGTCCAAGTGCGCTGGCCTGCGCCGCTCAATGTGGCGGTGAAAGTCACCTTGCCGGAGCTTTCCTTGGACAGCTCAAGCTGCTGCAGGAAGGCAGGCAAGATCCAGTGGCCGCCGTTGTTGGCCGCGCTTTCATCCAGGAACAGCTTGATGTTCTTTTCGGTGCCGCCATCAGCCCATGCGCGCCAGGTCGGCCAAGCCTCAGTCGTCACCATGCCGCTGATCGTGGCGCTGGTGTCCTGGCTCTCCAGGTGGCGCACGATAGCCGCCGGCACATCCAGCGGGCTGGCGCAGTCCAGAACGGTATTTTCGCCCAGATTGTTGGTCAGGGTGATACCGAAGCTGTTTGCGCCGCAAGTGTGTGCAAAGGTCTCGGTGGGATCGCCGCCGTCGCCCAGTTGAATGACCAGCCGTGTAGTCTGATTGCCCGTCGCCATGTCAATCTCCTTTGGTTGACGGTTTCAATGCCTCTGCCTTGCCGTCCGCGATGAGCTTTTCTGCGGTGGCCTTCGGCACGTTGATTTCGCTGCCCGCGCGAAACGATTGCGAGCGGGCGGAACTGATGCGATGGTGCGCATCAGCCAAAATTCTGATTTTCATGTGGAGTTACCCCTATGCGATTTGCACTTGCCGCCATTCTAATCTCCTGCGCCGGTTCCCTCTCAGCGGGGGTCAGCGCCGAACAACGGCACAAGGTTGCGTGCTTGGGTTGGGGCCTTGACCGCGCCAACCTGGAGAACGTGAACCTGAAGCTGCAGGAACTCCGCGTCGTACTCATGGACCAAAAGCAGCCAGCAGCCCGCCGCGTAATGGCGCTTGAAGCCGCGGCCTCTATCGGCAAGCTCATTGACGCGGTTGAAGGCGCCAACCTAGCTTCAAATAAGCTGCACGCCTCGGCCTGCCCTAGCTCTCCCGAATAGACTTGCTGATCGCGCGCGAAATCCGTGTTTTGACCCGGCGGCTGCGCGCCCGCCAGACAGGGTAGAAAAACGGATTGGCGGGCATATCCACCGTGCCGAACTCTTGAAAGCGCGCATAGAAGGCGTCACCGCCACCTGCGTAGATCGTGATCCGCATGGTGCCGTATTCTTTGCCGCCCACCTTGCCGACCGTGATAGAACCCGCTGGGGCCTCCCCCCAGGTCCAGCCGATGGAAGCCCCAAGGCGCAGCGTCTCGCCCTGCGGTGCCCGGCTCCACATCTCATCGACAATATCGTTTGCCGCGTCTTCCATCGCGGCCCGCACATTTTTGCGCGCGTTCTTCGGGATCGCCTCCCAGCGCTTGTTGAACTTGTCGAGGCCCTGGACCATCAGGTTTCCTCCAGATCGGCCTCTACCGTCAAAACCCCGTGCGCCGTCACGCCATCGCTATCCATAAACACGCGCATTCCGTCGATGCGGATCAGCACCAGCGCATTGACGGTCAGAGACAAACCGGCCAGATGCAATGCATCCTTCACCGCATCGCAGATTTCCTTGCACGGGCGCATCCGGCCCTGATCCCGCGACCACACGTCCAACTGCACAGTTTCTGTGCGCGCCGTGATGCAATCCATATCATCCTGCACGCTGTCAGTCGGGCCGAAGGTGATGCAAGGGAACTCCCGGTCAGCCGGGGCGCCGTCGTAGATCCTATCACCCACCAGCGCGCCGACTGCGGCGTCAGCAACGAGGGCGTCGTAGATCGCTTTCTGCAGCTCTGCGGAAACGCTCATCAGTTCGCCACTCCAGCCTCGACCACGATATAGACCCACTGCCGGTCGGTGATCGCGTCAACTTCGCGGATCTGGTATCCCGTGCCGCGCCGCGCGTCCCGCATCCGGTAATCCGTGGTGACTGCCCGCGCCGCCGCGCTGGAGCGCACCCGAACCTTGTAAATCGACCGGCCTTGCAGCCGGGCCGCATCCACGGCCTCAGAACCGCGGGAATAGATGAACTCAGCCCGGCAGGCGTAGGTTTCCGTCCAGCCCTGTTCCTGGCCGCCGTAGCCGTCTGGCACCTGCGTAGGGGCGTCAAAGGCCACGCTCTCCCGCAGGTTCATACGCGCGTCCACCGGTAGCCCGAAATCAGGCTATTGACGATGCTGTTAGGCTCCAGCTCGGAAGCGCCAGGCCGGTCGTCATACATCTGGCGCACCAGTTGCTTGACCGCCGCCTTGAGCGCCTCGGGAACATCAGCCGCGGGTCCAAATCCGGCGGTGAACTCAACCCGGACAGGTGCCGGGTTGCCGGTCTCCAGCGTCGGGCCGGAGAAATCAGACGCGAACACGATTTCCGCCCCCTGCGCAACCGGGTGGAAGCTGTAGCCTGCTGCCGCCAGTGTCTGCTCTGTGCCGTTCTCGTCGTCGTATTTGATCGCCACCGCCGACACGTCCGGCACCGGCAAAGAAATGCAGGACTGCCAGTCCGCCAGAGAGAGACGCCACGTCTGCGCGACCATCGCCCGGCCCAAGATGCCCCGGAAGCCGTCCAGGCGGTCAACTGCCGCGCTCAGCAGCGAGGAAATTACAGCATCATCGTCGGTATAGTCCACGACGCCATGCGCCTTGCATTCGGCAACCGTCACCGGCAATTCAGCCGGGGGCGTGATGAGAACCGGGCGGAACTTCACTTGCCGCGGGCCTTGTTCTTCGGCACCGAGCGGGCCTTGTTCTTCACCTCGGGTTCCCTCTTGCGCAGAACACCGCGCGCCACCAGGTGCGCCACTTCGCGCTCGTCAGCGGTGCGCTCGTCGCCCTCGGCATACCATTTATCGCCCTGGTGCGGGCGCAGAACGTCAAATTTTGCCATGAAAGCCTCCTTTCGGCTCATAGAGAGGGCGAGCGAACCCGCCCTCCTTGATCAGCCGACGCTTAGACCACGTAGCCCAGATCGCCGTAGATGAACGCCTCGGGGCGATAGATCGCCAGCGCCAGACGTTCTTCGGCCAGGATGGTGACGAGGTTCTTGGTGAAGTCGTCGTTTTCATAGCCGGTTTCTACGCTGGCATCCCAGCGGTCGAAGATCTGCGCGCCCATGTTGAATGCACCGGTCAAGAACTTGTCCACCGTGATCGCCTGAGTGGCCACAACCGGCAGGCCCCAGAGGGTCGGCGCGGTGGTGCCCTGCGGCTTGCCGATGATGTAGTTGGCATTGCCATCCTTGGTCAGCTCGATCCGCGCCCAGTCGGTCGGGTGCATCACATGGCCGGTCGCCGGGTATTCAGCCAGCGCGGCCTGCAGCATGGCGAGACGCATCTTGTCGATTGCGGTCTCCGATGCCGGGGCAAACGCCGCCGAATAGGCGGTGGAGTTGGTGATCAGGCCGGACAGGTTCTGGCCGGTGCCGTCGCCGTTCAGGATCTGGTTTTCTTCCGCCAGAGCCAGGCCGAACAGCAGGCGCTGGTCGATCATCGAACGCAGGGCGGAAACATCGTCCAGAGCCTGACGCGATGCCTTCATCCAGTGCGCAATCACCTTCGCGGTGGTGGTTTTCACATCCAGCTTCACATCCGAGGACGGCTTGGCCGCGCCTTCGGCCACCGGGGCGGCGTTGTTGTTGAAGCCGGTTTCCTGCACGTACTCGATGGTGTTGCCATCCATGCGGCCCTGCGCCAGCAGGTCACGGATGGTCAGGCGGCGCTGCGGCAGGCCCTGAATGCCCGGCAGGCGGTTCGCGTCGGCGCCATCGCCCACGGCGCCATCGGTGTCAGTGGTCGCCAGGGTCAGGGTTGCCTTGGTTTCCAGCTTCGCCTTGCTGTGGCGGTCAAAGCCGTTTTCCTTGAACGCCTTGAAGCCTTCGCTATCCACGAAACGCTGACCCAGCGTCTTATGCTGTTCGCCGCCTTCGCCGCCTGCGCCGCGCGCCAGCTTCTGCTCCAGCGCGTCCAGAGACGCTTTCAGGCCGTTCATTTCGGTAAGGGCTTCATCAGCCTTTTCCTTGACGCCGTTCGCCAGTTCTTCGCCCTTGGCGGCCTTACCAAGCGCATCCTCTGCAATCTCTTTGACCGCATCGAACTTGCTGGCAAAATCCGCCTTCACTTCTGCGGCCATCTGTTCCGCAGTTTTGGTATCATCCAAAGCCATTTTGGCCTCCTGTATTGGGATGGGGGTTAAGACAGCAGCTCTTTCAAAAAGGCTTCCGTCTGTTGCGCCGCTCTTGCCGGTTCCCCCGGCCCTTTCAGGTGGATGCGTGCGGCACGCTCCGCCTGCGAGTTTGAAAGCCCCAAGCTCCCCTTGAGCAGCGTTTCAAACTCCCGCTCAGTGAGCCGATCCCCGGCCTTGAGCTTTTCCGTGATTTCGTGCGCGGCCTTTGCCGCCTTGACGCTGGTGATCGTCGCGTTTTCGTTGGCGCCGATGGAGACAATCGAGACCTCGAACAGATCAAGCTTTTCGAGGTACCAAACGCCCTTTTCATCATCGACATGGAAGCCGCCCGGAGTGATGCGGTAGCCGATGGACAGGCCGTCGATATCGCCCGCCTTGAGCAGCGCTGCGGCCTCCCGCCCGCGCTGGACGCCCATATTCAGCTTGCCGCGCATCAGGAGGCCGGTTTTGTCTTCCTCGGCCTCAAGCCACTTGCCAATGGGCTGCGAAGGGTCGTGCTGCCAGAACAGTTTCGGCATGGTGCCCTTGGCCTTGTGGTCTGCCAGGCTGTCCGCGAACGCGCCCGCCATCACAACATCGCCATAGCTGTCAGGCTCACCGCCGAAGGTGCTGCCGTAGCCTTCAAACTCGCCGGTTTCCTCGTCCAGTGCCTTAATCGAAAGGACCGGAGCCGCCGCCTTATGCATCATCGTCATTTCCAGCCTCCAATTGGTTGCCTGCCTCGGTGATCGGCACATTCTGCATCTGCATCCGCGGCACTTCGCCGCCCGCAACCGGCGGCTTATTCTCCAGCCCGCGCACCTCATTGATGGTCAGCCAGCCATTCTGCAGGCCGGATTGGTAGAAATCTGCCCGCGACTTGCTGTCACCGCGCAGCAGCCCTTCCAGATTGAACTCGATCACCAGCCCGCGCGCGCGCTCGGCAGGGGTCAAAAGCTGCTTCATCAGCGCCTGCTCGATGCGCTTGATGCGGCGGCGCAGGGTGAATTTCTGGAACGCCAAGGTTTGCTGCTCCAAACCGGTGCCCCAACTCGTGCTTTTTTCGGTATGTCCGACCATGTGCGGCGGAACCCCGAAGAACCGGCAGATTTCCTCAACCGAGAACTTCCGGCTCTCCAGCATCTGGGCGTCATCGGGGTTGATGGTGAACGGCACCCAATCGACGCCGCCCTCAAGCACAATCGGGCGCCCGGTATTCTGCGCGCCGACCATATCGTCAATCAACGTGGACTTTGCCACCTCGCGCTGCTCAGCGGTCAGCCATGCCTCGAATTTCAGAGCTCCAGAAGGGCGCATCCCGTTCTTGAATGTCTCCCCAGCAGCCCGGTCAACAGCCCGCGCAAGCCCGAAAGCATTGCGGGCGAACTGCAGGGTGGACATGCCGCCAAGCGGCGAGCCGCCAAAGCCGCGGATATGCAGGACGTTTCCGTCAAGTTCCCGGTGCGCCTTGCCCTCATCGGACCAGCGGTATTCGATTTCGCCGGTCGGCAGGCGCCGAACGCCCATCAGATCCGGCGCAACCGGCACCAAGCCGACGATCTTGCCGTTATCGCGCAGGATATGCGCGTAGGCGTTGCCCCACAACTCCAGGGACGCCGCCATGAACTCCCAGAAGTCCAGGGCCGTCTGATCATAGTTCGGGCTGTCGTGCAGCAGACGGTAAATGACGTGCGAGCGGTCAACAGTCCGCGTTTCGCCGTTCCGTCGGTAGACCATCAACGGAAGTGAGCCGATTGTGCCTGAAATCAGGTTGGTACAGGCCCAAACCGTCGAAATTCCAAGCGCGCTTTGCCCGGTGACAAGCTCCCCCGCCTCACTCGTACGCTGAAAGCCCGCATGATGCGCGTCCATCAGCCCAAAGCGGCGAACGATCATGGATTTCAAGCGATCTCGCAGACCCATTTAGCCGCCCCCAAGTGCCGCAAAGTAATCATCCAGGCCGCTGTCTTTATTGGCCTTCACCCCCTCAGAGGCGCCAGCAGCCATTGCCAGCGCAATCATGCCATCCATCCGACCACGCTGCCGCGACTTGTCGAACATCTGGTTTCCGATGGGGTCTGTTTTGATTACCGTGTTGGCCGCGCAGTATTGCGTCAGCCGGTTTTCCTCGATCCTGATCTGTCCGGTCAGAACCTTGTCAGTTAGCCGCGTGATTGAATGCGGCATACAGAGATTTCGCTCGCCAAAGGCTACCTTTGTGCCCTGGGAGTGCCGAACGACCTTGAGGCCATCGCCCTCCGGCTCGTCTGGTCCCTCATAAACCCAGACCGACAGCCCGATCCGCTCGCAGGCGTCCCGGAATTTCTCCCAGAAGCTGGGGTCAATCGTCAGGCTGTCCACATCGTATTGCGCGACCAGCTCCTTGATCTTCGCCGCGACAAACTCGTAATCGACCACCGCCGACTGCGTGACGCTCAATTCGCCCTTTTCGACGTAGACGGCATACGGGATGCGGTCCAAGGCGCTCCTGCGCTCCAGCCCCGCGGGGGTGGTCCAGTACCAGAGCCGCCCGATCAGGCTGTCATCCTCGCCCTTCCAGACGCCGCCAAGCGCGGTAAGGTCGTTTTTCTCCGACAGGTCGAGGGACAGATAGCACTTCTTGCCCTCGGTATCTTCGTCCGACACCGGCCCGATGCACGCGCGCCAGGCCGCCTCATCCACCCAGAACCCGCTTGATCCAACCGGGATGCCGAAATAGAGCCGCGAAACCGTGAGGCGCTTACCCTCGTCGTTTCTGGCCCGATTCACGACGCCGCGGACGTTCTCGTGATCGAACGTGACGCCGAGCGCCGGCATCGCCTTGATCCAACAACTCTCGTCGTTGAACGGGTCATCATCCTCATCAACCCGCGCGATGTAGGCAAACGCCTCGTCATCATCGAACACGCCTTCAAGCAAGCGCTGGTAGTATTCCGACTGTTCCGTGCCGACGATCTGGTCAATCGCCGGGGTGTTGGTCCCCAGCATCATGAACGCCGAGCCGGATTTTTTCGCTACACCGGCCGCCCAAAGCTCAATCGGCTTGGCGCTGGCGAACTCGTGCACCTCATCTGCAATCACGCAGTCGGGCCGCGGCCCGGAAAGGCTGTCTGTTGTCGCCTTGGCCTCGAAGAATGACTGGCTGCCGGTGAACTCGATCCGCCAAGCGTTCTCGCCCTTGCCGGAAACGAACACATCCCCGCGGCTCTCCAGGCTCTCGCCAAGGCCGGGAATTTCTGCCCGGCACAGCGCCGCGCCATCCTTGAACGGGATCTTTGCCTGATCCAGCTTGGACGCAATCGCATAGCACTGCGCCCGGCTGATCCCCATGAACCCGCAGACGTAGAGCGATATGCCCCCCATCAGAGGTGATTTCGCCTGCCCCTTGCCTGTCTCCATCCAGACGTTGCGGAACCGCAGCCGCCCGCCCTTATGCCATCCGAACAGCGAGCCGACCACGAACCGATGCCAATCCAGCAGGTGAAACGGCTCGCCAGCCTTCGGCCCGTCCGTGATCGTGAACATGGCCGGGAAGAAGTCTATCGCCTCCTGGGCCGCCGCTTCATCGAAGTAAAGACCGCGCTCAGCGCCGGATTCCAGATCCGAGAAATGGCGCTCGCACGCCAGGCGCACGAACTTGCCCGCGACGATCTCGCCATCCAGAACCCGCCGCGCATATTCGCTAGTGGGGTCCAAGTCTGCCAAGGAACTTGTCCGCCGCTGTTTTGGGCGGGGCCTTGCCCTCCGCCTTCTCGCCCTTTTCCACGGTCAGCTTGAGCGCGTCTTCCAGTTTCAGGATTTGATCCTTGATCTTCTGCAGCGCCGACCAGTTGAAGTTGAACACGTCGCCGCCATTCGGCCCGACCTTCACCGGCCCCTCCTGCGCGACGGTTGGCGCCAGGAACTCATACTCGACACGTTCGCGCACCAGCCGGTCAACAATCCGCTTCCGCTGATCGGACAACTGGCCGCGGGCCTCCAGATCCTCACAGAGCGCTTTCCACTCTCGATCTGCGGCCTCCGCGCGGGCCTCGCCCTCTGGCGCATCCTTGTAGATCCGGGAATAGGCAGGCTTGCGCATGTTACTTTATAACCCCTACCCCTGTTTGAAACGCGATCTGTGTGAAAATGAAGCGGGGGCGCGGGTCTACCGGATCAGGGCCTCTGAACTTTCAACCACCCCCCCCTGCCCGCGCCATCACACAGCCGCTATCAGGCCCTACCAGGACCCTGTCCTATCGGCCTGCCATCCAGCCCTACCACTCGGGCTTTCGCCTTCTCCTGGGCTATCCACGCGGCTCCTGCGACGGTCCACTGCCTCATGCTGCGGGCCTTGTCCTCTATGCGTCTGCATTCCCGCTGGTGACAGTCGAAGCACACGGCCCAGAGGTTGCTTGGCTCGTGCGCGAGGTCGGGCCGCAAATCATAGGGCTGCTTGTGGTCCACGACCGCGCTCGATGGGTGGCGCCTGCCCGGCCTCAGTACGGAACCGCATATCTGGCAGGTCCATAGATCGCGCTGCAGAATGACAGGCCGAAGCTTCTGCCATCGCTTTGTCTTGTGGATTGCAGCCAATCAGTACCAGGCGATGACGGTTGCGGTGGTTCCGGTAGCGTCGATGCTCCACGCACGGAACGGCAGGATATCACCGGCATTCACGCTGTAGGTGATCGGCATTGCGCCCTGTGCGTCACGGATAGCAACGTCACCCGCAGCAGCCACATAGAGGGCGCGTGGGCGATTGGGCAGTGCGGTGTTGTCAGCGGGGGCCACGGTGTAGTGATTGGTCGCCGGGCTGTCCATGCCTGCCGCCATATGCTCGAATGGGTCTGCCATAGGTCAGGCTCCTGTGCCGGGATGTGCTGGGGAATGTGTGTATCCGCGCTCTGTAGGCACCCCGGCGGCATAGCCAACTGACAGGGAGGGTGTATGCAAATTGCAGGAGTGCCGGAGGGCCTACAGAAAGCGGATTGTTTGAGCGCGGGTCAGTCACTCGTATCACCGAACATGCCGGGACAGTGGAAACGGACTTTTCGCGACCGATCTTAGTTGCCTTGAGAGATCCGCCGCGCTCATGAGGTGCGGCCTGTATCCAGCACGATGAGCTGCCGGAGCCTGCGGGGGCAGGAGGTCGCACCGCAGGAAAGCGGCTGTGCGGGTCTTTCCCCGCCTGTCAGCCCTACTCTGGACCTGAGACCGGGGCGCGACCCCGATATGCCTTGATGCCCGCGTTACCGGGCGATTGCATGGCGATGCTCCAAGATCGAGTTCTGCGGCCTTGACCGGCACATAGGGCGTCTGCGGCAACGCCATTGAGCGCCACCTGTTCCGGGGTATCCCGCCCGGTACGCCACGTGGCCGGCCCTAAGCCTTGCGATACACGCGCAGTTCGGTAGATGCCCGAGAGTATACCACATCTTGCGGATGCATCAAGTGGTTGTGCGGCATCACAGCGCGGTCAAAAGAAGTAGCCCCCACCAGCCGCCAAACAAACATACGAGCAAGCCGTACCAGCCCGCAGCGCCCCACATGGCCACGCGGATAAAGTCCGGCTCCAAGCCAAGGTGCGGGGCAAGAAGCCATGCCACTCCGGCAGCCAGCCACGAAATGACTGCCGGGACGCCCAGCAAGAGCCAAGCAATCTGACTTCCGCTCACGCTGCTCCAGTGGTTAAATGCGCTGCTATCCATCACGCCGCCCCCTTCACGTCCAGCGGGTCAATCCGCACCTTCACCGCGCGCCCGAACATCTCCGCCTCAGCCTCAATCATCGGGTGCATGTCATGGGCCGCCTGCACCATGCGCAGGAACTTGGCGGCGCGCTCCATGAACGGCCCGGCCAGCACCTCCAGCGCAGCGCCCGGCTCGAACTGGCACATGGCCGCCCGGTCCCGGCTGTCGATGATGCGCTGCGCCTCGGCGTTCTCCTGCTCCACCTTGCTGAGGAAGGGCTGAACATGCCTGCGGACTTCCTGCGGGTTTACGGCCATCAGCGACGGGCTGAGGCCGCGGCACTGGATGGCCTTGGTGAACATAGCCGCCGGGATATCGGCGAAGATGTAGCCCGGCAGGTAGGCCGATGTGACCGGCTCAGCGTGCCGCTTCTTGCCCTGGCGCTTGAATTCGATCTTGCGGGGGGCGAATGCCTCGATGCCGAGGGCGCGAAGCTGGCGCTCCACGGCGAATTCTCCGCGCTCCTGCGTGATTACCGGCAATTCCTCGTCACCCTCATTCTCCCGAAAGTGAACGTGACGCGGGAGCTTGACGATCTTCGTCGTCGTGATGCCCAGATACCATGTCATTCCTGCCTGCCTCCTGCCTGCTATGCTGCGTGACGCGGGCCGCGCAGGGCCTCACCTGCCGCAACCGATTTCAGCGCCCCTGCAAGCCGCTCCTGCAGCCCCACCGGCCAAACCCGGCGGCACAGAACTCGCTGCAGGATAAACGCCGCATTCGCCATCTGATCGGCACCTTCCCGCAATTCCCGCCCATCGGCCACCAGCGCTAACGTGCGGGCCAGGCTATCCCGGACGGGGGCAGACCAGTTCTGCCGCCCTATGATTTCCTCCAGGATGTGTTCTGCGTTGCGGATCTGCTGCGCCTTCTGCCGGTCCAGCTTGTGCTCCTCGCGGATGTATTTGTAGCTCATAGCGGCCTCCTGCTATCTCGAAAGGTCAACGGGGTTGGGGTTGAACAGAAACTCGCGGGTGCAGCCGGTGAGGATGCAGAGCGCGTCAACGTCCTCATCGCGCGGCAGCTGGCCTTTGGCTTTGTGGGCTGCAAATGTGGTCTGCGGTGCCCGCGCCTCCCGCGCCCAGCTCGATACGGTCTCGCCCTGTGCCGCCAGGGCAACGCAAACGCGCTCCCAGAAGCTCGGCGGGGCTGGTTGTGCTCTCGGGTATGCCATCAGATCGCCTCCTTTGCCCGGTGTTTTTTGACGCCGGTGATGATGGTTGAATGGTCGCGGCCAGAGAACATGCGGCCAATCTGCGGATAGCTCAGCGCGGTCTTGTCCCGCAGCATGGCCCAGCACTCATAGCGCAGGTCGTGCAGCTCGCCGATGCGCCCCAGGCGACCGTTGCCGTCCTTGCGGAGAAGCTCAAGCACCTCAACGCCCTTGGCGGCGGCGAACTCTGCCACCAGATACGCGCCAGTCTTGACTTTGTGGCCGCCTTGCGACCGGTTGCCATCATCCCATTCGCGGCTGGCGCGGGCGTTTTCCTGCGCCGCCAGTCTCACCATTGCGTTCATGCCTGCTGCTCCATCAGAATATCGTTGAAGTCCTTCCCCGGCTGGTCCGGGATATGAACGGTTGCCTCGATGCCCTTGACCGAAAGCCGGTGCGCCAGCGTCCAGGCTGCTGCGTGGCCTCCGAACTTCGGGTCGTTGTCGCCAAAGATCGCGACCTCGGTGCAGCCTTCCGGCGGCCACCACTTCTTGAGGATCGCGGTATTGATCGCCGACCAAACCGGGATGCCGTAGATTGCCGATGCCGCCAGCGCGGTTTCGATGCCCTCAGCGATGCCCAGTGGGCCGCCGGGCGTGTAGTCCGACAGCATGACGCATGCGCCTTCCGGCAGGTCCCCAGGCATCATCTTGCGGGGCGCTGCCATTTCGGCCTTTCCAGAACCATCTGGCTTGAGGAATGTCCGGTGCATCGACACGAACTTGCCCTGCCCCGGCACGCCGACCATTGCCACCATCGCCGGGCGAATGCCGCCCTCGCCGTCGCGCAGCTTGGGGGCAAAGCGAATGGCCGGCGCATAGATCAGATCATCAACGCCGCGGGCAGCGAGGTAGGTGTGAACCAGATCGCCCGGCTGCACCTCCTGCGTCTCCAGATAGGTCCGCTTGAGAACATCCCGGCGCTGATCGTCGGTCATGGCCGGGCGCTGCGGCGCATCCGCCTTCACGTTGCCGACCATATCGTCAATCAGCCGGGCCACATCGGCGAAGCTCTTGCCGGTGTATTCGATTGCCAGCTTCATGCCGTCGCCAGCGCCGCAGGTGCAGATGTACGTCCCGCGCTGATCTTTATTATCGAATCGGAAGTTGTCTTTCGACATGCAGAGCGGGCACGGGCTGTGCTTGCCGCTCAGGGATTTCTCCGGGATGCCGAGGCTCAGCAGAATGCCCTTCCACTTGCCGCGGGCCGCGTGGGTGGTCTTTTCGTGGAACATGCTCACTGCGCCCCCTTCGCTTTTTTCTTCGCCCAGGCGATGCGGCGGGATTTCTCGTAATTCAGAAACGCTTGATCAGGAGCCGCCGGCACATCATCCAGGCCGCGGGGCCACACATCGAACTTCCCTCTGTAGAGGTTTGCCGCCCAGCCGCGCTTGTAGCCGCGCTCTTTCGCCAGCCACAGGCACATGCCATAGAACCGCTGCTTTTCCTCCTTGGTGGGTGCGGGCTTCTTCTTCGGGGTCAGCTCCACAAGCTCCCCGTCGACCGTCTCCACGCCTGCCACGGGTTTGCGCTCATGGCCGCAGAACGGGCATGTGAGGGACGTAATCAGCGCCGCGCAGTTGCCGCACTCCTTGGGCAGCTTTTCCTTGCGCTCGACCGGCTGGCGCTCGCCCTTGGGGGTCGCGTCCAGGCCGTCGCGGTGAATGTCTGTCACCAGCCCCAAGCGCAGGCTGTTTCCCGCGTGGTCCAGCACAAGCAAGTCCTCGGTGCCTTCGTTCACCCGCAGGCCGCGACCGATCTTCTGGACGTGCAGCATGATCGACTTGGTGGGCGCCGCGTCGATGATGCAGCTCACCGGCCAGTCAACGCCCGTGGTCAGCGTGCGGACTGAACAGGCCACCTTGACTTCGCCCGCCCGAAACCGCTTTTCGATCAACTGGCGCTCTACGCTGTCGGTGAAGGCGTCCACATAGGCAGTTGCCACCCCGGCGCGCTCGAAGGCTTCGGAAAGCTGCTTTGCGTGCGCCCGGTTCACGCCGAACAGCAGCGTTGGGCGGTTCTCGCCGCGGGCAAGCCACGTCTCGACCACTGACGCCATCAGGGCCTTGCCCTCCATCACGTCGGCCACCTCGCCCTCGTGGTAGTCGCCTGCCACGGTCTTCACGCCGCTCAGGTCCGGCACATCCGGGGCGAACACGGTGAACTTGGAGAGATAGCCGTTCTCGATCAGCTCTCCGATGGTGATGGGCGTAACCTTATCCTGCCACAGCAGGCCCATACCGCGCGCCCAAGGCGTGGCGCTCATGCCGATGAAAACCACGTCCTGGCGCTCGGCCATCATGTCCTCGATCACCTTTGCGCGCAGATGGCATTCGTCCACGATCACAAGCGCAGCCTCTGGGATTTCACGGCGGGCCAGCGTTTGCACCGATGCGACCTGAACCGTTGCCAGCGCATCGGTGCGGGGATGGTTCGCCTGCATCACGCCGATATCGCGGATTCCCTCGTTTTCGAACGCGCTGACGGTCTGGTCGATCAGGCTGACGGCGGGCGCGGTGAAAATCACCCGGTTACCCTTAGCCAGAGCGCCCTCGATGATCTTTGCCGAGGTCAGTGTTTTGCCAAAACCAGTTCCCGCCTCTAGGACAACCCGGGTATTTCCCTGTGCCAGAGAATTGCGGATCAGCTCGATGGCCTTGCGCTGATGCGGACGAAGGTCTTTCGGTTTGGCTTGGGAAGTCTGGAACAGGTCAAACATCGGAACCCCCATTCGCCACTTTCTGGCTAGGGAAATTCAGAACGTTTGCGGGGCCGGTGCTGTCGCCCCTATTATACCAATCCCTATCGGGTGACACGGGTGTCACTCTGGGCAGGGTGACACTGTTGTCACTCTCGCAGGGTGCTTTTTTTGTCACTCTGGTTTCGAGCCACTTCTTGCCAGCGGGGCGGCCAAAAAGCACAAACTGGTTGCTCCCCTGGTGGCCGTTCTTGCGGCGCTTTTGGACAACCAACAGGCCGTTTTCTTCCAGCTCAGCAACGAACCGCATGACGCTGCGACGGCTCACGCCGCAGCCTTCTGCAATGGTGTCATAGGCGGGAAAGCAGTCGCCAGTTTTGTCGTGGTGGTGGCTGGCGATGATCAGCAGCACATGGCGGTGTCGGGACGGTGCGCCAATGCGCTTGCACACGTCGATTGCCCAATTGATTGCCCGGATGCTCATTTGGCACCCCCGGCTTTTTCAGCCAGACGGCGGGCGATCTCTCCGATGCTGCGCCAGTTGTCGGAATTTTCTTGATTGTCCACGCGTGTGGAATCATAATACTGACTGAATTCAGTCACTGCCGATCCTCCTTACTAGGGTCGCTTTGATTAGAGAGGTCGGGCTGTTGGCGCAGCTCGGCCTCTTGCTCGTTTATAAGGGAATTTCCCTTATTTTCAAAGGCTTTTCTCACGATACCTGCCCCCGAAATTCGATGCCCAGAACCGCCAGGGCCTCGGCCACGCTCGACACGACAGCCTTCTGCCCGGTCCATGTGGCGTGCCATTTCTCCTGGTCTGGCGTCAGCTTCCGGGCGCTTGGCGGCTTGGTGCCGTCCTTCACCTCAATCAGCAGGTTGATGCCCCGAAACCCGACAGCCAGATCCGGGAACCCGGCACCAGCGGTGTGCGTCGGCGTGACGGTTGCGCCGACCGCGCGCAGGGCGGCGACGATCTCCGCCTGGTTGGCATCCACCTTTGCGGCGTAACGTCTGCTCATGCTTTCCCCCAGATGCGCGCCCAGAGGCGGGCAGCGAGTGATTGACGAGGCGGGTTGGCCAGAATGGCGTGTGTGGCGCGATAGGTGGCCTCACGGGCGCTGTGCTGGCCTCTGGTGTCCTTGCGGGCCTTGGCGGCCTGATAGGCGGCGATGGCGGCTGTGCGTTTCATTTCAGCCACCGCTCTTTCAGCTCGGCCAGCTTGGCGTCGTATGCGGGCTGGTGGATCGGGTCTTCCCAACGCTCTTCGCTGATGGCCCAGCTACGGAGCGCAGTGAGCATACAGGCGGCTTTCTGGGCGCGGATCTTGCGCAGGATAGGGTCAGACATTGCCTGCCTCCTCTGCCTCACAGCGCGCATCTGTGACGATGGCGTTAAGCGCGCTGGTGAAGGTGCAATCGCTGGAGTTCGCCAACTCCCAAACCCAGGGGCTGTTTTCTTCGCTGAGGCCGCGGCGCGGACCCTTGACGCCAAACTTGACTTGGGCGCGGCAGGCGATGGCGCGAACGCTTGCGGCGGTGCTGCCAGCGGCCTTTGCGATTTCCTCTGCCGAACGGTGCGGGTCGCTGTGAAGCTCTGCCAGGATGGCGTCGGTGATCGGGCGCTTTCTCATGCCACCTCCTCCGCTTCGCAACGCGCGTCGTTCAAAACCGCGTTGAGCATGTCCAGATAGGTGCTGCCGGACTTCTTGGCTTCCGCTTCCAGCCAGCAGCGGTTCACATAGGTGATGCCGCGCGGCACTCGCTTGATGCCAACGGAAATGCCGTGGCGGCGGGCGACAGTGCGGACGTACTCAGCAGACTGGCCGCAGGCCGCGGCGATCTCTTTGGAGCTGCGGGCCGGGTCCTTTCTCAGCTCGACCAGGGCGGCTTGCATTGCGGAACCACGGGTCACTGGTCGGCCTCCCCGTTCAGGGTGGCGTAAGCGCGGACCTTTACCTGCCCAGCAACAAAGTCGCCATCACCGTCGCAGAAGCTGTCTGCCGCGTCGATCACGCTTTCCAGCCCGAGGGTGAGGCGGGCAATTTCAGCCTTAGCCTCCACCAGCAGCAATTCGCTGTCGTCGTCTTCGCGATGGCATTGGGTCAGGTGCGCGTCGATGCGCCGCAATAGGTCACTCATACGTCTACTCCTTTCGGGTAGCTGGCGGCTCTTTCGGCTAAGGCCCCAAAAAGCCAGCGTGAAATCTTGAACTTTCCAGCCTGCTACGCTATATCCGTATTAGGCAGAACGGCTCAGCGGGGGATCAGCAGCCTCCGCAGCCCAATATTCGACAGGGATAGCCCCTTTGGTGGCGCGCTGGATCTTCACAGCGAGCCGCACGGCGGGGAGACACTCCCCGCGAACGAGGTCACACAGGTACGAGTAGCTAATACCTAGCTCCTGCGCCAATTCGGCGCGGGTGTGACTGGATGTTTTGAAGTATTCGGAGAATGTCAGCATGGCTCAAAACTACGGCATAATCGTAGGTAAGCGCAAGGACAAAATACGGTATTATCCGCCCACACGTGCGGCGAAACTACGCTATATGGGGGAAATGAGGCTCAGAATCAAAGAGATCCGTAAGCAGAAGAAGCTAACCCAAAGGGTTGTCGCGGAGTTGGCCGGGGTCTCCCCCAGCTACTTCGCGGATCTTGAGCGCGGAGACAGCCCAATCAACAGCATCCGGCTCGACGCAATTGCGCGAGCGCTTGGGGTGCCGCCCTCAGAGCTTATAGAGGGCGATGATGATCCCGATGATATCAAACTGCGTGAGGACTACGCTGCCCTTTCGGAGGAGCAGAAAGAGGTAGTGCGCAAGCTGGTTGCATCCCTAGCCGCAAAAGAGTGACCGCCTTGCGGACCTGGCTTTGAGCATCAATGCTCAATCGCTGAAATTCAGCCATGAATTGTTCAGTGTCTTTATCCATGCTCAAAATATATTCCTACACTGGCGATTTACGCAAGTTTTATGGTGGAAGTTTCCGCCACCCCTAACCGTCTATTCTGATTGGCTTTAGGATTGAGAAGCTGAGGCGCGCCGCGTTTGACGTTGGGTTGGGCAGGTCAAGGTCGCGCATGTAGCGGATCAATTCATGGGTGAACCCGGCGCGGCGGCCCATGCTGATTCCTACCGCCTGCCTATGGATGAGCGAGAACAACCGCGCGCCCTCATCTGTCATGCTGTAGCCTTTGGGGCCTTTCTCAAACGCGCCGTCGCCCTCACCGGCCCGCAGGATGCTGCGAACGCCTGCGCGCGACATGCCGGAGAACTCAGCCAGGGCGCTGATCGACCACCCGCCGCCATGCGTTGACAGTATGCGAAAGATGGTCATTCCCCCGTAGGATAAGCCCAGCGAACGAATGGCAAACCCATACCGAACCTGAAATTCCATCAGGCCGCGCTCCTCTGCTGATAGCGGTGGTATGTTGCCAATGTTCATGCTGCTTGGTACACGAATTACGAACATACCGCAATTTTTTCTCGAAAGCCTCTTGCGCAAACTACGGGAATAGCGTAGCTTAGTCTCAAGCAAGGGAGAACCGAGACATGCACAGCACCGCCGAAGCGCTTCACAGCCACTACGCTGAAACCCGGGCCAGCTTGAGGATGGCCCCTCGCCGCCCGCGCCGCCGTTTCACAGAAATGCTGCACCTCGCAGATTTCGACATTGACTGCGGCTCTCTGGCTGTTGAGGCGGCTTTCGCCTTCGACGTGACCCGCGAAGATGCGGACCCGTCCACCGGCTACGACCAAGCGACTTGGGACGTTGAGGGCGAGATTACCGCCATCAAGGTTTCCGGCCTGACCATCCGCCGCAATCTGGCTGACCCGTACCGCTGCGACCTGCTGGACTTCATCAGCGAGGACACGGCTGCCGCAAAGGCAGAGCTGAGCCGGTACGAGCAATTCCTGACCGACCAAATGCAAACCGAATACGAAAACGGCGACCGCGTTACCGGCGGCGCAATGGCAGCGGAGTGAAGCGCGTGACCACCATTTTCGACCAGATCAAAGCAGACCGTGAGGCGGGGTCGCCGGCGGAATGGATTACCGAAAAGGCGTTCGGTGAAGAGGATGAGATGCTCTACTGGACCATTGAGGACAACTCCGCAGATGAGTACCGCGGAAGCATCGCAACGGTTTTCAGCGCTGAGCATATTGGCGGTATTACCAGGAGTGAGCGCGACGCCAACGCCCGCCGCATCGCCCGCGTACCTCAGTTGGAGCGCATCGCTCTGGCGGCGGAGGGGTTCGCTGCGCTGGCGGAGGTGATGATGAAGGATCTCGTTGAGCACGGCGGATATACCTTTGAGGATGATTTCAAGGATGAGCTGGCTGCCCTCAACGCATTCCGGGAGGCCAGCGCATGACCTACATCACCACAACCCCGGCAGCGCCCTCCCTCGCTGCCACCCCGGCGGCAAAGACCACCACTCACGGCAGCGGCCGCCGGGGAACCATGGATGAGGCTTTCGAACTCGCAGAACAGGCCAGCTACATCGAGGGCTGGAAGGCGGGCAAGAAAGCCGCTGAGCGCTACCAGCGCGTGGGCGACCTGACCGACGTTTGCGCCTTCTCTGCGTTGGCCTTCGCCGCCGGTCTGGCAATCGGCCTCTACATCATGGCTCCGGCCTTCTGAACTCCCTGTAGCGCGCGTTTTACCGCCGTGCGCCACCTCACCCCGGCGGGCCTCGTTTTGCCCAAAACTGCCCGCCGGGGCTTTTCAAAGGAGCGAGATATGAACCAAGTTTCCCCGGTCAAACTGCACGACGCAGAGCAAGGCTCGGACGAGTGGCTGCAGATCCGCTGCGGCGTCCTGACCGCCAGCGTCGTCAAGGAAATCGTGACGCCAACCCTCAAGCTGGCCGCGAACGACAAGACCCGCGCCCTGGCAAACAAGATCGCCATTCAGCGCATCACCGGCATTCCCGAAGAAACCTTCACCACGGAAAAGATGCTGCGCGGCCACATTGACGAAGAAGTCGCGCGCGACCTCTACAGCAAGAAATATGCGCCCGTGTCCGAGGTGGGCTTCATCACCAATGACCGCTTCCCGCACTTCGGATACTCACCTGACGGGTTGGTCGGCGCGGACGGGTTGATCGAGGTGAAAAGCCGCGACCCGCACCTGCACCTTGCCAGCATCACCGCTCGCGAGCGCGGCGAAGGTATCCCG
Source organism: Leisingera sp. ABM4_103 (assembly GCF_056158685.1). NCBI lineage: Bacteria > Pseudomonadati > Pseudomonadota > Alphaproteobacteria > Rhodobacterales > Roseobacteraceae > Leisingera > Leisingera sp. ABM4_103. Next base: position 2,835,263 of record NZ_JBSWTU010000005.1, on the reverse strand, counting down.
AAGGAATACATGGCGCAGGTTCAAACCGGCCTGCTGCTCTCCGGGCGCGACTGGCTGGACTTCATCAGCTTCTCGCACGGCCTGCCGATGATGGTTCACCGGGTCTACCCGGACGCCGACTATCAGGCGGCTATCGCTGATGCGGCCAAGGCATTCGAGGCAACCGTTCAAGGCATCATTGCCGAGTATCAGGCCGCGACCTCTGACGCCTCTGTCTACACCCCGACCGAACGCATTGACTATGAAGGGATGATCCTGTGACCTCGATCTTGCACACCATCGCCGCCAAGTCCGACCAGCTCAACGCCGAGGATCTGATCGGCGGCCCGCTCACCGTCCGCATCACCGGGGTGAAGGTCAACACATCCGAGGACCAGCCGGTCTGGATTCACTTCGAAGGCGACAACGGCAAGCCGTTCAAGCCCTGTAAGACCATGCGACGCCTGCTGATCCGGGTTTGGGGCGACGACAGCGCGACCTATGCCGGCCGCTCCATGACGCTCTATCTGGACCCGGAAGTCAAATACGGCGGGATGAAGGTTGGCGGCATCCGCATTTCGCACATGTCCGAAATGGACAGGCCGCAGTCCTTCTATCTGACCGAGACGCGCGGCAAGAAGAAGCAGCACACCGTCAAGCCGCTGGCAGCGCAGCAAAGCCAGAAGATGCCGCAGGAGCCGACCGCCGAGGAACTGCATGACGCCCTGGCGGAACTGGATGCGGCAGAAAACATGGATGCTTTGGTGCAGGTCTGGAAGTCGCGCCCTGCCTTCCACACCGTCGAGGCCTTTGTTCAGCGCAAGGATGAGCGCAAAGTGGCGCTGACTGTGCCGGCGGATGGTGGGTTCTGATGATCGACCGGAAAGCCATCCGCGAGGCCTACGCCGAGAACGAGGCCGCCATGAAGCGCACCGTTCCGCTGCTGGGCGAGGATGATTACCGCCTGTGCGTTGAAATGGCGGCTGAGCAGTGCGGCTGCACCTATGAGGAAGCCCGCAGCGTGATGCTGGACGAATGGGCAATGGTGGGGAGCGGGTGACATGGAAAACTCGATGAACAGGGCCGCGAAGGCCACGCAATACCTGATCGACAGCGCGGCAGAGATTGCCGCTGCCAAGGCTGACCTGACCAAGGCGGAGAACATGCTGCGCGTAGTCAAGGCAATGGCGATGAAGCACAGCGATGAAAAGAGCGCCGCGGCACAGGAACGGGAAGCCTATGCCAGCCAGAAGTATCTTGCTGCGGTCAATGAGCTGGCGCTGGTTGCAGGAGAATACGAGAAGCTGCGGGCGCTGCGCGAAGGGGCCAAGATGCAAATCGAGTACTGGCGCTCTTTGAATGCCAATCAGCGGGCCGCTGAGCGCGGCTATGGTAGCGCAGCATGAGCCGCCCCGTCAAAGAATGGGTCGGGAAGGCCGACACCACCCCGGCCCCAGCGCGCGTCAAGGCCCGGATCATCATGGCGCAGGACGGGATCTGCGCCTGCGGCTGCGGCGTCAAGCTTGGCGCCTCTGGCGAGGCTATTGAGTTCGACCACGAAACCGCGCTGATCCTGGGCGGCGAGAACCGGGAGGGCAACCTGCGCGCCCTGCGCCGTCCTTGCCACCGGGTGAAGACCAACGCCGACGTTGCGCAGAAGTCGGTCGAGGCCCGGAAGCGGAACAAGGACCTGGGCCTTCACAAGCCAAAATCAACCCTGCCCGGCTCCAAGGGCAGCAAGTGGAAACGAAAAATCGACGGGACATGGGTTCCCCGCTGATCCTCTGACAGTGACCGGGCACAGCAGCAACTTGATACGAAGCGTTGGCACAACGCCAGGCGCGAGCATCTGGGAAGTTCATTGGTCATTGCGCTACCGAATGCGCCAATCATTCACCCGACCGGTCACTTTCTGAGGAAGGCATAGAGAGGAAATAAGATGGAAGAGATCGACCTTATCACAGGCGCAGGCACCAGCGGAGAAGAAGGCGCTTTTGACCCGCGCAAGATAGAGGCGGTGGGCCTTGACAACATGGCGCTTAGCCAAGCCCTAGCGCAGGCCCTGCGCCCCTTTGCGCCCTTGCTGCGCCAAGGGTGTGGGTTCGGCGTAATTGATCGCGAGGATGATGTTTCGGTTATCGGCATCAAGGCGTCTGACGAGTAGTTAGCCCGGTCACTTTCTGAGAACCAGTGAGACAGGAGAAAGAGCATGGACATGACCGAGAACGAAATGAGCGAAAACATGCGCGTGACCGCGGGCGAGCTGCGGGCCTTTATTGAGCGCGTGGAACGGCTCGAAACGGAAAAGCAGGCCGCCGCTGATCAGCAGAAAGAGGTGTTCGCCGAAGCCAAGTGTCGCGGCTACGACACCAAGGTGATGCGAAAGATCATCGCCCTGCGCAAGCGCGACCAGAACGATATCGCCGAGGAAGAGGCGGTGCTGGGAATGTATAAAGAAGCGTTGGGGATGTGAGCGAAATGAGCGATATGAACTGTCCATACTGCGGCGCTGATATCGAGGTTTGCCACGACGACGGGTTCGGCTTCTCGGAAGATGAAGCGCACCATTACGAGTGCTGGGACTGCGAGAAGCATTTCGTCTTCTACACGTCGATTTCTTTCTACTACAGCCCTCGGGAAGCAGATTGCCTGAACGGGGAACCCCACGACTTCAAGCCAACTTTCACCGCGCCGGTTGAATACACAAAGATGGAGTGTCAGGCGTGCGAAAAGCGACGTGACCCGACACCATCGGAGATGGCCGAGATTTTGGCCGGCAGGGAAGCGAGACGGGGCGCCACCGCATGACCTTCTTCGCCCCCATCCCCTCGCTTACCGACCGCATCCGCGCCGATGCGCAGGCGATGCGGATCATGCACGAGCTGAAGGACGCAGCGCACAACATGCGCCGCCCGCCGAAGTCCTGGGATCTGCAACAGAAGATGGGCAAGGGGAACAGGTCTTTCCCCGCCTCAGTCGCCAGCCTGTTGAATGCGGACCTGATCGACCGCCGCGAGCCGTCAGGCCGCCTTACTCTCACCCCTGCCGGGTGGGAGCTTCTGGGGGAACAGCCCCCGTTCTGGATGGAGGATGCAGCGTGAACGCGAAACCCGAACTGCTGCCGTGCCCGTTCTGCGGGAGTGAGAATCTCGTTGTCGAGGATGATTTCCGAAACAGTCATGAATGGGTCAAATGCGGCGACTGCAAGGCGCGCGGACCATACGTTCCAGAGGACGTTAAAGATTACTGGAACACCCGCCCGGCCCCCGCCGTGGAAGTGAAGCCGCTGGAGTGGGTGGACGACAAGGATGCGGAAGTATGGACGAAAGCCGTTACCCAGATCGGCACCTATTTTATTTGCGACGACACCGACGACTTCTCCGGGTTTTATGTGGAACTAATCAGCCACGACAACGCGCGATGGTGGCAACATGTCCGCTCCACAAGCGAAATGATTATGGACAGGCATCATGACGATGACCTTTCCCCACTGAAATCCGCTGCCCAAGCCGATTACGAGCGCCGCATCCTCTCCGCCCTCTCTCCCCAGCCCCCGCTGTCGCCACAAGAGGCGGCAAGGGTGTTGTTGAGTGCCTGCGGACGCGGCGAGGTGGCCGACCATATCCATACCGCAATGGTAGCAGAATGCGCCAATGGCTGGGAACTGCGGGACAAGGTGTTCGCAGGTAGAATCTTCGGGGCAATCCTTAAGGCACTCGCAGAAGGGACAGAGGCATGAGTGATCGGGTGAAGCGATATGCGTCCTTCCTGCGGCGCCAGCACAACCAATTGTGTTTTGAGCAAGGATGCGACGCCGGGCAGGAAAGCACCGCCTATGGAGAGGGGGCAGATGCTTTGGAGGCGGTTGGCCCGTTGCGCGGCCTCATCCAATCCCAGGCCGCGCGGATAGAGAGGCTGGAGGCGGCGCTGGAGATATTTCGTAGTTGCGGGTGTCCGGTCTGTGGTGGGGATTGTTCGTCGGCAAATCCGCCCGTCACAAACTGCCCAATGAAGGAGGGCCAGTCATGAGCGCGCCGGATCGGTATGGGAGCACCCGAGTAGCAAAAATCAAGGCTGCCTATGACGATTTACGGACGGCTGTTCGGTCTGGGGACAATGATGCGGCACAACATGCACTTGATCGCTACGAGCCTTGGGCTGATTTCGCATTTGCCCCAGTATCTCCCGCCCGCCTTCACGCTGAGGAACTGGCGGAGGCGCTGCGGGAGGCCGAAAGCGCATTAGCCACCAGCTATCAGGTGGTGGACTACCCCGCCAATGGCGACAGTCCGCAAGATCACGCTCTAACGGCAGTGCGCAACGTCCTCGCCAAGCTGGAGAAGGAGGAAGGGAAGTGAGACTATGGGAAACAGATCACCCCTACTACATGACAGAAGGGAACTACTTCGGTCGAGACTGCCATACCAAATGGGAAAGCCTAGAACTGTTCCTGGCCGACTTCGGCGATTCTGACATCGACAGAAACCTGGTTGTGCGCTGGGATTGGCGTGAGGGCAGTGACTGGGATCTAGCCGATTACAACGGCAGCGACACTGACCGCATTGCGCGGCTGATGGTACAAATGGTTCACCAGCGCAAGGCGCTATTGGCCTCACATGAGATCAATGTGTGCCGCAATGATGAGCCTGTCGCGCGGGAATTTCTCGCTAATCATGCAGAACGCTTGATTGAGAACTGGGAGCCTCTCATCGCAAAGGAGGGGGAATGATGGTTAAGCTTGAGAACAGAGAGGTGGAAGACTGGGACGCAGGAGACCGACTGACTTTTGCCCTCGCCGGGCTTTCTCGGGAAGCCGCCGACGCTACCAAGGAAAACCTCGGGCCGATCCGCGGCTTCACCGACGACTATCCGACGCGGCTTCTTGAGCGGCTTGATTTCTGGATGGGCTACATCCGCGAAGTCGAGAGGGAAGTTCGCGGCGAGCCGAACCCGAAGGAGGGAAGCTGATGGGCAAGCATGAGCCGGCGGCCTTCAGAGAGGCAAATGCAGCCGCATTCCTCGATCTGTCCGTCTCCCGCTTCCGCAAGCTGGTGAGCTGCGGCGCCCTGCCTGGCCCGGTGCGGCTGGCCGATGGCGTAGAACGCTGGCGCACCGACGATCTGCGCGCCATCCTCAGCGGGAAGGCCGCCCGGCCGTCCGAGGACTTTGAGCTGTGAGAAAACCTGCCAAGCCCAGGATCGCCAAGCCGCACCTTGCGTGGAAGTGGAACAAGCGCCGCAGCGTTTGGGATCCATATCACCGGGTGACGTGGACGGAAGGCGGCAAGCGCCGCGAGCGCGCCGTGAAACTGGATTGGCAGGGCGATGCCGAGCGCCTGGACGCGCTCTATTGGGAATGCGCGACCGGCAAGCATGAGAAACAGCAGGCGCCGGCCAAGCACACATGGCGCGCGCTGATCGACGCCTGGCGCAAAGACCCGCGGGTGCAGGGCAAGCTGTCCGAAGGCACGAAAAAGACCTATCGGCGCGACATGGAGGGTATTCTGGAGAAGAACGCGGACAAGGACGTGCGCCGCACCACCAAGGCGGCCGTTCGCGCGGCTCACGCCAAGCTGTCCGAGACGCCGCGCAAGGCCGACCGCTTCCTGCAAACCGTCAGCCTGCTGTGGAACTATGGCGCGAACAAGCTGGACTGGCCGCTTGGCGACAACCCGACAAAAGGCGTCGATCACTACGGCAAGCAGCGCGAATACGAGCCTTGGCCGCAATGGATGGTGGATAAGCTTGACACGGCGCCGGAGGACGTGCGCACGGCCGCTTTCCTGATCCTGAACACCGGCCAACGCCCGAACGCCGCAATCTCCATGAAATTCGCGGACTTCGACGGCGATTGGATGAGTGTTCTGGACGAAAAGAACGACGAGCGGATCGAGGTCTATTGCCCGGCAGAGCTGCGCACCTTCATCGCCTCAGCGTCGCGCAAAGGCGCCTATGTGCTGGCGAAGAACCTGACGCAGCCGCGCGGCTATTGGGCCGTCTCCAAGGCGTTCCGCGCCTGGCGGGATGATCTGGGGCCGAAGGCTGCGAAGTACGTGCTGCACGGCCTGCGAAAGCTGGCAATCATCCGCCTTGCCGAAGCCGGATGCAGTGACGCCGAGATCCAGGCTGTGACGAACCAAAGCGCCGAAATGGTCGCCTATTACCGCGCGCGCGCCAGCCGCAAGGCCCTGTCCCGGTCGGCCCAGCAGCGACGGACATAGCCTGGACCAGAACAGGAACAGAACGTGACTGTGGGAGTCGGGTGTGGGAGTGGCGCAGATCGCCTGCAATTAGCGGCTTGCGGGAAGCGCTGATTTCCCTTTAAAATCAATGGTGCGGACGGCGGGACTCGAACCCGCACGGCCATAAGGCCAGGAGATTTTAAGTCTCCGGTGTCTACCATTCCACCACGTCCGCGTGCAGCATCTGATGCGCTGCTACAACAGCAGGTCTAGCCTCCTGATTTCAGGCGGACAATCGCTTTTCGGCGTTTGCCGGGAATTTTCTGGGTTCCGTGTGCAACTACAATTCAACGTCGCCTGCCCCCGGCGGCGCCAGCGGCCCGCCCGGATCGGCCAAATAGCGCTCCGGCAGCCAGGGATTCAGCGCCAGCGCCGCGGCCAGCGCCTCCCGCGCCTCCTCCATCCGGGACAAGCCGTAAAGCGACAACGCCCGCCCGCTCATCGCCGCGACATGGCGCGGCGAAAGCTCCAGCGCCCGGTCAAGATCCCGCAGCGCCGCGGTAAAATCCCGGCGCAGGTAATGCACAAAGGCGCGCTGGTTGTAGCCCTCCGCATACTCCGGGCAATAGTCGATCAGCTGGTCGAAATCCTCCAGCGCACCTAGGAAATCAAAAGACGAGCGCCGGGTCATGCCGCGGTTCAGGATCTCTTGCGCGCGCTCATCCGGAGCATCGGCCCAAAACTCCCACATCCGGTTGGCGATCTCGCGGGCCTGCGCCTCGCTGTCAGCCTCCTGAACCTCGCTCAGCAGCGCTTCAAGCGGAGTGCTGTGGTCAGGCGCGGACGGGCAATCCGCCGCGGCAGCCTGCGAAATCAGCGGCACGGCGGCAGCCGCCAAGACAAAACAGACCGGAAAATACGGGGCGCGGAACACAGAACAGGACATGCCCTTATGCTGGCACAATTACGGTTTCGTTCAAGTCAACTGTGCGCGCGCTGCATCCGCAACGCGCTATAGCGGCCCCAGCGCTCCGTCCTCCTTCACGGCCTCCATCGCGACGTAGGTGGAGGTCGAGGAGACATGCGGCAGCGAGGATATCTTTTCCCCCAGCACCGCCCGGTAGTCGGTCATCGAGCGGGTGCGCACTTTCAGCAGGTAGTCGAAATGCGAGGCCATCATGTAGGCCTGTTCAATCTCCGGCAGCTTGGATACCGCCGCGTTGAATTTGGCCAGAGCCGCCTGCCGGGTGTCGTCCAGCTTAACCTCGACAAATGCCACATGATCCAGCCCCAGCCGGATCGGATCGACCAGCGCACGGTAGCCGGTGATGATCCCCTCCGCCTCCAGCCGCCGCAGCCGGGTTTGGGTCGGAGTTTTCGACAGGCCGATCCGGCGGGCAAGATCAGCGATGGAGATCCGTCCGTCCTCCGCCAGCACATTCAGAATCGCGCGGTCGAACCTGTCGATGTCGGAGAAGGCCATTTGAACCTCAAATTCTCATCTTTTCATCCATTCGACCTGCTTGTGTCACATTTTCGGGCGATTGTCCCGCGGGAAAGCGTGTAATCTAAGCAAAAGCCCTGCATGTTTTCTGTGGAGTTCCCTGCATGACCACCCAACCCAAGCTGCGTTACCGGATCGATGCCGGCACTTATGCCGATCAGACCGCCATGCGCGACCAGCTGATTGCCCAAGCCGCCCTCTCCGAGGCCGACCGCGCCCGTATCTGTTCAAATGCCGCCGCCCTGGTGCGCGACATCCGCGGCCATTCGGCGCCTGGGATGATGGAGGTTTTCCTCGCTGAGTACGGCCTGTCGACCGAGGAAGGCATCGCCCTGATGTGCCTTGCCGAGGCACTGCTGCGGGTGCCGGACGCCGACACCATCGACGCGCTGATCGAAGACAAGATCGCGCCTTCCGACTGGGGCAAGCACCTGGGCAAATCCACCTCCTCGCTGGTCAACGCCTCCACTTGGGCGCTGATGCTGACCGGCAAGGTGCTGGACGAGGAGCGCAGCCCCATCGGTGCGCTTCGCGGCGCCATCAAACGCCTGGGCGAGCCGGTGATCCGCACCGCCGTCAGCCGCGCGATGAAGGAAATGGGCCGCCAGTTCGTGCTGGGCGAAACCATTGAAAGCGCGATGAACCGCGCCGCCGGGATGGAAGCCAAGGGCTACACCTATTCCTATGACATGCTGGGCGAAGCCGCCCGCACCGAGGCCGACGCGTCGCGCTATCACCTGTCCTATTCCAAGGCGATTTCGGCGATTGCTGCCGCCTGCAATAGCGACGACATCCGCAAGAACCCCGGCATCTCGGTGAAACTGTCGGCGCTGCACCCGCGCTATGAGCTGGCGCAGGACGCCAGCGTGATGGAGCATCTTGTGCCGCGCCTCAAGGCGCTGGCGCTGCTGGCCAAAGCCGCCAAGATGGGCCTGAATGTCGACGCCGAGGAAGCCGACCGCCTGTCGCTGTCGCTGGAAGTGATCGACGCCGTGGTCTCCGACCCGGCGCTGGCGGGCTGGGACGGCTTTGGCGTGGTGGTGCAGGCCTACGGGCCCCGCACCGGACTGGCGATCGACGCGCTGCACGAGATGGCGGAAAAGTACAACCGCCGCTTCATGGTGCGGCTGGTGAAGGGCGCCTATTGGGATACCGAAATCAAGCAGGCGCAGGTCGAGGGGGTCGACGGCTTCCCGGTGTTCACCTCCAAACCGCTTACCGACGTTTCCTATATCTCCAACGCCCGCAAACTTCTGGGGCTGACAGACCGGATCTACCCGCAGTTTGCCACCCATAACGCTCATACGGTCGCCGCTATTCTGCATATGGCGGATGGCATGGATAAGGGTCTTTACGAATTCCAGCGCCTGCACGGCATGGGCGAGACCCTGCACCAGATGGTGCTGGAACAGAACAAGACCAACTGCCGGATCTACGCGCCCGTCGGCGCGCATCGCGACCTGCTGGCCTACCTGGTGCGGCGTCTGCTGGAAAACGGCGCCAACAGCTCCTTTGTGAACCAGATCGTGGACGAAAACGTGCCGCCGGAAGTCGTCGCCGCCGACCCGTTCGCCGCGGTTGAAGACATTACCCGCAAGATCCCGACCGGGCCGGAGCTCTATGCGCCGGAGCGGCCGAACTCCAAGGGCTTCGACCTGGGCCACGCGCCGACGCTGGCGAAGATCGAAGAAGCCCGCGCGCCGTGGCGCAGCCACCAGTGGCACGCCGGGCCGCTGCTGGCCGGCGATGCCCAGCCGGAGGCCGCAAAAGACGTGACCAGCCCGACCGACCTGAGTGTCGCCGGCACCGTCAGCCAGTGCAGCGCCGAGGATATCGAACTGGCGCTGGCCGTGGCCGACCCTTGGGATGCTCCGGCAGCAGAGCGCGCTGCCATCCTGAACAAGGCCGCGGATCTCTATGAGGAGAACTTTGGCGAGCTGTTCGCCATCCTTGCCCGCGAGGCCGGCAAGACCATTCCCGATGCCGTGGCGGAGCTGCGCGAAGCGGTGGATTTCCTGCGCTACTACGCGGCGCGCATTCCCGACGCGCCGCCCGCGGGCATCTTTTCCTGCATTTCGCCGTGGAACTTCCCGCTGGCGATCTTCACCGGTCAGGTTTCGGCCGCGCTGGCCGCGGGCAATGCGGTGCTGGCCAAACCTGCAGACCAGACGCCGCTGATCGCCCACCGCGCCGTGCAGCTGATGCACGAGGCCGGGGTGCCGCGCAGCGCCCTGCAGCTGGTGCCGGGCCGCGGCAGCGTTGTCGGCGCTGCCATCACCTCTGACCCGCGTGTCAACGGCGTCGCCTTCACCGGCTCCACCGCCACCGCGTTGCGCATCCGCAAGGCGATGGCCGACAACCTGCAGCCGGGCGCCCCGCTGATTGCGGAAACCGGCGGCCTCAATGCGATGATCGTCGACTCCACCGCGCTGCCGGAACAGGCGGTGCAGGCGGTGATCGAAAGCGCCTTCCAATCCGCGGGCCAGCGCTGCTCGGCGCTGCGCTGCCTGTACCTGCAAGATGACATTGCCGACACCGTGCTGAAGATGCTGAAGGGCGCGATGGACTGCCTGAAACTGGACGATCCCTGGCACCTGTCCACCGACAGCGGCCCCGTCATCGACGAAGGCGCCCGCGCAGGCATCCTGGCCCACATCGACCTGGCCCGGGCTGAAGGCCGGGTCATGAAGGAGCTGATGGCGCCGCAGGGCGGCACCTTTGTGGCGCCCACTATGATTGAGGTGCCAGGCATCAGCGCGCTGGAGGAGGAGATCTTTGGCCCCGTCCTGCATGTGGCGCGGTTCAAGTCGCACGAACTGGACCAGGTGATTTCCGACATCAACGCAACCGGTTACGGGCTCACCTTCGGGCTGCACACCCGCATCGACGACCGGGTGCAGCATGTCTGCGACCGGGTGCATGCGGGCAACATCTACGTGAACCGCAACCAGATCGGCGCGATTGTCGGCAGCCAGCCCTTTGGCGGCGAGGGGCTGTCCGGCACCGGCCCCAAGGCAGGCGGCCCCTTCTACCTCAACCGCTTCTGCGCGCCGGACCGGCAGCAGGTCCACGACGAGTGGGAGACCGAAGCTGCCGGGCTTCCCGGGGCAAGCGGCGTTCCCGCGCAACCGATGACCACCTCCCTGCCTGGCCCAACCGGTGAATCGAACCGCCTGACGGTCTCGGCCCGCCCGCCGCTTCTGTGCATGGGCCCGGGGCCGGAGGCCGCCGCGGAACAGGCAAAACAGGTGATCAGCCTCGGCGGCACCGCGATTGAGGCGCATGGCCTTCTCGGGCTGAACCAGCTGGAAACCATCGAAGGCATCTCCGGCGTGCTGTGGTGGGGCGATGAGAAAACGGGGCGCGACATTGAGCAATGCCTTGCCAAGCGCGACGGCCCGATCATCCCGCTGATCCCCGGCAAGCCCGACCGCGCCCGCGTCCTGGCAGAGCGCCACGTCTGCGTCGACACCACCGCCTCGGGCGGCAACGCGGCGCTGTTGGGCGGCAACGCCTGAGCTACCGGCGCTGAGCACTTGACGCTGGGCCCTTTCCGGCCCAGCGTTCCCCCATGTTTCCGATCCGCGACCACAACCCGTCCGGCCGCAGGCCATATGTCGTGTATGCGCTGATGGCGGCGAATATTCTGGCCTATTTCTATTACTCGGCCAGCTACGCCTCGCCCCTAGCGCTTGCCTATTTCTATGACGCCTACGCGGTGGTGCCGGCCGAGATCAGCCGCGGTTACGGGTTTGAGACGCTCATCACCTCTCTCTTCATCCATGCAGGGTTGATGCACCTGGGCGGCAACATGCTGTTCCTGTGGATCTTCGGCGACAACCTGGAGGATGAGATGGGGCATATCCCCTTCCTCCTGTTCTACCTCGCCAGCGGCATTGGCGCCGGGCTGATCCATGTGATGTCGGCGCCCGGTTCCATAGTGCCCACCGTGGGGGCGTCCGGTGCGATTGCCGGCATCATGGGCGGCTACCTGCTGATGTTTCCCAAGGCCCGCGTCGATATCCTGCTGATACTGATTGTCTTTTTCCGCATCTTCTCGATCCCCGCCTTTGTAATGCTGGGGGTGTGGCTGGCGATGCAGTTCCTCGGAGGCCTCGGCGCGGATCCCGACCAGGGCGGCGTGGCCTACTGGGCCCATGCCGGAGGATTTTCTGTCGGGCTGATCCTGTGCCTGCCCCTGTGGCTGCGCCGCGGCGGCCCGGCGTTCTGGAACCGCACCCACGGCCAGCCGCCGCATCCGGAAAACGAGTATGAATACTCCGCCAGCCGCATCCCCAAGCTGCCGCGCAAGAAGCGCACTCCCGGACCTTGGGGAAAGTGAATAGTGAAATCGTTTCTAAGCCAGATCATTCCGCCCGGAAGTGACGTGGCTTACAACATGGATGTTGTAAGTGTTTCTTTGCCCCAGCCGCCGCCAGGCGACTTTGCGCTGCATCTCGCAGTCTACCCGGATTACTGGAACTACTTGGGTCCTAAGGCATTGGTTTCAATCACCGCAACAGGCGCCCAATTACTGGAAGACATTTCCGAAGATGAAATTCATGAGTATGAGGTACGTGATCTAATGATTGATGAGCAGGCCAAATATGTTGAGATCTTTGTGACGTTACGAGTAATCAAGCTCAGCTATAAAGAGTTTGAAATTACAGGAAAAGGTTTCTGGAGCGACAGCTAACTTCCTGGTTTCGCCCGGATATAGAACCCCACATGCCCCACCTGAAAGCCACCTGCCACTGCGGCGCTGTCGAGATCGAGGCGGAGTTCCCTGAAGGCCTCGCCTCCGCCGCGCGCTGCGACTGTTCCTTCTGCCGCCGCCGCGGGGCGGCTGCCGTCACCGCCCTGACCGCCAGCCTGAAGGTGCTGAAAGGGGAGGAAAACCTCAGCCTCTACACCTGGGGCACCCACACGGCCAAACACTACTTCTGCAAGACCTGCGGCATCTACACCCACCACCAGCGCCGCTCCGACCCCAAGGAATGCGGTGTCAACCTGGGCTGTATCGAGGGCGCCAACCCGCGCACGCACGCCGAGACCTATGGCGAGATCCCGTGGAACGACGGGGTGAACCATCCGTCGGACCAATAACTCTTACGCCTGGCCGATAGGCCAGGCAGCGCCCGTCCGCCCCCAAAGGCGGGCACAGCCCTCATCGTAGAAAAATATCCTCCGCAACAACAAAAAACGCGGCACAGAGGCCGCGTTTCAAAATCTCATTTTCTCAGGCCGGTTCAGCCGCGGATCACCTTGGCGAAGTTCTCGAAGATCGGCTCGTTCGAGCAGACGACGGAACCGCTGTCGATGATGCCTGCCTCCGGGTCGATCGCTTCGGCCAGGCCTCCGGCCTCCTTCACGATGATGATGCCTGCGGCCAGGTCCCACGGGTTCAGGCGGCGTTCCCAGAAGCCTTCGTAGCGGCCAGCGGCCACATAGGCCATATCCAGCGCCGCGGAACCCCAACGGCGCACACCAGCGCAGGCGGGCATCAGGCGGGCCAGATCCTGCAGCGTCAGCGGCAGGTCGGCGCGGCCGCCGAACGGCACGCCGGTGGCAAAGATGGACTCGATCATCCGGTGGCGGCCCGACACGCGGATGCGGGTGTCGTTCATCCAGGCGCCTGCGCCCTTCTCGGCAAAGAACATCTCGTCCTTGGCAGCGTCATAAACCACGCCCGCAACGATCTTGCCCTTGTGTTCCAGCGCAATAGAGATCGCCCAGTGCGGCAGCCCGTGCAGGAAGTTGGTGGTGCCGTCCAGCGGGTCGACGATCCAGCGGCGGGTCGGGTCTTCCCCCTCGATCTCGCCGCCCTCTTCCGCAATCCAGCCATAGGTCGGGCGGGCGTTGCGCAGCTCTTCCTTGATGATTTTCTCGGCGGCGATGTCGGCCTTGGAGACAAAATCACCTGCGCCTTTCATCGACACCTGCAGGTTTTCCACCTCGCGGAAGTCTTTCACCAGGGAACGGCCGGCCTTGCGGGCGGCTTTGATCATCACATTGAGGTTTGCGCTGCCAATCATGTCTGCAGAATCCTGTCACGTCGGGGAGATGCCGGGTCAAACCGTGCCTATACGCCCCCTGCCCCCAATTGCCAAGGGGCTTTACCGGAAAGAGGGTATCGGCTCTGACGCCCGGTCACGGCCCGGTAAGCGGTTGAATTCCGCCCCGGCGAGGCCCAGTCTCGGCTGCAAATAATCGAAGGAGAGCTCTCATGCCCGACCAAATGCAGCGTATCGTGCTGGCCAGCCGCCCCGAAGGCCAGGCCAGCGAAGAGAACTTCCGCTTGGAAAGCGTGGACATGCCTCAGCCCGGTGATGGCGAAGTGCTTGTGAAGGTTCACTATATGTCGCTGGACCCCTACATGCGCGGGCGCATGAATGCAGGCAAGTCCTATGCCCCGCCGGTCGAGATCGGCGAGACCATGACCGCAGGCGGCGTAGGGGAAGTGATTGCCTCCAACAGCCCGGACTTTGCCCCGGGCGACTTTGCCCTCGGCGCCTTCGGCTGGGCCAGCCACGCCTGCGCACAGGCCCCCGACATCCGCAAGCTGGACCCGGATATGGCGCCGCTCACCACCGCGCTTGGCGCTCTCGGCATGCCGGGGTTTACCGCCTGGCATGGCTTGGACGCCTATGGCCGCCCGCAAGCGGGTGAAACGCTGGTGGTTGCCGCCGCAACCGGCCCGGTCGGCTCGATGGTCGGCCAGCTGGCCAAGCAGAAAGGCCTGCGCGTGGTCGGCATCGCCGGCGGTGCGGACAAGTGCAAACTGGCGGTGGAAACCTTCGGCTTTGACGCCTGCCTCGACCACCGCGCCTATGCGGATGGCGAAGCGTTGAGCGAGGCCCTGGCGGCGGAATGCCCGGACGGCATCGACATCTATTACGAAAACGTCGGCGGCAAGGTGCTGGAGGCGGTGCTGCCTTTGATGAATAACTTCGGCCGTATCCCGGTCTGCGGCATGATCGCCTGGTACAACAGTGCTGAGACAGATCTGACCGCGCCTGCGATCTGGCGCTCGGTGCTGACCAAGTTCCTGTCGGTCAATGGCTTTATCATCTTCAACCACTACGACCGCTATGCGGCGTTCCTGCAGGAGGTGGCCCCGAAGATCGCCAGCGGAGACATCAAGTATCTGGAAGACATCGCCGAAGGACTGGAGAACGCGCCCAAGACCTTTCTGTCGATGATGCAGGGCGGCAATACCGGCAAGCAGATCGTCAAACTGGTCTGAGCCGCGCGCCGGCACCTGCCGGATTGCGCAACCGCGCGGAGCGGGCACAGGCGCCGGAACGGCGCAGGCCGCTCCGCGCCTTGCCTGGGTGCGGCCTCTATTGAAGCTGCAGCTTGCGCGCCTCTACCTTGGCCAGCCGGATCAGCTCTTGCATGTAGGGTTTCTCACGGTCCTCGGTCCGGATCGCAGCATACAGGCTGCGGGTAATGCCGGACTTCGTCAGCGGCCGGGTCACGTAGTCTGAGGAGTATTTCACCTCCCGCACCACCCAGTCCGGCAGCACCGACACGCCGCGGTTGGAGGCAACCAGCAGCAGGATCACCGCCGTTAGCTCCACCTGGCGGATCGAGGCCGGCTCCACCCCGGCCGGGATCAGCAGCTGGCTGAACACATCCAGCCGGGTCTTCTCCACCGGGTATGTGATCAGGTTCTGACCGATGAAATCCTCCGCCTCGACATAAGGCTTCTCCGCCAGCGGATTCTGGGCAGAGGCAACAAACACCGGATTGTAATCAAACAGCTCGATGAACTCGACGCCATTGATGTCCTCCGGGTCGGAGGAGACCACCAGATCCACCTCCTCCTTTTGCAGTGCGGGCAGCGCGTCAAAGGCCAGGCCGGGCCGAATGTCGACATCCACGTCGCCCCAGTTCTTGCGGAACCCCTCCAGCACCGGGAACAGCCATTCAAAACAGGCGTGGCATTCGATCGCGATATGCATCCGGCCTGTATTACCATCGCGCAGAGATGAAAATTCTGCTTGCGCTGCTTCAACTTGCGGCAACACCTGCTCTGCCAGCCGCAGCAGCCGCAGGCCCGCCGGGGATAGTTTCATCGGCTTGGAGCGGCGGATGAACAGCTCCACACCGGCCTGGTCCTCCAGTCCCTTTACCTGATGGCTCAGCGCGCTTTGGGTGATGTTCAGCTGCTCGGCAGCCCGGGCCAGACCGCCGACCTCATGGATGGCCTTGATGGTGCGGAGATGGCGGAATTCGATATGCATCCTATCAGATCGCTCATGTTAATCTTGAGTATTATGAAATTGTCTCACAATGCTGCGCATGCAACAAGAGCAGACATAAACCTAGCGAGAGACCTGAGATGACGACGCCCAAGATTTCCTTTGAATTCTTCCCGCCGAAAAATCTCGAAGCCTCCTTCCGGCTTTGGGACACCGTGCAGGTTCTCGCCCCGATGGACCCGCGCTTTGTTTCTGTGACCTATGGCGCAGGCGGCACAACGCGCACCCTGACCCGCGATGCAGTAGCGACCCTGCACAACTCCTCCGGCCTGAATGTGGCGGCGCATCTGACTTGCGTGAATGCTTCCAAGGCAGAAACACTGGAGATCGCGGACCAGTTTGCCGAGGCTGGTGTGACCGAGATCGTCGCCCTGCGCGGCGACCCGCCTAAAGACGAAGGCAAGTTCACTCCGCATCCCGAAGGCTTTGCCGACTCGGTGGAGCTGATCAAGGGGCTGGCCGCGCGCGGCGGCTTCACGATCCGCGTTGGCGCCTACCCGGACTGCCACCCGGAGGCCGCCAGCCAGGCCGCAAATGTGGAGTGGCTGAAGCGCAAGCTGGATGCCGGCGCCGATGAAGCTTTGACTCAGTTCTTCTTTGAGGCGGACACTTTTTTCCGGTTCCGCGACGCCTGCGAAAAGGCGGGTATCGACGGCAGCAAACTGACACCGGGCATTCTGCCGATCGAGAACTGGAAAGGCGCGCGCAATTTCGCCAAACGCTGCGGCACCGTCATCCCGGAATGGGTCGAGAAGGCGTTCGACAAAGCGCTGCGCGACGGCCGCGAAGAGCTGCTGGCCACCGCGCTTTGCACCGAGCTGTGTTCCGACCTGCTGGAAGGCGGCGTGGACAAACTGCATTTCTACACGCTGAACCGCCCGGAATTGACCCGCGACGTCTGCTTTGCCCTGGGTGTGACCCCCAAGGTAGCGCTGGAGAACGTGGCGTAAGCCTTGCAGGCCCCGGCGCGCGGTTTCTAATGCAGGGTACACCCCTGCCAAGGACCCGCGCGCTATGTTCTATGCCAAACAGCCTTCCGACCTGCTGACGATCGAGCAAATCTCCCGGATTTCCGGCCTCGATTTCATGCGGGGCATTCTGGACGGCCGCCTGCCCGGCCCGCCGATCGCCGAGACGCTGGGCTATCACCTGCACAGCGTGGAGGAAGGCCAGGTCGTGTTCCGCGGCACGCCGGAGTTCCACGTCACCAACCCGATGGGAACTGTGCATGGCGGATGGTACGGCACGCTTCTGGACAGCGCCATGGCCTGCGCCGTGATGACCAAGGTGCCGCTGGGCTCGGTCTACACAACGCTGGAATACAAGATCAACATTCTGCGCCCCATCCCGCTGGGCACGCAGATCGACTGCACCGGCACCATCGACCATGCGGGCCGCTCTACAGGCGTGGCGCATGGTGAGCTGCGCGGGGTCGAAGACGGCCGCCTCTATGCGACCGGCTCCACGACCTGCATCGTGATGCAGATCGCGTGAACAAAGCTACGGGAATGCAGCCCCCCGCCTTGCCGGCCGCAATTCTCCGATTATCTTCAGAGCAGTAAATTGACGAGCAGCGGAAAGGCCGGCCATGCCGCCAAACTCCTTCGCGCGGGCCGCCACCGCCCGCATCCAAATCCTGGCCCCCGCCGCGGAGCTGGATTTCCTGGATACTCAATCCGTCGTCCTGCCTGAACAGATCACTCCGCTGGAGGCCTGGAACCTGATGCACGCGCAGCCGCTGCCGGGCCTGAAACTGGCGTTCTGGCTGCGGGATGCGATATCCGCCTGCTTTGGTGTCAAACGCATCGGCGGCATTACCGGCAAACCGCGCACAGACGTGCAGCCCGGCGACAAGCTGGACTTCTTCCTGGTGGAAGCGGTGTCCGGCACGGTACTGACCCTGACGGTGCGGGACCGGCACCTGGACGTGATGACCTGCATCACCAGCAAACACGGTGTTGTATCTGTCACGTCTTCGGTCAAAACCCACAACTGGTTCGGCCGCGCCTACATGATCCCGGTCCGGCCGGCTCATAAGCTGATCGTCGCGCTGTCGCTGAAGCGCTTGGAGCGCGCGCTCAAGCAGCGCCGCGCCGCAGGCTGATCCGCTTCCCCCCTCGCCAGCCGCACAGCCGGCGGCGGAACCGGTCCATTCGCGGAACTTATGCATGCTCCCGGCAGAGCCGCGTGGCGGCTCTCAGGTCTTGGAAAACATCGCCAGCCAGCCGCCGGAAGACGCAGCGCTCTGCTTGCCCGCATCGACGCTGCTATGTAGCCGCTCGCTGCCATCCAGCCCGACCCGGCGGCGGCTGCGCAGCAGGAAGATCTTGCCCCAGCCGCGCCAGGTGCCGACCGACGGCGCGTTCGGGTCAACCGGGTACCGCATCCGCCAGTCCAAGGGCAGCGGCAAGCCACGGTCTTCGGCCTTTTCCAGCATCCAGATCAAAGAGACATTGGCCAGCGGCCGGGCGTCTTCATAGCCGCCCAGCTGACCGCCGACATCACCGTGGGCGCCGCTGAACCAGACCTGCTCAACATGACCGTCCCATCCCTTGGGGCAATCCCACAGCACCGGCCGGAACACATCACGGGTCTCGTCCAGCGCCAGCGCGTGATACCCGCTTTTGACGTGATGGCCCAACTCGTGGTTGTGGAAGTTGTGCCGGTTTTCCGCCCAGCGCCACAGCAGCGGCAGCCGCAGGCCCAGCGCCTTGACGGTGTCCCAGACGCCGACCATCTCGATCTCGATCTCATCATGGCAATGCGCCTTGGTGAAGGCGGCGCCGGTCTTGGAGCGCCCGTTCAGCCGGTAGTGCCGGTAGGCTGTGCGGATGTTGCGCACGGTGGCGTGCTCAGCTTTCAGCAGGCCGATCCGGTCGATCACCCCGGCCAGCGACCGCACCGCATAGGCGCCGCGGGAGTAGCCGAACAAGTAGATCTGATCACCGGGGCGGTACCGCGATGCAAGATAGCCATAAGCGCGGCGGATCTGGCGGTTGATGCCGCGCCCCATCATTACATCAGGCGCACTGCCCCAGCCCTTCCACTGGACGCCGGATTTGTAGAAAACCGAAACCGGCCCGCCCATCTGGCGGCACAGCCGGTACAGCTGGCCTGCGTGGGTTTCATGCCCCTCCTCCAGCGTCGACATGGTGCCATCCAGAATGATCACATGGGCCTGCGGCCCGCGCAGCTTGGTTTCGCCGGAATGCTCCGAGCGCAGCGGCCGTCCCAGCCACCCTAGAACCCTTTTACTCAGCTGCGTCAGAAACATCCCTAAGCACTTCCCAAATTCTCAGCGGGGTGAACGGCATGTCCACCTGCCGCACGCCGCGGTCCCAGACCGCGTCCTGCACCGCGTTTGCAACCGCTGCCAGTGCGCCGACGGTGCCCGCCTCGCCGCAGCCTTTCATCCCCATCGGGTTCTGTGTCGAAGGCACCGGCTCGGAGGTGAATCCAATCATGGGGACGCCGCTTGCCCGCGGCAAGGCATAGTCCATGAACGAAGCCGTGAGCAGTTGTCCGTCCTCGTCATAGACAACCCGCTCCAGCATGGCCTGTCCCAGCCCCTGCGCCACCCCGCCTTGCACCTGGCCTTCGGCCAGCACCGGGTTGATCAGATTACCGAAATCGTCGACTACAGTGTAGCGCTCCACGTCGGAATTCCCAGTCTCCGGATCGATCACGACCTCGGCAACATGGGCGCCGTTCGGAAACGAGCGCCCCGGCAGCCGGGCCCGCGCCGCGTGACGCTGCAGATCAAGCCGGCCTTGCGCGCGGGCCATCTCTGCCGCTTCCAGCATGGTGGGGGTCAGGTTGGATCCCGGCGCGCGGAAGGTTTCGCCATCAAATTCAACGGCCTCCTCCTCCACTCCCATTTCCTCTGCCAGGAAGGGGATGAAGGCGGCGATCATCGCGTCCACCGCCGCCAGCGTGGCATTGGCCTGGGTTGTCACCGACCGAGACCCGCCGGTGCCGCCGCCTGTGGCAATGCGGTCGCTGTCGCCCTGAATGACCTCGATCTTGTCTGCCGGAATACCGCTCTGATCGGCCAGAAACTGGGCATAGACAGTTTCATGCCCCTGTCCGTTGCTTTGCGTGCCAACGTAGATCTGCACCCGACCGTCCTCCAGAAACTCCACTTCCGCGCCTTCAGAAGGATCGCCCAAAATGCTTTCGATATAGTAACAAAGCCCGACGCCCCGCAACTTGCCGCGTTTACCATCTTCGGCGCGGCGGGCTGCGAATCCTGCGATATCAGCCTCTTGCGCGGCGCGGCTCAGGACTTTGCTAAAATCACCCACATCATAGGTTTCTCCGGTCGCGGTGTCATAAGGGAACGCATCAGCCTGAATGAAGTTCCGCCGCCTCAGCTCCCACGGATCCACCCCCAGCTCGCGCGCGGCCCGGTCCATTGCCCGCTCCAGCACATAGATCGCTTCCGGCCGCCCTGCACCTCGGTAGGCATCGACCTGGGTGGTGTTGGTATAGATCCCCTCCACCTGCAGCCAGGCGGTCTGTATGTCATAGACACCTGCCAGCACCCGGCTGAACAGCTGCGTCTGGATCGGCTGCCCGAAATGGGAGTTGTACGCGCCGAGGTTGCAGCGGGTGGTGACCCTGTAGGCGGTGATCTTCAGGTTTTCGTCAAAGGCCAGCTCTGCCAGCGAGGTGAGGTCGCGGCCGCCATTGTCGCTCAGCATCGCCTCGCTGCGATCGGACATCCAGAACACTGGCCGCCCCAGCGTGCGGGCGGCATGGGCAACGGCGAAATACTCCGGGTAAGGCATCGCCTTCATGCCGAACCCGCCGCCCACATCGGGGGTGGTGACCTTAACGTCAGCTTCATCCAGCCCCAGCTTGGCAACCAGCTGGGACTTCATCGCCCAGACCCCCTGCCCGCCATAGCAGAAATGCAGCCGCCCTTCGGACCATTCAGCAAAACAGCCGCGCGGCTCCATCGAATTGACGATGATCCGGTTGTCCTCGACCTGCAGCGCAACGGTATGGGCGGCGCTTGCGAACGCCGCTTCGGTCGCGGCCTCGTCGCCCATGCCCCAGTCAAACGCCTTGTTGTCCGGCACCCCGTCATGCAGAGGCTCGCCGCCGGGCAGCACATCCAGCTTCACCGGCAAGTCGTCGATATCCAGTTCGATCAGCTCGCCGGCGTCGCGGGCCTGATCCAGCGTGTCCGCAATCACCACGGCGACCGGCTCCCCGACATAGCGGACCCGATCGCGCGCCAGCACCGGTCGCTCGGGCGACGCGCCCTTGGTGCCGTCGCGGTTGGTCACCAGCGAGCCGTCCATTGAGATGTTGATACCCGCGGCTTCCAGATCGGCCAGGGCGATCACCGCATGGACACCGTCCGCTTCGCACGCGTCCTCCACATTCAGCGCAGAAATCATCCCATGCGCCACCGGGCTGCGCAGCACCCAGGCGCGCAAGGCATCCGCCGGGGCGGCATCCTCGATGTACCGCCCCTGGCCGGTCAGGAACCTGACATCCTCGACCCGTTTTACCGGCTGGCTTTTCCCGAATTTTTCCATGCTCGCCCCCTGTCCGCGCTGGCTGCTGTTGCGGGGGCGAGACTACTGTCAGCGGGCCGCTTGTCCAGCCAGCTCGATCACCGTCGCCACGTCAGACAGGCCATAGCCGTTGAATTGCGTACTCATGGCGGAAGAATAGGCGCCCAGCCCCGGAAACAGCACATAGTCCCCCGCGGCGCAATCGCAAGGCAGCGGCAGCCCGTCCGGCAGCCGGTCAAGGCTGTCGCAGGTCGGGCCGAACACCACCCGCGGCTTGCGGACGCCGCCGCGGTGGGTGCCGTCGGAGGCGACGACCTCAACCCGGCCCGGCAGGCCCATGTCACGGATATCGACCAGTCCGCCATAGATCCCATCGTTCAGGAACACCACCGCACCATCCTTGCGCATCCCCTTGATGCGGGCGGCCAGGGTGAAGCTTTCGGAGACCATCGCCCGGCCCGGCTCGCAGATCAGCGTGGGCTTGTCCGCGCCAAACGCCTGATCCGCCGCCTGGCCGATCGCGGCAAAGACCTTCTCCAGATCCGGCGCCACGCCGTCGCGGTTGGCAGCAAAGCCGCCGCCCACGTTCAGCCGCGCAATCCGCACACCCGCCGTATCGACGATCCGTTTGGCGGCATGGACGTATTCGACCCAAGCCATCTCATCTTCGCATTGGGTGCCCGGGTGGAAGCACAAGGCGGGTGTCCAGCCCTTGGCCGCGACCTGCTTCAGCAGCTCCACCGCCTCCTCCGGCGCGGCGCCGAACTTGCTGCCGAAATCATAGGCCGCCCCCGCCACTGGCAGCGCAAAGCGCACCGCGATCTCGCAGGAGCGCGGCACCGCGTCCAGCTTTTCCAGCTCGCTCAGTTCATCCACCGACCAGCTGGCAACGCCATGTTCGATCCCGGCGGCGATCTCCGCCTCGGACCGCATCGGGTTGTTGTAGTGCATGACCGCATCGGGGCTGGCCGCACGCACTGCCTCCATTTCTGCGGGCGAGGCCACGTCAAAGGCGGTGATCCCCGCAGCCACAAGGTTGGACAGAACCGCCGGGTGCGGGTTGGCTTTCACCGCATAGGTCACCAGCCCCGGAAACCCCTGGCTGAACCGCCGCGCCACCTCGTGTAAAACGCGCGGCGAGAAATACAGGATCGGATGATCCGGCGCGCTGCGGGCCAGGTGGGATTCAGGCGAAAGCCATAGCGGGGGAATCTGCTGCATCGTGTAACCCTCATTCGTTTTGCATATTTTCCGCGAATTTTCCGTCGATTCCGCTCGTCACTCTGCATATAGTGACGAATACTTTCGTCATATCGCAGGAAAAACATGCAAACCGACGGCACAGACCAGCGCCTTATCGCCCTGCTGCGGGAGAATGCCCGCCGCCCGGTGGCCGAGATTGCCCGCACGCTCGGCCTGGCCCGCACCACGGTGCAGGCGCGCATCGAACGGCTGGAGGCCACAAGTGTTATCACCGGCTACACGCTGAAATCCTCCGCGGCTGCCCGCCCGCCGCTGCAAGCGACGGTCCTGATGTCGATTGAACCGCGCACCGGTCCGGAGGTGCTGGCCCGGCTGCGCAAGCTGCCGGGGGTGGAGGTGGTGCATACAACCTCCGGCCGGTTTGATCTTCTGGCGCAGGTGGTGGCGCAAAGCACCGCGGAACTTGATGAAACCATCGACAAGATCGCGGAAGCCCGCGGGGTGCGCTCTTCCGAAAGCCTGATCCATCTGGCGACCAAGCTGGACCGCACCGGGCAATAAGGGTCAAACGGTCCGCACGTAGTCCAGCAGCCAGTCCCGGAACAGCTTGGCAGCGGGACGCATGGCGCCCCGGTCCGGGTAGATCAGGTGATAGGCCTCCTGCCCCGGCACTTCGACATCCGGCAGACAGCGCACCAGCCCGCTGGCGGCGGCCACCGCGTCAGAGGCGGGCGCCCTCGCCAGCGCAATCCCCATCCCCTGCGCCGACAACTCGGCTGCCATCAGCGAGTTATCGGCGAAGAAATAGCGTGCCTGCCCGTGGGAGAGCCGCAGATGCTCAAACACCTGTATCCAACTGGCGCGGTGGGTAGACACCTCTATCAATGGAAAGCGGAACAGATCCTGCGGCGATCGGACCTGCACGGCAATATCTGGCGGCGCGACAGGGTAAAGCACCTCGCGCAGCAGCTCGTCCCCTTCGGTGCCGTACAGTGACGGATTGCCGAAGACGATCTGCAGATCGGTGAACTGGTTGGCAAAATCCGCCGCCAAATTGCCGGTGCTGAGCGCCAGACTGACCTGCGGGTGCGCTGCCTGGAACTGCGGCAGGCCCCGCGCCAGCACCCCATGCGCAAACAGCAGCACCGACTGCACAAACAGCCGCTGCTCGCGGCTCTCGCCGAACAGCCCGGTCGTCGCAGTTTCCAGCATCAACAGCGACTGCTGAACCGAGGGCAGATAGGCCCGCCCCGCCTCCGTCAGGGTAACCGCATGGGCGTGACGGTGAAACAGCGGCGTCCCCAGCTGCGTCTCCAGCGCCTTCACCTGCTGGCTGACCGCAGCCGCCGACATGTTCAGCTGCGCTGCCGCGCGGGCAAAGCTTTCGGTGCGCGCCGCCGCCTCGAACACGCGCAGCCAGTTGAGAGAGGGGATCCGGGTCGCCATGCAGGCAGGCTAAGCAGAACTTAGCCTAACCGGCAAGACATACCGTGCTGAGATTTTCCGCCCGCCGCCTAGGGTTTCAGCAGCGAACAGATCCCGCGGCGGCAGCCGCACTTCGACCACCCACATAAGAGACGCGATATGACAGGTCCCGCCAACGCCCCGCGCCCCAAACGCAAGATCTGGAACTTCACTCCCCAGCTGCCGATCCAGACCTCCCCCTATTGGGATTGGCCGATGAAGCCATTAGCCTCAATCAAATACCTGCTGCAAAGCTGGAACCCGCTGGCGCTGCGGGCACTGCTGCTGGTGTTTACCATCATCACCTGGGCGTATCTCACCCCCGCGCTGGACCGCATCGCGACATTCAGCTGGGACTGGGTGTTCGAGATCTGGCTGCGCAACTTCTGTATCCTGATGGTGGTGGCCGGCGGCCTGCATCTTGCCTTGTGGAAGTTCCGCACCCAACAGGATGAATACCGCTATGACATGCGCCCGATGATGAAGGGCGCCAAGGTCTTCACCTTCAAGAACCAGGTCTGGGACAACATGTTCTGGACACTAGGCCCGGCGCTCACCTTCTGGACCTTCTGGGAGAGTTTCATCCTGTATGCCTATGCCAACGGCTGGGTGACGATGATCACGCTGGAGAGCAATCCGGTCTGGTTCACAATCATGACCGTCTTCATCCCGATCTGGGCGGGCTTTCACTTCTACTGGCTGCACCGGCTGCTGCATGTTGGCGCGCTCTATACCAAGGTGCATGCCTGGCATCACCGCAACATCAACACCGGCCCCTGGTCCGGCCTGGCGATGCACCCGGTGGAGAGCTTCTTTCTGATGTTCGACACCATGATCTTTTTCCTGCTGCCGTCGCACCCGGTGCACGCGATCTTCCTGCTGTTCCACCACGGCATAGGCGCCCCGACGTCCCATGCAGGGTTCGAGCATGTGAAATTCGGCAACAAGGCCAAATTCCTGGTGGGCGACTTTTTCCACCAGCTGCACCACCGTTTTTTTGACTGCAACTACGGCACCTGGGAAACGCCTTGGGATGAGTGGTTTAACACCTTCCATGACGGCACCGAAGAGGGCAACGAAATGGTCAAGGAGCGCCGGCGCAAGATCTGGAACACGGGCTGAACCCGTCAGCCACCCTGAGCGCGATCCTGGAAATCGTGCGCCCGGCCCGTACCGCGGAATGCGCGTCAGCAAGGGCCGGGCGTCTTTGACCGCGCCGCCGCTGCGGCACGCCTTGAAGACCGGTGCGCGCCCGCTGGACCGCGTGGCGCACAGTGATGGAGAAACGCGCCCGCCCGCCTCTGGTTCCATAAAATTCGATTTATGCAGCGCCCCGCAGTCTGCCGGCCTGCTCCGTTGCCTCTGGGACTTTCCCTTTGCCGCCCCTTTCGGTAAGGGATAGCGCGACCCGAAATTGATACGCACGCAGGACCAAGCGCATGGCGATGGAAAAGACATTTAATGCGGCCGAAGCCGAAAGCCGACTTTACAAGGCCTGGGAAGAAGCCGGCTGTTTCAAGGCAGGCGCAAATGCCAAGCCGGAGGCCTCCGCCTACTGCATCATGATCCCGCCGCCGAACGTGACCGGCGTGCTGCACATGGGCCATGCCTTCAACAACACCCTGCAGGACATCCTGATCCGCTGGAAGCGGATGCAGGGGTTCGACACCCTTTGGCAGCCGGGCACCGACCACGCGGGTATCGCGACCCAGATGGTCGTGGAGCGCGAGCTGGCCAAGACCCAGCAGCCCTCGCGCCGCGAGCTGGGCCGCGAGAAGTTCCTGGAGAAGGTCTGGGAATGGAAAGAGAAATCCGGCGGCACCATTGTTGAGCAGCTGAAACGCCTCGGCGCGTCCTGCGACTTCTCCCGCACGGCCTTCACCATGGCGGGCGCCCATGGCGACACCCGCGTGGGCCACGAGAACTCCCCCAACTTCCACGATGCCGTGATCAAGGTGTTTGTGGAGATGTACAACAAGGGTCTGATCTACCGCGGCAAGCGGCTGGTCAACTGGGACCCGCATTTCGAGACCGCGATTTCCGACCTTGAGGTCGAGAACATCGAAGTGGCAGGCCACATGTGGCACTTCAAGTACCCGCTCGCGAATGGCGCCACCTACACCTATGTGGAGAAGGATGAAGACGGCAACGTCATCCTTGAGGAAGAGCGCGACTATATCTCCATCGCCACCACCAGGCCCGAGACCATGCTGGGCGACGGCGCGGTTGCGGTGCATCCGAGCGACGAGCGGTATGCCCCCATCGTCGGCAAGCTGTGCGAAATCCCGGTCGGCCCAAAGGAGCACCGCCGCCTGATCCCGATCATCACCGACGAATACCCCGACAAGGACTTTGGCTCCGGCGCGGTGAAGATCACTGGCGCGCATGACTTCAACGACTATCAGGTCGCCAAGCGCGGCGGCATCCCCATGTACCGCCTGATGGACACCAAGGGCCAGATGCGCGACGACGGCGCGCCCTACGCGGAGGCCGCGGGCATCGCCATGGCGGCCGCCAAGTGCGAACAGACCCTGTCGGAGAATGAGGCCGACGCCATCAACCTGGTGCCCGATCACCTGCGCGGGCTGGACCGGTTTGAAGCACGCAAGAAAGTGGTCGAGGAAATCACCAGCGAAGGCCTGGCGGTGATGCAGACCGTCACCAAGACCGACCCGGACACCGGCGAGGACGTTCAGGTGCAAGAGCCTTACGTCGAGAACAAGCCGATCATGCAGCCCTTCGGCGACCGTTCCAAGGTTGTGATCGAGCCGATGCTGACCGACCAGTGGTTCGTGGATGCGGAAAAGGTTGTCGGCCCGGCGCTGGATGCGGTGCGCAACGGCGATGTGAAGATCCTGCCGGAAAGCGGTGAGAAGACCTATTACCACTGGCTGGAAAACATCGAGCCCTGGTGTATCTCGCGCCAGCTTTGGTGGGGCCACCAGATCCCGGTCTGGTACATCCCCGGCGAGGACGATTGGTACGCCATTTGCGCTGCGACCGAGGAAGAGGCGCTGGAAAAGGCCCGCCTTCAGTCCGCTGAAGGCACCGAATTCCGCATCGTCGCCGACCGCCACGAAGCGGCGCAGATCCTGGCCGAACAGGTCAAGCTGATGGATGTGCAGGACGAGGGCGCGATCCGCAGCTTTGACGGGCCGATGCAGGTGCCGATGTTCCGTGACCCCGACGTGCTGGACACCTGGTTCTCCTCCGGCCTGTGGCCGATCGGCACGCTGGGCTGGCCGGACGTTACTCCGGAAATGGAGAAGTACTTCCCGACTTCGACCCTGGTCACCGGCCAGGACATCCTGTTCTTCTGGGTCGCCCGGATGATGATGATGCAGCTGGCGGTTCTGGACGAAAACCTGCCGGTCAAGAAGCGCATCCCCTTTGACACCGTCTACCTGCATGGCCTGGTGCGCGATGCGAAGGGCAAGAAGATGTCGAAATCCACCGGCAACGTGGTCGACCCGCTGGAGATCATCGAGGAATTCGGCGCCGACGCGCTGCGCTTCTCCTCCGCGGCGATGGCGGCCCTGGGCGGCGTGCTGAAGCTGGATATGGAGCGACTGAAGGGCTACCGGAACTTTGGCACCAAGCTGTGGAATGCGGTGAATTTCGCCCATTTCAACAAGGTCTATGACCCCGAGGTCCCTGCCTATGCCTGCCCGGATGCCAAGGCCGCGGTGAACCAGTGGATCATCGGTGAAACCGCCAAGGTGCGGGTGGAAGTCGACGCGGCACTGGAAGCCTACCGCTTCAACGACGCGGCCAATGCGCTTTACGCCTTTGTCTGGGGCAAGGTCTGCGACTGGTATATCGAGCTTTCGAAACCACTGTTTAACTCCGAGGATGAGGCGGTGATCGCAGAAACCCGCCAGACGCTGGGCTGGGTGCTGGATCAGTGCATGATCCTCTTGCACCCGATCATGCCCTTCATCACCGAAGAGCTGTGGGGCAACACCGCCAAGCGCGAGAAGATGCTGGTACATGCCGATTGGCCGACATATGGCACCGAGCTGGTCAACGCCGAGGCTGACGCCGAGATGAACTGGGTGATCACCGCGATTGAAAACATCCGCTCCACCCGCGCGCAGATGCATGTGCCGGCAGGCGCCAAGATCCCGATGGTGGTAACCGAATTCTCTGATCAGGCGCGTGCGGCCTGGGAGAAGAACGAGGCGATGATCCAGAAGCTGGCCCGCATCACCTCGCTGGAGCAGGTGGAGAGCTTCCCCAAAGGCTGCGCAAGCGTGGCGGCGCCCGGTGCATCCTTCGGCCTGCCGCTGGCGGATGTGATTGACGTGGGCGCCGAAAAGGCGCGTCTGGAGAAAACCTTGGGGAAATTGGCCAAGGAGCTGGGCGGCCTGCGCGGGCGGCTGAACAACCCGAAATTCGCGGCCTCCGCGCCCGAAGAGGTTGTGGCGGAAGCCCGCGAAAACCTCGCTGCGCGCGAAGAGGAGGAAGCGAAGGTCCAGGAAGCGCTGGCGCGTCTGGCCGAGCTCGGCTGAGCCATCCGTTAATCATGTTTGAAGCGCCCGCCCCATCCGGCGGGCGTTTTCGTTTATTGCGCAACGCGTTGAAACAACCGAAAATTCCGCTGAACCGGGAAATTCTTAATAACCGCCCCATTGTTTTCGTCAGCGATTTATATAAGCCTGCACTCAACCATAAAAAGAAGGGAGGCTTCACCCCATGCCCAAAGGATACTGGGTGGCCCATGTGGATGTGGATGACGCGGAACGCTACAAGGATTACATCAGCGCTAACGGGCCGGTGTTTGCCGAACACGGCGCCAGGTTCCTGATCCGCGGCGGCCAGAAGGAAGTGCGCGAAGGGCAGATGCGGTCGCGCACCGTGGTGATTGAATTCAAGGATTTCGCAACCGCAAAAGCCTGCTATGATTTAGTGGCCTACCAGGACGCCAAGACCTTGCGTGATCCGGTGTCTGCCGGTGATATGGAAATCATCGAAGGCTACGGCGAATAATCCCGCGCCCCGCTGCGCAGCTGACTGAGGTCACCGAATGCCCCTGCTTAAGAAATTCTTTCAAGCTTTCCGCCCGTCCGAACCGCCGGCCCTGCCGGACCCGGATGCCGAACTGGCGCTGGGGGCGCTGCTGGTGCGGGTGGCGCAATCCGACCGCGACTATCAGCTGGAGGAGATCAGCCTGATCGACCGTATCCTCGCGCGGCTCTACCAGCACAACGCGATCGAAGCCGCCAAGGTGCGCGCCACCTGCGAGAAGCTGCACGCCGCGGCACCGGAGACCGACACCTTCGGGCGGCTGATCCGCGAGACAACCGGCTTGGAGGAACGCCTCGCCGCGCTCGATGCGCTGTGGGAAGTGGTGCTGGCCGATGGCAGCGCCCACGAGGGCGAGGTCACCATCGTTGAGGACGCGCGCAAGGCGATGGGCCTGTCATACGCCGACAGCCAGAAGGCGCGGGAACGCGCCGAGGAGAAACTCGCCAGCACCACTGGAGAGCGCTGATGTTCCGGGAGCTTCTGAACCGCCTGCTGGAACCCGCACCTGACACGCTGGATGACGAGGGCGCGCGTCTGGCGCTGACAGCGCTGCTGGTTCGGATCGCACGCTCCGACCACAATTACTCCGAAGTGGAGAAAGACCGCATCGACCGCATCCTGACTGCCCGCTACGGGCTGGACACCGGCGGCGCGCTGATCCTGCGCGAACAGGCCGAGGCGATGGAGGCCGAGGCGCCCGACACCGTCCGCTTTACCCGCGCGATCAAGGACGCGGTGGTCTATGAGGACCGCACCGGTGTCATTGAGGCGCTGTGGCAGGTGGCCCTGGCTGACGGGCACCGCGATGCAAACGAAGACGCGCTCCTGCGGCTGTCCGCCAGCCTGCTGGGAGTATCGGACGTAGACAGCGCAAAGGCGCGCAAACGGGCAGAGGCCGCTTTATGATTGCACATCTCGGTATGTACGACCGCCCGGAAACCGCTGCGGCGAACGACCGGTTCTGGGCCTCGGTCCGCGATCATCTTGGCGGCGGACCCGAACAGCTGACCCGCGGCGCCGATTTCTGGGGAGTCTGGAAGTCCCCTGATCTGCTGCTGTCGCAGACCTGCGGCTGTCCCTACCGCACCCGGCTTTATGGCGAGGTGGAACTGGTGGGCACCCCGGATTACGGCCTGCCCGGCTGCCCGCCCGGTTATTACAACAGCGTCTTTGTTACCCGCACCGAGGACGCAGGCCAGCCGCTTGGCAGCTTTGCCGGGCGCCGCTTTGCTTACAACGAAGCGCTGTCACAATCCGGCTGGGCGGCACCGATGGTGCATCTGCACGACCGCAGCATCCTGCCCGGCGCGCTGGTGGAAACCGGCGGCCACCGGCTGTCGGCCGAAGCCGTGGCAGAGGGCCGCGCCGATTTTGCAGCCCTGGACGCGCTGACCTGGGAAATGGTCCGCAAATACGACGGTTTCGCCGCCGGGCTGACCGAGATCGAGCGTACGGATCCAACTCCGGCCCTGCCCTACATCACCAGCTTGGGAGGCGATGCCGAGGCGCTATTTTTCGCCATCGAATCCGCCATCCGCGGACTGGACCCGGAGACCCGCAGCCTGCTGCATCTGAAGGGGCTGGTAAAGATCGCTC
This sequence comes from Leisingera sp. ABM4_103, assembly GCF_056158685.1. NCBI lineage: Bacteria > Pseudomonadati > Pseudomonadota > Alphaproteobacteria > Rhodobacterales > Roseobacteraceae > Leisingera > Leisingera sp. ABM4_103. Next base: position 2,804,513 of record NZ_JBSWTU010000005.1, on the reverse strand, counting down.
CCAGCGACTACCTGGCAGTGCCGACACCGCCAGGCCCGGTGCTGACCGGGCAGCGCATCCGCGCGGCGGAGCTGACGTAACGGCCCTTTCCAAAATGGCAGCACAACCGGTCATTTTGGCACCTGCTGTGCCAGCTTATGCGGTTTGAACGTTGCATTCGGTCTTTTTTTCGGTCCAATAAGAACGAATTTCCACTCATAGGGACAAAGACACCTTGACCGACACAACGCCTGTTCTGCAAATCCGCGGCCTGCACAAATCCTATGGTGAGCTGGAAGTGATCAAAGGCGTGGATATCACCGCCCACAAGGGCGATGTGGTTTCGCTGATCGGGTCTTCGGGGTCGGGCAAGTCTACGCTTTTGCGCTGCTGCAACCTGCTGGAGGACAGCCAGGAAGGCGAGATTCTGTTCAAGGGCGAACCGGTTACCTGGACCGGTCAGGGGCTCAACCGCCGCCCCTCCGACGCCAAGCAGATCCTGCGTATCCGTACCAACCTGAGCATGGTGTTCCAGCAGTTCAACCTGTGGGCCCACATGACCATTCTGCAGAACGTGATGGAGGCGCCGGTCACGGTGCTGGGCCGCGACAAGGCCGAAGTGGAGGAGAAAGCCCGATATTACCTGACCAAGGTCGGCATTGGCGACAAATGCGATGTCTACCCAGCCCAGCTGTCGGGCGGCCAGCAGCAGCGTGCCGCGATTGCCCGCGCGCTTTGCATGGAACCTGAGGCGCTGCTGTTCGATGAACCCACCTCCGCGCTCGATCCGGAGCTGGAACAGGAAGTGATCAAGGTGATCAAGGATCTGGCTGCCGAAGGCCGCACCATGATGATCGTGACCCACGACATGAAAATGGCTGCCGATGTCTCCAGCCACGTCGTCTTTTTGCATCAGGGGCTGATCGAAGAGGAAGGCACGCCGGACGAAGTATTCGGCGGCACCCGTTCTGAGCGGCTGCGTGCCTTCCTGTCCTCGACGCGCCACGCGCATTGAGCAATAACTAATAAATCCAAAAACCAAACCAAACGGGAGTAAACTCATGAAATCACTGATCCTTGGCACCGCCGCCCTGGCGCTGACCGCGGGCATGGGCCTGGCGGAAACAGTGCGCCTGGGCACCGAAGGCGCCTATGCGCCCTGGAACTTCGTCAACGACGCGGGCGAGATCGACGGTTTCGAGCGCGAGCTGGGCGACGAGCTGTGCAAGCGCGCCGAGCTGACCTGCGAGTGGGTGAAGAACGACTGGGATTCGATCATTCCGAACCTGGTCTCCGGCAACTACGACACCATCATCGCCGGCATGTCGATCACCGACGAGCGGGACGAGGTCATTGACTTCACCCAGCCCTACACGCCGCCGGATCCGTCCGCCTATGTGGCCCAGTCGGCTGACGTCGACCTGGCATCCGGCGTGATCGCCGCCCAGGCCACCACCATCCAGGCGGCCTTCATCGCCGAGCAGGGCTGGACCCTGGTCGAATTCGCCACCCCGGAAGAAACCGTCGCCGCCGTGCGCAACGGCGAAGCGGACGCGGTTCTGGCCGACAAGAGCTTCCTCGATACCGTGGTCGGCGACGATCTGGTGATGCTGGAGAAATCCGAATTGCTCGGCGGCGGCGTTGGCATGGGCTTCCGTGAATCGGATGCCGAACTGCGCGGCAAGTTCGACGCGGCGATCCAGTCGATGAAAGACGACGGCTCGCTGAACGAGCTGATCGCCAAGTGGGAAGTTTCCTCCCAGTGGTAATCTGATCCTGCTACAGGATCTTGCAGGCCCGCCGCCGCGGCGCGCGGGCCTCATTCATTCTCTTCCGGCAGACACGCTGCCGGGCACGGCCGGAGAAAGACAGGCACCAACATGTTTTCCTATTGCACGGACCCGACCACGCTTGAAGGGCTGAGCTGGCTCAGCTGCTACCTGACCACAGGCAAGCATCTGAACCTCTATATCTCGGTTTTTGTGGTTCTGACCCTGCTGGCCATCACTGCCCCGGTTGCCCTGCTCTTCGGGTTTGGCGCTGCCAGCGCTGCCCGCTCCAAATTCCCGCCGCTGCGCTGGTTCGGCAAGGGTTACACCAGCATCGTGCGCGGCGTGCCGGACATTGCGTTTTTCCTGTTCTTCGTCATCGCGCTCGACCAGGCGTTCGAATGGATGCGCCACAAGGTGAAATGCCCGGACTGGGATCAGCCGATCCGCCAGGGCATCGACTTTGTGGTCTGCGACGCGGCCAAGCTGCCGCTGTCGACCGCACCGCAGTGGGTGCATGAAACCTACGGCTTCTTCCTGGCGGTCCTCACCTTCTCGATCGTGTTCGGAGCCTTTGCCGCGAACGTTTTGTTTGGCGCGATGCGGGCCGTGCCGCGCGCCCAGATCGAAACCGCCGAGGCCTATGGCATGACCTCCCGCCAGGCGTTCTGGCGCATCCTGGTGCCGCAGATGTGGGTTTATGCGCTGCCGGGGCTGTCGAACCTGTGGATGGTGCTGATCAAGTCCACGCCGCTGCTGTTCCTGCTGGGGGTCGAGGACATCGTCTATTGGGCCCGTGAACTGGGCGGCACCAAGACCGCGCGCTTCACCGACTACCCGCACCCGAACTGGCATGTCTGGTACTTTGCCGCGCTGCTGGTGTTCTACCTTTGCTTCACCAAAGTGTCCGAAGTGTTGCTGGACCGGATCATGAAGCGCCTGACAAAAGGCCAGGCCACTGCGGGCGGCGAAGCACAAAGAAAGGCAGCGGCATGAGTTGCGTTGAAACCATCCAGGCCTATGCCTTCCGTTCCTTGGGTTTTGGCGAACGCCTGCTGCCGCGCGGCGAGTATACCTTGTGCGAGCATTTCACCCTGATCGGCTCAGGCCTGATCTGGAACGTCTATTTCGGCGCGCTGGCGCTGATGACCGGTTTTTTCCTGGCGGTTGCCTTGGCAGTCGGGAAATCCAGCCCCAACCCGCTGTGGCGAAAACCGGCGGAGTGGTTCATCTTCGTGTTCCGCGGCAGCCCGCTGTTCATCCAGTTTTTCTTTGCCTACGCATGCTTCCTGAGCCTCAAGAGCGTTTCGAGCTTCTTCGACCCGTTCACCTCGGCCTGGCTCGGGGCGCTGATCGTACTGTTCTGCAACACCGCCGCCTACTCGGGTGAAATCTTCTATGGCGCGCTGCTGTCGATCCCCAAGGGCGATATCGAGGCCGCGGATGCATACGGCATGACCGGCTGGACCCGGTTCCGCCGCATCACCTTCCCGACCATGCTGCGGCTGGCCTGGCCCGCCTACACCAACGAGGCGATTTTCTTGTTCCACGCCACCACGCTGGTGTTCTTCACCGGCTTTCCGGCCTGGCGGCAGCAGGGCGATGCGCTCTACTACGCCAGCTATTTCGCGGACAAGACCTTCAACCCGTTCATCCCCTACCCGATCCTGGCCTTCTACTTCATCCTGCTGACCTTGGTGATCATCGCCATTTTTGGCCTGGTGAATAAACGGCTGAACAAACACCTGCCCCAGGAACGGCGGAGAAAATTTCGCTTGCGTCCTAATCTGATCCGGTAGTATCCATTATTTGATCAAATTCAAAGTCCGGGTGTCTGACCGCAGAATCCTGCGAGTTCATGGGCAAACTCAAGGCTGCGTTGGATTATGATCAAAAAAAATGGACCAGGGGTGATAAGCTGCCCCGGCCCTGCTGCGCCCCGTCCGGGGCGCTGGCGGCCGGCGGTGCCCCGAAACCGTCAGGTGATTGGATGAAGAACTGGCTCAGGAAAAACCCGCATGTGCGCACCATCCGTGTTGCGGCGGCGGACATCAACGGTCAGGCCCGGGGCAAGCGTGTCCCTGCCCGCTTTGCCGACAAGGCGGTCGAGGAAGGCACCCGCTTTCCGCTGTCGGTTCTCAACCTGGACATCTGGGGCGAGGACATCGACGACAGCCCGCTGGTGTTCGAGAGCGGCGACGCCGACGGCGTGCTGAAGCCGACTGAGCGCGGCTTTGTGCCGATGCCCTGGCTGGAATCGCCCTCCGCTATGCTGCCGATCTGGATGTACCGCGAAGACGGCCGCCCCTATGACGGCGACCCGCGCCACGCGCTGCGCGCCGTGGTCGACCGCTACAAGGAACTGGGGCTGACCCCGGTGGTCGCGGTGGAGCTGGAATTCTTTCTGATCGACGACAGCGGCAAGAACCTGCAGGTGCCGACCTCGCCACGGTCCGGCAAACGCCGCAAGGCCGCGGAGACCATGTCGATCCGGGCGCTGGACCAGTTCGACACGTTCTTTACCGATCTCTATGACGCCTGCGAGGATATGGACATCCCCGCCGACACCGCGATTTCCGAGGCGGGCCTGGGTCAGTTCGAGATTAACCTGATGCACGGCCCCGATGCGCTGCGCGCCGCTGACGATGCCTGGCTGTTCAAGATGCTGGTCAAGGGCCTGGCCCGCCGCCACGGCTTTGCCGCCAGCTTCATGGCGAAACCGTATGAGGACTATGCGGGCAACGGCCTGCACACCCATTTCTCGGTGCTGGATCAGGACGGCAACAACATCTTTGACGATGGCGGCCCCAAGGGCACCGATGCCATGCGCCACGCCGTCGGCGGCTGCCTGAAGGCGATGAGCAATTCCACCCTGGTCTTCGCGCCGCATGGCAACAGCTATGACCGCATGGTCCCGGGCGCCCACGCCCCCACCGGCATCTGCTGGGCCTATGAGAACCGCACCGCCGCCATCCGCGTGCCCTCCGGCAGCCCCAAGGCGCGCCGGATCGAGCACCGCTTTGCTGGCGGCGACGTGAACCCCTACCTGATGCTGACCGCCATCCTGGGTGCTGCGCTCTATGGGATCGAAAACAAGATCGAGCCCTCAGAGCCGATCACCGGCAACGCCTATGCGCTGAACCTGCCGCAGGTTCCCAACACCTGGCAAAGCGCCATTGATGCGTTCGAGAACTCGGACGTCATCCCGCATTTCTTCTCTGCCGAGATGATCCGCAACATGGTTCTGACCAAGCGGCAGGAGCTGCGCTACATGGAAGAACTCACCCCGGAAGAACGGGTCGAGATCTACCTGGATACGGTCTGACGGCCCCTTGCCCGCCGTCTCGGCGGCGGGCTACCGTCCCGCGCAGCGAATTCCTTCCAACTGGTGACTTATGAAAATCGGCATCCTGCAAACCGGCCACTCCCCCGAAGACCTGTATGAACCGTTCGGCGACTACGACGGCATGTTCCGCGACATGCTGGATGGCAACGGCTTCGAGTTTCAGACCTGGGCCGTCGTGGACGGCATCTTCCCGGACAGCCCGGAGGACGCCGACGGCTGGCTGATCACCGGGTCCAAGCACGGCGCCTATGAGGATCATGCCTGGATTGCACCGCTGGAGGACCTGATCCGCCAGATCCACGCGCACAAGCGGCCGCTTGCCGGGATCTGCTTTGGCCACCAGATCATCGCCCAGGCGCTTGGCGGCAAGGTTGCCAAGTTCGAAGGCGGCTGGGCGGTGGGCCGCGTCACCTACCAGGTGGACGGCAAGGACCTGACCCTCAACGCCTGGCACCAGGACCAGGTGGTGGAGCTGCCCGAAGGCGCGCGTGTGCTGGGCGGCAACGGCTTTTGCCGGAACGGCATCCTGGCCTATGGCGACCACATCATCTCCTGGCAGCCCCACCCCGAATTCCCCAGCGCCTTTGTTGGCGGCCTGATCGAAAAACGCGGGCGCGGCGTTGTGCCGGACGACTTGCTCGACCGTGCCGCCGCCGATCTGGACGCCCCCGTGGACAACCCCGAAATCGCAACCTTCCTCGCAGAGTTTTACAGGAAAGAGAGGACCTAATGTCAGCTTGGCTCGACGCCCTTCCCGAAGCAGCAAAAACCTATCTGGAGGGCCGTCGTCTCGACGAAGTTGAATGCGTTATCTCGGACCTTCCCGGTATCGCCCGGGGCAAGGCGGTACCGGCATCGAAGTTTGCAAAAACCGATTATTTCCATCTGCCGGACAGCATCTTCTACCAGACCATCACCGGGGACTGGGCCGATGCTGCGGATGACGACGGCTGGATTGAAAAGGACATGACGCTGAAGCCGGACATGTCCACGGCCACGGCCGCGCCCTGGACCGGCGACTGGACCCTGCAAGTGATCCACGATGCCTATGACCGGCACGACCAGCCGATCCCCTACAGCCCGCGCAATGTTCTGAAACGCGTAGTGCAGCTTTATCACGACAAGGGCTGGAAACCGGTTGTGGCGCCGGAAATGGAGTTCTTCCTGGTCGCGCGCAACATCGACCCGGCACACGAAATCAAGCCCATGATGGGCCGCTCCGGCCGCCCGGCGGCGGCGCGGCAGGCCTATTCGATGACCGCGGTGGACGAGTTCGGACCCGTTATCGACGACATCTATGATTTCGCCGAGCACCAGGGCTTTGAGATCGACGGCATCACCCAGGAGGGCGGCGCCGGCCAGCTGGAGATTAACCTGCGCCACGGCGACCCGGTCAAGCTGGCGGACGAGGTGTTCTACTTCAAACGGCTGATCCGCGAGGCGGCGCTGCGGCACGATTGCTTTGCCACCTTCATGGCCAAACCGATCGAGGATGAGCCGGGCTCTGCCATGCACATCCACCACTCGATCCTGGATATCGAAACCGGCGAGAACATCTTCTCCGGCCCGCAGGGCGGCGAAACGGATGCGTTCTATCACTTCATCGCCGGACTGCAGAACCACCTGCCCGCGGGCCTGGCGGTGATGGCGCCCTACGTGAACTCCTACCGCCGCTACGTGAAGGACCACGCGGCGCCGATCAATCTGGAGTGGGCGCGCGACAACCGCACCACCGGCATCCGCATCCCGCTGTCCGGGCCAGAGGCGCGCCGGGTGGAGAACCGCATCGCCGGCATGGACTGCAACCCCTATCTGGGCATCGCCCTGTCGCTCGCCTGCGGCTATCTCGGCCTGATCAAGGAGGAACGCCCGCGCAAGCAGTTCAAGGGCGACGCCTATGAGGGCGAAGGCGATATCCCGCAGGTGATGGGCCAAGCGCTGGATCTGTTCGACGAGGCGACCGAGCTGCACGAAGTTCTGGGACCGGAATTTGCCCGCGTGTATTCCATCGTGAAACGCACGGAGTATGAGGAGTTCCTGCAGGTGATCTCGCCCTGGGAGCGCGAACATCTGCTGATGAACGTCTGAACCTCGGGCGCTGCGCCCCGGTGCAGCGCCAGTTTAATTGAGTATTTATGGAAAGATGAAGAGCAGGTGTCCCGCCGGGGGCCTGCTTCTGATGAGGTGCGCGATGGGGATGAACCTGCTCTATTCCAATGACCGCAAGGGCGAATATCCAGACAGCTGGTATGCGGCAACCGCTATTCCGATGGAGCGCTTTGCAGCGCTGGACGGTGAGGTAAAGGCAGATGTCTGTATCGTCGGCGGCGGCTATACTGGCCTGTCCGCGGCGCTGCATCTGGCTGAGGCCGGGATGTCCGTGGTGCTGCTGGAAGCGCAGCGCGTGGGCTTTGGCGCCTCGGGGCGCAACGGCGGCCAGCTCGGCAGCGGCCAGCGGATAGACCAGGAAGGGCTGGAAGCGCTGATGGGCGGGCCGGAGGCGCAAAAGCTCTGGCAACTGGGCGAGGACGCCAAGGACCTGGTTAAATCGCTGATCGCGCGCCACGGCCAGGACTGCCATCTGAAGCCCGGCGTGGCCTGGACCGCCTTTTCCGAAAAGGAAGCGGCAGAGCTGCACGACTATGGCCGCCACCTGCAGGACCAGTATGGCTACAGCAGCGTTGAGCTGCTCGACAAGGACGCCTGCTGGGCCATGTGCCCCTCGCCCGCCTATAAGGGCGGCATCCTGGATCATGGTGCGGGGCATCTGCATCCGTTGAACTATGCCTTCAGCCTGGCCCGCGCCGCCGCGGCTGCAGGGGCCGGGATTTTTGAAGGCAGCGAGGTTCTGGACATCCAGGAAGGCGCCAAGCTGCGCATCCGCACAGCGGGCGGCAGCGTCACTGCCGACCATCTGATCCTTGCCTGCAACGGCTACCTGGGCGGGCTGAACGGCCAGGTGGCGGCACGGGTGATGCCGATCAACAACTTCGTCGTGGCCACTGAGCCGCTGGGAGAGGACGCCGCACGGGTTCTGACCCGCGACGTTGCCGTGGCCGATACCAAATTCGTGGTGAACTACTTCCGCCTCAGCCATGACAAGCGGCTGCTGTTCGGCGGCGGGGAGAGCTACGGCTACCGCTTCCCGTCAGATATCTCCGCCACGGTGCGCAAACCGATGACCGGGATCTTCCCGCATCTGAAAGACGTGAAAATCGACTACGCCTGGGGCGGCACCCTAGGCATTACCATGAAGCGGATGCCGTATCTGGCGCGGCTTGCGCCCAATGTGCTGACCGCCTCCGGCTATTCCGGCCACGGCGTCGGCACCGCCACCCACGCGGGCCAGCTGATGGCGCAGGCGATCCAAGGGCAGGCCGAGGGGTTCAACACGATGGCCCGCGTCCCGGCTCCGCGCTTCCCTGGCGGGCCGCGGATGCGCTCGCCGCTGCTGGTGCTGGCGATGACCTGGTTCGCCCTGCGCGACCGGATGGGAGTTTAAAGCCGGGGCCGCTGGGCCGGTTTCCGCGCAACTTCGCAACAATTCTGTGAAATCCCGCCGGGCGCGGCAAATTCCGCCGCGTCCGGTCTTGGCATCCGCAGCGCTTAGTTTTACGTTTCTCAAAGCAACAATTCAGGATTTTGAAATATGGCCCTGCCGCCCAACGTTCATGACGCTGAACCCATTCCCGCAGCCGCCCGCGAGGCCATCGACGCCCTTATGCAGTCGGGCGACCTGTTCCGCTACACCGCGCCCGAAGATGCGCCGGTCACGCTGCTGGAACAGGAGTACGCGGAGCTTCTGGGCAGCAAATACGCGCTGGCGGTTTCTTCCTGCTCGGCAGCGCTGTTCCTGTCGCTGAAGGCGCTCGGCCTGCCGCGCGACGCCCGCGTGCTGATCCCTGCCTTCACCTTCGCCGCCGTGCCCTCCTCGGTCGTGCATGCAGACTGCGTGCCGGTGCTGTGCGAGGTGAGCGAAAACTACCGCGTCGATCTAGCGGATTTCGAAGCCAAGCTGGACAGCGTGCAGGCGGTGATCATCAGCCACATGCGCGGCCATACCTCTGACATGGACGCGATCATGGCGCTGTGCGATGCCCGTGGCATCCCGGTGGTCGAGGACGCGGCCCACTCGCTGGGCACCACCTGGAACGGGCGCAACATCGGCACCATCGGCAAGGTGGGCTGCTTCTCCTTCCAGTCCTACAAGATGGTCAACGCCGGCGAAGGCGGCATCCTGATCACCGACGACGCCGACCTGATCGCCCGCGCCGTGATCATGTCCGGCGCCTATGAGCACAACTGGAAAAAGCACAAGGGCCCGCACGGGGAAAACACCCCGGACCTGGCGCAGGCCTTTGCCAAGTGGCAGAACCAGCTGCCGCTCTATAACCTGCGGATGAGTAACCTGTCCGCCGCCGTGATCAGCCCGCAGCTGCCGGAACTGGCGCGCCGGGTGCGCGACGGGCTGGCCAATCACGACTACGTGGCGGAACGGCTGAACGGCTCGCCCTTCTTCCACGTGCCGGAGCCGCTGGGCCCGGAACGCCGCGCGCCGGACTCGATCCAGTTCAACCTGGTGGGCCTCAGCGAGGAACAGACCCGCGCCTTTGCCGCCGCTGCCGAAGCCAAGGGGGTCAAGGTGCAGGTCTTTGGCCTGTCGACCGACAACGCCCGCGCCTTCTGGAACTGGCAGTTCCTGCGCGATGTGCCCGACCTGCCGCAGACCCGCGCCATGCTGATGAAGGCCTGCGACGTGCGCCTGCCCGTGCGCCTGACCCGCGCCGAGCTGGACGTGATCGCGGACATCCTGCTGGGTGCTGTTGAAGAAACCATGGGCAAGGCCGCCGCCTGAGACGCAGCCGGACCCTGATTGTTGCAGCCCCGGCCCCGCGCCGGGGCTTTTCATGATTGCAATCCTGGCTTGTGCCGTCCACCTTGCCGCCTATGAAAGCTCCCGCCAAATTCAAACGGCGCCCGGCAACCGCGCTGGTTGCCATGGCAAACTCCCTCAGCATGGGAGATGCCGTCCCCAAAGATGAACTGACCCAGATCATCAGCGCGGTTGTTTCGGACCGGGCGGAGCGGGCTGCGCTGCTGGCCGCCATCCGCGCATCCAATGACCCGGACAGCGGTCTTGCTGTGGCCGACCTGCTGACCGCATTCTCCAGCGAAGCCGCAGAGGCAGAGGCGCGCGCCCGCGACGCGGATCAGGTCATCGGCCAGTGGGCACAGCGGCTGGCAGCCGGCGCGCTGCTGGCGAGCTTTGGTGCGGCAATAGCCGGAACGGTCACCGGCGGGCCGGCATTCGGCCTCACATTGCTGTCGTTTTCAGGCTTCGTATTTGCAACGGCGTCCAGAATTGGTGGACGGGTGAAAATGCGCCGCCATGAACAGGCACGCAACAGCGCCGAGTCCCTTGCCCGCCACGTCCTGGAAGCCGGCAAACTAAGGCAGGACGGGAAGTGATATGGAATTTTCAGCTTTCCTCGCCTATATTGTCAGTGCAACCGGAGAAACACATGTTTGAAGCCATGGGACTCGAAACAGTCATCGTCAGCACGATCATCGGCGCCTGCGCCCTGTCTTTTGGTGCCAGCGCTTATCTGTTCCTGCGCGCGCGTCCCGCGCCTGAGACAAAGAACTTGGACGAAATCGTCAAGAACGCCCCATATCACCGGCTGCACAACGTGCTGAAGGTTGAGGCCCGTTCCTCCTGATCCGCCCACCACACCAAAACCCGCAAACGAGAAAAGCCCCCGCCGAACCGGACCGGGGGCTCTGTCATCTGCGCTAGCCGCTAAGGCTCACTTCATCTTGGACAGTTTTTCCTGCAGCGCCGCCAGCTGCTTTTTGATGTCGTCCAGATCCTCGCCGCCGCTTTCGGATTTTTCGTCCTCCTGCGCACCGCCGGTCCAGCCCGCGGCGCCAAAGCCGCCGGTCATCGCCTTCAGGAATGCTTCCTGCTGCGCCTTCACCGCCTCGAACCCCGGCATCTTGGACATCGGGTTCATCGCGTTCATGTTCTCCATCATCTTCGACTGGCTTTCGCGCAGCATGTCGAACGATGTCTGCAGGAACTGCGGCATCACCCCGCCGCCGGGGACCATGTAGCTGCGCACCAGATCGTTCAGCACGTTCACCGGCAGCACGTTCTCGCCGCGGCTTTCATGCTCGGCGATGATCTGCAGCAGGTACTGGCGGGTCAGGTCGTCACCGGTTTTCAGATCGACGATCTGCACCTCGCGGCCATCCCGGATAAACCCCGCGATATCTTCCAGCGTGACGTAATCGCTGGTCTCGGTGTTATACAGCCTGCGGCTTGCATACCTTTTGATCAGCAAGGGTTTGTCCTGTTCTGCCATGTGTTCCCTCCCCGGTCATGACGCATCGCAGCAAAGCCTATGCCACGGCAGAACAAAAGGGAAGCCTAAGCGCAGTTTCCGCAACATTAGTTCCCGTTAGAAATCCTGGTATAGAGCCGCTTCAGCCCTTGACCTGATCCTGACTTGAGCTTTTACAGATCTGTCCTGCACCGCAACCCGCAGCAGGAGCGTATCCAAAATGAAAGTTCTGATTCTCGGCGGCACTGGTTCCATTGGCACTGCCGTCACCCGGGAGCTGGTCCGCTATGGCCACCAAGTAACCGGTCTCAGCCGCTCCGCGGACTCTGACCGCAATCTCGCAGCGATGGGCGCCCGCCCCCTGCGGGGAAATCTGCGCAGCCCCGGCACCTGGGTTCAGGAGGTCGCCAGAACTGATGCGCTGATCCAGCTCGCCGCTACTTTCGACGACGGGATGGCCGAGGCCGATACCACCGCCATTGCCGCAATTCTGGATCAAGCCGCTCTGCGGCCGGAACCGCTGCGGCTGATCTACACCGGCGGTTGCTGGCTGTATGGTGCCACCGGCAACCGGGTTGCAGATGAGACCAGCCCAATGCAGCCGATCAAGCCCTTTTCCTGGATGCAGGAAAACGGTGCGGCCGTACTGGCGTCCCCTGCCGTCTCTGCCGCGGTGGTGCATCCGGCATTGGTGTACCACGAAGACGGCGGCGCCTTCTTGCGTTACCTGGAGGCTGCCCGCGGCGGCAGACCGTTCGAAATCTGGGGCAGCATCGCCACCCGCTGGCCGCTGGTTCACCGGGAGGATCTGGCCGGCGCGTACCGGCTGCTGCTGGAACAGCCGGAGCTCACCGGCCATTTCAACGCAAGCGCCGAGACCGGCGTGCCAGTGGCAGAGATCACTGGCGAGATCGCACGCCGCCACGGGCATGATGCGTCCTATGTGGTGCGCAGCCTGAAACACGTGCTGATCAATTACGGCGCCTGGGCCGAGGGGCCCACGCTGGATCAGCAAATGGCGTCCAGCAAGCTGCGCCGTCTGACCGGCTGGCAGGTGAGACACTTGAACTTTCGGAACGCGCGATTTTGACGCCAAAGCGCGCCAGATTGAACAAAATACAGAATTATTTGCAACTAAATAGCAGCAAAAGATTATCAATGTGATACAATTAACTTTAAGTCTTTCGAGTTTGTGGTACCGGGGAAAATGGCTGACCAAAGGGACAGGCAAAGACAAGCCGCCATTCTGATCGCTGACGTGGCCGGATACTCCGCCTTGGCTGAGGCGCGGGAATCCGAAACCATCGCGGCGGTCCGCGATCTTGGCAACCGTATCATCGCACCGGTTGCGCAAGAGCATGAAGGATGGCTTGTCAAAACGGTGGGAGACGGCTTCCTGCTTGAGTTCGGGACCGCTGTGCGGGCCGTCAAGGCGGCTCTGGCAATTGCCGCCAAGGCAGCCGCTTGGCGCAACGGCCCCCGCGGGCTGGGCTTGAGACTGAGGATGGGAATCCACGCGGGCAAGGTATTCCCGGCCGACGATGACCTGCTGGGCAATTGCGTCAATATCGCCGCCCGGCTGCAAAGCCTTTCCGCACCCGGGGAAATCTGCATCTCAGGCACCGTGCATGAGCAGGTCCGCGGCAAGGTCGGCGCAGCTTTCGACGACTTGGGATTGCAGCAGGTCCGCAATATCTCCGAACCCGTCCGGATTTACCGCATAACAGGAAACTCCCTGCCGCCCCTGGATCCCGAAGGCCCATCGCCGGAAGCATCGGTGGCGGTGCTTCCCTTCGCCAATGCCAGCCCCGCCAGCGCGGAAACCGAAGCCATTGCGCAAACTCTGACTGAGGACATCACCATTGGCCTCTCCCGGTTCCGGGCGCTGCGCGTTGTATCCCGCAATGCGGCGCTGCGCTTTGCCGGCAGCACAGCCGGAGCTTCCGTTGTGGCGGCTGAGCTTGGCGTGCGTTTCCTGGCTGAAGGCAGCGTCCGGCAGCTGCCCGGCAAACTGCGGGTCACTGTCACGCTTTCGGACGGTGCCAGCAGCCTGTCGCTGTGGAGCGGCCGTTATGACCGTGACGTCTCATCCGACTTCAGCCAGCAGGACGCCCTTGCCGGGCAGATTACCCAAACCCTCGCTGCGCAGCTCCAGTCCGTGGCAAGGCAGAAGTCAGCGGCGTATGCGGCCAAAGGCGGCAAGCCGACGGCGCGGGATCTTGTGATGCAGGCCAAATCCGTCGTTCTGGATTCGCGCAGCAGGCTGAAGCAGTGCCGCAAGCTGTACCAGCAGGCCTGCGATGCCGACTTTGGCAGCGCTGCGGCATATTCCGGTCTGGCGCTGACCTATCTGGTGGAATGGATGAGCGGCTGGGGCCTGTCGGCGGAACTGACGCTGGACAAGGCCTTTCCGCTGCTGCGCCACGCCGCCCGGATAGATCCGCTCGACAGCGTGGCGCAGCGCAGGCTCGCCGTCATGCATCTGTGCAAGGGAAACTTTACGCTGGCAGAGGATCACTTTCAGCGTGCCCTGATGCTTAACCCCAATGACACTGATGCAATGGCCTTCCGCGGGCTGTCACTGGTCTATCAGGGCAGGCCTGAAAAAGCGCTGGAGGACCTGGATCAGGCGACAGCCCTGAATCCGTTCCACCCGACGTATTTCCACTGGTTCCGGGGGCTCGCACTGTACATGTGCAGGGCCTATGATCCGGCTGTCTCCGAAGTGAACAAGGCGGTTGAGCTGTTTCCGGGCTTCCCGGCGCCGCACCGCCATCTGGCAGCCTGCTATGCCCAGCTGGGCGACCGGCCCGCTGCTGCGCGGGAATGCGGGCGCATTCTGGAACTTGAGCCCAGGTTTTCGGTTGACCGCATCAGCAAGACGCTGCCCTTTGCCCGGGCGCAGGATCTGGAGCATTACTGCGACGGACTGCGCCAGGCCGGGCTGCCTGACTAACCGCCGGCATGACCCCTAAATCGCAAAAGGACAGGCCTTGCGGCCTGCCCTTCTTCACGGTCCGGCTCCGTCAGGGAGGAGAGCGAGGGCCGGTCCGCGGACGTTCTTACTTGGCGGTTGCCGAAGCTTTTTTCGCGGCAGTGGTCACCTCTTCGGTGGCCTTTTTCACGGCTGCGGTTGCCTCTTCGGACATGTCTTTGCCAGCTGCCATCATCAGTTCGACGGTTTCCATCTGAACCTTCTTGGCCACTTCAGCAAAGGCAGCCATGTTCTCGGCGGCCACTTCGGCGGAAGCGGAAGCAAAGTCGGTCGCGGCCTTGGCGTAGTCCGCCGGCTCTTCCTTGACCTTGGCGACATCGCTCAGCTTGGCGATGGTCTCTTTGGTCCACTTGTTCGAGATCTCGGCAGACTTGCCGGCAGCGTCCAGCGCAACGGCGGACAGCTTCTCGTTCAGGGCTGCGGTGTTCTTGAATGCGTCTTCCATCGCTTTGGTGTCGACCGGGAAGGCGCCCATGAAGTCTTTCATCATCGCGGTGAAGTCTTGGGTCTTTGCCATAGTTCTAATTCCTCAGAAAGCTGCAGCAGGACCATCCTGCGCTCTTAGCATGAGAGGAATATGGGTGCCGCACCGCAGCATTTCAAGGTTTTTTATGCTGCGGTGCAGAAAACTTTTGCAAACCCCGTGAAATCAATGGTTTGCCTTGACCTTCACATAGGAGCCCGGGGCCGGCATCAAAGAGGGAAAGCCCGAATCCCCCACTTCACGCGCGGGAACCTGCTTGCCGGACCGCTTCTTGAGCCAGTCATTCCAGCGCGGCCACCAGGAGCCCTCGTGGTATTCCGCTCCGGCCATCCAGGCCTCGCTGTCTCCCTTCAGGTCGTCGTTGACGTAGTGGCCGTACTTCTTCTTGCTGGGCGGGTTGACGATGCCCGCAATGTGGCCGGACTCCGACACAATGAAGCTCTTGCTGCGCGATGCCATCTGCTGCACCCCGTGGTAGCAGTCCTTCCAGCGGGCGATGTGGTCGGTCTCACAAGTGATCGACATCAGCGGCACGTCCACATCCTTGATGTGCAGCTTGTGGCCCATCAGCTCAAAGCCATCGCCGACGAATTCATTGTTCTGACACAGCCCCCGCAGGTACTGGATCGCCATCCGCCCCGGCAAGTTGGCACCGTCGCCGTTCCAATAGAGCAGATCAAAGGCGGGCGGCGTCTCGCCCATCATGTAGCTTTTCACTGCCGGGCCATAGATCAGGTCCTTGGAGCGCAGGAACGACATAGTCCGCGCAATCACCCATGACCGCAGCAGGCCCTCCTGCTCCACCTGGGCCTCGATCCCGTCGATAAAATCATTCTGCAGGAAAGGCGTGAACTCGCCTTGGTCCCCGAAATCGGTCAGCGTGGTGAAAAAGGTCGCCGACTTCACCGATTTGTCGCCGCGCTGTTTCAGCAGCGACAGCGTCAGGCTTAAAGTGGTGCCGGCGATGCAGTATCCCACCGCATTGACCTGATCGACTTTGCAGACCTCCTTGGCGGTTTCAATCGCGGCCAGGAAGCCTTCCTGAATATAATCCTCCATCCCCACATCGGAGTGGCTCGCATCGGCGTTGACCCAGGACACAACGAACAGCGTATAGCCCTGCTCGGTCACCCATTTGATCAGGCTGTTCTGTGCCTTGAGGTCGAGGATGTAAAACTTGTTGATCCAGGGCGGGAACAGAACAATGGGAGTTTCATGCACCGTCTCCGTCACCGGTTTGTACTGGATCAGCTCCATCATCCGGTTGCGGTAGATCACGTCGCCGGGGGTAGTGGCGATATTGCCGCCAAGCTCGAACGCGCTCTCGTCCGCCAAACGCACCACCAGTTCGCCGTTGTTAGCCTCCAGGTCTGTGACCAGGTTCTCCAGCCCGTCGATCAGCGACTGGCCTTCCGTTTCAATCGCCTTCTCCAGCGCATCGGGGTTGGTCGGCAGAAAATTGGTCGGCGACATCATTTCGATGATCTGATCGGCAAAGTAGCTCAGCCGCTGCTTGTCCTTGCCATCCATCTCACCAGCACTCTGCACCGCCTTGCGGATCGCTTCGGCGTTGGTCAGGTACTGCTGTTTGACATAGTTGAAGTACGGGCTGCTTTGCCACAGCGGATTCGAAAAACGGCGGTCCTTGGGGCCGCCGTCATCCGTGCTGTCCATTTGCCCTGCCAGAGCTTTCTGCGCTTCGGCGAAATTCAGCACAGACTTGCTCCAGAATTCGAGCTGATGCTCCAGGAGTTTGGCAGGGTTCTGCATAGCTTCCGTCCAATAGGCGGTTGCTGCGCGCGCATAAAGTTCTTGATTCGGACCGTCCAGCGCCGGGTTATGCGGCACCTTCCGGGACATGACTTCAGCCAGGCGCTTGCTCAGCTCCTCGACACGGCTCATATTTTCCTTAAGTTTTTCAAAGCTCTCAGAATTGGACGTTGCGGATACTTCGTCACTAGTTGTCATATAAAGGAATCCCTCATAGGCTTTCTGCTATGCAGAATACTCTTCTGCAGAAGGCAGGGCAAAGCGGCGATTGGTCCGACGTTCCGGATTTTCTGGTCCGACAACTCGGGGACAGAGCCCGAAGGAGACGCGTATGCGATACATGATGACCTACGACCTGATGGAGACCGTCCGGAACACCAACCAATGGCTGGGCGCAACCGCCCTCTCCATGGCATCTTACCCGGTCTTTTCCGCCTTGCCAAATCCGGCGCTGAGCTGGATGGCCGCCTGGGGCGAAGTAACCGAACGCACCTACCAGCGGATGGTGGTGAAGCCTGACTGGGGCATCCGCACCTTCACTTGCGAAGACGGCAAGGACCACCTGGTCGACATCACCACCGTGGTCGAGCGTCCCTTTGGCGACCTGATCCATTTCAAGGTCAACGGCCGCGAGGAACAGCCCCGCAAAGTGCTGCTGGTTGCCCCGATGTCCGGCCACTACGCCACCCTCCTGCGGTCCACCGTCAAAAGCTTGCTGGTAAACTGTGAAGTCTATGTGACGGACTGGCACAACGCCCGCGACATCCCTGTTTCCGCAGGGAAATTCGATATCGAGGACTACACGCTCTACCTCGTCGATTTCATGCGGGAGCTGGGCCCCGACACCCATGTCGTCGCAGTCTGCCAGCCGGTGCCGCTGACGCTCGCCGCGACCGCCTACCTGGCGGAGCGCGACCCCAAGGCGCAGCCGTCCTCGCTGACCCTGATCGGCGGCCCGGTGGACCCGGACGCCACCCCGACAGAGGTCACCGACTTCGGCCGCCGTGTCACCATGGGCCAGCTGGAGGAGACCATGATCCAGCAGGTCGGCTTCAAATACCCGGGCGTCGGCCGCAAGGTCTATCCGGGGCTGCTGCAGCTGGCGTCCTTCATGTCGATGAACGGCGAGCGCCACACCAAGGCGTTCCTGGACCAGATTCAGCGCGTCTCTCGCGGGGAGGCCTCGGATCACGACGCCCACAACCGTTTCTATGACGAATACCTGGCGGTGATGGACATGACCGCGGAATTCTACCTTTCGACGGTCGAGCGCGTTTTCAAGAACCGCGAGATTGCGCGCAACGATTTCACCGTCAACGGCCACAAGGTCGATTTCAGCAAGATCACCGATGTGGCGGTCAAGACAGTCGAGGGCGCCAAGGACGACATCTCCGCCCCCGGCCAATGCGTCGCGGCGCTGGGCCTCTGCACAGGCCTGCCGGACAGCAAGAAAGCCAGCCACGTGGAACCGGGCGCGGGCCACTACGGTATCTTCGCAGGCCGCAGCTGGCGCGACAACATCCGGCCGCTGGTGATCGATTTCATGAACGCCAACAGCCGCAGCAAGCCGGCCCGCAAGCCGGCCAACAAGAACACTGCCGCCTGACGGGATGAGTGGCGGGCTGGCATTTTCCTGCAAATGCGGGACCTTGCGCGGCGAAGTTTCAGCAGCGGGTGTCAAAGGCGGCACCCGCGTTGTCTGTTACTGCGCCGACTGCCGCGCCAATGAGCTGTACCACGGCCAGCCGGATCCGGCCCCGGATCCGGTCGACTTGTTCCAGCTCTCGCCCGACACCATCACCATCACCCAAGGGGCGGAACAGCTGAGGGCGATCCGCCTGGGCCGCCGCGGCCCCTTGCGGTGGTACGCCGCCTGCTGCGGCACGCCGTTTGCCAATACACTCGCCAAGCCCGGCCTGCCGTTTGCCGGTATGCGCTCAGATCTGTTCCAGGACAAATCCGCCTTGGGCAAGATCCGCGCAAGGTCCTTCGTGCCCGTCCCCGGCAAGCAGTCCAGAACCAAGGGCGGCAGCACCATGGCCTGGGGCATCCTCAGCCGGATGATTACTGCCCGGCTGTCGGGCCGCTGGAAAGACACGCCATTCTTTGACGCAGAAACCGGCAAACCGGTGGCCGAGCCTGAGTTGCTCAGCAAGGCGCAGCGCGCCGCCCTCTACCCCTAGGCCGGCACTGCCAGCCAGTGCAGCAGCGCCCGGTTCACTGCATCGGGCGCCTCCAGCACAGGGAAATGCCCCGCCTCCGGAATAATCTCCAGCCGCGCGTGCGGGATCAGCTGTGCCAGCAACTCCTGCTTGGCAGGCGGCACGATCGTGTCATGCTCCCCCGCCAGCACCAGCGTCGGCATATGCACCCGCCGCATCGTCGCCTGCTGGTCAGACCGCCGCTGCAGTGCGCGCGCTTGCGCCACATACAGCTCCGGTCCCAGCTCCATTCCCATGTGGCAGAACAGATTGTGCACCTCCAGCCGCGACGGTCCCGGCGCCAGCGCCTCCATCGGCAGCGTCCCGCGCAGAACATCTTCCAGCCGCCCGGCCCGCGCGGCGATGATCTGCGGCTCCCGGTCGGCGGCTTGCTCCGGCGTCTCCGCCAGCGGACTCGCCCCCATCAGGCACAGCCGGCTGATCCGCTCCGGTGCCCGGCGCACCAGCTCCATCGCCAGGATCCCGCCCATCGACAGCCCCGCCAGGCAAAAGCGCGGCGGCAGGTGGCTCAGCATCCGGGCTGCAATCTTCTCCACCGTGTCGCCGCCGGCCAGCGGCAGCACCATCACCGGCATACTGCCGGAAAACGTTCTGATCTGAGCTTCAAATATCCGGCCGTCGCACATCATCCCCGGCAGCAGAACCAATGGTTCGCGGCTCGGTTGCTGGTCATAAGGCATATCCTGCCCTCGCGGTTTGCCTGCCACCCGTCGCCTTCACTGTGCGGAGAGCCGGCTGCGGGATCAAGAAAAACCTCACGGCGACAGGCAATCCTCAAGCTGCTGCCACCGCCGCGCCACGCTCAGTAGCCGTTCCAGCGAAAGGCGCCATTCTCCGCCAGCGGAGAAAACGGGTTGAAGGCGATCTCCCAGATATGCCCGTCCGGGCTGCGGAAATAACCGTGATGGCCGCCCCAGAACACGTCCTGCGCCGGTTTCAGAATTTCCGCGCCGGCAGCCTCAGCCGCCGCCAGCAGCTCCGCCACGTCCTGCTTGCTGCGGGTGTTGTGGCTCAGCGTCACGGCGCCAGTGCCCAGTTCCCCCTCCGGCACACCGCTATCCGCGGCCAGCGCCGCCAGCGGGTACAGCCCCAGCGTCTGGGAAATCAGGTCAAAGGCGATCACCCCGTCCGGGCTGTCCGCCCGCTGCCAGCCCAAAGCCTCATAGAAGGCCGCAGCCTTCTCCATGTCCGGCACCCCCAGCGTGATCAGGCTTACCCTTTGATCCATCCTTCACCTCCTCGAAACTTCGCTCTCGCCGCAACACTGCCCGCGGCTGCAAACGCGGAAAGCCGATACGGCCCGTCCCGGCTCCTGCCCCAGGGCGCGGTGTCAGGCTTCGCCCAGCACGTCCAGCACCGCGTCCTCGATCATCTTCAGGCAAGGCCCGTCCGAGAACCGGTGGTCGGCATCCTTAACGAGGTTCAGCCGCATGTCCGGGCACGTCGCATGTTCCAGCAGCCGCAGCGCGGTGCGGGTGGACACCGCAGTATCGGCTGTCCCCTGCAGGCAGCGCACCTTGAACGGCAGAAACAGCGGCGAGCGCAGCACCAGCCGCTTGCGCCCGTCCTCAATCATCCGCTTGGAGATGTGGTAGGGCTCCATGTAGTCGCTTGGCAGCTCAACATAACCTCGGCTCTCCAGCTCCGCCTTCTGCTCCGCCGAGAAATTCGCCCAATACCCGTCCTCGGTGAAATCCGGAGCGGCGGCGATGGTCACCATCCCCTTGATCCGCTCGGGTATCTCCCGCGCCAGCAGCAGCGCCTGCCAGCCGCCCATGGAGGAACCCACCGGCACGATCTCGCCCTCGGTCAGTTCCTCCACCGCCGCCAGCGTGTCCTCGTGCCAATCACCGATACAGCCTTCCTCGAAAGTGCCCGAGCTTTCGCCATGGCCGGAGTAGTCAAACCGCAGAAACGCCTGCCCGCGCGCCTTGGCCCAGGCCTCCAGATGCACCGCCTTGGTGCCCTCCATGTCCGACTTCAGCCCGCCCAGAAACACCACGCACGGCCCCTGCCCTTCGCTCTTGTGATAGGCAATCCGGCGGCCCTGGGCGGTGTCGAGAAAAGAAGTGGCGGGCATGTCTTTGGTCTCCTGTCCTTTTCCTCAAGATGTGGCACGGCTTCGCCTGCCCTGCAAGCGGCAGCACTGCGCGCTTGCATGCCCCCTGCCGTCCTCCTTATGGTCCGCCAAAATTTTCCGGGGGACCACGGGCATGTTCAAGATCTTCAAAACCGCCGCGCTGGCCGCCGCCATTCTCGCGGTGGCGCTGGCCACCGCCTGGGCGGCGCTGGCGCTATGGTACCGGCTGCCCTTCGGCACGCTGCCGCGCGCCGCCCTGTCGGGCGGATTTGCCTTGCTGGGGCTTGCGGTCATGGCGGGGCTATTCCGCAGGCACGCCCTGCGCGCTCTCACGACCTTTGCCCTTGCGCTCGCGGCGGTGATCCTGTGGTGGTCCACCCTCACCCCGCCCGAAGACGGCAACTGGTCCCCCGATGTCGCCCGCCAGGTTACTGGCCAGGTGGAGGGCGATACCCTTACCCTCACCGGTGTCCGCAATTTCACCTGGGACACGCCCGAGGACTACAAGATAAACTGGGAAACCCGCAGCTACGACCTGACCGCGCTCCAGACCGTGGACCTCTTCATGTCCTACTGGGCGGGGCCGCAGATGGCGCATATGATTGTCAGCTTCGGCTTTGAAAACGGCGAGCAGATCGCCTGGTCGGTCGAAGTGCGCCGCCAAAAGGTCGGCGGCTTCTCGCCGATTGCCGACATGTTCAAATCCAACACCCTGGTGCTGATTGCAGCGGATGAGCGCGACCTGGTCGGCACCCGGACCAACGCCCGCGGCGAAGACGTGCAGCTGTTCCGCATCGGCGTCAGCCCCGACACCGGCCGCGCCCTGCTGCTGCGCTATGTGGCAGCCGCAAACAGCCTTGCCGCTCAGCCGCAATGGTACAACTCGCTCACCACCAATTGCACCACCGTGGTGATGGCGCTGATCCGCACCTTCGCCGCCGAGGTGCCGCTGGACTGGCGGGTTCTGGCCAACGGCTACCTGCCGGAGTACGCTTGGGAGCAAGGGGTGCTGGATCAGTCCCGCAGCGTCGAAGAGCTCCGCGCCCTTGGCAGCATCACCCCCATCGCCCAGGCGCATGGCCTCACCCCCGACTATTCCGCCGTGATCCGCGATGGCGTCCCTTCGCCGGCACGCTGATCCGCGATCCCTTCATCTGGCTGGAATTATCCCGGGGAGCGCGAGGGGCCGGCCCCTCGCCCATCTTCCGGCGGGCATGACGCCCGTCGGCCGCAATAAGGTCAGGACAGGCCGGCAGCCGGTGTTCCGCTGACCTTCTGCGTCTGCAAGCGGCCAAGCAAGCTCTGGATCCTGCCCAAGGCTTCCTTAGTCCGCACTGCCTTCTCCCGGCTCGCCCCGCCTTCGATATGCGCGCAATGCTCATAGGACAGATGGCGCTGCGACAAGATCTCCCGGGACTGGCACAACGCGGTTTCAATCAGGTCCACATCTTCAACCGTCAGGTCAAAGCTCGGGTTCGGGCGGGTCATCGGAACACTCCTGGTATGTCCATCGGGCCTAAGATTTCGGCCACCCTGCCGCGGATCACCGCCCATGGCAACGATTTTTTCGTTATTTATCATATAGTTATCAGTATACATATTTGTGCAATCGCATACGCAAGCACACAATTGGATTTTCCGGCGCAATAACAATCACATACAAAGCCGCCTTGACTTGCAGCCGCATTGACCGCAAAACGCGCGGACCAAACATATACCCGCAACCGGGCGTTCTGTGGGCGCCAAACCGACGAGGAGCAGCCAGCCAATGGCCCAAATCTCTCTCACCTTCCCCGATGGCAATGCACGATCCTACGACGCAGGCGTCACGCCCGCGCAGGTGGCTTCCAGCATTTCCACCTCGCTGGCCAAAAAGGCCATCTCCGCCACCGTCAACGATCAGCACTGGGACCTGCAGTGGCCCATTGATGCCGACGCCACTATCGCCATCCACACCATGAAGGACGAGGTTCAGGCCAACGAGCTGATCCGCCACGACCTGGCACATGTGATGGCGCGTGCGGTGCAGGAAATCTGGCCCGACACCAAGGTCACCATCGGCCCGGTGATCGAAAACGGCTGGTACTACGACTTCGACCGGGCGGAGCCCTTCACCCCCGAGGACCTCGGCGCCATCGAAAAAAAGATGAAGGAAATCATCAACAAGCGTGATGAGGTCCGCACCGAGGTGTGGGAGCGCGACCGGGCGATCCGGCATTACACCGACAATAACGAGCCCTATAAGGTCGAGCTGATCGAGAGCATCCCCGGTGATGAGCCGCTGCGGATGTACTGGCACGGCGACTGGCAGGACCTCTGCCGCGGCCCGCACCTGCAGCACACCGGCCAGCTGCCGGGCGACGCGTTTAAACTGATGAGCATCGCGGGCGCCTATTGGCGCGGCGACAGCTCCCGCGCGATGCTGCAGCGGATCTACGGCGTTGCCTTCACCGGCAAGGAGAAGCTGAAAGCGCATCTCACCATGCTGGAGGAAGCCGCCAAGCGCGACCACCGCAAGCTGGGCCGCGAGATGGACCTGTTCCACATGCAGGAAGAGGCGCCGGGCCAGATCTTCTGGCACCCGAACGGCTGGAAGGTTTACACCACCCTGCAGGACTACATGCGCCGCCAGCAGGAAAAGGGCGGCTATGTCGAGGTGAACACCCCGCAGGTGGTTGACCGCAAGCTGTGGGAGGCCTCGGGCCACTGGGAGAAATACCAGGAGAACATGTTCATCGTCGAAGTCGACGAGGAGCACGCCCGCGAAAAGGCGGTAAACGCGCTGAAGCCGATGAACTGCCCCTGCCACGTGCAGATCTTCAACCAGGGCCTCAAATCCTACCGCGACCTGCCGCTGCGCATGGCCGAATTCGGCTCCTGCAACCGCTATGAGCCCTCGGGCGCGCTGCACGGCATCATGCGGGTGCGCGGCTTTACTCAGGACGACGCGCATATCTTCTGCGCCGAAGACCAGATCGAGGCGGAAACCAAGAAGTTCATCGACTTCCTGTCCGAGATTTACAAGGATCTGGGCTTTGAGAAGTTCTCGGTCAAATTCTCCGACCGCCCGGAGAAGCGCTCAGGCTCGGATGAGGTCTGGGACAAATCAGAGTCGGCGCTGAAGGCCGCAACCGAAGCGGCAGGCTGCGAATTCGAACTGAACCCGGGCGAAGGCGCTTTCTACGGCCCCAAGCTGGAGTTCGTGCTGACCGACGCCATCGGCCGCGACTGGCAGTGCGGCACCCTGCAGGTGGACTTCGTTCTGCCGGAACGCCTGGACGCCACCTACATCGGCGCAGACGGTGCCAAGCACCGCCCGGTCATGCTGCACCGCGCAACGCTGGGCAGCTTCGAGCGCTTCATCGGCATCCTGATCGAGGAGCACGCAGGCAAGCTGCCGTTCTGGCTGGCCCCGCGCCAGGTGGTGGTTGCCTCGATCACCTCCGAGGCGGATGACTATGTGATGGAGGTTGTCGCCGATCTGCAAAAGGCCGGTGTGCGGGCCGAGGCCGACATCCGCAACGAGAAGATCAACTACAAGGTCCGCGAGCATTCCGTGGGCAAGGTGCCGGTCATTCTCGCGGTCGGCCACCGGGAAGTGGAGGAGCGCACCGTCTCCGTCCGCCGCCTGGGTGAAAAGCAGACCAAGGTGGAAAGCCTGGAAAATGTTACAAAGGCACTGGCCGCGGAAGCCACCCCGCCGGATCTCCTGTAACAATTTCCCGCATTTTTAACGCAAGCGGCCCCCATCCGGGGGCCGTTTTGTTACAAGCCCCCCTCAAATCCCCTGAAAACATAGGCTTGCGCATCTTTGGAGCCCTCTTTCGGGTCACAAGCTCTGACGCGGATGTGAGACACGGCCTCGTGACTTAAAGTCCGGCAAACCTCGGGTTAGTGTTTTCCTGTCAACACGACACCGCACGTTAAACCGAAAGGAATTCACGAGATGTCGACCACCGCAAAATCCCTGGCCGTCGCCAGCGCCGTTGCCGCCGCCCTGACCGCAGCTTCCACCATCCCCGCTGCCGCCGGCACCAAGGAAAAGTGCTATGGCGTGTCGCTGGCAGGCCAGAACGACTGCGCCGCAGGCCCCGGCACCACTTGCGCAGGCACCTCGACTGTCGATTACCAGGGCAACGCCTGGACCCTGGTTGACGCAGGCACCTGCGAAGGCATGGAACTGCCGGCCACGGCAGACGGCAGCGAACGCAAGGGCTCGCTGGAGCCGCTGGAGCGCGACCTGCCGGCATAATTAACGTTGGATTGTGGGGGGCGGGAGTGCGAATTCCCGCCCCTTTTGCACCCGGACACAGGACCCGCCATGCTTGACGCCGCAGCACATGACAAACTGCCCGCCGCCCCCGGCGTTGGTTACAAGCCGCAGCATTTTGCCCGGATCACTTCGGATCCCGGCACGGTCAAGTGGCTGGAAATCCACGCGGAAAACTACATGGGCGATGGCGGCCGCCCGCTTGCGCAGCTGCGCCGCCTTGCCGAACACTTTGCCATGTCGGTGCACGGTGTCGGCCTCTCGATCGGCGGCGAAGGGGCGTTGGATTCCGATCACCTCGCCCGGCTCAAGCATCTGGTCGGCTGGCTGAACCCCGCCAGCTTCTCTGAGCATCTGGCCTGGTCCACCCACGACAGCCACTTCTACAACGACCTACTGCCGCTACCCTACACGGATGCCAGCCTGCAGCGGATCTGCGACCACATTGACGAGGTGCAGGAGACCATCGGGCGGCGGATGCTGCTGGAAAACCCCTCAAGCTACCTCGCCTTTGCCGAGAGCACCTTGTCCGAGCCGGAGTTTCTGGCGGAAATCTCCCGCCGCACAGGCTGCGGGCTGCTGCTGGACGTGAACAACGTCTTTGTTTCGGCCACCAACCTCGATTTCTCCCCGCAGGGCTACATCGACGCCTTCCCGCTGGACAAGGTCGGCGAAATCCACCTTGGCGGACATGACGAGGATGAGGACGGCCACGGCCGCCCGCTCCTGATCGACAGCCACGGGCGCGAGGTGGTGGAACCGGTCTGGGCGCTTCTGGACTACACGCTCGCCAAATCCGGCCCCAAACCGGTGCTGATCGAATGGGACAACGACGTGCCGGACTGGCCGGTCCTTGAGGCCGAGGCCGCCCGCGCCGCAGCTGCGCTGGAGCGCATCCCGGCATGAGTGTGAGCCAAGCAGATTTCACCCGCGCCATGATGGATGCGGGCCAGCCGGTGCCGGAGGGGCTCACCGATCACCTCGGCGAACCCGCGGGCCGCCGCTTCAGCGTTTACCGCAACAATGTCGCGGTTTCGCTGACCGAGGCGATGCACAGCGCCTTTCCGGTGATCGCCAAGCTCCTGGGCAAGCAGAACATGGACGGGCTGACGGGCATCTACCTGCGCCAGCACCCGCCGTCTTCGCCCCTGATGATGTTCTACGGCGAACACTTCCCCGCCTTCCTGGAAGGCATGGAGCAGCTCAAGCATCTGGGCTACCTCGGCGATGTGGCCCGGCTGGAACTGGCCCTGCGCCGCGCCTACCACGCCGCCGATGCTGCTCCCATCGCGCCCGAAACGCTTGGCGCGCTGCCGCCGGATGCGCTGCTGAACACCCGGCTGACGCTGGCGCCGGCAGTGCAGGTGCTGCGCTCGCCCTGGCCCATTCACGCCATCTGGCGCTACAACACCGAGGACGGCGCGCCCAAGCCAGCCCCCCAGGCCCAGGACGTGCTGATCACCCGTCCCGAATTCGATCCCATTCCCCAGAACCTGCCGCCCGCTGGCGCGGTCTGGATCCGCGCCCTGATGGCGGGCGCCACCATCGGCGAGGCAATGGAACACGCCGCCGCCGAAGACGAAGCATTCGACCTGGGTTCCACACTGGCCCTGCTGTTGCAGGGCGGTGCGGTAACGGGCCTGGACAGCAAAGGGTAAGACCATGCACGCACTTGTCTCCACATACAATTCCATCACCGGCAAAGCCGACGATCTGTCGGGTTTCCTGGTCCCGACCCTGGCACGGCTGGTCTTTGCGGCCGTCCTGCTGGTCTACTACTGGAACTCCGCCGGGCTGAAGATCGACGGCTCGATCTTCTCCCCCTCGGCCGGTGCTTTCGGGCAGATCTTTCCCAAAGCGGCTGAGGAAGTTCTTTATGACGTCTCGCAGATGAATATCTTCCAGCGGCTGGTGATTTTCGCCGGCACCGTGGCCGAATACGTGCTGCCCGCACTGATCCTGATCGGCCTGCTGACCCGCCTGGCCGCACTCGGCACCATCGGGTTCATATGGGTGCAGACCCTGGTCGATGTTACCGGCCACGGCGTCAAGCTGGGCAGCCTATTCGACAACAGCATCGGGCTGATCGACCAGCGCGTGATGTGGACCTTCCTGCTGCTGGTGCTGGTGATCAGGGGCGCTGGCCCGCTGTCCGTCGATGCGCTGCTGCACCGGGTGACCAAACCCGCCGCCGCTTGACGACCCGCCCGGCCTGAAACGAATTAAGGCGCCCTGCCCCCGGCAGCGGCGCCTTTTTTCGTCCCCTGACAGGTCTCAGAAATGCGCTTTGGGCTCATCCGGCTGCCCCGCGGCCAGCGCCATCAGCCCGGCGGTGACGGCAAAGCTGATCGGGAAGATGGTAAAGACGTTAAAGCCGAAACCCGCATACATGCCCGCCGCGGACCCCAGCAGCAGCACGCCGCCCCACAGGGCCCGCGCCCGCGCCATCGCTCCGCCCGCAATCGCCAGGAGCGGCGACAGCACAGCCAGCAGCCGCAGCTGCTGCACATTGCCAACCTGTTCGGCCAGCCCTTCGGCCTCGCCGAAATGCTCGACCGCAGCGGTGTAGCCGTAGCCGAAAAAACCCACGATCATGCCGAAAATACCGGCGATGATCCCCAGTACCAGCGCTGCATTGCGCATCTTCAATCTCCCAAAATCTGCCGTACCGACATAGTCAGCCGGTCACGCGGCACCAAGGGCAGTCCGCGTGTTCTGATCCCAACCCAGGAATAATTCCCCGTCGCGGTCGATCAGCGGCCGCTTCATCAGCGCCGGATGCGCCCGAAGCAGGCTCAGCGGTTCACCGCCCCGCTCCGCCTCGCTGAGCCCGCGCCAAGTGGTTGACCGCGTATTGACCAGCTTGGCGCCGAATTGCGCATATGCCGCCTCCAGCAGAGCGTCCGGCACCCCATCCGTGCGGATATCGACCAAAACCGAATCCGGTAGCTGCTTCAATGCCTTACGGCAGGTATCGCAAGTCTTCAGCCCGTAGATTTTCATGCTTCCTCCCTCCGCCCCACAGAGGGGCGAATACAATTTATGGTAGAATTCACCGGTTTCTCTTGATTTTTGCCCGGCCCGTGCAACACTCATGGCTGTCCGGCCTCACCCTACGGAAATTTGGCAGGGAACGTGCCGGATGCCTTGGGCAGCCCCCAAGGCAGAGTGCAAAGTAGAAGGAGACACGGGAAATGCCAAGCGGCACCGTGAAGTGGTTTAACACCACCAAGGGGTATGGGTTTATTGAACCCGATGAAGGCGGCAAGGATGTGTTTGTGCACATTTCCGCGGTGGAACGGTCGGGCATGACCGGCCTCGCCGACAATATGAAGATCGGCTACGAGCTGTCCGAAGGCCGAGACGGCCGGAAAATGGCTGCTGATCTCAAGGCGCTTTGATCAATTGATTATGCACTGCGCCCGGACTTGGGCTGGGCGCAGGCAATCGCGGGCAGCGCCTTCAGGCTCCGTTACGCCCGCCGCAAAAACTCAACCATCACACAGGCCGGATCGCTCTCCCGCAGGACCGTTTCGCCGGCCTTGATCCAATTCTCCGGGTCGAACTCGGGGAAGTAGGCATCGGCCTCTGCAACGGTCAAATCCACCTCGGTGATCAGCAGCCGGTCCGCCATACCCAGCATTCCGCGGTAGATCCCCTCTCCGCCAATGCCGTAAACGCGCCTGTACCCTTGCGCATGGGCCTCCGCCACCGCCGCTTCGATCGACGGCAGCACGGTCTCCGCCGCATCAGGTTTCGAGGACACCACCAGGTTCAGCCGGTTCTTCAAAGGCTTCACCGGCAGGCTGTCCCAGGTGTTGCGGCCCATGATGATGGCACCGCCCAGAGTTTCGCGCTGAAACGCCTTCAGATCCTCCGGCGCAAACCAGGGGATGTCATTGTCCTTGCCAATGGCCCCGTTGCGCGCCCGCGCAGCGATCAGGGTAATCATGAGAGCTTTCCTTTGAAATCAGACCGCAACCGGCGCTTTGATCACCGGATCCGGGTCATAGTTCAGGATCTCGAAATCCTCGTACTTGAAATCGAAGATCGAGCTGACCTGCCGCTTGATCCGCAACTGCGGCAGCGGCTTGGGCGTGCGCGACAGTTGCAGCTGCACCTGCTCCACATGGTTGGAATAGATATGCGCATCGCCCATCGTGTGCACGAAATCCCCCGCCTCATACCCGGTCACATGCGCCAGCATGGCCAGCAGCAGCGCGTAAGAGGCAATGTTGAACGGCACGCCCAGGAACATGTCGGCGGAGCGCTGGTACAGCTGCAAATGCATCTTGCCGCCCGCCACCCGCACCTGCCACAGCGTGTGGCAGGGCGGCAGCGCCATGTCCGGCACATCACCCGGGTTCCAGGCCGACACGATCAGGCGGCGGCTGTCGGGGCTTTTGCGGATCATCTCCACCAGATCCGCGATCTGATCGACGCTGCCGGCGCGGTAAAGCGGCTCATCCCCCATTGTGCCCTCGGCCAGTTCAAGCTTGGGAAACCGGCGCCACTGATGGCCGTAAACCGGGCCCAGATCACCGTTTTCATCCGCCCATTCGTCCCAGATCGAAACGCCGTTTTCTTTCAGGTAGCGGATGTTGGTGTCGCCTGACAGAAACCACAAAAGCTCGTGGATGATCGAGCGCAGATGCAATTTCTTGGTGGTCACCAGCGGGAACCCATCGGCCAGGCTGTAGCGTGCCTGCATCCCGAAACAGCTCAGCGTGCCGGTGCCGGTGCGGTCGTCCGACGGCACGCCATTGTCCAGAATGTGGCGTAGCTGATCCAGATACTGCTGCATGGAGCCCCCCTGGTTTTTACCGGATTATCACGCTCCGCAATACCCGCTGGCTGGCCAGCCGCCAAGGGGAAAAATAACCGCTGCGCCCGCCCTGCTGCACAATATATGCCACGCTCAGCCCGCGCGAAACCTACATACAGGTAGCGTATCCGCCACGGTTGCACCGGAATCCGCAGTGTTCAATTGACTTTGCCGCAGCGCCGCCCGAAGGTGGCGCAAAACGATAAAGATATTGAGGTAAAGGCAGATGAGGCGGTTTTGGCTAGGGATCGCGGCGGCGTCCGCGCTGTCCGCGTGCGGCGGGGGCAACCCTTTCATCACGAGTGACGATGACCCCACGGACGTCACCGGAACGATCCCCGAAGATCTTGCGGGGGATGTGGACAGCGTCAGCTACAACGCCGCCGATCAAACCCTGACGGTAACAGGTGTTGGCTTGGATGACTCTCCGTTCTCCGCCACATACGTGCGCAAGCCAGCGCTCGACCGGGCCGGTTATGAAGCCTACACCGTTCAGGACAACGCATTGACGGAACATTCCACTGCCTATGTGCGCGAAACCGAAGGCGGCTATGCGACAGTGGTCGTGACCGGCGGGCAATTCGGCTATTTCCAGGGCGGCACCACCTACGGCCGCAGCGGCAACTTTTCTGCACCGGACACCAGTCAAAGCGGCACTGGCATTGTCAGCTACGCCGGCAGCTACGTTGGCCTGCTGAACGTCGACGGCGACAAAGGCGACCTGATCGATCCCTCCAACGGAACCGATCCGTCCATTCTGCCCGGTCAGGCGGCTGAGGTTACCGGCGATGTCTTTATAAACGCCGATTTCACCGACAACCGGGTCAAGGGCAGCATCTACAACCGCCAGATTACCGATCAGCCCTCGACCGCGGTCGAAGACATTGCCCTTACCCCCACCGACATTGCCTCTGACGGCAGCTTCACCGGAGACCTCTCCAATAACGGCAGTTCAGTCGGTCAATATGGCGGCGTCTTCTCTGGGTCCAATGCCGCCGCAGTCGCCGGTTCCATTCACGCCACCGACCACATCAGCGCCCTCAGCGGCGGCACGGTTCCCATTGAAGAATACGGCATCTTCGTCCTGGACTCCTGCGATGGCGCCAGCGCGGACCCGGCCTGCCCCTAAGCCATGCGCAAGGCCGTTGCGGCATGTCTGATGCTGGGCCTGGCAACGGCCCAGCCCTCCGCCCAGGAGACCAAACAGCCCCAGATGCACCTGTCGCTCCAGCAGGGGCATGTTCTGGCAGCGCACGCGCTGCGCTCCGGCAACCCGCAGCTGGCGCTGCGGCTGTCGGATGCGCTGCTGCAGGCTGACCGCAGGAATCACGTCGCCTGGCACCTTCAGGCCGCCGCCTATGCACAGGCGGGACAGCCGGGAAAAGGCCGCAAATCCGCCGCCCGCGCCTTCCGCTTTGCCCCCGACAGCGCCACCAAATACCAGATGGCCCAGCTTGCCTCCCGGCTGGCCTTTCAGGGCGGCAGCCCGGTCCTGTCGCAGTACTGGCTGCGCCGCACGGCGGTGTACGCACCAGACAACAAATCCGAGGAGCTGATCGCCA
Organism: Leisingera sp. ABM4_103; assembly: GCF_056158685.1. Classification (NCBI taxonomy): domain Bacteria; kingdom Pseudomonadati; phylum Pseudomonadota; class Alphaproteobacteria; order Rhodobacterales; family Roseobacteraceae; genus Leisingera; species Leisingera sp. ABM4_103. Next base: position 2,772,867 of record NZ_JBSWTU010000005.1, on the reverse strand, counting down.
AGGACTATCAGGCGCTGCGGCGTATCAGCCCCTGGTCCTTCCGGCTGACCGGCGGGTTGAAGCCCTCGAACAATGTGAACAGCGGCTCCGACGCCGCCACACAGGAAATTGACGGTCTCTCCTCGCATGAAAACAGGTTCGGGCCGCGGGCCATTGCCCTGTCCGGCCTGACGGGAACCCTTGATGCGGGCATAACCCGCCGCCTGCGCCAAAGCGACGCCAGCCTGACCACGCTCAGCGGACGCCTGTACGTGCAGCGGGTGGCGCTGTCCTCCAGCGCCAAGGAAAAAGCGGCAGACCTCGCCGCCAGCACCGGAACCACAACGCCGCGGAACTCCGAATTCGGATCGACCTATGGCGAGATCACCCTGAGCCACGCCTTCGCCGCAGGCCCCGCGGAAAAGCGCGGCAGCGCCCGGGTTGCCCTGACAGCTGCCACCTCCTGGTACGGCGGCCAAAGGAATTACAATCTTGCGAAACTGTCCGCTGCCCGGAGCTGGGCCTTGTCCCCCCGCAGCTCTCTCACCCTCAACGGCAGTGCCGAACACCGTCTGGACCCGCGTTTGGCCACCTTGAACGCCGACGTCTTCGGCCTGGGCGCGTCATTGTCCCGCAAGCTTGAAAACGGCAGCAGCCTCAGCTTCACACTCGGCCTGCGCGACACCCAGGCCGACAGTGTGAACTCGAGCGGCCATACCGCCACCTTCCGCGTCGGCTATGCCTTCGGGCAGCTGATCGGCCCTGCCAGGATCAGCACCGGCCTGATCCTGGGGACCGCAGATTACCCGGACCACACCTTCTTTGATGGCAGCACCTGGCAACCCATTCCCGGCGGGCGCAAGGACCACTCTGTCTACGCCGACCTGAACCTGTTCTTTGAAGACTATGACTACGCCGGATTTGCCCCGATGCTGCGGGTCCGGGCCGGCAAGCGCAGCTCCAACCACAGCCGCTTCGACAGCTCGGAATTCTCCATCTCCCTGGGGATCGAGTCAAAATTCTGAGACTGCCCGGCGCTTTTATTGGCCTTCGCGCCCTGCCCCGCTAAAGTCCCTGAAAGTGATAACAGGAGACCCCCATGCCCCTCAAATATCTGCACACGATGGTCCGGGTGAAAGACCTGGAGAAATCCATGGCTTTCTATGAGCTGCTGGGCCTCAAGGAAACCCGCCGCTGGGAAAATGAGCAGGGCCGCTTTACCCTGGTCTTCATGGCGCCGCCGGGCCAGGAGGAAACCCCGCTGGAGCTGACTTACAACTGGGACGGCGACGAGGGGCTGCCGGATGACAGCCGCCATTTCGGCCATCTCGCCTATGGGGTGGACGATATCTATGCCACCTGCCAGCATCTTATGGACAATGGCGTCACCATTAACCGGCCGCCGCGTGATGGGCACATGGCGTTCGTGCGCTCGCCCGACAATGTCTCGATCGAGCTGCTGCAAAACGGCGACTCCCTGGCTCCGGCAGAACCCTGGGCAAGCATGGAAAACACCGGCCACTGGTAACCGACCGGGCAAGCCGCAGGCGTCCCGCGGATCACCCGCGGCCATTGCCGTACTCTATTCGCGAACGAAACGGCCCTCCGGCTTGCACCGGAGGGCGTCAGGCGGCGGCGCGGGATGCGCCATCGTGCGGCGCCTCAGGCCCGGCGGACTTTATTTCCGCATGTAATGGTCACACCCGTACCCTTTGCGGCGATGAAAGGGCTGCCGCCGTCGGGACCGTCGTCATCCTCTTCGCCTCCGTCATCGAGTATGGCCGCCCGCATATCGTCCAGGTCGGCGCTGTGCATAAGGCCTGCGCCGCTGAGCGGATGGGTAAACTGAAACATCACCGCCCCCCTTACGCGGATTGCTGCTGCTTGAAGCCAGGCAGCCCGGTGCGGCGCAGCTGGCCCAGGCAGCGCATGATCTCATCCTTGGTCCGCAGGCGCTGGCGCTTAAGCCCCTGCAGCATCATGCTGCACGGCGACGGGCGTTTCAGCTCTTTGGCGATTTTCGCCTTCAGCGACTGATGCTTCAGGCGCAGCTTGGCCAGCCTGACCTGCAGCGAGAAAACCTTTACCCGTGGACTGTTCTTCATCAATTGCCTCCTTTTGTCCGGTGTCCGGCAACGCGGCAAACCGCGGCCTCCCTTTCAAGATGGGCTGGCGTTACCCTTTAAGAACCCAATAGTATTGCTGATAAAGATAGGTTTTACCTATTCAATGCGAGGAAGGGCCACACATGCCGGAGATCACCCTGCGCCAGCTCCGCTATTTCGCAGTCCTCAGCAAGGCGCTGCAGTACCGCAATGCGGCACGGCAGCTGGGCATCAGCCAGCCCTCTCTCAGCCTCCAGATCGCCGCGCTGGAAAAAGCCCTGGACACACGCCTGATCGAACGGCGGCGCAGCGGCCTGATCCTGACACCGGCAGGCCGGGACACCGCGGCCCAGGCCGAAAGGATCCTTCAGGATGTGGAGCGGCTCAGCCAAACGGCCGGGGCCTCCGGCAACCAGCTTGAGGGCACTCTGCGGCTGGGGTCTTCGCCGACCATCGGCCCCTACCTGCTGCCGCGGGTGCTGCGGCGCCTGCATCAGTCCTTTCCGGACCTCAAGCTGGTCATCCGCGACGCCCCCCCGCGCGAGCTGACCGAGGATCTGCTGGCGGGCAGGCACGATCTGATCCTGACCCAGCTGCCGGTCCCGCGCGATGACATCCGCCATACGTTCCTGTTCCGGGAGCCGCTGAGCCTCGCGGTGGCGCGCGACCATCCGCTGGCGGGCCGGGAACGGGTGAGACCTGCGGATCTGGACGGGGAAAGCCTGCTCAGCCTGAACCCGTCCTACACGCTGAGCCGTCAGGTTTCGCACCTCAGCGCGGCGTCAGGCGCGAACCTGCGCGAGGATTTCGAGGGCACCAGCCTCGATGCGCTCCGCCAGATGGTGTCGCTCGGCATGGGCGCAACTCTGCTGCCCGCGCTTTACGTCGAGTCGGAGGTCAAACGCGGAGAAGGCGACGTCGCCGTGGTCCCCATGCAGCCGGTGCTTTACCGGCAAGCCGGGCTCGCCTGGCGCCGCAGCAGCGGCAGCCCGCCCGCCTTCCTCAAGCTTGCAGACTTCATCCGCAGCGTTGTCGAACAGGAATTCGCCAGGCAGGTGATCCTCTGAATCCAGGCAGCGCAGCCCCTGCCACGCTACTACTGGCAGCCGGCAACCGAAGCTAAACCGCTCTGCTCCCGTCCGCTGCCTCGCTTCCTCACGCACAAACAAACCCGGCCGCTGCCGGTGGAGGGCCGGACCCGTCCAGCCACGCCTCCAGGCCCTGCGCTTCAGCCTGCCGAGGTGCAGGCAATTGCATAGCTTCCCAAAACGCAAAAAACCGGCACAGCGCCTGTCTGGTGCTGTCCGTGCCCGGCGGTGCAAAGACCCGCCTTCCGGTTTCCTGCAAAACATAACAACGTCAACCACGCCCCGCGGCAGAGGATTCCCCTGCCCTTGCGGCAAAACACACACGCGGTAACAAGGGCGGTCACTTCTGCAACCTTCAGCCGTGGCCCCTTCCCGGATCCCGGCGCTTTACCCTTCAATCCAACCGGAGCACGGTTTCCCCTCATGCCCCGTTTCGGCCTGCCGGTGCTTTGCCGGCATTTTGCGGCCCGTTGCCCGCCGGGATGATCGCCCGGCCAGCGCCTTAGTAAATATAGCGGATCTGATCCGACCAGTAGCGCTCCACCCGCTTGAGCGAGGCGGTAATGTCCTCAATGCCCTGCGAAGAGATCACGTTCTTGCCCTCCAGCCCTTCGGCATGGCGGGAGAACAGCGCCGACACGATATCGCGGATTTCGCGGCCGCGCTGGGTCAGGCGCACCCGCACCGAGCGGCGGTCAATCTCGCAGCGCTGGTGGTGCATATAGCCCATCTCGACCAGCTTCTTCAGGTTGTAGCTGACATTGCTGCCCTGATAATAGCCGCGGGTCTTCAGTTCCCCGGCCGTCACCTCATTGTCGCCGATGTTGAACAGCAAGAGCGCCTGAACCGCGTTGATTTCCAGCACGCCAACGCGTTCAAACTCGTCCTTGATGACATCCAGCAGCAGACGGTGGAGACGCTCGACAAGGGCCAGCGCCTCCAGATAGCCAGTCATGAAACCTTTGCGGTCCGTCTGGCCAATTGGCATTTCCATACTCATTCGCATCTCCGACTCGAATTTGCTTCTGAGACAAGATGCCAACAATTCCCGAAAAATCAGTTAAGCCGGGATTTTATTATTTTTGGTGCGTTTGCGCTATGTCTGCGACCAGTGCGCGGAACCGCTCATGCGGTTCCGCCTGGCCGGTCACCCACTGGTACAGATCCTGGTCGTTTTCGTGCAGCAGCTGGTCATAAAGATCCAGCTGCGCAGCGTCCATCTGCTCCAGATTGGCGGCTGCAAAGGCCGACAGCAGGATATCCATTTCCTTGATACCCCGGCGCATAGAGCGCATCTGCAGCCGCTTCAGGCGGATGGTCCGGTCTTCCTGCATTTCGGTCTCAGGCAACTTCGGTGGTCTGGCCGTCATTGACCTGCAGCAGGGTCCGCAGCTTCTTCTCCAGCCGTGCCGCCCGCTCCGCGTTCTGGCGCATTTCGCTGCGCAGGTCGCGCAACTCGTTCAGGACGCTTGTGAAATCGCCTGCTTCCAGCTCCAGCGGCGCCGGTTCCGACATGCCTTCGCCTTCGCCGGTCAGCAGCCAGGACATCGACACGTTCAAGACGCCGGCCAGCATCGTCAGCTTGTTGGCGCGCGGCTCAGCCAGATCGCGTTCCCAGGCGCTGAGGGTCGATTTCTTGATCCCAAGCCGGCGCGCAAGCTGGCCCTGGGTCATCCCTGCAGCCTCGCGCGCAGCCGCTACGCGGTCACCGAAAGTTGCTGCATCCGGGCCGTACCAGTCTGTGTTCTGCTCAGTCATGTCAGTTCTCCTAACTCAAATCGCCAATGCAGCTTGATCGCTGTTTGGCGGCACCCTATGACAGTTCCGCAGAACATACAAACCGGGGCACAGCCAATGTCTTTCCTGTCCGAGACACTCTCGCGCGTCAAACCGTCACCCACCATCGCGATGACGGCAAAAGCCGCCGAACTGAAGGCAGCCGGACGCGACGTCATTGGCCTCAGCGCGGGCGAGCCGGACTTTGACACGCCGCAGAACATCAAGGACGCAGCCGTCGCCGCCATCGCCGCGGGCAAGACCAAATACACCGCCCCCGACGGCATCCCGGAGCTGAAACAGGCGGTCTGCGCCAAGATGAAGCGCGACCACGGGCTCGGCTACACTCCGGCGCAGGTCTCTGTCGGCACCGGCGGCAAGCAGACGCTCTACAACGCCCTGATGGCCACCCTGAACGAGGGGGACGAGGTGGTGATTCCAGCCCCCTACTGGGTCTCCTACCCCGACATGGTGCTGCTGGCCGGCGGCACCCCGGTCATTGCTGAAACCTCGCTGCAAACAAATTTCAAGCTGACCGCCGATCAGCTGGAGGCGGCGATCACCCCCAAGACCAAATGGTTCATCTTCAACTCCCCCTCCAACCCCACCGGCGCGGGCTACAGCCGGGCGGAACTGAAGGCGCTGACAGATGTGCTGCTGCGCCACCCGCACGTCTGGGTGATGACCGACGACATGTATGAGCACCTCGCCTATGACGGGTTCGAATTCTGCACCCCGGCCCAGGTGGAGCCGCAGCTTTATGACCGCACCCTTACTTGCAATGGTGTGTCCAAGGCCTATGCGATGACCGGCTGGCGCATCGGCTATGCCGCAGGCCCGGAACAGCTGATCGCGGCGATGCGCAAGGTCCAGTCGCAATCGACCTCCAACCCCTGCTCGGTCAGCCAATGGGCCGCGGTGGAGGCGCTGAACGGCACCCAGGACTTCCTGGCGCCCAACAACGAAATGTTTGTCCGCCGCCGTGACCTGGTGGTGTCGATGCTGAATGAAATCGACGGCATCTCCTGCCCCACGCCGGAGGGCGCGTTTTACGTCTACCCCTCCATCGCCGGGCTGATCGGCAAGACCACGCCGGCTGGCAAGGTGATCGAAACCGACGAGGATTTCGCTACCGCTCTGCTGGAGGAGGCCGATGTCGCCGTGGTCTTTGGCGCTGCCTTCGGCCTGTCGCCGAACTTCCGGGTCAGCTACGCCACCTCTGACGCCGCGCTGGAGGAGGCTTGCAGCCGCATCCAGAACTTCTGCGCGTCGCTCAAATAAACAGGAGACCAGACATGAGCGCCGATCTGCCGGAATATTACTTCCGTGTCCGCGAGAACGGCGCTTTTGTCTTCCGCGTCGACACCGAGAACCGCCAGCGGCGGATCGAGATGGACCAGATCGCCGTTGTGAATATCCGCAACGGCGAGATCAAACCGCACGGCCAGCGCCAGCTCAGCGATCAGGACATTGCCGAGATCAAGTCCTGGATGGAGGCCCGCACCGCCACCCTCGCGGCCCGCGATTTGGACGATATCCACCGCGCCATCGACCATCTGAACCTCACCGCCCACTGGGCCAACAGCCGTGCCACGGATGAGCAGCTGGAGGAAGTCACAGACGCCCTGCTGCTGGCCATGCACGACCTGCGCAGCGTGCTGGTGCGCAAAAAGGCCGACCGGCTGATCAAGGCCCGGGGCGGCGAGTAAGACATTGTTTCCGCGTCCAAATCACCCGCAGATTAGCGACCGAACCGAATAGGACGGGAACTGCATCTGCGGCAGCCGCTGCCCGGACCGGCTGTCCAGCCCCGAAGGCCGCGGCGGCAGCAGCGGGTTGCCCAGCACAAACAGGCTGCGCTGCCACCTCTCCAGCGGTGTCCCGGACCCCGGCCCGCCCAGTTCCAGCCGCCACCGCAGATGCAGAATTGCCCTTGAACGGGCATCGCCGCCCAGCCAGAACGGGCGGCTGGCGCTCGCGCGCCCGGTCAGAGGCTCCGCCCCCTCCACGCTGGCAATCTGGCAGATGTACTGGGCCTTCACCGCTGCCCGCACCCCTCCGCCCGGCTGGTTCCGCGACAGCGTCACGACGTGACCGCCCTTGATACCAGCCCCGCGAATGGCGAATTCCAGCGGATGCGGCAGCTCAAACCGCTGCGTCAGGGCACCCGGCCCGAACAGCCGGTCCTCGCCCTGCCAGACCTCCCCGCTGGCAAAACGCAGCACATAGCGCCCAGGCGGCACCAGCACCTTGAAGAATTCGCCGCCCTCGATATAGGCCGCCAGCGCCGCCTTTCCGGTCTGCGCATCGCTGAGGGTGAGATAATAATCCGCCCCCTCCGGCGTCTTCACTTGCAAGGGGAACACTGCCGGCAGCCCGGTACGGTTCCACATCAGCCCGGCCCGCGGCGGCTCCGCCATCAGCGCCAGCGGCGCAAGGCAGGAGAGCATCAGCGCCAGCACCGCAGCCAGACGCCTGCCTGCGTGTTCAACAGCAATCCTGAGCCTCATGGCAGCCTCCTTTGCGCCGCAGCGGCGGGTTCGCTGCCAGCCTAGCACATATGCCGGTCATCCATCGCCCCGTCCAACGCGCCGCCGGAACAATCGCAGGGCCGGAACGTTGAGTTTCCATCACACCACAAACAGGAGAAAACCCATGCAACAGGCTCAACACGGCACTGAAAGCAGTCTCGTCTCCACAAACGATGTGACCGGCACCGCGGTCTATGATGAGGCTGGCGAGAAGGCCGGCACCATTGATCACCTGATGATCGACAAATCATCCGGCAAAGCGGCCTATGCCATCGTGACGTTCGGAGGGTTCCTGGGCCTTGGCGAACAGGAATACGTTATCCCCTGGGGCTCACTTTCCTACGACAGCGGCCTGCAAGGGTTCCGCACCAGCATCACCCCTGAACAGCTCGAAAGCGCTCCGGCGCAGTACGAAGGCTGGCACCGGGACCGCAAGCACGAGGAAAGCATCTACGATCATTACCAGGTGCCCTATTACTGGTTCTGACCGCCCGGGCGTCCTATTCGGCGATGTCTTCCGCCCACAGCTCCGGCTTTTCGCGGATGAACCGCTGCATCAGCGCGATGCAGTCCGGGTCCTCGGCAATCACCACTTCCACGCCGCGGGCGCGCAGGAAATCCTCGTTGCCGCCAAAGTTCTGCGTGTCGCCGATCACCACCCGCGGAATACCGAACTGCACGATGGTGCCGCTGCACATCATGCAAGGCGACAGCGAGGTATACAGCACCGTGTCCCGGTAGGTCTTCTGCCGCCCGGCCTTGCGCAGCGCATCCATCTCGCCATGGGCAATCGGGTCGCCCTTCTGCACCCGCTGATTGCGCCCCTGCGCCACCACCTGGCCGCCGCGCGCCAGCACCGAACCGATCGGGCAGCCGCCCTCGTCAAAACCTGCCTTGGCTTCCTCATAGGCAATCCGCAGCAGTCGCTTGTCGTCGTCGGTCATCATGGCAAGGGGCTTTCCGGTTGAAAATCAGGCTGTTCCGGAATCCTGCCCGCAGGGCACCAGGCGGTCAACCCCGCGCCGCGGCCCTCAGCAAGACGCTGGAGTGAAACGCCGCCCCGTGCCAAACTCGCCAAGGCCGGGCGGTGCCCGGGCCGATCCTAGGGAGGGCCGCCATGTATGTTGCCGGATTTGTGATCCCCGTCCCCGAAGAAAACTTCGAGGCGTACAAGGCCTGGGCCAAGACCAGTGCCGAGCTGTTCCGCGAATACGGCTGTTTGGAGATTGTCAACTCCTGGGAGGACAACGTGCCCGACGGCCAGCACACCGATTTCCGCCGCGCTGTGGCTGCCCGCCCGGGGGAGCGCATCGTCCTCTCCTGGCAGGTCTGGCCCAGCAGGGAGGAGATGGAGGACGCCGAAGCCCGCATCGCCAAGGACACCCGCTTCGACATCCCCGTCGAGATCCCCTTCGACCACCGCCGCCTGATACTGGGCGCGTTTTCCCCGATCCACATCATGGGACGCGGCAGCGGCGCGGACTGACAAGCGCTGTGCGGCCCAGCGCGGCCTACGCGGGCTTTGCCCCCACCAGCTTGATCGACTGCCCCCAGAACCGTTTCATCAGGAACAGCCCCGCCGTCGTCAGGCCGGCAACCAGCCCCATCCAGACGCCCACACCGCCCCAGCCGAATACAAACCCCATCACATAAGAGGCCGGGATACCCACCGCCCAATAGCTGAGCGCGGCAATCACCATCGGCACGCCTGTATCCTGCACCCCGCGCAACAGGCCCAGCGCAATCGCCTGCATCCCGTCCATCATCTGAAACAGCGCCGCCGCCGCTAAAAGGCCCGCACCGATCAGCAGGATCTGGTCTTTCTGCGGGTCCGCCGAGTCCAGGAACAGCGACATCAGCGGTCCGGGAATGGTCAGGAACAGGGTGACCCCCACCACTGAAACCCCCAGCGACATCGCCGTCACCACCTTGCCGCCGCGCGCCATGTGCGCCCGGTCGCCGCGGCCAAAGGCATTGCCCGCCCGGATGGTGGCGGCATTGGACAGCCCCAGGTGCACCATAAATGTGAGCCCCGCCAGCGAGATCGCAATCCCATGCGCCGCCAGCGGCACCGTGCCCAGCCACCCCATCATCATCGCCGAGGCCGCAAACAGGCTGCTCTCGCTCAGCGTCGTGAGGCCGATCGGCGTGCCCATCCGGAACACCCGGCCCAGCATCTCCCAGTCGGGGCGCTGGAAGTTCTTCAGCAGCTCATGCTCCGGCAGCACCTTCAGCGCATAGGCCAGCACCAGCACAAAGGACACACCGTTGGTCACAAGGGACGCAATCGCCGCCCCTGTAATCCCCAGCTCCGGCGCGCCCCAATTGCCGAAAATCAGCGCATAGTTCACCAGCGCGTTCAGCACCGCCCCGAACACCGACAGCCACAGCACGATCTGTGTCCGCTCCAGCGCCGCCAGATAGGACTTGGCCACCATGTACAACAGCGCGGGAAAGATCGCCCAGCCGGCAATCCGCAGATATTCGGCCGCCGCATGGGCCACCTCGGGCTCCTGCCCCAGCAGCAGCAGGATCGGCTCCGACCACCACAGCAAGGGCATTGCCAGCGCGCCATAGGCCAGTGACAACCACAGCCCCATGCGGGTGGAGCGGCGGATCTGGCGCTCCTCTCCAGCGCCCGCCGCAGCCGCCACCATCGGCATCACCGCAAAGGCAAAGCCGGAGCCCAGCAGAAAGATCGAAAAGAAATAGGTCGAGCCCAGTGTCACCGCCGCCAGCGCCTCCACCCCGTACCAGCCCAGCATGACCGTATCGGTCAGGCCGATGGCAAACTGCGCCACGTGGCCGCCGATCAGCGGCAGGCCAAGAACGGCAATCGCCCGGGCATGGCCGCCCGGTGACATTTCGGTGTGTCGGTTGGTTAACGTGCTCATGAAGCCAGCCTTAGGCTTGCCGGACGGTTCCGGCAAGAGCAGAGTCTCCTTGCCCCCTGCACAGGCCCATGGTGGTATTCTGCACAGACCGCCCCACCGCTTGCAGGAGCCATTTCAGATGACCGACCCCTTTGCGCAGCTGATCCCCGACGCCCGCGCCTTTCTGACCGAGCTGTCACAGAACAACAGCCGCGACTGGTTCACTGCCCATAAGGACCGCTATGAGGCGCAGCTGAAATCCCCCGCCCTGCTGCTGCTGGACGAGGTCGCGCAGGCGATCACCAAACGGACCGGCGCGCAAGCGGTGCCCAGACTGTTCCGCCCTCAGCGCGACATCCGGTTCTCCAAGGACAAGACGCCCTACAAGACCCATCTGCACATGATGTGGACGGTGAACAGCGCAGGCTGTGCGCTGTTCTTCGGCATCGACCCCAAGTCCTGCACCACCGGCGGCGGCATAATGAACTTCACCAAACCGCAGCTGCCATGCTGGCGCGAGGCCGTGGACGGCGAAACCGGGGACGAAGCCGCAGCCCTCGTGGACATCCTGGCGCTCAAGGGCTTTGCCGCCAATGAACCCGAGCTGAAGCGAGTCCCTGCCCCCTATGGCAAGGCGCATCCCCACGGGCACCTGCTGCAGCGCAAGTCCCTAACCTTCTGGCACGAAATGAGTCCGCGCGAACAGGACGCGCCGATGGCGGCGCTGATGTCCGCCTACCTGACGCTGGAGCCGATGTTCACTCTTCTGCAGGAAGCCCTGGACGCGTGACCGTTACAGCGCCCGCAGCATGATCTGACCCGCCAGCACGGCAACAACGCCACCCGCGAGGATCTCCAGCACCGCGGCAGCGCGCAAGGCGCCCGTTCCCTGCATTTGCGCCAGCGCCCCCTTTCGCATGGTCACGGCAGCCGCGGCCACAGCGACGGTGACCGTGGCGGTGCCCAGCCCCATGGCAAAGGCGCCGGCAATCCCGGACCACAAAACGCCCATCCGCCAGGTCAGCAGCAGCAGGAACACCGCCCCGGTGCAAGGCCGCAGCGCCACCGCGCCCACAATCGCCAGCGCATCGCGCAGCGAATGAACATTGGCCGCTTCCTCCACGGTCGGCCCGTGCCGGTGCCCGCAGGAGGAACACACCTCGTCGGCCTCATGATGATGGTGGTGATGATCATGGGCCCCGTGTCCGCCAGCCCGGCTGCCCAGCAGCCGCCGCAGGCCCCGTCCCAGCAGCCACAGGCCCACCAGTGCAATCAGCCCGTAGGACACCGGCGCCAGCACGTCCTCGGCTGCACTGGTCAGCTGCTCGCGCCCCCAGTCCAGCAGCATCAGCCCGCCCGCCACCAGCAGCACCGCAGTGGCCGCCTGCGCCAGCGAGGACGCCAGCGCCAGCCCGGCCAGCCGTGCCAGGGGCACAGGCTTGCCCATGCCATAGCCGCCGATCACCAGCTTGCCATGGCCAGGACCTGCGGCGTGGAAGAACCCGTAAGCAAAGCACAAGCTGAGCAGCGCCATCAGCGCGCCCGGCTCGCCCGCGCGCAAGGCCCGCAGCCCCCGCGCCATCGCGTTCTGCGCCTCCCGCTGCCCTTCCGCCGCCCAGGCCGACACCACCCCGGCCCCGCCAAAACCCCAGAGCCATAGCGCCAGACCCGCCACGCCCAGCGCAGCTATGGTCAGGAAAATCCGCACCTTAGGCCCCGCAGCTCAGCCGCACAGTATCGGCAAAGGCCTCGCCCACCTCAGGGTATGCCTCCTCTGCCTGATCGGCCGGCATCGCATACAGCAGCTCCTCCACCTTGGTATAGGCCGCATCCAGATCCGGCGGCGTGATGCTGCCCTGGCAGCCGCCGGAGACCTCCAGCCCGCCGGTCATCGTGTAAGCGGTGTAATAGCCCGGGTCATATGCCTTGATCACCACGCCATCGGCCGCCTGCGGCTGCACCAGGGCGCGGCGGTGCCGGGTGGTGATGCGCCCGTCCGCGACCACCGTCGCCAGATGCACCGGCGCCCCCATTTCCAGTTCGGCGCCGTCGCGGGTCAGGTAAGTATCCCCCTCGAACCCCTCGGTCCAGGCCATGTCGAACCCTTGCAGCTTGGCCAGCTCCTCCGCCGTCAGCGCACCATCGTAATCGCTGTCCAGTCCCCGGTCCTCGAAGATCAGCAGCGAATAGAACTCGTCATAGGCCCAGGTGATCTCAACCGCTTCCAGCTGCCCCGCGTCCGAGACAATCACCTTCAGCGCGGTATCGACAAAGATATGCGGGTGCGACCCGGCGTCCTGCGGAGCCAGCAGCGCAGCTGCGAACAAGGGAGCAATATGTTTCATGCGTCAAAGCATTACGCGCCTGACTGCAGCCCCGCAACCGCAGGGCTGCGCCGCAGGCGGGCTTCAGCGCGCCCGTGTGCCCGGATGCAAGGCTTTGCCCAGAATGTGATCGGACTGATGGATCACATGATGCGCCTGCCCGACGATCAGCGGATCCGGCTCCTGCACAATCTCAGGGTCCTTGCCGGGGTAATCCAGCGAGGCCAGGAAGTGCCGCATGCAGTTGATCCGCGCCCGTTTCTTGCAGTTGGACTTTATCACCGTCCAGGGCGCATCCGCCGTATCGGTGTAAAAGAACATCGCCTCCTTGGCCTCGGTGTAGTCATCCCACTTGCCCAGGGACGCCTTGTCGATCGGCGACAGCTTCCACTGCTTCAGGGGGTCGGTCTCGCGCGAGTCGAAGCGGCGTTTCTGCTCTTCCTGGGTGACCGAAAACCAGTATTTGTAGAGCCGGATGCCCGACCGCACCAGCATCCGCTCAAACTCCGGCGCCTGGCGCATGAATTCCAGGTATTCGTTCGGCTCGCAGAAACTCATCACCCGTTCGACGCCTGCGCGGTTGTACCAGGACCGGTCATAGAACACGATCTCGCCGCTGGTCGGCAGATGCCGCACGTAGCGCTGGAAATACCACTGCCCGCGCTCCTCGTCCGAAGGCTTGTTCAGGGCAACCACCCGGGCCGAGCGCGGGTTCAGGTGCTCGGTGAACCGCTTGATGGTGCCGCCCTTGCCCGCCGCATCGCGGCCCTCGAACAGCATCACGAACTTCTCGCCGGTCTCCTGTGCCCACAGCTGAACTTTCAGCAGTTCCGCCTGCAGCCGGGCCTTTTCCGCCTCGTACTCCTTGCGCACCATCTTGCGCGGGTACGGGTACTTGCCGCTCTCAAAGGCCCGCCGGATATCCTCTGCAGTTGGCGCCCGCGGTACGGCGGGGGGCACCTCCGGCTCCGGTGCCTGAACTGTCCCTGCGGCGCTGTTCACAATGTTCTGTGCTGCGGCGTCCATAAAAAGCTCCTTCTTTGAATCTGCGCCGCAACCATACTGCCGCCGCCGCCGCCCCGCCCTGACCTGCATCAAAAGATGAGCGGTTTGCACACCTAAAAGCGGACGCCAGGCCGCTTGATCCTCTTCATCTGGCTGAAAATATCCCGGGGTGAGGCCCGCCAGGGCCGAGGGGCAGCGCCCCTTACGTATGCCCCCAATCATCCGGGTTCTGCGAATTGTTCGGGCTCAGGCCCAGCACATCGCCTTTGGTGGAGCATCCCAGCCCCAGCACCGTCCGGTTGGCATAGGCGAAATAGGCGGTCACCTGGTTGATCTCCAGGATCTCCCCGTCGTCAAAGCCTGCATCCCGCAAGGCCTCGATATCCGCCGCGGTCACGCTGGCGGGGTCCTCCGTCAGCCGCCGCGCATACACCATCGCCTGCGCCTGCCCCGGCTCCAGCGGCGCCGCGCCCGGATCACGCGCCTCGATCGCCGCCCGGATCGCCCGCCCCCGCGCCTCATCCCCCAAAAGCCGCTGCAGCCCGGCGAAATGGTGCTCCACGCAATAGGCGCATTCGTTGAGGCTTGAGACCCAGACCCCCAGCACCTCCAGGAACCACTTCGGCACCGTGTTGCCCGTGTGGTGCAGCACATTCTTGTAAAGCGCCATGTGGCCTTCCATCGAATGCGGCCGCAGCGAGTGCACCATCATGATATTGTCGACATTGTTCCCCGGCCCGGTGACCCGCTCATAAAGCTTCTTCAGCTTGCCGGCGGCGTCCTCGAACGGAACGGTTCTGATCCAGGCCATGCGTCTCTCCCTGACTGTCTGGGCGGAAGAGTAGCGGCTGCACGCATCAGTGGAAGACAAAACGGAACGTCAGACGCCTGCCCCCTTGGGACGTGAGGCGCCAGCCGCACGGCCCGCGCCTGACCTTCCCCGGGGAGTTCACGCCGGTTCCCGCAGGGACAAACGGTCCGGGGGACTGTTTGAGGCGTGGACGGGCGGAGCCCTTCGCAGCCAACAGCGCAAATCAAAGAGCGGCGCTGGCTGGATGCCCCTTGGGCCGTGAGGCGTCAGCCGCACGGCCCGCGCCTGACCTTCCCCCCGGGAAGGCGCATTCGCGCCCTCCCAAGGTCAGGCGCGGGCCTTGTGGTGTGGGAGCTTAGCGATTGAATACGCTATAAAGCCAGCCGTTGACCTGCTCTGGGAACAATATTGAACCTACTGATAAGGCAACTGGTGGGAAGTATTCGATCAGCAGTATTGAGAGTTGGGTTAGCCACATCGTGACATTCGCTGTCACCCCCCGCCATTT
Organism: Leisingera sp. ABM4_103; assembly: GCF_056158685.1. Classification (NCBI taxonomy): domain Bacteria; kingdom Pseudomonadati; phylum Pseudomonadota; class Alphaproteobacteria; order Rhodobacterales; family Roseobacteraceae; genus Leisingera; species Leisingera sp. ABM4_103. The sequence goes on along the minus strand of NZ_JBSWTU010000005.1, from coordinate 2,757,867 downwards.
AGTCAATTTCTGTTTGATCTCGTCAAAATACACCCACCACGGATCAGGTGGGCCATAGTCATCTTCATACCCGAGTTCATCGGGGTTGACGTCGACGGAGTAAGCCTTGTCCTTTTCGATCTTAATTCTTTGGTCGATTGATCTAAAGATAAAGCCCTGAGCGGCACCTAGTATATTTGAAAAGTTGAGTAAAAAATAGACCCACGCAAAATACAAAGTTAGCAAGCGTGCAGTTGTTAAAATCTGGCTTTCACGGATCTCAATTGTTAGCCCCAACAGGTCTACATTGTTTCCGGTAACACTGACGCCTGCCAGAAAAATTGTTGCAGAAGAGCAAGCTAGCAAAGCTCTTCTTGCTGACTTAAGTTCGTGGTGTTCGAGCAAAATTGGGAGCATAGTCAGCCCTCAAACATCCAGCTCCTCAACAAACTTCGCATTCTCCTGAATATACTGGAAGCGAAGCTCGGGTTTCTTGCCCATCAGACGCTCGACCAGGTCGCCGGTCTCGCCGGGCTCGTCCTCATCGATCGTCACCCGGATCAATTTCCGGGTCTTGGGGTCCATCGTGGTCTCCTTCAGGTCCTTGGCGTCCATTTCGCCAAGACCCTTGAAGCGGCTCACATCAATCTTGCCCTTGCCGCCCAGGCCCTTTTCCAGCCATTTGTCGCGCTCGGCCTCGTCCAGACAGTAGACGCGGCGTGCGCCTTGGGTCAGTCGGAACAGCGGCGGGCAGGCGAGGTAGAGGTGGCCGCCGTCGATCAGCGGGCGCATCTGGGTGAAGAAGAAGGTCATCAGCAGCGACGCGATATGGGCGCCGTCGACGTCCGCATCGGTCATGATGATGATCTTGTCATAGCGCAAGTCATCAAGGTTGAACTTGGTGCCGAGGCCGACCCCTAGCGCTTCGCAGAGGTCGTTGATCTCGGCGTTTGAGCCGAGCTTGTTGGAGGCGGCGCCCAGCACGTTCAGGATCTTGCCCTTCAAGGGCAGCAGTGCCTGATTTTCGCGGTTGCGCGCGCCCTTGCCGGAGCCGCCGGCGGAGTCGCCCTCGACGATGAACAGCTCGGTGCCCGCGCGGTTCTTGGCGGTGCAGTCGGTGAGCTTGCCGGGCAGGCGCAGCTTCTTGGTGGCGGACTTGCGCTGGGTCTCCTTCTCCTGCTTGCGGCGCAGGCGTTCCTCGGCGCGCAGGATCAGGAAGTCGAGAATGGCGCCGGCCGATTTGGTGTCGGCGGCCAGCCAGTTGTCGAAATGGTCGCGGACCGAGTTTTCCACCATTTTGTTGGCAGATTCAGTCGACAGGCGGTCCTTGGTCTGGCCGACAAAGGCCGGGTCGGCGATGAAGCAGCTGACCAGCGCGCAGCCGCCCGCCATCAGGTCGTCGCGGGTGATCTGGGCGGCCTTCTTGTTGCTGACCAGCTCGCCATAGGCCTTGATGCCCTTAAGGATGGCGGACCAGAAACCCGCCACATGGGTGCCGCCCTCGGGCGTGGGAACGGTGTTACAGTAGGACTGGGTGAAACCGTCGCGCGACGGCGTCCAGTTGATCGCCCACTCCACATAGCCCGGCTCGCCGAACTTCTCGCGGAACTCGACCTTGCCCGCAAAGGGCACGTCTGCATAGACGGAGGATTTGCCCAGCACTTCGGTCAGGTAGTCGCGCAGGCCCCCGGGGAAGTGGAAGGTGGCCTCTTGCGGCGTCTCCCCGTCGTCGATTTCCGATTTCCAGCGGATTTCGACGCCGGAGAACAGATAGGCCTTGGAGCGCACCAGGGTGAACAGCCGCTTGGGCTTGAAGCGGTGGTGGCCGAAGATTTCCTCGTCGGCGTGGAAGGTCACGAAGGTGCCGCGCTTGTTGGGGGCGGCACCGACCTTCTCGACCGGACCCAATGGCAGACCGCGGGAGAAGCGCTGTTCGAACAGTTCCTTGTTCTTGGCCACTTGCACGACCATGGAATCCGACAGCGCGTTCACAACCGAGGAGCCGACACCGTGCAGGCCGCCGGAGGTCTGATAGGCCTTGCCCGAGAACTTGCCGCCCGCGTGCAGGGTGCACAGGATCACCTCCAGCGCCGATTTGTCCGGGAACTTGGGGTGCGGGTCGATCGGGATGCCGCGGCCGTTGTCGGAGATGGTGACGGCGTAATCGGCGTGCAGCGTCACCTCGATCCGGTTGGCATGGCCCGCAACCGCCTCGTCCATCGAGTTGTCGAGGATCTCGGCCACCATATGGTGCAGCGCGCGCTCATCGGTGCCGCCGATATACATGCCGGGGCGCTGGCGGACCGGTTCGAGGCCTTCCAGAACCTCGATCGAGGACGCGTCATAGGTATCGGCTGCAGGCGTGCTGAGAAGGTCGTCGGCCATGTGCGGGAACTGCTCTTCCTTGGTGTTGATTGGCGGCCATTATGGCAGGTGTTGGGGCCGGGTGGAAGAGGGCCGCAAGGGGCTGTGGATAAGGCCGGGCTGAGCTTCGTACCGCTTTAAATCTTCTAAGGACAGGGCTGCGCCTGGCCCCGGATTGGAGGCCATCCGGCGTGCCGCCGGGCTGCTGGCATGTGCGAGTTTTCAAACCATCGAAGCTAAGTTCCGGTTATTCGGGTGCGTCGATATTTTCCGTGCGGCGCAAGGGGCTGCGGGCTAAACCTCTGCCAGCTAAGGGCAGAAGGAGGGCGCGCGGGTGGCTGAGAAGGGAATCAAGACGCAGGACTGGGCGGCGTTCCGGGCTGAGGCGCAGCGGATGCTGGACGCCGCGCTCGACCAGATGCAGCAGGCTGCGGAGCGTCCCTGGCAGCCGGTGCCGGAGGATATTGATGCGCGTTATGCGGTGACGGCAGAGGCGCTGGGGCCGCGGGCAGCGGTGGACCGGATCATCCGCGACGTGCTGCCCTATCACGGCGGCAACACCCATCCGCGGTTCTGGGGCTGGGTGCAGGGCTCGGGTTTGGCCTCGGACCTGATCAGCTCACTGGCGGCGGCGGCCGTCAACGCCAACATGGGCGGGCGCGATCACGGCGCGAACTACATGGAGCGCGCGGTGGTTGACTGGACACGCCGCAAGATGGGGATGCCGGAGGGCGCCAGCGGGCTCCTGGTGACCGGCACTTCGCAAGCGACGGTGATTGCCTTTCAGGCGGCGCGGCTCAGGGTGCTGAAGGACCTGCGCAAGCATGGCCAAGGCGCTGTGCGGCTGACCGCCTACGCCGGGGACGGCGTCCATAACGCAACGCTGAAGGCGGTGGAGCTTTTGGGCATCGGCTCGGACAACCTGCGCAAGGTGCCGCTGAAGGACGGTCAAATGGACTGCGCTGCTTTGGCGGCGATGGTTGCAAGCGACAAGGCCGCCGGGGCGAAGCCCTTTCTGGTGGTGGGCAATGCCGGCACGGTGGACCTTGGGCTGTTTGACGATCTGAACGCGCTGGCGGATGCCGCGGCGGATCTGGGGTTGTGGCTGCATGTGGACGGGGCCTTCGGCGCCTGGACCCGGATCGCGGAGGAGCCGTACCGGTCGCTCAGCGACGGGATCGGGCGGGCCGACAGCATTGCGCTGGATTTCCACAAGTGGATGTATGTGGGCTATGACTGCGGCATGGCGCTTTTGCGCAACGAAGACGAGCACCGGGCGGCCTTCGCGGCGCGGCCCGCCTATCTGGAAGGGGCCGAGCGCGGGCTGGCGGGCGGCGAGCCTTGGTTCTGCGACTATGGCATTGACCTCAGCCGCGGCAACAGGGCGCTGAAGGTCTGGACGGCGCTGGAAACATATGGCGAAGCAGCCTTTTCCGAGGCGATCACCGGCAATTGCGAGCTGGCGGCGTTTATGGCGGCAGAGGTGGAGCGACAGCCCGATATGGCGCTGGGGGCGCCGGTGGTGTCGAATGTCTGCGTGTTCACGGCACGCAGCAATCTGCCGCCGGAGGCGCAGTCGCAGGTGAACGCCCGCATCGCCCAGACCCTGCAGGAAAGCGGCGAGGCGGTATTCTCGACCACCCGGGCAGACGGCCGGGTGATGCTGCGGGCGGCGATCACCAACCACCGCAGCCGCGAGGCGGATGTGCGGGCGGCCATTGCTGCAGTGGCGCGGGAAGCGGCAAAATAACGCTTGCTGCGAGTGTGCCGCGGCACAAGGCCCGGGCCTGACCTTGGGACGGCACGCAGACGCCTGTCCGTTTTGCCGGAGACGAACCTCCAGCCCTTCAGTTCGAAAGGCAGACCGGCGCAGACCAGGCCGCAAGCGGTTCGGTCAAAACGGCTTCCCCGTTGCCTCACGCCGCAAACCACCGCACGCCCCGCTTGCCGCGCCTTAACCCGGCTCTGCCATACTCACCTGCGTCGCGACACATGGTGCGGTCTGACACCCCGCACCGTCAGGAGATACGGAACCCCCAAGACCACCTCCTTCATTGGGTGCAGGGGTTTTCCGCAGATGAGAGCTTTCGAGCGGACATGGGGGCTTGCGACCCCCTGCCCGGCCCTCCGCCCTCTGGCGGCGCCGCCTCCTCTACTCCGGCCGCTGACCACCGGCCACACGAGACAAGGGGCACCCGCCCCGCACAGCCAGCCGCCCCGGACGGAGACACCCTCCCGCCGGGCCGCAGCCCTGCGCGGTGACAGCTTCGTGAGGGCGGTTGCCTGAAACCCCTGCCTCTTCCTATGGTTAGGCCATCACACCCAGCCAGGAGACCGGGCATGGCCTTCATCGCGGACAACCAGCTGCCCCTGCTCCTCATGTTCTTCTTCGCAGGGCTGATCGGCACCGCCTTCCTGTTCCGCAAACCCGCAGGCCACCGCGCCTGGAAACTGGCGGACCTCGTCTGGGTGGTCCTCGGCGGCTTCGGCGCGCTGGTCGCCGTCATCTCCGGCATTTACGCCGCCGACAGCTCCAAGCTCGAACGCCAGATCGACATCGCCTATGCCGCAACGGCGGCCTTCGACCGCGACGCCGCCCGCTTCCGCCTGCGCTTCTGCGACCCGGCCTATGACGCCGACATCGCCGTCCTGTGCGAAAAGGTCGAATTCCTCTCCGCCTCCACCGCGGGCAACGCCGAGCTGCCCCTGTTCATCGCAGTGACGGATGAGGTCGCGCCCCTGCAGGGTCTCAGCTTCCTGTTCGGCGGCCGCGGCACAGCAGACGGAATGAAAGAAATGGAAGCCCAGGCCAGCGCCTTCGATCCCGAGGCGTTCCTGGTCTTCACCTCGCTCGACGCCCCGGCCCAGGAAGCCGTGGACAACATGCGCCGCAAGGTGCCCGCCATCGCCGGCGATTACCTGATCATCGCCCGCGCCTATGACGACCTGATCGCCCATGTGTCCAAGCTCAAGGAGGAGTGGGAATACCTGCAGGACAATGCCCATATCCTGGTCCTGCAGATCATTGCGCTGTGCCTCGTCAGCTTCGCCGCCCCCTTCCGTCTCGGCAAATCCATTGTCGAGCTGCGCCAGCGCCGCTAACCTGACCTGACGCCACAGGACCCTGCCATGCGCACATTCGACGAGATCTACGCCATTTCCGCAGACCGCCACGGCGGCGCCGCGGCGCTGGAGGAGAAACTCAGCAGACCCGATCCCAAGGTGACGGCGCTGCCGGAAGACCGCTGGCTGTCCGTGATGACCAAATGCATCTTCCAGGCAGGCTTCAACTGGAAAGTGATCGAGGCGAAATGGGACGGGTTCGAGGAGGTCTTCCACGGCTTCGACCCGGGCCCCTGCGCCTTCATGGCCGAGGACGAGTTCGACCGGATCCTCAGCGACACCCGCGTCGTGCGCAATGGCGCCAAGCTCGCCACCGTGCGCCACAACGCCGCCTTCCTGATGGAGCTGCGCGACGAGGGCGGCGCGGGCCAAGTGCTGGGCGGCTGGCCCTCCACCGATTACATCGGGCTGCTGGACATGCTCAAGAAACGCGGCGCCCGCCTTGGCGGCAACACCGGCCAGTACGCCATGCGCTTTGCCGGCCGCGACAGTTTCATCCTCAGTCAGGACGTCACCACCCGCCTGATCGCCGAAGGCATCATAGACAAACCCGCCACCTCCAAGACCGCGCTGAAGGCGGTGCAAGCCGCGTTCAACGACTGGATGGAGCAATCGGGACGCACGCTCACCGAAATCAGCCGCGTGCTGGCGATGAGCTGCTGACGCAAAGGCCCTGTGCAGATGATCCGCCTGCTGCTCCTCGCTTTCCTGATCCTCACCGCCTGCGGCCGCCCGCTGACGCAAACCGAACGCGCCTATCTGGACGGGCTGCACGGCACCAGCCTGAACACGGACAGGATCCGCATCGTCAAGGGGGCCCCGGTCGGCGCGGTCACCTTCCGCCGGATGCCGCGCCCGCGCGTCACCTGCCGCGAGCGCATCCTGCCGCCGGTCAAGGATGAGATCGTTACTTCCTCCCCGGCCGCGGTGGCGCTGTTCAACCGGATCTTCTTCACCCGCGACTGGTACCTGGAAAACTACCTGCCGGAGTACCCGGACCGGCTGCACCTGGTGGAGGCGATGCTGCTGGCGCATGAGATCACCCATGCCTGGCAATGGCAGAACCGCAAGCGCACCGGCTATTCGCCGCTGCGCGCGGCGGTGGAGCATGGACAAAGCCGCGACCCCTATCTGTTCGACCTGGAGGGAGAGCCCGATTTCCTGACCTACGGGTTTGAGCAGCAAGGCGCCATCATGGAGGAATACGTCTGCTGCCGCGCCCTGGCCCCGCAGGCGCCCCGCACCCGGCGGCTGCACAAGATGCTGGCCGCCGCCATGCCGGTGAGCCCGCTGCCGCAAAGCCGCGAAAGCGATGTCTACCTGCCGTGGAACGGTGCAGAGCTGGACGGCATCTGCGACTGACCCGCCGTTTTCCGCCGCGGAGAACGGCCATAGAAAGTCTATTTTTATGGCCGGAATTCGCGCCGGATTCCGGCACTAGGCCGCAACGTAGCGCTTGTGCTGCCAAGGGATTTCCGTTCACAAAACCGCAGAGACACCTGCAGGAGCCGCGACATGACCCAATACGCCCTCATCATGCTGGCCGCAGGCCTCGGCATCCCGGTGCTGGCGGCGCTGAATGCAGCTTTGGGAAAACTTATCGGCTCCCCCGCATCCGCCGCCGTGGTGCTGTTCCTGATCGCGCTGGTTGCAACAGTTCTTTATGCGCTGATTGCAGGCCCGCAGGCGCTGGCCAAGATCCCGGCGGCGCCCAAGCATCTGTTTCTGGCTGGGGTTCTGGTGGCCTTTTACGTCCTGTCGATCACCCATGTGGCGCCGCATTTCGGGGTGGGGAATGCGGTGTTCTTCGTGCTGATCGGCCAGCTGATCTCTGCCGCAGCCATCGACCACTTCGGCCTGTTCGGCGCCCAGATCAGCCCGCTGACACTCACCCGCGCCGCGGGCATCTCAGTGATGGCGCTGGGGGTCTGGATCACCCAGATGGCGTGATGGCGGCCCCGACCGCGCCCCTTCCCGGGCAGACGCTCCATTGCCCCCTAACACGGCCCTGTCCGGGCAATAAAACACCGGACTCGCAGTCCGCAGCCCGGAAGGCCCATTGAGCACGGAAGCGTTAAGAAGCAGATTTAAAACCTTATTATTTCAGGCAATTTCACATGAACAAAAGCACACGCCTGCGCCAGCTGCCCCTCCTGTTCGTCTACACACTCACAGGCGGGCTGGCTGGCACTCTGGCTGCAAATCTGCTGCTCCCGGCGATCATCCCCGCTGGCAAACCGCCGGGATTGCCCGACGGACTCATCGTGATACTGGCTTCTTTGCCCATGCTCGGCGGTATGCTGGCAGGAATCTGGCTTCACGGGGCCGTTGCCGCCAAGCGGCAGAATTCCGGTACCGCCATAACAAAACGGTCCCTGCTTTGGCGCATCCCCGTATTCGCGGTCTTTGCACTGGCGATGTTCACAGCGATTGTGGTGACGGGATCGAAGCTGTCAATTTCGCTGGCAGCCGGACACGCCGAAGCCGCCGTACCGCAGCAGTGACGCACCGGCCTCGCGGTTTCCGGCCTGACAGCGCAAAGACTTCAGCCCGCCACCTTCTTCACGAACTGGGATTTCAGCCCGATCGGCCCCACCCCCGGCACCTTGCAGTCGATGTCGTGATCGCCATCCACCAGACGGATGCCGCGCACCTTGGTTCCGACCTTGATGACAGAGGATGTCCCCTTGAGCTTCAGGTCCTTGATCACCGTCACAGTGTCCCCGTCGCTCAGCAGATTGCCGACACTGTCACGGACTTCCGCAGCAGTGTCCGCAGCCTCCCCCGCCGCCCATTCATGGGCGCACTCAGGGCAGATCAGCAGGGCGTCCACCTGATATGTATAGGCAGAGGCGCATTCGGGGCACGGCGGCAATGTGTCAGTCATGCCCCGCTCGTAGCCGGCAAGGCGCAGGGAGGCCAGCAGGAATTGCCTGCCCTGCAATGGGCCGCTGCACCAGCGGCCTCAGCTCTTGCCGCTGACCTTGATGTTGCCTTCAACCTGGGCACCGCTTTCGGTCGACATGCTTTGCGCCGAGACGTCGGCCCGCACCCTCGAGCTGGCCGCCAGCCGCAGGTCGTCGCACTCGATCTTGCCGCTGTAGGCGCCTTCCACGGTGACCGACTTCGCACTCAGCGCGCCATCGACGGTGCCGCCTTCCAGCACTGTCACCGCCTGCGCCGAGACATCGCCGACCACCCGGCCGCGGACCTCGACGCTGCCTTTGCTGGAGGTGACATTGCCTTCGACCGTCACATCTTTCTCGATTACCGAATTCACCACGTCTCAGCCCTTTCTGCGCATCCCCGGACAGCCTAGCCCGCCCGGCTGGAATTTAACAGCTGATAGCAAACCACCGCCCGGCCGCCAAAGCCGCCTGGCCCCGGCAGGCAAGGTTCCGCCGCCCCGCCCTTCTGCCGGGCTACTCCACCTGGGGAAACGGCGCGGGCAGCGGCGCGGCGCTGTACTGGAACAGCGACCCCCAGAACCCGCCCGGACTGGGCTGCCAGGGCGCCGTGTTCATGTCCAGCGCCACGCAGGCAGAGGACCGCGTGGCCGGGTTTTCCTTGGCCCGCTCACAGCGCTCCGGCGTGGTGTGGCAGGCTACCAGAAAGTTCTGCGCCCCTTTCCTGCCGCTGTCCTCCTGGTAGCAATAGCGGATCGCTTCCTCCTGCAGCTGCGCGCGGGCCTGCTCGACCAGCTGCTGGTTTCCGGCCACCGTCTTGCTGGCCGCCTCCAGCGCCACGGCGGCGTCCTGCTGCACCAGCTCGGCCTCGCGCTCCAGATCCCCGGTTCCGCCCCCGGCGGCCTGCAGCGCCTGGGTCAGCCGCGCGTTCACCTTCTGCGCCTCCGCCAGCGCCGTCTGCAGCTCCGCCACGGTGGCGTCGTATTCGACCAGCTTGGATTTCCACTTGAAGCCGGCAAAGCTGCCCTCCTCAAACCCCGCGCTGACCAGAATGCCGTTCAGCTTCTGCGGAAACAGCAGGAACACCGCAAACAGCGCAATCACCGAAGCATCGCGCAACAGCACCACCAGATCCTTCAGGACCGAGACCGTCTTCTGCATCTGAAACCACCGTCACTGGAGAACGTACCATGCACCAGAGTGGACCAGTGCCGTTGATAAGGTCAAATGGCGGAGAACAGCCGGGCGAGCGCCTGCCCGCGGGGTGGCGCCGTGACGCTGATGCAAGGCAGTTTATCCCTGCCAAATCCGTACGAGTTGTCAGAAGATCACTGCCCCCGCAAAAGCGCCAGCCCGTGCGGGCGGGCAGGCGCTCGCCCGGCGGCGCTGCGCGCCTTGTTCCGGGCGGCAGGCACCTAAACCGGCACCAGCAGCCCGTTCTCCAGCTTGACCTGCCGGTCCATCCGCGCTGCCAGTTCCAGGTTGTGGGTGGCAATCAGCGCTGACAGGCCGGTGCCGCGCACCAGCTCCATCAGCGCCGCAAACACCTGGTCCGAGGTGCCGGGATCGAGGTTCCCGGTCGGCTCATCCGCCAGCAGAACCCGCGGCGCGTTGGCCAGCGCCCGGCAGAAAGCCACCCGCTGCTGCTCGCCGCCCGACAGCGCCGCCGGGCGGTGATCGGCGCGGCCTGCAAGGCCCACGGTGCCCAGCAGCTCCGCCGCCCGCGCCACCGCGGATTTCTGCGAAGCGCCATTGGCCAGCTGCGGCAGCACGATGTTTTCCAGCGCCGAGAACTCCGGCAGCAGGTGGTGGAACTGATAGACAAAGCCCACCTCCTGACGGCGCACACGGGTGCGGCGGCGATCGCCCTTGCGGGTCACGTCTTCACCAGCCACCCGAACCTCGCCCGCGTCCGGCGTGTCCAAGAGCCCCGCGATATGCAAGAGCGTCGACTTGCCCGCGCCCGAGGGCGCAACCAGTGCCACGATCTCACCGGCCTGCAAGGCCAGATCGGCACCGCGCAGCACCTCGACCTGCCCTGGCGTGCCTTTCAGATAGGATTTGGCGATCCCCTTCAGCTCCAGCGTGATCTCATTCATAGCGCAGCGCCTCCACCGGATTGAGCCGCGCCGCGCGGCGGGCCGGGAAAATGGTCACAAAGAACGACAGCCCCAGCGACAGCGCGGTGGCCGAGACCACATCCGCCAGCCGCAGCTCCGCAGGCAGCGCATAGATGCCGCGGATCGAAGGGTCCCAGACGCCGCCGCCCATGATGTAGTTCACAAAGGAGAAGATCGGATCGATATAAAGCGCAAACAGGCAGCCCAGCACCACGCCGCAAATGGTACCGATCACTCCGGTGAAGGCGCCGCAGATGAAGAACACCCGCATCACCGAGCCTTCGCTGAGGCCGATGGTGCGCAGGATGCCGATGTCGCGGCCCTTGTTCTTGACCAGCATGATCAGCCCCGAGACGATGTTCATCGCCGCGATCAGCACCAGGATCGACAGGATAATGAACATCACGTTGTCCTCGACCTCCAGCGCCCGCAGGAAGCCGCCGGAGGCATCGCGCCACGTCCAGACGCCTGCAGTGCCGCCCGCCGCCTGCTGGATATCCAGCGCCATTGCGTCAACATTTTCGGGGTCCTCGACCATCACCTCGATCTCATCCGCCACGCCCTCGCGGTTGAAGAACGCTTGCGCCTCGGCAAACGGCAGGTAGACCCGGGTGCGATCAATGTCCCAGCGGCCCGCAGTGAACACATAGACCACCTCATAGGCATTGACCCGCGGGCTGGTGCCAAAGGCGGTTTTGACGCCATTGGGGGAGATCAGCTTGATCTTGTCGCCGACGCTCACCCCAAGCTCCCGCGCCACGCCGGAGCCAATGGCGATGCCCTCTTCAAAGCGCGACAGATCCCCTATGGCCTCTTCGCTTTGGGCGACACCCGGAATGCCCTGAATATCCGCGGCGGAGATGCCATAGACCTCGACCCCCGCATTACGCTGTCTCAGGTTCGCCATCACCTGCCCCTTGACCAGCGGCGCTGCGCGGGTGACGCCCGGCACTGCGGCCACGGTCTCGGCCAGTGCCTCGTAGTCCTTCAGCGAGCGGTCCAGCACACCCGCTTCGTTCACCTCGCCATAGGAATAGACAGTGACATGGGCATTGGCGCCCAGGATGGTGCCGACAAATTCCGACCGGAAGCCGGAGCGCACCGCCAGCGTGGCAATCAGCGCAAATACCGCCAGGGTGATGCCGATCAGGCTGATCCAGGTCATCACGCTGACCCCGCCCTCGGCCTTGCGGGCGCGAAGGTAGCGCCAGGCGATGATCCATTCGAAACGGGAAAACGGCGGTGGTGTCGTGGCCATAGAGGGGTCCTGCCCGGGAAATTTGCCTGCAACCTGTGCTGCATAACGCGCGGGGTCAAGGTGCGGTTGCATATCCGCCGGTAATCCGCCTGCTGCGGGCCGCGCCGCAAGCCGCAAAAAAAAGGGAGCGTTGCCGCTCCCCTTTCCAAAATCGTTCAGCCGGTTCCCCGCGCTGCTCAGAACCCGCGGCCGGTGCGGTGTTTCTCGTAGATGGCAACCACCTTCTTCACCGCCTCTTCCGGGCTCAGCTCTTCGCTCTCGCCGGTGCGGCGCGAGGTCAGCTCCACCACGCCGTTCTTCAGGCCGCGCGGGCCGACGGTGATGCGCCAGGGCAGACCGATCAGGTCCATGGTGGCAAACTTGCCGCCCGCACGCTCGTTGCGGTCATCGTACAGCGGATCCAGCCCGGCTGCGGTAAGCGCCGCGTAAAGCTGGTTGCAGGCTGCATCGGCTTCGTCGTCGCCCTGCTTGAGGTTGACGATACCGCAATGGAACGGGGTCACGCCCTCGGGCCAGATGATGCCCTTGTCGTCATGGCTGGCCTCGATGATCGCGCCCAGGAGACGCGACACGCCAATGCCGTGAGAGCCCATGTGAACCGGCACGTTCTGGCCATCCGCGGTCTGCACCGTGGCGCCCAGCGCTTCGGAATACTTGGTGCCGAAGTAGAAGATCTGACCGACTTCGATGCCGCGGGCAAAACGGCGGCGCTCTTCGGGAACCTGCTCCTGGAACACCACCTCGTCGTGGGTCTCGTCGGTGCGGGCGTATTTGGAGGTGAATTCCTCCAGCACCGCCTGGCACTGCTCAACGCTGTCATAATCGATCTCGCGGTCGCCGAAGGTGAGGTCGGTCACTGCAAAGTCATAGAACACCTCGGACTCGCCGGTTTCGGCCAGCACCAGGAATTCATGGGTGTAGTCGCCGCCGATCGGGCCGCCGTCCGCGCGCATCGGGATCGCCTGCAGGCCCATCCGCTCATAGGTGCGCAGGTAGCTGACCAGGTGGCGGTTGTAGGCGTGCAGCGCGTCTTCCTTGGAAAGATCGAAGTTGTAGCCGTCCTTCATGTAGAACTCACGCCCCCGCATCACGCCAAAGCGCGGGCGGATCTCGTCGCGGAACTTCCACTGCACCTGGTACATGGTCAGCGGCAGGTCCTTGTAGGAGCTGACATGGGCGCGGAAGATGTCGGTGATCATCTCCTCGTTGGTGGGGCCGAACAGCATGTCGCGGTCGTGGCGGTCCTTGATGCGCAGCATTTCCTGGCCGTAGTCGTCGTAGCGGCCCGACTCGCGCCACAGGTCGGCGGGCTGCATGGTGGCCATCAGCATCGGGATGTGGCCCGCGCGGATCTGCTCGTCATGGACGATGCTTTCGATCTTCTTCAGCACCTTGAAGCCGAGCGGCAGCCAGGAATAGATCCCGGCGGAGGATTGCTTGATCATCCCGGCGCGCAGCATCAGCCGGTGGCTGACGATCTGGGCTTCCGAGGGGTTCTCTTTCAGAACCGGCAGAAAATAGCGGGACAGGCGCATCTTGGCTCCATCGGTGATGTGGGTTCGAGTTCCCGCCCGGTTTAGTGGGTGATGGGGATGCGGGCAAGGGCGGAGGTGGGCTTGCCGCTGCCGCTGCGCGCCAGCTCCCGAAAATGAAAACCGCGGGCACCGGAACGCCCGCGGCAATTTCAAACGGTCTTCTGCGGCGACTTACATCTTCGCCCGCTCAGCCCGCAGCGCCAGCCACAGGCAGTAGCACATCGTCAGCACCACCAGTGTGAACGGGATACCGGTTGAGACCGCCGCGCCCTGCAGCGCCGACAGCCCGCCGCCGAGCAAGAGCGCGATGGCCACCAGACCCTCCAGCGTGCACCAGAACACCCGCTGGATCACCGGCGCGTCCATCTTGCCGCCTGCGGTGATGGTGTCGATCACCAGCGAGCCGGAGTCCGATGACGTCACGAAGAAGATCACGATCAGCACCAGCGAGACCGGCGCCACGATTGAGTACAAAGGCAGCTCCTTCAGGAAGCCGAACAGCGCGCCCTCGGGCTTGTAGCTGTCGATCACCGTCGCTTTGACGCCCTCGGCGCCGCCGGCGTTCAGCATGTCGATGGCGCCGCCGCCAAAGGTCGACATCCACAGCGCGCAGACCGCTGTAGGCGCGATCAGCGCGCACAGCACGAATTCGCGCACCGTGCGGCCCTTGGAGATGCGGGCGATGAACATGCCGACAAAGGGCGACCAGGCGATCCACCAGGCCCAGTAGAAGGTGGTCCAGCCGTGGAAGTAGCTGGTGTCCTCGCGCCCGAACGGGTTTGAAAGCGCCGGCAGCAGCTGAACATAGTCCACCATCACGCTGAAATAGCGCGCAATTGCGGTGCCGATGCCGGTCACAAGGATCACAAAGATAAACAGACCGACCGCCATCACCATGTTGATTTCCGACAGCCGTTTCACGCCCGCGTCCATGCCCAGCAGAACCGAGCCCAGCGCGATCGCAGTGATGCCGATGATCAGCAGCACGACAACCGTCGGAGTCGGCTCGATCCCGAACACCTCATAAAGGCCGGCCGCGACCTGCTGCGCGCCAAGGCCCAGCGAGGTGGTCAGGCCGAACAGGGTGGCAAACACTGCCAGCGTGTCGATGGCGTGGCCCCACCAGCCCCAGACCCGTTCACCCAGCAGCGGATAAAACGCCGAGCGCAGGGTCAGCGGCAGGTCGAGGTTGTAACAGAAGATCGCCAGCGACAGGCCAACCGCGGCGTAGACCGCCCAGCCCTCCAGCCCCCAGTGGTGAATGGTGCCGACAATGCCGATGTATTCATTTCCCGGCTCATTGATGTCGATCCCCAAGGGCCGTGCGGCTCCGCCTTCGGAGAAGTTGTAGTAGACAGGCTCAAGCACGCCGAAGAACAGCAGGCCGATGCCGATGCCGGCCGCGAACATCATCGCAATCCACCCGGCATAGGAATAGTCCGGCTTGGCATCCTTGCCGCCGATCCGGACAGAGCCGACAGGCAGGACGATCAGTGCCAGGCAGAACAGGGTTATGGCATCCACCGACAAGACCAGAAACCAGTCGAAGGTGCTTGTCAGCCACGGCCGCAGCCAGCCGAAGAAGGCCGCTGCCGCCTCCTGGTTGGCAAGCGCGATCAGCACGAAAGCGGCAATCAGGATACTGGAAATCAGGAAGACAGGATTGTGGATATCCAAGCCAAGCGGCCGGATGTTGTCCTGTCCCAGCTCATACTCAGTCTCGAAGTCCCAGACTCTCGGGTCGGGATCGAGCATTTTCTTTGTCTCTGGCATGTTTCCTCCCTAAAACTCGCTAAAAGCCCGCCAAGTGTCGCATCAAACGCGAAAATCTCCTAATTTGCGTGTCTTCCCGCTGTTTTGCGGGGGCTGGCTGCGGAAGTTTCCAGCGCTGCAACCTGCCGGAACCCGGCAAAGACCCCGCTATTTGCGGCATTTGCAGACTCCTGTCGTTTTTGCGGCATCGGGGCGCAAAAGAACTTGAATCGTCATTCAAGATTCGAAAGTGTTAGCGGAAACGCCCCGGACAGACCGGGGCGCACTGAGTCCGTGGGGAGAGAGACGTGACCAAAACCATCCATGAGCCGGCGCGGGAGATCCCGGTCATCCATGAAACAGACGTGCTGGTCGTCGGCTCCGGCCCCGGCGGGCTGGCGGCGGCCTTGGCGGCAGCGCGGGCGGGGGTGGAGGTCACCCTGCTGGACCGGTTCGGCTGCTTTGGCGGCAATATCACCACCGTGGGTGTCGAGGGCTTTGCCTGGTACCGGCACGAGGAGACAGTGGAGGCCGGCGGCATCGGCTGGGAGTTCGAGGAGCGCGCCAAGGCGATGGGCGCCGCGGTGCCGGAGAGCCAGTCGCTGAGCTATGAGCTGGACAGCGAGGGCTTCAAGCTGGTCGCCGACAAGCTGGTCGAAGAGGCCGGCATCCACCCGATGCTGCACCGGGTGTTCGTGGCCCCGATCCGCGAGGGCAGCCGCATCACCGGCGTCATCGTGGAATCCAAGGCAGGCCGCGAGGCGGTGCTGGCGAAACGGGTGATCGACGCCACCGGCGATGCTGACATTGCCCATATGATGGGCGCGCCTTGCGTGAAAACCCCGGTGGAGCAGATGCAGGCGGCCAGCGTGATGTTCCACATTGCGGGCGTCGACAAGCAGAAGTTCATGGAGGGCGTGAAGGCCGATCCGCAAACCTATGCCAACTGGTCGACCGGCGAATGGCAGGTGGAGACCTCCGGCAAGGAGGATGAGATGTTCTCCCCCTTCCTGGCCAAGCCGTTCTCCCAGGCGATCCGCGACGGGGTGATCCCGGCGCATCTAAACACCATCGGCGGCACCTGGGGCGCGGTGCATGACTTAGGTGAGATGACCTATATGAACCTGGTGCATCTGGCGGGCATCGACGGCACCGACCCCGACAGCATGACCAAGGGCGAGATCGAGGGGCGCAAGCAGGCGATGCATGCCATTGATGCGCTGCGCGCCTACACCCCGGGCTGCGAGGGCGCACGGCTGCGCAACTTCGGCATGACCATCGGCATCCGCGACACCCGCAAGATCGACGCGCATCACAACATCACCGAGGATGAGACCCGCAACCAGGGCCGCTTCGAGGACACCATCGGCATCTACCCGGAGTTCATCGACGGCTACGGCGTGCTTATCCTGCCGACCACCGGGCGCTATATGCAAATCCCCTACCGGTCGATGCTGCCCAAGGGCGTTCAGGGCCTGCTGGTCACCGGCCGCGCTATCGGCGGTGACAAGATCGCCCATGCCGCCACCCGCAACATGGCCTGCTGCGCTGTTGCGGGACAAGGCGCAGGCATCGCCGCGGCGCTGTCAGTGAAATCAGGCTGCGAGTTCGACGCGGTGAATATCACCGAGGTGCAGGCGGAGCTGAAACGCCAGGGGGTGCGGATCCATTGACGCAGGCCATCCCCACCATCGACATCACACCGCTGCGGGAGGCCGGCCATCCGCAGCGGCAGCAAACCGTCGCAGCCATTCTGGCGGCGGCTGAGGATATCGGGTTCCTGTCGATCACCGGCACCGGCCTGGCGCAGGAGACGGTGGAGGCGGTGCGGGAGTCGGTCCGGGCGATCTTTGCCGTGGATGAGAAATCCAAATGGGATCAGGCAATTACGCGGGAGAATTACCGCGGCTATATCCCGATGGGGTTCTTCACGCCGAACGACGGCTCGGGCACGGCGGACAAATACGAGGGCTACAAGCTGCATCATGAGGTGGCGGCGGATGATCCCATCCGCGCCGCCTGCCCGCTTTACGGCCCCAACCGCTGGCCCGCGGAGGTGCCGGAAGCGCGCGATGTGATCCTCGGCTACTGGGCGCAGCTGGACGGCGTGTTCCACCTGCTGCTGGGCGCCCTGGCAGAGGGGCTGGGGCTGGACCCGGCGGCGTTTCAGAAGCCGTTCGAGACGCCCCTCACCAACATGTCGCTGCTGCACTACCCGCCGCAAGCGCCGGAGGAGGAAGGCTTTGGCATCCACCCGCATAAGGACACCGACGCGCTGACCATCATCGCGCCGGACCCTGTGGGGGGCCTCGAGGTGCAGACCCGCGACAGCGGCTGGATCACACCGGACTGCCCGCCCGGCGGTTTTGTGGTCAATATTGGCGACATGCTGGAGCTGTGGTCCGGCGGGCGGCTGGTCTCCACCCCGCACCGGGTGGTGAACAAATCCGGGCGGGAGCGCTACTCCTTTCCCTATTTCGCG
This sequence comes from Leisingera sp. ABM4_103, assembly GCF_056158685.1. NCBI lineage: Bacteria > Pseudomonadati > Pseudomonadota > Alphaproteobacteria > Rhodobacterales > Roseobacteraceae > Leisingera > Leisingera sp. ABM4_103. The sequence continues at coordinate 2,740,348 of NZ_JBSWTU010000005.1, read as the reverse complement.
GTGCCCCGCCATGACGTGGTGGTGCAACCGCTGCTGCCGCCGGTCGAAGGCTTTGACCGCCCCGCGGTGCATTGCGGCCACTGGTCGGCAGAGATCTGGCGCACCAACTGGCCGGATGAGGACGCGGGTGCGGACACCCCGGAGCTGGGGACCCTTCACAGCTAACCGCCCGCCCGGCCGGCAGGCCGGGCAGCGCCCGCCCCTCCCCCACGGGGAGGGCGCTTTCAGCACCCGCCCCGAGGCTCGGGCGCTGCCCTATGTGCTTTGCTGCTGATCGTACCGGATCAACAGGCAGATCCTCGGCCCAGGCGGCGCCCCGCTCCAGAAGGAGAACATTTCCTTAACTTGCCCCCGGCCTTTTCCGCCTTATCCCCGCCTTGCCCACAGGGGAATCGCCCGCGCCCCTTGCAAGCCCCTGCCCCTTCAGGAAAGACTGGCGCAAAGATCCTGATGCAACGGACCAAGGACGGCACGCGGACCATGGCGCTTTCAGCAAAACAGCAGTTCAGATACTGGGGCATCGCCGCCATTGCCTTTGCGGTCGTCATGTGGGCGCTTGGCAACGTGCTGATGCCCTTCGTGCTGGGCGCCGCCATCGCTTATCTGATCGACCCGCTTGCCGACCGGCTGGAGGCCTGGGGCATGAGCCGTACCGGCGCCACCGCCACTATCACCGTGGGCGCGCTGCTGATCTTCCTCTTGCTGCTGGTGCTGGTGCTGCCGACACTGATTTCGCAGATGATCGACCTGGCGCAGGTGCTGCCGCAGCTGCTGCGCGATGCCCGCGCCTTTGCCGCCGAGCATTTCCCCTCCCTGTTCGAGGAAAACAGCCGCATTCACCAGGCGGTGACCTCCTTTGTGCAGACGCTGCAGTCGCGGGCTATGGAAGTGGTGCAATCGGTGCTGGGCGGCGCGGCTTCCTTCTTTAACATCGTGATCCTGCTGGTGATCGTGCCGGTGGTGGCGGTCTATCTGCTGCTCGACTGGGACCGGATGGTTGCCCGCATTGACGAGCTCTTGCCGCGCGACCACCAGCCGGTGATCCGCCGTTTGGCCAGTGAAATCGACGCGGCGCTGGCGTCCTTTATCCGCGGCATGGGCACCGTCTGCCTGATCCTTGGCACCTACTATGCCGTCGCGCTGATGCTGGTGGGGCTGAACTTCGGCCTCGCCGTCGGCTTCATCGCCGGGCTGATCACCTTCATCCCCTATCTTGGCGCACTCATTGGCGGCGCGCTGGCGATCGGGCTCGCGCTGTTCCAGTTCTGGGGTGATTGGGTTTCGATCGGGCTGGTGGCGCTGATCTTTGCCATCGGCCAGGTAGTCGAAGGCAACTTCCTGACACCCAAGCTGGTGGGCAACTCGGTCGGGCTGCACCCGGTTTGGCTCCTGCTGGCGCTGTCGGTCTTCGGCGCCCTGTTCGGCTTTGTCGGGATGCTGGTCGCGGTGCCCGTCGCCGCCGCGCTGGGGGTCGTCGCCCGCTTTGTGACGGAGCGGTACCTGGACAGCCGCCTGTATCAGGGCCAAGGCCACCGGGACGCGGGATCGGAATAAACCAGATGGCACAGCAGCTGAGCTTTGATCTCCCGGCGAAACCTGCGCTGGGGCGGGATGATTTCTTTGTGGCGCCCTCCAACGCGATGGCGGTGGCACTTCTGGACCCCGGCTTTGCCTGGCCCAGCGGCAAGCTGGTGCTGACCGGGCCCAAGGGCTCTGGCAAGACCCATCTGGCGCATGTTTGGGCCAGCCAGACCGGCGCCCGCATCATCCCCGCGGCCAAGCTGACAGCCGAGGCGGTGCCGGAGCTGGCGCACGGCCCCATCGCGGTGGAGGACGTGCCGCAGATCGCCGGCGATGCAGAACGGCAGAACGCCCTGTTCCACCTGCACAACCTGGTGCTGGCGCAGGGGCATTCGCTGGTGATGACCGGCCAGGGCGCGCCGAACCTGTGGGGGCTGACCCTGCCCGACCTGCAAAGCCGGGTGCAAGCCGCCACCCATGCTGAGCTTCAGCCGCCGGACGACCAGCTGCTGGCGGTGGTGCTGGCCAAGCTGTTCAACGACCGCCAGATCACCCCCAAACCGGATGTGATTCCCTATCTGGTGGCGCATATGAACCGCTCCTTTGCTGCGGCGGCGCAGATCGTGCGGCGGCTGGACCACCTGTCGCTGGCCGAAAAACGCAGCCTGTCCCGCCCCCTGGCGGTGCGGGCGCTGTCGGAGATCCGCGAAGAGGCAACGGAAAATGACGCATCCGCAAGCGGTTGACCCCTGCCCGCCCTTGCACCATCCTGACCGCGGATTGCAAGACGGAGCCCTCATGAACGTGACCCAGGACCCCGCCGACGCCAGTACCGATTGGGGCCCCTTCGGGCGTCCGATCTTTCACGACCCCGGTGCCCGGGCGCTGTCCCGGGTGGGGGTTGTCGATGTGGGCTCCAACTCGGTCCGCCTGGTGGTGTTCGACGGCGCCGCCCGCAGCCCCGCCTATTTCTACAACGAAAAAATCATGTGCGCGCTTGGCGCGGGCCTGTCGGAATCGGGCCGCCTGAACCCCGAGGGCCGCGCGCGCGCCCTGTCGGCGCTGCACCGGTTCCAGTACCTGGCCAAGGGCATGGGTCTGCCGCCCTTGTCCGCCGTGGCGACCGCCGCGGTGCGCGATGCCGAGGACGGGCCGGAATTCTGCGAGGAAGTGCTGCGCCAGACCGGCCTCAAGATCCACGTCATTGACGGGCGCGAAGAGGCGCGGCTGTCGGCGCAGGGCGTGCTCTTGGGCTGGCCCGGCGCCTATGGGCTGGTCTGCGATATCGGCGGCTCCTCGATGGAGCTGGCGGAGATCCAGGAAAACACCGTGGGCCGCCGGGTGACCTCGCCGCTGGGGCCGCTCAAGCTGCGCGACGTCAAGGGCGGGCGCAAGGGCCGCAAGGAATACATCAAGACTGTTATCGAGCAGCTGAAGGAAGAGATGGGCACCCAGCGCGACCGGCTGTTCCTGGTCGGCGGCAGCTGGCGCGCCATTGCCCGTATCGACATGCACCGGCGCGGCTATCCGCTGAAGGTGCTGCATGAATACCGGATGTCGGCCAAGGACGTGCGCGAGACCGCGCGCTATATCGAAACCCGTGACCTGGACAAGCTGCGCGACGCCTGCGGGGTCTCCTCCAGCCGGATGTCGCTGGTGCCTTACGCCATCGACGTGCTGACCCGGCTGATCAAAACCTTCAAGCCCAAGGACATCGCGGTGTCCAGCTATGGCATCCGTGAGGGTTTGCTGTACGAACAGATGCCGCAGCGGCTGCGCGCCCGCGATCCGCTGGTCGAGGCGTCGCGCTTTGCTGAGATGAAGGACGCCCGCGTCCCCGGCTTCGGCAAGACGCTTTATGATTTCGTGAGCCCCCTGTTCGCCAATGCCCGGCACAGCAAGCGGCGGCTGGTCAAGGCGGCCTGCCTGCTGCATGACGTCAGCTGGCGCGCCCATCCCGACTACCGCGCCGAGGTCTGTTTCGACAACGCCACCCGCGCCAACCTGGGCGGGCTCAAGCATTCGGAGCGGGTGTTCCTGGGGCTGGCGCTGCTGCACCGCTACAGCAACAAGCGGCGCGGCAGCAGTTTCGAATACCTCTATCACCTGCTGGACGAGAAGGGGCAGCACGAGGCCGAAGTCCTGGGCAAGGCGATGCGCTTCGGGGCCATGCTGATGGTCACCGGCAACGGCAACATCGGTTCCTTGCGCTGGCAGCCGCGCAAGCGGGTGCTGCATGTGGAGCTGCCGGATGCGGCGCGGCCGCTTTACGGAGAGGTCGCCGAGGCCCGGCTGCAATCGCTGGGTAAGGCGCTGGAGGCGGAGATTGACCTGAAATTCAGCAAGCCCGCCCCGCCGCCGGAGACGGAATAACCCAGGCGGAGGGCGTCAGATCTCGGTCACGCCTTCCTCTTCGGCGGTTTCCTTGTCGGCGGGCGCGTTGTCCTTGGGCTTTTTGCGGATGATGATATCGCCGTTGGGCAGGATCTCGGGCATCTCATAGACGCTCCAATCCTCCACCTCCTTGGCGATTTCCGCCAGCGCGGGGCCCATTTCAGCCAGGAACGCGCCCATCGCCGGGCCGATCTCCTCCATCATGCCCTGCAGGTCTTCCAGTGCCGGCGCCATCTCCTGGCGCAGGCCCTCCCAGAACAGCTCCGCCCCGCGCTCCATCAGCGAGGGGCCGCTGTCCTCCCCTTCCGCCTCCTGGGCGGCAAGCGGGCTGGAGATGAGGGCAATCAGGGCGGCGGGCAGAAGGATCTGTTTCATGGGGCTAATATAGGGGCACCCGCGCTGCGCGAACAGAGGGGGTGGAAAATGGTGCCGGGCCGGGTGTGTCTTCGGCCCGTAGACACTCAGAGCACTTTGCCGCTGGCACAACCTTATAGATATTAAGCCACAACAAATTAGTGTATTCTGATCTGGTATGTTAATTTGTACAAGGAGACCACTTCATGCGCTCCCTTTGGGTTTCCCTATTAACTTTGGTCCTCGCCGTTTCCCCTGCTGCGGTTCAAGCAAGTGAACTAGCCGAGGCACTGACAAAGCTTCGGGCGTCCTTCGCGCGCACGGCTTTTTCGCATTTCAAGGCCATGCCTCTGCACCTCCGGTACGATGTGGAAGTTGGTGAAGTCATCCGCATCCAGGATGAACAGCGGCTGTTTGAAAGCGCCAAATGCTACCCGGGACTTGAGATTGAAGAAGACACCACAACGGAATCCGTATCCGTTTCGCTGTCGCGGAAATCGGCGGTTGCCTTGGGTCTTGGGGGAAGCGCAAGCGTTTACGGCATCCCCGCTTCCGCCGAGGCTCAGTTCAACAGGAATGTTCGCAGAAGCGTCCAGTCGGTACTGGTGAGAACGTCCCTGGCTTACCCGATGGCCGGTGCAATCGAATTGGTGTCCCCTACAGGGGACAGTCCTGACTGCGAGGCGCTTTTTCCGCCTGCCAGTATTCCGATGGGCCCCGGACTGCTGGTGTCGTCCGTCTTCACCGGCAAACTGATCACGCAGCAGGCAGTCGACAGCGACATTGCAGCCGGGATTGAGGCCAGCGCCAAGCTGACACCCAGAGGGCTGCCGGTGGAAGTTACTGGCGATGTGGATGCGAGCACCAGCACAACATCCGTCATCGCCCATCTGCGCCCGGAAGGCACTATCGCTGTGCAGTCCGCCTTTATCAGCCGCCGCGCCCTGATGGACTATTATGCGCTGGCTCAGAATAATCTGGAGACCTGGGCGGAACTGGAAGCGCTGATCGAAAGCTATATTTCGGGCGAAGAGCCTGGACTGCTGGCAGACGTTAAAAAAGAAATCTGGTCGCTATGGGAAAAACTCGACCAGCCTGAAGAGAGCCTCACCCAGTACAGGGAACGGCTTTTTGCGTCAGAAGATGCAGATTTTGTGGAGAAGGCCGCAGACTTGGATGTTCCTGAAGAAGCCTGGGATCGTATCGGAGACGTTGCGGCGGCTGAAGTGATCGTCACGACAACCATCGCTGAATAAGTATTTTTTGGCGGCGGCATGGCCGGGGATTATGGCCCGCCCGGGTCCCCGCCATCACTCCAGCGCGATATCCAGCGTCACCGGGAAGTGGTCGGAAGCCTTGAGCAGCGCGTCGCGCAGGTCCTCGTCGGCGTAGCATTCCGCATCGTCGAACGGGTGCCAGATCCGCCACTGCGGGCTAAACCTCATCAGGCTGTGCGAGATCATCACATAGTCCAGCAGCGCCGGGAAATAGCGTTTGGTGTCAGGGTTGTAAAACCGCGAGGTGCTGGGCAGCGAGGTGGCGCGCGGCTGCAGCAGGGATTGCGCGTTGGGGTCGTTCAGCAGATCGCCCAGGACGATCTCGATCGAGGACTGGCCGAAGTGCTTTTCATAGTCGTCAGCGCCGGGGCCGTCGTTGAGGTCGCCCAGAACGATCACGTGCTCGCCCGCGGCCACATGCTCCGCCACCCGCCGGTGCAGCCAGTTCGCCTGCGCCAGCTGCTTGCGCTGGTTGGCGATGGACAGCGCGGTGATCTCCTCCGGCCCGTTGGCCCCATGCGGCGCCTTGGACTTCAGATGCGCCCCGATCATCCGCAGCGCGGTGCCGCCACGGGTGGTGACAGCCAGCTCCAGCGGCGGTTTTGAGAACGCAACCGTGTCCCGCTGGTCATCCACGTCGAGGTCGATCTCGAACACGCCGTTGAACTGCGGCGCTGCCGCACTGGCGCGGGCGTCATGTACCGCGTCCAGCATGTCCGGGTCATAGAGCAGCGCGATTTCCTGGTGGGTGTCGTTGGCAAAGCCGCTGACCGCCTCGCGCGCGCGCAGGCCCGCCTCTGCGGCAAAGGCCTCCAGCGCGCGGGTGGTCCGTTGGGTACGGCCCGTGTTGGGCGCCTCGATCACCATGACGGCATCGGCGTCCAGCCGGCGCAGCACATGAGCAATCGCCCGGCCCTGGGTGTAGCGGTCAACCCCGTGGACACCGGACGGCTTGCCGTCCAGCATCAACCGGTCGTTCTTGTCGAACAGGTAGGCGAACCACTCGATATTATACGTGGCCAGCCGCATTGCCGCCGCACCCGCTGATCTCATCCCAGGCGCGGTTGATGTCGATCATCCGCTTTTCCGCCAGCCGCACAGCCTCCTCCGGCACCCCGCGGGCGATCATCGCGTCCGGGTGGGTGTCGCGCACCAGCTTGCGCCAGTGCTTGCGGATGTCTTCCTTGCTCATCTCCGGGGAGACCCCCAGCACCGTATAGGGGTCCTTGGGCGCATCCGGCACGAACCGCGCCCGCAGCGCCTGGAACTGCTGCGGACTCTGGCCGAAGATGCGGCTCACCTCTTCCAGGAATTCGTTCTCGCCGGGGTGATAGAAACCGTCCGCCATGGCAATGTGAAACAGCCCCTCCATCAGGTCGCACAGGGTGGTCGGATCGTCGGCGAACATCTTCTGGATGCGGCGGGCATATTCCTGGTAGCCGGCCACGTCGGTGCGGGCCATGTTAAAGACCCGCGCGGCGCCGGTCTCATCATCCTGGGCGATCTGGAACACCTCGCGGAAGGCGGTGACCTCGTCGCGCGTGACCTGCCCGTCCGCCTTGGCCATCTTGGCGCCAAGCGCGATGACGGCAATGGCAAAGGCCACTGTGCGTTCGGGCGGCGCGCGCAGGCGGTCGAACACCTCCGCCAGGCCTTCGCCTGCGGCAAGCGCGGCCAGCGCGTCGGATATGCGGGTCCAAAGTGACATGGGGCTCAGCCTATCCGGGTTTAGCAGCACTGTCAGGGGCGGGAATGCCCGGCGTCAGGATTTTCTGCATAAAAACAGTGTCCAGCCAGAGGCCGTTCTTGCAGCCGAGCTCCGGCATCCGGGCGGTTTCCGCATACCCCAAGGCGGCATGAAAGGCGATGGCTGCGGGGTTGGCGCTGCTGACGCTGGCGATCAGAACGTGCAGGCCCGCCTCCCTGGCCTTGGCCTCCAGCGCCTGCATCAGCGCCCGGCCTGCCCCCTTACCCTGCGCGGACGGCAGCAGGTGAACGGTATGCTCCGCCGTGAAGCGGTAGCCGGGGCCGGAGCGGAACGGGAAGAAATGCGCGTGGCCGAGGATCTCTCCGTCCTGCTCCGCCACCAGGTAGCTGCCGCTGGCGGCGGCGATCTGCTGGCGCACCTGGTCCGGGGTCTTCTCGATGGTGTTGAAGGTGGCCAGCGTGTCGCGGATCACCCAGTTGGCGATGGTGCAGACGGCTTCGGCGTCAGCGGCGGTTGCGGGGCGGATGATCATCTGAGCTGCCTTTTTCCATGCGGGGTCTCGAACTCCGCCATCATTGCGGGCGCGCCCTGCTCTACCTTGACGCGCGGGTCGTCAAGAATCCGGTTCAGCGCCGCCCGCAAATCTGCGGCCTCCGGGTGGCTGAGGATGAGCCGGGTAAGGCGGCAGCCCGATTGCGGCAGTTTGCCCGCGGGCGGCTCTGCCTGCCATTGCAGGACCGCGGGGAACAGGTTGTCATAGGGCAAAAGCCCGTCCGCGGGCACCGTCATCAGCCAGCGCAGATCCCCGCGCTGCATCGCCACATGGCGCTGCGCATGGGGCGGCAGCAAGGATTTCTCCGTCTCGAGGTCTTCGGCCCGCAGGATCCAGTTGCTGAGCCTGGCGGGGCCGTTGAGGCGGTCGAGGTTGAACCAGCGCGGCCGCTCCTGCGGCTGGGCCTCCGGGTCGATGGCAATGGCCTCCAGATACAGCCCGTCCTCCAGCCCGATCAGCCGGTTATGGGTGCCATAGCGGAGATGGCTGCCGCCGGGGCCAAGCGCGACGCCCAGAGCTTCCTCCACATGCGCCGCGGCCTCCGCCAGCGTTTCGCCCGCCACGGCCAAATGATCGAGTATCATATGCGCTCTCCCCGGTTTGCGGGCAGAGACTAGCGGGACCGCGGCGGGGTGCAAGACGGGATTTGCACCCGGTGATCCGGCACGTAGCGGGCGGGATTGTTTCACATCCAAACCGCCACCGCCCAGACACCCGCAATCACCGTCGGGTAGAACGTCCCGGCAAACCCCAGCCCCCTGAGCGGTGGCGAGAGGTGATACCCGGCCCAGAACAGGACCCGCATCAGCGCAAACGACAGGCCAAGGGCGATCGCCACAGCGCCGCCCAGGGTGACGGCAGCGAAGGGCCAGACAGCCAGCGCCAGAACCAGCTGCTCCACCGTGTTGGCCAGCACCCGCTGGTCAATCTCTGCCGCGGAGCCGGGGGCGAAGGGGTCGCCGTCGATGACGGCGTCATCAAAGAACCGCCGCTGCGCCAGGCGGCCGATGATCAGCGCCAGCACCAGGCCGGGCGCGAGGAAGGCGCCGGGCAAGGCGATGGGGGCCGGGATATACGGCAGGCCCAGCCATTGCGGCAGGCCGGTGACCAGCACGCCCCAGAGGGCGCCAAGGGCCATGCCAGTGAGGATCTGAGGGCGTTTGGTTCGCAGCATGGCGCCACTCAACCACCGTGTTGCCGGTTTGCCAAGGCGCGCTGCAGTGGGGCCGGCAGAAAGCTGCGGCCCGCGGTATCACGTTATCGGGAGCAGGGCCTCCCGCCCGGCGCCGGGCTGTGCCTTTGGCACATCCGCGCCCGTTGGGCGCGGCATCGCGCGCCTTGCGGCGCGCGATGCCGGCAGCCAGCCTTCAGGCTGGCTGCCGGACCCAAAGCCGTCAAGGGGTTTGCCCGAAGGGCAGGCACCTGCGGGTGCGGGAGAGCCTCCCCTGCCCGGTAGGTGCCGTTTGCTTAAGCGCGGGCTTCGCGGATCAGGCGCAGGATGTCCTGGGCCGCTTCCGGGATGTTGGTGCCGGGGCCGAAGATCGCCTTGACGCCTTTGCTGTACAGGAACTCGTAATCCTGCTGCGGGATCACACCGCCGCAGATCACGATGATGTCCTCCGCGCCTTCCGCCTTCAGCGCCTCGACCAGCTGCGGCGCGAGGGTCTTGTGGCCCGCGGCCTGGCTGGAGATGCCGATCACATGGACGTCGTTGTCGATGGCGTCCTGGGCGGCCTCTGCCGGGGTCTGGAACAGCGGGCCCACGTCGACGTCGAAACCGATGTCGGCGAAGGCGGTCGCAATCACCTTGGCGCCGCGGTCGTGGCCGTCCTGGCCCATCTTGACCACCAGAAGGCGCGGGCGGCGGCCTTCTTCCTCGGCGAAATCCTCGATCGACTTCTGGATCGCGGCAAAGCCCTCGTCGCCCTCATAAGCCGCGCCATAGACGCCGGCCAGGGTTTTAACTTCCGCACGGTGGCGGCCGAATTCCTTTTCCATCGCCATGGAAATTTCTCCGACTGAGGCCCGCGCGCGGGCGGCTTCGACTGCGGCTTCAAGAAGGTTGCCCTCGCCTGATGCGGCGCGGCGGGTGAGTTCGTCGAGGGCGGCCTGGCAGGCGGCCTCGTCGCGGGTTTCGCGCATCTTTTGCAGACGTGCAATCTGCGCCTCGCGCACCGCGTGGTTGTCGACATCCAGAATGTCGATCGGGTCTTCCTTGTCCTTGCGGTACTTGTTGACGCCCACCACGACCTCTTCGCCGCGGTCGATCATAGCCTGGCGGCGGGCGGCGCTCTCTTCGATGCGCAGCTTGGGCATGCCGGACTCGACCGCCTTGGTCATGCCGCCCATCTCCTCGACCTCTTCCATCAGCGCCCAGGCTTTTTCGACCAGTTCGTTGGTGAGGCTTTCGATGTAGTAGGAGCCGGCCAGCGGGTCCACGACGTTGGTGACGCCGGTTTCCTCCTGCAGCACCAGCTGGGTGTTGCGGGCGATGCGGGCGGAGAAGTCGGTGGGCAGCGCGATGGCCTCATCCAGCGCGTTGGTGTGCAAGCTTTGGGTGCCGCCGAGCACCGCACTCATTGCCTCATAGGCGGTGCGGATCACGTTGTTGTAGGGGTCCTGCTCCTGCAGCGAGACGCCGGAGGTCTGGCAGTGGGTGCGCAGCATCTTGGAGCGTTCGGACTTGGCGCCGAATTCGGTCATCACCCGGTGCCACAGGGTGCGCGCCGCGCGCAGCTTGGCGATTTCCATGAAGAAGTTCATGCCGATCGCAAAGAAGAACGACAGGCGCCCTGCGAACTTGTCCACGTCCATGCCGGCATCCAGCGCCGCACGCACATATTCGCGCCCGTCCGCGATGGTATAGGCCAGCTCCTGCACCAGGTTCGCGCCGGCCTCCTGCATGTGGTAGCCGGAGATCGAGATGGAGTTGAACTTGGGCATCTCGTTCGAGGTGTATTCGATAATGTCCGAGATGATCCGCATCGAGGGTTTCGGCGGATAGATATAGGTGTTGCGGACCATGAACTCCTTGAGGATGTCGTTCTGGATGGTGCCCGCGAGCAGGGATTTGTCGTGGCCCTGCTCCTCGCCTGCGACGATAAAGGAGGCCAGAACCGGGATCACCGCGCCGTTCATGGTCATCGAGACCGAGACCTTGTCGAGCGGGATACCGTCGAACAGGATCTTCATGTCCTCGACGCTGTCGATGGCGACGCCTGCCTTGCCCACGTCCCCGACCACCCGGGGGTGGTCGCTGTCATAGCCGCGGTGGGTGGCGAGGTCGAAGGCCACCGAGACGCCCTGCTGGCCCGCGGCCAGGTTGCGGCGGTAGAAGGCGTTGGATTCCTCGGCGGTGGAGAAGCCCGCATACTGGCGGATGGTCCAGGGGCGGCCTGCGTACATCGTGGCCTTCACCCCGCGGGTGAAGGGGCCGAATCCGGGGAGCGTGCCCATGTGCGGCAGGCCCTTGGTGTCGTCTTCGGTATAGAGCGGCTTGACCTCGATGCCTTCCAGCGTCTGCCAGTTGAGGTCATCGACCGCCCGTCCGCGCAGCTCTTTCTCAGCCAGAGCCCGCCATTCGTCTTTGTTTGTCATCAGGTCTTCCTCTTGTCAGTGCGATACGGGGCGGGTTCGTGCCCGCCGCCTGTTTATCCGGGTCCTGTGCCAGCGCAGCGAGGCCGTCCGCCCCGCCCGCAAGCCACATCATGTCGTCGGCATAAGCCTCGCGCAGATATGCGGTCTGCGCGCCGTCGAAGGGGCGCCAGCGGCCTGTCCCTTCCGGCAGCTGGGCTGCTGCGGAGGACGGCAGGCTGGCGCGCAGGTCCTGCAGGCAGAGCGAGGCGTTCAGGCGCACCCGCGCGTGGGTGCGCGGCGCCTCAATGCCGGTGAGGGTCTCCAGCGCCGCCTCCGGCCGGGCGCCGAAGGTTTCAAACGGCAGCACCCGCAGGCGCACGCCGGGCATCGCGCAGGCAATATCGGTGATCACGTCGCGCCAGCTGCGGGGCGAATAGGCCAGCCGGTCGAGGCTGTTCGCCGTCGGCATCTTGTGGCCGCGCGCCACCGCATAAGCCAGCGCCGAGGTCCAGTAGCTGTCGAGGCTGCGGATGCTCAGCGCCACATCGGTCACCGCGCCGCCGAAAGCCTGGGCGAACCGCGCCATGCGTTCCCCGGCGCCGCTGTAGAGGTCGCCGAGGCGCAGGTTCTGGCGCACCGCTCCGATCATGTTTTCCTCGCTCACCAGCAGGTGGCGGATGCCCCGGTCGCGGCAGCCGGCCATCCGCATCTGCAGCCGCCCCTGAGCGCGTTGCACCGGATCGCGGCCCGTCACCGGCACCGGGCCCGGCTGAATGCCGTGAAACAGTCCGTTGCGTGTGCGGTACGGGCCCCAGAAGCTGACGCCCTGCTTGTTCAGCCCCTGGGCGTTCTGGCGCAGATATTCCTGAAAGGATGTTGTCGCGCAGCGGTGTGCGCCGGTATGAAGGATGACTTTCATCGTGTTACGGGACCTCTGCTGGAGGGCCGCAGGCCGCAGCCCGGTCAAGGGGAATTGCACAATCATGGCCGGCAACCCCTCATTATCCCGTTAACGATGATATTTTTTGCCCGTGTGCGGGTTTTCTCCGTCGCATTTGCCGCCGCCGCACATATATTCAACGGAACAGGAGAGATCATGAAAGCAATCCTATCCGTTGTTTTGGCAGGTTTTCTTCCGCTGGCGGCCGTCGCGGCCGATGGCAGCGCGCCTGAACTGATCCAGCCCGGGTACGATGGGGACCTGGAGGAATTCCAGTGGACGCACCGCCCGGTGGTGGTGTTTGCCGACAGCCCCGAGGACCCCCGGTACCATGAGCAGATCGAGCGGCTGATGCAGGGCGCCGAAGCCCTGCGCGAGCGCGATGTGGTGGTTCTGACCGATACCGATCCGGCGGCGCGTTCTGCCTTGCGCAAGAAGCTGCGGCCGCGCGGGTTCATGCTGGTTCTGGTGGGCAAGGACGGCGGCGTCAAGCTGCGGAAGCCGCACCCCTGGACGGTACGTGAGCTGTCGCGCACCATCGACAAGTTCCCGGAGCGCTTGCGCGAAGTGGAAGAACGGCGCGGCGGGTGAGCCTGGCTGCGCTGAACGTCTAGCCGTTGCCGCGGACGTAGATCAGCGCCATTGCCTGCTTGTCCAGCACCACCATCGCGCCGGTTTCCGGCACGAAGACAAGGCTGGAGGCGGGATTGCGGATCGCCTGGTAATAGACTGACTTGACCAGATCGGTCATGCAGCTGACCCCTGCCAGCCCCGAATTCAGCACCCCCAGCCCCTGCGGCAGGTCGCGGGACATGATGTCCTCTGTCACGGCGTTGGGGGATTTTCCGGAGACCGCAAACATCACCGGTTTGCCCGCCTCCAGCATCTTCATGCCGGTGTTGAGGGAGCGCGCGCGGTCCACCAGAGAGGTGATGCGCGGATATTCCGCCGTGTGAAACACCGCAGCGGTGCAGCTCATCGAGCTTTGGAAAAAGAACGTCTCCCCCAGCTCCACCCAGCCGGAGAGCCGGGCGCGCAGCGCCTCCTCCTCGTCCAGGGCACAAGCCGACAGGAGCGCCAGAGCGGTCAAAAGGCAGGTCAGAAGACGGATCATGCGGCACCTTGAGGTCGTCAAACGCCCTGAGTGTCGCGGAAATTCCTGAAGATTCGGTGCATGGCACCATGCGGTGCGGGGCAGGCACGGCAGCGGCGGCGGGAAAACCCGCCTGCCCGGCTGCATATATGCCTGCCCCGCGGTGCATTATTCGAATTCCATGATCACATCGTCGACCGCCAGGCTGTCGCCCGCGGCGGCGTTGATCTTGGACACCACGCCCTTGCGCTCGGCGCGCAGGATGTTTTCCATCTTCATCGCCTCGACGGTGCAGAGCGCCTGGCCCTCCTGGACCTCCTGCCCCACTTCGACATCGACCTTCACGATCAGGCCGGGCATCGGGCAGAGCAGCATCTTGGAGGTATCGGGTGCCACTTTCTCCGGCATCAGCTGGGCCAGCTCGGCCTGGCGCGGGGTGCGCACATGCACCTTGAGGTCGGCGCCGCGGGAGCGGATGCGGAAGCCCTGCGTCACCTTGCCGGTCTTCAGCACCAGAGTCTCGCCATTCACCTGCAGGGTGGCCAGCTGGTCGCCCGGCGTCCAGTCCGAGGTCACACGGTAGCTGCCGCCGCCCTCGAAATTGACGGTGGCGCCTTCGCGGTCGGCGTCGATCACCACGTTAAAGGACTGGCCCTGAAGGGTGACGACCCAATCAGTGCCGACCTTGCGCTCGTGGTTGTCCATCCGGCCGGACACGCGGGTGCGGCGGATTTCGGCAACCCGGTGCATTGCGGCGCAGGACGCCGCGATCTTGCGCAGGTCGTCGCTGTGCAGTTCGACCCCCTCGAAGCCCTCGGGATACTGCTCCTCGATGAAGGCGGTGGTCATCGAGCCCTCGATGAAGATCGGGTGGTCCATCACCGCAGACAGGAACGGCAGGTTGTGGCCGATGCCCTCTACCTCGAAGCTGTCGAGCGCGGTGCGCATGGCGCCGATGGCGTCCTCGCGGGTCGGCGCCCAGGTGCAGAGCTTGGCGATCATCGGGTCGTAGTACATCGAGATCTCGCCGCCCTCATAGACGCCGGTGTCGTTGCGCACGGCGGCTTCGCCTGCCGGCGCATCGCCCTGCCACTTGCCGTTTTCCAGCATCGGGCCTGCGGCGGTTTCCTGCGGCGGGCGGTAGCGGGTCAGGCGGCCGATGGACGGCAGGAAGCCGCGGTAGGGGTCCTCGGCATAAAGGCGGTTTTCAATCGCCCAGCCGGTGAGTTTCACGTCCTCCTGGCGCAGCGGCAGTTCCGCTCCGTCGGCGACGCGGATCATCTGCTCCACCAGGTCGACGCCGGTGATCAGTTCCGTCACCGGGTGCTCCACCTGCAGGCGGGTGTTCATTTCCAGGAAGTAGAAATTCTTGTCGCCGTCGACGATGAATTCCACGGTGCCTGCGGAGGAATAGCCCACCGCCTTGGCCAGCGCGACGGCCTGTTCGCCCATGGCTTTGCGGGTTTCTTCATCCAGGAACGGCGACGGGGCCTCTTCCACGACTTTCTGGTTGCGGCGCTGGATCGAGCATTCGCGCTCGCCCAGATAGATGCCGTTGCCGTGCTTGTCGCAGAGCACCTGGATTTCGATGTGGCGCGGCTGTGTCACGAACTTCTCGATGAAGATGCGGTCGTCGCCGAAGGAGTTCGCGGCCTCGTTCTTGGAGGACTGGAAGCCTTCGCGGGCTTCTTCGTCGTTCCAGGCGATCCGCATGCCCTTGCCGCCGCCGCCGGCGGAGGCCTTGATCATCACCGGGTAGCCGATCTCATTCGAAATCTTCACCGCCTCGTCGGCATCGGCAATCAGGCCCATGTAGCCGGGCACGGTGGAGACCCCGGCCTCCTGGGCGATCTTCTTGGAGGTGATCTTGTCCCCCATCGCCTCGATCGCGCCTTTCGGGGGGCCGACAAAGGCGACGCCTTCGGCCTCCAGCGCCTCGGCGAATTTGGAGTTTTCGGACAGGAAGCCATAGCCCGGATGCACCGCCTGCGCGCCGGTCTGGCGGATCGCGTCCATCACCTTGTCGATCACGATATAGGACT
This sequence comes from Leisingera sp. ABM4_103, assembly GCF_056158685.1. Lineage (NCBI taxonomy): Bacteria > Pseudomonadati > Pseudomonadota > Alphaproteobacteria > Rhodobacterales > Roseobacteraceae > Leisingera > Leisingera sp. ABM4_103. The sequence continues at coordinate 2,724,890 of NZ_JBSWTU010000005.1, read as the reverse complement.
GGTTGGCCGGCGGCGGGCCGATGTGGACAGCCTCGTCGGCCATCTGCACATGCAGGGCCTGCTTGTCGGCGTCGGAGTAGATGGCAACGGTCTTGATGCCCATTTTCCGCGCGGTTTTGATCACGCGGCAGGCGATCTCGCCCCGGTTGGCGATCAGGATCTTATCAAACATAGGCAGTCCCTTGTTTCTTGGTATTCCGGAATGCAAAACGCCGCGCCCGGGGCAAGCCCAGGCACGGCGTCAGCGCGATAGGATGTGCAGCCCCGGCGGGGCCGCTTTTCAGAGCTGCGGCGGCAGCCTCAGCATTTGCGGGGGTTTTGTTCGCAGTAAACGAGGTTTGCGGCAACGCCGACCGCGGCGCCGGTGACCAGATTGGCGTCCAGCAGCGCAGCGCCTGCTGCGCCGGCGCCTGCGCCGTAAACGACCCGCTCGCCAGTGGTGTCGCCGCATGCTGCCGCCAAGCCGCACAGCGAGAGCGCTGCGATAAGAGATTTTGCCCGCATGTCCATGTTCCTTCTTCCGGGGACGTCAGTGTCCCTGCGGAATTTGCAGGCAGAACGGTCCGGTGCAACGGCGGAGAGACACGCCCCTTCACATGGGCGGAGGCTTGCCGCATCGGGGGGGGCGAATGGCAAGCTTCCGCCGCTGCCTGAAGGGGATAAAAGACGGGCAGGCCGCGGATGGGGTCGCGTACCTGCCCGTTCAGGCGAAGGGGCCGGAACAGATGCTCGGCACAGCAGCGTGGCTGCGCTGCTTAACTCACGATGCACGCCGCGGAGGCCGCTGTAAGCACAGGAAATGCGGGGCCGTTGATTTGGGCAGATTCCTGCTGAATCCCGCGGGCCGTGTGCAGATTCACGCCGACATAACGGTTGGCCCGGCGGCTGCTGGCGCGGCTGCGCAGCGGCGCTGTCACATAACCGTTACGGAGGCGGCGCGGATCAGAGCCAGCCCGGCCGCCGCTGCTGCGCCCGCGTGACCGGCGGGGGAATTGCGGCGCCAGGTTTTGCCGTGCAGCCAAAGGTTTGGCGGATGCGGTCACATCTGCGGGACCGCGCCGTGGGAATTGGTCACTTTTCCCGGCGCCCGCGGTCACGATCACTCCCTTGGATGTCATTTCCCCTTGTTTGCACCCCGTGAAAGCGTGGCCCGACACCACGCAAGGAGGAGGGATAACCCCATGATCAAGGTGCAAAAGGGGCGTTTCGCCCTGGCTGCCGCAGCGCTTGCCGGCAGCGCCGGGCTGGCGCAGGCAGACACGCAGTCCGAGCTGCAGGAGCTGCGCAACCGCGTCGAGGCCCTGGAGGCCGGTAACCAGCAGGTGACCGGCGCCCCCGGCGATTTCCGGCTGGGCAATACCGCGGTCGACATCTACGGCTATGCCAAGGCCGATTTCTATTACGACTTTGATTTCACTCAGGGCGATACTGCCTTTGTGAACAATATCGGTGAGCCGGCAAACGCCACCGGCGGCGAGTTCGGCGCCACCGTGCGCCAGTCGCGCCTGGGCATCCGCACCAGCACCGAGAGCGATATCGGCACCCTGCGCGGGCAGCTGGAATTCGACCTGTTCGCCTCGGGCGGCCGGTCCGAACTGCGGCTGCGCCACGCCAATATCCAGATCGGCGATCACTGGACCTTTGGCCAGACCTGGACCAACTTCATGCCGTTGGGCCAGTACCCTGCCAGCGTGGAGTTCAACGGCCCTGTCGGCATCGCCTTTGCCCGCGTGCCGCAGATCCGCTACAGCAACAGCTTTGGCGGCGGCTTCGATTACAGCCTGTCGCTGGAGGAAAACAGCTCCTCGTCCAGCGATCCGGTGTTCACCGCGGCCGCGCAATACAGCAACGACCTGTTCACCGCGCGGATTGCCGGGCTGACCGGCACCATCGAGAGCGGCGGCGTTGAAGCGGATCAGACCGGCGTCACCCTGTCCGGCGCGGTCACCCCCTGGGAAGGCGGACTGTTTCAGGCCACTTACGTCGACGGTGAAGCCCTTGGACCGCTGCTGATCGGGGTTGGCGATGCCATTGTTGGCGGTCAGGCCAATGACGTGGAGGGTTACACCCTCGAGTTCCGCCAGGACATCGGCGAGAAATGGAATGTCGGCATCGGCTACGGGCGCGAGGACTACGACCTGCCGACCTCGACCGGCACACTGTCCTTTACCGAGCTGGAGACCATTCACGTCAATGCGTTCTTCAACCCGACCGACAATCTGACGCTGAGCGCCGAGTACATCTTTGGCGAGCGCAACGACACTGTCTCCGGCAGCACCTTTGACGGAGACCGGGTCCAGCTGGCGGTGCAGCTGGACTTCTGAGCGGCGGCCTGCCCCGCAGCACCGTCCCCTGCCCCGCAAGGAAACTTGCGGGGTTCCCGGGGTGCTATGCGTGCGGGGCGCCCGCATCAGCTGAACGCCTCCGGGAAAGAGGCACGGGCCACGGCTTCGTCAATGACCAGCAGTGCCTCATAGCTTTCGGGATCGAAGGGTTCTTCGGCCGGGATCACCTCGCGGCCGAACAGCCAGCTAAGACGGCCGGCATCAAGGTTGCCGCGTTCAAATGGCTGGTCGCCGAATTGCTCCCACAGCGCCTGCATGAACGTCTGGTCGACGCGTTTGTCGACGTTCTTGCGGTCGCGGAAGCGCTCGCGCCGGATCAGCGGCGTGGCCCCCTTGGGGTTGGGGCGGCGGATGGTGAATTGGAAATCAGTACCGGGCATACGGCCCGGGAACCCGCGGTGTTTCAGCATTTGGGTGCCTCCGGTCCGGCACCCCACGGGGCGGCGGGGGCCGGCCGCAGGGCCGGACCCCTGTAGGGATTAGTTGTACTTGCCGGTGAATTCCGGCTCTTGCGAGACCGGCTGCGGCTCAACCACGACGAATTCTTCTTCCTGCTGGGCGCAGGCGGTAACAGCGGCCAGCAGGCCGGCGAGGGCGATAAGCTTGATGCTCTTGGACATTTCTGTCTCCTGATAAAATTTGTGAAACCTGCGGGGGCTGTGCCCGCCGCCTGCCTCAACCTCAATGCGAAGGCAGTCAACCAACTGCCCGTGCCGAGGATAGCCGGGTTTACATCCGAGTCACATGCAAATCGCGGCAATTGGCAGCGCTGTGGCTGCAATGCCGCAAGTTTCCGCCGATCTGAGCTTTGCCCCGCAAGATATTGTGGACGCATCAGAAAGCCTCCCACATGCAGGCCGTGCCGTCGGGCCGGTAGGCTTCAAAGAACTGGGTCGCTTCCGGATCCTGCGCGCCAAAGGGCACCTCCCGGTCGGACAGCGAGATCACCACCCGCGCGGCCGTCATTCCGTGTTCGGCCAGATAGGGCAGCGCCAGGGTGCCGCACAGGTGATCCATGTCGGGGGCCGCGGTGTCATAGCTGACGGTGCCGGTGCCGCGGGCGATCTGCGGCGCCAGAAAGCGGAACCTGGCCCAAGTCTGGTCCGGCTGGCCGGGTGCTTCGTCCAGCAGCACTTCGGCCAGGGTCACCAGCTGGCCCGAAGGCACGGCGATGGCGTCCGCGGCCAGCGCGGCCTGGGCAAAGAGCGCAAAGGGGATGGCCGCCAGATATCCGCAGCCCCGGCCCCCGGTTACCCGGGCTCCTCCGGCCGGAGCTGCAGGCGCTGCGCAAGTCGCGCGCGCTGTCTGATATCGGCTGGAGCGGATCATGACGCTGATTTGCTCTTCATGTCAATTTTTGCCGCGAATCTGTGCGATTCCCTCGCAGCTGCCCGGGAATCACGCAGTGCGTTCCCCTGCCCCCGGCCGGCATGGCGGATCCAGCGGGCGCGGCTGGCGGGGTTTTCCAGAACCTCAGCGATCTGCCCGGCGGCATTTGAAGGCACCCGGCCCGTCACTTGGCCGCCAGCGCGCACCTTGAACCCCTGCCCTTCAGCGGCAATTTCCACCACCGGGGAGAAGCCGCGCAAGGATTGCAGGCGCCGCCACATATCCTGACGGATCTGATGCGCCAGCCGCAGCGGGTCGCCGGCGGGCAGCACCGTTTCCGCCGCCACGTCAAAGCGCGCAGGCAGGCGGCGCGACAGCGTCAGGCTGTTGTCTGTGCGGGTGATATGCCAACGGCTGCGGGTCAAGCTACCGGATCCCTCTTCATCTGGCTTAAAAATATCCTCGGGGGTGCGGGGGCAGACAGCCCCCGCTGACACATCCGCTGTTACAGCGGGATGTTGTCGTGCTTTTTCCACGGGTTCTTCAGCTGCTTGCCCCGCAGGGAGGCAAAGGCGCGGCTGACCCGGCGGCGGGTGGACTGGGGCATGATCACCTCGTCAATGAAGCCGCGCTCGGCCGCCACAAACGGGTTGGCGAAGCGGTCTTCATACTCCGCAGTTTTCTGGGCGATCTTTTCGGGATCGTTCAGATCGGCGCGGTGGATGATCTCGGTGGCGCCCTTGGCGCCCATCACCGCGATCTCGGCGGTCGGCCAGGCATAGTTGAAGTCACCGCGCAGATGCTTGGAGGCCATCACGTCATAGGCGCCGCCGTAAGCCTTGCGGGTGATTACGGTGACCTTGGGCACGGTGGCCTCGCCATAGGCGAACAGCAGTTTTGCACCGTGCTTGATGACGCCGCCGTATTCCTGGGAGGTGCCCGGCAGGAAGCCCGGCACGTCGACGAAGGTCAGGATCGGGATCTCGAAACAGTCGCAGAAGCGCACGAAACGGGCGGCCTTGCGGCTGGAGTCGATGTCGAGGCAGCCCGCCAGCACCATCGGCTGGTTGGCAACAACGCCCACGGTCTGGCCCTCAAGACGGATGAAGCCGGTGATGATGTTCTTGGCGAAATCCTCCTGGATTTCGTAGAAGTCACCTTCGTCCGCGACCTTGGTGATCAGCTCCTTCATGTCGTAGGGGCTGTTGGGGTTTTCCGGGATCAGGGTGTCGAGGCTGGTCTCGATGCGGCCGGGCTCGTCAAAGAACGGGCGCACCGGCGGCTTTTCGCGGTTGTTGAGCGGCAGGAAATCGACCAGGCGGCGGACTTCGGCCAGGGCTTCCACGTCGTTTTCAAAGGCGCCATCGGCGACGGAGGATTTACGGGTGTGGGTGGAGGCACCGCCCAGTTCCTCAGCCGTAACCACTTCGTTGGTCACGGTTTTCACCACGTCGGGGCCGGTCACGAACATGTAGGAGGTGTCTTTGACCATGAAGATGAAGTCGGTCATCGCCGGGCTGTAGACTGCGCCGCCGGCGCAGGGGCCCATGATGACAGAGATCTGCGGGATCACGCCGGACGCCATGATGTTGCGCTGGAAGATCTCGGCGTAGCCTGCGAGCGCGTCGACGCCTTCCTGGATGCGGGCGCCGCCGGAGTCGTTGATGCCGATCACCGGCGCGCCGTTCTGCACAGCCATGTCCATGATCTTGCAGATCTTTTGCGCGTGTGTCGCGGAGACCGAGCCGCCCAGCACGGTGAAGTCCTGGGAGAAGACATAGACCTGGCGGCCGTTGATGGTGCCCCAGCCGGTGACCACGCCGTCACCCGCCGGCTTGTTGTCTTCCATGCCGAAATCGGCGCAGCGGTGGCTGACGAACATGTCGAATTCTTCGAAGCTGCCCTCGTCCAGCAACAGCTCGATCCGTTCGCGGGCTGTCAGCTTGCCGCGCCCGTGCTGTGCATCGATGCGGCGCTGGCCGCCGCCCAGCCGCGCGTCCTGGCGGCGGTCTTCCAGCTCGGAAAGAATGTCTTTCATGGCACATGTCCCCTGTAGATTTCACCGGGACCATATATTGCGCGCGCAGCAAGCCAAAGGTAATTTTCGCAAATTTGCAAACCGTTTGCATATGGTGTTAGCAAACCTGAAAATCAGCAAAGTCCGGGCGTCCTTTGCCCGCTGTGCGGCGCTGGCCGGACAGCGGGGTCAGGCCGCTTTTGCGATATCCGCCATTTGCCGCAATGCTGCCGTCAGCGGCGCCTTGACCGGGACGGAGACGCCAAAGGGGTTGTCCTCGACCATTGTGATCACCGGATCATCCTTGAGGAACTTGAGGTACGCGGCGATCTGGGCCAGCAGCGCCTGCGCCGCTGCCTTGCGGGCGTCGCCGGTGGCGGATTTCATCTCGAACAGCGCCTTCATCAGGGCGGTCTGATTGCCGTCGGTGGCGCCGGCCAGCCCGGCATCGGCGATCTGCGCCAGCACCGGGTGGTTCTGCGCCTTGAGCGCGTCCTGCAGGCTGGAGACGCCGCGGTCGACATCCTCCTTGGCGGCCTGCCAGATTTCCATCGGGTCGGCCTGGGTCTGCTCCGCCTCTGCCGGGGCGTCCAGGGCAGCGATCAGCGCCTTCAGCCCCTCCGCGGCCTCCGGCAGGGCGCCGGATTTGAGGCTGGCGGCAATGGCGCGGGCCTGCTCGGCCAGTGGTGCGGCCTGCTCCGGCGGCAGGGTTTTGATCCTGGCTGCCTGCGCCGCCAGCAGCTTGCTCAGCTTGGCAGCCTGCTCTGACTGCGCGGGGGCCGGTTTGGGCTGCGCCTGAAGCTTGGCAAGCGCCGCCTCCAGCCGGTCGAGCCGGGCGGCGCAGCCGTCGTGGTCGCCCTGCCCCAGCAGTTTGGCGCTGGCCTTGATCTCCGGCGCGAGCTTGGCCGCGAGCTCCGGTTTGCCCAGCGCCTTGACCGTTTCCGCGGCGGCGGCGATGCGCTGCTTCAACACTGCTGCCATGCCGTCATCCGGCTGTTCCGGCGCGCTGGTTTCAGGCAGCACAGCATCGTCATCGGGCAGGCTGTCTTCGTCGATGATGCTGCCGTCGGGGCCGACCAGCACCGGCTTGAACTTGACCATGCCTTCGGTTTTGAACTTCTTCTTCAGCTGCTTGACGATGCCCTTGAGCGGCTTTTCCGGCCGCAGGAAAACCTCGTTTTCCTCCACCCGCAGGGTGCCGAAGCAGGTTTTCTTGATCCCCGGCATCTTCTTCAAGTCGCCGCGCAGCACCTTGCCAGGCTTTCGCAGGTCGATCATCAGGCCGCAGTTTTCCGGTTTGCCCGCCAGCCCGAAGGCAAAGGGCAGCTCCTTGCCGGAAGCCTTGGACTTTTTCAGGAGCTTCAGGACGGCGTCGGAATCAAAAGCCTGGTCTGCCATGGTGTACTCCTAGCTGGCGCCGGTGGCCGCGGCCCAGTCCTCTGCGCTCATATCCACGAACTCCAGATCCGCCTCATCGCCGGGCTCTGACAGCGGCTGATCCGGCCAGATCGTCTCATAGGCGCGGCGGAACAGCGCCTGCAGTTCGGCGTCGTCGAAGGGGTACTGCTGGCCCGCGAACTGGCCGATGCGGCCGCGCGGATTGGCGATCAGAGAGTCCAGCGCCAGCCGCAGCCAGTCGAGGTTGCCGTCCTTGTGGGCGCGCCTGTGCATGGCGCGGATGTCGGCGTCGAACTGGGCCAGATCGGCCATCGGATCGGGCGCGTTGACGGCCCGGCCCATGGTCAGCAGACGCGTGTAGCCCGCGATCAATTCCTTGCGGATTTTCATGGGATCATGTTCCCCGGATTGGCGTTGGTGTAAGTCTTGGTCTCATTGTCCCAGCCGTCGGCGACCGGATATTGCTGCATCATCACCCAGCGGCCCGGGATCTCCGTCGGAGCGGTGTTGTGCCGCTCTTTGTACTTCTCGACGTAGTCGGCGTTGTCCTGGGCCTTTTCCTCGGGGTGGTCCGTCGGATCGGCAGGAAAGGGGGTGGTTTCGGCGGGCAGCTTGTCCGGCTCCCAGATGAAGTTCACATAGGCGCGGGTCAGGCCCTCGATCTCCTCAAAGGTCTCGTAGGTCTTATCGGGGATCGGTTCGCCATTGTCGTCGAGGCGCACGTGTTTCTTGTGGCCGACAAAGGCCTTGTCGATCGGGCGGCCGTGCTCGACGGTGCAGTCGAAGTTTTCCTCGGGCCAGTCCAGCGGATTGCCCGAGACATCCATTTTGGTCACGTTGATGTCAATTTTCTCATCACTGTCCAGCGCAGCCTGGGCCGCCAGTTCGCGGCCGGCCAGCCAGTCCTGCGGGCTGTGGAACTTGGAGGAGGCGCCGGTGTAGGAGCGCTCGTCGTCGGTTTTGGCATTCGGCGGTTTGCCTGTCTTGAGCCGCTGGATCAGGTCGTCGTCGCTGACGTCCGGGCCGTGGCGGTCCAGCGAGTGGCCCGCGTTGCTGTCCACGCCGTCTTGCGCCTCGCAGTCCTCGGCGGCTTCTTTGCAGAGCGCCTGCAGGTCGGTGCGGATGCCGTCGAAGGCGGTCTTGGCCTCGGGGAAGTCGGGTTTCCTGGCCTCATCCTCGGCCGCCGCGACCCGCTCCTTGAAGGGGGTCAGCTTGCCGGCGTCCGTGCCGGCCCGCTCCAGCGCCTTGAGGATACCCTGCACCTGAAACCGCGCGGTGGCCATGGGCTTGACCTGCTGCAGCAGCTTCTGGTGGGTGTCCAGCATCAGGAAGGCGTCGCCGTATTCCTTGTCATTGTCCGCCCGGTCCGTGGCGGTTTTCAGCGACTCGTCGAGCTTGTCTTTGGCCGGTGTAAGGTCGAGGTATTTTTTGGTCCGGTTGTGCTCTTTCTGAACTTTGGCCAGCTTGGCGCGGTAGTCCGCCATGGCCAGCACGAGGTCCATGTAATCAGTGCCGTCCAGCACCGCCTGCAGATTGCTGGCAGCCTTGGCCGGATCGCCGCCGCGGGCGGTGGCCTCTGCCGCCTTGATCGCAGCATCGAGCGGGCCGGTCAGTTCATCCGCATCGCCGGGCAGCACTGCCAGCAGATCCTCTGCGGCCATCCGGGCGTCCAGATAGGCAGGCATCGCGCGCAGCAGCGCCAGCGCCCCGGGGACCGCGGCCACTGCTTCGGTGTATTTTTTAGCGGCCAGGGCGTCTGCCACCTGTTTCTGGAAATCGTACCCCGCAGCCGCCGGATAGCGCTGCAGGATCAGCGCCATCTCGCGGCGCTCATCCACCACCTTCTCCAGTTTGAACAGCTCATTGAGCTTGGCGTGATACTGCGGGGCGCCTGCGTCCTTGTCGAAATTGCCGGCGTCCGCCAGCGCCTTATGCGCATCCCAGGTGGCGGTCAGATCGGACAGCTCCGGCTCTGTCAGCACCTGGCGGAGCGCCTGGTATTTCTTCTCCAGCGCCTTGACGATCTGCTTGGACCGGCTCTGGCGCATCAGCACTTTGTTGGCCCCCTCCCAGACCTTCAAATCCGCCATGGCGCCGGCAGGATCATTGGTGCCCTTGAAATTCTGCTTGGTATCAGCCGCCGCCAAGGCGTCGCGGAAACCCTTGTCCGCCTTCAGCGAAGCATCGAAGGTGCGCATGTATCTGGCCAGCGCGCCGCGCTCCGGGGAACTGTAATCTATCAGCTCCTGCAAGAGCGCCTCGCCTTCGGTGTACTTCTGCTCCTTATAGGCCTTTTTCTTGGCGTTTTTCAGGTGGTTGCGGTAATCCTTGGCGTCCGGGACCATGCTGGACAGGATGAAGTCGCAGCGGTCATGGGTGTTGGCCATGTAATCCGCCAGCAGAGCGTCAAAGCTGAGCGCCTTGGCCATGTCGCCCTCGTCGCCGAGGTTGGCCTTCCAGGACTCCAGCGCCGCCTTGGCTGCGCCGAAATCGCCGGCCTTGGAATGGTCTGCCGCAGTTTTCATCTGCGCGCTGCGGGCGGCTGTGGCGGTACCCTTGCCCGGATCGCCCATAGGCTCGATCAGCGACAGGGTCGCGCGGGTCCAGTTGTCGAAGTAGAGGCCGTATGTATTGGCGGCCTCCGCCTTGGCGGTCATGTCCTTGGCCTGCGCCTCCACCGCCTCGAAGTCAGTGGCCGTGACGGCAGCGGCCATCGCTGTGTGCGCGGCTTTAATCAGCCCCTCAAGATAGGTGAAAGCGCCCTGATCGAGGGTGTCGCGCACGGCGGCAAACTTGGCCTCAGCCTCAGCCTGGGCGGCCTGCGCCTTGCCGCGGGCCGCGGCGGTGGCAGTCTGCGCGGCGAGCTGGCTGGACAGTTCCTGGATATCACTGTCGATCTGATCGAAAGCATCCGCGCCGCCCGCGCTGAGGATTTCCTTTTTCAGCGCCTTGCGCCCGCCCGCCAGGCTGCGCCGGGCGCCGGAGCTGAGAGTGGCGGGGATGGTGATCTTGGCCAGTTCCGCCAGCGCCGCCTTGCGCCGGGCCTCCAGTTCCTCATCCGCGGGATCCGCCATATCCGGCATGGTCCAGGCCTTAATGGCATAAAACCGTTCGGCCCACTGGCGGATGGCAGGGTTGTTGGCAAGCGGATCCGGGGTATTGGCCATGTATCACCTCAACACAACAAAGGGGCGGCCTAGGGAAAATGCGCGAAAATATGCGCTGCCTAAGCAACCATAGGTGACGCCGCGATTTTCATGCAAGGGTATTCTGACGCTGCGGCAAGCCTGTGCGCAGCCGCGCAGAGGATTGATGGACAACCGCCCCGGACTGCTCTAACCCGATGGTATGTCCACATATAATACCCGCGTGTCCGGACAGCGGACGCCCCCGCGCATTTTCACCCTGATCCTGCTCGCCGGCCTGTCGGCGCTTGGCATGAACCTGCATCTGCCGTCGCTGGCGGGCATGTCGGAGTATTACGCGGTCGACTACCGGGTGATGCAGCTGTCGGTGGCGCTGTATCTGGCGGGCAATGCGGTGGTGCAGATCTTTGTCGGGCCGATTTCCGACCAGATGGGGCGGCGGCCGGTGATCCTGGGCAGCATCGTGCTGTTCCTGCTGGCCACGCTGGGCTGCATCTATGCGCCCACCGCGGAGATATTCCTGATGTTCCGGGTGGCGCAAACGGCGGTCGCGGCCACCATGGTGCTGAGCCGCGCGGCGGTGCGCGACATGTATGACACCAACGAGGCCGCCAGCATGATCGGCTATGTCACCATGGGCATGGCTATCGTGCCGATGATCGGCCCGGCGATCGGCGGCTTCCTGGATCAGTGGATGGGCTGGAAGGCCAATTTCTGGCTGCTGTTCCTGGTCGGTGCGGCCACGCTGATGATCACCTTCACCGACTTTGGCGAGACCGCGCACAAGAGCGGCAAGACGCTGATGGCGCAGTTTCGCGAGTATCCCGAGCTGCTGCGCTCGCCGCGGTTCTGGGGCTATTCGCTGTCTTCCGGTTTGGCCTCGGGCGCGTTCTTCGCCTACCTTGGCGGCGCGCCCTTTGTCGGCACCGAGGTCTACGGCCTCAGCACGGCAGAGCTGGGCGTTTACTTCTCTGCGCCTGCGGTGGGGTATTTTGCCGGCAACTTCATCTCCGGGCGCTATTCCACCCGTTTGGGGGTCAACCGCATGGTGCTGTGGGGCTGCGTGATCAATGGCGGCGGAGTGCTGCTGTCGCTGCTGATTGCGATGGCGGGCGCAGATACTGTGTGGACCTTCTTTGGCCTCATGTGCTTTGTCGGGCTTGGCAATGGCATGGCGATCCCCAATGCCACCGCGGGCGCGATTTCGGTGCGGCCGCATCTGGCAGGCACGGCCTCCGGCCTCAGCGGCGCGATTATGATCGGCGCAGGCGCGGCGCTCAGCGCCTTTGCCGGGATGATGCTGGTGCCGGGTTCCACGGCGGTGCCGCTTCTGGCGATCATGTTTGCCACCGCCGCCTGCGGGCTGGTTGCAATTCTGCTGGTGGTCTGGCGGGAGCGGCAGATCCGCGCATAAGTTCTGCCGCAGGCTTGCAGGGCACCCTTTGCAATTATACTCTTCGCAGGAGTTCGATTTGCAAAGGCACGCCTCATGGCCACCCAGAAACTTTACGCCGGCGCCAAGCTGCGCGAGATGCGGCAGCGGCTGGAGCTGACGCAGAAGGATTTCGCCGCCAAGCTGGGGGTTTCCCTGCCCTATCTGAACCAGATGGAGAACAACAACCGCCCGGTGTCGACCACGGTGGTGCTGGCGCTGGCGCAGGAATTCGGCATGGATGTGACCGAGCTGAGCGCCGGCGACAGCGAACGCCTGGTCAGCGACATGCGCGAGGCGATGGCGGATCCGGTGTTTGCCGATGATGCGCCGCCCTTGGCGGATCTGCGGCTGACGGCGTCGAACGCGCCGGCGCTGGCGCGGGCGTTTCTGACTCTGCACCAGGCCTACCGGCAGACCCACGAACGCCTTGCCTCATTGGATGAGGCGCTGGGGCGGGAGGATGCGCGTATCCAGGCCAGCCCTTGGGAAGAGGTGCGGGACTTCTTCCACTATTGCGACAACTACATCGACGCGGTCGACCGCGCGGCAGAGCATTTTGCCGCCACCAGCGATATCCGCGCAGCGGCAGTGGCAGAGCTGGAGCGCGGCGGGGTTGCCGTGAAGCAGACCGAGATGGAGGGGCTGCGCCACTATGATGCGGAGGCGGGCGTGCTGCATCTGTCCAACCGCTCCGCCCCGCAGACGCAGCTGTTCCAGATGCTGTTGCAGGTGGCTCTGCTGCGGCAGAACCAGCTGCTGGAGGCGACGCTGGATTTTGCAAAGTTCCAGAGCGAGGAGGCCCGCGCCATCGCCAAGATCGGCCTGGCCAACTACTTCGCCGGGGCCGCGCTGATGCCCTACACGCGGTTTCTGGAGGCGGCGCAGGCCTGCCGGCACGACCTGGAGCTGCTGGCGATCCGTTTCGGCGCCTCGATCGAGCAGATCGCGCACAGGCTTTCGACCATGCAGCGGCCCGGCGCCAAGGGGGTGCCGTTCTTCTTTGTGCGGGTCGATCAGGCAGGCACCATCACCAAGCGCCACTCGGCAACGCGGCTGCAGTTTGCCCGTTTCGGCGGCGCCTGCCCGCTGTGGAACGTGCACCGGGCGTTTGAGACCCCGGGCCGGTTCCTGCGGCAGCTGGCGGAGACACCGGACGGGGTGCGCTATATCTCGCTGGCGCGGGATGTGTCGAAACCGGGCGGCTCGTTCGGTGCGCCGGTGCGCCGCTATGCGATTGCGCTGGGGTGCGAGGTGCGCCACGCGGACGCGCTGGTCTATGCCGACGGGCTGGATGTGAGCCAGGACAGCGCCTATGAGCCGATCGGGATTTCCTGCCGCATCTGCGAGCGCAAGGACTGCCACCAGCGCTCTGTCCCGCCCCTGGAGCGGCGGCTGACCATCAACACCGACCAGCGCGGCGTGCTGCCCTATGAGGTGAGCTGAGGCTGCGGCTGGCCTGCGTGCGCTGCGCGTCCTAGGTTAGGGTCATGGCGGATTTCGAACAACTGGTCCTGTCCGGCGGCGGCTGCCGCTGTTTCTGGCAGGGCGGCTTTCTGCATGTGGTGCAGGATGAACTGCCGCTGAGCCCGGCCCGGGTGACGGGGGTGTCCGGCGGCGCGCTGACGCTGGCGGGGTTCCTTGCGGGCCGTGGCGAGCGGGTGCTGGCGGAGATGAAGGACGCCTTCCGGAAAACCGTCAGCAACATCAACTGGCACCAGCCCGGCGAGGGCGGACTGACGCCGCATCAGCAGGTCTATGAGGACGTGGTCACCCGGTCGCTGGACGGCGATGCCATGGCGCGGGTGGCTGCCGGGCCGCAGGCGCAGATCCTGATCGGCCATCCGCCCTCCGACCGCTGGGCGCGGCTGACCGGCAGCCTGGCGACGATGGCCTATGAGGCGGAGCTGCACCTGGTTGGCTCGCCGCATTTCAACTGGGCGGAGCGGTTTGGCGTGACCTCCAGCCTGGTGGACGCAAATGCGGCGGCGCGGGAGGGCCGGCTGGCCGATCTGGTGCGGTTCGCCGCCACCATCCCGCCGGTGTTCGAGCCGCCGCGCTGGAACGGGCGGGCGGTGATCGACGGCGGCATGGCCGATCAGGCGCCGATGCCGGAGCCGAACAAGGGGCGTACGCTGGTGCTGCTGACGCGCCTCTACAAGCGGCTGCCGGACGTCGCCGGGCGGCTGTACGTCTGGCCTGAGGACGAGGTGCCCGCGGACAAGATCGATTTTACCGATCCGGAGAAGATCCAGGCAACCTGGGATGCGGGGCTTGCAGCAGGTGAAGCGTTTCTTCGGAAGGCCGCGGCGGAGTAAGGCCTGCGGCGGCTGCGCGGCACTGTGCCGCCTTCAGCGGTGAGCTGCGGCAGGCCTACGGAAATCCGGGCGGGATTGTCAGCCGCGCAAACGGTCCAGCAGGCGGGCCAGCAGGGCGCGTTCCGCCTGAACGGCAGCTGCCGGCGGCTGTTTGGGTTGATCCTGTGGGGCTGGCTGCCAATGGCGCAACCGGCGCGGTGCAGGTTTTTCTTCATCAGTACGCACTGCCGTGTCTTCCCGGATCACGCTTCGAACCGCCGCAATGATTTCCGCGTCGGAAACCTCGGCTGGTGTCCCTTCAATCTCCTGCCAAAGGCCCGGCTGATAGATGTGTCCCATACGGTTGCTCCCTCGCACACTGCTGCGCAGCAGCCGGTCTGAGGTCAAACCTGAGCTGCAGGCTATACGTAGCGCGTCCGGTCACAATTTTGACGAATTTGCCTTAAATTCACCAAAATTGCCTCATCTGGCGGAGGGTTCGGTCAACATTGGCTGGATGGTGCAGCATTGTTTCCCATTCGAGATCAAACCGACCGCAGCGAATCGCATGGCAACTTTGGCTGTAAAAAAGTTCCGTCGGGCGCCCGTTTCTCAGGATGCTTCTATTCAGCCGCATGCTGCGGACCGAAGCCCCGGATCCCGCCCTTCGGCACGGCGCGGTGTTTACGGCACCCTGTTTCACTTTGCCCCCTGCCCGGCACCGCCATGATCTCGGGCCCGGACTGAAGAAATCACGAGGGATTTCAACCGCTGACAATATGAAGAGAAGGGGAAATCACCCCCTCAATTTGCCAAGGCACGACACGGCGAGGCATCATCCTTGACTTCGCGGTCAACCAAGAACAAAACAGGAACAATTAAAGTTTATAAGCCGCAAGGGGACAGCCTATGGAAGAGAATCTCAGCATATCCCGGGATTTCGATTTTGAGATCGGCCGATGGAATGTGCGCCACCGCAGGCTGAAAGAGCGCCTGGCTGGCTGCGATGAATGGGAAGAGTTCCCAGGCACCTCGGAAACCCGGCATGTGCTGGGCGGGAATGGTAATGTCGAAGACAATCTTCTCAAATTTCCTGGCGGGGCCTACCGGGCAATCGCGCTGCGGTCTTTTGATACGGCCAGCCAGACCTGGGCCATATGGTGGCTGTCGGCCAACGACCCGCATCAGCTGGACGTGCCAGTGATCGGCAAGTTCAAGGACGGTACCGGCTCATTCTTTGCAGAAGATACCCTGCGGGGTGACCCCGTGGCGGTCAGGTTTCTTTGGCTGCACACCCGAACTGAGACCCCCCGCTGGGAACAGGCCATGTCTCAGGACGGCGGCAAGACCTGGGAAACGAATTGGACCATGGATTTCACGCGCGCGTGAAGCGCGCCGCGGACCGCGCCGTGCCCTAGTAACTGAAAAGGAGCGCCACCGGCGCTCCTTCCCCTTTGCTGGATTGTGGTCCGGGCCTTATGCCTTGGACAGGATCCCCCAGATCTCATCCTTCAGGGCGGCGCGCTGCTTGCGCAGATCGGTTTCGGCTTGTTCGCTCACCGGCTCCACGTTGGTTTCCGCCCGGTGCACTGCCCGGTTCACTTCGTGATACTCATCCGACAGCTTGGCAAAATGCGCATCCGACTGCTTCAGCTGGCTCATCAGCGCAGCCTTTTCCGGGAATTCCTCGGACAGCTCATGGGGAGTATGGGACACCTGTTCGCTCCTTCTTCCTAGGGTCGGATGCAGAATATGCCCGCCCCCGCCCCGCCACTTTGACGCGGATCAAAAGATGTGCGCGGCGCGCTGATTTTCAGAAAGAATTTTGCGGAAAGTAAGCCGCCCGCACAAAGGGGAGGTGGCGGGCGGCTTGCTGGCAGCGCAACAGGATCAGCGTTGCGCTTCGCGCCAGTTCGGGTTGAACCACGGCTCTGCGTTGGAGGACGGCAGGCGGCGGCCCAGGATGTGGTCAGAGGCCTTCTCGCCGGTCATGATCGAGGGGCCGTTGAGGTTGCCGTTGGTGATCCGCGGGAAGATCGAGCTGTCGGCAACGCGCAGGCCGTCGACACCGATGACGCGGCATTCCGGATCGACCACCGACATCGGATCCTCCGCCGCGCCCATCTTGCAGGTGCCGCAGGGGTGATAGGCGCTTTCCACATGCTCGCGCAGGAAGCCGTCGATCTCGTCGTCGGTCTGCAGGTCGGCACCCGGCTGGATCTCGTGCTTGAGGAACGGCTTCATCGCGTCCTGGGCAAAGATCTCCCGCGTGAGGCGCACGCATTTGCGGAAGTCGATCCAGTCCTGCTCGGTCGACATGTAGTTGAACAGGATGTTCGGCGCGTCCTTGGGGTCGCTGGAGGCCAGCGTCACCTCCCCGCGCGAAGGCGAGCGCATCGGGCCGACGTGGGCCTGGAAGCCGTGCCCCTCTGCCGCCGCCTGGCCGTCGTAGCGGACCGCGATCGGCAGGAAGTGGTACTGGATGTCCGGGTAATCCACGCCCTTGTCGGAGCGGATGAAGGCGGCGCTTTCGAACTGGTTGGAGGCGCCCAGGCCGGTCTTGGTGAACATCCACTGGGCACCGACAAGGCCCTTGCCGAACAGGTTCCAGTACTTGAACAGTGTGATCGGCTGCTTGCAGGCGAACTGGAAGTAGAATTCCAGGTGGTCCTGCAGGTTCTGGCCGACGCCGGGACGGTCGGCGACCACGTCGATGCCGTGCTCGGCCAGGTGTTTGGCCGGGCCGATGCCGGAGAGCATCAGCATTTTGGGGGAGTTCAGCGAGGAGGCGGCCAGGATCACCTCGGCATTGGCGCGGATCACTTCGACCTTACCGCCGCGTTCGATCTCGACGCCGACGGCGCGGCCGTCCTCGATCACCACCTTGCGGGCGAAGGCGCGGATCAGGTCGCAGTTTTCACGCTTGAGCGCGGGCTTCAGATAGGCGTTGGCGGCGGACCAGCGGCGGCCCTTGTAGACCGTCATCTCCATCGGGCCGAAGCCTTCCTGCTGCTCGCCGTTGTAGTCGGAGGTGACCGGGTAGCCCGCCTGCTCGCCCGCCTTGACGAAGGCGTCGTGCAGCGGGTTGTCACGGGGGCCGCGGGTCACATGCAGCGGGCCGTCCTTGCCGCGCCAGTCCGGGTCGCCGCCATGGCCGCGGTCGTTCCAGGTTTCCATGCGTTTGAAGTAGGGCAGCACGTCGGCATAGGACCAGCCTGCGGCGCCGCTTTCGGCCCAGTGGTTATAGTCACCTGCGTGGCCGCGCACATAGACCATGCCGTTGATCGAGGAGGAGCCGCCGATCACCTTGCCGCGCGGGCAGACCAGTTCGCGGCCGCCCAGATGCGGCTCGGGCTGGGATTTGTAGCCCCAGTCATAGAGCGGCATGTTCATCGGGTAGCTGAGCGCGCCCGGCATCTGGATAAACGGCCCGGCATCGGTGCCGCCGTGTTCAATCACCAGGACCTTCTTGCCGGCCTCGCTGAGCCGGTAGGCCATGGCACAGCCGGCTGATCCGGCCCCGACAATCACATAATCCGCGTTCATCGCTTCTCTCCATCGCTGAGACCGGTGGCGCCATGCCTGCCCGGCTCTGCCTTGCTTTGCCTTCGGGCTGCCCGCTTGGGCAGGCAGCTCCGGGTAGTCTGCCGCCCTGCCCTGATTGCCCTCTGGGCTGGCGGGGCGGGCGGGCGGGCGTCAGCCCAAAGGGCAATCAGAATGCCGCTTCGACGTCGCCCATGCGGACGTAGACGGACTTCACCTGGCTGAAGTGCTTGATCGCCTCTTTCGAGTTCTCGCGGCCAACGCCGGATGCCTTCACCCCGCCGAACGGCGCCTCGACCGGCGCGTCGTTGTAGGAGTTGATGAAGCAGCTGCCCGCCTCCAGCTGGCCGATCACCCGGTGGGCGCGGCTGAAGTCGTTGGTGAAGACGCCCGCCGACAGGCCGAACTCGGTGTCATTGGCGCGGGCGATCACCTCTTCCTCGGTGTCGAAGTCGAGGACGGACATCACCGGGCCGAAGATTTCCTCGCGCGCGATGGTCATGTTGTCGGTCACATCGGCGAATACGGTGGGTTCAACGAAGAAGCCGTCCTTGTCTGCCCGCTTGCCGCCGCAGATCAGGCGGGCACCTTCCTCTTTGCCCTTTTCGATGTAGCCCAGCACGATGTTCATCTGGTTCTCGGACACCATCGGGCCAAAGCTGGTAGCTTCGTCCATCGGGTCGCCGATGATGGCGTTGCCGGTGCGCTCGGCGAGGCGGGCGAGGAACTTCTCCTTGATGCCCTTCTGCACGAACACGCGGGTGCCGTTGGAGCAGACCTGGCCGGAGGAGTAGAAGTTGCCGTTGATGGCGCCGCCGACGGCGTTGTCGATGTCGGCGTCGTCAAAGATGATCAGCGGCGACTTTCCGCCCAGCTCCATGGTGACGTGCTTCATGCCCTCGGCAGCGGCGGCGTAGACCTTTTTGCCGGTCGGCACCGAGCCGGTCAGCGAGACCTTGTCAACGCGCGGGTCGGTGACCAGCGCGCCGCCAACCTCGCCCATGCCCTGGATGACGTTGTAGATGCCAGCGGGGGCGCCGGCCTCGATCAGGATTTCGGCAACTTTCAGGGCGCAGAGCGGTGTGGTCTCGGAGGGTTTGAACACCATCGAGTTGCCGCAGGCCAAGGCAGGCGCGCCTTTCCAGCAAGCGATCTGGGTCGGGTAGTTCCAGGCGCCGATGCCGACACACAGGCCCAGTGCCTCGCGCTTGGTATAAACCCAGTCCTCGCCCAGCGGGATATGCTCTCCGGTCAGCGAAGCCGCCAGGCCGCCGAAGTATTCCAGCGCGTCGGCGCCGGAGGTGGCGTCGGCGACCAGGGTTTCCTGCAGCGGCTTGCCGGTGTCATAGGTTTCCAGCACCGACAGTTCGTGGTTGCGCTCGCGCATGATGTCGGCGGCGCGGCGCAGGATGCGGCCGCGTTCGGTGCCGGTCATCTTGGCCCATGCCTTTTGCGCTTCCTTGGCGGTGGAGAGCGCCTGCTCCACGATGGCCGGGGTGGCGGCGTAGACGGTGGCGATCTGTTCGCCGGTCGCGGCGTAGATCACCGGGATCGGGGTACCTGCGGTGTCTTCGACGTATTCGCCGTTGATGAAGTGGCTGGCCTTGGGCTGTGCGGGATGTGTCATGTTGTGTGTCTCCAGCGGGGGTCTTCAGCAGGGGAGATGCTGAACGGTTGCTAAGGTTATTCGCCGCGGGGAAAGCGTTTGCTTTCCTCGAGGTTGTCGAGATTCATGTGGTTGCGCATGTAGCGCTCTGAGGCCTTTTGCAGCGGCTGGTAATCCCAGGGGTAATAGCCGCCCTGGCGCAGGGCCTCGTAGACGACCCAGCGGCGGGCCTGGCTGGCGCGGACCTCTGCGTCGAAGGTTTCCAGGTTCCAGCGGGCCTCAGATTTGGCGCGCAAGGTTTGCAGGGTGCCGGCATGGGCCGGGTCCTCTGCCAGGTTGGTGAGCTCGTGCGGGTCCGTCTCCAGATCGAACAGCTGATCGGGGTCCAGCGCGCAGCGGTTATACTTCCACTTGCCATAGCGCAGCGACACCAGCGGCGCATAAGACGCCTCAGCCGCGTATTCCACGGCGACCGGTTCGGTGCGTTCCGTTCCGTTGGCCAGCGGCACCAGGTTCTGGCCGTCGGTCCAAGGTTCGATTTCAGCCATATCGACACCGGCCAGCGCGCCCAGTGTCGGGGTCACGTCCAGGGTGGACACAGGCGTTTCAATGAGGCCGGCGGGCAGATCAGGCGACGAGATCATCAGCGGCACGCGGGAGGAGCCCTCGTAGAAGCTCATCTTGAACCACAGGCCCCGCTCGCCCAGCATGTCGCCGTGGTCGGAGACAAACAGGATGATCGCCTCCTGCCGGGTGGTTTCCAGCACGTTCAGGATCTCGCCGATCTTGTCATCCAGATAGGAGATATTGGCGAAATAGGCGCGGCGGGAGCGTTTGATGTTTTCTTCGGTGATGTCGAAGCTGCGCCAGTCGTTGGCGTCAAAGATCCGCTTGGCGTGGGGGTCGTGGTCCTCGTAGTCCATGGCGGGGACTTCGGGCAGCAGGTGCTCGCAGTCCTCGTAAAGGTCCCAGTACTTGCGGCGCGCCACATAGGGGTCGTGCGGGTGGGTGAAGGAGACGGTGACGCACCAGGGGCGGTCGTCCAGCCCGCGCGACAGCTCATAAAGCTTGGCGGTGGCGTTGTAGGCGACCTCGTCGTCGTATTCCATCTGGTTGGAGGTTTCCGCCACCCCTGCCCCGGTGACGGAGCCCATGTTGTGGTACCACCAGTCGATCCGCTCACCCGGCTTGCGGTAATCCGGGGTCCAGCCGAAATCGGCCGGGTAGATGTCGGTGGTCAGTCGGTCCTCGAACCCGTGCAGCTGGTCGGGGCCGACAAAGTGCATCTTGCCCGAGAGGCAGGTGTAGTAGCCTGCGCGGCGCAGGTGGTGGGCGTAGGTCGGGATGTCGGAACGGAACTCAGCCGCGTTGTCATAGACGCCGGTGCGCGAGGGCAGCTGGCCCGACATGAAGGAGGCGCGGCCCGGCGCGCAGAGCGGCGACGCGGTGTAGGCGTTTTTAAAGCGGGTCGAGCGTTCCGCTAGTTTCTTCAGGTTCGGTGCGTGCAGCCACTCGGCGGGGCCGTCCGGGAAAAGTGTCCCATTCAACTGGTCAACCATCAGGATCAGGATATTCGGGGCACTCATCGCGGACCTCCCAAGTATTGGCGATGTTTCTTCGAAAGGCGCCTGGCAGGCCCGAAGGCGCTGCCAGGCAGTTGGAGGCTGGTCCCCTCATTCGGGGAAACTTGGGGGCCAGCCGGGAGACCGCCCTTAGTGGGCTGTCTTGATCTTCTCGAAGTCGAGCACGTTTTCCTCGGGCGAGGCGTCGATGCTCATCACTTCGCTGCGCTTGGCGATCATGATGTAGGCCAGGCAGGCCACATAGATGCCGATCACGATGGTGCCGATCCACTGGATCTGCAGCCACTGGCTCTGGAAGGCCAGGGTCAGGCCGAAGAGCACAACCGCGTTGCCGAGCACATAGGGAATGGTGCCGAAGCGCTTGGCCGTCAGATTCAGGTTGTCGGTGTACAGGCGGATCAGCGAGTCAAACGAGTTGACCACGAAGATGATGCCCACCGCGACCATGGAGACGTTGATCAGCAGCGTCGTCTCAATGCTGTTCAGGTGGTAGTAGTACAGCACCGAGAACCACACACCCAGCGGGATCGACGGGAAGATCAGCAGCGCTGCCAGAACCTGCCAGGTCTTGAGGCCGCCGACAAAGCGCGAGGTGAACTGGCCGATCATGATCGACCATGCGAACCACCAGAACAGGTAGAACTCATGATAGTCGGTGAGCGGCAGGATGAACTTGTGGATGTTCGCGAAGTAGCCGCCGATGTTGGAGGCAGTATCAGCGAACGCGCCCAGGCCCATGCCGGCATAGGCCCACATGCCCAGGATCAGCGCCAGGAACAGCCCGGTGGAGCCGACCGACAGGATGCGGACGTATTTGATGTCGGTGGAGGAGAAAGCGGCAAACAGGATCACCAGGAAGGTGATGACATAGAAGGCCGGGATCACCGTCTCGCCGTCACCCATGAAGGTGGCGTAATACGGCAGGTAGATCAGGAACAGCGCGCCGGTGAAGGCGCAGGTGCCGATGATCACGATGTTGTTGATCCACTTCACCAGCGGGATCTCGAAAAACTTCACCCGCGGTTCGATGACGCAGAAATAGAAGGTGGTCAGGAAGTAGAAGCCCCAGATCAGGAAGCCCCAGAAGCCGAATTCCAGCGCCAGCGGGTTGGTGAAGGCATAGGCCGGTTCCGCCGCGGTGTCCGCATAAAGCGGGAAGTCCCAGGCCAGCGGGAACATGATCAGGCCCACGTCCAGGCCGGAGGTGAACAGGATTGCGATGAAGGTGAAAAGGTGAACGGGGGTCACGCCGACGTTGCGGACGTTCCACCACTTGATCACGCAGAACGCCACCAGCGCAAAGGCCAGCAGAATCCCGAATGAGATTATGTAGGTCATATGTCCCTCCCATTTCCGGGCGGTATCCGCCCCTAGACATGGATCGGGTACATAACACAGCCGGCTGACCGGCCAAACGGTTTTTTGAATGGCCGTTCAAGATTTCATTTCGCGCGAACAACAGTTGAAACAGCGCCCCAATTGCCGCACAACTTTGTCATGAGCAGGAAACGCATCCGGGACATCCGCAACGAAGAGCTGATCGAAGCGACCATCGTCGCCGTGCACAAGCGCGGTTACGGCGTTGTAACCATGGCGGAAATCGCGCGGGAGGCCGGGGCCTCGGCAGCCTCGATCAACTACTATTTCGGCTCCAAGGAAGGGCTGATGGAAGCCACAATGCTGCATCTTCTAGGCAAGCTGAGGCGCGCGATGAGCGAGGGTTACGCCACTGCGCGCACGCCAAGAGAGCGGCTGTATGCGGTGATGAATGCGAACTTTGCCGACGATCTGTTCACCGTCCCGCAGTGCAGCATCTGGATGCAGTTCTGGGCAAACGCACCTTATTCGCCGCGCCTCAGCCGCCTGCACCGAATCAACCGGGCCCGGGTGCGCAGCCATTTCCTGGCCGAGCTGCGGGCGCTGCTGCCGGCCGGGCAGGTCGAGACCGCGCGCCAGGCGCTGCAATGCTATATGGACGGTGTCTGGCTGCAGGCTGCGCAGTCCGAAGAGCCGCTGGAACCGGAGGGCGCGCGCGCCGCGGCGCACCGGGTGGTGGATCTGGTGATCCCCTGACCGGCCTCCCCTAGCTTTCCGGCAGGCGGCGGTAGACCAGCCGGTTGCCGCGCGGCAGATAGATCAGGGTCAGTTCGCCGCTGCTCAGCGACTTGATCTGATAGCACAGGCTGGTGCCGCCTTCGCTGTCGCGGGCCATCAGGAAATCGGCGGTAAAGTCCACACCATCGCAGCTGTCCTGAACCGCGATGAATTCCGGCGCCATTGCGCTGCCCATATAGCTGACCTGGCGCACCGCCCCGGAAATGGTGAACCTGTCGCCGGGATCCGCTGCCGAAACCCACTCGCCTTGCAACCGCTGCAGGATCTCGTCGTGGCGGGTCGGCGCGCGCAGCTTGGCACTGTGCAGGTCCAGCTCGCCGTAAGCGCCATAGGAACTGATCATCTTGCCCTCAATTGTCAGCGGGGCGCCCTGCTCCAGCCCCATCAGCAGCGCAAAGGCGGGGGCAGTTGCCGCCTTCCCGCTCAAGGCCCGTATCTCAACACCTTCCCGGGCAAAGCGGCATGCCACCGCAGCGCCTTCCACTTGCCGGCTGCACCCCTGCAAGGTCACATCCGCCGTATAGGTCGTCTCCTCAGCTTCGGCGTGCCGCCCGGGCGGTTCTGCTGGCTGCGAGCGGGAGCTGAGCTGGATTTTCTGAGCGCTGTCACTGGTGCGGGCCCGGGCGAACCCCTGCTCAAGAAAACCGCGGGCGGCGCAATCGCCGCTGCCTTCGATCCGGAACGGGCCGTCCTTGGTGCAGAAGCGGATGCTGTCGTCGCTGAAGGTGTATCCCGCGCTTTCGGCGCGGAAATAGAAAAACCGGCCCTCGTACCCGTCCGGCAGGGGATTGCTGCAGCCGCCCGGCGCCAGAGCGTGCCAGCCCTGGGTCACCCAGCCGCCAGTACCGCGAACTGTCACCGCAAGCTGGTGCACGGCACCGGTATCATTGCAGATACCCGTCCCGGCATTCGCGGCATGCAGATCTGTCAAAGCCGCCAGCAGAAGCGCCGGCAGCCAAAGTAGTACCGCCATTTACAGCCCCCGCTGACACCGTTAAGGGCGCGATTTTACGCCGGACATGTAACATCTATAAGACGATCAAAGCCCAGCCGGGTTACCGGAAGGTGTAGCTGCTTTCTTTTTGATCCTGGCTTCACGCCAGGAGATGAAACTGACCGCAGCGAGGATCAGCCCGCCGCCCGAAACCACCCAGATGTCCACCGGCTCGGCAAAAACCAGGGCGCCCAGCAGGGCGGCCCAGACCAGCTGCAGGAAAGTGACCGGCTGGGTCACCGTCACCGGTGCGGCGGCAAAGGCCAGCGTCATGGTGTAATGTCCCGCGGTGGCAAAGCAGGCGACGCCGAACAGAACCGCAATCTCTGCCAGCGTCGGGGTAACCCAGACCGCCAGCGCAAAGGGGGCAAGGCCAAGGGTGACAAAGACCGAGAGCATCGCCACCACCACCGCCGGGCTGTTGCTGCCGACGGTGAACTTGGCAATCAGATAGGAGGCACCGAAGGACACCGCCGTGAACAGCATGGCGATGTGGCCGGGCGAGACCTCGCGGAAGCCCGGGCGCAGAATGATCAGCGCGCCGATCAGGGCAACGGCAATGGCGGTGATCCGGCGGAACGCCAGCTTCTCGCCCAGGAACAGCGCCGCGCCCAGAGTGACATAGACCGGTGAGAGGTAATTCATCGCTGTGACCTCGGCCAGCGGGATCTGGGTCATCGCGTAGAACCACAGGATCACGCCTGCGGAATGCACCGCGCCGCGGCCCGCATATAGCCCCCACAGCCGCGGGGTCAGCCGTGCCTTGCGCAAGGCGCCGATCATCGGCAGCAGAAAGACCAGCCCCAGCAGATAGCGCAGAAAGGCGCTTTCGGCGGGCGGGATGCGGCTGCCCAAGTATTTGACCAGCGCCGTCACCGCGACAAAGCAGAGACCGGTCACCACCATCCAGAACACCCCTTTGAGCGGGTTGTGGGCGGCGGGTGCGGTTTCTGCGGTCTGGCTCATGAGGTGAGAGAACACCCGTTCGGGCGGCGGCACAAGACTTCACATGTGAATTAATTCAGGGCGAGCCGCTTTCTGCTCCGGAACACTGCGGCGTCACGGCAGCGGGATGAACTCCTGATCATCGCCCGGCGGCAGCTGAAAGCGCCCGTGCTGCCAGTCACCGGCGGCCCAGGATTCCTTCGCCGCCTCGATCCGGTCGCGGGAGGAGGCAACGAAGTTCCACCAGATATAGCGCGGCCCGTTCAGCGTCTCGCCGCCCAGCGCCATCAGCCGGGCGCCCTCGGGGCCCGCGGTCACGGTGATTTCGTCGCCCGGGCGGAACACCATCATACGGCCGGCCTCAAAGGTCTCGCCGGCTATTTCGACCGAGCCCTGGGTCACATAGAGGCCCCGGTCCTCGTGGTCGGAGGGCAATGGCAACTTGGATTCGGCCTGCAGCACCACATCGGCGTAAAAGGTTTCGGAGTGGAGGGTTGCAGGCGCTTTTTCACCCCAGGCAGTACCGAGGATCAGGCGGACGGCCTTTCCCTCCCCTTCGAGAAGCGGCAGCGCCTCTTTGCCGTGGTGCTCGAAGGTCGCGGGCGCATCCTCGTGACTTTCGGGCAGCGCGATCCAGGTCTGGATGCCAAACAGGCTGCTGGCGCCCTGACGGGTCGCGGCGGAGGTGCGCTCGGAATGGGTGACACCCTCGCCCGCCACCATCCAGTTCACCTCGCCCGGATAGATCATCTGGTGGGTGCCTAGGGAGTCGCGGTGCTCGAACTCGCCGTCGTAGAGATAGGTGACGGTGCCCAGGCCGATATGCGGGTGCGGTCGCACGTCGATGCCCTGGCCGGTCAGGAACTCCGCAGGCCCGGCCTGGTCGAAAAAGATAAAGGGCCCGACCATCTGGCGGCGCGGCGCGGGCAGCGCGCGGCGGACCTCAAAGCCGCCGATGTCGCGGGCGCGCGGGATGATCACCGTTTCGATCGCGTCGAGATCGCCCGCCTCGGGGCATTGCGGTTCCAGTGCCGGGTTCCAGCTCATCCTTCCCTCCTGTCTGCTGTCATGAGGAAAAGGTAGCGCGTTTCTGCACAGGCGTTAGGGGAGCCCGCGAACAGGGGCTGTTCGTCACATCAGCAGGAGCTTGGCGGCAATCGCCCACATCGTCAGGCCGACAACGGCGTCCAGCACCTGCCAGGCGCGCGGGCGGGCAAAGACCGGGGCCAGCAGGCTGGCGCCATAGCCCAGCGTGAAGAAGAACGTGAAGCTGGCGATGGTGGCGCCGGCAGCAAAGACCAGCGGCTGCGGGTACTGGGCAGAGATCGAGCCGAGGAGCACCACCGTGTCGAGGTACACATGCGGGTTCAGCCAGGTGAGCGCCAGCACAGTGGCCAGCACCGGCAACAGCGCGGCACCTGCGCCCTCCTCCGCTGCCTCCAGCGTCTCCCCGCCCTGCCAGGCGGCGCGCAGGGCGCGGGCGCCGTACCAGATCAGGAAGGCCGCACCGCCCCAGCGCATCGCCTGCTCGAACCACGGCAGCGCCAGCGCCAGCGAGCCGAAGCCGAAGACACCCGCAGTGATCAGCACCGCGTCGGAGCCTGCGCAGGTGAGGCAGATCCAGAACACATGCTGGCGCCGCAATCCCTGACGCAGGACAAAGGCGTTTTGGGCGCCGATCGCCATGATCAGGCTGAGGCCAAGGGCAAAGCCGGCAAGCAGGCTGGGGGGCATGAGAGGTCTCCGTTTGTGTGCTGGCGTTTGACTAATGCCCGGCCCGGGATTAATCCAGTTAAAGAGATTTATGTCAGATTAGAGTTGCTAATGCATATGGATCCCAGCCAGCTGGCAGCGCTGAGCGCGGTGCTGCGCCTTGGCACATTCGAGGCGGCGGCGCATGCCCTGTCCGTGACGCCGTCGGCCGTGTCGCAGCGGATCAAGGCGCTGGAGGACCGCATCGGCACCGCGCTGGTGCTGCGCGGGGCGCCTTGCACCGGCACCGCGGCAGGCCTTCGGATTGCCAAACACGCCGAGGATATCGGCCTGCTGGAGGCGCAGCTGGCGCGGGAGCTGGCGCTGGAGGCGGGTCACGGCCCGGTGCGGCTGCGGATTGCGGTCAATGCCGACAGCCTGGCGAGCTGGTTTATAGGTGCGATGGCCGCGGTGGATGGCGTGCTGTTCGATCTGCTGGTCGATGATCAGGACCACAGCGCGGAGTGGCTGAAACGGGGAGAGGTCTCTGCGGCGGTGACTGCGAGCTCCAAGCCGGTGACCGGGTTCGAGGCCTATCCGCTCGGCACGCTGGATTACGCGGCGACTGCCAGCCCGGACTTCATGGCGCGCTGGTTTCCGGACGGGGTGACTGCGGAGGCCGCTGCAAAAGCGCCCTGTATGATCTTCAACGCAAAGGACAATCTGCAGCGGCTGTGGCTGGAGCGGAATGTGGCGCCCGGGCTGGCACCGCCTGCGCACTTCCTGCCCTCGACCCAGGCGTTCATTGATGCCGCCGCCGCGGGTCTGGGCTGGGGCATGAACCCGCTGGCGATGGTGGAGGCTGACATCCGCTCCGGCCGGCTGATGCCGCTGATCCCGGAGAGCACGCTGCCGGTGCCGCTCACGTGGCAGGTGGCGCGGGTGATGGCGCCCGCCCTTGCCGAGGTGACGCGCGCGGTGCAGAAATCGGCTAGACTGTATTTAACGCAAAGCTGATCCGGAAAGCCTGCCCATGTTCTCAAAAGACGCCCTGAGCTATGACCCGCTGCCCCTGCCCGACCGGGCGGAGTATTCGGATGCGGAAATGCAGGAAAGGGCGGCAGCCTTCCTTGCCCATATGCGGCGGCGGCACACGGTGCGGGACTATTCGGACCGGCCGGTGCCGCGGGGCGTGATCGAGGACTGCATCCGCGCCGCCGGCACCGCGCCGTCGGGGGCCAATCACCAGCCCTGGTTCTTTGCCGCGGTCTCCAGCCCGAAGCTGAAGGCGCGGATCCGGGCTGAGGCCGAGGAAGAGGAAAAGAAGTTCTATGCCGGCGGCGCGGGTGATGAATGGATCAAGGCGCTGGAGCCGATTGGCACTGACGCCGACAAACCGCATCTGACTATCGCCCCTTGGCTGATCGTGGTCTTTGCCCAGCGCTGGGGCGAATTCGAGGACGGCAGCCGGTTCAAGAACTACTACGTGCCGGAAAGCGTGAATATCGCCACGGGCGTCTTGCTGACGGCGCTGCATACGGCGGGACTGTGCACGCTGACCCATACGCCGAACCCGATGAAATTCCTGAACGAAGCGCTGGGGCGCCCGGCCTCGGAAAAGCCCGCCATGATCATTGCCGTGGGCCATCCGGCGGCACAGGCCACGGTTCCGGCCGTTGCCAAGCTGAAGAAACCGCTGGAGGAGATCGCCGTATTTGTAGAGTGACACCAGCCGCGGGGGCCCGGAAAATTCAAATTTTCCGGCCAATTTTCTTGCAAGAAAATTGCATCGCTCCTGGCTGGCAGTGCGAATGATGCGGGCGCCCGTCTCCCTGCCGCGCAGCCTGGGTCTGCAGGTGGTGCTGCCGCGGGCCTGTCTGGTGCTGGGGTGGCTGGCGCTGAACCAATGGGTCCGGCTGCCGGTGCCGCTGGTATTTGTGCTGATGGCGGCGGACGGGCTGTTTCTGCTGTGGCAGGCCCGGGCGTTCCAGCTGAGCGCCGATGCGCATGTGCGCAGCACCGGGGCGATGATGCCGGTCTGGGGCGGTTACCTGGTGCTGTTGTTTGCAGGCTTTGCTGCGCTGATCCTGTGGTGGGACGCGCTGCTGATTGCTCGGGCGGTGGAGGAGCCCGCCTATGCCGAGCAGCGGCGGCTGGAGCGCGAAGCCAAATACAGCCTGCGTGTGTCCGAAGACGGGCTTGTGCTGGTTTTTGATGGCGAAATCACCCACGGGCTGACCCGGCGGATGGAAGCGGTGCTGGCAAGTGCGCCGGACGTGCGCAGGGTGCGGCTGTCGGGCCCTGGCGGGCTGATCTATGAGGCCCGCGGCGCGGCAAAGCTGATCCGGCGGTATCAGCTGGACACCGAGGCCGCTGCGCTTTGCGCCTCTGCCTGCACGCTGGTCTTTGCTGCCGGACGCTCCCGCCGCCTGGCAGAGGGCGGGAAGCTGGGATTTCACGGCTATGCGCTGATGTTCGAAGGCGGGCTGCCGCAGGTGGATCTGCTGAAGGAACAGCAGAAGGACCTGGCCTTTTTGCAGCAGCAGGGGATCCGCGCGGAGTTTGCCCGCGACGTTTTCGCCGTCGCCAATGGGGAACTGTGGGTCCCGTCAAGCTCCGAGCTGCGGGCGGCCGGGGTGCTCACCGGGGAGGCGTTCTGAGGGGGCGCTGCCCCTTCGTCCCCCTGGGCCTCACCCCCGGGATATTTCCAGCCAGATGAAGCGGTTTTGAGCGTCTGCGGCACGAAAAAGGCCCGCCGTTTTGGCGGGCCTTGGTGCATTCGGTCCGAGGCAGATCAGAGCTGCGCCATGACCTCGTCGGTGGCCTCGAAGTTGGTGGTGACGCGCTGCACGTCGTCGTCGTCTTCCAGTGCATCGACCAGCTTCATCAGCTTCTGCATGCCTTCCAGGTCCAGCTCGGTGGTGGTGGTCGGCTTCCAGACCAGCTTGGTCGACTCCGATTCACCCAGCTCCGCTTCCAGCGCGTTGGACACATCGTTCAGGTCGCTGTCCGCGCAATAGATGATGTGGCCGTCCTCGGAGCTTTCGACATCCTCGGCACCCGCTTCGATCGCGGCCATCATCACGGTGTCCGCGTCGCCCACGGAGGCCGGATAAGTGACTTCGCCCTTGCGGTCGAACATGAAGCCGACCGAGCCGGTCTCGCCCAGGTTGCCGCCGTTCTTGGAGAAGGTGGAACGCACGTTGGAGGCGGTGCGGTTCTTGTTGTCGGTCATCGCCTCGACGATCACCGCAACGCCATTGGGGCCGTAGCCCTCGTAGCGGATTTCGTCATAGTTTTCGGCGTCGCCGCCCACGGCCTTCTTGATCGCGCGCTCGATCACGTCCTTGGGGACGGATTGGCTCTTGGCTTCCTTCACGGCCAGGCGCAGGCGCGGGTTCTTGTCGGGATCGGGGTCGCCCATCTTGGCGGCCACGGTGATCTCCTTGGCCAGCTTGGAAAACAGTTTTGACCGCGCCGCGTCCTGACGGCCCTTGCGGTGCTGAATGTTAGCCCATTTTGAATGGCCTGCCATGGTGCATCCTTGCTGCTGAATATCTGAATTGGCGCTCATATAGCCCGTGCCGGCGCCTGCTTTCAAGCGCCCCTGCCCCGGCTTCGCCCTTGTTCCCTTGTTTTAAGGGGCTAAGGTGGCGGTATGACATTCGATCAAGCTGTTTTGTTTGCCCTTTTTGGTGCCGTCTTTGGCCTGCTTCTGTGGGGGCGCTGGCGCTATGACCTGGTAGCCTTTGCCGCGCTGATGGCGGGCGTGGTGCTGGGGGTGGTGCCCGCGGGCGAGGCCTTTGCCGGCTTTGGGCATCCGGCAACGCTGGTGGTGGCACTGGTGCTGATCGTCTCGGCCGGGCTGGTGCGTTCGGGCGCGGTGTTCCTGATCACCCGGACGCTGGTGGATTCTGCCCGCGGCCTGGGCGCCCATATCGCGCTGATGGGCGGGGTTGGCGCGGTGCTGTCGGCCTTCATGAACAATGTGGCGGCGCTGGCGCTGCTGATGCCGGTGGACATCCAGACCGCGCGCAAGGCCGGCCGCGCGCCGGGGCTGAGCCTGATGCCCCTGTCCTTTGCCACCATCCTGGGCGGCATGGCGACGCTGATCGGCACACCGCCCAATATCATCATTGCCGCGATCCGCGAGGAGACGCTGGGCGAGCCGTTCCGGATGTTCGATTTCGCCCCCGTAGGCGGCGCGGCGGCGCTGGCGGGGCTGGCGTTTGTGGCGCTGATCGGCTGGCGGCTGATCCCGGCGCGGGAGAATGCGGCCGGCGCCTCGGAGGCGCAGCTGGCGCCTTATATCGCCGAGCTGACGGTGGGCGAGGAGTCCGATCTCATCGGCAAGCGGCTGGGGGAACTGGATGAAGAGGCCGAGAAGGCAGATGTCGCCATTCTCGGGCTGATCCGTGATGGCAAGCGGCGTTACGGGCGGTCCGTCGCAGCCATTCTGCGGGAGGGCGACGCGCTGGTGATCGAAGCCGAACCGGAAGCGCTGGATGAATTCCGCAGCGCGCTGAAGCTGGATTTTGCCGATGCCGCCCGGCAGGAGAAGCTGACGGCGGCGGGTGAAGGGCTGGAACTGCTGGAGCTGGTGGTGCCCGAAACCGCGCGCATCCGCGGCCGAAGCGCCCAGGCGATCGGCCTGTCCTGGCGGCAAAGCGCGGTGCTGCTGGGAATTTCCCGGCAAGGCCGCCGGATCACCCACCATATCCGCCAGACCAAGATCGAAGCGGGGGATATCCTGCTGCTCTTGTGCCCGCGCGGGCGCAGCGCCGATGTCGCGGATTGGCTGGGCTGCCTGCCGCTGGCCGCCCGCGGCCTGTCGGTGACGGCCAATGACAAGACCTGGGCCGCGATCGGGCTGTTTGCCGCGGCAGTGGTCGCGGCCTCTGTGGGGCTGTTGTACCTGCCTGTGGCGCTGGGTCTGGTTGCGGTGGGATATGTGCTGCTGAAGATCCTGCCGGTGGCGGAAATCTATGACCATGTGGAGTGGCCGGTGGTGGTGCTGCTCGGCTCGATGATCCCGCTGGGCGCGGCCCTTGACGCTTCGGGCGGCACCGCGCTGATTGCCGGAGCGCTGATCACGCTGACAGAGGGGCTGCCGGCCTGGGCGGTGCTGACGGTGCTGATGGTGGTGACCATGACGCTGTCGGATGTGCTGAACAACACTGCCACGGCGATTGTCGCGGCCCCCGTGGGGATCCAGATGGCGGAAACCCTGGGCGTCTCACCCGATCCGTTCCTGATGGCAGTGGCGGTGGCGGCTTCTGCGGCCTTCCTGACCCCTATCGGGCACAAGAATAACACGCTGGTGCTGGGGCCCGGCGGCTACCGCTTTGGCGACTACTGGCGGATGGGCCTGCCGCTGGAAGTGCTGGTCATCGCCGTATCGATCCCGTCTATTCTGGTCTTCTGGCCGCTGTGACGAGCGGCGCAAAACTTTTGCTCAAAAGTTTTGTCAAAATCCTTGGCAAGGATTTTGCGGCCGGTTCTGCAGGCTGAGCTGCCTACACGGCACCTGCCAAAGCATGCGATGCCAGCGCGATGGCTGTCGATCCAGCCAAAACAACAAAAAGGAAAACTTTCCTGGTCGCCATGATTACCCCCAAAAAACACTCACCATGTTTCATATGGGGGCAGCGCTGTGAATTTCCCGTAAATATTTGCACGCACGGCGGGACACCGCCGCTTTTGCGTCACTTTGTCCTTGATCAGAGCGGCCAGATGAAGGGGATGATCACCGAGGCCAGCATGCCGACGGTCAGGTTCAGAGGAATGCCGACGCGCAGGAAATCGGTGAATTTATAGCCGCCGGGCCCGTAGACCAGCGTATTGGTCTGATATCCGATCGGAGTCGCGAAAGAGGCCGAAGCCGCGACCATCACCGCCACCACCAGCGGCCGCGGATCGACACCCATGGCCTGCGCCAGGCCAATGGCGATCGGTGTGACGACCACTGCGACCGCGTTGTTGGACACCAGCTCGGTCAGCACCGAGGTCAGCAGGTAAACCGCCCAGACCAGCAGGAACGGCGGCAGCATCGACAGGGCCGGAGCAATGGCGTTGACGATCAGGCTGACGGCGCCGGAGCTTTCCAGTGCCGCACCAATCGCCAGCATCGAGAAGATCAGCGCCAATAGCCGCCCGTCGACAAAGGAAAATGCCTCGTCCGCGTCGATGCAACGGGTAATGAACACCAGCGACACAGACAGCACGGACAGCATCAGGATCGGCGCAACGCCAAAGGCCGCCAGAACCACGATGCTGAACAGCGCCACAACCGCAATCGGCGCGTGGCTGCGGCGGTAGGCGCGCTGGGTCGGCTGAGAGACATCCGCCAGATCCATATCCGACGCCAGGCGCTGGATGTCGGCGGGAGCGCCCTCCAGCAGCAGGGTGTCGCCGATCCGGACCACAAGGTCGTCGAGCTGCACGCCGATATTCTGGTTCCGCCGGTGCACTGCCAGCGTATAAACGCCATAGCGGCGGCGCAGGCGCAGGGCGCCAAGCGAGCGGCCGACCATTCGGCAGCCCGGGGTGATCAGCACCTCTACGGTCTGGGTCTCCACCGCGGAGACCTGATCGACCCGCTTCAGCTCCTTGTTGCTTTGCAGGCTCAAAAGCTCGGTCATCCGGGTGCGCAGCACGACACGGTCGCCGACCTGCAGCTCCACCCCTTCGAGATTGCGGCGCAGCGAGGCATCTCCGCGGATCACGTCGATCAGCCGCACACCCGGGCGTTTGAACAGCTGCACGCCGGTTACTTCGCGGCCGATCAGGTTGCTTTCAGGCGGGATCACCGCCTCGGTGAAGAACTTCATCTTCGATTTGTCGCTGAGCAGCGAGGCCATGCTGTCGCGGGCCGGCAGCAGCCGCGGCGCGATGAAGCGCAAATAGACCATGCCATAGGCAACCAGGATCAGCCCCAGCGGGGTAACTTCAAAAATGGTGAAGGGTTTCAGGCCTTGCGCCCGGGCGACACCGTCCACCAGCAGGTTGGTCGAAGTGCCGATCAGCGTCAGCGTGCCGCCAAGGATCGCCGCATAGCTGAGCGGGATCAGCATCTTGGAGGCCGAGACATTGAGAGTGCGGGCAATCTGGATGAACACCGGGATCATCACCACCACCACCGGGGTATTGGAGACCACGGCCGACGCAGAAACCACAAAGGCCATCAGCAGGCCCACTGCAAGCTTCGGGTTGACCCCCGCCTGCTTCTTGGCTGCCTGGGTGAAAGCATCGAGCGCGCCGGTGCGCACCAGGGCACCCATGATGATGAACATCGCGGCAATGGTCCACGGCGCCGGGTTGGCCAGCACCGGCAGCGCCGCGCTGTAGGGCAGCACGCCGGTGGCCAGCATCGCCGCAACGCCGGTCAGCGCCACCACTTCAGTCGGGTAGGTTTCCCGCAGGAACGCCACAAACATGGCCAGGACAATTGCAAGCGCCAGAAACGCGCTGCCGGTGTCACCAAGTTGGATAAACTGCATGTGCCGTGACTACGCCCATATTGATTAACGCGGGTTTAGCGCGCGGGGCGGCGCGCCGCCATCGCGCAGTCTCCCCGAAACCCTTTGGCGGAGCAAGGATTTCCGCATTTACAGCGGCTCCTCCGGCGCCATTCAGGAGAATATGCAGTAAATCCCTTCTTTTCCGGCCGATCCTTCCGCCTTCAAACGTCTTCGCGAGGGTTTCATCCCGCTCAGGGCAGCGCTTCCTGCAGCAGCCCGCCGTTGCGCACCATGCGAATCTGTTTGGCCGCACCGGTCCGGTCGTCGGTTTCGACAAAGACTCCGGACAGGGTGGCTTCGCCATTTGCCGGGGAAAAGCGTGTCTTCGGCATTCCGGTCAGGAAACGGCGCATCGGTTCGGCCTTGTCCATGCCGATGACCGAATTGTAATCGCCGCACATGCCAGCGTCGGTCAGATAGCCGGTGCCTTCGGAGAGGATCTGTGCGTCTGCGGTCGGCACATGGGTATGGGTGCCTGCGACCAGCGAGGCGCGGCCATTGCAGAAATGGCCCATCGCCATCTTCTCGGATGTGGCCTCGCAATGCATGTCGACAATGACCGCCTGAGCCAGCCCGCCGCGCGGGTGTGATTTCAGCACTGCCTCCACCGCGCCGAAGGGATCATCGAAGGCGCGTTTCATGAATACCTGGCCCAGCACCTGCACCACCAGCACCTTGCGCCCGCCCGGCGCGTTGAACAGGCGGTAGCCGCGGCCCGGCGCGCCCTTGGCAAAGTTCAGCGGCCGGATGATGCGCGGCTCTTTCTCGATGTACTGCAGCATGTCCTTCTGGTCGAAGGCATGATCGCCGAGCGTCAGGCAGTCGACACCCGCATCCAGCAGCAGCTTGGCGTGCTCGCCGCTCAGCCCCATGCCGTTGGAGGCGTTTTCGCCGTTCACCACAACAAAATCGAGCCGCCACTCGTCGCGCAGCCGCGGCAGGTTTTCGGTGACGGCGCGGCGCCCGGCGCGGCCCATCACATCGCCTAGAAACAGAATTCGCATTGCGGCGTGGTACGCGCTTGCCGGTCTCAGGACAAGGGCCGCGTTGGCCGCGTAAAACTTTTCAAAAAGTTTTACCAAAATTTTTCGAAAAATCTTGGCTGCCATGCACGATGTCAGCGGTTGAACTGCAGGATACGGCTTTCGGTGACGATCATGTCGAGCGGCTGGTCGGTGGGCTCCAGCGGCAGGTCCTCGGCCTCCTGGGCATCAAAGGCAAAGCCAATCGCCAGCGTCGCCCGCTTGCCGCGCAGCAGTTCCAGCGTGCGGTCATAAAAGCCGCCGCCGTAGCCCAGCCGCCCGCCCCGGGCGTCGAAGGCAACCAGTGGAACCACCAGGATTTCCGGCTCAAAGAAGTCGTCAGCCTCGGGCACCATGGCGCCGAACGGGCCTTCGCGCAGCGGCCCATCGGGCTGCCAGCGGCTGAACTGCAGGGGCTGGCCCGCCCCCATGATCACCGGCACGCCGACGGGGCCATGCGCGGCGGCCTCGGCCATCGCGGGCAGCGGGTCGATTTCGGTGCGGATCGGCATGTAGCCCGACAGCGGCACGCCGCGGTAGCCGGCCAGCACCTCCGACAGGTGGCCTGCCGCACCGGGGATGTTGCGGGCGTGCGCCTCCTTGCGGCGGGCGAAGGCAGCCTTGCGGGCGGCGGCCTTGATTTCAGTCAGATCCGTCATGGCGGTCTCCTACAGCAGTACGGCGGCGGCGAGGCCGAGGAAGGCAAAGAAGCCGACCACATCGGTCACCGTGGTCACAAAGGCGCCGGAGGCCAGCGCCGGGTCAATTCCGGCTTTCTCCAGTAAAACCGGGATCACCGTGCCTGCGAGCCCGGCGACGACCAGATTGATCACCATCGCGACGGCAATCACGCCGCCCAGCACAGGCGAGCCGAACCACGCGATGCCGACAACTGCCATCACCACCGCAAAGATCACCCCGTTGACCAGCCCCACCAGCACCTCACGCCGGATCACCCGCCAGACGTTGGAGCCGGTGAGGTCGCGGGTGGCAATCGCGCGCACCGCAACCGTCAACGACTGGGTGCCGGCATTGCCGCCCATGGAGGCGACAATCGGCATAAGCACCGCCAGCGCCACAAACTGGGCGATGGTGTCCTCGAACAGCGCAATCACCAGCGAGGCCAGAACCGCCGTCACCAGGTTGACCGCCAGCCAGGGGAACCGGCGCTTGGTGGTCTCGATCACCTTGTCGGCCAGCGAGCTTTCCTCGCCGACACCGGCCAGGCGCAGGATGTCCTCCTCGTGCTCCTCATCCAGCACGATCATCGCGTCGTCGATGGTGATCACCCCGACCAGGCGGCCCTCGTCATCGACAACCGGGGCCGAAATCAAGTGGTACTGGTTGAAGGCATAGGCGACGTCTTCCTCGTCCTGATCCGCCGGAATGACCTGAAAGGTCTCTTCCAGCAGGTCGGTCAGCGGTACCTCGCGCTTGGAGGCCATGATCCGTCCCAGGGTCACATTGCCGACCGGATGCGCGCGCGGGTCGACCACAACCACGTGATAGAATTGTTCCGGCAGATCGTCGGAGGCGCGCATGTAATCAATGGCCTGGCCGACGTTCCAATGCTCCGGCGCCATCACCACTTCGCGCTGCATCAGGCGGCCTGCGGAGTTTTCGGGATAGCTCAGCGACTGCTCGACCGCGACCCGGTCGGCGTCTTCCAGCACCTCGAGGATGGCTTCCTGCTGCGGCTCCTCCAGGTCTTCCAGGAGGTCGACCACATCGTCGCTTTCCAGCTCCCGCACCGCCTCGGCCAGAACCGCGGGTTTGAGGATAGAGATCACTTCCTCGCGGATGCTGTCGTCCAGTTCCGAGAGGATTTCGCCGTCGAACTCCCGGTCATAGAGATGGATCAGCCGGGTCCGTTCGGCTGAATCGATCTGTTCCAGAAGGTCGGCGATGTCGGCGGCGTGCAGGTCTTCCAGCAGCTCGGTCAGAGTCTGCTGATCGCCCTGCTCCACCGCTTCCAGGATCTGTGCGACCAGCTTGCGGTCCAGATCATAGGCGTCGTCCTGAGACAGGTCGCCGGAGATGTTGTCGCCGCTGCTCATGTGATGCCCCCGGGATATTTTGTGAGTAATTGCCTGCAAAATAGAAGAAGCCGCTACCGGAAAACAATGACAATGGCATAATCTGTCCGGAGCTGATGCGCGGGTATCCTGCGTTGCGCTGATTTGCAAGGAAAGGGTTGAACGAATGGGCACCGGAGTCATCCTAAAAGGACAGGTGCTGTCCTTTACCCGCTCCCCCTTTACCGGCGGCAGCCCGGAAGGTGCGGCCCGGCTGCAGGAGACGGTGGCGGTGCAGAACGGGGTGATTACGGGCACCGGCACGCTATCGGAGATGCAGGCGCTGCTGCCGGACGCTGAGGTGCGCGATCACGGGCAGAATCTGATCCTGGCCGGCTTTGTCGATGCCCATGTGCATTACCCGCAGACCGCGATCATCGCCAGCTGGGGCAAGCGGCTGATCGACTGGCTGAACAGCTATACCTTTCCGGAGGAAATGCGGTTTGCAGACCGGGCCTATGCTGACGAAATCGCCGCCCGTTACCTGGACCTGACCGCATCGCATGGCACCACCACGGTCTGCAGCTATTGCACCATCCATCCCGAGAGCGTCGATGCGTTCTTTACCGCGGCGCAGGCACGCGGGCAGCGGGTGGCGGCTGGCAAGACCTGCATGGACCGCAATGCGCCGGAGGGTCTGCGGGACACGGCGCAGTCGGCCTATGACGACAGCGAGGCGCTGATTGCGCGCTGGCACGGGGTGGACCGATTGGAATACGCCATCACACCGCGGTTCTCCCCCACTTCGACGCCGGAGCAGCTGGAGGCGATGGGCGCGCTTTGGGGCAAGCATCCGGAATGCCTGATGCAGACGCATCTGAGCGAGCAGACCGATGAGAT
Organism: Leisingera sp. ABM4_103; assembly: GCF_056158685.1. Taxonomy (NCBI): domain Bacteria; kingdom Pseudomonadati; phylum Pseudomonadota; class Alphaproteobacteria; order Rhodobacterales; family Roseobacteraceae; genus Leisingera; species Leisingera sp. ABM4_103. The sequence goes on along the minus strand of NZ_JBSWTU010000005.1, from coordinate 2,686,991 downwards.
TGCCTGGGTCCGGGAGCTGTTTCCGCAGGCGCGGGATTACCTGGACACCTATGAGGAATTCGGCCTGCTGGGCGCCAAGGGGCTCTACGGTCACGCCATCCATCTGGAGGAGCGCGAGCGGCACCGGCTGCGCGAGTATGGCGCAGCGCTGATCCATTGCCCGACGTCCAACACCTTCATCGGATCGGGCCTGTTCGACATGGCCGGGCTGATGGCCGAAGGCCAGCGGATCGGGCTTGCGACCGACACCGGCGGCGGGTCGAGCTTTTCGATGCTGCGCACAATGGCGGCGGCTTATGAAATCGGACAGCTGCGCGGTACCCCCCTGCACGCGCCTCAGCTGTTGTGGCTGGCGACCCAAGGGTCTGCCGTGGCGCTGCGGATGGACGGAAAGATCGGCAATATCGCAGAAGGCATGGAGGCGGATCTGGTGGTGCTTGACCTTGCTTCGACCCCGGCAATTGCGCAGCGTGCCGAGCGGGCAGAGGACCTGTGGGAGGCAGTGTTCCCGACGATCATGATGGGCGATGACCGTGCCGTCGCCGAGGTCTGGATCGGCGGCAAGCGGGTCTAGGAGAGGCGCTGGCGCGCCTCTGCCTCCGGCGGGGGTATTTTCAGCAAGAGGAAGCCAGGGCGCGTGCGAGTTCGCCGTGGCGTTCGATCAGGAGCGGCAGGTCAAGAGTTGTGAGTTCGCCGCCGCGGATGATCTGCTTGCCTTCCACGAAGAGGTGTTTGACCTGGGTTGGACCAGCCAGCAGCAAGGCCGCCGGGTCCCAGCTGCCGCTGGAGGCGATGCCGGTGGTGTCCCAGATCGCAATATCCGCGCGCTTGCCGGGCTCCAGGCGGCCGCAGTCGGGGCGGCCCAGCACATCGGCGCCGCCGCGGGTGGCGATCTCCAGCGTTTCATAGGCGCTCATCGCATCGGCGCCGTTGGCGACCCGCTGCAACAGCATGGCCTGGCGCGCCTCGGCGCTGAGGCTGGCCATGTCGTTGCTGGCGGAGCCGTCCACCCCCAGCCCGACCGGCACGCCTGCGTCGCGCATCGCGCGCACCGGGGCGATACCGCTGCCAAGGCGGCAGTTGGAACAAGGGCAATGCGCCACGCCCGTGCGGGTTCTGGCAAAAAGATCAATCTCTTGCACGTCGAGCTTGACGCAATGCGCGTGCCAGACGTCATCGCCGGTCCACCCGAGCTCCTCGGCATATTGGCCGGGGCGGCAGCCGAATTGCGCCTCGGAATAGGCGATGTCCTCGTCGTTTTCGGCCAGGTGGGTGTGCAGCATCACCCCCTTGTCCCGGGCCAGCAGCGCGGCATCGCGCATCAGCTCGCGGCTGACGGAAAAGGGCGAACAGGGCGCCAGGCCGACACGGCACATGGAGCCTTCGGACGGATCATGAAAGGCGTCCACCACCCGGATCATGTCATCGAGAATGGCGCGCTCATCTTCGACCAGGCTGTCGGGCGGCAGGCCGCCGTCGCTTTCGCCGATGCTCATGGCGCCGCGGGTCGGATGGAAGCGCAAGCCCACATCGCGGGCAGCGTGAATGGTGTCCTCCAGCCGGGAGCCATTGGGATAAAGATACAGGTGGTCGGAGCTGAGGGTGCAGCCCGACAGCGCCAGTTCCGCGAGGCCCAGCTGGGCAGAGACGAACATCTCGTCCGGAGTGAACCGCGCCCAGACCGGATACAGCCGCTGCAGCCAGCCGAACAGCAGCGCGTCCTGCGCGCCCGGCACCGCCCGGGTGAGGTTCTGGTAGAGGTGGTGGTGGGTATTGACCAGGCCGGGTGTCACCACGCAGCCAGGGCCCGAGACGGTCTCGCCATTGGTCTCCAGCCCCTGCCCTACCGCGGCAATCCCGCCGTCCCGGATCAGGACATCAGCGCCATGCAGCACACGGCGCGCGTCGTCCATCGTCAGGATGGTATCGGCATTTTGGATCAGAATTTCTGCCATCGTCACACACTCCTTTTGGCAGCCCGCTTCAGTGGAATGTGTGATTGGCCGATGGAAAACGGGCAAAGAACCGGCCTGATGCGCAGACTACAAGCCAGCGCGGCCGGGTTCAACCCTGTCACGCTTGGCGAAGCAGCTCCAGCGCGGCGGCGTGAATCTGTGAATTGGCCGCAGCGAGGGCACGGCCGCCCTCATGCGCAGGGTTTCCCTGCCAGTCGGTGACGATGCCGCCCGCCGCCTGGATCAGTGCAATCGGCGCCTGAATGTCATAGGCGTTCAGGCCCGCCTCGATCACCAGGTCCACCTGCCCTGCCGCCACCAGGGCATAAGCATAGCAATCGGTACCATAGCGCGTCAGCTTGGCGCGGGCTGAGACCCGCTCGAACCCAGCCCGTTCCTCGGCAGTGCCGACTTCGGGAAAGGTTGTGAAGAGAACAGCGTCTTCAAGTGCCGCGGTGGCGCGGGTCTGCAGAGGCCGTTCGCCCAGCGGACCGGTCATCACCGCAATTTCCGGGCCGCCACAAAACCGCTCGCCCGTGTAGGGCTGGTCGATCACCCCCAGGAACGGGCCGTTTTCATCCGCCAGCGCAATCAGCACGCCCCAAGTCGGCGTCCCGCTGATGAAGCCGCGGGTGCCGTCGATCGGGTCCAATACCCAAGTGCGGCCAGAGCTGCCGGGCTCAGCACCGAACTCCTCGCCCAGGATGCCGTCCGCGGGCCGCAACTCTGCCAGCACAGCGCGCATCGCCTGCTCCGCCGCGCGATCAGCCACGGTGACGGGATCAAACCCGCCTGCCAGCTTGTTTTCAGCGTTTAAGGAGGTGCTGCGGAAATGCGGAAGGATGGCAGAGCGGGCTGCGTCTGCCATCCTGTGCGCAACGTCGAGATCGGAATATGCGGCCTGTGTCATACAGGAACGGGTGCCACCCGGCCGGTTTCATTGCAAGCGCAAATCACAGCACTAGGCCGGACTTGCGCAGCAATGGCCGTTCAGGACCCGTCCAGGTTTCAGGCGGCGTCGCTCAGCACGCGGGCCAGTTCAAACAGGCGGCGGCGCTGGTTTTCCGGAATCGCGTAGTAGGACCGCACCAGATCGAGTGCTTCCTTGTCACCCATCAGATCCTCCGGCACAGCGGCCTTTTCGGCCGGGGCTTTGCCCTCTTCCTGGAGGCCCTCGAAGAAGAAGCTCACCGGCACCTCAAGGGCGTCGGAAATATCCCACAGGCGGGACGCGCTGACCCGGTTGGCACCGGTCTCATACTTCTGGATTTGCTGAAATTTGATGCCGACCTGTTCGGCAAGCTGCTGCTGCGTCATGCCGATCAGCCACCGGCGGTGGCGGATGCGCTTTCCCACATGCACGTCAACGGGATGAGCCATGCGTTTCTCCTAGTCTCTAAAATCCGGCCGCAACCCGGACCGCTGCATTCCTATAACCTGTTCTGACGCCTTCAATTCTTGCCCCTGAACAGGTTCCCCATCAGAGCGATCTGAGATCAACCTCTATGCAAAAGTGTACAACCCTTGCGATTGATTGCAAGACTGCCGTCGCCCGCGGCGGGGTTGAGGAGGTCAAGCGCATGATTTCACGTATCATTTTTCTAAACGTTTTATTGCCAAGCGGCTGCCGATCGCGTACCTCCCCAGAAATAGCGAGGTGTGCCCGGGTGCGGAGGCCCGGCAGTGTGGCCCTGCGAATCATTTCTGTTCCCGCAAAAGGTGAGGAGAAACTATGCTGGCTTACCAAGTTTCCGGCTTTGACCGGCAGGCAACCCTGACCGAAACCGGATGCCCGCCGCCGGGTCCCGGGGAGGCGGCGGTCGCGCTGCGGGCCTGCGGCCTGAACTTTGCCGATCTGCTAATGATGAAAGGCAGTTATCAGGACACGCCGGAGCTGCCCTTCACTTTGGGGCTGGAGGCTGCCGGTGTGGTGACGGCGCTTGGCGATGGAACTGGCGGCTTTGCGATTGGCGACCGGGTGGCGGTGTTCGGCGGCTCCGGGGGACTGGCGGAGGCGGGGGTGTTTGATGCCGCGCGGCTGATCCGCATTCCCGATACGATGAGTTTTGAACATGCCGCGGCGATGCAAATCGCCTATGGCACAAGCCATATGGCGCTGGATCACTGCGCCCGGCTGCAGCCTGGCGAGACACTGCTGGTGACGGGAGCTGCGGGCGGTGTGGGGCTGACCGCAGTTGAGATCGGCAAGCTGATGGGGGCGACAGTGATCGCCCATGCCCGTGGCCAGGAAAAGCTGGAGGTGGCAGCAGCCGCCGGAGCGGATCATCTGATCGACGCGAGCGAAGACCTGCGCAGCGCGGTCAAGGCGCTTGGCGGCGCCGATGTGGTCTATGACGCTGTGGGCGGCGAGGTGTGGAAGGCCGCCTTCCGGTCCGCGAACCCCGGCGCGCGGCTGCTGCCGGTGGGCTTTGCAGGCGGCGAGGTGCCGCAGATCCCGGCCAACCACCTGCTGGTGAAGAACCTGACGGTCATCGGCTTTTACCTGGGCGGTTACATGAAGTTTCGCCCCGAGGCGGTGCGGCGCTCCTTTGAGACGCTGTTTGCCTGGCATGGCGAGGGCCGCATCAAGCCGCACATCAGCCACATTCTGCCCCTGGAACGGGCAGGCGAAGGGCTGGAGCTGCTGCGCAGCCGCAAATCCACCGGCAAGGTCGTGATCACCACCGGCACCAGCAGCTGACGAAAAAAAACTGCTGACTGCGGGGCAGCTCCCGCCCGTCGCCGGTGCATCTGGAAATGCACCGCTCCCGTTGGGCCAGGCTCAGCGCCCGCGGCGCTGAGCCTGGCCCAAGGCCGCAAAGGATGCGCTGGCGAAGCCAGGGCGGCCTGCGGGCGCGGGAGCTCCTGCTAGCCAGCCCTGCCTGCCCTTGCCCTGCTAAACGGGCGCAGCACCCTGCCGATGCTTCTGCGGGTCAACTGGCGGCCCGCAGCGGTGCCGACCACAACCCCTGGAACCCCTGACGGACGAATTTGGCCAGCTCCTCAACGTAAGGCGCGCGCACACGTTCAGCCCCGTACAGGTTGATGTGCTGCATCGGCAGGTCAGGCAGACCGCAGCCCTGGTCAATCAGCTCCTGATAGCCCGGCTGGGTGCCTTCCAGCAGCACCCCCACGGCGAGATCGGCGCTGACTGTCGCTTCGACCGTGCGGTCGGAGTCGCTGTCGAGCGCCATCTCCCACTCGATCCCGGCCTCATCAAGCGCCGCCGTGGCTACCGGACGGAAGCTGCAGTTGCGGCAGAAGCCGAGCCGCAGGGGCCGCTGCCGCCAGACCGATCCGTCCGGCGCGCCGACCCAGCGCAGCGGCATGCTGTGAATCGTCTCGCCGCCCTCGCCCGCTCCGGTCTCGGTGGTCAGGATCAGATCAAAGGCGCCGCGACCGAACTCGGTCTTGAGGTCGCGGGTGTTGGAGGTGCAGAGGTTCACATTCACCCGCGGATAGCTGAGGTTGAACCGCTTCAGAACCGTCGGGATCACCGGATGAACCACATCATGCGGCACCCCGAGAAGAACCTCGCCCTCATAGGCCTGGTCGGTCAGCCTGCCGATCACCTCGTCGTTCAGCGCGACCATCTTGCGGGCATAGCCCAGCATCTGCTCGCCCTCCGCCGTCAGCGCGATGGTGCGGCCGGAGCGGTCCAGCAGGTCCACTCCCAGCAGTTCTTCCAGCCGCTTCAGCTGCATGGAGACGGCCGACTGGGTGAGATGCAGAAAACCTGCCGCCCGGGTCACGCCGCCATTGTCCGCCACCGCCACAAAAGAGCGGAGCGTGGTAATATCGAGATTTCTCACCATCACAACACCTGATGCATTCCATCAAAAACATTCGTTTTCAAAATATGCCACAGGCGCCCATATTCATCAATACAATTGATCACCCAAAAGGGAAGCATCACAAACTTAACTGAAGGACCTTCGCCATGACCCATGCAACAGCCCCCTGCCCTGCCGGCTGCACAACCCGGGCGCCGCATCGTTCACTGCTCAGCCGCCTGCGACTGCTCTGGTCTGTCCGGCGCCAGCGGGACCAGCTGGCAGCGCTGGACGACCGGGCGCTCAAGGACATCGGGCTGACCCGGGCAGACGCCGAGGCCGAAGCCCGCTGCGGGTTCTGGAGCGCGCCGGAGCACTGGCTGCGCTAAGCGGCAGTACCACCCGTATGCGCCCTTACCGGCGGGCCGCTGAACAGCGGCCCGTTTAGTCGCTTTTTTCATGCATTTCTTGGTCCGAAATACTTGAACCGCAACGCGCTTCGCCCGATATTTACCGGGAAAGCTGTCGGCCGCGGCTCCATTCGCGCGCGGGCAGCAAGGGAGTAGATTACGGAGACCATTGAGAATGGCACAGTTTGACACCATCCGGTCTGCCGCCGGCGCCCGCGCCGCGCAGATTGATGAGGGCCTGCGCGCCCATATGAACAAAGTCTACGCCACCATGGCGGCAGGCACGTTCATCACCTTCCTGGCCGCCTGGGCAATTGCCGGGCTGGCCGTCACCACCGACCCGGCAAACGCCGTGGCGCAGCTGAGTGCTGACAAGTACCTGACCAATGTCGGCTATGCGCTTTATGCCTCGCCGCTGAAGTGGGTCATCATGTTCGCCCCGCTGGCCTTTGTGTTCGGCATCGGCGCCGCAGCAAACCGCATGTCCGCAGCGGGCGTGCAGCTGCTGTTCTACGTCTTTGCCACCGTGATGGGCCTGTCGATCAGCTCGATCTTCCTGGTCTTCACCGGCGAAAGCATCGTGCAGGTGTTCCTGATCACCTCCGTCGCCTTTGCGGGTCTTTCGCTGGTGGGCTATACCACCAAGAAGGACCTCAGCGGCATGGGCGCCTTCCTGATCATGGGCCTGATCGGCCTGATCGTGGCCTCGATCGTCAACATCTTCCTGGCGTCGTCGGCCATGGCGTTTGCGATCTCGGTGATCGGCGTGCTGATCTTTGCGGGCCTCACCGCCTATGATACTCAGCGCATCAAGAACGACTACCTGCAGATGGCCCACGCGGGTGACCAGGAATGGCTGGCGAAATCCGCGATCATGGGTGCGCTGAGCCTGTATCTGGACTTCATCAACATGTTCATGATGCTGCTCCAGCTGCTTGGCAACCGCGAATAAGCGCACCTCCATACCAGGCACAGCAAGGGGCGGATCGCACAGATCCGCCCCTTCTCGTTTCAACAACAATAACAAGGTTTACCCCGTGAAGATCATTGAGATTCCCGCCACTGAGGCAGAGCGGCTGGTGCCGATGCTGCAGGATTTGCACGCGCTGCACGTCACCCATCAGCCAGAGCGCCATATTCCGGCGCCGGGCAGCGGCGGTCTGGCCGAATGGCTGCAGGACTGGCTAAGTGAGGACAACGTCTTTGCACTGGCCGCAGAGAGCCCGCAGGGAACCCTGCTGGGTTATCTGATCTGCGAGTTGCAGGAGCGCCCTGCCCTGCCGCTCCGCGCCGCCGAAACGCGCGCCATGCTGCACCACATCTCAGTGACCGAGGCCTGGCGTAGGATGGGCGTCGGCAAGGCTTTGGTCGAGGCGATGAAGGCCCGTGCGCTTGAGGCTGGCGCAACCGTTGTTGCCGCCACCTATGCGCCTTTCAATACCGCCTCAGCGGCGCTGATGAAAGGTATGGGAATGGAGCCGGTGCTGACCCTGGCAGAATGGCGCGCCTGAAGCCCGGTGCTAGCTCAGAGGCCTGATGTCAGGACCCGGTACCGGTGCAGTCGAGCCCAGCCGAGATGGCGATGGTGCCGCGGGTGCTCGACACTTCGCGGATCTCGCCATCCAGCCGGCAGCCGGAAGCATACGTCACCAGGCCGCTGAAGTCCGCTTCGGCAATATCCGGCAGGCTTGGCGCCGCACTATGCTCCGGAACGCTTAGCACTGCCATGCCTGCACTTCCGGAGCGGACAAGGCACAAAGCCAGCTCCCGCCCCTCCATCTGCACGATCCTGTCTACCACCGCGCGGCCCGGGGCCGCAGGCTCCGCAGCAGGAACAGCGGCCGCCAGCCCGGGGGGCAAGCTTTGCGCCGCAACCGCCGGCGGCGGCGGCAGAGCCGCCATTGCTTCGAAAGAACTTGAAACTGGCGTCGCGGCCGCTCCCAGCGCCGCGGCAATCACAAAAGTTTTCACAGCTCATCCACCCGTTTGCTCATTACCCACGAAGGCAAGCCTAGTGCGCAATTGCGGCGGAAAGATGCCGCAGGGGCAAGCGGGTGCGGACAATCAAGGCGGCATTTTCCGGCAATTCTAGACAACGCCCTTAAACCGCTGGGGCCCTTCCAAAAGAAAACGGGCCGCGCCTGGCGCGACCCGTTTCCGGAAATCATCCCGTAAGCAAGGCTTACTTGATTTTGCCTTCCTTGTACTCGACGTGCTTGCGCACAACCGGGTCATACTTACGCACAACCATTTTTTCGGTCATGGTGCGTGCGTTCTTCTTGGTGACATAGAAGTGGCCGGTGCCCGCGCTCGAGTTCAGGCGGATCTTGATGGTGGTCGGCTTCGCCATGGTGCTTCTCCTGCGTCCGAAAAGGCAGGGGCCTCTCGGTAAATTCCTATCTGAAGCCCGGCTTTTACCTGCCCCAGCCCCCAAGTCAATAGGATTCGCCCCTATTCCCCGAGGGATTTATGCACAGAAGGCCTGTAAGCCGGATCCTGTCCCTCCGGGACCGAAATCCCGGGCTCGACGGCCATTCATCTAGGCGGCGCATTGCTGCGCCGCTCAAGCTGCCAACCCGGCCCCTCTCGGCTGAAGCGTACCTAGCGGCGGTTTCCCGGTTGCCCGGGACCTGCCCGCGCGGGGGCCCTATTTGGCATTGCTCCCGGTGGGGCTTGCCGTGCCGCCGCTGTTGCCAGCAGCGCGGTGGGCTCTTACCCCACCGTTTCACCCTTACCCGCGCGGATGCTCCTTCGGCGGACCTCCGGTCCGGCGGGCGGTCTGTTTTCTGTGGCGCTTTCCGTCGGGTTTCCCCGCCCGGGCGTTACCCGGCACCGTTGCTTCATGGAGTCCGGACTTTCCTCGAGGGGGGCTTGCGCACCCCGCGCGGCCGTCCAGCCTTCTGCGCGACTGGAGGCGTAGAAACATCGGCGTGCGGCGTCAAGCGGATAGTGCGGATTAAGGGGCCTTGCCCCTCTTGGCCTGCTGCCAATTCACCCCAGGATATTTCCAGCCAGATGAAGAATGGATCCCTTATTCATCTGGCCCCAAATATCCCGGAGCGCGAGGCAGAGCCTCGCATAATACCAGACTTAAAGCGCGTCAGCCCCCAGAGGGGCGAAATCCGCGGACGTCAGCGGGCCGCGCGCCCAGGGGCGGAACCGTAAGCGGACGGCGGCCAGAAGCGCCTCATCATCCGCTGCGGCGGTAAAGCCGGCTGCCGCGGCGGACTTGCGGAACAGTTCAAATGAAGGATCCTGCGGCACTTTTCCTTTGCTTGCCGCTGCCGCCAGGCCCTGCCGTGCCAGCCGGTTCCAGTCGAAGCGCGGGCCGGGATCGGACTTGCGCCCCGGTGCCATGCAGGAATGCCCGATCACCCCCGGCGCAGAGATGTCCCAGCGCTGCATCACGCCGTGCATGAGTTTTTCCAGCGCCGCCATTTGCGGCGCGCTGAAGGGGTGCGTGCCGAGGTTGTCGAGTTCGATTCCGATGGAACGGGAGTTGATGTCGTCCTGGCCGCTCCATTCGCCGGCCCCGGCGTGCCAGGCGCGGTGGTCTTCAGCCACCATCTGCCACAGGGTACCGTCGGCCCCGATCAGATAGTGCGCCGAAACCTCGGCCGCCGGGTCGCAGAGCCGCTCAAGCGCGGCCTGTGCACTCTTCATGGCGGTGTAGTGCAAAACGATCAGGGACGGCGTCAGACCGTCCCTGCGGGGCCCGAAATTCGGACTGGGGTGCCAGACGGCGCCCGGCTGGTCAGCCCCGCGCGGGTCCGCCGCCATCAGTTCTGGACGGCCAGCCGGTAAGGTGCCGGGTCCCAGCCGCAGGCATAACCGTCGCCATCCGGGTCCAGCGCTTTGCGGTCGCGTTCCGGCCCGCCGGAGTCGAGGAAGGCGACCTGGGCCTGATCGGGAGACGCAAACTCTGCGCAGTTGCGCTGGTTGCGGGCCTTCAGGTTGATGCCGGAGCGGCTGTAGACGCGCACGCCCTTTGGGTTGCTGGTGCTGAGAGCATAGCGCACGATGTTGGGCCCTGCCTCCTCCGTGCGCTGCGGCACTGCAACCGGCTGCACCTGCTGGTATTGCGCCCGCTGACGCTCCAGCCGGGCGGCGTCGCTCTCGATCGACTGCCGGGCGGAGACCGCCTGGAAGTCGTTCTCATCAGAGATCCGCGGGCTTCCGGCCAGCTGCGGCGCCGGGTTCGACGGGCTCGCCTGCACCGGCGCAGCACCGGCACCGGCGCTGGAGGCAGCGAGGGCCGCGGCGGTTTCGCGGGCGATGTCCGCGTCGCTGGCAGTGTTGAACGTGCCCGCCGCAGCCGCCGTGGCCGGGCTGCGCGGGGCTGACGCGGCTTGATAGGGTTCCGTCGAAACCCGCGCCGGCGGCACCAGCGGATCGCCATTGATGGTGGTGCCCGCGGCAGGCGCCGGCGCAAAGGGATCGCCGTCGATGCCAGCGGCGCTGTCGGGGAGCTGCGGAGAACAGGCAGCCATAACCAAGAGGCTGCCTGCGGCGGCGTAAGATGCGAATGCGCGCATGGGGTTACCTGTCTGCTCTGCTCAAGTGCTGAGGCAGAGGCTTACCACCATTGCTGCGGCTTGGCTACAAAGCCGGCCGCATTCTCCAGCGCATAGGCAGTGTTCAGCAGATCGCCTTCTTCCCAAGGCTTGCCGATCAGCTGCAGACCCAGCGGCAGACCCTGCTTGTCGAGCCCTGCCGGCACCGCCACACCCGGCAGGCCTGCCAGGTTCACGGTCACGGTGAAGACGTCGTTCAGGTACATCTGCACCGGATCCGCCTCGGTCATCTCGCCCAGGCCAAAGGCCGCCGACGGGGTGGCCGGGGTCAGGATGGCGTCGACGCCGGCGGCAAAGACGTCCTCGAAGTCCTTTTTGATCAGAGTGCGGACGCGGCGGGCGCGGTTGTAATAGGCATCGTAGAAGCCTGCCGACAGCACATAGGTGCCGACCATCACCCGGCGCTGCACCTCGTGGCCGAAGCCTTCGGCGCGGGTTTTCTCGTACATCTCGGTGATGCCGTCGCCCGCTTCCAGCGTGGCGCGGCGGCCGTAGCGGACACCGTCATAGCGCGCGAGGTTCGACGACGCCTCAGCCGGGGCAATCACATAGTAGGCCGGCAGCGCATACTTGGTGTGCGGCAGCGAGATGTCGACGATCTCGGCACCGGCTGCTTTCAGCATCTCGGCGCCATCGGACCACAGCTTCTCGATCTCGCCCGGCATGCCGTCCATGCGGTATTCCTTGGGGATACCGATTTTCTTGCCCTTGATGTCGCCGGTCAGCATCGCCTCAAAATCCGGCACCGCCAGTTCGGCAGAGGTCGAATCCTTGGGGTCGTGGCCGCACATGGCTTCCAGCATGATGGCGGCGTCGCGCACCGATTTGGTCATCGGGCCCGCCTGGTCCAGCGAGGAGGCAAAGGCAACGATGCCCCAGCGCGAGCAGCGACCGTAGGTCGGCTTGATGCCGACGGTGCCGGTGAAGGCGGCGGGCTGGCGGATAGAGCCGCCGGTGTCGGTGCCGGTGGCGGCCAGGCACAGGTCGGCGGCCACAGCAGCGGCAGAGCCGCCGGAGGAGCCGCCCGGGGTCAGCTGGGCGTCGTCATTGCCGCGGCGCCAGGGGCTGACAGCATTGCCGTAGACTGAGGTTTCGTTGGAGGAGCCCATGGCGAACTCATCCATGTTCAGCTTGCCCAGCATCACGGAGCCGGCATCAGCCAGCTTCTGCGAAACGGTGGATTCATACTCCGGCTTGAAACCTTCCAGGATCTTGGAGGCTGCTTGCGAAGGCACGCCTTTGGTGCAGAACAGGTCCTTGATACCGACCGGCAGGCCGCACATGGAGGGCGCATCGCCCGCCTTGATGCGTTCATCCGCAGCCTTGGCGCGCTCCATCGCAATCTCAGGCGTCTTGTGAACGAAAGCATTTAGCGCGTCGGCCGCATCAATGGCCTTGAGGCAGGCCTCGGTCAGCTCGGCGGAGGTGGTGTCGCCCTTGCGCAGCGCGTCGCGGGCCTCTGCCAGGCCCAGTTTGTTCAGATCGCTCATGTCTTTCACTCCACGACTTTGGGCACTGCGAAGAAACCTTCGCGGGCATCCGGTGCGTTGGCCAGCACCTTGTCCTGCTGGTTGCCATCGGTGACTTCGTCCGCCCGGCGCTTCAGGCGCTGCGGGGTGACCGAGGTCATCGGCTCGACGCCCTCGACATCCACCTCATTCAGCTGCTCGATGAAGCCCAGGATATTGTTGAACTCGTCTGCCAGCGCCGGCAGCGCGTCATCCTCGACCTTGATCCGGGCCAGTTTGGCCACCTTGGCGGCGGTGCTTTGGTCAATCGACATGGAAACCCTCATCTGGTGTTGGATAGGCATTTACCGCCGTGCCGCCTGCGCTGCAAGCCGGCTGGGGCGTGCCGCGCCCGGAAACCGGCGGCCCCCGCATTTCCGGCACGTCCGCATATCATTTTCGCACCAGCCTGTTACGCTGCGCACAACAAAACCGGGAGGAGATAAGAGATGAAGATCATTTGGCTGGGCCACGGCTCGTTCCGCATCGAAGCAAGCGGCCAGGTGCTGCTGGTGGATCCCTGGCTGACCGGCAATCCGGTGCTGCCCGAAGACCAGCATGAAGCGGCGGTTGCGGGCGCCACCCACATCCTCCTCACCCATGTGCATTTCGACCATGTGGTCGATGTGCTGCCGCTGGCGAAGCGGCTGGAGGTGCCGGTGATCGGCCAGTACGACCTGATGGGGTTGTGGGGCGAGACCGAAGCTGTGCAAACAGTCGGCTTCAACAAGGGCGGCACCGTGGATCTGGACGGGGTGAAGGTTGCGATGGTCCCGGCCTCGCACAGCTCCACCTTCAGCACCCAGGACGGGCTGCGCACCGGCGGCTCGGAAGTGGGATACATGGTGATGGCAGAGGGCAAGACGGTCTATTTGTCAGGCGACACCGCCATTATGGCGGACATGGATTGGATGGGGGACTATTACAAGCCGGATGTCGGCATCCTGTCCGCCGGCGGCCATTTCACCATGGACATGAAACAGGCGGCCTATGCGGCCAAACGGTACTTCAACTTCAAAACGGTGATTCCCTGCCACTACAAAAGCTTCCCGGTGCTGGAGCAGGACGCCACGGACCTGATCGAAGGCTTGCCCGGGGTTGAGGTGATCGAGCCGGAGGTGATGAAGGCGATCGAAATCTGAACCGCCAAGACTACTGGGAGGTCTCCCGCCAGGCGCTGGATCTGCAGCGCAGATCCGCGCCCGTTGGGCCGGGCGCCGGGCCTGACGGCCCGGCGCGGCAGTGCCTCAATCTTGGGCTTTCAGTTCCGGCACGGAAAAGGCTTTGCGCGCTGCCGCGGCCTTTTCGCGGCAGATGCAGCCGTGCGCGTGGTCGTTGATCAGCCCCATCGCCTGCATGAAGGCAAAGGCGGTGGTGGGGCCGACAAATTTCCAGCCGCGTTTCTTCAGCGCCTTCGAGAGCGCTACCGATTCCGGGCTGGTGGAGGCGGTCTGCGGCTCCGGCAGGTTGTCCGGCGCAGGCTCAAAACTCCAGAAAAACGCCGCCAGCGAGCCCGCCTCCTCCACCAGCTCCTGGGCACGGGCGGCGTTATTGATCACCGCCTCGATCTTGCCGCGATGGCGGATGATGCCCTTGTCCTGCAAGAGCCGCTCCACATCCGCTGGGCCGAATTTCGCCATCTCGTTGAAGTCGAACCCAGCAAAGGCGGCGCGGAAATTCTCGCGCTTGTCCAGAATGGTCCGCCAGCTGAGGCCGGACTGGAAGCTTTCCAGGCAGACCTTCTCGAACAGGCGGATGTCGTCGCCCACCGGATAGCCCCATTCCTCGTCGTGGTAGCGCAGGAAGTCCGGGGCCGAGGCGCTCCAGGCGCAACGGGGATTGCCATCGGCCGCGGTGAAGATGTGGCTCATTCGCCGCCCCGCAGGAAATCAAGCCGCGGGTCCATCATGGTCGGCGCCACGCCGATGATTTCCGGCTCCACCACACCGCCGGTTACAAAAGGATCCTGCGCGACGCGGGCAGCAAGGTCCTCTTCGCTTTCGCCCACGGCAAGGATCGCTCCGCCTTCGCCATCGGTCATGGACCCGGCAGCAAGGAACACCCCGTCCTCAAATCCCTGCTGGAGCCAGGCCTTGTGGCCCTCCAGAAACTCGGCCAGCCGGTCTTTCTGCGCCGCAAATGTCAGCAGTATGAAATACATGATCGTCTCCTGAGATGTGTATTAGAGGGTGTGATCCTGCGGCAGCTGATCCCGGAGCCAGTCCTGCATCAGCGCCACTTCGCGGTCGATAAAATCCAGGTCGCCGAACGCCTGTGCCAATACCGCCACGCCCTGGCTGCGGGCCAGCAGATGCATCGCCAGGCTGCCGGACCGCGCGCCGCACCCCAGCGCCTGAAACTGCTGGGTGAGCCAGTCCTGAAACAGCGTGAAGAGTGCGGCGGCCTGTCCCTGCGCCGCGTGATTCAGCTTGCCCAGCTCCGCCACCAGCGTGCCAACCGGGCAGCCATAGAGCGCGATCTTGGCCTGATTGGCGATCAGGATACGGATGAAGCAGGTGATCCGCTGCTCCGCAGTATGGCCCTCCGCCTGCCAGCTGTTCAGCAGGGCACGGGTGCTGGCCATCCGGCGCGCGATAACCGCTTCAAGAATCTCATCTTTGGTCTTGAAATGATAATAGAAATTGCCGCGCGAGATACCGACCGCCGCGGCGATATCCGCAAATGATGCCGCCTCGAACCCGCGCTCATAAAACAGCTGGTCCGCGGCCTCAGTGATCCGGTCTTTGGTTGTTTCCTGCGCCACATCACGCCTCTAGGACAATTGACCCAGATGCTTATAGGACAAATGCCCTAATGCGGCAACAGCAAAGGCAGCCGCAGCCCCGCCCCGGTGCGATCAGCGTTTCTTTGCAAAAAACTCCTTGAGCAGCGCGCTGGCCTCCCCTTCCGCTATGCCGTCATAAACCTCCGGCGCATGATGCGCCTGCGGGTGGGAGAACACGCAGGCGCCATGGGCCACACCGCCGGACTTGGGGTCGGAGGCACCGTAATAGACGCGGCGGATGCGGGCGGCGGCGATGGCGGCGGCGCACATGGCGCAGGGTTCCAGCGTGACATAGAGGTCGTAACCCGTCAGCCGCTCGCTGCCCAGGCTCGCACAGGCCTCGCGGATGGTCAGGATCTCGGCGTGGGCGGTAGGGTCATTCAGTTCGCGCGTGCGGTTTCCCGCCAGCGCCGCGACCTGCCCGTCCGGCGCGATCAGCGCAGCGCCGACCGGCACCTCGCCGCGCTCCGCTGCCGCCCGCGCCTGTTCCAGCGCCTTATCCATATGCGATTTGAATGCCATGCCCCTTCCTGCCCGCGAATGCCCGCTTTCGCAAGGCAGCGGAATGCTCTATGGCACTTGCATGAGCAAAACACCCGCACCCCCCCAGGGCAAATCCGGCCCGAAATCCCAGCCTCGCAAGGCCGCTGCCAAACCGGAGGCCGGCGCTTCCCCCGAGGGCGACCGCATCGCCAAGGTCCTGTCGCGCGCAGGCGTTGCCTCGCGGCGCGAGGCCGAGAGGATGATTGCCGAGGGCCGCGTATCGGTGAATGGCAAGAAGATCGACAGCCCGGCGCTGAACGTAACCGCGAAAGACCGGATCAGCGTCGACGGCCAGCCGCTGCCGGAGGCCGAAGCGCCGCGGATGTGGCTCTATTACAAACCCATCGGGCTGGTGACGTCGAACAGCGACGAGAAGGGCCGCAAGACGATCTTTGACGAGCTGCCGGAGGACATGCCGCGGGTGATGACGGTTGGCCGCCTCGACCTGAACTCCGAGGGGCTGCTGCTGCTGACAAATGACGGCGGCATCAAGCGCAAGCTGGAGCTGCCCGCAACCGGCTGGCTGCGCCGCTACCGGGTGCGGATCAACGGCCGCCCCAAGGACGAGGATTTTGCCCCGCTGCGCAAGGGCCTGGTGATCGACGGCGAGAAATTCCAGCCGATGACCGTTTCGCTGGACCGCCAGCAAGGCGCCAATGCCTGGCTGACCGTTGGCCTGCGCGAAGGCAAGAACCGCGAGATCCGCCGCGCGATGGAGGATATCGGGTTCAGCGTAAACCGGCTGCTGCGGGTTTCTTACGGGCCGTTCCAGCTGGGGAACCTGAACCCCGGCGAGGTAGAGGAACTGCGCCCCCGCGTGGTGCGCGACCAGTTGGGGCTTGCTGAGGAAGAGGAAAAACCGGCGGCCCGGCCCACCCGCTCCCGCGGCGGCAAGCATGCGGGACGGCCATTGGGTAAACCGGCGGGCAAACCGACGGGCAAAGCTGCAGGCAAGGGTCCCGGCAAACCCGGCAAACCAGCAGGCAAATCACCGGCACCGCGCGCAGAGCGCCCCGCCCAGCGCGGCGGCGGCAAACGGCCCGCCGGCAAAAATCCCCGCCGCTGAACCATTTCCCGCGGACTTCCCCCTAGCAACAGCGCCAGCTATCCCCTAGATTTCCAATCAGTTAATCTTCGCTGGCCGTTCCTGGGGGAGCTCGCGTGCAGAAAATTGCCTATGTCGCCCTGTTGATCCTGATGTTCGGTCTCAGCACCGGCTGGATCGTGGGGGGCTGAGAGGATGGCACAGCGTTACGGCGGCAAACACAGCCCTGGCAGCAAACCCGGACACCAAGGCTCCGCTCCGCAGCAGTCTTACCGCAATGCCCAAGTGGACCCGGTCGGGGTGCGCGCCAATGTGCTGTTTGTGCCGCCTGCCATTCTGGCTCTTCTGTCGCTGAACGACGGCGCAACCGGTCTGGGGCTGGGGCTGGCCGGCGCGGGCCTGTGGACAGGCGGCGCCTTCCTGTTGCGCGAGGGGCTCAAGGCCGAGGCCGCCTTTGCCGCCCGCAAGGTGGCCCGCAGACCCGCCCTGCCCCGCAAGATCCTGGCAGCCCTGCTGGCAGGCTCGGGCGCAGCGCTGGCAGCGTGGAAAGGGGAACCCGGCCTGCTGAGCGCCGTCATCTATGGTACGGCGGCGGCGGGCCTGCATCTTGCGGCCTTTGGAATCGACCCGCTGCGCGACAAGGGCGCGGAAGGTGCCGACACCTTCCAGCAGTCCCGGGTGGCCCGCGCTGTGGACGAGGCCGAGCAAAGCCTCGTCGCGATGAAGGACGCCGCCCTGCGCGCCCGCGACCGCAAGGTCGAGGCACGGGTGGAGCAATTCCAGTCCGTCGCCCGCGAGCTGTTCCGCACGGTGGAGGAAGACCCGCGCGATCTGACAGCCGCGCGCAAGTACCTGACCGTCTACCTGCAGGGTGCCCGTGACGCGACCGTGAAATTTGCCGATATCTATGCCCGCAGCCAGGACGCCGGTGCCCGGGAGAGCTATCTGGCACTGCTGGACGATCTGGAACAGAACTTTGCCGCGCGCACCCGCAAGATGCTGGTGGCGGACCGCGCGGACCTGACCATTGAAATTGATGTGCTGCGCGACAGGCTGCAGCGTGAAGGGGTCCATCTGGACCGGAACTGATTAGCGAGGAAGCCGTTCATGTCTGAAGCTGTTCAACAGAAAGCCGTCCAGGCCGAGGCCCTGGTCAAGGAGGTCACGGCGATCGAGCTGCCGGAACCCGTTGCTGAGGTGCAGCCGCTGGAGCAGGCAGACGCGCCAACCAGCGAGGCGATCCGGGTGCGGATGGACAAGATCGACATGGCGGATACCAATTCGATCATCCATTTCGGCTCAAACGCGCAGGCGGAATTGCAGACGATCAGCCAGGCGATGCTCTCGGACGTGCGCAACAAGGATGTGGGGCCCGCGGGCGACTCCCTGCGCAACATCGTGACCGCCATCCGCGGCTTTTCCGTCTCTGAGCTGGACATCCGCCGCAAACCGACCTTCTGGGAGCGGCTGCTGGGCAAGGCGGCACCCTTTGCCAAATTCACCGCACGCTATGAAAGCGTTCAGGGGCAGATCGACCGGATCACCGACGACTTGCTGGGCCACGAGCATCAGCTGCTCAAGGACATCAAGTCGCTCGACATGCTGTATGAGAAGACGCTGCAATTCTATGACGAGCTGGCGCTGTACATTGCCGCGGGTGAGGCCAAGCTGGCGCAGTTGGACGCCAAGGAGATCCCGGCCAAGGAGGCCGAGGTGCAGGCCGCGGCCGAAGACGACCAAGTGATGAAGGCGCAGGAACTGCGCGACCTCCGCGCCGCGCGCGACGACCTGGAGCGCCGGGTGCATGACCTCAAACTCACCCGTCAGGTCACCATGCAGTCGCTGCCCTCGATCCGGCTGGTGCAGGAGAACGACAAGTCGCTGGTGACCAAGATCAACTCGACGCTGGTGAACACCGTGCCGCTGTGGGAGACCCAGCTGGCCCAGGCGCTGACAATCCAGCGCTCGGCTCAGGCTGCCGCCGCCGTGCGCGACGCCAATGACCTGACCAACGAGCTCTTGACCTCCAACGCCGCCAATCTGCGCCAGTCCAACGAGATGATCCGGCAGGAGATGGAGCGCGGGGTGTTCGACATCGAGGCCGTCAAACAAGCCAATGCGGATCTGATCGGCACCATTCAGGACAGCCTGCGGATTGCGGACGAGGGCAAGGCCAAGCGTGCTGCCGCCGAGGCTGAACTGCAGAAGATGGAGGCAGAGCTGCGCGACACACTGGCCGCTGCCAAAGCCCGCGGTGACGGGGTTGGCGACAACGCGGGCACCGCGGTGCCGGGCTGAGAAAGGTATCAGGCGTGCTGGCATGCAGAGTGGTTTGGAATGGAGGCGCCCTCCTGGCCGGGGCTGTAGCCCTGTCGGCCTGCCTGCCGTTTTCCCAGCCGGAATCTCTGGTGCCGCAGCCCCGCCCTGCCGCGCCGGAGCCTGCGGTCTACAAACCCTCCGCCGACAGCGCCCAGCTGGCATACTACTACAATGCCCTGCAGCGGGACCTGCTGACCCGCGGCCTGCTGCGCACCGACGGCGGCGGCCCCGACACCCCCTATGACGCTGAAGATCTGGCCGAGAGTTTCGAAGCGCTGGCGTTTTACGATGAATACGGCGGCTCCGGCATCTCCGGCGGTTTGGGCCGCTGGGCAGGCCCGGTGCGGATCGCGGCAGAGTTCGGCCCCTCGGTGCCCGCGGCCCAGCGCGCAGCGGACCGCGAGACCCTCAGCGCCTACGCCGCCCGGCTGGCCCGGATCACAGGCCACCCGGTCGCCACCGTGGCCGCGCGCGGCAACTTCCACGTGATCTTTGCCAGCCTCGACGACAGCGCCTTTGTCGCCGAGCGGGTGCGCGAGCTGCTGCCTTCGATCAGCGCCAAGGACCTGTCGCTGCTGGCGGCGCCGCCGCGCAGTTTTTATTGCCTGGTGGTTGCGGGCGGGCCGCAAAGCGATCCGCTGTCCTACACCCGCGGGGTGGCGCTGATCCGGGCCGAGCATCCGGACCTGGTGCGCAAAAGCTGCGTGCATGAGGAAGTGGCGCAAGGCCTGGGCCTCAGAAACGACAGCCCGCGCGCGCGGCCCTCGATCTTCAACGACGATGACGAATTTGCGCTTCTGACCAGCTTTGACGAAAAACTGCTGCAGATGCTGTATGATCCAAGACTGAAAACGGGGATGAGCCTGGAAGAGGCCCGCCCCATCATCCGTATTCTCGCCCGCGAGGCGATGGGCCAGGAACTGTAGGCCGCCAAAGGAAGAGGACCGGCACATGGGTATTTTCGATTTTCTCAAAGGCGAATTCATTGATGTCATTCATTGGGTGGATGACACCCATGACACCATGGTCTGGCGGTTCGAGCGTGAAGGGCATGCCATCAAATACGGCGCCAAACTGACGGTGCGCGAGGGCCAAGCGGCGGTCTTTGTGCACGAGGGCCAGCTGGCCGATGTGTTCACGCCGGGTCTCTATATGCTTGAGACCAACAACATGCCGATCATGACCACGCTGCAGCATTGGGACCACGCTTTCCAGTCGCCGTTCAAGTCGGAAATCTACTTCGTCGACACCACCCGGTTCAGCGACCTCAAATGGGGCACCAAGAACCCGATCATCTGCCGCGATCCGGAATTCGGTCCGGTGCGGCTGCGCGCCTATGGCACCTATACGATCAAGGTGGCCGATCCGGCCCGCTTCCTGAGTGAAATCGTCGGCACCGACGGCGAGTTCACGATGGACGAGATCTCCTATCAGATCCGAAACATCATCGTGCAGGAATTCTCCCGCGTGGTTGCAGGCTCCGGCATCCCGGTGCTGGACATGGCCGCCAATACCGCCGACCTGGGCAAGCTGGTGGCGGCGGAAATATCCGGCACGCTGGCCGACTACGGCCTGATGATGCCAGAGCTCTATATCGAGAACATCTCGCTGCCGCCCGCGGTGGAAGAGGCACTGGACAAGCGCACCCAGATGGGGGTGCTGGGCGATCTGGGCCGCTATACCCAGTTTTCCGCGGCTGAGGCGATGACCGCAGCGGCCAGGACTCCGAACAGCGGCATGGGCGCAGGCATGGGGATGGGTATGGGAATGGCGATGGCGCAGCAGATGGGCCAGGCCATGCAGGGAGGCGCGCCCTCTCAGGCAGCGGTTCAGCCGGCCGGGCCATGGGGCGCACGGCCCGAACCCGCTGCGCTGCAAGCGGCTGCGCCCGTGGCGCCGCCCCCGCCGCCGGTCGAGCATGTCTGGCATATCGCGGTGGACGGTCAGACCTCCGGGCCGTACTCCAAAGCGCGGATGGGGCGGATGGCGCAGGACGGCAGCCTGACGCGCGACACTCACGTCTGGACCCCGGGCCAGGACGGCTGGAAACGGGCGGGCGATGTGATGGAACTGGCGCAGCTGTTCACCATCCTGCCGCCGCCTCCGCCCCCGCCGGCCCCGCCAGCCGGCTGAGCCTTGGCTGCGGCGGCGTCCGGACCGCGATGCCGCCGCCCGCATTCCTTCAAATTTTTTTCCACCGCAGGTTTCCCTCCCCGTGACGATGCCCCCGCCGCCGCCAGCCGCCAGCGCGCCCTCTGCCCCTGAGGACAGCCACCGCTTCCCCTGCCCAAATTGCGGCGCCGATTACCGGTTTGACCCGAACGCCGGCGCGCTGATCTGCGATCATTGCGGCCGCCGCGAAGAGGTCCGCAGCGGGCCCTGGAAAGGCTCCGCCCTGCGGGAGCTGGATTTCCGCTCTGCCATTGCCGAACAGCTGCCGGAGGCAGAGATCGAAGTCACCCGCGTCTCCGTCTGCCCCAATTGCGCGGCGCAGGTGGAGTTCGATCCTGATACCCACGCCAGGGAATGCCCGTTCTGCGCCACTCCCGTCGTCACCGGCACTGGCGAGAACCGGCACATCAAGCCCAAGGGGGTGCTGCCTTTCGCCGTCGAGGAACGCGCGGCGCACAAGGCCATGACCGACTGGCTGGGCCAGTTGTGGTTCGCACCGAATGGCCTCAAGGAATACGCCCGCAAGGGGCGGCGGATGCAGGGCATCTACGTGCCCTACTGGACCTATGACGCCCAGACCCGCAGCTCCTACACCGGCCAGCGCGGAACTGTCTACTATGTGACCGAGACCTTCCAGCGGGACGGCAAGATGCAGACCCGGCAGGTGGCCAAGGTGCGCTGGCGGCCCGCGGCCGGGCGGGTGCAGCGGTTCTTTGACGATGTGCTGGTGCTCGCCTCCAAGAGCCTGCCAAAGCGGTATACCGAGGCGCTGGAACCGTGGGACCTGTCACAGCTTGAACCCTATCAGCCGCAGTATCTGGCAGGCTTCCGGGCCGAGGCCTATACAGTGGACCTGGAGGCAGGCTTTGCCGTGGCAGGGCAGACGATGGAGCGCGTTATCGAGCGTGACGTGCGGTTTGACATCGGCGGCGACCGGCAGCGCATCAGCAGCATCGACACGCAGATGTCCGATGTGACCTTCAAGCACATCCTGCTGCCGGTCTGGCTGGCGGCCTATAAGTACCGTGGCAAGACCTACCGCTTTGTGGTGAACGGGCAATCGGGCCGGGTGCAGGGCGAACGGCCCTACTCAGCCTGGAAGATTGCCGCTGCGGTTATTGCGGCCCTGGCGGTCGCAGCGGGCATTGCCCTGCTGGCGAGCCAGCAGTAACCCCTGAAAAAGCAGAAGGGGGAGCAGCCTCCCCCTTCTTTCCCGGCCAATACCTGCTCCCGGATCTGAGCCGGGACCCTGGCCGCCCTCCCTGTCAGGGTTCTGTCAGCCCTTGCTGATCTCGATTTTCCGGGCGGTTTCAGGCTGCTCCAGCGCCTTCTTCGGCACCGAAACATGCAAAACACCGTCTTCCATTCTGGCAGAGGCCGCCTGCCCGTCAGCATCCTCCGGCAGGCGGAAGGAGCGACGGAATGCCCCGTACTGGCGTTCGCTGAAGTACCAGGTGTCGCCCGACTTCTCGGATTGGGTCTTCTTCTCGCCGCGGATCGTCAGCACGCCGTTGTCCACGGTCAGCTCGACATCCCCCAAGGCGACGCCAGGAAGCTCCATCGCAATATCGTAAGCTTCTTTGCCCGACGACGCCTCCGTTGCGGGATTCAGCCAATCGGCGAGACGGGTTCCGAAGCTGCGGAAAGGATCGTAAAGCGACGGCCAGAAGCCGCCATGTTCGGTTTTTTCCACCATAGTCCAACCTCCTTTCGTGTTTCGGCCCATTGTACCTCTGACGCTGCGGCACTGCTTTGATCCCGCGCAATCCGGGCGCTTGCGCAAAGGAATTTCTGACGCCAGTGTGGCCCTCAGCCGCCTGGAGGAACTGGATGTGAAACCCGCTCTGCAAAGCCTGGACGCCCTGTTTGCCGCCCGCCACAGCTGCCGGGCCTTCCGCCCGGAGCCGGTGCCGCGCGCGGTGATCGAGGACATCCTGCGGACTGCTCAAAAGGTGCCCTCCTGGTGCAATGCGCAGCCCTGGAAGGTGACCATTTGCAGCGGTGCCGAGACGGAACGTTTGCGGGCCGCCCTGCTCACGGCGGCGGAGGGTGGCGGGCACAACCCGGACCTGCCCTTTCCAGATGGCTACTCAGCTGAGTACCAGCAGCGCCGCCGCGACTGCGGCTGGGCGCTCTATGAAGCTGTCGGCGTGCAAAAGGGCGACCGCGCCGGGTCGGCGCGGCAGATGATGGAGAATTACCGGCTGTTCGGCGCACCGCATTGCGCGATCCTGTCGTCTCCGGCAGAGCTGGGATCCTATGGCGCGATGGATTGCGGCGGCTTTGTCGCCGCCTTCACACTGGCCGCCCAGGCCGCGGGGGTTTCGAGCATCCCGCAAGCGGCGGTTGCCTCCTTTGCGCCGCTGCTGCATGAGCTGCTGGACATACCGGACGACCGGATCATCCTCTGCGCAATTTCCTTCGGCTACGGCGACGGGGACCACCCGGCCAACGGGTTCCGCACCAGCCGGGCGGCGCTGGAGGAATTTGCCGACTGGCGCGGCTGAGACAGAACAAGGACAAACACAAATGCGGGCATTGATTCAACGGGTCAGCGAGGCCTCGGTCACGGTGGATGGCGAAACCGTGGGAGAGATCGGCCCCGGCCTGCTGATCCTGGTCTGCGCGATGCAGGGCGACAGCGAGGCGCAGGCGGATCAGCTGGCCGCGAAAATCTCCAAGCTCAGGATCTTCAAGGATGACGGCGGCAAGATGAACCGCTCAGTGCTGGACACCGGCGGCAGCGCTTTGGTGGTCAGCCAGTTCACCCTGGCCGCCGACACCCGCCGCGGCAACCGGCCAGGGTTTTCAACGGCTGCCGCCCCGGCCGATGGGGAGCGGCTGTATGAATACTTCGCGGATCAGCTGACACGGCTTGGCCTCGGCACCGCCAAAGGCCGGTTCGGTGCTGACATGAAAGTTCGGCTTCTGAACGACGGCCCGGTGACCATCTGGATGGACACGGAACAGGTCTGATCCACGCCGCCGGAGCGCTGCCGCGGACTGCAGCTGCACCGCCTCCGGCGCGGGCCGCACGCAGGTGGCGCACGTCATGCGGGCGGCGGCGGGGCGACGTTTTCAGGCCAGAAAGCATCGATTCTATCCCTGTTACCGCCAGCATTGCCCCTCAATCCGGCCAATTCATAAAAAATTCGTCATTTCTGCGCACAAAAATTTCCTGTCGCATTCCGGATGTTTTTTTGATTTACACCCGGCATGGCACCCAAAAACGGCACCTTGATTGAGAAAGGCGACCTTACCTTTGCAGGCCTTGCAGGCGCGTCCGAAGCCACGCCATGCCTTTCGCGAATAACGCTTGCGAGGTGGCAGCAAATGCGCAAATCTTGAACCACCAATCAAAAAAACGGGTGCCTGAAGCACCACAACCAATCGGGAGAACTCTATGAACAGACACATGCAGTATCTGGCCAGTCAGGCTGCGGCAGGCAAACTGTCCCGCCGCGACTTCCTGGGCAAGGCCGCCGCACTGGGCTTTACCGCTGTTTCCGCCAACCTGTTGCTGTCCACCGCCGCCAAGGCGGCCGGCCCGCAAAAAGGCGGCACCATCCGTCTCGGCCTGCAGGGCGGCTCCACCACCGACAGCCTGGACCCGGCGCTGGTCACCAACACTGTTGGCCTGATGGTCACCCGCCTGTGGGGTGAAACGCTGGTCGAGCTGGCCGACGACGGCGGCATCGAAGGCAAGCTGGCGGAAAGCTATGAAGCCTCCGCCGACGCCAAGACCTGGACCTTCAAGCTGCGCTCCGGCGTGACCTACTCGAACGGCCAGAACGTCACCGCTGACGACGTGGTCAAGACCATGGAGCGCCACAGCGGCGAGGACACCAAGTCCGGTGCCCTGGGCATCATGCGCGGCATCAAGGACGTGCGCGCGGACGGCGACAGCGTTGTCTTCGAACTGGACAGCCCGAACGCCGACCTGCCCTATCTGCTGGCAGACTACCACCTGATCATACAGCCGAACGGCGGCAATGACGATCCAGCAGCCGCCATCGGCACCGGCCCCTACATCATGAAGTCCGCCGACATGGGCGTGCGCTTCGTGGCCGAGAAGAACCCGAACTACTGGGGCGATCTGGGCAACGCGGACACCGTCGAGATCATCGTCATCAACGACGACACCGCCCGCGTCGCCGCGCTGCAGTCCGGCCAGGTGGACGTGATCGACCGGGTGCCGCCGCGCACCGCGAACCTGGTGGACCGTGCGCCGAACATCACCGTGCACTCGACCTCCGCGGCCGGCCACTATGTGTTCATCATGCACTGCAACACCGCGCCGTTCGACAACAACGACGTGCGCCTGGCGCTGAAATACGGCATCAACCGCCAGGAAATGGTCGACAAGATCCTGAACGGCTACGGCACCGTCGGCAACGACACCCCGATCAACGCCTCCTATCCGATGTACACCGAGCTGGAACAGCGCCAGTTCGATCCGGACAAGGCGATGCACCACCTGAAGAAGTCCGGCCACGACGGCTCCATCCTGCTGCGCACCTCGGACAACTCCTTCCCGGGCGCGCCGGACGCATCTGCCCTGTTCCAGCAGTCGCTGGCAGGCGCGGGCATCAAGCTGGACGTCAAGCGCGAGCCGAACGACGGCTACTGGTCGGAAGTCTGGAACAACAAACCGTTCTGCACCAGCTACTGGGGCGGCCGTCCGACTCAGGACCAGATGTTCACCACCGCCTACCTGTCGACTGCGGACTGGAACGACACCCGCTTTAACAACGAGCAATTCGACCAGATGCTGGTCGCAGCGCGCGGCGAGCTGGACGTTGCCAAGCGGACCCAGATGTATGCCGACATGTCGACGATCCTGCGCGACGAAGGCGGCCTGATCTGCCCGATGTTCAACGACTTTGTCGAGGCAACCACCGACAAGGTGGACGGCTGGGTCGAGGGAATCCCGGGCCAGGTTCTGATGAACGGCTATGCGGCCAGCAAGCTGTGGGTCAAAGCCTAAATGTCGCCGATTGTAAAACTTCTGGCTCAGCGCGTTGCGCTGAGCCTGCTTCTTTTGCTGCTTATCTCAGTGGTGATCTTTGCCGGCACCATCGTGCTGCCCGGAGATGTCGCCCAGTCCATCCTCGGCCAGTCAGCAACCCCTGAAGCGCTCGCCAACCTGCGGGCAGAGCTTGGCGTCAACGATCCTCCTGTCCAACGCTATTTCGCCTGGCTCTTCGGTGCCATGCAGGGCGATCTTGGCACTGCGCTGACCAGTGGCCAGGACATCGCCGAGGCTCTGAGCAGCCGTTTCTGGAACACCCTGTTCCTGGCCTTCTGGGCCGCCGTGGTCGCCGTTCCGCTGGCAATTTTCCTGGGCCTGCTTGCCGTCCGTTTCAAGGACCGCTGGCCCGACAAGATGATCTCGGCTGTAACCCTGGCCTCAATCTCCATCCCCGAATTCCTGATTGGCTATGTGCTGATGTACTTCATTGCAGTGAAGCTGCAGTGGTTCCCGTCCGTTGCAATGGTCAACGATAGCATGAGCCTGTTTGAGAAGCTGAGCGCCATCGCCCTGCCGGTTGCGGTGCTGACCCTGGTTGTGCTGGCGCACATGATGCGCATGACCCGCGCCGCGATCCTCAACGTGATGCAGTCGGCCTATATCGAAACCGCTGAGCTGAAGGGCCTCAACGCTTTTCAGGTGATCTACCGCCATGCCTTCCCCAACGCGATCGCGCCGATCGTCAACGTGGTGATGCTGAACCTCGCCTATCTGGTGGTCGGCGTCGTGGTGATCGAAGTGGTCTTTGTATACCCCGGCATGGGCCAGTATCTGGTTGACCACGTGTCCAAGCGTGACGTGCCTGTTGTGCAGGCCTGCGGCCTGATCTTTGCCGCCGTCTATATCGGCCTCAACATGATCGCCGATATCGTCGCTATCCTGAGCAACCCGCGCCTGAGGCACCCGAAATGAAGAATATCCCCATTTCTGCACTCATCGGGCTGTTCTTCACGGCCCTCTACTTCCTCGGCGCCATCTTTGCGCCGCTGCTGGCGCCCTATGGCGTTGGCGAAATCGTCGGCGACGTGTGGGAGCCCTCCAGCAGCGATTACCTGCTGGGCACCGACAACATCGGCCGCGACCTTCTCAGCCGGATGATCTATGGCGGCCGCACCACCATCTTCATCGCAACGGCCGCAACTGTCCTGTCCTTCACCCTGGGCTCTGTCCTCGGCTTCTTTGCTGCGGTGATGGGCGGATGGGTCGACCAGGCACTGTCGCGCTTTGTCGATCTGGTGATGTCGATCCCTACTCTGATCTTCGCCCTGGTGGTGCTGTCGGTTGCGCCGGTCACCATTCCGATGCTGATCCTGGTGATGGGCCTTCTGGACGCCACCCGCGTCTACCGCCTGGCCCGCGCTGTTGCGGTCGATATCGAGGTGATGGACTACGTCGAAGCCGCCCGCCTGCGCGGCGAGAAGACTGCTTGGATCATCTTCCGCGAGATCCTGCCCAACGCGCTGTCGCCGCTGATCGCGGAGATGGGCCTGCGCTTCATCTTTGCGGTCCTGTTTGTCTCCACCCTGTCCTTCCTGGGCCTGGGCGTGCAGCCGCCAGAGGCTGACTGGGGCGGCATCGTGAAGGAGAACAAGGAAGGCATCGTCTATGGCATTCCTGCGGCCCTGATCCCGGCCTTTGCCATCGCCACCCTGGCGATCTCGGTCAACCTGGTGGCTGACTGGGTGCTGAACCGGACCACATCGCTGAAAGGAGGCCGCGGATGAGCGATACCCTGTTGAAAGTCCGCGACCTGAAAATCGGCGCGACCATCTACCCGCCCGGGGAACGCCCCCGCGACATCGAGATCGTGCACGGGGTCAGCTTTGACCTCGCGCCCGGCAAGGTCCTGGGACTGATCGGCGAATCCGGTGCCGGCAAATCGACCATCGGCCTCGCCTCCATGGCCTACGGCCGCGGCGGCGTGAAGATCACCGGCGGCGAGGTCTGGGTCAACGGCCGTGACATCCTCAAGGGCAGCCACAAGGATATCCGCAAGCTGCGCGGTGCCGAAGTGACCTATGTGTCGCAATCGGCAGCTGCCTCCTTCAACCCGGCCAAGAAGATCATGGACCAGGTTGTCGAGGCCGCGGTGGAGCAGAAGAAGTTCTCCCGCAAGGAGGCCGAGGCCCGCGCCCGCACACTGTTTGCCAAGCTGGGCCTGCCGGATCCAGACAACATCGGCGAGCGGTACCCGCACCAGGTGTCGGGCGGCCAGCTGCAGCGCTGCATGACCGCGCTGGCGCTCTGCCCGGAGCCCGATCTGGTGGTGTTCGACGAGCCGACCACCGCGCTCGACGTGACCACCCAGATCGACGTTCTGATGGCGATCAAGGAAGCGATCCGCGACACCGGCGTCGCTGCGCTCTACATCACCCACGACCTGGCGGTTGTGGCGCAGGTGAGCGACGACATCATGGTGCTGAAGATGGGCAACACGGTCGAATACGGCAACGTTGACCAGATCATCAATGATCCGCAAGAGGAGTACACCAAGGCGCTGGTCTCGGTCCGCTCCATCGAGCATGAGGAAAAGGCCCCGACCGCGGAACCGGTGCTGAGCGTGAGGAACATCACTGCGCGCTACAAGGGCACCCAGTTCGACGTGCTGCACAATGTGAACGTCGATCTGTATCCCGGCCAGACACTGGCGGTGGTGGGCGAATCCGGCTCCGGCAAATCGACCCTCGCCCGCGTGATCACCGGCTTGCTGCCGCCGCGCGAGGGCGAGATCGAATTTGCCGGCCGCACCCTGTCCCCGGACCTCAAGGGGCGCACCCGCGAGGACCTGCGCGAGCTTCAGATGATCTACCAGATGGCCGACGTGGCGATGAACCCGCGCCAGACCGTCGGCACCATCATCGGTCGCCCGCTGGAGTTCTACTTCGGTATGCGGGGCAAGGAGAAGCGCAAGCGGATCGTCGAGCTGCTGGACGAGATCGAGCTGGGCGAGAAGTTCATCGACCGCTACCCGGCGGAGCTGTCCGGCGGCCAGAAGCAGCGCGTCTGCATCGCCCGGTCGCTGGCGGCCAAGCCCAAGATGATCATCTGCGACGAGGTCACCTCGGCACTCGATCCGCTGGTGGCAGACGGCATCCTCAAGCTGCTCCTGGAGCTGCAGAAGATCGAGAATGTGGCCTATCTGTTCATCACCCACGATCTGGCAACCGTGCGCGCCATCTCGGACAACATTGCGGTGATGTATCAGGGCAAGGTGCAGCGCTACGGCGGTAAGTCCAAAGTGCTGAGCCCGCCGTTCGATGACTACACCGACCTGCTGCTGAGTTCCGTACCAGAGATGAAGCTCGGCTGGCTGGAGGAAGTGATCGCCCACCGCAAGATGGAAAGCGCCGGCCACTGAAACCACCCTAGGATGCAAAGCCCCTGCCCCAGTGCGGGCGGGGGCTTTTTCCTTTTTCAGCCCTTCCCGTTTTGTGGTACTTTGACGCCACGGGGAGAATGCGGCGAAACCTGCCGCAAACAATAGCATCATCACTGAGCGCAGCTGATTTCCTGCAGGCCGAGCCCGAAACCTCCGGGCAGTTTTGCTTTTCAGGCAGAACAGGAGGGAACCTCATGACGGATTGGGCCATTCACGGACTGGAAATTGCCAACTGCAACTGCTTGCCGGGCTGCCCCTGCCAGTTTTCGCAGCTGCCTAACGACGGCACCTGCGAGGCAATGCTGACCTTCCGCATCGACACCGGGCACTACGGGGATACCAAGCTGGATGGTCTGCTGGCCGCAGCGATCTACAAGTGGCCGGGCCCGATCCACGAGGGCAACGGCGAGATGCAGCTGATCATTGATGAGCGTGCCACCGCGGACCAGAAGACCGCGCTGGAAGCCATCATGACCGGCCAGGACACCGCCGATTTTGCGACGATGTTCTTTGTCTTCAACGCCATGTGCACGACCAAGCACGACACCCTGAGCGCGCCAGTCTCCCTGAGCTATGACAAGGAAACCGGCAAGGGCCATGCCAAGGCCGGTGATATCGGCGAAACCTCAGTGGAACCGATACCGCATATCGTTTCCGGAGACCCGCATTCCGTGCAGATCAAACTGCCGAACGGGTTTGAGTACGCCGAGGCCTCGGTGGCACGGGGCAGCACCCGCACCCCAGGCTCTGCCATCAGCCTGCAAAAGAACAGCAATACGCACGCCCATATCGCAGAACTGCACCTGACCGGTTCAGGCGTCCAGCGCGCGGCATAAGCAGCGATGGGCGTGCAGCAGGACATGCAGGGGCCTGCCGAAAGGCTGGCCCGCCACGACCAGGCAATAGTCATCAGCGCGGCCGGGTTTGTTGTGCTGCTGAGCGGGCTCTACACCGTCTTTGGCATCGGAATGGACATGAGCGCGGTCGATATGACCCGCATGGCCGGCCCGGTCGGTGCGCCTATGCAAATGGGGGCGGACCCGGTCTGGACACCAGCCTACACAGTCCTGATCTTCCTGATGTGGTGGATCATGATGATTGCCATGATGACACCCAGCGCAGCCCCTGTCCTGCTGCTGTTCACCGCCATCAAGAAAGCCGGCTCCCGCCCCGCCCAGGCGCCGCTGCTGAGCCTCTTGTTCCTGAGCGGCTACCTGCTGGCCTGGGGCGCCTTTTCGGCCGCAGCCACCGCCTTGCAGTGGGGGCTGGAAACAGTTGGGCTGTCGGATGGCCCGATGATGTCGCTCAGCAGCCGTGCCTTTGCGGGTGCTTTGCTGCTGGCGGCGGGCGCCTATCAGTTTACCCCCTACAAGCACGCCTGCCTTCTTCATTGCCGTATGCCGGTACATTTCCTGACCGCGCATCACCGCACAGGTTTGGCTGGTGCTGTGCTGATGGGCGCCCACCACGGGGCGTATTGCCTGGGCTGCTGCTGGGCATTGATGCTGCTGCTGTTCGCCGGCGGGATCATGAACCTTTACTGGATCGCAGGCATTGCATTGTACGTGCTTGCGGAAAAGCGACTGGCGCATGTCCGGCTGTTCGTCCCGGCAGCCGGCATCCTGCTGATGCTGGCCGGCGTCTACCTGATTGCCACCGCATTCTGAGTCGCAATCGACGTGCCGGATCTCCCGAAAATGCCGGTTTCAGACCATCCATTCGCTTTTTGAATGGCGCTTCAAGAATCTGACACCAGAATGGGGCACCGAAGCCACCGCAAGGCAAAAGGGATTCGGGCCATGGACACCAAACTTCTTCTCATCATTCTGGACGGCGTGCCCTGGCGCAACTTCCGCCGCCTGTTCGGCAACCTGGAAGGATGGGTGGACAGCGGCGATGCCCGCGTCTGGAAGCTGCGCAGCGTGCTGCCATCGATTTCGGCCAGCTGCTATGCCTCGATCCATACCGGCGTGGCGCCTGCCATTCACGGCTGCACCGGCAACGCCAATGTGTTCCGGCTCAAGGAAAAGGACGTGTTCAGCCAGGTTCGCGAAGCTGGCGGCGTGACCGGTGCGGTGGCGCACAGCTACTGGTCCTCGTTCTTTAACCGCCACCCGTTCGATTACGTCCGCGACATCGAATACGACGAGCCTGAAGGCAAGACAATCAACCACGGCCGCTTCCACACCATGACCGGCTATGGCAAGGACAACCAGATGACCCCGTCCGATGTCGATCTGTTCGGCACGCTGACCAATCTCTGCCTGCGCTTCGGCCTGGATTACGGAATGCTGCACACCTGCACGCTGGACAGCATGGGCCACCGCTATTTCCACGACTGCCAGGAAATGGACCACGCCTGTTTCGTGATGGACGAGATGCTGGCCCCCTTCATCACCCGCTGGCGCGATCTGGGCTACGAGGTGATCGTCACCGCAGACCACGGCCAGGACGAGCGCGGCCACCACGGCGGCCGCAGCCCGCTGCAGCAGGAAACCGCGCTCTATTACTTTGGCGATGCCGACGGCCCCGACCACAGCGATGTCATCGACCAGCGCCAGCTGGCGCCGACCATCCTTAAACGGCTGGGGGCACCCATTGCCGAAACCATGAAGGCGGAACCTTTCCTGAAGTAACGCGACTGCGGCGGCTGTGTGCTAGGATAGCTTTCAGCCGCCGTTTCCAGTTGCCAGGAATGATTGCCATGAAATGCCTTGTTGCCGCCCTATCCCTGTTTGCCGCGCCGGTTCTGGCCAGCGATACCTGCCACGACCTGTGGTTCACCAGAAACGCAATCATCGACCGGGCAGGCTACTGCTTTGGCTCGCCTCTGGGGCAGGCCATTTTTGACAACACCGGTTGCATCGGAAAATCCGTCAACCTGCCGCCGCAAGACGCGCGGACGGTGGCACTGATCAGAGAATTGGAAGGGCGCATAGGCTGCCGGGTCAGCAACAAGCAGTCCTATCTGAACCTGGACGACTTGCATCTGCGCTATCAGCTATGGGACCTGCCGGTGCACGATGAATTCGAGGGCGCCTGCCTAGGCTGGCTGGGGCCCGTGATGGGCCTCCGGGCCGGGCACCGGCCGGACGCCCCTCTGGTCGGGCAGATCAATCCCGGCGACTACATCAAGTTTTCGCATATCCCGGTTGGGAACTGGACCTACGTCACCACCTCGGGCCCGGACTGGCAGTTCATCAGCGGAGGCTGGCTTGACACCTCGCAGTACGAGGAGCGGTGCCGCGACTTTGCCGGCTAGACGGATCTAATCGTCATAAGCCCAGATCCCCTGCCCCAGTGCTTCTATCGCAATCGAGATCCGCTCGAAACTGTCGCGGGCGCGGCTGACGCTGTGGCGGGCACGCAGATAGCCGTGGATCAGCCCAGGCTCGTTGATCCAATGCGCTTTGCCGCCGTCGGCGAGGATGCGGTCCCGGTAATCGCGCGAGTCGTCCCGGACCGGATCGCAATCTGCGGTCACCAGAACCGTCGGCGGCAAACCGGAAAAATCGCTGTCCCGCAGAGGCGCAAACAGAGGGTCGCCCTTGGCCGCGGCTTTGTCCGTCCGGATGTCCATGTAATATAGAACATCCTCGCGGGTCAGCATCGGCGCCTGCGCGTGTTCGATATAGGATCCCTGGTCCATATCGCCGCCAAAGACACCGTAGATCAGCACCTGCCCCAGCAGCGCATCGGTCCGCCCCCGCGCGTGGTGCGCCACAGCAGCACAGATGTTCGCCCCGGCGCTGTCGCCCGCCAGCACGACCCCCTTGCCATAGGTCTCCTCGACCCAGTTCAGCACCGTCCAGGCGTCTTCGAACGCGGCGGGGTGCTTGTGCTCCGGCGCCAGGCGGTAATCCACCGCCACCACCCGGTAGCCGGTCTGGACGCAGATCTCGGCGCATATGTCGTCGTGGCTGTCGAGCCCCCCGACCACAAATCCGCCGCCATGGCAGTAAAGCACCGTGCGGGTAGGATCGCCCGCAGTATAGATACGCACTGGCACACCATCGGCCCGGGAGTTCTTGAGGGACACGACGTCCGGCCGCGGCGCCCGGAATTCCCGCGCCATGGAGTCGTAGATGCGGCGCTGCTCGTCTATGGACATCTCCACGGCATCATCAGGGTAGAGTTCCCCGGTCTTCTGGATGAAATCCCAGGTCTCCTCGTCGATCAGCCGTTCGTAATCCATCTGCGAGCCTCCCTGCACGCCCCGGTTTTCCCGAGCCTAGGCAGAGATTCCCGCAAATGGAATGCCTGATTGAAAAAGCGCCCCGCAGGGCGCTTCTGAAGTTGCGTGTTCCCGCAGCATCATGCCGCTTGTGCGGGCTCCCACGGGCGGGTGAAGCTGTTCAAAACGCCGGAAATCTCCGCCTCGGCGCAGCCATTGGCTTCCACCTGGGCCACAAGCCCGCGCTTCTTGTCATCTGTGACACTGACAACACGCGCGGCCAGGCCCGCCTTCTCCAGCGCGCCGTTGTAGACGCGGGTGATGGCGTGTTTGCGCAGGTCGGGCTTGAACACCTTGCCAACGGCAGTTTTCGGCAAAGCGTCCAGCACGGTCAGATGCTTGGGGATCGCCGCGCGCTCATGCACGTGGATCTTGCAGTATTCCAGCAGTTCCTGCTCGCTGGCCGTGGCACCCTCCACCAGCTCAACAAAAGCACAGGGCAGCTCCCCGGAATGGGCGTCCGGCTGGCCGATCGCTCCGGCAAAAGCCACCGCGGCATGCCCCAGGAGCGCTTCTTCGATCTCCGCCGGGTCGATGTTGTGGCCGCCGCGGATGATCAGGTCCTTGGCGCGGCCGGTGATCCACAGGTAGCCATCCTCGTCGATGCGGCCCAAGTCCCCTGTGCGCAGGAATTTCTCCTGATAGTAGAGGTCCACGTTCTTTTCGGCCTCGGTATAGGTGTTGCCGGCAAAGACCCCCGGATTGGAAACGCAGATCTCGCCAACCTCATCCACCCCGCATTCCATCGGTCCGCCATTGGTGTGCTTGACGATCCGCACCTCCGTGTAGGGCAGCGGGATGCCGACAGACCCGACCTTCTTCTCACCGCCCGGCGGGTTGCAAGACACCAGGCAAGTGGCCTCCGTCAGGCCATAGCCTTCGACAATGGTGACGCCTGAAGCGCTTTCGAACCGCTTGAACAGCTCCATCGGCATTGGCGCCGACCCCGAGAAGGCGGTTTTCACCGACGAGATATCCGCGTTCACCTCCCGCTGCATCAGCGCCGATACCGCCGTGGGCACGGTGATGATGAAGGTGATGTTCCAGCGTTCTATCAGCTTCCAGAAGTTGTCGAACACGCCCTCGCCGCGATAGCCCTGCGGTGTCGGGAACACCACATGCGCGCCAGAAGACACCGCTGCCATCAGAATGACATGCACCGCAAAGACGTGGAACAGCGGCAGCGGACAAATGATGTTGTCTTCCTCGCTGAACAGCAGGGTACTGCCCAGCCAGCCATTGTAGACCAGACCCGAGTATTTGTGCTGCGCCACCTTGGGCATGCCCGTGGTGCCGCCAGTGTGGAAGTAACAGGCGACCCGGTCACCGTCGCTGTCGGCGAAGCTCAGCGTCTTGGGATGCTTCGCCATTTCCTTGGCAAAGTTCATGTAATCGGCATGGGCAGCCTTGGCCTGGTTTTCCAGCTTGGGCCGCACCAGCGGCACGATCCAGGATTTGGGCGGTGTGAGATAGCGGTTCAGGTCCACTTCCAGCACTGTGTTCACGCCCGGCGCATGGCGCACTGCCTCGGCCACTTTCTGCGCCACGTCGGTCTTGGGGAAAGGCCGCAGGGTCACCACCACCTTGGCCTTGGTCTCGCGCAGGATCGAGGCGATCTGCTCCGGCTCCAAGAGCGGGTTGATCGGGTTCACGATCCCCGCCACCGCGCCGCCCAGCATGGTCACCAGCGTCTCGTTGCAGTTCGGAAGCACATAGGCGACCACGTCCTTCTCGCCGATGCCCAGCGACCGGAACATGTTGGCCGCCTGGCACACCTGCTCTTTCAGCGTGCGCCAGGTCAGGGTTTCCGCCTTGTCCTTGGGGCCAGAGAAGATCTGATAGCTGACCGCGTTGCTGTCCGGATATCTGTCCGCCGTGCGCGACAGCAGCCCATACAGCGTGGCTGGAAGATCCCGCGCCTCATACGGCATTTCATTCTGCAGCGCGTTACGGTCCGTAATCCCGCAAAAACCCATTCGTCTCCTCCCCGTGCCCCGGTGTTTCGGGGTGTGTTCTCGTTCGCCACAGACTATTGCAAACACGCATTTGCGCAAGCTTTGGCACCGGGTCACGTCAAGGCAGGTTGCGGCATGACGTGACGCCAATTCCGCTGAGATACGGGCGATTGCCGAAAAAAACGCCCCGGACAGGGTCCGGGGCGTCAGGAATCATGCAAAAGCTTTCGGTTATTCTGCCGCCAGCCCCTCGGTGAACTGCAGCTTGGCCAGCCGCGCGTACAGACCGCCCTGCGCCACCAGTTCATCATGGCTGCCCATGGCCACGATCCGCCCCTGGTCCATCACCACGATCCGGTCAGCCTTTTTCACAGTGGCAAGACGGTGCGCCACAATCAGAGTGGTGCGGCCCTGGCTCAAATCATCCACCGCGGCCTGCACCAGCCGTTCGCTTTCCGCATCAAGTGCCGAGGTCGCCTCATCCAGCAGCAGCACCGGCGCATCGCGCAGGATCGCGCGGGCAATGGCGATCCGCTGCTTCTGGCCGCCCGACAGCATCACCCCGCGCTCGCCGACAAAGCTGTCGTAGCCATCCGGCAGTTTCGAGATGAACTCATGCGCCGCGGCAGCCTTGGCAGCGGCTTCAACTTCCGTGTCAGAGGCGTCCGGGCGGCCAAAGCGGATGTTCTCGCGCGCCGACGCGGCAAAGATCACCGGATCCTGCGGCACCAGCGCGATATGGCGGCGGAACTCGTCCCGCTGCAGATGCTTCAGCGCCACGCCGTCCAGCTTAACCGCGCCCTGATTGGGATCATAGAACCGCTGCAGCAGCTGGATAATGGTGGTCTTGCCCGCACCGGACGGGCCGACAAAGGCAACTGTTTCGCCCGGCTGCACCGTCAGCGACACCTCCTCCAGCGCTGAGACGTCCGGGCGCGACGGATAGCGGAAGGAAACATTCTCGAACGCGATCTCGCCCTTCACTGGCGCGGGCAGAACCTGCGCCACCGCCGGATCCACCACGGTGTCCTCAGCGTTCAGCAGTTCCACCAGCCGTTCGGTCGCGCCTGCAGCCCGCTGCAACTCGCTCCAGATCTCAGACAGCGCAGCGACAGAGCCCGCAACCAGCACCGCGTAGATCACGAACTGGATCAGCGTGCCCTCGGACATCACACCGGCGCGCACATCGTTGGCGCCCATCCACAGAACGCCGACAATGCCGGAAAACACCAGGAAGATCACGATCACAGTCAGCAGGGCCCGGGTCCGGATCCGGCGGCGAGAGACGTCGTAGGCGGTTTCCGTCATCTCGCCGAACTTCAGGCGGCTGGCGTCCTCATGAGTGAAGGCCTGCACTGTCTGCACCGCTCCCAGCGCCTCCCCCGCATTGCCGGAAGAGGCCGCGATCCAGTCCTGGTTCTCCTTGCTGATGGCGCGCAGGCGGCGGCCCAGAAACAGAATCGGGACGATCACCGCAGGCACGATCAGCAGCACCATCATCGTGAGTTTCGCCGAGGTCAGCAGCATCAGAACCATACCGCCGAGGAAAATCAGCAGGTTGCGCAGCGCGATCGACACCGACGACCCCAGCACCGATTGGATCAATGTGGTGTCGGTGGTGATCCGGCTCAGGACCTCACCAGTCATAATGCGTTCGTAAAACTCCGGGCTCATGCCGATCACCCGGTCGAACACAGCCTTGCGGATATCGGCGACGACCCGTTCGCCCAGGCGCGTCACCAGCGCGTAGCGCACGCCCGTGCCCACGGCCAGCAGAGCTGCAATCCCAAGTGCTGCACTGAAATAGAGGTTCAGCAGCTCGGAATCGGAAACCCGGAAGTTGTCCACGACCCGGCGCACCGCCAAGGGCAGCGTCAGCGACAGCGCTGCCGTCAGCACCAGCGCGCAGGTGGCTGCGAACATCAGTCCCCGGTAGGGCCGCATAAACGGCCACAGGGCCGAGAGCACGCCAATCTTCCGGGACTTCTCCCGCTCCTGTTCCGCGTTCGGGGCCGCTTGTCTCCGCGCCATTCCGGATCCTTCTGCACTTTCAGTCTTGCGGGCTGAGATCCCGCGCATTTGCCAATGGTTCATGGCCCCGCAGGCCCCGCACGTCAAGCGCAGAGCAGTTTCAAACAGCGCATGAAAACAGCGGCAGCCCGCGTCACACTGTATCAGCGCGGCGGTCAGGCAGGCAGCGGCGGGCTCGCAGCCGGGTCAAGGTGTCAAGACAGGGAGAAGGTCTGGAGCGGGTAGCGGGAATCGAACCCGCACCTTAAGCTTGGAAGGCTCTTATGATACCATTTCACCATACCCGCTCAGGACATTTGCTGATTTATGGGAAGCGCCGGGGAAGGTCAACCGTCTTGATTTGCTTTCTCCGGGCACCGCTGGAAATTTTCGGACGGCCCTTGCGGAACACCCCCCAAGCCCCCCAAATGATGGGATAAATCTGCTGCCTTGCAGCCCCCCTGAAGGATCCGGACGCCCGCTGTGACCCAAAGCCCCCGAACCGCCGTCATCACCGCCCACGGCCAGCCCTCCGCGCCTGTTCCGGCCGAGGCGGATCTGGCAAAACTCGCCGCCGAAGTTGCTGCGTTTCTGCCGGGGTGGGACATCCGCTCCGCCACCCTCGCCACGCCGGGACGGCTGGAGGAGGTGACAGAGGACGGCGCCGTGGTCTACCCGTTCTTCATGTCGCAGGGCTATTTCACTGCCAAGGTGCTGCCGGCGCGCCTGGAAGGGGTCAATTGCCGCATCGCGGCGCCTTTCGGCCTGGACGCCGCCCTGCCCCCGCTGGCGGCCCAGGCAGTTCATCACGCGGCGCGGGCGCAAGGGTGGGGAGCGGACGGGTTCCACCTGCTGCTGGCCGCCCATGGCTCTGCCCGCGGCCCCAAGGCAGCCGAGGCCGCCGAGGCCTTTGCCGCCGGACTGCGCCCGCTGCTGCCTGGCTGCACCGTGTCACCAGGCTATGTCGAACAGGATCCCCGGATCGAAACGGTTGCAGGGCCGCTGCCCGCCCGCGCGCTCTGCCTGCCGTTCTTTGCCCAGGCCGGAGACCACGTGAAAGACGACATTCCCGACGCGCTGCAGGCTGCCCGGTTCGACGGCCCCGTGCTGCCGGTCACAGGCGCACTGCCGGGCGTTCCCAGCCTGATCGCCGAGGCGATCCGCACCGCAGCGTGAACCCGCGGGCCTTGACCCGCCCCCTGCCAGGCGGGAAACTACCTATCCGGAAAGAAAAACAATTTTGGCCGAGGCAAAGGCAAAACGCCTCTTGCACCAGCGCCGGGCATGTGATTAATCACGGCTTACACCACGGATGGCGAGTTGGCGGAGTGGTGACGCAGCGGATTGCAAATCCGTGTACACCGGTTCGATTCCGGTACTCGCCTCCACATCCTCCTGTCGAAATTCCATGAAAAGTCAAAGCACTGCCGCCGCACGGCATGTGCCTTGAAACGTTTCACCCAGCGGCGCCAAGGCCGCCAGGTGCATTTCGCTGGCGGCGCCCGCCGCAGCTACCCTTTCAGCCGGAACCGCTGGATCTTGCCGGTTTCCGTCTTTGGCAAGGCCTCCGCGAACACGACCGAACGAGGATACTTGTAAGGTGCGATCACCGCCTTCACGTGGTCCTGCAACCGTTTGACAAGATCCTCCGACGGTGCCTGCCCCTCGGCAAGAACCACATGCGCCTGCACGATCTCGCCGCGGGCCTCGTCCGGGGCGCCGACAACTGCGCATTCCGCCACCGCCTCATGTGCCAGCAGCGCCGCCTCCACCTCCGGCCCGGCAATGTTGTAGCCGGCCGAGACAATCATGTCGTCGTTGCGCGCGGCGAAATGCAGATATCCATCCGCGTCCTGGATAAAACTGTCTCCAGTGATGTTCCAGCCGTCCTTGACGTAATCCGCCTGGCGGCCGTCGGCGAGATAACGGCAGCCGGTCGGCCCCTTTACCGCCAGACGCCCGACCTCGCCGTGCGGGGCTTCGTTGCCGTCTGCATCCAGCACCTTGACCTGGTAGCCGCCCACCGGCTTACCGGTGCAGGCGGGCCGGTGGTCGCTGAACCGGTTGGTGATGAAGATATGCAGCATCTCCGTCGCGCCGATCCCGTCCAGTATCGGCTTTCCGGTCTTGCCCATCCACTCCTGATAAACCGGCGCGGGCAGGGTTTCACCCGCCGAAACCGCCGCCCTGAGCGATGACAGATCCGCGCCCTCGTCCATCGCCCGCAGCATCACCCGGTAGGCGGTCGGGGCGGTGAAGCAGACAGTCGCCTTGTACTTCTCGATGATCTCGATGAGGTTCTGCGGAGAGGCATTCTCCAAGAGTGTTGCCGCCGCACCGAACCGCAGCGGGAAAATCGCCAGCCCGCCCAGGCCAAACGTGAAGGCCAGCGGCGGCGAGCCGACAAACACGTCCTCCGGCTGCACATCCAGCACTTCGCGGGCATAACCGTCAGCGATGATCAGCAGGTCGCGGTGGAAATGCATCGTCGCCTTGGGCGACCCGGTGGTGCCGGAAGTAAAGCCCAGCAGCGCCACATCATCCCGCCCCGTCTTAACCGCCTCATAAGTGACCGGTTTCTCCAGAGCCAGCCGGTCCAGCTCCGCATCGTGGTTGGAGGTGCCGTCGAAACCCACAACCGTGTTCAGGAACTTCAACTCCTTGGCACAGGCGACCAGCTCATCCTTCAGCCGGGTGTCGCACAGCGCGTGGGAGATTTCAGCCTTGTCGACGATCTTGGCCAGCTCCCCCTTGCGCAGCATCGGCATGGTGTTGACCACCACCGCGCCCGCCTTGGTCGCCGCCAGCCAGCAGGCCACCATCGCCGGATTGTTGGCGGAGCGGATCAGCACCCGGTTGCCGGGCTTCACCCCCAGATCCTCGGTCAGCACATGGGCCAGCCGGTTGGTCCAGTCGGCCAGCTCCTTGTAAGTTCGGTAGCGTCCGTTGCCGATCAGCGCGGTATGGTCGCCGAAGCCCTTCTCCACCATCGCATCGGTCAACTCGACCGCCGCGTTCAGGTATTCGGGATAGTCGAACCCCTCCAGCAGGAACTCCGGCCACTGGTCCGCTGGCGGGAGGTTGTCCCGGGTGAAAGTATCCGCATGGGCTGATGGTCCCAGCATCTCAATTCCCTCCCTGAAAGGCACCAAGGGCCTGACGAGCGATCACCACCCGCTGCACGTCAGAGGCGCCCTCGTAAATCCGCAAGGCGCGGATATCGCGGTAAAGTTCTTCCACCTTCTGGCCCCGGCGCACACCGTCGCCGCCGTGCAGCTGCACCGCCTTGTCGATCACCTGCTGCGCCTGATCGGTGGAGAACAGCTTGGCCATCGCGGCCTCCCGCGTGACGCGTGCCGCGCCGGAATCCTTGGCCCAGGCGGCGCGGTAGACCAGCAGCGCGCTGGCATCCACATCCAGCGCCATATCGGCGATATGGCCCTGCACCATTTGCAATTCAAACAGCGGCGCGCCTTGCACCTGCCGCTCCGTCACCCGCTGCAGCGCCTCGTCCAGCGCCCGGCGGGCAAAACCCAGCGCCGCCGCCGCCACGGTGGAGCGGAACACATCCAGCACCGACATCGCGATCTTGAAGCCCGCACCGGGCTGCCCCAGCAGCGCCGATTTCGGAATTCGGCAATCGGTGAACCGCAGCGTCGCCAGCGGATGCGGCGCGATCACCTCCTGGCGCTCCGCAACCTCGAACCCAGGCAAGCCTGCGGGCACGACAAAGGCCGAAAGCCCCTTCGCCCCCGGCGCCTCGCCGGTGCGGGCAAACAGCGTGTAGACATCTGCAATGCCGCCGTTGGAAATCCAGGTCTTCTCGCCGTTCAGCACATAGTGATCGCCATCCAGCGTGGCGGTCATGGTGGAATTCGCCACATCCGACCCCGACTGCGGCTCGGTCAGCGCAAAGGCCGAAATCGCCTTGCCTGCCCGGGTCAGCGGCAGCCATTCCGCCTGCTGCTCCGGCGTGCCAAACAGCGAGATCGCACCGGTACCCAGCCCCTGCATGGCAAAGGCGAAGTCGGCCAGCCCGTCATGGCGCGCCAGCGTCTCGCGGATCAGGCACAGGCTGCGCACATCCAAGGTCTCGCCGGCTTCGGCACCGCTGTGCCGGGTCCAGCCCGCCGCGCCAAGCGCCGCCACCAGCGAGCGGCAGGCCGCATCCGTGTCGGAATGATCAATCCCGCCCAGATGCGCCCCGGCCCACTCTTCCAGCTCCGCCGCCAAGGCACGATGCCGGTCTTCAAAGAACGGCCAGGTTAGAAAGCTCTTGTCCGCCATCCGCGTCTCCTCCCGGTGAACAGGCTGCGCGCCCGTTTCATCTTTCCCCAAATACTCCCGCCGGAGGCACCCGCGCCCTCCTCCGGCGCAGGTCCCAGCGGTGCCGCGGCTCAGTCGCCTTCAAACAGCGGCTTTTCCTTCTTCACAAAGGCATGATAGGCGCGCTCGAAATCTGCTGTCTGCATACAGATCGCCTGCGCCTGCGCCTCCGCTTCGATCGCTTGCTCAATCGACATCGACCATTCCTGCGCCAGCATGGTCTTGGTCATCATGTGGCCGAAGTTGGGGCCCGCCGCGATCCGCTCCGCCCAGCTTTGCGCTTCAGCCGCCAAGTCATCCGCCGCCACCAGCTTGTTGTGGAAGCCCCAGGCATACCCCTCGTCGGCGCTCATCGATCGCCCGGTATAAAGCAGCTCCGCCGCCCGCCCCTGGCCGATGATCCGGGGCAGGATTGCGCAGGCGCCCATGTCGCAGCCCGCCAGACCCACACGGGTGAACAGGAACGCAGTCTTCGCCTCCGGCGTCGCGATCCGGATGTCGGAGGCCATGGCGATGATCGCGCCCGCGCCCACACAAATGCCGTCAATCGCCGCAATCACCGGCTTGCCGCAGTTCACGATCGCCTTGACCAGATCGCCGGTCATCCGGGTGAACGCCAAAAGCTCCTTCATGCTCATCTTCGTCAGCGGCCCGATGATGTCATGCACATCACCACCGGAGCAGAAATTGCCGCCGTTGGAGGCAAAGACCACCGCCTTGACGGTATCGTCGTAATGCAGGTCCCGGAACCAGTCGCGCAGCTCGGCGTAACTTTCGAAGGTCAGCGGGTTCTTCCGCTCCGGCCGGTCCAGCGAGACGGTGGCAACACCGTCTTCGATCCGGCACAAAAAGTGTTTCGGGTCCGTATTCAGCATCACGACTTGCCTCCGTTTTCCAGACGCCGGGCCACCGCGTCCAGGCTTTCTGTTATTCTCTGCGCCTCATCCGCAGTCAGCCCGTCGAAGGCTGCATTGATCCAGCCCTCATGGGCGTCCGCTTGACGGGCAAACTCCGCCTTGCCCGCTGGGGTCAGCCGCACCAGGTTGGCGCGCCGGTCGCCCTCGACCTTCTCGCGCAGCACATGGCCGTCCTCGACCAGCCGCTCGACGATGCCGGTCACATTGCCGTTGGAGACTTTCAGAACCCCCGACAGCTCGCTCATCTTCAGGCCCTTATCGTGCTGCATCAGCGCCGCCATCACGTCGAACCGCGGCAGCGTGGTTGCGAAATCACGGCGCAGGTTCTCGCGCACTTCGCTCTCCACCGCCTTGGTGGCCTTCAGCACCTTCAGCCACAGCCGCAGGCGGTCTTTCGAAGTTGTGCTCAAATCTCCCCTCCCGATATGGGCAGCGCGCTGCCGTTGACCGACCCAGCGCCTGCGCTGGCCAGCCACAGCGCCGCATCCGCCACTTCCCCCGGCTGGATAAAGCGATCCTGAGGATTGCCGCGGCGCAGGGATTTGGCCGCCTGTTCCTCTGTCATCCCGGTCTTTGCCACGATGTTGTCCACCGACCTTTGCAAGAGCGGCGTTTCAATGAAACCCGGGCAGATCGCATTCACCGTCACCCCGGTCTTCGCCAGCTCCACCGCCAGCGCCCGCGTCAGGCCCACAACGCCATGCTTGGCCGCGCAGTAGCCCGAAACATAAGGATACCCCTTCAGCCCGGCGGTGGAGGCAATGGCAATCAGCCGCCCCCAGCCTTGGCCCTTCATCCCCGGCAGGCAAGCCTGCCACAGGTTGAAGACACCGGTCAGATTGACCGACAGCGCCGCCTCGAAATCCCCGGTGGTCATCCGTTCAAAGGGTTTGGACGGCGCCGCACCGGCATTGGCCAGCGCGATGCCCACCG
The DNA here is from genome assembly GCF_056158685.1 of Leisingera sp. ABM4_103. Taxonomy (NCBI): domain Bacteria; kingdom Pseudomonadati; phylum Pseudomonadota; class Alphaproteobacteria; order Rhodobacterales; family Roseobacteraceae; genus Leisingera; species Leisingera sp. ABM4_103. The sequence goes on along the minus strand of NZ_JBSWTU010000005.1, from coordinate 2,643,121 downwards.
GCCCGTTGGCCTCCACCGCCTCCTTCAACGCAACGTCAAGCGTCCCCCGGTCGGTCACATCGCAAACTGCCGCGAAAGCGCCGGTCGCGGCCGCCACCTCCTGCAACGGCTCCATGCGGCGGCCCAGGATGGTGACCTTGGCGCCGCCAGCGGCAAACCGCGCGGCAAGCTCGGCGCCGACGCCCGAGCCGCCGCCGGAAATCACCGCATGTTTGCCCGCCACACTCATGCCCGGATCACCTCCGCCTCGCGGTCGGCCAGCCGCCACAGCTGATCGCGGCCCGCGTGATAAGGCAGCGGCCATTCGCCATGCCGGTCACCGATCCGCGCCGCCTCGTGCAGGCTCCAGTAGGGATCAGCCAAGTGCGGGCGGCCGACGCAGACCAGATCCGCCCGGCCCGCCATCAGGATCGAGTTTGCATGGTCTGCCTCATAGATATTGCCGACCGCCATGGTGGCAATCCCGGCCTCGTTGCGGATACGGTCGGAGAACGGCGTCTGGAACATCCGCCCGTAAACCGGCTGCGCATCAGTGGAGGTCTGCCCGGCGGAGACATCAATGATATCCGCACCGGCTGCGGTGAACGCCTTGGCGATCTCGACCGCGTCCTCCGGCGTCACGCCTTCGTCGCCGACCCAGTCGTTGGCCGAGATACGGACAGACATCGGTTTCTCTTCCGGCCAGACCGCGCGCATCGCCTGAAACACCTCCAGCGGATAGCGCAGGCGGTTTTCCAGGGAGCCGCCGTACTCATCCGCGCGCATGTTCGATTTTGGCGAGATAAAGGACGAAATCAGGTAGCCATGCGCCGCATGAAGTTCGATCATGTCAAACCCTGCGCGCTCTGCCATCTGCGCTGCGGCCACGAATTCCGCCTTGATCGTGTCCATTTCTTCGCGCGTGACCTCCCGCGGGGCCGGGTTGTTGTCCGACCACGGGATGGGTGAGGCCGAGACCGTCTCCCAGTTCCCGTCAGGCAAGGGCGCGTCCATCTCCTCCCAGCCCAGCTGGGTCGATCCCTTGCGGCCCGAATGGCCGATCTGGCAGCAGATCTTTGCGCTGGTTTCTGCATGGACGAAATCGGTCAGCCGCTTCCACGCCGCTTCATGCTCCGGCGCATAAAGCCCCGGACAACCGGGCGTGATCCGCCCCTCCGCCGAGACACAGGTCATCTCGGTATAGACCAGCCCCGCCCCGCCCTTGGCACGCTCGCCATAATGGATCAGGTGCCAGTCTGTCGGGCAGCCCTCCACCGCCTTGTACTGCGCCATGGGCGAGACCACGATCCTGTTCTTCAGCTCCATCCCGCGCAAGCGGTAAGGCGCGAACATCGGCGGCCGCACCGGCGCATCCGCGGGCGCGCCTGCCTTGTCCTGGAACCACTTCTCGGCGCTTTGCAGCCACTCTGCATCCCGCAAGCGCAGGTTTTCGTGGGAAATACGCTGCGAGCGGGTCAGCAGCGAGTAATTGAACTGCACCGGATCCATGTCCAGGTAGCGCTCGACTTCCTCAAACCACTCCAAGGAGTTGCGCGCCGCCGACTGCAGCCGCAGCACATCCAGCCGCCGCTCCTCCTGATAGCGTTCAAAGGCGCGCTCCATTGAGGGTTCCGTGGTCAGCAGCTCCGCCAGAGCAATCGCGCTGTCAAACGCCAGCCGCGACCCCGATCCGATGGAGAAATGCGCCGTGGCAGAGGCATCGCCCAGCAGCACCACGTTCTCATGGTGCCACTTTTCGCACAGAACCCGCGGGAAGTTGATCCACACCGCGGCTCCGCGCAGATGCGCCGCGTTGGACATCAGCGCGTGACCGTCCAGGTGATCTGCAAAGATCTCCTCGCAGGTGCGGATGATCTCCTCCTTGCTCATCCCCTCAAAACCCCAGTTCTCCCAGGTCTCGGCCGAGCATTCGACAATCACCGTCGCGGTGTCATCGTCGAACTGATAGGCGTGGATCCACATCCAGCCGTGCTTGGTCTTCTCGAAAATAAAGGTGAAGGCGTCGTCGAATTTCTGATGGGTGCCCAGCCAGATGAACTTGCAGGGGCGCACGTCGATTTCCGGTTTAAAGTGTTCCGCGAACTCATTGCGCACACTGGAATTCAGCCCGTCGCAACCAACCACCAGATCATATTCCTTCCGGTACTCAGCAGCGGTCTTGGCAACGGTCTCGAACTGCAGGTCCACCCCTAGCTCGCGCGCCCGGTCCTGCAGCAGCAAGAGCATTTGCTTACGCCCGATCCCGGCAAAGCCGTGGCCGCCCGACACAGTGCGAACCCCGTTATGGACAACCGCAATGTCGTCCCAATAGGCAAAACTCTCCCGGATCGCCGCTGCGCTTTTGGGGTCGTTTTCGGTGAGGTTCTCCAGCGCGTCATCCGACAGCACCACGCCCCAGCCAAAGGTGTCATCTGCCTTGTTGCGCTCGATCACCGTGACCTCGGCGTCCGGCTGGCGCAGCTTCATCGAGATCGCAAAGTAAAGGCCGGCAGGCCCTCCCCCAAGACAGACGACTTTCATGACCATCCTCTCCCGCTCAGCGCTGATTACGGAGATCAGGATAAGCGGGTCCGAAAAAACTTCAAGCCTAAAGTTTTAAGCTTGAAGCAAATGGCCGCAGGAAACCGCCGCATCCCGACACCGGGCCGCTGAAAGGAAGAAACACGCACAGCCACATTTTCCGGGCGGGGCCAGCCGCGCAGCCCGGCGCAGATCACAGCCCCCGCAGATACTCCATCACCGCCGGGCGCACCGCCTGATCGCCGCGGTGGCGCGCGTCCGAGATGATCTTGCGCAGCTCGCCCAGATCCACCCGCAGCAGCAGCGACTTCACCGGCCCGATCGAGGCCGGGCGCATCGACAGCGTGCGGATGCCCATCGCGGCCAGGCACACGGCCTCCACGGGACGGCCCGCATCCTCGCCGCAGAAGCTGAGCGGCGTGCCTGAGATGGCGCAGCGCTCGACGATCCGCTCGATGAAGCTCAGAAAGCTCACATTCAGCGTGTCATAACGCTTGCGGACCCGTTCGTTTTCACGGTCGGCGGCAAAGAAGAACTGCTTGAGGTCATTTCCGCCAATGGAGATAAAGGCGACCTCATCAAAGAACTTTTGCGGCGCATAGGCCAGCGAGGGCGTTTCCAGCATCGCGCCCACCTTCAGATCCGCAGGCAGCACGTGGCCCAGAATTCGCTCGCGCTCGATGGTCTTTTCGACCTCGGCCTTGGCGGCGCGGTATTCCTCGAACTGGGCGACAAAGGGAAACATGATCGACAACGGGCGGCCTTCAGCAGAACGCAGCAGCGCCTGCAGCTGCATCCGCATCACGCCCGGCTTGTCCAGCCCCACCCGGATCGCCCGCCAGCCCAGCGCCGGGTTCGGCTCATCCGTTGGCTTCATGTAGGGCAGCACTTTGTCGGAACCGATATCCAGGGTGCGGAACACCACCGGCTTGCCATGAGCCGCGTCCAGAACCCGCTTGTAGAGCGCCACCAGTTCCGAGCGTTTCGGCATCTGATTGCGGACCAGGAACTGCAATTCCGTGCGGAACAGCCCCACCCCTTCGGCACCGGAGCCATCCAGCGACGGGAGGTCGGCCATCAGGCCCGCGTTCATCACCATGTTGATGCGCTGCCCGTCGGTGGTTATCGCGGGCTTGTCGCGGATCGAGGCATATCGCTCCTGCGCCTGCGCATGCATCGCGATCTTGTCGCGAAAGGCGCCGACGACGGTTTCGTCGGGGCGCAGATGCACCACGCCCTGATCGCCATCTACCATGATGTGGTCGCCATTCAGCGCCTCGGTGGTGACGCGCTTGGCATTCACCACCAGCGGAATCGCCAGCGCCCGCGCAACAATGGCCGCGTGGGAGCCGACGGAGCCCTCCTCCAGCACGATCCCGCGCAAGGACCGGCCGTATTCCAGCAGGTCGCCGGGCCCGATATTGCGCGCAATCAGGATCGGGTTCTCCGGCAGGTCTGCCCCCGTGTCGGCCCCCTGCCCGGTCAGAATCCGCAGCAGCCGGTTCGACAGATCGTCCAGATCACTCAGCCGCTCACGCAGATAGGCGTCCTGAACTTGCGACATCCGGGCCCGGGCCTGCGACTGTTCCTTTTCCACCGCCGCCTCGGCGCTCAGGCCGCGGGCGATGTCTTCTTCCATGCGCCGCATCCAGCCCTTGGAGTTGGCAAACATCCGGTAGGCTTCCAGGACCTGCAACTGCTCCTTGTCGCCGTTGCGGGAGACTTCCAGCATCTTGTCGACACCGACCCGCAGCTCCTCGACAGCATCATTCAGCCGCTCCAGCTCACGCTGGGGATCATCGGCAATCGGGTTGGTCACGATCACCCGAGGTTCATGCAGCCACACGTTGCCTTCTGCCGCGCCTTCCTGGGCCGAAGTTCCGTGAATCAGAACTGCCTGCTGGTGCAAGGGCGACAGCGCCGCGCCCTCGCCGACAAAGGCGCCCAGCTCGGTCATCTCGGCGATCACCATCGCCACCACTTCCAGCGCATAGACCGCGTCCGCCGAAAACTCACGCGCCTCCTTGGACTGCACCACCAGGACGCCCAGCATCTCGCCCAGCCGCTGGATCGGCACGCCGAGGAAGGAAGAATACCGCTCCTCCCCGGTTTCCGGCATATAGCGGAAGCCCTTGGCGTTCGGCGCATCCGGCGTGTTCACAACTTTGCCATAGCGCGCCACCCGGCCGACCAGGCCCTCGCCGATCCGCATCCGGGTCTGGTGCACCGATTCGCGGTTCAAACCTTGAGTCGCGCACAGTTCCAGAGTCTCGTCATCGCGGAACAGATAGACCGAGCACACCTCGGTTCCCATGCTGTCAGCGATCAGATGGGTGATCTTGTCCAGCCGCGCCTGGCCGGCATCATCACTCGCCATCGCCTCCCGCAAGCGGCCCAGAAGCTTCCTGCTTTCGGATTCCGTCGTATCGGACATTCTCACCCTCTCCCGAGGTCTTCCCCCTGCACGCTGCCGTCCAGATTGCTGCTCTGGAACGGACACCGCCCAGAGTAGTACGCCAGCGCGCGCTCCTCCACCCACTTGTCCCACCCTAAGATGAAAAGTCCAAGTGTTTTTGCAGTATTGCCCGCAATCAGCGCAGTCCGCCAAGGCGCTGCGCAAATTACCGCGCAGGGCAGCCCTGACACAACAAAGGCGCCAGAGCGGCGCCTTTGCAAAATTCCGAACCTTTATGCCAGATCAGCGCTTCAGCCGGCTTTCTGCAATTCAAACGCATCATGCAGCGCCTGCACGGCCAGTTCCATGTACTTGCGGTCGATCAGCACCGAGATCTTGATTTCCGAGGTCGTGATCACCTTGATGTTGATGCCCTCATCCGACAGCACCTTGAACATCTTCGCCGCAACACCGGACTGCGAGCGCATGCCGATGCCGACCACCGAAACCTTGGCCACATCACGGTCGGCCAGCAGTTCGGCATAGTTCAGTTCGCCCTTTTCCTTGATCGCCAGCAGTGCCTGCTCGGCGCGGGCAACCTGATCGGTCGGACAGGAGAAGGTCATGTCGGTGCGGCCCTCTTCGGAGATGTCCTGCACGATCATGTCCACGTTCACGCCCGCGTCGCTGAGCGTGGTAAAGATGGTCGCCGCGATGCCAGGGCGGTCCGCCACCGACTGCACGGTCAGCTTGGCTTCGTCACGGGAATAGGCCACACCGGCCACAACATTGGATTCCATGATTTCCTCCTCGTCGCAGACCAGGGTTCCGGCCTCGTCGGACTGTTCCTCAAAGCTCGACAGAACGCGCAGCTTCACCTTATAGCGCATTGCCAGTTCGACCGAGCGGGTTTGCAGCACCTTGGCCCCCAGCGAGGCCAGCTCCAGCATTTCTTCAAAGGCGATTTTATCCAGCTTGCGCGCCTTGTCGCAAATCCGCGGATCGGTCGTATAGACGCCATCCACGTCGGTGTAGATATCGCAGCGTTCCGCCCCGAACGAGGCGGCAAAGGCCACTGCCGTGGTGTCAGAGCCGCCGCGGCCCAGGGTGGTGATACGGCCTTCCGGGCTGATGCCCTGAAAACCGGCGACGACGGCCACCTTCATGCCCTCGGCAAACTTGGCGCGGATGTTTTCCGGCGGGATCTCCTCGATCCGCGCCTGGCTGTGCGCCGAGTTGGTCTTGAGCGGCACCTGCCATCCCTGCCAGCTGCGCGCCGGAACATCCATCTCCTGCAGCGTCAGCGCCATCAGGCCGGCTGTCACATTCTCGCCCGAGGACACCACGGCGTCATATTCCCGCGCGTCATAAAGCGGCGAGGTCTCATCGACCCAGCCCACCAGCTCATTGGTCTTGCCGGACATGGCGGAGACGATGACGATCACGTCATAGCCCTTGGCCACTTCTACGCCGACGCGTTTGGCGGCACGGCGGATGCGGTCCAGGTTGGCGACAGATGTGCCGCCGAATTTCATCACAAGTACGGGCATATGGAACGGGTCTCCCTGCGCTTGCGGGTTTCGGTCCCGTGCCTCATATGCGAGCGGCCCCTTGAGGGCAAGAGCGCGCAGGCCCTGCGGGCAAGGAAGCTGCGGTTCACCCCGCCCCTCCGGCGCGGCAAAGCGCCACAACTCCCGGCTTGCGCAATTTTTGCCAATCCGCGGACGCTCAGCCGCGCCAGAACCGCACCGTCAGAATGGCGTAAACCGCCATCAGCTCCAGCCGCCCGATCAGCATCGCCGCGCTCAGGATCCATTTCGCCGGATCGTTGAGGGTGGAGAAATTGCCGGCCGGTCCAATTGTATCGCCCAGGCCGGGGCCGATATTGGCCACAGCCGTGGCCGCCCCCGACACCGCGGTGACGAAATCCAGCCCGGTCAGCGCCAGCGCCCAGGCCACCACACCCAAAGTGACGACAAAGAACATGAAGAAAGAGATCACCGAACTCAGCACTTCAGCGTTCACCGGCCGCCCCTCATAGCGGGTGATGAACACCCCGTGCGGCGAGCGGATGCGCTGGATCTGGCCGCGGATTGAGGCAAACAGCAGCTGGTAGCGGAAGATCTTGACCGAGCAGGCGGTCGAGCCCGCGCAGCCGCCGATCAGCCCGGTGAAGAAGAAGATCATCACCAGGAAGCTGCCCCACTGCATGTAATCGGCGCTGGCATAGCCTGTGCCGGACATGATCGAGGTGATATTGAACAGGGCCGAGCGCAGCGCCTCCTCGCCCCCGTGCGGGCGCGTGTAATACAGCACACCAGTGGCAATCGCGACCAGCAAGCCCAGCGTCATCAAGAACCCGCGGATCTGGCTGTCGCGCAGCATCGGGGTGCCGTGGCCGTTGATCAGCTGCACATAGCGCACGAACGGCAGCGCGGCCAGGATCATGAAGACGGAGGCGGCATACTCGACCGGCCCGGCAAAGGCCCCGAAGGACGCATCGTAATTGGCAAAGCCGCCGGTGGCGATGGTGGTCATCGAATGCACCAGCGCATCGAACGGCCCCATGCCCATCACCATGTAGACCAGCATGCAGGCCATGGTCAGCGACACGTAGATCAGCGAGATCTGCTTGGCGATCGCCTGCGCGCGCGGCAGGATTTTACCAAAGGTGTCAAAGCTTTCGGATTTAAAGATCTGCATCCCCCCGACCCGCAGCTCGGGCAGGAACACCATTGCCACAACAATGATGCCGATCCCGCCGACCCACTGCAGGATGCCGCGCCACAAGAGCAATCCGCGCGGCAGGTCATCCAGACCGGAAATCACCGTCGATCCGGTGGTGGTCAGCCCCGACATCGCTTCAAAGAAGGCGTCGACAAACCTCAGCTCGGTCGCCCCCAGCATCAGCGGGATCGCCCCGAACAGCGGCAGCGCCAGCCAGACAGTGGTGGTCAAAAGGAAGGTCTGGCGGATGCTCAGCCCCTCCTTGACCCCGTTGGCACAGCTCAGCGCCAGCAGGCCGCCAACCAGGATCGAGAACACCGAGCTTTCCAGAAACACATGCCATTCACCGCGGCCGTCCAGCAGGTCGACCAGCAGCGGGAACACCATCATGGCTCCCAAAATGACGACCAGCAGGCCGATGACATACCCAACCGGGCGGAGATCCAACATGCGGCGCAGCGTTGGCCCCCCGCGCGGTAAGTGTCAAGTGCGCGGCACTATTCGCCGCTGCCGCTCTTGGCAGGAGCGTTGCGCTGCGGCATCTGCGGCGGTGTCGAAGGTTTGCGCGGGCGTTTAGCTGACGCGGACTGGGGCGCCTCTGCCTTGGCCGGTGCCTTTGCCTCCGCTGCCGGCGGTTTTGCCTGCGGCGATTTCGCTTCGGGTGCCCGAGCTTTTGCCTCAGACGCTTTGGATTCCACAGCTTTTGCCTCCGGCGCTTTGGCTTCCGGAGCTGCGGCTTTTGGCGCTTCGGTTTTGGCTGCAGGTTGCGCTACAGACTTGGCAGACTGCTCTTGCTCGCCCTTGCGGGCTGAGGACGTGCGGAACACCGCAGGCGCCTCTTTCATCCCGGACCCGGCAGCCGGTCCGCCCTGCTTGGCGGCCTGATTATCCACAGCCTCTTTTGCGGGCTGCGCCGCAGCCGTTTTGGCCTGCTCCGGCTTGGCTGCCGTGTTTGCCGCCTTTGCACGTGCCGGCGCTTTCCGCGCGGCAGGCTTGCGGGTCGCGGTCTTGCGGGCCGCGGGCTTTTTCGCGGCGGATTTCCCGGCCGCCTTGGCAGCCGGCTTTGTCCGCGCCTGCGTCTGCTCTGCGGCTGCCGGCTTGGGCTCCGCTGCAAATTCCGCCTTTGCTTCAGGTTTCGCGTCTGCCTTGGGTTCTGTTTTGGCCGCCGCCTTGGCTTCCGCTGCCGGTTCGGCTTTAGCTTCCGGCGCGGTCTCTGCCGCTGCCGGGTTTGCTCCCATCAGCCGCCGTTGCGCTTCCATCATCGAATGCGCCATCCGCATCTGCTCATAGGGCGCCTGCAGCGCGGCCTCTGCCGCCTGGCGCCACAGCTTCAGCTGCATGCCCGCTGCAAACCCTGCCCATTCATGCGCCCTGGCCGTCAAACCGGCAATATGGTGAAAGCTCGTCATCTGATACTCCTCAAGTCCTGCACTGGCCTCGCGCCGGGGCTGTTCTGTGTGGTCCGGGCAAGGGTAAAGGGGAGCGGACACCGGATGAGCCCCGGGCCGGGTACAGCAGAATTCGGGCCGTCAATTGCAGACACCTGCGCACAAGCTCCCCTGCCCCCCGGCAGGATAACCGGGGGATTCGCGGATCAGGCTAGCATGGGTTTCTGCGCAGCGGCGTAAAAATTGCGGCAACGCAGAAAATGCCGCATATCCGGCGGAAACCTGCCCGCAAACCAGGCAGTCCCGCAGTTGAATCAGCCGTGATGGATCAGAGTAGAGAACAGCTTGGGGTCCAGGCTCATCGCCTTGAACAGCGGGCCCTGGGTCAGCACGCTGACCGCATCATGGCTGTGCAGGCTCTCCTGATGGCTGGCCACGACCCGGAAATCACCGATCCGGGCATCGCCCTGCAGCGCTTCGCAAAACAGCCGCGCCGCGTCCTCGACAAAGATCGGGTTGGCGGCGTTCAGCTCGGCAAAGGCCTGCTCATCCTCGCGCTTCACCATCACTTGGGTCTCGGTCGGCACCGCCTTGCGGCACAGCTCGATCAGGTCCTCGAACCACAGGCACTCGCTGCCGGGCACCGATTGCACCGAAATCCGCGCCACCGAGCGCTGCGAATGCGGCGTTGCCAGCTGGCCGCGCGCCTGGCGGGCGTGCTCCGACAATTCCAGCGAGCATGGGCAGGTCGAGGAATAGACATAGTCCAGATGCATGATCTTCTCACGCACCCCGTCATGGTCCACCAGTTCCAGCGCAAAGTCGTAATACTGATAGCCGCTGAGGCCGGAGCGCAGGCTTTCAACGCGCGCCGGGAAGGAGAACCGCATCTGGATGCGCGCATCCGGGCTGTCCAGATCGCTCAGGTAATCATCCAGCGCGTTCGCCATCACCTCAAAACTGAAGGTGCGCTCCGCGTGCTTGTAAAAGGTGCGCATGATCCGGGACATGTTGATGCCCTTCTTGCCCGCATCCAGGCTGACGGTGCCGGTCACGCTGGTTTCCAGCGTCAGGTCGCCGTCGTCGCGGGTATGAAACCGGATCGGCAGGCGGAAATTCGAAATCCCCACATGCTGGATCTGCTCCTTGGCGCCGCGGATCAGGCTGGTCGGCCCGTTCTGCAAGTCGGGCAGCGTCGCGCGATAGGCCTCGTCCGACTTGAAATCCTCGGGGTAAGTCCGCGACAAATCCGGATAATTCCCGACTTCACGGCCCGGCAGCAGCCGCGCCACGGCCGGGTCCAGCTCGGCAATCTCTGTCTCAGACGCAATGCCGGCCCAGGCCCGCAGCACATCCAGCGCGGCAGCGGCTGCCTCGCGGTCCGGAGCCTCTGCGGCGTCGCGGTTGTGAATGTTCATCGGCGTTTCCCCCAAATCATAGGGCCCATATAAGGACTGGCAGGCTACTCCCATATACCGTTACGCGGCAAATTACAAAACGGAACCGCCAAATGCGGCAGAACTTGCGCCTGCACGGACAGCCTTCCGGCCGCCCCGCAAGGCGGCCAGGCCAGCCGGTTTCACGCCCCGCCGGATGGCCTCATCCCCGCGGCGATTTTCTCGGCCATCATTATGGTTGGCGCATTGGTGTTCCCGCCCACCAGTGCCGGCATGAGCGACGCATCAACGACGCGCAGCCCGGACAGCCCCCGGACGCGCCCTTCCAGATCGCAGACGGTATCTGCGCCGCTGCCCATCCGGCAGGTTCCCACCGGATGATAGATGCTGTCGGCACGCCTGCGGATATCGGCCTCAAGCGCGGCGTCGCTGCCATCCGTTTCATACAGGGTGCGGCCCCGCCACGGCGCCAGCGCCTCCGCCTGCAGAATACGCTCCATAAGCCGCGCGCCGCGTTTCATCGTTTCAAGATCTGACGCCGCGCCCAAGTAGTTCGGGTCAATGCGCGGCGGCGCAGCCGGATCGGCTGAATGAAGCCCGACCTGGCCGCGGCTTGCAGGCCGCAGCACGCAGACATGGCAGGAATAGCCATGAGAGAAATGCAGCTTCCGCATGTGGTCATCCACGATGCCAACGACGAAATGCAACTGGATATCAGGACGCTCCAGATCCGGCGACGTCCGGAAAAAGCCGCCCCCCTCTGCCATCGGCGAGGCAAACAGCCCCGATCCGTTCCGCCGCCACTGCAGACCGGCGCGCGCCATCTGCCAGGCCCCGCGCGGGTTCAGGCCGACCGTGTCCGGCCGCTTGGACCGGTAGGAGATGATATAATCCAGATGATCCTGCAGGTTCTGCCCGACGCCCTCGGACACATGAACCGGCGTAATACCTTGCTGCCGCAGCTCCGCCTCCGGGCCGACCCCCCGACAGCATCAGCAGCTGGGGAGAGCCAAAAGCACCGGCGCTCAGGATGACCTCCCGCCGCGCCTTGATGCTGAGCGCGCGCCCCCGCCGCCTGCAGGCAACGCCCGCGGCCTGCTTGCCGTCCATGAGAATACACGTCACATGGGTACGGGTCAGAACCGTAAGATTGCTGCGCTGCCGCACCTGCGGCGGCAGATAGGCTGCAGCGGCGGAACAGCGCTCCCCGGCCTGCGGCCCGTCGTGGAACTGCGTGACCTGATACAGCCCCGCGCCCTCTTGAACCGGGCCGTTGAAATCATCGCTCAGCGGCAATTGCGACTGGGAGCAGGCCTCGACATAGGCATGGGTGATGGCGCGCGGCTCGGATTGGTCGCCCACTTGCAACGGCCCGTTCCCGCCATGCAACCCGTCGGCGCCGCGCGCGTTGCGCTCTGCCTTGCGGAAATAGGGCAGTACAAAGTCCCAGTCCCAGCCCTCGCAACCCATCTGCGCCCACTCATCATAGTCGGATGGATGACCGCGCACGTACAGCATGGCGTTGATTGCCGAGGATCCCCCCAAGCCCTTGCCCCGCGGCTGGAACCCCCGCCGCCCGTTCAGCGCCGCCTGGGGTTCAGTGTGGAAAGCCCAGTTGTTGATCCGGGGCCGCCCCGAGATCATCCCGGCGACAAGCGCAGGCGCGCGGACAAAGAGCCCGCGCCCGTTGCCCCCGGCTTCAATCAGACAGACCGAAACACCGGGGTCTTCCGACAGGCGAGACGCCATGACCGAACCGGCCGAGCCGCCGCCTGCAATAACATAATCAAACTCCATGCGCTCACCGCACCACAAAGGGCAGCGGTTGCTCAACCGTTACCAAGCGGAATGCGGCCGGGGCACGCGGGAGAAAGCCCGCGTTCAGGCCTGCGCCGCCTCCAGTGCCGCCTTCAGGTCAGCGATCAGGTCTCCGGCATCCTCCAGCCCGACCGAGAACCGCACCAGGCCAGGCGTAATGCCCAGTTCCGCCTTCAGCTCATCGCTGAGGCGCTGGTGGGTGGTGGTCGCCGGGTGGGTGGCGATGGATTTGGCGTCACCCAGGTTGTTGGAGATCACCGGGATGGTCATTGCGTTCAGGAACTTGAACGCTGCCTCCTTGCCGCCCTTCAAATCCAGCGACAGCACTGTGCCGCCCTTGCCGCCCAGCTGGGTCTGCACCAGCGCGTTTTGCGCGTGGTCCTTCAGCCCCGGATAGATGGTCCGCTCCAGCGCCGGATGGCCGTCCAGCGCCTCGGCAATTTCCAACGCGGTCTCCGCCTGTGCATTGACCCGCAGCGCAAGTGTCTCCAGCCCCTTCAGCATCACCCAGGCATTGAACGGGCTGAGCGATCCGCCGGTATGTTTCATATAGGGTTCCAGGGTGCCGCGGATATACTCCTTGGTGCCCAGCACCACCCCGCCCAGCGCCCGGCCCTGGCCGTCGATATGCTTGGTCGCGGAATAGATCACCACATCGGCACCCTGCGCGATGGCATTGGAGAACACCGGGGTCGAGAACACGTTGTCCACGACCACTGTGGCACCAACGGAATGCGCGATCTCCGCAACCGCGGCTATGTCGATCACCTCCAGCGTCGGGTTCGACATGCTCTCGAAAAACACCGCCTTGGTGTCCGGGCGCACAGCTGCCTTCCAGGCCTCCAGATCGGTGCCGTCGATGAACGTCACCTCGACCCCGAACCGGCCCAGCACATCCGCCAGGATATAGTTGCAGGAGCCGAACAGAGCCTTGGCCGACACGATATGGTCCCCCGCCTTCACCAGCGAGGTCAGCGCGCCGTTGACCGCCGCCATGCCGGAGGCGGTGGCAAAGGCATCCTCGGCCCCTTCCAGCGCAGCGATGCGCTTTTCGAACATATCGACGGTCGGGTTGCCGTAGCGGGCATAGATGAACTCATCAGGGCCGGTCTCGATGAACCGCGCCTCGGCCTGCTCGGCGCTGTCGTAGACAAAGCCCTGGGTCAGAAAGATCGCCTCGCTCACCTCGTTGTACTGGCTGCGGCGGGTGCCTCCGTGAACCAGCTTGGTGCGGCTGTTCCAGTTGTCGCTCATCTTCTGTCTCCTCGCGCCCATAGCGCACAAAAAACCCCCGATCGGCCAAGCGAAAGGGGGTCCTTCACGTCCTGACCTCTTTAGCGGGATTGTTTAACGTGGCCCGCAATCCGGTAACAAATCGCCACGATGTGATGCAGGGGCTTTACGCATCTTGCGGGATTCGGTCAAGCCGCCGCCGTCCCCCAGGTCACACCGATGTGAGTGCCAGTGCCCCTTGCCTGCCCGCACCCCTCATGCTCCTGTGGCCGGGCAAACAGACGGAGGCACGCGATGCAGGACCCGATCCGGCTTTTCTACTGGCCCACCCCGAACGGCTGGAAAATCTCCATCGCGCTGGCGGAGATGGGGCTTCCTTACGAGGTCACCCTTATCGACATCGGCAAGGGCGACCAGTTCGCGCCGGAATTCCTGAAGATCTCCCCCAACAACCGGATGCCCGCCATTGTGGATCCGGACGGCCCCGGCGGCGCGCCGGTCTCCCTGTTCGAAAGCGGCGCCATCCTCCTGTACCTTGCCCGCAAGACCGGGCAGTTTTACGGCGCGGACGAACGCGCGCGGCTCATCGTGGATCAATGGCTGATGTGGCAAATGGGCGGCCTCGGCCCGATGGCAGGCCAGGCGCATCACTTCCTGAAGTATGCACCGGAGGACCTCCCTTACGCCCAAGACCGATACCGTTCTGAGGTCGCCCGCCTCTACGGCGTGCTGGACCGGCAGCTGGCGAAGAATGAGTATGTTGCCGGACAGGATTACACGATTGCCGATATGGCGATCTGGCCCTGGGCCTCGCTGTGGGAGGGCCAGCAGCAGACACTGGACGACAAACCGCATCTGGCCCGCTGGCTGGAACTGATGTGGTCCCGCCCGGGCGTCATCGCGGGCCGCGCGCTGCACGCGGATCTGCGCGGGGACCGGTCCGACACAAGGGCACAGGAAGTGATTTTCGGGCAAACCCGCTAAACAGCGCAACCGCAGCGCACCGCAGGTGCGCTGCCGGGCCCAAGACTTTGCGCTTCATCTTTGATGATGCGCCAAGGCGCGGGAGCCCCGCCCCTGCTGCCCCCGGTTACTCCGCCGGGCCGGCCTCTTCCTCGTCGCCGTACTTCTGGAACAGCTGCCCCTGGAACATGAAGAAGGCAAACATCGCAACCGGCAGACCGAAGGTCTTGAAATAGACCCAGGCCTCGGTGCTCTGGGTGCGCCAGATCAGCTCATTCGCCACCGCCAGCCCGAAGAAGAATGCACACAGCCGCCGGGTTAGGATCATCCAGCCCTCCTGCTTCAGCGGCATCAGTTCCTCCATCACCACCTTCAGCCAGCTTTGGCCCCGCATCAGGCCGATCCCCAGCAATCCGCCGAACAGCACATACAGCATCGTCGGCTTCATCTTGATGAAACGGTCGTCGTTGAACCACACCGACATGCCGCCGAACAGCACCACCAGGATCAGCGTGGCAAACTGCATCCGCGACAAATGCCCGGTCAGCTTCCACAAGGCGAGCGTTGAGGCGACCATCAGCGGGATGAACGCCGCGGTAATGACGATGAAGCCCTTGTACTCGCTGCCGCCGATCAGAAACACCTCATCCTTCAGCTTCAGATAGCCGATGAAGAACAGGACAATCGGGCCCAGTTCCAGCACCATCTTAAGGGTCGGGTTGATCTTCTTCGCGGCCATGGGGCCTCCTCAATGCTCTCGCGGCGGTCTCAGCCGCCCATTTCCACTATCACGGCGCCCAGGGCGATCAAAGCCATCAGCGCGATCCGCCGCGGCCCCACGGTTTCCTTCAGCACCAGCCAGCCAATGAGGGCGGCAAACACGGTAGAGGTCTCCCGCAGCACCGCGGCCTCCCCCACCTTGTCCAGCCTTGTCGCCAGCATGATTGCGCCAAAGGACGCAAAGGCGACCAGCCCGCCAAAGAACCCCTTGACCATCAGCGGTCCGGGTGCGGGCGGTTCCGGCATGTTCCGCCAGCGGGTGAAGGCAATCACCGGAAACACCAGGCCGTCGATCATGAAAAACCACGCCAGGAAGGTGAAGGGATCCGCCGTCGCCCGGATGCCATAGGCGTCATATGTGGTGTAGGCGGCCACAAACAACCCGGTGATAAAGGCAAACAGCAGTGCAACCCCGAAGGTGTCGCGGTTCGCTTCCAGGAAGACAAAGTTATAGGCCGCCAAGCCAAAGATCCCTGCCAGCAGCACCGCCACTCCCAGCCATTGCACCGGGGTGAACACCTCTCCGAACAGGAAGAACGAACCGATCACCGTGAACAGCGGCCCGGTCCCGCGCACCACCGGGTAAACCACCGTGTAGCTGCCCTTGGTATAGGCCAGCGCCTGAAACAGCTTGTAGAAGACGTGGATCCCCCAGGCGACGGCAAAGATCAGCCACATATGCGGCTCCGGCCAGGGCACCACGAACAGCGCAAACGGCGCCGCCATCACGCAGTAGCAAAAGTCGATCGCCCCGCGTGACAGCCAGGGATCATGCCGCCCCTTTTGCAGTGCCCCGAACACCGCGTGCAGAAAGGCCGCCCAGATGGCCAGAAACAGCGCCGCCTGATGCCCGGCCTCGGTGCCTTCCAGGGAGATCAGCCAATCGCTCAAATCAAATGCCTTTGCGCGGGAGGAGAGCGCCGGGGGCTCTGCCCTCGGACCCCCGGGATATTTTCAGCCAGATGAATGAAGGATTAGGTCTTTTCCAAGCCTGTGAGGGCTGCCGCGAACTCCTCCGGATCAAACGGTGCCAGATCGTCGATCTGCTCACCCACGCCGATGGCGTGGATCGGCAGGCCGAACTTGTCCGCGAGCGCGACCAGCACACCGCCCTTGGCGGTGCCGTCCAGCTTGGTCATCACCAGGCCGGAGACATCGGCCAGCTGCTGGAACGTCCCCACCTGGCTCAGCGCGTTCTGGCCGGTGGTGGCGTCCAGCACCAGCAGGGTATTGTGCGGCGCGGTCTCGTCCTTCTTGCGGATAACGCGGACGATCTTGGCCAGCTCCTCCATCAGGTCGGCACGGTTCTGCAGCCGGCCCGCGGTGTCGATCATCAGCAGGTCCGCGCCCTCTTCCTGCGCGCGTGTCATGGCATCAAACGCCAGCGAGGCCGGATCGGAACCTTCCGGCGCCGTCAGCACCGGCACGCCCGCGCGGTCGCCCCAGACCTGCAGCTGCTCGACAGCGGCGGCGCGGAAGGTGTCGCCTGCGGCAATCACCACCTTCTTGCCTGCGCCTTTGAACTGGCTGGCCAGCTTGCCGATGGTGGTGGTCTTGCCGGAGCCGTTCACGCCCACCACCAGCACCACCTGCGGGCGCTTTGCATAGATCGGCAGGGGCTTGGCCACCGGCTCCATGATGCGCGCCACTTCCTGCGCCAGCAGTTCCTTGATCTCGCGGCTGGAGACCTTCTTGCCCATCCGTCCCTCAGCCAGGTTGGCAGTGACGCGCAGCGCGGTGTCAACGCCCATGTCGGCGGCGATCAGCAGCTCTTCCAGCTGCTCCAGCATGTCGTCATCCAGCGCCCGGCGCGGTTCCGCCGCAGCGCTGCGTCCCATCAGGCGTCCCAGCAGGCCCGGAGACTTCTTCTCCGGCTCCGGAGCAGGCTGCAGCGCAGGCTTGGGGGCCGCGACCGGCTGCGGTGCCGGCGCGGGCTCGGGCTCCGGCTCAACCACGGGTTCCGGCTGCGGAACCGGTGCAGGCGCAGGCTGCTCCGGTGTCACCGCCGGGGACTCTGCCAGGGCCTCAGCATGAGCCTCTGCGGCCTCAGCCGCGCTGCTGTCCGCACCCTCCTCGACAATCGCGTCGAGCCCTTGCTCGAGCTTGGAGGAGGATTTGAACAGCCGCTCCTTGAGCTTTGAGAAAAACGCCATCTTGGTCTCCGCAAAAGGGTCTGCACCTCACCTAATGCGGAATTCACCGGAGTGCAAAGCGCAAGGCGCCGCCCGCCTCAGGAAAATGCCGCCAGAAAGCCCGCTTGCGCCCCCCAATAAAGCGGCCAGACCGCATAGGGCGTGATCCGACGCAGCGGGTGGTCCTGCGCCAGGACAAAGGTTTCCGCCGCCAGCACCATATCCGACAGCATGAAAGCACAGGCCGCCGCAAAGACCCAATTGCCAAACGGAAGCGTCAGCGCCGCCGCCCCCATGCCGAGGATGACCGGGATATAGGCCAGAACCGCCCCTCTGAGCGCGCCTGCCCGCGGCGCCAGAACGCGCGCCATCACCAGACCCAGCACCAGCAGCCCCGCCGCAATCATTGACCCCGGCATCTCTGCCAGCCGCGCCGGATCGCTGTCCGCCCGGGTCAGGAACAGCACCGCATAGGCCAGATGCCCGGCGGCAAAGGCGCCAACGCCGGCCATGAACACCCCCTCGCCGTCACGCGACAGGAACAGATCGCCCAGCGCGCACAAGCCAAGCGCCACCGCCAGCAGCACTGGCGCCCCGGCCGGCAGCGCCGCCAGTGCCAGCAAAGCAACCGAAGCGGTCTTCAGCACGCTGCGCAGCAGCCCGGGCGGCTGCGCGGCCAAAAACAGATAGACCAGCGCGCAGGCCGCCGCCGCAGCACCCAATGCCAGTTCCGCCGTCATGTTCTGCCTCCCCTCATCTTTTCCGGGCACTCTGTCCTTTGACCCGGCGTGCGGTCAAAGGTGACCCCGCGGGAGCCTGTCCGGATACCTTGCCAGCCCGCAGCCAACGCTTGGCGCAGGCCCCGGTCCTGAGGCACAGTGGTCCCATGCGCTCTTTGATGATTCTCCTGCTCGCAGCCCTGCCCGCCCCGCTGGCGGCGGGCGAGCCGCTCGGGGCTGCGGAATTCGACCGCTACACCCAGGGCCGGACGCTGTTTTACGGCTTTGGCGGCTCCATGTACGGGGTCGAGCGCTACCTGCCAAACCGCAGGGTGATCTGGTCCTTCCTTGACGGCAAATGCCAGGAAGGCAGCTGGTACGAGGAAGCCGGCCAGATCTGTTTCGTCTATGAAAACCGCGACGATCCGCAATGCTGGACCTTCGAGCTCACGCCCGGCGGGCTGACGGCCCGGTTCGAGAACGACCCGGCCTCAACGGAACTGTACGAGGCCGAGGACGTCGGGGAGGAGATGCTGTGTTACGGCCCTGAGGTGGGCACCTGAAACCGGATGCAGCGTTTCAGGCCTTCAGACCGGGCAAGCCGCTAGAACAGCGAGCCCTGGCTGCCGCCGCCCTCCGCCGGCGGTTTCGGCTCCGCTTTCTTTGCAGCCGGCGCAGGCGCACCGCCCTCCAGATCCAGCGTGCCGTCGGCAAACTCGATCTGCAGCGCGCCGGCCTTGGCGGCGGCGGCCTTGGTGGTCAGGATCTCCTCGCCCGAGCGCACCACCGCATAGCCGCGTTCCAAAGTCGCCTTGTAGCTGAGGATCTCCAGCTGGCGTCCGGTGGCCGTCAGGGCCTGCCGCTGGCGGTCGATACGCGCGGCCTGCGCCGCATCCAGCCGCTGCGCCAGCCGTCCCAGCGCGTCTTTCTGCGCCGCCATTTCCCGCTGGATCGGCCGCAGGCTCAGCCGCGACGACAGGTTCTGCAGCCGGTTCCGCCGCCCCTCAACCAGCTGCCTCAGCGTGGCCGGACGCAAGCTGGCCGCGGTTTCGCTCAGATGCACCCGTCGCCGCTGAACGCCTGAAATCAGCGCACCGGGCAGCCGGTCGGAAATCCGGTCCAGCCGCTGGCGCGGAGTTTCCAGCAGCGTGTCCGGCTTTGGCAGCGCCCGGGCCAGATCGTTCAGCCGCTGACGCCTGAGCTGCACCGCCTGCCCCGCGGCACGGGTCAGCCGCGCGCCCTGGTTCTCGGACCAGGCCATCAGCTCCAGCCGCACCGGTACTGCAAGCTCTGCCGCCGCGGTCGGCGTCGGCGCACGCCGGTCGGAGACGAAATCAATCAGCGTGGTATCGGTCTCATGCCCGACGGCAGAGATCAGCGGGATCTGCGAGGCGGCGGCCGCCCGCGCCACGATCTCCTCGTTGAACCCCCACAGATCCTCGATCGAACCGCCGCCGCGGGCGACGATGATCAGATCGGGCCGCGGCAGCGCGCCACCCGGGGTCAGCCGGTTGAACCCTTCGATGGCGCGGGCCACTTCGGGCGCGCAGTTCTGCCCTTGGACAGCGACCGGCCAGACCAGCACCTTGCGCGGGAAGCGGTCGCGCAGCCGGTGCAGGATATCGCGGATCACCGCGCCGGAGGGCGAGGTCACCACCCCGATGATCTGCGGCAGGTAGGGCAGCGGCTTCTTGCGCTCCGGCGCAAACAGCCCCTCCGCCTCCAGCTGCTTCTTGCGCTTTTCCAGCAGCGCCATCAGCGCGCCCTGGCCCGCAACAGCCACCTCGTCGACGTTCATGTTGTATTTGGACTGCGCGCCAAAGGCGGTCAGGCGGCCGGTGACCACCACCTCCAGCCCTTCCTCCGGCACCACCGACAACCCGCTGATCTGCCCCTTCCAGGTGGTGCAGGCCAGCACTGAGCGGTCGTCCTTGATGTCATAGTACAAGTGGCCGGAGCGCGCCTTGAACACCCGGCCCACTTCGCCCCTCACCCGGATGCGGCCAAAGGTGCCCTCCAGCGTGCGCTTCACCTCGCCGGAGATCTCGGAAACGGTGAATTCCGGGGCGTTCTGCCCGGGCCGGTCGGATGGGGCTGGGTCGTCAAACAGGTCAGACATCGGGGGCTGCTCTCCTGCGGCCTTTGGCCGGTCTTGTTTTGAAGTCGCGCGCAGCATAGAACGCGCCGCAAGCAAGGCAAGCCCCGGACAGCGCCGGGATGCCTCTCGGCTCAGGCAGATCGGAGAACACGCAGATGAACATCCTTATCCTCGGCAGCGGCGGGCGCGAACACAGCCTGGCCTGGGCGGTGATGCAGAACCCCAAATGCGACAAGCTGATCGTGGCGCCGGGCAACGCAGGCATCGCGCAGATCGCCGATTGCGCCGCCCTGGATATCGAAAATGGCGGCGCCGTGGCCGCCTTTGCCGAGGAAAACGCCATCGACTTTGTGATCATCGGCCCCGAGGCGCCGCTGGCCGCAGGGGTCGGCGACCGGCTGCGCGAGGCGGGCATCCTGGTATTCGGCCCCTCCGAGGCGGCGGCCCGGCTGGAAGCCTCCAAAAGCTTCACCAAGGAAATCTGCGACGCGGCAAACGCCCCCACCGCTGCCTACGGCCATTTCACCGATGCGGACGCCGCCAAGGCGCATGTGCGCCAGCATGGCGCGCCGACCGTGGTCAAGGCTGACGGTCTGGCGGCCGGCAAGGGCGTGATCATCGCCATGACCGACGAGGAGGCCATTGCCGCCATCGACGGCATGTTCGGCGGCGCCTTCGGCGGGGCCGGCGCCGAGGTGGTGATCGAGGAATTCATGGAAGGCGAGGAAGCCTCCCTTTTTGTGCTGGTCGACGGCGAGGACGTTCTGGCGATCGGCTCCGCCCAGGACCACAAGCGCGTCGGCGAAGGCGACACCGGCCTCAACACCGGCGGCATGGGCGCCTATTCCCCCGCGCCGGTTTTGTCGGCAGAGGTCGAGGCCAAGGCGATGGAAGAGATCGTGAAGCCCACCATGCGGGTGATGGCACAGCGCGGCATGCCCTATCAGGGCGTTCTGTACGCGGGCCTGATGATCAAGGACGGCCAGCCGCGGCTGGTGGAATACAACGTCCGCTTCGGCGACCCGGAATGCCAGGTGCTGATGATGCGCCTCGGCGCCCAGGCTCTCGACCTGATGCACGCCGCGGCTGAGGGCCGCTTGGGCGAAGCGCAGGTGAACTGGGGTGATGACCATGCGATCACCGTGGTGATGGCGGCCGAAGGCTACCCGGGGTCTTACGAGAAGTTCTCTGAAATCAAGGGGCTGGACGCGCTGCCCGAGGACAGCAGCAACATGGTGTTCCACGCGGGCACCCAGGAGCAGGACGGCAAGGTGCTGGCCGTCGGCGGCCGGGTGCTGAACGTGACCGCCCGCGGCAACTCGCTGCAGGAGGCGCGCGACCGCGCCTATGCGATGGTGGACGGAGTTGACTGGCCCCAAGGCTTCTTCCGCCGCGACATCGGCTGGCGCGCGCTGAAATAGGACCGCTGGCAGGCAGGGGCTCCCGCCTGCTCACGGGCAATCAAAGATTGCCCTTCGCAGTTGGGCGCGGCCGGGCGCTGCCGCGCCCGGCGGCCGCACCCCTAGAAGCTATTGAGGTCGCTCATCAGCAGGAAACGCCTGCGGAACTGGTCCAGCATGTCGGGTTCCAGAAAGTCCGCCGGATGGGTTGTCCCGAACGCTGAGTAGGCACGGTCCTTCATTTCAACCAGCTGCCGCTCGATATCCAGCTGCCCGATGCCGGACGGCAGGCCCAGCGCCGTTTCAAATACGGTCCGCAACGGCGGCGACCCGATGATGTTGTACCAATGGGCGTTCTCGCTGCCGCCTGCATCCGCCACGTCCTGCAATTCGCGCTCCAGC
The DNA here is from genome assembly GCF_056158685.1 of Leisingera sp. ABM4_103. Taxonomy (NCBI): domain Bacteria; kingdom Pseudomonadati; phylum Pseudomonadota; class Alphaproteobacteria; order Rhodobacterales; family Roseobacteraceae; genus Leisingera; species Leisingera sp. ABM4_103. The sequence goes on along the minus strand of NZ_JBSWTU010000005.1, from coordinate 2,621,149 downwards.
GCCAGCGCAAGCCGCATATTCGGATCCGAGTTGCCGATTTCAATCTCGAACTGGCGGGTGGTGTAGAGCTCTGCAAGTTCCTCCGCAAACCCGTCCGGATACTCCCGGCTTGTCTCGCCCTTGTTGAAGGAAAAGGCATTCGTCATCGCCTTCAGCCCGGTGTCATAGTGCAGGTTCGCATAGGAAATGCTGGACGACAGATCGGACTCGAAGGCGCGGATCACCGTATCGAAATCCGTGCTCCGTTTGCTTTGGCCAAACAGGTCCAGCGTTGCCTCAAACAGGCTCAGGTCAAAGACCAGCTCACGCGGGTCGGTGAAGGTGCCCAGCTTGTCCGAGATTTCATCCGAAAACACCTGCATCTTGCTGACATGTTCAGGCCACTCGTTCTGGAAGGCGTCGGCAAAATCGTAATAGGCCAGGTTCTCCGGCTGGTTGACGAAGGAATTCGGATCAGACAGGTCGGACTCCAGCACCTGGCGCAAAAAACTCTCGCCCCGGTTGCTGACGTTGAATGTGTCCAGCGCATGCTCCAGCAGCGCTGCGTTCGACAGCAGCTCCTCCGGATCGCTCATCGCGTTGATGTCCGGCCAGCCAAAGCCAAAGGCCTCGGACACCGCAAGGTACCGCGTGTCCTCCAGCTGGTTCACAAAGGAATCGGGATCCGTGGTATCCGATTCCAGGACCCGCCGCAGAAAATCCGGGTTGGTCCTTTCCAGATCGAACGTTTCGATGACGGCCTGCAGCAGGTCTTCATCCGCCAGCAGATCGTCGGCACTGGCGATGCCACCGGTATGCTCGTTGAATTCACTGACCAGCGCCTCGATGCTGTTTTCATATTCCGGCGCCTGACCAAAGTTGAACTGCCTTGAAAACTCGGCATAGCGCGGATCAGACAGCTTGTTGGCAAAGGACTCCGGGTCCGCCAGGTCGGACTCCAGCACTTTCTGCAAAAAGAACTGATTGTTTTCCAAGCCTTCCAGCCCGACGTTGCCTAGCGCCTTGCGCAGCATGGTGCCGTTTGACAGCAGATCATCGGCAGTGCTGATACCGGCAAATTCATTCTCCGCCCTGGCGCTGGGAAGCTTCGGGCCGTCAGAGCTGCCAAAGCCGAAAGTTTCCGCCAGAGCCTGGTAACGGCTGTCGTTGAGCCGGTTCACGATCGCCAGCGGATCGCTCATATCGGATTCCAGCACCTCCTTGATGAAGGCCCGGTTGTTGATGTCCTCATCCAGGCCAAAGGCCCCCAAGGTCACGCTCAGCAGGTTGTAGTCGTCCAGCAACTGGTCCGCCGACTGGATGCTGGTGATCCTCTGCGTAAAGTCCTGCACCGTCCGGTCAAGAACAGGCGATTTCTCGAAAACCTCCTGCTGCTGCGCCTGGGTCCGCTGCAGGAACGTCCAACCGGCAATGCCCGTGCCGAACACATAAGGCGTAAAGCTCACGCTGCTGTCTCCCGTAAATCCGCACCGGGCCCGCGCGCCCGGATCTGCTCATCCGGCACAAGATTAACCGAAGGTGGTGAATAAACCGGAAACGGACGCTAAGGCTGGCAGGCCGCCCGTAGCCGCTCCCGCCTGCTCCAGCCCATCCCCGCGGGGATGGGCCCCGCAGTTGGGCCGGGCGCCGCGCAAGCGCGGCGCGGGCGGCTCTCAGCGGCAGGCCAGCGCGTCTTGCAAACCGGTTTCAGGGCGGAACCGGCCAATGTCCCGGGTGGAGATTTCGCCGTCCTTCAGCCGGGACGCCATGATCCGGCGCCAGCCGCCGCTGACTGTCACCAGTTCCGGGCCCTGACCGCAATCGCGGATGCCCGAGGTGAGGAAATCCTGGCCGATCCGGTGGTTGGTCAGGCCGGGTGCGCTGGCCGCCTCGCTCAGCTTGCCGTCCTTGAACCGCCAGATCCGCAGGGTCTTGGCCAGATGCGGCCGGTCGATATAGGCGATTTCCACGTGCCCGTCGCCGTCCAGATCCGCCGCGCCGATCGGGGCGAGCCAGCGATTGCTCCGGCCGATGTAGGGTGTCTGGGCAATCAGCGTCAGGCGGCCCGCCCGCAGGCCGTAAACGGCAACCTGAGCCCCCTTGCTGCGGTGGCTGCGCACGGTAATGGCTTCAGGGCGGTTGTCGCCGTCGAGATCCGCCAGCCGCGGCGCCAGATCCTCGAACACATGCAGCGGGTCCAGGGTCACGGAAGTTCCGCAGCGGTCCGGCAGTTCAGGGGACCAGACCCGCAGCGTCTCCGGCTCCAGCGCATCGCCCAGAACCCCATGCCCGTAACGGGCTGTCAGATCCTCATAGGCGGCAGCGGCTTCGCCCAGCCGGACCAGGGATCCCTCCGCAATGCCCGGCCGCGCAGACGGATCGGTCCCGCAGCGTTCACCCGCCTGCGCCGCAGAACCCGCCACGGCCAGCCCCAAGCACAGCGCTGCCCATGCGCGGCGGGCGGAACCGGGCCGGGCGCGCATCCGCAGACGCCGCGCTGCCGGCCCGGCGATCATCAGATCTGCTTTTCGGGCATATGCACCACCAGACCGTCCAGCGCGTCGGTCACCTTGATCTGGCAGGTCAGGCGCGAGCGTGCCGGATCGGGCTCATAGGCAAAATCCAGCATGTCCTCTTCCATGTCGTCCTTTGCGGGCAGCTTCTCGACCCAGTCCGGCGCGATATACACATGGCAGGTCGAGCAGGCGCAGGCGCCGCCGCAGTCGGCCTCGATGCCCGGGATATTGTTGTCGCGCGCGCCTTCCATCACGGTCAGCCCGCTGGCGACATCCACGACGTGCTCGGTGCCGTTGTGCTCGATGTAAGTGATCTTTGCCATTGTCAGCTCTCTTCCCTTTTCCGGTACTTGGACGACTGTGTAGCCAAGCCCCTGCGCCGGTGCCAGCCCCAATTGCGACCCTGCCCTGCCGCTGCTGGACTTCCAGGGCAGATGTTCTATATTTGTTCACTCCGGAAATTTCTCAACCGCGGAGCCTGTTTGCCTCATGCCAGCCCCTTCTGCTGCCCCCTCTGCACTGCCCGACGCCGCAGCATGCCCTGCCGTGCCCGGCCGCGCCCGGCCCTGGCCGCGACCGCCGCACTGCCTGCCCGCCGCCCGGCTGCAGGAGCCGCCGGAAAACGCCCGCGTCAGCGTCGCAGGCCTGGTGATCCTGCGCCAGCGCCCCGGCACCGCCAAAGGGGTGATCTTCGTCACGCTCGAGGACGAGACCGGCGTCGTCAACGTGATCGTCTGGCGCAAGATCTACGAGGCCTTCCGCCGCGCGGTGATCTCCGGGCGGCTGCTGCGCGTCACCGGGCGGCTGCAGCGGGCCCATTCGGTCACTCATGTGATCGCCGAAACGGTCGAGGACATCTCCCCCATGCTCGACCTCCTGCTGGCGGATCAGGGCCGCCAGGACGATCCGGCCTTTGCGCCGGGGCCGGAACTGGGCTAGGCTGCCGCCAAAGCAAAAGCGCCCGGCACGGACCGGGGCGCCGATCTGAGGCACGCTGACAAAGGCATCCGGGCATGACGCCACCCGTTTTCACGACCTGCCGGCGTATCGCGCCCGCACTGCTGCTGGCCGCCCTGGCGGTCCTGCCCGCCTGCGTTCAGCCCCAGACCGGCAGCGAAGTCTCCCGGGCCGGCCGCTACGCCCCGCCCGGCGCGCCGCCGGATACCTGCTGGAGCAAGCACACCTCTCCCGCCGTCATCGAGACCGTGACCCGCCAGGTTCTGGCCGCGCCGGCCCAGCTCGGCAGCAGCGGCCAGGTGATCCGCCCCGCCGCCTTCCGCACCGAAACCAGCCAGGAGATCGTCACGCCGCGGCAGGAGCACTGGTTCGAAATCCCCTGCCCCGCCATGATGACCCCGGACTTCATCCGCACCATCCAGCGCGCCCTGACCGCCCGCGGGCTCTACCGCGGCCCCGTCCACGGCCAGATGGACATGGGCACCCGCAGGGCCGTGCAGCGCTACCAGGCGCCGCTGGGGCTGGACAGCGGCACCCTGTCCCTGGACACCGCCCGCAAGCTGGGGCTGGTGGCGGTGGCAGGCTGAACCCGCCTGTCCAGTTCCCCGGTTCCCCGGTGACCATGCCTCTGCTAAGCTCCATCAGACTGGGCCCAGATGCAAAGAGGCATGGACATGCTGAAAACCCGCCTGCCGGATTCCGGCTTCCTCTCCGGCGCCTCGGGCCCGCTGCGCCGGATGCTGGAAAGCCAGGCCACCGACGTGCGCCTGCGCCAAGGCGAGGTCCTGTTCGAACAGGGCGATGCAGGCGATGCGCTCTATGCGATTGCCGAAGGCGCGCTGGAGTTCTCGGTGCTCTCTGCCTCGGGCCGCAAGCTGTCGCTCGACATGATGCGCCCCGGCGCGGTGTTCGGCGAAATCACCCTCTTTGACCCGGGCGAGCGCACTGCCACCGCCATCGCCGCCGAGCCCAGCCGGGTCTTGCGCCTGCGCAGCGGCGATGTGCTGGACCAGATCCGCCAGCACCCCGACCTTGCCGCCGACCTCCTGCGGCTGGCCGGGCAGCGGATGCGCTGGATGAACACCCAGCTGAACGAGCAGGTGTTCCTGCCGATGCCGGTGCGGCTGGCGCGCAAGCTGCTGTACCTGGCGCCCGGTGACAGCGACGGGCGGGTTGCCCTGTCCCAGGCGGAACTGGCGGAATTTGTCGGCGCCACCCGCGAAGCCGTGTCCAAGACCCTGGCCGCCTGGAAACGCAGCGGGCTGGTCAGCATCAGCCGCGGCGGCGTGCAGATCCTCGACCGCACCGAACTGGCCGTTCTGGCGGAACCCGATTCCATCTGAGCCGCGGTAAACCGCCTCCTTAAGAGCAGAAAACCGGCGCTCTGTAATCCGGGTTACAGAAGCCATGGCGCGGCCGCTCCATAACAGGATCAGGGACAGCCATTATCCGTTCCATCCCAATGGCTGCCTGTCCAACAAGAGCCATGTGCCCGCCAGCACATGGCTCTTCCCTTTCCGGCCCGGAACCGGAAGCCCCCAAGGCGCAAAAGTCTTCTGAAAGCTTTTGCCCAAGGGTTTTCAGAAAAGTCTTAGGCCGCTTCTCCCCTTTCCGGCAACCATTGCCCCAGGGCGCCCCCCTTTGTTCAAAAATTATTCACTTAGGCTTTCCGGAACCGGGCCGCTACGGTGCCGCGCATGGCATATGACTACGACAAACTCTACCGCGGCACCCCGGACGCCCTAGGCGCTCCCTCCCCTGCATTCACCACCTTTTTCGAGCGGCTGGAAGCGCCGGGCCTGCATGTTCTGGATGCGGGTTGCGGCCAGGGCCGCGACGCGCTGTTCATCGCCCGCCTTGGCCACCGGGTGACAGGTGTCGACCTCTCTGCGCATGGCATCCGCGACCTGCGGCGCGCCGCAGCACAGGAGGATCTGGACGTGACCGGCATTGCTACCGACCTGATCACGTGGCAGCCGGACGGGGACTTCGACATCCTGCTGTTCGATCGCACCCTGCACATGCTGAGCGCAGCGGAGCGGCGGGCGGTTCTGACCCGCTGCCTGCTGCACCTGCGCCCCGGCGGCTGGGTGCTGATTGCCGACGAGCCGCGCAATCTAGAAGACTTCCGCCGGGTCTTTGCCGCCGCGCCCGGGGAATGGCGCACACAGAAGGATACCCGCGGCCTCCTGTTCATGCAGCGGGCCTGACGCGGCCGCGAAAAAGGAAAAGGCCGGGCAACCGCCCGGCCTTTGACAGTTTAACACTGGTGCCTTGCGGCCCTTATTCCGACAGGTTCAGCGCCACAAAGCGCGGCTCTCCGCCGCGGCGCACCAGCAAGAGCAGCGACTTGCGGCCCGCGTCCCTGGCTTCCTCGACCCGGGTTTCCAGCTCGCTGATCGAGCCGACCTTCTGCTGGCCCGCCTCGGTGATCACGTCACCGGCGCGCAGGCCCTTCTCCCAGGCCTCCGAAGTCTCGTCCACCGACAGGATCGCCAGCCCCTCGACATCCTCTCCGACACTCAGCTCACTGCGCAGCTGATCGGTCAGAACGCCAACCGACAGCCCCAGCAGCTCCTTCTCGGAGGCATCCGGCTGCCCGTTGCCGTTTTCCGGGCTGGAGGGGCTGCGCTCGGCATCCTCGCGGCGGCCCAGGGTCACCCGCAGGGTTTCGGTCTTGCCTTCGCGGTAGACCACAACGCGCACGGTCTTGCCGACCTCGGCGTTGCCAACCTGGCGCACCAAACCGCGGGTGTCGCGCACATCGACGCCGTCAAAGCTGACGATCACATCGCCGGCCAGCACGCCCGCGTCCTTGGCCGGGCCGTCCGGCACATCGGTGACCAGCGCGCCGCGCGCCTTGTCCAGCCCGATCGCCTCAGCCAGGTCAGCATCCACATCCTGGATCTTCACACCCAGCCAGCCGCGGCGGGTCTCGCCGAATTCCTTCAGCTGATCGACCACCTTGACCACCACGTTGGACGCCATCGAGAAGCCGATGCCGATGGAGCCGCCGTTGGGCGACAGGATCGCGGTGTTCACGCCGACCACGTCGCCATCCATGTTGAACAGCGGCCCGCCGGAGTTGCCCCGGTTGATCGCCGCATCGGTCTGGATGTAGTCGTCATAGGAGCCCGACAGCTCGCGGTTGCGGGCCGAAACGATGCCCGCGGACAGCGAGAACCCCTGCCCCAGCGGGTTGCCCATCGCCACCACCCAGTCACCGACCCGGGCGGTGTCGCTGTCACCGAATTTGACGAATTTCAACGGCGCCGGCGCCTTGACCTTCAGCAGTGCGATATCGGTGTTGGGATCGGTGCCGATCACCTCCGCCGGCAGCAGCTCCTTAGGCTGGCCTTCACCGGGAAAGAACTCAATCTCGATCTCGTCCGCGCCATCAATCACGTGATTGTTGGTGACGATATAGCCATCCTCGGAAATCACAAATCCGGAACCCAGCGCCGACGAGCGGCGCGGCCGGTTGCCATTGCCGTTGCGGTCCTGGAACTCGCGGAAGAAATCCTCGAACGGCGAGCCTTCCGGCACGATGCCCTGCGGCCCGGTGCGCCCCTCCACCACTGTGGTGGTGGTGATGTTGACCACCGACGGGCTCACCCGCTCGGCCAGCGGCGCCAGGCTCTCGGGCCGGGCCATCGCGGTCACCGCCTGCATCAGCAGAACCGCCATGCTCAGAACCGCAAGCCAGATCATGCGCGCCATCGCGCCCCTGCCGCTTGCCTGGCCGGAAATTGCAATTGCCTGTGGCTGCACGGAACTACTCCTTGTCATGTTTAATTCTTCTCCTCCCCCGTCCCGGCGCAAACGCCGGATATGCACAGGAAAGTCTTATGGTCCCAATGTAGGAACTTCCGCCCGGCCCGCAACAAATGTTGCAAGGAATAAAGCCGCTGTGAGCCGGAAATCCGGCCGCAGCCGCGGACGCGTGCCCTGCTGCCGCCACCCTAGCAGGGAAAGATTGCGTTTTCGCTGAAATTCTGCGTGTGCCGCGGCGCGCCGCAAAGCCCTGTCAAAACCCAAGCAGGAAGGCCAGCCAGACCAGAATCAGCCCCAGCGCCAGCGCCGCCAGCCCGGCATTGCGGCGCTGCTCCTCGCTCAGCATCCGCAGCATCTCCAAGAGACGCTCCACAAGCGAAGGGGCCAGTGCGTACACCAGCCCCTCTGCAATCAGCACCAGCCCGAGGGCCAGGAGGACGAACCCCATTACTGCGTCGCCGTCTTGCCGTCCGAGGATTTCAGGTAGTTGAAAAACTCGTTGTCCGGCGACAGCACCAGCGAGGAGTTCCCCGCCAGCAGCGAATTCGCATAGGCGTTCAGAGAGCGGTAGAATTCGAAGAATTCCGCGTCCCGTCCATAGGCCTCGGCAAAGATCGCGTTACGCTCTGCGTCCGCTTCACCGCGGATCACCTCGGCTTCACGCTCCGCCTCGGAGACCAGCTCGACCTCGGTCCGGTCGGCCTGCGCCCGTACCCGCTGCGCCGCCTCTTCACCACGGGCGATCTCGTCCGCTGCTTCCCGCTCGCGCTCAGCACGCATCCGGGCAAAGGTGGCTTCCAGGTTGGCCTGCGGCAGGTCGGTGCGCTTCAGCCGCACGTCGATCACCTCAAGACCCAATGCGCGGGCCTGGGCAATCGCGCCGTTGCGGATCCGCAGCATCAGCGCGGCCCGGTCCGACGACAGAATGTCGTTGGAACTGACAGAACCCAGCACCTCACGGGTCTGCGCCCGCATGATCTTGTCCAGGCGCGATTCCGCGGCACCGATGCCGCCGGCACCCACCGCCTGGCGGAAGGTATCCACATTGGCGATCCGGTAGCGCGAGAACGCATCGACGATCAGACGGCGGTCATCCAGCGGAGTGACCTCCAGCGGGCCGACTTCCAGGCTCAGGATGCGGTCGTCATAGCGCACCACGTTGTCCACCACCGGCAGCTTGAACGCCAGGCCCGGGGTTTCCTTGATGTCGACCACCCGGCCAAAGCGCAGCACCAGCGCCTTTTCACGCTCGTCCACGATGAAGATCGCCGACAGCACTGCAATTGCCGCAACCACCAGGACCGGCAGAAGAAGAGTTGATTTCCGCATCAGTTGCCCTCCTGCGGCTTGCGCAGCTCATTGAGCGGCAGGTACGGCACCACGCCTTGCCCTTCGCCGCCTCCGGTTTCATCCAGAATGATCTTGTCCACGCGGCCCAGCACTTCTTCCATGGTTTCCAGGTACAGGCGCTTGCGGGTCACTTCCGGTGCTTTCTGGTACTCCGCCAGAACCGCGCTGAAGCGGCTCGCCTCACCCTGGGCTTCGTTCACGACCTGGGCGCGGTAGGCTTCGGCCTCTTCCAGCGTCTGTGCCGCCTGGCCGCGGGCGCCTGCCAGCTTGCGGTTGGCATAGGCATCGGCCTGCTTCTCAAGCCGGTCACGCTCCTGGCCTGCGGACTGCACTTCGCGGAAGGCGTCTTTCACCGGCTCGGGCGGGTCGGCACCGTCAAAGTTCACCCGGATGATGTTCACGCCGCTGTCATAGCTGTCCAGCGTCGCCTGGATCAGCTCTTCCAGCCGGGCGGTGATGGCACCGCGGTCACGGTTCAGGATCGGTGCCAGCTCGGACTGGGCGATGATCTCGCGCATCGCCGATTCCGACACCGCGTTGATGGTCGAGCGCGGGTCGCGCAGGTTGAACAGGAACTGGGCCGGATCGGAAATGTTCCAGACCACCTGGAAATCCACGTCGATGATGTTCTCATCGCCGGTCAGCATCAGCCCCGCATCCGAACCGCGCCCGCCGGCGCCGATGTTCTCGGTCTGCTCGACCCGCACCGGGATCACCTCATAGGTCACCAGCGGCCAGGGCGCAAAGTTAAGGCCCGGCTGGCCGGTGGCCGAATACTCGCCCAGGAACAGTTCCACCGACTGCTCTTCCGGCTTCACGGTGTAGATACTGGCAAAGCCCCACAGCACCACAGCGGCAACAGCCGCCAGGCCCAGCGTGCCCTTGGTGAAGAGCGGCGCGCCGCCGCCCGGGCCGCCGCGTCCGCCGCGGCCGCCGCCGGAACCGCCGCGCCCGCCCATCAGGACGCGCAGCTGCTCCTGGCCTTTCTTCACCAGCTCATCGATTTCGGGGATTTGGGGTTCGTCCGGCTTGCGGCCGCCGCCGCCATTGTTGCCGCCGTTGTTGCCCCGGTTGCCTCCTCCGCCGCCGGAAGAGCCTCCGCCCCCCCATGGGCCACCGCTATTGCCCGCCATTTGTCTCCTATCCGTTTGCTGCCGCCCATGATCATCCCAACGGGCGGCATGTGTTGTCAGTTATTGCCGGTGCAGCGTCTCAGCTCGAGCGCACCGGAGTCTTCAGCGTTACCAACTCTTCCGACATTGTCGGGTGCACCGCAACCGTGCGGTCGAAATCTTCCTTGGTCGCGCCCATCTTTACGGCGATTCCGGCCAGCTGGATCATCTCTCCGGCCCCAGGTGCGACGATATGGCAGCCCAGCACCTTGCGGGTCTCCTTGCTGACGATCAGTTTCATCAGCACTCGCTGCGCCCGCCCCGCAAAGGCCTGCTGCATCGGCTTGAAGGAGGTTGCATAAACCTCGACCGGCTCCTGCTCGCTGGCTTCTTCCTCGCTAAGCCCGATGGTGCCCATCTCCGGCTGGGTGAAAATCGCTGTCGGGATCAGCTCATGGTCGGGGCTCGTCGGGTTGCCCTTGAACACGGTCTCGACGAAGGCCATGCCCTCGCGGATCGCCACCGGGGTCAGCGCCACCCGGTCGGTCACATCGCCGATCGCATAGACCGAGGGAACCGAGGTCTGGCTGTACTCGTCAACGACGATCTCGCCCTTGCGGCCGCGCTCAACCCCGATCTCCTCCAGGCCGAGGTTATCGGCATTGGGGGTGCGGCCGGTGGCATACATCACCTTGTCGAACAGCCGTTCCTGGCCGTTGGTCGACTTGACCCAGATCTTATCACCTTCCTTGCGCATCTCCAGCACGTTGGTGCCCAGATGCACATCAATGCCCGCCTGGCACATTTCCTCAGAGATCAGCCCGCGCGCCTCGTCGTCAAAGCCGCGCAGGATCTGCGCGCCGCGGTAGTACTGGGTGGTGTTGACGCCCAGCCCGTTCATGATGCCTGCAAACTCGCAGGCGATATAGCCGCCGCCGACGATGAGCAGGCTTTCCGGCAGCTTGTCCAGGTGGAACATCTCGTTCGAGGTTACCGCCAGCTCGGAGCCCGGGAAGTCCGGCACCGACGGCCAGCCGCCAGTGGCGATCAGGATGTGCTTGGCGGTCTTGCGGGTGCCGTCGGCCAGCTCGACCGTGTGGGCATCGGCCAGCTTGGCGCGGCTGTCAAAGCTCTCAACGCCGCTGTTCTTCAGCAGACTGCGGTAAATGCCCTCCAGCCGGTCCAGCTCGGCGTGCAGCTTGCCCTTGAAACTGTCCCAATTGAAGGCGCCGGGCTGGATGTCCCAGCCATAGGCCTGGGCGTCCTCCACCATGCCGGCGTATTCGGAGGCGAAAACCATCAGTTTCTTCGGCACGCAGCCCCGGATCACGCAGGTGCCGCCATAACGGTCCTCTTCGGCCAGCGCCACCTTGGCGCCTTCCTGCGCCGCGACGCGGGCTGCCCGCACCCCGCCAGAGCCGCCGCCGATGACAAAAAGATCGTAATCAAAGCTCATGAATTCCCGCCCTTTGCATGTCTTGTGCTGGTATCCCACAACGGAGCACCAAACGCCATATGCCCAAGTGGGCGTTCTTGCACCGCTTTCAACCTTTTGGCGCGGATTCACGCGGGGTTGTGAAGAGGAATGGCTCCATTCCGGCAAGCCGCGGGCAGCACCAATCCCCTGCGCCAAGTCCTCCGCTTCTGAAGGAGGCGGAATTCGGCGCGAATTCCGTCCTGAAATCCTGCGAGGATTTCAGGCCCGTTTCAGCCGTCCGCCTTCAGTTTCCCCTCCCCCGGTTTCCGCGCCGGAAACCGGGCCGGATTCCTCGCAGGAATCCGGCTTGCAGCACGCTAACCTTGCCCCTGAAGCAGCAGGTGGCAGCCTGGCTGCCCGGCCAGTTCAGTCCTGGAGGTCGGTGAACAGGTTGTCGTTCTCGACGAAGTCCAGCTTGTCCTTCTCGACAGTGCCTTCATTGATGTCGCGCACCTCGACCCGGCCGTCGCCATAGCCGATCACCACGGTGTCGCAGATATCGATGAACAGCCCGTTCTCGATCACGCCGGGGATCTGGTTCAGCACCAGCGCCAGCTGGCGGGCGTTGCCGATGCGGTTCAGATGCAGGTCCAGGATATAGTTGCCCTCATCAGTCACAAACGGCGCATCGCCGTTCATCCGCAGGGTGGTGGTGCGGCCCATCACGTCCATCGACACCAGGGTTTCCTCGATCAGCGCCTGGCTGCTCTGCCAGCCGAACGGCAGCACTTCCACCGGCAGCGGGAAGGCGCCTAGGGTCTCGACCGATTTGCTGGCATCAGCAATCACCACCATCTGGTCCGAGGCGGTGGCGACGATCTTTTCCTGCAGATGCGCGCCGCCGCCGCCCTTGATCAGGTTCAGGTCGGCATCAAACTCATCGGCGCCGTCGATGGTCATGTCCAGCCATTTGGCCTCGTCCAGCGACACCACATTGATGCCCACATCGCGGGCCAGCGCGGCCGTGCGCGAGGAGGTCGGCACAGCGGTGATCCTCAGACCGTCCTTCTGCACCATCTCACCCAGGCAGCGCACCAGCCAGGCCGCGGTGGAGCCGGTGCCGAGGCCGACCCGCATCCCGTCTTCCACCATTTCGGCCGCCCGCTTGGCAGCTACGAATTTCGCCTTGTCGATAGGCGACAGTTCTCCGGTCATGTGTTCGGCTCCGTGAAACGCGTTTGCCGCGGTTATAGGCAGTTTGCCCCCCGTGTGCGAGAGGGGTTTTGCAGAGGCAACCCCAACAGTGGAAATCGCGCCATTTCGGCCTATAGCTCATCTGTCTAGGGGACCGTTTTCATGCTGAACTTTGACGAAGAGACCACCCGCCTGCTCGAAGACGCCTATCAGGGCGCCGATGTGTCGCGGCGGCGGCGGGCAACATTCGACGCGCTGGCGCCAGAGCCGGGCGAGCACATCCTGGACGTGGGCTGCGGCAACGGGCTGCTGACGCTGGAGCTTTCCCGCGCCGTCGGCCGCAGCGGCCATGTCACCGGGCTGGACGCCAGCCCGCAGATGCTGGCCGCCGCCCGCCAGCGGCTTGAGGGGCGCGGCAACACCACCCTCACCGAAGGCGACGCCGCCCGGCTGCCGTTTGAGGAGGCCAGCTTTGACAAGGCCGCGGCGCTTCAGGTGTTCGAATACCTGACCGACCGCCGCCCGGCCCTGCGCGCCTTGCATAAGGTGCTCAAGCCCGGCGGCCTTCTGGCGGTGGGGGACATGCATTGGGACACCCTGGCCTGGCACAGCGATAACACCCGGCGCATGGAACGGATGCTGGAGGCCTGGGGCCGCCACATGGCGGTGCGCGACCTGCCCGCCAAATTGCCCGCCGAAATGCGCAGCTGCGGCTTTGAGGTCCAGCACACCCGGCCGCTGACCGTCTGCGACACCACCCTGCGGCCCGACGGGCTGGCAGCGATGATGATCCAGCTGATCCGCGCCTTTGCGGTGGATATCGGCGCCACCGACCCCGACGACGCCGCCGCCTGGGCCCAGGAGCAGCAGGAGCTGGCCTCAGAGGGGCGGTTCTTCCTGTCGCTCACCCATTTTGTCTGCACCGCCCGGCGGATTTGACCCTCCCCCGGCCGGAGCGGGCTGCACCGCCCCTACCTCCGCGTCCGCTGGAGGTTGGCGATCACCCGCCGCATCTGCGCCAGAAACTGCGACGCCTCCGCCTCGCTGAAGCCGTCCAGCGCCTGGCCGTTCACACTCTGCGCCTCCGCAACCGCCTCTTCCCGCAGGCCCCGCGCCTTCGGTGTCAGATGCACCAGCCGCGCCCGCTTGTCCTCAGGCGACGGGCGACGCTCGATCAGCCCGTCCCGCTCCATCCGCGCCAGCGTGTTGGCCATGGTCGCCTGCTCCACCGACAAAGCCGCCGTCAGCTCAGCCTGGGTGCGGCCCTCTTCGGCCCACAGCTCCAAAAGCACCATGAACTGCGCCGGCGCCAGCCCCAGCGGCTGCACCCGTCCCGCCAGCGCCGCCGCAAACAGCCGCGCCATGTGATTGGCCAGGAACCCGGCCGAGGTTTTCTGAAATTCGCTCATTTCCTCAGATGACACTTGAATAGCAGGCTATTCAATACCATTTATATAGCACGCTATCTTAATCAAGGACACCCGCCATGAAACTCCGCCTCCACGCCATCGCAGGCACCCTGGCCCTGCTCATCATCTCAACCTTCTGGATATCCACGGTTTTCTCCGAGGCCTTCGGCAGCCACCAGACCATCGTTCAAGTTAAAACCGCGGTGCTCTACGGTATGGCGCTGCTGATTCCGGCCATGGCCGCCGCGGGGGCAACAGGCGCATCGCTGGGCCGCGGCTGGAAGCTGCCGCAGGTGGCAGCGAAGTCCCGCCGCATGAAGTTCATCGCCGCCAACGGCCTGCTGATCCTGCTGCCCAGCGCCGTGTTCCTCGCGATCAAGGCGCAATCCGGCCAGATCGACGGCCTGTTCTATACCGTTCAGGCCCTGGAGCTGTGTGCAGGAGCCGTGAATATCACGTTGCTTTCCAAGAACTTGCGCGACGGCCTTTCCCTTGCCCGCCGGCGCCGCGCGCGCAGCGCCGCCTGACCGCGCCCTGCCCGCTCTCCCAAGGTCCGGCGCGCCGCCGGAGCAAGGCCGCCGGACCCTTTCCCGCCGCAGCCCGCCAAACATGCATCACAAAGGCGGGTTTCCTATTGGAAACGCCGGAAACGGACACATATTCCGCGCGTCTGCGTCATAATACTGCGTCATGAAACCCGAGTACCGCCTGCACTACGCCCCCGACAACGCCTCACTGGTCATCCGGCTGGTGCTGGAGGAGCTTGGCCAGCCTTATGAAACCGTGCTGGTCGACCGCAAGGCACAGGCGCAGAACAGCCCCGAATACCGGGCGCTGAACCCGGGCGGGCTGATCCCGGTGCTGGAAACCCCCGATGGTCCGGTGTTCGAGACCGCCGCCATCCTGCTGTGGCTGTCCGAACGCCACGCCGCCATGGCGCCGCAGCCCGGCAGCGCCGACCGCGCGGCCATCCTCAAATGGCTGTTCTTCGCCTCCAACACGCTGCACGCCGACCTGCGTATGCTGTTCTACCCGGATAAGTACATCGGCGCGGCCAAGGGTGATCAGGACCAGCTGCAAAAGGTCCTGCGCCAGCGCCTGCACCGGCACCTGACCAGCCTTGATCAGGCCGCCGCCGCCCGCCCCGCCTGGCTCGGCGCGCCGCAGCCCTCGGTGCTGGACTACTACCTGGCCTGCCAGATGCGCTGGATGGCGCTTTACCCCGCGCAGGCCGACAAATCCTGGTTCGTCATCGCCCATTACCCCAGCCTGCAGCGCCTCTGCGCCGCGCTGGAGCACCGCCCCGCCGTCACGGCAGCACGCGAGGCCGAGGGCCTCGGCGCCACCCCGTTCACATCCCCGGCCTACGCCAATCCCCCAGAAGGATCAGCCACCTAATGTTCCTCTCCGTCTTCGACATGTTCAAAGTGGGCATCGGCCCGTCGTCCTCCCACACCATGGGGCCGATGGTCGCCGCCGCGCGCTTCCTCGACATGATGCGCGCGTCGCCGTTTGAATTCCACGGCCTGCGCGCCTCTCTGCACGGCTCGCTCGCCTTCACCGGCGTCGGCCACGCCACCGACCGGGCCACCATCCTGGGCCTCGGCGGCTTTGTCGCCCATGACTATGATGACGAGAAGGCTGAGGCCTTCCTGGCGGAGCTGGACAAGACCCATAAGATGCACCCCGAAGGCTTGGGCGAGCTGCACTTCGACCCCAAGGCCGACATGATCTTTGACTACGATCACGCGCTGCCGGGCCACGCCAACGGCATGATCCTGATGGCCACCGATGCCCAGGGCGACGTGATCCTGAAGCAGGTGTTCTACTCGATCGGCGGCGGCTTTGTCGTCACCGAGGAGGAACTGGCGGCAGGCAAGGCCACCGACGAGGGCGACCCGGTCCCCTACCCGTTCAAATCCGCGGCCGAGATGCTGGAGATGGCCAAATCCAGCGGCAAGTCGATTGCCGAGATGAAGCGCGCCAACGAGATCTCCCGCGGCTGTTCCGAAAGCCTCGCCAAGGGCACCGCCCGCATCTGGCAGGTGATGAACGACTGCATCAACCGCGGGCTGGAGCGTGACGGCATCCTGCCCGGAGGATTGAAGGTCCGCCGCCGCGCCAAGGGCATCTATGACGCGCTGATGGCCGAACGCGGCATGAACCTCACCGCCCCGCACACCATCAACGACTGGATGAGCGTCTACGCAATGGCGGTGAACGAGGAAAACGCGGCCGGCGGCCAGGTTGTGACCGCACCCACCAACGGCGCCGCCGGCACCCTGCCCGCGGTGATCCGCTACTACCTCGACCACGTGCCGGGCGCGTCCGAGGCCCATGTCGAAGATTTCCTGCTGACCGCCGCCGCGATTGCGGGCCTGGTGAAATACAATGCGTCCATCTCCGGCGCCGAAGCCGGCTGCCAGGCCGAGGTCGGCTCGGCCTCCGCCATGTCCGCCGCGGGCCTCTGCGCCGTGATGGGCGGCACCCCGGAACAGGTGGAAAACGCCGCCGAGATCGCGCTGGAGCATCACCTCGGCATGACCTGCGATCCGGTCAAGGGCCTGGTGCAGGTCCCCTGCATCGAGCGCAACGGCCTCGCGGCGATCAAGGCCGTCTCCGCCGCCTCGCTTGCTTTGCGCGGCGACGGCCAGCACTTCGTGCCGCTGGACGCCTGCATCGAGACCATGCGCCAGACCGGTGCCGACATGCACGACAAGTACAAGGAAACCTCGCTCGGCGGCCTGGCGGTGAACGTGCCGAACTGCTGAGTTTTTGCCCTAACCTGCCTCCGCCGGGACAACCGGACGCAGGTTCGCGCCCGGCACCGAGGGTGGGCGTTTCGCGCCCGCGTCATGCTGAAAGCATGCCTCCGGCATGACGGGGCGGGGACGGGCGCGTACCGGGCCGCAAGCGGCCCGGGGTCTACTGCCGCAAACGGTCCCGCTTTCAACCGCACCTTGTAAGTTTCCCCCTCCGCGCCTAGCGTAGCGCCATGACACAGGACCGGCCCCTCCTCGGCATCGCCCTGATGCTGGGCTTCTGCATGGTGATCCCGCTGGGCGACGCCATTGCAAAACTGCTGACCAACCGGGTGCCGGTTGCCCAGATCGTCTTCATCCGCTTTGCCGCTCAGGCCGCGATCCTGCTGCCGCTGGCCCTGGCGCTGCGGCTGCCGCTCAGCCTGTCGCGCCGGGTGGCTCCGCTCCTGTTCCTGCGCACCCTGCTGCAAATGGGCGGCATCGGCGCCATGTTCACCGCCTTCAAATACCTGCCCTTGGCCGATGCGGTGGCAATCGCCTTCGTCATGCCGTTCATCATGCTGCTCCTGGGCAAATTTGTCCTGCACGAGAACGTCGGCCTGCACCGCCTTGGCGCCTGCGTTGTCGGCTTCACCGGCACCCTGCTGGTCATCCAGCCCAGCTTTGCAGCCGTCGGCTGGAACGCCCTCTGGCCGCTGCTGGTCGCGGTGATCTTTGCCCTGTTCATGCTGATCACCCGCAAGATTGCCAAGGAAACCGATCCCATCTCGGTCCAGGCGGTGGCGGGCGTCATGGGCACCGTGCTGCTGGCGCCTGTGCTGCTGATCGGCGATGCCGCCGGCGTGGCAGCCCTCTCCACCGCCCTGCCGCCGCAGGATACCTGGACCCTGCTGGCCGCCGCAGGCGCCCTTGGCACCGTCGCCCACCTCCTGATGACCTGGAGCCTGCGGTTCGCCCCCACCTCCACCCTTGCCTCGATGCAGTATCTTGAGATCCCGGTGGCGGTGTTCTTCGGCTGGCTGATCTTCGCAGAACTCCCCAACACGCTCGCCGCCTTCGGCATCCTGCTGACCATCGGCGCAGGCCTTTATGCGGTGATGCGCGAGCGTAAGCCCGCGGAGACCGAAGAGCGCATCAATCCCGCCTGAGCGCTCTCATCACATCCGCCAGCAGCCGCCGCGGCACGATTACCAAAAGCCCCGGCCCGTCCGGCATCAACCGCACCGGCCCCAGCGCCCTGTTCGAGGTGCCGATCCGCCCCATCGGCGACATCACCAGCCCTTCGATCGGCCACTCCAGCCCGTCCGAGCGCCCGGTCACCTGCTGCATCGGGAACAGCGAAATCACCTCCCCCGCCCGGGCCGGCAGCGCCACCTCATGCGTCAGGTGAAAGATCACCTCGGTCTCGCCGATCAGCACACACGGCGTCCCGTGCCCCTGCACCAGCGTGCTGAAGGCCGCCAGCTGGTGGTCCACCCTGCCCCCCAGAAACCCCACCGCCAGCACCACCGGCGCCCCGATGGAGCGCAGCGCCTTGTCGAAATCGGTGCTGTCCTGCTCCGCCACCGGGTGCAGGGCTTCGGGCGGCAGCTGCGCCCGCACCGCTTCGCTCAGCGAGTCGAAATCGCCGATCACCGCCTCAGGCCGGTGCCCCGCCGCCAGCGCCGCCGCCGCGCCGCCATCCGCCGCCGCCAGCACCGGCGCCAGCGCCAGCGCCTCCTCCAGCGCGCCAGAGGGGATTTCACCGCCGCCGACCAGGGTGACTGGTTCCAATGCTTCAACAATCCTACGGTTCATTCGGCGAATTCCTGCCGGTTTTGGAAACAGGACACATTCTGAACACAAAATGATACGATCAATTGCACGGATTCGAGCAAAATTGGTCCTTCCAGCCAATATGGTGAATGGCAACAGATGTGGCGACGACGAGCGAGCTGATGGTACACAACAACAAAGTCTTGACGGTATCCTATGGAACCTTTTCCTGCACATTGGAAGGGTTTGAGGATTCCTTCGGCACGATGAAGGCCATTGCCGAGTATTTCCGCGACCTGGCCGCCGACGACCGCTACTTCGGCGCTGAGCCGCCGCAGCCCGATGCCGACATGCTGGCCCGCATCGCCCAGCGCGAAATCGCCCGCCAGGTCGAGGCCCGCACCAGCGACACCGGCATTCACCTGCGTGCAGCCACCCCGGCTCTGGGGACTGCCGCGGCTGAAGCGCCTGCGCCCGCTCCTGCCCCTGTGACCTCCGCGCCTGCTGAAACGCCTGCCCCTGTCGCCGCCGCGCCGCAAGCTGAGCCGGAAGCAGAGCAGCCCGCCGCAACGCCGGAACCGGCCGCCGAAGCGCCTGCAGAACCGGCAGAAGAAACCGCCGCACCAGCAGCAGAGTCCGCAGACACCGAAGCTCCCGCCGCCGCTGAGGCAGCATACGCAGCGGATACGGCCGAGACCCCGGCCTCTGCTGATCAGGCCGCGGAAGAGGTTGCTGAAGCCGAAGCCGAAGCCGAAGCCGAAGCCGAAGCCGAAGCCGAAGCCGAAGCCGAAGCCGAAGCCGAAGCCGAAGCCGAAGCCGAAGCCGAAGCCGAAGCCGAAGCCGAAGCCGAAGCCGAAGCCGAAGAAATCATCGCCGCAGCGCTGGATGAAGCAACCCCCGCCACCGGGACCGGCGCGCAAACCGAAGAGCGCAAGGACAGTCCCGCTGTCGAGCTGCTGGAGGTCAACGAGGCCGGAGCACAGGAAGACGCGGACGCTCCGGCAGCCGCCGAAGCGGAAGACGCTGCACCGCACGCAGCAGAGGACACCGCCCCCGCCGCCGACAGCATCGCCGCCAAGCTGCAGCGCATCCGCGCCGTGGTGGCGCAGGCGCCCGAAGAGGACTTCAGCGAGGACGAGCACGCCGACGACGTGCTGGAAAGCGCGGCTGAGGAAATCACCTCCGCGCTGATGGAGGACGACGCAACCGGCGCGCCGGACTTCGACGACGAAGGCGACGACGAAATCTCCCGCACGCTGGACCGCCTGGACCTGGGCCGCGCAGCAGCTCAGGAGCCTGAAACCGCAGCGGAAGCAGAAGCCGGAGACAGCGCAGACGCCTCTGACGGCAGCCTGTTCGCAGACCTCAAGGACGCTGCCGCCGCAGACCAGCCCGCATCCGGCGATGCCGGAAACCTTCTGGCGGATGAGGACGCCGAGCAGGCGCCCGCTCCGGCGGCGCGCGTGCGCATCACCAAGGTCAAACGCTCCGACTTCGACAAGGCCATCGCCTCCGGCCGCCTCCAGGACACCGGCAGCCGTCCCGAAGCGGACGCCGCTCCGGCGGCCCTGTCGGAAGAGGACGAAGCCGACCTGATGCGCGAACTGGCCGAAGTGGAAGCGGAAATCCTCGCCGCCTCGGAACTGCCCGAAGACACCGCCGCTGAGCAGGACACTGCCGCCGCAAGCCCCGCAGCAGGTGCTGCCGCGGAGCAGCCCGCAGCCTCCAGCCTGGCGGACAGCGATGTCAGCCGCCTGATGGCCGCCGCCGACGAAAAGCTCGAGGACCCCGAATCAGCCTCCTCGCGCGAAGCCTACGGCCACCTGCGCGCCGCCGCCGCCGCCGCCAAGGACGGTTCCGCCGGGGGCACCGGCGGCAACGACGACGCCCAGGCCTACCGCGAGGACCTGGCCAGCGTGGTGCGCCCGCGCCGCCCGGAGGCCCGCCAGGCCAGCTCCGAGCGCCCGGCCAGCCCGGCTGCCCGCCCGGCGCCGCTGAAACTGGTGGCCGCCCAGCGCATCGACCAGGGCGCGGACCCGCAGCAGCCGGTGCGCCCGCGCCGGGTTTCGGCCGCGGTTCTGGGAGAAGAATCCGAGACCGCCGGCAGCGGTTTTGCGGCCTACGCCGCCGAACGCGGCGCTGCTGAGCTGCATGAACTGCTGGAAGCCGCCGCCGCCTACATGAGCTTTGTCGAAGGCCGCGACCACTTCTCGCGCCCGCAGCTGATGAACAAGGTGCGCAGCGCCGGCAGCAGCGACTTCAACCGCGAGGACGGGCTGCGCTCCTTCGGCCAGCTGCTGCGCGACGGCAAGATCGAACGCTCCGGCAACGGCCAGTTCACCGCCTCCGGGGACATCGGCTTCAAGCCCGGCAAACGCGCCGCGGGCTGAACAGGCTGAAAGCACAACACAAAAAGGCGGCCCCGCGAGGCCGCCTTTTTAATTTCAAACCTGACCCTCATTCATCTTTCCGGAAATACTCCGGGGTGAATTGGCCGACAGGCCAAGAGGGGCAGCGCCCCACTTCCAATCAAACCTGAGGGGCAGCGCCCCTTCTCTTACTGGTCTTCACCGGCGTCCGGATCTGCCTGGCCGACGCCGCGGAACACGAACTTGAACGGCAGCACCCAGACGATGCCCAGGGCGACATAGACGATCAGCTCCAGCCACAGCGGCGGGCGGTCCAGCCAGTTCATCACCGTGACCGCGGCCACGATGTAGAGCGGCATCCCGACCAGCAGGATGATCAAGGCCCAGCGCCGCCGGGCCTTGTAGCTCAGGCCTTTCTTCTCAGCCATCAGTCAGCGAACGGGTCGGTCACCAGGATGGTGTCGTCCCGCTCCGGGCTAGTGGACAGAAGCGCCACCGGGCAGTCGATCAGCTCTTCCACCCGCTTCACGTATTTGATGGCGTTGGCGGGCAGGTCGTTCCAGCTGCGCGCGCCCTCAGTGGACTCGCTCCAGCCCGGCATCTCCTCATAGATGGGGGTGCAGCGGGCCTGCTGGTCGGCGGCGGTCGGCAGATAGTCCAGCGTCTCGCCGTCCAGATCATATCCGGTGCAGATCTTCAGGGTCTCGAACCCGTCCAGAACGTCCAGCTTGGTCAGGCAAATGCCCTTGATGCCCGACGTGGCGCAGGTCTGGCGCACCAGAGCCGCATCAAACCAGCCGCAGCGGCGCTGGCGGCCGGTCGTGGTGCCGAACTCATGACCGCGGGTGCCCAGGCGCTCGCCATCCGCGTCCGGAGTGCCGTCTTCCTTCAGAAGCTCGGTCGGGAACGGGCCTTCCCCAACGCGGGTGGTATAGGCCTTGACGATGCCCAGCACGTAATCGATCGAGCCCGGGCCGATGCCGACGCCGGTGGCCGCCTGGCCTGCAATCACGTTCGAGGAGGTCACAAACGGGTACGTGCCGAAATCGATGTCCAAGAGCGCGCCCTGCGCGCCTTCGAACAGGATCCGCTTGCCCGATTTCCGCTTTTCGTTCAGCACCTTCCAGACCGGTGCCGCATAAGGCAGGATCTTGGGCGCGATTTCCTTAAGCTGTTCGATCAGCGCGTCGCGGTCGATCGGATCAACGCCCAGGCCCTTGCGCAGCGGGTCATGGTGCTGCAGCGCGCGGTCGACGCGGGCAATCAGGGTCGCCTCATCGGCCAGGTCGGCAACGCGGATCGCGCGGCGGCCCACCTTGTCTTCATAAGCCGGGCCGATGCCGCGGCCGGTGGTGCCGATCTTGGTGCCCTTGGAGGCCGCCTCTTCGCGCGCCCGGTCCAGCTCGCCGTGCAGCGGCAGGATCAGCGGGGTGTTCTCGGCGATCATCAGCGTCTCGGGGGTGATCTCGACACCCTGCTCGCGGACCGTCTCGATTTCCTTCAGCAAGTGCCAGGGATCCAGCACCACGCCATTGCCGATGACGCTGAGCTTGCCGCCGCGCACCACGCCCGAGGGCAGCGCGTGCAGCTTGTAGACCTTGCCGTCAATGACCAGCGTGTGGCCGGCGTTATGGCCGCCCTGGAAGCGGGCGATCACGTCAGCGCGCTCGCTCAGCCAGTCCACGATCTTGCCTTTCCCTTCGTCGCCCCACTGGGCGCCGACTACGACGACATTGGCCATATCCGGTCCTTTACAGTCTGGTTCAAACCCACGCTCATATAGCGATGCTGCGCAGGCAGTGGAACCGGAAATTCGCCGCAGTTGGCGGCCCGGCCAAGGTTTTCGCCCCAATCACCAAGCGCTGCGCCTGCCTGGTCTGGCGCGAATGCGCCTGCCGGGGGGGCAGCCCGGCGGTGCTGCGCACCTTGATTCCGGGCAGGGTGTGATTCCGGGCAGGGTGTTGCGCCCCCACCGCACGCCCCCTTCACCTGATACCCACGTCCCTATGCCATCCTGCCAAACGATCGCGATCCCCCGCCATGCCCCCGCGCGCGGGGCCATGATACGAGGCGCAGGCATCTGTGCGGCTGCCTGCGCGACACCCGGAGACCGGCCCTGATAAAAAGGGGGTCGTCCAGGAAATCCTGTCCGAGCAGGCCCCGAGGGGTCTGTCCACCTCCACCCGGCGGCGCCGCCCCCTTAACTGGGACACAGCGCGACAGCGGAATGAAACACCAGAAACAGCAAAAACCGCCCCGGCCCCAACGGCCCCGGCGGCCATAGCTGCGCGCGCTCAGCCGCGCAGATGCACCGGCGCGCCATGCGGCGTCGTCAGATACGCCTCCTCCCAGCGGCTGCGCATCACCTCCGCCTCGGCGCGCGGCGCCGCGCCCTGCTCCGCCAGAAAAGCTTCCAGCGTCTCCAGCCAGGCGCGAAAGTAGTCCTCGCCGCCATCCAGCTCGCGGCTCAGCCCGTGGCGTTTAAGTGCCGCGGAGAACCGCTCCACCCACTCACCCCAGGTAAACCACCCGGATTCGTTCAGATGCACGGTCAGCGCAAAGACCTGCGCGTGCCACGGCTCGGCAAAGACAGGCTCCGGCGCTGCGATCTCGGGGCAATCACTCATAACGGCTCCAGATAGCTCTGCCACAGATCCAGCACCACCTCGTCCTCCGGGTGCTCCGGATGCGCCCACAGCTCACGCGCAAAAAAGCGCACCGCATAAAGCGGCTCCGGCGCCTCGCCCAGACCATGGGCGCTGCTGTCCGGGAACACATGGGTGCCATGCAGCCGCAGGATATAGCCGCGCGCGCCGGCCGCGTACTGCGGCAGCCTTGTGTGGCCGCCATCCACCAGCGCGTTGTCCGCCGGCATCCGCGCCCGCACCGCCTGCCCGGGCGAGAACCGCGGCGCCGGCCCGCCCTCGCGGTCCGCCGGGCCGCCCTTGGCCAGCGCGCCCGCAACATTCTCCGCCTTCAGGGCCCGCTCCGCCAGCTTATGCAGCCCGGCTGCGCCCTTGCCCTCAAGGTCCGCGCGCGTCAGCACGCCCTTCTCCACCAGCAGATCCGCCAGTGCCGAGATCCATTTCTCGTAATAGGAAAACCGGGTGTAATCCTTGGGTGACAGCCGCTCACGCGCGTGGCGCGACGTGTCGATGTTCCATTGCCCCAGCGCACCGCAGGCCAGCGTCACCGCCAGGGAGCGCGCATGCCAGTCCTCGGCAAAGACCGGCGCGCCCTCCGCTTCCGGCACCACCGGCCCGTCGCCGAATTGCCCGCCCATGTCATGCACCCGGGTCATGCCGGCACCTTCGGCTGGCCGGTGCCGATCATGCTGTCGCGGGTGACCAGCGCGGCCAATTCATCCTCACTGAAGCCTTCCGTGCCCCCGGGCCGCATTGGCAGCACCAGATAGCGGACCTCAGCCGTCGAATCCCAGACCCGCACCGCGGTCTCTCCCGGCAGGCTCACGCCGAACTCCGCCAGCACCTTGCGCGGCTCGCGCACCGCGCGGGCGCGGTAGGCGTCGGATTTATACCAGCCGGGCGGAATACCCAGCAAAGGCCACGGGTAGCAGCTGCACAAGGTGCACACGACCATATTGTGCTGTTGGGCTGTGTTCTCCACCACCACCATATGCTCGCCCTGGCGGCCGTAATAGCCCAGCTCCGCCAGCACCGGATCGGCATCGGCCAGCAGTGCTGCCTTGAACTCAGGATCGCTCCAGGCGCGGGCCACCACCCGGGCGCCGTTCTGCGGGCCGATCTTGTTCTGGTAGGTGTCGATGATCTCCTCCAGCGCGGCGGGGTCGATCAGCCCCTTCTGTACAAGAATTGTTTCCAGCGCCTTGACCCGCAAGGCAGGGTCCGGCGGCAAAAGGGCATGCGGGTGGTCGTGGTGATCATGTGGCATGAAAAAACTCTGCCCTGCCCCAAGCCCCTGCGTCCAGTCACAAAGCACCGCTGCGGCGGCCTCTGACTGCACGTCATGGGTGCTGCCCGGCGTCAGGCAAACTCCGCCCTTGCCCCCCCGGGCAATCTTGCCTATTTACCGCCCGATACTCAGCCAACCGCCGCAGGGACCCATGGAAAACGTTGTTCTCATCATCCATCTTCTTCTGGCTCTCGGCCTTATTGCCGTGGTGCTGCTGCAGCGCTCCGAAGGCGGCGGTCTGGGCATGGGCGGCGGTGGCGGCGGCGCCATCTCGGGCCGCGCGGCGGCAACCGCGCTCAGCAAGGTGACCTGGATCCTGGCCATTGCCTTCATCTGCACCTCGATCACCCTGACCATCATGGCAGCGCAGAAATCCGCAGGCTCCTCGGTCACCGACCGGCTGGCGGTTCCGCAGGCCGAAGACGGCGACGCACCGGCGGTGCCGGCACCGCTGGGCAGCGACCTGCTGCCGCCGAGCGAAGGCGACAACGCTCCGCTGGTTCCCAGCGCCGACTAACCTACTACACCTTGAGAGGGTTTTAGGAACCGCAACAGCATCTTGCGGTTCCCTTGCGCTTATTGCGCGAATCCTTTATATATGAAGTCCCGTGATGCTGCGGTTTTCGTACCCATTCCGAGGGCCGCCGGGCAGCTAGATTCTGACTTCTCACGGGGGCAGCCGAACACTCATGGCGCGTTTCATCTTTATCACTGGCGGTGTTGTTTCATCCCTGGGCAAAGGCCTGGCTTCGGCAGCACTGGGGGCGCTTCTGCAGGCCCGCGGATACTCTGTCCGCCTGCGCAAGCTGGACCCCTATCTGAACGTCGATCCGGGCACGATGAGCCCGTTCGAGCACGGCGAGGTGTTCGTCACCGACGACGGCGCCGAGACCGACCTGGACCTCGGCCACTACGAGCGCTTCACCGGGGTTCCGGCGCGCAAGACCGACTCGATCTCCTCCGGCCGGATCTACACCAACGTGCTGGAAAAGGAGCGCCGCGGCGACTACCTCGGCAAGACGATCCAGGTGATTCCGCACGTCACCAACGAAATCAAGGACTTCATCTCCATCGGCGAGGATGAGGTTGACTTCATGCTCTGCGAGATCGGCGGCACCGTCGGCGATATCGAGGGCCTGCCCTTCTTCGAGGCGATCCGCCAGTTCGCCCAGGACAAGCCGCGCGGCGAATGCATCTTCATGCACCTGACGCTGCTGCCCTACATCAAGGCCTCCGGCGAGCTGAAGACCAAACCGACCCAGCACTCGGTGAAGGAGCTGCGCTCCATCGGCCTGGCGCCGGACATCCTGGTCTGCCGTTCCGAGGGCCCGATCCCGAAGAAAGAGCGCGAAAAGCTGGCCCTGTTCTGCAACGTGCGCCCCGACTCGGTGATCGCCGCGCAGGACCTCAAATCCATCTACGAGGCGCCGCTGGCCTATCACCGCGAAGGCATGGACCAGGCGGTGCTGGATGCTTTCGGCATTGCCCCCGCCCCCAAGCCGAACCTGGAGCGCTGGGAAGATGTGGCTGACCGCATCTACAACCCCGAGGGCGAAGTGCGGGTGGCCATCGTCGGCAAATACACCCAACTGGAAGACGCCTATAAATCCATCGCCGAGGCGCTGACCCATGGCGGCATGTCGAACCGGGTGAAGGTGCGGATCGAATGGGTCGATGCCGAGCTGTTCGACAAGGAAGACGCCGCCCCCTATCTCCAGGGCTATCACGCAATCCTGGTGCCCGGCGGCTTTGGCGAGCGCGGCACCGAGGGCAAGATCAAGGCGGCCCAGTACGCGCGTGAAAACAAGGTCCCCTACCTGGGCATCTGCCTCGGCATGCAGATGGCGGTGATCGAGGCCGCGCGCAACGTTGCAGGCATTGCCGAGGCGGGCTCCGAGGAGTTCGACCACGAAGCCGGCAAGAAGCGCTTCGAGCCGGTTGTCTACCACCTCAAGGAATGGGTGCAGGGCAACACCATGGTCGAGCGCAAGGTCGGCGACGACAAGGGCGGCACCATGCGCCTGGGCGCCTATGACGCGACCCTGCTGGAAGGCTCCAAGGTCGCCGGGGTCTATGGCAGCACCCATATCGAGGAGCGCCACCGCCACCGCTACGAGGTCGACACCAAGTACCGCGAGCAGCTGGAGAAATGCGGCCTCAAATTCTCGGGCATGTCGCCGGACGGGCGCCTGCCGGAGATCGTCGAATGGTCCGATCACCCGTGGTTCATCGGCGTGCAGTTCCACCCGGAGCTGAAGTCCAAACCCTTTGCCCCGCACCCGCTGTTCGACGGTTTCGTGCGCGCAGCCAAAGAAGCGTCGCGGCTGGTCTGAGGGCGTGCGCGGCTGGCGGGGTTCTCCCGCCCGTCGCCTGGCTCACGGCGCGTGAGCGGCTCCCGTTGGGCCCGGCGCCGCCAAGGCGGCGCAGGGAGAAACAGGAAAAAGGCGGGCCCAGGGCCCGCCTTTTGCATTTTACCTAATTGGATTGTGGCGGCTTAGAAGCCGTGCATCCGCTTGGCCCATTGATAGGCCACCACCAGCCCCTTCATCCGCGGCAGCATGATCAGCGAGGCGCCCACGGTGATCACCGACATGATGATCGCCAGCGTCCAGGGGTCCGGGCGCATCTGCATATAGACGATGTGCAGCGCAAAGCCGAGGATGTGGCCCACCACCAGGATGGTCAGGTAAGCCGGGCCGTCATCGGCGCGCTGGTGGTGCAGCTCCTGGCCGCACTCGGTGCAGCTGTCGTTCACCTTCAGATAGCTGTGCAGCAGCTTGCCGCCGCCGCAGTTCGGGCAGCGCAGCCGCAGCCCCTTCAGCAAGGCGGGTTTCAGCTCCCGCTGCTCCTCTTCCACTAGATCAATCCCGGTCATCGCGGCGTCTCCTTGGGTTTGCCGCGTGATACAGTGATTCCGGGATTGAATGCAAACAATATGCCATCATTGTTGTTGCATTTATTGACGCAGTCATGCATTGAACCAATCAATCAAGGCACAATGCGCCAAGCGGAGACACGGCGATGAAACAATGGACCCCTGCCCGCCTGGACAGCGGCAAGCCCCGTTACCTGGAAATCGCCGAGGCGATCCGGGCCGATATCGACGCGGGCGTGCTGTCCCCCGGCGACCGTCTGCCGCCGCAGCGGCGGGTTGCGCAGGACCTGGGGCTGGATTTCTCCACCGTATCGCGGGGATACGCGGAAGCCGTGCGGCGCGGTTACATCGAGAGCTTTGTCGGCCGCGGCACCTTTGTGAAGGCGCAGGAAGCGCTGCCAGAGCGGCCCGATCCGCGGCGGGCGCTGGAAGAAGACCCGATGATGAACATGCCGCCGGAGCCGGATGACCCCGCCCTGCTGGCGCGGATGCGGCAAGGGCTGGAGCATGTCTCCGCCAACCTGCTGCCGCTCTTGCGCTATCAGTCGGTGACCGGCAGCCCGCAGGACCGTGCCATCGCGGCAGAGTGGATGCAGGCCAACGGGCTGGCCTGCACGCCGGAGCGGCTGGTCATCACGCCGGGCGCGCACGCCAGCCTCTATGCCATCCTGACGGTTCTGTGCGAGCCCGGCTCGACCGTCATGTGCGAGGATGTGACCTATCCCGGCCTGCGCTCCATCGCCGCCCGGCAGGGGATCCGTCTGGTCGGGCTGGCGGGGGATAAGGACGGCATCCTGCCGGACGCGCTGGAGAAAGCCATCACCGGCCACTGGCCTGCAGCGCTGTATCTCAATCCGACGCTGCAGAACCCGACCACAAAAACCATCCCGGCCAAACGGCGGCAGGAGATTGCCGCGGTGCTGCAGAAACACGACCTGCCGCTGATCGAGGATGACGCCTATTGCTTTGTCGACAACGGCGCGCCGCAGTCCATCAGCAGCCTGATCCCCGATCTGGGCTGGCATATTGCCGGGCTCTCCAAGTGCTTTGGCGCCGGGCTGCGGCTGGCCTATACCACGGTGCCGAGACGCGCGCTGCTGGGGCAGTTCAGCCAGGCGCTCAGGTCGATGCATGTGATGGTGTCGCCCTTGAACCTGGCGCTGCTGGGCCGCTGGATCGAGGACGGCACTGCGGCGGCGCTTCAGCGTTTCATCCGCAAGGCGGCGGCCGAACGGCAGGCGCTGGCGGCGGGGGTGCTGCAGGATTGTTTCGTTGAGAGCGATCCGCTGGCCTTCAACCTGTGGCTCAGCCTGCCCCGCGGCACCAGCCGGGCCGAGGTGATGGGCCGTCTGGCGGGCCGCCAGATCGGCATCATGCCGAGCGATGCCTTCACCGTCTCCGGCCTGCCGGAGGAAGCGGTCCGGGTCTGCCTGGGCGGGCCGATCGGCCTGGACGAGCTGCGCGAAGACCTGCTGGCGCTGAACGACGCGGTCACCCGCAAGGACTGGCTGGGGTGACGCGCCGGTGGTAAAGTCTCTGCGCACCGCAGGAGACCCCGCATGATGCGCGCATTCCGCAACCTGATCGAACGCCAGCTGGCCAAGGCGCAGGCCGAGGGGCAGCTGCAGGGCCTCGAAGGCGAAGGCAAGCCGCTGCCCGACCGCAGCAGCGAGGCGTACGCGGATGCGGGCATGGCGGCCGGGATGCGGATCATGGCCGAGGCCGGCGTGGTGCCGGAGGAGTTCAGCCTGAAGGACCAGCTGGCCGCCGCGCGCCGGGAGTATGCCGCGCTGACGGACCCGGAGGCACGCAAGGCAGCGATGGCGCGGATCTCGGATCTGGAAATGCGCTACAACATGGCGCGGGATGCGCGGAAATCCTTCTTCCGTTAGCGCAACACCCCGTTGTTTCCGGCGCAATTCACGCTATAGACAGCCCCAAGACAGACCTTTCAAAAGAAGAGTGACGCATTATGGCTAAAGACGCTTCCGTACAGCAGGAACAACTCGACCGCATCGCAGGCGGCAAGGGCTTCATTGCCGCGCTGGACCAGTCGGGCGGCTCCACCCCGAAGGCGCTGAAGCTTTATGGCGTGAACGAAGACGCCTATTCGAACGACGACGAGATGTTCGCCGAGATTCACAAGATGCGCACCCGCATCATCACCTCGCCGAGCTTTACCAAGGACCGCATCCTGGGCGCGATCCTGTTTGAAAAAACCATGGACGGCGAGATCGAAGGCAAGCCGACCGCCGAGTTCCTGTGGGACAACTGCGGTGTGGTCCCGTTTCTGAAGGTCGACAAGGGCCTGTCGGACGAGGAAAACGGCGTGCAGATGATGAAGCCGATGCCGGAGCTGGACGCGCTGCTGGCGCGCGCCAACGATAAGGGCATCTTCGGCACCAAGATGCGCTCGGTCGTCAAGGACGCCAATGCCGAGGGCATCAAAGCGGTTGTCGCGCAGCAGTTCGAAGTGGGCCGGCAGATCGTTGCGGCCGGCCTGGTGCCGATCATCGAGCCGGAAGTCGACATCAACTCCGCCACCAAGGCCGAGGCGGAAGAGCTGCTGAAGGCAGAGATCAAGGCACAGCTGGACGCCCTGCCGTCCGATGCCAAAGTGGCTCTGAAGCTGACCATCCCGACCAAGCCGGGCCTGTATGACGATCTGGCGGACCACGCCAATGTTGTCCGCGTTGTGGCGCTGTCCGGCGGCTACACCACCGATGACGCCTGCGCGCGCCTGGCGCAGAACCCCAAGATGATAGCCTCCTTCAGCCGCGCCCTGACCGAGGGGCTGAACGTGGCGATGTCCGATGCGGAATATGACGCAGCACTTGGCGCCAATATCTCCAAGATCTACGACGCATCGCTGTAATCCGGCTGCGTCCGGAAACGGCAAGGGCCGCGCCTGCTGAGGCTGCGGCCCTTTTTTTGTGCTGGCTGGCAGGCGGCCCCGCAGGCCGCCTGACGCGCCCTGGGGCCAGGCGGCAGATCAGACCCCCGAGCGCCCGGCGCAGCACACCGCCAGCACAAGGCCTGCGCCGCTGAGGAAGGGCAGCCAGAAATAGCGCAGGGCCGCCAAGGTGAACCAGCCGGGCTGCGCCTCCAGCGTCTGGCCCGCGCCGCCGAGCCAGGCCCAGAACACCAGTGCCGCGGCAGAGATCAGAACGCCGCTGAAGGCGAGCAGCCAGCGGGCAGAGCTAGGCATCCGCGCCTCTGCCGTGCGATGACGATCCGCGGCCCGGCTGGCGGCGAGCCATCCGCTCACGCCGCTTCAGTCAGCGAGGGGCGCAGGCCGGTGCAGCTGACCTGGTTTTCATTGGCAGCCAGATAACGCTGCGCCTCCTCCCGGTTCCCGAAGCTCAGGGCCTCATCATAAAAATATGTGATCCTGTCCCCGGTCCGGGACAGCAAGGCGCCGCTTTCAAACAGAATAAACCACTTCTTACGCACCAGTTGCATCAGCCTCACTCCTTTCTGAAGCCCGGGCCAGGGCAATCCTCCCGCCTGGCCGGTTCCACTGCAGTTCCTGAGGGTGCACGCAGCCGTCCGGGGCCCTGCCGGGTCCCCCGCTGTCCGTCTGCCAGGTGCTGGATCTGCCCCTGTTGCGCCCTCCTGAAGCCAGGTTTTGCGCCCAGAAGTTGCCAAAAGGTTAACGGGTGTTTGTGCTGGTTTTGCGCGGCATTTTTCTGCCGGCAGACGGCGGTTTCCCGCTTGCGTCGGCGGATTTACGTAAAATTTGGCAAAAACCCGCCGTTGCAGTTTCCGGAGTTGTTTTTTTGGGGGAAAGCCCCCCTTGCCGGACGCTGCCTCAGCTCCCGGCAGCACAGCCGCAGGCCGGGCAGCGGGACAGGTGCAGCGCCGCGCTGCCTTGCCCTCAGCGGAAGTCCGGCGGGCGTTTCTGAAGCTGGGCGGCGACCGCCTCCATATGATCGGGTTTGCCGATCAGCTCCAGCTGTTCGGCGCTTTCGGCCAGCAGCACCTCTGCCTGGCTGGCGCCGCTTTCGGCCTGGGCGATCAGCCGCTTGGCGGCGCGGATGGCGGAAGGGCTTTTGGCGGCGATGGTTGCGGCCAGCTCATTGGCGCGCGACAGCGGGTTGCCGGCCAGTTCGGTCACCAGCCCCCAGTCCAGCGCCTGCTGCGCGCCGATCTTCTCCGCCGTGTAGGTCAGGCGGCGCATCACGTCGGTGCGCACCAGCCGCGGCAGCAGCGCCATGCCGCCCATGTCGGGGATCAGGCCCCATTTCATCTCCATCACCGCCAGCTGCGCTTCGGGGTGGGCGATGCGGATGTCAGCGCCCAGCGCGATCTGCAGCCCGCCGCCGAAACAGGCGCCGTGCAGGGCGGCGATCACCGGCACCGGCACCCGGCGCCAGACCATCGCGACCTCCTGAAAGGCATTGGCATCGTGGTGGGTGCGCTCCATCACCAGGGTGCTGAGGTCGCGCTGCACGAAGCTGGCAAGCGCGGCCATGTCGAGACCCGCACAGAAGCTTTTGCCGGACCCGGAGAGCACCACCGCGCGGGCGTCCGACTCCGCCACTTCCTGGCCGGCGGCGATGATTGCGTTCACCATCTCCTCGTCCAGGGCGTTGTGCTTGTCCGGACGGGCAAGCGTCACATAGGCGATATGGTCCTTGTAGCCGATGGTCACTCTGTCCATGGTCTTCTCCCCGCTGGATCTTTTGCGTCAGCCTGCCCCGGAACCGGCGGCGTTTCCAGTGCTACGTGGGGGCAGCCGTCCTGCATGGGCCGCAGCCCTTGCCCCGCTTTGCGGCTTGGGGTTATCTGCCGCCATGACTGGTCCCCGCTACACCCCGCTTGCGCTTTCCCTGCCCGCCACCGTGCCCTTTGTCGGCCCCGAAACCCAGGAGCGCGCCCGCGGTCATGGTTTTGCCGCGCGGCTGGGGGCGAATGAGAACATCTTTGGCCCCTCGCCCAAGGCGATTGAGGCAATGGGCAAGGCGGCGGCGGAGATCTGGAAATACGGCGATGCAGAGAACCATGATCTGCGCCAGGCGCTGGCCGCGCATCATGGTGTTGCACCGGCGAATATTATGGTGGGCGAAGGCATTGACGGCCTGCTCGGCTACCTGGTGCGGCTGCTGATCGGCCCGGGCGATGCGGTGGTGACCTCGCTGGGGGCCTATCCGACGTTCAACTATCACGTCGCGGGCTTTGGCGGCGTGCTGCACACGGTGCCCTACAAGGACGACCGCGAGGATTACGGTGCGCTGTTTGCCAGGGCGGCGGAGGTGGACGCGAAGATCGTGTATCTTGCCAACCCCGACAACCCGATGGGCAGCTGGCACAAGGGGGCGGAGATCGCCGCCGCGCTGGACGGGCTGCCGGATGGCTGCCTGCTGCTGCTGGACGAGGCTTATGTGGAATGCGCGCCGGAAGGCACCGCGGCCCCCATCAGCGCGGACGATCCGCGGGTGATCCGGATGCGGACCTTCTCCAAGGCCTACGGCATGGCCGGGGCGCGGGTGGGCTATGCGCTGGGGCATCCGGAGCTGATCCTTGCCTTCAACAAGGTGCGCAATCATTTCGGCATGAACCGGGCGGCGCAGGCGGGGGCGCTGGCGGCGCTGCAGGACCAGGAGTGGCTGGCGCAGGTGCTGGCCCAGATCGGCGGCGCGCGGGCGCGGATTACGGAGATCGCGGCGGAGAACGGGCTGAGCGCCCTGCCCTCGGCCACCAATTTCGTCACTATCGACTGCGGCCGGGACGGAGCCTTTGCCAAGGCGGTGCTGGACTCGCTGGTGAAACAGGGGATTTTTGTGCGGATGCCCTTTGCCGCGCCGCAAAACCGCTGCATCCGCGTGAGCTGCGGGCCAGAGGCTGAGCTGGCCGCGTTTGCCGCCGCGCTGCCGCGGGCGCTGGAGGCCGCGCGGGGGGCTGGCTGAAACCTGCCTGCCGCCGCCGGATCGCGGCGGTTTTACCGGACATTCACCACTCCAGGACTACCATCTAAAAGTAGTACCTGGAGAATTGTCATGCGTGACCCTGAACTGCCGGATGGCATGCCGGATTTCTTCACTGCCGCGATCACTTTTGCCGGGATCAACCTGATGTGGATCTTCTTTGTGATCTGGGTGATGTACGGGATGGTTCCCGTGCTGGTGCTGGCGGTGCTGATCAACCATTTCATCACCCGGCTGGACATCCGGCTGAATTCGCAGAAGGCGTGACGCCGCCTTCTGCCCGGACCTGACCAGCCGCTAAGCGCCGCCGAGCGCGGATGCGGCCGCTTCCAGCGCACCCGCCCCGTGCGGAATGTCCAGCGCCCTGAGGCCGGTTTCGATTCCGCCCAGCAGACCCATCACCATATGGCCGTTCACGTGGCCCATGTGGCCAAGCCGGAAGAAGCCGTGCCATTCCGGGCTGCGGGGCGGCGCCATGCCCAGGCCGATGCCCAGGGTGAGGCCCAGGTTCTGCTCCAGCCAGGTCCGCAGCTCTGTGCCCAGCGGTGATCCAATGTGCAGCGCGGTGACCGCGTGGGAGCGCAGGGCGCGGTCAGGCACATTCATCTTCAGCGGGCCGTCCCGGCCCCAGGCCTCGCACGCCGCCCAGATGGCGCGGGCCAGATGGGCGTGGCGGGCCCAGACGGCCTCCATGCCTTCGGCGTGGATCAAGTCGAGGGCAGCGCGCAGCCCGTAGAGATGATGGGTGGGCGCGGTGCCGCCGAAATACTGGTAGAACTCTTCCGGGTTGGCGCGCGGCTCCCAGTCCCAGTAGCGGCTGATCCGCGGCAGCGCGCGGCGTGCTTCGGCGGCGCGGGTGTTGAAGAACACAAAGCCCATGCCCGCGGGCACCATCAGCCCCTTCTGGCAGGCGGTGACCATGACGTCGACGCCCCACTGGTCCATCTCGAACCGGTCGCAGCCGAGCGAGGCGATGCAATCGGCCATCAGGAGCGCCGGGTGGCCGGCCGTGTCCAGCGCCCGGCGCAGGGCCGCGACGTCGTTGCGGATCGAGCTGGAGGTATCCACATGCACGCCCAGCACCGCCTTGATGCGGTGGCCGGTGTCGGCGGCCAACGCTTCGGCAATCCGGGCATGATCCCAGGGCGCGTGATTGCCGAAATCCAGTATCTCGGCCTCGATCCCCAGCCCCTCAGCCATTTCCGACCAGCCGATGGCGAAGCGGCCCGAGGAGGGCACCAGCACCTTGTCGCCCGGCTGCAGGGTGTTTTGCAGCGCTGCCTCCCAGGCGCCGTGGCCGTTGGAGATGTAGATCGCAACCTGGTGCTGCGTGCGCGCCACGCGGCGCAGGTCGGGAATCAGGGTGGCGGTCATCTCGACCAGCTCGCCCGCGTAGATATTGGGAGAAGGCCGGTGCATCGCCTGCAGCACCTGGTCCGGTATGACCGAAGGCCCCGGGATGGCGAGGTAGGAGCGCCCTGCCGGCACGTTCACTGATCCGCTCATGGATGACATTCCTTGCAGCGCGGAAGGCATCCCTGCCCGCCGCGGTTGATCCGTGCCGCCACAGTAGCCGCCCGGCCCGCCGGGTCAATTCCGCAGGCCGCAGCGTCACGGCGAATTGCTTGCGCCCTGCTGCCCACCTGCTTAAATGGCGCTGGAACGACAGGGAAAGGCCCGCAATGACACGAATTTCCTGCCGGAAAGCGCTGAAATGAGCCAGAAACCGCACAAGTCCTCGAAGGAGCTGTTCGGCTGGCTGTGGCGCGGATACCTGCGCCATTACATCGGGCTGCTGGGCGTTGCCGTGATTTTCATGCTGCTGGAAGGCGCCACCATGGGGGCGCTCGGCTATATGATGCAGCCGATGTTCGACCTGGTGTTTGTCGCGGGCAACACCGATGCGCTGGTCTGGGTCAGCCTGGCGTTTCTGGCGATCTTCACCCTGCGCGGCGTGTCCAGCGTCACCCAGAAGGTGCTGCTGAGCAAGGTCTCGCAGACCTCTGCCGCGCATCTGCGCAAGGACATGCTGGCCCGCCTCATCCGCCAAGACCCGGCGTTTCACCAGCAGCACCCGCCGGGGCTGCTGCTGCAGCGGGTGCAAAGCGATGTGGGTGCGATCAACGCGGTCTGGCAGGCGGTGATCACCGGCGCGGGCCGCGATCTGGTGGCGCTGGTGGCGGTGCTGGGCGTGGCCTTCAGCATCGACTGGCGCTGGACCCTGATCCTGCTTATCGGCGTTCCGGTGCTGCTGCTGCCGATCGCCTCGATCCAGCGTTATGTGCGCAAGAAGGCGTCGCGGGCGCGCGATCTGGGCGCCGACCTGGCGACCCGGCTGGACGAGATTTTCCACGGCATCGTGCCGGTCAAGCTGAACCGGCTGGAGGACTATCAGGTCAACCGCTTCTCCGAGCGCACGGATGAGTTTGTCCGCTCCGAGGTGAAGGCGGCCTTTGGCACCTCCTCGATTTCCGGGATGACCGACATCATGGCCGGTGTCGGCTTTATGGCGGTGCTGCTTTATGGCGGCTCCGAGATCATTGCGGGCGAAAAGACCGTCGGCCAGTTCATGAGCTTTTTCACCTCGATCGGCCTGTCGTTTGAACCGATGCGGCGGCTGGCCAATATCTCTGGCGTGTGGCAGGGGGCGGCGGCGGCGCTGGAGCGGATCAAGGAACTGCTGGATGCGCCGATCCTGCTGAGCGAGCCGGAGCATCCCAAACCGGCGCCGGAGGGCCTGCCGGCGATCAAGCTGGAGGGTGTCGACCTCAGCTATGGCGATGCGCGGATCCTGAATGGTCTGGCGCTGACGGCCGAGGCGGGCAAGACCACCGCGCTGGTGGGCGCGTCGGGTGCGGGCAAGTCTACGATCTTCAACCTGCTGACCCGGATGGTGGATCCGCAGGCGGGGTCGGTCACCGTCGGCGGGGTCGAGGTTCAGGATCTGAACACCGCCGACCTGCGCAGCCTGTTTTCGGTGGTGACGCAGGACGCCATGCTGTTTGACGAGACGCTGCGCGAGAACATCGTGCTGGGGCGCACCGATGTCAGCGACGAAGAGCTGCAGGCGGC
This sequence comes from Leisingera sp. ABM4_103, assembly GCF_056158685.1. NCBI lineage: Bacteria > Pseudomonadati > Pseudomonadota > Alphaproteobacteria > Rhodobacterales > Roseobacteraceae > Leisingera > Leisingera sp. ABM4_103. The sequence goes on along the minus strand of NZ_JBSWTU010000005.1, from coordinate 2,584,748 downwards.
GCTGGATGCCTCGCATGTGGCGGATTTCCTGCCCAAGCTGGAGCATGGGCTGGAGACACGGGTCGGTCCGCGCGGCTCGGCCCTGTCGGGCGGCCAGCGGCAGCGGGTGGTGATTGCCCGGGCGCTGCTGCGCAACACGCCGGTGCTGCTCTTGGACGAGGCGACCTCGGCCCTGGATGCGCAGTCGGAGAAAGTGGTGCAGCAGGCGCTGGACAAGCTGTCGGGCGGGCGCACCACGCTGGTGATTGCGCATAGGCTGTCGACCATCCGCAACGCCGACAAGATCGTGGTGATGGACCGCGGCCAGGTGCTGGACCAGGGCACCCATGACGAACTGCTGGCGCGCGGCGGCATTTATGCCGACCTCTACCGGCTGCAGTTCCAGGACGGCAAGACGGTGGTGGATACCACCAGCATCGCGGCCCAGGCGGAACAGGTTCCCGATGGCGCGGCGGACAACGGCAAGGAACGCTGGTTCCGCCGCTTTGCCCGAAAGGTGTTCGGCTGAAAACCGGCCTGCGAATTTAGCGCTTAGGGCATCGCCCGTCCGCGGGCGGAAGCGAAGCGCCCGCCCATGGGGGCGGTCGGGCGCTGCCCGGCCTATCGGCCGGGCGGAACAGGCTATTTGCTGTAAGACTTTGCCAGCCGTTCGGGGTTCACTCCAAAGAAATACCGCGTCAGCGTCCACAGGTTCCGGGCCCCGCGCCGCAGCCAGCCAGCCCGCTGATAGCGCGCCGCACTGGTCAGCGCCGCTGAGGGCAAGGCCGCCAGCCCCTTGAGACGGCGCACCAGCGCCACGTCCTCCATCAGCGGCTGATCGGGGTAGCCGCCCGCGGCGTCATAGTCCGCGCGGCGGATCAGCAGCCCCTGATCGCCATAGGGCAGCCCGAACAGGCGGGACCGCAGGTTGGCCCAGCCGGCGACCGAGGCCGGCAGCACACCGCGCGCCCGGAACCGCAGCCGGAAATAGGCGGGCCTGCCCTGCCCCTCCTGCAGGTGCTGCGCCACCGCCGCGGACCAGCCCGGCTCCAGATGCGTATCGGCGTGCAGCACCAGCAGCCACTCGCCCTTGGCCGCCGCGCAGCCGCGGCGCAGCTGGCCGCCGCGCGACGGCGCGCCGCTGACCCATTCCGCCCCGGCGGCCTGGGCGATGGCGCGGGTCTCATCGGTGGAGCCGCCGTCAGTGATCACCAGTTCGCGGATCAGCCCGGCGCCCAGCCCCTCCATCAGATGCTCCAGGCAGGCGGGCAGCTCTTCGGCTGCGTTCAGGGCGGGGATCACGATGCTGACCGGCGCGGGCATGGGTATTTCCTATGCGGTTTTGCTGTTTTCTTCCGCCCTGCTTCCTATATCACTGGGCCAGGCAGTAAAACGCCCCAGAGGCACACAGGAGATAAGACATGAGCGACCGCCGCATCCTGCGCGTGAGTGGCAGTGACGCCAAGAGCTTCCTGCAAGGGCTGGTCACCAATAACGTGGACAAGCTGAGCGATGGTCTGGTTTATGCCGCGCTCTTGACGCCGCAGGGGAAGTACATTGCGGATTTCTTCCTCGCCGCCGAGGGCGATGCGGTGCTGCTGGACGTGGACGCCGCGCTGGCCGAGGGCCTGCTGAAACGTCTGAACATGTACCGGCTGCGTGCCGATGTGCAGGTGGAGATGACGGAGCTGCAGGTGGCCCGCGGCACCGGGGAGGCTCCGGAGGGCGCGCTGGCTGATCCGCGCCATGCAGCGATGGGCTGGCGCCTGTATGGGCTCGAAGGCGGCGATGACGGCAGTGACTGGGACGCGATCCGGGTGGCCCATTGCATTCCCGAAACCGGCGCTGAGCTGGGGCCGGACAGCTATATCCTGGAAGCCGGGTTCGAAGGTTTGAACGGGGTGGATTTCCGCAAGGGCTGCTATGTGGGCCAGGAAGTGACCGCGCGGATGAAGCACAAGACCGAGCTGCGCAAGGGGTTCCGCACGGTGGAGGTCGAGGGCAGCGCGCCTGTTGGCACCGACATCACCGCGGACGGCAAGCCGGCGGGCACGCTGTTCACCCAATCCGGCGGCAAGGGCATCGCCTACCTGCGGTTCGACCGCGCCAAGGGGGAGATGCAGGCGGGGGACGCGCGCGTTACCTGGCAGCCGTGAACAGGCTGGCGAAGACGGTTCTGTCCCTGCTGGGCGCGGAGGTTTCACGCGCCCGCCCGCTGCACGGCGGCGACCTGTCGGAGGTGCAGCTTCTCTCCTTGAGCGATGGCCGCCAGGTGGCGGCCAAGACCGGTCCGCTGGTTGCGGCGGAAGCCGCTATGCTGCGCGCGATCCGGGCCGCGGGCGCGCCTGCGCCGGAGGTTCTGGGGGTTGCCGGTGATGTGCTGCTGATGGAAGCGCTGGAGGAGACCCCTTCCAGCACGGAGGGGTGGCAAACGCTGGGCCGCGCGCTGCGGCAATTGCATTCGGCGGCAGGCCACCATTACGGCTGGCCGGAAGACTATGCCTTTGGCCCGGTCGCAATCCCCAACACGCCGCTGCGGGCCTGGCCGGAGTTCTGGGCCAGCCGCCGCCTGCTGGCCGCCCCGGACGCCCTGCCCCGTGATCTGCGGCTGCGGATTGAGGCGCTTTGCAAGCGGCTGCCGGAACTGCTGCCCGCCGCGCCGCCTGCCGCCCTGCTGCATGGCGATCTGTGGACCGGCAACGTTCTGTTCAGCCGTGCCGCCGCCTATCTGATCGATCCGGCCTGTTACTGGGGCCATGGCGAGGTGGATCTGGCGATGCTGCATCTGTTCGGCACGCCGCCGGCCGCGTTCCACGACGCCTATGGCGCGCTGGAGCCGGGGCATGAGGCGCGCCGGGCCATCTATCAGCTGTGGCCCGCGCTGGTGCATCTGCGGCTGTTCGGCGCCGGCTACCGCGGAATGGTGGAGGACCGGCTGGCGGCCCTGGGTTTCTGACAAGCCTCTGTTCACCTGATTGCGCTAGTGTCGCGGGCAGAATTGCTGAAAGGGTATTTGATGCGACTGGTGTTTGGCATGTGCCTGGCCGCGCTGGCGGCCTCCCCGGCGCTGGCGGAGTATTGGAGCTACAAGGACTGGCACGCGGCTGTGGAGCCGCATGTGACGGAGCAGGACAGTTACCTGACCTGCCGCGCCTGGACCGGCGGCGATGGCGACCCGATCCTTGCGCTGGAGGTTTTTTCCGGTGATGCGGGTCCGCCCGCGTTCTACCCGATGGCGCAGGTGCAGGAATACGCGCCCCGGCACTACCCCACGCTGATGCAGCAGGGCGGCACGGTGGATTTCCTCTTTGACTTCGACCGGACGTTCTCGGTCGCCGCCGGGATCAATTCCTGGATCAATGAGGAAGGGCTGGCGGAAGCCGAAAGCGTGCTGCGTTTCCAGGATCACCTGCCGATGCTTCAAGCCATGAAACAGGGACGCTGGGTGGAAATCTGGGCGGGCAGCGAGATGTTCTACGAAGCCTCGCTCAGCGGCTTTACCGCGGCCTATGGCAAGATGATGGATGAATGCGGTTTTGACCTGGCGCTGCCTGCCGGGTGATCCGGCTAGCGGGCAGCCCGGGCAAAAGTTTTCTGAAAACTTTTGCCTAAGACTTTTCAGAAAAGTCTTAGGTGCCCTGCGGGCACGGAAAAAGCCGCCCCCGAGGGAGGGCGGCTTTCTGCTTTCCGGGGCGCGGCCTGGATCAGGCGCGCTCGGAATATTCCATGGTCTCGGTGTTGACCACGATCATCTCGTCCTGGCCGACGAAGGGCGGCACCATGACCTTGACGCCGTTGTCCAGGATCGCCGGCTTGAAGGAGTTCGCCGCGGTCTGGCCTTTGACGACCGGCTCGGTCTCGACGATCTTGCAGGTCACTTTCTGCGGCACGGTCGCGTTCAGCGCCTCGGACTCGTAGAATTCCACCACGATGGTCATGCCGTCCTGCAGGAACGGGCGGCGGTCGCCCAAGAGATCCGCGGGCAGCTCGATCTGCTCATAGGTTTCGGCATCCATGAACACCAGCATGCCGTCGCTCTCATAGAGGAACTGCTGGTCCTTCTGCTCCAGGCGGACGCGCTCTACCTTGTCCGCCGAGCGGAAGCGCTCGTTCAGCTTGGAGCCGTTGCGCAGGTTGCGCAGCTCGACCTGGGCAAAGGCGCCGCCCTTGCCGGGTTTGACGTGATCGACCTTCACCGCTGCCCACAGGCCGCCGTTGTGTTCCAGAACGTTGCCGGGGCGGATTTCATTGCCGTTGATCTTGGGCATGAGAAATGCCTTTCAGATGGTTGATGAATTCTTACCAGCCCCTATATCTGGCGGGCTTGGCGCTGGCAAGACAAGGATCTGGTATGGAATGAGTGAGAAAAGGTATGCGCAATTTGCATGAAAGCTATGCATCTGCGCCCTATCCGAATTGTCACAATTCCGCCATAAGCAGCGCTACGCCGAAAATTGCAATAGCAAGAACAACAAGGGATACGAGATGCGAGATTTCGTAGACGGCACCGCTTATAACAACGAGCAAGGCAACCGCGCCCGCAAACTGTTTGCTGCCGTGGTCCTGGCCGCACTGGATGACGCCATCGCCGACGACAAGAAATACGGCAATGGCCCGGAGCAAATCGCCCGCTGGGCACGCTCCCGCGATGGCCGCGAAGTGCTGTCCTGCGCCGGTATCGACCCCAACGAACGGGTGGTCGAAGGCCTGATGGAATTTGTCGGCCGCGGGGTACGGACCTCGGTTGCGCTGTCGCGTGAAGAGAGCGAGCGCCGCAATGCCGCACAGGCTGAAGCCGCCTAAAGGCTGCTGCCTGCATTGCTGAAAAGCGCGCCCCTTCGGGGCGCGTTTTTCTTTTGCCCGCGCGGGTTTCCCCAGCGTCAACCGGTCGCCCCCGGACAGCGTGCCGACGGTTCCGGCGCAGCCGTTATGGACGCCGGCGTCTAACCTGCTATGCAGGCCCCAGAAATGCGGGGCGCAGGCAGGGAGCTGGCAGCAAGATGACACGGGCGCGTTCGATCATGATCCAGGGCACCGGCAGCAATGTCGGCAAGTCACTTCTGGTGGCAGGGCTGGCGCGCGCCTATGTGCGGCGCGGGCTGAAGGTTGCGCCGTTCAAGCCGCAGAACATGTCCAACAACGCCGCCGTCACCCCTGAGGGCGGCGAGATCGGCCGTGCGCAGGCCTTGCAGGCGCGCGCGGCGATGCGGGCGCCGCATACCGACATGAACCCGGTGCTGCTGAAGCCCGAAACCGACACCGGCGCCCAGGTGATCGTGCAGGGCAAGCGCCGCGGCACCCAAGGCGCGGGTTCGTTCATGCGCGACAAATCCGGCCTGCTGGAGGCAGCGCTGGAGAGCTACCGGCGGCTGGGGGCGGACGCGGATCTGGTGCTGATCGAGGGCGCGGGCTCGCCGGCAGAGACAAACCTGCGCAAGAACGATATTGCCAATATGGGCTTTGCCTGCGCGGCTGAGGTGCCGGTGGTGATTGCAGGCGACATCCACCGCGGCGGGGTGATTGCGCAGATCGTGGGCACCCATGCGGTGCTGGAGCCGCAGGATCTGGAGCGGGTCGTGGGTTTTATGGTGAACCGGTTCCGCGGCGACCTCAGCCTGTTCGACGGCGGCCGCGATGACATTGCTGCGCGCACCGGCTGGCCCTCGCTTGGCGTGGTGCCATGGTTCTGGGACGCTTGGAAGCTGCCGGCCGAGGACATGATGGACATCGCCTCGCGCCAGGGCGGCGCCTGCAAGGTGGTGGTGCCGCAGCTGGAGCGGATGGCCAATTTCGACGACCTCGACCCGCTGGCGGCGGAGCCGGAGGTGACAGTGGAGATCGTGCCGCCCGGCCGCGCCCTGCCCGGCGATGCGGATCTGGTGATCCTGCCCGGCAGCAAGTCGACCATTGGCGATCTGGCTTATCTGCGGGCGCAGGGCTGGGACATCGACATCCTCGCGCATTACCGCCGCGGCGGCCATGTGCTGGGCCTGTGCGGAGGCTATCAGATGCTGGGCAAGACCATTGACGATCCCGAGGGCGTCGATGGGCGTCCCGGTAAGGTGGACGGCCTGGGCCTGTTGGACGTGCACACGGTGATGGCGGGTGAAAAACGCGTCACGCTGACCGAGGCAGTCACGCGGGACGGCAACCTGCCGGTGAACGGTTACGAAATTCACATGGGCCGCACCACGGGCGCCGACTGCACCCGCGCCTGGCTCAGCATCAATGGGCGGCCCGAAGGGGCCGCCTCTGCCGATGGCCGGGTGAAGGGGTCTTATCTGCACGGGCTGTTTTCTTCGGATGCCTTCCGCGCCAGCGTCCTGGCTTCGCTGGGGCATGAGAGCCAGGCCGGCTACGAGGATGGCGTTGACGAGACGCTGGACAAGCTGGCAGAGCATCTGGAACGCTACATGGACCTGGACCAGCTGCTGGAGCTGGCGCAGCCCGTCCGGTTCTGACCACAGGCGGAGGCGCTCCCGCGCCCGCCGGCCAGCGCTGGCTGCCGCCAGCACCGTCCGCAGCCTTGGGCCCGGCGCCGCGCTCTGCGCGGCGCCGGGCCCGACGGGCGGAAGGCTTTTTCAAAAGCCGCCCGCCGGGCGGGAGCCCGCCTCTGCCAGCCTCAGCCGTAAAGGTGGTTCTGATCCCGCTTGTCCGAACAGGCCAAATGAAAAAGGCACGCGCGGGGCGTGCCTTGGTGGAGATTACTGCAACCGGCTTTTCTGGCCGATTGCCGTCAGGCTTCAGAGCAGGTCATGCGCCGCCAGCGCCCGGTGGATTTCCCGCCGCACCAGCTTGCGGACGTTGCGGGTGATCCGCTCGCCCAAGGGGCCCTGAAGCTCTTCGCGCACGATGCTGGCGACCAGATCGCGCAGGCCGTCCTCGTCGAGATAGCTGTCGCCGGTCTCTGCCAGCGTCTCCAGGGCCGCGCCGGTGAAGGCGGCCTCCACCACCGTTTCCGCCGGGTCTGCTGCGGGCGCAGTGTCCGGCCCTGCCGGCTGAGGCCTGCCGGACTGTGTTTCGCCGTCGTCTTCCGCATCTTCCGCGGGCTCAGGGCGGAAGTCCGCATCGCTGATTGCAGCCTCGCCGTCTGCCGGCGCGGCGGAGCGGGCGGGTGCCGGTTCGTCGCGCCATTCGATGGTATCGACCAGCGTGGCGGCAAAGGGTGCTTCGGTCTTGCTGTCAGGCTCCCATTGCTGCTGGTCCTGATCCCGCGCGCCGGTGCTGCGCGCCTCCAGCTCGGCGATCTTGCGGACCACTGAGGCTGCGCGGGCACCCGCGGTGCCGCCGGCCTGGTCCTCCGCCGGTATTTCGCCCGCGGCGATCTTCGTCCCCGCCTTCTTCGGCGGCGTACCGGACGCCGCAGAAAACAGAGTGGCGGCGGGGTCGGCCCAGGGGGCCGCGGTCTCTGCACTGCCGGTCTCTTCCGCCTCGCCGGTTCCGGTTCCGTCCTGCCGGGTGCCGTCCAGGTCAGCAGGGCCGGTGTCGTAAACGCCGGCGCGGTGGCGGAAGGCAACAGCCGGTTCCGCTGCGGGCTCCTCTGACGCCGCCTCTTCGCGCGCATCATCCGTGGACCGCTCTGCCGCCGGCAGGGCCTCAGGCGTCTCATGCTGAACATCCGGGGCGGTGCCCGGCGCCACCTGCGAGGACGCTTCGGCCAAGTACGGCGCGTCCTCATCCGGGGCGGGGCTGCCAGCCGTGTCCGGGCTGCGGGGTTCCGGTTCCTTAACCCGCAGCGCAGGCGTCAGCACCAGCTTGGCCGCCGGTTCCGGAGCCGCGGGCTCGCCACGGCTGTCTTCGCTCACCAGGCGGCGGATTGAGGACAGCACATCTTCAATCTCAGCATGGGTAACTGGATCGGACATTTTATAAACCACTCTTGCCTCTTACCAGAGAGTGTAGCCGCGTTCCCGCCACCGCACAACAGATAGGATAAACTATCAGTTGCGCCCCAAGGCCTTGAGCACCCGGTCCAGATCCTTGCCGCGCTTGCTGCGGTGCGCGGGGGCGTCCTTGACCAGGTTGTAGTAAAGCGTCGGGTCATAGATCTCCACCGCCAGGCCAAGGTGCTCGGCGGTCAGCAGGCCCTGCGACTGCAGCAGCTGATAGGCCGCAATCGCCTGGTTGGCGCGGGCGTTCACCTGCTCGGTCTGCGCGTCGAGGTATTCCTGCTCTGCCTGAAGCACGTCGAGGGTGGTGCGGGCGCCCAGGGTGGCTTCCTCGCGGATGCCGTCAAAAGCAACCCTGGAGGCGCGCACGCGCTCGCCCGAAGACACCAGGCTGGCCCGGGCGGTCTCAACATTAAAGAAAGCTTCGCTCACCGCCTGCTGGACGGCGCGCTGGGTGTCGATCAGCGCGCCGCGCTCTGCGTCGGCGTTGGCAATGGCCCGGCGCCGGACCGCGGCATTGCGGCCGCCAGCATAGAGTTGCTGGCTCAGCGTGATGCCGATGCTGGAGGAATTGGCTGCCCCGGCCCCGTCCTGCACGTCTTCGCTCACGCCGGCGCTTGCCTGCAAGTTCACCGTCGGGCCAAGGCTCGCGGTTGCGGCAGCGACCTGATACTCCCGCGACTTGACGACGTGCTGCTGCGACAGCAGATCCGGCTGGTTCCGCAGCGCCACAGTCTGCGCCGCGCCAAGCGAAACGCGCTGGCGGGGCAAGGCGGGCTGGCCGGCGATAACGCCGGGGGCCCGGCCGACGACCTGCTGGTAGGTTGCCTTGGCGGTCAGCAGGGTGCCCTCGGCGTCGGTCAGGCTGGCACGCGCGCCGGCAACACGGCTTTCGGCAAGGGCCACGTCGGTGCGGGTGACTTCGCCGACTTCAAACCGGTCCTGCGCGGCCTTAAGCTCCTCCTGCAGCAGACGGAGGTTGTTGCGGCGCAGGGCGACGTTTTCCTGCCCCTGAAGAACGCCGACATAGGCCTGAACAGCCCGGAACAGCACCGTCTGCTCCACGCTGAGCAAGGCCTGCCGGGTGGCCAGCACGATTTCCTGAGCCGCCAGCTTGTCCAGTCGCGAGGAGCCGCCGTCATACAGAAGCTGCGTCAGTTCCAGCTGGGTGGACAGGGTGTTGCGCGTCTGGTTGAGGTTCACCTCGTTATAGGAGTTGATTGCGTTCACCGTCCACTGGACCAGCGGCCGCAGCCGGGAAACGGCAATCGCGACGTCTTCATCCGCGGCCCGCAGCAGCGCCCGGTTCTGCTCCAGCAGACCGCTGGTTTTATAGGCGCCAATCATGGCGTCGGACAGGTTGTCCGCGGCCGCCTTGAGCGGCATCAGCGCCGAGGCGGCAACGCCGCCGGCAAACACAAAAGCCTTAAACACACTCGCCGGGAATTTCTTATGCATCGGTTGCCTTTTATATTGCCGCGCCGCCAGCCGCGGTGAGTTGTCCCTGATCAGGCGCCAGAGTCACCGGCGCCCGGCCTCTCCCCATTATCAGCGGCCCCGCCCCGCCGGCCGCCGTGCCTGACCTGTGCGGTCAGAGCGCAAATTCGCGCGCAGCAGCAAACCCGGGCAGCACCGGCGCAGCGGCGTTGAAGTCGAACCGCCAGGAAATCCTGCCGCCGCTCTTGTAGCCGATCTTCACCTCGCCCAGCGCGCCGTTCATCATCAGCGCCGCGATCCGGCCGCCGTCCTTGAGCTGCGCCAGCAGCGGCGCGGGCAGTTCTTCAACCCCGCCCTGCACCAGGATCACGTCATAAGGCCCGTGTTCTGCCGCGCCGTCCGCCAGCGGGCCCACGTGCACAATCGCGTTGTCGGCGCTGATTTCGGACAGCATCGCCTGGGCGTCGGCGGCCATGTCCTCATCTTCCTCGACGCCGATCACCATCTGCGCCACCCGCGCCGCAACCGCGGTGGAATAGCCCAGCCCGCAGGCCACATCGAGCACCAGCTCATCGTTCTGGATATCCAGCGCATCCAGCATCTTGGCCAGGGTGCGCGGCTCCAGCAGCACGCGGCTGCCGCCGAGGCTCACATTCTGGTCGGCATAGGCGGCTTCGCGCTGCGCATCCGGCACGAACTGCTCGCGCGGGACCGCCAGCATGGCTTCGATGATCGGGTATTTGGTGACATCCGACGGGCGGATCTGGGTATCCACCATCATGCGGCGGCGTTCGGCGAAATCAGGCATCTGCTAAACTCATGTGTTCAGTCTGTTACAGCAGGTTGTGGCACATCCCGGCAGGCACGGCAACGGGGCCTTTGGCGCGAGGGCCGCAACTGGTGCAGCGCTGCAGCGGCGCGGCGCCGCTCAGCGCGCCGCAAACAGCAGCAGCCAGCGGGCCGGGCGGCCGCTGGCTGTGATAGATTTATGGTTTCCGGCGGCTGCGGGCGGCCGGCGCCCTGCCCCGGCTAGAGAGCGCAGCTTTTGCAGAAGGGCGAGGCCGGGCGCTGGTCCAGCCAGTCGTCGCCGATATCGTCGCCGCAAATCTGGCAGAAGCCGTAAGACCCCTCGCGCAGGCGCGCCAGCGCGGCGTCGATGCGGCGCAGCTCGTCCAGGCTGGCCTTCGCCGGCACCCCGATGGCCGGCGCCCGTGGCATACGAGGCGCTGCATACGCCCCCTCCATCCCAAGCCCGGCCTGTGACAGAATCCCTGCCAGCTCCGTCCGGCGCACCTCAAGCGTTTGTTTTCTGGTGGAAAAGTCCATAGTACATACCCTCCAGCTCAATTTTCGCGCAACGTGCCGTGAGGCCAAAGCTATAGCCTTGATCCAGATCAAGATACTCGCGATTTTCGGGGATTGCACTACCCTATAAGTTGCGAATTTTTTGTAAACCCCTGTTGCGCCGGAGGCTGCGGCTCAGCCGGCCCCTTCTGCCGCGCAGGTCTTGCACAGGGGCGCCGCGGGCAGCAGGTCCAGACGTGCGTCGGAAATCATCTCGCCGCAGGAGGCGCAGATGCCGTAGGTGCCCGCCTTGATCCGGGCCAGCGCCGCATCGATCCGGCGCAGCTCGTCCAGCTCCGCATTGCCGAGGCTTTCCAGCACCTCGTCGCCCTGCCGCTCGGAGGCGCGGTCCTCCCAGTCCTTGGGCATCGGCGCGTCCAGCGTGTGCTCAACCTCGCTCAGATGCCCGGTCAGTTCAGCCCGGCGCGCCTCCAGCGCCTGTTTGCGGGTGGAAAGATCCATGATGTCTGCCTCCTGTTTTGTCCTGCGCAGCGTAGCCCGGCCCCGGACGCCCGGCCTTGACTTGGCTCAAGCCCCTTGCAAGCCCCGCAAATCCGCTGGCCCGCAAATCCGCTGGCCTGAGGCGGGGCGGCTTGCTAGACATTTGCCAAAGGGTTTGAGCAGAGATGAGGAGCCTTCGACGATGATCCGGATTTTCACATGTGCGCTGATGCTGCTGGGCCTGGCGGCCTGCGAAACCACCAAGGGCGCGGGGCGCGATATTTCCAAGGCAGGCCAGGCGATCAGCGGCGCCGCGCAGGACGTGCAGGACAGCTTCTGAGCGGCTGATGCGAAGACTGTGAGGACGCCCGGCCAGCCGCCGGGCGTTTTTGTTTGGGCTGCGGGGCCTCAGATCCCCAGCATCGCCTTGGCCTCGGCCAGGGTCTCGACCGAGGCATCGTGATCGCCCGCGTCATGCAGGCTTTGCCCCTCGTCGCGCAGTTCCTGGACGGTTGCCAGGTCTTCTTCCGACAGTTCGGTGCCTGCGGCCAGCGCGGCGTCGATGGCGGCAATGTCGGCGGGGCATTGCCCGGCCAGAAGCGGCGACGCCAAAAGGGTGATCGCGGCGGCCAAAGTCAGGTGTTTCATGGTGTTATCCTCCCCAGATGAACGGGGTGGAGGATAACACGGAATGGGTGCGTTTTCAGGCAGGAGTTGCGGAGAGGCCACGGATGGGCGGAGAGTGGCGCATGGGGTTGGCGGTAGATGGTAGGCAGGATTGCCCACCCTACGGTGTTTGATCAGCACGCGGAGGGCAGCGCCCGGCCCGGCGGGGTGGGAAGCGAAGCGCCCGCGTCGTGCTGGAAGCACGCCTCCGGCGTGACGAGGGGCGGGACGGGCGCTGCCCGGTCTGGCGACCGGGCGACTGTTTAGTCTCTCAACTCGTGGCCAATTGAGAACGCTACATGTGTTCTGCGAACAAGCATCAACAGGGATAAGAAAAAGTGAGTAACAACCAGTATTAACGCCGCACCTTCAAGGCGAGAGCTTACGTCAAAGACCTCCAAGACTAGAAAGAGCAATAAAGCTACGCAGGATATGCAAATGAGATAGGAGGTGTTAAAATTCACGTCCTTGAAAAACTGCTTCTGCCTTTGATACTTGATCTCCCGCTTTCTATTTTGGATAGCATCTTCAACCTTCCTCGGAGGCGACGGAGCCAGGCTGTAGAGCGCAATTTGGGCGCTGAATAGAAGTGCGGAAAAGATCGAAAATACTGCAATTAATGGTGAGGTTAGATCGTCTGGGAGATTAAACGGTTTGAGAAAGTAGACAACTGACAGAAACGCTGGGCCGCCATAAAAAACGGCGACATCTACCAGCGACAAGTTGCCGGTCTTGTCGTTTCTCAAAGTGCTAAAATGGTCTCGAAAAACGACAAGAATGTTCAACTTTTGCATTGTCACCCCGCCGCTATGTCAACAAACAACTGCTCAACTTCATGATCAATGGATACATACTTCGGGTGACCGTTGGGCATCCTAAGGACATCCTCCGAAAGGTCGATCTTACCTGCGTTTTTGCTCAGGCCAACGATGACTACTTTTCTTGTCTTCCCACCTACAACAACATTGGCTGATGCTTCATCGAAGTAAGTATCATTGTACTTCAATTCTTGTTGGTCACTGTCGCCCTTCCGAATTCGTTTCATAACTTGGGAGAGCTTGCCTAGTGACGACCTTGGCTTCGCTTTAAAGGAGACATCCAAATCCACGATCTCGTTAGGGTCAACAACAGCATTCTCAGCTGAATCAGTTGAGTATTCCCGTTTCACAAGACTGATAGTTTTCACATCCCCCTCCATGTAGCTCTTCATGGAAGCTGGATGAACTGGGTTCATATCCAACATATGGTCTTCGGTTACAGCCCGGAAGCAGTCTTGCAGAGCCTGTTGCACCCGATTAACGCAAGACCGTTGTCCAAATGTTTGAAGGGCGAGCAAACCATACTCACCATCATCAGGCACCCAAACTCGAAAATAAATTGGAATAACATCCAAGTCTGTTACAGAGCGTTTGTACCTTACTGATCGCGTCTTCCCATCAACAATCTCCAATTCGTAACCAGAGCTGCCGTACCGAATTGTTCCACTGCTGGTAAAACCATCTTTTCTTACATCCTCAAAGTACCAAGAGCGCGGACGCCCTGTTTCCTCATCCAATGGACTTTTAAATCTCTTAAGAAGAACGGGAACTGCCTTTGAGAGAGTGGCTCCTTCACCATTTTCTCCTAGTGGAATCACCTCGAATTTTCTCTTTCGGCGAATTTTCAAGGAGTAGATGTGTAGGCCGATCGAGTTGTCTGACATGCGATGCTCACTAGGTGTACTTTGGCCGCAACATTAGATTTCTGCTCAAGCAAGAGTCAACCTATATGGGATCATATGAAAGGCCACTCTCCTCTATCAAGAAGCGCAATCGCAACTGACCGCTTTCGCCCGCGCGCTCTCAAAATGGACAGCCTTAGCTGTCCATTTTGAGAGCGGAAATGAACGCTTCCTGCGGGATATCCACTTTGCCGAACTGGCGCATCTTCTTCTTGCCCGCTTTCTGCTTGTCCAAGAGCTTGCGCTTCCGGGTGGCGTCGCCGCCGTAGCATTTGGCGGTCACGTCCTTGCGCAGGGCGGAGAGGGTCTCGCGGGCGATCACCTTGCCGCCGATGGCGGCCTGGATCGGGATCTTGAACATGTGGCGCGGGATCAGCTCCTTGAGCTTCTCGCACATCGCCCGGCCGCGCATCTCGGCGCGGTCGCGGTGGACCATGGTGGAGAGCGCATCCACCGGCTCGTCATTCACCAAGACCGACATCTTGACCAGGTTGTCCTGGCGGTAGCCTGTCATCTGGTAATCGAAGGAGGCATAGCCCTTGGTCACCGATTTCAGGCGGTCGTAGAAGTCGAAGACCACCTCGTTCAGCGGCAGGTCATAGACCACCATGGCGCGGGAGCCGGCGTAGGACAGGTCCATCTGGATACCGCGGCGGTCCTGGCAGAGCTTCAGCACGTCGCCCAGGTATTCGTCCGGCACCAGGATGGTCGCCTTGATCCGCGGCTCCTGGATGTGGTCGACCTTGGAGGGGTCGGGCATGTCGGCGGGGTTGTGCAGCTCGATCATCTCGCCGGGCACGTTGTCCTTGCCCTTCATGTAGACGTGGTAGATCACGCTTGGAGCCGTCGTGATCAGCTCGATGTTATATTCGCGTTCGATCCGGTCGCGGATCACCTCAAGGTGCAACAGGCCGAGGAAGCCGCAGCGGAAGCCGAAGCCGAGGGCGGCGGAGGTTTCCATTTCAAACGAGAATGAGGCGTCGTTCAGGGCCAGCTTGTCGATGGCGTCGCGCAGGTCCTCGAATTCCGCGGAGTCGACCGGGAACAACCCGCAGAACACCACCGGCTGGGCGGGTTTGAAGCCCGGCAGGGCCTTATCGGTGCCGTTGCGGTCGTTGGTGATGGTGTCGCCGACGCGGGTGTCGCGCACCTGCTTGATCGAGGCAGTGAGGAAGCCGATCTCGCCCGGGCCCAGTTCGTCCACCACCTGCATGGCGGGGCGGAACACGCCGATGCGGTCGACGTGGTGCAGGGTGTTGTTCGACATGAACTTGACCCGCATGCCCTTTTTCAGGACGCCGTCCATGATGCGGACCAGGACGATCACGCCGAGGTAGCTGTCGTACCAGGAGTCGACCAGCATCGCCTTCAGCGGCGCATCGCGGGTGCCCTGCGGTGCGGGCAGGTGCTGGACGATGGCCTCCAGCGTCTCGCGGATGCCCTGGCCGGTCTTGGCCGAAACCTGGATGGCGCCGGTGGCGTCGATGCCGATCACATCCTCGATCTGCTCCGCCACCCGGTCGCAGTCCGAGGCCGGCAGGTCGATCTTGTTCAGGACGGGCACGATCTCATGATCCGCATCAATCGCCTGGTAGACGTTGGCGAGCGTTTGCGCCTCCACCCCTTGGGTCGAGTTGACCACCAGCAGCGAGCCCTCAACCGCACGCATGGAGCGGGAGACCTCATAGGCAAAGTCGACGTGGCCGGGGGTGTCGATCAGGTTCAGGACGTAGGTTTCGCCGTCGTCCGCCTTGTAGTCGATGCGGACGGTGTTGGCCTTGATGGTGATCCCGCGCTCGCGCTCGATGTCCATGGCGTCGAGCAGCTGCTCCTTCATATCGCGGTCCTTCACCGTTCCGGTCTCCTGGATGAGCCGGTCAGCGAGGGTGGATTTGCCATGGTCGATATGGGCGACGATGGAGAAATTGCGGATGTGAGCGAGGTCAGTCATGCTCAGGCATATGATTTGGAATCACGTATTGGTCAAGCATGGTTGATGTAGATCCTGAGTTTATCGAAGAGACGCCTCCTGAGATCACTGCCTTGGCGCAGAGGATCGAAGAGCTTCCTGCAAAAACTGCGCTGAAAGTCTTGGCGCGCTGTGCACTCCGAACTCTGAATGTACATCTAGCTAGTCAATCAGCGTTGGCCTCTGGAGAAGTTCTACATGAACTTCGCCACCTGATTTACGCTGTGTCCGCATGTTTCGAACCAGAAAAGGATCGCTTACCTCTTGCAGCGTTCGACGACCAAGCAGCGATGTTGGGCGCTGGCGTTACCTGGAGAAATTTGGTCGCGTTCATTCAAGGAGACCAAAGGCAAACGGAACATGAATGGCGAAGGATAATTTTGATATCCTCTGAGAATGTCGCATCACTACCGTCTCCAGAAGCAGGGGAAACATTGCTTTCCAGGCAAGCATCTTTTGACCTCAACCATGCATCAGAGCTGGACAAGGCTCCTCTTTGGGACCCTAGCGTTCGAAATGGTACTAAACTGTCAATAGTTGATATTGTTGGCGAAGCCTGGCTCGACACAAACGGCCAGTATGAGTTTTGGCTGGAATGGTATTCTGGCTTCTATCATGGCGCACCACTGGACTGGGATCTTCAACGCCGCGTCACCCTGATCGACGATGCAATCTGGGCCACAGGCCCCGAAGCCGTCGCCGCCGAGATCGAGCGCATCAAGGCAGAGATGCTCTCGGAAAAACTGCCGATGGCCGAGACCATCGAACTGAACCCGGAGACCGGCCAGTTCCGCGCAGTGCCTATCCCGGTCGAAAACGCGCCCTACATGTCCGCACTGTTGTCGCAGATCAGCGACGCGCTGGAGGATTGCCTGGGCGGGCATAACGGGCTGTCTGATCGCTCGGGCGACGCTAAGAAACTCAACCGGGTGCTGACCAAATACAGGGACGACCCGCAGAATGCGGAGCTGACCCTGACCCGGGTGGCGGGCAGCCTGCGGGCGCAGCTGCATGACAACCGTGAGCTGCCGGACAATGAGGACAACCTCGCCCTGCTGAACGCGGTGGAGGAAGGCGTGCGAGGCATCCGGGCCAATCATCCGGAGGTGGCTTCCAACCGGGCGCAGCTTGCCCAGCAGGCATTCAAGGCGCTTGCGCCTGAGGACAAGCAGGTGCTGGAAGCGGCCCTGCCTGTGCTGACAGCCATCAGCGAGCCGGAGCTGGCAGATGATTTCGCGCAGGACATTCCCGAGTTGACAAACGATGCCCGGCTGCCGCTGCCAGACGGAGCGCCGCCCTTGCCGGGGGCTGATGCGGCTACGCGGGTTTTCAGCCGCCTGTCCAAGATGGCTTTGCTGCAGGAACAATACGGCAAGCTCACACGCAAAGGCGCCGAATGGTTTGACAGCGATACACGCAAGACCGTGCAGCTAGCTGGTTTGGTTGGTGGCGGAGCGATTGCAGCAGGGGTTAACTTCGGGCCCAAACTGCTTGAACTTGTACAAATCGGCCTTCGCCTGCTCGGCGTCCTCTAGTTTAACTCCCGCCCGGCGGCAGCGCCGGGCAGCGCCCGATCCGCCCCCACGGGCGGGCGCGGCCCTCCGTTTTGCTGCACGGCCTTTGGTCCCTGCCCTCCGCGCTTCATCTCCCAAACCCCTCAAATTCGCCCCGTTCCCTGCACGCCGCCCCGAAATGCGCTATACTCCATGCGTACCGCGAGACGCGCGACCCTCTGGTGGGTGACACAGCAAAGGAGGACGACCCGCATGGATGCAATCAAAGCCGCTGAGTATGCCCGCGCGCTCTACAGCGCGCATGGCGACAAGGCCGAGGCCGAAGCCGCGCAGAAAATGCGCCAATGCGAAGAGGCCGGCAAGGACGCCGAGGCCGCAGACTGGAAAGCCGTGCGCCAGGCCGTGCGCGCCATGCGCGGGCCGAACCAGGCTTGAGCACCAAGCAGCTGGAGGGCCGCGGCGTGCGGCGCTCCAGCCCCCCAGCCCTCCCCTGAAACATCCCGTTTACCACGATTGAAACGCATTCCGGCTTGCGGCATAGTAGTGTCAATTCCGCGGGCAGCAGACCCGCTTGCCAAAAACGGGGCACGAGCCAGATGAAACACTTCCTGACAGCCGCGCTTTGCGCAGGATTTCTCGCAACCCTGGCCCCCTCCGGGGCCGAAGCGGGCGCCATCGAGCGCGCCTGCCGCCAGTCGGACCGCTCTGCCGCGACGCCGTCGTTGTGCAACTGCATCCAGAAGGTGGCCAACCGCAGCCTGACGCGCTCGGAGCGCAAGACCGTCTCCAAGTGGTTCGGCGACCCGCACCAGGCCCAGGTGGTGCGCCAGTCCAGCAACCGCAGCGATGAGCGCCTGTGGCAGCGCTACAAGGCGTTTGGCGATCACGCCGCCCGCAGCTGCGGCTGAGCCGATCCGCTTCCGGACTTGAGCGAAGGCGCCCCCTCGGGCGCCTTTTTGCTGTTTTGATGCATTGTCGCTGCGGCATTTCCGCTGGGGGCGAAAGACCCCTCTCCTGCCCCCCTTGACCGGACCGCGGCAACGCGGAACAAACGGCGCAAGGTATTGGAGCAGTTAGATGTTGATCAAAGGTGTTACCCTGCGCGGGCTGGAAGTGTTTGAGGCCTTGGCCAAGACCGGATCCGTGGCGCAGGCGGCGGAGCTGACCGGCCTCAGCCAGCCTGCCGTCAGCCAGCAGATGCGCAACCTGGAAAAGGCACTGGACAGTGAGCTGATCGACCATGGCCGCCGCCCGATGGTGCTGACCGCGGCGGGGCGCAGCTTTCTGGTCCGGACCGAGGCGGTGCTGGGCGAGCTGCGGCTGGCCCAAAGCGAGCTGACGGTGATGGACCTGACGCACCTGCAGGCGCTGTCGATCGGGCTGATTGATGACTTCGACAATGACCTGACGCCGCGGCTGGCCACCATCCTGGCCGACAGCCTGACCCAGTGCCGGTTCAAGATGATCACCGCCTCCAGCCACGACATCATCCGCGCGCTGGAGGCCCGCGAGCTGCATATCGCCGTCGCCGCCACCGCGGGGGGCTTGCACGAGGGGCTGGTGGAATACCCGCTGGTGCGCGACCCCTTCATCCTGGCGGCGCCGCGCGGCGCGGTGTCGGACGCGGCGCAGGCGGCGGAGCAGCTGCGGGACCTGCCGTTCCTGCGCTATGCCCGCGAGCAGCTGATCTCGCAGCAGATCGAGGGGCTGCTGGCGCGTCAGAAACTGGAATTCGAGGACCGGTTCGAGGTCGGCTCGCATCTGGCGCTGATGGCAATGGTGGCGCGGCGGATCGGCTGGGCGATCACCACGCCGCTGGGCTATATGCGGGCCGGGCGCTTCCACGACCAGATCGACGCCTTCCCGCTGCCGTTCGGGGAGATGTCGCGGACGATTTCGCTGTTCACCGCCGCCGACTGGGCCGACCGGGTGCCGCGCGACGTGGCTGAGACCGTCCGCCGCCTGGTCCAAAGCCAGATGATCGACCCGGCGGTGCAGCAGCTGCCGTTCCTGGCGGGCGGCTTCCGGGTGATTGCGGAGTAATCAGAACGCGGCTTTCAGCCCCGTGGCGGCCGCCTCGATCAGGTCCAGGCAGCCGTCGAAATCGCGGGTGTAATAGGGATCGGGCACGTGATCGGCGCCGGTTTCCGGCGCATAGTCCGTGAACAGGCGCACCGGGGTCTCGTTGCCTGCCGGGCGCAGCGCTTCGATATTGTCCAGATTGCTGGAGTCCATCGCGATGATCAGGTCGAAGGCCTCGAAATCCGCGCCCCGGAACTGCCGCGCGCGCAGGTCCGAGATATCCAGCCCTCGCGCCTTGGCCGCCGCCTGCATCGGGCCATAGGGCGGCTCCCCCACGTGATAGGAGGCAGTGCCCGCGCTGTCGGTCTTCGCGTCCGGGCAAAGCGCGCGGAACACGCCCTCAGCCGCGGGAGAGCGGCAGATGTTTCCTAGGCAGACGAACAGAATACGGGTAGGCATTGGCAAGCGGCTCCTTTGAATGGACGCAGTGATAGGAGGTTCCGGGACAATGGGAAAGAGGGCGAAGATTGTCATCCTGACTGGCGCCGGGATTTCCGCCGAAAGCGGGCTGGGCACCTTCCGCGACGAGGGCGGGCTCTGGGCGCAGCACCGGATCGAGGATGTGGCGACGCCGGAAGGCTTCGCGCGCAATCCGGACCTGGTGCACGGCTTCTACAATGCGCGGCGGGCGCAGGCAGCAGAGGCGCAGCCCAACCCGGCGCATCAGGCTCTGGCGCAGCTGCAAGCGGAGCATAAGGGCGAGGTGGTGATCGTCACCCAGAACGTGGACGGGCTGCATGAGGCCGGCGGGGCCGCGCAAGTGCTGCATATGCACGGCACGCTTTCAGGCGCGCTTTGCGCCGCCTGCGGGCACCGCTGGGCAGCGCCGCTGGAGATGCAGACCGGCCAGCCCTGCCCCGCCTGCGCCGCGCCTGCGGGCCGCCCGGATGTGGTCTGGTTCGGAGAGATGCCGTATTTCATGGAAGAGATCTACGCGCATCTGGCAGAGGCGGATGTGTTTGCCGCCATCGGCACCTCGGGCGAGGTCTACCCGGCGGCGGCCTTTGTCGACGAGGCACGGGCGGCGGCAGCCCATACGGTGGAGCTGAACCTGGAACCTTCCGCCACCGGCTCCCGCTTCGCCGAGCGCCGCTTTGGCCCGGCCAGCGAGACGGTGCCGGCCTGGGTGGCGGAGCTGCTCGCCTAGCCTCAGGCGGCAAAAAGCCCGCCGCAAGGGCGGGCTTTGGGCGCGAAGGAGGGCTGCAGCGCGGCCTGACGCCGCGCCCGCCCTGCCTTAGCGGATCAGTTGGAATGGCCGGAGTGATCCATGCTTCCGTGGCCCTCGGCTTTGCGCTCCAGGTCAACCGGCACGTCGATCTCGATCTCGCCGGCCTTCTCGAACACCAGCGTGACCTTCACCACGTCGCCATGGTTCAGTGGCTGGTTCAGGCCCATGAACATCACATGGTCGCCGCCGCGCTTCAGCATGTGGGTTGCACCTGCGGGCACGGCAAAGCCTTCCTCCACGTGCATCATCTTCATGACGCCGTCATCGCCTTCCTTATGGGTGTGCAGCTGCACTTTGGCGGCCACGTCCGAGCGCACGCCGATCAGCTGGTCGTCGGCTTCGCCCTTGTTCATGATCTCCATGAAGGCCGCGCCGGCCTTGGCCGTGGGCGAGGACACCCGCGCGTACTGGTCGTGCACCATGATCATGGCGTCGCCTGCAAAGGCGGAGGTGGCAAAGGCAGCGGCAGCGGCGGCTGCAAAGACAGCAGATTTCAGGGACATTTTCAGTCTCCTCATACTTGGGTTTTCAAATTTCAGATGGGTAAAGGGGGTGGCCGGTCAGGCGGCGGCCGGCGGCGCCCGGGCGCTGGCGCGCAGGATCTTCTGAACCGAGGCCAGTGCAGCCACCTGCCCCGAAACCGCTTCGCTGCAGGCGATGACCGGCAGCATCAGCCCGGCGTGCTGCGTGACCGCGTCCAAAATATGCATGACGCAGTCGGGGCAATTGTGCGGCGGTTTTACCGGCTGGCCGTCGCTGTCCACATAAATGGTGGCAGGACCGGTGCCGGTGCAGATCACCATTTGGCCTGCGGCATCGCGCTCCCCCTGGCGGGCGGCAGCGCTGTGCGCCGTCAGGGCGACGGTCAGGGCCAGAAACAGGCCAAGCCATATGCGCAGAATGCGTGTCATCTCCGCATGGTATGCCCGCTGGCCCTGCGGCCTGCAAGGCCCGGCTCTGCGGCAGATTGCGCAAACGCAAACACCGCGCAGGGTAGCCCTTGCGCGGTGTCCGTAATCCGATCCGGTGAAGGGATCAGGCCAGGGAAATCAAGCCTGAGCGGCTTGTGCCTTGGCGATCTCTTTCTTCACTTTCAGCGCGTTTGCCGACAGCTCTTCGTCCTTGGCTTTGGCCAGGAACGCGTCCAGGCCGCCGCGGTGGTCGACCGAGCGCAGGGCGGCTGCGGAGATGCGCAGCTTGACGCCACGGCCCAGAACTTCGGACTGCAGGGTCACGTCGTTCAGGTTGGGCAGAAAGCGGCGCTTGGTTTTGTTGTTGGCGTGGCTGACATTGTTGCCAGTCATCGGGCCTTTTCCGGTCAGTTCGCAACGGCGCGACATATCTTCATCCTTCGTTTCTGGAGGCGCTGGCAGTCCGGCGCCAAATCACAAGGGGCGCGGCCATTGGCTGCGCCCGAAAACTGGTCCGCTGCTCTTACGCTCAACCGGCAACAGCGTCAAGTGATTCAACTCAGCTTTCTTGCCGGGCTTACTGCACCTATTTCCGTCCTGCCGCAACCCCTTGCGGCCGCCCGTTTCCGGCCCGGCAACCGGCGTCAGGCGGCGCCCAGCGCCCGCAGCATGATCCGCGCCGCCTCGCCCGGGCTTTTGCCGCCCTCGGCAACTGTTCCCGCCAGTTCCGCCATCTGCGCCTTGGCCTCCGGCGTCTCCAGCCGCGCCAGCAGCGCCTGGCGCACTTCCTGATCGAACCAGTAACAGGCCTGATCGGCCCGGCGGCGGTCCCAGTGGCCGTTCTCCCGGCGCCAGGCGGTCAGCGCCTGCATTTCTTCCCAGGCCTTGTCCAGCCCGTGCTCCTCAACGGCGGAGACCATCAGCGCCTTGGGAAAGCCCTCCGGGTCCTGAGGGCGCTTGCGCAGCAGCCGCAGTGCGCCGGCGTAATCGGCGCAGGTGCGGGTCGCCACCGGTTTCAGCGGCCCGTCCGCCTTGTTCACCAGAATGAGGTCGGCCATTTCCATGATGCCGCGCTTGACGCCTTGGAGTTCATCGCCGCCCGCAGGCGCCAGCAAGAGCAGGAACAGGTCCGACATCTCCGCCACCACGGTTTCCGACTGGCCGACACCAACGGTTTCAATCAATACCACGTCAAAGCCTGCCGCCTCGCATAAGGCCACCGCTTCGCGAGAGCGGCGGGCGACGCCGCCAAGGTGGCTCTGACTGGGGGACGGGCGGATGAAGGCGTTACGCTCGCGGCTGAGGCGCTCCATCCGGGTCTTGTCGCCCAGGATCGAGCCGCCGGAGCGCGCCGAGCTGGGATCAACCGCCAGAACCGCCACCCGCAGGCCAAGGCCGGTCAGCATCATGCCGAAGCTTTCGATGAAGGTGGATTTGCCTACGCCGGGCGTGCCCGACAGGCCGATGCGCAGGGATTGGCGCTTGTGCTTGGCCAGTTCCGACAGCAGTTCCCCCGCCTTGGCGCGGTGATCCTCGCGGCCGCTCTCCACCAGAGTAATGGCCCGGGCCAGCGCCCGCCGGTCGCCATCAAGGATTTTCTGCGTCAGTTGTCCGGTATCCATGCGTGCCTTCCTGTCGTAATGGGCGGACCTTGGCGCAAGCCATGCCGCAAAGTCCAGCCCCTGCCGTCTGCCGGGCACCCTACATCAGCAGGAGCCGCAGGAAAGGCGGCAAATCCGCCGCGCCTGATGCGGTTTGCGCAGTGCGGGCAGCGCCCCCCCACCCCTGCCTCGAGAAACAATCATGCAAAAGCAGACTGTCCCGCCCGGCTGAAAGCCGGGCTGCGCCGGCCCGCCCCCATGGGGCGGCGCATTCGCACCACCCCGCGGGCCTCTGCAACCCTCAGCGCTTCACCAACGAAGTCCTGCCCACGACACCGCTAGACCTCTCCCTCCCCTTTGGCGATAAGGCGACATGACCAGATTGCCGATCGAAGACGCCCTCCCCGACCTATTGGACGCCCTGCGCGCCCGCGGCCGTGCCGTGCTGCAAGCGCCGCCAGGTGCGGGCAAGACCACGCGGGTGCCGCTGGCGATGCTGGAGGCCGGGCTGGTCACGGGCCGCATCGTGATGCTGGAACCCCGCCGCCTCGCCGCCCGTGCCGCGGCTGAGCGGATGGCGGAGACGCTGGGCGAGAAGCCGGGCCAGACCGTCGGCTATAGGGTGCGCGGCGATTCCAAGGTCTCCAAGGCGACGCGGATCGAGGTGGTGACCGAGGGCATCCTGACCCGGATGCTGCAATCGGACCCGGACCTGCCCGGCGTCGGCGCGGTGATCTTTGACGAATTCCACGAACGCTCCCTGAACGCCGATCTGGGCCTCGCCCTGTGCCTGGAGGTGGCGGGCGCGCTGCGCGATGACCTGATGCTGCTGGCGATGTCGGCGACGCTGGACGCCGGGCCGGTGGCGGCGCTGATGGAGGCGCCGATGGTGACCTCCGAGGGCCGCAGCTATCCGGTGGAGACCCGCTGGCTGGAGCGCCCCCTGCCCGCGCAGGCGCGCCGTGTGGACGCCTTGGTGGACCTGGTGGTGCAGGCGGAACGGGATACAAAGGCCACCGGCGGCGGCATCCTGGTGTTCCTGCCCGGCGAGGGCGAGATCCGCCGCGCCGCCGGTGCGCTGGAGAAGCGCCTGCCCGGCCACTGCCATATCCGCCCGCTGTTCGGCGCCCTGCCCTTTGCCGAGCAGCGCGCAGCGATCCAGCCCGAGGCGCAGGGCCGCAAGGTGGTGCTGGCGACCTCGATCGCCGAGACTTCGCTGACCATTCAGGACATCCGCGTGGTGGTGGACATGGGACAGGCGCGGCGGGCGCGGTTTGATCCGGGCTCCGGCATGTCGCGGCTGGTGACGGAAAAGGTCACCCGCGCCGAGGCCACCCAGCGCCAGGGCCGCGCGGGCCGGGTGGCGGAGGGCGTCTGCTACCGCCTGTGGACCAAGGGCGAGGAAGGCGCGCTGATGGCCTTTCCGCCCGCTGAGATCGAAAGCGCCGACCTGACCGCGCTGGCGCTGGAGCTGGCGCTGTGGGGGGCCGCTCCTGACGATCTGATGTTCCTAACCCAGCCGCCCGCAGGCGCGATGGCAGAGGCGCAAGCGCTATTGCATATGCTGGGGGCGCTGGATGCGCAGGGCCGGATCACGGAGCATGGCAAGGCACTGGCCGCCCTGCCCCTGCACCCGCGGCTTGGCCATATGCTGCTGCAGGCAGGTCCAGCGGCGGCGCCCTTGGCGGCACTCTTGGGCGAGCGTGACCCGCTGCGCGGCGCGCCTGCGGATCTGTCCCTGCGGCTGAAGGCGCTGAGGGACCCCAAAGGGTTTGTGCGCAATCACCCCTATCAGCTGAACCGTCCCGTCGTGGAGCGCATCAAGAGCGAGGCGCGGCGGCTGGAGAAACAGGCCGGCCGCCGTGATGCAGGGCTGTCTGCGGCGATGATGGCAGCCCTCGCCTATCCCGACCGTATTGGCCAGCGCCGCAAGGGCGACGCGCCGCGGTTCGTTTTGTCAGGCGGCAAAGGTGCCATTCTCGACGGCGGCGACACGCTGGCGGGCGCGCCGTTCATCGTGGCGCTCGATACCGACGGCAACCCGCGCGAGGCCAGGATCCGGATGGCCGCACAGATATCGCTGGCTGAGATCCGCGAGCTGTTTGCCGGTCAGATTGCCTGGGCAGATACCTGCGAGTGGTCCAAGCGCGACCGCCGGGTGGTGGCGCGCCAGCAGGAGCGGTTCGGCGCCGTGGTGCTGGACGACCGGATCTGGAAGGACGTGCCGCCGGACGCCGTGGCACGAGCGATGCTGGACGGGGTGCGCGACCTGGGCCTGCGGCTCACGGGCGCTGCGGCGCGGCTGGCGGCGCGGGTGGAGCTGGTGCGGGCGGAAGGATTTGACCTGCCGGATTTCTCCCTGCTTGGCCTGACGGACACGCTGGAGGACTGGCTGCTGCCGATGCTTGGCGGGGTCAAAAGCGCCGAGGACTGGAAACGCTTCGACCTGCTGCCGGCGCTCAAGGCGGCGCTGAGCTGGGAGCAGACGCAGCTGCTGGACCGCGAAGCGCCGGGCAGTTTCGTCACCCCGCTGGGGCGCAAGATCCCGATCAGCTATGACGGCGAGATCCCGGAAATCTCGGTCCGCCTGCAGGAGATGTTCGGGGTGACCCGCCATCCGTCCGCGGGCGGCGTGCCGCTGAAAGTCTCGCTCTTGTCACCCGCCCAGCGTCCGATCCAGATCACCCGCGACCTGCCGGGCTTCTGGGCCGGCTCCTATGCGGATGTGAGGAAAGACATGCGCGCGCAGTACCCCAAGCACCCCTGGCCCGAGGACCCCACGCAGGAAGACCCGACCCTGCGCGCGAAACGGCGGAAATGACCGCCCGCAGCGCGCCGCAGGCGCGCTGCACGGCCCAACGGCTGGCCGTGCATCTGTGATGCGCCGCCAGCGGGCGGGAGCGCCGCCGCAGCAGCCCGCCGTGCCGTCCTGCACGGTATAATCGCTTTCTTCACGGGTTTGCGGCCATACTGCGCAGGATGCCGCAAGCGGACCGTCAATGCGCAGCTGGAGAACCGCGCAGGACGGCTCCGTTCAGGCGGCAGCCTTGAAATTCCGGGCAAGTACGCATACTTTCCCACAACTTCGCACAAGAACACGGGGCAAACCCAACACCAAAGGCTGAGCAGAAATGACCCGCACCCTGACCCGCGCCTGGGAGGAAATCCTCAGGCCGATGCTGAAACGACCCAACCGCCTGCAAGTTGCCGCCCTGTGCTACCGCATGGGCGCGGACGGCAAAGAAGTGCTGATGATCACCAGCCGCGGCACCGGCCGCTGGATCATCCCCAAGGGCTGGCCGGTCGAAGGCAAGGACGGTCCCGCCTCTGCCCTGCAGGAAGCCTGGGAGGAAGCCGGCGTCAGATCCGCGAAAGTTTCCAGGCAGCCCATCGGCGAATTCAATTACGTCAAACGCCGCGATCACGGCCTTGATGAGCCGGTGACCACGCTGATCTTTGCCGCCGAAGTGGAAACACTTGCCGACGATTACCCCGAATCCGATCAGCGCAAGCGCCAGTGGATGCGCCCGGAGCAGGCTGCGGAACTGGTGCATGAGCCGCAGCTGCAGGTTCTGTTACGTCAATTGTAAAAGTTATGTGACATTTTCATGTCAGACGCTTGAACCGCTCCCGGAGCGGCGTTAGGCGCGTCCGCAGACCTCAGAATCAGGAATACGACAATGAGCGATGCACCCCAGCGCACGCAATGGACCACGCTGGACAAGGACCTGAACCGGATCTCCCAGCTTGAACTCGCCACCGCCTATGTCTCCCGCCCGCTGGTGGCGCCGGGCATCGCGCTGGCCTTTATCGTGCTGGCAGGCCTCGGGGCCGGCGTCTTCTTCGGCGGCTCCGCCATGAGCATGGTGGTAATCGCCGCCGCCGCATTCGGCGCCTATATGGCGATCAACATCGGCGCCAATGACGTCGCCAACAACATGGGCCCGGCGGTGGGCGCCAACGCGCTGACCATGGGCGGCGCCATCGTGATCGCTGCCATCGCCGAAAGCGCAGGCGCGCTGCTGGCGGGCGGCGACGTGGTCTCGACCATTTCCAAGGGCATCATCGACCCCACCGCGGTGGCCAGCAGCAACGTGTTCATCTGGGCGATGATGGCGGCGCTGATCTCCTCCGCCCTGTGGGTGAACCTGGCCACCTGGGTCGGCGCCCCCGTGTCCACCACCCATTCGGTTGTGGGCGGCGTGCTTGGCGCCGGTGTGGCTGCCGCAGGCACCGCCGCGGTGAACTGGCCCACCATGGGCAAGATCGCCGCCAGCTGGGTGATCTCGCCGGTGCTGGGCGGTATCATCGCCGCGCTGTTCCTCGCCTTCATCAAGGCCAAGATCATCTACCAAGAAGACAAGATTGCCGCCGCCCGCCGCTGGGTGCCGGTTCTGGTCGGGATCATGGCAGGCGCCTTTGCCTCCTACCTGGCGCTGAAGGGCCTCAAGAAGATCGTCAAGATCGACCTCCAGACCGCGCTGCTGATCGGCGCTGCCATTGGTGCGCTGTCCTATGTCATCACCGCGCCGCTGATCAAACGCCAGTCCGAGGGCATGGAGAACCGCAACAAGTCGCTCAAGGCGCTGTTCGGCCTGCCGCTGGTGATCTCCGCGGCACTGCTGTCCTTTGCCCATGGCGCCAATGACGTGGCCAATGCCGTTGGCCCGCTGGCCGCCATCGTGCACGCCACCGAGTTCGGCGATTTCGCCTCCAAGGTCACCATCCCGACCTGGGTGATGGTGATCGGAGCCTTCGGCATCTCCTTCGGCCTCTTCCTGTTCGGCCCCAAGCTGATCCGCATGGTCGGAAGCCAGATCACCAAGCTGAACCCGATGCGCGCCTATTGCGTGTCGCTGTCGGCAGCCATCACCGTGATCGTGGCCAGCTGGCTGGGCCTGCCGGTCTCCTCCACCCACATTGCCGTGGGCGCGGTGTTCGGCGTCGGCTTCTTCCGCGAGTGGCATATGGAGCGCCGCCTGAAGAAATCCGCCGCAGGCCGCCCGGTGGAAAGGCGCATCGCGCCGGAGGAACGCCGCCGCCGCAAGTTGGTGCGCCGCAGCCACTTCATGACCATCGTGGCCGCCTGGGTGATCACCGTGCCCGCCGCAGCACTTCTGTCGGCCGTGATCTACCTGGTGCTCAACACCTTCGTCGGCTGAGCCGTTCAGCCCGGCCAATCACAAAGTCCCCGCAGCATCCGCCTGCGGGGGCTTTTCTTTTGCGCTCAGAAGCGCTCCACCCATGGCCGCAGCACCAGTTCATCGCTCCAGGCAGAGCGGTCCTGCTGGATCAGGTGCATGTATTCCCGGGCAATCGCATCCGGGTCGAGCATGCTGTCCGGATTGTCCGCGCTCTCTACCCTTTCAGGGCGGGAGGCATTGCGGATGCCGCCGTCGATATTGACCCAAGCCACGTGAATGCCTTTGGGATGCAGCTCCCGCGCCATTGATTGCGCCAGCCCGCGCTGCGCAAACTTTCCCATGGCAAAGGGCGCCGAGTGGGCAAAGCCCTTTACCCCGGCCGAGGCGCCGGTGAACAGGATGGTGCCGAGACGGCCGTTCTCCGGCTGCTGCGCCAGCATACGTTTGGCCGCTGCCTGCCCCAGCAGGAACGCCCCATGTGCGGTCACCTCCACCGCCTTGCGGACCTGCTCCGGGTCCAGTTCCGTCAGGGGGCCGCGGACCCGGGCCGAGGGGTTATAGCAGGCCACCCGCAATGCGCCCTGCACGCCCTGGACAAGCTGCTGGATCCCCTCTGCATCGGTGCCATCCAGCGCATGCACCTGCGCCCCGGTTTCCGCCGCCAGCCCTTCCAGCTTATCCGTGCTGCGCGCCGTCAGATGCAGGGCATAGCCGTCCCGGGACAGCGCCCGGGCCAGGGAGGCCGACAGGCCCGCCCCTGCCCCCACGATCAGTGCAACCGGTTTTGCTGATGTATCTGCCATCGCTGGACCTCCCCGTATGTGATGGAGAGATGCTGGGGGCAATTCACCCGCCGCACAAGAGCTGACAGCGCGGCACGGGCCTGGGTACTCCGACGCAAGGCCAGTGCAACAAGCGCAATGCCTGCGTGTTACGGGCCGCGCCGGGCCGCAGGCCCGGCGCCACGCCCAACGGTCAGGGCGCATTCCGGGGAATGCGCCGCGGCGGGCGGGAGTGCCCCATCCCCGCAGGCCGCAAGTTCAGGAACCTGACGGTGCCCCGGCAGCCTCAGCCGCCGGCGCACCAGCGCATGATGGCCTTTTGCGCGTGCAGCCGGTTTTCGGCCTCGTCAAAAATCACCGAGTTCGGCCCGTCCATCACCTGGCTGGTCGCCTCCTCCTCGCGGTGGGCCGGCAGGCAATGCATGAACAGCGCGTCCGGCTTGGCGTGGGACATCAGTTCGGCATTGACCTGATAGGGCCGCAGCATGTTGTGGCGGCGCTCTTTAGAGGACTGGCTGTCATGCATCGACACCCAGGTATCCGTGACCACCAGGTCCGCGCCTGCGACCGCCTTGGCCGCGTCGCGCTCGATCACCACCTTGGAGCCCGCCTGGCGCGCCAGACCGACGAACTCGTCTTCCGGGTCCAGCTGCGCCGGGCCCGCAAAGGTGAGGTCAAAGCCGAACTGGCCGGCCCCATGCAGGAAGGACGCGCAGACGTTGTTGCCGTCACCGCACCACACCACCTTCTTGCCCTGGATCGGGCCGCGGTGCTCCTCATAGGTGAGGATGTCGGCCATGATCTGGCAGGGGTGGGTGCGGTCGGTCAGCCCGTTGATCACCGGCACGTCGGAGTATTCCGCCATCTCGGTCAGCACGGTCTCATCAAAGGTGCGGATCATGATCATGTCGACATAGCGGCTGAGCACCCGGGCAGTGTCGGCGATGGTCTCGCCATGGCCCAGCTGCATGTCCTTGCCCGACAGCACCATGGTCTCGCCGCCCATCTGGCGCACGCCGACGTCAAAGGACACCCGGGTGCGGGTCGAGGGTTTCTCAAAAATCAGCGCCACCATCTTGTCTTTCAGCGGCAGCTCATCATCCAGCGCCGCCTTGGGGCGGCCAAGGCGGGCCTGCTTGGTGGCCTTGGCCTGGTCGATGATCGCGCGCAGATCGGCGGGGCCGGTTTTGTGGATGTCGAGGAAATGGTTCATGTCGGTATCGCTTTGTTCTGGCGAAGGCCGGGGGCGCCTGCCCCCGGACCCCCGGGAGTATTTCTGCAAAGGTGAAAATCAGGCAGCTTCGACCTGGGCGGCGGTTTTTTCCAGGCGGCTGACGGCCTCGGCGATGTCCTCATCGGTCAGGGTCAGCGGCGGCAGCAGCCGGATCACGTTGTCCGCAGCCGGGACCGTGATTAGCTCGTTGTCATAGCCCGCCTTGACCACATCAGCGTTCACCGCCTTGCACTTGAGGCCCAGCATCAGGCCGGAACCGCGCACCTCTTCGAACACTTCCGGGTGATCGGCCACCAGCCCTTCCAGCTTCTGCCGCAAGAGGCCCGCCTTGCGGTTCACCTCGGCCAGGAAGGCCTCATCCGCGATGTGGTCCAACACCGCGCAGCCCACCGCACAGCCCAGCGGATTGCCGCCATAGGTGGAGCCATGGGTGCCCGCGGTCATGCCGCTGGCCGCGTCCTCAGAGGCCAGCACCGCGCCCAGCGGGAAGCCGCCGCCGATGCCCTTGGCCACCATCATGATGTCGGGCGCGATGCCCGCCCATTCATGGGCAAACAGCTTGCCGGTCCGCCCGACGCCGCATTGCACCTCATCCAGGATCAGCAAGAGGCCGTTGTCATCGCAGATCTGGCGCAGCGCCTTCAGCTCTGCGTCGGGAACCGGGCGGATGCCGCCCTCGCCCTGCACCGGTTCGATCATGATCGCGGCAGTGCTTTCGCTGATCGCATCAGTCACACCGTCCAGATCGCCAAAGGTCAGATGCACGAAGCCGGGCAGCAGCGGGCCGAAGCCCTTGACCATCTTCTCGGAGCCCGCCGCCGCGATCCCCGCCGAAGACCGGCCATGGAAGGAGCCGTCAAAGGTGATGATCTCCACCCGCTCCGGCTGGCCCTTGTCGTAGAAATACTTGCGCGCCATCTTCACGGCCAGCTCGCAGGCTTCGGTGCCGGAGTTGGTGAAGAACACGGTGTCGGCAAAGGTATGCTCGACCAGCTTGTCCGCCAGCGCCTGCTGCTGGGGGATGTGGTAGAGGTTGGAGACATGCCACAAGGCTTGTGCCTGGGTGGTCAGCGCCTCCACCAGCGCCGGATGCGCATGGCCCAGCGCGTTCACCGCGATGCCGGAGCCCAAATCCAGAAAGCGGCGCCCGTCCGCCGTGGTCAGCCAGGCGCCTTCGCCTTTGACGAATTCCAGCGGTGCACGGTTGTAGGTCGGCAGAACGGACGGGATCATCAGGATCATCCTTTTCACAGATAGAAGCCAAAGCTGTGACGTAAGCTTGGCCTTGGGTCAACGGGGGATCATAGGATTTCGAAGGGGGGATGTGCCGCATGGCAGGCACAACAGATCAGTGGCCGGTCACGCCAGGCGGCGTCGGCGTCGCGAAATGGTGGTATGTGCGCGTTTGATCATGGGCAGGTTCCATAGTGGAGGTTTCATCGAAAGAAAACCCCTTTTGTGCACCCCTTCCCGCCAAACCGCCGCAGCGCGCCGCCCGTCCCATTCACCTTTGCTGAAATACTCCGGGGTGAATTGGCCGCCAGGCCAAGAGGGGCAGCGCCCCTCTTCCCTCGAACCTGCGGGGCCGCGCCCCTTCTGGCCCTTCAGCGTAAGGCAGGCACCGAACCATTTCCCCTTGCATCCCGCCGCGGCTTGCCGCACCGCTTGGCGATGAGCCGTGAGACCCCTGAGAACCCGCCCCTGGCCGCTGCCCTGATCCTGGCAGCGACAACCTTCATTGCCGGCACCACGCTGATGGCCAAGGCGCTGGGGACGGATCTGCTGGGGACGCCGCTTCACCCGATGCAGATCAGCCATGGCCGCTTTCTGTTTGCCTTTATGGCGATCTCAACGGCGGTGCTGATCCTGCGGCCGCGGTTCACCCGCCCGCATTGGGGCTATCACATCGGCCGCACGTCCTTTGGCTGGGCAGGGGTCACGCTGATGTTTGCCTCCGTCGCCTACATCCCGCTGGCCGACGCCACCGCGATCACCTTCCTGAACCCGGTCTTCGGGATGCTGCTGGCCATTCCGCTCCTGGGTGAGCGGGTCGGCCCCTGGCGCTGGGGCGCTGCGCTGATTGCCATGATCGGTGCGATGATCCTGCTGCGGCCCACGCCCGCCAGTTTTCAGCCCGCGGCGCTGCTGGCGCTGGCAGCGGCGGCGGTGATGGGGCTGGAGCTGATCTTCATCAAGAAGCTGGCGGGCCGCGAGGCGCCCTTGCAGGTCTTGTGGGTCAACAACCTGCTGGGGCTGGCAATTGCCAGCTGCGCGGTGCTGCCGGTCTGGCAGATGCCCACCCCGGGACAGTGGGGCGCGCTGGCGGCGCTGGGGCTCTTGATGGCCTGCGCGCAGGCCTGTTTCATCAACGGGATGGCGCGCGCCGATGCATCGTTTGTGGCGCCGTTCAGCTATGCCACGCTGGTCTTTGCGGCGCTGTACGACTTTCTCGGCTTTGGCGCGGTGCCGGATGGCGTTTCCGTGTTCGGAGCCGTGATCATCCTGGCCGGCGCCGCCCTCCTCGCCTGGCGGGAGGGACGGCGCAAGCCAACCGCCGCATCAGCCGCCCCCGCCGCGCGGTAAGGCCGGCGTTCCGCAGGACGCCGCTTGGCCGCCGGATCAGGGCTTCAGCCGGTAGCCGGTGCGCAGCATGAGCCAGGCCAGGCCGCAGACCGCCAGGGTCGCGCCGCCGCAGACCGCCAGCCCCAGCCAGGGCGAGCTGTCCGACGTGCCGATCACCCCGAATCGCACCCCGTCGATCAGATAGAACACCGGGTTCAGATGCGAAATCGCCTTGAGCACCGGCGGCAGCGCCTCCACCGAATAGAAGGTGCCCGACAGGAACGCCAAGGGCGTCACGATGAAATTGGTGATCGCCGCCATCTGGTCGAACTTGTCGGCAAAGACCCCGGCCACGATCCCCAAGCCCCCCAGAAAGGCTGCGCCCAGCACGATGAACAGCAGCGCCACCAGCGGATGCGCGGGCACGATCTGCAGAACGGCCATCAGACCCAGCCCGATGCCCAGCGCCACCAGCGTGCCGCGGGCCACCGCGCCCGCCAGGTAGCCCAGCAGGATCTCCAGCCCCGACAGGGGCGGCATCAGCGTGTCGACGATATTGCCCTGCACCTTGGCAATCACGATCGAGGAGGAGGTATTGGCAAAGGCATTCTGGATCACCGTCATCATCATGATGCCCGGCGCCAGGAAAGTCAGGAACGGCACGCCCATGACGTCGCCGCGCCTGGGGCCGATGGCGATGTTGAAGATCATCAGGAACAGC
The DNA here is from genome assembly GCF_056158685.1 of Leisingera sp. ABM4_103. Lineage (NCBI taxonomy): Bacteria > Pseudomonadati > Pseudomonadota > Alphaproteobacteria > Rhodobacterales > Roseobacteraceae > Leisingera > Leisingera sp. ABM4_103. The sequence continues at coordinate 2,551,524 of NZ_JBSWTU010000005.1, read as the reverse complement.
GCCGCGGTCACCAGGGGCGCCAGCAGGGTCTGGGTCCAGACCACCAGGAACCGCTTCACCTCGCGCCAGGCCAGCGCCTTGAGCCCCAGCCAGTTCACCTGTCCGAACCTGCGCGCGCCCAGTTCGACCTGATATCCCTGATCTGCCATGATGCCCCCTGTGTTTTTGCTGCTTTGCCTGCATAACGGCTGCCGCTTGGGGCGCAAGATGCCTTGTAACTCCGCCCGCAGTGATTAGAATAGAGCGATCACACGGAATATGATGGCGGCCGCAGAACCCCTGGGGCCGCTATTAGCTTGGAAAGGCAACAGATGTCCTGGACAGACGAGCGCGTCGAACTGCTCAAGAAAATGTGGGGCGAAGGCCAGTCGGCCAGCCAGATCGCCAAGGAACTGGGCGGCGTGACCCGCAACGCCGTGATCGGCAAGGTGCACCGGCTCGGCCTGTCCAACCGCAACAGCGGCGGCGCCAAGGCGGCTGAACCCAAGGAAAAGCCCGCGGCAGCGCCCGCAGCCGCCGCGCCGAAACCGGCCGCGGCGCCCAAGCCCAAGCCGCAGCCCAAGACCGAACCGGCCCGCCCGGCCGCGGCCCAGCCTGCAGCCGACGCCAAGCCGGCAACGCCTGCCCGCCGCCAGATCATCCCGGCCGGCCAGCCGCTGCCGCCGCAGCCCTCCGCCAATGAGATCAGCCCCGAGGCGCTGGCCAAGGTGAACGAGGTCGAGAAGAAAGCCAAGAAGCTGGGCCTGATGGAGCTGACCGAGCGCACCTGCAAATGGCCGGTGGGCGACCCGGCGACTGAGGACTTCTGGTTCTGCGGCCTGCCCGCCCAGCAGGGCAAACCCTATTGCGAGGCGCATGTGGGCGTGGCCTTCCAGCCGATGTCCTCCCGCCGCGACCGCCGCCGCTGAGCGCGTCCGGCAACAGTTTGAGATATCAAAGCCCCGGCATTGCGTCCGGGGCTTTTTGTTTTTGAGGGGCCTCCCGTCTTCCAGGAAGGTCTGCATGGCAGGATGCATCCGGCACAAGCGCAGGACACGGCTATCTCTCGCCGCATGTGTCGGTTGGCTGGCAAGCGGCGCCCGGTTTGCGCAAATATGGGACCTGGCAATATCCCAATCTATTTGACTTGTGAGCGGGCAGAGCTTCCGTCCGTGCCGCATTGTCCAACGACTGCAAGCAGCCCGTCACGGACTTGCGGAAGACAAGGCTTCATTCCGCTGCCTCGACCGGTTTTGCCCAATCTTCCCATCCTGTTCCAGCTGTCATGACCGGGCCTTCCCAAGCGAAGGGGATCTGATGGATGGTGGTGTCGCGCCCGTCGATCTGAAACACAAAATAGGCCGGATCCATCGGGGCACCTTTCAGCAGTTCAGTTTCACTCAGGTCTGGTATTGACTGGTTGCCTGTCGAAGGCACGCTGGCAAAAGGGACACCCGCCAGGCACCCGTGGATGGGCGCATGAACATGGCCGAAATGGATGTAGTCAATTTTTTCTGCATGGGCTCTGATCAGGCCCTGAAAAGGGCTGCGATCATCCTTGTTCAAGGCGATCTTGTCTTCGGCGGGCAACCCCAACAGCATCGGGTTGTGATGCAGAAAAATGCGTGCGCGTTCGCAACTTTCAAGCTCGGCCCGCAGCCAAGCCCGGCGGACTGCGCAGAAATGCCCGGCATGAGTGCGCTCGCCCACGCTGTCGAGATAGATGAAGCGCGCACCGTCGACTGTTTCAGCATGATTGACGAAGCCGTTTTCGTCCACGGGATGATCCGCAAAAACGGACCGGAAGGTTGCCCGGTCGTCGTGGTTGCCAATCAGCAGCCGCACCGGAACCGGCAGATCGGCGACGGCAGCTTGCAGCGCTTCATAGGCTGCGCGTTCCCCCCAGTGGGCCAGATCGCCAGTAATGATGATGCGTGCGGCATCGGCATGGTTTTCCATCACGTGCGCCAGAGCGCTTGCGAACCGGGCATGGGGGTTCAGCCCGCCCATTTCCTCGCCGGGGACTGTCAGGTGAATGTCTGAAATATGGATGATTTTCATTTTCTTACTCTGCCCGAAGAAGAACCGGCCGCACGCAGGTGCGCGCGCAGCCGGAAAGAAGGCGTTAGCCGTTGGGAAGCAGGTCGGCGACTTCTTCGACCATCTCTTGCTGCAGCGCTTTCATGTCGGTGGCGTCGCCGGTGACAATGCGTTCGATGCCGTCGTAGATCACCTGAGTGGCCGCCAGACCATTGTCGCCCGGATAAGCCAGCCAGTCGCGCAGCAGCGGCAGCTGATCCACGGCAGTCTGCTTGTTCGGGTTCTGGTCATAGAAATCAGCTAGGATCACCTCGTTCGCGGCCTTGTTCGGCGGCATGTAACCGGTGGTCTTGGCCACTTCGGCTGCGCCTTCGCCGCTGGTGATGAACTTGAGCCAGGCCCAGGCGGCCTCCTGCACTTTCGGATCATCCGACGTTGAGGTCAGCATGGCGGCGTTGCCACCCGCAGGCAGGCCTTTGGGAGTTTCGCCCATGCCGGGGAACGGGCCGGTTTTCAGCGCGAACTCACCTTGCGAGCGTTCGACAGCGCCCAGGGCCGAGGTCGACCAGAACATCATGCCGATCTCACCCGCCGAGAAGGAGGCCAGCGCCGCCTTCCACTCGAGATTCTGCATGTCGCATTTGGTGAAGATCTCCTGCATCTGCTCCATGGCGGCCAGTGCCTCGGGGCTGTCCAGAGTCACACGGCCGTTGTCGACAATCGCCTTGTCCTGTGACCACATCAGCGCCTGCATGAACCAGTTGCCGGTGATGTTCCAACCCCAGAAAATCGGGTTGTCGATGCCGTTGGCCTTCATGGTTTCGCACATGCCGATCACCTCGTCCCAGGTGGTGGGCAGGGTTTCAACTCCGGCTTCTTGCAGGAGGTCCATGTTGTAATAGCCAACCGGCAGCGAGACCGAGAACGGCAGGCCGTGAACGTTTTCGCCAAAGGTCGACAGCGACAGCATGGCCTCGTGGTAGCCATTCTTGGCAAAATCCGCTTCTTTGGCGATGAACGGTTCCAGCGATTTGGCGATGCCCTTGTCGACCAGGATCTGCTGACGGTTCAGACCCTGCATTGTGACATCGGGGAGGTTGCCGGACACTGCTTCGCGCAGGATGGTGTTGGTGCCGTCCTCGTAGGATTCATAGGTGGCGCGGAATTTCACATCAATATTCGGATGCGCTTTCCTGAAGGCCGGCATCATGGCCTCGTAGGTGACGTCGAACAGATGGCTGTAGGGATAGGCGAATTCGATGGTCACGGTGTCTTCGGCCATCGCGGCGGCAGCGGTCAGCGCCAGGGCCATTGCAGACAGGGCGGTTTTCATGGAAATCTTCCTCTCATTCCAAACGTGGAGCGCTTGTGTTTGGCGATGCACGCTCCGGGTTGATCCCAGTCGGGATTACGGGAGGGTGCGGGGCAGCCCGCACCCGAAACTTATTTCATTCCGTTCAAGGTGATCCCTTCAATGAAGCGCTTCTGCGCCAGCAGGAACGCAACGATCAGCGGGGTGACGATCACGGTGGCGGTGGCCATCATCGGGCCGAAGAATGACCCGTCGCCATCTCCCTTGAACTCACGCAGGCCCAAAGGCGGCGTAAACAGGTCGCGGTTTCCGGTCACCACAATGCGGGGCCAGAAGTAGTCGTTCCAATGGGCCACGATCGAGAAAATGGCAAAGGCCAGCAGCGCCGGGATTGCGGTGGGCAGCATGACCCGCCAGACGATGGCGAATTCGCCCATCCCGTCCATGCGCGCCGCGTCAATCAGATCATCCGGCACCGTCATGAAGAACTGGCGCATCAGGAAGATGCCAAAGACCGAAATCGTCCAGGGCACAACAAGCGCGGCATAGGTATTGGTCAGCCCCAGCTTGGCCAGCATGATGTAAAGCGGCAGCGCAATGGCGTGAACGGGGATCAAGAGGCAGAACAGCACCAATCCGAAAACCGCATCCCGGCCCCAGAATTTCAGCTTGGCCAGGGCATAGGCCGCAGGCAGCGCGACCACGACCTGGATCAGGAAGATCGACGCCGTCACGATGACCCCGTTCAGCAGATAGCGCAGCAGCGGCGCCTCGGTGAAAGCCTTGGAATAGTTGAAGACGACAGGCCGCATCGAGCACTCAGCCGTAGCCTCTGCCACCAGCAGCTCCCGGATCGCACTGTCGCTTTGCCCCGGGAAACGGTTCGCTGCGGCAGCGATATCATCACGGCTGGGGTCGCGCAGCTTGACACAGCGCTCATCCACCATCATTTCCTGCCGTCCGAAAAATCCGCCCTCTCCCCGGTCAATCTCACCTGGGGATTTGAACGAATAGCTGACCATCATGTAGAACGGCGCAAGGACAACGATCACGCCAAGGATCAGGATCAGGTGCTTCCACCAGTCACGGGTCATTTGTAATGGACCTTTCGTTCCACCAGCCAGCGCTGGATCAGCGTGAGAAACATGACGAAGGCAAGGAACAGCATGGTGATTGCCGAGCCGATCCCGATCAGGTTCTGCTGGATGCCCTTCTCAAAAATGGCAAACATCATCACATAGGTGGACTTGTTCGGCCCGCCGCCCTGCGGCCAGAAGGCCTCGATGGTGTCAAAGACCTGAAAGGCGCGGATGCAGGTGATGGTGACGACAAATACAGTGGTCGGCCCCAGCGCAGGCCAGGTTACCAGCCGGAACCGCTCCCAAGCGGATTTGGCCCCGTCCATCTCTGCGGCGTGATACAGCTCACGGTGGACGCTGGTCAGCCCGGCCAGATACAGCACCATGTTAAAGCCGAACCCCTGCCAGATGCCGATAAAGCATATCACCCAGATCGCATAGCGTTTGTCGCCCAGCCAGACCGGGAAGCGGTCAGCGCAGCCCTGCGCCAGGAAGGGCCAGATCTGTTCCAGAAATGTGCCGCAGCTCATTTCCAGCGTGCGGTTCACCATACCGATTGACGGGTGAAGCATGAACTCCCACGCAATCGCCATCGCCAGAAGCGTCGCCATGACCGGCAGGAAGTAGATCGTCTTGTAGATCTCGCGGAACCGGCCCAGCGAATTGATCAGCAGCGCGGCCCCCAGCCCAAGCCCGACCGAGATCGGCACCACGGTCACCACATAGGTCAATGTGGCCAGAAACATCTTTTCATAGGCCGAACGGGTAAACAGCTTTTCATAGTTGCGGCTGCCGACCCAATCAAAACCGCTGTTTCCAAGCGAATAGCTGGTGAAGGACAGCACCCCCGCGATGATGATTGGCACCAGCAGGACGATCACCATCAATATCAGGGCCGGCGCGGTCAAAACCCATGCGGCGCGTCGTTCTTTGGTTGCGTGACCTGCAACTGCCCTTGGCGCTGTATCAGTCATGGAGGTTTCGATGGCTGACATCTCAGGCCACCTCAGAGGTTGCAGCGTTCGGATGACGAAGCCTGCGTACGCGTGCCCCATCCGCATCGAAAACCAGCGCTTTGTCCGCATCAAACGCCAGGGCGACAGGTGCTCCCAGCGCCAAAGCTGCGCGTTGCTCAGGTTCTGCGCGCAGCGTAACGCGCTCCTCCAGGCCCGCGACTTCGACTTGAACGAACAGCTCTGAACCCAGGTTTTCGCTATGAACAACACGGCCGCGGATCGGACTGTCTCCGCTTGTCAGCCGAAGCGCCTCAGGCCGGATACCCAGTGAGCCGACACTTCTGCCCCCGTCGATAACGGCAAGGTCCAAGGCCTGATCCAGCAGGCTCAGCCGTCCGTCAGCTGCGATTTCAAGCGGCAGGATGTTGATTTTTGGAGAGCCGATGAATTCGGCAACCTCGATCCGGTCGGGATCTTCATAGACCACATCAGGTGCTGCACATTGCAGGATGCGCCCGCCCATCATCACCGCGATGCGGTCTGACATCGTCATCGCCTCGACCTGATCATGAGTCACATAGATAAATGTCGCTGCCAGACGGCGGTGCAGCTGCGCGATCTCAGCCCGGGTCTGGACCCGCAGTTTCGCGTCGAGATTGGACAGCGGTTCATCCAGCAAAAACGCGGCAGGCTCCCGCACCAGGGCCCGCCCCAGAGCCACCCGCTGACGCTGGCCACCGGAAAGCTGACCCGGCTTGCGGTCCAGAAGATGCCCGATCTCAAGCATTTCAGCAGCATGGCGAACATCCCGGCCTATACCGCCAGCCACGGTGCGTGCGCCGGGCATAAAGCCGCCGGCAACCGGCAGCCGCTGCAACCCGTTCATGCGCCGCATCCTGAGCGGCACCGCGATGTTTTCGCCCACGCTCAGATGCGGGTAAAGCGCATAGGACTGGAACACCATCGACAGATTGCGGTCCGCCGCGCGTTGGCCTGCAACGGAATGCCCGCCGATCCGGATGACTCCGGCGCATTGGTCTTCCAGTCCGGCGATGATCCGCAGCAGTGTGGACTTGCCGCAGCCTGACGGTCCAACCAGCGAGATAAATTCGCCGTCGGCAATATCAAGGGATACCCCTTTGAGCACCTCGGTCTCGCCAAAGCGCTTGGTTACATTTTTGATGCTCAGCCCTGCCATCCAATTCCTCCATCTGACAGGGGCTGTCTAAGCAGCTGAGCCTTCACTTTTGTGACGTCATATTAGTGAGACTAATGGCGGCTATGGCCTCGCTCAAAAGGAGGCCAAACATGCGCGCCAACCATTACCAGTTTGTTGCCTTTGCCTATGTTGTCCGCGAGGGCAGCTTCTCAGCCGCTGCCGTGCGGCTGGGTGTGACGCAATCAGCCGTGACCCAGCATATCGCCAAACTGGAGAAACAAGTCGGCTCGCAGCTGCTGGTGCGCGGCCGGGATGGCATTTCACTTACCCGGACAGGGCAGGAGTTCTATGGCCTGGCCGACCGTATGGTTGCACTGAATTCCGAAATCAGCGAGCGGCTGGAAGGGTATGAAGCCATGGCCCGCGGCCACATCAAGATTATCGCCAACGCCCCTCTTCCCGCGCTCAAAGCGATCAGCCGGTTCAGGCAAGCCTATCCTGATGTCGAGATCGACTTTGCCCTTTATGGCTGGACAACCGCAATCAGCCTTTTGCAGGAGCGGCGCGCGGATGCCGGCCTGATCACGGATCCGCCGCGCTCTGATGACTGGGTGCGCGTGACGGTGCAAAAGAACCAATACGTGGCCTATCTCCTGCCCGCTTCTCCGCTCGCCGAACGTGACATTCTGAGCTTCGAGGATCTTCAGGGGGAAACCGTCATCCTGCCGGAAACCGGATCTCTGACGGAACGTGTCGTGCGCGAAGCACAACTTAAAAGCGGGGTGCGCTTTCAGCGAACAATAACGATGAGCACATTCCCCTTGATGTGTGAGGCGGTGTTGCAAGGGGCCGGAACAGCGATCTTCCTTGGTAAGAGCGGGTTGATTTCGAGAGGTTTGGCCGAAGTTCCGATTGCTGAACTGACCCAGCAGCACGAAACCGCGATTGTGGCTCCAAAGGACAGAGCAAAACTGCGGCTGGTAAAGGCTTTCATTGGAATTGCCTCCTCCTGACCCCAAGTCGCAATCTGCGCTTCCTAGACGTTCGCACCACGCGCAGCGTTCGCCGCGATGAGCTCAGTACAGGTATTCGCTGCGTTGGCTCTCAATGCCCCCTTTGAGTGTCGTGCAGGCAAAGCCCTCGCCCTGCCTGCATACTCAGATCAGTTCGCGACCGGCCCCTCAGACGTGAACTTCGGGATCACGCTGTCGGAGGCTGCCTTGGGCTCAATCCCCGGCCAGTTGCCTTCGGCCAGGTTGATGTTGCCGGGGATGTCTTCCTCCCAGAAGCCGACAACCACATCGGTGATGTTCAGGTACAGCTTGTCGTCGACGATGCGCCACAGGTTCGGGTTCGCCGGCACCTTGCCGCCCTTGGAGACGCCATAGGCGCAGTGGCCGTCATACTGCGGCGCGTAATAGGCCGGGTTTTCCAGAAACTTGTCGCGGTTTTCCTCGGTCGAGAACGCCCAGGTGGCGCCATTGTAGTCTGCGGTGATATCCGCATGGCCCCGCACCGGCGCGGTCTGCGGCGTGCCCACCGGGTTCATCTCCAAGCTGCGGTAAGCGACCACGTCATAGCCGGACACCGCATAGCCGGTGCCATCGACGTACTGCTCCCCGGCAAAGGCCGGCAGGGCAAAGGACAGTGCTGCCGCAGCAGCAAATGCAAGACGCTTCATGAAATCATCCCTTTCATCGGTGATCGGTTCAAATTGGGTACCGGTCCTCGGCACCAGCCTTGGCACTGACATTACTGCCGCTGCGGCAAATGCGAAGGGGGGCTCACGCCTCTGTGTCCGGGGACGAGAGGATGTGAGCGTTTTGTAAAATTTCCGCGGCCCAGACCTTCCAGTCATTGGAATTTCCGATTTTCCCCTTATCTCTGCCAAAGCCGGCCGCCGCGACCCTGCGGGCGGCCAATGACAGGAAACAATCAGAACAAGGCCCGACAGATGAGCGATACCTCCTACACCCCGCCGAAAGTCTGGAAATGGGAAAAAGGCAACGGCGGCCAGTTTGCCTCCACAAACCGCCCGGTTGCCGGCCCCACCCACGACAAGGAGCTGCCGGTGGGCGAGCACCCCTTCCAGCTCTACTCGCTGGCGACACCGAACGGGGTCAAGGTCACCGTGATGCTGGAGGAGCTTCTGGCGAAGGGCCACAAGGGCGCCGAGTATGACGCCTGGCTGATCGACATCGGCGAGGGCGACCAATTCGGCTCGGGCTTTGTGGAGATCAACCCCAACTCCAAGATCCCGGCGCTGATGGACCGCAGCGGCACTGAGCCGGTGCGGGTGTTCGAGAGCGGCTCGATCCTGGTGCATCTGGCGGAGAAATTCGGAGAATTCCTGCCCAAGGACGGCCCGGCCCGTATCGAGACCTTGAACTGGCTGTTCTGGCAGATGGGCAGCGCGCCCTACCTGGGCGGCGGTTTCGGCCATTTCTACGCCTATGCGCCGGAGAAGTGGCAATACCCGATCGACCGATTTGCAATGGAAACCAAGCGCCAGCTTGACGTGCTGGACCGCCAGCTGGCGGACCGCACCTATATCGCGGGCGAGGACTACACCATCGCCGATATGGCGATCTGGCCGTGGTACGGCCAGCTGGTTCTGGGCCGCCTCTATGACGCCGCCGAATTCCTGGACGCGGAAAGCTATACCAATGTGGTCCGCTGGGCCAAGGCCATCGACGACCGCCCGGCGGTGCAGCGCGGCCGCAAGGTGAACCGCTCCTTCGGCGATCTGCACATGCAGCTGCACGAGCGCCACGACGCCAGCGATTTCGAGACCCGCACCCAGGACAAGCTGGAAGCGGCGGCGGAGTAACCCGCTCCGCCCGCGAAGAGCATCAAGCGCCCGCGGCAACGCGGGCGTTTTTGCTTTTCGCGCTCCTACATCCAGCCCAATTGCGTCAGGGCGTGCACATCATTCCAAACCTTCGTCATATGGCGGATCTTCGGCCCGTCGAAATCCAGCACATAGACATAATCCGAGGCCACTTTCTTGCCCGTCGGCGCGCCGTTTCCGGTATCTGCCGTGTGGGTGCCATGAAAGACGGCAAACAGGATCGCGCGGTTGCTGTCCTCATCCACAGCCAGGGATTTGAACTCGGCATGGGCGTCCGGCATCGGCACGAGCAGCCCCTTGGCCCATTCCGTATAGTCTGCCAGCGTCCTGATGTCCGCCAGCGCGTCCGACTGGACCGCGAAGGTGGCGTCCGGCGTGCACCATTCCTGGCACACATCCCAACCCTTGCCCGCATCACAGGCTTCGCAGAAATCATGTGCGGTCTGTTTGATGGCCATCGTTCTCTCCCTCGCTGCTGGGTCGCCGGGCATGGCGCTTGGCCACGCCCTTGCAGCAGCAGATAAGGCGAAAACGGCCGCGGGCGAGGCCGGGCTACTTGAGGCGCGGCGGTTTATCGGGGTCGCTGCCCGGCGTCACCGGCGAGAACTCCTGCGGCGCTTCCGGCTGCGGCAGGTCAAAGCGCAATCCGGCACGGGCAAGCTTGGCCGCCGCCGGGTCCTCCGCATCGAAAAACGCCACATCCATCGCCCCGGCCTCGATGCCGGAAAAGGTCAGCGCCTCGCCGGCCGCCTTGGCGAGCGAGGCCTGCGCCGCCTCCTTGGCGCCGACAAAGCCCAAGAGATGCCCCTGCCCGCCGTCGGCATAGCGCACACCAGCCAGATAAGCCGCCGCCGCCAGCCCGCCCGCAGTGGCAAGCTTGGCATCCAGTGCCGTCAGCAGCGCCTCCGGCAACCCCTTGGGCGCCGTGAACATCTCCACCGCGGCCTCCACCTCATCCGGCGCGTGGCCCAGCGTCTGGTGCAGCCAGCCAACCGCCTCCGCCGGGATCAGAATGGCCGAGGGCGCCACCTCCAGGTTCAGCCCCAGGCCAATGCCCTGCCCGGCCAGCATCTGCGCAATCACCCGGCCTGACAGCGCCGCGTAAGGCACAGGTTTGCCTGCGAACTGCGCCAGCCGCTCCTCGCGGTCGAACACCAGCACAAAGGCCCCGTCCGGCGTCTCGAACAGCTCCGGCGAGATCTGGTCACCGTCCGCCTCCGCCGCCAGCATCAGGAACAGCTCGCAATCGGCCAGCCGCTCATAGAACCGCAGGCGCGCGGCATCCTCTGCGGGTGCTGCCTCCATCGCGGCATGGGCCAGATCCAGCGGGGTTTCATCTGTCATCGCATCAGCTCCTTCACCCGGGCCTGCAGCACCGGCAGCAGCTCGGCCTCGAACCAGGGGTTTTTCTTCAGCCACCCGGTATTACGCCAGGACGGGTGCGGCAAGGGGAAGACCTGCGGCGCATGATCCCGCCAGCCGCGCACCAGCTCTGTCAGCGGCCCCTTCACCCCCAGGTGATAACGCTGCGCATGGGCCCCGACCAGCACCCTGAGCTGCACATCCGGCAGATGGTCCATCACTTGATGGTGCCAGGTCTTGCCGCAGATGGCAGGCGGCGGCAGGTCGGCTTTCTTGTCGTTATAGCCGGGAAAGCAAAAGCCCATCGGCACCACCGCGACCTGGTCCTTGTCATAGAACTCCGCCTCCGTCAGTCCCAGCCAGGCCCGCAGCCGGTCGCCGGAGGGGTCGGTAAACGGCCTGCCGCTTTCATGCACCCGCGCCCCTGGCGCCTGGCCTGCGATCAGGATGCGGGCGGTGGGGCGGAACCAGACCACCGGACGGGGGGCGTGCGCAGTTGCGGTGGCGGCAAAGCGGTCGGCACAGAGCCGGCAGTTGCGAATCTGCGCCTTAAGCTCCCCGCTGCCGCTCATTGTTTCGCGCCTGGAAACAGCCATCCACCGCTCCGCTTGTCCGGTTTGCCCTTAAAGACCCGCCCGGAACACCCGCTGACGGCTCAATTCGTTAAAACTTCGTTGAACATCTATGACACAATTCGACATAATAAGGTCAAATTCGCCACCTATGCCATTAACACTCTTTTGATAGGAAGAAGACGCGGGCACGCAAGAAAGCCTGCGCAGGACGAGGCAGATTGAGCCGGCCGCAGGGCCGCACGGGCAGTACCGGAACAAGCAATGCTTGAGTTTGAAAACGTCAGCAAGTCCTTCTGGACGGGAACCCAGCGCAAGGTGATCCTTGACCGCGTGTCGTTCCGCGTCGAGCCGGGCAAATCGCTGGGCGTTCTGGCCCCGAACGGCACTGGCAAGACCACGCTGATCAACATGATGGCCGGGCTGGAAAAGCCGGATGAGGGCGAGATCCGCCGCAACTGCAAGATTTCCTTTCCGCTGGGCTTCATGGGCGGGGTCATCAGCCGCCTGTCGGCGATGGAAAACAGCCGCTACATTGCCAAGCTTTACGGCCTGGACCCGGATTACGTGGAGGCCTATTGCCGCTGGCTGTGCGGCCTCAAGGAGTATTTCGACCAGCCGATCGGCACCTATTCGGCGGGGATGCGGGCGCGGTTCAGCTTTTCGCTGATGCTGGCGCTGGATTTCGACATCTACCTGATCGACGAAGGCATGCCGAGCACCACCGACGTGGAGTTCAACCGCAAGGCCGGCGAGATCCTGCAGGAGCGCTTGCAGACCACCACCATTATCATCGTCTCGCACCAGGCCAAGACGCTGGAGAAATTTGCCCGTTCCGCGGCTGTCCTGCTGCAGGGACAGCTGCATATGTTTGACACTTTAGAAGAAGCGAAACAGCTCTATGACTACGAAACCGAGAGCTAAGAAGTTCCGCATCCGCCGCAGCACTGCGGCGGCCGGGGCCCGCGATGCCAGCGCCCCGCCGGCGGCGCCGGGCGCTGCTGCAGCGGCCGGGCAGCCCCAGCCGGGCCAGCAGGCTGCCGCCGCCTCTGCCGTCCGGCCCGCGGCGGCCTCCTCTGCGCCAGCCAAGAACACCGCGACGGGCGGCACGCCGCTCTCCGGCATGGTCAGTTCCGCGCGCGAAACCAAACTGGAAACCGATATTGATGCGATCCGCCGCGAAGGGCTGACCGGCCGACAGCTGCGTCTGGCCCGGCGCATGGCGCAAAAGCACAACCTGCCCGCCACCTCGGATTTTGAGGCGGTGCGGATGCTGCGCGAGCGCGGCATCGACCCGTTCCAGCGCACCAATATGCTGGAACTGGTGGTCCCCCAGAACAAGTCGCAGCCCGCAGGCACCCCGCCCGCGCCGGGCTCTGTGCAGCTGCCGCAGACCGTGCCCGCCGCCAACACCACCCTGCCCTCGAGCGAGCTCAGCCCGGCTGAGCGGCGCAACCGCGAAATTCAGGAAATTCAGCGCGATATCGCGCGGCGCCGCCGCCGCAAGCTGTCGCTGCTGGCGGCGCGGCTGGCGTTCTTCGTGCTGCTGCCGACACTGGCCGCGGGCTATTACTTCTATTCGGTGGCCACGCCGATGTATTCGTCGAAATCGGAATTCCTGGTGCTCAAGGCCGACAGCGCGGCCGGAGGCGTCGGCGGGCTGCTGTCCGGCACCCAGTTCGCCACCAGCCAGGATTCCATCGCGGTGCAAAGCTACCTGATGTCCAAGGAGGCGATGCTGCGGCTGGACCGGGAGGCGGGCTTCAAGGCGCATTTCACGCAAGACTGGCTGGACCCGATCCAACGGCTGGAGAGCGCCCCCACCAACGAGGAGGCCTATGCCACCTACAGCCGCAACGTGAAAATCGGCTATGACCCGACCGAGGGCGTGGTGCGGATGGAAGTGTCCGCCGCCGACCCCGAAGCTGCAGCGGAGTTTTCGCGCAAGCTGATTTCCTATGCCCAGGAAAAGGTGAACAACCTGTCGCAGCAGAAACGCGCGGACCAGATGTCCGAAGCGGAAACAGCCCTTGCAGATGCAGAGGCCCAGCGCCGCGCCGCGCAGCAGCGGCTGGTGGTGCTGCAGCAGCAAGGTTCCGTGCTGGACCCTGAGGGCGTGGTCGCCTCCCTGCGCCAGCAGATCAGCACCTTTGAAATCCAGCTGGAGGAGAAGCGGCTGGAACTGGCCGCCCTGCAGGACAACGCCCGCCCCAACCGGGCCAAGGTCAGCGGCGCGGAGGCCGACATCCGGCGGCTGGAAGCGGTGATTACCAGCCTCAACAACCGGATGGTCGATGCCTCGGCCGGCGAAAACTCGCTTGCCAACCTGCGCATCCAGATCCAGATGGCCCAGGCCGACCTCGCCACCCGCGACCTGATGCTGCAATCGGCCTTGCAGCAAGTGGAAACCACCCGGCTGGAGGCCAACCGCCAGGTCCGGTACCTGACCACCGCGGTGGAGCCAGTGCCCAGCGACGAACCCTCCTATCCGCGCAAGTTCGAGAATACCGTTTTGGCATTCCTGATCTTTTCCGGTATCTACCTGATGTGTTCGCTCACCGCGTCCATCCTGCGGGAGCAGGTGTCATCGTAAAGCCATCGGGTACCCATGAAAAACATCGATATCGTCGGCCTCACCATCGGCAATGACCGTCCGCTGACCATCATTGCCGGCCCCTGCCAGCTGGAAACCGCGGACCACGCCCGGATGATCGCAGGCGCCCTCAAGGAGGCCTGCGAGAAGGCAGGCGCCCAATTCGTGTTCAAGGCCTCCTATGACAAGGCCAACCGCACCTCGCTCTCCGGCAAGCGCGGGCTTGGCATCGACGAGGGGCTGAAGGTGCTGGACACCATCCGCAGCGAATTCGGCGTGCCGGTGCTGACCGACGTGCACACGGAGGCGCAATGCGCGGTGGCGGCGGAGGCCGTGGACATCCTGCAGATCCCCGCCTTCCTGTGCCGCCAGACCGACATGCTGCTGGCCGCAGGCAACACCGGCAAGGCCGTCAACATCAAAAAGGGCCAGTTCCTGGCGCCCTGGGACATGGCCAATGTGGTCGCCAAGGTCGAAAGCACCGGCAACCAGAACATCCTGCTGACCGAACGCGGCACCTCCTTCGGCTACAACACGCTTGTGGCCGACATGCGCTCGCTGCCGCAGATGGCGCAGGGCGGCTACCCGGTGGTGATGGACGCCACCCATTCCGTCCAGCAGCCCGGCGGCAAAGGCGGCTCCACCGGCGGCCAGCGCGAATTTGCCCCGCTGATGGCGCGGGCGGCGGTGTCGCTCGGCATCGCCTCCGTCTTCATCGAGACCCACCAGGACCCCGACAACGCGCCCTCTGACGGGCCGAACATGATTTACCTTGACCAGATGCCGCAGCTGATCGAAAGCCTGATGCGCTTTGATGCGCTGGCCAAGGCCGACCCCATCCGTATTTGATCCAGTAAAGAGATTTCAGACATGACCAAACCGCAGCCTGAGGTGACCCCGAACACCTGGAGCTTTCTGCGTGACGCGATGATCAAGCCCACCGGCTTTCGCGAATATGACGCCCGCTGGAAGTACCCGGAGGAGATCAACCTCCCCGGCATGACCGCCCTTGGCCTCGGCCTTGGCACCCAGATGCGCAAGCGCGGCATCGAGCCGGTGATTGCCGTCGGCAACGACTACCGCGACTATTCGCTGGCGATCAAGAACGCCCTGATCCTCGGCCTGATGCAGGCCGGCATCCAGGTCAAGGACATTGGCCCGGCACTGTCGCCGATGGCCTATTTCGCCCAGTTCCATCTGGATGTGCCCGCGGTCGCCATGGTCACCGCTTCGCACAACCCCAACGGCTGGACCGGCGTCAAGATGGGCTTTGACCGCCCGCTGACCCACGGCCCGGACGAGATGGCAGAGCTGCGCGATATCGTTCTGAACGGCGAAGGCCAGCCCGCCCCTGGCGGCTCCTACGAGTTCGTGGAGGGCGTCAAGGAAGCTTATCTCGACGATCTGGCCGGCGATTTCAAAATGTCCCGCCCGCTCAAGGTGGTCTGCGCCACCGGCAACGGCACTGCCTCGGCCTTTGCGCCGGAGCTGTTCAAGCGCATCGGCGTCGAAGTGGTGGAGAGCCACAACGAGCTGGACTACACCTTCCCGCACTACAACCCGAACCCCGAAGCCATGGAAATGCTGCACGACATGTCTGCCAGCGTGAAGGCCTCCGGCGCCGACCTGGCGCTTGGCTTTGACGGCGACGGCGACCGCTGCGGCGTGGTCGATGACGAGGGCGAGGAGATCTTTGCCGACAAGGTGGGCGTGATCATGGCCCGCGACCTGTCCAAGCTCTATCCGAACTCCACGTTTGTGGCGGATGTGAAATCCACCGGCCTGTTTGCCTCCGATCCCGAACTTCAGAAAAACGGCGTCACCGCCGACTACTGGAAGACCGGCCACAGCCACATGAAGCGGCGGGTCAAGGAAATCGGCGCCCTGGCGGGGTTCGAGAAGTCCGGCCACTACTTCCTGGCCGAACCGGTTGGCCGCGGCTATGACTGCGGCATGCGGGTGGCGGTTGAGGTCTGCAAGATGCTGGACCGCAACCCGGATCAGTCGATGTCCGATCTGCGCAAGGCGCTGCCCAAGACCTGGTCCACCCCGACCATGTCGCCCTACTGTGCCGACACCGAGAAATACGCCGTGCTGGAGCGGCTGGTGCAGAAGCTGGTGGCCAAGCACGAAGCGGGCGAACAGCTGGCAGGCCGCGCAATCAAGGAAGTCGTCACTGTGAACGGCGCCCGGGTGATCCTGGACAACGGCTCCTGGGGTCTGGTGCGGGCGTCATCCAACACCCCGAACCTGGTGGTGGTCTGCGAAAGCTCCGAGAGCGAAGCCGAGATGCGGGCGATCTTTGCCGACATCGACGCGGTGATCCGCACCGAGCCGCTGGTGGGCGATTACGACCAGACCATCTGAGTTCGGCGCAAATGAGGGGTTTCGCCTGCTTCGCAGGCGATCCGCGCCCGCCTTCGGCGGGCGCTTTTTCTTTTTACTGAGAAGCGATTTAAGCGCAGGTCTGCCCTTGAATGCGCCCATTCGAGTGTAATGCGCCTGCGGCCGCGTCAAGGACACGCCGGGCTGTGCCCGGGGGCCTTCGGCCCTCCTTGACCCGGCGTCCGGCTGGGGCGCTCAGTTGCCGCCGAGCAGTTTCAGCAGCTGGTCGCGGGCTTCCTGCTCGATCCGCTGTTTCAGCAGGTCGTTCAGATCCTGCTCGGGTGCGGTTTCCGGGGTCAGGTTCAGCTCCTCGCTGATCTTCTGGCGCACCCGGTCCTTGGCGCTTTGCTCCACCTCATCCACCCGCGTCTGCAGCGCCTGGCTCAGATCCGGGCGGATGTGCGGATCTTCCCACGGACCGGTGATCCGCACCGGAATGGTCAGCACCTGATCGCTTCCCGCCCGCACCAGCTGCGGTGTGAACAGATAGTCGATGTCGCGCGCACCCAGCCCTATCCGCCCTTTGCCATCGGCGCGGAAACCCTTGAGCAGCACCAAAAGGTCCTGGTTTCTGAGGTTGCCGCCCTCGATCGTGTAGCTTGCGGTCAGCTGGTCGAACACGGTGCTGCCGCCATTGCCGCCGGAGCGCATCAGCTGTTCCAGGTCAAAGCCGGTAAAGAACCCCTTGCCCGCTTCCAGCCAGCCCTTGCCGCTCAGCGACCGCATGATCGCGGCCACCGAATTGCCGGAGCCGAGGAACTCCAGCCCGCCCAGCGCCTCGCCGTTCAGGCGGCTGTAGCCCGCGGTCTCGCCCAGGGCGCGCTCCAGCCGGATACCGGTGAACGTGAGGTTTCCGCCAACCGACAGGCCGTCGCGGTTGTTCGCCACCACCTGCCCCTGCACCTGGCCGCCGAACATCGATGCCGGCAGGAATTTCACCACCGCACGCTCGCGCTCGAGGCTCAGGTTCAGCTGGCTTGGCCCCAGTTTGACACTGCCGGTATCAAGGCTGTCAAAGGTCAGATCCACCCCGGCATCAGCCAGCCCCAGCGCCGAGGCGTCGATGCGCTGCTTCGGCCAGCCGTCCGCCGCCGCGCCGCGGCTGTCCGGCCCGCCAGCCCCCCCGAGGCCGGCGAAATCGAGCGCCCCGCCCTGCAACTGGGCAGTGATCTGCGGGCGCCCGGCAAACTCCACATCCGCTGCGCCCGTCAGTTTGTTCTTGCCCAGCTCCACCGCCAAATCGCGCATCGAGAGGCGCCCGTCCGCGGTATAGGTCACATCGGCGCCAAGCACCGCCTTCTGCGCCAGCGCGTCGGGCAGGAACACCCCCAGCGCCAGCCCGGTCTGCAAGGCATCCTCAGCCCCGAAAGTCAGCCGCCCGCTGGCCTCGCCATTGATACCCGCGTGGCCATCAAACCGCCCCTTGCCGCCGGGCGCCGTCACCGTGGCGCCGACCGAGGACACCTCGCCCGCGAGGAAGGCAGCAAAGGTGCCGATCTCCGCGTCGATCTCCACCGGCTCGCCCGCCGGGCGCAGCGTGAACTTGGCGTTCACCGTGCCGTCAAGCTCCGGCCACATCAGGCTGAGGTCGGCGTTCTTCATCTCCACCGGCTCTTCCCCATGCGCCGTGTAGCGCACGGAGGCCCCCGTCAGCTCCACCGCCTCGATCCGCAACGGCTGCCCGGCGCTGCCCGCGGACCCGGTGCCGCCCGTGGCCGCCGCCCCGCCGCTGCCAAAGACCCAGTTGCCAACACCGTCCGCGTTGGTGGCCAGGTTCAGATGCGGCAGGATGGCAGAGACTTCGGTGACCCGCACATTGCCCTGCAGCAGATCCGCCGCCGCAACGCCGATGGTCACCCGCTCCGCCCGCAGCATCGGCTCCGGCCCGGCCCAGTCCGCATTGGACAGCGTCACCGCATCCGCCTTGACCCCCAGCGTCGGCCAGAAGGTAAAGCTCACCTTGCCGCCAAGCCCCAGCTGCCGCCCGGTCTGCGCCTCCAGCTGATCGGCGGCCAGCCGCGCGACCTTCTCGCCCGGCAGCAGCAAGATCAGCCCCGCCAGCAGCACCACCGTCAGAACCAGCGCCATCACGACCCGGATTATCAGCTTCATCGGCCCACTCCTCATGCCTTGTCCCCCTGTTTCCCGAGGGTCTTTTCCCCAGCTTACCTTTTGCGGAGAGGTGCGCAATGCAGGAAGCCCCCTGCCAACATAAAGCGTCATCACAATGCAGCAGGGGCCGCGAGGACAGGCTTCAGCCAGGCTTCGGGATGACAAGGGCCAGCGCTTCAACCTCGTCACGCATCAATCGCTCTCGTCATGCAAATCGCTTTTGCCGCAGGCTAAGGGCTTTGGCGCACTGGCTTCCATACCTGACGGAGGGCAGCGCCTGACCTTGGGGAGGTGCAAAGCGCCTTCCCACGGGGAAGGTCAGGCGCTGCCCGGCCTATCGTCCGGGCAAGGGGAAAATGCAGCCCCTGGTGCACAGGGGGGTGCACAGGCGGTGTACAGGGTGTGCACGCCTGGCACCCCCCGTTTTCCTTGCCTCCTGCCGCATTCCTGATATATGCGCGCGCATGACCAGTACCCCGCCCAGCAACCCGCCCAGCCTCCGCCCTGACCTAGCTCCGGAACCGCAGTTCCGCGAGGCGCCCCGTGACGGCCAGCCGACCCTCGGCATGGTCTCGCTCGGCTGCCCCAAGGCGCTGGTGGACAGCGAGCGGATCCTGACCCGGCTGCGCGCCGAGGGCTATGGGATCTCGCCCGACTACGCGGGCGCCGACGCGGTGATCGTCAACACCTGCGGCTTCCTCGACAGCGCCAAGGCGGAGAGCCTGGAGGCCATCGGCGAGGCGCTGAAGGAAAACGGCAAGGTGATCGTGACCGGCTGCCTGGGCGCCGAGCCGGACTACATCCGCGAGCATCACCCGCGCATCCACGCGGTCACTGGCCCGCACCAGTATGAGCAGGTGCTGGACGCGGTGCATTCCGCGGTGCCGCCCTCTCCGAACCCTTATGTGGACCTGCTGCCCGCGGCGGGTGTGAAACTCACCCCGCGGCACTTCAGCTATCTCAAGATTTCAGAGGGCTGCAACCACAAGTGCAAGTTCTGCATCATCCCGGACATGCGCGGCAAGCTGGCGTCGCGCCCGGTCCACGCGGTGCTGCGCGAGGCGGAGAAACTGGTCGAGGCCGGGGTGCGCGAACTGCTGGTGATTTCGCAGGACACCTCTGCCTATGGGCTCGACCGCAAGTATTCCACCCACCCCTGGAAGGGCGAGGAGGTGCGCAGCCACATTCAAGACCTCTCCCGCGAGCTGGGCAAGCTGGCCCCGGCGGAGGACCTGTGGGTGCGGCTGCACTATGTCTACCCCTACCCGCATGTACGCGAGCTGATCCCGCTGATGGCGGATCCGGACAACGCGCTCTTGCCCTATCTGGACATCCCCTTCCAGCACGCCCACCCGGATGTGCTGCGCCGCATGGCCCGCCCGGCTGCGGCGGCCAAGACGCTGGACGAGATCCGCGCCTGGCGCGAG
Organism: Leisingera sp. ABM4_103; assembly: GCF_056158685.1. NCBI lineage: Bacteria > Pseudomonadati > Pseudomonadota > Alphaproteobacteria > Rhodobacterales > Roseobacteraceae > Leisingera > Leisingera sp. ABM4_103. Next base: position 2,531,697 of record NZ_JBSWTU010000005.1, on the reverse strand, counting down.
ACCTGCCCGGACATCACCCTGCGCTCCACCTTCATCGTCGGCTTCCCCGGCGAGACCGAAGCCGAGTTCCAGCACCTGCTGGACTGGATGGACGAGGCCCAGCTGGACCGGGTGGGTTGTTTTAAGTACGAAAACGTCGACGGAGCGCGCTCCAACGATCTGCCGGACCACGTGCCGGAAGAGGTGAAGCAGGAGCGCTGGGAGCGGTTCATGGAGAAGGCCCAGGCGATCTCCGAGGCCAAGCTGGCGGCCAAGGTTGGCCAGACTTGCCAAGTGATCGTGGACGACATCGACGAAGACGGCATCGCCACCTGCCGCACCAAGGCCGACGCGCCGGAGATCGACGGCAACCTGTTCATTGATGAGGGAACGGGCGGGTTGCAGGCGGGCGATCTGGTGACCGTTGAAGTTGACGAGGCCGGGGAGTATGACCTGTGGGGTAAATTAAACTCCTAGATCCGAAATTGTTATGAAGCCGAATTTTTTTGACCGTTTCACCTCAGGGCTGCTTCTTGGCTCGCTCGCAGCACTACTGTTGGCTTCACGAATAAACTCGCGTGTAACCGACCGCATCGCCGAAAACTGGGTACAGTTTGCGACGATTTTCGCAGCCATTTGTGCTGCGCTTATCGCATTGATCGGTGTCCAGCGGCAAATTGAACATGGAAGAAAGATAGAAGAAGCGAGACGGGCAGCATCTCTTAGGGCTGCAAAATCTACCCTTCCCTTAGCATTGTCGGAAATATGCAATATAGCTCTTTCCAAAATTCAGGACTGTGTAGACACAAGTACTTTCGACCCAGACCTCCTTGTAAAAGCACCTGAACATATTGGCGAACCCACGATCAAGATACTGAAGGAATGCATTGAATTCAGTGACATTGAAACTGGAGAGCAACTAGCAAGTATTATTAGAATTTACCAAGTTAGAAATGCTTGGGAAAACGGAAAACTTGGAAAAATAGTCGAGAAACCAACACCACAAACTCTGGACGGGTATAATAGAATGTACCACGCAATTGATTGGGCTGTGATCTATGCACTCTGCGATCAGGCATTCCCGTTCTCAAGAGACGAGCACAGCAGGATAGAGGGGACTCTTGACCCAGTCAGGATAAAGTCCGCGCTAAACTTTGCAAACGTTTACCCAGACAACTACACTGACTTTTCAGGGATTCTAGACAAATTCATCGATCGTAAAGGCTATGAAAACCGCTACACAAAGCCTTCTGAAATGCGAGATTAATAGGCTCAACCCACTGTCAAAACCTCTTACCGCAAAACACTAGGGCAACCTCTACCACTTCAACTTCGATGCTGCCCACGCACTCTGGATTTTCCATTCTCCCCCTCCCCTCCCGGCATATCCCTGCTACGCTCTCCCCAAACCGCAACCAGCCAGGGAGAGCGCCCAGCTATGACTGACACTCCGGAAATCGCCCAGAAAGCCCCCTTCCCCGTCGAGGTGACCGAAGGAAAGACCTATTTCTGGTGCGCCTGCGGCAAGTCCTCGCGGCAGCCGTTCTGCGATGGATCCCACAAGGACACGGAGTTCGAGCCGGTGAAATACAAGGCAGAGAAAGACGGCAAGGTGTTCTTCTGCGGCTGCAAGCATTCGGGGAAGAAACCCCTGTGTGACGGCACGCACTCAAAACTGTAGGGGATCAGGCCTGAGCGCCCGAACAGCAGCAAACCACCCCGCAAGCCGGGCTTGTGGGGTGGTCTGATTTTGGGCTCAGGGCATCAGCCGCTTGAACAGGTCTGCGCTGGGGCAGAAGTCCGGCACCGCGGGCGTGTCATCGCGGCGCGACGAGATCCACAGCGCGCAGGACTTGCTGCAGCCCGCGCCGCGGCAGGAGGTCACCATCCGGGCGTAGTCCAGCCCGTTCAGCCGCCCGGCCTTCATTTCCTGGTCCAGGTCGATGCCCGCCGCCTCTGCCACCGCGCGCAGCAGCCACATGTGGCGGAAGATATTGCCCAGGCCCTCGGCCTCCGCTGCCATGTCCTTCATCAGGCGAGGTCCTTCAGCTGCATCAGCGCGTCCGCATTGCGGCAGCCTGGCATCGGCGCGTCCGCGCGCTCATGGGCGGCCAGGAAGGCCTCGCATTGATCCGGCACCGCGCACCCGCGGCAGCGGGTGATCATGGCGGCCCAGTCCTCGTGACTGATCTTGCCTGCTGCGAAGGCGCCGGTCAGATCGGCACCTGCGGTGTCGCCCATCCGGGTCATCAGCCGCAGATGGTAAAGGGGATCCCCCAATGGCTGCATCTCTTGAACTCCTGTTGGATTCCGGGCCGGGCGCAGGTGCGCGTCACGCCTGCTGCTCGGTCAGATAACCAAGCAGGTCGCGGTTGCGGCAAAAATCCGGGGCATCTGCCCCAGGGCGCAGGCCTTCGGCCAGCCATTTGCGGCAGGCGCCGACGCCGCCGCAACGCGTGCAGCGAAGCACCGCCTCGGCGATCTCGTCGAACCGCAGGGTGCCCGCCACCGCCTCTTCCTCCAGATCCAGGCCGACGGTTTCGGCCATCCGGTCAAACAGCTCGGCGTGCGTCTTCAGGTCAGCATGGGTGGTCATCGCGCTCTCCCGGAATCATTTATTCCGGGTGCAGCTTAGCCGCGGGCGCGGAGGGAGAATTTGACTCAGGTCAAACGGGATAGAAATTATAACGTTTTCGCGCCAAGGTGGTCGAGATAGGCCCGCACCGCATCCTGTACCCGGCGGAAGCGGTCGCCGCCCAGCTTCTTGCCGCCGTACCAGCGCGTTACGATGATAACGTGATCCTTGAGGCCCTCGCGCTCCATCATCCGCAGGATCACCATCCCCGCCCCGGACTCGCCGTCATCGGCCTTGAGCCCGCCCGCGGGCAGCATCGCCGCCCAGGTGTTATGGGTCGCCTTGGCATAGGCCCGGTCGGATTTCAGCTCTGCCAGAACGGCGTCCACCTCCTCGCGCGAGGCGGCCGGCGCGCCGGTCACCGCATAGCGCGAGCCGCGGTCGGTCAGGACCACGCCAAGCATCGTCAGCTCAGGCGCGGCCTGGTCCCTGGCGGCCATGCTCAGTTCAGCCCGTAGCGGTCGATGGTTGCCTGCACCACCCGAACCCGGTCGGGATTGGCGGGGTGCGTGCCCAGAAAACGGTCGCCGGGATCCGGCAGCCGGTTGAAGAAGCGCACGCCGATGCTGGGGCGGTAACCGGATTTATGGGTGATGATGGTGCCCAGTTCATCCGCCTCCAGCTCAAAATCCTTGGAATAGGTGCGCGCGCCGACAAAGCCGCCAAGGTCCTGCGCTGTCGAGACGCTGGACGATCCGCCCCCTGCCAGTGCGGTGATCAGACCGGCGCCGGCGCTCACCAGTGCAGAGTTCTGCGCCTGACGTGCCAGGTGGCCGCGGATGTGGTGGGCGGCCTCATGCGACATGACAAAGGCCAGCTCGTCATGGTTGGCGATCTGGCCCAGCATCCGCTGGGTGAAGGTAATCACCGGGCGGCCATTGCGGTCGAGGCTCTGGTAGGCGTTGGGCGCTGCGTTCGGGTTGGGGTCAATGCGGATCAGGAAATCGCAGTTCAGCCCCTGGGTGCGGCTGCGGCACTCGCGCTCGGCCACCGGCTCCACCCGCCGCGACACGGAGGCAAATGCGTTGCGCGCCTCGCCGGGCGCCATCCCCTGAACCCGCGGCGCCTGAACGACCGGCGCGGACTGCGAGGCAGGCTCAATCGCCACATTACAGGCGCTGACAGCAAGGGCAAACAGACACAGAAAACGGCGCATGGCAGATCCTTTTGCAATTCGCCGCCAACATACCGCGCAAGCCCGGGGGATAGCAATTGCGGCGGCGGCGGAAGATTGCCGTTACATTGGTACGATAGCGAATGTTTGCAAGGTCTTGCCAGCAGGCAGGCCGCAGTGGCAGGCTGGTTCCATGTTTACAATCGAACATGAATTCGACTCGACGGTTATCACCTTGGTGGATGAGGGCGGCGCCCCCCTTGCCGAGGATGTGACCATCAATTCCTTTGCAGAATGCGTCACGGTCGAACAATACGACCCGCGCACCGACAGCGTGCAGAAAATCACCCTGTCGCATCTTCAGGTGCGCGACCTGGCGGCGGCGCTGGACTTGCCCGAAGGGGTCTACCGCCTGGTGGGCGGAGAAGACGGGGAAGACTAGGCGTCAGCCCGCTCCCTGATAGACAAAGACCTTGTCGCGCGAGGCTGCGCCGCGGCGCAGCTCCAGGCCCGACGGTGCCGTTCCCATGGCTGTTGCCAGCAGCTGGCGGATGGCCTCATTCGCCTTGCCGTTCTCCGGGGCTGCGGTGACAGAGATTTTCAGCACACCCTCAGCCTGCACGATTGCATTGCGCGCCGCCTTCGGCGCGGCCCGCACCGCAATTTCCGTTCCCGGCACGCGCAGATGGCTCAAGTCCGGCAGGTCCTTTTTCTTTGGCTTTCCCATATGGCCACACATGCCCTGTGCAGGCGGCAAAAGCCATAGACTTTGCCCGCCCGGCGCAGCTATCACCCCGGCAGCGAAACCCAGCCCCGCTGCTCCCAAAGCACAGATGCAGCGCTGTTAGGGGACACTTGATATTGCAGTAACCGGAAGATGGCCGCAGACCCCGGAAGAACCCGGTTGGCGCCATATAATAAAGGGTTTTTAGGAAGGTTTGCGACTAAGGGCAGGCCCGGGGCGTTTGTCCTTCAACACTCGGCAAAAAGGCCGATAAGGCGCTTGAAGGCAAATCTGGGACACTTCCCATTGCAAACTCTCTAAAACCCCTGAAAGGCCCGTAGAACAGGGTTTTTATGCGAGTACGGCTGCAGGAAGCGCGCTGAAATCGCGCTCCCGAACTTGGAACTAGCCTCAAATCCTGCCGGCACCTTCCAAGAACGGGAAAGGCGCCTTAAAATCAAACCACTAGTCAAAAGTGAAGGCGTAGAGCCACCTAACAAACTTGGAACGGTTTTTTGAGTCGTTGTCAGGCAAGCCCTGTAACGCGCGCATTCCCCATAATCATACAGCGCGCAAGTGCCTACCTGATGCAGCTTCAACCAGTCACATAACGATCAAACCGCGCCAAGATAGCAAAGTTGCAACTTGACTCAGTTTCAGCCTATGAATGAGCCGATTGACAGCAATGCACGATAAAAGGAAACCGGATGGGCGAAGCCAAGCGCAGAAAGCAGACTGATCGTTTCTACGGCAAGGTGCCAAAAGTTGGAAAAGGCATACTTCTTGCTCCGCCCATGTCTATCGCACCTGATGGCAAGTTTACTCTCATTGCCGGCTGTGACCCTTCAGAACTTCGCCGAGCGGTACTTTTTTGGGACCGGATAAGACGCCCGGGCACCAAATTGATCAGTTTCGCGCCATCTCCCGACGAGGAGTTTTTGGCTTCCTGTGGAGTAATTGAGAGGCATGAAGACCTAAGCGTACCAGCAGGCATTACCGGAAAGGCCCTTGCCCAGTCTTACATTAGAGCGTTCACGGAACTGGAGGCTGCCGAACCCGGCCTATGGGCTATGTCGGAAGTGCCGAATTCTTTCCTCTTAGAACAAGGCGAGACTTTTCGCCCTGGTCGTGGAGCCCTGATGGAACTTCACCGGGCCATTCCGCTACCTGCAGAAGATGTACCTTTAGCCGACCTACTAGAGTTCAAGGAAAAGCGAAAGGATGAGATCAGGGACTTGACTCTAGAACTTGATGGGCTGTTCAGCCGGATTGAGCAAGCAGGAGACGTTAACTTTGAACTGAGACGTGCCATCAACGAAGTCGATAAAAAGTGCGCCTCCATTTTGGCAGTTGGAAAGGAGTCAAATGTCAAGTTTATCTTAGGGGACTTAAGCTTTGGTATCTCGCTAGAAGACAGTTTTGGCAGATTGATCGGCGCCTCGGGAATCGGAGAAGTGATCGGCCAAAGCTTCGGACTGCCAACGGTGGGCGCCTTACTAGGCATGGCCTCCCAGTTGAAGCTGAAAGCGGACCTAGGCGCCAAAATTGCTAGAAACAAGAAGGCAGAAAAAATCGCTCTTTCGCCTTATAGAGTTGTGAGCCGACTGGTAAACGAGCCAATATAGTCGACACGAACTACCAAAGCAGTCTTCTCTCAAGCTTGAAACTTCGGCTAGTGACAGCTCAGAAGCGAAGCTTATGCTTCGATCATGCAGAAACTAGGTACCAATAAGCACAGTTATGTTCATTTGTGAATCGGCGTGCAAAATTGACCCACTTGGGTGGGTTATGAGCGAGTAAAATTGACCCACCTGTTTTCGTTAACATCCGCACAAAAAGTGCGGAGGAAAGAGCAGGTGTTACTGATGGAAAGCGTGTCGAAGATCCGACGATGGGTATTGGTTGAGGGACGCAGCATCCGGTCTGTTGCGCGGGCGACGGGATTATCGCGGAACACGATCAAGAAGTATCTGAAGGATGAGAGCCCGCCGAGCTACCAGCGCCAGGCCCCGCCGGTTCGGCACAAACTGTGCAACGGGTTTGATCTTCGGCTTCAGGAGCTGTTCGATCAGGACCAGAAGCGACCACGCCGGGAGCGGCGGACGGCCCAGAAGCTCTATGAGCAGCTCGTGGTGGAAGGCTACACCGGTTCCTATTCGCCAGTTCAGCGATTTGTCCGCGATCTGAGGCGGGCCGGTGCCGGTTCGGGCGAGGCCTTTATCCCGCTGCATTTTGCGGCAGGCGATGCGCTGCAATTTGACTGGAGCGAAGAACGGGTTGTCCTGGGCGGTATCGAGCAGAAGGTGAAGGTTGCCCATTTCCGCCTGTGCCACAGCCGCAAGCCCTTTGTCGTCGCCTATCCCGGCGAAGCCCAGGAGATGGTGCTGGATGCCTTTGCGCAGGCGCTGTCTTTCTATGGCGGGGTTCCACGCCGGGTGATCATCGACAACCCCAAGACCATGGTGACCTATGTCTCCCGCTCCAAGGACCGGATATTCCATCCCCGGTTCCTTGCCTTGATGAACCATTACGTTATGGAGCCGGTGGCCTGCACCCCGGCTGCGGGCTGGGAGAAGGGACAGGTCGAGAACCAGGTCCAGTTTTTGCGCGGCCGGTTGTTTGTGCCCAAACCTGCCTTTGATGATCTCGATGCGCTGAACGATTGGCTGCGCCTGCGCTGTGAAGAGCTGGCAAACCGGCCCCATCCCGAGCAATCGGATCGCACGATTGCAGAGCTGTTCGAAGACGAACGCGCCGAACTGCGCCCTCTGGGGCGAGCATTTGACGGATACGTGGAAAAGACCGTTCGTGTTCGCTCCACCTGCCTGGTTCAATATGCCAGCAATCGCTACAGCGTGCCGTCCCGGTTCGCGGGGCAACATGTGTCGCTGCGCGCCTATGCAGGCCGGATCGTGCTGGTGTCGGGCCAGGATGTCATCGCCGAGCACAAGCGTCGCTTCACCCGCAATGTCAGCTATTTTGAACCTTGGCACTACGTGCCGCTGCTGGATCGCAAGCCCGGCGCCCTGCGCGACGGCGCCCCCTTTGTGGACTGGCAACTGCCTGAGGCCATGCATCAGATCAGGGAGCACTACATGGCCGGCAAAGGCGGGGATCGGGAGTTCGTCGATCTGCTTCTGCTGGCCCAGGATCACGGGGTCGAGGTGGTCGAGACGGCTTGCGAACTGGCGGTGGAACAAAACACCCTGCGCCTGCCCGCCATCATCAACCTGATTAACCAGTTGGTGGAGCCGGTCATCACGCCGCTCAGCGACGCCTATACCTATCCGCAGCTGACCTTGCGGCCCGAGGCCGATTGCAAGCGCTATGAGACGCTGTGCTCGGCTGAGGAGGCTGCCGCATGAACGCCCTCATCGACCAACTGACCGCCCTGAGGCTGCACGGGATGGCAGCTTGCGCCCATGATTTGCTGTCCGCGCGCAAGCCACCAAGTCTGACCACAGCGATAAAGCAACTGATCGACGCTGAGACTGTAGAGCGGCGGGTGCGCTCCATCCAGTATCAAATGAGGATTGCGAAGTTCCCCCACCACAAGGACTTCGCCACCTTCGATTACAGCGCGGCCGCCGTCACCCAGCCCCAAATCGAGCCGTTCTGCTCAGGCCAATTCACAGAAGAGGCACATAATCTCATCCTGGTGGGCGGAACCGGCACCGGCAAAACCCACATCGCCATCGCGCTTGGAACCACCCTGATCAGCAACGGCAAGAAGGCGCGCTTCTTCAACGCCGTCGACCTGATCAACGCCCTGATCAAGGAACAGGCCGAGGGCAATGCCGGGAAGATCATCCGGCAGCTCTCGGCCCTGGACTGCGTCATCATCGACGAGCTGGGCTACATCCCGTTCCCCAAGTCCGGCGGCGCGTTGCTGTTCCATCTGATCAGCAAGCTCTATGAGAAGACCAGTGTCATCATCACGACGAACCTGGAGTTCGGCGAATGGGTCTCGGTCTTCGGTGACGCCAAGATGACAACCGCGCTTCTGGATCGCGTAACCCATCACTGCGCAATCATCGAGACAGGCAACACGTCATACCGGTTCGCACAGAGCAAGCGACGCAGAAAAACATAAACGTCGCGCAAGCAAAGCCCCCAGTCGGACTCGCTATATGAGGGCGGCCCGCCTGGGGCCTTTGCGCCACAAGGGGTGGGTCAAATTCAAACGCTGAAACCGGGTCAGTTTTGAACGCTCATTGACATCCTGGTCCTTCGTGACCAGGGACGCTATGCGGCGGTTCTACGCGGCGCCTTTCCCTATCAAGACTTCATCGGTGAGATCGAGGTGGATCATGCTTGAGTTCGGTCAGAACCTGGAGCGGGTCCGGCAACGGCTAAAGGAAGCCATCCACGCTGAGCGGGACCGCCGCATCAGTGCTGGGTTCGAGTTCCAGGGACACTGGTTTGACTTTGACCCGGACAGCGTGACGAACATTACCGGTGCAGGGGCCAGCGCCGGTATAGCAATAGCAATGGGAGCAAAAGCCGGGGACTTGCGGTGGGCAGATCCGGACACGGATTTTTCCTTCCTGAACCAAGAAAACGTCTGGGTGCCAATGGACGCCCAGACCTGCTTCGCTTTCAGCCAAGCTGCACTCAGGCACAAGCAGGCCCATATTCGCGCAGCCAGGAACCTCAAGGACACAGACCCGCCACTGCAGGATTTCACTGACGATCAGCTCTGGCCGCCTGCAAGTGAACAGAAAGGTCTTGCGCAATCTTAGGGTGATTCTTACCTCTAAAGGACAAATACCTTTCGCCCCAGCCAGAGCAGACGGAGAAACCGTCTTCCGGCTCTGACAATCGGGAAAAACTCTAAATTAAGGACACTTCAATGAAGACTGCATTTACTTGCATGACCGCCACAATTCTTAAGTCTCGCTTTATCTCCCGCTGCCTTTGCGGTCCAAGAGGTCGAACGCACAGTCTGGAACCCGCCTGCAGAATATGACCACCAATACGAAGGGCATTTGACACTGTTTCAAATGCCCCAGAGGCAAGTGAGGGAGTTGTGCAGGCAGCTCTTTGAAAACAACGAAGCTGCTATCCCGGTCACACACACACAAAGAGGATGCGCATGGCGGATCCCTGGTTCCTGCATCGTCATCACCATTGACCGCGAGTTCCGGAACACTCTGCCGGAAGACGTTGTGCGACACGAAATCGGGCACTGCAACGGCTGGCCCGCTGACCACTCCGAGTAACCGCATTTCCAATCAGGAGGTTGACCGCGGCGGCTCACAAAAACCACCCAAGAGGAGAGACTAAAATGCCCCGACACCAGGAGACAGTTGCAGTTGATAAGGACGAATGGGTTGAGCTGACCGCAAATGACGTCACCGTCATCAGCTTTCAAGTGCTAGACGGTGCGGTCGAAATCCGGCGCGCAAATACCAATCAGCCAGAATTTTCAGACAGAGGTTGGATCTACGCTGGCGGCACTGGCGAGCGGGAAATCAACCTGACTTCCATCAGTGCTGGGACTGGCGCCCGCCTATGGGCAAAGGGCCGCCGCAGCGCAGGCTCTGAAGTAATGGTCGATCATGCGTAGCCCGTTTACTAGCGGCCCCTTCGCACTCCATAGCCCTTTCCGTTCGAGGCAGTTCTCACCGCTTACCCTAAGCCTAGTCCTGTTCATCGACCCCTCCGACACCTCAACGCTGTTTCAGGACGCTGCAGGCACCAGGCCCGTCACCGTCCAAGGTGACCCGGTCGGCCTGGTGATGGACAAGTCGCAGGGGTTGGTGCGCGGACCGGAACTCTACGGAGATGTTTTCACAACCGGCTTGGGCACATGGCAGTTCACCGCTACTGGGGACTCTGTAGCCCGGGTAGGCGACGACGGTCAATCAGTGGTCCTGGAGCATGCCGGTTCTACTGCCCGCGCGTACCTGACCGCAGTTGATCTGCGCAGTGGTTACCACGAGATTTCCTTCTCATTGGAGACCTCCAGTCCACAAGATCAAGCCAACGTGACCGTGGGGTCCACCTCTCTGGGCAATTTCACTGCCGGGGACCACACCATTAGAGTTATCGGCGGGTCGAGTTATGGGGCCGGTGAGCTGCGCTTCAACATCTACGCGACTGGAGTATCTGCGACCGTCAGGAACCTGTCCTGCCGCACTCTCCCCGGCAACCACCTCACCGCCCCATCTGACGCCGCAAGGCCAACCTATCAGACCGGCGGCGGGCTTCACTGGCTGGCGTTCGATGGGGTCGACGATGAGCTGGTTGCGATTGGTCCGCTGCCGTTCTCGACCGACATCCTCAACTGCACAGCGTTCCGGCTTGATGCATTCAATCGCTCATTTCCAGAAGTAATATCAAACCGGGGTCCATCCCTGGTTCCCGACCAAAGGCACCCAATGATCTACCTTAGTCAATCGTCGGGAAACATTGGTACGAACATCGCACAGAACAACTCCTATGCGTTCGACCTCGGGGGGGCCGTACTTAACAAGGACTTGGTTGTGTCAATGCAGTCAGTTGGTATGGACCGGGTTTACCGGGCCAACGGGGTTGAGAACACTAACTCTGACGGCCCTGTTCTGGTCGCAGGCGAAACGACGCCTTTCCGGATTAGTGGGGGCAACCGTTTCAGTGGTCGGTTCTACGGCACCGTGCAGGTCAACAGCACCCCAACAAGCAACCAACTCGCAGCAGTTCGCCAGTGGTTCGCACAGCGTTCGGGAGGCATCGCATGACCCTGCACACCAACCGCATCGCCTTCCTGGCCCCGCTGAAACATGCGGACGCTTGCAACCGCGCAGCAAACGCCCTTGGCCGGTCAGGCATGAACTTCGGGGTCAGGCTGTCCGCAACCGGGCAGGAGCCTGCAACCCACGTGGGCGGGTCAGCTGTGGAGACGGATGCGTTCGTGCGAGCGGTTGCGCTGGCGAAGCGGTTCACCCCACCAGTTGAAGATCTGGCTCCGGTAGATTGGCAAGTGGTCGCGCATCATTTGGCGGTGACCTCCGGCCCGGCAGGCACCACCAGCGCCGGGGAGCAGTTCGCCGACATACTGGAGGAACACGGGCTGAAGCGGATTGAGGCCGAAGCGTAGCGCGGTGCAATTTGGCCGAGAGAAAGCCCCGGTGATAGCCGGGGCTTTTGTCTTCTTGCAAGCCATCCTTTTGCACAAACCCTGTGTAAGCCGCGTTTAAACGGCTGCTGCTGGCAACGGATTTAAACGGTTTGGGCGGCAGATTTCCCGGTATTGCAATCCGAAGTGTCCCAAGCTTGCCGCCCTGGCAGCCGCTGGTGCCGCCGCGCCGGGGCTGGAAACCCCTCCGGAAAAGCCCTAAAAATCAAGGAAATCTCACAAACGAGTTGCTGCAACGCGAAGTGTCCCGCACTGCAACGCGAAGTGTCCCGCTACAAGCGCGCAAGGCCCATTGGCTCTTGAAAAAACGCCCATGCCTGCCGAGATAGGCAGCAACAGATGTAAAAAGGTTTCACATATGCCCGCACGCAATGATGCCGCCCTTGAATTCCTGCTGTCGCGCCGCTCGCGCCCGGCCAAAACGCTGGTGGCCCCGGCCCCCACGCGCGAGGAGCTGCGGCCGATCCTGACCGCCGCCGCCCGCACCCCCGATCATGGCAAGCTGGAGCCCTGGCGCTTTATCGTGGTGGAAAGGCCCGCCATGGCACGGCTGGCCGCCCTGTGCGAGGACACCGGCACCCGGCTGGGCAAAAGCCCCGAGGACATCGCCAAGGGCCGCAGCCAGTTCGACCTGGGCCAGCTTGCCGTGGCCGTGGTCGAGGTGCAGACCCCAAGCCCCAAGGTGCCCGCCATCGAGCAAAGCTACTCCGCCGGCGCGGTGTGCCTGTCGCTGCTCAACGCGGCGCTGGCGGCCGGCTGGGGCGCCAACTGGCTCAGCGGCTGGGCCAGCCATGACCGCGGCTTCTGCGAGGCCGCCTTTGGCTTGGCAGAGAATGAGCGCATTGCCGGCCTCATCCACATCGCCACCGAAAGCTCCGCCCCGCCCGAGCGCCCGCGCCCGGACCTTGACGCAATCACCACCTGGATGAGCGCATGATCTTTACCGCCTTTTTCAAGACCCTCGGCCAGACCGGCGACCCGCGCTTCCGCAAGGTGCTGTTCCTGGGGCTGGGCCTGACCGTCGCCCTGCTGATCGCCGCCTACGCGGGCTTTCTGGTGCTGATCCAATGGCTGGTCGGCCCCGAAGCGACGGTGCCGGTGCTGGGCGAGATCACCTGGCTCGATGATCTGCTGTCCATCGGCTCGCTGCTCCTCATGCTGCTGCTGTCGGTCTTCCTGATGGTGCCGGTAGCCTCGGCGATCACCTCGATGTTCCTGGACGAGGTGGCGCAGGCAGTGGAGGACAAGCACTATCCCGCCCTGCCGCCCGCGGCCAAGGTGCCGTTCTGGGATGCGGTCAAGGACACGGTGAACTTCCTCGGCCTTCTGATCGGGGCCAATATCCTGGCGCTGTTCCTCTATGTGCTGTTTCCGCCTGCGGCGGTGTTCATCTTCTGGGGGCTGAACGGCTTTTTGCTGGGGCGTGAATATTTCACCCTCGCAGCCGCCCGCCGGGTGGGCACGGCGGAGGCAAAGAAGCTGCGCCGCCGCCATGCCACCACGATCTGGGCGGCCGGCACCCTGATGGCGATGCCGCTGTCGGTGCCGCTGGTGAACCTGGTGGTCCCGATCCTGGGGGCCGCAACCTTCACCCACCTCTACCACGCGCTGGCCCGCAGATAAGACGGGCCGCGCCCCCCGGCCGCAGCCGGGTCAAGGCCGGCTTGAGCCGCCGCGCGGCACGCGCGGTTCAGCCTTGACGCGGCGGAGGACGGAATACACTGGAAATGGCGCCTTGAGGGGCAGACCTGCCCCTCAAGCGCTTCTCAGCAAGCTTTCCATCATCAAAACCGGAACCCTGCCCCGCCCCAGCCCGCCTGGGCTGGCCGCAACCGCGCCGCGCGCCAGCGCGGCGCCACGCCCAACCGGCACGCAGGCATGCCAATGCCTCCCGGCCGGGCGGGAGAACTTCTTCCACTTTAGAAAAGGAGACCCGCGGCCTCAATCCCGCTCGGGCAGCATCCCCATCCAGTCGAAATCCCGCACCGAGATCACGCCGGAAAAGATGATGCCGGCAACAATCGCCCAGATCACCGCAGCCACCCCGGTGGTGATCCAGGCTTTCTGCTTCAGGTAATGGTTCTCGGGCGCGCCCGCATGGGTGCCCGGCACCACGTCGCCCTTGTCGCCCTGGGTTTCCAGCCGGATCGGAATGACCACCAGAAAGGTCATGAACCAGATCACCGCATACAATACGATCGCTGATGTAATGCCCATGGCTCCGGCTCCTCTGGTTTGCCCTGCCCCGCAGCCGGGGCAGGACGCTCATAGCGTCAAACTTCCTCGAGTTCCACCAGGCAGCCGTTGAAATCCTTGGGATGCAGGAACAGCACCGGCTTGCCATGGGCACCGATCTTCGGCTCGCCCGTGCCCAGCACCCGCGCGCCTTGCGCTTTCAGGTGGTCACGCGCCGCCAGGATGTCCTCCACCTCATAGCATACATGGTGGATGCCGCCCGCCGGGTTCTTCTCCAGGAAGCCGTTGATCGGCGAGTTCGCCCCCAGGGGATACAGCAGCTCGATCTTGGTGTTGGGCAGTTCGATGAACACCACGGTCACCCCGTGATCCGGCTCATCCTGCGGCTCCCCCACCTTGGCGCCCAGCGCGTTGCGGTACTGGGCCGAGGCTGCCTCCAGGTCCGGGACAGCAATGGCAACATGGTTCAGACGGCCAATCATCTTTGGTGTGCTCCTCTCACAATCTTTCCTCGCATCCGGTTATGCGGCGGATGCTGCGCCGCGGCAAGTGCGCCATTGCGCACGGGGGCCTCCGGACGCGGCAGCGCACGCGCCGTTAACCGGGTGTTAGCCTAGAGTTCCTAGCGTCGGTCCATATCCCGCAAGGAGGATACGTTATGGACGATTCGGAACTGTTTGCTGCCGCTCAACGCCTGCCCACCACCCGGCGCCCGCTGCTGGGGCTGACCATTCTGGTTGTCGAGGACAGCCGCTTTGCCTGCGAGGCGCTGCGGCTCCTCTGCCTGCGCAGCGGTGCCCGCATCCGCCGGGCCGATTGCCTGAAATCCGCCCGCCGCCACCTGCAGGTCTACCGCCCCTCCGTGCTGATCGCCGATGTCGGGCTGCCGGATGGCTCCGGTCTCGACCTCATCCGCGAACTGGCGGGGGCCAGCCCGCGCCCCAGCGTGATCCTGGCCACCTCCGGCGACCCCACGCTGGAAGCCGCTGCGATTGAGGCCGGCGCTGCCGGCTTCCTGGAAAAGCCGATCACATCGCTGGCCGCCTTCCAGCAGGCGATCCTGTCGAACCTTCCCGCCGACCGCCAGCTGGCCGGCCCGCGCGCCCTGGATGACGAGACGGTAGAGCCGGATTTGCTAGCTTACCGGGACGACATGGCGCACGCCGCGGACGTGCTCAGCATGTCTCAGGAAGAAAAAACCCTGGCCTATCTGGCGCAGTTCCTGGGCGGCGTCGCCCGCAGCGCCGGCGACCGGCCGCTTGCGGATGCGGCAGACCGGCTGGACAGCGCCCGGCAAAAAGGCAAGCCGCTTTCGCAGGATACCGCCACACTGGCCGGCCTGGTTCAGGAACGGCTCGACCGCCGCGCGGCGATCTGACATGGCAGAGGTTTTCCTGATCACGCTCGCCACGCTGGTCATCGTGCTGTACGGGCAGACCCGGCTCGACGCGCGGGCAATCCGCCGCAACCGCGGTCAGACGGACAACCGCCCGCTGATCATCAGTCAGCCAAACCGCTGACCGGGATCCGCCCGCCGCGCTTGCACTGGCCTGCCGGCCGCGGTTCATATTGCCACGCAGTTGCCGATGCAACAAAGCGCCCATGGTTCTGGCGTCCCGGTTTCCCCCCTGCGCCGCCTTGGTCCCCAGCAAGCGCCGGATCTTCAGCCCAGACGTCCCGTTCCATGCCCCGCCCCTGCAGCAAGACAGGCGAACCGGCAGTTCGATTCCCAGGCAGCATGGTGACGTCCTGAGGCCCGACCAGGTCCAGCCGCATGCCCGTCAGCCGCTGGCGCCCGCCCCCTGCGTCCTCCGTCCGCCCTGCGGGCAGGCAGTTGCGGCCCCGCGTCCGCTGCCCATCTCTGCCAGCAGATCACGCGCCGACTGAGCGATCATTCAGCCAGCCCTTTCCGGTCCTCTCCCGCGCCCGCAGCTGCGCGGCCAAGGCCGCACCGCTTGGCGGCCTTAGGCCCGGCACCGCCTTCAGGCGGTGCCGGGCCCAACGGCTCAGGTCATTCCCCGAATGATCTGAGCGGGCGGGAGCAGCCGGCTGCTATGCCGGACGCACCGGGCAGCGGAGTGCACGCCCGCAGCCGGAGCGGGTCACCTATGTCAGCGGCGCGGGAAGACCAGGCAACCGGCCGCTACAGCAGCAGTCCCGGATCGTCCTCCATCGCAAGCCCCGGGAACACTGCCGCTTCAAGCCCGCTTCTCTGCGCGCCTGCGAGCCCGTGCAGCAGCCAGGCGAGGTAGCGGCGCACGTCCGCGGTCGGCATCAGGTCGCGCCGGTCATAAAGGTCGGCCTCCGCCAGCCCCGGCCAGCGCCCCAGCACCCGGCCGCCGCGGACAGCGCCGCCCGCCAGCAGCATCGCGCCGCCAGTGCCGTGGTCGGTGCCGCCGGTGCCGTTCTCCCGCACGGTGCGCCCGAATTCTGTCACCGCCGCAACAGCGGTCTTGCCCCAGATCTCCGGCCCCATGCCGTTTTGCAGCTCCAGAACCGTATCGGCCAGCCGCCCCAGCGCTGCCTTCAGACCGCCCGCCTGGCGGTAATGCGTGTCCCAGCCGTTGATCGAGAACGCCGCAATCCGGCTGTCGCCGCGCAGCTGTTCGGCGGCATAGGCGGCAATGGCGGTGTGCGCCTTGCCCTTCGGCGTCTTCATCATCTCCATCATGCCGCTGTCCGCGCTGCCGCCGCCGCCATCTTCAAGGCCCAGGGACATGTCCTGGCGGGTCAGCTCCAGCGCCTCATTCAGCGCGGCGTGGAACAGCGGGTCGTCCTCCATCAAAAGCGCCGCCAGCCGCTCCGCCTGCGGGCTCATCGCCAGCCCGGCCCCGGGCGCCCATTGCGACACCGGCGCAGCACCCTCCAGCAGCAGCATCCGCTCCTGGCCGATGGCAAAGGCGGTGCGCGCATCCGTCCCCGGCGTCTGCTGCAGCAGCCGGTTCAGCCAGCCGTCCCGCGCCTCGCCCAGCCCGGCGGTGCCAGCCTCCAGCAAGTCCTGCCCGTCGAAGTGGCTGCGCCGGTCGCGGTAGGGTGTGGACACCGCCTGCACGAACCCAAGCTCACCCTTGCGCCACAGCGGCAGCAGCGGCGCCAGCGCAGGGTGCAGGGCGTAAAAGCCGTCCAGATCCGCTGCCCCGGCGGCGGGCCCGCCCGACAAGGTCTGCCGCAGCCCGGCAAAATCCGGGTCGCCATAGGGCTGCACCACATCCAGCGCGTCCATGCCGCCGCGCAGGATAATCACCACAAGCCGCGTGTCCCAGGGGGCGGCAGCAAAACTGACAGGCGTGACCAGCGGGCTGGCCGCCAGCGAACAGCCCAGCAGGGCGGAGCGGGTCAGGAGAGAACGGCGGGTCAGCTGCATCGGATGGCCTCCTGCTAGCGGCGCTGAAAGGCGGGAGAGGACAGGATGAGCCCGACCGCCTCGGCTTCGGTTTCAGCGGCGCGGGCGGCAAACATCACCCGCTCATTGGCAAAGCCGCCCAGTGCCGCAGAGGCAAAGCCGCGCGGATCGGGCAGCGGCTGCGCAAGCCGCCGCGGGGCCGCCATCGCCCAGCGCAGACGGGCGGCCAGAGCCTGCGGCGTCACCCAGGCGGCGTCTTCCTCCGGCCAGCCGTCCGGCCCGCCGGAAAACTCCCAGCGCTGTCCCATCGGCGTCAGCGGCGCCAGCAGCAAACGGTTCACCTGTCCCGGCCTGAATCCCGCAATCCGCGCTTCAGGCACCGCGAGCGCCCGGCAGGCCGATGCCACATAGTCAAACGGCGGCTTCACGTTGCGCAGCTGCGGCTCCCAGGCGGCCGGATGCTCCAGCAGCGCCGCATAGACCTGCATGAGGTCGCCGCCGCTGCCCTGAAACCGCGCTGCCACATGGGACACCAGCGCCGGATCCGGCGTGTCGGAGACGAAATGCACAGCCAGCTTGCGGGCGATATGCTGCGCGGTGACGGGATGGCGGGCCAGATCGCGCAGCGCGCTCAGCACCTGCTCCAGCTGCGGCTTGCCGCCGCCGTACGTGTTCCCCAGCACGGTTTCCGCCCCCGGCTCCGCCATCCCTGGGTGAAAGACAAACTGGGCTTCCTTGGACACGGTCAGACCGGTGAACAGTTCCGCAAGCTGGCGCACATCGGTCTGGCTGTAGGGGCCGTCCACCCCCAGCGTGTGCAGTTCCAGCACCTCCCGGGCCAGGTTTTCATTCAGCCCGCTCAGCCGCTTGCGCCGCGCGGCGGCGCGGCTGCCCGGCCCGGCAGAGCGGTTCTGGTCCAAGTACATCAGCATCAGCGGGCTGGTGGCAGCGGCGATCAGCAAATCCTCGAAACGGCCGCTGAGATGCGGCCGGATCACGCTCTCGGCATAGGGCGCGGCCAGCACCCGGGTCGCTCCCGATTTCCCTTGCGCGGTGAAATGGTCCGCCCAGAACAGCACCAGCCGTTCGCGGAACCCGTCGCGGGTATGGACATGGCGCAGCAGCCGCTGGCCGTGCCATCCGAACCGGGTGTGGTTCTGCAACCGACGGAAGTCCTTGAACGCCTTGTCCGCGGCCTCATAGCCAGGCTTGCCGTCTTGCCGCTTGCGCTTCCGCCGCAGCCGCCGGTACGTCGCAGCGCCCGAGACCGCGTCTTCCAAAGGGGTGACCGGAAACCGCTGCGCCATTTCGTCAGGGCCCCGCAGACGGCTGAGCATCTCATCCGCCGATGCAGGAGGCGCAACCGCCGGCGACAGCCCGGCACCAAAGCGGATCTCGGCCAAGTCTCCGTCAAATTGCATCGCCCTGCTCTCTCCTTGCACTGCCGGCCCTGCACAGCCGCCCTGCCCGCAGGTTAGAGCATTGCCGCCCTGCCCCACAGGTGATTTTCAGGTGATACGCGGTTCATCGCGGTTTCCGTCGCCTGCCCGGCGGAATTCCGGCAGAGCGATTCCCCGCGCATCGCGCACGCCGGATTTCCCGGGAAACTCTGCACCAGCACGGCGGCAAAAGAAAAGGCCCGGGCAAAAGCCCGGGCCTCCGTTAAACAGTGAAAGCGGTTTACTGATCCTGCGGGATCACGCGCAGGCCCAGTTCCATCAGCTGTTCGGCCATGGGCTCAGACGGCGCAGCCATCATCAGGTCTTCGGCGCGCTGGTTCATCGGGAACATGATGACTTCGCGGATGTTGGCCTCATCGGCCAGCAGCATCACCATGCGGTCGATACCGGCCGCGCAGCCGCCGTGCGGCGGGGCGCCGTACTGGAAGGCGTTGACCATGCCGCCAAAGCGCTTGCGCACTTCTTCCTCGCCGTAACCGGCGATTTCAAACGCCTTGAACATGATCTCCGGCTTGTGGTTCCGGATCGCGCCGGAGACCAGCTCATAGCCGTTGCAGGCCAGGTCATACTGATAGCCGGTCACAGCCAGCGGATCGCCTTCCAGCGCTTCCATCCCGCCTTTGGGCATCGAGAACGGGTTGTGGTCGAAGTCCAGCTTCCCGCTCTCCTCGTCCTCCTGGTAGATCGGGAAATCCACGATCCAGGCAAAGGCAAAGCGGTCCTGCTCGGTCAGGCCCAGCTCCTCGCCGATCACGTTGCGCGCCTTGCCCGCCACGGTCTGGAAGGTCTTGGGCTTGCCGCCCAGGAAGAAGGCGGCATCGCCCACGCCCAGTTCCAGCTGCTGGCGGATCGCCTCGGTGCGCTCGGGGCCGATGTTCTTGGCCAGCGGGCCGGCCGCCTCCATGCCGTCCGCGCCCTCGCGCCAGAAGATGTAGCCCATGCCCGGCAGGCCCTCTTTCTGGGCGAATGCGTTCATCCGGTCGCAGAACTTGCGGGAGCCGCCGGTGGGCGCCGGGATGGCGCGGATTTCGGTGCCTTCCTGCTCCAGCAGCTTGGCGAAGATCGCAAAGCCAGAGCCGCGGAAATGGTCGGAGACCACCTGCATCTTGATCGGGTTGCGCAGGTCCGGCTTGTCGGTGCCATACCACAGTGCTGCGTCCTTATAGGAGATCTGCGGCCAGGTCTGATCCACCTTGCGGCCGCCGCCGAATTCCTCGAACACGCCTTTCATCAACGGCTCGATGGTGTCGAACACGTCCTGCTGGGTGACAAAGGACATTTCCATGTCGAGCTGGTAGAAATCGGTCGGCGAGCGGTCGGCGCGCGGGTCCTCGTCGCGGAAGCAGGGCGCGATCTGGAAATACTTGTCAAAGCCCGAGACCATCATCAGCTGCTTGAACTGCTGCGGTGCCTGCGGCAGCGCATAGAACTTGCCCGGATGCAGGCGCGACGGCACCAGGAAGTCGCGCGCGCCCTCAGGCGACGAGGCGGTGATGATCGGGGTCTGGTATTCGTTGAAGCCGATGTCCCACATGCGGCGGCGGATCGAGGCCACCATGTTGGAGCGCAGCAGCATGTTCTTCTGCATCTTCTCGCGGCGCAGGTCCAGGTAGCGGTAGCGCAGGCGGGTTTCCTCCGGGTATTCCTGGTCGCCGAACACCATCAGCGGCAGTTCCTCGGATTTGCCCAGCACTTCGATGTCGCGGATGAAGACCTCAACCTCGCCGGTCGGGATCTTGGGGTTCACCAGGCTCTCGTCACGCGCCTTCACCTCACCGTCGATGCGGATGCACCATTCGCTGCGGACCTTCTCGATTTCGGCAAACACCGGGCTGTCCGGGTCGGCCATGACCTGGGTCATGCCGTAATGGTCGCGCAGGTCGATGAACAGCAGGCCGCCGTGGTCGCGGACGCGGTGGACCCAGCCCGACAGGCGGACGGTTTCCCCCACGTTGGATTTGTTCAGTTCGGCGCAGGTATGGCTGCGGTAAGCGTGCATCGGTTGACCTTTCGTTATACCGGTCTTGTGCCCGGGCGGGCCGTCGTTCGGGAGATGCGCACGGAAACGGCGCGGAATTCGTCCGGGGTGGTACACAAGTTTGCGGCTCAGTTGTCAAGCAAACAGGGCCATTTCCGCCCCGGCAGCGGCCCTGTTTTTGCCGGTTCGGCACGCTGGCGGCGCAAAGGCTCCCGCCCCTTGCCGCCCCGCCGCTGCGCGGCCCGGCGGCAAGCGTTGGGCCCGGCGCCCCGTCGGCGGCGGGGCGCCGGGGGCGTTCTGCGGCAACCGCAGCGCGCCGCAGGCGCGCGCCCGCGGGAGCGCTACGCCCCTTACACCATACGGGCCGGGATCAGACCGCGCAGGGAGTTGCCCACGTGGATGGCCTTCGCATCGTTCAGGTCCTGTACCCTCAGCACCTGCTCCCGGCACCGTCCGCTTTCCAGCAGCGTCCGGCGCAGAACACCCGGCAACAGCCCGCAGCGGAGCGGCGGCGTCACCCTCTGCCCGTCCGCGCGGGTCACAAAGAGATTGGTGATGGTGCCCTCGCAAATCTCATCGCGTTCGTTCAGGAACAGCAGCTCGTCCACCCCGTCAGGCAGGTTTGCCCGCGCGGTGTCATAGAGCGCGCGGCGGGTGGTCTTGTGCTGCAGCCAGAGGTCACCGGCCTCCAGCCGGGTCTCCGCAATGCCGAGGCGCCATTCAGCCGGGTTGTTTACCAGCGGTGCTGTGGTCAGCTCCAATTGGCCAGCCGCATCCAGCGTCAGCCGGCAGCGCAGCATCGTATCTCCGGCGGCCCCAGTCAGAACCGCCTGCGCCTGCTCAGGATCAAACGGAATCCCGAAAACCCCAGCGCTGCGCCCCATCCGGGCCAGATGCAGCGGCAGATGCCGGAACCCCTCGCCCGGGTGCCAGGCCAGCGTTTCGATCAGGCGGAAAGCGGGATCGTTCTGGAGGGCGTCACGCGGGCAAACCGGGCTTTCCATAGCGCTTCCTCATATTCCGATTCCGCGGTGCTGTCCCAGACCACGCCGCCGCCGACGTTGAGCGTCGCGCGGCCCTCTTCCAGCATCAGCGTGCGGATGGCCACGTTGAACTCGGACGCCCCGTCCGGCGCCGCCCAGCCGATGGTGCCGCAATAGATGTCGCGCGCCCAGGGCTCCAGCTCCGCCAGGATCTCCATCGACCGGATCTTGGGCGCGCCGGTGATCGAACCGCAGGGGAACAGCGCTGCAAAGATGTCCGCAAGCCCCGCATCGGGCCGCAGCTTCGCCCGCACCAGCGACACCATCTGATGCACGGTGGCATAGCTTTCCACCGCAAACAGTTCCGGCACATGCACCGAGCCGGTCTGTGCCACCCGGCTGATGTCGTTGCGCAGCAGATCGACGATCATCAGGTTCTCGGCTCGGTTCTTCTCATCCTGGCGCAGGAAGTCGCGGCGGCGGGCGTCCTCCACCGGATCGTCGCTGCGCGGCTGGGTGCCCTTCATCGGGCGGGTCTCAATGACGCCATCCGCACCGGTGCGGAAGAACAGCTCCGGCGAGCGCGACAGCAGGTCCGGCAGGCCGTCCTGCTGGACCAGCGCGCCGTAGCCCACAGCCTGCCGGGCCTGCAAGGCGGCATAGAGCTCCTCAGTGGTGCCATAGGCCACGGCATCAATCGGGAAGGTCAGGTTGGCCTGATAGATATCACCCTTGCCGATGTTGCGGTTCACCTCGGAGAAAGCCTCGGCGTAGCGGTCATAGGTCCATCGGGGTGTGATGCTTTCTAATCCTGCATCGCCCGGCGGAACGCCGGGCAGCGCCCGTCCGCCCCCCTGGGCGGGCGCTATCGCTTCCGCCCGCGGCCGGGCGCCGCCCTCAGTGGCAAACTGGGACGGTTCCTCAAAAACCCCAAAGCAGATCAGCGGCAGCCGCCGCCCTTCTGGCATCCGCCCGGCCAGCTTCGTCTCCAGCGCATAGCCCAGTTCATAAGACGCATAGCCCGCCAGCCAGTGCCCGGCGTCCCGCGCTGCATCCAGCGCGGCCAGTGCAGCGGGCACCTCTTCCGGCCCGTCCGCGCGGATCACACGCAGCGGCTGGTCGAAACACGTGCCGGCCCCTTTGGGCCCCTGATCAAAGCGAATCCGCACCGCAATTGACTCCCCGAGGTCTTGGCCCCCACATATATCTGTTCGCTATGCGAACAAAAGGGGCGGATGCGGCATTTTCAAATCCGTTTCCGATCCCCCTTGAACCTTTCGGCGCGGTCCCTATAACGCAGGACAATTTGGGCGCACGATGGCGCCCCTGATTTAAAGCTGCCCGCGCGTCAACCAAAGGAATATGGCCATGCCCAAAAGAACCGACATCCAGTCGATCATGATCATCGGAGCCGGTCCGATCGTCATCGGGCAGGCCTGCGAGTTTGACTACTCCGGCGCCCAGGCCTGTAAAGCGCTGCGCGAAGAGGGCTACCGGGTCATTCTGGTGAACTCCAACCCGGCCACCATCATGACCGACCCGGGCCTGGCCGACGCCACCTATATCGAGCCGATCACCCCCGAAGTGGTTGCCAAGATCATCGAGAAAGAACGCCCCGACGCGCTGCTGCCGACCATGGGCGGGCAGACCGGCCTCAACACCTCGCTGGCGCTGGAAGAGATGGGCGTGCTGGAGAAATTCGGCGTTGAGATGATCGGCGCCAAGCGCGACGCCATTGAGATGGCCGAAGACCGCAAACTGTTCCGCGAAGCGATGGACCGCCTGGGCATTGAGAACCCCAAGGCCACCATCGTCACCGCGCCCAAGCGGGAAAACGGCACCGCCGACCTGGAGGAAGGCGTCCGCATCGCACTGGAAGCGCTGGATGAAATCGGCCTGCCCGCAATCATCCGCCCCGCCTTCACCCTCGGCGGCACCGGCGGCGGCGTGGCGTACAACCGCGACGACTACATCCATTTCTGCCGCTCCGGCATGGATGCCTCGCCAGTGAACCAGATCCTGGTCGACGAGAGCCTGCTGGGCTGGAAGGAATACGAGATGGAAGTGGTCCGCGACAAGGCGGACAACGCGATCATCGTCTGCTCCATCGAAAACGTCGATCCGATGGGCGTCCACACCGGCGACTCGATCACCGTGGCGCCGGCGCTGACGCTGACCGACAAAGAATACCAGATCATGCGCACCCACTCGATCAACGTGCTGCGCGAGATCGGCGTGGAAACCGGCGGTTCCAACGTGCAATGGGCGGTGAACCCCGCCGACGGCCGCATGGTGGTGATCGAGATGAACCCGCGCGTCAGCCGCTCCTCCGCGCTGGCCTCCAAGGCAACCGGCTTCCCGATTGCCAAAATCGCGGCCAAGCTGGCGGTCGGCTACACGCTGGACGAGCTGGACAACGACATCACCAAGGTGACGCCCGCGTCGTTCGAGCCGACCATCGACTATGTTGTCACCAAGATCCCGAAATTCGCATTCGAGAAATTCCCGGGCTCCGAGCCGTACCTGACCACCGCGATGAAGTCGGTGGGTGAGGCGATGGCCATCGGCCGCACCATCCATAAATCGCTGCAAAAGGCGCTGGCCTCGATGGAATCGGGCCTCACCGGGTTTGACGAGGTGATGATCGACGGCGTCGGTGCCGGCCCGTGGGAACCCGCAGGCGACACCGCCGCGGTGATCAAGGCCATCGGCCAGCAAACCCCCGACCGGATGCGCACCATTGCCCAGGCAATGCGCCACGGCCTGTCTGATGACGAAATCCACGCGGTCACCAAGTTCGACCCTTGGTTCCTGGCCCGCATCCGCGAAATCGTCGAGGCCGAGGCTGAAATCCGCGAAAGCGGCCTGCCGTCTGATGAGGCGGGCCTGCGCGCGCTGAAAATGCTGGGCTTCACCGACGCCCGCCTCGCCAAGCTGACCGGCCAGAAAGAAGCTGACGTCCGCAAGGCCCGCCGCGCGGCCGGCGTCAACGCCGTGTTCAAGCGGATCGACACTTGCGCCGCCGAGTTCGAGGCGCAGACCCCCTACATGTATTCGACCTACGAGACCCCCGCTTTCGGTGACGTCGAATGCGAGGCGCGCCCCTCGGACAAGAAGAAAGTCGTCATCCTCGGCGGCGGCCCCAACCGGATCGGCCAGGGGATCGAGTTCGACTACTGCTGCTGCCACGCCTGCTTTGCGCTGACCGACGCGGGTTATGAAACCATCATGATCAACTGCAACCCGGAAACGGTGTCGACCGACTATGACACTTCGGACCGGCTGTATTTCGAACCGCTGACGTTCGAGCACGTGATGGAGATCCTGCGGGTGGAGCAGGACAACGGCACCCTGCACGGCGTCATCGTGCAGTTCGGCGGCCAGACCCCGCTGAAACTGGCGAACGCGCTGGAAGAGGAAGGCATCCCGATCCTGGGCACCTCCCCCGACGCCATTGACCTGGCCGAGGACCGCGAGCGCTTCCAGGCGCTGGTCAACAAGCTGGGCCTCAAGCAGCCCAAGAACGGCATCGCCTCCACCGACGAACAGGCGCTGGAAATCGCAGGCGAAATCGGCTTCCCGCTGGTGATCCGCCCGTCCTATGTTCTGGGCGGCCGGGCGATGGAAATCGTCCGCGACATGGATCAGCTCAAGCGCTACATCGCCGAGGCGGTGGTGGTTTCCGGCGACAGCCCGGTTCTGCTGGACAGCTACCTGGCCGGCGCGGTTGAGCTGGACGTGGACGCGCTCTGCGACGGAAAAGACGTGCACGTCACCGGCATCATGCAGCACATCGAGGAAGCCGGTGTGCACTCCGGCGACTCTGCCTGCTCGCTGCCGCCCTACTCGCTTGAGAAGGACATGATCGAGCAGATCAAGGTCCAGACCAACGCCTTGGCGCTGGCACTCAACGTGGTCGGCCTGATGAACGTGCAGTTCGCGATCAAGGACGGCGAGATCTACCTCATCGAGGTGAACCCGCGCGCCTCGCGCACCGTGCCGTTTGTCGCCAAGGCCACCGACAGCGCCATCGCCTCCATCGCCGCCCGCGTGATGGCAGGTGAGCCGTTGTCGAACTTCCCGCTGCGCCCGCCCTACGGACCGGACGCAGGCTATGACGTCAACACCCCGATCGCCGATCCGATGACCCTGGCCGACCCGGACATGCCCTGGTTCTCGGTCAAGGAAGCGGTGCTGCCGTTCGCCCGCTTCCCGGGCGTCGACACCATCCTCGGCCCGGAAATGCGCTCCACCGGCGAAGTCATGGGCTGGGATCGCTCCTTTGCCCGCGCCTTCCTCAAGGCGCAGATGGGCGCCGGCATGGTGCTGCCGTCCAAGGGCCGCGCCTTCATCTCGATCAAGGACGCCGACAAGGGCCAACTGATGCTGGAAGCGGCGCAGATCCTTGTGGAACAGGGCTTTACCCTGGTCGCAACCCGCGGCACCCAGACCTGGCTCGAAGACCAGGGCGTGTCCTGCGAGCTGGTCAACAAGGTCTATGAGGGCCGCCCGCACGTGGTCGACATGCTCAAGGACGGCGACGTCCAGCTGCTGATGAACACCACCGAGGGCGCGCAAGCTGTTGAGGACAGCAAGGAAATGCGCTCCGTCGCGCTCTATGACAAGATCCCCTACTTCACCACCGCGGCCGGCGCCAACGCCGCCGCGCGCGCGATCAAGGCCCAGGCCGAAGGGGACGTTGAGGTAAAGAGCCTGCAGGGCTGAGCAAGGCCCGACGGCTTACAGACGAACACAGCAAAGCCCCGGGAACTCCCGGGGCTTTTTCTTGCGGCGCGGGTCTGGGAACTTCACCCCGCCTGACGCATCAGCCTTTGCAGCGAGTGGTCCAGCGGGGCTGCCAGCGACACGCCTTTGCCGCCCAGCTGCGCCTTGGAAGAAATCACCGAGACCAGCCGCGGCGCACGGCCAGGGCGTGTCTGCAGCACCGGCGAGCCGGACGCCCCGAGTCCAACCCGGCAAGAGGTGATCAGCGAGCTTTGGCGTGCCACCAGCACCTGGCAGGCGGTCTGCAGCCGGGGCGATCTGGCGTTGCGGTGGGAATAGGACATCACGTCCACCCGTTCCCCCCGCTGCGGAGCGCCGGCCAGCGCCAACGGGCGCACCACATCGGCGCTGATCGGCCGCTCCAGCCGCAGCACGGCAATATCGGTGCTGGTCTGGAACTGCCCGGTCCGCCCATGCTGGTATCCAGCGTGAATCGCCACCTTGGATACTCTGCGCGCGGCCTTCGACTGGCGGCCGTTGAGGCCCGCCTCAAACTCGACGCTCCGCGGATTGACCGCACGGCCGGTGCGGATGTCGTACATGCAATGCGCAGCGGTCAGCACCATGTCCGGAGCAATCAGGCTCGCGGTGCACATGCTTCGCCCGCCGATGTTCAACCGGCCCACCGCCTCCCATCCGGGGACGGACTGCACCGGGGCCCGCTGCCCGTCTGCGGCGGCAGCTCCGGCACCAAAACTCATCAACACAGCGGCGGCAATTCCTAGAAATCGTCTCATGACCCACTCCATTTTCCCACACCGGCATGGTGCGTGAGTCCTGAGGCTTGAATGCGGCTTGCTGCGGTGCCGCGCGGGCAGAAACATGGGCAGAATGCGACAGGATTAACAGAAGGTTAAAACCCGCCCCGCGTGCATCGGCCACGGTGGGGAAACCCCTTATTTTCTTAACACCTCCCTCCGGTTTTCCTAAAATGCAGGTCAAATCACTGGAAAACCTTATGGTTTTCGTTAGGAAGACAGGCCGCAATTTCCCCTGTTTTCGCGGGAAAACTGCGTTTGGCGGTAACTTCGCGGCCCAAATGCGGCACAAATGAGCCTTAACAAATGCCTAAATCCAACGTCCGGCGCGGCCCGAGTCTTTAACAGCACAGCGCGCCGTGCCGGCAGCGCAATCCGCGCATGTTCCCGCTTGTGAGAGACGCCGGCACTTGCCGCGGTTGCAGCGGCAGGGCAGTGTTCGCGGCAACTGTAATACACATAAAAGGAGCCCCCGGATGCGGCTACCCCTGCTTGTCACTGCGCTGTTGATGCTCGCCGCCTGCGATGTCCCGCTGATACCGCTGATCTGACACGCAAAAAGCCCCGGCAGCAGCGCCGGGGCTTCTTTTTGACCTGGGGCCAATCCTGCCAGGGTTACTTCTGCGACACGCGCTTGTGCACCTCTTCGGCGCTTTCCACCCGTTCCGAGTAGCGGTCGACCAGATAGTCCTTGCGCCCCCGCACCAGCCAGGTGAATTTCACCAGCTCCTCCATCACGTCCACCAGACGGCGGTAGTACGGGCCTTCCGGCAGCCGCCCGCCCTCGCTGAATTCCAGCCAGGCCTTGGGGATCGAACTTTGGTTCGGGATCGTCACCATGCGCATCCAGCGGCCCAGGATGCGCATCTGATTGACCGCGTTAAAGCTTTGCGATCCGCCCGAGACCTGCATCACAGCCAGCGTCTTGCCTTGCGTGGTGCGGATGCCCCCCTGCAGCGACAGCGGCAGCCAGTCGATCTGCAGCTTCATGATGCCGGTCATCGCGCCGTGGCGCTCCGGGCTGGACCAGACCATGCCCTCGGACCAGACCGCCAGATCGCGCAGCTCCGCCACCTTTGGATGCTCCGCCGCGCCCGCATCATCGGGCAAAGGCAGGCCGGAGGGGTCAAAGATCCGCGTCTCGCAGCCCAAGGCCTGCAGCACCCGCGCCGCCTCCTCCGCCGCCTTGCGGGAATAGCTCACCTCGCGCAGGCTGCCATACAGCAGCAGGATTCGCGGCGGATGGCGGAGATCGCCGGGCGCGGCCAGCGCGTCCACGTCAATCGGGTGCAATTCCCCTGCCGCAACCGCAGGCAGGCCGCTCAGATCAGGCGTTTCAGGCACTTTCTTCTTCCAGGTGCAGTTTCATGTCCAGCAGCACCTGCTGCAAAAGCACGGTTTCCCGCAAGAGCCGCTTGGCCTCATTGACGGTGATGATGCCGTCCTCGATGGCCGCCTGGTATTCGCTCATCAGCTGGGCAAACCGCTGGCTCAGCGCGATCACATCAGCATTCACCCCGCCGCTGCGGCCGGTCTCCTCGGCGGAGCCGTTGCCGTTGTAGGACAGCGTGATGTTCTTCAGGTCCGCCAGCGCAGAGGTCACATGCGGATAAGACGCCGCGCCTTCCAGCTTGGCCACCGCATCCACCGGCATGAACCGGTCCGTATGTTCGGCATTGTCCGAGTAATACCGTCCCAGCGTCGCCTTGGACTTGCCGGTAATCTGGCAGGCCGCTTCGATGCCGACATCCTTCACCAGCGCTTCGGTGTGCTTCTTCAGATACGTTCCGATTTCAGCCATATACATCCTACCTGGCTTGCCTGCCGCCCCCATGGGGAACGAACCGGTTAATTTCCCATTCCTGAGTTGTAGAGGAATTGCGATACCTTATCCATCCCTCAGGTTTTCAGGGATTTAGCGAGTGACATGGTGCGATTGGCATCTGTTGTCCGGTGCGAAGCGGGACGGGTGAGTGACGTCCCGCGGTAAGGGTAATTGGTCTGCCCGGAACTTGCGCCTTCCGGGGCTATTGGCGTTGGCCGTTACACGGGGTTTTGTTCCACCCCGGCCATGCCAGCCCCGGGGGGCCATCCCAGCTGATGCCGGTCTGCCGCTGCCGCGGAAAAACCTGCGCGAATCCGGTTTTCCCTCCTCCCCTGTGCGGGTAAACCCGCCGCCATGGCCAAGCTCTATTTCAATTACTCCACCATGAACGCGGGCAAGTCGACGGTGCTGCTGCAGGCCTCGCACAACTACCGCGAAAACCGCATGGACACCTACCTGCTGACAGCCCAGCTGGATGACCGGGCCGGCGCGGGCAAAATCGCCTCCCGCATCGGCATCGGCGAGGAGGCCGACATGTTCTCGGCCGGCGACGACCTGTACCAGCGCATCGAACAGCGGCTGGCGCGCGGCCCGGTGGCGGCCATTTTCGTGGACGAGGCGCAGTTCCTGGAGCCGGAGCAGGTCTGGCAGCTGGCCCGCGTAGTCGATGACCTGCGGGTGCCGGTGCTGGCTTATGGCCTGCGGGTGGATTTCCAGGGCAACCTGTTCCCCGGCTCCGCCACCCTGCTGGCGCTGGCGGACGAGATGCGCGAGGTGCGCACCATCTGCCACTGCGGCAAGAAAGCCACAATGGTGGTCCGCCAGGACGATCATGGCCGTGTCATGACCGAGGGCGACCAAGTTCAGATCGGCGGCAATGAGACTTATGTCTCGCTGTGCCGCCGCCATTGGCGCGAGGCCGTCGGCAGCCGCTAGAGCACCACCGGTGCGGAACCCGGCCGGCACCGTCTGCGTTTTCCTCCTGTGCAACCTTTACTACAGGAGATCGTCATGACCGCACGGGATCCGCTCGCAGGCAAGCTGCGCTTTCACATGGCCAGCCTGGCAGGCGCCTGCATCGCAGGCGCCCTGATCATCGCTTCTTTCACCCTTGGCTACTACTCCTGGCAGTCCATTGCCGTCTGTGTCGCCATCGCCGCCGTAACGGCCTGGCCCGCAGGCGCCTGGATGACCCGCAAGATCAAGAAGGACGACCCCGCCTGGGATCACCGCCGCGACGAGCCCCGCGATGATCCCAAGGACAGCTGACCGCCCGCGTCAGACCCGGTTTGGCAGCGCCTCTCCAGCCAAGTAAGCCGCGACATTATCCAGCGCCATATGGCCCATGTTGCTGCGCACTTCTTCTGTGGCGGTGCCCAGATGCGGCAGCAGGGTGGCGTTGTCCAGATCAATCAGCGCCTGCGGCACCTTCGGCTCGAACTCGTAGACGTCCAGACCTGCCCCGCCGATGCGGTTGTTTTGCAGCGCCTCGATCAGCGCCGCCTCCGCCACCACTTCGCCGCGGGCGATGTTGATCAGATGCGCGTGGGGCTGCATCGCGTTCAGCACCTCGGCATTGATCAGGTGATAGGTCTCCGCTCCGCCCGGAACCGCCACCACCAGGAAATCCACCTGCCCCGCCATCGCCGTCAGGCTTTCAGCACGGTCGGCCGGGAAATCCAGATCCTTCGCAGAGCGCGCCACATAGGACACATCCATGCCGAACCCGAAGTGGCAGCGCCGCGCAATCGCCTGGCCGATGCGGCCCATGCCGGCGATACCGACGCGCTTGCCGGTCGCATGCAGGCCCAGCATCTGGGTCGGGTGCCAGCCCTCCCAATCGCCCTTGCGCAGCATCCGCTCGCCTTCCGAGGCGCGGCGCGCCGACATCAGGATCAGCGTCATCGCGATATCGGCGGTGGCATCGGTCACGGCACCGGGCGTGTTGGTCACCTCGACACCCGCGGCCCGCGCAGCCTCCACGTCGATATGGTTGTAGCCGACCCCGAAGTTGGCCAAGAGCTTGCAGCGGGGCGTGCCCGCCTTGGCAAAGATCTCCGCCGTGAACTTGTCGCCCAGCGTCGGCACGACAATGTCGAACTCCTGGAGTGCCCGCAGCATCTCCGCCTCGCTCATCACCGCGTTGGTCTCACGGATCTCCAGATCGGCAAAGGCCTCCCGCGCCCGTGCCGTGACCGCTGCCGTCATCGGCCGCGCTATCCAGATTTTCATCTCAGTGCATCCTCCCGCCCAGCGGGACCTTTCCGTCGGGGCCCGCCAGGAATATCTCTCCGTTTTCATCCGGCAGGCCCAGAACCAGGATCTCTGACATGAACGTGCCGATCTGCCGCGGCGGGAAGTTTACGACGGCCAGAACCTGCTTGCCCACCAGCGTTTCCGGCATGTAATGCGCCGTAATCTGCGCTGAGCTCTTTTTTACGCCGATTTCGCCCCCAAAATCGACCCACAGCTTGATTGCCGGCTTGCGCGCCTCGGGAAACGGCTCCGCTCGGACCACTTCGCCGACGCGGACGTCGACCTTCAGGAAGTCGTCAAAAGTAATCTCAGCCACGCGACAGCTCCTTTGACCGCTCCGTTGCCGCCGCAACGGCACGTTTCAGCAGCGGCGGGAAGCCGTCCCGCTCATCCATCAGCACTTCCAAGGCCGCCTGTGTGGTGCCATTGGGGCTGGTCACGTTGATGCGCAGCTGGCTGGGGCTTTCCTCAGCCGCCTCGGCCAGCGCACCGGCGCCGCCCACGGTTGCCTTGGCCAGTTTCATCGCCAGCTCCGCCGGCAGCCCCTGCGCCTCGCCCGCCGCGGCCAGCGTCTCGATCAAGTGGAACACATAGGCCGGGCCGGAGCCGCTGACGCCAGTCACCGCATCCATCTGGCCTTCGTTGTCCAGCCGCACGGTCTGGCCCACGGCCTGCAGCAGCCCTTCGGCCCGTTCCAAGTCCATGGGCGCGGCGTGGGCATTGCCGATGATCGCGGTGATACCGCGGCCCACCGCGGCCGGGGTGTTCGGCATTGCCCGCACGATCGGGGTTTCGGCCCCCAGAATGTCCTGGAACGTTGCAATCGAGGTGCCCGCCGCCACCGAAATGAACAGCGTCTGGCCGTTGCCATAGCTTTGCAGCGTCGACAGTGCCTCGCCCATCATCTGCGGCTTCACCGCAATCAGCACGATGCCCGGCGCCTTGGGCAGCTCCGCATTCAGGTGAACGCCGGTGCCCTTCAGCCAGTCCGAGGGGTTCGGGTCAATCACCCAGACCGAGGATGCGGGCAATCCGCCCTCCAGCCAGCCGGCCAGCATCGCCGATCCCATCTTGCCGCAGCCCAGCAGCACCAGCCCGCGCGCAGCGATTTCCTGCATATCCATCTTTCGCCCCTCCCCTAAATCTCAGGTTCAGGGCAAGGTTTACGCCCGCCCGTAAGCCTCTGCAATGGCGACCTGCATCGCCTCCTGCGGGCTGCGCTTGCCCCAGACCGCCAGCTGGATCGCCGGATAGTAGCGCTCCGCATTGGCCACGGCTGCGTTCAGCATTGCGTCAATCTGCTGCGGGCTGGCCATCTGGCCGCCGGCCAGCATCAGCCCATAACGGAACAGCATCAGCTTGTGATCCGCCCAATAGGTAAAGGAGCCTTCCCAGCACTGGTCGTTCATCTGGTTGATCAGCTCATAGAGCCGCGGCAGCTCCGCCTCCGGCGGCTCCATCTCAAAGCTGCAGACCAGCCGCAGGCATTCCTCATAGCCCGACCAGGCCAGTGTCAGCGAATAGGTGCGCCACTGCCCTTCCACCGACATCGCGATCTGGTCATCGCCAACCCGGTCAAAGTCCCAGTCGTGGTGCGACGCCAGGGTCTCGACGATGTCGATGGGATGGATGTCTTCTTCCAGGTGAAGCTCGGATAGTGCCATGATGCCACCTCTCTATTTTGCCCGGCTTACGAGGCACAGAGGCGCCCAATAGCCAGGTTTTTGTGCTACGGGCCGGGGAGGCATCCCCGCTCCCATACTAAATATGGTGGGGCTGATTTCATAATCTGGCAACCCTTTATTTGGGGATATCTGCAATAACTTGTGGACGAACTATCCACAGCCCCCAAAATGCCGGCATTTTGCAGAGGGGTGCGCGAAACGAGCGGGGCGCCAGAAAAGCCCCATATATTGCGTTGCCGTCAACCGCCTGCCGTGTCGCCGGCCACCGCCCGCAGCGCCGTACAGGCTGGCCCGCGGCGCAGCCTTCCAGCCGCAATCCCGCAGGCCAGCCTGCTTCTCTCAGCGGAAGGCGGGACCGTGGGCCCATACGGTCAGCGACCGGCGCGTGCCGCGGGTGACCGGCGTCACCTGGTGCAGCAGGAAGCTGGGAAACACCGTGCAGCTGCCCTGCACCCGGCTGGCGGCTACCACATGGGCGCCCGGCATGATTTCCAGTTCGCCGCCATCATAGGATCCCGGCTTGCTCAGCTGCACCACCAGGGTCAGCTTGCGCTTGCCCGCCACCGGCCCGTCTCCGATGTCGGAATGCCAGGTGAAATGCCCGTTTTCCTCTCCCGCATAGCTGGCCACCTGCGGGCTTTCGGCAAATTCGCGCAGATCAAAGTTGAACTGCTCCCGGTTGGCCCGGCGCACCACAGAAATCAGCCGGTCCATCACCCATCCGGTGCCCGGCACGTCATCCAGCCACACCACGCTGGCCCGGCGCAGGTTGTGGTCGCGGGTCTGCCCCACCAGCCGCGCCTCGCTGTCCGGCTCCGCTTCTACTTTCCGTAAAATCTCCGCGCATTCCTGCGTGCTGAACGCATTGGGCACCGAATAGACCGCAACCATGCCACACTCCTCTTCAAGCAGCAGAGGCAGCATGTACTGGACTACACTGCAGGCGCTGGACGGTTTTCGACCCGGCGGACAGAAAGCGACTTGTTTTTATCCGTTGCACCACAGAGCAGCTATGCGCTGTGCGCAGACCGGCGCACAATAAAACCGCTTCGCACAGTTTCAGCAGCAAAGCCGCGGTCCGCAAAATACGCAGAATGCTCAGGCGTCAGGCCAACTCTGGCGAACAGGACTTCACTCCATTCGGGAAAGTGGACTTCAACCTGCTCGAACGGCTCGAACAGCCCAGCTAGTGGCGCCCCGCTGCGGGGCACTGCAAACAATGCGCTGTTCGGCACACCTGCTTCATGCTTCCAGAGACTTTCGGCATAGGCTCTATGAGCCGGAATATCTGCCAGCCAGAACGCCTCTCCCAGCGGTGGCAATTCATCCTTTCCCAGCTCATCAAACGCAACAGTGATACGCATGTTACTTCCTTTGCCGGGAACAGCCTCAACCTGTTCTAGCAAGGTAGCAATTCTCTCAAAACAAAAAAGCCCGCCGCAGATCCCTCAGCGGCGGGCCTCAATTCAGCGCGGGGCGGGCAACCTGCCCCAGTTCAAGCCTCAGGCCTTGTCTTTCGCCTCCAGCGCGTCCAGCCGCGCCTTCAGCGCCTCGTTTTCCTCGCGCGCCTTCTGCGCCATCGCGCGCACCGCGTCGAACTCCTCGCGGGTCACGAAATCACGGTCGGCCAGCCAGCGGTCAATCATGCCTTTCAGCGCCGTGTCCGCCTCGTCCTTGGCGCCCTGGGCCACGCCCATCGCATTGGTCATCAGTTGCGAAATATCGTCCAGGATCTTGTTGCGGGTCTGCATGTTCTTCTCCGTCTCAAGGTTGTCCCCTATATGGGCAAGCAAAGCCGCGGCGGCAAGCCGTTGACTTCCCATAACCCGCAAAGGCATTCAGTCGCACATGCAGGCCTTGATCCAATTCCCCGACCTCTCGCCCGAGATTTTCTCGATCTCCCTCGGCTCGTTCGAGTTCGCCCTGCGCTGGTACGCGCTGGCCTATATCGCTGGCATCGTCATTGCCTGGCGTCTGGCGGTGGCCGCGCTGCGCCGCCCCGCGCTTTGGCCCGCCAGCCAGCCTCCGATGAGCCCCGAACAGGTCGAGGATCTGCTGACCTGGATCATTCTCGGGGTGATCCTGGGCGGGCGCCTGGGGTTCGTGCTGTTCTACCAGCCGGCCTATTACCTGGCGAACCCTGCGGAGATCTTGAAGATCTGGCAGGGCGGCATGGCCTTTCACGGCGGGCTGATCGGCGTGGTGCTGGCCACCCTGATCTTTGCCGCGCGCCACAACATACCGAAACTGCAGATCTCTGACCTGGTCGCCCACACGGTGCCGCCGGGGCTGCTGCTGGGGCGGATGGCAAATTTCATCAATGCTGAGCTGTGGGGCCGCCCGACGGACCTGCCCTGGGGTGTCGCCTTCCCCGGCCAGGCGGCGCAGGACTGCGGCCAGGCGCTGGGGGAGCTCTGCGCCCGCCACCCCTCCCAGCTCTATGAAGCCATTCTGGAGGGGCTGATCCTCGGCGCCGTACTGCTGTACCTCGCCTGGCGGCGGGGCGCCTTTCACACCCCGGGACGGCTGTTGGGCCTGTTCCTGGCGGGTTATGGCCTGGCCCGGTTCATCGTCGAATTCTTCCGCCAGCCGGACGCGCAGTTCGTCACCCCCGGCAACCCGCTGGGGCTGGCCTGGCACATTGATGGCATCGGCCTGACGCAAGGCCAGGCGCTGTCGCTGCCGATGATCGCCATCGGCCTTTATTTCCTGATCCGCGCCCGGCAATCCGCCCGGAGCCCGGCATGAGCCTGATGGATCACCTCACCGCCCGCATCAGGGAGGACGGCCCCATCTCGGTGGCGGACTACATGTCGGAGTGCCTGCTGCACCCGCAATTCGGCTATTACACCACCCGCGACCCGCTGGGGGTTCAGGGCGATTTCACCACCGCTCCGGAAATCAGCCAGATGTTCGGCGAACTGGTGGGCCTCGCCCTGGCGCAGGCCTGGCTCGATCAGGGGTCGCCTGCCCCCTTCACGCTGGCGGAACTTGGCCCCGGCCGCGGCACCCTGATGGCCGACCTGCTGCGCGCTACCCGCGGCGTGCCGGGGTTTCATGCGGCGATGGAAATCCGCCTGGTCGAGGCCTCGCCCGCCTTGCGTGCGGCGCAAGCCAAGGCGCTGGAGGGCTATGCCCCGGAATGGCTGGACAGTGTCACAGACCTGCCGGACCAGCCCCTGTTCCTGGTGGCAAACGAGTTCTTCGACGCCCTGCCCATCCGCCAGTTTGCCCGCAGCGGCGGCCACTGGAGCGAAAAGCGCATCGGCCTCAGGGACGGCGCGCTCAGCTTCGGCCTTGAGGCCCCCGCGCCGCAGCCCGCGCTGGACCACCGGCTGGAAGATACGCAAGACGGCGATGTGGTCGAACTGTGCGAGGCCGCCGGCCCCGTCACCGCCGCCATCGCCGCGCAAATCGCCTCCCGCGGCGGCGCGGCGCTGATCGTGGATTACGGCGACTGGCGGGCCCTCGGGGACACCCTTCAAGCCCTGCGCGCGCATGAACCTGCCGATCCGCTGCAAACGCCGGGCGAAGCCGACCTTACCGCCCATGTGGACTTCGAAGCGCTGGCCATGGCCGCAAAAACCAATGGTTGCGGCTTCACCCGCCTCACCCCCCAAGGGGTATTCCTCGAACGGCTCGGCATCACCGGCCGCGCCCGCGCCCTCGCCGCGCCGCTGCAGGGCGAAGGTCTGGAAACCCTGATCGCCGCACATCGGCGGTTGACGCACCCGGAGGAAATGGGAAACCTGTTCAAAGTGCTCGGCCTCTACCCTTCGCAGGCCGCCCCTCCGCCAGGATTGAACCCATGACGCTTGAAATTCTGACGTCCGAACTGCTTGGCCCGGTGCGGCACGGGTTTTTCACCCGCAGGGGCGGTGCGTCTTCCGGCATCTACAAGGGCCTCAACTGCGGGCTGGGTTCGACCGATCAGCGCGAGGCGGTGCAGATCAACCGCAACCGCGTCGCAGCCGCGATGGAGGTGCCGGCAGAGCATCTGAGCGCGGTGCACCAGGTCCACAGCGCAGATGTGGCCGTTATCACCGAACCGTCGCAGGACCGCCCGCGCGCCGATGCGATGGTCACCAATGTGCCGGGCCTGGCGCTGTCGATTCTGACCGCCGACTGCCAGCCGGTGCTGTTTTCCGACCCTGAAGCGGGGGTTATCGGCGCCGCCCATGCGGGCTGGCGCGGCACCCTCGACGGGGTGCTCGAAGCCACTCTGGATGCCATGGAGTCCCTCGGCGCCCGGCGCGAAAACACCGCCGCGGTGATCGGCCCGACCATCTCCCAGCGCGCCTATGAAGTCGGCCCGGAGTTCTTTGACGACTTCATGATGCAGGACGACGCCTACGCCCGTTTCTTTGCCAACGGCGAGGGCGGCCGCTACCTGTTCGACCTGCCGGGCCTGGGCCTGCACAAGCTGCGCGAGGCCGGCGCCGGCGCCGCGGAATGGACCCGCCACTGCACCTATTCCGATGCGGAGAAATTCTTTTCCTACCGCCGCGCGACCCACGCGAAAGAGGCCGACTACGGCCGCCTGATCTCCTGCATCCGGCTTTAAGCGCCCGTTAACCCGGCGAATTGTGGCGGATTTTAAGAAATTCCGCCGCAATTGCTGTCTTCCGCCGGGTAAGCCGCGCTCAAAGCGCAGAATTTTCCGTGCCAAATCAGCCGCCTAACCGTACCCACCCTGCCCGCCTGCCAGTCCCCGGCGCGGACGCTCATGCAGTGAAAATGCCCCGGGCTGGTCATATTCGCGGCGCAAAGATTACCCATAACGAGGTCAGAACAACACAAAACAGCCGCCGCTCCGCAGAAGGGCGGCGCTGCCGGGCGAAGGACAGACCGACCATGAAGATGAACAAGCGTTTCATTGCCTCCATCATCCGCACCGCCAAGAGCGAAACCGTGACCCTGCCCTGGGCTGCTGCACGCCAGTCTGCCGGCCAGGCGCCCAAGCGGAAACTGAGTTAACGCCGGGGACGGGTGCCCGCGCGGCGGTCAGCACTGGTGCAGCTGCGCCAGCCCGTTGCCGCCGCCCGGGCACCCAACCGGACTGGCAAAGGCCGGACCGGTCTTGACGCTTCATTAGCAGAATCGCCTTAGCACCATCCCGGCCTGCCGCTGGGTCCCGCCCGCAGCGGCAAAGGGCCGGCCGTTAACCAGTTTGCTTCAGATTCTTTGACAATTCGAATTAAATCCCGCCTTTTGGGCACATATAGATCGTTCAAGCGCGTCTGTGTTGCCGGTGGGGGCCGATGCAAACGGGCAGTTTGAAAGGAGAGGTCCGCAAATGACCATCCCCCATTCGCTGCAGAGGGCTGCAGCCAATGCCGTCGAAGCCAATGCCTTCCTGCAGGATCCGGCAGTCCTGCGCGCGGCCAACAAACCGCAGCTGCGGCGGTTCGAGGTCAGCAGCCTGCTGCCAAGCGGTGCCATCTCGGAAACCCGCCACATCGCCCCGGCGCTGCCGCTGTTCGAGGACGCCTTCTGCGCGTTTTCGCGCGGCTCGCTGGTCGAAACCAGTGCTGGCCCGGTGGCGGTCGAGGATCTGCTGCCCGGCGACGAGCTGCTGACCAGCGGCGGCGGCAGCCAGCCGCTGGTCTGGATCGGCCGCACCAGCCTGCTGCCCGCCCGGCCCGGCAGCCGCGGCCGCAGCCACCGCCTCACCAGCTTCATGGCCGACAGCCTGGGCCTGCAGAAACCGGCCTCCAGCCTGATCGCCGGCCCCGCCGCCCGGCTGCTGCGCACACCGCCGCACATGCAGAGCAGCGGCAAGGGCCCGCTGCTGACCCCCGTGGCCGAGTTCCAGGACGGCATGAGCATTTTTGAAACCGCGCCGCCGACACCGGTGGAAATGTATCACCTGTGCCTGCCCCGCCATGCGGTGATCATTGCCGGCGGGCTGGAGTTTGAAACCTACCACCCCGGCCCGGATGCGCTGAAGCTGGCAAGCTATGCGATCAAGACCTTGTTCCTGAACCTGTTTGCCCATGCCGACAGCATCCAGGACTTCGGTCCGCTGGCGTATCCGCGTGCCGACAGCCAAGGCCCCGCCGCCAGCGGCGCGCTGCTGTAGGCGCCATCCGGCGGACCCGGCACTTGCATACGGCAGGAGGCACGGCCCGGCACCGCCGGACCGGCCCGCCGGCCGCCGCAGTGGCAAGGGTCAGTTCATGCCGCGCACATAACGCACCAGCTGGCTGGCGTTGAACTGCTCTTCGTCGATGATGCTTTTCATCAGGTCGCCGATCGAGACAATCCCGGCCAGCTGCCCGCCCTTCAGGACCGGCAGGTGCCGGACATGCTTTTCAACCATCAGCGCCATGCAGGCTTCGGCGCTCTGCCCCGGTTCGACGCTGGTGAAATCCGTTGCCATAACATCGGCAAGCGGCGTCTTCGGAGAGGTCTTGCCCGCCAGAAAGACTTTGCGGGTATAGTGCCGCTCGGTGAAAATCCCGGCCAGCCTGCCGCCGGACATCACCAGAACCGACCCCACGTCCTCCTCCGCCATCAGCTTCAGGGCATCGACCACCATGGCCTCCGGCGGAAGCGTGTGCAGCCTCTTGTCCTTGCCATCAAGTATTTGCTGAACAGTTGCCATCGTTACACCTCCAGTCGGCGGAACAACGACCGGGTCAAACCGACATACCGGCATGCCCCGCCCCTTCAGCATCCGGCGTTTCCGCCGCCGCGTCGATGATTTGGATCAAGAAACAGTGACTTGGATCAAGAACGGTGCACCGCGCCTCGGATGCGGCCCCGCAGGGCCGGCGCAGGATCAGGCCTCGCGGGCCAGCCGCTCCTCCAGCACCTCGAACGGCACGCCCGGCTCATCCTTGGCGCCGCGGATCACCAGCGAGGTCTTGACGCTGGCCACATTCGGCGTGGTCAGCAGATCGGCGGTCAGAAAGCTTTGAAAGGTGCTGAGATCCGGGGAGACGCATTTCAGGATGAAATCCACCTCGCCGTTCAGCATGTGGCACTCGCGCACCAGCGGCCAGCTGCGGCACTTTTCCTCAAAGGCGCTCAGCTCCACCTCGGCCTGGCTCTCCAGCCCCACCATGGCAAAGACCTGCACCTCGAATCCCAGCTCGCGCGCGTTCACATCCGCATGATAGCCGTGGATCAGCCCGGCCTCCTCCAGCGCCCGCACCCTGCGCAGGCAGGGCGGTGCCGAAATGCCGACCCGCTTGGCCAGCTCGACGTTGGTCATCCGCCCATCGGCCTGAAGCTCCGACAAAATCTTGCGATCAATCGGATCTAGACGGGTTGTGACCATGCCGGAAACTCCTGTGAATTTTGCGTTTCTTATAGCACCGCCACTGGGCCGCGCAATAATGTTTCATCGCCGCGCAATATTCTTTGCACTCCGAAGGTGCAAGCCGCAATCCCGGGCGGCTTCCGCAAATCTGCATCCCGCGGCATGCAAAGGCTGGGGGTTTAAGCCAGCGGGTCCTGCCGCTATATGCATTTCCTGACGGCGGCAAGCCCGCCATGCTGCTTACGTAAGGGACGAACATGAGCGAGACGCGCCACACCAAGGTTCTGATCATCGGCTCCGGGCCTGCCGGCTACACTGCAGGGGTCTATGCCTCCCGCGCCATGCTGGAACCCATTCTGGTCCAGGGCATTGAGCCCGGCGGCCAGCTGACCACCACCACCGAAGTCGAGAACTGGCCCGGCGACACCGAGGTGCAGGGCCCCGACCTGATGGTGCGGATGCAGGAGCACGCCAAGGCGATGGGCACCGAAATCATCGGCGACATCATCACCTCGCTCGACACCTCCTCCCGCCCGTTTGTGGCCAAGGGCGACAGCGGCACCACCTACACCGCTGACGCGGTGATCCTGGCCACCGGCGCCCGCGCCAAATGGCTGGGCCTGGAGTCGGAAGAGAAGTTCAAGGGCTTCGGCGTTTCCGCCTGTGCCACCTGCGACGGCTTCTTCTACCGCGGCCAGGAGATCGTGGTGATCGGCGGCGGCAACACCGCCGTGGAAGAGGCGCTGTTCCTCACCAACTTCGCCTCCAAGGTAACTCTGATCCACCGCCGCGACGAGCTGCGCGCCGAAAAGATCCTGCAGGACCGCCTGCTCAAGAACGACAAGATCGAGACCCTGTGGTTCCACACCCTCGAAGAGGTGGTGGGCACCGACAACCCGCTGGGGGTCGAGGGCGTAGTGGTCAAGAACGTGCAGACCGGCGAGCTGAAGGAAATCCCCTGCAAGGGCGTCTTTGTCGCCATTGGCCACGCCCCGGCGACCGAGCTGGTCAAGGACGTGCTGGAGCTGCACAACGGCGGCTACGTCAAGGTCAAGCCCGGCTCCACCGAGACCTCGATCCCCGGCATTTACGCCGCGGGCGACCTGACCGACCACAAGTACCGCCAGGCGGTGACCTCGGCCGGCATGGGCTGTATGGCCGCACTGGACGCCGAACGCTTCCTGGCAGAGCAGGACTAAAAAATTCTCAGGGGCGCCCGGTTTTTCCGGGGGCCCTGACACCGCCCGCAGCCGGGGCTTCTGCCTGCTTCCCGGCACGCCTTCGCGGCTTTCGCGCGCTCCGCAGACCGCAATAGAATCTGCCAGCCCTGCGCGCGCCTTCCAAGTTCCGGTTCAGCCGGCAGGCGCACTGCGCCGGCGTCGCACGCGCCTCGCCTGCTGCTGCGTTAAAATTGCGCAACCCTATGATTAAAATAGACTTATCAGCGCAGCCACCTCCGGCAGGCAATTGCTAAAATGCGGCTTACTTCCCGCGGCACCTTAACCCGGCGTTAGCGGTTGAGGCGCGAAACCTACTGAAAAACACCGCAACCAAATCCTTTTCTGCCGGGGGCTTTATGGCTATTCGCACCTTAAGCGCGTTCAACGCGAACGCATTCACTGTGGATGGCAGCTCCCCCTACATGTCCTCGGGCAGCTCGATCATCAACAACTCCGACACGCCCGTCGGCACGGTGTTCACCTACAATTCCAGCTACCCCATCGAACAGGTCACCCTGGAAGACACCGCAGGCAGCGCCGACATCATGGAGGATGACAAGGAATGGGGCCACAAGATCATTGATGGCGGCTCCATGGTGGCCAGCGGCACCCCGGTCGAGGCCGAATCGCACCACTACGTGCAGGAGGTCGATGCATACGGAAGCCCGTTCGGCCCGGTCATCACCATCACGGTATTCTCGCAGAACGGCTACACCTCCGATGTCTGGGGCTTCTCGACCGACACGCCGCTGAAGGATGGCGCCCGCTACGAGAAAATCTCCGGCAGCAACTACGGGTCTTCGGAATACTCCAGCTTTGTGCCCTGCTTCGTATCCGGCACCACGATCTGCACCGACCAGGGCCTGCGCCCGGTGGAGCGGCTGTGCCCCGGCGACATGGTGCTGACCCGGGACAACGGGTTCCAGCCGGTGCTCTGGGCCGGCATCCGCCAGGTCGGGCGCAGCTGGATGCAGGCCTGCCCGCACCTGCAGCCGGTGCGGATCGCCGCCAACGCCTTTGGCCCCGGCCAGCCCGCGCAGGATCTGTGGGTGTCGCCGCAGCACCGGCTGCTGCTCAAGGGCGCAAACTGCCAGATGCTGTTCGGCGAGCCGGAGGTGTTCGCCGCCGCCAGCCACTTGCAGGCGCATCCCAATGTCAGCCAGCCGCAGGTGGACCGCACCACTTACGTCCACCTGCTGTTCAGCCGCCATCAGGCGGTGTTTTCCAACGGCATGTGGACCGAGAGCTTCCAGCCGGGCGCCCGCGCCCTGGGCAAGGACGCAGGCGCCACCCGGCAGGAAATCCTGGAGCTGTTCCCGGATCTGGCCCGCGATGCGGGCAGCAGCTACCCGGCCGCCCGCATGGTTCTGAAACAAAACGAAAGCCGCCTGCTGGCCGCACTGCCGCACGCCTGACCCGCCTGCCGCCTTGACCGGCGCGCGCGCGGCCCGCAGTCTGCCCCGGACACCCCAAGGCAGGAGGACCGGATTGGCGAGCGCGCTCTGGCAGGGCAACTGGATCACCCGCACCCGGATCGTCACCGGCCTGGTGCTGTTCACCTATGTCTTCTTTCATTTCATTAATATCGGCCTGGGGCTGCTGTCCCCGGTCTGGATGGAGGAGTTCCAGGACGCCCGCCAGCTGATCACCCGCAGCTTTCCCGGCGGCCTCATCCTTTACGCCTCCCTGATCCTGCACGCCGGTCTGGCGCTGTGGAACCTGGCCCGCCGCCGCAGCCTCAGGATGCGGCCCGGCGAGGCGCTGCAAACCCTGCTGGGCTTTCTGATCCCGCTTCAATTGCTCAGCCATCTGCTCTTCACCCGCTATTCGCATGAAATCCACGGCGTCAACGACGAGATGGCCTATGTGATCGTGCTGATGTGGGCCTCGCCGGAGGCCTGGCAGCAAAGCGCGCTCTTGCTGGCGGTCTGGATCCACGGCTGCATCGGCCTGCATTACTGGCTGCGCCTGACCCGCTGGTGGCGGCAGCTCATCCCCTGGATGGCGGGGCTGGCGGTGTTCATCCCCGGCTTCGCCCTGGCCGGCTTCCTGACCGAGGGCCGCCGCATCCATGGCCTGTTCGTGGAGGGCAGCCAGCGCCCGGCGCTGATGGAGGAATTCAACTGGCCCAGCCGCGAGGTCTTTGCCGAGC
The DNA here is from genome assembly GCF_056158685.1 of Leisingera sp. ABM4_103. Lineage (NCBI taxonomy): Bacteria > Pseudomonadati > Pseudomonadota > Alphaproteobacteria > Rhodobacterales > Roseobacteraceae > Leisingera > Leisingera sp. ABM4_103. The sequence continues at coordinate 2,488,217 of NZ_JBSWTU010000005.1, read as the reverse complement.
TGTTCCAGACGGACAACCGCTGGTTCGCCGCATTCCTGATCCTGCTCGCCCTGGCAGCCGCGGCGCATGTTATCAACCGGCTGCTGCGGCGGCGCCGGGCGGTGCGCATCCGCTATGCCTTCGGCCCCGAGATCCGCGCCGAACGCGGCCTGACCCTGCTGGAGATGTCCCAGGCAAATGGCGTCCACCACACCTCGCTCTGCGGCGGCAAGGGGCGCTGCACCACCTGCCGGGTTGTGGTGGAGGAAGGCGGCGAGGCGCTGCCGCCGCCCGCCCCGCCCGAGGCCCGCAGCCTGGCCGCGGTCAAGGCGCCTGCCAATATGCGCCTGGCCTGCCAGATCCGGCCTGAGACGCCGCTTACCGTCACCCGCATGTTCCGCCCCGACGGGGGCAAGGGGCGCGCCCATGCCAGTCAGGGCAGCGAACAGCAGCTCGCCGTCCTGTTCCTCGACATGCGCGGCTTCACCGCCCGCACCTCCGGACAGCTGCCCTATGACGTTGTGTTCCTGCTCAACCGGTTCTTCGACGCCATCGTCCCCGCCATCATCGCGGCAGGCGGCACCGTCGACAAATACCTCGGCGACGGCCTGCTGGCGCTGTTCGAGGCCCCAAGCCCGGCCCGTTCCGCCCAGGCCGCGCTGGACGCCGCCGCCGCCATCGGCACCGCGCTGCAGGACTTCAACGCCCGGCTGGCGGCGGATGGCGAGCCGCAGATCCGAATCGGCATCGGTGTCCACTTGGGTCAGCTGGTGCTGGGCGAGATCGGCAGCGCCGGCCATGCCCCGCGCACCATCATCGGCGGCAGCGTCAACACCGCCAGCCGCCTGGAAGCCAAGACCAAGGAGCTGGGAATCGAATTGCTGGTTTCCGCCCGCGTGCTGCAGGCCGCAGGCTACGCGCCGGAGCGGTTTGCCCTGCAGGAGTTCCAGCTCAGGGGCGTCTCCGCGCCGCTGGCCGCTCTGCCGGTGGAACACGCGGCCGCCCTGCCCCGCCTGCTTGGCAGGGAACAGGGTTGAGCCTGCCGCCCGCCAGCGGGAACACCTGTTTGCGGCCCGGCAGCTGCCCTGGACGATACCGTCCGCCAGACACGCCTCTGGGGAATATTCTGCCGCACACACGGATGCGTTGCACCAAAACAACTTGGCAAAAAATCGCCAATCCGGCCTAAATTGCGCTTTGCTTCCGGGCCGAACCATGCAATGCGTTCACGCGTGAACACACTTTTAACCCGTTGAGCCTACTGCTGCCCGCCGTGACCGACATTGCGACAATATCCACCCCGGACGAGGAAGACCTGCTCTTCCGCCTCCTGCGCCAGCTCGACACGGCGCCGGATGCGTCGCAGCGCGCGACCGCTGCGGCGCTGGGGATTTCGCTCGGGCGGCTGAATACCCAGCTTCGGCTGGCGGCAGAGGGCGGCCTGATCACCGTCAGCGCCCGCCCCGGCCCCGACAAACGGCAGCGGTTCGCCTATTCGCTCACCACCCGGGGCGCTGCGGAAAAAGTGCGCCTCACCGATCGTTTCCTCGCCCGCAAGCTCGCAGAATACAACGCGCTGCATGCGGAACTCACCGGCTCCGCAAGCGGCCTTCCCCCTCTCAAACACAGGACCCATCCGATGCAAAGCAACCTGGCTCCCATCCCTGAGCTTTATGTCTCCTACGAAAGCGCGCAGAAACTGAAGGTCGAAGCAGCCGACCTGGTCAGCTGGGACCTGACCCCGCGCCAGATCTGCGACCTGGAACTGCTGATGAACGGCGGCTTCAACCCGCTCAAGGGCTTCCTGTCCGAGGCCGACTATGACGGCGTTGTCGAAAACATGCGCCTGGCGGACGGCACCCTGTGGCCGATGCCGATCACCCTGGATGTGTCTGAAGACTTCGCCGCCAAGCTGGAAGCGGGCCAGGACATCGCGCTGCGCGACCAGGAAGGCGTGATCCTCGCCACCATGACCGTCACCGACAACTGGGTGCCGAACAAGGCGCGCGAGGCGGAGAAGGTCTTTGGCGCCGATGACGACGCCCACCCGGCGGTGAACTACCTGCACAACACCGCGGGCAAGGTCTACCTGGGCGGTCCCGTGACCGGCATCCAGCAGCCCGTCCACTATGACTTCCGCGGCCGCCGCGACACCCCGAACGAGCTGCGCGCCTACTTCCGCAAGCTGGGCTGGAACAAGGTCGTGGCCTTCCAGACCCGCAACCCGCTGCACCGCGCCCACCAGGAGCTGACCTTCCGCGCCGCGCGCGAAGCCCAGGCCAACCTGCTGATCCACCCGGTTGTCGGCATGACCAAGCCGGGCGACGTCGACCACTTCACCCGCGTGCGCTGCTATGAGGCGGTTCTGGACAAATACCCGGCGGCCACCACCACCATGTCGCTGCTGAACCTGGCAATGCGCATGGCCGGCCCGCGCGAGGCGGTCTGGCACGGCCTGATCCGCAAGAACCACGGCTGCACCCACTTCATCGTCGGCCGCGACCACGCGGGCCCGGGCAAGAACTCCGCAGGCGAAGACTTCTACGGCCCCTACGACGCACAGGAGCTGTTCCGCGCCTATGAAGAGGAAATCGGCCTGAAAATGGTGGACTTCAAGCACATGGTTTATGTGCAGGAGCGCGCCCAGTACGAGCCGAACGACGAGATCGAAGACCGCGATAACGTCACCATCCTCAACATCTCGGGCACCGAACTGCGCCGCCGCCTGGCCGAGGGCCTGGAAATCCCGGAATGGTTCTCCTTCCCCGAGGTGGTTGCCGAGCTGCGCAAGACCAAGCCGCCGCGCGCCGAGCAGGGCTTCACCGTGTTCTTCACCGGCTTCTCCGGCTCCGGCAAATCCACCATCGCCAACGCGCTGATGGTCAAGCTGATGGAAATGGGCGGCCGCCCCGTGACCCTGCTGGACGGCGACATCGTTCGTAAGAACCTGTCGAGCGAGCTGGGCTTCTCGAAAGAGCACCGTGACCTCAACATCCGCCGCATCGGCTATGTCGCGTCGGAGATCACCAAGAACGGCGGCATCGCCATCTGCGCCCCGATCGCGCCCTACGCCACCACCCGCCGCGCCGTGCGCGAGGACATCGAACAGTTCGGCGCCTTCGTCGAAGTACACGTTGCCACCTCGATCGAGGAATGCGAGCGCCGCGACCGCAAGGGCCTGTATAAACTGGCCCGCGAAGGCAAGATCAAAGAGTTCACCGGCATCTCCGACCCCTACGACGTGCCGCAGAACCCGGAACTGTCGGTCGAGACCGAGAACGTCGACGTCGACAACTGCGCCCACCAGGTGCTGCTCAAGCTGGAAAGCATGGGCCTGATCAAAGCCTGAGCCTGACGGCAGCGAGATTTTGGAACGGCCCGCCATCCGGCGGGCCGTTTTCTGTTCAGCGCCCCAAGGCCCCTGAACCGATGCAGCGCCCCTTTCTTAGCCGTGGTCAAAAAGGCAACGGTCCCCCGCTGATGCGCACGGCCCTGCGCCGGAACGCTTTCCGCGTCGGCGGAAATCCGCTAATCCTGTGGCAAATATATAGAATTACAGGCGGATTTCAGGTGCGAGCTGTTTCTCTTTGGATCGGTGAAGAGCTGCCTTTGCTGACACAACTGGCCCTCCTGTCCTGGCAGCGCCACACCTGCGGCGTGGATCTCTACGTTCCCGACCCCGCCTGCCCGCCCCTTGGCGTGCCGCCCGGCGTCCGCCTGAAACCGGCCGGGGAGATCCTGCCGCTGGACACGCTGGAGCGCCTGAAACCGCTGATCCGCACCCGGTACAGCCCGCGCCAGGAACGGCTCAGCTACTCCGACATCTTCCGGATCGCCCTTCAGAAACAGGGGCTTGGGTTCTGGCTCGATACCGACGTCATCCTGTTCCAGGACTTCCAGCCGGACCCGGATCAAGCCTGGTTCGCCTTCGACGGCGCTTCAACCGTGGGCTATTCCGCGCTGTACTTTCCGCCGGACGATCCCTTCGTCTGCGATTTCCTCAAGGTGCTGGACCACCCGGACCTCTGGCCGGACTGGCTGGGCTTCAAGCGGAGGGTGGTCAAGCCCGCGCTGCTGCGCGCGCTCGGCCGCAAGTTCCGCGCAACCGACCTCGGCATGACCGTCTACGGCAACGAGGCAATGGTGCGGATCCTCAAGCGGCAGAACCGGTTCGGGGAGGCCAAGCCAATGAAATCAATGTACTACCTGCCCGGTGCCAGCTGCGATTTCTATGACCCGGCGCACACGGCCTCATTGCTGGGGCAACCCGATATCATCGGCCTGCACGTGCATCAGAAAGGCCCCTCCACCCAGCCGCCCCGCAGCGGCAGCGCGTTTGACCTGACGCTGCGCGAATACGGACTGGCGGCGGCAGAACCCGCCTGACGCCGCCGCCTGCGCTCACAAGGCCGCTGGCAGGTCCACCGTGCCGCGCATCAGCACAAACCCTTCACCCGCAACGCGCACGCCCTCAATCGCCTCCGCACTGCCAACGCGGACCACCCGCGCCTGGCCGGGGCGGCCCAGGCCGTGACCCTGCTCCGCCGTGAATTCCGTCTTCTCCATCAGGCCGTGATGCCACAGATAAGACGCCATCGCCCCGGTGGCGGACCCGGTGAACGGATCCTCCGGCGGGCTGGGCGGCGCCATCAGCAGGCGCGAGAATGTGTCGCCCGCCTCCGTCGCCCCCTCCAGCGTCACCAGAAACGGCTCCATCATGTCGATGCCATCAGCCCCCAGCGATTGGCCCAAGGCCGCCAGCGCCTCCAGATTCAGCTTTGCTGCCTCCAGCGCCGCCCGGTCGCGCAGCACAGTGACGCAGAACGGCAGCCCGGTGGAGACCTTCTGCGGCTGCCCCACGATCGCCTCAACCGGCAGGCTCACCGCCTCTGCCACCAGCCCGGGATCGGCAAAGGGGCCGAACTCCGGCGCCACTTGCGTCATTTCGATCAGATCGCCGTCCAGCCTGACCGGCACAATCCCCGCCCCGGTTTCCAGCGTGATGCTGTCACCCTCAATCAGCCCGCGGTCCCGCATCGCCGCCACCGTGGCAACGGTCGGGTGGCCGGCAAAGGGGATCTCGCGGCTGGCCAGGAAATAGCGCACCTTCACGTCCGCCACCTCCGACGGGCCGGTGAAGGTGCATTCCACAAGCGAGGTCTCCCGCACGTAAGCCGTGCAGACCGCCTCCGGCAGATGCGCGCCGCCATGCACCACTGCACAGCCGTTGCCGCCGAAAGCATGGGCAGAGAACGCATCCACCCAGTCGAAATCATAGCGTGCCATTGCCGTCCCCCGGTTTCAGAAAATCAAAAAGGCGGGCCCCTGCCCGCCTTTCGCATCTTGAAAGCCTGTTAGCGGAAGTCAATCCGCTGGCCTTACACTTGGACGCCCGCTGGACTTAGTGCACGGGCACCGGCGTCATGTCGTTCTGGCGCGCCAGCACAAAGGCCAGGCTGCGGTCCGCCACCAGCGCCAGCTGGCCGCCCTCGGCATCGTGCACCGCATAAAGCTGCTCGCGGCCGCCCGCGTTCTGCTGCACGTCCGCGGGAAGATCTGCCACCGCGACCGCCTTCACATAGACGGTCCGGTCAGCGCCTTGCTTGAAGTCAAACGGTGTATGCATAGCTCTTACCCCTTCTTGATGTTGATCGTCTGGACAACGGTTTCCGGCCGCGAGCGGGTCAGATCCACATGCAGCAGCCCGTTTTCCATCACCGCCTCGCCCACTTCGACGCCATCGGCCAGCACGAACATGCGCTGGAACTGGCGCGCCGCGATGCCGCGGTGCAGGAATACCCGCCCTTCGCTGTCGTCGCGCTGGCGGCCGCGGATCACCAGCTGCCGGTCCTCGACGGTGATCGCGAGGTCCTCCTCGGCGAAACCGGCCACGGCCAGGGTGATGCGGTAGGAAAAATCGGAAGTCTGTTCGATATTATACGGCGGATAGCCCTCGTTGCCCGATTTTGCCGAGCGTTCGAGGAGGCGTTCCAGCTGCTCAAACCCCAGCATATGCGGGTAGGAGCCCAAGGTAAGTTTCGACACTTTAATCGTCCTTTATGCCAAAGCGACGGATGCTTACGGCCCCTCACACGGCAGCCGCCTGCGAAAGAATATGGGAAGTTCCTGCTGGTTTCACAAGAGCATGTGCTCATAGGTCTAGCGGAAAAGCCGTTAACGAAGTATCTTCAGCCTCACTTCATTCATCAGCTTTGCAGAGTCGCCCATGAATGCACCCACAGATGTGTCGATGAAGACGGATGAGGTCCTCAAGGTTGAGCTGGAGGTTTTCCGCAGGCAGCACCGCGATCTGGACGAAGCGATTTCCGCGCTGGAAGAGCGCGGCACCGCCGACCAGCTGACCATCCGCCGCCTGAAGAAACAAAAGCTCATCCTCAAGGACAAGATCGCCTTGATCGAAGACCGGCTGACCCCGGACATTATCGCCTGACGCCGCGCCGGCCGGACCGGCCGCGCACAGTGCCTGTTGCCCGGAGCCGAAGCTGCCCGGGATCCCGCTGCAGAACGCAGCATTTTTTCCAAAAGCCAAGCTCTCCCGCCCCCTGGCGGTGCAGCCGGGCTGCCCAGCCTGGCGTTGGGCGCGGCAGCGCGCCTGAAGGAGCGCTGCCGTCCCGCCCGCCTGCCCCGCTGCCGGCAGGCATTCCGGCCCGGATTATCCGCCTTAACGGATGGTCAAACAGCCATGAACCCGCTAGGAGCAGCCCGATTGTCTCCGGCGGTTTCCCCGCGAAGCCTTCGGAAACAAGCCTCTGAACAAAAAACGAGCGAGACAATGACCGCTGCGAGGGAACAGATCCCGGCGCCTGAGACGCAGGCTGCTGATTACAACTTCACACCGAAACAAGCGCTGATCGGCGCCCAGATGCTGTTTGTCGCCTTTGGCGCGCTGGTGCTGGTGCCGCTGCTGACCGGCCTCGACCCCAGCGTGGCGCTGTTCACTGCGGGGCTTGGCACACTGATCTTCCAGATCGTGACCCGCGGCCAGGTGCCGGTGTTCCTGGCGTCGTCTTTCGCCTTCATCGCGCCGATCATCTACAGCGTGCAGACCTGGGGCATGGCCGCCACCACCGGCGGCCTCGCTGCGGCGGGCCTGCTCTATGTGGCGCTCAGCTTCGCCATCCGCGCCTTTGGCTCCGGCTTCCTGCACCGGCTGCTGCCGCCGGTGGTGGTCGGCCCCGTGATCATGGTGATCGGCCTGTCGCTGGCGCCGGTTGCGGTCAACATGGCCACCGGCCTGGCAGGCGACACCCAGGTTATGCCGCGCAACACCGCGCTGCTGCTCGCCGCCATTTCGCTCGGCACCACGATGCTGACCGCCATCCTCGGCCGCGGCATCATGCGCATCGTGCCGATCCTGGCCGGTGTCGCCGCAGGCTATATCGCGGCCCTGATCCTCGGCGCTGTGACCGGCGAAACCCTGGTCAGCACCGCCGCCGTGGCCGATGCCCCCTGGTTCAAGGTTCCCGGCTTTGTCGCGCCGGAATTCAACCTGGCCGCCATCCTGTTCATCCTGCCGGTCGCCATCGCCCCCGCGATTGAGCATTTCGGCGACATCCTGGCGATCTCCAACGTGACCAAGCGCGACTACATGGAGAAGCCCGGCATCCAGAACACCATGCTGGGCGACGGCCTCGCCACCGCCGCCGCGGGCCTGTTGGGCGGGCCGCCCAACACCACCTATTCCGAGGTGACCGGCGCCGTGACCCTGACCCGCGCCTTCAACCCGGCGATCATGACCTGGGCGGCGATGTTCGCGATTGCGCTGTCCTTTGTCGGCAAGCTCTCCGGCGCTCTCTCCACCATCCCGATGCCGGTGATGGGCGGTATCATGATCCTGCTCTTCGGCATGGTCACCGTGGTCGGCCTGTCGGTTCTGGCCAAACTGGGCGAGGCGCTGACCGAGGCCCGCAACATGGTGATCATCTCCACCGTTCTGATCATCGGCCTCGGCGGCCTGACACTGCAATTCGGCGAAGGCTTCACCCTGGCAGGCATCGGCCTCTCCGGCGTTGCGGGCCTGCTGCTGAACCTGATCCTGCCGAAACAGCGGGACTGATCCTGCGCTGCGCCCGCCTAATCCGGCGGGCGCAGCCCTCCGCGGCCTCGCCGCCCGGCGGCGATGGCCGCAAAGCCGCGGCCCAACCTGTGGCCCCTCCCCGGAAATGACGATAAAACCGTTGCGTGCACTCAATTGTCGGGTGCGTGTCAGGGTCCTGTCGTGGCCAAATTTCCCGGCCCGGTTAGACCGTCCGCATGTGAACAGCAGGATTGCTCAAAGTGATTGTCAGAAAGCTACGCCTCGAAAATGGCTTGTCGCAAGAGCAGCTCGCCGGCATGGCCGGGATCAGCACCCGCACGCTGCAGCGGATCGAACGCGGCGCCAAGGCAAGCCCGGAAACCCTGAAATGCATTGCCGCTGTTCTGGAAACGGAATTCTCCAGCCTTCGAAGGGAACAGGACATGCAGACCACCCCAGCAGCAGCCGCGCCGGAACCGAGTGAAGAGGAACAGGACGCCATGCAGTATGCGCGCGACATCCGGGCCTTCTACACTCATGCCATCCAATACGCCGTGGTAATAGCCGCGCTGCTGATCCTGAATCTGCTGACCAGCCCCGGGCACTTCTGGGTTATCTGGCCCGCTCTCGGCTGGGGCATCGGCCTCGCGATACACGGGTTCAGCGTCTTCGAAGTGATCGGCCTATTTGGCCAGGATTGGGAAGACCGCCAGATCGCACGGCGCCTGAAGTCCCGCCGCAACCGGGGATAGCGCCCGGCCAGCCCTTCTGCCGGCCATAAGAAGCGCCCGCGCCGCACGCCCGCGCGGCGCCACGCCCAACCGCGGGGGCGGTGCAGCTCCGCTGCATCCCCGCGCGGGCGGGAGCCCCCTGCGGCATAGCGCCAGCCCCCGGAAAACAGGGCAAATCCACCCGTATTCCCATCCAACCCGCATTGCGTAAAACCCAGGTTTCCCTATAGTGCGCGCTCCACAAGCCGCGACAGGAGCCACCAGCCATGGCCGACATCAAAGTGGGCATCATCATGGGCAGCCAATCCGACTGGCCCACCATGAAGGAAGCCGCCAATATCCTCGATGAACTGGGCGTTGAATACGAGGCCAAGATCGTCTCTGCCCACCGCACCCCGGACCGGCTGTGGAGCTACGGAAAATCCGCAGCGGACCGCGGCCTGCAGGTGATCATCGCAGGCGCCGGCGGTGCGGCCCACCTGCCCGGCATGGTCGCCTCCAAGACCCGCGTGCCGGTGGTCGGCGTGCCGGTCCAAACCCGGGCGCTGTCCGGTGTCGACTCGCTTTATTCCATCGTGCAGATGCCCAAGGGCTTCCCCGTCGCCACCATGGCGATCGGCGCCGCCGGCGCCGCCAACGCGGGCCTGATGGCCGCGGGCATCCTGGCGCTGCAGGACGCGGACCTCGCCCAGCGCCTCGACGACTGGCGCGACGCCCTCTCCGCCTCCATCCCCGAGGAACCCTCCGATGACTGACGTGCTCGCACCCGGTTCCACCATCGGCATCCTCGGCGGCGGCCAGCTCGGCCGGATGCTCTCGGTTGCGGCCTCCCGCCTCGGCTTCAAGACTCATATCTTTGAACCGGGCGCCAACCCGCCCGCAGGCCATGTCGCCGACCAGGTGACCACCGCGGGCTACGAGGACGCAGAGGCGCTCGCCGCCTTTGCAGCCTCCGTCGACGTCATCACCTATGAGTTCGAGAACATCCCGACCTCCGCGCTGGATCTCCTGGAATCGCAAAAACCGATCCGCCCGGGCCGCGAGGCGCTGCGGATCAGCCAGGACCGGCTGACGGAAAAGACCTTCCTGCAGAACCTCGGCCTGCAAACAGCCCCCTTCGCCGACATCACTGACCAGGCCAGCCTCGACGCCGCCCTGGCAGAGATCGGCGCCCCTTCGATCCTGAAAACCCGCCGCTTCGGTTATGACGGCAAGGGCCAGGCCCGCATCAAGGCGGCTGAGGACGCCGGCGAAGCGCTCGCCGCCATGGCCGGCGCGCCCTCGATCCTCGAAGGCTTCGTCAATTTCACCCACGAGGTCTCCGTGATCGCTGCCCGCGGCACGACGGGTGAGATCGCCTGTTTCGACCCAGGAGAAAACGTTCACCGCGACGGCATCCTGCACACCACCACCGTGCCTGCCAAGCTGACCACCGGACAGCGCATGGACGCGGTGCTGATGGCTGGCAAGATCCTGAACGCGCTGGAATATGTCGGCGTCCTCGGCGTCGAACTCTTCGTCACGCCGCAGGGCCTGATCGTCAACGAGATCGCCCCGCGCGTCCATAATTCCGGCCACTGGACCCAGAACGGCTGCACCGTCGACCAGTTCGAACAGCACATCCGCGCGGTGGCCGGCTGGCCGCTCGGCGACGGCCAGCGCCACTCCGACGTGGTGATGGAAAACCTGATCGGCGCCGACGTGGAGCGCTTGCCCGAACTGGCCAAGGAAGCCGATTGCGCCATCCACCTTTATGGCAAGGCGGAAGCCAAGCCGGGCCGCAAGATGGGCCATGTGAACCGGGTGCAAAAGCCGCAATCCTGAGGCTGGGGCACTGCCCCCGGACAAGCCCCCAACTTGGGGCTCTGCCCCAAACCCCGGGATATTTCCGGCAAGAGGAAGTCACGCAAGGTGAAACCGGCCCCGCCGGTTTCACGCGCCGCAAAGAGGGTCATCCGGCCTGATGCGCGGCGCGTCCCCCTCAGGCTATGAAACGGCCCGCAATCTCCCCCGACATATAGCTGACCCGCCCGCCGGCAATCGTCGCGGCGACCCGCTGGGTCTGCTTGTCCAGCACCAGAATGTCGGCGCGCTTGCCGGTCTCCAATCTCCCGCGGTCGGTCAGCCCCAACAGCTGCGCAGGCCCGTGTGAGACCAGCCGCCAGGCTCCCTCCAGATCCAGCAGGCCCGAGCGTTCCAGCATCAAGGCCGCGCGGCGCGGACTGGGATAGTGGTAGTCAGAGGCCAGCGCATCGCACAGCCCCATGGCGATCAGCTCCAAAGCCGAGGCATTGCCCTTGTGCGAGCCGCCCCGCACGACGTTGGGCGAACCCAGGATCACCGGATCTCCGGCGCCCCGCGCGGCCTCAGCCGCCTCCAGCGTCTCGGGGAACTCGGCAATCCGCGCCCCGCGCTCGCGCCAGACGGCACGGTCCTCTGCGGTCTGGTCGTCATGGCTGCCAAGGCGCACATCCAGCGCCGCCAGTTCGCGGCACAGCGCATCCAGCCTGCCCGGCACCTCATCCCGGCGCGCGTGCATGTCCTTCAGCATCTGCCAGTGCACTTCCGGGTTGCGCCCCGCCTTCAGCGCCTGGCCGGTCAGCCGCGGCGGCTTCTTGCCCGCCGCCAGCCGCTCATGCGGCAGGTGGTCGTTGAACACCACATAGGGCACCTGCCATTCGGCAACCCTGGCGGCCAGCCCGGCGTACTCCTCCAGCATATGGATCTCGAACCGCAGCTGCGGCAGCAGATCGGTCACGAGCGACCCGCGCACCGCTTTGATGCCCTCGAACACCTGCGCCGCAAACTCCGGCCCGCGCAGGCCGCCTTCCCAGGAGTAGAACTGCGCCAGCACCGCAGTGGTGATGCCGTTGGCGGCCAGCTCCGCCTCGGCGGCCACCACGCCCTCGGCCATCTGCTTCATCGCCCCCCGGCGCGGTGCCAGATGGCGCTCGAACCCGTCGCCATGCACGTCCACGATCCCCGGCAGCACCAGATAGCCGGACAAATCCACGGCCCGCCCGGCGGGCGCATCCGCCACCAGCCCGCCCGCGATCGCAATCTCACCGCCGCGCTGCAGCCCGCCGGGGCGCAGCACATCACCGCCCTGCAGGGTCAGTTCCAACGTCATTCTTCCGCCTCTTCACAGCCGCCATTCAGCTGGCAGGCCTCGCTGATAATCTCTTCCACCGCCGCCAGCCAGGTGAGCGAGGGTTCAAACCGCCCTTCCTCCAGGAAATGCAGCGTCTGCGCCATCACCTGCGGGTTGTTCATCATGTAGGTATGGGTCACCGGCAGGGTCAGATGCGCGGCCATTCCGTCAACCTTGGTGCTGGCGACCGAAACCTTGCCGTCATCTGCACCCGGGATCAGCGAGGAAAACACCGGGTTCAGCGTCTCATTCCCGGCAATCACCCCCAGCTCGAAATTCACCGGCGGCAGGCGCCTGGGCAGGCTCTCCGCCCCGGTGCCCAGCTGCAGGCCGGCGGGGCCGTTCAACAGGCCGAACACCTCCCAGTCCCCCAGCTCATCCACCAGCTCGCTGCCCTGGTTGGGCGGCCCCATCATCACCACCCGGCCCAGGTTTGCAGGACTGTTGCCCTGCAGCCAGTGGCGCAGCAGGATACCCCCCATCGAGTGGCTGACCACATGGGTTTGCTGCGCCCCGCAGGCTGCAAAAGCCTCCGGCAGGGTTTCCTCTGCCAGCACCTGAATGGTCTCCTCCGTCGAGGCATAGCCGGGCCGCACCACATCATACCCGCGCGACTGCAGCACCTCCTCCATCACCGCAAAAGACGTCTCGGAGCGCGCCAGCCCGTGCAGCAGGATCACGCAATCGGCCGCCGCAGGCAGCGGCAGCAGCGCCGCAGCCGCGGCAAGCAAAGGTTTGGCAAACTCACGCATGACGCCCAGATAAGCGCAAGCGGCGGCACAGGGAAGACCTTGCGGCTACTTGGCGGCCTGTTCGGCTGCCTGCGCCTTGCGCGCGGGCGCCCGCCGCACCACCAGCGCGATGCCGCCCAGCACCGCAATGGAGCCGAAAACCAGCCGCAGCCCGATCGCCTCCCCCAGCAGAACGGCCCCTGCAACAATTGCAATCACCGGCACGCTCAGCTGCACCGTTGCGGCCACTGCAGGCAGGATCTGCGGCAGCAGCCGGTACCACAGCGCATAGCCCATGCCAGAGGTCACCGCCCCCGACACAACCGCCAGCACCGCGCCGTAAAGGCTCACCGTGCTGCCGCCCAGCCACAGGGCAACGGGCAGAAACATCGCCGTGGACCATAGGAAATTCACCGCCGTTGCTGCCAGCGGCTGCACCGCCCCGCGGCCCAGGATGCTGTAGATCCCCCAGCCCAGCCCCGCCGCCGCCATCAACAGCGACGCGCCAAGGGGCGCTGTGCCGGAGCCATCGGGCCAGACCACATAAGCCAGCCCCAGAAAGGCCAGAACCGCGCCCGCCACCTGGCCGCCGCTGACCGGATTGCCCCGCAGCGCGCCCCACAGGAACATAGACACCTGCACCACGCCGAACAGCACCAGCGCGCCAAGGCCCGCATCAAGCTGCTGATACGCAAGCGAAAACCCGGCCATATAAAGCGTCAGCGCCGCCCCGCCCCCCAGGCTCGCCCGCAGGTCCTGCCGCACCGCCTGCCCCTGCGCCAGGCACAGAACGACCAGCATCGCCGCGCCGGAGGCCAGCCGCAGCAGACCAAAGCTGCCAGCATCCATATACCCGCCCCCGATGGCCAGCCGGCTGAGGATGGAGTTCGCGGCAAAGGCAATCATGGTCAGGGAGACGAGAAGAAACAGGCGCATTTTCAAGGGGTAGCGTGGCAAGGCACGCAGGACCACTGATTTCTTCGTGTTAGAGGCCTGAGAATGCCCGCGGGTAGGCCAGCTCCTCCTCCGGCACATCATAGCCGCGGCGTAGGATCAGCGTGTATTCCAGCGGATAGGGGCTCTTGAGCTTCTGCGCCCGCTCCCGGCTGAAGCCATAGCGGCCGTAGAAAGAGGGTTTACCCAGAACGACGATGGTTTCGGGAAGCTGCCCTGCAAACGCCTCCGCCGGCATCTCATAGTACTGCGCCAGTTCCCGCAGCATCCGGGTGCCGAACCGCCACGGCCTGCGATACGACTCATCCTCAGGCCCGCCGGCCTCCATATTCGGATTGCGCTCCGCCAGCCTGCCGCCCTGCCATTCCGGCCGCACCGCCATTGGTGCCAGGCAAGCCCAGCCCGCGGGCGCTTGCATCCGGCTCAGGGCAAGATAGCCGCCAATCTTACCGTCCCAAGACTTGCGATACTCATGCAGCACGTCCCCATCTGCCCGCAGCTGCCGCACCAGCCGCACTTCGGCATCGGTGGGAAAGGCGGCAAGCAAGAGCGCCTCGACCTCGTCAAAGTGCTCTTCCTTCACTTCATTCAAAGTATCCGGCCCGACGACCATCCCAAACCTCCTGCATTCACCTTTGCACAAATACTCGCGCCGCAGGCAGGCCCGCAAGGCGGGCCTTCTTCTCCCCTCCGAAACGGAAAGGGGCCGCCCGAAGGCAGCCCCAAAGTCATCCGGATGGATGGCTGATGCTTACATCATGCCGCCCATGCCGCCCATGCCGCCCATGTCGGGCATGCCGCCGGCTGCCGCGCCTTCTTTGGCGGGCTTGTCGGCAACCATGGCCTCAGTGGTGATCAGCAGACCAGCAACCGAGGATGCGTCTTCCAGAGCGGTACGGGTCACTTTGGCCGGGTCGATCACGCCGAAGGAGAACATGTCGCCATATTCACCGGTCTGCGCGTTGTAGCCGAATGCGCTGTCCACGGATTCGCGGATCTTGCCGGCAACCACGGCACCGTCGACGCCTGCGTTCTCGGCGATCTGGCGCAGCGGCGCCTCGATGGCCTTGCGGACGATGTTGATGCCTGCGTTCTGGTCGGCGTTGGCGCCTTCCAGGCCTTCCAGGCCCTTGCCGGCCTGCACCAGGGCAACACCGCCGCCGACGATCACGCCTTCCTGCACGGCTGCGCGGGTCGCGTTCAGAGCGTCGTCCACACGGTCCTTGCGCTCTTTCACTTCCACTTCGGTCATGCCGCCGACGCGGATCACGGCAACACCGCCTGCCAGTTTGGCAACGCGTTCCTGCAGCTTCTCGCGGTCGTAGTCAGAGGTGGTTTCCTCGATCTGGGTGCGGATCTGGGCAACACGTGCTTCGATCTCGGCCTTCTCGCCAGCGCCGTCGACGATGGTGGTTTCGTCTTTGGTGATGGTGACTTTCTTGGCGGTGCCCAGCATGTCCATGGTCACGGACTCGAGCTTCATGCCCAGATCTTCGGAGATCACCTGGCCGCCGGTCAGGATCGCGATGTCCTGCAGCATGGCCTTGCGGCGGTCGCCGAAGCCCGGTGCCTTGACGGCTGCGATTTTCAGGCCGCCGCGCAGCTTGTTGACAACCAGGGTTGCCAGCGCTTCGCCTTCGACGTCCTCAGCAATGATCAGCAGCGGCTTCTGCGACTGGATCACCTGCTCCAGCAGCGGAACCATCGGCTGCAGCGAAGACAGTTTCTTCTCGTGCAGCAGGATCATGCAGTCTTCCAGATCCGCGACCATCTTGTCGGGGTTGGTGACGAAGTAGGGCGACAGGTAGCCGCGGTCGAACTGCATGCCCTCGACCACGTCGGTCTCGGTTTCCATGCCTTTGTTCTCTTCGACGGTGATGACGCCTTCGTTGCCGACTTTCTGCATCGCGTCAGCGATCTGGCGGCCGATTTCAGCTTCGCCGTTGGCGGAGATGGTGCCAACCTGCGCAACCTCGTCGGAGTCTTTCACTTCGCGGGCCATGTCCTTGATGCCCTGCACGACTTTGGCGGTTGCCAGGTCGATGCCGCGCTTCAGGTCCATCGGGTTCAGGCCGGCAGCAACCTGCTTCAGGCCTTCTTTGACGATCGCCTGGGCCAGAACGGTTGCGGTGGTGGTGCCGTCGCCGGCTTCGTCGTTGGTGCGGGAAGCAACTTCCTTCACCATCTGGGCGCCCATGTTCTCGAACTTGTCTTCCAGTTCGATTTCCTTCGCCACGGACACACCGTCCTTGGTGATGCGCGGTGCGCCGAAGGATTTGTCCAGAACCACGTTGCGGCCTTTCGGGCCCAGGGTCACTTTCACGGCGTCGGCCAGAATGTTGACGCCTTTCAGCATGCGGTTGCGGGCATCGGTGTCGAATTTGACGTCCTTAGCAGCCATTTTTCACTCTCCTAGAGAAATTCTGTGGGTTTCAGCGATCAGGGATCAGAGAAGCCGGACGGCTTACTCGATGATGCCCATGATGTCGCTTTCCTTCATCATCAGCAGCTCTTCGCCGTCGACGGTCACTTCGGTGCCGGACCACTTGCCGAACATGATGCGGTCGCCAGCGGACACGGCCATCTCGATCAGCTCGCCGCTGTCCTTGCGGGCGCCTGCGCCGCAAGCAACCACAACGCCTTCGCTCGGCTTTTCCTTGGCGGAATTGGGGATGATCAGGCCGCCCGCGGTTTTTTCTTCGCTTTCGGTGCGGCGCACCAGCACGCGGTCATGAAGCGGTTTCAATGCCATCTTTGCAGCTCCTTGAAAGGCTCAAAGGTTGTTATCTGTTGGACCTCCGCCTCCCCGGCGGGGCCGTTATCACTCACACGGGGTGAGTGCTAACGACGGGGAAGCTAGGAATGCCCCCGCATGTTGTCAACATGGAATCAGCAAAAAAAATGAGGGCGCCGGAGCGCCCTCTGTTCCGCCTATTTCGCGGCCTTATGCGGCCTTGTCTTTCAGGTGCGGGAAGCTGTCCTTAAAGCGGCCGAACTTGTGCGCGCCGCAGGTGACCGGTTCATAGCGCGCCGGGTTTTCCGCACTGACGCAACTGTCCAGCGGCTGGAACACCGCGTCCGCATCCGCATCAATGAAAAACGGGATCGAATAGCGTTCCCGGCCCGAAGCATTCACCACCCGGTGCAGGTTGGCCAGATACAGATCATTGGTCAGCCGCTGAACCAGATCGCCGATGTTGATGACAAAGGTTCCGGCAACGGGCGGCCCCTCGACCCATTGGCCGTCGCGGTTCATCACCTGCAAACCGCCCACATCATCCTGCGCCAGGATAGTCAGGCTGCCGTAATCCGTATGGGCGCCGATCCCCATCACGCTCTCATCAATCCGGCCCTCCTGCGGCGGGTAATGCAGCAGCCGCTGGATGGTGATCGGCTTCTGCATCCGCGGCACAAAGAAATCCGCCTCCAGATCCAGGCTGACCGCAATCGCCCGCATCAGCCGCTGCGCCAGGCCCTTCATCTCCTGATGGTAGCCATAGACCGCGCGTTGAAATTCCGGCTGCGCCGCGGGCCACAGGTTGGGGCCGAAGAACGGCGCATGCCCGGCCAGCCCGGCCGGCCCGATGTCGAAACATTCCTTCAGGTCCTTGGTCTTCGCGGGGTCGGTGTTCTCGCCGAAAATCTCGATATAGCCGCGCAGGGCAAGGCCCGATTTGGAGATATGCAGGTCCATCTTGTCCTGCAGCGGCAGGTCAAAGAACGCCCGGGTCTCATCAAAGGCGCCGTTCACAACCGCCTCCGGCACCCCGTGGTTCTTCACGTAGAAGAAGCCAACGTTGGTCAGCGCCCAGCGGATTTCCTTGGCCACCTCAAACAGGCTGCCGCCCGTGTTCAGCGCGCTGACGTCGATCACCGGGATCTTGTCGAAGGAAACCCGCTGCGCCCGCAGCCGGTCCTGAAGCCGGTCGATGTCCTGATCTGCCATTGCTCTCTCCCCTTGTGCAAAGTTGCGCCCGTCATCGGCGCAGACCGGCTCTTGCTCAACAGGGAAAAAATGCAACTCACATGAGTTGAATTAAACCGAACTTCGGAAACTGAGATGAAAATAAGTCGCATAGGCAACCGCACACATTAGATTGGAGAAAGCCAAGCTTACAGCTTCACTCCCCCTCCCAGCTTTCCGCCCAATGCACCAGCCCCTCGCGGCCCGCCTCGGTAAGCTGATAAATGCCGGTTTCCACCCGCTCGAACCAGCCATAGTGGTTCCTGGCCATCAACTGGGTAGCGCGGGCCACGCCGGTGGCCTTGGCGACCTCACTGCCCTTGCAGGCGCCGGTTCCGGCCAGATGCGCGGCGCAGGCCAGCGCGTCCTGGCGGTAGGCGGTGACAATGCCATGCCGGGTGGCGCCGCCCGCGTTGGGGTCGCCGCGCAAGGCTTGGAACTCGCGCAGCAGCCGTGCCTGTTTTTTCCTGGACTTGCGCGGCGCATACGGCCCGGGATCGCAATGCACCTCCGCACGGCCGTCCGCCAGCACCGTGATCAGCCCCAGACCCAGCCGCCGGCACATCGCCAGATTGTCCTTCAGCATCCGCCGCGCCTGCCGCCCGTTGGGCCGCGGCACCGCAATATAGACATGGTCGGTGATGGCCAGACGGGCCACCGCCTGGTGAAACAGCGACAGCGAAAACTTCAGCTTCAGCTCGACAATCACCGGCGGCTCCGCACCGCGGACCGCCACCACATCGGCGGCCCCCACCTCGCCCTTGACGGCGTAGCCCTGCCCTTCCAGCAGCGCCTTCACCGGCGCATAAAGCTGTTCTTCCCGTTCCATGCCCCATGACTGGCATCAAGCGCCGCCCTTGGCAATCCGCCGCCCGAATTTGCGCCCCGGTGCCGGGTTTGCCATTGCCGCGCCCCCTGCTCCGCCCTAGGGTCAAATGCTCAGGCCACAGTACCGGAACCCCGGGGAAAGGGCGCTTGATGAAACGGATTGCACTTGCCTTGGCCCTGGCGCTGCAGGCCACTGCCGGCTTTGCCGCCTGCCGCGGCATCGACTACCGCGATCACCTGCCGCCCGCCACCGAAGCGCGGCTGGAGCGCGAAATGGCCGCCACCCCGTTTTCCCGCGGCAATCACTGGGTCGCGACCAAGGGCAACCGCACCATCCACGTGATCGGCACCATGCATGGCGGCGATTCCCGCATGGCGCGGGTGATGCGCAACCTGCGCCCGGCGCTGGCCTCGGCCCAGGCCATTTACCTGGAGACAGTGCAAGCCGAAATGGGCGACGTTGACGCCATGCCCGCCTCCCTCGCCCGCAGCTTTCTGCTGCCGCAGGGGCAGGAGCTGCGGCACCTGCTGGGCAAGGAGGCCTGGCAGCATTTCGAGCTGACCGCCCGGGTTTCCGGCGCCAATGTGGAAACCATGAACCGGATGCAGCCCTGGGCGATTTCCATGTTCCTCGTGCAAAGCGGCTGCCGCCCCTATGGCTTTGGCCTGAAGCGCGGCCTGGACGACCGGATCTCGGATTTCGCCAGCCGCAAACGCATCCCCATCGGCGCGCTGGAAACCCCGGCGCAGGCGCTGACGGCCATCGCCAGCCTGCCGCTGCGCGATCAGGCGCGGATGCTGGAACTGGAACTGGAGCTGGTGCAATCGGACAAACCAGAGGATGCCACCCCGGTCGAAGCCTATTTCGACCAAAGCGTCTGGTCCGCCTTCGTGCTCGCGCCGTGGATCAGCGCCCAGTACAGCAGCTTCTCCGGCGCCGAGACCGCGCGGCTGTGGCGCCAGTACAATGACCGCCTGCTGGACCAGCGCAACAAACGCTGGATGAAGGTGATCCTGGCTGCCCGGCAGGAGCGGATCGTGGTTGCGGTCGGCGCGGCCCATTTGCCTGGCAGGAACGGCGTGCTGAACCTGTTGAATGCCAAGGGCTTCAGCCTCAGCCGCGCCCCGTGGTAGGGATGGGGCGCATCCATTTCCGCCACCCTTTTCAGGACCTGTCTTTCATGCGGCTTTTCCTCTCCGTTCTCTTCCTGCTGCTGCCCGCCGCGCTGTGGGCCGCCTGCACCGGCACCGATCTGCGCACCACCCTTCCGGCGGACGATCTGGCCCGGCTCCAGGCACGGGCCGCGGCGGCCCCCTTTGCCGAAGGCAACCACTGGATTGCCCGCCGCGGCGCCCGCACTGTTCACGTGATCGGCACCCTGCACATCAACGACCCGCGGATGGACCGGATCACCAGCGCTCTGGCACCGGTGGTCCGCCAGGCCGATCTCTTGCTGATGGAGGCCAGCCCCGCCGACAAGGCCGCGTTTGAAAATGAACTCGGCCGCACCCCGTCGCTGATGCTGATCACCGAAGGCCCGACCCTGATCGACCGCCTGCCGCAGGAGGAGTGGGAGAGCCTCTCCGCCAAGGCCCGCGCGCACGGGGTCGCGCCCTGGATGGCCGCCAAGATGCGGCCCTGGTTCCTGGCCCTGTCGATGGCGGTGCCGCCCTGCGTGCTGCGGCAGCCGGAGTTCAAGAACGGCCTCGACCTGCGCCTGGCCGCCGCTGCCGAGGAGGCCGGCGTGCCAATCCGGTCGCTGGAAGACCCGATGTCCGTGATCCGGATGCTGGACGGCGACCCGCTGGAGGAGCAGGTCCGCCAGCTGCGCGCCTTTACCGCTCTGCTGGGCGGCGGCCAGGACAATTTCTTTACCACGGCTGAGGCCTATTTTGACCAGCAGGTGCTGCACGCCCTGTACCTGAGCGAGCAGGAGTTTCTGGAAAGCGGCGCCCTGACGCAGGAAGAGCGGGAGGCCATCTGGACCGACGCGATGCAAGAGCTGCTGGACCAGCGCAACCAGGCCTGGATCCCGGTGATTGAAGCGGCTGAGGACGGCGTGATCGTGGTGGCCGCAGGCGCGCTGCACCTGCCGGGGGAGAACGGCGTGCTGAACCTGCTGCAGCAGCAGGGCTACACCCTCGAACGCGCACCCTTCTGAGCACATCGCCGCATTGCAGCAGCAGCGGGGTGACAAGCGTGCGCGCCGGTCCTATAAGGCGCGCAAATCTCCCCTTTACTGACCTCATGAGTGAACAGGACAGCCCCATGACCATTCAAGTTTTCGGCCATAAATCCCCCGACACCGACTCCACCGGCTCCCCGATCGTCTGGGCCTGGTACCTGAACGAGGTGAAAGGCGTTGCTGCCGAGCCCAAACTGCTGGGCGAGCCGAACACCGAAGCGGCCTTCATGCTGCAGCGCTGGGGCCTGGAAAAGCCGGAAATCATCGCCGACGTCGCTGATGACGCGGCTGTTGTGATCGTCGACACCAACAACCCGGCCGAGCTGCCCGCCAACATCAACGGCGCCGACGTGCAGGCGATCATCGACCACCACAAGCTGGTCGGCGGCCTGGAAACCAAAGGCCCGATCGACATCACCATCCGCCCGCTGGCCTGCACCGCCACCATCATGCACGACCTGATGGGCGACGATGCCGCCAAGATGCCCGAGGCGGTCAAGGGCGCAGCGCTGACCTGCATCCTGTCCGACACCCTGGAATTCCGCTCGCCGACCACCACCGCCCACGACAAGGAAGTGGCCGAGAAGCTGGCTGCCGACCTGGGCATCAATATTGCCGACTACGCGGCTGAGATGTTTGCTGCCAAGTCCGACGTCTCCTCCTTCTCCGATGCCGAACTGCTGCGCATGGACTCCAAGGAATATGAGGTCGACGGCACCAAGTTCCGCGTCTCGGTTCTGGAAACCACCGCGCCGGCCGTGGTGCTGGACCGCAAGGCGTCGCTGATGGACACCATGACCACCGTCGCGTCTGAGGACGGCGTCGATCAGGTGCTGCTGTTCGTGGTCGACATCCTGAACGAGGAAGCCACCCTGCTGGTGCCCAACGACCTGGTCAAGACCGTGGCAAGCAAGTCCTTCGGCGCCGATGCCTCGGGCGACACCGTGGTGCTGCCGGGCATCATGTCCCGCAAGAAACAGATCATTCCGAACCTGAAAATGTAATCCGCTTCAGGTTTGCAGAACCGCAAAAGGCGCCCCGCGGGGCGCCTTTTTTCGTGGCGGGATGCTGTGGCGGCCTGTGTCCGCGGGCTTGGAGCCCCCTGTCTTTGCTGATTGTGCGGAGACCGCGGTGCGGCGCCCAGCAGGCATCTGAGTGTTTGTTCCGGTTCGGGTTCCGGCCCCATAAAACAGCAAAGCCGCTTCCGGCGAAGCTGCCTTGATCCGCTTGACTGGCCGGAGCGCCCGGACAGAAGCCTCAACAGCCATCTTGACACGCTGAGTCCGCACCAACCCGCTGAAACTGTTTTCGGAAATCCAGCAAACGGTGCCGTGGGCAAAGGCATCTGGCTGGCGCCGCCAATCACCGGCCGGCTTTGCCCCCCGGCGTACCTGACGCCCCTCGCTCGCAAAGGCCGCCGTTACTCACTACACGCGTGCGCCTGCCAGACACCGCGGCCCCGCCAGCTGGCCGGACCGCGCAACAATGTTGCCCAACCGCCGGCCCCGCGCCAATCTATCGATATTGATAGGGTTGGAATTCTGCCAGGATGGAGTGCGGCCCGGCCCGGCCGCGCCGCGGGACCGTTCGGGTCAGGCCGAACGCGGCAGGGCTGCGCCATTACGGTCCGGCCAGGCTTCGCTGCCGTCGTTGAAATCCTCCCAGGCGGCATCAGCGAGCGGCTCTCCTTCCGCCTCAGCCACGGGCCGGGGCGGCTGCGCCGGCACCGGGGCCGCGCGTGTCTCTGCGGCTGCGGCCTCCACGGCGTTCCCGCCGCCGCGCAGGACAAACTGGCGCACCAGCCGGTTGAGCCCCACGGTCTCGGCATTCATCGCGCGGATGGCAGAGCCGGCCTGGACAACCATGGATGCATTCTGCTGAGTCACCTGATCCAGCTGGGACACACCCGAATTGATCTCATTCAGCCCCTGCGCCTGCTCGCCGGATTCGCTGGAGATGCCGGACACCAGCTCGGCGATGGTGCCGACCTGGCTGACAACCCCGGTCAGCGCCTGGCCGGCGCCATCCACCTTGCGCACCCCGTCTTCCACATGAGCGGTGCTGGCACTGATCAGGGTCTTGATTTCATTGGCCGCCTCCGAAGAGCGCTGCGCCAGCGCCCGCACCTCTGAGGCCACCACGGCAAAGCCGCGCCCGACCTCGCCGGCCCGGGCCGCCTCGACCCCGGCATTGAGCGCCAGCAGGTTGGTCTGGAAGGCGATGTCGTCGATCACCCCGATGATTTGCGAAATCTGATGCGAGGACTGCTCGATCTCGTTCATTGCGGCAATGGCGCCTTCGACCACTTCGCCGCTGCGCTCCACCTCCTTGCGGGCAGTGTTCACCACGTCCTGGACCTGCTGGGCGTTGTGCGCCGAGGAGTTGACGCTGGCGGTCATCTGCTCCAGCGCGGCGGCGGTTTCCTCCAGCGTCGCTGCCTGGCTTTCGGTGCGCGACGACAGATCGTCCGACGCGGCTTGGATTTCAGCCGATTGCTGCTGAATGCGGGCACCCGCCTGAACCACGTCGGACATCAGCTCATTCAGCTTGTCGACGGTTTCATTGTAATTCACGCGCAAAGCGTCGTAATCGCTATTGAATTTCTCACCGATCCGGTCGCTCAGGTCGCCATTGGACAGCCGCTGGAGACCGCTGCGCAAGCGCTCGATCACCTGCTCGCTTTCCTCGCGCAGCGCGTTCTGTTCTTCCAGAGCGTCGATCACCCGCGCCGACACCCTATCAATGTCCTTGGCGATTTCTCCGAAATCGTCGCTCCGCATCCTGTCGGAAACCCTGATGCCGAATTCACCCTCGGCCACTTCCTGCAGGGCATCGCGCAGCCGCCCGACCGGGCGCACGATGTTGAGCATCATTTTGCGGGCATTGTAGATTGACAGGAGGATCAGGGCAGCGGAGACCGCGAGCAGCGAATAAAGCAGCATCATGTCATGGGCGCGGGCAGACACGGCTGTCGCGCGCGCGTTGCTGACGATCCTGTCCCCAAGCGGGCCGAGGACGGCCCCAAGCTGCTCAGACCGCAGCTGGAAGGACGCCAACGCCGCATCCAGCCCGGCGCCGCCGCTGAGCGCGGCATCCGTGGTCCCGCCGGCCGAAAGCAGAAACTGGTCCACTTGCGGCAGCGCGGTTTCCAGCAGGCCACGCACATCGTCCTCCAGATCCATGGCCTGAAGCGCCGACAGCTCCTGGCGGAAGACCGCATCTCTCTCTGCCACTTCGGCCCGTGCGTCTGCCCTTGCCGTTTGCGCGCCATCCCGCCCGGCCAGAACGGCGGCAAACACCGAAGCCTCCACCGCGTCATGCATCATGTCTGCCCGCAGCACATGACGGGAGGCCTGCGTCGCGCTGATCTGCCGTTCCAGTTCCAGCTCGCTTTGCCAGAGGCTGTAAATCGCGAAGGAGGACAGAATCAAAATCGCGGCGACCGAAATGATACCGGAGATAAGAAACCGGGACTTCATGGACATCGTACGGAACATGGGCAACACACCTTAGAGCTGATTGTGACGCCCATTATTTCCGCTTAGATTTAATCACTCCTGAAGCCGCAGAGGCTCTGACACGATTTTGCGCGCTTTTTTTGGTGCCGCGCCCGCCGCCGCTGCACTGGCCTTCGCCAGGAGGCTCTGCCATAGGTGAGACCAAAGGACCTTTGCGCGAAAGTAGACCCCATGACCCAGATCATTACCTCCCTTTCCGAAGTCTCCAGCCGTTACAAGGCACTGTTTGTCGACCTTTGGGGCTGCGTGCACAACGGGATCACTGCCTTTCCGGACGCGGTGGCGGCGCTCCAGGCGTACCGGGCGCAGGGCGGTATTGTGGTGCTGGTCACCAACTCCCCGAAACCGCGCGCGGGCGTGGCGGCGCAGCTGGGGCAGTTCAACGTGCCCGACGACGCCTATGACACCATCTCGACCTCCGGCGATTCCGCGCGGGCGGCGATGTTCACCGGGGCGGTCGGCAACAAGGTGTATTTCATGGGTGAATGGGAGCGCGACGCGGGCTTTTTCGAGCCGCTGCATGTCATCCACAACCCGGTGGAGATCACCCGGGTGCCGCTGAAGGAGGCCGAGGGCATCGTCTGCTGCGGTCCGTTCGACCCGCATGCGGACCCGGCAGTGAACCGGCCCGATTTCCTTTATGCCAAGCAGATGGGGATGAAACTGCTGTGCGCCAACCCCGATATCGTGGTCGACCGCGGCGAGACGCGGGAGTGGTGCGCGGGCGCGCTGGCGCGGCTTTATACCGAGATGGGCGGCGAGAGCCTGTATTTCGGCAAGCCGCACCCGCCGATCTATGATCTGGCGCGCCGCCGGCTGGCGGAGCTGGGCCAGGACATTGCCGACGCGGAGATCCTGGCGATCGGCGACGGGCCGCACACCGATATTGCCGGCGCCATGGGGGAAGGCATCGATTCCCTGTTCATCACCGGCGGCCTTGCGGCCAGAGAGACAAAAACATCGGTCCAGCCGGACCCCGAAGCGCTGGAGGCCTATTTGCAGAAGGAACAGTCCGGCCCGACCTATGCCATTGGTTTCCTGCGGTAAAACGCCCCTGCCGGGCAGCAGGCCCCGGGTATCCCGCAGACCTGAACGACCAGACCCCGCCGCAACAGGCGGGGTTTTCTTTTGCCAAACCCTCTTGATTTTCTGCAACTGCAAAGTAATAAAGTTGCGCAAGCGGGCAATGGAGCGCGCAATTATTTCATCGGCACCTGAGGCCAGACAGGTGAACGGAGGATCGAATGTTGGACAACATGCCGCGCGGAACCATCTGCATCGAAGACATCGAGATGGGAATGGTGCGTTACCTGCGCAAAACCATCACCGATGAGGACATCCGGATGTTTGCCGATGTCTCCACCGACCATAACCCGGTGCATATGGATGACGATTATGCCCGCGACACGATCTTTGAGGGCCGGATCGCGCATGGGATGCTGACGGCGGGGCTGATCTCGGCGGTGATCGGCGAGCAGCTGCCCGGCCATGGCACCATCTACATGAGCCAGTCGCTGAAGTTCCTGGCCCCGGTGCGTCCCGGCGACATGGTGCTGGCAGAGGTCGAGGTGACCGACATCGTGATCGACAAGCGCCGGGTGAAACTGGACTGCCGCTGCATGGTCGACGGCAAGAAGGTTCTGGTGGGCGAGGCGATGGTGATGGCGCCGTCGCGCAAGTTCGACTGAGCCGGCAGCCTGCTGGCCAGCCAGCATTTGCCAGCAGTTTCAGCCGCCCGGGGCCTTTGCCCTTGGCGGTTTTGCTTTGCTGGTCTCTGTTGTTTCGTTCGTTTCGTGCTGTTGGAACGCTGTGTCCCAATTAAGGGGGCGGCGCCGCCGGGTGGAGGTGGACAGCCCCCTCGGGGCCTGCTCGGACAGGATTTCCTGAGCGACCCCCTTTTTATCAGGGCCGGTCTCCGGGTGTCGCGCAGGCAGCCGCACAGATGCCTGCGCCTCGTATCATGGCCCCGCGCGCGAGCCCATGGCGGGTGATCTCGATCGTCTGGCAGTCTGGCATATGGCCATGAGGATTGCGTGAAGGGGGCGTGCGGCGGAAAAGCAACGGGCCAAGGCTCAACCACCCCTGTCAGGGTCGGGTTGCGCGTGTTTTGCGGTTGCGGCGTCCCGCGCGCCTGGCGGGGCCGGTTTTGAGTTGCACCCGGAAAGTGATAGCAAGGGAGCTGGTCCTGGTTTTCCAGCGATGAAACACACTGGAGCAACGATGGTCGAACGAACAGCAACATGCAGATGCGGCCAGCTGACCGCAACCTGCAGAGGTGAGCCGGTCCGGGTCTCGGTATGCCACTGCCTTGAGTGCCAAAAACGCTCCGGCAGCGTCTTTGCCGCTCAGGCCCGTTGGCCGGATGCCGATGTGACGGTCCGCGGAAAGTTCGCAATTTGGGAGCGCGTTGCCGACAGCGGCCACAAGGCAACTTACAAGTTTTGCCCGGACTGCGGTTCGACACTGGCATTTGTAATCGAAGGCTGGCCGGGGGTCATTGCAGTTCCTGTTGGCGCATTTGCAGACCCTCAATTCCCCGCACCGCGGTTTTCGGTTTATGAGCACCGGAAGCATTCCTGGGTGGAAATTGCAGGCGGGGACGTTGAGCACTCAGCCGATCCAAGCATCGCTTTCACGCAAGGCAAACTGCCCGGCAGCAAGGACTGACCGGCTGTATCTGAAACTGCCGCCTGCAGGCACATACTGGCCTGGCGTTGCGCGCCACCGGGCAGCGCTGGCGCTGTTCCCTGACAGAGCCGCCCCTGCTCTCTTCCTTCCCCCGCCACTGGCCGCTTGAACCGCCGCGCGGGTGCGGGTACGGATGCGCCATGCGTATCGTCAGAGATTTTGAATTCGTCGAAGACCAGGACCGGGGCGCCACTGTTGCCATCGGCAACTTCGACGGCGTGCATTTGGGCCATCAATCGGTGATCGAGCTGGCCCGCGAGGCCGCTCCCGGGGCGCCCTTGGGGGTGATGACGTTTGAGCCGCATCCGCGCGAGTTTTTTGCGCCCGATGCCCCGCCCTTCCGCCTGATGCGGGCCGAGACCCGCGCTCACCGGCTGGAGAAGCTGGGGGTGGAGCGGCTGTATGAGCTGAACTTCAACACCGCGCTGTCGAGCCTGACGCCGGAGGAATTCGCCCGCGACGTGATCGCCGAAGGGCTGGGTCTGGCGCATGTGGTGGTGGGTGCCGATTTCTGTTTCGGCAAGGGCCGGGCCGGCAATGCCGAAGACCTGCAGCGGTTTGGCGCGCAATACGGGTTTGGCGTCACCATTGCGCCGCTGATGGAGTATTCCGAGCACGCGGTGTCCTCTACCGCGATCCGCAACGCGCTGAGCGAGGGGCGGCCTGCGGATGCCAAGGAGATGCTGGGCCACTGGCACCGGATCGAGGGGGTGGTGATCGGCGGCGAGCAGCGCGGGCGGGAGCTGGGCTTTCCCACCGCCAACATGTCGATCGAGGGGCTGCACCAGCCGCGCTTTGGCGTCTATGCGGTGCTGGTCGATGTCTTGGACGGCCCGCATCAGGGCAGCTATCACGGCGCGGCCTCCATCGGGGTCAGGCCGATGTTCGGCGGCGTGGTCCCGAATATCGAGACCTTCCTGTTCGATTTCTCCGGCGACCTTTACGGGGCGACGCTGTCGGTCGGGCTGGTGGAATTCCTGCGGCCTGAGCTGAAGTTCGACGGGCTGGACGCGCTGACCGCCCAGATGGACGCGGATTGCGCCCAGGCGCGCGAAATCCTGGCGGCGCTATGAGACGGGGCAAGGACGTGATCGACCGCTCCGGCCTGGGCGCGCGCTTCTGGGAGAAGAAGCCGCTGGCAAAGCTGAGCCAGAAGGAATGGGAAGCGCTGTGCGACGGCTGCGGCAAGTGCTGCCTGAACAAGCTGGAGGATGAGGACAGCGGCGAGGTGGCGCTGACCCGGGTGGCCTGCCGCCTGCTGGACGACAGCACCTGCCGCTGCGCGCAGTATCCGATCCGGCATCAGTTCGTGCCGGAATGCATCGTGCTGAAACCGGACAACCTGGACACCCACGCCTATTGGATGCCGGAAACCTGCGCCTACCGGCTGCTGTGGCAGGGCAAACCGCTGCCGGAATGGCACCCTTTGCTGACGGGCACCCCGGAGAGCGTGCATGAGGCCGGGGTTTCGGTGCGCGGCTGGACGGTGTCGGAGTTCGAGATCGCCGAAGAAGAGTGGGAAGACCACATCATCGACGAGCCCCTGGGCTGAGCGGGTTTGCCCCGCCGGCCGGGTCGGTTTCATTAAGCACCCTTGCAATTCAGGGTTGCAAAGCGCACTCCCCCTCCCGCATTCTGGGAAGAACCGGGCGCCGGGCCGGCACAGCAGCGGCTCCGGGTCCGAACTGGTATTCCAGCAGGAGGGCGGTCAATGCCATTCAAGCACGGCGCCTATTTCAGCCGGCGGGAAATCTATAAGGCGAAAGAGTTCCTCTCGACCCTGGATCTGAGCGGCCGGCAGGCCAATGATATCCAGGCCTGGCACAGGTATCATCTGGCGCGGCAGCTGACCGTCTGGGCCATTGCCGGCACCTGCACCGGCTTCGCAATGGGGTATCTGTTCGCGCAAATGTTCTGAAAGCGCGGGACAGGCACGGCTTGGAATCCGCCGCAGAACTGCCTACTGCTTGGGGCGTAACCGCATGCAGACCAAGGACACAGCCCGATGCATTTCGCCTCCGACAATTCCGGCCCGGTGCCGCAGCAGATCCTTGACGCCCTGGCCGCGGCCAACCGGGGCTATGCCATGGGCTATGGCGCCGATGCGGAAATGGCCGAGGTGACGGCGCGGATCCGGGAGATTTTCGAGGCGCCGGAGGCGGCGGTTTACTTGGTGGCGACCGGCACTGCGGCCAATGTGCTGGCGCTGTCGACGCTGGCGCAGCCGTGGCAGACGGTGTTCTGCACCAAGCCTGCCCATATCAACATGGATGAATGCAACGCGCCGGAGTTCTACAGCGGCGGTGCCAAGCTGACGCTGGTCACAGATGCGGACAAGATGACGTCTGAGGCTTTGCGCGCCGCCATCGAGGGCGAGGAGACCCGCGGTGTGCATGGGCCGCAGCGGGGGCCGGTGTCGCTGACGCAAGTCACGGAGTTCGGCACCGTTTACAGCCTGACGGAGCTGCAATCGGTCTGCGCGGCAGCCAAGGAATACGGGCTGCCGGTGCATATGGACGGCGCGCGGTTCACCAATGCGCTGGTGTCGCTGGGCTGCACGCCGGCGGAGATGACCTGGAAGGCTGGCGTGGATGCGGTGTCGTTCGGCGGCACCAAGAACGGCTGCCTGGGGGTGGAGGCGGTGATCTTCTTTGATCCCAAACACGCGCAGGAGTTCGAGTACCGCCGCAAGCGCGGGGCGCATCTGTTTTCCAAGCACCGGTATCTGTCGGCGCAGATGCTCGCCTATCTGAACGATGATCTGTGGCTTAAAAACGCCCGCGCGGCCAATTCCAAGGCGGCGCTGCTGGCCGAGGGTCTGGAGGCGGCGGGTGCGCATTTCACCCATCCGCCGCAGGCCAACATGATCTTTGCCGCCCTGCCCCGCGGGAAGCATCAGGAACTGTTCGCCGCAGGCGCCATCTACCACCTGTGGGACGGGCTGCTGCAGGGGCCGGAGCATGAGCTGGTCACAGCCCGCTTTGTCTGCGACTGGTCGGTTCCGGAAGAGGATATCCGGGCGTTCCTGTCGTTGCTTTAAAGTGCGGCCGGGCCGCGGTTACTGGCGGCCCTGCGCCCAGAGCAGCGCGTCTTCCAGCCGGTCGTCGCCCCAGAAGATCTCCTTGCCCACCGCAAAGCTGGGCGCGCCGAAGATGCCAAGGGCCATTGCTTCGTCTGTCGCTTTGGCCAGCATCCGGACAGTTTCCTCTGACTGCGCCGCCTCCAGCACACGGGCCGGATCCTGGCCTGCGGCCTCCAGGCTGGCGCTGAGGTTCGGGTCCTCGCCCGCGGGCTGGCCCGCCTCGAACCAGCAGCGGTAGGCGGCCTGGGTATAGGCCTCTCCCCAGCCCTCCGCCGCGCCGAGCGCCGCGACCTGGTTGGCCAGCACCAGCTCCGGCAGCGGATAGGGCGCCGGCAGCCGCACATGGAAGCCATAGCGCTGCGCGCGGCGTTCGACATCGCGCCACATGTAGGCGGTCTTTTCCGGCTTGTCCTTGAAGGGGATGTTGTTCTGCACCGTCATCACGTGGCGCACGTTGAAGGGGCGCCAGCGGACCGCAACGCCGGCCTCGGCCGCCGCGTCCGCGATCCGCATCACGGTCAAGTAGGTGTAGGTGCTGCCGATCGAATACCAGAAATCAAGTCCGGGCATGTGACCCTCCCGCCGATGAACCAACTGCCTGCCAGTCTAGGGTCAGTGCCGTCAGAATCAAACGTCCGGGGCCAGGGAGCGGACCCTGGCGGTTCAGAACTTGCCGTTGTCGTTCTTCCATGCGCTGCGCGGCGGGATGGTCTCGACCGTGTCCCAATGCTCCGCGATCTTGCCGTCTGCGATACGGTACAGGTCGTAGAAACTGGTGTGCGAGCCGTTCAGATGACCCTCGCTGGCGCAGAGAGCGAAGTCGCCTTCCGCCAGCACCCGGTGGAGGCGCTGGTACCGGATCGCGGGTGTGCCGTCGTGCGTGGCCGCCAGAGCCTCCTGCAGCGCGGGCAAACCGTCCGCCAGGTCCGGGCTGTGCTGGATAAGATCCGCGCGGACATAGTCCGGCAAAAGGTCCAGCCGCTGCCCGATCAGCACCTGCTCGGTGAAGCGGCGCGCGAGGGTCCGGTTCTCCTCGGTCTTGTCCAGATCCGTGATCTCCGTGGTGCCGTCCTGCATCCCCCGGCCGGAGGGGTTGGGGCCGCGCAGGGCTTGGATGTTGTCCCAATGCTCCACCGCCTTGCCGTCCTCAAACCGGAACACCTCGAAGGCTGCGCGCAGGGAGGAGAAGTCGTACTCGACATGGGCAAAGGCGAAATCGCCATCCTCGAACACCCGTATGAAACGCACCTTGGGGGAGGTCTTGGCGAGGCGGGCAAACAGCTCGGCCAGCCCTTCGCTGCCCTCATGGGTCTGGGGGTTGTGCTGGATGTACTTGTCCTCATTGACCACAGCGGCAGCCGCGGGGTCGCCGGTCTCCAAGCCCTTGAGGAGCGTTTTCAAGAGATCCTTCTTCGATGCCATCGGTGCGTCCTCCGCCGCTGCAGCCCGTGCTGGCTTATCCTGCCTTGCCTGCAGCGGCGGCGCAAAGGCTCAGGCCCGCTGCCAGAACCCGCGCAAGAGTTCAGCCGTCTCTGCCGGATGCGTCACCGGCAGCATGTGGCCTGCGCCGGGCACCGATACGGCGCGGGCATTGCCCAGGCGGCGGGTGAGGCCCTGGGCGATCTCTGCCATCACCGGCGGGCTGTCCGATCCGGTGACCAGCAGTGCAGGCATCGTGACCGGATCCAGCGCCCCCGGCGCCAGGGTGCCGTTCTCATCCAGGTAGAGCGTGCCGTGGCTGGCGGGGATCACCGGCATTGCGCGCATCATCGCGGCGCGCAGCTGCTCTGGCAGGTCCGGCCACTTCGGCTCTCCCGGCCCCCACAGGCGGTTGAACAGCCGGGTCGTCAGCTCCAGATCGCCGGCGGCCCAGGCGGCGTCGATGGGCTGGCTGTCGGCCTCCACCGCGGCCAGCACGTCCGGGGCATCGGCCTTGGCGACGGCAAACAGCACCGGCTCAATCAGAGTCAGGCTGCGCACCAGATGCGGCTTGGCCATCGCCATGCGCAGGGCGACAGTGGCCCCGAAGGAATGGCCGACCAGGTCCACCGGGTCCGTCAGCAGCGCGAGGCCTGCCTCCACGTTCAGCAGCTGGTAATTGCCCTGCCCGTCCCAGTCCGGGCTGCGGCCGTGACTGAGCATGTCAAAGGCGGTGAGGGTGATTTCCTCCGCCATCACCTCTGCCAGGCCGCGCCAGGCGCCGGAATGGGCCAGCGAGCAATGCACCGCCAGCACAGGCCGCGGGCCCTGCCCGAAGCTGCGCGAGAAAATACCGTCCAGCTGATCCTTCACGCCGCCGTCTCCGCCAGATGCGCGTCCAGGTCCTCCAGCCGGTCCTGGCCCCAGAACCTAGCGCCGTCCGCCGTCACCCAGAACGGCGCGCCAAAGACGCCGGCTGTGACCGCATCCTCGAGGTTTTGCGCATAGGTCTCCGCGCCGGCCAGGAGGCCGCTGTCCGCCAGCGCGGGGTCGAAGCCGGCGCCCTCGAGGCAGGCGCGGATCACCGCGTCACCGGCAATGTCCTTCTCCTCCGCCCAGCAGGCGCGCAGGATCGAATGGACCAGCTGCCCCATATCGCCGCCGCCTGTGTTTTGCGCCGCGATGATGGCATAGGACGAGGGCGCCGCATTGGTTGGCCAATGGGCCGGTTTCAGGTTGATCGGCAGACCGAGCTTGGCCGCCTGCCGCTGCAGCTCGATCAGCCGGTATTCCTGGCGCGACGGATGCCGCTCGCCCGGAGGCGTGCCGCCGGTGCGGGAAAACAGCGCCAGGATGTCCAGCGGCTTGCAGTTCACCTCTGCCCCGTGGCGGGCCGCAATCTCCCACGGGCGGGTTCCTGCGAGATAGGAAAACGGCGAAAGGGTGGAAAAGTAGAAATCAATTACTGCCATAGGATGTATCTCCCGCTTAGAACTTTGCGCGAAGGTAAGTGCATGATAAGCGGGGTTCAATATCACGAATTTGACACATTGCCATTGCTGCCTGGGGATAACAGCCAATGCCGACCTTGAACGAACCCAAGCTGATTGCTGGGAACGCCAACCTTCCTCTTGCCCAAGCCATCACCCGCCGTATGAGCATGCACCGCGGTGTCGACCAGGGCCTGGTGGATGCCCGCGTCGAGCGGTTCAATGATGGCGAGATCTTCGTCGAAGTCTATGAGAACGTCCGCGGCGAGGACATGTTCATCATCCAGCCGACCTCGAACCCGGCCAATGACAACCTGATGGAGCTGCTGATCATCTCCGACGCGCTGCGCCGGTCCTCGGCCCAGCGGATCACCGCAGTGATCCCTTACTTCGGCTATGCCCGCCAGGACCGCCGCACCAAGGCGCGCACGCCGATTTCGGCCAAGCTGGTGGCCAACATGCTGACCGGTGCGGGTATCGAGCGGGTGCTGACCATGGACCTGCACGCAGCCCAAATCCAGGGCTTTTTCGACATTCCGGTGGACAACCTGTATGCCAGCCCGATCTTTGCGCTGGACGTGAAGGACCAGTTCAAGGACCGGATGGGCGAGCTGATGGTGGTGTCGCCGGACGTCGGCGGCGTGGCCCGCGCCCGCGAGCTGGCCAAGCGCATCAACGCGCCGCTGTCGATCGTCGACAAGCGCCGCGAGAAGCCGGGTGAAGTTGCAGAGATGACCGTGATCGGCGACGTGAAGGACAAGATCTGCCTGATCGTCGACGACATGTGCGACACCGCCGGCACCCTGTGCAAGGCGGCGCAGGTGCTGCTGGATAACGGCGCCAAGGAAGTCCACGCCTATATCACCCACGGTGTCATGAGCGGCCCGGCGGTGGAGCGCGTCACCAACTCGGTGATGAAATCGCTGGTGCTGACCGACTCGATCCAGCCCACCGAAGAAGTGAAGGCCGCGCCGAACATCCGTATCGTGCCGACCGCGCCGCTGTTCACCCAGGCGATCCTGAACATCTGGCATGGCACCTCTGTGTCGTCGCTGTTCGAGGACAAGACGCTGGTTCCGATCTACGAGAGCCTCTATTCCAACGGCGGCTGAAGCTGCTGTTTTCCGGAATTTGGAAAGCCCCGCGTTTCTGCGGGGCTTTTTCGTTTCAGGCGGCGGCGCGGCGGCGGGCCGTGTGCAGGGCCGCGGCCAGCGCGGCGGCTGCCATCAGCGCCAGCACCGCCGCAGCCGCGCCGAAAGCGCAGCCATACCCCCATTGCGCTATTGCCGGAGTGCTGGCGA
Organism: Leisingera sp. ABM4_103; assembly: GCF_056158685.1. Classification (NCBI taxonomy): domain Bacteria; kingdom Pseudomonadati; phylum Pseudomonadota; class Alphaproteobacteria; order Rhodobacterales; family Roseobacteraceae; genus Leisingera; species Leisingera sp. ABM4_103. Next base: position 2,454,157 of record NZ_JBSWTU010000005.1, on the reverse strand, counting down.
AGGGCGACAGGAATTGGCCGCAGAACACCGAGGCGGTGAGGATCGCCCCTGCGGTGCCGCGCCGCCTGGCCGGGGCCAGCGCCAGTGCAATGGCCACAAACCCCGGGGACACCGTGGCATAGCCGATGCCGACGGCCATCGCCCCGGTGAGGGACAGGGCCGGGCTGCCCTCTTGCGCCAGAATTGCAAAGCCAAGGGCCAGCGCGCTGTAGCCGGCGGCAAAGACCGCAGCATGGGGCAGCGTGCCTTTGAACCGCGCATAAAGCAGCGCGGTGATGCCGCCGCAGAGCGACAGCAGGCCCAGACCGGCGCCGGTCATCAGTGCGCTGTTGAGACCTTGCGCGGCAAAGAAGAACGGCAGTTGGGTCGGCATCATGAAGAAAAGGCCATTGGTCAGCATTTGCAACGCCGAGACGGCAATGACCAGCACCAGCCAGGCCGGGTGCCCTGGCGCCTCTGGCTGCCCTGCCCCGCTGCCGCTGTGCCGGGGTTCCGGGGCGTGGCGCCAGACGGCAAAGAGGCACACCGCCCCCAGCCCGTAGATCAGGAACGGCAGCCGCGGCGACAGTGTCGCGGCCAGCCCTGCTGTGCCGATGAACACCAGCCCGCCAAAGTTGCGGGCAGAGATTTGCAGCCCGGTCAGCGCCTGCCGCCGGGCGCCGGTGAAGTAGTCGCCGATCAGGGCGGTCTGTGCGGTCATGATCAGGCCGACTGCGATGCCGAGGCCAAAGCGGCTGGCCAGCATCAGGTGCAGATCCGGCAGGTAAAACCCCGCCGTGCCGCAGAGGATGAAAAGCCAGACCCCCGCCAGAAGCGCCCCGCGCCGCCCGGCGCGGTCGGTCAGCCAGCCCGCCAGCGGCGCGGTCAGCATCACCCCCAGAGAGGGCACGGTGACCAGCAGCCGCACCTGAAAGCCCGCGTCCTCTGCATCCGCAAATTCCTGTTCCAGCCCGGCCAGCGCCGGGCTGATCGTGGCGTTCGCCATCACCGTGAGGCTGGCCGCCATCAGCAGCGCGATGGCCCTGGGCTGCTGCCAAACCGCTGTCTCGTGCGTTTTCATCGGGGATATTCCTTGTCCAATCCGTTCAAGACTGGCAGCCTGCGAATTCAAGCCAGCTTGAGGTCAAGGATGAAACTTCTGGATATTGGCGAGGTCGCGGAGCGTTCTGGCGTCGCGGCCTCGGCTTTGCGGTATTATGAGGAGATCGGGCTGATCACCTCAGCCGGGCGCAAGGGGCTGCGGCGGCAGTTCGGACCCGAAACGCTGCTGCAGCTTTCGCTGATCACGCTGGCCAAGGCGGCGGGGTTTTCGTTGCAGGAGATTTCCGGGATGTTCGGCAAGGACGGCCGGCCGGATCTGCCGCGGGACCAGCTGCACGCCCGCGCCGACGCGCTGGAGGCGCAAATCCAAGAGCTGTCCACCCTGCGCGACGCGCTGCGCCATGTAGCGGACTGCCCGGCGCCCAGCCATCTGGAGTGCCCCAAGTTCCGCAAGCTGCTGCGCGCCGGACGCCTTACGGCCGAGGCTTAATCGACGTCCCAGTCATCGGCATAGGGCAGTTCGCCGATTGCCAGCCAGGCGGCGCGCAGCCGGGCGGCGCGGCTGTCGGCCCAGGTGCGGAAAACGATATCGAACCCTTCGCAGGTGATGTTTTCCGCCACCAGCTCTGCCCGAATGGCTGCGGAGGTGTCCATATCCCACAGCGATACCGACACATGCACGGAGGGCGGGCGGGCAAAAGGTTCCGCAAAAGCCACCGCCCGGCGCCGCTCGCGCGGGCCGGAGCCGGTCCACATCGCGCCGCCATCCTCGAAATCCGAGAAGATGCCGGTATCGCCCTGATCGACCCCAGTGCGGGGGTTGCGCAGTCTTTTCATGCCGTTTCCCAAGCGGTTAGCCTGCCGGCCAGAGTAAGGCAACCGGCAGGATAATCCAGAAACCGGCTGCAATCACCCTGCGGCTGTTGCGTTTGCGCAAGGCACCTGAGGCTCCCTGCGCGTGCTGTCCCGTGTTCCCTCACGGTGCCGCAGCCCAGGCCGCATCGGAACAATTCCCCTATTGGAACACAACTTCCCCAGAGGGGGAATTATCTCCTCAATGTCGCAAATGCCGACCATTCCGGCGCGCTGGCATCGAGTCCGGGAGGGCGTTGTCTGGTGTGTATCTGCATCCGCCTCGCACAGGCGATCTGACCCAAGGGAGGAGAAACCCCGTGTCACCAATCGATCCGAAAACTGTTAAACCCGGCCTTGGAATGGCGCTGCTGCCCATCGTGCTGACGCTGGCCGTACTGGGGGTCCAGCTGTTCTATTTCGGGGACTTCACCCCGCATATCCCGCTGGCCATCGGCATTGCCATCACCGCGCTGGTGGGGCTGAAGCTGGGCCACAAGTGGGACAACATCGAAGAGGGCGTGTTCCACGTCATCAACATCTCGCTTCCGTCGGTGTCGATCCTGATCACCGTGGGCATGATCGTCGGCATCTGGATTGCCAGCGGCACCGTGCCTACGCTGATCTATTACGGCCTCAAGATCCTGTCGCCGGAGCTGTTCCTGGCCGCGGGCATGGTGCTGTGCTCCATCGTGTCGGTGTCGCTGGGCACCTCCTGGGGCACCGTGGGCACCGTCGGCCTGGCGCTGATGGGGATCGGCGCGGGCTTTGGCATTCCGATGTACTGGACCGCCGGAGCCGTGGTTTCGGGCGCCTTCTTCGGCGACAAGATCTCTCCCTTGTCGGACACCACCAACCTGGCCCCTGCCGTCACTGGTACCAACCTGTTCGACCACATCCGCAACATGCTGCCGACCACCGTGCCGTCGATGCTGATCGCGCTGGTGATCTATCTGGTTGTGGGCTTCACCCTGATCGACACCTCGCAAGTGTCGTTTGAGCGGATTGACGCGATCACCGCGGCGCTGGACGAGGCGTTCTGGATCTCGCCGCTGATGCTGCTGCCGGCGCTGCTGGTCATTTTCCTGGCCGTGAAGAAGCAGCCGCCGATCCCGTCGCTGTTTGCCGGGGCTGTGGTCGGCGGCATCATGGCGATGGTGTGTCAGGGTGCGGGCCTGCATGAGACCTTTACCTTCGCCAACAGCGGCTATTCCATCGACACCGGCGTGGCGGAGATCGACCCGCTGCTGAACCGCGGCGGCATCCAGTCTATGATGTGGACCATCTCGCTGGTGCTGCTGGCGCTGGGGTTCGGCGGCGCGCTGGAGCGGACCGGCTGTTTGCAGGCGATCATCGAGGTGATCATTGCCCGGGTGAAGTCCTTTGCCGGCATCCAGACCTCGGCCATTCTGACCTCGGTGACGACCAACACCGTGGCGGGTGACCCCTATCTGTCTATCGCCCTGCCCGGCCGGATGTATGCGCCGGTTTACCGCGGCATGAAGTACTCGCCGCTGAACCTGTCGCGCGCCATCGAGGAAGGCGGCACGCTGGTGTCGCCGCTGATCCCCTGGAACGCGGGCGGCGCATTTGTGATCTCGGCGCTGGCGCTGGGAATTGCCGACGGCAACTTTGAGAACCTGCTGTACATCCCGCTGGCCTTTGCCTGCTGGCTGTCGCCGCTGATCGGCATCTTCTATGCGATGACCGGGCTGTTCTCGCCCCGGGCCAGTGAGGAGGAAATCACCGCCTGGGAGGACAGCGGCGAACCGGTGGCCGAGCTGACCGCCTGACCGCCCCGCGCGCCGGAGCCTCCCCTCCGGCGCGCATTTCAAAGTGAACATCCCATCTGTTAGGTTAGCGATATGACACTCCGCAGCTTTGTCCCGAAAGGTGCGGCCAGTTTCCGGGTTGATTACGACGGGCCGCCCAAAGACATCTACTTCCTGCTTCTGCCGAAGCTGACCATGCTGGCATTCAGCGCCGCGGTGGAACCCTTGCGGATCGCCAACCAGGTGACTGGCAAGGAGCTGTACCGCTGGTTTCTGCTGAGCGAGGACGGCGCGCCGGTGCCCTGCTCCAACGGTATTGAGATCAACACCGGCATGGCGCTGGAGGACCTGCCGCGCGGCAGCTTTGCCTTTGTCTGCTCCGGCATTGAGCCGTCGGACAGCACCAACCCCCGGACGCTCGCCTGGATCCGGCGGCAGAATGCCCATGGCAGCCGGTTTGGCGGCATCTGCACCGGCGCCTTTGCCCTGGCCCAGGCAGGAATTCTGCAGGACCAGCGCTTTACCCTGCATTGGGAGAATCAGCCGTCGTTTTCCGAGTATTTTCCGGGGCTGGAACCGACTGCGAACCTCTATGAGATCGACAACGGGATGATGACCTGCGGCGGCGGCAATGCGGCCACCGACATGATGCTGGAGATGATCGAGACCGACCATGGCAAGGACCTGGCGGTGATCGTGTCGGACATGTGCATCCACTTCCGCTCCAACAACCGGGAGGCGCTGCAGAAGTCGGCTTATTCCGTGGCGCTCAGCAGCCGTAACCAGCATCTGATCAACGCGATGCAGTTCATGCATGACACCATCGAGGAGCCGGTGGAGATCGGCGTGGTGGCGGAACATGCGCAAATCTCGCGGCGCCAGCTGGAGCGGCTGTTCCAGCGCTATGCCGGCACCTCGCCGGTGCAGTTCTATATCGAGCTGCGGGTGGGCCGGGCACTGGCCTTGCTGAATGAGACCAACATGACGGTGGCGGAAATATCCGCCGCCACCGGGTTCAGCAGCGCCACCCAGCTGTCGATCCGGTTCAAGAAGCGGTACGGGCAGTCGCCCGCCTCCTTCCGCAAGAGCTGGGCGGAGAAAGCGAAAGAGAACGGGGACTGAGCGCCGCTCAGCCCTCTTCGCAGGCGAGTGCGGTGCTCAGCTCAGAGATCCTTTCGAGCCGTGCCGAGATCCGGTCCTGGAACTGGCCCAGCTCGTCAATGATCGAGTTCAGCGATTCCCCCACGTGGCCCAGCCGCGCGCATTCGATCTTGCACAGCACCCGGGTGGTGGTGAGCGCCATGAAGTGGCGGTGCAGCGTCAGGCAGGCCTTCTGGATGCGGTCGGCCTCAAAGCGGACGTCGTGCAGGCTGGCCCGGGCCTTGGTGAACTGGGTTTCGGTCAGCTCCGACAGGATGGCCTGCTCGCGGGCGATGTCGGTGGAGGCGGAGCCGTCCTCCTGGTCGAGCTGGTGGCCGCATTCGGTCAGGATGCGCGCCAGCCCTTCGACAAAGATCGCCGCCGTCACGGTACCCTTGATGGCCCGGAAATTGCTGTCCTTGCCCCAGACGTGGGCCTCGAACCAGCTGGACATGTCGCGGGACATGGAGCTGTAATTCTGCGACAGAACTGTCACCGGCCCGCCCGCCGGTTCAATCCGCGAGGCGATCACCCGCAGGTTATGCGGGATGGTGCGCATGGATTCGAACTCCTGCACCAGCGCCTCGGTCTCCCCGACCAGCGTGCCGGCGGTTGCGTGCATCGTGCGGCGTTCCGCCAGCCGGGCGCAGGCCGGGCGGTTGAGACCGGCATCGCGCGCCAGCAGCTCCTCTGCCAGGGCGTGACCTGCAAAATCATTGTAGGTGTCAAAGCCCAGCTCCTTCAGGCGGGCGAGCAGAAGCGCAGCGCTGTCCTCCGGGCTCAGCCCCTCGGCCTGCTCGGCCTGGCGCACCTTGGCGTACTCCTGCTCTACCGTGCGCAGCAGCGGGCTGGTGGGCTTGATCCGCGCCGACAAATAGCCGCCCTCGCAGGGGGTGACGATGGCAAAGACCCAATAGAAGCTGCCGTCGCTGGCGCGGTTCTTGACATAGGCGCCGACGGTGCCGCCGTCCTTGATGGTATCCCATAGAAGCTGGAACACGGCGCGGGGCATGTCCGGATGGCGGATGACCTTGTGCGGCGCGCCCAGCAGCTCCTCCAGCGGGTATTTGGCAACCCGGCTGAACACCGCATTGCCGGCCCGGATAACACCGCGGCTATCGGTTCGGGAAAAGAACACTTCGTCCAAGGCAAAGTAAGCTTCTTTGCTCCTTGCCGGAGCAGCCAGCGTGCGGTCTTCAAAGGACACGTTTCAGTTCCTGTCAGTGTTAGTTTTCTACAGGGTCCTGTCTAACCGCCAGTGCTTGTCAAAATGCTAATGCGGCGCCAGCCCTGCGGCCGTTCCGGCGGCGGTCCGGGGCCGGCTGCTGAACCGCTGCCGGCGCCCGCGAAATCAGGCTGCGGCGCCCTGTGCCGGCGCAGCTGCGCCGGCCTGCAGCGCAGCGCTGCTGTCCTGAAGCGTCACGCCCAGGCTTTCCAGAAGCGGCAGGCGGCGGGCAGCGAAATTGCCGGCCCGGGCGCGCAGCAGGGCGAGGTTCTCTTCTTCGGTTTCCAGCACCCGGCCCTCGTGCTGCAGACGCTGGCCCTGCGGCGCCAGGATGCGCCAGGCCAGGCCCGCCCAGTCCGCCGGGGTCTCCAGCCCCTCGCTGCGGGCCAGCAGGAACAGCTGCTCAAACCGGTCAAGCTCCACCCCGCCGCCGGTGACGGGCGAGGCGAGAAAGCGCAGGGCCTCGCTGTCTTCTGCGCGTTTGCAGACGGCCTGGTTGAAGGCACGGCAGGCGGCGGCGCGTTCCGCCAGCCCCTCCTGCGGCAGGCACGGCGCGATACAGCCGGTGCTTGCCAGCGCTGACAGCATGAGGGCGATGCTGCCCCAGTCCACGGTGCCGAACACGCCCTGATCCAGCAGGCTGCGCACCGTTGCGGGGCCGTTCGCCAGAGCCTTGAGAACCGGCGCGTACTGTTCCTGCTCCAGCGGCAGGTCCCTGCCGCGGTGATTGAACTTGAGCGCGCCGCCGCTGTAGGTGCGGGTGAGCGCAAACGGCGTTGCAAACCAAGCACCGATTTCGCCGCGCGGAGTATGCGCCAGCTTGCCCTTCACAAAGATGTCGGTGCGGAAATGCTCGTTCAGCAGCACATCCCGCAGGCCCTCGCGGCGGTCCGGGTCCGGCTCAGCCTCCAGCAGCGCCTGCTGCTGCGGCGTGAAGCGGACACTGTCGATATTGTCGAGCGGATGCACCGAGCCTGCAAAGCTGAGCTTGGCGCCTGCCAGTTCCGCCGCCAGATCCTCGAAGTGGAACGGCGTCCAGTCCTTGTTGAAATATTCATGCGCCAGATAGTTGGCGGGCATCGCGTCCATGTGCTTGAGCCGCTTGGCGGCGGCCGGGTTGCTGGCAAAGAACCCCGCGCCGGCCGCGTTCAGCTGGCGGGCAAACGCCATGGCATCCTGGATCCGCTTGGCCAGCGGGCCGCTGCCCTGCTCTGCCCGGCTGGCAAGCAGGCGGCGCAGCGGCATCGCCGCAGCCCAGCCCGGCTGCGCGTTGCTGCTGACGTAAACCAGCCCGCCCGGCCGCAGCCGCTCAGCAATGAAGCGGAGGATATGCTGACGGTTTTCCAAGGAAACCCAGCTGTAGACCCCGTGCAGCGCGATGATGTCGAAGCTCTCCGGCAGGTCCGGGGTTTGCCCGAAATCCTCGAAGCTGCGTTCATGGAAATGCACATTCTCCAGCCCCGCCTCCTGCGCCAGTTCGGCCGCGCCGGCGATATGCGCGGGGCTGAAGTCCATAGCGTGAAAGTCGATATGCGGATTGGCGGCTGCCAGCAGATTGGCCGAGAACCCCTGGCCGCAGCCCAGCTCGCAATAGGAGAGCCTGGCCTTGTCCAGCCCGTGCCGGTGCCCCTGGCGCATAGCGCCGAACGCCAGCAGAGCCGGCGTCAGCTGGCAGTGAAAATCAAAGGTGTAGTCGATGCCGGCGACATAGCCGGAGGTCCAATCGGTCACGGGAAATCCTGCTGGTTGGGTATATTGATGGTTCCCGTCGACTTTTTGGAAAATTGATGAGAATTGGGTTAAGGCTGATACGATTGGCGCGGTAATCCGGGAAAAACAGAGTTAGGATGGTTGCCCGCAGCCAAACATAACGGCACGCGCCAGACTAAGGTCAGATAAGATCCTACCGTTTCCTGTGTCCCCAAGCCCAGCCGCCATAATTGCATGTGATCACTTGCGGAAGAAGGATGCAGTTCACACGGGTGCGCTCATAAGAAGGAAACTGCATCATGAAAGTTGAACAGATGACTTTGGGCCTGAACAAGGGCGTCGTCGAGTTGAGATCGCATCATGATTCTTGGAAACAAGCCTTTCAGAATGAACGAAAGCGATTGGCGGCGATCCCAATTTCTCGCGAGTTCTATGTCGAACATGTGGGCAGCACGTCGGTGAAGGGTTTGCCGGCAAAACCAATCCTCGATATCGCTTTGCTCGTGCGGCAATCCGCGATCATTCCGAACTTGAAGTCCTTCCTATGCTCAAAAGGGTACTCATACCGAGGAAACCACGGCGAACAAGGTGGCCATTTTTTTGTACTGGAGTCCTCTCCCGGCGTTCGAACTGTTCACATGCATGTTATCCTAAAAGGTGACCCCCAATGGGACGCCTATCTGAAATTCCGTTGGATTCTGAGGTCGAATGCAGATCTGCGCACGCAGTATGGACGCTTAAAGACAGACTTGGCTGCCGCACTGCCCGACGATCGGGCCAGCTACACCGCCGCCAAGGCAGGGTTCATTCAGCGAGTGCTGTCTTGGCAAGTAAACGACTGACGCCGTAGTAAGGATCGTTCCGGAAGAAGCTGTCGGCTGTACAAGCGCAACAGGCGGTGATTTCACCGTGTAGCGCCTAATACGCACAGTTCCCTTGGAAGCGTACAAGATCACGGCCTCTCTTCTAAGGCCACCTGCCCCCCCAAAAGAAAACCGGCCCCCAAAGGGAGCCGGTTTCAATTTGTCCAATCCGCGTTTGGATCAGAGGGACATATGGGTGCCCAGGGCTTCCATGTCGGCCAGCAGCTTGGCTGCGTCCTCGACCAGGCCGTGCGGCTGGTCTTCCTCTTTCGCGGTCTTGTACATCTCGCGGGCTTCCTCGATCAGCGCGTTCATCTGATCGCGGGTCATCTCGGCCATCGGGATCGCGCGTTCGGCCAGAACCGACAGGCTGTCGCCTGCGATTTCGGCAAAACCGCCGGTCACCAGATACTCCGAGTTGCCTTCCGGGCTTTCGACCTTCAGCACGCCGGGGCGCAGGGTGGTGATGGTCGGCGCGTGCTGAGGCATCGCCGTCATGTCACCCTCGGCTCCGGGGATCTGAACCGCGCTGGCCTGCAGCGACGCCAGGGCGCGCTCGGGGCTCACGAGGTCGAATTGCATCGTTTGTGCCATTGGGGCCTCCTTTCAGGGTTCCCCCGCACGCAAAGGCGCGGGGGAAAATCCGTTCTTAGGCGGCTTCCGCAGCCATCTTCTCGGCTTTGGCGATCACTTCGTCGATGCCGCCAACCATGTAGAAGGCGCCTTCGGGCAGGTGGTCGTATTCGCCGGCCACAACAGCCTTGAACGACGAGATGGTGTCTTCCAGCGGAACCTGAACACCGTCGGAGCCGGTGAAGACCTTCGCAACGTCGAACGGCTGGGACAGGAAACGCTGGATCTTACGCGCACGCGCAACGGTCAGCTTGTCCTCTTCCGACAGTTCGTCCATGCCGAGGATGGCGATGATGTCCTGCAGCGACTTGTAGCGCTGGAGGATCTGCTGAACGTCGGAAGCAACCGCATAGTGCTCTTCGCCAACGATCGCCGGGTCCATCAGACGCGAGGTGGAGTCCAGCGGGTCCACGGCCGGGTAGATGCCCAGCTCGGAGATCGCACGGTTAAGAACGGTGGTCGCGTCCAGGTGGGCAAAGGTGGTTGCCGGTGCCGGGTCGGTAAGGTCGTCCGCGGGAACGTAGACGGCCTGGATCGAGGTGATCGAGCCGTTCTTGGTGGAGGTAATACGCTCCTGCATGGCGCCCATGTCGGTGGCCAGGGTCGGCTGGTAGCCCACAGCGGAGGGGATACGGCCGAGCAGAGCGGACACTTCCGAGCCTGCCTGGGTGAAGCGGAAGATGTTGTCCACGAAGAACAGAACGTCGGTGCCGGACTGGTCGCGGAACTGCTCGGCCAGGGTCAGGCCGGTCAGCGCAACACGGGCACGGGCTCCCGGAGGCTCGTTCATCTGACCGTAAACCAGAGCCACCTGAGATTCTTCCAGGTTGTCCGGCTTGATCACGTTGGATTCGATCATTTCCCAGTACAGGTCGTTGCCTTCACGGGTCCGCTCGCCAACACCCGCGAACACCGAGTAGCCGGAGTGCACTTTTGCGATGTTGTTGATCAGTTCCATGATCAGAACGGTCTTGCCCACGCCGGCGCCGCCGAACAGGCCGATCTTGCCGCCCTTGGAGTACGGGGCCAGCAGGTCGATCACCTTAATGCCGGTCACCAGGACTTCGGACTCGGTCGACTGGTCGCTGAACTCGGGCGCGGGCTGGTGGATTGCGCGGGTCTCGGTCGCGTTGACCGGGCCCTTCTCGTCCACCGGCTCGCCGACGACGTTCAGGATTTGGCCCAGGGTTGCGTTGCCGACCGGGATCGAGATCGGGGAACCGGTGTCGGTCACTTCCCGGCCGCGGACCAGGCCTTCGGTTGCGTCCATTGCGATGGTGCGGACGGTGTTTTCACCCAGGTGCTGGGCCACTTCCAGAACCAGGGTCTTGCCCTCGTTCTCGGTGTGCAGCGCGTTCAGAATTGCGGGCAGGTGGTCGTCGAACTGGACGTCCACAACGGCGCCGATGATCTGGGTCACCTTGCCTTTTGCTTGTGCCATTTGTTGGTCTCCGGTTGTCTCTTAGAGCGCCTCAGCGCCCGAAATGATTTCAATCAGCTCGTTGGTGATCACGGCTTGGCGCGACCGGTTGAACTCGATGGTCAGCTTGTCGATCATCTCGCCCGCGTTGCGGGTCGCGTTGTCCATCGCGCTCATCCGGGCACCCTGTTCGGATGCACCGTTTTCAAGCAGGCCCGAGAAGATCTGGGTCGCCACGCCGCGCGGCAGCAGGTCCGCCAGGATCTGCTCTTCGCCGGGTTCGTAGTCGTAGACAGCGCCAGAGCTTTCGCCTTCCTCAGCTTCAAACGAAGCCGGGATGATCTGCTGCGCGGTCGGGATCTGGGTCACCACGTTGACGAACTCCGAGTAGAAGATCGTGGCAACGTCGAATTCACCAGCATCGAACCGGGTCAGGATGTCCTTGGCGATCGCCTGCGCGTTGGCATAGCCGACGCGCTTGACTTCGCTGAGGTCCACATGGCCGACGAAATCATCGCCCAGGTCGCGTTTCAGGGCGTCGCGGCCCTTTTTGCCGACGGTCAGGATCTTGACCGTCTTGCCCGCGGCCTTCAGCTCGGCCGCCTTTTGGCGGGCGAGCTTGGCAATGTTCGAGTTGAAGCCGCCGCACAGACCGCGCTCGGCAGTCATCACGACCAGCAGGTGCACCTGGTCCGAGCCGGTGCCGCGGAGCAGCTTGGGCGCGGAGTCGGAGCCGCCGACCGAGGCCGCCAGCCCCGCCATCACGGCATTGAACCGCTTGGTGTAGGGCCGGGAATCCTCGGCAGCTTCCTGGGCGCGGCGAAGTTTCGCCGCGGCCACCATTTGCATGGCTTTTGTGATCTTGCGGGTCGATTTGACCAACTCGATCCTGTTTTTAAGGTCCTTGAGAGAAGGCATGTCCCGACTCTCTCCTTATGCGAAGGTGGCGGCGTATTCGTCGATCGCAGCCTTGAGTTTGTCAGCGGCGTCGCCCTTGATCTTGGGATCTTCGTTGGTGATCCAGTCCAGGGTCTCTTTGCCTTTGCCGCGCATGTGCGCCAGCAGACCTGCTTCCCAGCGGCCGACGTCCTTGAGGTCGACCTTGTCGAGGTAGCCGTTGGTGCCGGCGAAGATGACGCAGACGATTTCCGCGTTGGTCAGCGGCGAGTACTGCGGCTGCTTCATCAGCTCGGTCAGACGGGCGCCACGGGCCAGCAGCTGCTGGGTGGCGGCGTCGAGGTCGGAGCCGAACTGGGCAAAGGCCGCCATCTCGCGGTACTGGGCCAGGGACAGTTTCACCGGGCCTGCAACGGTCTTCATCGCGTTGGTCTGGGCCGAGGAGCCCACACGCGAAACCGACAGACCGGTGTTTACGGCGGGGCGGATGCCCTGGTAGAACAGTTCGGTTTCCAGGAAGATCTGGCCGTCGGTGATCGAGATCACGTTGGTCGGAATAAACGCGGACACGTCGCCGCCCTGGGTCTCAATAACCGGCAGAGCGGTCAGCGAGCCGGCGCCGAAGTCTTCGTTCAGCTTGGCCGAACGCTCCAGCAGGCGGGAGTGCAGGTAGAAAACGTCGCCCGGATAGGCTTCACGTCCCGGCGGACGGCGCAGCAGCAGGGACATCTGGCGGTAGGCCACGGCCTGCTTGGACAGGTCATCATAGATGATCAGCGCGTGCTTGCCGTTGTCGCGGAAGTATTCGGCCATCGCGGTTGCGGCGTAGGGCGCCAGGAACTGCAGCGGCGCCGGGTCGGACGCGGTTGCGGCCACAACGATGGAGTATTCCATCGCGCCGGCTTCTTCCAGCTTCTTCACCAGCTGGGCAACGGTCGAACGCTTCTGGCCGACAGCAACGTAGACGCAGTACAGTTTCTTGGACTCGTCGTCGCCTGCGGCGTCGTTGTAGGTTTTCTGGTTCAGGATGGTGTCCAGAGCCACGGCGGTTTTACCGGTCTGACGGTCGCCGATGATCAGCTCACGCTGGCCGCGGCCGATCGGGATCATCGCGTCAACGGACTTGAGGCCGGTTGCCATCGGCTCGTGCACCGATTTACGCGGGATGATGCCGGGCGCCTTGACGTCTGCAACCAGACGCTGGGAGGCGTTGATCGGGCCCTTGCCGTCCAGCGGGTTGCCCAGACCGTCGACAACGCGGCCCAGCAGCTCGGGGCCGGCCGGAACGTCCACGATCGAGTTGGTGCGCTTGACGGTGTCGCCTTCTTTAATGTCGCGGTCGGAGCCGAAGATAACCACACCGACGTTGTCGTTTTCCAGGTTCAGCGCCATGCCCATGATGCCGCCCGGGAATTCGACCATTTCACCGGCCTGAACATTGTCGAGGCCGTAAACGCGGGCAATACCGTCACCAACGGACAGCACGCGGCCGATTTCTGCCACTTCGGCTTCTTGACCAAAATTCTTGATCTGGTCTTTCAGGATCGCAGAAATCTCTGCTGCTTGGATACCCATTTATCCGACCTCTTTCATTGCATTCTGTAGGGAGTTGAGCTTGGAGCGGATCGAGCTGTCGATCATCTTCGAGCCCACTTTAACGACGAGACCGCCGATGATGGACGCATCGACGGTGGCATTGATGGTGACTTTCTTGCCCACGCGCTCAGCCAAAGTCTTGGCCAGCTTTTCGCTCTGGGTCTTGGTCAGCGCCTTGGCGGACACCACTTCGGCGGTGACTTCGCCGCGGGCTTCGGCCAGACGGGCGCGCAGCGCCTCGATCATCGCGGGCACCACGAACAGGCGGCGTTTGTCGGCCATCAGGGCAAGGGTATTGCGCAGGACGGGCTCCAGGCCCATCTTGTCTGCCACCGCGGTGATCGCGGCGCCCTGCTCTTCGCGCGACACGAGCGGCGAGTGGATCAGGCTGTTGAGGTCTTTGCTGTCAGCCAGCGCGGCTGCCAGGTCATTGATGCTGGTTTCAAGGCTGTCGAGCGCCTTGTTTTCTTCAGCGATGTCGAACACCGCCGTGGCATAGCGCGCAGCAATGCCTGCAGAAATCGAAGCTGGTTCGGACACGTCCACCCTTCCGATATGTTTTTGGCCCCGGTTGGCATACCTGGCTTCAGGAGGCGTCCGGGGGCGTGAGTCATCCCCCATTGGCAGCGGGGCGTTGAAATCAGCGTGGGTCTAGCAGAGCGGATGCGACCTATCAACTGCCTATAACGGTAACAGATGAAAGCATGTTTCACGTGTTTTCAATGACTTGCGGGAAGTGCGGCCCTTTGACCACAGTCGGTAATTAAAAAAGTGCGGCTGAACTGCAGGATTTTGCAATTCCGGAAAGCGGCATTTGCGCCAAAAAACGTCACATATCGGTGCTGAGGCCGCTTTTGGCGCAGTCATGGGGCCACTTGGGCAGTTTCAGGGAATCGAAATCGGCGGCCGCGACGTCAGGCCGGTTCGGGCATCGGGTTGGATAGCCCCTCCAGCACCCGGATGCGGCTGGGGGTCTTGGTGCGGATCATGTGGCCCTTTTGCGGGTAGGTCTGCTTGCTGACCTCGACCATGAACACCCCGCCGGCCAGCATCGCGGGCAGTTTGCGGCCCATCTTTTCCAGCATGGCGCCGGATTTGAGCCAGAACCGCTTGTGGCTGGGCAGCCGGTAAAGCGCCGCGGTGTGCTGCTCGATGGCGAACTGATGCTCGCGCAGCTGGCCTTCGAGCTGGCGCAGCGTGTAGGGGCGGCCATAGCCGAAAGGGGTCAGATCCGAGCGCGCCCAGAACCCGGCCCGGTTCGGCACGATGAAAATCGCCCGCCCGCCCGGCCCCAGCACCCGCCAGCATTCCTCCAGCAGGCGGGAGGGGCGTTCGGAGGTTTCCAGACCGTGCAGAACCACCAGCCGGTCGACCCGGCCAGTGTCGATGGGCCAGCTGGTCTCCTCGCACAGGACCGAGACATTGGGCATCCCCGCGGGCCACTGCATTACCCCCTGCGGACCCGGCATCAGCGCCATCACCCGGCGCGCCTCAGGCAGGTAGGGGCGCAAGAGCGGCGCAGCAAAGCCGAAGCCCGCAACCGTCAGCCCCTCGGCTTCCGGCCACAGCTCCAGCAGGCGGCCGCGGATAGACGCCTGCGCCGCGCGGCCCAGCGTGCTGCGGTAATAGAAGTTCCTCAGATCCTGAACATCAAGATGCATTGCGGGCGCCTGCTGCTTCGGCCAATCTGGGCGCAGTTTAGCAATGTAAAGGCGAATGACCATGCCTCTTGAGATCATCACCCTGCCCTGCCTGTCCGATAACTATGCCTTTTTGATCCATAATCCGGGCTCGGGCGAGACCGCGCTGGTGGATGCGCCCGAAGCCGGTGCGGTCAAGGCCGCGCTGGCGGAACGCGGCTGGGGGCTGGACTGGATCCTGCTGACTCACCATCATTGGGACCATGTGGATGGCGTGGCAGAGCTGCGGGATGCCTATGGCGCCAAGGTGGTTGGCGCCAAGGCAGACGCGCACCGGCTGCCGCCGCTGGACATGGCGGTCGAGGATGGCGGCGCATTCTCCCTGCTGGGTGAAGAGGTGCAGGTGATGGATGTCTCCGGCCACACGGTGGGCCACATCGCCTATTACATTCCCGGCGCTGAAGCCGTGTTTACTGCGGACAGCCTGATGGCACTGGGCTGCGGGCGGCTGTTTGAGGGCACGCCGCAGCAGATGTGGGCCAGCCTGTCGCGTCTTGCCGCGCTGCCGCCGCAAACTATGGTTTACTCAGGGCATGAATACACCCGGTCCAACGGTGCATTTGCGGCCACCGTGGACCCGGGCAACCCGGCGTTGCAGGATCGCATCAGGGATATCGCAAAGGCCCGTGAAAACGGCGTCCCGACAGTGCCTTCGTCCCTGCAGCTGGAACTCGGCACCAATCCATTCCTGCGCGCGGGTGACAGTGCCGTGAGAGCGCATCTGGGCATGGAAGATGCTGAAGACGCAGCAGTTTTCGCCGAAATCCGCAAGCGCAAGGACAATTTCTGAGCAGTTCAAGGGCATCACGGCGCCACAGGGAGAAAATAATTGTGACCCCAAAATGAAGAAAAGCCCTTGAAGCCGGCGCGCTATCAACCAAACTCTAACCATATAAGCACATGGTTGAACTGAGGGGTTGGTTAATACCGCCCCGCCGGCCAACCCAAGATCAGAGGAGCACGCCCGTGCCTTCATTCTCGAGCACCCTGGAACAGGCCATTCACGCAGCGCTGGCGCTGGCGAATGAACGCCGTCATGAATTCGCAACCCTGGAACATCTGCTTCTGGCCCTGATCGACGAGCCCGACGCGGCCCGCGTGATGCGCGCCTGCAGTGTCGACCTGACCGAATTGCGATCCTCCCTGGTGGAATTCGTGGATGAGGATCTTGCCAATCTGGTCACCGACATAGACGGATCCGAGGCGGTGCCGACCGCCGCCTTCCAGCGCGTCATTCAGCGCGCCGCGATCCACGTTCAAAGCTCCGGCCGGACCGAGGTGACAGGCGCCAATGTGCTGGTGGCGATCTTTGCCGAGCGCGAAAGCGATGCCGCCTACTTCCTGCAGGACCAGGAGATGACCCGTTATGACGCGGTGAACTTCATCGCCCACGGCGTTGCCAAGGACCCGGCCTACGGGGAATCCCGTCCGGTCACCGGCGCGACGGACCAGGAAGAGGACAACCTGACCACCGCGCCCGAAGGCGAGAAGAAGGAAAGCGCGCTTGCGAAATACTGCGTCGACCTGAACGCCAAGTCCCGCGACGGCGACATCGACCCGCTGATCGGCCGCGATCACGAGGTGGAGCGCTGCATCCAGGTGCTGTGCCGCCGCCGCAAGAACAACCCGCTGCTGGTGGGCGACCCCGGCGTCGGCAAGACTGCCATCGCTGAAGGCCTGGCGCGCCGCATCGTCTCCGGTGAAACCCCGGATATCCTGTCGGAAACCACCATCTACTCGCTCGACATGGGCGCATTGCTGGCCGGCACCCGCTACCGCGGCGATTTCGAGGAACGGCTGAAGGCGGTGGTCTCCGAGCTGGAGGAGCACCCGGACGCGGTGCTGTTCATCGACGAGATTCACACCGTGATCGGTGCAGGTGCCACCTCCGGCGGCGCCATGGATGCGTCCAACCTGCTGAAACCTGCGCTGCAAGGCGGCAAGCTGCGCACCATGGGCTCCACCACCTACAAGGAGTTCCGCCAGCACTTCGAGAAGGACCGCGCCCTGTCCCGCCGGTTCCAGAAGATCGACGTGAACGAGCCGTCGGTGGAAGACTCCATCGAGATCCTGAAGGGGCTGAAACCCTATTTCGAGGAGCATCACGGCATCAAGTTCACCGGCGACGCGATCAAGACCGCGGTGGAGCTGTCGGCGCGCTACATCAACGACCGCAAGCTTCCGGACAAGGCGATTGACGTCATTGACGAGGCCGGCGCCGCGCAGCATCTGATCATCGAAAGCAAGCGCCGCAAGACCATCGGCGTCAAGGAGATCGAGGCTGTCGTCGCGAAAATCGCCCGCATCCCGCCCAAGAACGTCTCCAAGGACGATGCCGAGGTGCTGAAGGATCTGGAGAAGTCGCTGAAGCGCGTGGTCTTCGGCCAGGACGATGCAATCACCGCCCTGTCGAGCGCCATCAAGCTGGCCCGTGCCGGCCTGCGCGAACCGGAGAAGCCGATTGGCAACTACCTGTTTGCAGGCCCGACCGGCGTCGGCAAGACCGAGGTGGCCAAGCAGCTGGCAGACCAGCTGGGCGTTGAGCTGCTGCGGTTTGACATGTCCGAGTACATGGAGAAACACGCGGTCTCCCGTCTGATCGGCGCGCCTCCGGGCTATGTCGGTTTCGACCAGGGCGGCCTGCTGACTGACGGTGTCGACCAGCACCCGCACTGCGTGCTGCTGCTTGACGAGATCGAGAAGGCGCATCCGGATGTCTACAACATCCTGCTGCAGGTGATGGACAACGGCCAGCTGACCGACCACAACGGCCGGACCGTGAACTTCCGCAATGTGATCCTGATCATGACCTCGAACGCGGGCGCCTCTGACATGGCAAAGGCCGCCATCGGCTTTGGCCGCGACCGCCGCGAGGGCGAGGACACCGCTGCCATCGAGCGCACTTTCACGCCGGAGTTCCGCAACCGTCTGGACGCGGTGATCTCCTTCGCGCCGCTGGGCAAAGAGGTGATCCTGCAGGTGGTCGAGAAGTTCGTCCTGCAGCTGGAAGCGCAGCTGATGGACCGCAATGTCTCGATCGAGCTGACCCGCAAGGCGGCCGAATGGCTGGCCGACAAGGGCTACGACGACCGGATGGGCGCGCGGCCTCTGGGCCGGGTGATCCAGGAGCACATCAAAAAGCCGCTGGCCGAGGAGCTGCTGTTCGGCAAGCTGACCAAGGGCGGTGTCGTCAAGGTTGGCATCAAGGACGGCAAGCTGGAACTGCGCCTGGAAGGCCCCAGTAACCCGCGGATTTCCGGCGACAAGCCGCCGCTGCTGACCGCGGACTGATGCGCCCTGCAGGGCTTCTGATTGCTATATCGCTCGCCGCGCCCGCCGCGGCGGGCGATTTTCGTTTGCAGTTCCCGCTGGACTGCACCTTGGGCCAGGACTGCCATATCCAGCAGTTCGTGGACCATGATCCGGGACCGGGGGCTGCGGATTTCACCTGCGGCACCCTCAGCTATGAGGGCCACAAGGGGACGGATATCGCCCTGCCCTATCTCGCGGACATGCGGTCCGGTGCCGCGGTGCTTGCCGCCGCAGATGGCGTTGTCCTCGGAACCCGCAATACAATGCCGGATCAGTACGCGACGGATGCAAACGCGGACGGGATCGACGGCAGGGAATGCGGCAACGGCGTCGTGCTCCGCCACGGCGGCGGCTGGGAAACCCAGTATTGCCACATGAAGCGCGGCTCGGTCCGGGTCCAAAGCGGGATGAAGGTCAGGGCCGGCGACGTGCTGGGCGAGGTTGGCCTCTCCGGCAAGACCCAGTTTCCGCACCTGCATCTATCCGTCCGCAAGGATGGCGCGGTGGTTGATCCCTTTGCCCCCGACAGCTTGGGCACCTGCGGCGGCCCGTCCGGGCAGACGCTCTGGGCCGATCCGCCGGCCTACCAGCCCGGCGGGGTGCTGGGCGCGGGCTTCAGCACCGCCATTCCCCAATACCAGGACGTTAAGGACGGCACCGCGGATCAGGCACCGCTGGCCGCGGATGCGCCGGCTTTTGTGTTCTGGGCCTACGCCTTTGGCGGCCAGGCCGGCGACACGCTGGAGCTGACGGTGACCGGCCCCGGCGGCGAGCTTGTTGCCCACAGCGAGGCCCTGAATAAGGACCAGGCGCAGTTCTTCCGCGCCGCCGGCCGCCGGTTGCGCGGCGGGTCCTGGCCTGCGGGCAGCTATACCGGAACGGCCCGGCTGCTGCGCGGCGGCAGCGAGGTGGACAGTTTCAGCAGCAGCATGACGCTTGCGGGCGCCTTGCAATGACACCGGATGAATAGCGGTTCCGCATCTGCCGGGGCGCCAGCCCCGGCAGATGCCCGGCCCAACAGGTGCGGACGTCCCACTGGGGCGGCCAGGCACCGGGCGGGAGCCCCCCTGGTTGCGGGTGAAGCCACCGCCCCTTGCGCCGCGTTTCACGGCGAAAAGTTGATAACTCCCGAATTCGCAATAGTTTTAGAGGAGCCCTACTGCCCGGTGGGGCCGCAACCCGTGTGTAACTAGTAGCTTGTCTCCATTAGTGAAGCGGGTTGCACCTGCCGTCGGCCGCATGCCGCAGGTCCCGCGCGCGCCCGCAGGCGGCGGCCTGAGCGCAAGCCAAGCGCCAGGCGCGATGCTTTCGGTCATTTCTCGGTGAATTTCAGCTCAATCCGGCGGTTCTGCGCGCGCGCCTGCGGTGTGTCCGCCGGGTTCACCGGCTGGTACTCGCCAAAGCCGTTGGCCGCCAGACGCGACGGCGGCACCCCCAGCGCCTCCACCATGTAACGCACCACCGACAGCGCCCGCCCCTGGCTGAGCTCCCAGTTATCGGCAAATTTCGGATGCGCCCCCAAAGGCGTGTCATCGGTGTGGCCGTCAACCCGGATGATCCAGTTGATCTCCGGCGGGATCGCCGCCACCACGCTTTGCAGGATCGACACCACCTTGGCGATTTCCACCCGCCCCTCCGGCGACAGGGTGGCGCTGCCCGGGGTGAACAGCACCTCGGAGGCAAAGACAAAGCGGTCGCCCTGGATGCGCACGCCCTCCTGAGTGCCCAAAAGGTCGCGCAGACGGCCAAAGAACTCCGACCGGTAGCGCTCCAGATCCTGCGCCTTGCTGGCCAGTGCCTCGGCCTCGGCTTCCAGCCGCTTGCGCTCCTGCTCCTCCAGCAGCCGCCGCCTGCGCTCCTCTGATGCGGCACGGGCCAAGGCTGCGTTCAGATCCTGGCCCAGGTTCTGCAGCTGCACCTGCTGGGCGGCGTCGCGGGCCTGGTAGTCATCCAGAATGGCCTGAAGCCCGCCCAGTTGCTCGCGCAGAGCGGCCACCTGCTGGTTCAGCAGTGCGGTTTCGCGGCGGGCCTCCTCGGACAGGGCCTGCTCCTCCGACAGCGCCGAGCGCGCCTGCGCCAGCAGGGCTGCGCGTTCTTCGGCGCTGCTCAGCTGCTCGGCGGCGCTGGCCTCTGCGGTTTCCTGCGCGGCGACGGCCGCCAGCAGCCGCTGGCGCAACACGTCCAGCTCGCTGGCCTGGGTTTCCGCCGCCGCCAGCGCGGCCTTAGCCTCTGCCAGCTCCGCCGCCAGCCGCCCCGCTTCGGCATCAGCGCCTGCACGGGCCGTTTCCAGTTCGGACAATTGTGTGTCCAGCTGCTTCTTTGCGGCCTCGGCTGCGGCGAGCAATGTCAGGGTGTCCTCCGCCTCCTGCCGCTGCGCCTCCAGCGCCAGGGTCATCGCGGTGAGCTCGGCATCTGCCGATTGCAGTTTTTCGCGCAGCGCTTCGGCGGCGGCGGCTTCCACCATCCGGGCCGCTTCCTCGGCGCTCAGCTGTTCCTGAAGACCTGCTATTTCCTTGGAATTCGCGGCCTCCTCCGCCTCTAGGCTGGCGATCAGGGCCTCCATCGCCTCCCGCTCTGCCGCGGCCAGCCGGGCGGCCTCTGCCTGGGCATCAATCTCACCGCGGGCCTGGGCCAGCGCCAGGTTCAGCGCCTCCTGTTCACTCAGCAGAGCCGCACGCGCCGCCTCCAGGCTTTCGCGTTCGGCGCTCAGGTCCGCCACCCGGGCCTGCGCGGCATCGCGGCTGGCGATCAGGGCGGCCACCTGCGCCTCGAAACTGGTGATGCGGCTGGCGGCCTCGGCCAGTTCGCCCGCCTGCCGGTCGCGTTCCGCGGTCAGAGAGGTGATCAGGCTGCGGGCCTGTTCCAAGTCTTGTTCAGCGGTGTTGAGCGTCGAGGTCAGCGCCCCCAGCCGGGCGTTCAGGCGGCTGTTTTCACGCTCTTCCAGCCCCAGCGCGGAGGCCAGCGCGCTGACTTCGGCGGAGAGCTCATCCAGCTCGCTTTCCTGGCCGGTGATTGTCTCTCGCAGCACAAACTGGACCACCATGAAGATGGTCAGCACAAACATCAGCACCAGAAGCAGCCCGGTCATCGCATCGACAAACCCGGGCCAGATCGAGGCCTGGAACCGCTGCCCTGTGCGCCGGGAAAGGGCCATCGGTTATTCCCCCGCGTCCCGGCCCGGCAGGCCCCCGCGCGACAGGCCGCGCGGGCGGGCAAAGGCCTTGATCATCAGGTCGATGTCCTTGCGAAGCTCGGCCAGGCTTTCCTGGCGGCCCGCTGAAATTTCTTCAAGGATGCGCAGCATCTGCACATCGATCGACCGCAGCCGCATCCGGCTTTCGGCGTCGATGCCGCCCTGTTCGCCCTGAGCGCGCAGGATCTCGGTCAGCGCTTCCTGCCCCACCGCAACCCGGTCCAGCGCCGCGGTGATGGTGCCGGTCTGCTCCTGACGCTGGTTCATCTCCTGGATGGTCTCCACCAGCGCGCCAAGTTTCCGGTCCACCGCCGCGCGGCCTTCGGAGGTCTCGGCAAACATCAATTGCAGCGCGTCCATCTGCTCGGCCATGTTGTCGAGCACCTGCGAGACCACACCGCTGTCGCTGGCGCCATCCTCGCCGGAGGAGAAGCTGACGCGGGTGATCGAGGACAGCCATTCCTCCAGCTCGCGGTAAAAGCGGTTCTGGCCGTGTCCTGCGAAGAGTTCCAGAAGGCCTACGATCAATGATCCGGCCAGGCCCAGGAGCGACGAGGCAAAGGCCACGCCCATGCCGCCCAGCTGCGCCTCAAGACCCGTCATCAGGCGGTTGAAGACGGAAAGCCCTTCCTCCCCTTCCTGCGGTGCCAGGCTGCGGATGGTGTCGACGACGGCGGGCACAGTGGTGGCCAGGCCGTAGAAGGTGCCGAGAAGGCCGAGAAAGATCAGCAGGTTGACGATATAGCGGGTGATTTCCCGGTCCTCGTCGATGCGGCTGGCGACCGAGTCCAGAATGGAGCGGGTCGAGGCCGAGCCCAGCTGCATCCGCGCGCTGCGCGTCGCCAGGAGCGAGGCCAGCGGTGCCAGCATCGACGGCGGGCGGCGGTGCTCCTGGCTGTCGCCGGCGGCAAAGCGTTCGATCCAGCGCACCGAGCCAATGAGCTGCACCACCTGCCAGAAGCAGGCCAGCACCCCGATCACGAAGACAAAGACGATGAAGCCGTTGAGCCAGGGGTTGGCCTCGAACACCGGCAGCACCCGCGGCAGCGCCACAAAGGCGCCAAAGCCCGAGAGCCCGAGTGCGAT
Source organism: Leisingera sp. ABM4_103 (assembly GCF_056158685.1). Lineage (NCBI taxonomy): Bacteria > Pseudomonadati > Pseudomonadota > Alphaproteobacteria > Rhodobacterales > Roseobacteraceae > Leisingera > Leisingera sp. ABM4_103. Next base: position 2,431,717 of record NZ_JBSWTU010000005.1, on the reverse strand, counting down.
CAGCATCATGATGATCTGCCGCACCGGCTGGGAGAACTGCGGCCGGGTCTTACGGTCTGGCTGCGCCATACGTCTTGGCTCCTGACACTTTTGACTGCTCTTATTGCGTTCGCAGCCTATAAGCAAAGTGTCAGAAGCGCCAAGGCTTTATGCGGTGATTTCCCGCACCCGGCCGGCCAGCCAGTCGAGATCGCTGTCATGCAGGCCGATCTCAGCCAGATGTTCGGCGGTGTTATAGAGGTACTCGGTGTTAGGCCCGCGCCCGCCGACCGCATGGGCGATGATCTGCGCCTGCTTCTCCAGGCTGAGGCCGCCGCAGTACTGCACGTGGTGCGGGTCGATCACATAGGTGACGGCGGTCACCGATGAGCCATCCGCGAGCTCCACCTCCAGGTCGCGCTCCAGATAGGCCGAGGAGATCAGTTCGCGCTCGCGCAGCTCCGCCAGGGTCTGCTCCTCGTGACCCTGCTCCACCGACAGCGCCAGCCCCTTGCAGTGGGCGCCTTCGGTTTCATCCAGCGCCAGCACCAGGCCCGGATGGTCCTCTGTGCCTCGGTGGTGGATCGAGGTCATGCAGAAGGAACGTGCATAGCCGTGCAGCACCGCCACCTCGCGCCGGGCCACCGGGAAACCGGGGTTCCAAAGAAGTGATCCGTATCCGAATACCCACATGGTCATGTCGTCTGGCCCTTTCTGCTCCCCCCCTATAAACAGCAATCCTGTTGCGGACAAAAGAGGCTATCCGATGCGCCTGGCAAAACTGCTGATCGCCCTTGCGGCGGTGTGGAGCCTGTACTGGGCGGCGGCGGCCTGGGGCTTGCGCACAGGGATCGCAACCTGGTTCGCCGAGCAGGAGCGGCAGGGCTGGCAGGCAGAGTTTGCGGGGCTTGAAACGAGCGGTTATCCGCTGCGGCACCTGAACCGCATCCAGCGCCCGGCGCTGGCCGACCCAGGCACCGGCACTGCCTGGCGGGCGGACTGGCTGGAGCTGGAAAACCCGGCTGCCTGGCCCGGGCGGCTGACATTGCGTTTTCCCGCCACGGCGCAGCGGCTTTCGTATTTCGACCGGACTGCGGTGATCACTGCGCAAGGCTTGCAGGCCAGCCTCAACCTGGCGCCGGGCGTGGCGCTGGAGCTGGAGGACATGGCGCTGGTCTCTGCCCCCTGGCGGATCGAGCGCAGCGGCGAGACGGTGCTGAGCGGCGCAGCGCTGGATCTGCGCATGGTGCAAACGGACAGCCCCGAGAGCTACCGGATCACCGCCGATGCCCGGGAGTTTGCGCCGCGCGCGGCCTGGCGGCGGCTGCTGGCGGCCAGCTCTGCCCTGCCGGAGCGTTTTGATGCGCTGGCGCTGGAGATGACGGTTGCCTTTGACAAGCCTTGGGACCGGTCGGCGCTGGAGCAGCAGCGGCCGCAGCCGCGGCGGATCACCCTGAAACTGGCGGAGGCCCGCTGGGGCGACCTGCGGCTCAAGGCGGCGGGGACGCTGACGGTGGATGAGCGCGGCCTGCCGGAAGGCGAGATCGCCTTGCAGGCAGAGAACTGGCGCGGACTTGTTCTGATGGCAGAACGCACCGGCGCCCTGGCGCCTTCCTTGCGCGGCACGGTGGAGCGGGTGCTGGGCCTGCTGGCAGAGGCCGGCGGCAACCCGCGGCATCTTGATATCACGCTGGGTTTCTCGGACGGCTATGTCACGCTCGGCCCGCTGCCCCTGGGACACGCGCCGCGGCTGATCATCCGCTGACAAAGGCGCCGCCTGTCAAGGGCCGTGCAATGGCAGCACGAAGCAGCCTGCGGGCCGTTGAGGCGACCGGGGGCGTGCGAGGCTCTGCCTCGCGCTCCGGGATATTTTCAGCCAGATGAACAAGGGATCCTTGCTTCAGACCGGCCACGGCAGCGGCAAAGGCTAGCGGCAATAGGTTCCGCCGCGGTGGCGGGCGATATCCAGGTGGAAATGGTCCTTGTGATAGCGGTCGGCCTCGGGCCCCAGCACGGTGCCGAAGGGGCCGCAGGCGGCGCGCCAGATCTTTTTCAGCTTCTTCCGGGTCTTGCGTTTCTGCCAGCCGCGCAGAACGGTGATGGTCTCGCCGCTGGCCAGGGTGAAGCCGGAAATGTCGATCGCCCGGCCCTTGCCGTGTTCGGATATCTTGGCGCCTGGGCGGTTGTTGCGCGTGCGGCAGGCGTAATGGGCGGCAACCCGCAGGCCAACCACCTTGTTGCGGCGCCCGAAGGCGGTTTCCACCTCGCGGTTGATCCAAGTCTTCAATGCCCGCGCGGTGTTGCAGGTCATCAGCGAGGTCTGGCTGAGGCGCACCCCGGCAATCTCGCGCACCCGTACCGCGTCTTTGGCGCCGCAGCCGGGCAGCGCGCCGGTGACATTGCCTGCGCGCTCGCCCTGGATGTCGATATCCCCGCAGACCGAGCCCTTGCGGCGCTGGCGGCGTTTGAACAGCGCCTGCTCTGCCACGCTGTCCGGGCGGGCCTGCGGCAGAAGCGAGGACCCCGGCCCCAGCGCCGGCAACGCCCCGGGCCGGGAAGCGGCGGCGAGCACTTGTTCCGATTGCGGGCGCAGCGCCGGGCGGATGTCCGCAACCGGTGCCGGCGCCTCTAGCTGCTGGCTGGCAGGTGCCGGACGCGCAGCGGGCCGGAGCGGTGCTTCCGGAGCCAAGGCCATTGCCGCACTGGCAAAAGCGGCAGCCAGAAGCGTCACCCCGGCCCGGATCATTTCTTCTGCCCCCGGCCGAAGTCCGGCGCATCGGTGTCCTGGCCAGCCTCGATGATGCCGCGGCGGATGGCGCGGGTGCGGGTGAAGTAGTCGTGCAGATGCTCGCCGTCGCCGGTGCGGATGGCGCGCTGGAGGGCAAAGAGCTCCTCCGTGAAGCGGCCGAGGATTTCCAGTGTGGCGTCTTTGTTGGTGAGGAACACGTCGCGCCACATGGTCGGATCGGAGGCCGCGATACGGGTGAAGTCGCGGAAGCCCGCGGCCGAGTATTTGATCACCTCGCTGTCGGTCACCCGGCGCAGGTCGTCCGCCACGCCCACCATCGTGTAGGCGATCAGGTGCGGCGTGTGCGAGGTGACGGCCAGCACCAGATCGTGGTGGTCGGCGTCCATCTCATCGACATTGGCGCCCATGCCTTCCCATAGGGCGCGCAGACGGGCGGTGGCCGCCGGGTCGGTGCCTTCAACCGGCACCAGCAGCGACCAGCGGTTGTCGAACAGCTCGGCAAAGCCGGATTCGGGGCCGGAATGCTCGGTCCCTGCCAGGGGGTGAGCGGGCACGAAATGCACGCCCGCGGGGATGTGCGGCTGCACCGCCTCGATCACGTGGCGCTTGACCGAGCCCACGTCGGAGACCGTGGCGCCGGGTTTCAGCACCGGGGCGATGTCTTCCATCACCGGGCCCATGGCGCCGACCGGGACGCAGAGCACCACCAGATCGGCGTCCTGCACGGCGTCGCGCGCGCTGTCGCAGACGCGGTCGCACAGGCCGATGCGGCGGGCGGTTTCGCGGGTTTCCGCACTGCGGGCATAGCCGGTGACCTCGCCCGCCAGCCCGGCGCGTTTCATTGCCCAGAACATCGAGGAGGCAATCAGGCCAAGCCCGATCAGCGCGACGCGCCCGTATACTTGGTTGCTCATGCCTGCCCCTCTTTGAATGCCTTCACGCCTTGCGCAATGCGGCGGCAGGAGTCCTCGTCGCCGATGGTGATGCGCAGTGCGGTTGGCAGGTTGTAACCCGCCACCCGGCGCACGATCAGGCCCTGCGCCTGCAGGTAAAGGTCGCAAGCCTCCGCCTCTGCCTGACTGGAGAAGCGGGCCAGGATGAAGTTGGTGCTGGAGACATCCGAGGGAACGCCGAGTTCGGCCAGTGCATTGGCCAGCCAGGCGCGCCACTTGGCGTTCTCGGACCGGCAATGATCCACATAGTCTGTGTCGCGCACAGAGGCCTCGGCGCCCGCCAGCGCGGTGCTGGAGACGTTGAACGGACCGCGGACCCTGTTCAGCACGCTGATGATCTCCTTGGGGCCGTACCCCCAGCCGATCCGGGCGCCGCCGAGGCCGTAGATCTTGGAGAAGGTGCGGGTCATGAAGACGTTGCTGCGCGCACCGATCACTGCGGCGCCTGCATCAAAACCCTCGACATATTCGGCATAGGCGCCGTCCAGCACCAGCAGCGCGCCATCCGGCAGGCCATCGGCCAAGCGCGCGACCTCGCTCTCGCTGATCATGGTGCCGGTGGGGTTGTTGGGGTTGGCGATGAAGACCAGCTTGGTCCGCTCAGTGCAGCCCGCCAGCAGCGCGTCGACATCGGTGACGCGCTCGCGTTCCTTCACCTCCACCGGGGTTGCCCCGGCGGCCAGCGCGCTGATGCGGTACATGGCAAAGCCGTGCTCGGTATAGAGCACCTCATCCCCCGGGCCGGCGTAAGCCTGGCACAGGAAGGCGATAATCTCGTCGCTGCCGGCGCCGCAGATGATCTGCTCCGGCTCCAGCCCGTGCACCTCGCCGATGGCCTGCCGCAGCGCCGCGTGGTCCGAACTGGGATAGCGGTGCATATTGGCCGCCGCGTCCTGCATCGCCTGGATGGCGCGCGGGCTGGGGCCAAGGGGGTTCTCGTTCGAGGAGAGCTTCACAACATTGCTCACCCCTTTCACATGGGCAGCCCCGCCCTGGTACAGAGCGATGTCCATGATACCGGGCTGCGGTGTGAGTTGGGTCATAATACGGGCTCCTTAATTCCAACCCGTCATAACGGCCCGAACGCTGGCGGGGAAGCACCAAGATGACGCTCCCCCATGCTGCCGCCCCCTCCGGCAGCCTGCCCTGCCCGCAGGACCGCGTTAATGCGCGGCTGCGGTCTTGGGCATTTTGCGCTTGGCCTCGGCCATGATGATTTTCTGGATCTGCTTGCGCAGCTCCATGTCCTTGCGCATCGCCTCATTGGCCTGCTTCTGCATGGTCGATGCAGATTGAGAGCCGTCCGAGCTGGTCAGCACCTCGCCGGCGTATTTGCTGAAGGTCTTGCCGGAAATCTGTTTCGAAATCTCGCCATAGATGGCGTCGCCATGCAGCTTGATGAAATCCTCGGTCGCCTTCACACCGTATTTGGCGATCAGATCCTTCTTCACCACGCCTTCCATTGCCGCGGGCGCCAGCTTGGTCTTGAGGAATTTCTCGGCTGCCGAAGTGAATCCGGAGGAGAATTTGTCCAGCGCCTTGCCCGCGCCTGCGGACATGATGCCTGCGGTCAGGATCTTGGCGATGCTTTCCTTGATCTCCTTGGTGTTCGGCGGGCGGCCCTTTTCGATCAGCGGTTTTGCCAGTCCGATGGTTTCCTTCAGCGCTTCTGTCACCATGGCCTCCCCGGCCTTGGACTTCAGGAACTTCTCGAAGAAGACCTTGACCGCCTTCTTGGGCATCTCGCGGGAAAGCTTGGAGGCCGCGGCCTTGGCCAGGTCATCGGCAAGGCCGGCAGAGAGCTTGGCCGTCAGTTTGCCGCCGGCTGCGCCCGCAAGGCCCGCAATGAAGCTGTCGATGAACACCTTCTTGGCGGCGCCGTCCCAGGTGACCTTGTTGCCTGCCAGGTGCTCCCCCAGCTGGCCGGCGCTGGATTTCAGCGCCTCGGTGCTGGCCGCCGCAACGGCATGGGCCTTGGCGGGCGACATGCCCTTGGTCGCCACAAGACGGGCGGTCATATAGGTTTCGACCACGGCAAAGGAGACCTCGCGCACCACTTCGAGTTTCCAGACGATGCCGCCGGCGGTGGCGATCCGCTGGTCAATGAATTTCTTGAAAGCCTTGCCGCCGGTGTTATAGGCCTTGGAGGCCTTAACATCCTGTTTGTAGACCTTTTTCCAGTCAGGCTTTTTCTTCGAAACCAGCGTTTTCAGCAGGCTCGACTCGGAGCGGGCATTCAGGATCGGGGTCCAGGGCGGATCAGTCTTGTCGTTGACCACGCTGACGGCAAATTCCGTGAGCGCATTCAGGAAGGTTTCATTGCCCTGGCGGGTGTTCTCCACCTCGTTGCAGAAGTCGACCCAGGATTCCGCCTGGCCGTACATCATGTTGGCCTTGGCCAGCAGCTTGCGGCGCAGTTCCTCCTGCCCGGCCTCGAATTCCGCCACGGTGATCAGCTTGGTCTTGCCGTTCTCGACAACCTCCACCCGCTCGACCCTGGTGTCGGCAGCATGCATCGCGGCCAGCTTGGGCAGGCCTGCGTTCCAGGTCCGCATACCGGGATCGACGATCCCGTCGGGCTTGCGGAAGCCCAGTTTCTTCTTCTGAAAATCCTTGATCGTCTTGATCAGCCCGGCATCGCATTTGGTGCTAATCTCGACCGAATAGCCGTTTGCCTTGAGCATCAGGCGGACAAGTTCGACATCCGCAGGGGCGTTCTTGACCGGTTTGAATTTGCTTTCGCCAGTTTTTGGGTCCGGTTTGGTGATCCGCTTCTTGTCACCAACAGGGGCGGACAGCTTGAGGGCCATAACTTTGCTCCAACCAATAAAGTACGATCAAAGCGTGCCATGCACCTGTCAGCCCCGTCGCGGGGGATTTGAAATAGACTTTCCCCCTTTAAATGCGGGGGTCCGCTGCCTACATATCACAAGTATGTGAGGTGCTTCCCCGGCACGGGAAAGCACCCATCAGGGCTTGGCCTAGGCCACCAGCGCCTTGAACCGGGCCGTTGCCGGATCCGCATCGTACCGGGCGGAAATCTCCCCTGCCCGAAGCGTCAGATCATTGACGCAATCAATGATGTACTGCGCGGTCTGCTCTTCCATGAGGTATGAGAAGTTGAGCCGCACCCAGCCCGGTTTCTTCATTTCCTGCCCCGCCTGCAGGTCGGCGAACAGGGTTTCCGACTCCGGCTTGCTGATGCCCAGCAGCCGGTGCGCGTAGGGACCAGCGCAGGCGCAGCCACCGCGGGCCTGGATGCCGTAGACGTCGCTCAGCATCCGGGTGAAGAGCTGCTGGTGCACCGGCTTGCCTGCCTCGTCTGTCACCAGGAAGGAGAAGATCGGCAGCCGGTGCGCCTCGCGGTGGCCGAGGATGCGCAGCCGCGGGTTGGCGGACCAGCCGTCCCAGGCCATCTGAGCGAACTGCGCTTCGCGCGCCTCGATCTGCTCCTGCCCCACAGCTTCCTTGACCAGAAACGCAAGCGCCGCGCGGATATCGCCGATCACATTCGGGGTCCCGGCCTCCTCGCGGGCCGCCAGGTCCTGGCTGTATTCATGCCGCCAAGGGGAAACAAAGCTGACTGTTCCCCCTCCCGGCCACGAGGGGCAGCGGCGGCGCACGGCGGCTGTGTTGACGATCAGCACACCCGAGGCGCCAGGTCCGCCCGGGAACTTGTGCGGCGAGACCACCACAGCGTCCTTGCGTTCCGCCCCGCCCGCGCCCATGTCGACCGGCAGGTAGGGGCCGCCGCCGGCGTAGTCCCAGACCGCCAGCGCACCGTGCGCGTGCAGCAGGCGGCTGACGGGATCGGGATCGGTCACGATGCCGGTCACGTTGGAGGCGGCGGAGAAGCTGCCGATTTTCAGGTCGCTGTCCGCGTGCTGCCTCAAGGCCAGTTCCAGCACTGCCAGATCCGGTCCGCCCTCAGCCGCTTCGGGGATTTCGACCACCTTCGCCTTGCTCTCGCGCCAGGGCAGGATGTTGGAGTGGTGCTCATAAGGGCCGATTAAGACAACCGGGCGGGTGGCCTCGTTCACGCCGAACAGGCTGACCAGCCGGTTGAGGCCCGCGGTGGCGCCCGATCCGGTGAAAATCACAGCATCCTGCGCCGTGGCGCCGGTAATGCGGGCGATCTCAGCACGCGCCTCGCGGCGCAGGCGGGTCATCTGGGTGCCGCAATAGGACGCCTCAGTATGGGAGTTGGCGTAGAAAGGCAGTACCTGCTCTGCCACAAAGTCCTCCACCTGGCGCAGTGCCCGGCCGGAGGCGACGTAGTCCGCATAAACCAGCGGCACCTCGCCATCGAGGCCGGGGATCATCACCCCGTCGCCGATCACGCTGCGGCCAAGGGTTCCGTCCAAAGCCGCCTGCCGGATTGATTGTTTGAATGCTGCCAGGGTCATGCCGCGCCTCCGAAGTCTGTTGAGGCATTTTGAACGGCAATCTGCGAGGTAACTTTATCAATTACTGAGTGGATTGCAGTCTTTTTGTGTCATATGATCTATCGATGAGTATAACAGCCGATCATATAGACCGCGCCATACTTCGGGCGCTGCAACAGGACGCCAGCCTGTCCCAACGGGAGCTGGCGGACCAGGTTGGGCTGTCGCAGAACGCCTGCTGGCGGCGGCTGAAGGCGCTGAACGAGAGCGGGCTGCTGAAGGGTTCCACCGCGCGGCTGGACCGCAAGCAGCTGGGGCTGGATCTGGTGGTTTTTGTGCTGCTGCGCACCCGGCACCACTCAGCCGACTGGCTGCAAAAGTTCCGCCGTCATGTGCTGACCATCCCTGAGGTGGTGGATTTCCACCGCATCGGCGGCGACTACGATTATCAGCTCAAGGTGGTAACGCAGGACATGGCGAGCTACGACAAGGTCTATCAGCGGCTGATCTCAGGTGTCGAGCTGGACAGCGTGACCTCCTATTTCGCGATGGAGGCCATTGCCGAAGGGCGCCCGCTGCCCTTGTGATGAAGCGGGCACAAGGTTCGCCCGCTTCCTGTTGTCAAACGCTGTCAGTGCGCGAAGGCGCTGTCCTTCATCCATTTGGGGCGTTTGCCGTCCGGCCCCATGCGCATATGCAGGCAGGCGGTGCCAAGGCGCTGGAAATAGAGGATGTCGACAGGATACCAGCCGGCGGAGGGCACTTCGACCTGAGTCATGATGGTGCTGTCGCAGGACTGGCGGCCGTCGAATTCGCCCACGATCTGACCGCCGATATTGGCGCGCAGGCCGTCATTGGTCAGGAAATCAATGTTGTGGACACCGGGCCGGTCCAGCTTCACGTATCCGGTGATCCGGGCCACCACATGCATCGGACGCTTGGAGGTCAGCGTGTTTTGCCCCTCCTCCGTGTCGCGGTTGTCCAGCCCGGCAATGGGGCGGCCCCGCTCGCTGCCGACCTTCAGCGCCGAAGACGCTTCTGCCAGGGTCTTCACATCCTGGGGATAGGCGTAGACCACGGAAAGCCCCGGCTGGAGACCTGAAGGCTGCGGATCCGCAGGGGTGAGTTTCAGCGGCGCGGCGCCAGCGGCAGAGGCCATGACCGTCAGTGCGATAGCAGCGGCCTTCATCATGTTCTTCATCTGTCACTCCCTAATGTTTCTCATAGGATAGTGGCAGGACGCGCGCAGGGCTACCGGCTTTTCCTGCGGCGGCAAAGGCCCGTGCAAAACGAAAAAGGGCTGCCCCAGAGGACAGCCCTTCCGCCGGATGCCCCAAGGGCAGCAGGCTTAGTTCTTGGCGTAGAATTCGACGACCAGGTTCGGTTCCATCACAACCGGGTACGGCACATCGCCCAGAGCCGGGGTGCGCACGAAGGTTGCGGTCATCTTGGAATGGTCGGCTTCGATGTAATCCGGCACATCGCGCTCAGCCAGCTGAGTTGCTTCCAGCAGGGCAACCATTTGCTTGGACTTGTCGCGGACCTCGATCACGTCGCCCTCTTTCACGCGGTAGGAGGGGATGTTCACGCGCTTGCCGTTCACCAGGACGTGGCCGTGGTTCACGAACTGACGGGCTGCAAAGACGGTTGCAACGAACTTGGCGCGGTAAACAACCGCGTCCAGGCGGCGCTCCAGCAGGCCGATCAGGTTTTCACCGGTGTCGCCGGTCACACGCACGGCTTCGCCGTAGATGCGGCGGAACTGCTTTTCGGTCAGGTCGCCGTAGTAGCCTTTCAGCTTCTGCTTGGCGCGCAGCTGGATGCCGAAGTCGGACAGCTTGCCCTTGCGGCGCTGGCCGTGCTGGCCCGGGCCGTAGTCGCGGCGGTTGACCGGGGACTTCGGACGGCCCCAGATGTTTTCGCCCATGCGGCGGTCGATTTTGTACTTGGCAGACGTGCGTTTGGTCACGGCTGATCTCCTTCATAAATGGCATTGCAGCTGTTTCCGAAAACCGGTTCCCATTTTTCGGGCTGCAATCGCGTCTGCCACTGCGCCGTCTGTGGTCACCTGTTCCAGGAGCACCTGCAACAATCGAAGGGCGTTGTCCTCTTGCTCCGTATCCAGGATCCGGGCATGACAGGCATCCCCTTGCGGGGGCCACCAACACCAATGAAGCCGCGCTTATATAGGGGGACGGGGCAGAGTCAACATGGCCCGGCAAGGTTAGGCGTGAAAATCTGCACCTGCGGCGGAAGCCTGGCCGCGAAATAGCGCCCCGGCCCGGCCGGGTAAAGGCTCAGGCGGCCTCGTGGCCGAGAATCGCCGCCTCAGAGGCGCTGAGATTGCGGCGGGCCGCGGCGCCGTAGGACAGCGGGTTGTGCTCCAGCTCAGGCTGCAGTCCGAACAGCCGCGCCCTGTCTGCGCCGTTCAGTGCGGTCAGCGATGCATTCGACGGATGGAAGCTTTCGGTCTCCCCCCCGTTGGCCCAGAGCACCTGATGGCTGGCCAGCATCAGGTGAATATAGGTGACTTCCCGCACCGAGGCATCGGGCAGGATCGTTCGGCCGTTGACCAGATCGCCAGCCGCCACCAGCACTTCGGGCGTGTTGAACAGGTCCCGCACCCGGTCGCCGCGCAGCAGCATCCGGTGATCGGGAGAAACCAGCAGCTCCCGTTCCGGGCGGTCGATGCCCAAGGCCCCTGCATGAATGCGGATCGGACGCAGCCGCGGCATCACGTACAGCCGGGCCCCGGTAATCCGGCGCGAACCGATCCACAGGATTTCCTGTGCGCCGTTGTCGCGCGTCTGCACCTTTTCGCCCTCGCGCAGCTGCTCCACAGGTTTCGGGCCGGAGGGTGTGGCAATGAGGGTCCCCGGAGTAAAGCAGACCACCCCGGTTTCGCCCTGGGGCCGGTCTTCGCGGAGGGTGTCCAGCGAATGATGCACCACCCAAAGGTCGGCTCCGCGCGGCGGCAGCTCATCGACGAACATCAGGAGCGGACGCTGGCCCGGGCCGACCTCGATCAGGGTGACGGTGAAACTCTGCACGCCATTGGTCACAGCAAAGCTTCTGTCCATCAGCGGATCATCAGCCTCGACCGCCGCCACATCGGTCCGGTTCTGCACCGCGGCCCCGACCAGCCTGCGCACAGTCCTTGCCGCCCGGCGGCGCATCTCTGCCTTGCCGTTTGCCCCATCCAGCCGCAACAGCCCTGCCGGCCCGTCCACCCGCACAGCGTCGCCGTGCCAGGACCAGGCCGCGCCCACATCCAGAGCGTCCACCGGCGCGGCCGGAAGGCCGTCGATCTCGGTTTGCGACCAGGAAACAACAAACGTGCCACGAAAGCCCGTTTTCATCTGCCTGTATGCCCGCTTCACTTCATTATTTTTTACGAAACATTAACCAAGCACCCTGATGCAGGAAACAACAGGGCCATAAAATGCTTGTGAACGTGCCCTTTACGCACCATTCCTCATGCAGTTGAAGTTGCCGTAAGGGAACTCAATCATCGGGGAAAGGACCCGCGATTGTTCGCAATGGCTGAACAATGCCATGCCTCAAGGCATCGGATTATAGCTGGCCCGCAAAGCATCGGCGGCCTGGCGCACCACATCCGCGACCTGCGTCAGCTGCCGCGCCAGCGGGTTGCTGCGGCGCCAGATCATGCCGATGGTGCGCGCAGGCTGCGGATCGCGGAAGCGCGCCACCGAGACCACCGCCGAGCGGGTTTCAACCGGGACCGCCATTTCGGGAATGAGCGTGACGCCAATGCCGGCGCTGACCATCTGAACCAGGGTCGACAGGGAGCTTCCGTCCAAAAGCTCGCGCGGGGCCGCTGACTGCATATTGCAGAACGACAGCGCCTGATCACGGAAGCAGTGCCCCTCTTCCAGCAGCAGCAGCCGCATTTCGCGCAAGCCCTCCGGCCCCGGCACCGGCTTGCCGCTGTCCTCCCCCGGGCGCACCAGCACGAAATCCTCGGAAAACAGCGGCACTTCCTCAAACGCAGGCTCAGAGACCGGCAGCGCCACGATGGCGGTGTCCAGACGCCCCTCCCCCAGCTCCTTCAGCAGTTTGGGGGTCACGGTTTCACGCACCCGGATGTCGGCCTCCGGATACTGGCGTGTCAGCGTGCCGACAATCGAGGGCAGCAGATAGGGCGCAATGGTGGGAATCACCCCGATCCGCAGCCGCCCTGCCAGACCGTCACGGGAGGCGCGGGCCAGTTCGCCCAGCTCATCCACCGAGCGCAGGATGCCGCGCACCCGCAAGGCCAGATCCTCGCCAAAGCTGGTCAGGCGCACTTGGCGCGCCCCGCGCTCCACCAGCTGCACCCCCAGCACATCCTCCAATTCCTTGATCTGAACCGACAAAGCCGGCTGAGACACCGCGCAGGTCTCTGCCGCGCGGCCGAAATGGCGGTGCTGGGCCAGCGCCTCGAAATAGCGCATCTGGCGGAGGGTCACGTTTATCATAGGTTTTGATTATCACTGCGATGAATAAATGCAACTTAATCCAATGACTTTCCTCTGCTAGCCTCATCTCACGAAGACAGGGAAAACCGGCAGCAGCTTTGCCGCGCTTGCATCCTCAAGGCGTGGTCATGGCTGCGCCCGAGTTTCAAGCTGCCGCATGGGCCCCAGGACGCTTCTGCCGCGTAGCACGTCAATAACTGCAGCCACGATCGGAGACAAAAATGGACGGAAATACCCCCCAAGGACAATGCCCGGTGTTTCATGGCGCTGCCGCATCCGGCGGCACCACCAACAAGCACTGGTGGCCGAACCTGCTGAACCTGAAAGTTCTGCACCAGCATTCGCCTGCGTCGAACCCGATGGGCGCTGATTTCAACTATGCCGAAGAATTCAAGAAGCTGGACCTGAAGGCGGTGAAGCAGGACCTGTATGCCCTGATGACCGACAGCCAGGACTGGTGGCCTGCGGACTATGGCCACTACGGGCCGCTGTTCATCCGCATGGCGTGGCACAGTGCCGGCACCTACCGCACGGCGGACGGGCGCGGCGGCGGCGGCACCGGCAGCCAGCGGTTTGCGCCGCTGAACAGCTGGCCGGACAATGGCAACCTCGACAAGGCGCGCCGCCTGCTGTGGCCGATCAAGCAGAAATACGGCAACCGGATCTCCTGGGGGGATCTGATGATCCTGGCGGGCAACTGCGCCATTGAATCGATGGGCGGCCCTGTGTTCGGCTTTGGCGGCGGCCGCGCGGACGTGTGGGAGCCGGAGGAAGACGTCTATTGGGGCTCGGAGACCGAGTGGCTGGCCACCAGCGACCAGCCCAACAGCCGTTATTCCGGCGAGCGCGACCTGGCCAATCCGCTGGCGGCGGTGCAGATGGGGCTGATCTACGTGAACCCCGAAGGCCCTGACGGCAACCCGGATCCGGTCGCCTCTGGCAAGGATGTGCGCGAGACGTTCTCCCGTATGGGGATGAATGACGAGGAAACGGTGGCACTGGTTGCGGGCGGCCATACCTTCGGCAAGGCGCATGGCGCAGGCGATCCGGAGCTTGTCAGCACCGAGCCGGAAGGCGCGGAGATCGAGCATATGGGGCTTGGCTGGCTGAATTCGCACGGCACCGGCAACGCGGCCGACACCACGACCTCCGGCATTGAGGGCGCCTGGAAGCCCAACCCGACCAACTGGGACATGGGCTATTTCGACGTGCTGTTCGGCTATGAGTGGAAACTGGTCAAAAGCCCGGCGGGTGCAAACCAGTGGCAGGCGCAGGACGTGAAGCCTGAGCATATGGTCGTGGATGCCCATGACCCCGGCAAAACGCACGCGCCGATGATGACCACCGCAGATATGTCGATGCGGATGGATCCGGAGTATGAAAAGATCTCGCGCGATTTCCACGCCAACCCGGAGAAATTCGCCGACGCCTTTGCGCGCGCCTGGTTCAAGCTGTGCCACCGCGACATGGGGCCCAAGGCGCGCTATCTGGGCGATGAGGTTCCGGCGGAGGATCTGATCTGGCAGGACCCGGTGCCGGCGGTGGATCACCCGCTGGTGGACGATGGCGACGTGGCGGACCTCAAGGCCAAAGTGCTCGCCTCCGGGCTTTCGGTGCCGGAGCTGGTCTCCACCGCCTGGGCCTCGGCCTCGACCTTCCGCGGTTCCGACATGCGCGGCGGCGCCAACGGTGCGCGCATCCGGCTGGAACCGCAGAAGGACTGGGAGGTGAACGAGCCCCAGAAGCTGGCCAAGGTGCTGAAGGTTCTGGAGGGCATCCAGAACGATTTCAACGGCAGTGCATCCGGCGGCAAGAAAGTCTCGATGGCCGATCTGATCGTGCTGGCAGGCGGTGCCGGCGTTGAGAAGGCCGCCAAGGCTGCAGGGCATTCCATCGAAGTTCCCTTCACCCCGGGCCGCACCGACGCCAGCCAGGACCAGACCGACGTTGAAGGCTTTGCCGTTCTGGAGCCGGAGGCCGATGGCTTCCGCAATTACCAGAAAGCGGACTACAGCATTCCGGCCGAGAAGATGCTGGTGGACCGGGCGCAGCTGCTGACCCTCAGCGCGCCGGAGATGACGGCGCTGATTGGCGGACTGCGGGTGCTGGGCGCCAACCACGGCAACTCCGCGCACGGGGTGTTCACGGATCGAATTGGGACGCTCAGCACCGATTTCTTCACAAACATCCTGGACATGGGCGTGCAGTGGAAGCCGGGTGACGACGGCACCTATGAGGGCCGCGACCGTGCCAGCGGCGAGGTGAAATGGACTGCCACCCGCGCCGATCTGGTGTTCGGCTCCAACTCGCAGCTGCGGGCGCTGGCTGAGGTTTATGCGCAGGATGACTCCGCCGGAATGTTCGTGCAGGACTTTGTTGATGCTTGGACCAAGGTGATGAACGCCGATCGCTTTGATCTGGCGGCGTAATAGGCACCCAGCATAGTAAAGCGGCGCTCCGGGAAACCGGGGCGCCGCTTTTGTTGCTGAATTGAGAAAAAAGCGGGGAGCAGCGCCTGACCCTGGGTGGGTGCTGAAGCGCCCTCCCGTGGGGAGGGTCGGGCGCTGCCCGGCCTGCGGCCGGCCGGAACGGCAGTTACTCAGGCGCGGAAGCGCCCTGCCCGAGCTCAATCACACGGGTATCAGCGGTGTAATCCAACTCGATAATCAGAATTGCCAGCAGCCCGATCATCGCCAGCGGCGGCAGCAGGATCGCGTAGATCAGCGCCAGACGCTCCCAGGCCATATGCATGAAAACGGCAATGATCAGCCCCGCCTTCAATGTCATGAAGATCAGGATCAGGCTCCAGCGCAAGAGCCCCTGCAGCTGCGCATAATCCACCCAGTAAGACGCGGCGCTGAGGATGAACAGCAAAACCCAGACCACAAAATAAAGCTTGATCGGATGCTGCTGCCCCTCTTCATGCGCGATCTGCCCGGTATCCATTGCTTGCGGTGTGTCTGTCATGGCGGCCCCCTACCACAGATAGAAGAATGCAAAGATGAAGACCCAGACCAGGTCGACGAAGTGCCAGTAGAGACCCATGATCTCAACCGCCTCGTAATCACCGTTGCCCTGTGACATCCAGCTGCGCTGGTCGCGGTCGAATTCACCGCGCCAGACCTTGAGGGCGACGATGATCAGGAAGATCACCCCGATGGTCACATGGGTTCCGTGGAAGCCGGTGATCATAAAGAAGCTGGCGCCGAATTGCTCCGCCCCCCAGGGGTTGCCCCAGGGGCGCACGCCTTCGGAGATCAGCTTGGACCACTCAAACGCCTGCATCCCCACAAAGGCCGCGCCCAGCGCGGCGGTGGCCAGCATCAGTGCGGCGGTCGCCTTGCGCGCCTTGCGGTAGGCGCAGTTCACCGCCATCGCCATGGTGCCGGAGGAGGAAATCAGCACGAAGGTCATGATGGCGATCAGGATCAGCGGCAGATCCTGGCCGCCGATATGCAGGGCAAAGACCTCGCTGGCGTTGGGCCATTCCACGGTGGTGGAGTTGCGGGCGTTCAGATAGGCGACCAGGAAGCAGGCAAAGATGAACGTGTCGCTCAGGAGCAGGATCCACATCATCGCCTTGCCCCAGGAGACCTTTTTGAACACCCGCTGGTCCGAGCCCCAGTCGGCAGCAAACCCGCTGTGACCCTGTTGCAGCAGTGTCTGGTCCTGGCCTTGAAGCGGATGTTCCATCAATCTCCCTCCTTCAGCTTACGGCCGCGCGGCACAGCGCCAGAAAGGCGTTGCCCCAGCCCTGCAGCAGCGCAAACAGCATCAGCCAGAAGGCCAGCAGCACGTGCCAGTACAGCGCGCAGAGCCGGACGCCCGGCAGCAGCGCCTTGACGTCCCCGCCCCCGGCGTGGCGCAGGCTGATTGCCGCAAGCGCAATGATGCCGCCCAGCACATGCAGCCCGTGCAGGCCGGTGATCAGATAGAAAAAGCTCGCCGCCGGGGGGCCGTCCAGCGGGTAGCCGTCCGCGGTCAGCGCGATCCACACCTGCGCCTGCCCGGCCAGAAAGGCGAGCGTGGCGATGCTGGCGGCGATCAGGCTGGCGCGCAGCCAGCGCGTGGTGCCCGCCCGCGCCGAAATCACCACAAACTGCAGGAAGAAACTGGCCAGCAGCAGCAGCGCCGTATTGAGCCAGACCCGGCCAGGCAGCGGCACCAACTCCCACGGGGTCTCTTCGATCTGCATGACAAAGGCACTGCCCAGCATGGCAAACAGCCCGCCGGCCACCGCCAGGAAAACGGCAATGAAGATGAATCCCGGCGCCTTCCCCGGGCCATGCCCTGCCAGTGGGGCAATCCCGGTTTCCAGCCAGGGTTTGGAGGCCAGGCCCTGCTGCGACAGCCACAGGCCAGCGGCCAGCGCGACCAGCGCCAGGAAGGCAAGGATGACCGTCACACCCGCCTCCCCTCGCCGTCCGGCACCCAGGGATCGTTCTGGGCGACATAATCCTTGGGCGCGCCGGGCACGCTGTAGTCATAGGCCCAGCGGTAGACGTTGGGCAGCTCATCCCCCCAGTTGCCATGCCGCGGCGGTGTTTCCGGCGTCTGCCATTCCAGCGAGGTGGCGCGCCAGGGGTTGCCGCCTGCTGCAAGCCCGTGGCGCAGGCTCCAGAAGATGTTGAACAGGAACAGCACCTGTACCGCGCCGACAATCAGCGCGGCGGAGGAGATGAAGGCGTTGAGGCCATCGACCGGCGCGGTCAGGAATTCCGGCTCGCCGATCTCGAAATAGCGCCGCGGCACACCGACCAGGCCTACGTAGTGCATCGGGAAGAACACCGCATAGGCGCCGATGAAGGTGACCCAGAAATGGATCTGGCCCATCGCCTCGTTCAGCATCCGCCCGGTCATTTTGGGATACCAGTGATAGATTGCGCCAAAGATCACCATGATCGGCGCCACCCCCATCACCATGTGGAAATGCGCCACCACGAACATGGTGTCGCTGAGCGGCACATCGACCACCACATTGCCCAGGAACAACCCCGTCAGGCCGCCGTTCACGAAGGTCACGATAAAGCCCAGCGCAAACAGCATCGGCAGGGTCAGGTGGATGTCGCCCTTCCACAGGGTCAGGATCCAGTTGTAGACCTTTATCGCGGTCGGAATGGCGATGATCAGCGTGGTGGTGGCAAAGAAAAAGCCGAACCACGGGTGCATGCCGGACACATACATGTGGTGCGCCCAGACGATGAAGCTGAGCGCGCCGATGATCACGATGGCCCAGACCATCATCCGGTAGCCGAACACGTTCTTGCGCGCATGCACCGCGATCAGGTCGGAGACGATGCCGAAGGCCGGCAGCGCCACGATATAGACCTCGGGATGGCCGAAGAACCAGAACAGGTGCTGGAAGGCAATCGGGCTGCCGCCGCCGTAGCTGAGCTTTTCGCCCAGCTCCACCAGCGTGGGCATGAAGAACGACGTGCCCAAGAGCCTGTCGAACAGCATCATCACGCAGGCCACAAACAGCGCCGGGAAGGCCAGAAGGGCCATGACCGTGGCGGTGAAAATGCCCCAGACGGTCAGCGGCAGCCTCATCATCGTCATGCCGCGGGTGCGGGCCTGCAGCACGGTCACGGCATAGTTCAGCCCGCCCATGGTGAAGCCGATGATGAACAGGATCAGCGAGACCAGCATCAGGATGATGCCGCTCTGCTGGCCGCCCGGGGTGCCCGACAGCACCGCCTGCGGCGGATACAGCGTCCAGCCCGCGCCGGTCGGGCCGCCGGGAACAAAGAAGCTGGCGACCAGCACGAGCACCGCCAGCAGGTAGACCCAGTAGCTGAGCATATTGACGAAGGGAAACACCATGTCCCGGGCGCCGACCATCAGCGGGATCAGGTAGTTGCCGAAACCGCCCAGGAAGATCGCGGTGAGCAGGTAGATCACCATGATCATCCCGTGCATGGTGACGAACTGGTAATAGGCCTCGGGCGTGATGAAGTCGAAGGTACCGGGGAAGCCCAGTTGCAGCCGCATCAGCCAGGACATCACCAGGGCCACCAGCCCGATGGCCACGGCGGTGCCGGAATACTGAATGGCGATGTATTTGGCGTCCTGCGAGAAGACGTACTTGCCGATCCAGCTGTGCGCATGCGGCGGCATCACATCTGCAACTTCGCGCGGCGGCAGATTGCTGTCCGGGTCTGGCAAGATGTCGGTCATAACAGGACTCCATCGCAGTTGCGTTCCGCCCGGCCGCCCCGTCACACCGGAGGTTTGCCTCCGGCAATACGGAGGGGGCACTTCGTTTCCGCCCGCGGCCGGGCACTGCCCTTACCGTTCTGCCAGTCTGGTCGCGGGTTCAGTTGCCGCGTGGGCGTAGTCTTCAAAGGTCAGCTGCTCCTGCAGCCATTCCTGGTATTCCTCCGCCTCCACCACGGTCACATATCCGCGCATGAAGGAATGCGCGGTGCCGCAGTACTCGGCGCAGAGCACCTCGAAATTGCCGGTGCGGGTGGGGGTGAACCAGATGTAGGTGACCATGCCCGGCACCATGTCCATCTTGGCGCGGAATTCGGGCACGTAGAAATTGTGCAAGACGTCGATCGAACGCAGCAGCAGCTTCACCGGCTGATCCACCGTCAGGTAGACCTCGCCGCCCTCGACAATGACGTCGTCCTTGCCGAACCGGTCATGCGGGTTGACACCCAGGGGGTTCTCGCCGCTCACCCATTCCGCATCCGCAGTGCCCAGCACCCCGTCGGCGCCCGGCAGCCGGTAGGCCCAGTTCCACTGCTGGCCGAACACCTCCAGCTCGCTGGCCTCTTCCGGCACGGTGACGAATTGCTTCCACACGAACAGCCCCGGAACCAGCATCGCCGCCACACCCACGGCGGTCACTGCGGTCAGCCACCATTCCAAGCGCTTGTTTTCCGGGTCGAATTCCGCCTTGTGCCCTGGCCGGTGCCGGAATTTCCAAACGCAATAGGCCGTGAACAGGATCACCGCGGCAAACACGGCGCCGGTGATCCAGAAGGTTATGACCAGCGTGTTGTCGATATAGTCCCAATTCGACGCGATCGGCGTCCACCACCACGGACTGTACAGATGGAACGCGACAGACCCCGCAACGATCAGCACAAGCACGACCGCAATCAGCATCCCGCCCCCTTTCCCTGCTGCCCGGGCACTCCCAAGGCCCGGCAGGCAGGTTCATTCGGCATGAGATGCCAGTATACGGCGATTTCACAAATTAATCCAGAAAGCGGAGTTTCTGCTCCGTGGAGCCCCCGAAAGTTGCCAATTTCACGTAATTCGCCAGATGCAGCAGAAGCCGCTGGCATAGGGGTGCGCCACCGCTCCCGCCGGGCCACCAGAGACGGAAAAGGGGCCGAAGGGATTTCTCCCTCCGGCCCCTGCACCGCCCGGCTGGACGGCTGAAGTGTTTTATTCGGCAGGCGCGCGTTCTGCCGCCTTCTCGCGCTGACCGTCACGGAACAGCGCCTTGGCCAGCGAGATGCACATTAGGCCCATGACCATGGTGAAGGGCAGCGCGCCGATGATCATCGCGCTTTTCAGCGCTTCCATCGGGTCTGCGCCGCCGTTGGTCTTGCCCGCGAACAGCAGGGTACCGATGACAGCGGTCAGGATCAGGCCCCAGACGATCTTGTGCTTGTTGCCGATGTTCTGGTCGCCGCCGGACATGATGGTGTTCATCACCAGGATGCCGGAGTCGGCCGATGTGACCAGGAAGGTCATGATCAGCACCACGCACATGATGGTGATGCCGGACAGCAGCCCACCGTCGATCATGCTCTGCAGGGTCACGAACAGCTTGGCAGTGTTGGACGCGCCGATGATGGCACCTTCTGCCGCGCCGTTCAGTTCCAGGTCGATGGCCGTGCCGCCCAGGATGGTCATCCAGGCAAAGCAGACCAGCGCCGGAGCGAACACACAGCCGATGATGAACTCACGCACCGAGCGGCCACGGGAAATGCGTGCCAGGAACAGGCCGACGAACGGCGAGAACGCGATCCACCAGGCCCAGTAGAAGGTGGTCCAGCCGGCCTGCCAGCCGAATTGGCGCTGCGGTTCACCGGCTGCATAGGCTGCCGACAGAACGTCGTCGGACAGGGCAGCGGCTTCGCCTTCGAGACCGGACTTGAAGCCATCGAACGAACCCCAGGCGTTGGTGGCACCGCCGCGCAGCGCATCAGCGTAAGGTGCTG
The DNA here is from genome assembly GCF_056158685.1 of Leisingera sp. ABM4_103. Classification (NCBI taxonomy): domain Bacteria; kingdom Pseudomonadati; phylum Pseudomonadota; class Alphaproteobacteria; order Rhodobacterales; family Roseobacteraceae; genus Leisingera; species Leisingera sp. ABM4_103. Next base: position 2,410,990 of record NZ_JBSWTU010000005.1, on the reverse strand, counting down.
CCTCTGCCGGCAGCGCTGCCGAGAACTCAGCTGCGCTTTGCGGACCAAAGGCGCCGAAGCTCAGCGAAGTGAAGTGCAGGATGTAGTCCACGAAGGCCGACGCGTAGGTGCTCATGGCAAACACGAAGGAGCCGAAGACAACAAAGGTCAGCAGCAGGATGATCGACAGAACCAGGTTCAGGTTCGACAGATACTTCACGCCGCGGCCCACGCCGGACACTGCGGAGATGATCGACAGGCCCATGATCGCAAACAGGCCGGACAGCAGGCCAACGGTGCCCGGTGCAGGCGCGTCGCCGCTCATGTCCATCATCCACTCCATGCCGGTGATGGCATAGACGCCGTCCACGAACTGCGACACGCCAAAGCCGATGGTGACCGACACGCCCAGGATGGTGGCGACAACGCCCAGCACGTCAACGACGTGGCCCAGGAAACCGTTCATAAGCTTGCCGAACAGCGGCGTCAGCGCGGTGCGGATGGTCAGCGGCATGCCGCGGGTGTAGGCGTAATAGGCCAGCGACAGGCCGGTCACCACATAGATCGCCCAGGCATGAAAGCCGTAGTGCAGGAACGTGTAGCGGAAGCCGGACTGGATGGCCTCTTCGGTATTCGCAGCGACCTCCTGCGACAGCACCACAGGGTTGGAGCCCCACAGGCCCAGCGGTTCAGCGGTGGCAAAGACCATCAGCCCGACGCCCAGACCGGCGCCGAACATCATCGAGAACCAGGAGAAGTCCGAGAACTCCTTCTGTTCGCCCGGGGCCCCCATGATCCGCTTACCGGTTTGCGGCAATGCGGCGACCACAAACAGGAAAAAGGCGAAGAAGCCGACGATGACGATGTAAAAGGCGTTGAAATCCTCCAGGATGCGCCAGTTCAGGCTGCCCAGCACGCCGGTGGCGTTTGCCGGCCACACCAGGGCCCAGAGCACTAGCGCGACCATGATCCCCTTGCTGAGCAAGGCGATCTCGACGCTGTGGCCCTCGTAGAAGCCGCCGTTGGAGGTCTTAATCTCCAAATCGGTAAAAGGTTGCTTAATTGACATGCGTTTCCTCCCGTTTCGCACGTGCCGCACCGGGGTGCGGGGTATCCGGCGGGTTGCGGTCCCGCCGGGGGGTGGCGTCAGCCCAAGAGAGCTTTGATCCTGTCCAGCGTTGCCACGCTGACCGCGACGCCTTGGTCACGGGCCTTGATCCGCTTGCCGCGGCGCCCGTCGCCCGGCACATGTGCGCCAGGCTGCCCTCGCACCGCTTCCACGATTCCGACCATTCCGGCACGAAATGTGTCATTTGAGGTCGCAGCGGGGTCGATTGCGATAAACATTTGGCCGGTTTTCGGCGGACCGCCCGCGGTGCCGGAGAAGGGCGAGGCGTTGATGCCCAGGGTCGCCCCGGTCAGCGCGGCGGCCATGATTTCGGTCAGCAGCGCCACACCGACGCCCTTGTAGCCGCCCGACGGCGCCATTGAGCCCTTGAGGCCCGCGTCCGGGTCGGTGGTCGGGTTGCCGTCTGCATCCAGCGCCCAGCCCAGCGGGATCTCCTTGCCTTCGCGGGCGTGCTTCATCACTTCGCTCTTGGCGATGGTGCTGGCGCTTTGGTCGATCAGCAGTTCAGGCTCGCCGTCTTCGCCCGGCACCGCGACCGAGAACGGGTTGGTGCCGACAACCGGCTTGGCTCCGCCCGAGGGCGCAATCGAGGCCGGTGCATTGGTAAAGCCCAAGCCCACCAGCCCCGCGCGCGCCAGCCGGGCGGTGTGGTAGCCCAGCACACCGCAGTTGTAGCTGTTACGGATCGCCAGAACCGCGATGCCCTGCTCGCGGGCCGCGGGGATCAGCGCCTCAAAGCCTGCGTCGATGGCCGGATGCGCAAAGCCGGTAGCCGCGTCCACCGCGACGACACCAGGGCGCGGCCGGGTCAGAACCGGGGCCGCCTGCCCGTCCACCTTGCCGCATTGCACATGCTCGGCATAGATCGGGATATAGGCAAGGCCATGGCTGGCCACGCCGTCCGCCTCGGTTGCCGCAGTGGCGACAGCCAAAGGCCGCGCATTTGCCTCTGACGTGCCAGCGGCCACAAGAGCGCGGAAGGACAGGTCCTCGATTTCGGCGAGGGTCAGGGTTTGGGTTTCGGTCATCTCGGTACCTTCTCAGTCGTTGTCCGACAGCCCGGCGCCGGCGCCCAGCAGACGCGACTCCTCGGTGGCCGGAGCGTAGGTTTTATGGGCAAAGCGGTTGAGCACGGCCCAGGCCGCCTCCTCCGGTTCGGCGCGGGTGTGGGTTGGGTTTGCGTTTGCAAGGCTGCCCGCGGCGCGGATGGTCAGCGCACCGGAGGTTTCCGGCAGCGTGCCCTCAATGTGCAGTCCGCTGCCGTCGGTGACGGCCTGAAAGCCCTCGCCTTCGACGGTAACGCAAGCGCCAAGCTGACGGGCGGCCATCGCGGCAAAGGGCAGGATCATCGCAGGCCGGGTAACAGGCCCCATCTTCCGCGGTGTGTCCTGCAGCCGTGCGGCGCAGTCCGACAGGGCCGCGCCGGTCGCCAGCGGGCAAAGCGGTGCGGCGGCCAGCCAGTCCCCCTCCAGGTCTTGGGGCACGTGAGCGTTCCGTTCGGATGCGTAGCCGGCCTCCAGCAGACCGGCCAGAACTGCCGCGCCGTCCAGCCCTTGCGCGCACAGCCAGCGGGTGGCCTTGGCGGCCTCCTCGGCCAGCCCCCAGTCATAGCCCGCCCCGCGGGCGGCGCGTTTGGCGGTGGCTTCCACTTCGTTCAGCGCATAGCTCATTGGTTTGCCTCCGGATAAACCCACAAGTCGGCATTGGCGGTGGTCAGGTCTTCGGGATAGGGCGCGCCCGCATACATGCAGATCCGAACCCAGCGGTCGGAGCGCGGGTCGAAATGCGTGGCGCCGAAGAACGACAGCTTGGCCCGCAGCATGTCGACCGGCAGCACCCGGTCGCTGATGGTGTTGCTGCGGATCTCGCCATAGGGTGCCACACGGCTCATCTGTGCCCGGCGCACCGTGTGACGGTGTTCCGGGTGGCGCAGCAGGAAGGCCGCAACTGGCTCCTGCCCGTCCCACTCAGCCAGCGCCGCATAGGCCAAGGCAGCATCGCGGGCGGGCGCAAGCGGCTGCTCGTAATTGGCGATGGGCTCGTCGAACCGCTCGCCCATGCGCGGTTCCAGCTTCTCCTCCGAGACGTACCAGGCCCGGGCGCAGTTTTCGCGCGCACTCCAGTCCAGCTCCAGCGCCCAGCCAAAGCTGTCCCCGATCAGCTCCCGCACTTGTGCAACCGGCATCGCGCCGTCGATCACAAAGGCTTCCTTGTTACTGTCAGCCATGCAGTCGGACAGCCCGTCCACCAGCTCCGCATAAGGCTCCAGGATCAGCGAGGCCGCCAGTTCCTGCCCTTCCAGGCCCAGCGCGGTCTCGCTCCAGCGGATCAGACGGTCCCAGGGGCGGTCGTTGAGCAGATCATCTGCCGCCACCCACGCCGTCAAAAGGTCTAGGTCCTTGCGCAGGCTGGCCAGCTTTTCAATCTGCACCGGGTGTTCGGAGCGCCAGCGCGCCGCCGACAATTCGCTCCGCCGCAGCATCCGGCGGAAGCAGGCGGCCTCCTCAGCCGAGGCGGTCTCGACCGAGCGCACCCGGGCAATCGCCTCCTCCCGCGCCATGATCCAGTTGTTGAACAGCACCGGGTGATTGACGATGTAGGGCGCCATGCCAAGGCCGGTGGAGTTGCCGATCCCCAGCCGAAGCGCGATTTCGGGCGCCAGCGGCACGGCGTTGTCGCCGCCTTTGGCACGGGCCATGTGCTCCACCAGGTCGCGGACAAAAACACGGGTCAGGTAGACCGACAGCATCTCTGCCTGGAACGGCGCGCTGAGTTCGGGGCGGTCTGCAATCGCCTCCCGGTCGGCAGCCCCCAGCTTGCCGGAGCCGTAAACGGCAGTCGTGCGCATCAGGTAACCAACGGCGTCCACCTGTTCCGGGTCCGGCTGCTGGCCCTGCGACAGCGCATCGACGAAATGCGCCCACAGGCGCACAGAACGGTTGGCGCGGGAGACAGACAGGGATTTCTCGTTGACCCGGCCTGCCTCCTGATAGGGCACGTTTTTGGACAGCCGCTCGATGTCGGCCTCCGTTGGCACCCCGTCGAACAGGGTGAAGGTCGCATCCCAAGCGGTGGCAATCACCCGGTCCGACCGCATCTCCGGCGGCAGATCGTGGGCAAAGGCAACCAGGGAATAGGTCCGCGCAGGGCCGGTGGCGGTGTAGACCGCAACGCCGATGCCCTTGCCGTCGATATCGAACTTGGGGCGCGCAAAACTCCAGTTTTCCCGGGCCATGCGGCGTGTCAGCACCCGCATGAAGCTGAGGCGGCACTGATGCAGGGAGCCGAGCCGGCTGAGGCGCATCACCTGTGCCGGATCCCGTCGTGATATCGTTGTCTGCGCGGTTCGTTCCATGACCTATCCCTTTGGGCCAAAGTTTTCGGCAAAGAACCGGTACCAGTTCCCGCCCATGATGCCGCTGACCTCGTCATCGTTCATGCCCGTCGCGCGAAGGCCCTCTTCGATGTTTCCAAAGTCGCGGTTGTCGTTGAACCAGCCAGGCATTTCCGGGAAGCCCGGAGCGGCGGCTGATCCTTCGCCGTAGTCGATTTCCTTGGTCCAGCGGCCGACGCGCATCCACTCGACAACGCTGTCCGGCTGGTCCTGGCAGAGGTCGGTGCCGATGCCGAGATGCTCCACCCCGTATTTCTCTGCGGTGCGTGCAATCATCTCGCAGAAGCTTTGCAGGGTGCAGTCCGATTTATCCTTGAGGTGGTGCGGATAGACCGAGAAGCCCAGCATGCCGCCGTGGCCGGTCACCGCGCGGATCACATCGTCCTTCTTGTTGCGCAGCGCCGGCGACCACTCATGCGGGTTGGCATGGGTGATGGCGATGGGGCGGGTGGAAATCTCCGCCGCCTCGATGGTGGACCGGTCGGCGGAATGGCTCATGTCCACGACAAGGCCCACCCGGTTCATCTCCTTGATCACCTGCTTGCCCATGCGGGTGATGCCCATGTCCTCGGCCTCGTAACAGCCGGTCGCCAGCAGCGACTGGTTGTTATAGGTGAGCTGCATGAAGCGGGCGCCCAGAGTGTGCAGGATTTCGATCAGGCCGATGTCGTCCTCCATCGGCGAGGGGTTCTGGAAGCCGAAGAAAACCGCGGTGCGCCCGGTTTCGCGGGCCTTGTCGATGTCAGAGGCCCACTGCCCCTTCATGATCAGGTCCGGGTATTGCTCGAACCAGCGGTTCCACTTCTCGAAGTTCAGAACCGTCTCGCGGAAGTTCTCGTGATAGGCAATGGTGACATGGATCGCGTCCACGTTGCCCTCGCGCAGCTGGCGGAAGATCTTTTCCGACCAGTTGGCATATTGCAGGCAGTCGATACGGTATCCGGTCATTCAAGCACCTCGGTTTTCAAAGTCACACGCCCGGCCTTCAGGCAGCGGGCAGAAAGCGCCCGCCACAGGGGAAACTAGGAGGGCGGGCGCTTCCGCAAACTGGCAGGCCGGTGTCCGGCGCTGCCACGATTTCAGTCTCAGACCGGCTTGCCGGCGCTGATGTAGGCGGTCTTGACGGTGGTGTAGAACTCCGCCGCCGCCTTGCCCTGCTCGCGCGGGCCATAGGAGCTGTCGCCGCGGCCGCCGAATGGCACGTGGTAGTCGGTGCCTGCGGTCGGCAGGTTGACGGTGACCACACCGGTGCGCGCGTTGCGGCGGAAGTGGGTGGCGCGGGCCAGCGATTGAGTGACGATACCGGAGGTCAGGCCAAAGTTGGTGTCGTTGACCACCGCCAGCGCCTCGTCAAAGCTGCCGACCTTGATGACGGAGGTCAGCGGCGCGAACATCTCCTCGCGGTTGATGCGCATGTCGTTGGTGGTGTTCAGGAACACGCCGGGGGACATGTAAAAGCCCTCGTGCGGCATCTCCAAGCGCTGGCCGCCGCAGGCCAGTTCCGCCCCTTCGGATTTGCCGAGGTCGACATAGGCCAGGTTCTCGTTCAGCTGCTGCTCGCTGACCACCGGCCCCATCTGCACGCCCTCTTCCAGCGCGTGGCCCACTTTCATGGCCTGTGCCCCGGCGACAAGCTTGTCGACGAAGGCATCATGCACGGCCGCGTGGACCACGAGCCGGGAGGAAGCGGTGCATTTCTGGCCGGTGCCGCCAAAGGCACCGCCCAGCGCCAGGGTGACGGCCAGGTCCAGGTCGGCGTCGTCCATCACGGCGAGTGCGTTCTTGGAGCCCATTTCCATCTGCACCTTGGTCAGGTTCTGGATCGCGGCGGCGGCAATGCCCTTGCCCACCGGCACCGAACCGGTGAAGGAGATCGCGTTCACCTTGGGGCTTTCCACCAGCCGCTGGCCGATCGAGCGGCCGGAGCCCATCACCAGCGAGAACAGGCCCTTGGGGATGTCCTGACGTTCGATGATCTCGGTCAGGGCCACGGCCGAGGCCGGGGTGATGTTGGCGGGTTTCCACACCACCGCGTTGCCGTAGCAGAGCGCCGGCGCGATTTTCCAGGAAGCGGTTGCGGTCGGGAAGTTCCAGGGCGAGATGATGGCGACAACGCCCACGGCCTCGCGGCGCACGTCCACTTCGATGTCCGGGCGCACGGAGTCGGCGTTCTCACCGATCTGGCGCAGGCATTCGGCCGCGTAATAAGTGAAGAACTGGCCGGCGCGGTAAACTTCGCCCTTACCCTCAGCCAGCGGCTTGCCCTCTTCACGGCTCAGCAGCGTACCCAGCTCTTCGGCGCGGGCCATCAGCTCATTGCCGATGTTCATCAGCACCGCCTGCTTGCGCTCCAGCCCGTAGGCCGCCCATTCGCGCTGCGCCTTCTGCGCCTGGTCCAGGGTCGCTTCCAGCTGATCGGCGCTGGCCTGGGCGAACATGCCAACCAGATCGCTCAGATCCGAAGGGTTGCGGTTTTCGATTTCGCTTTCGCCCGCCAGCCATTCGCCGGCAATCAGGTTCAGTTTGGTCACGGAGAAGCCCCAGATGCTGAATTTCAGGTTTGCGGCAGGATGGACTTCTCCGCCAGCATCAGTCAAACTCAATAAACTGAACACAACTTCACAATTTCTGAAGCCATGGCCCTGAAGATAGAAATGCTGCGTGCCTTCTGCACAGTGGCGCAGACCGGAAACCTGTCAGAAGCGGCAACCCGGATGGGCCGCACCCAGTCTGCCATTTCAATGACGCTCAAGCAGATGGAAGATCATCTGGGCAAGAAGCTGTTCGAAGGGGAGCGCAAGAACCAGCTGTCACCGCTGGGGGAGCAAGTCTTTGAGCTGGCCCAGAAACAGGTGCGCCGGTTCGACCAGACGGTACAGGCCATTGAGATGGCGGCTGAGGCCATTCACGGGCTGATCCGCATCGTCTCGGTGCCCTCCGTGGCGGCGCTGGTCTTTCCGTCAGTGCTGGAGCATATGACCGCCCGCCACCCGGGCTTGAAAATCGAGCTCCGCGATACCGACACCCAGCAGGTTCTGGACGCATTGGCCGAAGGCAAGGCGGACATCGGCATCGCGTCCGGCTATCACCCGCTGAACGGGGTCAAGGCCGTGCCTCTGTTCGAGGACCGTTTCGGCCTCGTCTGTTCCACCAGCCACCCGCTGATTCTACAGGACGCCCGTCCCGCCATCGCTGATATCACAGGCCCTGGCTTTGTGCGCAATGCCCTGTGCGAACTGATCCGCAACGAACGCTTTGCCGAGGCCATCAGCACGGCCGATGTGACGATCCACAACACCCACTCGCTGATCACCATGGTCCGGACGGGCAAATGGGTGACGGTGCTGCCGCAAACGGTTGCGCGTTTCATGCCGGAAACAACAGCGTTCCGCCCCATTGCCGACCTGCCCGACAAACGGGAGGTCTACCTCTATCAGCGCGAACGCTCCCGCTTCGCGGGGCTGACTGCGGAATGCAGCGCCTTTATCCAGTCTTGTGACCTGTCCGCGGATCTGCCGGGGTAACGGAGACGGCGCGACGCCGGCGCTGCGGCTTTCCGTCAGGAAGACCGGCAACGGCGGGAGCGTTTCGCCGCCCGCCTCAGGCCAGGTGAAAGGACAGGTGCGGCGCACTGCCCTCCGCATCGCGGATTTGCCGGGCCGTGATCCCGAAAACGTCAGATACCGTTTCCGGTGTCAGCGCCTGCTGCGGTGTTCCCGATGCCACCAAGCGCCCGCCCGACAGCACCGCAACCCGGTCGCAGGTCAGCGCCTGATTCAGATCATGCAGCGCCACCACGGCGGTCACCTGCAGATTGCGAATGCAGTGCAGGATCGACAGCTGGTGGTGGATGTCCAGATGGTTGGTCGGCTCATCCAGCAGCAGCAATCCCGGCTGCTGGGCCAGCGCCCGCGCGATATGCAGCCGCTGCCGCTCTCCGCCGGAGAGCGTCGCCCATTCCCGCTTGGCGAACCCCTCCATTTCCACCGTCTTCAACGCCTTGTCCACTTGCCGGGTGTCTTCCCCGCTCCAAGGCCGCAGCGCCGACAGCCAGGGGGTGCGGCCCAGCTCCACCACTGAACGCGCCGTAATGCGTTCGGCGGTGTCGGCTTGCTGCTCGACTATGGCGATCCGCTGGGCAATCTCGCGGCGCGACAGCCGCGCCAGCGGCTGCTCCGCCAGCAGCACTTCGCCTTGCGAGGGCCGGGCCAGTCCCGCCAGCAACCGCATCAGCGTCGATTTGCCGGAGCCGTTCGGACCGACCAGCGCCAGCGTCTCACCCGGCTGCACCGCCAGAGACACGTCCGACAGCAGCGCCTTGCCGCGCACGGAGAAGGACAGGCTGCGGGCTTCGATCCTCATCGCGCCGTCCTCTGCCCGCGCACCAGGATGATGGCAAAGGCCGGCGCTCCGATCAGCGCTGTGACCACGCCGATGGGCAGCACCTGACCGGGGATGATGACACGGGACACGATGTCGGCGCCGATCAGGAACACCGCCCCCGTCAGCGCAGCGGCCGGCATCAGCCTGCGATGCCCTGGGCCAACCAGGAACCGCGCCGCATGGGGGATCACCAGGCCGACAAAGCCGATGGAACCGACAATCGACACCATCACCGCGGTCATCAGCGCGGTGGCAAAGATCAGCACCACCTGCACCCGCCGCACCGGGATGCCCAGCGCCGCGGCGGAATCGGTGCCAAAGGTGAAGGCATCCAGCGCCCTTGCGTGAAACCGGCAAATCATCCAGCCGGCCAGCGCCAGCGGCACCGCCAGCCACACATCCGGCCAGCGCACGCCGCTGAGGTTTCCCATCAGCCAGAACATGATGCCGCGGGCCTGATCCGCATTGGCGGATTTAGCGATGATGAAGGCGGTCAGCGCGTTGAACAGCTGCGAGCCGGCAATGCCCGCCAGCACGATCTGCGCCGCCGCCGCCCGGCTGCTGCCCGCCCCGGCGGCGCGCGCCAGAATGGCAACAAAGCCAAAGGCCAGAAGCGCACCGTTGAAGGCGCCAAAGGACAGCGACAGCGCACCGCCGCCCAGCCCTGCAATCGTGACCGCCACCGCCCCGGTCGAGGCGCCGGCGGAAATGCCAAGGATGTAGGGGTCCGCCAGCGCATTGCGCAGCAGCGCCTGCAGCACCACGCCCGTCACCGCCAGCGCCGCGCCGCAAGCCCCGGCCACCAGTGCCCGCGGCAGCCGGTAGCTCCAGATGATGCCCTGGTCCACCGGGTCAACCGGCAGCCCCGCCCCGGCCAGATTGTTGACCAGAACGGACAGGACAAGGTCAGGCGCAAGCGCGGTTTCCCCGATCATTGCGCCTGCCAGAACCGCCGCAGCCAGCACCGGCAGCGCCAGGCAAGCGCCCCGGACGCCGTGCCATGCAAGTGCGGCGGCTACGCTCATCCGCCGTTGCCGATCGCGCTGAGCTCAGCGGCCAGGTCTTCCAGCGCCGGGATGGCGCGGATGGTGGCATCCATCGCCTGGGCGTCCATCACCACGATACGGTTGTTCTTGACCGCGTCCATCTGGCTGGCAACCGGGTCATTGCGCAGGAATTCCAGTTTTTTCTCATAGTCATCGGCGGCAAAGCGGCGGCGGTCCATGCGGGCGATCACAATCACCGTCGGGTTGGCCTTGGCGATGGTTTCCCAGCCGACGGTCGGCCATTCCTCGTCCGTCTCGATGACATTGCGCAGGCCCAGCTGCTGCATCATGTAGCCCGGCGCGCCTTTCTGGCCGGCCACAAACGGATCGCTCTCCAGCTCAGGCGAGGAGAACCAGAACACGGCGGAGGCATCCTCCAGCGCAACCTCTTGCGCCTTAGCAACGGCCGCAGCCTCGCGCGTCTTGTAGTCCGCGACCAGCTCAGCGCCCTTTTCGGCCTCGCCGAAGATCGCTGCCAGCTCCTCGATCCCCTGATACAGGCTGTCGGTGGTGAACATCCGGGTGCGGGTGCCGTCGCCGCCGGTGGTGTTGTCCTTGCCTGCGCAATCGGCGGGCATCACATAGGTCGGGATGCCCAGGTCATGGAACTGCTCGCGCTTGGCGACCACGCCCTCGGGGCCGATGTGCCACTCGTACTGCGCTGCAACCAGGCCCGGGCGTTTTGCCACCACACTTTCAAAGCTTGGGTCGTTGTCGGCCAGCCGTTCGACCTTGGCGTTCACGTCCGCGTATTCAGGCAGAACATCGTTGAACCAGACCGAAGTGCCCAGCACCTTATCCCCCAACCCAAGCGCATAGAGCACTTCCGTGGCCGCCTGGCCAACCGTGACGGAAGACGCCGCGGGTGCTTCGAAGGTGACGGTCTGGCCGCAGTTCTCGATGGTCAGCGGAAAGCTCTCGCTGGCTGCCGCGGCCTGGGCCGCGACGGTGAAGGAAAGGCCGATCAGGCCGGAACGCAGAAACATGATTTTCGATCTCCATGTGTCAATGACCGGAGAACGGGTGAAAGGGCATTGACCGGCAGGGCGGAGGGCCTGAGCCCTTCCTCTGCGCCGCCTGAAAGCAGCAGCGCGGTCTGCCGGCAACCTCCCCGGACAACCCCGTCCGGTGTGCTTCGGTTTCATACCGGCAGGTCTCCTGACTGGCGGGTCATCGTCTGGGCCGTCTTCCCGGACCGCTGGGATCCAGTGACACGATGGCTCAGCACTCGCCGCCTACAGTTGCGGGGGCAGTTCCGGTTGGTGCCCGGCAGGCACCGCGGATTCCCTCTTAGCCCTTGCGGGACCGGTAAAGCGCGCGTAGCGCATCACTTTGGTTGCGGCAAGAAAAAGTTGCTGCCGCTGCGGAAATCCCCTGCAAAAGGCGCGCCCGCCGGAAGCTGCGGCAACCGCGTGTTGAGCAGCTGGACCCATTGGCAAGTGCTGCCCCCCATGTTGCCGTTCAGAGAATTTCATCCTCGTCGAACATCGGGTCGTCCTCCAGCTGGGCGCTCAGGTCCTCCACCGAATCCTCCGCCTTCTCGACGGAGCGGACCCTGCCGAGGTGGAACACGGCATCGCCCTCGTTCACGATGGGCATTACCGCACGCCCGACGATCAGCCCGTCGAAAGGCGCCAGGATGTCCTCGTCATGCTCACCGAACGGATCGGACACCGAGCCCATCAGCTCCCCTTCCCGGACCAGTTCGCCATCGTCCTTGTACACCCGCAGAAGCCCGCCCATCGGCGCCCGCAGCCATTTGCTGGAGACGCAGAACTGCGGCTGCGACTTTGGCTTGGATATGCCCTTGGCCGGGACCATCCCCATGTGCCGCAGCACCCGCAGGATACCCGCCAGCCCGGCACGGATCGACAGTTCGTCAAAGCGCAGGCCCTCGCCCGCCTCATACAGCAGCACATCCTTGCCCATCTCCTTGGCCGCGCCGCGCAGCGAGCCGTCGCGCAGCGGCGACTGCATCACGATCGGGGCGCCAAATACGCCCGCAAGCTCGCGGGTGCTGGAGTTATCGGGCGAGATGCGGATTTGCGGATAGTTGGTCCGGTGGATTGCTGCCGAATGCAGGTCGATACCGAGGTCCGAACGGGTCACCACCTCTGTCATGAACAGATGCGCCAGACGCGAAGCCAGCGAGCCATGCTCGCTGCCGGGAAACACCCGGTTCAGGTCGCGCCTGTCGGGCAGATAGCGGGAGTGGTTGATGAAACCGAAGGCGTTGACGATCGGCACCGCAATCAGCGTGCCCTTGAGCGTCGTCAGGTTCGGCGCCCGCAGCAGCCGCCGGATGATCTCCACGCCGATCACCTCGTCCCCGTGCACGCCGCCGCTGACAAACACCGTCGGCCCGTCCTGGCGGCCATGCACCACATGCGCCGACATTGTGACCGGCGTGTGGTCGGACAGAACGCTGACCGGCAGGTCAACCGTCAGCCGTGAACCCGGCGCCACCTTGGCGTGGCCGATGGTGAAATGCTGCCTTGCCTTCATACTGCCCCCTTGATTTGAATGGCCCCAGTCCTGAGACCTTTGCGGGTGAAAGGTTTGACACTGCCCGCCTGCCTGGCAAGTCCCATCTGAAATCCTTTCCTGTCTCTTGCGCAACTGCCCGTGGCGAGAGTGGACGCAGGTAAGCCGCCTGCAATCCTGCCCCCTCGGCCGAATGCCACGTGCGCAGGCTGCTGCTCCTCGCTGCCGGAGACCTGCGGTTGCCGCCCCAGTACATACGTGATATTTTCTTGTCTATAGGCAAAAATCTTCCGGAAAAATTTAATGCCCGTCTTTAATACTGCCGCAAATGCCCTGGCAGGGTTTTATACCCAGGAATTCGGCGGCAAGACCTCCGGGCGCTACAGGATCCCGCGCAAACTGTTGCAGGAGATCTGCGGACGGCGCCGGCTGTATGAAGACGATGTCACCGCACTCTCGCGCGCGCTGATGGAAAAAGGCTATGTTCTGATTGATATGGACAGTTTCTTTGTGGTTATGAGCGCCAACGCCTTCGCCAATTACAGGCGGGTCAGCAAGGAGACGCTTGCAGCTCAGGCCGCGGCAGGCGGAACTTCGTGCTGAGGCTGGCTGCGCGACCGGACAAGGATGAGATGGACCCAGAACAGCTGATTGCCTGCCCTGCCTGCGACGTGCTGCACCGCGATCAGGAGGTGGCCAAGCATGCGGTCGCCAGATGCGCCCGCTGCGGCACCGTGCTGGCGGCACCCAAGTCCGGGGCGATGACCCGGATCGCGATGCTGTCGCTGACCGCGCTGATCCTGCTGGCCGCCGCGGCCGGTTTCCCGTTTCTGGAATTGCAGGCTCAGGGACTGTCGCACCGGGCGTCGGTGCTGGATGCGGTGCTGGCCTTTTCCCGCGGGCCGATGGCGCCCTTGTCGCTGGCCACCGGCCTGCTGATCGTGCTGCTGCCTGCCGCCCGCTATGGCGCCCTGGTCTACACCCTGGCGCCGATGGCCTTGGGCTGGCACCCTGCCCCGCATGCCGCCGCGGTCTACCGCTGGGCGGAATGGCTGAAGCCCTGGGCAATGGCCGAGATCTTCATTATCGGCGTGGCGGTCGCCCTGGTCAAAGTGTCCGGACTCGCCCGGGTCGGGCTGGGCCCCGCCTTCTGGGCCTTTGCAGCGCTCCTGGTGGTGACCATCCTGACTGACAGTACAATTTGCAGGCTGACCGTATGGAAAACCCTGAAGACCCGCCGCGGTTCCTGACCGCAGCCGAGGCCGGGCTGACCGGCTGCCGCACCTGCGGGGCCGTCAATCCGGGCGGCGCGCAGATCTGCTACAGCTGCCGCAGCGAGCTGACGCCACCCTCCGCAGCCAGCCTGCAGCGGGTCTGGGCCTGGCTGGCCGCGGGGCTGATTGCCTATGTCCCCGCCAATATCTATCCGATGCTGCGCACCACCACCTTTGGCCGCGCTTCGGAGAATACTCTGATCGGCGGCATCGCGGAATTGTTCAGCCATGGTTCCTACGGGGTCGCCTTCATCGTGTTCTTTGCCAGCATCGTGATCCCGGTCGCCAAGTTTCTGGCCATCGGCTACCTGGCGGTCTCGGTCCGCAGGCCCGCAACCCTTGGCAGCCACGGCCGGCTGGTGCTTTATGAGGTTGTCGAATTTATCGGGCGCTGGTCGATGATTGATGTTTTTGTCGTGGCGATCCTGACCGCCCTGGTTCAGCTGGATTTCGCCGCTGCCGTCACCCCGGGGATTGCCGCGGTCAGTTTTGCATTGTCGGTTGCCTTCACCATGCTGGCGGCCCAGAGTTTTGATCCGCGGCTGATCTGGAACGCGGAAAAGCGAGAATATGAATGAGCACGCCTGAACCCGCCGAAATGAAAGTCTCCGCACAGCGCCCGTCGCCGTGGCGCAACCTGTCGCTAGTCTGGCTGGTGCCGCTGGCGGCGCTGGCGGTGTCGCTGGGTGTCGCCTGGAAGGCCTACAGCGACCGTGGCGTGCTGATCCGGATCGCCTTTGACAACGCCTCCGGGGTCGTCGCCAACGAAACCACGGTGCGCTACCGTGACGTGGTGATCGGCCGGGTGGAGGACGTGGGCTTTGCCGGCGATCTGAGCAAGGTCTCTGTCTGGGCCCGCATCGACAAGGAGATTGCCCCCTACCTGGATCAGGACGCCGCCTTCTGGGTGGTCCGTCCGGAGGTCAGCACCCGCGGCATTTCAGGGCTCAGCACTGTGCTGTCCGGCGTCTACATCGAAGGCACCTGGGACCAGGAGCCGGGCGTGGCCGCCACCAGTTTTGAGGGCGAAGACGGGCCGCCGCTGGTGCAGCCGGGACGGGACGGGCGAAGGATCACCCTGCGCACGACCGACGGCAGCATGATCTCCGAAGGCGCGCCGGTGCTGTTCCGCGGCGTCGAGGTCGGACGGCTGGAGCAGCCCCGCCTGACCGTCAGCGGCGACAGCATCGTTGTCGACGCCTTCATCGACGCCCCGCATGACCGGCGCATCAACTCCGCCACACGGTTCTGGGACACCTCCGGCTTTTCTGTCTCCTTCGGGGCCAGCGGGCTGTCGCTTGATGTCGACAGCATCGCCTCGCTGGTTGCCGGCGGTATTGAATTCGACACCGTCTTCGACGGCGGCAAACCAGTGGGCAAGGGCACGGTTTTCGACATTCACGAAGACGAGGCCGCGGCCCGCCGCACCGCGTTTGCCCGGTCGCGGTCGGGTGGTGTGGCGGTAGCGGTCGCCTTTGACGAGTCGGTTGCCGGCCTCGCCAGCGGCGCCGCGGTCAAGCTCGGCGGCGTGAAGGTCGGCGAGGTCAGCACGCTGAACGCTGCCATTCAGAGTGATAGCGACGAAGCAGAGGTGCGGCTGATTGCCAAGCTGCTGCTGGAGCCTGCGCTGATGGGGCTGCCGCCCGGTGCCGGAGAGGCTGAGGTGCTGGATTTCCTCGAACAGGCCGTCGATGGCGGGCTGCGGGCGCGGCTGGCCTCTGCCGGGCTGCTCAGTTCAGAGCTGATCGTTGAACTGGTCACCCTGGAGGAAGCCGCCCCGGCGCAGCTTGACCGCGTCGCGGAACCGTTTCCTGAATTGCCCAGCGCGCCCTCCGACCTGCCCGATTTCACCGCGACCGCCGAAGGCGCGATGGAGCGCATAAGCGAATTGCCGGTGGAAGAGCTGATGGCGCAGGCCATTGCCACCCTTGCCAGCATCGAAGACCTGGCCTCTGCCGACAGCACCCGTGAGGTGCCCGCCGCTGCGGTGGCGCTGCTGGAGGACACCCGCGCGCTGGTTGCCGACCCCGGCACCCGCGCCCTGCCGGCTGAGCTGAACGCTACTGTCGCCGACTTGCGCGGCATTCTGGCGGATCTGCAGCAAAGCAAGGCAGTTGCCAACCTGAGCGCCGCACTGGAACAGGGCAGCCAGGCCGCCGCCAGCCTCGCCGCCGCATCAGAGGAGCTGCCCGCCCTGGTCAGCGACGTCCGCGACCTGGCGGCCAAGGCCAACGCGCTGGAAGCCGAAGAGCTGATCCGCTCCGCCAGCCAGCTGATGAAGAGCGCCGACGCCTTCATCGGCACCGAGGAGGCCCGGGATCTGCCCCCTGCCCTGACTGGGGCGCTGGATGAAATGCGCCGCACGCTGGAGGCCCTGCGCCAAGGCGGGCTGGTGGACAATGCCAATGCCACCATGGCGTCTGCACGCGGCGCCGCCGATGCCGTGGCCGCCGCTGCCGAGGGCCTGCCGGCCCTTTCCGCCCGGCTGGAACGGCTGGTCGCCCAGTCCGAGGCGCTGATCGCCTCCTACGGCGCCCGCTCCAGCTTCAACTCAGAAACACTGGACGCCCTGCGCGAGGTCAAGACCGCCGCCCGCGCCGTCTCGCAATTGGCGCGCAAGATTGAACGCGATCCGAATTCCCTGCTGTTTGGAAAATAAGATGATAAAACCCCTGTCTTTGACGCTTCCCATTGCCCTGCTGGCGGCCTGCGCCCCGTCCAATGATGCCCGCTATCTGATTTCCGCAGCACCGGGTGAAAAGGTCGCCAACCTGCGCTCCCGCACCATCGAGGTACGGCTGGTTTCCCTGCCCTCCTATGCCGCCGCCTCCGAGATCGTGGCCGAGGGCGAAGGCGGCGCGCTGTTTGCGCTTGACGGCGCGCAATGGGCCGATGATCCGGCCCGCGGCATGACCGCCGCCCTGGCGCGCGGACTGAACGAGCGCACCGGCGCCTCCGCCGCGATCGAACCCTGGCCGCTGAACACCGGCCCGGACGCCCGGCTGGATGTGCGGGTGGATCAGGCCTATGCCCGCGCCGACGGGATCTTTGAGCTGACCGGACAGTTCGCGGTCTCCTCGCCCGAAGGCACAGTGCGGGAATTCGTCAGGCGTTTTGATATCCAGACACCAGTCAGCGGCACCGGGCCTTCTGCCACCGCCGACGCTCTCTCCCGTTCGCTGGCAGAGCTTGCCCGGCAGGTGTCGCAGGCCATGTAAATGCTTGCGCTGGGGTGAGGCGCGCTTTGCACACTGGCGGCGTGCCGGCAGTCCTCTCAGGCGGTCTGCGCAGCCGGGCCGGTCAGCGGCAGCCCCTGCAGCATGCCGGAACGGTAGGTTTCGGTGATCAGCATGCAGGAGGTATTTTCGATCTCCAGCACATAGGTGCGTGCCGCCTCCGGGTCGGGCACGCCGCACCGCTGCCACAGCCGGTCCAGAACCCCCTCCGGGCAGGACACCGGCTTTTTACGGGTCAGCTTGATGTCAAAGATGTATCCGATCGGCGACAGCCCCTGTTCTAGATGCCGCTGCACCTCCGGATCCAGCTGCTCCAGCGCGACATAGGTCAGGTTATCCATCATCACTTCGCCCCGGTGCGACATGCAGACCTGGCGCTCGATAAAGGATTTTCCGGGCAGATGCGCCCTGACCTCTGCCGGCACATCCGCGGTGATCTGCTGATGCAGAACGTCCAGCTGCACCGGACCGTCAGCCAGCGTCTCGCAGATCAGTGTGGCGGAGCCGTCCTGCACCAGCAGCATCTTCTTCCAGACCGCCGCCCATTGCGCAAACGGGCTGCCAGCCGTCAGCCCATCGTCAAACCGCTTGCGCAGCAGCGGAGCCTTCGGCTGGTCCGGCCCGTCAGACGGCGAGCCCGCGTTTTGCTGCTGAATGCCGGTGCGCATGTGGTGTCACTCTCTCTGCCGGGTCCGGTGGAAGGAATAGCAGTGCTGGCGCTGGGGTCAAACGGCTAGGCCCGGGGCCGCGCAAGGACCCGCCAGAGCAGCGGGGGGCCGAACGGCTGCAGAATTTCTGCTGCGGCGCAACGCAGCCGCCGCAAGAAGCCATCGGTGGAAACGTCGGCGGCAGCGGCCCGCGGCGTCGTGACAAGCCCAGTCCGGCGCTTTGTCGCGCCTGCTGCTGCAGTCCAGCCTAAGATGTGTTTTGCCTCATCAAACCGGCTACGGCCCAAAGGTGCCGAATTAAGGCCGCCCGCACGAGGAGCCGCGCCAGACAGCACGGCTGCGCACACCCGTGGCATCGGCTGTGCGCCGGGCTGAGGCGGCAGGACACAATGGCTCAAGGCAGCCAATCGCGGCGATACTGCAATGATCCGCAAACGTGGGCGCCTCACGCAACCGGGGGCCTTGGCCCCTGTTCCGGACCGGCGGGTTCAAAACGGGGCAACCGCCGCCGGCAGCAATGGTTTAGGATCCTGTGCCAGGTCAGTGCAAAAGCGACGCCGCTTCGGACAAATGCTCTGGCGACAGGGGTTTGCACAGGAACTTCTTAATCAATGGGACCTTGGCGGCGCGGTCCAGGTCCACCGGATTGACCGTTGTGCTGACAATCACAACAACAGGCACCGGATCCAGTGCCTGGATCTGATCGGCGTATTGTTCAAGAAACTCGAACCCGCCAATGGGCGGCATGTTGATGTCCAGAAAAATGAGTTCCGGCGGCCGTCCGCCATCCTGGAGGAACTCCATCGCGGCCAGCGGCCCGTCAAACAGCTCGAAATTTTCGAACACCTGCGACCTGCTGATAATGCGTTCCGCGAACTTGCGGTCCATCCTGTCATCATCAATGACGTAGACGACCTTGTCCTGGCTACCCATCCCGCTTCTCCTCCAAATTCAGATCGACGCTGAAAGTCGCGCCTTTGCCAGCTTGCGAAGAGACCTGGAGCACCGTGCCGTGGGTTTCTGCCACCCGCTTGCACAGCGCCAGCCCAACGCCAGAGCCGGGGTATTGGTCATAGCGGTGCAAGCGCTTGAACAGCTCAAAGATCCTGTCCTGCATTTCCTCAGGTATCCCTGGCCCGCTGTCAGCCACCGACAGGCGCACCTTGCCCTCCGTTCCGGCGGGCGCACAGCCGACACTGACTTGCGCCTCCGGCCCCTCGCATCCGTATTTCAGCGCGTTTGACAGCAGGTTGGTCAGCAGAACCCGGATCTGGAACGGGCTGCCCATAACCGCAGGCAAAGCCCCCACACGGACATTCGCGCGCGAGCTGGTGACCAAAGAGTCCATATCCTTGAGGATCTGCTGAACCATCTGCTGCAGATCAACCGGTTCCGGTGCGAACTGGTGACCGACGACTTTCGAGTAATCCAGCACATCATCAACAAGGTTCCGCATCCGCTGAGCCGTGCCGATAAGATCACTGATGAGCTCCCGCGCCTCAGGCTTCAAGTCTGCCTGAAAGTCCTCAAGCAACACCTCCAGAAAACAATAGAGCGTGTTGATCGGTGTCTTGAGGTCATGGGACAAGGCATAGGTGAAATTGGACTGGTCCTGGTTGGCCTGAACCAGCTGCCGGTTTGTGCATTCCAGCTCTTCCGCGCGCAGGCGGATCTCGGTCGTCCGTTTCCGGACCTCCCGGTCCAGTTCATCCCGCTGGCGGGCCAGCTCAAACGTGATGTCCCGCAATTCCTGCTCGACCCGGCGGCGCTCCGCGATTTCCTTTCTTAAACTGGCCATACCGCTGACATAGCCGCGCAATGCCATGTCATAGACCGTGACGCCTTCGAGGAAAAAATCCTCCGCACGCTCAAGGCAGCAGCCAGTGCCGCCCGCCGAAATCAGGCCTTCGCGCAGGCCGGCAAAATGCAACAGAGCAAAGTCCGGCAACGGCACCTTCGCCTCCAAGGCAAGCCGCGCAGTTTCATAGGCCTCTCCCAGATGCTCCGTGTCTCCGCTATCGATGTATGCGGCCAGGGCTGCCTGATACCGTTTTGCCACCAGCGCCAAGGCCTCACTTGCCGGGGCTAAATCCACACCGGTCATGGACACCTCCGCTGATGGGAAACGGCCAGGACTGTGCGGTCGTCACGCTCTTTGCCGTAGGTGCCGAGACAGGCAGCTGCCCACTCCTGAGGGGGGGTGCGCGCACTAGGCAGAGCTTGGCGGAAACGCCGCGAAACCCCGTCCGAGGCAAGAACCAACGCATGGCCGGGCGGGAACGGCTGGGTTTGAGAGAGCACCCTGGGTAAGTCCATCCCCAGAATTCCGCCCTTTTGCATGATAGTGACGCTGTCATTGCCCCCCGGCAGGAGGCCGCAGATAACCCCCTCCACATCCCCGAGCGCAGCCCACTCAACGGCTGCCTTTTCAAGATCTATCAAGGCCACGGCAAGCGCCGCGCCGCGGGTGCCCCGAAGGCGGTCATGTGCGGTCTCGAACAGCTCCGCAATAGCACCGAATGAGACTGCCGCAAGCGCCTCCAGGCAAGCATTGGCAGCCTCCCGGGCACCCGGTCCGCTGCCAACGCCGTCTGCCAATGCGACCATCAGCCTATTGCCAGCGCGCCGCAGCAAATAGCCGTCACCGCAAACAGATTCAGACGTCTTCGCCGCCTGGGCCGCGGCCCAGTCGATCCGGGAACCGCCAGCCTCAAAGGCGATACTGCCGCCGTCAGTGCTCACCGCCATTTCACCACCGTCACGACGAGGCCCCGGCCAGGCTCCGAACAGATATCGAATTCATCGACGATACGCCGCGTTCCTGGCAGCCCAAGGCCCAGGCTGTTGCCGGTGGAATAACCATCCTGCAAAGCCAGCTCCACGTCGGCCAGCCCCGGCCCCCGGTCCCTGGCTGTCACCTTAATTCCGGTCTGTGAGCCGGCAGTGGCAATGCACAGCTCGATTTCTCCTTCTCGCGCATAGTTCACGATATTCCGGGCCAGCTCCGAAACGGCGGTTGCGATCAAGGCCTGGTCAGGCCTGCTGAATTCCAGCTCATCGGCCAGCCGGCGCGCCAGCTGGCGGGCCGCCACGACATCGCTGTCACAGGACACCGGCTGCAGCAAAACAGCAGGGTCCGCTGCGGGCGCGTTCATGAACCCTCTCGCAAGATAGAGATGCCGTGATCCAGGTTCAGGGCTGTGGGGACATTCTCCAGCTTCAAGCCCAAGAGCACCATTGACATTGCGATTTCAGGCCGGATGCCCACGATCGCGATCCGTGCGCCACGCAGAGCGACCGAGGCCGCGATATCGCTCAGCATTCTGGTGCCGAAACTGTCGATCACATCCAGAAGGCTCACATCCAGGATGACTTTGGTGGCTGCCAAGCGTCCCACCGCGAGCAGGATCTGGTTCTGCATCTCTTGGATGTCGCTATCGGACAGCTCCTCCTGAACCGCTGCGATCAGCAGGTCTCCTTGGCTTATGATGGGAACACGGCGGGCCAAGTCAGCGCTCCAGAAGCTTGCGCGCGGTTTCGACACCCCGCTCAAGATTTCCTGCCGGGTTCAGCGCCTCGCCAGTGACACCGATTTTGACTAGCGACTGCGCCACTTCGGCACTGATTCCGGTCAGCACCGAATGCGCCCCCATAAGGCGGGTCGCCGTCATCGTCTGTATCAGATGATTGGCCACCATACTGTCGACCGCAGCAACCCCTGTAATATCGAGCACAACGGCGCGGGCGTTCTGCTCCCGGATTGCATCCAGAATCTGCATCGTCAAAAGCCGTGAACGGTGACTGTCGAGCACGCCGACGACAGGCACCAGCAACAGCCCCGCCTGCAGGCGGAGCACCGGTGTCGGCAGTTCGCTCATCTGGCGTTCACGTTGTTCAATCGCGTCGCTCCGGGCGGCCGAGAAAGCTTCGACCGTCATGGCCTGGTGGCAGGCCGCTGTTTTGCGCAATGCTCTCTCTATCTCCCGGGCTTCAGCTTCGCTGTCAGTGCCCTGCCAGACCAGATCGCAGATCCGGTTGATGGCGAAAGTAAACAGTCCCAGATAAAAACTGGGCGAAATGCCATAGGTCTCATTGAACAGCCCGGCGCGCTTGCGATCCTTTAAGAGGTCCTGATCGCGGCCAGCCTCAAAAAGCTCCAGCAGATGCCGCCGCTGTTCGTCCCGCACGTCTTGCAAGTCTTGCATACCGAGCGGGGAGGCTTTGCCTCCAGGGTCGTCATAGCCTCCCTCACGGCTGTAGAATTCATGCAAGACAGCATCGATATTCTGTTCGGCAAGAGGCAGGAGACCAGCAACCCTGGCCCGGTCATCCTGGCTTACATCAAACCAGCCCCACACATCCGGCAGCGCCGCGGTATCGGGTTGGATTGTCGAAGAAATGACCTCATTCATAGTACCCTCGCAATGATGGAATTGCCCTCTGAGGGTCTGGCGATATGCTTAAAGAAGCACTAATTGCGCAAGGGGCGCCCAATAAATCGCCGCAAAAACAGAGCGTTGCAACAGGTGGCGGCCAAGCCGAATTGACCAGTGGCGCAGCCGGGCGGCAATTGTCTTGATGCAGGCGAAACCCTGGAAACTCTCGGCAGCCTTGCCGCATCGGGTTTCGTCCCGGCCGTGGCAATTTAACTTATTAAGGCACTGTTTGGCCGGTTTTACCAACCAGCACGGCGAGCGATCCGCGCCAGCGCGCTTTTTGCGGAACCGCCGCATGCATTGCCCGACAGCCGGCTTCAACGCCGAACGGGGCCTCAAAATCTGTCCCGTCCGGTGGCACGGTGCCGCGCTCCTGGGCGCGGCGCTCTTTCAGAAACCGCGCCAGGCGGCGCACTATTACCCGCCGCTCTCTATCAGAATTGCAGAACTCCGCGCCGATGAGTTTGAACATGGGCATAGGCGACCCTTTTCCAGCGAGCCGCGCCGCGTGGTTTCTGGCTGTACAGCTGCGCTCAGGATACGAAGGAAAGAACCTGGCCAAAGTCAAGTTTCAGCCCTCAGAACAATGACGCCGTAGTCAACTCGACGAACTTACCGGTGTGCGCGATCCATTTCGAAAAATGCGGTGGAACAGCTCCCAACTCGTTGAAACAAAGAAAAACCGGCCCATTTCTGGGCCGGTGGAAATTTAGGGGCCTGCAATTGGCAGCCGATTAGGGCGTTTTGGCAGCGATCTTACACCAATTACAGACGACTCTAATACCGACTTACTCAATCACCCGCACTTCGAGTGGCCGCAGCTGCGGCAGGTCATGCAGCCTTCAATCATTTGCATGTCGAACTGGCCGCAGCTCGGGCAGGCCTTGCCGCGCGGCGCGTTCAGGTTCACCACCTGCGCCTGCGGGTCGGACTTCAGCCCCATGCCCTCGCCTTCCAGGAAGCCGGTCTTGACCATGTGTGTCTCGATCACACCACCGATCGCCGCCAGGATAGAGGGGATATACTTGCCCTGCACCCAGGCACCGCCGCGCGGATCGAAGACCGCTTTCAGCTCTTCCACCACAAAGGACACATCGCCGCCGCGCCGGAACACGGCCGAGATCATGCGCGTGAGCGCCAGGGTCCAGGCGTAGTGCTCCATGTTCTTGGAGTTGATGAACACCTCGAACGGGCGGCGGTGGCCGTTGATGATGATGTCGTTGATGGTCAGGTAGATCGCGTGCTCGGAATCCGGCCACTTCAGCTTGTAGGTATGGCCCTCCAGCGACTGCGGGCGGTCCAGCGGCTCGGACATGTAAACCACTTCGGCGCCGTTCTCATCCACGTCGCTCTCATGCGGCGCCTTGGCGGTCTCGCCCGGCGCGGTGTCAGCGCTCTCGCTGACCGACAGGACCGAGCCGGTCACATCGTTCGGACGGTAGGTGGTGCAGCCCTTGCAGCCCTGGTCCCAGGCCTGCATGTAGACGTCCTTGAAATCGTCAAAGGAGATGTCTTCCGGGCAGTTGATGGTCTTGGAAATCGACGAGTTGATCCACTTCTGCGCCGCCGCCTGCATCTTGACGTGGGCCGCGGGGCTCAGCGTCTGGGCGTTGACGAAATAGTCCGGCAGTTTGGCATCCGCGCCGAATTTCTCGCGGTACATCTGCACCGCATAGTCGACCACTTCCTCCTCGGTGCGGGAGCCGTCCTTCTGCAGCACCTTGCGGGTATAGGCATAGGCAAACACCGGCTCGATGCCAGAAGACACGTTGCCTGCATACAGGGAAATTGTGCCGGTCGGCGCGATCGAGGTCAGCAGCGCATTGCGGATGCCGTGCTCGCGGATCGCGTCGCGCACGTCATCGTCCATGTTCAGCATGTTGCCGGAGTTCAGGTACGCCTCGGCGTCGAACAGCGGGAACGCGCCCTTTTCCTTGGCCAATTCCACCGACGCCAGATACGCGGCGCGGGCGATCGCGTGCAGCCAGCGGTCGGTCTGACGCGCCGCCTCGTCGGAGCCGTATTCCAGACCCAGCATCAGGAGCGCATCAGCCAGGCCGGTGACACCCAGGCCGATCCGGCGCTTGTTTTTGGCCTCTTCCGCCTGTGCTTCCAGCGGGAATTTGGAAACGTCAACCACGTTGTCCATCATCCGCACGGCGGTGGCGACCAGCTCCTGCATCGCCTCCTGGTCCAGATGCGCGTCTTTCTCGAACGGGTTGGCCACCAGCCGCGCCATGTTGATCGAGCCCAGCAGGCAGGCGCCATAAGGCGGCAGAGGCTGCTCGCCGCAGGGGTTGGTGGCGCAGATGTTCTCGATATAGGAGAGGTTGTTGGCCTTGTTGATGCGGTCGATGAAGATCACGCCCGGCTCGGCATAATCATAGGTCGCCTGCATGATCTTGTTCCACAGGTCGCGGGCCTCGACGGTATGGTAGACCTTGCCATCGAACACCAGCTCCCAGGAGCCGTCCGCCTTCACCGCTTCCATGAAGGCATCGGTGACCAGCACCGACATGTTGAACATGCGCAGGCGCGCCGGGTCGGACTTGGCGGTGATGAACTGCTCAATGTCCGGGTGGTCGCAGCGCATGGTCGCCATCATCGCGCCGCGGCGCGAGCCGGCCGACATGATGGTGCGGCACATCGCGTCCCATACATCCATGAAGCTGAGCGGACCAGAAGCATCCGCCGCCACGCCCTTCACATCGGCGCCGCGCGGCCGGATGGTCGAGAAGTCATAGCCGATGCCGCCGCCCTGCTGCATCGTCAGCGCTGCCTCTTTCAGCATGTCGAAGATGCCCGACATGCTGTCCGGGATGGTGCCCATGACAAAGCAGTTGAACAGGGTCACCTGGCGCGCGGTGCCTGCGCCCGCAGTGATCCGGCCCGCCGGCAGGTATTTGAAATCCTCCAGCGCACCAAAGAACTTCTCTTCCCACGCCTCCGGCTTTTTCTCCGCCCGCGCCAGATCCCGCGCGATCCGCCGCCAGGTGTCCTCGACGGTCACGTCGATCGGCGCGCCATCGGCCTGCTTGAAACGGTACTTCATATCCCAGATCTGCTCGGCAATGGGGGCGGCAAAGCGGCTCATGTGTCGGTCCTTTGAGTCGTAGTGGCGTCTTAGCGTCGGAAAAGCGGCTCCGGCGCCGGAAATTACCCCGGCAGCGAATCCGCGAATTGTTAATGCTTACTTGCAGCAAAAGCGTGGAAGAACACAATACCTTGAAGGCAGCGATCAGTAAACTACTATATACTGTCAGAACTATGGACGACTCTGTGGGGAACCTGTGGATAAACGCGTAAATCTTGTGAAGCTTTCGGTGGGCACCGAAAGCGTCGAAAGCCTGATGGCCTGGCAAGCGATGCGCCGCAAGGAGCTGCCCGGCGGCCTGCCCCGCCACGTCACCCGCATGTGGCCCAAGCGCGAGGCCGAGATCCTCAATGGCGGCTCGATCTACTGGGTGATCAAGGGGCTGATCCAATGCCGCCAGCGCATCCTGCGGCTGGATGAGGTGACGGGCGAGGACGGCATCCGCCGCTGCGCCATCGTGCTCGATCCGGAGGTGCACCGCACCCATACGGCGCAAAAACGCCCGTTTCAGGGCTGGCGTTACCTCAAGCCCGAGGAATCGCCTGCCGACCTGCCCGCAGGCAAGACACAGGAAGAACCGCTTCCGCCGGAGCTGTCGCAGGCGCTGGCCGAGATTGGCGTGATCTGATCCAGCCGCTGCGGCGGCCTGGGCAGGCGGCAACCCGCCTGCCCCTCCAGCACTGCTATTTTACTTCAGCAAGGCAAGCAGCTCTTTAGCGGCAGCTTCCGAGGACGCCGGGTTCTGGCCGGTGACCAGCTTGCCGTCGACCTCGACGTAAGACGCCCAGTCATCGCCCTTGCGGTAGTCGGCGCCGTTGTCCTTCAGCATATCCTCGACCAGGAAGGGCACAACATCGGTCAGGCCCACGCCCTCTTCTTCGCCGTTGGTGAAACCGGTCACGCGGCGGCCTTTGACCAGCGGTTCGCCATCGCTGCCCTTCACGTGCCGGAACACGCCCGGCGCGTGGCAGACGGCGCCGATCGGGCGGTCCGCGACGGCAAAGCTTTCCAGCAGCTTGCGGCTGTCCGCACTCTCGGCCAGATCCCACAACGGGCCGTGGCCGCCGGGATAAAAGACCGCGTCGAACTGATCCGCGTCGACACTGGACAGTTTCACTGTATTGGCCAGTGCCTGCTGCGCGGCGTCATCCTGCTTGAACCGGCGGGTGGCATCAGTCTGGGCGTCCTCAGAGTCCGATTTCGGATCCAGCGGCGGCTGGCCGCCCTTGGGCGAGGCCAGGGTGATCTCGGCGCCGGCATCGCGCAGCACGTAATAAGGTGCGGCGAATTCCTCCAGCCAGAACCCGGTTTTTTCCCCGGTGTCCCCCAGCTGATCGTGCGACGTCAAAACCATCAGAATTTTCATAGCCTGTCCTTTCAGTTGGAGTTTACCCCACCCCAGCTAAGACCGGCGCCGCGGATTTAAACCCGGGCGCCGGAGAAAGGCATCACGCCATGTTCACGGTTTCTTGAGGTTGCGCACCGGCCCGCCCGGACAGGCTGCCGCGCTCAGGCGCGGTTTTCCAGCAAATCCAGCAAGGTATTCAGCGCCGCCTTGTCGTCAGCCGTGTATTTCGCCACCCGGCTGCGCCACAGGGTGGCCTGCGACTTCAGCACCAGGCCGTCGCTCAGCAGCTTCAGGTGGTTTGCCCGCAGGGTTTCACCGGTGGAGGTGATATCGGCGACCATCTCGGCGGTCTCGTTCTTTACCGTGCCTTCGGTTGCGCCCTGGCTGTCCACCAGCTGGTAATCCGCCACGCCCGCATCGGTCAGGAATTCCCGCACAAGCCGGTGGTACTTGGTGGCAATCCTCAAGCGGTGGCCGTGCTGCGCCCGAAACGCCGAGGCAGCCGCATCCAGGTCATCCAGCGTGTCCACGTCGATCCAGAACTGCGGCACCGCCAGCACCAGGTCGGCATGGCCGAACCCCAACTCCGCCAGGTCTTCCACCTGCTGTTCGAACCGCGGCAGCTTCTCCTGCACAAGGTCGGTGCCAGTGACGCCCAGGTGAATGCGCCCCGCTGCCAGCTCGCGCGGGATTTCGCCCGCGGACAGCAGCACCAGCTCCATGTTCGACACGCCCTCGACCGCGCCGGCATATTCCCGGTCGGACCCGGTGCGCGACAAGGTCACGCCGCGCTTGGCAAACCAATCGAAGGTCTTTTCCATCAGCCGCCCCTTGGACGGCACGCCCAGCTTCAAGGTCATGCGCGCGTCTCCTCAAGCTGCAGCATCAGGTCGGGGCGCAGCACGCCCCCCACCGCCGGGATCTCCTCGCCGTCGCCCAGCTGCCGGGTCAGCGCGTCATAGCGCCCGCCGCTGGCGACCGGCGGCAGATCGGGGCGCGCCTCGGCATAAAAGCCGAAAACGAACCCGTCATAATACTCCATCGAGGTGCGCCCGTAGGACGCCTCGAAATCCAGGTTCTCGACGTCCACGCCGCGCGCCTTCATCGCTGCGGTGCGCGCATCCAGCCGGTCCAGCGCCGCATTGATCTGCGGCAGGTCCACGGCAATATCGCGCATCTGCTCGGTGGCAAACGGCACCGTCTCCCGGACCGCCATCAGCGCTTCCAGCGCCAGCAGCTCGTTTTCGGAAATCGGCGGCGCCTTGGCATCCTCGCGCAGCGCATCGACCCGCGCCTGCACCTCTGCCGCACGGCGCTTGCCCAGCTCCATTGCCGAGCCGGTCAGATCGCCCTCGGTTTCCAGCAGCTTCCTGCGGCTTTCCGGCACCGGGGTGCGCCCTGCAAAGCGATCCAGCAAAGAGCGGAACCGGCGCGGACGCCAGATGTGCCGCATCAGCGCCGCCTTGCGTTTGCCCGTGGTGTTCAGCCCCTGCACCGCGGCCATCAGGATGCCGATATCACCAGTCGCCGCCCGCAAGGGCAGCCCCCGCACCTGCAGCGCAAACAGCGAAAACACCTCGGCATCCGCCGCCGCGGCATCATCGCGCTCGAACACCTCATAGCCGACCTGGAGGTACTCGTTGGGCCGGTCCGGATCCATCTCCTGACGCCGGAACACTTCGCCGGAATAGGTATAGCGCGCAGGCTCTGCGCCGTGGCGCATATGCGCCTCCACCACCGGAACGGTGAAGTCCGGGCGCAGCATCTGCTCGCCGCGCAGCGCGTCCGAGGTCACATAGGCCCGCGCCCTGATGTCCTCGCCGTACAAATCCAAAAGCGTGCCAGCAGGCTGCAGCAGCGGCGTGTCCACCACCTGCGCGCCTGCGGCCTCGAACCGGAGCCGCAGCATCGCAGCACGGGCCTGTATCTGGGATTGAACCGCCATAATCAGCCCTGCCCGTCCAGGATTTCACGCACCTTGGCCACCAGTTCCGTGCGGGGCACTTCAAACTGGCTCGGGCGTTCCTTCCACTCTTCCAAGGTCGCGCTTTCGGCAATCTTGGCGCCCAGGATCAGGTCCTTGATCTGCACCACGCCATTGGCCTTTTCGTCGCCGCCTTCGATCACGGCGACAGGAGAGTTCCGCTTGTCCGCATACTTCAGCTGGTTGCCGAAGTTCTTGGGGTTGCCCAGATAAACCTCGGCCCGGATGCCCGCGTTGCGCAGCTCCGCCACCATCGCCTGGTAATCCGCCATCCGGCCGCGGTCCATCACGGTGACGACCACCGGCCCGGTGGCCTCCGCCGTCAGCCGCCCCTTGGCGTGCAGCGCCGCCAGCAGCCGGTCGACACCGACCGAAACACCGACAGCCGGCACTTCCTGCCCGGTGAAGCGCTTGACGAGGCCATCATACCGCCCGCCGCCTGAGACCGAGCCGAACTGCCGCTTGCGGCCCTTCTCGTCCAGGATCTCAAAGGTCAGCTCCGCCTCGAACACCGGGCCGGTGTAGTACCCCAGCCCGCGTACCACCGAGGGGTCGATCTCGATCCGGTCCTTGCCATAGCCGCCCGCGGCCAGCAGCTCGCCGATCTGCTCCAGCTCGGCAATGCCCTCCTGGCCAATCTTGCTGTCGCCCACGGCGGCGCGCAGGTTGGAAATGGTGCCCGCAGCCTCAGCCGCCTTGGAGGTGAGGAAGGCCAAAACCGGCGCTGCTTGATCGTCCGACAGGCCAACCCCGTCGATGAACGCACCGGAAGCATCCAGCCGGCCCTTGGTCAGCAGCTCACGCACGCCGGCTTCGCCCACCTTGTCGAACTTGTCGATGGTGCGCAGCACGTCGTCGCGCTTGGCATCGCCATCGCCAAGGCCCATCGCCTCAAGCACGCCGTTCAGGACCTTGCGGTTATTCACCCGCACCAGATAGTCGCCGCGCGGGATGCCGACGGTCTCCAGCGTGTCGCTGAGCATCGCGCAGATCTCGGCATCAGCAGCCATCGAGGCGCTGCCCACGGTATCCGCATCGCACTGGTAGAACTGGCGAAAGCGGCCCGGCCCCGGCTTCTCGTTGCGCCAGACGGGCCCCATCGCATAGCGGCGGTAGGGCGTCGGCAGGTCGTTGCGGTGCTGTGCATAAACCCGCGCCAAGGGCGCCGTCAGGTCATAGCGCAGCGCCATCCAGTCGCCGTTGCCGTCGTCCTCAGTCTCCTGCCAGGCAAACACGCCCTCGTTCGGGCGGTCCACGTCCGGCAGGAATTTGCCCAGCGCTTCAACGGTTTCCACCGCCGACGACTCCAGCGCCTCGAACCCGTAATGATGATACACACCCGCGATGGCCCGCAGCATCTCGCTGCGCTGGGTCACCTCCGCACCGAAATAGTCACGGAACCCCTTCGGCGTCTGCGCCTTGGGGCGGGGCTGTTTCTTCACTTTGGCCATCTGCGGCCTCCTCACGGGTAGCGGTTTCACTCGCCCGGCGGTCTAGCGGAAGCAGGCCGCAACGGCAAGACGAAGCCGGCAGGAGCCAATGCCGCAGCAGATAAAGCGGGACGAGGGTTGCGCCGGTCCGAGGGGAGGCGCAACCGCGCCGCCCCGTGAGGCGGGTCATGCCGGAGGCATGTTTTTGGTATGACGCGGCCCGGCCTCGCGTCCGGGCGGGACTTTGCATTTGAACGTTGCTCCTTTATGAGCCCCATCAAACCTTAGGAGACACGCCATGCAGCATCTGGAAGAGCAAATCGCCCATCTGACCCGCAGCGTGGAGGAGATGAGCGACGTGATCGCCCGCCAGCAGAAGGAGATCGACGTGCTGACCCGCCGCGTCGCCATGCTGATGCAGCGCGAGGCCGAGCGCCAGCAGGACGGCGGCGGCGGCGTGGTGATCGGCGACGAGCGCCCGCCGCATTACTGACGGCCTGCCGCAGGCGGCGGAAGAATTTTGACTGAAAATTCTTGCTCAGAAAATTTGCAATTTTCTGATTGCGGCCGCCCTGCCTCGCACGCCGCTAGCCGCCCTGGGCAGCCCCAAAGCCCTGCCCGACAATGCGCGCGGCCAGCTGCACATGCTCGGCCTGGCTCTCCCCTTCCGACAGCGCAGAAAGCGGAATGTCCAGTTCGTAGACCAGCTTGCCGCCGCCGATCGTCCTGCTGGCTTCACCCTGCAGCATCGACGGCACAATCTGGGTCAGCAGGCGGGTGCCGAACCCGGTTCTCCCGGCCCCGTCCTGAGGCAGCTCCGAATGCGGCGAAACATCTTCTACCCACCGCAGCTGCAGCCGCTTCTGCCCTGGGCCCTTCTCGCTGACCACCCAGGTCACGCTGATCCGCGCATCCTCCGAGCCGTATTTTTGCGCGTTTGTCGCCAGTTCATGCAGCGCCAGGCTGATCTGCTGCGCCGCCTCCGAACCCGTCTTCACGTCCGGGCCGCCGACCGTCAGCCTGTCGCCAAAGGTCAGCTGAACCGGTTCAAGCTGCGAACGGATAACGCCCCCCAGATCGGCCGTGGCGCCCGACGGCTCCTGCATCACCGTCTGGGTGGCAGAGGCCAGCGCGTTCAGCCGCCCGGTGAAGACGCTGACGAATTCGTCCACGTCCGTGACGCCGCGCGCGCTCTGCCGCGCCATCGACGACACCACGGCAATCATGTTGTGGCTGCGGTGCACCGCTTCCCGGGCCGTCACGGCGAGTTTGGCGTTGACGTTCCGCAGTTCCGCCGTGCGCTCCTCCACCTGAACCTCAAGGTCGTGCCGCGCCTGCCGCAGCACATTCAGGGTCGCTTCATGCGCGGCCACTTCATCCAGCAGCTTGCTGTTGGCGTGTTCCAGATCGCGGCGGCCCGGTATCGCGACCAGAACCGGAACCAGTTTGAACAAGACCACCGCGGTGGTTGCCGACACCAGGCCGGTCGCGAGCTTCAAAAGGCCCTGTGCAGGGTAGACCGGCCACCAAAGCGTCACGATCGACACCGCATGGGTAAGGCCGCAAAGCAGGATGAAGGAGGCAAACAGCAGAACCAGACCGCGGTGCTTGATATCCTCGCGCTGCTTCAGAACTCTGAGCAGGGCCAGCGGTATGGCGAAATAGGCGAGGAATATCAGCACGTCCGATCCGGCCCAAAGGATCAGCAGCCAAGGCTCCCAAAGCAGGCACATGCCATGCGGCATGTATTGCCCGAAATCCAACAATGTCTGCACTGCGGCAACCTCCACTCCTATGGCGGAACCGGTGCCGGCCGGATCCATTCAGGCACCCAACGCGGTCCTGCACTCATACGTTGCATTAATTTTCCCGCGAGGGAACCCGCGGTGCAGGCACCGGGGTTTCCGTCAGTGGCCGAAGGCTCCCCTGCCCCTCAGATCTCCTCCACGTCCATCACCCCGTCGAGCGACTTCAGTGCGCCCTTAATCTGCGGGTTGATCGGGAACGCCTGGCCCAGGTCCATCTCCACATCGCCGGGCAGGCCTGGATCCTGAAGGTACATATAGACCTCGCCGCGCGCGGCATTGCGGGCCGCCGCCTTGGCGTCCTCCAGCACCTGCGCCACGGTGCCCACGGCAGCGGCGTCGCTCAGGTAAACCCGCAGGCTGCTGCGCCCGGCATCGGCTATGGCGGAATCCACCGGCCCCACCGAACGCACCAGCAGCTTCAGCTGATCGCTCTCCATCGTGGCCTCGGCGGTGATCACCACCTTGGACCCGGTCTCCAGATACTCGCGGCTCTTCTCCAGCACCTCGGAAAACAGCGTCACTTCAAACGCGCCCGAAGGGTCCGACAATTGAGCAAAGGCAAAACGGTTGCCGCGGGCGGATTTCCTCTCCTGCCGTCCGGCCACCACGCCTGCCATCTTGGCGATACAGGCACCGCGCTCGGCCTTGGCGGTCACCTCATCCAGCGTCATCACATCCTTGCGCTTCAGCGCCGGCATGTAATCGTCCAGCGGGTGGCCTGACAGGTAGAAGCCGATCGCCTTGAATTCCTCGCTCAGCCGCTCGGCCGGCAGCCAGTCCGGCACCGAGGGCAGACGCGGCTCAGGCAGGTCCTCGCCCGCCTCGCCGAACAGCGACACTTGGTTCGAGTTCCGCTGGTCATGCACCGCGGCGGAGTAGTCCACCAGCGCGCCAAGGCTCTCAAACACCCGGCGGCGGTTGGAGTCGAGCTGATCGAACGCCCCGGCCCGCGCCAGCATCTCCAAGGGCCGCTTGCCGACCTTCTTGAGGTTCACCCGGCGGGCAAAGTCGAAGACATTGACAAAGGGACGTTCGCGGCCGTCCTCATCACGGGCCTCAGCCACCAGCCGCATCACGTCCAGGCCGACGTTCTTCAACGCGCCCAGCGCATAGACCAGCTCACCGTTCACCACGTTAAAGGTCGCCAGCGAGCGGTTGATGCAAGGCGGCACGTATTTCAGCCCCAGCCCCTTCTTCACCTCTTCGAAGTAGATCGCCAGCTTGTCGGTCAGGTGAATATCGCAGTTCATGACACCGGCCATGAACTCCACCGGATGGTTCGCCTTCAGCCAGCCGGTCTGGTAGCTGACCACCGCATAGGCCGCCGCGTGGGATTTGTTGAAGCCGTAGTTGGCGAATTTCTCCAGAAGGTCGAAAACCTCCGAAGCCTTCTTGGCCGGAACCCCATTCTCCGCCGCGCCCTTCTCGAATTTCGGGCGTTCGGCGTCCATCGCCTCCTTGATCTTCTTACCCATTGCCCGGCGCAGCAGGTCCGCACCGCCTAGGGTGTAGTTCGCCATCACCTGGGCGATCTGCATCACCTGCTCCTGATAGACGATGATGCCCTGGGTTTCTTCCAGGATGTGGTCGATCAAGGGGTGGACAGAGGTGATCTCGCGCTGGCCGTTCTTCACCTCGCAATAGACCGGGATGTTCTCCATCGGGCCGGGGCGGTACAGCGCCACCAGCGCCACGATGTCCTCGATACAGGTGGGTTTCATGCGCTTCAGCGCATCCATCATGCCGGTGGATTCCACCTGGAACACCGCCACCGTCTTGGCCCGGGAGTAGAGGTCGTAGGTGACCTTGTCATCCAGCGGAATGGCGTTGATCTGGTTCTCCGCCCCCTCCGGCGGGTCATAAAGCTGGGTGCCGTCCGCCGCGATATGCAGGTCGCGGCCCGACTGGAAGATCAGGTCCATGGCGTTCTGAATGACGGTCAGGGTCTTGAGGCCCAGGAAGTCGAATTTCACCAGCCCGGCCTGCTCCACCCATTTCATGTTGAACTGGGTTGCCGGCATGTCAGAGCGCGGATCGCGGTAAAGCGGCACCAGCGCATCCAGCGGCCGGTCGCCGATCACCACACCCGCGGCGTGAGTACCGGCAGAGCGCAGCAGCCCCTCCACCTGCTGGCCGTAAGTCAAAAGCCGGTCCACCACCGGCTCGTTGCGGGCCTCCTCGCTCAGCCGCGGTTCTTCCTTCAGCGCGTCGGCGATGGACATCGGCTTCACGCCCTCGACCGGGATCAGCTTGGACAGCCGGTCCACCTGGCCATAGGGCATCTGCAAGACCCGCCCCATGTCGCGTACCGCCGCCTTGGACAGCAGCGCGCCAAAGGTGATGATCTGCCCCACCTTGTCGCGGCCATACTTCTCCTGCACATATTTGATCACCTCTTCCCGGCGGTCCATGCAGAAGTCGATGTCGAAGTCGGGCATCGACACCCGTTCCGGGTTCAGGAAGCGTTCGAACAGCAGTGAATACCGCAGCGGATCAAGGTCGGTAATCGTCAGCGCATAGGCCACCAAGGAGCCCGCACCGGAGCCCCGCCCCGGCCCCACCGGAATATCGTGGTCCTTGGCCCATTGGATAAAGTCGGCAACGATCAGGAAGTAGCCGGGGAACCCCATCCCCTCGATTATCCCCAGCTCGAAGTCGAGCCGCTCCTGGTACTCCTCCACGCTCACCGCATGCGGGATCACCGCAAGCCGCTTCTGCAGGCCCTCGTTGGCGATGCGGCGCAGTTCGGCCACCTCGTCATCGGCGAATTTCGGCAGGATCGGGTCGCGGCGGTACGCCATAAAGGCACAGCGCTTGGCAATCTCCACCGTGTTCTCGATCGCCTCGGGCAGGTCGGCAAACAGCGCAACCATCTCCTCCTGGCTCTTGAAGTAATGCTGCGCGGTCAGCCGCCGCCGCGGCTCCACCTGGTCGACATAGGCGCCCTCCGCGATGCAGATCATCGCGTCATGCGCCTCGAACATCTCCGTGTTCGGGAAGTAAACGTCATTGGTGGCGACCAGCGGCAGGTCCATCGCATAGGCCATTTCCACATGGCCGCGCTCGGTCTGCTTCTCCGCCTCCGGCTGGCCATGCTCGCCCGGATGGCGCTGCAACTCGACATACAGCCGGTCCGGGAAAATCGCCTTCAGCCGCTGCATCAGCGCTTCCGCCGCCGAACGCTGTCCCATCTGCAACAGCCGCCCCACCGGTCCGTCCGGCCCGCCGCTCAGGCAGATCACCCCGCCGGAATAAGTCTCCAGCTCCTCCAGCGTCACATGCGGCAGCTCGCCCCCCTGCCGCAGGTACAGGCAGGAATTCAGCTTCATCAGATGCTCATATCCCGCCTCGCTCTGCGCCAGCAGCACCAGCGGCGCAGGCGGCTTGGGCCGCTCGCCCGGTGCCGGCTCCGTGAACCGCAGATCCACCTGACAGCCGATGATCGGCTGCACCCCTGCCCCGCTCGCCGACACGGAAAACTCCAGCGCCGAGAACAGGTTGTTGGTGTCCGTCACCGCAATCGCGGGCATCTCGTGCCTCTTGCAAAGGTCCGGCAGCTTCTTCAGCCGCAGCGCCCCCTCCAGCAAGGAATACTCGGTATGGGTGCGCAGGTGAATAAATCGGGGAGAGCTTGTCATGCCGCCACGCTACCGTATTGCCGCAGCGGGGTGAACGGGCGAACTGCACAGCCCGCCTCCCGCAATTGCGGAACGGTCTCTTGCTATTTTCAGGATTTTTTTGAAGCTGTTTCGCCATCCAGCCGGCCCAGCCGCAAAGATACAGCTAAAAAGCATAAAAAATAACAGCATAGCCGCGAATCCCGCAACTTTATTGCGCCGCAGATTACTGCAGTGCGGCGGCGGTTTTCCTTGCTTTGACAAGGGGATGCTCCCTAGGCTGTTAGCAGCAAGCAATAAACAGCCCGCCGCACCTTCTACGCCGCATCGAAGGGCGGCACATCGGGTCAACGGGGTAACGCGGCGGGTCTCGGGAAGATGGCACTCACCTTTCGTCTGAACGGTGAAACGGTCCGCATCACGGACGCACGCCCGTCAGTAACGCTGCTGGACTGGCTGCGCGAAGAACAGGGCCTCACCGGCACCAAGGAGGGCTGCAACGAAGGCGATTGCGGCGCCTGCACCGTCATGGTCACGGATTCACGCGGATCGAAGGCGTTGAACGCCTGCATCCTGTTCCTGCCGCAATTGCAGGGCAAATCCGTCCGCACTGTCGAGGGCGCCTGCGGCCCGGACGGCAGCCTGCACCCGGTCCAGCAGGCGATGGTGGACCGCCACGGCAGCCAATGCGGCTTCTGCACTCCCGGTTTCATCATGTCGATGGTCACTGCCCACGCCAACGGCGCCACGGATTTCGACGACCAGCTCGCAGGCAACCTCTGCCGCTGCACCGGCTACGCCCCGATCATCCGCGCCGCCGAGACCGCCAAAGACGCCCCCGTCCCGGACTGGATCGCCGGTGAGGCCGTTTTCAGCTTTCCAGAAATACTCCGGGGGGAGGCCGAAGGCCGGGGGGCAGAGCCCCCTATGCTCCCGGCCTCCGCAGACGAACTAGCCGACCTCTACAGCGCCCGCCCCGACGCCACCCTGGTCGCAGGCGCCACCGACGTCGGCCTCTGGGTCACCAAGCAGCTCCGCCACCTGCCGCAGATGATCTTCCTCGGCGGCTGCGATGACCTCAAGGGGATCGAGGTCACGGACAGCACCGTCCGCATCAAGGCCATGGCAGACATGAACGATCTGCGCGCCGCGATGGAACCGCTGCACCCGTCGTTTGCCGAAATGCTGCGCCGCTTTGCCTCCCAGCAGATCCGCGCCGCCGCCACCGTGGGCGGCAATATCGCCAACGGCTCCCCCATCGGCGACACCCCGCCCGCGCTGATTGCCCTCGGCGCCACCCTGCACCTGCGCAAGGGGGACAGCCGCCGCGAACTGCCGCTGGAGGACTTCTTCATCGACTACGGCAAGCAGGACCGCCAGCACGGCGAATTTGTTGAGGCCGTCAGTTTCCCGCGCCAGCCTGACGCCCTGAAGGTCTACAAACTCTCCAAACGCTTCGACCAGGACATCTCCGCGGTCCTCGGTGCCTTTAACGTGACCGTGATGAACGGCAAGGTCTCCGCCGCCCGCATCGCCTTTGGCGGCATGGCGGGCATCCCGAAACGCGCCGCACACGTCGAGGCCGCCCTCACCGGCCAGCAATGGGATGAGGCCACCATCGAGGCCGCCTCAGCCGCTTTCGATCAGGACTTCACCCCGATGACCGACATGCGCGCATCGGCTGAATACAGGCTGGAAACTGCGCGCAACATGCTGGCCCGCTATTTCGCCGACCTGAACGGCCAGCCGGTCTCGGTTCTGGAGGTGCGGCCATGAGCGTCACCAAACCCCTGCCCCATGACTCCGCCCGGCTGCATGTGACCGGCGCCGCCCGCTATGTCGACGACATCCCCTCGCCCGCGGGCACGCTGCACCTGGCCTTCGGCCTCTCCCCCATTGCCCGCGGCCATATCACCGGCATGGACCTCAGCGAAGTCCAGCAAAGCCCCGGCGTCGTGGCGGTACTGACCGCCAAGGGGCTGCCCTTTGCCAATGACGTCTCCCCCTCGATCCATGACGAGCCGCTGCTGGCGGCGGGCACCGTCAACTATGTCGGCCAGCCGGTGTTCATGGTCGTCGCCGACAGCCACCTCAATGCCCGCATCGCCGCCCGCAAGGGCCAGGTGGACTATACCGAGGAACCCGCCCTCCTGACCCTGGACGCGGCGCTGGCCGCCGACAGCCGGTTCGAGGAAGGCCCGCGCATCTATCAGAAAGGCGACGCTGCCTCCGCCATTGACGCCGCCCCGCGCACCGTCGAAGGCACGTTTGAGCTGGGCGGGCAGGAGCACTTCTACCTCGAAGGCCAGGCCGGAATGGCCTGGCCGCAGGAGGATGGCGGGATGCATGTGTTTTCCTCCACCCAGCACCCGACCGAGATCCAGCACAAGGTTGCCGAGGCCATTGGCCTGCCGATGCACGCCGTCCGGGTCGAGACCCGCCGCATGGGCGGCGGCTTTGGCGGCAAGGAAAGCCAGGGCAACGCGCTCGCCGTCGCCTGCGCGGTGGCGGCCCGGCTGACCGGCAAGCCCTGCAAGATGCGCTATGACCGTGATGACGACATGGTTATCACCGGCAAACGCCACACCTTCCGCATCTCCTACCGCGCGGGCTTTGACGGTGACGGCCGCCTGCAAGGCGTCGAGTTCCTGCATCTGGTGGATTGCGGCTGGGCGCAGGACCTGTCGCTGCCGGTTGCCGACCGCGCCATGCTGCACGCCGACAATGCCTATCTGATCCCGAACATCCGCATCGAAAGCCATCGCCTGCGCACCAACCGGCAAAGCGCCACCGCCTACCGCGGCTTTGGCGGCCCGCAGGGCATGGTGGGGATCGAGCGGGTGATGGACCACATCGCCCATGATCTGGGGCTGGACCCGGCAGAGCTGCGGCAGCGCAATTACTACGCGCCGATGCGGAGCCCCGATGCCCCGCCGGGCGAGCCGCAAGAGACCTCCGGCCAGCCTGCGGACCCGGACGCCGACCTCGCCTCCCGCGGCGCCCCGGCGCAGCCCGCCAAGACCAGCCCGCCGCCCAAGGACGTGCAGACGACCCCCTACCACATGCCGGTCGAGGACTTCATCCTGCACGAGCTGACCGCCGGGCTGCTGAAAACCTCGGACTACGCGGCACGCAAAGACGCAATTGCCAAGTGGAACCAGGGCCAGACGCATCTGAAGCGCGGCATTGCCTTCTCGCCGGTGAAGTTCGGCATTTCCTTCACCCTCACCCACCTCAACCAGGCCGGCGCTTTGGTGCATGTCTATCAGGACGGCTCGGTGCATCTGAACCACGGCGGCACCGAGATGGGCCAGGGCCTGTTCCAGAAGGTGGCGCAGGTCGCCGCCAGCCGCTTCGGCATCCCGCTGGACATGGTCAAGATCACTGCCAGCGACACCGGCAAGGTGCCCAACACCTCCGCCACCGCCGCCTCCTCCGGCTCGGACCTGAACGGCATGGCGGTCAAGGCCGCCTGCGACACCATCCGCGACCGCATGGCCGAACATCTGGCGCTGCAGAACCAGGCCAGCCCTGGCGATGTGGTGTTTGAAAACGGCACGGTCCGCATCGGCCAGGACGAGATGACATTCGAGAAGGCTGCCATGGCCTGCTACCAGGGCCGCGTCAGCCTGTCGGCCACAGGCTTCTACAAGACCCCCAAGGTCGAATGGGACCGGATCAAGGGCCAGGGCCGCCCGTTCTACTACTTCGCTTACGGTGCAGCAGTAACGGAGGTGGCCGTCGACGCGCTCACCGGCGAGAACCGCATCCTGCGTGCCGACATCCTGCATGACGCCGGCACCTCGCTGAATCCGGCGCTGGACATCGGCCAGATCGAGGGCGGCTATGTCCAGGGCGCGGGCTGGCTGACGACCGAGGAACTGGTCTGGGACAATACCGGACGCCTGCGCACCCATGCGCCCTCCACCTACAAGATCCCCGCCTGCTCCGACCGGCCTGATGTGTTCAACGTGAATTTTTTCGACGGCCAGAA
The DNA here is from genome assembly GCF_056158685.1 of Leisingera sp. ABM4_103. Classification (NCBI taxonomy): domain Bacteria; kingdom Pseudomonadati; phylum Pseudomonadota; class Alphaproteobacteria; order Rhodobacterales; family Roseobacteraceae; genus Leisingera; species Leisingera sp. ABM4_103. Next base: position 2,371,686 of record NZ_JBSWTU010000005.1, on the reverse strand, counting down.
CCGCGAGGACACCATCTACCGCTCCAAAGCGGTGGGCGAGCCGCCGTTCATGCTGGGCATCTCCGCCTGGCTGGCCCTCAGCGATGCGGTCTGTGCCTTTGGCGACGCCTATCCGGCGCTCAATGCGCCTGCCACCGCAGAAGAGGTCTGGCGCGCGATCCGGAGAGTGCGCGATGGGGTTTGACGTCCAGGAACTGCGCCGGGCGGTTGCCGAGCATGGCCGCGTGGTGCGGGTGGTGATCGCCGCCATCCGCGGATCCTCCCCGCGCGAGACCGGCACCGCGATGCTGGTGTGGGAGACCGGCCAGTCCGGCACCATCGGCGGCGGCACCCTGGAATTTGAGGCGGCAGAGGCTGCCCGGCGGCAAGTCGCCCCCAAGCAGATCAGCACCCACGCGCTGGGGCCCGACCTGGGCCAGTGCTGCGGCGGTGCGGTCACGCTTTTCAGCGAAGTTTATGAGGCCGGAGACCTGGCCGCGCTGGATAGCCACGTCATCGCCCGCCCGGCCAGCCCGGCGCTGATGCCGGTGGCGGTAAAGCGCCTCCTCGCTGGCGCCCGCGGCCAGGGGCAGACACCCGCGCCGCAGCTGGTCGAGGGCTGGATGATCGAACCGGTGCATCAGCCGCAGTTGCCGGTCTGGATCTGGGGCGCGGGCCATGTCGGGCGGGCGCTGGCGGATGTGCTGGCGCCGCTGCCGGATCTGCAGATCACCTGGGTGGATACCGACGCCGAGCGATTCCCGGACGGCATCCCGTCCGGCGTCACCGCGGTTCCGGCAGCTGACGTTGCGCTCCTTGTGCCCCATGCGCCTGAAAACGCTGCGCATTTGGTGCTGACCTATTCCCATGCGCTGGATCTGGCGCTATGCCACGCGCTGTTGGGCCATGGCTTTGCATTTGCCGGGCTGATCGGCTCCAAAACCAAATGGGCGCGGTTCCGCTCGCGTCTTGCCGCCCTGGGGCACTCTCCCGGGGCAATCGCAAGGATCACCTGCCCGATCGGCGATCCGGAACTTGGAAAACACCCGCAGATGATTGCGGTCGGCGTGGCGGCGCAGCTGCTGCGGCACGGAAAAGAAGACGAACAGAGAGAGGACCGGCGCGCGTGAGTGTACCACTGTTGAGCCTGCAAGGCCTGACCAAGGCCTACCCCGGGGTTGTGGCCAATGACACCGTTTCCTTTGACATCGGCGAGGGAGAGGTTCACGCCCTGCTCGGCGAAAACGGCGCCGGGAAATCGACGCTGGTCAAGATGATCTATGGCCTGGTGAAACCCGACAGCGGCAAGATGCTGCTGCGCGGCCAGCCTTTTGAGCCGGCCGAACCGCGCCAGGCGCGGGCGGACGGCATCGCCATGGTGTTCCAGCACTTCTCGCTGTTTGACGCGCTGAACGTGGCCGAGAACATCGCGCTCGGCATGGAAAACCCGCCGGAGATGCGCGACCTTGCCGCCCGGATCCGCGAAGTCTCCGAAACCTACGGCCTGCCGCTGGACCCGTTCCGCACCGTCGGCGACCTGTCCGCAGGCGAGCGCCAGCGGGTCGAGATCATCCGCTGCCTGCTGCAGGATCCGAAACTGCTGATCATGGATGAACCGACCTCGGTCCTCACCCCGCAGGAAGTCGATATCCTGTTCGAAACCCTTCAGAAACTGCGCTCCGAGGGGACCTCGATCCTTTATATCTCGCACAAGCTGGAGGAAATCCGCACCCTCTGCGATCACGCCACCATCCTGCGCCTCGGCAAGAACGTCGGCGAATGCACCCCGGCTGACACATCAGCCCGCGACATGGCGGAGATGATGGTCGGCAGCACGTTGCAAACGCCCCAGCGCGCGAGCCGGGAATTCGGTCCCGTCGCGATGGACATCTCCGGCCTGTCGGTGCCGGCGCTGTCTGCCTTTGGCACCGCGCTTAAGAATGTGCATCTGACCGTGCGCAAGGGCGAAATCCTCGGCATCGGCGGTGTTGCCGGCAACGGCCAGGACGAGCTGCTGGGCGTGCTGTCGGGCGAGACCCTGACCGAAGCGGATGCGGTGAAGCTGCATGGGCAGCCGATCGGCAAGCTGGGCCCAACGGCGCGGCGCAAGCTGGGCGTGCTGGCCGCGCCGGAGGAACGGCTGGGCCACGCCGCCGCCCCGGACATGAGCCTGACGGAAAACGCCATGCTCACCGGGTCAGTGCGCGAGGGGCTGGAGAAGAACGGTTTCCTCGACTGGGGCAAGACCAAGGAGTTTGCCGAGCGCGTCATCAAGGCCTTTGACGTCCGCACGCCGGGCCCCGGCAATGCGGCGCGCTCGCTGTCGGGCGGCAACTTGCAGAAGTTCGTGATCGGGCGCGAGGTGCTGCAGGACCCGGATTTGCTGGTGGTGAACCAGCCAACCTGGGGCGTCGATGCCGCCGCTGCCGCCGCCATCCGCCAGTCCCTGCTGGACCTGGCCGCCAAGGGCGCCGCAGTCATCTGCATCAGCCAGGACCTGGATGAGCTGATGGAAATCTCCGACAGCTTTGCTGCGCTCAATGAAGGCCGCCTCAGCGCCCCGCGCGAAGCGGCGGGCCTGACGGTGGACGAGATCGGCCTGATGATGGGCGGCGCCCACGGCATGGAGGTGGCGCATGTCTGACAACGCCCGCAGAGTTTTCGCCTTCGGCGAGAGTATTTTTGGAAAGATGAAACAGGGAGCCGCTTGAATGATCCGGCTTGAGAAAAGGCCGCAGCCGTCGCGGGCCTGGTCGATGGCGACGCCGCTGGTGGCGGTGCTGGCGACGATGTTTTTTGGCGGGCTGTTGTTTGCCGCGCTTGGCAAACCGCCGGTTGAGGCGATCCGCACCATTTTCTGGGAACCGCTGTTTGGCGAGTTTGCCTTCTACTACCGCCCGCAGCTCTTGGTCAAAGGCGCGCCGCTGGTGCTGATCGCCATCGGCTTGTCGTTGGGCTTCCGCGCGGGCATCTGGAATATCGGCGCCGAAGGCCAGTACATCATGGGCGCCATCTTTGGCGCCGGGGCCGGCCTTGCCTTCTACCCCTCCGAGTTGTTCCTGATCTTCCCCTTCATGGTCCTCGCCGGCGCATTCGGCGGCTGGATCTGGGCGATGATCCCGGCAATTCTCAAGACCCGCTTCGGCACCAACGAAATCCTGGTCTCGCTGATGCTGGTCTATGTGGCCGAACAGTTCCTGGCCTCGGTCTCCCTTGGCCTCTTGAAGAACCCGGAGGGCTTCGGCTTCCCCGGCTCCCGCAACCTGCAGTCCTGGGACGCCGCCCACAATGCGGAGCTGATTACAGGCACCGGCATGCACTGGGGCGTGGTGGCGGCGCTGATTGCGGTGATCTTTGCCTATGTTCTCTTGAACCGACACATGACCGGCTACCACATCCGCCTCACTGGCGAGGCGCCGCGGGCGGCAAAGTTCGCGGGCGTCAACCCCACCCGCCTGGTGCTGTTCTGCCTCGGCACCTCCGGCGCGCTGGCGGGGCTGGCCGGCATGTTCGAGGTCTCGGGGCCTTCGGGCCAGATCTCCATCGACTTCAACGTGGGCTATGGCTTTACCGCGATCATCGTCGCCTTCCTGGGCCGCCTGCATCCGGTGGGCATCCTGCTGGCAGGCGGTCTGATGGCGCTGACCTATATTGGCGGCGACATCGCGCAGTCGAACCTGCAGCTGCCCGCCGCGGCCATCCAGGTGTTCCAGGGGATGCTTCTGTTCTTCCTGCTGGCCTTCGACCTGCTCACCAATTTCCGCATCGCAATCGGCAAGCCGGAGGTGGCGTAACATGGATCTTTCTGCAATCAACCCGGTCCTGCTCATCGCCTCGCTGATGGTGGCGGCAACACCGCTCTTGCTGGCGGCCATCGGCGAACTGGTGGTCGAGAAGGCCGGCGTTCTGAACCTCGGGGTCGAGGGGATGATGATCGTGGGCGCCATCGCCGGTTTTGCCACTGCGGTGGAGAGCGGCTCGCCGCTGCTGGGCTTTGTCGCTGCCGCGTTTGCCGGCGCGGCGTTGTCGGTCCTGTTCGCGATCCTCACCCAGTTTGCCCAGGCAAATCAGGTCGCCTCCGGCTTGTCGCTGACGCTGTTCGGCCTTGGCCTGTCGGCGCTGATGGGGCAGTCCTATGTCGGTGTGAAGCCGCCGCAGATGGGCGACATCCACATCCCGGTGCTGAGCGACCTGCCCGTCGTTGGCCCGATCCTGTTCGGCCATGACATCATCCTCTACTTCGGCATCGTGCTGACCGCCGCGGTCTGGTGGATGCTGAAGTATTCCCGCATGGGCCTGGTGCTGCGCGCCGTGGGCGAAAACCACGATGCGGCCCACGCGCTGGGATACAAGGTGCTGAAGATCCGCCTGGCGGCGATCCTGTTCGGCGGCGCCTGCGCGGGCATCGGCGGCGCCTACATCAGCCTAATCCGGGTGCCGCAGTGGACCGAGGGCATGACCGCCGGCATCGGCTGGATTGCCCTGGCGCTGGTGGTGTTTGCCAGCTGGAAACCCTGGCGCGCGCTGCTGGGTGCCTATCTCTTTGGCGGGGTCACCGTGGTGCAGCTCAATCTGCAGGCGGCAGGCGTTGCCATTCCGGTCGAGTATCTGGCAATGTCGCCCTATCTGATTACCATCCTGGTGCTTGTTATCCTTTCCGCGGACAAGAGCAGCGCACCCGCCGCGCTTGGCCGCAATTTCCACGCCTCCCGCTGACGCGGGGGGCCTATTGCCTGCCCCGGCTGCCGGGGCCAACCAAAACCAACTGGGGAGTCCCTTTGATGAAACTGACCAACCTCCTGACCAGCGCCGCCGTGGCGCTTGGCCTGGCCGCGGGCGCGGCGTTGGCCGAAGACAAGACCAAAGTGGGCTTTGTCTATGTCGGCCCCGTCGGCGATGGCGGCTGGACCTATGAGCACGACCAGGGCCGCAAGGCGGTTGAGGCCGAATTCGGCGACAAGGTCGAAACCGTCTACGTCGAAAACGTGGCCGAAGGCCCGGACGCCGAGCGCGTGATGACCCAGATGGCGCTGGAAGGCGCCGACCTGATCTTCACCACCTCCTTCGGCTACATGGACCCGACCATCAACGTGGCGAAGAAGTTCCCGAACGTGAAGTTCGAGCACGCCACCGGCTACAAGCGCGCGGACAACGTCTCCACCTACTCCGCCCGCTTCTATGAAGGCCGCGCGGTGCAGGGCACCATCGCGGGCCACATGACCGAGAGCAACATCATCGGCTACATCGGCTCCTACCCGATCCCGGAAGTGATCCGCGGCATCAACTCTGCCTATATCCACGCCAAGAAGGTGAACCCCGACGTCGAGTTCAAGATCGTCTGGGCCTTCACCTGGTTCGACCCGGCCAAGGAAGCAGACGCCGCCAAGGTGCTGATCGAACAGGGCGCCGACGTGATCCTGCAGCACACTGACTCCACCGCGCCCCAGGCCGCTGCGCAGGCCGCTGGCAACGTGATCACCTTCGGCCAGGCCTCCGACATGTCGGAATACGCGCCCAAGCCGCGCGTGTCGTCGATCATCGATGACTGGGCACCTTACTACATCGCCCGCACCAAGGCCGTGATGGACGGCACCTGGGAGTTGGTTGACACTTGGGACGGCATCGGCGCCGGCATGGTGGGCATCGGCGAAATCTCCGACGCCGTTCCGGCGGACGTGAAAGAAGCTGCTCTGGCCATCAAGGACTCGATCGCGGACGGCTCCTACCATCCCTTCACCGGCCCGCTGAAAAAGCAGGACGGCAGCGACTGGCTGGCAGAGGGTGAAACCGCCGATGACGGCACCCTGGCCGGCATGAACTTCTATGTCGAAGGCCTGGAAGGCGACATTCCGCAGTAAATCGCGGTTTCGGTGCAAACATCAAAGGCCCGCCGCTTGGCGGGCCTTTTTTGTTGCGGGCAAAAGGCTGATCTCAGCGAAGCCTGCTGACACGCCCTGTCACTGCCCTGATGTACACCCGGCTCCACGAACCGGCCGCCGGAATTTCCGGGCCGGCTGAATGCACCAGCGGAAGATTGTCCGCTCCCCCTTAAGCCCCGTGGAGAGAGCCTTTGAAACTGAATTACTTCGTTGTTGGAACCAACGACATGGAAGCGTCGGTCAAATTCTATGACGCCTTGTTTGAGCACTCAGGTCTGACCCAGGTCCGGCCAAGCGAAAGAATGACCTACTGGCTGAAGGACGATTTTGCCTTTGCAGCCGCCCTGCCCTTCGACGGCGAACCGGCCGTCAATGGCAACGGAACCATGGTGGGGTTCAGCCTTGGATCTGCTGCCGAAGTCACCCGGCTGCACAGCAAGGCGATTGAGCTGGGCGGCACATGCGAGGGCGAACCGCGGCAGCGGGGGCCGCGGTTCTCCGCATATGTGCGGGACTTGGACAGAAACAAAATCTGTTTCGCTGATTAGGGTCAGGAGCAAACAACCGGCGCGGCCAGCTTTTGCGCAGCGCCGTCGACCCGCTGCACCAGCGCCGGACCGGTCACTGTGCAGCCTGCCAGCTGCGCCGCATATTCGGTCAGCTTCTCCAGCTGCTCCCTGTCGGACGCAAAGAGATGTTTCAGCGGCAGCCGGATCTTGTTCAGAACAGCGAAACTGCTGCCGTCCACAGTCACGATCCGGAAGCGGGTCCTGGCATCCCCCAGCCCGGTCTGTGCCGCATAGGGGGATTTCCATTTCGAGCTTGAATACGCCATGGCCGACTGTGCCGCAGCCCGGCCTGCCTGCGGCTGGCCGCCGCCCTGATACCGGGCGGAATGGTAAACCAGCCAGGGCGCGCCGGTGCGGGTCTTGTGCAGGCCGGGGCGCATGGCGCTGGTGTAATACCCGGCCTCTGCCAGGGCCGCTGTCCGGTAATCCGGCCCGCCGGTCTCTGCCCCGGCCACAGGCTGCGCGCCATAACCGGTGCGGGTCGCCGACCAGTAATCCGGCTTCTCCGGTGCAGCGCAGGCCGCCAGCAAGGCCGCTGCCCCGATCATCAGAAACTGTTTCACTTTCCCTCTCCATTCCGCTGCGCCGCCCATGATGGCAAAGAAACCGGGCCGGAATATGGCACCGGTTCAAGAGCGCGCAGGCAGGCGGAAACCGCCTTTCCCTGCCCGTCACCCTGTGCCAAGCTCCGCGCCATGACCCAGACCGCACGCAAGATTCTGACCGCCCCCGACGGCACCCCGGCCAGCCGTTTTGCCTTTGGCACCATGCAGTTCGGCGGCCGCGCCGATGAGGCGCAATCGGCCGAGATGCACGCCGCCTGCCGCGCCGCCGGGATCAACCACTTCGACACTGCCTGGCTCTATACCGATGGCAACTCGGAACAGATCCTGGGCCGCCTGATCAAGGAGGAACGCGAGCAGCTGCTGATCGCCACCAAGGCGGGCTATACCGGCGGCGCCGGCACTGCCAACCTGCGCGCCCAGCTGGACGAGAGCCGCCGGCGCTTGGGGCTCGACATGGTCGACGTGTTTTATCTGCACCGGTTCGATCCGGACACGGACCTGCGCGAAACCATGGACTGTTTCGCCGCGCTCAAGGACGAGGGCGCGATCCGCTACGTTGGCCTGTCGAACTTTGCCGCCTGGCAGGTGATGAAGGCGCAGATGGCGGGGCTGGCCTCCGGCACTGGCGTGGACATCCTGCAGCCGATGTATTCGCTGGTGAAGCGGCAGGCCGAGGTAGAGATCCTGCCGATGTGTGCCGATCAGGGCGTGGCCGTGGCCCCCTATTCGCCTCTGGGCGGCGGGCTCCTGACCGGCAAATACACCGAGGGCGGCAGCGGCCGCATCACCGAAGACCACCGCTACCGCGCCCGCTACGGCGCTGAGTACATGCATGAGGCCGCCCAGCGCCTCTCGGCCCTCGCGGCGGAGCGCGGCACCGATCCGGCCACGCTGGCCGTCGCCTGGGCCGCCGCGCATCCCGCGGCCCCGATGCCGATCATCTCCGCCCGCAACCTGCAGCAGCTGCAGCCCTCGCTGGCGGCTCTGGACTTTGAAATGGACGCAGAGCTTTACAAAACAATCGAAGCCTTCAGCCCGCGGCCCGCGCCCGCGACGGACCGGCTCGAAGAACAGGATTAGACCCATGCAGGATTTCATCGTCATCGGCGGCGGCATGGCCGGCATCAGCGCCGCCGCCCGCCTTGCGGACCTGGGCAGCGTCACGCTCCTGGAGATGGAGGACGCGCTTGGCTACCATTCCTCGGGCCGCTCCGCCGCGCTGTTCGAAGAAAACTATGGCCACGGCGCCACCGTGACCCTGAACCGCGCCAGCGCCGCTTACCTGCGTGACGGCGGCTACCTGTCGCCGCGCGGGCTGATGCTTTTGGGCGCCAAGGGGGACGCCGGCGGCTTTGCCCGCGACGTGGATGAGCTGGGCATGGCGACGCTGGAGCTGGACGAAGCCCGCGCCATGGTGCCGATCCTGAACCCGGACACCGTCGGCTTTGCCGCCATCAGCGGCGCGGCGGAGGATATCGACACCGACCGGATGCTGCAGGACTTTGCCAAGACCTTGCGCGCCGCGGGCGGGCAGACCGTGACCAAAGCGCCGGTGAGCGGCATCACCCGCATCAGCGGCGGCTGGGAGGTCACCGCGGGCGGCCGGACCTATCAGGCCCGCCAGCTGGTCAACGCCGCGGGCGCCTGGGCTGATCAGGTCGCCGCGCTGGCCGGGGTGGCGGCGATCGGCCTCCAGCCCAAGCGCCGTTCGATGGCGCGGCTGCCGGCGCCGGGCGGCCATGACGTCAGCGGCTGGCCGATGCTGCTGGGCGTGGGCGAGACCTGGTACGCCAAACCCGACGCGGGCAAGCTGCTGGTCTCCCCCGCCGATGCCGACCCGGTGGAGCCGCATGACGCCTATGCCGACGACATGGTCCTGGCCGAAGGGCTGGCGCGCTATGAGGAGATGGTGACAGAGCCGGTGACGCGCGTCGAAAGCAACTTTGCAGGCCTGCGCAGCTTTGTGGCGGACGGCACCCTGGTGCTGGGCCCGGATCCGGATCAGCCGGACTTCATCTGGTGCGCAGCTCAGGGCGGCTATGGCATCATGACCGCGCCCGCAGCCTCGCAGCTGATTGCCGACCTGGTGGCAGGCCGCACGCCGGTGCTGGACGCGGACACGGTGGCGGCGCTGTCGCCCGCCCGGCTGCGCTGATGCCGGTACGCTCTGTTCCCGGCGCGGCCTCGGTTGCTGCACCTGAGGAGGGCAAGCTGTTCGCCCCCGCCGCCGCCCGCAACAGCAGCGTTCTGTGCGACCTGCTGGCGGAGGCGGCACCCGCCAAGGGCCGCGCCCTGGAACTGGCCAGCGGCACCGGCCAGCACGCCGTGGCCTATGCCGCCCGCCTGCCCGGCCTGATGTGGCAGCCCAGCGAGGTGGAGGACATCCGCCTCGCAAGTATCCGGAGTTATGCCGAAGAGAGCGGTCTCAAGAACATCTCGCCGCCGGTTCAGCTCGACGCCACCGCCCCCGGCTGGAGCGCGGCGCAGCCCGGCCAGGACCTGATCGTGCTGGTGAACCTCCTGCACCTGATCAGCGAAGGCGAGGCCCGCACCCTGATCCGCGAGGCCGCCGCGGCGCTCGCCCCCGGCGGGCGGTTCGTGATCTACGGCCCCTTCATGCGCGGCGGCGAGCTGACCAGCGACGGCGACCGCGCCTTTCACGCGGCGCTATCCGCCCACGACCCGGAGATCGGCTACAAGGACGACTTCGACGTGATCGACTGGCTGCACGGTGCCGGGCTGGAGTTGCTGCAGGCGGTGGAGATGCCCGCCAACAACCTCGCCCTGATTGCGGAAAAGCCAGCCATCTGACCTGGATCAAAGCCGCGCAGAAGTGCCGCCCATACACCTTCAATAATCGGAATGTATTATCGAGGGAACAGCAGATGGACTGGCACGAGAAACTGGACGGCACCCGCAAGGGCCTGCGCAATCTGAACGGGGCAATCCCGGAAACCGCCCAGGCGTTCGGCGCGCTTGGCAAGGCGGTGAAACAGGGCGGCGTGCTAGAGTTCAAGCAGAAGGAATTCGTCGCCCTGGGCATTGCGGTGGCGCTGCGCTGCGAGGATTGCATCGGCCTGCATGTGGAGGCACTGGTCAAGGCAGGCGCCAGCCGTGCCGAAGTGGGCGATGTGCTGGCGATGTCGATCCAGATGGGCGGCGGCCCGGCGATGATGTATGCGGCCAAAGCGATGGAGTGCTTCGATCAGCTGACACGCTGAATTCCGGCGCGGAATTCAGCCCGGAAAACACGTGTTTTCCGTGGAAAATTCCGCGCCGGAATTTTCTTCGCTAGCTGGTGCCGCGGACCTCTTGCAGGCCTTGCAGCACCTGGCGAATATGCTCCACCGCCGGGTTGTCCGGCAAATAGAGCGCGCGGCAGCTCAGGTTGATTTCCGGCGCGCCCTCAACCGCGTGCAGCGCCCCCGCGGCCAGTGCCTCAGCCGCCATATAGGCCGGGAAATATCCCATGCCGCCCCGCTTTTGCAGGTATCGCAACCCCATCAGCGCATTGCCCAGAACGATGTGCTGACGGCTGCGGCGGGGCAGCACCTCGCGCAGCCGGGCATCGTACTCGCTGCCGAATTCCAGGTTGACGAACAAGGGCAGCGCATCCCGCCCCAGCCGCAGCGGCTGATCCGCCACCAGCACCAGCCGCTCCGGCGGCAGCTCCTCCACCGCCAGGCCGGTGCCCGCGGGCACTTCATTGACGATGGCCAGATCCAGCAGCCGCCGCGCCACCGCCTCGCCCATGTTCATCGCGTGGTCGTAGTTCAGCGTGAACGGCACCGTGCCCTGCTCCGCCTCCAGCCAGACCGCCACATCCACCAGCACGGGATCCCAGACCGACAGCTGCGCCCCCAGCCGCAAGGGCACACGCCCCGCCAGGCTTGCCTTCAGATCGCCGGAGACGAACTCCCACGTTCGCATCATCTGCTCCGCATAGGGCTGGAACTGCCGCCCCGCCTCGCTCAGCCTTGTGCCGCCCGGCCCGCGGTCGAACAGCGGCGTGCCCAGCGCCTCCTCCAGCGCCTTGATCCGGGCGCTGACGGCGGTCTGGGTGATATTCAGCACCCGCGCCGCACCGTGAAAGCTGCCGGTGGCCTCAATCGCCAGAAAGGTCTCAAAAGAATTGATCTGCATGGTGATAAATATTTCCGATCAGTTTGAGCAAATCAATTCGTTTTCCTGCTCATCCGGGAACCGCTAGGCTGCCCGCAGATCAACCAAAGGACCGCGCCAATGCTGGACAAAAGCCACAAGCCAAACTGGACCAGTTTCGAAGAAGCCACGCCTGCAGACTGGGCAGCAGTGGAGAAGTACGAGGAAGAATACAACGCCGCCCTGCCCGACCGCATCCTCGACGCGATCCGCTCGCTGGACGAGGATTGGACCCCCTACCCGGTGAACCGCTACCAGCACAGCCTGCAGGCCGCGACCCGCGCCTGGGAGGACGGCGCCGAGGACGAGATCATCGTGGCAGCCCTGGTGCATGACACCGGCGATATCCTGTCGCCCTACAACCACGGCGAGCTGTCGGCGGCGATGATGAAGCCCTACGTCAGCGAGAAGACCTATTGGATCCTCAAACACCACTGCGTGTTCCAGGGCTTTTACTACAACCACCATTTCGGCGGCGACCGCAACGCTCGGGACAAATACCGCGACAGCCCCTATTGGGAGGACTGCCGGTATTTCTGCGAAAAATACGACCAGTGCGCCTTTGACCCGGCGTACCCGACCAAGCCCTTGGAGTTCTTCGAGCCGATCCTGCGCAAGGTGCTGTCGCGCGGCTGGGGCCATATGGAGCTGGCGGAGACGGCCCAAGACTGACCTGCCCGCCCGGGCGGCATCTGCGAACAGAAAAAGAGGGGCCGGACGGCCCCTCTTTTAAATGCTGCTGTTGTTAGTCCCACCAGCCTTCATCGACCGACGGCAACTCTTCCAGCTGTTCTTCGGTATAGCGGGTGACGATCACGTAGCGCTTGTCATCGACCGGTGCCAGACGCATGTCTTCCACCGGGATCATCACGTGCTTGTCGCCCACGTCCAGGAAGCCGCCGACTTCGGCCACGACGCCCTTCATCTGGCCGTTACGGTCCAGGATGATGTCTTCGATTTCACCGATGTCGTTCCAGTCCGGGCCGACGCCATCTGCTTCCCAGTTGCCCCAGGTGTCTTCGTCCATCGGGCCGTTCAGGGTGTAGATGTCACCGCCGGTGATATCCCGGGTGCGGATCAGATCCTTGGTATCCAGCTGGGTTTCTGCAAGAGCCGGTGCAGCCGCCATGCCAGCCGCGAGGGCGATTGTTGCGAGGCGTTTCATGTTGCATTCTCCTTTTCTGGTTCGTTCATAAGGTGAACGGGCGCAGGAGAAGAAAGTTCCTGAAAAGCCGGGAAAATTCCTGAGCATCATCTGCGGCCACCCGCTGCAGCGGGTGCCAGGGAGGAAGCGGGCAAGCCGCTTTGAAGCGGTGGCGCCGCGCGGTGCGCGCCGCTACCGGGGCCAGGCAGGCCGCGCCTGCGGCGCGGCCTGCCTGGCCCAACGGGAACCTTCGGATTTAATATCCGAACGGTGACGGGCGGGAGGTCTTCGCGCGGCCCTTCCAGCCGCGCAAAGAGGCTATCGCCGCAAGCTCAACCCGCGGCGCAGACGGCTGCGCCCATCAGCACCGGCATCCGTTGACCGCCGGCCTCCATTGCAAACGCCTGTTCAACCCGGACCGGCTCAAGGCCTGCGCCCCTGAGCGCGTCTCCTACCTGCTGCTCCGTCAGCCCGGAGCCGCCATCATCCGTGGCCAGCCAGTCCCATTGCACAAACAATCCGCCGCGGTTCAGCAGCCCCGCCAGCTCGGCCACGGCACCGCTGTAGTCCGGCAAGAAACCGCAGACGGACGAGGCGCAGATCAGATCAAAGCCGGTGAGCCCACCGCCAACCTCCCTTGTGCTGCTGTCCAGAATATCCGCGTGCAGCGCCCTCACGCCGGGCAGCGCCTTGTCCTGCAGCACCGCGATCATCCGGTCCGAGGTGTCAACGGCCACCACCTCCTGCACGTGCGGCGCGAGCTTCCCGCTCAAAAGCCCGGTGCCGCAGCCGAAGTCGAGCACCCGCTTGTCTTTCCAGCCCCCGCCGGTGATACCGGCAAAGGCATCAAGCGCGGCAAAGGCTTTGTCGGCATAGTTCCGGACATCGCTGTTGCCGTCCCAGCCGTCTGCGTAATCGTTCCAGTCGTCGCTCATTTGCCTGCCCTGCCTTGGTATCTCAGGCCCGGGACAGTGAAGCGGCGGGCGGGCGGCGTCAACAGGCACTGGCGCAGCTGTTTCCCCGGATCAAGGACGCGTGCCGGGTGCCCAAAGCTTGTCCAAAACCCTGCCGGAAAGCAGACTGGGCCGCGATCCTGACCGTCCCAATGGAGGCACCACGATTGCAGCGCCACCCCGCGGTCAGGCGCTCGTTCGGCTGTAGTTGGCACTCTTTTTGCAGCGCATCCGGCGCCAATTCTGTAAGTTTCTGTTATTTTGGATAGAACTTGTTAACCTTAGACTTCACCTGCGAGGAGGATCCATTGCAAAAAGTGCTGTCAGTAATTGTGAGCTTTTGGGTCTGTTTGGGAGCTGGCTCGGTCGAAGCTTCGACAAAAAAGCTCACCTGGGCCGTTTTCGATATTATACCTTGGAGCGAAAACAATCCCGACACAAAGAAGAGAAAAGACTTTGCAGAAGCCATAGAACGCTACTGGGAAAGTTTTGATACCCGAATACCACGCCTTTCCCCAAGCGAACAGGAGTGGATTGAAGCTGAGATGGGAACCAAAGGTGAGCGGCTTAATAGAGCGCTGCAAAGCAGAGAGTATGCACTCTGGTCGCTAAACAGACATACAGACTTGTGCCTCGATACAATTCGCAGCGTCGTCAGCACATTCGAAACGGAGAAGTCGAGACAGCTAGAGATGTTCTTCTGGGTACGGATGATCAACTGTTACGACGGAACTGATGACTTACTAGTTCACCTTGACCGAGCCAAAATTCCATACAACGACAAAGCAGACCTGCACGTTCAAACTCCTATCAGCAATACAGCACAACATATAATTGTGAACAAAGTTGCTCCAATGGCCATGGCCGAAACCATGGGATGGACACTCGAAAATTAATTGCCACTTCTCGCAGCTATTCAGAACAATATCGATGGCTGTATTGATGTAGCAGCACTACTTTTTTGCATATTTTTTTCCATAACAAAAAAGCCCCGGCACATTGACCGGGGCTTTCTCATCTCTTTCGCCGGAACTTACCCGTTCTGGCGGATTGTCTCGTTCTTCGGATCATAGGGGCTGTCGCAGGTGACGACCGCGTCCCACAGCTTGTCCTGGATCTTGACCTGCAGCTTGGTGCCTTCCACCGCAAACTCAGGCTTCACATAGCCCATGCCGATGGATTTCTCGAAGGCCACCGAGTAGCCGCCGGAGGTCAGACGGCCCACACGGGTGCCATCCTCAGCGTACAGCGCCTCGCGGCCCCAGGGATCGGCGTCTTCGGGGCCGTCGATCAGCAGGGTGCAGCACTTCACGCGGACGCCGGTCTCGACCAGCTTGTCCTTGCCGTGGAAGTCCTTCTCCAGGTCGACAAAGCGCGGCAGGTCGGCTTCCAGCGGGGTCGCGTCGCGGCCCAGTTCGTTGCCAAAGGCACGGTAGGATTTCTCCTGGCGCAGCCAGTTCTGCGCACGCGCGCCGACCAGCTTCATGCCGTGCTTCTCGCCCGCTTTTTCCAGCAGGTCAAAGAGGTAGTTCTGCATCTCGATCGGGTGATGCAGCTCCCAGCCGAGTTCACCGGTGTAAGCCACGCGGATCGCGTTGACCGGGCACATGCCCAGCTCGATCAGGCGGGCCGACAGCCAGGGGAAGCTCTTGTTCGACAGCGCGGTTTCCGGGTCGGCGTCGACGATCACCTCTTTCAGCACGTCGCGGGACTTGGGGCCTGCGATGGCGAAGACGCCCCACTGGGTGGTCACGTCCTGGATCTCGATGTAGCCGAACTCCTCCATCTTGTCCTCGGCCGCCTTGCGCAGGAAGTCGGCGTCATATTCCGACCAGGCACCGGCAGAGACCAGGTAGTAGTTGTTCTCGCCGTTGCGCACGATGGTGTATTCGGTGCGCGTGGTGCCGTGTGAAGTCAGCGCATAGGTCAGGTTGATGCGGCCGACCTTCGGCAGCTTGTTGCAGGTGAACCAGTCGAGGAACTGGGTGGCACCGGGGCCTTTGACGACATGCTTGGTGAAGGCGGTGGCATCGATCAGGCCAACGCCGTTGCGGATCGCCTTGGCCTCTTCCACGGCGTATTGCCACCACTTGCCACGACGGAACGAGCGGCTTTCCCTGTCGAAGTTCTCCGGCGCATCGACGGGGCCGAAGTAGTTCGGGCGTTCCCAGCCGTTGACCCAGCCGAACTGTGCGCCGCGGGCCTTCTGACGGTCATAGGCGGGGGCGGTGCGCAGCGGACGGCAGGCTTCGCGCTCTTCGTCCGGGTGGTGCAGGATGTAGACGTGCTCGTAGCACTCCTCGTTCTTGCGGGCCGCGAACTCGGTGGTCATCCAGTTGGAGGAGTAGCGTTTCGGGTCGAGCGACGCCATGTCGATCTCGGCCTCGCCGTCCACCATCATCTGCGCCAGGTAGTAGCCGGTGCCGCCCGCCGCGGTGATACCGAAGGAGAAGCCTTCGGCCAGCCACATGTTTCGCAGACCGGGTGCCGGACCGACCAGCGGGTTGCCGTCGGGGGTGTAGCAGATCGGGCCGTTGAAGTCGTCCTTGAGGCCGCTTTCGGCGCAGGACGGCACGCGCTCGGCCATCGCCATGTACTGGTCGGCGATCCGGTCGAGGTCCAGCGGGAACAGGTCGGCGCGGAAGCTGTCCGGCACGCCATGCTCAAACCGCGCCGGTGCGCCGTGCTCGTAGATGCCGAGGATCCAGCCGCCGCGCTCTTCGCGGGCGTAGGATTCGTTGTCGGCGTCGCGGATCACCGGGTGCTCGGGGTTGCCCGCTTCGCGCCATTTGACCAGCTCGGGGTCCTGATCCATGACGATGAAGGTATGCTCGACCGGGATCGCCGGCATCTTGATGCCCAGCATCTTGGCGGTGCGCTGCGCGTGGTTGCCGGAGGCGGTCACGACGTGCTCGGCGGTGATCACCACCTTCTCGTCGGACTCGACCAGGTTGCCGCCCTTCTCGATCATCTTGGTGCAGGTGACTTCCCAATGGGTGCCGTTCCAGTGGAACGCGTCTGCCTGCATCTTGCGGACGATCTCGACGCCGCGCTGGCGGGCACCCTTGGCCATCGCCTGGGTCACGTCAGCCGGGTTAATGTAGCCGTCCTCGGTGTGGTAGATCGCGCCCTTCAGGTCGCCGGTCTCAATGAGCGGCCAGCGCTCCTTGATCTGCTCCGGGGTCAGCCACTCATAGTCCACGTCGCAGGTTTCTGCGGTGGAGGCATAGAGCATGTATTCGTCCATGCGCTCCTGGGTCTGCGCCATGCGCAGGTTGCCCACAACGGCGAAACCTGCGTTCAGGCCGGTTTCCTCTTCCAGGGTCTTGTAGAAATCGACCGAGTACTTGTGGATGTGGGTGGTCGCATAGGACATGTTGAACAGCGGCAGAAGGCCGGCCGCGTGCCAGGTCGAGCCGGAGGTCAGCTCGTCACGCTCGATCAGCATGACGTCTTCCCAGCCGGCTTTGGCCAGGTGATAGGCAATCGAGGTGCCGACGGCACCGCCGCCAACAACAAGTGCTTTGACTTGGGTTTTCATTCTCCCGCTCTCCAGCTTTGTGAGATTCTTGGCAGTGGTTATGCCCGCGCATTGAAATCCGCGCAAAATCAGGCCGACGCAAAAACAGCCAAAACCGACCTTGCGCGCCACAGCATACCGGATTCCGGCGGCGATTCTGACCGCTATGGCGATTTCCGCGCAGCAAAAAGGGGGCTCGCGCCCCCTGCTGGTCTCACTTCAGGCCGTCCGGACCGCGGTCAGCAGTCCGCTACATTGCCGCGGCGGATGCAGACCGGCGGCGGCGCTTCTTCGCCGCTCTGCGCTTCTGCGACCTGCTCGCCGCCTATGAACAGCCGCTTGCCATAACTGGCGGCCTCACCCCAGATCGACGTGCCGCCGCCGCCGCCGGCCAGGCGGGCTGCGTCCTCGGCACGGGCACGGGCAAACCGCTCCTGAAGGATGGTGCCATAGTCGGTGGCGCTGAGATCGCCCCAGCTGAGGTTCGCGTCGCGGGTCTGGATGTAGTAGTCGTAGCCGATCACCGCCTGGGTGCTGAACACCAGGATGCCCATCGTTCTTCTCAGTCCCATGCCGCTCTCCGGTTCCGCAGGAATGCTTCGGTTTCATTGCAAGTCAGAACCCGGCGCAGAAATGCGGCAGCATTCCGGCTTTTCGGGGAAGAGTTTCCTGCAACTGCGTTCACCCGGCCAAGGCCCCTGCCCTGCCGGTTGCTGCTGCGGTTTGGCTGTGCTGATCCTTGAGAGGTGATCATCAGCGGTTAAGAGTGGCGGCGCCGCCAAGAGGCGGAGGCGGGACGGGAGGTTCCTCCCGCACGCTGAACGTTGTCTCTGCGCGCCCTTGCCAAAGGGCCCTGTTCCTGGGTGCCGGGGGTGTCAGGCCCGGCGGTGACCGCGATCAGGGGCATCATGGCAGGCTGGGCTTAAAATGCGGTGAGACAGGCGTGCGCCGGGTGTGCAACCCCCAAAGCGGCGTGATCGCCGCTGCCGCTGCGGTGTGAGTATTTGGGGAAAGATGAATGCACTGGACCTGCGCTTTCATCTTTCCCCAAATACTCAAATCCCGCCGCCGGCCCAGCCCGGACCGCTGGCGGGCGCCCGCAGCTCACATCTCCAGTATCTTGCCCGGGTTCAGGATGTTGTCCGGGTCCAGCGCCGCCTTGATCGCCGCCATGTAACGGGTTGCCTCGCCCAGTTCCTGCTGCAGATAGGGGCGCTTGCCCTGGCCGATGCCGTGCTCGCCGGTGCAGGTGCCGTCCATCGCAATCGCCATCTCGTTGAGCCAGCCGATGTATTCGTCCGCCTTTTGCCGCTCCGCATCGCTGTCCATGTCGATGAGCAGCAGCGCGTGGAAGTTGCCGTCGCCCACATGGCCGACCATTGGTGCCAGCAGCCCCATGCCTTCGGCCTTTTCCCGTGCAGCAGCAACGCATTCCGCCAGCTTGGAGATCGGCACGCAGACGTCGGTGGAGATCCCCTTGGCAGAGGGGCGCAGCTGCAGGCAGGCCCAGTACATGTCATGGCGCGCCTGCCACAGCTTGCTGCGCTCTTCGGCGGTGGACGTCGCGGCGATGTCAAAACCGCCGAATTCCTCGGCGATGGAGGCGAACATGTCGGACTGCTCCACCACGCCCGCGTCCGAGCCATGGAATTCCAGCAGCAGCAGGGGTGTCTCCGGCAGGTCGAGTCCGGAATAGGCGTTGGCGGCGCGCACGCTGAGCGCGTCCAGCAGTTCGATGCGGGCGACGGGGATGCCGTACTGGATCGTCATCATCACCGCGCGGCAGGCGTCGTCGACGGAGCGGAAGGAGCAGCGGGCAGAGCGGATCGCCTCCGGGATACCCTGGAGCTTCAGCGTCAGTTCGGTGATCAGGCCCAGGGTGCCTTCGGACCCCACCAGAAGGCGGGTGAGGTCATATCCCGCCGAGGATTTCTTGGCCCGCTGCGCGGTGCGGATAACGCCGCCGTCGGCCATCACCGCCTCCAAGCTGAGCACATTGTCCTTCATGGTGCCATAGCGCACCGCATTGGTGCCCGACGCCCGCGTCGCCGCCATGCCGCCCAGCGAGGCATTGGCGCCGGGGTCGATCGGGAAGAACAGGCCCTGGTCGCGCAGGTAGGTGTTGAGCTGCTCGCGGGTGACGCCGGGCTGCACCACCACATCCAGATCCTCGGGATGCACGGCGATGATCTTGTCCATCCGCATCAGGTCGATGCAGATGCCGCCTGCCGGGGCGTTCACATGCCCCTCCAGCGAGGTGCCGGTGCCGAAGGGAATGACCGGCACGCCGTATTCGGCGCAGACTTTGACGATCTCAGAGACCTCCCCGGCGGTCTCCGGGAAGATCACCGCATCGGGCGCCTGATTGGTAATCCAGGTGGTGGTGTGGCCGTGCTGCTCGCGGATCGACTGGCCCGTCTGCAGTCGGTCTCCGAACTGCTGGGTCAGCGTCTCGATGGCGGCGGCGATCCCGGCCTCGTTGCGCGGCAGTGATGTGGCTTGCACCATGATCGGTTCCCCCCGGGAAATGGGCCTGACGCCCGGAACATTCACCTGTTAACCTACGCCCCCAAGTTGCGGGGCGGCAATACCCAGTAGCCGGTAGAGGAGCGGCGGACCGGCGCTGCCGCCGGACCGGATAGCATTATCCGCCCAAGGCAATCCCTTCGCGACGGGGATCAGCAGCGCCTTTCAGCCTCTCGCCGATCTCAATCGCGTGCAGGCCGGAGGTCAGGTCGCGGGCGTTCACCTCATACCCCATCCCGGTCAGCGCCTCGCCCAGGTCTTCGGCGCTGGTGCCCGCCTCCAGATCATAGGTGCCGAAGCGGTTGACCAGATGCGGCAGCGCCAGCGCCTCCTGGATGTTCAGCCCCCAATCGGCCCAGGCGACAATGGATTTCGCCACATAGCCGATGATGCGGCTGCCGCCGGGGGAGCCGATGGCCAGCACCGGCTTGCCCTCGCGCAGCAGAATTGTGGGCGCCATGGAGGAGCGCGGCCGTTTGCCCGGCTCCAGCCGGTTGGCAATCGGCACGCCGTTGGCGTGGGTGCGGAAGGAGAAGTCCGTCAGTTCGTTGTTCAGCAGGAAGCCGCCCGCCATCAGCCGGGAGCCGAAGGCGTTTTCGATCGTCGTGGTCATCGACAGCACGTTGCCGTACTGGTCCACGATCGAGATATGCGAGGTCGAGGGCAGCTCGATCGACTCGTCGTCCGCCAGCAGCGCATGGTCGAACTCGGGCGAGCCCGGCGCCACCTCGGGCAGCGCGTCATCGCCCTGCAAGAGCTCCGCGCGGCTGGCCAGGTAATCCGCCGCCACCAGCCCGTGGGTGGGCACCGGCACATAGTCGCTGTCCGCCATGTAGCGGCTGCGGTCGGCAAAAGCGAGACGCGAGGCATCGCCGATCAGCCGCCAGGCTTGGGCGCTGTCCGCCCCCAATTCAGCCAGGTCATAGGAGTTCAGCATCCCCAGGATCTGGCCCACGGTGAGCGCGCCGGAAGACGGCGGCCCCATGCCGCAAGCCTCGAAATCGCGGTAAGCAACACAGACCGCCGGGCGTTCCTTTACCTGATAGAGCGCAAGGTCCGTGGCCGAAAGCACACCCGGGTTGCCCTCGGCAGCGGTGACGGCGTGCACGATTTCTGCCGCGATCGGCCCGGAGTAAAACGCCCCCGCGCCGTCCTGAGCCAATGCCCGCAGGGTTTCGGCATAGTCCGTGTTCACCAGCACCGCGCCTTCCTGGACCGGTTCTCCCTGCGGCAGGAAGTAGGCGGCGGTGGCCGTGAACCGTGCCAGACGCTCGGCATCGCGCTCCACCAGTCCGGCCAGGCGCGGCGAGACAGCAAAACCCTCCTCTGCCAGCCGGATCGCCGGTTCAAACAGCGAAGGCCAGTTGGCCTGCCCCCAGCGGCGGTGCGCCGCCTCCAGCAGCGCGGGCGTGCCCGGGGTGCCGACAGAAAGACCGCCGACCACTGCGTCAAAGAACTGCAACGGCTCGCCGCTCTCATCCTGGAACAGCGTCGGCATAGCGGCGAGCGGTGCAGTCTCGCGCCCGTCCAGCGTCGTCACCTCGCCGGTGGCAGCATCGTACCAGACCAGAAACGCGCCGCCGCCGAGGCCCGAGGATTGCGGCTCCACCAGCCCCAGCACTGTCTGCACCGCCACCATCGCATCCGCCGCGGTGCCGCCTGCGCGCAGGACGCCGGCGCCGGCCTCCACTGCATGCGGGTTGGCGGCGGCAACCATCCAGTTTTTCGCCTCCACCGGCTCGCCTGCGGCCTTGGCTTCCAGTGCAGCGGCCACTTCGGAGGAGATCGCCTCAAACGTGCCGGCGGTCGCGCCTTCGGGCGCGACAGCATCCGCGGCTTCCTGCGCGGCGGCGGAGCCCGCGGCAAGCCCGGCAGCGGCCAGAATCAGATACTTCATGAAAGTCCTCCCTTAAATGCCCAGCCACACTCCGGCGCGCTTACAGCATCGACGGCACCACCTGATCCGGCGGGCGGTGGCCGTCCTCGAAAGTCTTGATATTCAACAGCACCTTCTCGCCCATCTCGATCCGGCCTTCGAGGGTGGCCGAGCCCATATGCGGCAGCAGCACCACATTCGGCAGCTCCCGCAGGCGCGGGTTGATGTCGGTGCCGTGCTCATAGACGTCGAGACCCGCGCCCGCGATTTCCCCGGCGCGCAGCATTCGGGTCAGCGCCATTTCGTCGATCACCTCGCCGCGCGAGGTGTTCACGATCACCGCCGAGGGTTTCATCAGCTTCAAGCGGCGGGCGTTCATCAGGTGGAAGGTGGAGGGTGTCGACGGGCAATTGACCGAAAGCACGTCCATCCGCGCCACCATCTGGTCGAGGCTCTCCCAATAGGTGGCCTCCAGCTTCTCTTCGACCTCCGGGCGCAGGCGGCGGCGGTTGTGGTAATGGATCTGCATGCCAAAAGCGGCGGCACGCTTGGCCACGGCCTGGCCGATCCGGCCCATGCCAAGGATGCCCAGGCGGCGCCCGGCAATGCGGCCGCCTAAGAAAGCGGTTGGCGCCCAGCCCTGCCAGTCGCCCTTCTGCATCACCGCCAGGCCTTCGGGCATCCGCCGCACCACTGCCATGATCAGCGCCATCGCCATGTCGGCGGTATCGTCGGTCAGCACGCCAGGCGTGTTTGACACCAGGATGCCGCGCTGGCGGGCGGTGGCCACATCAATATGGTCGACGCCGGCACCATAGTTGGCAATCAGCTTCAGCCGGTCGCCCGCCTGCCCCAGCAGCCCTGCATCAATATTGTCGGTGACGGTCGGCACTAGCACATCAGCGTCCTTCAGCGCCGCGGCCAGCTCGGTCCGGGTCATTGGCGTGTCATCCTCGCGCAGGCGCACATCAAACAGCTCGCTCAGCCGGGTCTCCACAGGTTCCGGCAACCGTCGCGTAACGACAACACTCAATCGGTCTCTTGGCACTTGTGCTCTCCCTTGGGCTTTTCATTCCGCACGCCTCCATGGCATCGTGGCGCAGGATGCGAAGAGGCACAAGAACCCAACCGCATTCCCCGGCCCGCAACCGGAAATTTAGCGGCGCGGCGGGTCAGACCGAAACGGGCAGAACACCGGAACAAGAGGCTGGGCACAACCCGGCTGGGCAAGAAGAGGCGAGCAGGCAGTGAGACAAGCGGCAATGGCAATCCGCCATCTGGCGGCAGCGGCGGCAGCCTTGGCCCTGACGGGCGCAGTCTGCGCGGCCGAATCCCGCGGGCCTGTCACCAACCTCCCCCTGCCCCGCTATGTTTCGATGAAGGCTGCCAAAGGCAATGTGCGCCGCGGCCCCTCGCTCAGCCACAAGATCGACTGGGTTTTCAAGCGCCGCGGCATGCCGCTGGAAATCACTGCTGAGTACGGCCACTGGCGCCGGGTGCAGGACCGCGAAGGGCCGGCGGCTGGGTGCATTACGCGCTTCTGTCGGGCGTGCGCACGGTGCTGGTCGAAGAAGACATGCTGACCGTGCATTCCCGCCCCGACACCCGCGCGCCGGTCACCGCCGCATTCGAGCTGGGCGTGGTCGCCCGCCTTGGGGAATGCGAAACCAGCTGGTGCGAGATCTCGGCCGGCGGCTACAGCGGCTGGGCCCCCAAGAAAAAACTCTGGGGCGTCGGCCCGGACGAGCTGCGCGAATAACCCCTGCCCCTTTCATCTTTCCCGAAATACTCCGGGGTGAATTGGGCCAAGGGCCCAAAAGGGGCAGCGCCCCTCTTCCTTTAAACCTGCGGGGCAGCGCCCCTCCCTTCTGCCGCGGCAATCCGCGCGGGGAGGGAAATGCGCCAAACCATTGCACCCGCAGCAATGGTGTTCTACATGAGGGCCGTATCTATGGCTGCCAAAGCAGGTTCCGGCCCGGTTTCCCGGGCCCCGCACCGGCAGCACCGGAATACCCTCACCGGCGCGGCCCGCCCGCGCTGCCGTCACAAAAGCCTCCGAGATCGCTGAAAGGTTGTGGAACATGGCAGAAAATCAAACCCCGGACATATTGTATACCATTGTAGACGAAGCGCCCGAACTGGCCTCGGCATCTTTCCTGCCGATCATCCGCAAGTTCGCCGCCGCCGCCGGTGTCTCTGTCGGCACCAAGGACATTTCGCTGGCTGGCCGCATCCTCGCCGCCTTCCCGGAAAACCTGACCGAAGAGCAGCGCCAGAGCGATGACCTGGCAGAGCTGGGCGAGCTGGTGAAGACCCCGGACGCCAATGTCATCAAGCTGCCCAACATCTCCGCTTCGGTGCCGCAGCTGGTGGCCGCCGTCACTGAGCTTCAGGGCCAGGGCTATGACATTCCGAACTACCCGGAAGAGCCCAAGACCGACGAAGAGAAAGCCGTCCGCGCCCGCTATGACGCCATCAAGGGCTCGGCGGTGAACCCGGTTCTGCGCGAAGGCAACTCCGACCGCCGCGCTGCCAAGGCAGTCAAGAACTTTGCCCAGAAGAACCCGCATTCGATGGGGTCCTGGTCGGCGGACAGCAAGACCAAAGTCTCGTCGATGCCGGGCAACGACTTCTATGCAAACGAGAAATCCGCGACCATCACCGCCGCGCAGGCGGGTGACGCGAAGATCGAATTTGTGGCCAAGGACGGTTCCGTCACCCTGCTCAAGGACAGCTGGCCGCTGGCCGAGGGCACCGTGGCCGACGCCACCTTCATGTCCGCCAAGGCGCTGTCGGCGTTCCTGAAGGACGCCATCGAGGACACCAAGGCAGACGGCACCATGTTCTCGCTGCACCTCAAGGCCACCATGATGAAGGTCTCCGACCCGATCATTTTCGGCCATGCGGTCAAGGCCTGGCTGGCGCCGGTGTTCGACCAGTTCGGCCCGCAGCTGGAGGCCTTGGGCGTTGATCCGAACTCCGGCCTTGGCGACCTGCTGAACCGGGTCAAGGACAACCCGGAAATCATGGCGGCCATCGACGCGGTGCGCGCCGAGCGCCCCTCCATGTACATGGTCGACAGCGACAAGGGCATCACCAACCTGCACGTGCCCTCCGACGTGATCATCGACGCCTCGATGCCCGCGGTGATCCGGGCCGGCGGCAAGGGCTGGGATGAGAACGGCAACAAGGGCGACACCAACTGCGTGATCCCCGACAACTGCTATGCGCCTGTCTATGACGAGAGCATCAAGTTCTTCAAGGAAAACGGCGCACTGAACCCGGCCACCGCCGGTGCCGTCGCCAACGTCGGCCTGATGGCGCAGAAGGCTGAGGAATACGGCTCCCACCCCACCACCTTCGAGGCGCCCGCAGACGGCACCATCCGGGTGGTTCTGGCCAATGGCGATACGCTGCATGAGCATGAGGTGGAAGCGGGCGACATCTGGCGCTCCTGCACCGTTAGGAAGGCACCGATCGAAAACTGGATCCAGCTGGCACTGGACCGTCAGCGGCTGACCGGCTCCGAGGCGATCTTCTGGCTGGACGAAAACCGCGCACATGACGCCGAGCTGATCAAATACGTGAAGCCCGCGCTGGAAGAAGCCGGCGTTGCGGACAAGTTTCAGATCCTGGCACCGCGCGAAGCCACCCGCCAGAGCCTTGAAACCATCACCAAGGGCGAGGACAGCATTGCCATCACCGGCAACGTGCTGCGCGACTACCTGACCGACCTGTTCCCGATCCTGGAACTGGGCACCTCGGCCAAGATGCTGTCGATCGTCAAGCTGATGAACGGCGGCGGCCTGTTCGAGACCGGTGCCGGCGGCTCTGCACCCAAGCACGTGCAGCAGCTGGTCGAGGAAAACCACCTGCGCTGGGATTCGATGGGTGAATTCTGCGCGCTGGGGGAATCGCTGAACTTCCTCGCAGACAGCAAGGGCAACAAGAAGGCCGGCGTGCTGGGCGCCGCGGCTGAGGACGCCACCCAGGGCATCCTCGACAACAACCGCTCGCCCTCGCGCAAGGTGGGTGAGCCGGACAACCGCGACAGCCACTACTGGTTTGCCCGCTACTGGGCCGAGGCGCTGGCAGCGCAGACCGAAGACGCAGAACTGGCGGCGCATTTCGCTCCCATCGCCGAGGAACTCGGCGCCAAGGAAGAGCAGATCATCAGCGAACTGGCCGCAGCACAAGGCGGCGTAGCCGACATCGGCGGCTACTACAACCCGAGCGTTGATCTGAAAGCCAAGGTGATGCGCCCCTCGGAGACGCTGAACGCGATCATCGGCTGATCCATCCGCACCAATACAAACGAAAAACGCCCGGGGCTTCCCCCGGGCGTTTTTTTTGTTCCGCAGGCGCTGAGGCTCAGAAGTCCTGCCAAAGATCCCTCGCGGCGTTGCCCTCAGCCATTGCAGCGGGCTGCGGCGTGGCCTCCATGTCCCAGCTGCCGGGGCCGTGCGCGGTCGGCGCCGGCGCTGCGGCGGCCTGCGCCGGTACCGCTTTGGCCGGGGCGGCCGCGCGGGTGCCGGGGATCTTGAAGTGGGCAACCAGCCCGGTCAGCCTGGTGGCATCCTCCTTCAGCAGCTGGCCGGCCGCTGTGGATTCTTCCACCATCGCCGCGTTCTGCTGGGTCACCTTGTCCAGCTGGGTGACGCCGGTGTTGATCTCCGCAAGGCCGGTCGACTGTTCGGCGGCCCCTTCGGCAATACCGGACACCAGTTCGGAGATGTGGTTGACCTGCGACACGATGCTTTGCAACGCCTCGCCTGCCTTGCCCACCAGTTCCACGCCGCGCTCCACCTGGCCGGAGCTGCTGCTGATCAGGGTCTTGATCTCCATCGCGGCATCAGAGGAGCGCTGCGCCAGCGCCCGCACTTCGGACGCAACGACCGCGAAGCCACGGCCCGCTTCACCCGCCCTTGCCGCCTCGACCCCGGCATTCAGCGCCAGCAGGTTGGTCTGGAAGGCGATGTCGTCGATCACCCCGATGATCTGGGAAATCTGGTTGGAGGATTGCTCGATCTCGGTCATGGCCGACACCGCGCTTTGCACCACCTCGCCGCTTGTTTCGGCTTCGCGCTTGGCGTCCTCCATCGTCGCCTCGACGCTGCGGGCGCCTTCGGCGGCGGATTTCACCGAAGCGGTCAGCTCATCCAGGGCTGCCGCGGTCTGTTCCAGCGTCGCAGCCTGGCTTTCGGTGCGGTGCGACAGGTCATCCGATGCCTGGCTGATCTCACCCGCGCCGCTGCGGATGCTGTCAGCCGCGGCAATCACCTGCTCCACGGTCTGGCTGAGGGTTTGGGCCGTGCTGTTGAAATCCTGCCGGAGCTGCTCGTATTCAGCCGGGAAACTTTCGGTGATCTGTGCGGTCAGATCGCCGTGCGACAGGTCCGACAGCTTGCTGCTGAGCGCTTCCACCACGCCGCTGCGGGTAGCGTCGAGCGCTTGCTGCTCCTGCTCCATGTCCTGCTGCCGGATCAGCGCCTGGCGGAACACATCCACCGCCCGGGCAATCTCGCCCAGTTCGCTGCGCGCGCCGGATGACGGGATCTCACTGTCAGTGTCACCATCCGCCAGTGCGGTCATCCGGTTCTTCAGACTGTTCAGCGGGGCAGTTACGCTGCGGGTGATAAAGAAGGCCGCCGCTGCCAGCAGCAGCAGGCCGCCGCCCAGAACCGCCAGCGACTTGTTGCGCATGGCCGCCACATCCGCTTCGATATCAGAGACATAGGCACCGGTGCCAACAATCCAGCCGAACGGCTCGAACGCCTGAACATAGCCGATCTTGGCTTCAATCACGTCGGAGCCCGGCTTTTTGAAGTAATAGGTCAGTTCCCCCGCCCCTTGAGAGGCGGCGATCTTCTCCAGCTCCTGGAACACCTTGATGCCGGTCACATCCTCATAGGCGCCCTGGTTGGTGCCAACCCAATCGGGCACCGTCGGGTGCGCCTGAACCACCAGGTCGTGATCGAAAACAAACACATAGCCGGACTCGCCAAAGCGCAGCGCGGTCAGCCGCTCGCGTCCGATGTCGAGGGCTTGTTCCGGAGTGAACCGTCCGGTCCTGGTCCCTTCATCCAGGTCGCGCAGCAGGCTGACCGCCGCGTCGGTGACATTGTGCAGCTCCTTGTAGCGCATCTCATAGGCGTTGTTCACCGCCTGATTCAGCATCACGAAGGTGAGCACGGCGGTCAATCCAAGCGCGAGCAGCGCCAAGGAATAGATACGGACGGGCAGACGGTAGAGAAAAGCGGGTATTCGGGACATACTTGCAGAGCCTTCATTGCGGTTCTATTGCCGACCTGTTGTAGGAGGCAGTCTCTAACAAACCCCTACCCTGCAGGGCCCTGCCGGAGTTTTGATGCCGGTTTCCGGGAGGTTTTTGCCGCATTTTGAATGGAATGCCGCACAGGCCCCCTAGGGCCGACGCCTGGCCCTAAGGAAACCGGAAACGCCCGGGGAAATGCCCGGGCGTTTTCTCGTTTTGCTTGGCGCAAGGATCAGAAGTCCTGCCACAGGTCCTTGGCGGCGTTGGCCTCTGCCATCGCAGCCGGCTGCGGCTTGACCTCGATGTCCCAGCTGCTGGGTCCATGCGCGCTCGGTGCCGGGGCGGCGGCGGCTTGCGCCGGGGCAGCGGCACGGGTGCCTGGGATCTTGAAGTGGGCGACCAGACCGGTGAGCTTGGTGGCGTCTTCCTTCAGCATCTGGCCCGCAGCGGTGGCTTCCTCCACCATGGCCGCGTTCTGCTGGGTGACCTTGTCCAGCTGGGTGACACCGGTATTGATCTCGGCCAGACCGGTCGACTGCTCGGCGGCGCTTTCGGCGATGCCGGACACCAGGCCGGAGATATGGCTGACTTGCGACACGATGCTTTGCAGCGCCTCGCCGGCCTTGCCAACCAGCTCCACACCGCGCTCCACCTGGCCGGAGCTGTTGCTGATCAGGGTCTTGATCTCCATAGCCGCGTCCGAGGACCGCTGCGCCAGGGCGCGCACTTCCGAGGCCACCACCGCGAACCCGCGCCCAGCCTCGCCGGCCCTTGCCGCTTCCACGCCGGCGTTGAGCGCCAGCAGGTTGGTCTGAAAGGCGATATCGTCGATCACCCCGATAATCTGGGAAATCTGGCTGGAGGACTGCTCGATCTCAGTCATCGCGGAAACCGCGCTTTGGACCACTTCGCCGCTGGTTTCGGCCTCGTGCCTGGCCTCCTCCATCGTCGCCTCGACGCTGCGGGCGCCTTCGGCCGCGGATTTAACCGAGGCCGTCAGCTCATCCAGCGCCGCGGCGGTCTGTTCCAGCGTCGCAGCCTGGCTTTCGGTGCGGTGCGACAGGTCATCAGAGGCCTGGCTGATCTCGCTCGCACCATTGCGGATGCTGCCGGCCGCGGCAATCACTTGCTCGACCGTAGCGCTGAGGTTCCTGGCCGAGGTGTTGAAGTCCTGGCGCAGCTGCTCATAGTCCTTGGGGAAGGCTTCGGTGATCTGTACCGTCAGATCGCCCTGGGACAGAGCGGACAGCTTGCCGCTGAGCGCCGACACCACCTTGCTGCGCTTCTCGTCGAGTTCTTTCTGCGCCGCCTCCAGCTCCTGCTGGCGGATCAAGGATGTCCGGAAGACGTCCAGAGTCCGTGCCATATCGCCGATTTCACTCTTGTTGGTGGTGGCCGGAATGGCGCTGTCGGTGTCCCCTTCGGCCATCGACTGCATGCGTCCGCGCAAGGCGCTCACCGGTCCGGTGACGCTGCGGGTGATCAGGGTTGCCCCCACCATCAGAACCGCCAGGGTCACAAGCAGCGCGGTTGCGGTTGTGATAATGTTCTGCCGCACATTAGTTTCGATATCCGAGACATATGCACCGGTACCGACGATCCAACCCCAGGGTTCATAGACGCGGATGTAACCCATCTTGGCCTCGATCACGCCGGTGCTGGCGTTGGCGAAATGGTAAATCAGCGAGCCCTGGCCCTCAGCCTTGGCGATCTTGAGCATTTCCTGATAGATCTTGACGCCGTTTTCGTCGGTCAAATCCGGCTGGCGGGTGCCCACCCACTCCGGCAGAAAGGCATTTGCGGTGATCACCAGATCGAAATCAAAGGCATGAAAATCACCCGCGGTGCCGAATTTCAAACTATCGAGGGTTGCGCGCCCCATCTCACGGGCAGTGGCCTCGTCCAGCTGGCCGGTTTCGACCTGATTTTGCAATTCGTCCAGCTGGCTGAAAGCCAGATCCGTAATCTGGTGCAGTTCGCGTTCGCGGCTGGCGTATTCGGCGGTGTTTGCCCGGATCAGCAGGAAGACGGTCAACAGAGCAAACAAGAAAACGGCCAAAGCGGCCAGTGCGTAGATCCGGACGGGCAGACGGTAGAGAAAAGCGGGTATTCGAGACATTTTTGCAGAGCCTTCGTTGCAGGTCTATTGCGGACCGAACTTAGGAAGCAGTCTCTAACAATCCCCTACTGAGCAGGGCCGCAAAGGCAGTTTACGGCGGTTGGTGCTGAGAATTATCGTCTTTGGCGAGGCTGCGGCACTCGTGGATGTTTGCAGCAAGCCTTCAGGGGCAGTTTTCCGGCGCGCGGTTTCTGCTCTTTAGGTCTTGCAACGCAAAACCGCCGCTTGCGTTTATCGCAGCGGCGGTTTTGTTTGTGTCATCGTTTAGAGAGATTATTGGATTTTACTAGGTTTGGCGGTGACCTACTCTCCCAGGGCTTGAGCCCAAGTACCATCGGCGCGACAGTGCTTAACTTCCGGGTTCGGGATGGGACCGGGTGTTTCACTTGTGCTGTGGCCACCAAACCGAGGAAAATCCAAGCGCCGGAGGCGGTTGGCTTTTCTCGGTTGGCGGTCGGCAGCGTGTTTGCGAAGCAAATGCGCGAGAGACCGCAGCTGAGTTATGTCACGATGACATTTCCAAATGCGTCCGGCGTACAATCAACATGTCCAGTCAAAGGGATGGTTTGCTTGTTTGGTTTTGTAACACTGTCTGTTACTGGATCAAATCAAGCCTGTCGGGCGATTAGTACCGGTCAGCTGAACGCATTGCTGCGCTTACACCTCCGGCCTATCGGCGTGGTGGTCTTCCACGGCCCTCAGGGATACCTTGTTTTGAGGGGGGCTTCCCGCTTAGATGCCTTCAGCGGTTATCCTGTCCGATCATAGCTACCCAGCACTGCAATTGGCATTACAACTGGTCCACCAGTGGATCGTTCACCCCGGTCCTCTCGTACTAGGGGCAACTCCTCTCAAGTATCCTGCACCCACGGCAGATAGGGACCGAACTGTCTCACGACGTTCTAAACCCAGCTCACGTACCTCTTTAAACGGCGAACAGCCGTACCCTTGGGACCTGCTCCAGCCCCAGGATGAGATGAGCCGACATCGAGGTGCCAAACACTGCCGTCGATATGGACTCTTGGGCAGTATCAGCCTGTTATCCCCGGCGTACCTTTTATCCGTTGAGCGATGGCCCTTCCACGCGGGACCACCGGATCACTATGGCCGACTTTCGTCTCTGCTCGACTTGTCAGTCTTGCAGTCAGGCTGGCTTCTGCCATTGCACTCAACGAGCGATTTCCGACCGCTCTGAGCCAACCTTCGCGCGCCTCCGTTACTCTTTAGGAGGCGACCGCCCCAGTCAAACTACCCGCCACGCAGGGTCCCGGATCCGGATAACGGACCGCGGTTAGACATCAAGAGTGCGAAGGGTGGTATCTCAAGGGAGGCTCCACAGGAACTTGCGTTCCTGCTTCGATGCCTACCACCTATCCTGCACATCACAATCCTGATGCCAGTGCGAAGCTGTAGTAAAGGTGCACGGGGTCTTTCCGTCTAACCGCGGGAAGCCTGCATCTTGACAGGCAATTCAATTTCGCTGAGTCGATGTTGGAGACAGCGGGGAAGTCGTTACGCCATTCGTGCAGGTCGGAACTTACCCGACAAGGAATTTCGCTACCTTAGGACCGTTATAGTTACGGCCGCCGTTTACCTGGGCTTCAATTCGGAGCTCTCACCCCTCCTTTTAACCTTCAGGCACCGGGCAGGCGTCAGACCCTATACGTCGCCTTGCGGCTTCGCAGAGCCCTGTGTTTTTAATAAACAGTCGCCACCCCCTGGTTTGTGCCCCCGGATCCAAGTTGCCTTGAACCCGGGCCTCCTTCTCGCGAACTTACGGAGGTATTTTGCCGAGTTCCTTCAACATCGTTCTCTCAAGCGCCTTGGTATGCTCTACCAGTCCACCTGTGTCGGTTTAGGGTACGGTCTGATGGAGGGCTATTTCCAGGGACCAATCAGCGGCCCGCCCAATCCGATAAGGGCGAACAACCTTCATGATCCGTCACATCCTCCTGGCTCAGGAATATTAACCTGATTCCCATCGCCTACGCCTTTCGGCCTCGGCTTAGGGG
The DNA here is from genome assembly GCF_056158685.1 of Leisingera sp. ABM4_103. Classification (NCBI taxonomy): domain Bacteria; kingdom Pseudomonadati; phylum Pseudomonadota; class Alphaproteobacteria; order Rhodobacterales; family Roseobacteraceae; genus Leisingera; species Leisingera sp. ABM4_103. The sequence goes on along the minus strand of NZ_JBSWTU010000005.1, from coordinate 2,340,108 downwards.
CCGGCTTACCCTGCTCAGATTAGCTTTAAGCAGGAACCCTTGGACTTTCGGCGAGAGTGTCTCTCACACTCTTTGTCGCTACTCATGTCATCATTCTCGCTAGTGATC